>NZ_FOKE01000002.1:0-192225 GCF_900112065.1 Cohnella sp. OV330
AAACGCCCTCGTTCTCCCGGCTACCGCCATCTTAAACCGGCCATGTAAAAAGGCCAACCAGAAATTCTGGCTGACCTGATAATACGAAAAACGCCCCCGTTGGCTAGAATAGCCAAATTCGGGGGCGGTATGCGCCGATGTAAACTTATATTACCCGATTCGGGCGATGACTTCCTCGTGGAATTGCTCGACCGCTTCGTCCGGATCGACCGTGAATCCGCATTCGAGTCCGACGTAGCCCTCGAAGCCCGTCTCCTTGATCGCTCTTAAAATATTGACGTAGTTCAGTTCGCCGGTGCCGGGCTGATGGCGGCCGGGGTTGTCCGCGATATGATAGTGGTTGATCCGGTGGCGGTACGCCGTCGCATTGCGAATGACGTTGCCTTCGGTGATTTGCTGATGATAGACGTCGAACACCAGCTTGACGTGGCTGCTGCCGACCTTGTCCACGATCTCCGCGCCCTCGTCGGAGCGCTGCAAGTAGTGGCCTTTGTGATCGACCAGCCCGTTGAGCGGCTCGAGCTCCAGCACGATGTCCGCCGCCTCGAGCAGCGGCGCCGCCCGCTTCAGCGTCTCGACCATCGCGCGCTGCTGAATCTCTCGCGGCACGCCGTCCAGTTCGTTGCCGGTTTGGGAGATGATCGACCGGGTGCCAAGCGTCTTGCAGGCCTCGATCGTCCGGCTGATCCCGTCCAGATAATCGCTGCGCATCGACTCGTCGACGAGACTGATGAACGGCGTGCATGTCGCGACGATGCCGACGCCGATCCTTTCCTGGGCTCGCGCCGTGCGCTTCAGATCGTCGAGCTGCCACCAAGCGTAGTACTCCAAGCCGTGAAATCCGAGCGCTTTCACTTTCTCGAGATGATAGACCTCGTCTTCTCCCGGATATGCGCCGATACATAACGAAAACTTCATAGCGAGCCTCCCTGTCTTGAATGCTGTCGTAGTCTAACCATCTTAACCCGCCGCCTTGCGGAATCCGGCCGCTTCGGCTTCCGCCTCCGTGCAGAACCATTGCTCGGGCTTCGTACGATCGTAGCTTTTGCCGCCGGGCACATGGTAGAGCTTGTCTCCCTTGGCGTTGATATTGCCTTTGATCTGAGGCGATTTGCAAGCCTCGACCTGCGCTTCCGCGCCGTCCTTCTCCGCATCCGGCTGCTGGGCGGACGTCTCTTGCTCTCCTTGGGCCGGCGATTCGTCCTCGGCGATGGCCGCGGACAACGTCTCGTATCCGTCGCGATCGTTCCAGGCGCGCTCGAACGCTTCCTCGAACGACGCGGCCGCCGTCTCGTCGTGCAGGACGACCAGCATCTCGTCGTTTGTCGTGCTCGCCGCTTTGGAGTAGTTGAACGAGCCCGTCGTCGCCACCTGCCGGTCGGCCACCGTCATTTTCAGATGCATCAGTCCGCTGTGGCTGTTTATCTTGATCGGAATGCCCGCGCTGCCGAGCAGCTTAAGCGCTTCCTTCTGCGTCTTGCCCGATGCCTGGATCCGGTCCGTGAGCAGGCGAACGGCGACGCCGCGACGATGGGCGTCGCGGATAGCCGCGACGATGTCCGGGTAGGTCAGGCTGTAGATCGCGACGTCAAGCGTCTCCTTGGCCCCTTGAATGACGTCGATCAATAGCTTTTCCGGGTGCTGGTCTCCCTGCGTGAATGCCCATTGGACATTGCCCTCGCCGACCTTCGACGACGATGCGGGCGAAGAAGAGATCGCGCATCCGCCGGCAGGCAGCAGCAGCAAAGCCGCGAGGAGGACGCTAACTCCCCTGTTCATGCTGTCGTTTTCCCCCGCTTCCCGCTTTTGGCTAATCCAATTGTATGCCAGACGGGCATTGCGGGCAAGACGCGCTAAGGCTTCTTTTTCCATGGCGGATCCGACTTCTCTTTCAGAAAACGGTTCAGTTTGCCCGCCCCGTACGGAACGGCCGCGCTAAGGAAAAGTCCGATCAGCGTCTCTCCGGTCCACAGCATGCGTATCCTCTCCTTGACAAGATTATCCCCGCTCCGTCTGGTCGACGGTGCCGGTCAAGCGAATGCCGACCGTCGCATGCGCCCTGACTTCGCAAGCGGACAGCAGCATTTTGCCCTGATCCCAATCGCTTTTCACTTTTTCCCACGTGCGGGGATGATTCTGCTTCAATTCTTCGCCGAGACCTAGCGCGTCCTTGCCGATGTCGTGCTGCAGGGCGTCGACCGCGTCCTCGATCATCGATTCGATCTCGGAAGCGGCATCGTGCTGGATCCGGTCCATCACGGTCTTCTGCACCAGATCGATGGTGCCAGAAGACTCGCGAATGCCGACGACGACATTGATGGTGGCTTCAAAGCGGATGTGTTCCGGATCCCGTACATCGGCGCGTATGCGCGATTTGATCTCGTAGATGTTCAGGGAGATGCTCGATCCCGCCGATTCCAACGTGATCATGCCCCTCATATGGTATCCGCGCAGGAAATTCAATCCGGTCGTTTGTCTCGGATTCAGCGCCCCCCACTGGCGGTTCGTCTTGCCGTCGAAAATCGCGCTTCCGGATACGAGCACGGATTTGTCGCTGGTCTCCAGCGACTGAACCGCATAACTCGTTTCGTTCATGAACCGCTCGTGGATGAAGCCGATTTGCGTAGCGGGGAGCTTTTCCAAGCTGCTGCGGTTGCCGGAGATTTTCTCGATATCGCTGGCCGGCAGTCCCTCGTTAGGCGATTCGGAATTGAGCGCCTCGCTCGCGTTGCCCTTGGCGACCAATATCTTGATGGATCGCCGGACGCCTGCGCCTCTCATGAAAAAATCGAGCATGTCCGCGAAGCCGGTGCCCTTGCGGGCGACCTGATCGGAGACCAGAATGACCTTGAGATGATCGTAAAAAGGCGGCCTGCTGAGCTTGTCTGTCGCATATTGGTGGAACGCGGACAAGCTCGCAGCCTTGCCGCATAGATTCGAATAGCCGGTGCTTCCTTTTGAGCTTTCTCCGTCGCCGCTCTGTCCGCCGGGCACGACGATCTGGTAGCAGATTCGGTAAGGCGCGGCAGACTTCGCCCGTTCCTCCGTACCGTCCTCCGCAGGCAGCGTATCGATGGACACGCCCGCCACGAAGCCGCGGTTGTTGATCTCGACGCGGTCCCAGCAGCCGTTCGCGAGCAGCGCGAATACGACGGCCAGCAGCGGCGCGCGCAGCCTCCGCGGGCTAACCAACGCTGCCGCCTCCCCTAAGCCGCGCCACCGCCAACAAGATGATAGGGATCGCTGCGGCGGTCCCGTATCCGATCGTGCTGATGACGGAGCCGAGCATTTTGTATTGCATCATGGTCTCGGGGAGCATGTTGAGGAAGTACGCTACCGGACACAAGATCAATAGGCACCATCGCTTATCGAGCTTGGATGCGATCGCTTGCAGGCAGGAGACGCTGGCTTCCATCGCCATGCAGGACGTATTGAAGATCGTCATGATCCAGACGGTGAAGAAGATCGATTCCAGACGTTCGAAAAATTGGCCCGGCAAGCGGACCTCCTTCGCGATCTCGACGGTCGGAAACAAGATCTGCGCGGTCGCTGCCTGCGTAAAAATCGCGATGGAATATAAGTACGTCAGCAGGCACAGGACAACCGGAATCGCGATGCCGATCAGCATCGCCTTTTCGGTGCGAACGGCCGGCTTCAACAATGGCGCATAGAACAGCAGCACTTCGAAGCCCAAAAGGGCGAAGGTCGCATCCTTCGTCCCCGAAACGAGCTCGAACGGACGGGTCGTCATAAAGGGCTTCAAATTGTCGACATTCGTCAGCTGAATGCCGAAGAGCAGGACGACGACGGAAATGAGCAGCACGATCGGCAAAAACATCGTATTCAGGCGAATCACCGCCGCCGTCGTACCGGACACCCCGTAAACGACGACGAGCAAGAAGGCGATCGCGATAAAGGCGGTAGGCGTATTTTCGAGCAAATACATCCTGGAAATCCTCGCGATCGAACGGACCTCGAAGGCCACGTATAACAGAAAATACACGCCGTAAATTGCCGAGATGAGCATAGCGATCGGTCTCGTCGTAATACGCGCCGTGAAGCTATGGAACGTACCGCCTTGGAATCGCCTCAACAACCTGCAGACGACGAGTCCGCATGCGCCCGCGATGAGACCCGCCGCCAAGATCGATACCCAGCCGTCGGAAGCCTGAATATGCTTCGCGAGCAGGCTCGGCAGCGTTAGAATGCCGATCCCGATCATAATCGACGAGACCGTCGTCGATACTTCGCGAGATCCGATCTGATTGTCCCCGTAATCGAATATTTTCATGGAAAGCCGCCTTTTACGCTTATTTCATACGATTCTTGTCTTTCGTGCGCATCATCTTCGGCCGGCCCGACAAGAGCCTAAGCGGCGCGCGCAAGATGAGATCCTTCCAATCCGCCAGAAACGTCGGCGCGAAAGGCGTCGAATACGGGATCCCGAAGCTCATTAGATTGGCAATATGAACGTTCAGCATTATATAAGCCAGCACGATGCCGTACAAGCCGAACAGCGCCGCCGACACCATGATCAAAAAACGCAGCAAACGCAGCGAGATCGCAAAGGTGTAGGAAGGCAAAGAAAACGAAGAGATGGCCGTAATGGCGACGACGATGACCATGATCGGGCTGACGATGCCGGCTCTGACCGCCGCCTCTCCGATGACGAGCCCGCCCACGATTCCGATCGTCTGGCCGATCGGCCTGGGCAGCCGGATGCCCGCTTCCCGCAGCAGCTCGAGCGTCGCTTCCATCGCGAACGCCTCCACGACCGACGGGAACGGCACGCCCTCTCTGGAGCCCGCGATCGAGAAGGCGAGCTCGGACGGCAGCATGCCGTGATGAAATTCGGTGAGGGCGATGTAGAACGCCGGCATGAACGTAGCCAGAAAAGCGGCTCCGAAGCGCATGACGCGAATCGCCGTCGAGATGATCCAATTCTGGTAATAATCCTCCGGCGAATGAAAAAAAGAAAATAGCGTCATCGGCAAAATGAGCTGGAACGGCGTATTGTCTACGACAATGCCGACCTTGCCCTGCAGCAGCGCCGCCGACAACTTGTCGGGACGCTCAGTGCTCATAATCTGGGGAAACGGTGACAATTGATTGTCCGTCAGCCATTGCTCGATGAAGCCCGATCCCGCGACCTCGTCTACGTCGATCGTATGGATTCTTCTGCGGACCTCCTGCAGCAGCTTGTCGTTGACGATCCCCTCGACATAAACGACGGCAACGTCAGTGCGCGAACGCCTGCCCAGCTGAAACGTCTCGAAGCGCAAATTCGGATCGCGAAGCCGCCTCCGGACGAGCGCCGTATTGGTGCGGAAATCTTCCGTAAAGCCGTCTCGCGGTCCGCGAATGAGCGCCTCGGTCTGCGGTTCCTCGACCGATCTCGAATTCCAGAATTTCGTGCCGACGATCCGCGCGCATGCGAAGTCCTCGGACAGTACGGCGGTATCGCCGGACAAGATGGCGATCAAAACCTCATCCAGCAAGTCCGAAGTCCTGACCTCCTGGACGGGCAGCTGCGCGTTGTCGGCATCCGAGCCGATTAGCGCTTCGAGCAGATGTTCCTGAATGAGGGGACGACTGGACAAGCCGTCGATGCAAAAGACGGCGTACAGGATGCCGCTCTTGGAACGATGCTCGCTGACGAGCAAATCCGACGCGTTGCCGAGCTTGGCACGGATTAAGGCGATATTCTCCCTTAAGTCCATTGTCAGCATCGCGGGTGGGACTGCCGATTGCGTATCGCTCATGGATGTTCACCGCCCGATGTCAGGTATACGAATTGGATGCCGCGCCCATTCGACCGCCAACGTGCCAAGTATATCCATGCCGGATCGATTCTACTCCGCATTGGAAGGACGCATAATTACTGTAATAATTTGCAAACTAACGCCATGAAAAAAGACAGCGCTCGCACCCGTTACCCCATTCTTCGCATGAGCATGCTCGGCATCACGTATTCATCCGTTCCCCGGCCCGCCATGGTCGCATGGTGGTCGGCGGCTTTTCCGGGCTTCGGGCACTTCATCCTCAACCAATACGCGCGCGGCGTCCTGTTCACGTTGAGCGAGATGCTGATCAACAAGCTGAGCGGGCTGAACGATGCGATCGTGTATACGTTCTGCGGACGATTCGACGACGCGGCTGCCGTGCTCGACGCCAACTTGGCGTTCGGCTACGCGACGATTTATTTGTTTGCCGTTTGGGACAGCTATCGCGGCGCGCGATACCAAGGCCGCCTGCGTTCGCTGTCGGCGCGCGAGCAGCCTATTCGACGCATGTTGATCCATCCGATGGAGGTACAGTATGTCGAGCGGAAGAAGCCGCTGACCGGCTTTTTTTATTCGCTGCTGTTCCCCGGACTCGGACAGTTGTACAATCATCGGTTTTGCTTGGGCTTTTACATCATGTTCTGCTGGTGGGTCCATATCGGGATGTCTCACGCGCTGGCGGCCGGCCTCGAGCTGGCGTACGGCACCGCCGCCCGTTCGACAGAGATGCTCTCGCAGCACTGGATCATGTTCATGCCCTCCGTGCTCGGAGGCGCCGCGTACCATGCCTACAGGGGAACCGTCGAGCAGAACAAGCTGTTTTGCGAAGAGCAACGGACTTATTTGAAAAAAACGTACGGTCGGTCCGAGATCGTCATATTTAGGGAGTCGGGGTGAGAGAGGATGCTGTTGATCGGATGCTTCGCCCATTCGCTAGAGCTGGAGCAAGCGCTTGACGACATCGAACGGAGCGGGATCGAGCGCAAGCATATTTTGGCGGTGGGCATGAATCTGCGCGTAGATTCGGATGCCGAAGCCAGGCATAGCGACGCCGTCGAGATGGGCGCGGCGTGGGCGACCGCATTTGCCGTCGTCGGCGTAGCCGCCGGCTTTGGCCTCGCTTGGGGGCCGATCGTGTGGGGATTGATCGGCGCGACCGTCGGCTTCGGCACGGGCTTCTGCCTGCACCGGATATGGCTGCGCGGCCCCGCCAGGTCCGGCACCCAAGCGAACGCGCCCGAAGTGACGGTCATCGTCCAATGTCCCGACGGTCTATCCGATGACATCCGCCTCCTCCTTTACCGCCGCGGAGCCCTGTCGGTCGGCGAGAGCGGTGGATGAGCGTGCGGAGGCACGGCTTTGGATCGCCGGCACCGGTATCGGTCCCGCGATCCGCGACGATATCGCGCCTCCCGCGGGCCGCGGAGCAGCTAGTCGCGCCTGCTCCTCAACCGTCGCGGATCACAGATCCGCTATTCCCTGCGCCTCCCTCGGGCCGCGGAACAGCTAATCGCGGCGCCTCCTCAACCGTTGCAGCGGACAGGAGATCCGCTATTTTCGCATTTCGCGGCTTTTTCGCGCTGTCGCGGACCACAGATCCGCTATTTTGCTTTTCAACACACTTCATCCACCACTTTGGAGCGAATAACGCATCCTGAGTCCGGTACCCCCACTAAATACGCCGATTACTGTGAAATAGCGGATCCTGGGTCCGCGGCAAGGAGCGGCGCCGGATACCCGCTAGTGCCTCAGCGCCAGCTCCTCAACCGTCGCGGATCACAGATCCGCTATTCCTAGCGCCTCCCACCTGCCGCGGAGCAGCTAGTCGCGGCGCCTCCTCAACCGCGGCAGCGGACAGGAGATCCGCTATATTCGCATTTCGCGGCTTTTTCGCGCTGTCGCGGACCACAAATCCGCTATTTTGCTTTTCAACACACTTCATCCACCACTTAGGAGCGAATAACGCATCCTAAGTCCGGTACCCCCACTAAAAACGCCGATTACTGTGAAATAGCGGATCCTGGGTCCGCGGCAAGGAGCAGCACTGGATGCCTGCTAGTGCCTCTGCGCCTGCTCCTCAACCGTCGCGGACCACAGATCCGCTATTCCTAGCGCCTCCCACCTGCCGCGGAGCAGCTAGTCGCGGCGCCTCCTCAACCGCGGCAGCGGACAGGAGATCCGCTATATTCGCATTTCGCGGCTTTTTCGCGCTGTCGCGGACCACAGATCCGCTATTTTGCTTTTCAACACACTTCATCCACCACTTTGGCGCGAATAACGCATCCTGAGTCCGGTACCCCCACTAAATACGCCGATTACTGTGAAATAGCGGATCCTGGGTCCGCGGCAAGGAGCAGCATCGGATACCCGGTAGCTTCAGTGCCTGCTCCCAAACCATTGTCTAGCATAGCCGCGGCAGAGAGCGACGCTTGCCCGGTCACGAAGTACCCAACCCCATGTTGGTCATCCGTCCGTTCGCGCCTCAAACCGCAACCTCATGCAATATTGAACATGCAGGCGAACGCATCACAATCCCCTCTGTGCTCAGCATCTAAGCCTGTAGGCGCGCACGCGCTCGCTGCCGCTCGCGGGCTCTAGCAGGTGCAGCCCTGCGAGCCTGCGAAGAATACGCCGGGCATGTCGGTCGCTCACCCTAAGATGGCCTGCCAGCTCCAAGGGCTTGATCGGCCGCAGCAGGCGTCGCGCCAGCCGCAAGGTCTCGGCTTCCAGCCAATCGAGCGAGGAGGAAGCATCCGATGAAATAAAATGCCCTATAAACGCAAGCACGAGCTGCTGGCATTGGCCGGGATCCTCTACGATCGAGGGATAAGCGATCGGTAAAAACGTCCATCCGTCCAACGCCATAAGACAATGTCTTCTGCATAAGTCTTTGAATCGTCTTACGTCTAGGTCTCTCGCATGCGGTCCGTAACCTTGTATCTCGATCGCGCCTTTCGCTCCCCCCGGCATATAAGCGAGATCTACATACCTGTATCCGCCGCCGAAGTCGCGAACCTCCCACTCCGGATACAAATGATCGAAATGGCCGACGCGGGGAAACCAGATGGTTCGCAAAAATTCGATCGTACCGTGACCTAACCCCTTTTCGAGTCGCTCCTTCCGACGCGTATTAGTTTCCATCTCGATATGCGACTTCAGCCAGGCTTCGTACATTTCTTCGAATAGGGACACCGGCTCACGCCTCCTTTTACGGCGGGAAAACAAAAGCCGCCTTCCTGCGGCATCCGGGTCGTAAACCGGAATGCGCCTGAAAGCGGCGTGTGCTTCACGTCGTTAGATTTTGTTGTAATTATAGCGGTGTTAGGACAAATTTGTCTATGGGTGGTAGAGATTGACCTGACTATCCGCTCAGCCTTCCGCGTATGCCCGAATCGCCTCCGCGAACGCTTCGCCGTACTTCTCGAGCTTGGCGTCCCCGACGCCTTTGACGCGGCGCATCTCGTGCTCCGAAGAGGGCCGAAGCGCGCACATCTCCCGCAGCGTGGCGTCGCCGAAGATGATGAACGGCGGCACGCCTTCGCGCGTCGCGAGCGCCTTGCGGACCTCGCGCAGCCGCTCGAACAGCTCGGCATCCGCCGGCGGCAATGCCGACGCGCCGACGCCCGAGCGCGAACGGCTGCTCGTGCGCCCGCCGCTCTGCTGCGGCTCGATCCGCTGGAACACCTGCTCGCCCTCGCTCATGACGCCGCGGACCTTGGCCGCCAGCTGAACCACCGGGTACTGGCTGTCCGTCAGCTTCAAGTAGCCGTCGGCGACGAGCCCGTGGATCAGCTGCACGATTTCCTTTTCCGACAAACTCCCGAGCCTGCCGTACCAGGGCAAGCTGTCGAATCCGAACTGCCGAACTTTGGCATCGCTCGCGCCGCGCAGCACCTTGGCCGTCAGCGTGATGCCGAAGCGCTGCTTCATCGCCGAGACGCAGGCGAACACCAGCTTCGCCTGGTCGGTGACGTCGCGCAGCTCGCGCTCGTCGGTACAGCTGCTGCATCTGCCGCACGGCTCGCCGCCGTCCTGGCCGAAGTACCGCACGATGGACCGCTGCAGGCAATCCGACGTGTGCGCGTATTCCACCATATCGTTCAGCAGCCGGTAGTCGTTCCGCTTGCGCTCGTCGTCCGCTTCGCTGCGCTCGATAAAAAACTTCTGCGTCACGACGTCCTGCGCGGAAAAGAGCATGACGCACTCCCCGGGTTCGCCGTCGCGTCCAGCGCGCCCGGCTTCCTGGTAATAGGCTTCCAGGTTTTTCGGCATATTGAAGTGCACGACGTAGCGCACGTTGGACTTGTCGATACCCATGCCGAAGGCGTTGGTCGCCACGATCAGCTGCATATCGTCGCGGATGAACGCCTCCTGGGTCCTCGCGCGCTCCTCCTCGGGCAGGCCTGCATGATACATACCGGCCGGAAGCCCGAGCGAGGTCAAGAATCCGGCAAGTCCCTCGACCTCCCGCCGCGTCGCCGCGTAGATAATGCCGGACTGCCCGGCACGCTCCCGGATGTAGCGGACGAGATAGTCCCGCTTGTCCGCGTTTTTAACGACCGACAGCGACAGGTTCTCCCGCGCGTAGCCCGTCGTGACGCGGGCCGGCGAAGCCAGCTTGAGCCGCTCGACGATGTCGTCCTTGACGACGTCGGTCGCCGTCGCCGTGAAGGCGGCCATCACCGGGCGCGGCTCGATATCCTGCAGCATGCGGGAGATCCCCATGTAGCTCGGACGGAAGTCGTGCCCCCACTGCGAGACGCAGTGCGCCTCGTCGACGGCGACGAGCGGCACCTTGATGTGGCGCAGCATGCCGCGGAAGCGCTCCGACTCAAGCCGTTCGGGCGCGACGTACACGAGCTTGTAGTGGCCGTAGTAAATATCCCGCAGCCGATCGTTCGTCTCCTTCGCCGAAAGCGTGCTGTTGATGAGCGTCGCCTCGATGCCCGCCGCGTTCAAGGCATCCACCTGGTCCTTCATGAGCGAGATCAGCGGCGATACGACGATCGTCACGCCGGGCAGCAGGAGCGCGGGCACTTGATAGCAGATCGACTTGCCCGCGCCGGTCGGCATGACGCCGAGCGCGTCCCGGCCGCTCAAGATCGCTTCGATCAGCTCCTCCTGTCCGCGCCGAAACGCATCGTAGCCGAAGAAGCGCTTCAGCACGCTGCGCGCCTCCCCCATCGACCGGTCGACGTCCTTGTCTATCGTGTCAGGCATGTTGGTTCCTCCTCGAATTTCCGCACGGAAGACTGCCGTGATGCAGTCTCCGCAAAAACGCCTCGTCCGACGCACCGCCATAAAAAGTACGCGATGATCGGCATCGACGCTCGCTTACCGGCCTACCGTCTAAACCAGATAAGGCGACAGCTCGCCCGTGTAGTAAATATGAAGCACATGGAGCGCCCGCGTGCTCACCGTATATAGAAGCTTGCGGTGCCGCTCCTGTCCGTACCGCTCCGCCGAAGCGTCCCAGACGAGGACCGCGTCGAACTCGATGCCCTTGGACAAATAGGAGGGCAGCACCGAAACGCCCTTCGGCAGGTTGGCCGAGCCGCCGCTGACGAGCGTCACCGGCACGTCTTCGCCGAGCTGCTCCTTCAGCAGCGAGCCGGCGTCGCCGGCTTCCTGCGCCGTCTTGGCAATAACGCCGATCGTGGCGTGCCCCGCCGCGAGCAGCGCCGTCACGTCCGCCGCCGCCAGCTCCGCCAGATGCGCGCGATCCCGGCAACGGATCAGCCGGGGCTCCTCCCCTTCGCGGTTGAACGGTCGGATCCCTTCAGCGTCCTCCGGCTTCAGAATCCGCTTCGACAGCTCGACGATCGGCTTCGTGGACCGGTAGCTCGTCGTAAGCCGCCATACGGCCGTGTCCGAAGGATCTGCCAGACGCGTCCAGCCTCCGAAGCCGCCGCTGTCCTCCGCCTGCGCATAGATCGCCTGGTTAAAATCGCCCAGCACCGTCATCCGCGCGCGAGGGAAACGCCTGCGGAGATACGCTGCCTGAAACGGAGAATAATCCTGCGCCTCGTCGACGAACAGGTGCTTCACTTCGCCTTCGACCTTGCGGAAGCCTTCGAGCGCCTCCATCAGATAGAGCAGCGGCGTCGCGTCCTCGTGGTCCAGCTCCTTGCGGCCGAGCTTGTCCTCGACGCGCTGCGCCATCCAATCCCAACCCTCGGGCAGGCGCCCGTCCGGCGCGCAGGCGGCGAACAACGAGCGGCTAACGAACAACTGCCTGTACGTGGCCGGAGCGTCCATGAACCGGAAGCCCTTGACCGCCCGGCGCAGCGGCCCGATCGCGTTTTCCGCTGCTTGCCTTAGCAACAGCTCCGTCATCTTGTCTTCGTCGTCGAACGCGCCCTCGTGAAAGCCGCCCTGCCGCCTCACGCTCACGTAAGCCCGTTGAATATCCTCTTCCTCCATCAGCTCGGCGGCTTGTTCGACCCAAGGTTCCTTGAGCTGCGCGTCCACCCAAGCGGTCAGCCGTCCGTTCAGCCACCGGCGCAGCTTGGCCAGCCGGTCGCCGAAGCTGTCCTCCCCGTATTCGACGTAGAACTGACTGCTCATCTCTTCGGCGGACACGATCGTATCGCCCTTGAAGCGGAGCTGCCGGAAGACGACGCCTTCCCGCTTGAGGCGATCCAAATACGCCGCGATCGTCTCGAAAAAATGCTCCGAGCCCTTGTACCGTACCGCGCGCGCCCGGGCATCGCCCTCTGGCGTGCCTTCGGTCGCCGCCAGATCTTCGGTCTGCGCGAATAGGTCTTCCGCGTCGAACCGCCTGCCGAGCCGCGCCTCGATCAGCTCGCGGAACGTCATCTGGCGCATGTTGGCTTCGCCCAGATCAGGCAGGACGCGGGAGATGTAGCCCTTGAACACCGGATTCGGCGAAAAAAGCACGATCTGCTCGGCCGTCAGGCTATCCCGGTACCGATAAAGCAGATAGGCGACGCGCTGCAAAGCGGCTGAAGTCTTGCCGCTGCCCGCCGCGCCTTGGACGACGATCAGGCGATGGCGCTCGTCGCGGATGATCCGGTTCTGCTCCTTCTGGATCGTGGCGACGATGCTCTTCATCGCCGTGTCTGACTTTTCGGACAGCACCGCCTGCAAAATGTCGTCCCCGATCGTCTCGTCCGTGTCGAACATATGCCGCAGCCGGCCGCCGCGTATGACGAACTGGCGTTTGAGCGTCAGCTCGCCCGCGATCTCGCCTCCCGGCGTATCATAGGACGCCGGACCCGGCTCGTGATCGTAAAAAAGGCTCGAGACCGGCGCGCGCCAGTCATAAATATAGAACGTCTCTCCGTCTTCGCCGACGAGAGACGCTCTGCCGATGTAGATAACCTCAGGCTCCGCAGTCCCCCCCGCAGCGCTTCCGCCGGTACCGCCCGCCGTTTGCTCCGTCTTTTCCGCAAAGTCGATCCGCGCGAAATAAGGATTGTCGTGCTGACGCGCCAGCCGCTCGGCTGCCTCGGAGGCGACCCTGTGGCTCCGCTCGCGCTCCGCCAGCAGCTCGGCCTGCTGCACGATGCTGCTCCACGTCTCTCCGAGCTCCGTCTCGTCGGAGAAGTTGATCGCCAGATCGTCCCAGAATTCCTGGCGAATGCCGACGACGTCGCCCCGCCGCTCGCCCTGTACGGACATCTCCTTCAGCAGCTTGCGGTCAATGATCCTGATCACCTCGGCGAGGCGCTCGGTCTCGCCGGTCCGTGCATCCGTCCGTTCCTGTTCAGACACCTGTCTTCTCCTCCGCATCGCATTCGTTTCGTTATCCACCTGTTGTAACATGACCTTTAGTCCCGTGCAAGTAAGCCTATTCGCGAAAAAAATGCAAATCGCACGAACGGCGGACCGTCGTGCGATTCATGCCTTCGAACGCTTCGTCTCCTCGAGATTGCGCCGGCAAAGCCCGAGCAGGTCCCGCTTCATGCCGCGCTGCGGCACGGTGATCCGCACGGCCGGCTGACCGCGCCTCCGCAGCGCCGCGCGCAGCAAGCGGGCGTCGCCGATCTCGCTCGCGATGATCTCGTCGGGACGCGACAGCGTCTTGTACCGCTCCATCAGGAAGCGGTCGCATGCGGCCGCCCCCTCCTCCCCGCGCGACCAGGGGATGCATTCGAGACGGTGCAGCATCCCTTCGTGCAGCTGTGCGACGCAGACGTCGGTTTCGCCGAAATAGACGGCCTCCTGCGTGCCGTCGGTCTCCGTATCGACGATCTGCCGCTCCGGCGTGCGTTCGAGGATCCGGATATGACGCAGCATATGCTCCGCCTTCTCGAAGGCGAGCCGCTCCGCGTACGCTTCCATCTGGCCGTACATCGCGCCGACGAGCCGCTCGCCGCCGCCGGCCAGCAGCCTGGCTGCCGCACGCGCCGTCTCCCGGTATTCCTCGTGCGAGATATGGCCGGCGCAGACGCCGCTGCACTTGCCGAGGTGATACTCGAGACACGCCCGCTTGGGCAGCGTGACGCAGGTGCGGAGCTTGTAATGCTCCGTCACGAAGGCGATAACCGCCTCGCGGAACCGGCTGCTGACGAACGGGCCGAACCGTTCGGCGGGCGGTTCTTCAGCAGCGGAAGGCGGCTCCTGACGCTTAATCGGCTGCACCGTGCCGTCCCGCGCCTCCGCGCCTGCCGCCGTCTCTGCGTGTGCGAGGCCAAGCCCGCCGGTCTCCGATGCGACGCCAAGCCTCCGCGCGAATGCCGCCTCGCCGGTCTCCTCGCGCACCGCGCGCCGATCGCGATAATGCGCGATCAGTCTCGGCAAAGGCTCCCGGGTCAGCTGCAAGTAGGCGTATCCGCTGTTGTCCTTTTTCAGCGCGCGATTGTATGGAGGCTTGTGGATCTTAATGAGATTGTTCTCCAGGACCAGGCTCTCGTGCTCGTTGTTCACGACGATGAAGCCGATCTCGGCGATCTCCGCCGTCAGGGCGGGAATCCGCCTGCGCTTGTCGGCGCCGTTGAAGTAGGCGCGCAGCCTGTCCCGGATGCACTTGGACTTGCCGACGTACAGAACCCGGCCTTCGTTATTCTTCATGATGTATACGCCCGGCTGCTCCGGGTATCTGGCGGGTTCGAATAAGAATGCGGGCAATTTCGTTTCCTCCCGAACATACATTCTATCTATTAGTCTAGCAAGTCGGACGGTTTAACGCAATTACGTAAAATTCCCGATTATTTCCTTAAAAGAGTGAACCGAATGTCCCATTCGCTTGTCTATATGCCGAGGTGATCAGTCGTGGACAAAGAAGGCCTGGCTCACCGGGTCAACCCGGACCCGGCCATGTTGGGGGAGTTAATGGACCGGTACGGACAGGACGTATGGAACTACGCCTACTTCCTCGTCAAGCATCGCGCGATGGCCGACGATATCGCCCAAGATACATTTATACAGGCGTATCGCCATTTCTCCGGATTCCGGCAAGAAGCATCGGTAAAAACTTGGCTGCTGCGGATCGCGCGCAACGTCAGCTTCAACTACCGCAACGCCGCTTTTTTCCGCAAAGCGCTGCTGATGGACATCGTATCGCCGAAACGCCCTGGACGGTCCGCCGAGCAGGATTATCTGGAGCGAGAGGCCGCGAGCGAGATTTGGCGGTGCGTGCTGGACCTGCCCGTGAAGCTTCGGGAAACGCTGGTTCTGCATGCCAAATACGAGCTGTCCGTCGCGGAAATCGCCGACCTGCAGCGGATTCCGGAAGGCACCGTCAAGTCGAGATTGTTCGCCGCAAGGCGTCGAATGGCGTTTCTATTAAAGGAGGACGGCGAAGATGACCGATCTTAACGATCCGAAGTGGTACGATCAGTTAAAAGGCGAGCCGCTGCGTGAACGCAATTTTACGGATACGCTTGCCGCACGCATTAAGGAAGGGGCGAATTTGCCCGAAAGCCGCGGCCCGACTTATAGGCGCTTAGCTGGTGCGGTTCTCGCTGCCGCGGTCGTGGCGGCTACCACTATCTTCTATGAGGGCCTCTCTGATGCAGCGAAGCAACGCTCTGCGGAGATTGCCGGCAATCATGAGATAACCTCCCCCTTACCGGTAGGCACGCCTCTGATCGGGATCAAATTCGGTCCGGCCGACATAGAAGACGAACGAACAGAAACGGAAGCCGCCGGTTCTGTCGCTCGCCGCGACTTAACCTTGATACAACCGGACGAAGACGCCAAATTCCAGTTGTGGACGGTCCGCTACGAGGACGGATCCTATCGATTCGGTGGCGACTTTTATGTGAAGAAAGAAAGTTCGCAGGAGTGGCAACGCCAAGGTTCCTCTACATTTACAGAGGTGGCGAGCGAATCCCGTCTGAGTAACCTTGGCTTGTTTTCTCACGCCTTCAGCCACGGTGAATACACCGTGCTTGCAGGACAATTGACGGATGACGCTATCGCCTCGGCCTATTTGACGGATACGAACGACGAGCGAACGGACGCTTCCATCGCGCAAAATGCGGACGGCCGATTCTGGGTCGCGATCGTCAAGGGCAAGCCCTTGGACTTTACGCTGCAGATGGTTGATCGCGACGGCAGGCCGGTCGGGGAAGCCATCCGCTAAATACTCGATGCTTATGCCGCACCGCCCCCGCACAACCTAGTCAAGCCGCGCTGCATCCCCGCATATACATGAGTAATCATGACATGCCAATCGAGGGGGAAACGCGCCCATGTCCCATATGGAATATCAACGCCAGCTGGAGTTGGCCATCGGAGAAATCACGGAGATCGCCCAGGGCTTCGGGCTCGACTTCTACCCGATGCGTTACGAGATTTGTCCGTCCGACATCATCTATACGTTCGGGGCTTACGGCATGCCCACGCGCTTCAGCCACTGGAGCTTCGGAAAGACCTTCAATAAAATGAAGCTGCAGTACGACCTCGGTCTCAGCAAGATTTACGAACTCGTCATCAACTCAAACCCCTGCTACGCGTTCCTGCTCGACGGCAACTCGCTCATCCAGAACAAGCTGATCGTGGCGCACGTGCTCGCGCACTGCGATTTTTTCAAGAACAACGCCAGGTTCTCCACCTCCAAACGCGACATGGTCGAGAGCATGGCGGCAACGGCGGAGCGAATCAGCCAATACGAGGTCGAATACGGCAGCGAGGAAGTCGAGAAGTTCCTCGACGCGGTGCTCGCTATTCAGGAACACGTGGAGCCGGGCATCGTGCATCCTCAGGGACTCGACAAGCGCCGTTACATGGAGATGCAGCAGCGGGAACAAAAATTCGGGAGGAAGCCCGGCCCGACTTCGCGTTACGACGATATCTGGCTGCTCGACGACGAAGAGCGCGCGGAGCGGCTGCGGATTCAGGAGCACAAGCCGGAGCTTCGCAAGTTTCCGCCGGAGCCCGAGAAGGACATCCTCTGGTTCATCCAGGAATACGCGCCTTTCCTGGAGGAGTGGCAACGGGACATTCTGTCCATGCTCCGCGACGAGATGTTGTACTTCTGGCCGCAGATCGAGACCAAGATCATGAACGAGGGCTGGGCTACCTTCTGGCATCAGCGCATTATCCGCGAGCTGAACCTCGACTCCGAGGAGACGATCGAATACGCCAAGCTGAACGCCTCCGTCGTCCAGCCGTCGCGCAGCTCCCTGAACCCCTATTACCTGGGCCTCAAGATGTTCGAGGATATCGAGAAGCGGTTCGGCCGCGAGGCGATATTCGAGGTGCGCGAGCTCGATTCGGACCCTTCGTTCATCCGCAATTACTTGACGAAGGAACTGACGGAGGACCTGGACCTGTACGTGTTCGAGAAAAAGGGCGCGGACTGGACGATCACCGACAAGGAATGGGAAAACGTCCGGGATCAGCTCGTGTATTCGAGAGTGAACGGGGGATTTCCGTATTTGGTCGTGACCGACGGCGATTACCACCGCAATGGCGAGCTGTACGTCAGCCACCGGTACGAAGGCGTCGAGCTGGACGCCAAGTATACCGAGCGCACGCTGCCCTACATGGCAAGGCTCTGGGGCAAGCCGGTTCACCTCGAGACGGTCGTCGACGGCAAGCCCGTGCTGTACACCTGCGACGGCGGCAAGACGACGCGCAAAAACATTTGAAAATCGAAAAAAGGCTTCTCGCTCCACATCGAAGTGGAGCAAGAAGCCTCAGTTACGCTCGGGCCGAAACCGTATAGGTTCGGCCTTTTTCCGCCGCAATCGTCTGCTCCGGCGCCGCGTCGGCCGTCAACGGCTCGCCGGACCGGGCGCTCAGCAGCCGGATCGGCTCTTTGTAGGCGACCCGCAGCGGCCGGTCGGAAGTAGAGACGATGCGGGCCATCTCCAGCTTCCCCTGCTCCCACTGCACATCGACGGTGAAGCCGCCCCTTGCTTTAAGCCCGCTGATCTCGCCCTCCGGCCACGCGTCGGGCAAGGCCGGCAGCAGATCGATCCGATCTTCGTGCGATTGCAGCAGCATCTCGACGATACCCGCCGCGGCGCCGAAATTGCCGTCGATCTGGAACGGCGGATGCGCGACGAACAGGTTCGCGTACGCGCCGCCCCGATGGAAGTCCATGACGCCGTCGTCCTCGACCTGCACCAGCAGACGGCGCACGATATCAAGCGCGCGGTTGCCGTCTCGCAGGCGCGCCCATAACGCGATTTTCCAGCCGATGCTCCAGCCCGTGCCTCCGTCTCCCCTCAACTCCAGCGTCCGTCTCGCCGCCTCGTACAGATGCGCCTGCCTGCGCTCGCCCCATGCCGCCCCAGGAAAAAGGTCGTACAAATGCGACACATGGCGATGCTCCTCGTCCTCGTCGGCAAAATCGTAAAACCACTCCTGAATTTGCCCGCGGCTGCCGATCTTCGTCGCCGGCAGCTTCTCCAGAACCTCCCGCATCTCCGGCAGAAGGGGCTCCTCGACCCCAAGCCGTCCGGCCGCCTCGATGCAATGGGTCAGAAGCTCGCGAATGAGGCTGACGTCCATCGTGGAAGAAACGGTAAGCGCCGGCGTTCTGCCGTCGGGCAGCCGGAAGCGGTGCTCCGGAGAAGTAGAGGGATTCGTCATAAATGCGCCTTGTTCATTCGGCTGTACCCAATCGAGGCAGAACTGCGCCGCCTTTCTGAGCACCGGATAGGCTTTTTCCAGCAAAAACGCTTCATCGTTCGTGAACAAGTAATGCTCCCACAGATGCGCGGCGAGCCAGACGCCGCCCATCGGCCAATTCGCCCACAGCGGATTGCCGTCGCCATAATTGCCGGGAGGCGCGGACTGCCGCCACAAGTCCGAATTGTGATGCGCCGTCCAGCCTCTGCAGCCGTAGTGGACGCGAGCCGTCTCCTCGCCGGTGACGGACAGATCCCGGACGAATTGCAGCAGCGGCTCGTGGCATTCGCTCAGGTTCGCCGTTTCCGCCAGCCAGTAGTTCATTTGCAAGTTAATGTTGAGCGTATAATTGCAGCTCCAGATCGGCCGGATATGCCGGTTCCAGATGCCCTGCAAATTGGCCGGCTGCGTGCCCGGACGGGAGGAGGCGAGCAGCAGGTATCTGCCGTATTGCACGAACAGCGCGACGAGCTCCGGGTCCTTCGAGCCGTACTGCCGCAGCCGTTCGTCCGTCGCCATCTTTCTTGCCTCTACCGGCAAGGCGGAGCCTAGGCGGAAGCTGACGCGGCTAAACAACGGCCGGTAATCTTCCTCATGCCGGCGCTTCAACTCCGCGAACGGCCTCGCCATCGCTAGCGCCAGCTGCCGCTCCGCCAGTTCGCCCGGCGGGTAAGCCGCGCGGTCCGGCATCCGGTCAAAGCCGGCAAAGCTTGTCGCCGCCGCAAAATAAAACACGACCTCCGTCGCTTGCTCGATATGGATGCCCGTATGATCGACCCTTAGCCTTGCATCGACATCCGTCCGGCAGGCCAGCCGGCCCTCGAACGCGATCGTGCGGCTATCCGCTTCCGCCTCGTACTTGACGGGCTGCGGATCGTGCACGTAATTCGGGCTTACCTCGTACGGACAATCGCCCCGCACCGCAAAGAAGGCCTCTTCCCCCCCGCCGTCCCGCCAGGCCGTCGTCGAGCGCAGCGGGCTGTCCAGCCAGGCCTTCAAGGAGAGCTTGCCCGGCTGGCTGACGGCAATGCGGTACGCAAGCACTTGATCGGGGTGCGAGGCCAGCAGCTCCCGGGTATAGCGGACGCCGCCGATGTCGTACTCGACCGTCGCGCAGGCGTCCTCCAAGTTCAGGGAACGGCGGTAGCCGTCGGCGAAATGGCCGTGAAAGAAGCGAATATGCCAGTCGCCCAGCGGCATGTAGGCCTGCGTATATGGTCCCATCATGCCCGCTTTGCTCAGCCGCTCGGCATCCTCGTAGCGCTCCTCCAGCACGGCCCGACGTACTTCGGTGAGCGCCTGCAGCGCCCGCGGATTGTTCCAGTCGCGCGGATAGCCCGACCATAGCGTATCCTCGTTCAGACAGACGCGCTCCTGCTCGATGCCGCCGAAGACCATGCCGCCGAGCCTGCCGTTGCCGACCGGCAAAGCCTCGGTCCACGCTTCGGCGGGCCGGTTATAGATCAGCTCCATCCGATCATGCCCCCGTTCGTATTACAGTCCGTAAGCTTCGATGACCTCGGCCATCTTGACCGGCTGCCCGCTTCGCTGAACGCTTCGGGTCATCGCTTCCATGAATGCCAGCGTCTGAACGGCTTCCCGTGCGTCGGGCAGCGGCGTCTCCCCCCGATCCAGGCAATCGGCGAAATATTCGATATAGTTCTGGTACTCCCCGGCATGGTGGCTCTTATTTTCGAAACGGAAATAGTAGGGCTCCTTGTCGTCGAAGGTATGCACCTTCGGCCCCTCTCCGGCAAAATTCGTATAATAGGTCAGGTTCGAATACTCGGCGCGCGTCGAGCCTTCCGTGCCGCGAAGGACGCAGCCGATCTGCGATTGCGCATGCTGCCCCAGCGTCGGCAGCGCATAATCTCCTGCCATCGTGGCGATTTGCCCCGCTTCGTTGCGGGCGACGAAGCGCAGCGAATCCCACGCCTCAAGTCCGAACGCCTTCGTATTGGCGCTCGTCAATGCGAAGCCGGACACCTCCGACGCGTCGGGGAGGTACCACCGCACGAGATCGACCGCATGAATCATGAAGCCGTAAAACCAGCTGAAGCTCTTCTGCCTGCTCCAGCCTTTATCCAGAAACCAGCGCCCGTCCGTAATGTAATGCGCCTCCACGACCGACAGCTCGCCGTGCCTGCCGGCTTCGAAATCACGGCGCTGATGGAGCATCGGCTCGAAATAACGGGTGCTCTGCCCGATAAAGAGCTTGCGGTCCGTTTGATTCATGACGGCAAGCAGCTTTGCGGCGTCGTCAAGCGAAGGCAGCACAGGCTTCGTGCAGATCGCATGCTTGCCGGCCTCGACCGCCTGCTTGATATGCGTAAAGTGAAGCTGGTCCGGCGTATAGATCGCGATGACGTCGATCTCGGCGTTCGCAAGCATCTCCTCGTAAGAGGTCGTCCAGTTATGAAAATCGAATTCCTGCGCCCGTTGACGGCACAGCGCTTCGTTCAAATCGCAAACTTGCGCCAGCTCCCACCGCTCGCTTTGCAGCGCGGCCGACATAATGCTGCGGCCTTCGCCCAGGCCGATGACGCCCATCCGGTATTTCTTTTTCATCGCGATCTTCTCCTTCTCGTTGGTTGCCGCTAGCTTTTCAAAAACAGCTCGATGACCGGAATCGCCGCCTTCGGCTTCTTGACCGGAAGCTGCAGCGTCAGCATGTTGGCCGGACGCCCCTCGTCGAACGCGCCCGCCTCGATCGTCAGCTTCTTCTCGCCTTCCGCCATGCGGATCTCCGAAGCGTCGTCCAGCAGCTGGGCGTACTCGACAAGTCCCGAGAAATTCGCCAGATGAAGCTGCTTGAACGGCCACGCGAACAGATGCAGGTACAGCCGATTCGTCTTCGGGTTGTAGGTGAACCTGCAATCCTCCGGGCACGTCGGTAGATGGGGCGGCGCAGCCGTGCAGCCGTGAATGGCGCGCGCGTGCTTCCTCATCCAGACGCCGATCTCCTCCAGCCGCTCTACGGCCCGCTCGTCCAACTCGCCGCGGGCGTTGGGGCCGACGTTCAGCAGAAAGTTGCCTCCCTTGCTCACCGTGTCGATCAGCATGCGCAGGATTTGCTCCGCGCTCTTCCAGGATTCCTCGTCCCGGTAATACCCCCAAGAACCGCTGAACGTGTGACAAGCCTCCCACAGCACGGGCTTTCCGTCGATCTTGATCCACTCCCGCGGCTGATACTGCTCCGGCGTCGTGATGTCTCCCGGCACGCCCAGCCGATCGTTAATCAGCGTATTCGGCTGAAGCGAACGGACCATGTCCACGAATCGCTCGCTTTGCCATTCGTCCTTGCCTTTTCCCGGGAAGCCTTCTTCCTGCGGAATCGAGAAATCGAGGAACAACACGTCGATGTCGCCATACTCCGTCAACAGCTCCCTTGTCTGGCCGTGCATATAGTCGACATAGTTCTGCCAGTTCCGCTGCGCATCCCGCGCGACGTATTCCTGGTCGTAGCGCATCGGATGCTTGACGTCCACCGTATAGTCGGGATGGTGCCAATCCAGCAGCGAATAGTACAGACCGGTGCGAATGCCTTCCGCGCGGAACGCCTCCAGCATCGGCCGCAGCAGATCCTTGCCGCAAGACGTATTGGTCGCCTTGTAGTCGGTCAATTTGGAATCCCACAGGCAGAAGCCCTCGTGGTGCTTGGCCGTCACCACCATATATTTCATCCCGGCATCGCCCGCCAGCTTCGCCCATTTCGCCGGATCGTACAGATCGGGATCGAAATGCCGGAAATATTTCTCGTAGGCCTCGTTGCTCATAAACTCCCGTGATCGCATCCATTCGTGGCGCGCCCCCAGCGCGTACAAGCCCCAGTGAATGTACAAGCCGAACCGGGCTTCCGTGAACCACTCGCTGCGCGGATCGTGGGCCATCGAGACTGACTGCTTTCGAGCCGTTGTTTCGCCCGATCGTGAGCTGTCCTGCGTCACTTTTTTCGCGCCTCCTCTTAACCTGGATTCAACCTTTGACCGAACCGGCCGTCATGCCGGAGATGATGAACCGCTGGCCGAGCAAATAAATGACGATGACCGGCAGCGTCGTCAGCACGATGTCCGCCGACACGAGGTTCCAGTTGACCTGGAAGCGGCCGAAGAAATTGTATACGGCCAGCGTCATCGGCCATTTTTCCGAATGGTTCAGAAAGTACAGCGGATGGATAAAGTCGCTCCACGCGCCCATAAAGTTCAATATCGCCACCGTCACCAGCACCGGCGTCAGCAGCGGCAGGACGACCGTGAGGAACAGGCGGATCGGCGAGCAGCCGTCGACGATTCCCGCTTCGTCCAGCTCGCGAGGGACGCCGCCGACGAAGCCGTAGATCAGGAACACGCTGAACGGAATGCTGGACGCCGCGAGCATAAGAACGATGCCGAACTGCGTATTGACCAGATGCGTCCACTGCATCACCTTCATCAAGGTGACGAAGTTGGTCGGCATCGCGATGCCCATGATCAAATAAAAGTACGTCGCCTTGTTCAGCCTCGTTCGGTTGCGCGACAAGACGTAGGCGGCCAGCGAAGCGAGCAGAATGCTGCCGACGGTCGCCCCGCAGGCGTACAGCAGACTGTTGAAAAACGACTGGATCAGCTTCCCGTCCTTGATCACGACCGAATAGTTCGACCACTGGAACGCCTTCGGCAGCGACATATTCATGCCGTTCGCTTCGGCCTTTGTCTTCATGGAGTTGACGGCGACGAGCAGCAGCGGAATAAACATCATGGCGCTCAGTATCCAGGCAAACGCATTGCGGAGCGCGGGCAATAGGGCCCTGTTCATCATCGTTCGTCCCCCTCCCTCGACATCAGGCGTACGACGAAGTAGCCGAGCGCCGTCATGACGACGAACAGGACGGAGGACAGCGCCGTGCCCATACCGTAGTTACCGTTGGAAAACTCTTTGAAAATCGCCGTATACATGACGTCCGTCGCGTATCCCGGTCCTCCGTTCGTCAATACGTAGACCGCCTCGAACACCTTCAGGCCGTGCAGCAAGTTCAGCACCGTCGTAACGACAAGCGCCGGAACGAGGAGCGGAATCGTAATGCGCCGCAGCTTCTGCCAGAAGTTCGCGCCGTCGATGGCAGCGGCCTCGTAATAGGTTTTGTCGATCGATTGGAGGCCGGCCAGCAGAATGATCATAATGTAGCCGACGCCTTTCCAGACGTCCACGGCAATGATCGACTTGAAAGCCCAGCTCAGGTCGGTCAGCCACTTCTGCGCCATAAAATCGAGGCCGATCGCCCGCAGCGATTCGTTCAACAGCCCCGTGGCCGGATTCAAAATCGATTTGAAGATCAGTCCGACGACGAGCATCGGGAGGATGGAGGGCATGAACAGCATGACGCGGTGAAGCCCCTTCGCCCGGATGCCGTCGTTCAGCATGATCGCGAAGAGCAAGCCGAGCGCCGTCTTGAGCACGACCGTGCTGACGGTGAACACGAGCGTATTTTCGATGTAGCTCAGATATTTCGCGTCTCCGGAGAAGATTTTCGCCAGATTGTCGAAGCCGATGTAACGAATCTCGTCCGAGTAGCTGTTCCAGTCGGTGAACGAGTAGTAAATGCCCATAAGACCCGGTACGACGAAAAATACCGAATAGACGACCAAGGCCGCGATGCCGAAATAAAACGGATACATGGCGCGATTCATCGCAATTCCCCTCACTTCCCCTTAGAATAAAAATTGGCAACGGCCGTTTCCGCAGCCATTGCCAACCCCGATTCCTGCCGGTCCGGCGACTATTTCCAGTTCGGATCCTTGGCCACCTTGGCCATGTCCGCGCGGCGCTGGTCGATGCTTTTGAGCACGTCGATCGGCTGAATGGCGCCCGACAGCATCGAGACGATATCTTTGCCGATGTCCATCCATTGCGGGTTCACGTAGTTGACGTAGTCTTGAATGTCCGTCCCGCGCTCCGGATAGCTGCTGAACAGCTTTTGCTGCTCTTCGGTATATTTGTTCTTCAGGTCCGGGAAATTCAAGTTGGAGATCGTCGGATCGTTGTCGAGCATGAACTGCAGGTTTTCCTGCTTCGTCAGGAAGTTGAAGTACTGCTTCGCCTCGTCGATGTGCTTCGAGCCGGAATAAATAAACTTGCTCGGGCCGCCCGGATTGATGTAGTATATCTGGTTGTCCGTCAGCGGGATCGGGAAGAAGCCGATGTCTTCGACTTTATACTCCGGATATTGTCCCGCAAGCTCCGTCGCGACGCTCTGCGCCACGAGACTCATCCCGAATTCGCCGCTGCCCAGCTTGGCGACCGTATCGGAGCCGGTGTCGGAAAGCGTGTTGTCGCCGAAGAAGCCTAGATCATACATTTCTTTCAGCTGCGTCATGGAATCCAGCATCGCCTTGCTATCCACGAACTTCTTTTTGTTCTGGTTCAGATCGTCGTACAGATTCGGCTCGAGCTTGTCGTAGTTCGGTCCGGGCTCGGCGAACCACAGCACATGGTGCCATCCGTCGGCGATCGGCTCGTAGATCGGCGTGACGCCGTCTTTCTGAATTTTCAATGCCGCGTTTTTGAATTCCTCGTACGTTTTCGGAATTTCCAGGCCCAGCTTGCTGAACAGTTTTTTGTTATACGCGACCACGAAGCTGCTGTACGTGTCCCAGATCGTAAGCGCATACACTTTGCCGTTTGCGGTTAGCTGCTCGACGGACAATGGATCTTCGCGCTTCACCCATTCCTGGTCGCTAAGGTCGACGGCGTTTTTCTCGACGTTGTAGTTCATCGTGATCTCGCTGTAGCCGCTTTGTCCGCCGAAAATGTCCGGGCCTTCGCCGGCGTTCAGCTTCGTTTTCAGCACGTTGAAATATTGGTCGGAAGGCACGATCTGATAATCGATTTTAATGCCCGTTTCCTCTTCGAACTTTTTCGCCAGCTCCATTTCCGAATCCTTGATCCAGCCTTGGCTCGCCATATATGTCAGCGTCACGTTCTTTTTGCCGCCGCCCTGCGCGGAAGTTCCGCTTGCCCCGGCGGACGGAGAAGCGCTGCCGCCGCTCGCTTCCTTGTCGTTATTGCTGCCGCAGCCGGCCAGTACGACCGACATCGCGACGGATACGGAAAGCAAGGTCATCGTCCACTTTTTCATCCGAAAAGTCCCCCCTTGTTTGGCTTAAGGCTTGTTCATTCATCGATGATACTTTAAGTATACTGAGCTGCGTTTTTTCCTCCATAGAATAATCGGTTCAAAACTTGTCTGTATTTAACCGCTTACATTTCGATGAGGTTAGGCTATAATTTAATTGCGCTTGGCCCAGTATGGAAGCTTAGGAGTACGAGAGCATGTTTAAAAGCATGAAAACGGCTTTGTTCCTGACGTATTCCGCCATTATCCTGATCGTGTTCGCGACGCTCGTTCTTTTCTTCAATTCCTGGTCGACCCGTCAACTGCGGGGACAGGCCATGAGCACGCTCGAAAGCTTCGGCGTTTCGATCCAGGACCAGCTCGACCAGCAGATCGAGCAGTTGAACCGGGTTTCCCTGAACGTGATGTACTCCAATCTGGTCAAGGCGCGCTTCGCCAGTTATATGGCCGGCGGCAACGGGCAAGACGGCAATGGGCAAGACGGCGGCTCTCCGGACGGGAGAGGCACGGCCCAAGCGATGCCGACGCACGATTCCGGTACGGATTCTGCCGCACAGCAGCGTATTCGGCAGAACGACGACGCCAAGGTGCTCACGGACGCGCTGACCGCCATTATCGGGCCTTCCCGGCTGGTCGAGCAAATCTACTTATATTCCTTCAACGGCCGATATTACGGAACCGGCTTCGACAACCGGGAACAAAGCTATCGACCGGAGGAAACGCCGTTTATCGAGCGGCTGATGCAGGGGCAGCCCGGCAAGCTCGTCTCCGATCCGAAGCTGGATCTGCAGTTGTCCAAATATTATTCTTCCGCGGACGGAAGGTACTCCATCTCGCTCTACCGGCTGCTGTACGACGAATACAACGTGCCGATCGGGGCCATCGAAGTCAAGCAATACGCGTACCGCATTCTGGCAAGCGCCGCGGATTTCGAGAGCGACAATCCGTATAACGGACATATTTACATCCTTAATCGGGACGGTCGGATCATCTATCCGTTCGAGCACGACGACAAGCGGGATGAAGCGTTTCGCAGCCTGATCGACCCGTTGGGCAAGGACGCCGACGCGAACGCCAACTTTCCTTTCAACGATCCCGTCACGTCCGAGAAGCAGTTGCTGTCGTTGCACTATTCGGCGTCGACAGGGTGGTATACGATTCTGACCACTTCGGAGAGCGACCTGTTCCGGCCGCTCAAGAAATTTACGTTTCAGTTGTTCGGTACCTCCTTCGTGCTACTTGCGCTCGGCATCGGCCTCTCCTTCTATGCGGCCAACAAGATTACGTTTCCGATCTACCGGATTCGGCGCGCGGTGCGCAACTTCTCGTTCGAGCATATCGGCTCCAACATTATCGCCCAGCAGAAAATGAAAAGCGGCTTCATCGAGCTGGACGAGCTGCACGACGCGTTCCAGCGCATGAGCGAGCGGCTGAAGCAATCGCTGGACCATCTGCTGCTGGCCGAAGCGCAGAGCCTGCAATCGCAGCTCAACGCCCTGCAGACGCAGATGAATCCGCACTTTTTGTACAATACGCTGACCAATCTTCAAGAAATGGCCGAACAGCGCATGAACGAGCCGCTGATCGCGACGATCGAGCATATGTCCGACGGCTTGCGGTACATCACCTCGAAGGAACGGCAGGTACCGCTGCGGGACGAGTTGACGCACACGATGAATTATTTGGAAATCAATAAGGTGCGGTTCGGAGACCGATTGACTTACCGGGTTGCGGTGCCGGAGGAAATGATGGCGCAGATGGTGCCCAAGCTGGCCGTGCAGCCGTTGGCCGAAAACAGCATTAAATTCGGCATGTCCCACGCGCCGCCCTGGCGGATCGATATCATCGGCACAATGACCGACGCCGGCTGGCAGATCGAAGTGAGGGATGACGGCGGCGGCTTCGAGCCGGACAAGCTCGCGCAACTCCATGCCAGACTGGCCTCGCTGGAGCAGGCAAGCAGCCTCCCGGCGTTGGAGCTGAACGGCATGGGCCTGCTCAACATTTATTTAAGATTGAAGCTGATATACGGCGAGAGCAAAATCTTCGAAATCCGTAACCTTCCGGAGGGCGGTGCGTCCGTACGCATCGGAGGGCTGCTGCACAAGGAGTGATTCGGCATGCAGGACATTCAGTATTCGACGGTAATCGCGGAGGACGAGGATCTGATCCGCAGCGGCCTGATCCGCAAAATCGAGCAAAGCCGCCAAAGCTTCTCTATCGTCGGCGAAGCCGCGCACGGCCAGGAAGCGTGGGAGCTGGTCAGGCGGCTGCAGCCGCAAGTGCTCGTCACGGACATTCGCATGCCCGTGATGGACGGGCTCAAGCTGATCGAAGAAGTGCATAAATATTATCCGCACACTGCGGTCATCATCGCCAGCGGATACGCCGATTTCGAATATGCCCGGCAGGCGATGAAATTTAACGTCAAGCACTATTTGCTGAAGCCGGTCAAGCTGCAGGACCTGACGGACGTGCTGGACGACGTCCGGGCGCAGCTGTCGAAGGAGCCCATCATCGAAGTGAACGACATCGAGAAAACGGTGCAGCGAATCCAACAGTATTTGCGGGAGCATTTTCACGAGGAGATCAGCCTGGAGCAGCTCTCGAAGCAGTTCAGCTTCTCGTCCGCGTATTTAAGTAAAATATTTCTCAAGCACGTCGGCGAAGCGCCTTCGAAGTACATCGCCACGCTTCGGATCAACGAAGCGAAGCGCCTGCTCAAGCAGCGCAAGGACCTGCCCGTCAAGGCGGTCGGCGAGCAAGTCGGCTATGCCGATCCGTTTTATTTCAGTCGCATCTTCAAGCAGGCGACCGGCATGACGCCGCGCGAATTCCAGAAGTGAACGCGGCGAAGCGGCGTCAGCCGGGTACGGACTTCGCAGTCCGCGCTTGCGACAGAAGAGGGCGGCCTCCGGGCCGCCCTTTTTGCGCGCGATTTTCTATTTCCCTTGTCCGGAAGCTTTCAGCTCGTGAAAAAGCTGAAGCTTCGCATACAGATCCTCTAAAATAAACCGGGAATCCACGCTCTTATAAACCCGGATCGGCCTGCGTGTCCCAGCGTGGATATAGCCCATATCCTCCCCGATCACCGGCGCGTGCCGAAGCTCGCAATCGAAGTTCTGATCGTCGATCAGCAGGGATACCGCCGGCGAATCGCCCATATTCCACGACTCACCCGGCGGCCAGCGCGGCGAATGGATCGGCAGCAGGTTAAATGCCTCCAGCTGGCGGAACAGGTACGCGCCGATTTCTCCCCACGGCTTCACTTTGACGGCAAGCTCGGCCAGCGAGACGCGCGGCATTTTATAGACGTCCCTTGGAACCTGCCACAGCGGGATGTCGGACCCGAACACGATGTCGTTCGCGGCGATGTCGTTGCCGAGATTGAATTCCTCTCCGCCGTCCGGATAAGCGCCGCCGCCGATCCAGACGGCCGTCAGCCTGCCGGCAATTTCGGGCTTGGCCCTGTAGGCCGCAGCGAGGTCGGTCATCGCGCCGAGGAAGATCGCGAACAGCGGCTCGCGCGTATCGTCGCGCATCGCTTCGTCCATGATGAATTGCGCGCCTTCGCTGACGATCGGGGCTTCGGGGTTCAGCCGTCCGGGGGAGCCCCGGTAAACCGGGTAATCCCCGCTCATATCCATCAACGCGAGAATCCGCTTGATCTCATCGAACGACTGCTCCATCGACGTCTCCGTCCGGTGCGTGCCGAAATGCGTCGCGACAAAGCCGCGAATGTTCAGCTTGGGCGTCAGCAGCGCCTGTACGATCGCAAATTGGTCGTCCGCCTCGTTCGCCGCATCGGAGTTGACGATGACGCGGACGCGTTTGCTTGCCGGAACCCGGTAAGGAAACTTTTCGAAAATGGCGTTCACGCCGAATCTCCCCTTTCCCTGATCATGGAGTTAAAAACGCTTTCGGACATGATTATAAATCCGCTTTTCTGGTTTGGACATGTACATTCATCTTCAAAAAATGGACAATTTGGACGCGAATAGGCAGGCGGCTACCGAATTTGAACGGGTTGAAGAAAAAGGGCGCGGATCTGTAAGTTGGCGCCGAATTCGGAGAATCGTGCGTAGAACGACGGCGTTTGGTTTAACTTACTCCTAGAAACCTTTGAAGGAGTGATACGACATGACCCCAACCAATCAGACGACCAGTCCGACCGAGACGCCGACGCGTCCGTCCCATGTCCCGCCGCAGCACCAAGATCAACAGCCCGGCATTCAGAGCGATATGTATCCGGCCCCCGAGGTCGAATCTCCGACATACAAAGCCGCGGGCAAGCTGCTCGGAAAGGTCGCGCTCATTACGGGCGGCGACAGCGGGATCGGCCGCTCGGTCGCCATTACGTTCGCCAAGGAAGGCGCGGACGTCGCGATTTTGTACCTTAGCGAGTACACCGACGCGCGCGAGACGCAGCGCCAAGTGGAGGCCGAGGGCCGCAAATGCATCATTTTGGACGGCGATGTCGGCGACCCGGCTTTTTGCAAGCAGGCCGTCGATCAGACGGTGTCCCAGCTCGGCAAGCTCGACGTGCTCGTGAACAACGCCGCGGAGCAGCATCCGCAGAAGACGATCGAGGATATCACGCCGGAGCAGCTGGAGAAAACGTTCCGCACGAACGTCTTCGGCATGTTCTACCTGACGCAGGCGGCGATGCCGCATCTGAAAAAGGGCGCCGCGATCATTAACACGACGTCTATTACCGCCTACCGCGGCAGTCCGGAGCTGCTCGACTACAGCTCGACCAAGGGCGCGATCGTCGCCTTCACCCGCTCCCTCTCGGGCAACGTGGTGGACAAAGGCATTCGCGTCAACGCCGTCGCGCCGGGGCCGATCTGGACGCCGCTCATTCCTTCGACCTTCGACGAGCAAAAGGTGGCGAAGTTCGGCACCGACAGCCCGATGAAGCGGCCGGGGCAGCCCGACGAGCTCGCGCCGGCCTATGTCTACCTCGCGTGCGAGGATTCCTCGTACGTGACGGGCCAGGTGCTCCACGTCAACGGGGGCACCGTCATTAACGGCTGAGTAAAAAAGAGCACCGCTCCAGGCGAATCGTTAGCCCGGGGCGGTGCTTTTCATTTGTGAGACAACCTAAATCAGCCGTGTGCTTCCTTGAGCCGAACCGCATGCCAATCCGTCCTGTAATAACGTACGGCCACGGTCGTGCCAAGGACGGTCAGGAACGTATATAACGCGAGCCAGGCGCCCATGCTTCCCCAACCGGCCACCTGAACGAACAGGTACGTGAGCGGCACGAACAGCAGGAAACTGAGCGCGAGCGACGCCCGCATGAGGAACGTCGTATCGCCGATGCCGCGTAGCCCGCCCGCGTAAAAGTTGTATATTCCGTCGAAAATCTGGAGGTAGGCCGACACCTGAATGAGATGCGCCGCCGTCTCGTACACGAGCGGATCGTCGCTGAACATCCGCGCGATCGGGACCGCCCAGACGAGCTCCGCCGTGCCGAGCAGGAGCAGGAACAGACTGCCGAGCACCGCCGTATCGGTGCCCGCCTTGCGCGCGAGCAGCGGCTTGCCGCGGCCAATCTCCTGTCCGACGAGGATCGTCGCCGTCGATCCGAAGGCGAATGCCGGCATGAAGCCGAACGACATGACGTTCAGCGCCACCTCGTTTGCCGCGAGGGCCGCGTCCCCGATCCTTGCGACGAACATCGTGAAGATGTACATCGACACGCTCATCGAAAACTCCATCAGACCGAGCTTGCCGCTCTCTTGGGCGACGAGCCGAAGCTCCCGCCAATCCGGCTTCGGAAAGGACCGCGTGCCGAACTTGCCGTGCATCGGTCCGTAAAATACAACCAGGCACAGGAGCAGCTGGATCGCCTCCCCGATGAGGATCGCCCAGCCGGCCCCCTTGACGCCGAGCTCGGGCAAACCCAGCTCGCCGTTAACGAAGCCGTAGGTCAGGCCGATCATGATCAGATTGGATACGATCGCGACGATCATCGAGATGCGCGTGTTGCCCACGCCGCGGAAGAAGCCGTGGAACACGAAGCTGACGATGCCGAAAGCCATCGCGTAAAATCTCAGCTCCAAATAGTCGGCGCCCGTCCGCACGACGTTGTCGGATCCGCCGGTGAGCGCGAGCACGCCATCGCTCGCCAGCCATCCCGCCAGCACGATCAGCGCGCCGATGCCGACGCTGGCTGTCAACGCCAGATAAGTCCGGCCGATCCCCTTGCGCATCTCCCCCGCCCCGTAATTTTGCGCGACGAGGTAGTTGACCGTATGCCCGATGCCCGAAAACAGCGCGAACACGTTGTACATAATAATATTAGAGACGCCGACGACGGCAATGATGACGATGCCCAGATGCCCCACCATGATCAGGTTAACCGTGCCCGTCACCGTCTGGGTGGCGAACGCGAACAAGGACGGCAGCGCGAGCATCATGATTTGAAGCCAATTGCGGAGTAATGGCATGATGATAGGAACCTCTTTTGTCGGATGTTCATTTAGTCTGCATGAGGCTTTGCGGGAAGTCAATGGGGCTTATGCGCAGTGACTTGCGGAATTCACGCCGGTCCGCTACATTAGTTACATATTGGTGAGATACATATTGGTGTGAAGCACACGCCGTTCGCGCAGCGAATCCTCGGATTCGCGGCCCGGGCGGTTTTTTTTATTCTATTAGGAGGGGATTTATATGCAAAATATCGTGAAGAGCCGCCTTTTCGCGGTTGAACGCATGCTTGTTCAGTTGCGATCCGCCGAACTCCTTCCCGATGAGTCGGCCGGGCAGAATCAACTCGCCTTCGAGGCCGCTTTTGCGGCTTGGTGGCGACAAGTTCTTAGGAAGTCTTCGCCTCGCGGCCGAGCTAGGTTGGCCGGCGGATTGTCGCATGCTTCACTTTACTTTCTACGCTATGTATGGTGGCCCGCTTTCCGTTCGCTCTCCGGACTGATCCCCGAATACGAGGTTGTCGACTACAAGGACGGCTACCGCTATGTCGACTTCGTCTATCTAACGAACGGGCTCCGAATCGCCATCGAGCTGGACGTCCGCGGACCGCATCGCCTCCACCTTTCCTCCGCCGAGTTCGAAGACGAGCTCATGCGCCAGAATTATATGGTACTCGACCGCTGGCTCATGCTCCGCTTTCCGTTCCTGATGCTCCGCGACAAGCCGCGGCAGTGCCAGCAACTGCGGCTGCAAATGCTTGGGAGCGCGAGGGGCGAGCACGCTGCCGCTTTTAATGCGCTTGGCGCGCAAGAAAAACGAGTTCTCGCCCATATATGTCGCTCTGTAAAACCTATTAGCCCCGCTCAGATCGCCGTCTCATTGGACATGCATCGCAATACCGCATTAAAGTATCTCGCGCACCTTAAGAAAGCCGGCTTCGTCGCCCCTATAAACCCTGCACACAAAGTGATAAGGAAATATCAAGTCGTTCGCGAGAAAATTCCTTATCACTTTTTCTGATCGGGTTGGGGCGGATGTACCCGCGACGCGACAGGCGAATAGGCGAGAACCGCACAATTTTTGTGCGGTTCTGGAGTCGCGGGCGCAGCGGACGGCGGCGGGAGCGTGAGTACCCGCGGCGCGGCAGGCGATATTGTCAGAACCGCACAATTTTTGTGCGATTCTGGAGTCGCAAACCCGCCGCGGACGACGGCGAGAGCGGAAATTCCCCCTGCCAGCGCGCGAACGCAAAAAACCGCACAATTTCTGTGCGGTTCACCCACGTCCGGCTAACGCCCAGCGCTCAGCGGTTCAGCAAGCTCCCCACGTACCGCAGCAGCTCGTTGGCGCTGGCGGTCGTGTAGCCGTGCTCCTCGACGAGGCGGTTGATGACCTCGTTGATGCGCTTCAGCTGATTTTCGTCCGGCGTCTTGGTGGAGGTGGTGATCTTGACGATATCCTTCAGGTCGGCGAACAGCTTCTTCTCGATCGCTTCGCGCAGGCGTTCGTGCGTGCTGTAGTCGAACTTGCGTCCTTTGCGCGAGTAGGCGGAGATGCGGATCAGGATCTCTTCGCGGAACGCCTTTTTCGCGTTTTCGGAGATGCCGATCTGCTCCTCGATGGAGCGCATAAGGCGCTCGTCGGGATCCATCGTTTCGCCGGTCAGCGGATCCTTGATTTTTTGCCAATTGCAATAGGCTTCAATATTGTCGAGGTAGTTCTCGAACAAGGTGCGCGCCGACTCCTCGAACGAGTACACGAACGCCTTCTGCACTTCTTTCTTCGCCAGCGCGTCGTATTCCTTGCGAGCGACGGAGATGAAGCCTAAGTACCGCTCGCGTTCCTCCTTGGTGATCGAAGGATGCTGGTCGAGCCCGTCCTTGAGCGCGCGCAGCACGTCAAGGGCGTTGATGTACTCTTGGTCCTGCTTGATCAGGGCGCTGGAAATGCGGTTGATGACGTAGCGCGGGTCGATGCCCGACATGCCCTCGTCGTTGAACTCGTTTTGCATCTCCTTCAGGTCCGCGTCTTTGAAGCCTTCGACCTCTTCGCCGTCGTAGAGCCGCATCTTTTTGACCAGGTCCATGCCCTGCTTCTTGGATTCCTTGAGCCGCGTCAAAATGCTGAAGATGGCGGCGGCCCGAAGCGCATGCGGCGCGATATGGATATGGCTCATATCCGATTGTCCGATCAGCTTGCCGTAAATTTTCTCCTCGTCGCTCACGCGCAAATTGTACGGCACGGGCATGACGATCATGCGCGATTGCAGCGCCTCGTTTTTCTTATTGGCGATAAACGTCTTGTACTCGGATTCGTTCGTATGCGCCACGATGAGCTCGTCGGCGCTGATGAGCGCGAACCGGCCCGCCTTGAAGTTCCCTTCCTGCGTCAGCGAGAGCAGGTTCCATAGGAACTTCTCGTCGCACTTCAGCATCTCCTGGAACTCCATCAGGCCACGGTTCGCTTTGTTCAGTTCGCCGTCGAAGCGGTAGGCGCGGGGGTCGGACTCCGAGCCGAATTCGGTAATGGTCGAAAAATCGATGCTGCCCGTCAGGTCAGCGATATCTTGCGACTTCGGGTCGGACGGGCTGAACGTGCCGATGCCGGTTCGCGTATCTTCGGACAGAAACACGCGCTCGACGGGGAAGCTCTCGATGTCGCCCCCGTATTCGCTGCGTAGCCGGAGCGCGCACGACGGGCAGAGATTGCCCTCGATGCGGACGCTAAGCTCCTTTTCGAATTCAGGCCGAAGCTCGTTCGGCACGAGATGAAGCGGCTCCTCGTGCATCGGACAGCCCTGCAGCGCGAACACCGCTCCCCTTTCCGTTCTCGAATACTGCTCCAGCCCTCTTTTCAGCAGCGTGACGATCGTGGACTTGCCTCCGCTCACCGGCCCCATAAGCAGCAAGATCCGCTTGCGGACGTCGAGCCTTCTGGCCGCGGAGTGAAAATACTCTTCGACCAGCCGCTCGAGCGTTCGGTCGAGGCCGTAAATGTCGTTTTCAAAAAACTTGTACTTCTTCACGCCGTTCTGCTCTTCCACACCGTGGGAGACGATCATGTCGTATACCCTGGAATGCGCGGTCATCGCAGGTACGGGGTCGTTCTTCAGCAAATCGATATAATCGCGAAATGATCCCGTCCACGTCAACCTCTCGCTAGCAGTCCGGTACTCGGCGAGCCGCTTGAAGATGTCCATGCCGCTATCCTCCCTGTCTCTCTGTCTGTCTATCGGTGTGACCATTCATCGTCTTCGCAACGTACTCTATACCTATGCGGGGAGGTGGACGAATTTGCCCCGAAAACGGGATGAAAATAAATGACCGTGCTATAATGTACGAATCAAGCGGCGAACGGGGGAAGCGGCGTGGCGGTCAAATACGAGACGGAACTGTATCCTGCGCTGAAAGCGTTCTGGACGGCGAGAGGCTACGAGGTTAAAGCGGAGGTCAAGGGCTGCGACCTGGTCGCGATCCGGCCCGACGAATCGCTGCCCGTCATCGTCGAGATGAAAAAGACGTTCACGCTCGCGCTGCTGCTCCAAGGGCTTGAGCGTCAACGAACGGGCGCAGCCGTCTGGCTGGCCGTCGAGCGCAACCGGGTCAAGAAAGGCGCGCACAACCAGCGCTTCGGGGAGATCTCGGATCTATGCCGCAGGCTCTCCCTCGGCTTTATGACGGTGACCTTTTATAAAACCAAGCCACCCGTCATCGAAGTATGGTGCGAGATCGGCAGCCCGCTGGCAGGTTCCATACCGGCCGCAGTCGCCGAAAACGTCGCCGAGCGATACGCGGCGGCGGCAATCGCTGCCCCGCTCCTGCCGGTCGCCGTGCCGACGGCCAGATCCGGCGGCCGGCGCAAAGGTACCGCCAAGCTGCTGAAGGAATTCGCCGGGCGCAGCGGCGATTATAATGTCGGCGGCAGCACGAAGCGCAAGCTCGTCACCGCCTATCGGGAGCGTGCGCTGCAGTGCGCGCTTGCGCTCCGCTGCGCGGACGCGCCGGCGCTCGCGCCGCGTCAGGTCGGCGCGCTAACCGGGGTCGCCGATCCCGGCCAGCTGCTGCGCAGCAATTATTACGGCTGGTTCGCCAAGGCCGGTCGCGGGCTGTACGCGTTGACGCCGGCCGGCCGGGCCGCGCTGCTTGAATATGCCGAAGCGGTCTCGTATTGGGCGACCCGCTTCCCGTGGGCAGCTGCTGCTGTTGCCGCAGAGCGAACCGAATCCGACGCTGACGACGTTGGCGACATTTCAGAATCGGCTACCTATTATATAGAGGAGTTGCAGCGAAGATGAGCGATTCACGCATTCCGCTCGGTTCTGCCGAGATGCTGGCCAACGTGCCCTTGTCGTTGGAAGTGGAAGGTAAACCCTACTGGCTGACGAAGGACGAAGAAGGACGCATCGCGCTCCTGCTTGCTTTTTGCCCGCATGCCGGCGGAGAAGTACTGCTCGCCGATGGCGATTTTTATTGCCCGCTTCATTACTGGACCTTCGACGGCAGCTCCGGCGCGTGCACGAACCGCGACGACGAGCGCCTCATGCGCCGTGACGTCGAGCTCGTCGATGGCCAGCTGTATGCGAGCGGCCCCGATTATTAAGCTTATATCGACCTTCCGGTAAAAGATTCAATCGTCAGGCGCAATCGTCTGACGCCCTCCGAGATTTCCCGCTCATCCGAATGGACCGGCGTCAGCCTTAGCCGGGATCGATCCGCCGCCGCGGCATAATACCCGGCACCCGGCTGGAACAGCACGCCCTCCAGCCATGCCGCTTTCAGCAGCGGCTCGCCTTCCAGTCCGTCCGGCAGCTTCAGCCAGGCATGGCTTCCCGCTTCGGGCTGCTTGCAGACCAACCCTGGAATTCCCGTCCGCGCGATCTGCTCCGCTAGCGACGCATGCCGCGTCCGATAAATAAACCTTAGCGTCTCGAGCGCTGGGATCGGCGACGACTCGTTCCAATAGCGGAGCAGCGCCTCGCGATCGTCCAGCGCATCCCGCTCGCGGTCCGGCCTTCTAGCGGGAGGGACCGGCACGAACGCAGCGTCCTTTTCCCCCCATCCCGTCCATTGAAGCCACCCGAGCCGCATGCCCGATACGAGTCCGGAAGGCAAGCCGCCGATAACCGCCGCCGGCCCGACTTCTTCTCCCTCGGCCAGGTTCGTCGTCCATCCGCACGTCAGACTTTGGCGCTCGTCGAGGACAAGCGCTACGCCGGCTTGCGCGCACAATCGCAGTAATGCCGTTCGGCGTTCGTCGCTCCACCTGCAGCCCGCCGGATCCGAGCAGGTCAAAGATACGTAGACGGCACGCGGCTTGAAGGTTGCGATCGCGTCCGCCAGCGCTTCGGGATCCATCCCCTCCGCGCTGCCCGGCACCTCGAATGCCGCCGTTCCGGCCCGGGCGAACAGCTGCAGCGCCGTGCGGCTCGTGGGGCGCTCGACCAGGATCGCGTCGCCCGGCTGCAGGAGCGCCTTCGTCGCCAATCTGAGCGCTTCGTCCGCGTCGTCCGTGAGGAGCCACTGTCCCGGGTCGTCCGCAGGCCGCCAATACGGACCGAGCTGACCCGACAATACGAGCGAGGCGAGCTGTTTTTCCGTCTCCAGCCGGCGGAGTCTATCCGCGATCGCTTCCGCCGTCGCAACGGAAGGCGCTTGGCGCTTTTCCTGCCACTCGGCTTCAGCCAGTAAACCCTCCGCAGGCCAACCGCCCATCCAATTGATCATGGCCCCCATCTCCAATCGCTTCCGGGCGCTCGCGCGCCGGGCTTTTTGCCCACGATACAGTGTATGCTGCGCAAACGCCGTTTTTTGCGTTTTCTTTTTGGGCGGGCTTGGTTATAATAGAGGAAGTTTAGTGGAGGTGTCGAACATGATTCTGGGTATGAGCGACAAGTTCTGGATCGTCATGCTTGTATTCGCGTTGTTCATCACGGCGATGTTGACTGCCGCATACAACGAGGACAAGACCAAAGGTCTCTGATCTCCGATTCGGACAGGCATCCGCCTCAGGCTTCGCGAAGCGGTAAGACCCCCAAGGCAATCCCGTGCGAGCGGGCTTTCTTGGGGGTCTTTTAACGAATAAGAGCCGTTACCGAGCCGGCTGATCTCGCCGGTCGGGAAGGCTCTCGTTAACAGTCGTTGAATTGTGGATTAGAGCGCGTTCATTTCCTTCATGCATGCGCCGCATACATGGCGTTCCTTGTATTCGGTGACGTTCTCCATGGACGAGCAGAATACGCACCGCGGACGGTAACGCTCCAGAATAATATGATCTCCCTGTACAAGAATTTCTACAGGATCTCCTTCATTCATCTGATAACGCTTCCGCAGCGATTTCGGCAGCACGATCCGGCCGAGTTGGTCCACTTTTCTTACGACACCAGCAGGCTTCAAAGCAGTCCTCTCCCATTCTTTCGTTATTCATAACAAGTGCGGATTATTGCCCAAGTCTTAACCTTAGGTTCGCTAACTTCCTCGACAATCCCTGCAAAAAATAGATTTTGCTTAAAATAATGCAAGAATCTTGCCGATTTATGTCGAATTTATTAGGATATTAGCCTTCCAAACCGGCAAACCCGGTTTGCCGAAGCGCTTCGTAAACGACGATAGCGGCCGAATTGGCCAGGTTAAGCGATCGGACTTTGTCCGTCATCGGCATGCGGATACTCTGCCCTGGATTATCGTCGAGCAGCGCTTGCGGCAATCCTTTGGTTTCCTTGCCGAAGACGAACAAGTCCCCATCCTTATACTGCATCTCGCTGTAGCGACGCGAGCTGCGGGTGCTGGCGTAGAAAAACCGCCCTTCGGGAAAAGCGCTTCTGACCTCGTTAAACGAATCGTAATAAGTAATGTTGACGGCATACCAATAATCGAGACCCGCACGCTTCAGCACCTTGTCGTCGGTCGAAAAACCGAGCGGGCGCACGAGATGAAGATGCGTACCGGTCGCGGCGCAGGTGCGGGCGATATTGCCGGTATTGGCGGGAATCTCAGGTTCGACGAGTACGATATGAAAAGGCATTCGGTTGCCTTCCTCCTTTAGCAAATGTCGTTCGACGATGCGAAAAAACCGCGGCGGGCGCCGCGGTTAATCCATTCCGGCCTGCTATGCATGCATCGGCCGCAGCCGGTCGATCCTAACCGTTCGTGCGGGCAAATTCGCCCATGAAGTCTACGAGCGCCTTGACGCTGCCGAGCGGCACGGCGTTGTAGATCGATGCGCGCAAACCGCCGACGTCCCGGTGGCCTTTAAGTCCAACGAAGCCCGCGGCTTCGGAGTCCTTCACGAACTTCTTCTCCAGCTCTTCGCTGCCAAGGCGGAAGGTGACGTTCATGATGGAACGGCTGTCCGCGTTCGCGAAGCCTTTGTAAAAACCGCCGCTCGCGTCGATCGTTGAATAGATCAGGTTCGCTTTCTCCCGGTTCAGCCGCTCCACGCCGGCTGCGCCGCCCTGCGCCTTCACCCAGTTCAGAACCCGGTTCGCCATGTAGATGGCGAACGAAGGCGGGGTATTATACAGAGAGCCGCTCTTCGCGTGCGTGTCGTAGCGAAGCATCGTCGGCACGGCCATCGACGGCGCGCCGATCAAGTCTTCCCGGACGACGACGATCGTGACGCCGGACGGTCCGAGGTTTTTCTGAGCGCCCGCATATATGAGACCGAAACGCGATACGTCGACCGGACGGCACAAAATATCGCTGGACATATCCGCGACGAGCGGCACGTCTCCCGTATCCGGATATGCCGCCCATTGCGTCCCTTCAATCGTTTCGTTCGACGTCAAATGCACATAGGCGGCGTTGCCCGGTACGTTAAGCTCGCCCAAAGACGGAATCCGCTTATAGGCATCTGCTTCGGAGGAAGCCGCGATCGCGACCTCGCCGAACAGCTTCGCTTCCTTGATCGCCTTGGTCGCCCAGCTGCCCGTCGCGACATAAGCGGCTACCTTGTCCGGCTTAAGCAGGTTCATCGGCACCATGGCGAACTGGGTGCTGGCGCCGCCTTGGACCAGCAACACCTTATAGCCTTCGGGCACGCCCATCAGCTCCCGTACGAGCTGCTCCGTCTCGTTATGTACGCGTTCGTAAATGGCGCCGCGATGGGACATCTCCATCAGCGACATGCCGCTGTTTTCAAAATCGACGAATTGCTCCTGTGCCTGCTGCAAAACCTCTAAAGGCAAAGCGGCCGGACCTGCGTTAAAATTGTAGGCACGATTGGACATTTCAATTCCCACCTTATAGTCGTTTCATCTTAAAACATCATAACAAAGCTGCCTGAGGTGTTCAACCGCTTTAAAGGACAAAAGGATGACGAAACACAAAATTTCCGAACGAATCCGGAGGACATTATGGAAAATCTTCGTCTTTTCCTAGGTATTGCACTTCCGCAGCCCATTGAACGTGCATTAGGCCGCGTAGCGCAAGAAATGAAGCCAGCTTTATCGTACCGCAAATGGACCCATCCCGCCGACTACCATCTTACGCTTCATTACCTGGGCAATACGCCAAAGGACAAGCTGCCAGAGATCCGGCTCGCGGCCCGAGAGGCCGCCGAGCATTCGAAGCCGTCCCGGTTGTCTCTCTCCGCGCCAGGCACCTTCGGCCCCCCGTCCGCGCCGCGCGTACTCTGGTGCGGCATCGAAGAAGCGAATGACGACAATACGGTCGCAGGCAGTCAGGAAGCGGACCCTGCCGTCTCCCCGCTGCATGAGCTGCACCGGATGCTCGGCGAACGGCTTCGGGAACGAATCGGCTATGAGCCCGAGGCCAGACCTTATCATCCGCATATTACGCTCGCTCGCAGCTGGGAAGGAGAGCGCTGCACCAATGCCTCCGTTCAGGAGCTGTGGCTTAATTTGGCTTCTCATGAGGAGGGGATTCACACCGTCTGGCCAGGAAGTTCGATCACGATCTTCCTCTCCCATCTCGGCCGCTCGCCTTCCTACGAACGTCTCGATGCCATCCCGTTTCCCGGACAAAGCTGAATATACGCAAGAAAAGCTCCCTTGCGGGAGCTTTTCGGTAAATCCGATTCGATTAGCAATCGAAGTAGAGGCCGTATTCGTGCGGGTGAATGCGGATCGCGACAGCCTTCGCTTCGGCACGCTTCACGTCGACGTAGTTATCGATGAATTCCTTCGTGAAGACGCCGCCTTCGGTCAGGAATTCGAAGTCCGCTTCAAGGGCATCAAGCGCTTCGTCCAGGTTGCCCGGTACGCTGCGGATCTCTGCCTTCTCTTCGTCGGACAGTTCGTAGATGTTCTTGTCGAACGGACCGTAGCCCAGCGCGCGCGGATCGATCTTGCGCTTGATGCCGTCCAGGCCTGCCATCAGCATGGCTGCGAACGCCAGGTACGGGTTCGCCGTGGAGTCCGGCGTACGGAACTCGATGCGGCAGCCCTTCGGCGTAACGGCAGCGACCGGAATACGGACGGCTGCGGAACGGTTGCCTGCGGAGTAAACCAGGTTAACCGGCGCTTCGTAGCCAGGAACCAGACGCTTGAACGAGTTCGTGGACGGGTTCGTGATCGCGATCAGCGCAGGCGCATGGTGCAGGATGCCGCCGATGTAGTGCAGCGCGAGATCGCTCAGGTTCGCGTAAGCGCCCTTCTCGTAGAACAGCGGCTCGCCTTCGTTGAAGATCGACGTGTGCACGTGCATGCCAGAGCCGTTGTCGCCGAAGAGCGGCTTCGGCATGAACGTCGCGACTTTGCCGTATTGGCGCGCTACGTTGTGAACGATATATTTGTACTTCATCAGGTTGTCGGCAGTCTTGGTCAGCGTGTCGAAGCGGAAGTTGATCTCCGCTTGGCCGGCCGTCGCCACTTCGTGGTGGTGACGCTCGACGCGAAGTCCGGAATCCTGCATCAGGCGGACCATCTCGCTGCGGATGTCTTGCTGGGAGTCGACCGGAGCTACAGGCACGTAGCCGCCCTTAACGCCTACTTTGAACGCCAGGTTGCCGCCCTCTTCCTTGCGGTTGGTGTTCCAAGCGGCTTCTTCGGAATCGACGAAGAAGGAAGAAGAATTCATCGTGCTCTCGTAGCGGACGTCGTCGAAGATGAAGAACTCGGATTCTGGCGCGAAGAAAGCAGTCGTGCCGACGCCGGATTGTTGAAGGAATTCTTCGGCCTTGTGCGCGATCGAACGCGGGTCGCGGTCATAACGTTCGCCGTCCGGCGTGTAGATGTTGGACATGACGATCAGGGTCGCGTGAGCGGTGAACGGATCCACGTAGACCGATTCGGTGTCGGGCATCATGACCATGTCGGATTGTTCGATGCCGCGGAAACCGGTGATCGAAGAACCGTCGAAAGCAACGCCGTTAACGAAAGTATCTTCGTCCACTTCCGTCGCCGGCAGCGTGATGTGGTGAGCGCGGCCGTTCAAATCGACGAAACGAAAATCGACGAACTCAATATTCTTTTCCTTGATGAGATCCAAAACGTTTTGTGCAGACATTTCGAATTTCCTCCCCATTTCCGAACATTAGGTCTTGTGAAACGAAACAACGTTCAACTTTTCACCTGAACTCTGTCGCTATTATAAATTTTTTGATAGAAGAGCGTCAATACTTATGTAAGGTATTTTTTGTGGAAGTGTGAGGTATGTTAACACTTTTGACATACCGGAAAACCGCGTCCCGACAGCGAGAAAAACCCGCGTCCGGCGGGCGGTACGCCCGGTCTCGGACCGCCTCGGCCGACCGCCGCGCGAAAAACCGAACGTCCGGCTTCCGCCCTATTCTTATCGATTTCCGCCAATGCCGCTTAACGCGTTTTACCTGGCGATCCGTTTGCGAATCAAGCCGGCGATTCGCTCGATACTGGCGGATCGGGACGTCGCGTCGGCAGTGATGCAATTGACGATGATCTCGTCGGCGCCATAGCTCGCAGCGAGCGTATACAACTGCCGCTCCGCGCGTTCTGGACCGCCGACGATCATCCGGCTCCTGTTCTCCGCGATCCTCGCCCGGTCGGACGCACTGTACGCGTATGTCCGCGCCTCCTCGCGGCTCGGCACCGGCCGGCCGTATTCGCCTTTATCGTTCAGCAGCAGCCGCAAGTCAAGCGATGCCGCTTCCCGCTCCGCTTGGCTGTCGTCGTCCATGCAGACGACGAATACGCATACCGCGACGCGAGGCGACGACCCAAGCGGTCCGGGCCTGAAGCGGAGCCTGTATTCGCGCGCGGCGGCCTGCCCGCCTTGCCCGTTGATAAAATGCGCGAATGCGAACCCCGCGCCCATCGCGGACGCCACCTGCGCGCTATGGGCGCTCGAGCCGAGAAGCCAAGCCTCGGGACGCGTGCTTACGACCGGCGACGCCGCAAGTCCGGCCAGCGGGTGGCCGGTTCCGAGCGGGGGCCCGATTTCCAGATAAGCCGCAAGCTCCCCCAACGAATGGACGAAGCCCCCCTCTTTGTCCTTGCCCGCCTCCCTGCCCATCGCCCGCGATACGAGCGGCATGCCGCCCGGCGCCCGGCCGATGCCGAGGTCGATTCTACCCGGATACAAACCTTCGAGCACCCTGAAGTTTTCGGCGACCTTATACGGACTGTAATGCGGCAGCAGCACGCCGCCCGAACCGATGCGAATACGCGAAGTGCGCGCTCCCAGCGCGGCGAGGAGTACCTCGGGGGAAGAGCCGGCCAGCCCGGTCGCGTTGTGGTGCTCCGATACCCAGAACCGCGAATAGCCGAGCCTTTCGGCAAGCTTCGCCAGCTCGATCGTATCCCGGAGCGCTTGCGCGGCGTCCCCTCCGCTCAGCACGGGGGATTGCTCCAGTACGCCCAGCTTCAACATTCGTCGATCACCTCCCTACTATTGTACGCCGGTCCGGCTGCGCGCAGAATTTATGGTTTCAAGCCTCCATTTTGTCCGGAAGTCCGATATAATGTAGAAAAATGGCGATCTTTGGCTGCGCCGGAACCACGAACGAGGCGGGATCGAATTGAAATGCATAATCGTGGATGACGAACCCCTGGCACTAAACGATATGGAAAGACAACTACACAAGCTCGGCGGCATCGAGATCTGCGGCAAATTCGGCAACGCCAAAGACGCGTTGGACGCGCTTGGCGCATTGGATCCGAACGTCATTTTTCTCGATATCGACATGCCGGTCATGAACGGTCTCGAAGCCGCTCTTCTTTTTCAAGAGGCGCTGCCTGGCGCCCGGATCGTATTCGTGACCGCCTACCAGGAATACGCCCTTAAGGCATTCGAGGTCAATGCGCTCGACTACCTGCTGAAGCCCGTGCTGCTGCCGCGCCTAGCGCAGACGCTTCAGCGGCTGGAGAGCGCCGCGCCGGCCCCCTCTGCCGCGGCAAACGCCGAAACGTCGGGCGCTCAGGCGTTCATTCGATGCTTTCGCTCGTTGTCCGTCGAATACGGACCTAACGCCACGCAGCTGGCCTGGAGAACGAACAAAGCGCAGGAGCTGTTCGCCTTCCTGCTTCACAGACGCGGGCAGCAGACGCGCAAGGATACGCTGATCGAGCTGTTGTGGCCCGAGCTTGCGCCTGAGCGCAGCTATGCCCTCCTGTATACGACGGTGTACCAGCTGCGCAAGTCCATCGAGGCCGCAGGCATCGGCATCCGAATCCTTAATACCAAGGCCGGCTACGAGTTGACGACAGACGACATCGTGATCGACGTCGACGATTGGGAGCGGCGCATGCCCCTGGCCGACGAGAATCTTCCGGATCAGCTTCAGGAGTACGAATCGTGGCTTGAAGCGTTTACCGGCGATTACCTCGAGGAGCAAGATTACGAATGGGCGGACGCGGAGCGCCGAAGGCTGCGCATACTCTGGTACCGGTACGCGCTGAGATTGGCGGCCCTGCTTGAGGAGCATGGCATGCCGGCCTATGGGCTCGATTGGCTGTACCGGGTGCAGTCGCGTTTTCCTTATTCCGAAGACGTTTACTTCCTTATAATGAAGCTTCACGCGGCGCTCGGCGAAAACAGCATGGTCGAACAGCAATATGCGCTGCTCGTCAAAATGAGCGAGGACCAATACGGCCACCCGCCTTCTGCCGATATCGCGGCATGGTACGCCGGCCGCCGGACGGACGTGCCGACCCAGGCGATCGATCCATGACGGCCAGACGAACGCTTGGCATCGTCTTGTTGACCGCCGCCCTGCTCCTGCTCCTGCGGACATGGTGGTATGATCATAACCGAATGGCCGCCCACGCCCCCATTCGGGACGGCATCCTCGACCTGCGCGGAGCGGATTTATCCGCGCAGCGCCCCATCTCGCTCGATGGGCAGTGGGCGTTCTATCCCGCCTCTCTCCCGTCCGAAGACGGAGAGTTGTCTTCCGGAGAAGCGGCGCGCGTCCTCCTCGACGTCCCCGGCAATTGGCGTCCGGCGCTGGACGCGTCCCGGCTGGCCGTGCTGCCGCCCAACTTCGGCTTCGGCACCTATCGGCTGCTGATCATGGTCGATCCGCATGAAGGCCGGGACCTGGGCCTGCGCAGCACGCAGACGTACATGTCCTCGGTCATGTACGTCAACGGCCGTCGCCTCGGAGGGTCGGGCAGCCCGGCAGCGAACGCTTCCGCGTACACGCCGGGCATCGTCCCCTATTCCGCTTACTTCGAGGATGACGGATCGGGCGTGATCGATGTCCGCGTCGGCGTCGCGAACTTTTTCGATACGACCGCGGGCGGCATGCGAACGGCTCTGAGCTTCGGGTCGCGCGAGAGCATCGAAAGGATCGCGCTTGCATCCGCAGGCCTGCAGCTGCTCGTCTGCGTCGTCGCCGGCCTGCACCTGCTGAATGCCGGCCTGCTGTTCCTCGTCGGCTTCCGCAATCGGGGCCTGCTGCTCTTCGCTGCGCTTAATGTCTGCACCTTGACGATGGTGCTGTCGCAGGACGATATGCTGCTCGGCAGAATCGCGCCGATCGGCGATCCATCCCTTTTGAAGCTGGCGCTGATGATGCCTGCGCTCGTGTTCGCCTCGCTGCTCGCCTTCGCGGCGCACATCCAAGCCGACAGCGGGCGCTACCGGCTGATTCGCATCTCCGTCGTTTGCTGCCTTGGCATCGCCATTTATTTTTGGATCAATCCGACCATGGACGGCTTCGACAGCGCCTTGAACCTCGTCCTGTTCCTCGGGGGCGGCGCCGTGCTTTTCTACTATTTATACCGCGCCACGAGGAGTGGCCGACCGGGGGCGATCTACTTGCTCGCGGGCGCGACGGGCGTCTTTTGCAACGCAGTCGGCGCCTCCACGCAGACCCAGCTCGATTCGACCAAAACCTTTTACGCGTTCGATCTCTTGTTCGCTTTCCTGATGTTCGGCGCCTATTGGTTTCGCCATTATGCCATGCTGCTCAAGGACATGCGCGCCGCGACGGACAAGCTCCGACAGGCGGACAAGGAAAAGGACGATTTTCTCGCCAGCACTTCGCATGAGCTAAAAAATCCGCTGCACGGCATGTTGGGCATCGCCCAATCCGTTCTCGACGGCAGCCGCGCGAAGCTCGACGACCGCAGCCAGCGCAAAATCGAGTTGATGCTCTCCGTCGGGCGGCGCATGTCGATGCTGCTCAGCGACTTGATGGACCTGTCCGCCTTTAAGATGAGCGTGATTCGAATCCATCCTGCGCCGGTCGACCTCCATGCGGTCGTCACCGGCGTGACGGACATGCTCGCCGACATGGCGATAGGCAAAAACCTGCGGATGACGAATCGCATATCGCCGGACTTCCCGCCCGTGCTCGCTGACGAGAACAGACTAATCCAAATTCTATACAATTTGTTGCACAACGCGTTAAAATTCACCGAACGCGGCACCATTGACGTCAGCGCCGCCATCGAAGCCGGATATGTCCGGATCGCCGTGGCCGACAGCGGACCGGGCATACCCGCCGAAGCGCTGAACCGGATTTTCGAACCCTACGAGCAGGGCGCCGCAGGCGCCGCTTATGCCGGCGGGCTCGGCATCGGCCTCAGCATCGGCAAGCAGCTGGCCGCGCTGCATGGCGGCGCGTTGACCGCTTCTTCTTCGCCCGGCAAAGGCACCGTCTTCACGCTGTCGCTTCCTCATGCGGATTTCGCCGCTTCTTTGCGCCCCCCCTATGAAGAAGCTCTGGAGGAAACGGCTGCGGCCGCTGACGAGACCGGCGGCGGGCTTGCGTATCGCCTTGAGCGCGCAGAAGCGGAAACGGAGGTCGCGAGACAGGGAAAGATCCGTATTCTTGCCGTCGACGACGATCCGGTGAATTTGGACGTGCTCGAAGGGCTGCTATCGCCGGAGGGCTACGAACTCGCGACGGCGAGGAGCGCCAAGGATGCGCTTTTAAGGTTAGAACAGGGAAAATGGGACCTGCTCATCAGCGACGTCATGATGCCGAACATGTCGGGCTACGAACTTACCCGAATCGTTCGAAGCAGATTCCCCCTGGCGGAGCTGCCGATTCTTCTGCTCACCGCGCGCAATCATCCGGAGGATATCGCCTCCGGGTTTCGCGCAGGCGCGAACGATTATCTCGCCAAGCCGGTCGAGCCGACGGAGCTCAGGTACCGCGTCAAGGCGCTCACCGACCTCCGGCAGTCCGTCCGCGAGCGTCTCCGGTTCGAAGCCGCCTGGCTTCAAGCGCAGATCCAGCCGCACTTCCTGTTCAATACGCTCAATACGATCGCCGCGCTCGGCGAGGTCGACACGGACCGGATGCGCGCCCTCTTGTTCGAATTCGGCAATTATCTGAAGGCCAGCTTCGACTTCCGCAATTCGGATCTCCTTGTCCCGCTTGAACGGGAACTCAATCTGGTCAGGTCCTACCTATACATCAAACAGGAACGCTTCCCCGACCGCATTCGGGTTCAGTGGGACGTCGACGATTCCCAATCGCATGCGCCGGTCCCTCCGCTCTCCGTTCAGACGTTGGTCGAAAACGCGGTCCGGCACGGCATTCTAAAGCGCCCGCTTGGAGGGACGGTCTGCATTCGCGCCAAACGAACGGACGGCGGGCTTGAGATCACTATAACCGACGACGGCGCGGGCATCGACGCGTCCACGCTGGAGAGGCTGCAAGACAATCGGCTCGACAAAGAATCAGGCATCGGGCTCATCAACACGGATCGCAGGCTGAGGCAGTTGTTCGGCACGGGACTTGCGCTGGAGAGCGGCCCGGACGGCACGACCGTTTCCTTCATCGCCAGAGACATTCGTTCATGAAACGCCGGCAACGTCCCTGTAATCGGGATGCTGCCGGTTTTTGTTTTCTAAAATCGGATTTGTTCAGTTTTTGTATAGTTCTGTACTATACAATGCCTGTTAGTGTGGAAATTCGACTGCAATGGAGGAGGAACGGTTTGAATTGACAGGAACACCGAAGCGCGGCAGGCCCGCGCTGACGCTGACGGCGATTCTCTTGTTAGCCGCGGGAATCGCGCTCGTGCTGTATCCGCGCATGTTTCGTGCTGGCTAGCTTCCGGCATTACGTTGAGAAAGACGGTGGCGAACGACGAAATGGTCTTGACCCAAAATTTCGAGTTAACGCGCGGAGCCAATCCGAACGAAGGAAACTTATTTTTAAACAGAGTTATAGCAGGTATAAACCATATCATTGACGAGCAGATTGCAGCGTCTAACTAGGAGGAAATGAATTCATGAAGCACAAGGTGGGAATCTGGCTGCTCGCATTTGCCATTCTGGTCAGCGCCATGTTGCCGATCGGCAGATTGAGTGTATGGGCAGACGCTCCAGATAAGACAAGCGCGCTTACAAATGTGACTGCTGTAGTTAAACAGGGAAGCACGGTTATTAATCCAGGCGACACGATCAACATCAGCAACGGGGATACGCTTAGTGTCGAAGTGTCCTTTGGAGTGCCGGTTGCAGGGGATGACCCTACCCCACCAACGGTTGTTGAACTTGGCGACACTGCTAGCTTTGAGTTAAGTCAAGGATTCATTCTTATGTCGGGAACGTCACTGTCACTAACACACACTAGCGGCAAGAGTATCGGAACCGCGACGCTAGATTCGACTGGCGGATCGGTGAAAGCCGATATCCTGTTTGATGGAGATAGCGAAATTTTCGACGAAAACGGCGGTTATAATACCGTAAGCGGCGAGTTTTCCGCCCAACTTCGATATGACAACTCCGGAAGCGCAGGCGATGAAGGTACTCATACGGTAAAGATTCTTGGCAAGGACTATACCGTGGTCGTCCCTCCGGCTCCGGTCGTCTACAATGTGGCGAAGTCCGGCGTTGCCGATCTCGCCCATAATAAGATCGATTGGACCGTAACGCTCTCCGCAACCAAGGGCGCAACTGCGGTCGATCTGAAGGATTATGAATTCAGCGATGATCTAAGCAATGTGGGGACGTACGTTCCGAGCTCGTTCACGGTAGGCGGCGTTGCCGCCACGCCTGTCGAGACGGGTAGCGTGATAACGTATAAATTCCCCGACCCATCCTCGGGTCCGCAGGAGATCAAGTTCAGCACGACGATTCCTGATAACAAGTACTACGTCAATAACGTCAATCAATCGATAAGCAACACCGCCCAGTTACTCAAAGACAACGCTGTCGTACAAAGCGGGTCCGGAACGGCAAGCTTTATGACGCCAAAGTGGATCGAGAAGACCGGGGCGGCCAAACATGATCCGGGCAGCGAAGCCACTTATGATCCTGCTGATCAATTCATTACATGGACGATCACGGCGAACAAGGCACAAGCTTCGTTGGATAATCTGACGATCACGGACGTACTGCCGAGCGGGCTTGACTTCGTCTCGGCGCAATGGCAGACGTCTACGGATGGCTCGGCCTGGACGCCGGGCACCGTTGTTGGCTCCGAACCGACGGACGGAAAGTATACGCTCCCCGGAACGACTAGCACGATGGTTCAGCTCGTCATTACGAGCAAGGTGAGCAACACCGGCACGACAGTAGGCAAAACAACGTTCAACAACGCTGCGACCCTCGATTGGGACAACAAGCCGGGCGGCGTAACGCTGAATACGGGCAACGTCGGCATTGGCATCGGTTACGATGCGCTGACCAAATCGGGCTCGCTGAATAAAACCACCCGCGAGATTACGTGGACGATCAAGGCCGATGCGAAAAATCAGGCCATTGCCGACATGCGCGTGTACGACTTGCTCGTATACGACCCGGCCACGAATCTATCCGGTACGACGGGTTGGCCGACGGGCATCGACACAACGAATGTCACCAAGCGTACGGGCTTGCAATATGTTGCAAGCAGCGGCACGACTACGTCAGGAACGTTGAACGTTATACCGATTTTAGATAATGGCAAGCGGGTTGCCGATTTGATCGAAGTAACCGGGCTATCGACAGCTGCGGCGAATACGATTCAATTCAAGACGCTCATCGTGAACCCTGATGTATACGCAGGGAATACTAGCAAAAATGTAGACAACACCGCTTCGTTGTTCACCAATACGACCAAACTGCGAGATGCGACAGGCTCCGTGACCTACGATAGTCGCACGCTGGCGAAGGAATTGCTGAAGCGCGAGGCACTGGCCGACCCGGCCGCGGGGGTCAATTCGCAACGCACGACGAACGCGGCGGAAGGGTTCGATTACGTAGACAAGTCGGTTATCTTCCGACTTAGCGTCAATGCGGACGGCCTGGATTTCAACACCGCGAAGGTAGCGAGCAATGAGGCGACGGACGTGCTCGGAACTGCCACGGTTACGGATACGTTGCCGGCTGGCTGGGAGTTCGCCGACATCGTCCCAGGCGAGCAATATCTGATATTTGCAGGGAATACAGGTTCTGGTTCGTCTTCCGTCGCTGCAGCCAGCACGACGCCGGAAGCTAGCGTATCCGGATTGACGGCCAACTTCAGCACCGCGGGGCAAGCAACCTTTACGTTCACTCAATTGGACAAGCCTTACGTCATTCTGGTCAAGGCCAAGCCGACCGGCACTACGCTTGACGGATACTTCGACAGCAACAAGACGACGACGATCACCAACGCTTTGAATCTTCAAGCAGCTCATTGGACACCTGGAGCATCCCGATCGCAGCAGGTATCGATCAAAAGCGAAATTTTAAAGAAATCCTACACCGGCCCGACGAACGGCACGCTGAATTGGTCTGTCGTGTACAACCCTAACGAGCTAGGGACGACAGGCGAATCCATCGTAGATACGCTCCCGCTCGGACTTGATTTGCGCACGGATGCCATGGGCAAGTTGTTGCTGGATGACGGCAATGGCGTCAGCTACATTGCCGCCAAAGAGCTGACGCCGCAGCCGGACGGGACGCTGACCGACGGCAGCAATGTTCCGCTTGCCCTAGGTACGAATCTCTTCTACAATAACGCCACCAGGGAGCTGCTGTTCAAGATCCCGGACCATAGTAAAGCTTACCGCTTGAGTTACTTGACGGATATTACCGGCGAGATCGGAGGCGTCGTGAACCACGCGTCGCTGACGGCCGGTAACGCCGGCGCATCCGAACAACAGATTAATTATGCGATCAGCAACGCGGACAGTTCCGCAACGATGATGCGCGGCGGCTGGCTGGAAGTGACGAAGACCGACGGATTGACGTCGGCGCCGCTTCTCGGCGCCGAGTTCACGTTGTTCGCGATTGACGGCAGCACGGTCATTCGCAAGGCGATCAGCGCCGCTGACGGCAAGTTGAAGATGAAGGCTATACCGAATGGGGACTATGTGCTCCGCGAGACAGCCGCACCTTCCGGCGGCTATACGTTGGAAGGCATCGACCATACGGTCCATGTGGATACTACGGGCTCGACAGTGGTGACTACCATCGACGGCAAAACCGGAGCAGACACCAATAAGCTGACCGTAGCGAATCATAAGAACAATACTACAGGCAAGCTCGTCATCTCCAAAACCGTTGCCGGAAACGACGGCGACTTAACCAAGCATTTCGATTTCACCGTTAACTTTACCGGGGCGCCGGGCGTATACAACTACACCGGTACAGGCGGCGCAGCGAGCGGTACGATCGCGAGCGGTGGCACGATCTCCCTCTCCCACGGACAGGGGATTATCATTGCGGGCTTGCCGGCAGACGCAACCTATAAAGTAACAGAAACGAACTATGCCAATGAAGGATACAAGACGACAAGCGTCGGTGCTGAAGGCGTCATTGCAGCTGATCAAACGCAGACCGCGGTATTCGTGAACACGAAGGATAAGCCCGGCAACCTGATCATCAGCAAGACGGTAACGGGCAATGACGGAGACACGGCTCAGTTATTCGACTTCACCGTCACCTTGAGCTCGCCGGGCGTATACAATTACACCGGCTCGGGAGGCGCCGCGAACGGCACGATTACGAGCGGAGGCAAGATCGCACTCGCTGGCGGACAAAGCATCACGATTGCGGGACTGCCTGCAGGCACAACGTATGCTGTAGCCGAAAATGATTACGCTGCTATCGGCTATGTAACGACCAAGACGGGCGACGCCGGCACGATCGTAACGAATGATTTCCAATCAGCCGATTTCGTTAACGCGAGAGACGATTGGTTCGGCAGTCTGAAGATTAGCAAGACGGTGACGGGTAATGCCGGCGATAAGGCTAAAAAATTCGAATTTACGGTTACCTTGAGCGCACCGGGCGTATACAACTATACCGGTTCGGGCGGCGCAGGTGACGATACGATCAAGAGCGGAGATACGATCTTGCTGTCTGACGGACAGAGCATTACGATTGAAGGTCTTGCCAAAAACACGACGTATGCCGTAACCGAAGCCAGCTACGCCGCGGACGGTTACGTAACGACGAAGACGGGGAATACGGGCGCGATTGTCGGAGGCCAGGAGCAATCCAGCGCATTCGTCAATACCAAGAACGTGTGGTATGCCCCGAGTCAAGGTAGTCTGACGATCAACAAGACGGTAACGGGCAATGGCGGGGACCGCGGGAAGAAGTTCAGCTTCAAGGTCGTTCTTGACGGCACAAACGCCACTTATAAGTATTCCGGCAGCGGAGGCAACGGAACGATTCAGAGCGGCGGAACGGTAACGCTGGCTCACGGACAGAGCGTTACGATTGCCGGACTGCCGGCAGGAACGAGTTATACGGTCAGCGAGGAAGATTATGCTGCGGACGGTTACGTAACGACCAGCACGGGATCGACCGGTACCATCCAAGTGGATGCGACGCAGGTCGCAGATTTCGTGAACAACAAGGAGTCTCAGGAGCCCGAACAGCCTGGCAATGAAGGCAGCGGCGGCGACGGCGGCGACAATGGAGGCGACGGCGACAATAGCCATAATGGGGGCGATGGCTCCTCCGGAGGATCTACCGACAGTCCGTCGGGCGGATCTACCGACAGTCCGTCGGGCGGTTCGACCGATACTGACGGCGGTAACGGCGGCACTGACGGCAATTCTGGCACCGCAGACAACGGAAGCCAACAAGGTGCCGGCAGCGGTACGCCGAAGACAGGCGATAATAACCACAAGCAAGCAGGTCAAATCGGGTTGATCTTCTTCGGGGCTGCCTTGGTCGTTCTGATGTACGCGAATAACGCTGCACGGAGAAGAAGCAAGACCGGGAAGCGTCAATAGGAAGATGGCGCGAACGAGCAGAGCGCGATGGGCTTGGCGCCTTTCCATATGGCTGTGCATCGGGGGGCTGGTCGGTTCCGCATACGTGCTTATATCGGCCAATCGGGAGTATGCGCGCGGCGACAACGCCTACGAACAGGTTAGAAGACTCAAGGAGACGACTCCATCCTCTGCGCTTTCTTTGATGCCGGAACCCCTCTCGGTTGAGAATCCTGCTCCCGACCCTTGGTCGGGGCAGGACGTGGATTTTGCCGCGCTGGCTCGCGTGAACCCGGACGTCGTAGCCTGGATTAAGGCACAGGACAGCGTCATCGATTATCCGGTCGTGCAGGGGAAGGATAACAGCTATTACCTCAATCACTTATTCACGGGCAAAGCGAACAGCATGGGCAGTCCGTTCGTCGATTACCGGACGCCGGGCGATTTCTCGAGAGCCGTCACGATTATATACGGACATTACATGAAGAACGGCTCTATGTTCGCTTCGCTTGCGAAGTATAAGAAGCAGTCCTATTATGACGCTCATCCTGTCATGAATCTGTATACGCCTGACGGCGACTATACAATCGAATTGTTCGCAGGCATGGTCGCCAACGGGTCGATCGAGTTTCTCCGGCGGGACTTCGACGACGATGATGATTATCTGGCCTATATTGAAACGTTAAAGAACGCGTCAACCTTTCAAAGCAACGTGACGGTACGGGCAGACGATCGAATCGTAGCACTCATTACCTGCTCTTACGAGTACAGCAATGCCAGGTACGCGGTTTTTGGGAAGTTGGTCCCGCATGCGGAAATGAAGCGTCCATAAGCGTCGGCAACCGCTATTTGTTTGAAAAAAGAACCTCGACCTCCGCAATATCGCGGAGGTCGAGGTTCTTTTTCTACGATTGGCCAATTAACTAACAGGAATACTTCATGCGTTTATTCGGTAAACCTCTTCAATCAGGGGCTGTGAGTCGCACTAAAAAAACCGCCGGCAATTGCGGCGGTTCTGCTCGATTACGGCTATCTATTATTTCTTCCACGTCGCGAACGCTTCAGCCGGCTCCTTCGCGGTGTCGAAGCGCTTGCCGAGCAGCGGCGAGAGCTTCTCGAGTTCCTTGAGGAGGTTAGCGAATTGGTCCGGGAACAGCGACTGCACGCCGTCTCCCGTCGCCGAGTTGTCCGGATCGGTATGCATCTCGATGATGAGCCCGTTCGCCCCTGCGGCGACGGATGCCTTGGTCATCGTCTCGACCAGCTCGCGGCGGCCCGTCGCATGGCTCGGGTCGGCGATGACCGGCAGGTGCGACAGCTGTTGGATGACCGGGATCGCGGCCAGGTCGAACGTGTTGCGCGTGTACGTCTCGAATGTGCGGATACCGCGCTCGCACAGCATGACGTTCGGATTGCCGCCCGCGAGAATGTACTCCGCCGCATTCAGCCATTCGTCGTACGTCGAGCTGAAGCCGCGCTTCAGCAGGACGGGATTCTGGATCGTGCCCAGCTTGCGAAGCAGGTCGAAGTTCTGCATGTTGCGCGTGCCGACCTGCATGATGTCCGCGTATTCGGCGCAAATGTCGACGAACTCCGGCGCCATGACTTCCGTGATGGTGAGCAAGCCGTATTTCTCGCCGGCCTCCTTCATCCACTTCAGTCCTTCTACGCCGATCCCTTGGAAGCTGTAAGGGCCGGTACGCGGCTTGAACGCGCCCCCGCGGAGAACCTGACCGCCGGCCGCCTTGACCAGACGGGCGATCTCGTCGATCTGCTCCGGCGTCTCGACCGCGCACGGGCCGCCCATGACGACCAGATTGTCGCCGCCGATCTTCACGCCCTTCACTTCGATGATCGTGTCGTCCGGATGGAAGTCCCTGCTGGCCAGCTTGTAAGACTTGGAGATCTTGATGACATTCTCCACGCCATGCATCGAACGGATGTGCTCCGCGAGCGACGGCTCTGCCTTGCCGATGATGCCGATGACGGTACGATCCGTGCCGCGCGAGATATGAGGCTGTACGCCGCTCTTTTGAATATATTCGGCAATCTCCAAGATGCGTTCTTCGGAGATATGCGGGGAAGTAATGACGATCATAAGGACACGCTCCCGGATTCGGATTGTTATTTTCGCAATTTTGCTTTCGCGCTTATACGCTTCGACGCTTATACGCTTTTAAGCGCTAAAGTAAATATAGACGATAAAACCCCGGGTGTCAATCCCCGGGGCCCTCGTATTACCCAGTCATTCCATCGCCGGCTTGTTCGCTTCAATGACGATTTTTCTCGCGCGGCGCTTTTCTCTCCGTTTGCGCTTGAACGCCTGGACGCTATACCAGATCGGGAAGAAAAATAAAACGCCGAGCGCCAAGCCGTCGATCATCCCGCCCACGATCATCTTCAAGTTGAAAAGCAGAAAATGATTGATTTTCTCCGGCAGGAAAGAAAAATGCACCGTGAAATGTTCGGGCATCACGGCGTCCGCTACCATCTTGTTCAGGACGGACATCGGGATGTAGATCAGCTTGCCGAATACGAATCCGACCAGCGCCGAGGGTAAATTGCCCCGAAGCAGGTAGATCAGCGGAAAGATGAGCACGAACGAGGTGCCGTAGGTCGGGAGATTGAACATCTCCACGAACAGCCCGATCGCGAATCCCATCGCTATCGAATAAGCCCCGCCCTTGGCGCGAAGCAGCTTGACGTACTGCAGCTTCAAATAGCGTACGAACTTGCGAAGACGTTGTTGCATGGCGCTCCTTTCTTGCGGCCTGCGGCGCCACTCCAGCCAAGAAAGGCTCAAATGGTTGTTTTTTCTCTAACCGTCGGCAGCAGCTTGCTCATGTTGACGGTGCGGCGGATCTCCCAAGTCGAAGGGTCGTTCTGGTCGTATCGCTCCAAATATTGGATGACTTCCTTGGTCAGCGGCGTTGGCGTGGAAGCGCCGGAAGTGACGGCGACGCGTTCGATGCCTTCGAGCCACTCTTGCTTGATCTCCGTGACGTCCGAGACGCGGTACGCCTTCACGCCGGAGATCTCCTCCGATACTTGGGCGAGCCGATTGGAATTGTTGCTCCGCGGGTCGCCCACGACGATGCAGAGCTGCGCGTTCTTCGCTTGCTCGGCCACGGCCTCTTGACGAACCTGCGTCGCCAGGCAAATCTCGTTGTGAACCTCCGCCTGGGGGAACGTCTCGAGCAGCTTCGAGATGAGATGCCGAATATCCCACTGCGACATCGTCGTCTGATTCGTTATTATAATACGGTCGCCGGCAAGTCGAAGTTCCGCGATATCTGCATCGTTCTCGATCAGATGGACGCGGTCGGGCGCGATCCCGATGGCGCCTTCCGGCTCGGGATGTCCTTTTTTGCCGATGTAAATGATGTCATAGCCCTCTCCGACCTTTTCGCGGATCAGATCGTGCGTCTTCGTGACGTCCGGGCAGGTGGCGTCCACGATAGTCAACCCTTTTTCCTTGGCCCTTTTGCGGACTTCCGGAGAGACGCCGTGCGCCGTAAAGATCACGGTGCCGGACTCGACGCCTTCGAGAATCTCGAGTCGGTTCGCGCCGTCCAGCGTGATGATGCCCTCGTCCTTGAACGATTCGGTCACATGGCTGTTGTGCACGATCATCCCTAAAATATAAATGGGGCGCGGCAGATCCAGGTTGCGCGCCGTCTGAAGGGCAAGCACCATGGCATCCACCACGCCGTAGCAATATCCGCGAGGGGAAATTTTGACGATCTCCATTTTCGTAACCCGCTTTCTCGCCCGTACCTGTCAGCTTTGTTCCGAATCGGGAACAGCCGGGCGCACCGATGCCTCTATTATACCGTAATCCGGGCGTTCGGAAAAGTCGACAGGAAGCCACACGGTAAAGCGGCTGCCGCCTTCGGGGCGGGACTGTACGTCCAGGGAAGCGCGGTGCATGTCCGCGATCCACTTGGCGATCGAGAGCCCGAGTCCCGTGCCGGCCGTCTGCCCGCGGGATTCGTCGGCCCGATAGAAGCGATCGAAGATGCGGGGCATATCGGCCTTGGCAATGCCGATGCCCGTATCGGCGATCGACAAGCCTACGCGGTCCTCTTGGCGGAACACCTCGAGTCGGACTTCGCCGGCAGGCGTGTATTTAAATCCGTTTTCGATAAAAATGAACAGCAGCTGCATCAGGTAATCCCGGTTGCCTACAACCCGCACGCCAGCGAGCGCGTCCAACGGACCGACGATCCACTCTGCCTTGCGCGGCAGAAACCCCGCTCTGCGGGCGGCTTCTTCGACGAGCGGCAGCAGGTCGATCGGCTCCTTGTCCACGACGTAGCCGGCGTCCGCGCGCGCCAGCGACAGCAGATCGTTGACGAGCCGGCTCATGCGCCTTGCTTCGTCCGAGATGTCGTGCAGCGCCTCGCGGGAGAGCTCTTCCCGCTCCGCCAAGGACAAGCGAGGCTTCGCTACTTCGCTGCCACGTTCTGCCGCCGCGTCGCCCGTGGCCGGCTCGGCCCATACCTTTTCCAGTAAATCCACATTGCCGCGAATCGTCGTCAGCGGCGTCCGCAGTTCGTGCGAAGCGTCCGACACGAACCTGCGCTGCGCGGTGTTCGACTCTTCCAGCACATTGTATGCTTTCTCCACCCGCTCAAGCATATGATTGAGCGTCCGCGTGAGACGGCCGATCTCGTCCTGGCTCTCTCCTGGGATCCGCAGCTTCAGGTCCGAACCGCTCTGCACGCGCTCCGCCGCCTCCGTGACCTTCTCGATCGGGCGCAGCGCCTTACGCGCGAGGAAAAGGCCGATGACGAAGGCGAGCACGAGACTGGCGAGGCCGGCGATCCAGAGCACGAATCTGATTTGGGAGAGAAAGCTGCTCTCTTTGTCCGTATAGGCGCCCACTTGCAGCAAACCTACAAGTTGCCCGTTAAGTAAATAGGGTTTGTTATAAATAATGAAAGGATTGTCGCCGATCGCTACCTGCCGGTATCCTTCCGCTACCTTTTCGTATGCCGGATATGGAAACGTGATATTGGAAGCTGCCAAATTCCCGGATTTGCTTATGCTTCCCTCTTTGGTTTGAAGAAAACTAACCACCTGGATCCCGATCGTCGCATCGAAAGCGAACATCGAGCGGGCATTAAGATCATAATCACCAGACCAGTCTACAGTGGGAGTTATTCGGATTTTTTCAGCTTCGTTTACTAATCGGCTTTTAATTCCGCCCACCGTATTTTGATAGACGATTACGTAAATTAATATGCAAAAAATAGCAAGCACCGCAGCCAGCAGCCCCGAATACCAAAGCGTCAATCGCAGCCTGATCGACATGTCCTAGCTGTCTCCCTTCAGGACATAGCCCGCTCCCCGCACGGTCTGAATGAGGCGCTTGTCCCCGAATTCCTCCAGCTTCTGGCGCAGCATCGCCACGTACACTTCGAGCACGTTGGACTCCCCGCTGTAGTCGTAGCCCCAGATCTTGTCCATGATTTGATCGCGCGACAGGACGCGCTTCGGATTTTGCATGAACAGGTGGAGCAGGTCGAACTCCTTGGCCGTCAGCTCGATCCGGTTGTCGCCGCGGATCGCCTCCCGTCCGTCCACGTCGAGCACCAGATCGTCGAAGCGCAGCCGGTTGTTCTCTCCCGAAGACTCGGGCCGCCGGCGCATAAGCGCGCGCACGCGCGCCATGAGTTCCTCGAGCGCGAACGGCTTCACGAGGTAATCGTCGGCCCCGAGATCCAATCCCTTCACCCGGTCCTGCACGTCATCCTTGGCCGTGAGCATCAGCACGGGCACGTTCATGCCCGCGGTCCGGAGCCTACGGCACACTTCCCAGCCGTCGATCCCCGGCATCATGACGTCGAGGATGACCAGGTCCGCGGATTTGTCCGCGACGATGCCGAGGCCCGCGGGGCCGTTCGATGCGGTGGAAACTTCATAGCCTTCGAATGCCAGGCTGCGCCTGAGCAGCGAGGTGATCTTGTCGTCGTCGTCGATTACGAGAATATGCGGTCTCATGGGTTCCTCCGTCTAAAAGAATGGGGCAGTCTTAAGCGACTGCCCCGCTAACGCTATTGTATCAGAAAAGATTATGGTTGTTGCTGTTGCTGTTGCTGCTGGGTCGATTGATCCTCGAAATCGCTCTTGTTGCCGATCGTCAGCGTCAGATCGATCTTCTTGCCGTCGCGGTAGACGTTCAGTATGGCCTTGTCGCCTACGGCTTTCTTCTGAATGGCGGCGATCAGTTCTTCCTTCGTCTTGTACGTGGTGCCGTCCATGCCGAGGATGACGTCGTACTGACGCAGATCGGCTTTGTAAGCCGGCGAGTTGTACAGGATGCTGTTAACGAGCGAGCCGTCCGTGTTCGACAGTCCCAGCTGGCGTGCCGCGGAGCTGCTGATGTCCTGCAGCGTCGCGCCGATGAACGGAGACGGCTTCGCCGGAATCTTGGTATTCGACTTCAGGCTATCCAGCACTTCGGTGATCGTGCTCGTGGGAATCGCGAAGCCGATGCCTTGCGCCTGCGAGCTGACCGCGGTGTTGATGCCGATGACTTCGCCGTTCAGGTTGATCAGCGGGCCGCCGGAGTTGCCGGGGTTGATCGAAGCGTCGGTCTGCAGCAGATGCTCGTAATTGCGCGTGCCGTCCGTATCCTGGATGCTGATCTCGCGCTCGTTGGAGCTCAGCACGCCGACGGTGACCGTGTGGTCGAAGCCGTACGGGTTGCCGATCGCCACGACCCAGTCGCCCATGTTCGAGGCGCCGGAATCGCCAAGCTTAAGCGTCGGGAAGTCGGTGCCTTCGATCTTCAGCACCGCGAGGTCCAGATCGTAGCTGGAGCCCAGCAGCTTAGCGGTATAAGGCTCTTGATGGCCGGTAACGGTGACTTTGATCTCGTCCGCGTCTCCGACGACGTGCTGGTTGGTCAGGATATAGCCCGTGGAGTCGAAAATGAAGCCCGAGCCCATGCCTTCCTCCTGCAGCGAACCGCTGCCGTCCGAGCCGTTTCCGTTGCCGCTGCCCCCGCCGGAGCCGTCTCCGTATTCATCGCCGAAAAACTGGCGGAACAGCGGATTGTCGTCCATCCAGCTGTTGCCCGAGCCGCCTTGGCTGGAAGCCTTGACGTAAGTCTCGATCTTGACGACAGCCGGGCTCGCCTGCTCGAAAATCTTCGAAATATTGTTCGGCCGCACCGTGTCGGTGACGTTGGCGACCGTCTTCGCGCCGCCGTTGTCGCTCGCGGACGCTACCGCAGCCGCTGCCGGCGCCGCCGCCTTGGTGCTGAACCAGTCGCCGCGGTCGGCCGCGAACATCAACCCGCCGACGACGACCACGCCCGCCATGAACGAAGCGAATACCGATCGGATCGAGGACCTGCGCGGCGGCTTGGAAGCCTCCCAGTTTCTGCCGTTGCCCGATACGGTGAACGGCCGGTACTCCCTGTCGGCCGGCTGGACCGCCGGCGTCGCCGGACGCTCGCTCTCGTCGCTCGCGTAGGCTGCGCCGTACGCCGTCCCGCGATCCCGATCCGAGCCGGCGCCGAACGGTCCGTAGGTGAATCTGGTTTCTTCGCTCCGTGGCGCGTATCCGGCCTCCGGCGTATCCGAGCCGGTCGCCGCTTCGCTATGCCCTTCCTCGCTCGCGTCCGCTTGATTCGAGTAACGGTACGCCGGACCCTTCGCCGCTCCCGTATCCGTCGTTCCCGCGTCGCCGTTCTCTCCGCGTTCGTTGCCATATCGGAACCCGAAGAGATTGTCTTCCGGCTTTTTGTTTTGATCGTCCATGCCCGATTCCTCCCATATCGCCGCGGCCATCGCGCCTGCGGTCGTTTGTTCTTCTTGTTAACATCTTCGCCTATTTACCTTAAAACAATCTTAAAGCGAACTGAATCAATATTAAAAAGTTATAAAATAGAAACGCCCTCCGAGTCGCCGGAGGGCAGCCGTGCCGTTCGAATATCCGTGCCGCGCGGGCGGACGGATCGCATGGATATCCGGTGGGTCGCCGTCAGTTTACGAATCGTTTCTCCGCTTGCTCCAGCACGCGCTTGGCTTCGGTGATCCAAGACTCGTCAATCGCGGCGTCAGGATTCGAAGGCGCGGCGAATTGGTCGAAAAAGCCGCCGAGCGTGCGCGGCTGCGCATCTTGATCCAATCCTTCCTCGTATTCGTGCCTCAAAACGTAAGGCTGACCGAACCGAATGATCGCATCCGTCTTCTCCGCCTCCACGTCGAGCTCGCCGCGCTCGACCTCGAAGGGGAGCCGCAGCCACACTTTATGCTCCCTGTCGAGCGCCCGGTCGAGAGATCCGTTTTTGTAATCCCAATTGCCGCCCAAATTGAATCCGAGATCGTCGAGGCCTTCTTGCGCCTGAATGTAAGCGACCTGCGTCGAGGTGAGTCGCGAAGACAGCTGTTGCATGGGAATTCCGCCTTTTTAGCCATAGAATGCCCGTTTGCCCGGTTCGATAAACCTTTGGACAGCCGGCAGTCCGGCTTTACGGCGAAATACTTTCAACTTGAAGCGAATTGCTTACCTTAATAGAATGATTGCCGGACGCTGCCCGAGTTCCTCGCCCGAGCTAGGCCTTGACCCACCCTTTTCGATGCGCGTAAATGGCCAGCTGCGTACGGTCCTCCAGTTCGCATTTCATGAGCAAATTGCTGACATGCGTCTTTACCGTCTTAATGCTGATATGCAGCTCGTCCCCGATCTCCTTGTTGGACTTGCCCTCGGCGATGAGCAGCAGCACCTCCCGCTCGCGCTCCGTCAAGCCTTCGTCCTCGTCCTGCGCCGTTCGCCTGCGAAGGCCGCGGGTCAGCGCCTGCGAGACGTCGCCGCTCATGACCGGCATTCCGCGCAGCGCGCCCTGCATCGCATACACCAGCTCGTCCGCCGACACCGTCTTGAGCACGTAGCTCACGGCGCCCGCTTCGATCGCCGCCACGATCTTGTCGTCCTCCAGGAAGCTGGTCAGTATGATGATCCGCACATGCGGATACTTGGCCAGCATCGCGCGGGTCGACTCGACGCCATCCATTCCGGGCATCATGAGATCCATCAGCACGAGCTGCGGGACGCGGCCGCCGAAGGCGCCCGCATCGAGCCGGTCGATCGCTTCCTGCCCGCCCGAAGCCTCTCCGATCACCTCGAACCGGTCGTCCAGCATCAGATACGTCCGGATGCCGGCCCTTACCATCTCGTGATCGTCAACGATCAATACGCCGCTCGGGCTTTGCATCGCGTTTAATCCGCTCATTTGTCGATTATCCCCTTCCGTTTGCTTCCATAACATGGGCGAACTTGGGCAGTCCGACCTTGATCCGCGTGCCTGCGCCCGGCTTGGTCGCGATCTCGACGTCGCCGCCGAGCTGAATCGCGCGCTCCCGCATCGTCGACAGCCCGTACGAGCCTGCCTTGACCTGATCCGCGCTGAAGCCTTCGCCGTCGTCGTCGATCGACAGCAGCACCTGCCTGTCCGTCTCTCCCAGCACGAGCCTGACTTCGTCCGCGCCCGAATGCTTCATGACGTTGGCCATCGCCTCCTGAATGATCAGAAAGAGCTGATGCTCCATGGCGGGCGGCAGCGCCGCGGACACGCGCACGTCGAGCGTTCCCTGCATGCCGTTCTGCCGGCAATAATCCGGGAACCAGCGGTCGAGCGCCTCCGGCAGCGTCCTGCCTTGCAGCTCCAGCGGCCGCAACTGCGCGATCAAGCCGCGCATCTGGCGCTGCGCGGCCTTGGACATCTCGATGAGCTGCTGCATGACGCGCCCGGCATGCTCCGGATTCTTGTCCACGAGCGCCGGCAGCGCCGACGCGCTCATGTGGATCGCGAACAGCTGTTGGCTCACCGTATCGTGGAGATCCCGGGCCAGCCGCCTTCGTTCTTCGAGCACCGCTTCCTCTACGGTGGCCGCCTTGCCCATTACTTCCTTCTCTCCGAGCTGCTGCAGCAGGCGAAGCCGCTCGGCCAGCCCCTGCTGCAGCCGATTGAATTCGCGGTACGCGCCCGCGAAGGCATCGGCCCGCTCCTCCGGGAGCCTCGCCTCCCAGTTGCCGGCGGCCGACTGCTTGAGCGCCTCCTGAAGTGCATCGATCCGGCTCTGATATCGCCTGCCCCGGAAGTAGGCGCCGACGATCCGCACGGCGATCAGCAGCGGGATCAGCCTGTAGATGGCCGCGCCGGCCGGCAGCGCCTTGATATGAGGCCGCCACAGGCCATAGATGATGGCCAGCACGACCGCACCCGAGATCGCCGCGTAAAAAGCCCACTCCCACTTGATGTTGCGAAGCAGCTTCGGCATCCGTCGTTATCCCACCTTCGTCACGCGCACGTCGCCGATGAAGCAGCTGACGATCAGCACCACTTGTTTATCCGTATCTTGAAACCCCGGCGTCTCCGCGGACATCTGATTGAAAACGCCGCCGCGCTTCTGCTCCAGCACCTTCACGTCTCCGATCAGGCAGCTCGAGAGGACGCGGATGCCGACGCTGTGATCGCCGGGCACGTACGCCTTGACGTCCCCGATGAACGCCGACACGTAGATCCGGGTCTCGCCGACCGGAATATGGGCGCGCGTCAGATCGATCGTCGTATCCCCGATAAAATGCGAGATGCTCATCGGCTGGAGCTCGAACATCTCCTGGCCGATATGCACGTCGCCGATGAACCGGCTGTGGTCGATCCGCGATCCCCGCATCGAATGGCCGGGCGGCCGATGGTATTCCTTCCACATCCGGTCGGTCTCGTGGCCCGAATCGTAGCCGTCGTAATCGAAGTGACCGTGCTTGGCGTGACGCTCCCGCGCCTTGGCGCGGTGACGTTCATGACGCTCGCGCTGTTTGGCGTGGATCCTTTCGACGCGCTCCTGCATACGTTCGTTGAAATTCTCCATCCGTTCCTGGCGCCGTTCCATACGCTGGCTAAGGCGATCCGTCGGATCCCAGCCGCGCCCCGGCGGACGGCTTTCGCCCGGGTCTCGCGATCGGCCTTCGCTTGAGTCGGCAGTTCGCCCGTCGTGCGAATGTCCCTCGCCGGGAGCGGGATCTTCGGCAAATGCGTTCGGGCTGTCATACGGCTGCGGCGGAGGAGGAGGCGGCGGCAGCGGGCCGTCGAACGGCTTCGGTGCGGGCGGCGGCGTCACTTCGTTCCACCCGCCTTCCTCCCATTTCTTCTTCGTCCGTCCGCAGCCGCTTCCTCTGAACACCATGTTAAGCCCCGCCACGATGAGCGCCGCGGGAATCGCGAACCTGATCAAGTCGCCGAGTTCCCAATGCACCCAGCCAAGGTTCCGTCCCAGGAAAAAGAGGCCGACCAGCACCACGATCGCATTCCAGCCGAAGCCGTTCCGCTGTTGAATCAGCAATCCCTGGATGCCGAACAATATGACGAACGCGGGCCAGAAGGTCGAGAACAGGTAGCCGATGTCGAGCTCGATGACCCCGCTCTGGTTCAAGAGAAAGACGATGCCGCCTCCGATCAATATAAAGCCCCAAAAAATGCGGTGAAGCACGGACTGCTGCATAGGGGTTCCTCCGTTTTTCTGTGCGAATAGGTTCTGATGGATTCATTATAAAGGAAAGTTCGGACGCTTCCATAGCGGCGCGGGATGGAACTTGCCTCGGTCTCGGGACTGAGTCGTTTCCCAGCCCAAATATTATGTCATTTTTCATGACATGTTTTGTTGACATATATGACTTATAAATATATAATTTGGTCGTATTTTTATTCGTATTGTGGGTATGCGACAAAAAATCGATGCATTCTGGGGGAAGAAGAATGACGTTGGAGACGCTCTCCAGCGGTGTCGATACAATCTGGGTTGTATTGACCGCCGCGATGATTTTATTGATGGAAGGCGGCTTCGCGCTGCTGGAAGCAGGCTTCGTTCGGCAAAAGAACGCGGTCAGCATCATCATGAAGGTATTCGTGGACATCTCGTTCGGCGCCTTGCTGTTCTACGTCGTCGGCTTCGCGCTAATGTACGGCAAAGACGCCGGCGGCTTGATCGGGACTTCGGGCTTTGCCATGAAGGGCGACTTGTCGCATTTAAACCTGAACATCTCGACGGACACCTTCTGGCTATTCCAAAGCGCCTTCGTCATCGCCGTCATCTCCATCGTATCCGGCGCCGTTGCCGAGCGCATCCACTTCCGCGCTTACATCGTCTACACGATCGTCATGACCGGGCTCATCTATCCCATCTCCGGTCACTGGATCTGGTCCGCGGGAGGCTGGCTCGCCAAGCTCGGGATGGTCGACTTCGCCGGCTCGGCTGCGATCCACGCCTTGGGCGGATTCGCGGCGCTGGCTGCCGCCCTGTTCCTCGGACCGCGCATCGGCAGGTTTGCCGATGACGGCCGCGTCAACATCGTCCCGCCGTCCAACCTCCCGCTCGCATCCGTAGGGGCCTTCATCCTATGGTTCGGCTGGTTCGGCTTCAATTCGGGGAGCACGCTCAGCGCCACGAACCCGAATATCGGCCATATCGCCGTGACGACGATGCTGGCCTCGGCCGCAGGAAGCGCCGCCTGCATTCTGTTTACGATCTTGCGCTATCAAAAAGCGGACCCGCCTACCGTCATCAACGGCGCGCTCGCCGGTCTCGTCGGCATCACCGCGGGCTGCGCCTTCGTGTCGGACGGCGCGGCCATCTTCATCGGCGCGTTCAGCGGCATCGCGATGGTGCTGGCGACCGAATGGCTCGAGCGTCGTCGCGTCGACGACCCTGTCGGCGCATTCGCCGTACACGGGATTTGCGGCAGCATCGGCACGCTCGCCGTCGGGCTGTTCGCCGTACCGAGCCTCTCCGCGAACGCGGGGCTGTTTTACGGCGGCGGCTGGAAGCTGCTCGGCGTTCAAGCCCTCGGCCTTGCCGTCGTCGCCGTCTGGGGCTTCGCGCTCACCTGGGGCGCCCTTAAGCTCATCAATGCCTGGCGACCCGTGCGCGTCTCCCGCGACGAAGAGCTTGTCGGTCTGGACGTCGGCATTCACGGCGTACCCGCGTACAGCCAGGAGCATGACTTTCTTGATATCGAGCGGCTGAAGACAGAGTAGCGGCCCGCCTATTCCACCCAATCAGAAAAGCCGATCCCGGACGCTTCCGGAATCGGCTTTTCATTTGGCAACCGGTCAATGGAACGTAAGATGAATCCGCCTAGGACAAATTAATCTCCCGAATCCGTTCCAGCGGGATCTTTGGCTTGCGGTCTTCGGTCAGCAATCCGTTGATCTCCTGCTGCACGTCGGTCACCTGGGTATAACAGTAGCCGCAAATGCCTTCCACGCTGCGGATCGCGCGGGTCAGACCCGCGAATCGCTCAATGAACGCCTCGTCCGAATCGACTTGGCGGCCATAACCCCAGCCTTTGTCCGACCGGTAAGCGATCCCGCCGAACTCGGTGATCATGATCGGCTGCCCCCTGTAGCCGTATCCTTCGGCGAATGCGTACTTCCACTTGTTGCAGGTCGTATCGTTGCCCGTGATCGCCTCGAGGCCCGTATACCGTTTCAAAAATTCGTCCCCGGTCTCGACATAGTCGTGCAGCGTCAGGATGTCCGATACGGTATGCTCCCAGCCGTCGTTCGCGATGACCGGACGGTTCGGATCGATCGCCTTGGTCAGATGGTAAATGCCCTCCGTGAACTTCTGCTGGCTGCGGTCGCGGAGAATGGAGGAGATGCCCCACGATTCGTTGAACGGCACCCATGCGACGATGCTCGGATGATTGTACTGTTGACGGACGATCTCCAGCCATTCCTTCGAAAATGCCTCGACGGCCCGGTCGTGGTACTCGAACGTAGCCGCCATCTCGGACCACACGAGCAGTCCCTTCACGTCGCACCAATAAAGGAAGCGGGCATCCTCGATTTTCATATGCTTGCGCACGCCGTTGTAGCCCATCTCCATCACCTTGTCGATGTCGTCGATTAGCGCCTCCTCGCTCGGCGGCGTCAGGTGACTTTCCGTCCAGTAGCCTTGATCGAGGATCAAGCGCTGATAGAGCGGCACGTTGTTCAGGAGCACCTTGTTTTTCTCGATCGAGATCTTGCGCATGCCGAAATAGGATCCGACGCGGTCAACCTCGGCGCCGGCTGCATACAGCACGAATTCGACGTCATACAGCGTCGGTCGGTCCGGCGACCACCAGCTTCTTTTCCACGGGCCGTTCGCTTCGTGCACGAGGTCGACCTCGACCGAGAGGCACTGACGATCGATATCGAGACCGACGCGTTTCACCGGCCTGTCCTTCAACGTCACGATCGCTTCCAGCCGGAGCCCGCTCGCGCCCTCCGTCCCGGTCACTTCATAGTCGAAGCGGACCCGATTGCGGTCGATGTCCGGCGTGATCTTGACGCGATCGAGCCGCCGCTCCGCCGCGTACTCCAGCCATACCGTCTGCCAGATGCCGGTTGTCTGGACGTAGAAGCATTCGAAGTTGTCCTTCGTCCAACGCTGCTTGCCCCGCGGCTGCGTGCAGCTGTCGCTGTCTTCGGCCTTGACCGTAATCGTATTGTCGGCTCCGAAGACCAGATACGGCGTGATATCGAAGCTAAAAGCCGCATAGCCGCCCTGATGGGCGCCCGCCATCGTCCCGTTCACCCATACTTTGGCGGTATAGTCGACGGCCTGAAAGTGCAGCAGCACCCGTTTGCCCTCGGCCTCCTTCGGGATCGAAACGGACCTGCTGTACCAGACGTAAGGATGGAATGCTTCCTCGCCGATTCCGCTTGCCTGCGTCTCGTACGTGAACGGCACGTTGATCGAATGCGTGCCTTCGAACTTTTCCTGCCATCGCAGTCTTTCTCCCGCGTTTTCGTCGTCGAAGCGGAAGCTCCATCGGCCATTCAGGTTCAGCCAGCTGTCGCGCACGAACTGCGGCCTCGGATAATCCTTGATATACGATTTGGTCGTTATTCGGCGCCCCCCTTGATCCTCGCCGCGATCTCAAGGACATATACCGACGTCGGACGCAGCGGATATCCGCGCTCCCATTCGTCGTCGGATACGGACCGGGTCGTGCAGGCGATCTTCGCCGGCTCGAATACGGAGTTGATCTCGTCCGCCGAATCGCCGGTGATCTCGTGAAGCGTAGTCGTGTCCGATGCCGCGAAATCGTCCAATCGAATCTCCGCCCTGACCTCCTCCAAGCTGCGATTCACGATAAATACAGTAACGACGCTGCCGTCTTCGTTCGCGCAGGCCGCGACGTCCAGGTCCGGCAGCGCGTCCAGCGCGAATGGCGCCGGCTTGGGAGATTGGACGGAGAAGCTGCCGCAGACCGTATCGACCGGCAGCATGCGACTGATGTCGCTGTTCGCGTACAGCTTCATGACTTCGTACGTCGGCGTCCCGTATACGGTCAGGGGCAGTCCGCTCCAGCCCGCTGCTTTGCCGCAGTATTGATCCGCATAATAATCGCCGACGCGAATGCAGCCGCCGAGCCAGCCGTTCACGAGGTCGGAAAAACTGCCGATGTGCACCAGATCGCTCGCGCGCAGCATTTCGTTCAGGTTGGCGGCATTGGCGACCGCCGCGCCGAGCGTATGCTCCTCGGGCAATCCCTTGCGGATCGTATTGGGGTAATACATCGTGTTGTACTCGGTGATCGCCAGCTTGATGTGGCCATGCTTCGGATTCGCGGCGATCTGCGCGGCCGTCTTCTTTATATCCTCTCGCGTCCATTCGGAAAAAGCCGCCATCGCCTTGTACCGCTCCTCGGCCGGCGTCTCCCGGTTCATGCCGAAGCGTCCGTAGCCGTGATACAGATGCAGCGTCAAATAGTCGATATGCTCGCCCGCGATGTCGAGCACGGCCCGGTTCCAGTCCTGGTCGGTATGGCCGCAGGCCATTAGCGAGAGCGACGGGTCCGCCGCCTTCATCGCTTGCGCGAAGGCGACGCAGCGCTCGCCGAATCGCTCGGCGGAGCAGGTGCCGACCTGCCACTGCCCCCATACTTCGTTGCCGATCTCCCAATAACGGACATCGTACGGCTCGGGGTATCCATTCGCGGCCCGCAAGGCGCCCATCGGGGTGTCGATCCCGCCGTTGCAGTATTCGACCCACCGCGCAGCTTCCTCCGGCGAGCCCGATCCGTCGTTCACGCAGATGAGCGGCTCTACCCCAAGCTCCTTGCAGAAGCCGATGAATTCGTCCGTGCCGAAGTACTTGCTCGTCCAACCGCCCCATGCCTCGTTGTACATGACGGGCCGCTCGAGCGCGGGACCTACGCCGTGCTCCCAGTGGTAGGCGCTGATGTAGTTGCCGGCGAGACGCATCATGCCCGCGTTCAGGTCTCGCGTCATCTCTACGACTTCCCGCTTCACGATGCCGACGCTGTCCTCGGGGAGCAGGGATACGTGATCGATCCACAGCATGCCGGTAGACACGTGGTCGATCCACCTCGGATGAGAGGCTGGTACGTACACGCGAATCTCCGCGTCGGCGCAGGCGCGCGAGATCGGCAGCCGCGCCTCGTATTCCCGCCAGTTGTGGCCGGCCAGGTCGATGCGGACGCTGCCAAGCGATGCCTCCGTACGCCGGTCGACCGCCTCGACGAGCAAATAGCGCAGTTCGACGGAGGCGCGCGCCACCAGTTTGACCGCGTACACCATCGGTCCCTTCAGCGCCACCTTCTGCGCAATGCCAGCATAGGCCTCGTCGTCGCTTAGCACCCGTACGCGCTGGGCGCGTCCCGAATGACGCTGGGCAGGCGCCTCCAGGGCGTACTGCGTGTTTTTCCCGTTCGTATAGGCGCGCCAGCGGCCGGAGACCGCATGCTTTTCCTCCGCCTCGCTCTCGAAGTCCATATCCTTCAGGGGGAAAGCCAGCATCGCGTCCATATGATCGCGAATGTCTTCAACGAAATGTCCGAACAGATAAGGGTTAATCGTATGTCCGCTCGCGCGGCCGCAGTCGATCGATATCGTTGCGTTCTTTTTCAATGTGGGCCTCCATACGCCATTATTATTGGTTTAATGATCCTTCAACCTTTAATCGAGCCGATCATGACGCCCTTGACGAAGTGCCGCTGTACAAAAGGATACATGACAAGCACCGGCAGGCTGGATACGATGATGACCGCGTACTTGATGCTCTCGGCGAGCAGGATCTTGTCCTCGATCCCCACGCTGGCGTCCACCGCGTCGCTTTGGCTGATCATCAGAATCTCGCGCAGCACGAGCTGCAGCGGGTATAGCGATTCTCGGCGAATATAGATGAGCGCGTTAAAAAACGAATTCCAGTGACCGACCGCGTAAAACAGGACCATAACCGCCAGAATCGGCTTGGACAGAGGCAGGATAATATTCCACAGCAGCCGCCAGTTCGAGCAGCCGTCCATGTGGGCGGCCTCCTGAAGCTCCCAGGGAATGCTGGCCTGAAAGTACGTCCGCATGACGATCAGATTGTACGTGGCGATCGCGCCGGGCACGAGCAGCGCCCATACCGTATCGACCATATGCAGGTTTTTGACCAGCATATAAGTAGGAATGAGTCCTCCGTTGAAAAACATCGTAAGCGTAATGATCACCATGAGGAGCTTGCGCCCCGGAAGATCCGGCCTCGACAGCGGATAAGCCGCCAGAACGGTCATGATCATATTGATGAGCGTGCCGGCCGCGGCGTAAAAGATCGTATTGCGGTAGCCCGTCCAGATTTTCCCGTTGTGCAGGATGTTCTCGTAGGCGGCCAACGTAAAGCCTTTGGGCAGCAGCCATACCTGCCCGCCGAGCACCTTGGCCGGATCGCTGAACGAAGCGCTGACGACGAAGATGAGCGGGTACAAAACGACGAGGATGATCAGCACGGCGAAGCTATTCACGACCATGTCGAATATGCGGCCGTCCGATGCGCTTTTAACGGTCGTTGGCTTGTCCATCGCGGGTTGCCTCCTTTACCATAGACTCGTCTCCGCGGTCTTGCGCGCGAACCGGTTCACGAGCAGCAGGAGCGTCAGATTGATCAGCGAGTTGAATAGACCGATCGCGGCGGTATAGCTGTATTCGCCCTTGAGGATGCCCGTCGTGTAGACGAAAGTCGAGATGACGTCGCTCGTTTCGAGATTCAGGTTGTTCTGCATGAGCAGTATTTTCTCGAAGCCGACATCCATGAAGTGGCCGATATCCAATATAAGCAGAATGACGATGACCGGCACGATCCCCGGCAGGGAGACATGCCAAATTCGCCGCAGCCTGGAAGCTCCATCCATCTTCGCCGCCTCGTACAGCTGAGGATTCACGCCGCTGAGCGCCGCGATATAGATGATCGACTGCCAGCCCATATTCTGCCAGATATTCGAACTGATGAAGATCGTCTTGAACCAACCGGCGGACTCCATGAAGCGGACCGGCTCTCCGCCGAGCCACTCGATCAGCTTGTTGACCGGTCCGGTGCTCGGGGACAGAAAGACCGAGAGGATGCCCACGATGACGACGACCGACATGAAGTGCGGGATAAAGGTAATGTTCTGCAGCCATTTGCCGAAGGACTTGCTGCGAAGCTCGTTCACGATCAGCGCCAGAAGGATCGGCACCGGGAACGCGATCAGCAGGGAGAACAGGTTGATGGACAACGTATTCCATAGCAATCTCTTAAAGTAATACGACTCGAAAAACCGCCTAAAATGCTCGAATCCTACCCATTCGCTGCCCGTGATGCCCTTGCCCGGGTTGAAATTTTTGAACGCGATCTGCAGCCCGTACAACGGTCCGTAGTTGAATATCAAATACCAGGCGATCGGCAAAAGGAGCATCAGATACAAATCATACCGTTTGGCCATCCGTCGCAGCAGTCCGCTGCCCTGCCGCTTCCGGCTAACGGGCGCGGCGGCCGCTTTGGCTTGCACGCTCTCCATGCGTATCTACTCCTATCCTGAGCGGGGATGCCCCTCTCCGGACTTCCCTTGCGGGCAAGTTCGTCCGAAGAGAGGACTCCTTTCATCTTCTGTTCGCTTTTCCGAGGAAGCCTAAAGCCAGGATTACTTTTTCATCTTGTCATAGGCGTCCTGGTAGATCTGCTGCAACTCGTCGATCTTCAGCTTTTTCAGCGTCGCCTGGAATTCATCCCACTTGTCGAAGCTGAGCGCGCCGGCGATGAACTTCGTGCTCTGCTCCTCATAGTACTTGTCCAAATCGTTGCGCAGGATGTTGACTTTTTGCGCGGTCGCTTCGTCGAACATCGGCGCCGCGTAGCGGACCTTCGGCATGTACGGATCAAGCTTCTTTTGCGCTTCCTGCACTTGCGGCGGGTTGATGAAGGAGGCGACCTTTTCGCTGATGAGGTGCGGCGCGCCGCCGCCGGCGTAAGGCGTGAGCTTCGACTGGTTGCCCGAGTCGATGAATGCCTTGGTGTAGTAAGGGATGCCGTCCTTCACTTCATAGTTTTCGCCCTCTCTGCCGAATCGCAGCAGCGTGGATCCTTCGTCGCTATAGAAGTAATCGATCCAGCGCATCGTGACTTCCGGATATTTGTCGACGGAGGTGATGGCAAATGCCCCGAAATCCCGCGCGACCGGCGCGCCTTGGCTTTGCAGCTGATCGCCGTGCGGACCTTTCAGCGGAGCGATGCCGGTATACTGATCCTGGATCGTCAAGAAGTTGTTATTCGTCTGATCGAAGAAAAATCCGGTGTTGCCCGATCCTTGCTTGGCCAGATAGTCCGCTTCTTTCTGCGAAAACATCTCGGGATCGAGCAGCTTTTCCTTATAAAGCTTGTTCAAATACATGAGCATTTCTTTGTTCCGGTCGTTGCCCATCCAAATATTAACTTTATCGTTCTCAAGATTAATGTTGTAGCCGAACTGCAAATCCAGACCGAACGAGCCGCTCATCATCGCGAGTATGGGCAACCCTTGGCCGGCTACCGGAGCGCGGGCGGTCATCGGCAGCTCGTCTTTCTTGCCGTTTCCGTTCGGGTCTTGGTCCCTGAAGGCGACGAGCACGTTGTACAAGTCGTCCGTCGTCTCCGGCATTTTCAAGTTCAGCTTTTTCAGCCACGCCTGATTGATCCACTTCTTGTCCGTACGGGCGGCGTCCAGGGTGACGATGCCCGGTATGGCATAGATATGGCCTTCGGGCGTCGTGATCCCCGCGCGAATCTCCGGATATTGCTCCATCAACTGCTTCAAGTTCGGCGCGTATTGATCGATCAGGTCTTCCAAAGGAATCAATTGGCCGGCCGCTCCATATCGCGTCGCCTCAAGCTGCGAGAGTCCTGAGCGGTACAAGGCGTCGGGCAGCTCGTTGGACGCGAAGAGCAGATTTTTCTTCTCTTGGAAACCGTCCGTAGGCGCTTCGGTGAATTCCACCTGAACGTTGCTCATTTTCTCGTAATCTTGGAACACCGGCATATCCTTGAACGGTCCGTTGACGGGAGCGGTTCGGGTGAACATCTTCAGTTTGATCGGCTGATCCACGATCGGGAATCCGTTTGCTTTTACGGCATTGCCAGACGAAGCCGCCGGCGCTGTCCCTCCGCTTGCGCCGGAATTCGAGCTGCACCCGGCGAGCACGAGACTGGACGCGACCACCGTGCCTATCGCGTAACTTTTCCAGTTTTTACGCATAGATCTATGACCTCCGCATTTTTTGTTTTCACCGAACCGACGTTGTAAGCGTTTTACCGGCGTGTTTTCATTTTAAACAACGTGCAAGCGCTGCCAATTGCAATATTATGACTATTTACTCCACTTATTTGACGGTTCGGTCGCCATTCAAATAGGCTTGCGGCGTCATGCCCTTTATTTCCTTGAACACCTTGAAAAAGTAATTGTAGTTGGCGAAGCCCGCCTGCGTGCTGATCTGCTTGATCGAATACCGGCCGCTCTCCAGCAGCCTGCAGCTGACGTCGATCCGCACCCGATTCAAATATTCGGAAAAAGTCGCGCGTGTCTCCTCTTTGAAAATGCGGCTTAAATAAGACGGATTGAGACCGATCGCGCCGGCTGCCAGCTCCAGCGTAATATAGCCCTGATACCTTTCCAGAATCAGCTCGATCGCCTGCGATACGTGACGGGAGTAAGGACCGTTCGCACGCTGGCGCCTGAGCAGCTTGAGCAATCCGGCATAGTAGGACTGGAGCCATAACTCCAGCTCGGCGAGCCCAGCGATTTTTCCGAGATCGGCGCGAGACGGCAGTTCGCTCTCGGCTGCTTCGGACGACAGCGTCGGCATCCATTTCTTGATGGCTTTGTCTCCGGTATGCAGAAGCTCGCTGACGATCATCTGCACGGTCTGCGCGTGGACGGGCTGTCCGCGAACGGAAGAAAACACGGAAGCCAGCAACTGGTGCATGCCTTCCTTATCCAGCCGCTCGATCGAGAGCAGCAGCTCCTTTTGCTCCTCGATCGTCAGCGAGACGCGATCGTTGAACAAGCTAGGCCGCTCCGAGGACGGCGAGGCGTCGAGCGCCCGTACCGCGGCACCATAGCTGGCGCCGAACTGCGCCAAGCTGCCGCATACATAACCGGGCGCGGCCATGCACCTCAGATTCAGCAATAATTCGAGCGCATGCTGAAGCTTCGCGATCAATCTGCCGACTTCGCCGGCGACGACATGCTCGCTTCGTTCCTTGAAAGCGAACAGGACGATCATGCGCCCGTCCTCCGCGTATGCCGCGACCCGATCCTGCATATTGCCGAGACTCTGCTGCATGATTTCGACAGCCTGCTGCGCAAGCCGGTTCGTCTGCACGTCGCTGTAGGACTCCGTCAACAGCCTGAAGGACACGATCTGCACGGCTGCCGCCACATAGCTTATCGCGCCCCGGAACAGTCCGTGCCGATCTGCCGCGGCCTCCAGATTTGCCGCCGCATCCGGCTTCCCCCTCGCCAAGTCCGCGAGCAAATCGCGCACGAGCGCTGAGCTTTCCCGCTCCCCGGACATTTCCCCAACGGCATTTTTGCCGCGCTGCCGATCGTCCGACGGCCGTTTCTCGACCGCTTTGTTCAATATCGCCAAAAGCGACGCCTCGTCCAGCCGGTGTTTAAGCAGATAATCGACGGCGCCGTCCTTCAGGCATTCGCGCACGTAGTCGTAATCGTCGTAGCTGCTCAGCATAATCGTGCGCACGGACGGATGCTTTTCTTTAATCGTTCGATTGAGCTCCACGCCGTTCATTTCCGGCATGTTCACATCGATGATCGCGACATGAGGCGCCGATCTTCCGATCAACGCTAACGCCATGGCGCCGTTATGGGCTTCGCCGCACAATTCGAAGCCTTCCTTATTCCAATCCAGCAGCGTCGTCAGGTGATGGCGCACCAACGGTTCGTCGTCTACAAGCAGCACTTGGAACATGGCTCAACGCTCCTCTTTCATTGATTGGTCCGTTTGCTTCAGCAGAGGAAAACGTACTTCCGCAGTCGTATACAGCCCCGGCTCGCTGTACAGCTTCACGCCGTAAGGCTCGCCGTACATCCGGAAAATCCGTTCATGGACGTTTCGCACGCCCATGCCGGAGAAGCGAGACGGCTGCTCCGACGCGTCCTGCTGTCCCAAGAGCATTTCCATGCGTTCCTTCGTCATGCCTTTGCCGTTGTCGGTCACCTCGATCTTGAGATCGCCCTGTTCCGCAAAGACGCGAATGAGTACGACGCCTCCGGACGGACCGACGCCATGAACGATCGCATTTTCCACCAACGGCTGGATCATCAGTTTAAGTACCGGGCACGCCAGCAATTCGTCGTCTTCGATTTCCGTTTGCAGCTTGATCGGCTCCATGAACTTGTATTTCTCGAGCGCGACGTAGCTGGCCACGTAGTTCAATTCCTCCCGTACCGCGAGATATTCATTGGAGTTGCCCAACACGCCCCGCATCAGTTCGATCAATGCGCCCGACGCCTCTTCAATATTGGGCACTCCGTTGATCTTCGCCAAATATTTGATCGTGTTGAGCGAATTGTAGAGAAAATGGGGCCTGATTTGCGCTTGCAGCGCGGTCAACTCCGCTTCGCGCTTCTTTTTCTCGCTGGTCCGGATATCTGCCATCAGCCGCTTCAGCTCCTCCACCATGTTGATAAAGACATGGTAGAGCTCGCCGATTTCGTCCTTGGTTTTGATCTCTGTTTTGGGAAAGGATAGGTTGCCGTCTTTGACCCGGGTCATCATCGACTTCAGCCTCCTGATGTTGATGGTCGTCCGGGAGGACATCTGAAGCGAGCCGATCAGAACGACGGCGAATACGATGACCGATACTTCGATCATCAGATTGCGGATTCTCGTTGACTCGCTGAGCAGAGAATCCATGGGGATCAGCGCCAGCGTCGTCCATCCCGTGTAAGAGGATTGACGGCGAACGACGATGTAAGATCTGCCGTCGATTTTCATTTCGGCAGCATCTCCCGCCCCCGCGAATCGCTGCTTGACTCTAACCAAGGTTTCGTTCGATGGCGCGGAAGAAGGCGCAGACTCGGTCGCATAGACGAATTCGTCCCGCTCGTCCAGGACGTATAGCAGACTGTCCGTAGTCGGCTTCACCGCATATGTTTTTTTGATAAAGTCATAATTCAGATCCACCATCACGACGCCGATCGCTTCGCGATTGTACCTGATCTCGCGCCCTACCGTGATGGCGTCTGCCGTCCCCTTCGGCTTAAAATAAGCGTGACGGGAGCCGTTGCGCAGAATATAGTCCATCGTCGGCGTCTCCAGGAAAGTGCGGTCGATCCAAGGACTGCCCGAGAAAAATACCTTCCCGTTCAGCCCCACGACGGCGATTCGCGAAATGTAGGGCTTATAGTCGACAAGTCCGGAGAGAAATCCGGTGATCAGCTTCTGCTCCTGAAACCATTCATAGCTGATCTCGTCGCTCGGGCTCATGATCGTATCGATGACGGCGTATTTGTTGGACACGACGACCGTGTTCAGCCGATCGATCTCCTGCAGCATAATATTGAGCGATTCATCCGATTGACGGATGCTGTCCAGCACCGACGTGACCGCATTATGCTTGATCGTCTCGCGCATGTTCACGTAGACGATGCCTGTCACGGAAACGATGGATAGCAGCGTAACCAGGGCAAACGCGATAAAGATCTTTCCTTGTATGTTCAATCTGGGCGAGATCCGCCTTCGAATAGCCGCCAGCTTCATTGATTGCGTTCTCCTTTGCGGTCATCTTTCCGCGGACGGTTCGCGTCTCGTCGATCGAACGGATAGCGGTGGGACTCTGTAATAACCTTTGAACGCTCTTGTAAACGTGTACAAATTCGGGTAGCCCAGCGATAATGCAACTTCCGTAATCGTCGCGTCCGTTTCGGTCAGCAGAAGTCTGGCCTTTTCCATCCGTATACGCTGAATGTACTTCATCGGCGGCATGCCGACTTGCTCGGCGAACACGTTGGAAAAGTAAGAGCGGTGCACGCCCGCGAATGCCGCCACCTGCTGCACGGAGATGCCCTCCGTCGCGTGAAGCTCGATAAAATCGAGGCATTCGCGAATCCATCCTGTTTGCGCTTCGGTCTCCATCGGCGTCTTATCCAAGATTAGACCGGCGAACAGCTCGCAGACCATGCCTTGCAGCGCCATCGCTTCGGCCGGCTTACGGCGTTCGGCGACGGCGAGCGCATCGATGACGCGCTCGGCCGACGCCTTGACGGTTGGCGTGACCGCCTTTTCCCGATAGGGCCGATCCGGCGTCACGTCAGCCAGTTCGAGCAGCGCTCCCGCTCTGGCGCCGTCGAGCGCCAGCCAGCTCATTCGAAGCTGCGATTCCGATGTCAGCTGACGGTAATAGTACGTTCGTCCCGGGAACAAGCAGAACAGATCGCCTTTTTGCAGCTCCGCCCAGTTCCCCGCCCATTCGATTCTGACCTTACCTTCGGATACAAAATGAAGGCTGTGGCACTCGATTCTCTTCGGTCCGACCTCATATGAAGGCTTAGCGATACTGCGTCCCGCCCGGACCGGCCATAGCTGGCTCTGTTTATCCAATCGGCCGGGCGTATAGTAAATAAATTGCGCATACTCGTATTCGTACTCCTGCATCATCCCCGCCTGCTCCTTCCATCGATTCCTTTTCAGTCCAATAGATAACAAAATGACAACAACAATCTAACATGTTGCTATTTATAAAACGCTATCAATTCACTAATATCATACTAGGAGGGGATCATTCTTGTCGAGAAGACCTAACATTTTGCTAATTACCAGCGATCAGCAGCATTGGAATACGATCGGCGCTCGCAATCCCGAAATATCGACGCCCAACTTGGACCGCCTCGTTCGCGAGGGCACGACGTTCGACAGGGCTTATTGCCCGAATCCCACCTGCACGCCAAGCAGGGCTTCGATCCTGACGGGCATGTACCCAAGCCAGCACGGCGCATGGACGCTCGGCACGAAGCTTTTAGAGGACAAACATACCGTAGGGGAGGACTTCGCGGAAGGAGGCTACCGAACCGCGTTGATCGGCAAAGCGCATTTTCAACCGCTGAAGTCGACCGCCGAATACGAATCGCTCGAAGCCTATCCGCGCCTGCAGGACCTGGACTACTGGCGGAATTTCGACAAACCGTTTTACGGCTTCGACCATGTCGAGCTGGCTCGCAACCATACGAACGAAGCCCATGTCGGACAGCATTATGCGCTTTGGCTGGAGGAGCAAGGCTGCGCGAATTGGCGGGAATACTTCCTGGCGCCGACCGGCACGATGGACCCCGCGGCGACGTACAAATGGCCGATTCCGGAAAAGTATCATTACAATACATGGATCGCGGAGCGGACTAACGCGATGATGGAACAATATAAAAAGTCCGGCGAACCTTTCTTTCTCTGGGCCAGCTTCTTCGATCCGCATCCCGAATATTTGGCGCCGGAACCTTGGGATACGATGTACGACCCGGACAAGCTGACGATACCTGCGCTCGTTCCGGGAGAGCACGACCGCAATCCGCCGCACTTCGGACTCACGCAAGAGGAAGATCCCGATTTCTCGCACCTTGTCGAGACCGGATACGGCATCCATGGCTATCGTTCGCATCTTTATTACGAATACGGCTCGAAGTTCAAATTGACGGCGTACGACAAAAAAAAGCTGGTCGCCGTTTACTACGGCATGATCAGCATGATGGACAAATACATCGGCAAAATTCTCGACCGGCTGGACGAGCTCGGGTTGGCTGAAGACACGCTCGTCGTCTTTACGACGGATCACGGCCACTTTTTCGGTCAGCACGGGTTGCAGGCGAAGGGCGGATTTCATTACGAGGATCTGATCAAGCTCCCCTTTATCGTCCGTTATCCGGGCCGCGTGCCCGCGGGGCGCAGTTCGGACGCCATTCAATCGTTGGTCGATCTCGCGCCGACCTTCTTGTCCTTCTGCGGCATGCCGATCCCGCCTGCAATGACGGGCGTCGATCAAAAAGAGACCTGGCTCGGCAACCGGTCCAGTGCGCGGGATCACGCGATCTGCGAGTTCCGCCACGAGCCGACGACGATCCACCAGAAGACATACGTGGACGAGCGGTACAAAATTACCGTATATTACAATCAAACCTACGGCGAGATTTTCGATTTGCAGGAGGATCCGGGCGAGCTGCGCAATCTGTGGGACGAGCCGGCAGCGGAGCGGTTAAAGACGGAGCTTCTGATGAAATATATTTGGGCCGAACTCGGCAAGGAACCGATGCCGATGCCCCGGATTCATCACGCGTGACAACAAGACCCTGACAGCAATAGAAAGAAGCTTTTCCGAATGCGCCCGCAGGTCCTCGGAAAAGCTTCTTCGATGTTGCGCATGCCGCGCAAATGCTTATTCTTCTATATATTCGCCGTTCTGCTTCATCGACTCGTAGCGCGCGATCTCCTCGCGCAGCTTCCTGGCCTTTTCCAGCGGCTTTTTGACGTAGTGAATGTATTCGACCGCGGCGTGATGATCCGGCTTTTTGCCGCTCAGAAACTTGCGCAGCGCCGACATCGTTCGATAGGCCTGCTCTTCCTTCTGGACCCGGCGCTCGTAGCGCTGAACCATCTGCTCGATCTCCGCCACTTCCTCGAGCCGCTTTTGTATGAGAGCGTCCAGCAACGAATGCACCTCCGCTTGCCGAGCCGGTGCGGCGGACGGCGATACAGCTTGCACAATCGGCTTCGTCATGAAATATCACCTGTCTATTCTTGTGAAGATTCATCACACGTAAGCCAATTGTATCGGAAATTCGCCATCATGAGAACCCTTATGTCAGCTATTTTTTAGGAAGAGATGACAATATCGATGCCGACGACGCCGATCGGACGGCCATCCGCTCCTTGCAGCGGCGTCGACACCGTCACGCAGGGCTTTTTCGTGATCGCGGACAGGTAAACCTCCGATACGAAAATCTCGCCGCCCATCGCCTTTTTCCACCATTCCCTGCTGCGTGCATTGAGCAGGCCCGCGATCGGCTCGGAAAAAATAAAGGACCCGTCCGCCCGGTTGGACCAGATCGCCTCCACGCCAGCCGTCTGCGCCAGCCACCCGGACAGCACCTTGCGATGAATACCGTCGTCCAGCCCGCCGAGCGCCGGGTCTGCCGCCATGGTCTTCAAAAATTGCATCCATTTTTCTTTTTCCGCGAGTCCTGTATCCGCCCACACCTTGCCTCCGGCTTGATGGACAGCCCCGATCAGCTCGTCCGCCGCCGTCTTGAGCTCTGTCGATACTCTCCCGAGCTTGGCCGTTTCTTCTCGCTGCTTGAAATTCTGGGCTAGCGTATCGTCGATGCTCGCCATCATCTGGTTGACGGAGTCGACGACATCCTTCAGCATCGCATTGGCCGCGGAGGTCCGGTCCGCCTGCTCGGCCGCGGCGGTCAGCGTCTTGTCGACCTGTCCGTCCACTTTTAGGATATGATTATAGATCGCGTCCATCCGGTCGCGATTGACCTTCATCTCGCTCAGCCCTCGCGAGACCGACTGCTTTTCTTCGGCCACCGACGCAACGACCTGCCGGATGCCCGCCTCGATATCGCGGACGATCCCCGTCGAGCGCTTGACCGCGACGCTGCTCTGCTCGGCGAGCTTGCGTATCTCTTGGGCGACGACGGTAAACCCGCTGCCGTATTCGCCCGCATGCGCAGCCTCGATGGCCGCGTTCAGCGCGAGCAGGGACGTCTGCGAGACGATCTCCTGGATCAATTCGTTCATCTGCGTAATCTTGGAAGCTTCGGCGATGAGTCCGCTCACGCGTTCCTCCATCGTGCCGTGATGCGCCGCGAGATCGTTCATGACTTCGTCGGTCTGCAGCATCGATCTGCACACGTCGATGACGACGTCCCTGGCCTCCTGGCTCTGGCGGCTCATGCTTTGGGCGTTCGCGCGGATCTCCTCCGAAGCCGCCGCTACCTCTTGCAGCGCGGAAAACGCGTCGTCCAGCCGTCCTGCCGCCACCCTGCTCTGCTGCCGCAGCCGGTCTTCTTGAACGGCAGAACGGTCCGCGATCGCCTCCAGCTGTCCGACGCTCGAGTCCACCTCGCCGACTGCGGCTTGAAGGCGATCGGAGATAACGACCGCTTCGCCCACCATCGTCCGCAGCTTATCTTGGTCTGCGTCCTGCGCCGTACCGGTCGGTCCCGCACTCGCGGCGGAAGCCATACCTGACACCATCCCCGACGCGTTCAACTTCGACTCGGCTCCGTCCCTTCTATTGAACCATCTCCGCCATTCGGCCATTGCGAATCGCCCCCGAGTTCTATCGACATTTTCTACATCGATCGACATAATGTAATAATTGCTAACATTATATCTGTCCGGCAGGCAAAATAAAAGAGGAACCTCTCGGTTCCTCTCGCTTATATGCGAATCGCTATAAATCCATGGCTCCTGCGCCTCCGGCTTCGGCCTTCAACCTTGCCTTCCCCCGGTGGATCCGGGCTTTGACGGTCCCGACCGGCACCTGCAGGGCAGCCGCGATCTCGTCGTCCTTGAACCCGTAATAAAACTTGTAAAGCAAAAGCGTTCGCGTCGCCGGCTCCAGCCGCCCGAGGATGTCGGTCAGCTCCGCCATCGTCTCCGGCTCGCTCTGCCTGGCGGATCCGGATTCACCGGCCGCATAAGCTTCGCTCAGCTCGCTGACGGGCTTGACGCGCCTGGCGCGGTTGGCGTTCAGCGCCAAATTGGCGGCGATCGTCTTCGCCCACGGGATGATCTTGTTGCTCTCCCGGAGCGTGTCCCGCTTTTCCAAGATTCTAACCCATGCTTCCTGGACCACGTCGGTCGCGTCGCTCTTGTGATGAAGCCTGTGACGGGCCACCCGCAGCATCTCCCGATACAGCTCGTTCAGAAGTTCATCCTCGATAGCGGATTGTTCGCGACTTCCGATTTCTCCGCGGGAGTTCGTCATGCCTCAATGTCACTCCTTAGGCCTTTTGATCCTCATCTCCTTTATTTTAACATATGGATTCCGATCGTAATATCATAAATATACTAAGAATCGAATTTTTTGTCGGACAAGTCCTGACCCGCCACGGCGATCTCGTTCATCTCGTCCAGCATCGTCTCCGTCACTCTCCCGTTTCCGCGACGGATGACTTTGACCTCGACCTGTTTTTTCCCCCATTCCTTGAACACTTGCCGGGTCGAAGGGAAATAGAGGTCGATGCGTCTTCCCTTGATCCGCGAACCGGTGTCCGCGACGCAGCCGTAGCCGTAGCCCGGAATGTACAGAAGCGTGCCGAGCGGAAATACGCGCGTATCGGCCGCAATGGTCGACACCTTGCTGCGCCTCACTTTGACGCCCGAATACGTCACGCCGTATTGAGGATGCCCCGGGCGTTTGCCCGTCGACTCCACGCCTGCCGTATAGCCGGTCGCCAGGACGGAGACGGTAGCGGGATGAGTTCCCTCGCGTTGTTCTTCCGCGTTCGCTTCCGCGCCGGCTCGCGGGGTGTCAGGCGCGGTCCATGCGGCGGAGACGACAAGAAGAGCCAGGGCCGATCTGAAAAAAAAGCTTGCGGGCATCGGTAACATTCCTCCTAGAGGGAGAATGTCCAAAGCCCGCAAGCTTTATGCGTCGTGACTTAACGCCTAATTTAGTCGGTGCGTTTGCTGTCGATGTCGCCTCTAATGCGCGCGATGAACGCGTCGACCGGCTCCGCGCCGATATCGCCTTCGCCGCGGCGGCGGACTGATACGGTTCCGGCAGCGGATTCGTTCTCGCCTACGACGAGCATGTAAGGCACCTTTTCCAGCTGCGCCTCGCGAATTTTGTAGCCGAGCTTCTCGTTGCGCAGGTCCGCGACGACGCGTACGCCGGATTCGCGGATTTTGTCTTCGAGCTCGCGCGCGTATCCCTCGAACGCTTGGCTGACGGGCAGGATCTTGGCCTGCAACGGGCACAGCCATACCGGCAGCGCGCCGGCGAAGTTCTCCAGCAGGAACGCGGTCATGCGCTCCATCGTGCTGATGATGCCGCGGTGAATGACGACCGGGCGATGCTTTTTGCCGTCGTCGCCGACATACTCGAGCTCGAAGCGCTCAGGCAAGAGCACGTCGATCTGCGCGGTGGAGAGCGTCTCTTCCTTGCCGAGCGCCGTCTTCACCTGCACGTCCAGCTTCGGCCCGTAGAACGCCGCTTCGCCTTCTGCCTCGAAGTAAGGCAGACCGAGCTCGTCGACCACTTCGCGGAGCATGCGCTGCGTCGTCTCCCACATGTTGTCGTCCGGCCAGTACTTTTCCTTGTCAGCCGGGTCGCGGTAGGACAGCCGGAAGCGGTATTCCTTAAGGCCGAAGTCCTCGTAGACGCGCTGGATCAGCTGTACGACGCGCTTGAACTCTTCCTTGATCTGGTCGAGACGGCAGAAGATGTGCGAATCGTTGAGCGTCATCGCGCGCACGCGGTGCAGGCCGGTCAGCGCGCCGGACATCTCGTAGCGGTGCATCGTGCCGAGCTCGGCGATCCGGATCGGCAGATCGCGGTAGCTGCGCATCTCGCTCTTGTAAACCATCATGTGATGCGGGCAGTTCATCGGACGCAGGACGAGCTCCTCGTTGTCCATCTGCATCGGCGGGAACATGTCCTCCTGGTAGTGCTCCCAGTGACCCGAGATTTTATAAAGATCGACGTTCGCGAGCACCGGCGTATATACGTGCTGGTAGCCGAGCTTCTCCTCGAGATCGACGATGTAGCGTTCGAGCATCTGGCGAACCTTGGCGCCGTTCGGCAGCCACAGCGGCAGGCCTTGGCCGACTTCGCGGGAGAAGGTGAACATGCCCAGTTCTTTGCCGAGCTTGCGGTGGTCGCGCTTCTTCGCTTCCTCGAGGAAATGGAGATGCTCGTCGAGCTGCGCTTTCTTGGCGAAGGCGGTGCCGTAAATGCGCTGCAGCATCTTGTTCTTACTGTCGCCGCGCCAGTAGGCGCCCGCCACGCTCAGCAGCTTGAAGGACTTGATGCGGCCGGTTGACGGCAAGTGCGGCCCGCGGCACAAGTCGAAAAATTCGCCTTGGTCGTAGATGGTGATCTCCGCGTTTTCCGGCAACCCGTTAATCAGATCGAGCTTGAGCGGGTCGCCCAGCTCGGTGTAAATGCGAAGCGCTTCTTCGCGGCTGACGACGCGCCGGACGATCGGCAAGTCTTCCTTGACGATTTTCTCCATCTCGGCTTCGATCTTCGCCAGGTCTTCCGGCGTGATCGACTGCTCCATGTCGATATCGTAGTAAAAACCGTCTTCGATTACCGGACCGATCCCCAGCTTCACGGTCGTATCGCCGTAAATGCGTTTGATCGCTTGAGCCATAAGGTGAGCCGTGCTGTGGCGCATCACTTCGACGCCGTCGGCGGAATCGAGCGTCACGATCTCAACCTTGGCGCCTTGCGTCAGCTCTGCATTCAGGTCGACGACCTTGCCGTCCAGCTTGCCGGCTACGGCGTTTTTCTTCAGTCCCGGGCTGATCGAGCCAGCAACGTCGGCGATATTGGAGTCGTCCTCGTATTCGCGGACCGCTCCGTCGGGCAGTTTGATTTGTACAGTCATTGCGATGGCCTCCTCGGCAGCGTGGAATTGATGTTGGGGACAAAGCAACGCAAAAAAGCGCCCGTCCCCGGTAAGGGACGAGCGCCAGTCTATGGCGTCCGTGGTTCCACCCTCGTTCAACCGTCGCGTGCCGCTCAAACGGCGTACGGACGATTCTCTAGGCATGAGTAACGGTCATGACCCGGCAATACTTAATGGCGATGCAGGCGCAGCTGCTTGGCATTCGTTAGCAAACGAATCATGCAGGAATGCCCTTCGCGTTCGGCACTGCGGCTCGAAAGGGGTCGACGCTTGCCGTTGCCGGAAGGAACTTGCAGCCAAGGTTCCTCTCTCTGGGCCGTCCGTTGCAGCGCCGCTGTCTTTCTCACAGCCGATACGTTGCATTATACCCGTATGCAACCGCGTGCGTCAAGCCGCATATCGCCTAAAGCGACCGCTTCAACGCGGCATCGGATGGTCGCAGATCGCGGCTCGCTCGCCGAAAATGCCCATCAGCGTCCGCACGACCTGCGCATCCGGTTCGTCGGTATGGATGTATAGCCGTCTGGGGCTCGCCGCGAGCAGCCTGGTGACCAGCAAGCTCTCGCGATCCTGCTGATCGGACGCCGCTTGCAGGATCGGCTCGGTGACGGGTTCGTCCTGCAGCGGACGCATTTTCTCGTCGAGCAGCGTCGGTCCTTGCCCCCCGCCGTGCAGCACATGGATAGCAGGCAGGCCTGTCTCCTGACCTTTGACCATCGACTGGAGCAGGCGCATGAACTCTTGATATTGGCGGTCCATCAGCATTTCTTCGACCGCCGTTTCGGCCGCTTCACGCAGTTCTTCCGAGTGCTCGCGCAAGCGAAACCGCATGAAGCCGTCCAAATGAAGCGAGCCGTTCCGCCACAGATAATCGCCGAGCTTCGCCGCGATTTTGACCAGTCTACGTTTCCTGCCCTCGCCAGCGCCTGCTCCTGAATCGCCGGCTTCGCCGTCAGGCAGCTCGCCGTTCAACAGCACGATCGCTTCCCGCATTCCCGTCTTGATTTCCTTCAGGTCGCGCGTCCCCAGCCTACGCTGCATAAACCGTTCGAGCGTCTGCGGCTCCTTGACCGACAGCACGAATTCCGCCAGCACCATGCCGACTTTGTCGCAAAACTCCCGTTGTCCCGCCGAGAAATCCAGCTTGCACACGATGGCGTCGCCGCGTTCGGCGAGGCGCCACGGACCTTGTCCCGCGCTGTCTGCCAGCCCCTCGAATGCATCGTTCATCATGCGCTGCAGCCTGCTTCGCGCCTCCAGGCCCCCGTACAGACTAACGGCCCATTGCTCCTTGTTCATCCGCTCACCCCCGGCTTCCTGTTCTTAAGCTATATGGTGACCGGAATCGCGATATACGATCGCTCGTTGCATGTGGTATATTTTATTAATTTTCGGCTGGTAAAATGCGGATTCGGCTGAGATGATTTTGGAGTTGCGCGGGGGGCGGCGGAAAAAGGAGAAGGCGAAGCGATTGCAGGCAATCGGGGCCGTCGGCCCACGATATGGGCGATTGCCTTCTGTACAGCAGGCGATTGATCCGCCAGCTCACGAGATGGCGATCGCCTTCTCTACGAAAGGCGATGAGGGCCCTTGGCCCGCGATATGGGCGATCGCCTTCTGTACAGCAGGCGATCGGATCCGCTAGCCCACAATATGGGCGATCGCCTTCTGTACAGCAGGCGATTGGATCCGCTAGCCCACGATTCGGGCGATCGCCTTCTGTACAGTAGGCAATTGGATCCGCTGGCCCGCGGTTCGGGCATTCGCCTTCACAACGAAAGGCGATGAGGGCCGTCGGCCCGCGATATGGCCCCCCTATTTCTCGAAGCGGCTATGGCATCTCCGCAAAAAAGCCTCTCCGGCCGCTCTTCGATCGAGCAGCCAGAAAGGCATTTTTAAATCAAACCAATCAATTTTGCATGATAAAGTCCCGCGCGACGCTCTCGTCCTCGTTGTACACTTTCAAAATCTCGTACCGCGTATTCCGCTGCGCAGGGATCTTTCCTGCCTCGCGGATCAGCTTCAGGATGAGTTCGATATTAACCTTGTGCGTGGTGCCTGCGGCCGAGACGACGTTTTCTTCCATCATCGTACTGCCGAAGTCGTTGCAGCCGTAGGTGAGCGACAGCTTGCCGACCTCCGGCCCCATCGTAACCCAGGACGACTGGAAGTTGTCGATGTTGTCGAGCGCGATGCGGCTGATCGCCAGCGTCTTCAGGTACTCTTCCGGCGTCGCCTTCTCGCGCTTCATGTTCGTATTGTCCGGCTGGAACGTCCACGGGATAAACGCCAGGAAGCCCTTGGACGGATAGCCGTTGTTCAGGCATTCGTCCTGCGCTTCGCGCACCCGCAGCAGATGCAGCGCCCGCTCCTCCATCGATTCGCCGAAGCCGATGACCATCGTCGCGGTCGTGTTCATGCCGATCTTGTGCGCGGTCGTCATGACGTCCATCCAGTCGCGCCAGGAGCCCTTCAGCCGGCTGATCTTCTTGCGCGTGCGATCGTCCAAAATCTCCGCGCCGCCGCCGGGCAGCGAGTCGAGTCCGGCTTCGTGGATCTGCCGAATGACCTCTTCGAGCGACAAGCCGTCCGAAACGTCCTTCATCTTGTGAATCTCCGCAGGGGAGAACGAGTGCATCGTGATATCGGGGAAACGTGCCTTGATCTTGCGCAGCAAGTCCAGGTAATAGCCGAACTTCAGGTTCGGGTTCGTGCCGCCCTGCATCAGAATCTCGGTGCCGCCGACGTCGACCGTTTCCTGAATCTTTTGCAAAATCAGTTCGTCCGGCAGCACGTAGCCCTCGTTGGAGCCCGGCGCGCGGTAGAAAGCGCAAAAACGGCAGTATACGTCGCAAATATTCGTATAATTCACGTTGCGGCCAACGACGAAAGTAGTGATCGGGTCCGGGTGGCGGCGCAGCATCAGCTCATTCGCTGCCGCTCCCATTTTCTCGATCTCGTCCGACTCGAACAGCTTGACGACATCTTCCAATTCCAAGCGCTGGCCTTGCAGCGCGCGTGATAGTATTCCATCCACCGCACTCATCGTTCAAGCCTCCTTCATTATGCTTTTATTCTAACGCTGTTCGCCGTCCTTGTCATGCATTTCTTTGTGAAATAAATCACGATTAATGCCGAATAAAAAGGTGCTCCCCATAATCAGGAAGCAACCAGGCCGCGCCGAATTTGTATCCGTTCCTTCATCTCTTGGAAAATGCCGCGCTCATGCTCGTGCATAAGCGGATTCGGGCGCGCGAAATAGTAGCCTTGCCCCATACTCACGTTCAGCCGGAAAAGCACGTCCGCTTCTTCCTCGCGCTCGACGCCTTCGGCCACGACGTCGCAGTTCATCTCTTCGGCGGCGGTCACGATCGCGCGCAGCAGGCTCTCCTTGACCTTGTACCGGTCCACGAACTGGATGACCGAGCGATCGATCTTGATCAGCTCCGGCATCAGCTCGCCGATCCACTGCAGGCTCGAGTATCCCGATCCGGCATCGTCGATCGCGAAGCGGTATCCCTTCTCGCGGAATCGGTCCAGTATCCGGGACATCTCCGCAAGATCGTGGATCTCGTGGCGCTCGGTGATCTCAAGCACGATCTGTCCGGGAGACAGCGACGGATGACGCTCCAGGCATTGCTCCAGATGCGCCATGAACAACGGATGCGCCAATGTCACCGGCGTGACGTTCAGAAAGACGGGCTCGCAAATGCGCCGGCTTGCGATCTCGTCCAAAGCATGCCGTACCACGATAAATTCAAGCTTGCTGAGCAGCTTGCTCTGGCCCGCAAAGCGGAACAACTCGTCCGGCATATGGAACACGCTCGCGGCGGGTCCGCGCGTCAGGATCTCCCAGCCGTACACGTCGCCGCTCCTAAGGTCCATGATCGGCTGCGCCAGCACCGAGATCCGGCCCTCGGCCAGAATCTCGTCGAGCTGTCTGCGCGCTTCGATCACCTGCGGCGTGACGGCTCCCGTTGCGAGCGCCAACGCGAAGTCGAACGTCTCCTTGAGCACCGCCGCCGCATTCGGGTCGCAATCCCACGAAGCGCTCGATACGGGCACGTACGTGCCCGTCAACTGCCATTGCTCCGCGGCTTCAGGCATGACGGCGGCGGTGCCGCCTTCGAAGGCGTGCCGCAGCAGCTCCAGCCTGCGGAACAGCGCGACGGGCACGAACGACTCGTCCGGATCCTGCGGCGCGCTGACGAGCACGACGTAATCCTGCGGGCCGTACTGGTCCATGCCGATCAGCTCGCGCGAGCCGAACTGCTCGCGAGCGAGCATCGTCAACTGCTTCCGGCTGGCGGCGGACAGTCTCTTTTCTTCCTCCCGGCTATGCTGCCGATGCTCGGGATCGGACTTGCTCTCCCAGCGGTACAAGGCTAAAAAGCAGGCTTCTCCGCGACCGAGACGCCGCCTTAGAAGAGATAGGATCGGCCGTCGGATCGTAAAATCCGGCGGGAAGGCGTTCAACCGGCCATCCGGAAGAAATGCCTTGGCAATCATCTTAAATCTCTCAAGCAGCATCGTCGCGGTCACGTCCTCGCCTGCCTTGTCTTTTCGAATGTCGAATATTGTTATTTTATCACGAATCGGAAGGCTCGGAAAGGCGAATTATGGAAACCGGGTTCCAACCGCCAAAGCGCTCGCGAAGCCTTAGTCAAGCCTCCAACGCTTGCGCCAGATCGCGGATCAGATCGTCGATATCCTCGAGCCCGACCGAATACCGCACGAGTCCGTCTGTAATGCCCCGGGCCGCCCTTACCTCCGCCGGCATCGCGGCATGGGACATCATGGCCGGATAGGATAGGATGCTCTCGACCGCTCCGAGGCTGACCGCCACGATCGGAATGCGTACTTTGCCGAGCAGCCTCCGCGCCTTCTCCCCGCTCCCCGCATCGAACGAGACGACGGCGCCGTAGCCTTGCGATTGCCTTTCGTGAATTTCTTTGCCCGGATGTCCGTCAAGCCCCGGGTAATAGACGCGCGCCACGCCCGGATGCTCGCTCAGCCACTGCGCCAGCTTGCGCGCGCTGCGTTCGCTCGCTTCCATGCGTACCTGCAGCGTCTTCATGCCCCGCATGAGCAGCCAGCTCTCCTGCGTGCCGAGCACCGTCCCCAAGCCGTTCTGCAGCGCCTTAACCCGCCGGCCGAGCTCTTCGTCGGCCGTGACGATCAAGCCAGCGAGCACGTCGCTGTGGCCGCCCAAAAACTTGGTCGCGCTATGTATCACCAGATCGACGCCGAGCTCGATCGGACGCTGATGGTAAGGCGTCATGAACGTATTGTCGAGCATCGTGAGCAGCTCCTGCTCCTTGGCCCAAGCGGAGATCCGCGCGATATCGGTGATCTTGAGCGTCGGGTTGGACGGCGTCTCCATGAACAGCGCCTTCGTGTTCGGCCTGCGCGCCGCGACGACTTGCTCGAAGTCCGTCATGTCGACGAAGGTGGATTCGATCGCCAGCCGGCTCAGCACGGTCGTCAACAGGCGGTAAGTGCCGCCGTATACATCCTCCGTGACGATGACGTGGTCGCCTGCCGAGAGGAGCAGAAAAGCGGTGGAGATCGCGGACATGCCGGAGGAGAACGCGAATCCGCGCGTTCCGCCTTCGAGCAGCGCGATGTAAGACTCCAGCGCTTCGCGGGTCGGATTGCCCGAGCGGCTGTAGTCGTGCTTCGGCGGCTGCTCCAGATCGAAGTGATGGAACGTCGATGCCTGGTAGATCGGTACGCTGGAAGCCCCGGTCGCCTCGTCGATCTCCGCCCCGAAGTGGATTAGCTTGGTCGCGAATTCGCGGTCTCCCGCGTGCCGGTCGTTCGGATGCGTCACGCGCGCTCCCCTCCGATCTCGGCCGTCGCGGCCTCGATGGCCTGTCCCAGATCGCCGATCAGATCGTCGATATGCTCGATGCCGACGGAGAAGCGAAGCAGGCGGTCGTCCACGCCAACCTTCCGGCGGATCTCCTCGGGGATGTCGGCATGCGTCTGCACGGCCGGGTACGTCAGCAGCGACTCGACGCCGCCGAGGCTCTCCGCGAACGCGATCAGGCGCAAATGCCGCAAGATCGGCTCGATCGTGCGGGCGTCCTTCATGCGGAAGGAGAAGATGCCCGTGCTGCCCGAGGCCTGGCGCTTCTGGACCTCGTGGCCGGGATGGTCTGACAGCGCCGGATGATAGACGGATTCGACCGCAGGGTGAGCGGTGAGCCATTCCGCCAGCTTGACCGAGTTGAATTCGTGCCGCTCCATGCGCAGCGCCAGCGTCTTCATGCCCCGCATCAGCAGCCAGGAATCCTGCGGACCGAGCACCGCGCCGATGGAGTTGTGGAGGAATGCCATCTCGTCGGACAATGCCTGTCCCTTCGTGACGATCAATCCCGCCAGCACGTCGTTGTGACCGCCCAAGTACTTCGTCGCGCTATGAATGACGATATCGGCGCCGAGCTCGATCGGACGCTGGAGATACGGCGTGAGCAGCGTATTGTCGACGATCGTCAGCAGCCCGTGCACCTTGGCCCAGGACGCGACCGCGGCGATGTCCGTGATCATCATGAGCGGATTGGTCGGCGTCTCGATGAGCACGGCGCGGGTCGCCGGCGTACGAAGCGATTCGAGCGCATCCAGATCGTTCGTATCCACGTAAGAGGCGGTCACGCCGAAACGGGACATGATCATCTCGAGCAGGCGGTAGGTCCCGCCATACAGGTCGAGGGAGACGATCAGGTGGTCGCCTTGCTTAAAAAGGGCGAAAATCGTCTGAAGCGCGGCCATGCCGGAGCTGCAGGCGAACCCGCGGTCCCCGCTCTCGAGCTGCGCGGCGGCTTCCTCGAGGACGGCTCTCGTCGGGCTCTTCGTGCGGGCATAGTCGAAGCCCGTGCTCTGTCCGAGCTTGGGGTGGCGGAACGCGGTCGCTTGGTAGACCGGGAAGCTCACGGCGCCGGTCGCGGGATCCTCCTGCGAACCGATCTGGGCAAGGCGGCTTTCGATTTTCATGAATAAGATTCCTCCATCGTCATAGGTTGGGCGCCTGGCGCCGGCGGACTTGCGATCGATCGCGATCTTTCCTTCTATGAGCATGAATGCTTATTATGCAGCTCTTGCGGTTCCTCCGCTCAGATGCCCGCGCCAAGATCGTACGGCGTTTCCTGGTATACATAATAGTTCAACCAGTTGGAATACAGCAGGTTCGCGTGCGCGCGCCACGTCGACAGGGGCATTTTGGACGGATCGTCTTTCGGAAAATAATTTTTCGGCACGTCGATCCGAAGCCCCTTCGCCTTGTCGCGATCGTACTCCCACTTCAGCGAGTTCGGGTCGTATTCGGAATGTCCGGTCACGAAAATCTGCTTGCCCCCGCGCGACGCCACGATGTACACGCCCGCTTCCTCGGATTCGGCCCAAACCTCGAGCTGCTGCACTTTGTCGATATCTTCGCGCCTCACCTCGGTATGCCTGGACTGCGGCACGTAGAACATCTCGTCGAACCCGCGCAGCAGAGGCACGTTGCGCTTCGAGATCGTATGCGGGAAAACGCCGAACAGCTTCTCCTCGAGCGGAAGCTTCGGCACGCCGAAGTGGTGATACAGTCCGGCTTGGGCCGCCCAACATATATGGAAGGTCGAGGTTACGTACTTGGCGCTCCAATCCATGATGTCCTTCAGCTCTTCCCAATAGTTGACCTCTTCGAATGGCAGCGTCTCGACGGGCGCTCCCGTGATGATTAGACCGTCGTAGCGCTGATGGGCGATCTCGTCGAACGTCTTGTAAAAGCTCTCCAGGTGCTCGGAAGACGTGTTTTTGGACGTATGGGTTTTCGGATGGAGGAGCACCACCTCCACCTGCAGCGGCGTATTTCCGATCAGGCGCAGCAGCTGCGTTTCGGTCGTTTCCTTCGTCGGCATCAAATTCAGTATCGCGATCCGCAGCGGCCGAATATCCTGATGGTAGGCGACGCTTTCGTCCATGACGAATATGTTTTCTCCGGCCAGCGTCTCTTTGGCGGGCAGATTGTCGGGTACCTTGATGGGCATAATATCACTCCTGTTCAGGTGTGTTGGCAAAACAAAAGACCCGCTTTCGTCGGAAAGGGGTCGTCGTTAACAAACGGTTACGCGATCGCCTCTCTCATCTCCCAGAAACGTCCGCAAACGGACGTCATCGCAAGAATTAGCACCGTGCGTACGCTACGCCGGTTGCCGGGCTTCATCGGGCTAGTCCCTCCGCCTGCTCTTGATAAGATGGGCAAAACTATTCGGTTGTATGGGTTAAACTACAATTAATGTAACCGATCGGCCCGCTTCCGTCAAGCGCCTGGACTGCCGCTCGAAATTGTCCTTGAAAGGGATGAAGCGGAGGATTATACTTAACACGGATTGCGCCCGGACAGGGCAAATTCGAAGCTAAGCATCGATCCGAAAAACGGAAGGGGGGAGCCGGTCATGGAAGGAGATCATCCTGGGCCAAGTCGCACTTCAAGACGCATTGCCGCAGGACGAGAGTCCGCCACCGAAGCCCCGCGCTTGCCCGGCTCCGCCGAGTAAACCCCTTCGCGCGCGGATGTTCGCCCTGCATAATACGACAGCGCCGTACCCATGCGCCTCCTACAGGCGCGCCGGACGGCGCTTAAGCCGATTATGACAAGGAGCGATAACCATGAAAATCCGCCTGGTCCGTCAAGGCGTATTCACGCCTGTTGAAGATATCACCGAAACGCTTATTCCGCCGGAGGAAGGCTTTTACTGGATCGACGCGGACATCGACGATCTGGTCGTCTTGCAGCCGCTGTTCGGCATCCACGATCTGGCCGTCGAAGACTGTATGACCGAGGAAGAGCAGCGCCCCAAGCTCGAGGTTTACGAGAGCCATTATTTCCTGGTCATCAACAGCATCCGGTTCGACGACGAGGAGATTTTCCTCCGCGCCCTGAACGTCTTCCTGGGACGGCACTATCTCATCACCGTCACCCGCCAGAAGATCAACGAGCTGCGCAGCATCAAGCCGATTCTCTGGGAGCAGGAGGTCAACACCGCCGACCGCTTGATGTACCATCTCGTCGATATCGTCGTCGACAACTATTTCTCCGTCGGCGACCGGATCGAAGCCCGCATCGAGCAGCTCGAAGAGGATATTCTGATGCACACCAAGAAGTCCCATCTGACCGAGATCATCGGTCTGCGAAGCGAGATTCTGTGGCTCAAGAAAGTGCTGGGACCGCAGCGCGACGTCATCGCCACGCTGAACAAGCGGGATCTCAGGCTCATCGATCATCAGCTGCAAAAGTACTTTATCGACATTCACGAAAATGCCGTCAAAATATACGAAACGTTCGAAACGTACCGGGACCTGATGGGCAACTTGCGCGAAGCCTATCAGTCCAGCGTCGCCAACCGGGCCAACGAGATCATGCGCGTGTTCACGGCGCTGACGACGATCTTTATGCCCCTCACCTTCCTTACCGGGGTGTACGGCATGAACTTCGATTACATTCCCGGCATGCACGACCAGTACGGATCCGTGGTGCTGCTGTGCATCATGATCGGTCTTGGCTTCGGCATGTTCTATATCTTCCGGAAGAAGGATTGGCTATGAACGACGCCGGCCCGTCATCGCAGACAAGGCGCTCCTGATACGCTGCAGCAGCAGCGAGCGGGAGCGCCTTTGTCGTTGAAAGAAAGATTAGACCTGCATGCCGCCCGCCGTCGCCGCCACCGCGACCGCGCCGCGGTCTCCGCTGTCGGCGAACAGGCCGCGCTTGCGGTGATGCCGCCAACGGAGGTACAGTACGACGCCCCGGATATACTCGTCGAGGATCATGCCCGCGTAAACGCCGTACAGTCCCCATCCCAGCTGAATGCCCAACAAATAAGTAAGGCCGACGGACACCAGCCACTGGCTGGGAATCGAGATCTTCATCATATAGCGGCTGTCGCCGACCGCCACGATCGATTGTCCGAGCGCCATGTTGAGCATCTTGCCCGGCTGCAGGATCAAATTCAGCCACAGGAGTATGATCGCCATATCCACGATCCACGGATCGTCCGTGAAAAAGGTAATGATCTGCTTGCGGAATAGGAGCATGAGCGCAGTGTTGAACATGACGAACGCCATGCCGTACCCCATCGCCCGGTACGCGCTTCGATACGCCTCTCTCAGCCTTCCCTGCCCGAACAGGTAGGCGATCAAGATTTGCACCGCCATCGCGTACGACCACCCGATCGTGAACGCGAACGATTCCATCGTATTCATATACGTCCGAGCCGCCAGCTCCTGCGCGCCCATCACGCCGATGATCCCCGTGATCGCGAGCTGCGAGATCTGCCAAGAGCCGCCATTGATGCTGAGCGGCCAGCCGATCCGCAAAATCTCCTTCGACTTGCTCCAGTCCGGACGCATGAATTCGCGGAACCCGATCCGGCCGCCGAATGCCGAGCGGAACACGTAAAGCAGCAGCACGACCGACGCCGCCCGCACGAACAGCGTCGACAGCGCCACGCCGAACAGCCCCCATTTCGGAAAGCCGAGCAGACCGAAAATAAACAGCGCGTTCAGAAAGATGTGAACGACGTTCATCATGATCGCGATGTACATCGGAGAACGCGTATTGCCGGTGTTGCGGACGGCGGTTGACAGCGCATTGCCGATAGCCGTAAAGATCATGCCCCCGCCCACGATCGCCATATAATCCTGGGCGAGCGGACGGATATCGTGCGGCATGCCGAGCCATCCGGCGAATTGGCTCGCCCCGAATATCATCAGCAGGCTGACGACGAGCCCGATCGCGCCGGTCAGCACGACGGACACGATCGCCAGCTTGCGCGCCTCGTATGCCTCGCCCGCGCCGAGCCGGTTGGCGATCAAAATGCCCGCGCCGCTCGCGACCAGCATGAAAACGACGATGACCGCATTAAAAAACTGATTGGAAAAGCCGACGACGGCCACCGCGTCGTCTGAGATGCGGCTCACCATCAGCGTATCCGACGTTCCGATGGCGAACGCCAGGAACATCTCGATCATTATAGGCCAAGTGAGACGGCCGAGCTTCATCTTTTTGTCCAATTCCATGTCAGTAAGCGCCCCTCGCCGAACCCGCATGCGTGCCGATTCAATATCCTTGGCATCATATCACGTCCGGTTCGCCTGCAAAAGGGCGCCTCGCTGTCATGAACGCGGGTTTATGGCGAAATTCGCCCTTAAATCGCGATCTTCCTGCTTCTACGGAAGCTTATGCGAAGCATGCGCAGCTTCTCGTACTGTCGCTCGGTCTCGGCATATTCCGTGCCCGCCGCGCCCCCGTACACCCGCTGCTGCAGCGGCTTAAGGAAACGGTCGCCCAACTCGTCCATGGCGCCCAAGGCGACCTCCTTCTCCTGCTCCGGCACGGCGGCCAGCTCCTGATCGATCAGCGGCAGCACGTCGTAGCCTTCCTCGTCGAGCTGCTCGATCCTCGCGATCAGCTCCCTGCGCGCGCACTGCATCCGTTCGGCGAGCTCCGCGAGCGAGCTCCCCTCCCGAATGCCCGCCAGCAGCTTGCGCTTCTCCTGAATGAGCGACAAGCTCTTGCCGTAGCGGTCCTCCCGCTGGGCGAACATCCAGGCCGCGTACCGCTCGGAGGTCACCGCCGCGGATACCCAGTCCAGCGGGAACGCATGGCTCCGCTCCGTCTTGGCCAGCATCGCGACCAGCTCCGCGCCGTACCGCTCGGCCTTGAGCTTGCCGAAGCCGGGCACCTGTTGCAGCTCCGCTTGGCTGTGCGGCAGGAATACCGCCAATCCGTGAAGCTCCCGGTTGGTCGCGATCATATACGCCGGGCGCTTCTCTTCGGCCGCCTTCGTCCGTCGCCATACGCGAAGCGATTCGACGACCTCGTCCGAAGCCGGCTGTCCGTCCGCATAGCACTGGAGCAGCGTCTGCAGCTGCGGCTTGCGCTCCCAGAAGGGCGTATCCTCGAGCATGCCGTCCAGCATCGGACGGTACCCTTCCTTCATCCTTCCGGCGACGCCATGACGGAACGACGACAGCAGCTCCTCCCAGCTCGTGCCCTCGTACCAGATCGTCCGCTCCGCATCTCCGCCTTCGGCCGTCTCCTGCCAGCCTGCGGTCCAATTGCCTTGCTCCTCCCCGATGAACACTTGTCCTTCGCGCCCCGCCGGGTAACCGCTGTCTTGCTCAAGCCGATTCAAAAACACGATCTTCATAGCCTTTGTCCTCCTTGTATGGGTCCGGCGTCGGCCGGCACTGGGATAACAAGTCGTCCAAGGGAGAAAAAGGGCGACAAAAAAGAAAGCACCTCGTCCCGCGCTTGGCGATAGAGGTGCTTCCTCGTCCGTTCGACCTGTTCTGCTACAGCGTATCAAAAACAGGCCGTTTTGACAAGAGGCTCCAGGCGACGATATTCACAGGATCGACTTTTGCCGGGTCAGAACCGTTATGTTAAGGTAAACTCAACATCTTGCCCACATGGCCGCGAAGGAGAGCCGATGTCGATGCAAAGTACGACTTCAGCCGAAATTGGCGTACAATCGATTCAATCCGAAGCCGAGCTTTTTCTGGCGCGTTTTGCGGAGGAAACCGGAATGGAGGAAATCGCTGCCAGACGTCGTGAAGTACTTGCCGAGATTACGGCGACGGGCACATATAGCCATACCCGCGAAGAGCTGATTCACGGCGCTAAAATGGCTTGGCGCAATGCCAACCGCTGCATCGGGCGATTGTTCTGGAACCGGATGCATGTGTTCGACGAACGCGGTGCTGCCAGCGAGCAAGAGGTGTTCGACGCACTGCTGCGGCATCTCGCGTTCGCTACCAACGGCGGGGAGATCCGGCCTGCGATCACGATTCTGCCGCAGGCCGGAGAGGGCCGCGAATCGTTTCGGATTTGGAATCACCAGCTGTTGCGGTACGCAGGCTACGAGAGTACGGCAGGCATTGTGGGCGACCCCGCTTCGGTCGGGTTTACCCGGATCTGCGAACGGCTCGGCTGGCGCGGCGAAGGTACGCCGTTCGATCTGCTGCCGCTCGCCGTCCAGCATGGCGGCAAGCCGCCGCGCTTGTTCGAAATTCCGCGTACGCACGCGCTGGAGGTTCCTCTCAGCCATCCGGACCGGGATGTGTTCGCCGGCTTTTCTGCCAAATGGTACGCCGTTCCCGTCATTTCCGACATGCTGCTCGAGATCGGGGGCATCCGGTACCCTGCGGCACCTTTTAACGGCTGGTATATGGGCACGGAGATCGGCTCGCGCAACCTTGGCGACGAGGCCAGGTACAATTTGCTGCCCCGTGTTGCGGTCAATCTTGGTCTGGATACGTCTTCGAATGCGACGCTCTGGAAGGATCGGGCGCTGGTCGAACTTAATGCCGCGGTGCTTCACTCCTACCGCCTTGCCGGCGTGACGATCGTCGATCATCATACGGCCGCGCAGCAGTTCAGCATTTTCGAGCGCAATGAAGAAAAAGCCGGCAGAGACGTCACCGGCCGTTGGTCCTGGCTGATTCCGCCAATGTCCCCTTCCGCTACGTCCGTGTTCCACAAGAGCTATGAAGATCGCATCGTCAGCCCGCAATTCATTCATCAAAATCCGCCTTACGCATAAAAAGTGAAGGGAGTTTTCCGTATGGAATTGACAGACTTCGATTTTCTTTCGGACAGTACCGAGCAAACGTCCACGCGGTTCGTGACCTTTGTATCTCCGGGATTGAACCGCTTCGACTTGGCGATCGTGACGACAAACCGGTTTTATGGCAAAAAGCTTGTCGTCGACATGCAGTCCGGCCGAAGCGGCGTGCTCGCTTACGACGATCTCGAGGAAGAAGGCGTCATCGGGTCCGTCTTCCGCTTAGAGGAAGAAGCAGCAGCCGAGCTGTCCCAGTTCTTGGCGCTCGTCCTGGGCGAGGTTCATTTTACGGACTGACCGTGCGGTACAATTCTCATGCATGAACTGCCCATCCGGAACGCACAATAAGCCCATCCTTATTAAAGGAGGGCTTATTCCATGTCCCGCTTCCTCTCTGAAGACCGTCGGACCACGACAGATCTGAGCACCGTGGAGTCTGCCCGCAACGATTTATTTTTGGAAGAATTCCCGGAAGGACCTTACGGAGCCGCTCTCGTCACGAATCTGAAGCTGGGCCGTTCAAAACCTTGGCGCATCGACCAGGATACGCATGCCGGCTACGAAAATATCGAGCTTCACGAGGACCTGCCCCGCGTTTACCCTGGAGAAGACCCGCTGGGCGACACTGACGAAGACCGTTAATGTAAAAAAGAACGGTGAGAATGGGAATCCCCCGAAACTGTGCCGCCGTGGGCACCGCGACAATTTTGTATGCGGTGGACTTTGCGCCGACATGAGAAAGCGGTGGAATAAAACAAAAATCGCCGGAGCCTTCCCGGCGATTCGTACTTCCCTTATATGAGCTTGGCGTCCGCGTCGGCAAACGTTAGCTCGCCCTGCAGAACCTCCGGCTCCGCAAAAGGATCTTCCGCCGCCGCAGCAGCTTCGGCTCGGCCCAGCAATTCAGCGGCGCCCAGCAGCTTGTACAAGCCGCCGAACTCCAGCTCCGCGAACTTGCGCGCCGCCGCCTCTTGCCTGATTTCCAGCACGCACTCATTCAGCGTACAGGAGATCGGCGCGTCCAGGCGGATCTTCGCCAGCTCGCGCGACAGGTGCAGCAGCTCCAGGTTCGCCTCGATCTTGGCGCGCACGCCCTTGGCCAGCTTATCGAGGTTTTCCAGCACGCCTTCGACGGACCGGTACTCGAGCAGCAGCTTGTGCGCCGTCTTCTCCCCGATGCCAGGCACGCCCGGGTAGTTATCGCTCGTATCCCCCATGAACGCCTTCAGATCGACGACCTGCTCGGGCATCAGCTGCCTCTCGCTCATCAGCGTATCGAGATCGTATACCGCATAATTCAGCTTGCCTTTTTTCATGATGACGACCTTCACCCGGTCCGAGACGAGCTGCAGCAGGTCATGGTCGCCGGTGAGCACGTACACCTCGGCGTCCGCGCTGAGCGCCGAAGCGAGCGTGCCGATGCAGTCGTCCGCCTCGAAGCCGCGCATGCCTACGTTCAGCACGCCCATCTCCGCGACGACTTCCTTGACCAGATCGAACTGCGGGATGAGCTCTAGCGGCGGCTCCGGCCTGTTGCCCTTATATGCGCCGAACTGCTCGGTCCGGAACGTGGAGCTCCCCATGTCCCAGCAGCACACGACGTGCGTCGGACGGAAGGTCTTGATCGCGTCGAAAAAATATTGAATGAAGCCGTGGACCGCGTTGGTCGGCAGGCCCGCCTTCGTCTTGCGGATGTATCCGGTATAGGAGGTCGCGAAGTAGGCCCTGAATAAAATTGCCATGCCGTCGACCAGCAGCACTCGTTGATGGTTGCCGTTCATCGATCTCTCACCCTCGCGCGTTAGACTATCAACCTATTATAGCATACCGCGCGTATTGATCCCGGCGCCTTATTTATCCAGCGGCCGGATTCGGATCAGCGCGCGTCGGACGGGGCATGCTCCCGCAAAAACCGCCCGATGCGCGCCGCCGCCTCGCGCAGCCGCTCCTCCGGCTCGACAAGCGCGAAGCGCACATAGCCTTCGCCGAGCGCGCCGAACGCGTTGCCTGGAATGACCGCCACGCCGACATGTTCCAGCATCGCCCTGGCCAGCGCGCGCGAGCTCCAGCCGGCAGGCACGGGCGCCCAGGCGAACATCGATCCGCGCGGCGCGGGAATCGCCCAGCCCGCCTCGGCCATCGCCGCGATGAAGGCGTCCCTGCGGCACTCGTACTCGGGCGCGACGGGATCCGGCCACGTCAGGTCCAGCTCGAGCGCTTCGACCGCCGCTTCCTGCACGGCGAGGAACACGCCGAAGTCGATATTGTTCTTCAGCGCGCGAAGGCTGTCCAGCACCTCGGGATTGCCGACCGCGAAGCCGATGCGCGCGCCGGCCAGATGGAACGACTTGGACAGCGAGTGAAACTCGATCGCGATCTCCTTGGCCTCGGGCACCTCCAGCACGCTCGGCGGCTTGAAGCCGTCGTAGGCCATCTCGCTGTAGGCGTTGTCGTGCACGAGCAGAACGCCTCGGCGCTTCGCGACGGCGACCGCTTCCTCGAAGAACGACAAGTCCGCGACCGCGGCCGTCGGATTGCTCGGATAGCTGAGCAGCATGAACTTGACCTTGTCCCAGACGCCTTCCGGGACGGCGTCGAAATCGGGCAGGTAGTCGCGCTCAGCCGTCAGCGGCAGCGGCACGGTCTCCACGCCGGCTACCGCCAAGCCGGCTTGGTAGACGGGGTATCCCGGGTCGGGCAGCATCGCCGCATCCCCGGGATTCGTCACGGCCAGCGCCAGATGGGCCAGACCGTCCTGCGTCCCCATGAGCGAGAGGACCTCCCGCTCGGGGTCGAGCGCGACGCCGAACCGGCGCTTGAACCATTCCGCGACTTTCGATCGAAAAGCGGGACTGCCGTCCGTGCCGGGATAGCGGTAAAGCTCAGGCCGCAGGCTGGCCTCTGCCAGCCGCTCGCGAATACTCATGGCGGGCGGCCTATCGGGACTGCCGATATCGAGCTGAATGACGTCCAGGCCCGCCGATCGGGCCGCCGCCTTCCAACCCGCCACCTCCGAAAATATAGCCGAACCCAGACGGTCCAGCCGATCCGATCTCCAAGCTTGCCGATTCATCGTTTACAGCTTCCTTCCCATGCGCGCACGACCCGGCCGCGCTATTGTGCCGGGTTCGTCCAGCCTGCTTCTTGAATGACCCACATCATATACACCAATATCATAATAAGCCCGACGTACAAGCTGCCGATCCGCCATCTGTCGCGGCTCTTCACTTCGTAATAATTGTCCGGCTCGTACACGTTGCCTTCGACCCGCACCTTCAAGGTCAAGTTCTGCTCGCCGTCCGGCCCTTCCAGCTGATGGGCATAGACGCGCCGGACGAGGATCGCCTGGTCGATCGGCAGCTCTCCCTTGAACGATAGCGCCTCCCATTCGAACTCGACCACGTGCTGGCCGTCCAGCTTGCAGTAGGCCGTATAAGGCAGCTCGCGCAAATGGCTGGAGCCGCGGTAATACCAATCCGGCAGGGCGGGGTCCGCCTTGGCTTGATAGACGCCTTCGGCGATGTGAACCGGCCCTTCGCCCTTCTTCGCCTTGAACTGCCGGTATGTCGAGAACAGGAACCAGACCCAGATCAGGATGAAAATAACGCTGTGCGTGTACCAGATGACGAACGGACCGATCACGACGCCCGCGAGCCAGATCCAACGGTTTACCGCAGACGCAATCCTGCCGCCGTCGAGCGGACGGATCGGCACTAAGTTAAACAAGTTTAGAAAGAAGCCGACATACGCCAGCATATGCCATACGCCGCTGTCCGTATAGACGCCGATGCCGTAGCAGACGAAAGCAGCGGCCGCCCCCAGATACGGCCCTCCGAGCGCGATATCCGCCTCGGTCGCCGCGTCCTTCGGATTGCGCTTCATCATGATTGCGGCACCGAGGAAAGGAATGAATAACGGCGCCGTCACCGGCAATCCTTTTCGCTTCGCGACCCACACATGCCCCATCTCGTGAACGAAGATGAGCGCCACGAGCCCGATCGCGAACGACCAAGGATAAATAATGGCGTACGCGCCTACCGTGATCGCCATCGAGATCAGCGGCTTGCCGAACTTCAGGAACAGCAGAAGCGCGGCCTTGCCCTTGCCCAGCAAAAAAGCGAGCACGGCGCCGAACGCCCAGGAGCCGCCGTTCCCTTTGCGCTTGCCGCCTTCATCGTCGGGCGGCCTTTGTTCTTCGTCGCCATGCGAAGGCGGCACGGGCGGCGCATTCGGGTCGATCGGCTTCGGCGTCGGCAGCTCCGAGCCCGGCTGCATGCCCGGATCCCTCAGCCCTTCCGTCCCGCTGCCAGTCGGCTTCGTATCGTCGTCGTGCGTTCCTTCCGGCTCCCGGCCGTCATTCGGCATAGGCACGCTTCAGCTCCTCCTCGCGGTAACCGACGGTCGCCTTGTGCCCGTCGGAGACGACCGGGCGCTTGATGAGCATGCCGTTGCCGGCGAGCAGCTCCAGCTTCTCGTCGTCGGACAGTTGCGCCATTCGATCCTTCAGACCCATCGAGCGATATGCGTCGCCCGCGATATTGAACCACTTGCCGATCGGCAGTCCGCTGTCCGCGACCAGCTTGCGAAGCTCCTTCACGGAAGGCGGGGATTCCTTGATATGAATCAATTCGAGCTCATGTCCCTCTGCCTGCAGCGTCTTGATCGCCTTGCGGCAGGTATCGCAGGACGGGTATTGGTATACGGTCAACTTTTTAGGCATCGCTGCGTATCCTCCAGATTCGATAGATGCATCTCATTGGACGTCCAGGCGCGGCGGAAGCTCGCGCAGGACGCGCTCCAGCTCGCGCAGATCCGCGGGGAGCGGCGCTTCGAGCTTCGTCTCCGCGCCGGTCACCGGATGGCGGAACGCGAGCTGAGCCGCATGCAGCGCTTGCCTGCCGATCGCGCCGGAGAGCGCGTCGGCGAGCGGCGTGCGCATCCATGCCGGATCGGCGTAGTAGGCGTCTCCGACAAGCGGGCATCCGATCGCGCCCATATGCACGCGGATCTGGTGCGTCCGCCCCGTGCCGAGCCGAATGTCCAGCGCGCTAGCGCCGCAGGGGTACGCCTCGGACAACGAATAATACGTAAGCGAAGGCTGACCGTCTTCCCGGACGGCCCGCCTGTGCGGGTCTTCGGGCACGCGGCCGATCGGCGCGTTCACTTCGCCCTCGTCCGCGGGCGGGCGTCCATAGGCGTATGCGCGGTACAACTTGAGCACCGTGCCGGCCGACATCTGGGCGGACAGCTGCTGCTGCGCGTATGGGTGCTTGGCAACGATCACGAGGCCGGACGTGTCCTCGTCCAGCCGGTTGACCGGACGGAACCGGCAGCGCTCGCCGCGCTCCCGCCAGTAATGCACGACGCCGTTCGCGAGCGTGTTCGCGTAGTGTCCGGTCGTCGGGTGGACGATGACGCCGGCAGGCTTGTTCAGCACGAGCAGGTCGTCGTCCTCGTGCACGATGTCGAGCGCCATCGGCTGCGGCAGGATATCCTCCGAGGATTCCTCCGCCATGCGCAGCGCCACGATATCGCCCGCCGATAAAATAAAGCTGGAAAACACCGCGTTCCCGTTGACCGTCACGCCTTCCTCCGAAGCCTTCAGCTTCGTCCACAGCCGCCGCGAAATGCCGATGCGATTGCGCAGCACGTCGCGCAGCATGCGGCCCTCGTCCCGCTCGTCCGCGACGTGGACAAGCGGTTTGTAATAGCCTTCCGTTCGTTCCCATTCCATCGATGCTATAGCTCCTTGCCGATGCGGCGGAATACCGCCGCTCCCCTCTCGTATTCGACGTCCCGCACGTCCGCCTTGGCATTGGCGGCGCGCGCCGCCGCAAAAAAATAGTCCGACAGCCGGTTGAGATACTTCCCGACTTCGGGCGGGCAGGACCTGCCCGTGGCCGCCAAAGTCACGACCGCGCGCTCCGCCCGGCGGCATACGGTGCGGCAGACGTGGAGCGCCGCGGCCGTCGCCGTCCCCCCGGGCAGAATGAACCTCGCGATCGGCGGATTGCCCGCCTCGTGGCGGTCGATCCAAGCTTCGAGCCGCTCCGCCAGCTCGGACTTCACCTTCAGCTGCGCCGGCTCCGGCGCCGCGTAGGAAAGATCCGAGCCGCAGTCGAAAAGCTCATGCTGGATGACGGTCAGCTCCTCGAGCAGCCGGGCTTCGAACCCGCGGAGTCCTTCCGTCGCCTCGGTTGAAACACCCGCTTCCCTTCCCGCCCTCGCGGTCGCCGCGGCTTGGCCGACGAACGCGTTCAGCTCGTCGATCGTCCCGAACGCCTCCACGCGCTCGTCGTCCTTGTTCACTTTGCCGCCGATGACCGAGGTCGTGCCTTTGTCGCCGGTTCTCGTATACAGCTTCATCGCCCAGTCCTCCCGAGTCAGATCCGTTCGCCCCGGATCGTCTCTGCGATCCCGAACGACAGACGGTAGATCGTATGCGACGCCGCGGCCAGTCTCCGGTTGGATTCGGCCAGCAGCTTGATATAAGTTCGCTCGCGCGGATCCGAGACCAGACCTGCGGCCGCTTCCTCGGTCACGACGATGACGACGCCCTCGAATTCCAGCAGCGCGCCGAGCAGCTTGCCCGCTTCGGCTGCCGCCTGCCCTTCGTCCCCTTCGCCCGGACGGGCCTCGAGCACCCGGTGCCGGAGCCAGCCCGACAGGCTGTCCAACACAAGCGCCCTTCGCTCGGCCCGATACGGATTCGAATCCAGATTGACGCGGGTGAGCGCCTGCGCGCAGGCGCCGTCCGCCGGCAGCTGCGTCCACGCGAATCCGCGCCGTCCCGGCGCATGCTTCGCGTCGGCGAACGCCCTCGCGGCAGGTTCGCCGGACGCCGCGCCCGAGCCGTCCTTCCGGCAGGCGCCGGTCAGAGGCCAGGCGGGACAGGTAAAGCCGATCGCTTCCCGGCCCAGCGACTCCGCCAACCGCTTGGCGTACGCCGATTTGCCCGAACCCGTGCCGCCGGTTACCAACAGGAGCATCCCGTCACCTCCCAGGCGCAAAAATATCTAGCTTAACTATAGCACAATCGCGGGGCGACTTGAAAAAGCGCCGATCCGGCGCAAGCGCGCGGCAAAATAAAAAGTCCGGAGCGAAGCTCCGGACTTAACGGGCATGATAGCTGAGTCTCATATATTCGTTGATCTTCACGTCAAGCATCCGGCTGAGTTCCATGACGGGCTCCGCGGTGAAGGAGTCCTCCCGCAAGAAAGTCTCCGTCATGCGTCGCCTTAGCAGATCGATTTCTTCGATGAGGCTTCGGTCGTTATAAGAGGGAGGCGCGCCGACTTCACTGTAGGCATTCCTGGCCGATACCCATGAAGCGGGCTGAGCCGGTTCCAAAGAATGATTGCTTGCTGTCGCCATCGTTTTCCCCCTCTCCGCAGCTACGGGCAAGTCTGCAAAACAAGGGTAATTATAGCAGAACTTCAGAAAAAATAACATCCTTTTTCCATTTCCCCTATTTAAGCTGCTGAACGAACTGTCCGATGCGTTCCAGCGCCTCGGTCAACTGCGCGACGGAGGAGGCGTAGGAACAGCGAATGAAGCCCTCGCCCCCGGTGCCGAATACGTGTCCGGGCACGGCGGCGACCTTTGCGTCCCTCACCAGCCGCATGGAAAACTCCTCGGACGACAACCCGGTCGATTCGATCGAAGGGAACACGTAAAACGCGCCTTGCGGTTCGTGACAGTCCAGGCCGATCTCGCGGAAGCCTTGAACGACGAGCCTTCTTCTCTGATTGTAGGACTCGACCATGCGATACATTTCGTCCATGCCGTTCTTGAGCGCTTCGAGCGCGGCGACCTGGCCCATGATCGGGGCGCACATAACGGTATACTGGTGGATCTTCAGCATCGCGCCGATCAACTCGGGATGGCCGCAAGCGTAGCCCATGCGCCAGCCGGTCATGGCGAACGCCTTGGAGAAGCCGCTTACCAGTATCGTGCGGTCCTTCATGCCTGGCAACGACGCGAAGCTGACGTGCTTCGAGCCGTAGGTCAGCTCGGCGTAGATCTCGTCGGAGACGACGATCAGATCGTGCTCCTCGACGAGCTTGGCGATCGGCAGCATATCCTCGTAGCTCATGATCGCGCCAGTCGGGTTGCTCGGGTAGGAGAGGATCAGCAGCTTGGAACGCGGCGTGATCGCGGCGCGCAGGCTCTCCTCCGTCAGCCGGAAGCCGTCCTTGGCGAAGGTTTCGATGCCGACCGGAACGCCGCCGCCGAGCGAGGTGATCGGATTGTACGGCACGTAGCTGGGCTCCGGGATCAGCACTTCGTCTCCGGGCTCGACGAGCGCGCGGATCGCAAGGTCGATCGCTTCGCTCCCGCCGATCGTCACGATAATTTCGTTTTCAGGCTCGTATTGCATATGGAACTGCTTGCTCAAATAGGCGGCGATCTCTTCGCGCAGCTCGAGCATGCCCGCATTGGACGTATACTGCGTCTTGCCTTTTTCAAGCGAATAGACCGCTGCGTCGCGAATGTGCCACGGCGTCACGAAGTCCGGCTCGCCCACGCCGAGCGAGATGATGCTGCTGTCCTTGCTGGCGCTCACCAGATCGAAAAACCTGCGGATGCCGGACGGCGGAATGGCGCGCGCGCCGGCGGACAAATAACGATCCATCCCCCCGGTAGATGCCTTGCCGCGCGTCTGTTGGTTCGTAATCATTGGACAACCGTCCTTTTCGAAATACTCGCTCCCTTATCGCGTCAAGGCGAGACGAGCAGGCGTTGATCGTCCTCGAATTCCTCGAAGATGATACCGTCCTGTTTATATTTTTTAAGAATGAAAAAGGTCTTGGTCGCGATAACGGATTCGATGGTCGAGAGCTTGTTGGAGACGAACGACGCAACTTCCTTAAGCGTCTTGCCTTCGATCTCCACCTGCAAGTCGTACGCGCCTGACATCAAGTATACCGACTTCACCTCGGGATACAGATAAATGCGCTCGGCGATGCTCTCGAAGCCTCGGCCGCGCTCCGGCGTGCATTCGACTTGGATCAGCGCCGTTACTTTCTCGTCGTCCACCTTGCTCCAATTGACGACCGTCGCGTACTTCACGATCACATGGTCCCGCTCCATCTCCGCGATGGCGGCAGACACGTCGGCTTCGTCCGCCCCAAGCATCGTAGCGATGGTCGAAGCGGACAATCTCGCGTCTTCCTTGAGCAGATCCAGAATCTTCAACTTAAATTCGTTCATGGGGATCCCTCCTGAATACCTCTCATATTACATCAAATACAGGTCCCGTGAAAAGAAATTTCAAATTCGTCCGCCTACAAAAAACCTCCCGCCGGATACTGACGTCCGGGGGAGGATGATGCCTGGAGCATGCTCTATGCTCAGTGCTGCTGCATTTGCTGCTGGGCGTTTTGCTGCGGCTGCTGCCAGGCCGGAATCGCGCTCTGCTTGATTTGCTGCACGAACTGCTGCGTCTTCGTTTGGGTGTCCTGATACGTCTTCAGGTTTTTGTCGATTTCCTGCTTCAGCGTCGGCGAGGAGGCGTTGTACATGTTGGCCGATTGCATCGCGTTGAACAATTCGCCCTGCATCTGCAGCGTTACGTTCAGCAGCTGGGTGAATTGCTGGCGGACCGTCGGGCAGACCGATTCGGTAGCCGCCGTCGCGTATTCGCGCGTCACGCGCTTCAGATCCGCGAGCACGGTATAAGCCAAATCCTCGTCAGGCAGAAATTGGTTTGCTGGCGCCATGAAAGTGTGGCCTCCTTTTCGGATGCGATATTAGGCTTGAGGTTGCGTAGGAGCGAGCGGCTGGTGCTGTTGGAGCAGCGACATCAGCGTCTGGTAATGCTGCGTGTGCACCTGCGCCTGATGGTCGAGCACCTGCTTGATTTGCTGATTCGAGCATGACGCGGACGCGGCCGTGCATTGCTTGATGAGCAAGTCCTCGTTGGACATCGAATCCGCGATGTACTCGAGTTCCTTGCCGGTGATCGGTTGAAGCATGACGATCCCTCCTGTAATTGGACAATCGTGCATAGTATGCGGCCAACTTCGGATGCTTATCCCATCATACTGTAAAGAAGCGCTCTACAGCGCTAAATTGCAGTACCACGCCGCCAATGAAAAAGAGGCTCTATACAGAGCCTCTCAGCGGGATCGCGCCACGACAAATAATGACCTCTTGAGATCGTCAGCTTCGCGACGCGAGCTTAAAACAAATCCATTGACAGGTACCGCTCGCCCGTATCCGGCGCGATGCACAGCACCCGCTTGCCTTTGCCCAGCTTGCGGGCCAGCTGGAGCGCGGCCCATACCGACGCGCCGGACGACGGTCCGGCCAATATCCCTTCCTCGCGCGCCAGCCGCTTCATCGTCGCGATCGCGTCGTCGTCCGTCACCTGCACGATCTCGTCGTAGACGTCCGTATTAAGGATGGACGGGATGAACCCGGGGCTCGTGCCGACGAGCTTGTGCGGGCCAGGCACGCCGCCCGACAGCACGGGAGAGCCCGCCGGCTCCACGACGGTCACGTGAAGGTTCGGCAGCCTCTCCTTCAGCGTTTCGCCCGTGCCGGTGATCGTGCCGCCCGTGCCCGCCGTGGCAACGAACGCGTCCAGACGCCCGTCCGTCTGTTCAAGAATCTCCAGCGCCGTCGTTCTGCGATGGGCATCGGGATTGGCGGCGTTGTCGAATTGATTCGGCATAAAGCTGCCCGGCGTGCCCGCCGCGATCGACTGCGCTTCCCGAATCGCCCCGGGCATACGCTGGGACGCAGGCGTCAACACGACCTCGGCGCCGTAAGCTTTCAGCAAGTCGATTCGTTCCTTGGACATATTGTCCGGCATGACGAGGATGAGCCTGTAGCCCTTGGCCGCCGCGTTCATGGCCAGGCCGATGCCCGTGTTGCCGCTCGTCGGCTCGACGATAAGCGAGCCCGGACCGATCAGCCCCCTCGCTTCGGCGTCTTCGATCAGGGAGCTCGCCGCCCGGTCTTTGACGCTGCCGCTCGGGTTGAAGCGCTCGAGCTTGACGAGCACCTCCGCGTCGCCGGGGCCGGTCAATCGGTTCAGCCGAACGGCCGGCGTATCGCCGATCAGTTCCGTTACGCTTTGATACACAAGCTTCTTCATGCGCGTCGTCTCACTTTCGGTCGGCTTCGGGATCCCGGCTCAACCGGTCTCCGATACGGCTGCGGTCCTCCTCGGACAGCGCGTACGCCATCGTGAAGCACGAGGGGCACATATACAACGTCATTGAAAAAGGAGCCTCGATAATCGCCCCGCCGCGCAGCCGCTCCGGCCGCTTGGGCGCGAACGAGGCAGCCTGCACGACCTGCCGCCCCGTCTCGACCATGTACTCCCGGCACTGCGGGCATTCCGGCACGAACTCCTGCTCGTCCAGAATCGCTTCGACCGTGTCCTCGTATCGGAGCAGCGCTTCGTCCTTGCCGCGCAAGTCGTCGTCGCCGTCCAGTCCGAGCCCTTCCAGATCCTCCGGCAGGTCGCCGAGGCCTTGGCGCCCATAAAGCGCATCGTCCTCGGCCTCTTCCTCGTCCTCTGCCGGCTCCTCGTCTCCCAGGCCGAAGCGGAGCGTGCGGTAACCGCTGAGCTCGTTGTCGCAGACGGGACAGAACTTGTCCGGTTCTTCCCCCGCCTCCTGAATAATCTCGGATTGACACCAGGGGCAAATGATCACGTTGGCAGCCAAGGCTTAACCCTCCCTCATCATATAAACGACGCCAAGAATAAAGAAAAGGGCCGCAAGCGCGAACAGCGTTCCCCATAAATACTTCATACGAAACCTCCTGCGGCGGCCGCCGTCAATCCAGCGTCACCGCCGCGCCGATAATATAGGACAGCGATACGGACAGGAGCAGGGAGATCAGGCCCACCGCGCGATTGTCCTTGCCGATCTCCTCGTCGATCCGGAATACCGGGGTGACGAACTCGAACAGCAGGTACGCGGCGAGCAGGAGCAGAAATCCGCCGCCCGCCCACAGCATGCTCTCGTAAATGCTGTCTTTGGTCTGAATGGAAAACCGGAAAATGTTGCAGATGCCGAATATCTTGCCGCCGGTCGCCATGGCGACCGCGATGTTGCCTTTGCGGATCTCCTGCCAGCATTCGTATTTGGTCACCCGCTCGAAGCAATAGAGGCAGATGATCAGCATCAGGATGCCTACGGAAAAATACGCCGGGATCGCGACCGCCGGATGGGACAGCAGTCGGTCGATGCTACTTGGCTCATTCATGCGGAACGCTCCTAACGCTAGTTCAGCTCCGCCACGGTAACGCCGGCGCCGCCCTCGCCATAATTGCCGAGCCTATAGCTCTTCACGTGCTTATGCCTGCGCAAGAACTCCTGAATGCCCGTTCGGAGCGCTCCCGTCCCTTTGCCATGGATGATATAAACCTGGTGCAGATTCGAAAGAAACGATTCGTCGAGGAAGCGGTCCGTCTCGATGATCGCCTCGTCTAGCGTGGCGCCCCGGAGATCGAGCTCCGTCCGGATCTGGTCCGAGGCCGCGCGCTTCACGGTCGCGCCGGAAGGGACGGGCTGCGTCTTTTTGGCCCCCGTATCCTTCGGCGCTTTGACCGGCTCGAGATCGGCCAGCGGCACCTTCATCTTCATGATGCCGAGCTGAACGAACGCATCGCTGCCCGCCAGCTCGACGATGTGCCCCTTTTGGCCGCCGAGGCTATACACCCTGACCTCGTCGCCAGGCCCGAGCTTCGCGCTCTTGGATGCGGCCGGACGCGGCTTCTCGACCGGCGCCGGGACGGCGTCGTCCAACCTGCGGCGGGCTTCGATGAGCTTGTGCTCCTTGACGCTGGCCGCTTCTTCGAGCGCGAGCTTGCGCAGGTCGGCGATGATCTCCTCGGCTTCGCGCCGGGCCTTCGCCACTTGAAGCCGGGCTTCCTCGCGAGCGTCTTCGAGCAGCTTGACGCGCTGATCCTGAAGCTTCGCGCGGTCTTCTTCGAGCTTCAGGCGCAATTCCTCGGCCTCGCGCTTGATCCGCTCCGCCAGCTGGCGGTCGGACTCGGCCGTCCGGCGGTCCCGCTCGAGCGAAGCGATCATCGTATCGACCTTGAGCTCGTCGTCCGACACCTCGCCGCGCGCGCGGTCGATGATCGACCGGGGCAGACCGAGCCGCTCCGCGATCGCGAAGGCGTTGCTTCGGCCCGGCACGCCGACGAGCAGCCGGTAGGTCGGACTCAGCGTCGCGACGTCGAACTCCATGCTGGCGTTCATGATGCCCTCGCGATTGTACGCGTACGCCTTCAGCTCGCTGTAATGGGTCGTGGCGAGCAGCCGGCAGCGCAAGCGGTGCAGATGCTCGAGGATGGCGATCGCGAGCGCCGAGCCCTCGGCCGGATCGGTGCCCGCGCCCAGCTCGTCGAGCAGGACGAGGCTGCGGCTCGTCACCTGGCCCAGCATGCCGATCAGATTCGTCATATGGCTGGAAAACGTGCTCAGGCTTTGCTCGATGCTCTGTTCGTCGCCGATATCGGCATAAATGCCGTCGAAGACGCACAGGATCGTGCCTTCGTCGGCGGGCACGAACAAGCCGGACATCGCCATCAGGCTGAGCAGGCCGACCGTCTTGAGCGACACGGTCTTGCCGCCCGTATTCGGACCGGTGACGATGATCGCCGAATGCGTATCGTCCAGCTCGATATCGGTAGGCACGACCTTTTTGGGGTCGATCAGCGGATGCCGGGCGCGCTTGAGCCGCAGGCGGCCTTCGCCGTTCATCTGCGGCTTGGTCGCCTGCATCCGGTCGGCCAGCTTCGCCCGCGCGAAGATCGAATCGATGTAGCCGAGCGCCTCGGCGTCGCCGATGAGCAGCTCCGCCTTCACGCCGACGCTCTCGGACAGCTGCCGCAGGATGCGCTCGATCTCGCGCGTCTCGCGCAGCTTGAGCTCGCGGAGCTTGTTGTTGATTTGAAGGACAGCCTCCGGTTCGATGAACAGCGTCGCGCCGCTGCCCGACTGGTCGTGCACGATGCCGCCGAAGTGAGAACGGTATTCGGCCTTGACCGGGATGACGTACCGGTCTCCGCGCATCGTGATGAGCGCGTCCTGCAGCATTTTCTGCACCGAGGACGAGCGGATCATGCCTTCGAGCTTTTCCCGGGCGCGGCCTTCGTTCGTGCGGATCTCCCTGCGGATCGCGGCCAGCTCGGCGCTCGCGGCATCCAGCACGTCGCCCTGCTCGTCGATGCACCGGCGGATCTCGTCCTCCTGCTGCTTGGCGTCGATGAGCGGCTCGCATAGATCCTCGAGCAGCGGAATGTCCGCTTCTTCGGATACGGCGCCTACGTATTTGCGGATGCGCCTCGAGCCCATGATGAACTGGGCGATGTCGATCAGCTCCGACGGAAGCAGCATCGCCCCGAGCTTCGCCCGCCCCAGCGCGGGACGAACGTCGGTGATGCCGCCGAACGGCGGCGCGCCCTTGACGTCCGTCGCGCGCACGGCTTCGGCCGTCGTATCGAGCCGCCTGTTCACTTCCCTAAGATCGGAAGAAGGACGATTGAGCGCCGCTTGCTCCTTGCCGAGCGAAGTCTCTCCGAGCTCGCGCAGCCGCTCGCTGATTTTATGGTATTCCAATGTATATAGCGCCTTGTCGTTCACGGCGTTGCGACAACTCCTCTCGCCTCTCATTATATCCGATGGCGGCTGCGCTTGCATTACGCCTCCGTTATAACAGGAGATCAAACTGGATACAATACCTTTAATGCCGGCGGCACGCCGGACGACAGCCCACAACGGGAGGTAATCAAGCCATGCATTTTCTAGGCCATGTCGTACGCTTTATCGTCTCCGCGATCGTCCTGATGATCGTCGGATACCTGGTTCCGCACTTCACGGTCGGCGGCTTCTGGAGCGCCCTCATGCTCGCGCTGGTGATCGCCGTGCTCGGTTGGATCATCGAGGCGATTTTCGGCAAAAACGTGACCCCGTTCGGGCGCGGCATCGTCGGCTTCCTATGCAGCGCGCTCGTCATCTGGCTCGCGCAGTTCGTCGTAAGCGGCGTCTCCGCCTCGATTCTGGGCGCGCTGCTCGCGGCGCTAGTCATCGGGATCATCGACTTGTTCATCCCGATCGGCAACCCGTACAAAGCCGGCAAGCGCCACGATTGACAGCATCGCGCAACGGTCTCGGCCCCCCCCTAAAACCTCGCGGCCTCCGGTAACGGAGCCGCGAGGTTTTTCGTATACCGCACGCCAGTCGCGGAGCTGGCTTATTTCCTTTTTTATCCTCGCGGCAGGATATGCTAATATAGTAAAGTCTGGGCATGACCCGCTCATACCCGGCGATCATGGGATGGGGGAATACATATGCGAAAAAAAATAGCCGCCGCGTTGGTCGCGCTCGCGCTCACGGGCGCGCTCGCCGCCTGCGGAGGCAAGAACGACGACGCTGCGGAGCAGGAGACGGCCGTCGCGTCGCAGGACCTGATCATTCGGGCAACCAATTGGAAGTTCGACCAAGCCGAATACAAGGTGCCGAAGGATACGCCGATTCGCTACATGCTCGAAAACGAGCAGGGCGCGCACGGCGTCGAGATCGAAAAGGCGGGCGTCAAGCTGAGCAACGGCAAAAAGTCCAAGGTCGCGACGCTGGCGGCCGGCACCTACACGATCAAATGCAGCGTCGTGTGCGGGCAGGGGCATTTGTCGATGAAGGCCACGCTGATCGTAGAATAAACAGGATAAAGGAATCGCCCTTCCTGCCGGATCTGATCCGTTCGGAAGGGCGATTTTTTGGTTTGACGTACTGACCGTCGGGCCTTCTGCGACCGTCAGGTGTGCTCTTCGAGCATGTCGATCCACTCGTTGTACTCGATCTGCAGCTTGTTGTACTCGATCTTCAGCGCCTCGTGCTCGCGGCGGACGCGATCCAGCTCCTGCGCCGTCCGCTCCGCTTCTTCCGCGTCAACCGGGTTTGGAGCGGCTTCGCCGGCAGCCTGCAGCTGCCGCGCGAGCGCATCGCGCTCGGCCTGCAATGCGACGGCTGCCGCCGCCTGCTCGCGGGCGGATCTCAGCTCTTCCCCGGCGCGAAGCAGCGATTCGCGTTCACGTTGCTGCTCGCCGGCAGCTTGGCGGAGCTTGCTCTCGAGCGACTCCAGCCGCTCGGAGGCGGCATCGCGCTCCCGCGCCGCCTCTTCGGCCCGCCGCTGGAGCTGCCGGATCGCGTCGGCCGCGCTTTGCTCGCGCTCGGCAAGCTCGTCCGCCAGCTCCTTAAGCCGATTCGCTTCGCGCTCGGCGGCTTCGCGGGCGTCGGCTTCGTCGCGCAATCGCTCGGAAGCCGCCTTTTCCGCCTCGATCAGCGCCGCTTCCTGAGCGGCCGCCGCCTGAAGGCGCTGCTCCGCGGCGGCGCGCAGCGCTTCCGTCTCGGCTTCGAGCTTCGCGCGCTGCGACTGCCATTCGCGCTCCCGCTCCAACCAGCGCGCTTGCGCTTGTTCGTTCTCGGCGCGCGCCGTCTCGGCGGCTGCCAGCGCGGCGTCGCGACCGCCGAGCGCCTGCTTCAGCTCGGCCTCGTACAGCTCCTGCGTCACGCGAAGCTCTTCCTGGATCGCTTCGCGCCCGGAGGCCGCTCCCGCTTCTGCCTCGGCCGTCGCCCGTCGCACCGCTTCTTCCTGCGCGGCGCGAATTCGCGACAGTTCTTCGGCCTGCGCGTCGCGGAGACCGGACAGCTCCTCCTCTTGCGCATCGCGGAGTCTGGTCAGCTCTTCGGCTTGCGCCGCGCGCAGGCGCATCAGCGCCTCGCCGCTCTCTTCGCGCAGCAGCTCCAGCTCCAGACGCGCGTCGTCCGCCGCGCGCTTCGCCTCGGCCAGCTCGGCTTCGAGCGGCGCCGCAGCTTCCTTGAGGGCGGCAGCGCGTTCGGCTGCAAGCCGCGACAGCTCACCGGCTTGCGCTTCGCGGAGCTTCGCCAGCTCGTCGGCCTGCGACGCGCGCAATCGCGCCAGCTCTTCGTCGCGCTCTTCGCGCTGCAGCTCCAGCTCCAGCCGAGCGTCGTCCGCTGCCTGCCGCGCCTCAGCGAGCTGCGCTTCGAGCGGCGCCGCGGCTTCCTTGAGCGCAGCCGCGCGTTCGGCCGCAAGCCGCGACAGCTCGCCGGCTTGCGCTTCGCGAAGCTTCGCCAGCTCTTCGGAATGCGCCGCGCGCAGAAGCGCCAGCTCTTCGTCGCGCTCCTCGCGCAGCAGCTCCAGTTCCAGCCCCGCATCGTCCGCTGCTTGCCTTGCTTTAATCAGTTCGGCTTCAAGCGGCGCCGCGGCTTCCTTGAGCGCAGCCTCAAGTTCGGACGCAGCCTCCGCCTTCGTTTGCGCGATACGCCGCTCCGCCTCTTCGCCGGCCTCGCGCAGACGCTCTTCCAGCAGCGCCGCTGCATCCGCGAGCTGCCGTTCCGCCTGCTCCGCGAGCTTCAGGCGCTCCTCCGCGAAATTCCGCGCATCGGCATCGATTCGCAGCTTGGCCGCGACCGCCTCTTGCTTCGCGACGACCGTCTCCTGCTTGGCCGCCTCGGCATCCTGCATGGCGGCATCCAGACGCTCCGTCATCGCGCGGCGCTCTTCGTCGAAGTTCGCTTCCGCCGCCGCCACGGCCTGCCTGGCCGCGGACATCTGCTCGGCCAGCTGCGCATGCAGGCGCTCTACCGTCGCCCTGGCGGCTTCGAGCTCGCCGCCGAGCTCGGTCTTCGCCGCCTCCAGCGCGTCCCTGCTCTCGCCCTTGACCGCTTCAAGCGCGTCAAGGCTCTCGCGCTGCAGCGCGTCCAGCTCCGCCTGATGGGCGGCACGCAGGCGCTCCGCTTCGCCGCGGCTCTGCCCGAGCGCGCGCTCGAGCTCTTCCGCGTGCTCGGCGCGCAGCTTGGCGACCGCGGCTTCCCGTTCCGCCGCCGCGCTATCCAACGCTTCGGCCAGCTTCGCGCCGGCGGCGGCGCCCTCCGTCTCGCGGGCTTCGCGCTCGAGCTCCAGCTCCAGGCGGAGCTCCTCGAGCTCGGCCCGGTGTCCCGCGCCTAGCCGCTCCAGGTCCGCCAAGTGACCGGCCTTCAGCGCCGCGAGCTCGGAGGCGCGAGCCGCCTCGGCGCGCTCCCGCTCCTCGGCCTGACGCGCCTCGAGCCCGGCCAGCTCCGCCGCATGGCTATCCCGAAGAACGTTCACGCGGTCCTCGCTCTCGGCGAGCGCCGCGTCCAAGGCGTCCTGCATGCGGGCGCGAATCTCCTCCCGCTCCCGCAGCGCCGTCTCGAGCGTCAGCGTCAGCCGCTGCAATTCTTCCTGCTTGCCCTCCAGCAGCAGCGCCAGCTCGTCCTCATAGCCTTGCCGCATCGTGCGAAGCTCTTCGTCGTGCCGTCCGGTCTGCTCGGCCAGCGACCGCTCGTGCCCGTCCTTCAGCGCCGCCAGCTCCGCCGCATGCGCCGCGCTTGCGGATTCGAGCGCTTCGGCGCGGGCGGCGCGCTCGTCGCGCAGCTCGGCTTCGTACGTCGCCCGAACCCGCTCGCGGTCCGCTTCCTGCGCGGACCGGAACCGCGCCAGCTCCGCCGCGTGCGCGGCTTTGAGCTCGTCCGTCGCCGAGGCATGCGCCCGTTTGAGCGCTTCATTTTCCTCGGCGTACAGCTCGGCTTCGGCAGCATGGTCGGCCAAGATCCGCTCAAGCTCCGCGCCGTGCGCGGAGACGACGCTTTCAAGCTCGGTCGCGTGTCTCTCGGCCGCGTCATCCAGCTCCGCGCGCAGCGCGACAGTCGCGTGCTCCAGTTCGTCCGCGTGCGCCGAGCGAATACGTTCGAGCTCCGTCGCCTGCGCCGCCTGAAGACGCTCAAGCTCTGCGCGCTGCGCGGACTTCAAGCTCGCAAGCTCCGCTTCATGGCCCGACGTCTTTCGCTCGAGCTCCGCCGCATGCGCCGACCGAAGCGCTTCGGCCTCTTCGGCGTACAGCTCGGCTTCGGCCGCGTGGTCGGCCATGATCCTGTCGAGCTCGGCCTGATGAACGCTGCGCAGCCGCTCGCGTTCTTCGTCCGCCTTGGCCGCCGCTTCGGCGACGGATTGTTCGGCTTGCCGCTTCGACTCGGCCTGCCGCTCGGCGAAATCCCGCTCCGCCGCTTCCAATGCCGCCGCGCTCTCCGCCTTGTGTTTATCCCAATCGGCCAGCAGCGTCTCGATCTCCGCCGACAGCCGTTTGCGTTCTACTTCCTCGTGGAGGAGCCGCTCGTTCTCCCGGCGGATGCGCATGAGCTCGTCCGCCATATTGACCGAGGCGAGCACGCCGAGCCTCGCGAGGTCGAGCCGCGGGGAGCCGCTCGCGATCTTGTGCATCTGATCGCTGACGAGCAGGGCCACCCGCTTCATGTACTCGCTGCTGGTGTGTCCGGTCAACGTGTATTGCGTGCCGTATATGTCAACCGTTACGCGTGTCTTGTCGTCAGCATTCACGGTTATTCCTCCCACGTTCCAACTTAAGCAAAATCGCAGCGAACGTCGCTCAGCCCGCTTTTCGCGTTCTGATGTATTCGCTGCGCTTTGCGCCGTTTCCTGCTTATTTGCGAAGCTCCGCGCTGAAAGATTGTTCCAGTCGCGAAACGACGGATTGCTGCGCTTCGGCGATCTCTTCATCGTTCAATGTACGATCCGGATGACGATAAACGATCGAGAGCGCCACGCTCTTTTTGCCTGCGCCGAGACGCTCGCCCGCGTAGACGTCGAACACGCGGACGGACTCGAGCCATTCGCCCGCAGCCTGCCGAGCGGCCTCTACCAGGGACGCTCCCGGCACCGATCCGTCGACGACGACGGCCAGGTCCCGCTCCGCGGACGGGAAGCGCGGCAAAGTGCCGTAGACGATGCGTGCGTCAGCCGCTTCGTAGAGCGGCTTCAAATCGATCTCGGCGGCATAGGCGTCGCCCAGGTCGAACTCGCGTTGAAGCTCCGGATGCAGCTGCCCGACATAACCGATCGCGACTTCGCCGGTCGCGGTCGCGAGCTTCAACGCCGCCGTGCGGCCCGGATGGAAGTCCGCGGGCTGCGCCTGCTCGAAGCGGACCGCGCCGGTCAGGCCGAGCCGCGTCAGCAGCTTTTCGACGATGCCCTTCGCATCGTAGAAGTCGTACGCCGTCGCCGCTTGGTTCCAGCCGGAGCCCTCGCGATTGCCCGTCAGCAGGAAGGCCAGACGCGGATGCTCCGCAGGCAGGGTCGTCAGTTTCTCTTCGGCGGAATGATACACGCTGGCGATCTCGAACAACGCGGCGCTCGCGTTGCGGCGAGACTTGTTGTAAGAAGCGGCCTCCAGCAGGTTCGGCAGCAGCGTCGCGCGAAGCGCGCTGCGCTCCTCGCTCATCGGCATCGCAAGGCCGATCGGGCGCATGCCTTCGGCTGCCCCGGACAGCGCCGGGAACAGCGCGGCCCGGCTTGCGGAGGTGACCGAATACGTCACGGCCTCGCTAAGCCCGGCTTCGGACAGCAGCTTCCGCAGCTCTCTGCGGATCGACTGGGGCTTCGTAAGCGCGCCCGTCGTCGTCGGCCCTTCGATGCGGGTCGTCGGGATACGGTCGTAGCCGTTGAGCCGCGCGACCTCTTCGATCAGGTCCACCGCGCGCGTAATATCGCCTCGGCGCGTCGGCACGGTCAGGCGCCATACGCCTTCGCCGGCCGGCTCGGCCGCGAACTGAAGCCGCGACCAGATCGTCTTGACCTCGAGCGAGGAGAGCGAGGTGCCGAGCATCCGGTTGATCCGCTCGAGAGACAGCTCGATGACGGCCGGCTCGGGCGCAGCGAGGCGAACCTCGGAGACGCCGTCGGTGACGAGCCCGCCGGCCGTCTGCGCGATCAGCGAAGCCGCGCGGTCCAGCGCGCCGCGCACGCGCTCCGGATCGACGCCTTTCTCGAAGCGCGCCGAAGCTTCGGACCGAAGACCCAGCTGGCGCGACGTCTTGCGTACCGCGGCGCCCGCGAACCTGGCGGATTCAAGCAGAATATCGACCGTGTCGGGCGTCACTTCGGTATCGAGACCGCCCATGACGCCGGCCAGCGCGATCGCGCGCTCGTCGTCGGCGATGACCGGCATGTGCGGTTCGAGCTTCCGTTCCTGGCCGTCGAGCGTGACCAGCGTCTCGCCTTCGCGGGCGAAACGAACGCGGACGGCGCCCTTGACCTTGGCGGCGTCGAACGCGTGCAGCGGCTGGCCGTACTCCAGCATGACGAAGTTGGTGACGTCGACGACGTTGCTGATCGGCCGGATGCCCGCGGCGATCAGCCGGTTCTGCAGCCAGAGCGGGGACGGGCCGATCTTGACGCCCTTCACGACGCGCATCGCGTAGTGGCTGCAAGCCTCGCTCGACTCGATCGCGACCTTGATCGCGTCCGCGGTCTTGTCGGCCGCCGAATACAGCGCCTTTTCCGGCTCCGGCAGCGTCAACGGCCGGCCGGTCAGCGCGGCGGTCTCGTAGGCGACGCCCAGCAGGCTCAGGCAATCCGAACGGTTCGGCGTCAGATCGAGCTCCAGCACCGCGTCGTTCAAGCCGAGCAAGTCGGCGATATCCGTGCCCACCGCCGTGTCCGCAGGCAGCACGAGGATGCCCTCTTGCAGCTCCTTGGGGAGCAGCTTGTCGTTGATGCCGAGCTCTCTGGCCGAACAGATCATACCCTGAGACTCAACGCCGCGCAGCTTGGCGCGCTTAATCTGCAGGTCGCCCGGCAGCTTCGCGCCCACGAGCGCGACGGGCACCTTTTGCCCCGCCGCGACGTTAGGCGCGCCGCAGACGATTTGCAGCGTTTCGCCGGTGCCGGCATCGATTTTGCAGACGTTCAGCTTATCCGCGTCAGGGTGCTTTTCCTTTTCCAAAACATACCCGACGACCGTCTTGGTGACTCCTGCGTTGCGGGAGACGACGCCGTCGATCTCGATGCCGCCCCTCGTGAGCAGATCGGCGAGCTCTTGCGGCTCGATGCCGCCGAGATCGATATATTCGCTTAACCATTGATAGGATACGTTCACGTGTTATACCGCCCCTTCCTTTTCCACCTTCGCTGAGATACCGGCCGCAGCCGTCACATGCGGGCGAATTGCCCGAGAAACCGCAGATCGTTGTTGTAGAAGTGACGAATATCGTCGATGTCGTACTTCAGCAAGGCGATGCGTTCGACGCCCATGCCGAAGGCGAAGCCGGACACTTGCTCGGGGTCGAAGCCGCCGTGCTCGAGCACCTTCGGGTGCACCATGCCGCAGCCGAGGATCTCGATCCAGCCCGATTGCTTGCACATCCGGCAGCCTTGTCCGCCGCACTGCGTGCAGGTGACGTCGACCTCTGCGCTCGGCTCGGTGAACGGGAAGAAGCTCGGACGAAGGCGAATTTGCACCTGCGGCCCGTACATCGCCTGGACGAATTGGAGCAGCGTGCCCTTCAGGTCGCTCATGCGGATGTCGGGGCCGACGACCAGACCTTCGATCTGGTGGAACATGAACGAATGCGTCGCGTCGTCGTCGTCGCGGCGGTAGACGCGGCCCGGGCAGATGACCTTGAGCGGCGTCGCGCCGTCCGCGTTTTTCATCGCGCGGATCTGAACCGGAGAGGTATGCGTGCGAAGCAGAATCTCGTCCGTAATGTAGAAGGAATCCTGCATGTCCCGCGCCGGATGGTCCTTCGGCAGGTTCAGCGCCTCGAAGTTGAAGTAGTCGGTCTCGACCTCGGGGCCTTCCGCGATCGTGTAGCCCATGCCGAGGAAAATATCTTCGATCTCCTGCGTGACCTTGGTCAGCGGGTGGACGCTGCCGGTCGCGACGGCCCTGCCCGGCAGCGTGACGTCGATCGTCTCCGCGGCCAGCCTCCGCTCCGTCTCGGCGCGGTCGAAGGCGGCTTGCTTGTCGGCGAGCACTTCCTCGATAGCCGCCCGTACGTCGTTGGCGACCTGCCCGATCACCGGACGCTCCTCGGCGCTGAGTCCGCCCATGCCGCGGAGAATCTCAGTGAGCTGGCCCTTTTTGCCCAAATAATGCACGCGCAGGTCGTTCAAGCGGCCGGCATCGGCCACCTCCTGCAGCTGCGCCAACGCTTCGACGCGCAGCGCCTCCAACCGTTCCTTCATGATGCCTCTCTCCTTTATCGCTTGGTCTATCGGCCGGCTCGCCCTTGGCGAACCGACAAAAAAGGCCCTTCCTCCCCGTAAAAGGGACGAAAGGACCGTGGTACCACCCTAATTGGAAACTTGCTGACGACAACCTGCCGATTCGGCAACATCGTCAAGCCGGAATTCCCGCTCGAACGGCGTAACGGGCCGCTGCCGGTCCGCTCTACTGGCCCACGCGCTTGGCATCGTCGGCGTTCAAGCGACTGCTCCGGAGTGAAATTCGGCAGCTCTTCTCCTCGGGCACGCTCTCAGTCTCGGCGTACCCTCCCTGGTCAGGCAGGCGCTGCTTACTTGTCTCCATCGTCGCATTTATCCATTTTTGCTTTGAATTACTGACTATTATAGGGGAACGCGCCACGTCAAGCAAGCGGACGGCTAAAACCGCTGCTCGGCGTCCCCGCGGAGAGAGGCGACGGTCGCAGACTGATCGCCTCAGACTAGCTTCTTAAACAGGACTTCAAGCGACATCGATCTTTTTAACGTATTGTAAATCGGAGAATGCGCAAGCGCGCCCGAGCAAAAATCGTCAAAAGCCTTGTCCTCCAAGTCAACGTATAGAAAGACGGTCACCGTCATTTTGGTTATACGCGGTTCTTCCTCGTACCCTTTGACGCCAACCAGAGATAAAGGGTTCTCCAGAGAAAGGTTCAATACGCCTTCAATCTCTTCAACGACGGAGCCCCTTTTATTCGGCCGCTCCAAAAACGCCAACAGGATGCTGCTCAACACGGATCCCGCGAAATATTCAAGACTGGTGATCGGCTTGTATTCCGAGTCGAAGCTGATTTGCTTTTCGACCTGAACGCTGTTTTTATTCGTATAAATTTTTACGGAGGAGAGGTCGGTCGACGTGCCTCTAAAGTTCATATTGAACATCTTGGACTCGTACAAGGCGTTTAATCGGTCATCCGTTCGCTTCATGATGCTTGCTCCTTAGCACGGAAGCCGCTTCCGTTAACGAACGAATTTTGCCTGCGATCGTCTCCAGTACATTGACAGGACTATTGGAGAAGGTAGCGAAGCCGCAGTCCGGATTCAGCCATATTCGATCGACCGGCAGATAGGTCGCAGCCTCTTGCGCTTTTGAGATGATCGAATCTATCGTTTCGACGTCATCCGTACGCGGATTGATCGCGCCTAGACCGAGCGCCGTATGCGCCGCAATCCTCGGATCGGCCAACAAGGAGCTCAGCTCCCCTGCTCTTGGCGTCGAAAATTCGAGAGTCAGCAGGTCCGGATTCACCTTGGCGAACAGCTCAAGTAGCGGCGTGTAAGGACCTGTCAACAGCGTGCTTTCGTTTTTGCTCCAGTTGCCCCTGCACACATGCAAAGAAGCGACGGTCTGGGTTCGGTCGACGTGCGCCATGACCTGTCCGATCAAGGAAGCGGCGAATTCGAGCTCCTCCTTCGGATCCTTTCTCTCGGAGAGCGCCGCGCACATAAAGGACCTGGGCTTGCCCTCCGTGAATACGACCTCGGTCAATACCGGTTCGTCGAACTGAATCACGTCGACGCCGATGCTCGCCAGGTTGTCCATCTCTTCCTTCAAGATCCGGACGACATCCTGTCCAAGCTCTTCCTTGCTCCCGTATGCCTGGCCGGAGAGATTCGGAAGCCACATCGATCGGGTCAGCAGATAGGGACCCGGCAACGTAATCTTGACGGGTTTGTCAGTGAGCCTCTTAAGCATCCGAAGCTCGCTCGCGACGATTTCCCCTTCGTACTGCAGCCGGCCTACGCAAATCGCGTTTTTAATGCTCACGGCCGGCACGTCGAGCGCGGTCAGCATGTCCTCGAACGCCTTTTTATCGTCGATATATTCGAGCATGTCGCTCATGCTCATCATTCGAACGCCGCCGATTTTGCCTGCGACGAAGGATACGTAGTTATCCCGCCCCAACTCGCCGCTCGTGACGATATCGATCCCCGACGCCTCCTGCAACCGGACGACTTTGCGCGTTTCCGCCTCGATCAGCCGGTCGAAGTCGCTGGGTTCCATCCTTCCGCTTCTCGTCATTCTTAAGGCGCTAAGCACCTCTTTGGATCTCGGCATGCTTCCGATCAAGGAAGCGGGGAACAGCGGCAACGGCTTTTTCATAGGCTCGATCTCCCGAAGTGAATATAAATAGGGAAAAGAGAAGTAGCGGAGGCTTCCACGCTTCTCTTTTCAACGGTCTTAGGTATTCAGAAACTTCAAATATTCGTTGGCTTCGCGCAGCTGCTCGAATCCCGAGATTCTGCCCTGCACCCATTCCTTCAAGCCTTCCATGTCCATCATCTTCCGGTGGGCTTCGTTGCCGTAGTCCATCCGGTGGAGCACCTGCTGCCATTGCGCGAAACTTTCCGTCGAAAAGTCGGGATGCGCCGTGAAAATGCAGTGGTCGAACAATGACGTCGCATCGATGCAGACCAGCTGATTGGCGTCGACGGTGCCGTCCGCCTTCCACGCCTCCCAGTTCAGATCCAGCGCGACGGCGGCGTCCACCGTTCCCGCCATCAACGCTTTCATCGCGTCCAGCTCTCCGCCGACGTGGTCGCCGTGGAGGCCGACGCCGATATCGAACCTTTGCTCCGTATAATCCGCTCCGTATTCAAGTCCATGCCGATGCAGATGATTAATCGGAATCAATCGGGCTTGCGGAGAATCGATCGCGCCGAAGCCGATCTTCTTTCCCCTCAGTCCATCTAAATCGTCGATGCCGCTGTCTTTTCGAACGACGAAGACGGTCTTTCTGTCCCGGTCCGTATCTCTCATAGAACCCATCAGGCACTTGCCGTCCGTCCTTAAGTACGTATCCAGCCAGGCCAGCGGGGAATTCCAGGCGATATCGATCTCCCGCTCCATCAAGCCGTCGACCTGTCCCTCATAATCCTTGTAGTAAACGCATTCGATCTCGAGACCTTCCGCTTTGAAAAAATCGGCGATGATGCCCCAGATCACGGTAACCCGCGGATCGTAGATAACCGCCCCGACTTTAATCGGATCCTTGCTCAACCGCGCTCGCTCCTTTGCGTGTTTATGGGATCATCTGGCCCGTCAATGCTTTACCCAGCCAGACGGTCAGGACGTCCGCGCTTGGCGCCATGATCTGGCCGGCATAGGCGTCCCTGAGCAGTCTTTCGAGCGGAAGCGCCTTATTGTAGGCTTTCCCGCCGCCGACTCTCATGGCCAGTCTTCCGCATTCGATCGCGGCTTCCGAGGCAAAGATTCTGGCCGATAAAATCTTCGCCAACGCGTCGGCCTCTCCGCTCGCGCCCGCTCTGGCGGCTTCCATCGTGATGGCCTTTGCGGCTGACGCCTGCTTGTAAATGCTCCCGATATGAATTTGAACCGTTTCGATATTGGACAACGTGCTTCCATCGGGGTATTTCCTGCCCGAAGCATGTCCGCTAGCGATCTCGAACATATGCAAGGCCGTGCCGCTGTAGATCGCGCCCAGCCCCGTGATGAAGAACGGAGCGACGACATTGAACACCTGTTCCTGGCCCGAACCTTCCGCTCCGATGCGATGCGTCGAATCCAGCGTTATATGATCGATGTTCACGGGACAAGACGAATTGCCCCTCATCCCCAGGCCGTTCCATTCCGACAATCCAAACGACAGACCTTTGGACTCCAGCGGGAACACCCAGTTGTTGATTTTGCCTTCGTCGACAGACGGCGCAAGCACGAGATAGTAGGACGCATAGGAAGCGGACGTGACCATGCTCTTTTTTCCGTTGAACGTGGTGTATTCGCCGTTAACCTCGGCAGTCATTTCCGTAATATAAAAGTGGGTGCCTGTTCCGAATTCGCTGTAGGCCAGCGCCATGAACTTTCCGTTATCGACGATGTCCGCAAAAACCCGCTTCTTCAGCTCCTCGCTGCCGTGCGTGACCAGGCACATGACCGCGACATTGTGCATCATATAGCAAAGCGCGGTCGTGGCGCACGTCTCCGCAAATGCCAGACAAGCCTGGGCATGCGCCTCCAGCCCTTTGCCCGATCCGCCGTACGCCTCCGGTACCAGCAGCTTCAGAAAGCCTTGTTCGGCCAACGCCTTAAAGGATTCCTCCGGAAATCTCGACTCCGCGTCCGTCCGCTCCGTGAAGGGTTCTATGTAGGACTTTGCAAAAGCCTTGCCTTCTTGATAAACCTGATTCATAAAAGTCCCCTTCCTTCCCCACATGATGGAAAAGACGATGTGCTTGCTGCTCGACTACCATACCGAAAATAAATATATCATAACCTTAATAGGATAGGAGCGATTTTCATGTCGCTCATGACAGAATGGAATAAAATCGCCGCCAGCGGTTATCTCCTCGTCCAAACGCCGCAAAGACAAGCGCCGGAGGAATAGCCTCCGGCGCTCGGCGCGATCAGGATATGACGAACCGCCGTGAACGATTACTTGGCGCTGCGGTTCTGGAGCATGCGCGGGTCCACCTGATTGTCGAGCAGAAGCGGCGTCTTCGCTCCGCGCGCGATCTGTTCCCAAGCGACCATTTTGAAGTTCTGGTTGAGCTTTTTGCCGCCGTCGATATTGGCGTCGTCCTGGGCGATGAACACGCCGTAGGGATATGATTCGCCCAGCCCGAATCCCAGCACGTCGATGCCGTCCGTGACCGAGGTGCCATCGGTCGACGGGCCGTCCGCGATCTTGAAACTGGCGATGTAAGCATTGTCGTCTTCGCGATCATATACAGCGTAGCTGTCGCTGCCTTGGCTGGACGCGATCAAGTAGCCGCGGCCGTCCGCGCCGTAGTAGATCGTCAGCCCTTCAATATCGTCTTGCAGCCGGCGGCCGTCCGCTACGTCCACCGTGGACAGCGGATCGGCTCCCCCGTCCGGCTCGGCAACGTATTTGTAGACCGCATAGTCCTCTTCCGCGATATACATCATGCCGTATTCGTCATCCGCCGCCAAGCCTTCGGATTGCGTAGCGAGCTTGAACTCGCGGACCAGCTTGCCTGCGAGTTTCCCTTTTCCGTCATCCTTCAGCTCGTACTGCTCGAACTCGCCTTCCTTGCCGAGCACCAGCGCATAGAACTTGTCCGTCCGCAGGCTGTGATACAGGCTGAATCCGTACACCTCCTCCATCTTGGCCTTGATCGGCTCCGCTACGATGTCGGTGAGCTCGCCGGTCGCGCCGTCGATCTTGAAAATGTCGACCGTGTTCGTGGTACGGTTGGTCGCGCCGACGATATCGACTTTGTTGCCGCCGAGTTGGAACCCGTAACGCACGTCGATGTTGTTCATCTTTCCGACCTTGTAGTTCTGAAGCTCTTTGCCGTTCAGATCGTAAACGAGGATGCCGCCGCCCTTGTTGGTTGCGATGATTTTAGATTGAGCGGCGTCGTTCGGATCGAGCCAGATGGCCGGATCGTCGGCCGCATCCTCGCCATCCTCCACGGCGGTCGTCTCAGCCTTGGCGGTAACCGAATAAGGGACGATGATGTCCGCCGGATCGGCGAACTTGGCATTCTCGGCGAGGATGGCCTGCAGCAGCTTGGTTGGGATATACATCTTGCCGCCGACGATCTTAACCTCCTCCGTCGTCTCGCCCGCCTTGCCGGCCAGCCGGTACGCCTTCTCGCCTGTCGTGAAGGTGCCCGCGAGTCCGTTCTTCAGCTTGACCAAAGCGGATTTATCGTCGCTGTCCCAGGTGATCGTCGCGCCGATCTGCTCCATCTGAATGCGAAGCGGCTCGTAACCTTGCACCGTTGAGGCAGTTGCCGCGCGAGCCGACGATGCGGCGGGGAGAAGCGCGCCCGCGATGAGCAGCGCCGCCAGTGTCGTTTTCCAAGTATGCATACGGATCCATGTTCCTCTCCATCGTTGATTTGCTCCACTTTATACGATGGAGGTAAACACGGCATTAAACAATGACGCGACTTTTGTAAAAATCGATTCGCGTTGGCGGCCAGCTCCGTTCTTCATTCGGACCATTTTTTCGGCTTCCCGCACGCGTGATTCAGGCTTGGCGTCCCGGCGCCCAGCCGGAAACTCGCCGCGAGCGCAGCGGCGACGAACGCCTTGGCGCTGCGGCAAGCGGCCGGCACGTCCCGGCCGAGCGCCATGGCGGCGCAGGCTGCGGCGGCGAATGCGCAGCCCGTGCCGCGAGCGCCGGATCCCGGCAGGCGCGGACCGCGGAGCAGCGTCGGCTCGGCGCCGCCGTCCGCGGCGCCGACCAAAATATCCGTGCATGCGTCGTCATCGGCATGCCCGCCCTTAAGCAACACGTAACGAGGTCCCCAAGCGAGCAGCGACCTGGCGGCCTCGACGCGGGCGCCTAGCCCGGCGAGGTCCGCCTCGGCGATGCCGAGGAGCGCCGCGGCCTCGGGCACGTTGGGGGTCGCCAGCTCCGCCAGCGGGAGCAGCAGCTTCGCCGTCGCTTCGAAGGCTCCGGGTCCGGCTAACGCGAAGCCGTCTTTGGACAGCTGCACCGGGTCCACCACGAGCCTGCGGACGCCGAAGCGCCTCAGCGCGCCGGCGACGGCCTCCGCCGCCTCCGGCGTCGGAACCATGCCTGTCTTAGCCGCGTCCACGCCCAAATCGGAGAGCACGCTGTCGAGCTGGGCCGCGATGAGCCGCGGCGGCATGGGCTCGGCCAGCTGCACGCCCAGGCTGTTTTGCGCCGTGACCGCCGTGACGACGCTCATGCCGTAGACGCCGAGCTCCTGAAAGGTTTTTAAGTCGCCTTGGATGCCCGCCCCGCCGCCGGCGTCCGAGCCGGCGATCGTGAGCGCGCGGGCCGGCAAGCTCCAGCGCCCCATGCGTTCGGCTTCTGCCCGGTCGGCCATCGCCGAATCATTCATACGGACGACGCCTCCTTCCTCTCGTCTCCCGTATAGCGGCCGAAGCGATCGGGCCGGAATGCCTGGCTCGTCGCTTCGCTGCCTACGCCGTGCGCTCCGCCTCCGGCAGCCAGCCACCCTCCGAACGCGGCTGCCGTCGCCGGGCTCAGCAGGATGCCGTTGCGATAATGTCCGGCGGCTACAAATACGCCGGATTTGCCAGGCACGGGGCCGATCAGCGGCCATCCGTCCAATGTGGCGGGACGCAGCCCCGCCCAGCTCCGGGCCGGCGCGGCGCCTTCCAATGCGGGGAACATCCGCCCGCCCGCGCGAACGAGCCTTCCGACGCCGCCGGCGGTCACCGTCCGATCGAAGCCGGCTTCGTCCTCGGACGCGCCGCAAACCAGCGAGCCGTCCGGCTTGCCCACCCAGTACGCCTGCGGACCGAACACGATATGGCGCAGGGAGACGGGCGCCGGGTCGTAGGCGCAAATTTGCCCTCGTATCGGATGGACGGGAATGCGCAGTCCCAGCCAATCCGCCAGCTGGCCGCTCCAGGCCCCGAGACAGCAGCAGAGCGCGTCCGCGCCGATCTTGCCGCACGCCTCGAAGCGGACGGAGAGTCCGTTCGACGCGTCTTGCCCGATGACGGTCATCTCCCCCGCATGCGGCAGCAGCTGCGCGCCAAGCCGCGTGCACGCTTCGGCGAGCGCCTTGACCAACAGAGGCGCCTGCACGTGCGCTTCCTCCGGACAATACAGCGCACCCGCAAGCCCTCGCGGCAAAGACGGCTCGATCCGCGACAATGCCTCCTCGTCCAGCCACTCCATGCCCTTGCTTAGACCTGACTGCCACGCGAGCCGTCCGAGCAGCGACAGCCGATCCGCGTCGCGATGCGCGACGTGCAAGCTGCCGGATCGGACCAAGCCCGCGCGCATGCCGGCAGCGTCCTCGATCTCCGCCGTCCAAGCCGGATATCGGTCGAAGCTGTCCATGCACAGGCGGAAAAAGGCGTCGGGACCGTCGCCGCTCTCGTAGTAAGGCGCGAGCATCCCCGCAGCCGCCCCCGACGCCTGTCCGCCGATCTCGCCGCGGTCGGCGACGATCGCGCGCCAGCCTTGCTTCAGCGCTTCATAGGCGCAGGACAATCCGACGATGCCGCCGCCCAGCACGAGCAAGGTGCGCTTCAAGGCCGCGTCCCCCCTGCCGCCGTGGGCTTCGCGAACCACGCGCCGGCCTCGTCGCTGCTCGCCGAAGCGTATGCGCGCCGCGGGATTCGGCCTGCCTGCCGCGACAGCCATCCGGCCTCGACGCCGAGTCTCATGGCCGCGGCCATCGAGACGGGATCCCGCGCCTTCGCCACCGGCGTATTGACCAGAATGCCGTCGGCGCCGATCTCCATGGCGGTCGCGGCGTCGGCGGCCGAGCCGAGACCGGCGTCGACGATGACGGGCACGCCTGCATTCTCCACGATCAAGCCTAGATTATAAGGATTGAGAATGCCGAGCCCCGTGCCGATCGGCGATCCGCCCGGCATGACGGCCGCCGCTCCCGCCGCCTCCAGCCGGAGCGCCTGCATCGGGTCGTCGGACGTATAGGGCAGAACAGTGAAACCTTCGCGCGCGAGACGTTCCGTCGCCTTCAGCGTCTCGGCCGGATCGGGAAGCAGCAGGCGCGGGTGGCCGCTGATCTCGACTTTGACCCAATTGCCGAGCCCTGCTTCCCTCGCCAGACGGGCGATCCGGACGGCTTCTTCAGCCGTCGACGCGCCTGACGTATTCGGCAGGTAGACCAGGTCCTTCCCTTCCGTCTGCCGCAGCAGCGGGTCGTCCTCGGTGACGTCGAGGTCGACTCTGCGTACCGCGAAGGTGACGACTTGCGCGCCCGATGCTTCCAGCGCCTCGCGCATAACGGCTGGGCTCGGATATCGTCCCGTGCCCAGAAACAGCCTGGACCTGAGCGCGATGCCGCCGATCTCGAGCCGCGATGTTGCCGAGTGCATCGATTATCCACCTCCTACGAATTGTACGAACTCTACGCGATCGTCCGCGCGGATCGACACGGCTTCCCAGTCCGCCCTAGGCACCGCTTCGCCGTTCAGCTCCGCCATCACTCTTCGTCCGGCAAGGCCGAGAGACCACGCGAGCGCGCCAAGCGTGGAAGCTTCGCACCAGGTTTGCTTGCCGTTCAGCAGCAACGGGATTCGCTTGCGGTCGGCATTTGCCGCTCCCGGGGGGAGGACAGCCTCCGGCTTCGCGATCTCCACTGTCTCCACGGTCCCCGCAGTCTCCATGGTCTCCTCAGACTCCACGCTCACGGCCGTCGTCCAACCGTTTATGAGCCGGGCATCTCGCGCCTCCCATCGCTCGATGCTGCGCTTCAGCGAGACGCATACGGCAACCGGATCTGGATGCCCGACCACGGCGGACACCGCGCACAGCCGCCGCGCGCCTGCCGCAAGCACTTCGTCGGCCGTCGCCGGCGAGATGCCCCCGATCGCGAAAAAGGGAATCCGCAGCTGCGCGGCAGCCTCGAAAACATAGGAGGTCGTAACGGCATTCCTGCCGGGCTTCGTCGCCGTCGGATAAACCGGCCCGACGCCGACGTAATCCGCACCGGAGCGTTCCGCCTCCAGCGCCTGCGACAGCTCGTGCGTGGAAATGCCGATCAGCATACCTTTGCCGACCCTCCGCCTCGCTTCGGAGAGAGGCATGTCATCCTGGCCGAGATGAACGCCGTCGGCATCTGCGGCAATCGCGAGCTCCGCGTCGTCGTTGACGATGAACAACACGCCGTGGCGGCGGGTCAACGCTCGCAGCGACTTTGCTTTGGCAAGCCGCTCCGCGGACGAACCGCTTTTGACGCGAAGCTGAACGATGTCCGCTCCGCCGGCGATCGCGGACTCCATGACCTCGCCGAGCGGCCTGCCCGGATGGTATTGTTCGCCTGTTATCACGTACAGCTTGCAGTCCTCGATCGCTCTCAATGCAGCTCCTCCTTCGGCCCCGGATATCCGGGCGCCTCCATCACATAGGTCCGGCATAGCCGGATCGCCTCGTCTACATCGTTCTGCATGCCGGACTCGCTTCGTACGAGCACCCGGCCGTCGCCGAACGCGGCCAGCGTGGCGCCGCACGGCGTCCGCGCCCGGACCAGATAGTCGTTGGCCGCGAGAATCCGGCAGCCGCGGCGCGCGAGGCGATCCGCGCAAGCATGCGGCGCGAGCGCGCCGCCCGTCGCCACCTGGATCGTGCCTCGTCCGCACAGGACGGTCGCTTCCAGCTCCGATGCGGGCTGCTCCGACGCTCGGACGAGGGCTGCGTCCGCATCTCCGCAGTAGGGGCAGGAAGCCCTGCCCGGCGGCAGCTTCGTCTCCCGCAGCGTGAAATGCCAAACGTCCGCCGCGATCCACGTACGCCGCATCGCGCCGCGATTGCCGCTCAGCCACTTGAGCGCCTCCGCCGCCTGAAGCGAAGCGGCCAGCTCGACCGCCGGGCCGACGATGCCCGCCGTGTCGCACGTGTCCCCCGCCTCCGCTTCGCTTTCTCCGCCGATCAGGCAGCGTAGGCATGGCGTCCGGCCCGGCACGAGCGATGCCGCGCTCGCGGCCGATCCCGTCGCTCCGCCATACAAGAAAGGAATGCCCCTGACGAAGCAGGCATCGCTCAATAGGAGGCGGGTCTCGGCATTGTCCGTCCCGTCGAGCACCAGGTCAACGCCGGCGAGCAGCTCCCCGACGTTCCCGGGCCCGATCTCGGACACGTACGGCTCGATGCGGACGGCACCGTTCACCCTTTGAAGACGCGCTGCCGCAGCGACGGCCTTCGGCGTCGACGCCGCGGCGTCCGCCTCGTCGAACAGCGACTGTCGGTGCAGGTTGCCGCGTTCGACGAAATCGCGGTCCGCCAGCCTGACAGTGCCCACGCCGGCCCGCGTCATCTGCTGCGCGAGCGCGCACCCGAGCGCGCCGACCCCCGCGACGAGGACGGCCGCGCCGCCGAGCAGGCGCTGACCTTCGGCTCCGATCGGCGCGAAGCGAATTTGCCGGTCGTACCTGGACAAGGACCCGTCATGCGCGATGACGACTTCACCGGGATCTGCACTGGCGCTGTATGTTGTCGGCGCTCCGAACCCGGCGCTAGACATAAATTTGTCCGCCCGCCGCCTTGAAGCCGTCCGCCTGTTCGCGCATGCCGGTTTCCACCGCCTCCTCGTCGTTCAATCCGCGGGCGGCCGCATAGTCGCGTATATCCTGCGTGATCCGCATGCTGCAGAACTTCGGTCCGCACATCGAGCAGAAGTGGGCAGTCTTGGCCCCTTCGGCAGGCAGCGTCTCGTCGTGGAAGGCCATCGCTCGCTCCGGATCGAGCGACAGATGGAATTGGTCGCGCCATCTGAACTCGAATCTCGCCTTCGACAGCGCGTCGTCGCGGAGCTTGGCCCGCGGGTGGCCTTTGGCCAGGTCGGCCGCGTGAGCCGCGATCTTGTAGGCAATGACGCCGTCCTTCACGTCCTCTTTGTTCGGCAAGCCCAGATGCTCCTTGGGCGTAACGTAGCAGAGCATCGCCGTGCCGAACCAGCCGATCATCGCCGCGCCGATGGCCGACGTAATATGGTCGTAGCCGGGCGCGATGTCCGTCGTGAGCGGTCCGAGCGTGTAAAACGGCGCCTCTTGGCACACCTTCATCTGCCGATCGACGTTTTCCTTGATCAGGTGCATCGGCACATGGCCCGGACCTTCGATCATGACCTGTACGTCGTGCTTCCAAGCGATGCGAGTAAGCTCTCCAAGCGTCTCGAGCTCCGCGAACTGCGCCTCGTCGTTGGCGTCCGCGATCGAGCCGGGCCTGAGGCCGTCGCCGAGCGAGAAGGTGATGTCGTACGCCTTCATGATCTCGCAGATCTCCTCGAAATGCGTGTAGAGGAAGTTCTCCTCGTGATGCGCGAGGCACCAGGCCGCCATGATGGAGCCGCCGCGAGACACGATGCCGGTCACCCGCTCGGCCGTCAACCGGATATAGCGAAGCAGTACGCCTGCGTGAATCGTAAAGTAATCGACGCCCTGTTCCGCTTGCTCGATGAGCGTGTCGCGGTAGATTTCCCAGGTGAGCGCTTCGGCCCGGCCGCCGACTTTTTCGAGCGCTTGGTAAATAGGCACCGTGCCGACGGGGACCGGGGCATTGCGCATGATCCACTCTCGCGTCGCGTGAATGTTTTTGCCCGTCGACAAATCCATGATCGTATCCGCGCCCCAACGGGTTGCCCATGTCATTTTTTCCACCTCCTCCTCGATGGAGGAGACGACGGCGGAGTTGCCGATATTCGCGTTGATTTTCACGTGAAAATGCCGTCCGATGATCATCGGCTCGCACTCCGGATGGTTGACGTTGACCGGGATGACGGCGCGTCCGGCAGCCACCTCGTCCCGCACGAATTCGGGCGTCATCCCTTCCCGGACGGCGATAAAAGCCATCTCGGGCGTAACGATGCCGCGGCGCGCATAATGAAGCTGCGTGACGTTGCGCCCCTCCGCCGCCCGGCGCGGCCTTCTCTTAAGTCCGGGATAGGACTGCGTGTCTTGCCGCAGGCGGGCACGGGCCTCCGAGCTGTAGCCGTCGTCCGACGGTACGGGCTCCCTTCCCTCGTATTCGAACGTATCCCCTCTGGCCGCGATCCACGCGTCCCTGATCGTCGGCAATCCTTTTCGGATATCGGCCTCGTAGCCGTCGTCCGTGTAAGGACCACTGGCGTCATAAACGAGCAGGGGCGCGTTCGGCTGCGAGGAGCCGTCTCTCGCTGTGCTGACGGATAGGCGGATTTCGCGCATCGGCACGCGAATGCCCCCGTCCCCGTTCAAGTAAACTTTGCGGCTGCCGGGCAGTGCCCGATTTAAGATCGCCATCGCTAAAAAACCTCCCTGGAATGAATTCAAACGAATTCCTCCGGGAGGCCGACAAGGGCGCTATGCGAAAAAAAGAAACACAATGACGGTTAGGCAAGGCTGCAAACGACGATTGCGCCCGGAGACGGATGCGGCCGTCGGCGGACATCGATACGCCTGGATGGACTGCCCCCGTACGAGACGCGGCTTTGCATGCGATGCAAAAAAAGCCGCCCCGTCGGGAGCGGCCAAAACGAGCAGCTTCGAACTGCATGGGGCGGACGAGAGGACGAACGCTTCCCGCGGTTACGGAAAGAGCGACTCGCCTGTATGACACGGCCTATCGGCTCGCGTCGCTACAATCCGATGCAGCTTGCTACGCACATTGGTCCACTTTCCTACGCTGGCATGACCCAGATCAGGTTCAAAGGGACCAAGGCATCGCTGCCTTATCTCAGCCCTTGCGGGCGCCCCCAGTGGAATTCATGTTTCAAATGTACACGGCCGAGGACCGGGTGTCAATCCGTCTATTCTCCCCGTAAGCGCTGAAAAGCGTAGCAAGATGAATCGCTCGCAAAAGCGCTCCCCGCCGACGAATAGCGGTCCTCAGGACCGCTATGGCTCGATCCTGAGCGCCAGTCCAGCGAATAGCGGCATCCAGGACCGCTATTGCACGCAAATATCGCTCCCTGCCACAAATAACGGCACTCAAGACCGCTATTGCTCGAATCCAAATGCCCCCGCCATCGAATAGCGGCATCCAGGACCGCTATTGCTCGCAAATATCGCTCCCTGCCACAAATAACGGCACTCAAGACCGCTATTGCTCGATTCCGAGCGCCCCGGCCAGCCAATAACGGCACTCAGGACCGCTATTGCTCGATTCCGAGCGCCCCGCCCAGCCAATAACGGCACTCAATGCCGCTATTGCTCGCCCGAGCACCCTCGCGTTCAGCGCGATTTCTTGCGCAGCAGCGCGGTCGCGAGCGCGGCCAGCCCCGCCACCAGGCCCGCGATCGCAAGGCCCAGCGTCAGCGGATCCCGATCGCTGTCCAACGCTTCCGTCGAAGCGGATCCGGTTTGCCCGTGCCCGTCGCCGCCGGCCGCAGCCGCGGTTACCGCCGTCACCGATGCCGGCGTATCGGCATCAGGCGCGCCGCTCCAGTCGACGACGGCGCCGTCGGAGTAAGTCTGATGCGCCTTCCACACCAGCTCTTTCGCGTCCTCGGCGACGTGTCCCTGGAACATAAACTGCACGAACTCCGTCTCCGTGATGCCTTGGCCGTCGGACTTCCAGGTGACGGAGACGACTTTGCCGTCCGCGTCTTTCTCGGTCGTGCTCGTCCAGCCGGGATACGGCTCGAAGCGCGACACTTCCACGCCTGCCGGAACGTCCAGCTTGACCTGCGTCGTATTGACGCCCTCGTTTTCGCTCGGGACGCGGATCGTGAACACCTGGTACGCGTTCTGCGCCACCTCCGCCGGCTCGACCCGGACGTGCGCGCTCGCCAAGCCCGTATAGCCGAACGCCAGCGTAGCGGCGAAGAGCAGGGCTCCGATTTTTTTCATTTACGATCAACCTTTCGTTTCTATGGGATATGCCTATTATAGAGGCCGTCCTCCTCGAAGCGCATGACCCCAAAGAGTCATGACCGCAAATGAAAAAACCTCCGCAGCCCGGAGAGGGCGCGGAGGCTCGCTTAACGTCATTTTCCTTCGTCCGCGCCCCACAGCTTCACGCGGTCCTGCACGTACTTGGTGTAGCCCTTCTCCATCTTTTCGACGCCTGCCTTGATAAGGTCGTTCTGATAGGCGTCCCAAATCTTGTCGAAGTCCTCGGGCTTCGCGAGGATCGCCTCCGGGATCCGCTTCCAGGTGATGTCCTTCATCTTGTTCCCGAGTATGGATACTTCGTCTTCGCCCGGAATTTGAATGTTCCATGCGGCGCCGTACGCCTTCACGTTAAACTCGTCTTCCTTCGGGAACAAGTCCTTCCAAGTCTTCGCCTTGTAGGCTGCCAGCGTTTCCTTCTCAACGTCGCTATAACCCTCGGTGATCATTTCCGGGCTGTTTTTCGTATAATAATTGCCGGTCGGGTCTTTCACGCCGTCGCCGTAGTGGACCATGATGTTCCAGTAAAAGCCGAGTCCGGACTCCTTGGTGAACGCGGTGTTGTCGTTGTTGATGCGGTCCTGGACTTCCTTGGGCACGACGCGCTTGCCGTTCTCGACGACGTAATGCTTGCCCTCGACGCCCCAGTTATTGAGAATTTGACCTTCATCCGAAGCGAGGTAATCGAGGAACTTGATGATGCGCACCGGATCCTTGGCTTTGCTGGAGATCGAGATGCCGTACCCGCCCATGAAGCCCGTCGGCCAGAACGACGTCTCCTTGAACTGTTCGCCCATCGTAACGGGATAGTGGCCGTACGTCTGGTCGAATTTGCCCGCGGTCTTCAGCGCCTGCTGACCGTCGTTGTAATCCCAGTCCTGGTCGATGAGTCCGAGCACGCGGCCCGAGGCGACCTTCGCTTTGTACTGATCGTATTTTTGCACGAAGCTTTCCTTGTCGAGCAGTCCTTCCGCGTTCATATGGTTCAGCCAGCGGAAATATTCCTTCTCCTCCGGGCGCCGGAAATGGTAGATCGCTTCGTTCGTCTGCTGATCGACGAAATATTCGCCGTCGTCCGAGCCCCCAGTGACGAAGGCTGCCGGATTCGTAACGGAGATGTACATATGCCAGTCGTCCGCATTCAGGGACAGGCCGATGTTTTTATTGCCGTTTTCGTCCGTCGGATGCTTGGCAAGGTAGTCCTTGATGACCTTCTCGTAATCTTGTACCGTGCGAATGGTCGGGTAACCCGCTTCCTTGACGACGCGGTGCTGGAGCTCGAAGCCGCCGCCCGCGACCGCCTTGACCTCGTCCACCGCGGACCAGGTCGGGATCGAATAGATCGATTGGTCCTCGGTCGTATACTTCGCCCGGCTCATATACGGCCCGAGCACCTTTTTGATATTGGGGGCGTATTTGTCGATCAGCTCGGTCAGGTCGAGCACCGCGCCGGCGTCGACGAGCTTGCCGATGTCGCCTTTGGCCGCGATAATGTCGGGATACTCGCCGCTGGCTGCCATGAGCGCCACTTTTTGCGCCGGGTCGCCGATCGCGTATTCGGCATCGAGCGTGACGCCGGTCTTTTTCGTGATCTCCTTGGAGACGTCGTCCTGCATGTTGTTCCAGTTCGGATTCGGGTCTTCGGAAAAGTAAGTAAAAGTGACGGGCGAAAGATCCTCGCCTTCCTTGGCCGCTTCCGTTGCCTTCGACGATCCGGATGGCGCAGCTCCGGAAGCCGCGCCGCCGTTGCCGCCGTTATCCTTGCTGCAGGCGGACAGAAAGCTCAGCGTCATGGCGCCGGCGAGCAGCAGCGTGTTTACCTTCATTATCTTTTTCATCGCTTGGAACCCTCCGTTTAATGTGATGATGGATCGTATTTGGACAGGATCGAATCCTGCGGATCCCTTCGGTTCGGTGCGGCGTACTGCTGACGGGCGTCAGCTTTTGACGGCGCCGAGCGTCATGCCCTTGACGAAGTACTTTTGCAGAAAGGGATAAACGACGAGGATCGGCACGGTCACGACGATCGTGATCGCCATTTTGACCGATTCGGGAGAGATCTGCCGCATCACCTCGGTCATGTTGCGTCCGCGGAACTGGTCGGCGTTCGTCGTCGTGCTCTGAAGCACCTTCATGAGCTCGAACTGCAGCGTGGTAAGCTTTTCGTTCGAGCCGTTGTACAGATAGGTGTCGAACCAGGCGTTCCATTGTCCTACCGCCAGGAAAAGCGCGATGGTGGCCAGGGCAGGCTTCGTCAATGGCAGGATGACGCGCCAGAAAATGGTCCAGTCGTTCGCGCCGTCGAGCTTCGCGGATTCCTGCAGCGCATAGGGAATGCCGTCGATGAACGAACGGATGATAAAGACGTTGAAGGCGCTCACGAGTCCGGGCAGCACGTAGACCGCGAACGTGTTCATCATGTTGAGGTCGCGGATCAGAATGTAGAACGGGATCAATCCGCCCGACACGTACATGGTGAGCGCCAGGAAAGCGGAGATAAACCGTCTGCCCTGAAAATCCGCCCTGCTGATCGTGAACGCAAGCATGGAAGCGCTGACCAGCCCCAGCAGCGTGCCGACGACCGTCCGCAGCACCGATATTTTGAGCCCGGTGATCAGGCCGCCGAAGGCGAAAATGGTCTCGTAATTTTTGAACGTCGGCACCCGGGGGTAGATCGTCAGTCCGCCCCGTACGCTGTCCGTCGAATCGTTCAGGGAGATGGCCAGCACGTTGAGAAACGGGTAAAGCGTAACGACGGTAACGGTGATCAATATCAGATACACGATGACTTCGAATAGCTGATCCGACCATGGACGGCCGGCAAAACGTCTGATCGCTTGCATGCAGGCCGGCCTCCTTAGAAGATGCTTTCTTTGGTCGTGCGCTTGAATATGCCGTTGGCGATAAGGAGCAGGAACACGCTGATGACGGAATTAAAAATGTTGATGGCGGTGCCGAACGAGAAGCGCCCGAGCCCCAGGCCGTAATTGAGCGCATACAGGTCGAGCACCTGCGAATAGTCGCTCACGAGCGGATTGCCGAGCAGGAACTGCTTTTCGAAGCCGATCCCGACCAGATGTCCGATCGACATAATGAGCAGGACGACGATCGTCGGGCGAATGCCGGGCAGCGTAATGTGCCAGATCTGGCGCAGTCGGCTGGCCCCGTCCACTTTGGCCGCCTCGTACAAGTCGGGACCGATCCCCGCGATGGCCGCCAGGTAGATGATCGTATTCCACCCCATCTCCTTCCACACGTCCGATGCGGTGACGATGTACCAGAACAGCCCGCCCTTGGCCATGAATTGGACCGGCTCGTCGACGATATGGAGCGAGATCAAAATCTCGTTGACCACGCCGCCCTCGGTCGACAGCATCTTCGTGACGATCCCCGCCACCACCACCCAAGAGACGAAGTGAGGGAGATAGGAGACGGTCTGCACGAACCGTTTGACCGGCATCGCCCGCACTTCGTTCAGGACGACCGCGAACACGATCGGTACGACGAAGCCGGCGACGAGTCCCATCGTGCTCATCGCGAGCGTGTTGCGCAGCACCCGGTAGAATTGCTCGTCGGCGAACAGCTCCCTGAAGTACTGAAGGCCGACCCACTTCTGATCCCCGAAGGCGATGCCGGGCTTGAATTTCTGGAAGGCCATCGTCCAGCCCCAGAGCGGCAAGTAGCTGAATACGAAGGCCCACAATACGAACGGCACGGACATCAGATACAGATACCGCTGCTGGAAAAACTTTCTCCAAAAGGTGCCGCCTTTTTTCCGTGACACGCCCTCCATTCGTCTCTCTTGGCTTGCCGTCATTGTCCTCATTCGATTACCTCCTTGCTTGGTTTTATTATAAGAGAACGCTTTCAACGCTCCTACCCGTCAAATCCGCCCCGCTTTCCTGTTAAAATCAGCGATTTCAGAAAACGTTTTCAGAAAGCCGCTAAAAAAGACGGACAAAACAGCTGAATTGGCTGCCTTGTCCGTCCTTCTCTTCTCGATCATGACGATTCGAATCGGCTGCGGTACGCGCCGGGCGACAGGCCTTCGTATTTGCGGAATTTGCCGTGGAAATAATCCGGGTTGGGATAGCCGACCTGCTCCGCCGCCTCGTACACCTTGAGTCCCGTCTGGAGCAGCTGCTTGGCCTTGGCGATCCGGACTTTGTCGAGATAGGTATTGAACGAATCCCCGGTCACGGACTTGAAAAGCTTCCCGAGATAAGCGCTGTTGTAATTAAACGCCTCGGCCAGCTTTTCCAGCTTCAGATTGTCCTTGTAGTGGGCATCGATCAGCTGCGTCATCTTGCGAATCTGACGCTCTCCTCCGCCGTCGTCCGTCAGTCGAATCGCTTCAACGAGAAGGCCGGAGATTTGCGCGAGCATCGTCTGGTATCCGCATGCGCGGTGGATCGCCAGCAGCTTCGACTCAAGCAGCGTCGGGGCGGAGCCGGCGCCCGGCTGACGGGCCGACAGCTTCTCGAGCAGTCGCGTCAGCAGCTGGACGAACCGGGCTTTGAGCGAATCTTCTCCTTCGCCGGCGCAAAGCATGAGATCGCCGATCTCCTCGACGATCGGCGCCACGCGGGCTTCGCCGCCCGTGCAGACCGCCAGGTACAGCCGCTCCGCCTGCCGTAGCAGCAGGTCCGGATCGAGGGGGCCCGCCTCCGGGGACGGCAGCCGCCGCGCCGTCTCGTCGTCGATAAAGTCCGCGCCGTCGTAAAAGAAGCGGCGCTGCGCGCGCAGCTTGGCCGTCGCGAACGATAAAGGAATGCCGGCGGCATCGGGCGCACCTTCGCCTGCCGCCGCGAATATTCGGCAGCCGGCAAGCTCGCCCCAGTCGCGCAGAGACGCCGTCAGCCTGCGGCGGGCGGAATCCCGGAGCACGCTGTCCGCAAGCAGCAGTCCGATCGGGACGCCTGCATCAAAGACGATGCCCGCGCCCGTTTTCTCGTATGCAGCCTTCAGCCGTTCGTATATCTGCCGCCGAGCTAGCGCCGACTCTCCGCCGTCCGCGGCGATCTCGATCAGCACGACACGAAAGCCTGCGCCTTCTCCGCGCCATGAAGCCATCTCCGACGCCCATGTCTCGGCGCGCTCAGGCGCTTTTGACAGCATCGCTTCCAGACGCTCGGAAAGACGCTCTTCTTCCGTTCGCTTCTCCGCTTCGCGTTTCGCTTCTCTTTCGTCGAGCGCCCGTTTGATCGTGCTTAAGTTGTCCGCCAGCTCATCCTCGTCCACGGGCTTCAGCAAATAATTGTCGACGCCGAGCGCGATCGCCTGCCGCGCGTAATTAAAATCGGCATAACCGCTCAGCACGAGCACGCGGACGTCGGCGTCCTCCTTCTTCAGCTCGCGAATCAGCTCCATGCCGTCCATGCCCGGCATTCGAATATCGACGATCAAGAGATCCGGGCGGATTCGCGCGTTCAGGAGCAGCGCTTCCTTGCCGCTCGCTGCCGAACCGGCGATCCGGTACCCGAGCGCTTCCCAGTCGAGCAGCTCCGCGAGCCCCTCCCGGATCGAGGGCTCGTCGTCGACCAGAATAACCTTAAACATTTGTCTGGTCCCCCATTCCCCTTGGGATGACGAATCGCACGCGCGTACCTTCGTCGGGCGCGCTCTCGATCGCGAGACCATGCTCCGCGCCGTAAGACAGCTCGAGGCGAGCGTTGACGTTGCGCAGGCCGATATGGTCGGAGGCTTCCGCGCCCCCGGGGTCTTTCAAGCTTGCCGTCACCTCCGCCAATCGGTCCCCGGACATGCCGGCGCCGTCGTCCCGCACCTCGACGAACAGGCCGTCGGCGCGGCTTTGCAGCGTGACCTCCACGGTTACCGCCTCCTCTTTGTTCTCCATGCCGTGAATGACGGCATTCTCGACGATCGGCTGAATGACGAGCGAAGGGATGCGCTCGGACGAGGCCTCCGGATCGATATTCAGCTTGTACTGCAGCCTGTCTTCGTAACGGAATTTTTGAATGTCCAGGTAACATCCGATCATATCGATCTCCGCGGATACGGGAATGACGCCGCTGCCGGCCTCGAGGTTTTTGCGCATCATCTTGCCGAGCAGCTTCACCGTCCGGGCGATATCGGCTTCCTTCCTCACGACCGCCTTCATGCGGATCGACTCAAGCGTGTTGAACAGAAAGTGAGGATTGATCTGGCTGGCCAGCATCCGGAGCTTGATCTCGTTCTGCCTCGTCTCCAGCTCTCTCTTCTGCCGATTGGATTCGTTCACTTCCCCCATCAGCGCCCGGATGCTGCCTAGCATCGCGTTGAATTGGCGGGACAGCTGCCCGATCTCGTCCTTGCCGTCGATTGCCAGCCTCAGGTCGAGCTTGCCCGTCGCGACCCTGGAGATGTGTTTGCTCAAGCGGAGCAGCCGGTCGCCGATCAGCTTGGACAGGATCAGGATCAGAACGAGGGCGACGACAAGACCCAGACCGATCGCGGCCAGCGCCGACCGAATGATCCGATTGGGCTCGCGTACGATATCGTCGACCGAAAAAACGGACAGAATGCGCAGATTGATCAGCGGATTGTCCGGATAGAGATCCGCGATTTGAATCCGCACGCGCCGATCTCCAAGCTTGGTCATGAACGCGCCGCTTCGCCGGTCGACGATATCGGGACCGATCGCCAGGTCCTGCAGCGTCGTGCCGACCAGCTCGGGATGGTTCGCCGCTACGATATCGCGGTCCGCGACGAGCATCGTATCGAACGATTCCTGGCTCAGGATGCCGTTGAGCATCGCGGAATTCGTGTTGATGACGAGCACGCCGTTCGTGGAATGCTTGTAAAAATCGATGCGCCGGATCAGGCTGAGATAACGCAAGCCGTCCCGCGAGTCGGTGACATAGCTCCAACGAATCAGGCCGTCCGATTTTTTCGCCCATTGGTACCAGTCCGTTTTTTTCGTCTGCTCGTCGGTAGGGATGATCTCCCAATTGTCGAGGAGCGTCGGGTTGTCCACGTACAGCCGCATGCTCGTAATCTCTCGGTACAGGTTCACGTACTCCTTGAAGTCGGGATATTCGCGGTAGGCATCCACGACGCTGTAGGTCGAATCGTAGGCGCCGTTGGCGAGCTGGCCGAGACGCGTATCGTTGGACAGACGGTAAGAGATATCGTAGGAAACGTTGAGCAGGTCCATCGTCCGCTTCTTGACCCGATCCATATTCGTCTCGATCTGCTCCGCCGCTCCGCGCAGCGCCATTTTTCGCAGCTCCACGGTGAGATAGACGCCGACGATCAGCGTGGGCACCAATACGACGGCGATAAAGGAAACGATCAGCTTGTTCCGGATTTTCATGTGATTGGTGAAGTGGCGGAAATAAGTCCGCATGTTCCGCCCCGCTTTCGCGCATCCAACGAAGGTAAGCGCTATCATTTCCGCTAAGCTTGATTGTAGCCAGACTTGCAAGTACCGGTAACCTTAACTAGTATACTATTTTTCATGTCATAATCAGCGTTTTTTCTGAAAAAGCGAAGGAATCTGGGCTATGAAGGCATGAAAAAAGCAGCGGATCGTCACGGTTCAACGATCCCCTGCTCGTACGCATATCGCGTGAGCTGCACCCGATTGCCGAGATGAAGCTTCTGCAAAATGTTTTTCAAATGGTTTTTGACCGTATGCTCCGACACGCCGAGCGCGGCCGCGACATCCCGGTTCGTGAGACCTCGCGCCACCTCCAGGAGAATTTCCTTCTCCCTCGGCGTCAAGTCTTCTCGCGGCGGCTCGCCGATCTCCGGCCCCTCGGTTCGCTTGCCGGGGCCTCGCGCGTCGGCCGCTGTGCCGCCTGCGCCTCCGCGGCCGGCGAATTCTCTAAGGATCGACAGCGCGATATCCGCGCTCAGGGGCGCGTCATCCGAAGCGACGGCGCGCAAATATTCCCGCCAGGCCGAAGGGTTGAGGTTTTTGAGCAGGTAGCCCTGCGCGCCCTTTTTGAGCGCCTCGAACAGGTGGGCGGGCTCGTCGGACACGGTCACGATGACGATCTTGACCGACGGATAGGCTTCCTTGATGAGTTTGGAAGCCGCCAGCCCCCCCATGCCCGGCATGTGAATGTCCATGAGCACGAGGTCCGGCCGGGCATCCGGCATGCGTCCGATCGCTTCCTCGCCGCTGGCGGCTTCCCCGACGACGGTGAAGTCGGGACATCCTTCTACGATCTCCCGCATGCCCTGCCTCGCGTGCCGGTGGTCGTCAACGAGCAGAATCCGCCATCCGCCGTCCATATTTGTCCGCTCCTTTTTTGGTCAACTCGATCACCGTCAGGCCGCCCCCGCAGGTCGCGCCGAACGTCCAACCCATGCGGCCTGCGCGCTCGCGAACCATGCGCAAGCCGAATCTGCCCGGCGCCTCGAGCGGCTCGCCCGCAAAGCCGACGCCGTCGTCGATGACCGCGCAGCGGAAGCCGCCTTCCGCCGTCCGCTCGCCGACGACGTATACGCGGTCCGCGCGAGCGTGCTTGCGCACGTTGACCAGCGCTTCGCGCAGGCAGGCGTGCAGCTCGACTTTTTCTTTGGCGCCCAGCATGTCCTCGGGAATCTCCCAGCGGAACTCCGCCTGCGCCTCGGTCAAGGCCGCCGTCTCGCCGAGCAGCTCGCGCAGCGGCTCGACCCAGGCATGGTCGGCCGCTTCGGGCGGCAGACGCAGCCTCGCGATCGCCTGACGCACGTCCTCGTGCACGTCGCGGACGGTCTCCCGCAGCTCGCCGGCCGTCGCGGCGCGCGCCGCCTCGTTCGGCGACGCATCCAGCTTGTCCAGCTTGACGGCCAGCAGGAACAGCGACTGCGCGATGCCGTCGTGAAGCTCGCCCGCGAGCCGCTCCCGCTCTTCCAGCGCGGCGCTAAGCGAGCGTTCGCGCTGCAGCGCCCGCTGGGACGATTCCAGCCTGGCGAAAAGTCCGCGCACGAGCGTCAGCGTCACGGCCAGCACGATGAAAGGCGCGAGAAAATTGCCGAGGTCCATCGTCATGTAAGGCAGCAAAAACGCATGCCGGACATACTCCCACAAGCCGATCGTCAGCGTCGGGATGAGCAGGATCATCCATTTGATCCGGCGGTCGTTCATCGGCTTCTCTCCCGTCCCCGTTTGCTGCGGCGTCGTCCGCGACACGCCAAGTGCGCGACACGTCAATAAATTTTGAAAGCCGTGGATTTGACGATCTCGGTATCGGTGCTGTCCGTCACCCGGATTTGCGCCTCCCAGCGTCCCCGGAACGCGAGATAGGGGCCCTTCGATTGAAAGGTCGCCTTCGTGAAGTCGGGGAAGTCGTCGAGCTCCGAATCTTCGTAAGCCTGGAGCGGCACGTCGATAAAACCGACGTCCCCGCCGCCGAGCGGACGAAGGCGAAGCGCGACCTTCTTAGGCGCGCCGACGTTGTCGGGCAGCCATATTTTCAGCGTAAACGCGTTGTCTCCCGGCGCTCCGGGCGAGATGCGAAGCGTCACGTGCATGTCCGTCCCCATCTCGTGGTAGGAGATCGGCTGGTTGGCCGGCAGCGGATTCTGGTAAGTCAGCACGCCGACGCTCAGCACGATGGCGCCAAGCAAGCCGAGATCGGCCCGCAGCAGGCCGGCCCGCGGCAGCTCGCCCTTGCGCAGGCGCAAGCGGATGAGGAACGCGGTGACGACGACCAGCAGCGACAGTCCGATCTTGATGAGCAGCCACGTTCCCCAGGACGTCTCGAACAGATAGGAGAGCGTGGGCAAATACTGCAGCGTGCTGAGCGCGCCGGTCAGGGCGAGCAGCAGGAAGGAGAGCAGCGCCCATTTGGAAAAGCGGATCGCGAACCTGCCCGCCTCGGGTCGCTCGCGATGCCAGACGGCGGCGAGAAGCACGAGTCCGCCCGACCAGACGGCCGCGGCGAGCAGATGGACGAAGTCGAGCGCCAGCGTGTAGGCTTCCGGGCTGAATGCCGCGGCATGTCCGTTCCATGCCTCCGCTACGAGCGCGAGCAGCGTCCAGACGAGCCTTGCATATGCGCCCATCCCGCGAAGCAGCAGCGCCGCGAACGCCAGTATGAGCTGGGCCGCGTAGAGGCGGCCGACCGTCGTATCGGTCAAGATACGCCCCCACTCGGAGAACGGCTCGCCCTCGGTCAGATTCGACATCTGCAGCACGACGTAGACGAGCGTCGCAAGCGCGCCGAACTGGGCCGTCCAGCCGATCCACGTCTCCCGGGACAATCGCTCCGCGGCGGACGGCTCGCGCCGCAGCCCCCACAGCAGCAGTCCGGTCAGCACGAGCAGAGAAGCGAAAAACAACACCCGGCTGGCATAGAAAATAAAGCGGGTCGTCGTCAGATCCTGGTCGCCCCCGTGATTGTGGGAGTTATGCCCGAGCTGGGCATGGGGATCGAGTTCGGCCGCGTCCGTCAGCGGCGGGGGATTGCCCACCGTAAAGACGTAAGCCCCTTCGACGGGATGCCCGTCCGCGGAAATAACCGAGTAGCTCACCGTGTAGTGACCTTCGCCCAGCTTGGGCAGCGCAAGTCGAAGCCCCTTCCCCTGGGAAGTACGCTCCGGCTTGCCCGACGCCACGGTCTTGGAGTCGCCGTTCAAGACGGCGAGGCGCGCGGACGAACCGCCGTCGAGCCGCTCGTTGAACGTCAACTCGACGGCGTCGGGGCTCTCCGCGAGCTGCGCGTCCTGTACCGGCGAGGCCGTCTCCAATATCGCGTGCGCGGAGGCCGCAGGCGCGACAAGCGCCGTTAAAGAAGCGATGAGGACGAGCCATAACGCCAGCATCCCCGTCCGTCGGGCCGCCCGCGCGAACGTTCTACGCGAATCGCCGTTGCCCGTCCCCGCCATTTCAATGGTTCTCATATCGCCGCATGACCGCCTTCCGTCGCTCCGTAAAATTCGTAACTATCAGTATAAGGGATTGCGCGGCATCTCCGCATGACGCGAAGGGGCCATCTTATTCGCAGGACAGCCGCGCCGGTCCGCTTTATCGTTCTTTATCGTAACGCAGCGTGTAAGCCGATTCAATCTTCGGGCGTCCGGCCGCGCCTCGCGTCGGGCCACCAATCGCCTCCGGCGCACGGCCGGCCTCTGTCGTCCGGCCAGATATAGACCCACCCTTGCACATCGTCGCGCTCGGCGTCGCGCACCCAGACGCGATCGTAATCGTTGTCGTCCTCCGGCCCGAAGTATTCCTCCAGCCGGTCGAGGCGTCGCAGCGTCTCGCGGTCCACGAGCGTCCACAAGCCGCGTACGCGCCGATCGGCAGACGATCCCGGCTGCGGCAGCACCAACGCCGGATACCCGTCGACGGCGACGAGACGTCCGCGAACCGTTCCCGGCTGCGGCTCCGACTTGGCGAAAGGCCAGAGGAGGCCGGCGTTCTCCAATCCGGGCAGCAGCGATCCGTATACGAAAATCCGGTGAAGCCCTACTCGCCCCGCTTGCCGATCGCGCATGCCGGCCCCGCTCCTTCCCGCGTTGCGCGCATGCCCCGCGAACGGCTACAATGAATCCATCCGCGGCGCGGCGCCTTTCGTTCTTTCTATCATAGCTCGCCTCATTCGTCCCGCCAACCGGGTCGGCATTCCTTAACGACTGGAGATCATGCGAAAATGGAAACTTTTGAACTGGCTTCCCTCTTAGTTCGGCAAGGCTCGGAAGAATGGCCCATCTCCTTCGAGAGGGCGCGGCTGTTCGTCATCCAGCAATACGGCACGTTTTCCTGGTACATCGAGCTGGACGGCATGCAGCAGGAAGAGCTGCTTCGGCGGTTCGCCGAATCGCTGGACATCGACGTATCCGTTCAAGCGGTCACGGTAGGCGGAAAGTCGCTGAGCGGCGACGCCTTTTTCCACCCCAATCCGCAAAAGCGCGCCGCCGCCGTTCGCGGCCAAGGCGAGCTCGGCGGCTACCACTAACCTGCCGGGCATTCGGACGCGCGCGGTTCGCGGCGGCAAAGCAAACGGGACGATGCAGGCAGCGCTGCGTCGTCCCGTTTTTCAGTCCTGACGGCCTTTATTTGCCCGGGAAAATCTCCGGCGTCGTCATCTTGTCGTAAAAATCCGTGAATTTGTCGCGCTCCGGCGAAGCGCGCCAGCCCATGGCCGAGCGCGGGTGCTCGTCGAGCGTGCCGGTGATCATATCGGGAATGAGGTAGCCCCACTCCTCTTTTTCCCGCAGCTTCAGCATGTGGCGCTCGATCATGCCAAGCACCGGACGAAGGCTGTAGTTCGGATTCGTGAGCTTGGCGAGCAGCAGCTCGGTCGGCGTGTTGCCGGCGGCGCGGCCCATGCCGTAGACGGAAGCGTCAAGCAGCTCGACGCCGAGATCCGCCGCGGCCAGCGTGTTGGCGAACGCCAGCTGCATGTTGTTGTGCGTGTGCACGCCAAGACGTTTGTGCTTCAGGGTGCGCTTGAACTTTTCCACGAGAAAACGCATATCGTCCGGGTCGAGGCTGCCGTAGGAGTCGACGATGTAGACGACGTCGATCGGGCTGTCGCCGATCATCGCGAGCGCTTCGTTCAGCTCGTTGTCCATCACGTTGGACAGCGCCATGATGTTGATCGTCGTCTCGTAACCGCGTTCGTGGAACAGCGTGCCGAGCTCGATCGCCTTCTCCGTGTCGCGCGCGTACGTGGCGACGCGAATCAGGTCCAGCAGCGACTCGCTCCTCGGCAAAATGTCGTTCTCGTCGACGCGGCCGACGTCCACCAGCGCGGACAGCTTCGTGTTCAGCTTGTGCGGGATCACCTTGCGCAGGAATTCGTCGTCCAGAAAACGCCAAGGTCCCGCTTGGTCGGCGCCCTTCAGGAGGCGCGGCGAATTTTTGTAGCCGATCTCCATATATTCGACGCCCGATTCGTTCAGGCTCTGGTACAGATCCTGTACGAATTCGACGCTGAAATCCCAATTGTTGACAAGTCCGCCGTCGCGCACCGTGCAATCGACGATTTTGCAATGGCTCGTTTTGCTGTGAATGGTCATCATGACTACCTTCTCCTTTTGGCTGCCTTATCGCTAACGTCCATCGTTCGTATCCTCAACATATCCCCGCAAGACACAACATGACATCAATTTTATAACGAAAGGGCGGTCGTCCACAAGCTTTTGCTTATTATTTAACAAAACGCAACCGACCGGCTGCGCATTCGCCTCCGGTCGGTTGCGTATTTATCGCGTATTAAGGATACCTGCGCTTAACCTTGCGCCCGCGAGGTTTGCCAGCGCGCTTCCTGCACGAGCAGCGAAGTCGCCGCGTCGATGCGGCACGCGATGTCCTCCTCGATCCGGGCTTTGCCGTCGTCGCCCCAGGTCACCTGCGTATCCAGCACGAATACGCCGGTCAGGATGTTGCGGGCGCCCAGCACGGACAGCACCGGCTTGAAGGCGTAGTCGATGGCCAGCAAATGCGCGATCGTACCGCCGACGACGAGCGGCAGGACGATTTTGTTTTCCAAGCCTTTCTGCGGCAGCAGATCGAGGTAGGCCTTCAAAATGCCGGTGAAGGAAGCCTTGTAAACGGGAGAAGCGATGACGACGGCATCCGCCTCGGCGACGAGACGGTTCGCCTCCCCGATCGCTTGGCTGTCGAAGCGGGCATGGAGCAGGTCCTCCGCCGGCAGATCGCGTACGTTGATGACCGACACTTCGGCGCCGCTCTCCTCGATCTGGCTGCGCACGCGATCCAGTACGCCGTTAAGTCTGGATTTAGCTGTCGGGCTGCCTTGCAAAATGACGATTTTGGACATGAATGCTCACACCTTTTCCGTTATTCCGATATTAACCATCGGATTTTAATTAATTATACGTTCAGCCTTCCCCAAGCGTCAAGCGCCGTCCATCGCAAAAAGCCCCACCCTGTCGGGAGATGGGGCTTCGAACATCAGGAAGACGAGACGACCTGGGCGACCTCTTCCTCGTGCCGTTCGAGCACCGCGCTCTGGCCGAAACGGATGAGCCCGTCCTTGTTCGGCAAGCGCAGCTCGAGCTCTCCCGCATCCGGAACGAAGCGAAGGTCAAAGGAAAAGTCGCGGTCGATCTCGTCCGAACGCGCCTGGAGACCGCCGTACACGAGCGTGCCATCCGCGCTCAGCGGCTTCTCGATCAGCGTAGAATTGTCCGGCATGGCAAATTTCACGGAACGCTGTCCGTTCCATAGCACGCCTTCTCCGCCGGCGATCAAGTAGTTCCCTTTGCGCGTCAGCTTCAGGTCGATCGCGAGCGCGCCTTCGAGATCGGTGCCGGATACGTAAAGCGGATCCTTCTTGGTCATATCGACCTGGCCGGCCCACTTCGGCAGCGGCTCGACCGACGTAGACTTCAGGTCGAAGTGGTAGGTCTTCGCTTCGCCGTCGGCCGGCAGCGCCTGGTCGGCCGAGGACGAAGCCTGCGCGGAAGCCGCTGGGGACGATGCGGCCGGCGCGGATTCGCCGTTCGAATCGGACCTTCCCGCCGCGCATCCGGCGAGCAGCGCCGCAGCCAGCAAAGTCGCGGCCGCCCCTTTCCATATTGGACTCAAGATCGCGTCCATCCTCCTTCAAACGGCTCATGGGAGCCGGCGTGTCGCATTCGGTGCCGCAATAGATGTAGTATAGGCCAACGGACGATGCGATCTCAAGCGCGGGGCCCGCCGTCACAAAAAAGACTAGGTCTTATCGTTTCAGGAAGCCCCGCTTTTTTAAGTATTCCATCATGTGAAGGCGATTGGGACGCGTCAGCCATTCCGCCATGATCTTCGTCCATGGCGTGCTTTTCCGGCCTTCCGTCCGCACCTTCAAATACCTGGTCATCGTCTCGTCGTATTCGCCCACCGGGCCATGTCCCCGTTCGGCGTCATAACGGTTCCAATGGAGCACCGCTTCGACCGGAAGCCGCGGCCTTTGGCCGCTGGATTTGTCTGGCAGTCCTACGCACATACCGAACACCGGATACGCCAGGCTCGGAATGCCGAGGAGGGACGATACTTCCTCGATCCGGTTGCGGATGCCTCCGATATAACAAATGCCGTAGCCCATCGATTCGGCGGCGACCGCCGCGTTCTGCGCGGCGAGCGACGCGTCGACCGTGGCGACGATGAAGCTCTCCGCCGAGTCCGCATAAGGCTCCTCCCCTGGCGCGATATGCGCCTCCGCCGCGCGGGAGAGCCGGTTCAAATCCGCGCACCAGACGAGAAACGCGGGGCAGGTCTCGACATACGCCTGATTGCCCGTCAAGACGGACAGCTCGCGCTTAAGCGCCGGATCCGTGACCGCGACGACGCTGTAGGCTTGCACATTGCTCGACGTCGATGCCATCTGTCCGGCCTCGACGATCTCCCGCAGATCAGCCTCGGGAATCGAAGCCGGATCGAAGGATCGGACGGAGCGGTGCTGCATGAGCTGCGCGACAACCTCGTTCATCACGTTTTTCCTCCTCTCGGCTTCCGCCTGCTTCCATTTTCGCCAGGCAGCCAGCCTCTTCCCATTTTTCCCCTTAACGCCCGCCCCTGAAGCGACCGAGCGGCGAACGGGCGGCGAACGGGCAAATGGACCGGAAGTCGTGCTTCCGGTCCATCCTATAGCCGTTTTCCGGCATTAGCCGAGCGTCTTTTGTCCCGGCTTCCAGTTCACCGGGCACAGACCGCCGGATTGGAGCGCCTGCAGGATGCGAAGCGTCTCGTCCACGCTGCGGCCGACGTTCATGTCGGTCACGACCTGGTAGCGCAGCGCGCCTTCGGGATCGACGATGAAGAGGCCGCGGTGCGCCGCGCCGGAAGCGTCGTCGAGGATGCCGTAAGCATGCGCGGTTTCCTTGGTGAAGTCGGACACGATCGGGAACTTGATCGCGCCGATGCCGTTCTGGTCGACCGGCGTCTCGATCCATGCCTTATGCGTATAGATGCTGTCCACCGACGCGCCCAGCACCTCGCAGTTCAGCGCTTTGAATTCGTCGTAGCTGTCGCTGAAGCCGCGGATCTCGGTCGGGCACACGAAGGTGAAGTCGAACGGCCAGAAGAAGAACACGAGCCATTTGCCGCGATAATCTTCAAGCGATATTTTTTCCTCGAGCGAATCGAGGTTTTTCGTCGACAGCAGGTTGAACGATGGAGCGGGAAGACCGACTTTAGCGAACGGGTATGGATTGGCGATTGTCGTCATATGGGATGAATCCTCCTAGATGTAGTGTGATGAATAAGGGGTCTGCAATTCCGGCAAAGGCTATATCGGTTTTAACGACGGACGCTTTATCTTAAAACACGGAAGCGATGGAAGCCGGCGATTCGTTCGCCTCCAGGAACCGTTCGGCGTCCAGCGCAGCCATACAACCGGTGCCGGCTGCGCTGATGGCCTGGCGGTACTTGCTGTCTTGGACGTCGCCGCAGGCGAATACGCCCGGGATGTTCGTCTCGGTCGTGCCGGGCGTGACGAGGATGTAGCCGGTCTCGTCCGTCTTCAGCTGACCTTCCAGGAACTTCGTGTTCGGCGTGTGGCCGATCGCCACGAACACGCCTTCCGCTTCGATCAGTTCTTCTTCGCCGGTCTCGTTGTTCAGCACCTTAAGGCCCTTCACGCCGAGCGGTCCGGCGACCACTTCAAGCGGCGTACGGTTCAGGCTCCAGCTGATCTTGGCGTTCTCGCGGGCGCGCTCCTGCATGATCTTCGAGGCGCGCAGCTCGGTGCGGCGGTTGACCAGCACGACTTCCGACGCGAAGCGGGTAAGGAAGTTCGCTTCCTCCATCGCGGAGTCGCCGCCGCCGATGACGATGATCTTCTTTCCTCTGAAAAAGAAGCCGTCGCAGGTCGCGCAGGTGCTCACGCCGCGTCCGACGTTGTCCTTTTCCCCCGGGATGCCCAGATACTTGGCCGACGCGCCCGTGGAAACGATAACGGTCTGCGCTTGCAGCTCTTCCTTGCCGTCTACCGTGAGCGTGAACGGACGCTTCGACAGGTCGGCCTTCGTCACCCAGCCGCTGCGGAATTCGGCGCCGAACCGCTGCGCTTGCTTGCGCATATTATCCATCAATTCCGGGCCCATGATACCTTCGGGGAATCCCGGAAAATTCTCGACCTCGGTCGTGGTCGTCAGTTGGCCGCCGGGCTCGGGGCCTTCGATGACGAGCGGAGCGAGCCCCGCGCGAGCAAGATAGATGGCTGCGGTCAGTCCCGCAGGACCCGTGCCGACGATGATCGTGTGTCTCATTTGACTCTCTCCTCTCAACGCTTGGCGTTCGATGAATTTATCTTAACACCCGACCGCCGTGCGGGCATGAAGGCCGAATGAAGGCGGCATGAACGTTTGATGAAGATAATCCGAAGCCTTCCTAGCCGTAAGAATCGGGCTAGTCTGCCGTACGGTAGCCCACGCCGCGAACGGTCACGATATAACGCGGGTTTTTCGGATCGTCGCTTAGCTTTTTACGCAAGCTTTTGATATGGACGTCGATCGAGTTGCTGCCGCCGAAGTAGCCTTCGCCCCACAGCTTCTCCATCAGGTCCTGGCGGGACAATACGCCGCCGCCGGCCATCAGCAGCGCCCGCAAAATATCGAACTCCGTCTTGGTCAGCTCGACGCGCTTCCCGTCCCGCTGCACGGTCACCCGCCGGAGATCCATGCGGATGTCCTTGAATGCCGCTTCGTCGGGTCCGGCTTGCGGGGCGCTTTTGCCGGCCAGATCTTCGATACGGGCGAGCAGCGCGCCGACGTCGCCCGGCCAGGCTTCGCTTCGGCTGGTTGCCGAATCGGAAGCTTTAGGATCAGCCTGCTGGGCAGCGGACTCGACCAGATAGAGCGCGGGCGTCTTGAGCTCGGCCATTCCGCTCAGCGGATCCTGCCCGGCGACCGATCGGTCCGCGATCAACAGATCGATCTGGAGACTGGAGAGCAGCGCCTCCTGGCCGTGGCGAAAGACGAGCACGTCGTAACAGCGCGTCGTCAACTCCGCGAGCAACGGCTGCAACCGCGCCGGGTACGCGCTGACGACGACGATCCGGCGCGTCGTGTCGCAGTATGCGCCCATCAATTCTTCTGCTTGGATGTCCGGCATGCGGGGCACTCTCCCTTGAAAATGAATTGTTCTTCCGTCAGCGCGTACCCGCTCTCCTCTGCGACCCTAGCGAGCCATTCCGCGGGCGGCGGCGTCATCACTTCGTCGACTTTGCCGCAAGACACGCACACGATATGCGCATGGTCCTCGCCTCGGCCGTCGTACCGGCTCGTCTTGCCCTCGAGCTTCAGCTCGTGAATAAGCCCTTCGTCGGTCAAATAGCGGAGCGAATTGTATACGGTGGCGTAGGCGACGGACTGTCCCTGCGACTTGAGGCGGTCGATGATATCGGCCGCCGTCGGATGGTCGTCTGCCTGCATCACGATGTCGTAGACAAGCTTGCGGGGGGCCGTCAGATTGCGTTTGGTCATGGGAATCCCCTCTTTATTTGAAATTGAATGTCGTAAAAATTCATTTCATTATTTAAATTTAGATTTAGTTTAAATTTATATCGTGAACTTGTCAAGCGTCTGAGGAAGCGGTCGCCGCTCCATTCGGTCAGGATTATTCGCCCATCGCCTGCTCATGGGAAGGCGATTCGATTCGCACACGGTCCAATCGTCCCATCGCCTTCTATCTAAAAGGCGAATCGCTCAGCGTACAGTTAAATCGCCCCATCGCCTTCTCGTGGGAAGGCGATTCGCTCCGCACACGGTCTATTCGCCGCATCGCCTGCCCTAGAGCAGGCGACTCGCGTCCAACCGGCGCCCCAAACGCAAAAAAAGAAGCAGGAGCCCCCCCTGCTTCTTCCTATCGTCAAATTCCGCCTCAGGTCGCGCTGCCAATCGCCGCCGCCGGCACGTCCGGCTTCTCCGCATGCAAGGACGCCCTCGCCACCGCTACCCGCCCGGAGAAGAACACCGCCCCGCCGCCCATATCGGACAGCCGATCCGGCGTGAGCGCGTTGACCGTCGCGTTGCGGCCTTCGCTCTTGTCCGCCCACAGCCCTTGGCTGACGACGACGCCAGGCAGAACGTCCTCGCCGACCGAGGCTGTCAGCCACGCTTCGCCGCGCTCGTTCCAGACGCGCAACTCGTCCCCGTCCTCGATGCCTAGCGATTCAGCGTCGGCCGCGTTCATATGCAGCTTCGGCGACTTTTCCATGCGCGCATGCTTGTCGTTGTTGGAAAACGTCGAGTTCAAGAAATTATGGTTCGGCGCCGGAATAAAAGCGAACGGGAACGCTTCGTTCCCCTCCTCTACCAGCGGCGCATAAGTCGGCAGCGGCGGCAAGCCGTGGCGCTCCATCGCCTGCGAATACAGCTCGATCTTGCCGCTCGGCGTCCGCAGCCTGCCCGGAAACAGCGGCTTCACGTCCGCGCGCACGAATTTCTTTTCCACCAACGCCTCGTAAGTGACCGGCGCATAGGCAGAATTGCCCGGGAAATCGACAGCCTGTCGAATCATCTCCGCGTCGTCGTCCTTAAACGCATCGTCTTCATACCCCATCCCCGCCGCTAGCAGACGGAACACTTCGTTGTTCGACTTGCTCTCCCCGTAAGGCGCCACGACCGGCTGCTGGATCTGCACGTAATGATGCCAATAAGAATGGTACAAGTCCGTGTTCTCGAAAGCTGAGGTCGCCGGAAGCACGATATCGGCGTACTTGGCCGTCTCCGTCAGGAAAAGGTCGTGTACGACGGTAAACAGATCCTCCCGTGCCAGCCCCTCTCGCACCTTGTTCGACTCAGGCGCGACGACGGCGGGATTGCTGTTGTATACGTATAACGAAGAGATCGGCGGATCCAGTTCCAGCAGCGCGCTGCCGATCCGGTTCATATTTACGCGCCGCGCTTTCCGGCCGCCCCGCAGGTCTGGCCGTTCGAGCGCCTTCGCATTGTGCGAGACGTAGCCGCCGTTGCCCTTGATCGCGCCTCCGCCCGGCACGAGCCATTGCCCCGTCAGCGCGGGCAGGCAGGCGATCGCCCGTACGTTCATGCCGCCGTTGTCGTGATGCTGGATGCCGTTGCCGATGCGAATGAACGAAGGCGTCGTACGTCCATAAAGTCTGGCCAGCTCCAAAATGTCCGCTTCCGGCACGCCGGTAATGCCCGATACGGTCGCCGGATCGTAGGCCGCCGCATGCGCCCGAAGCTCTTCGTAACCTACCGTATATTCGCGCAAAAACGCCTCGTCCGTCATCCCTTCCGCGAACAGCACGTGCATGATGCCGAGCGCCAGCGCCGTATCGGTGCCGGGTCGCAGCGGAATGAACCAATCCGCCCACTTGCCGGTCCGGTTGCGGTGGACGTCGATCGCGACGATCTTCGCGCCTGCCTTGCGCGCCTGCTCCGCGATCGTGACCTGATGCATATTCGTGCTGACCGCGTTGATGCCCCAGAAGATGAACAGCTTGGCATGGACCGTCTGCTCCGGGTCGGTGCCGTAGCTGCCGCCCATCGTATATCGATAACCGACCGTTCCCGCCGCCTCGCAGATCGTCTGGTCCAGCTCGGAGGCATTCATCCGGTTAAAAAAACGGGTACCCATTCCCTCTGTCCCGATGCGGCCCATGTTGCCGTAGAAGCTGTATGGAAGTATACTTTCGGAACCTCTTTCCGCGATGAGCGCTTTCCACCGATCGGCGACTTCCGCGATCGCTTCATCCCAAGAGATCGGCACGAACCGCCCTTCGCCCTTCGGACCGACGCGCCGAAGCGGCGTCGTCAGCCGCTTGTCGTCATAGATGCGCGCCGCCATATTGCGCACCTTGTTGCAGATCGCGCCGCGAGTGACCGGATGATCCGGGTCTCCTTCGACCTTGACGATGACCCCGTCTCGCTTGTGCACGAGCAAGCCGCATTGGTCCGGGCAGTCGAGCGAGCAAACCGAACGAAACACGCCGTCCGGACGTGCAGTATAATCGTTCATTTCTAAATCCACTCCCTTTAAATCCGTGCTCCCATTTTAACACAAAGAAGACGAATCCGCCGTCCTAAACGGTCGAATCCGCCTGCTTGAACTGCCCGTTATACCTTCCCCGCAATCCCTGTTTTCCGGCTGACCGTCAGCTTGTAGCCGACGCCCCGGATCGATTCGATCTGCACCGATTGCTGGTTCAGCTCCAGCTTCTTGCGCAGCGAGCTCACGTGCACGTCCACCGTCCGCTGTCCGCCGATGTAGTCGAAGCCCCATACGACATTCATCAGGTCGTCGCGCGTGATGACGATGCCCGGGCGCTCGGCCAAGTACAGCAGCACCTCGAACTCCTTTGGGCGAAGCGTAATCCATTCGCTGCCGACCTGCACCTCGTATTTTTCCGGATAAATCTGCAGCGCGCCGAGCGAGATCACCTTTTCGCCGGTCGGATCGGACTTCGGCCTGGCTTCTTCGTTGCGCGAGCGCCGCAGCACCGCCGACGTGCGGGCGAGCAGCTCCGCGACGCCGAACGGCTTGGTGATGTAGTCGTCCGCGCCGAGCTTCAGCCCCTGCACGACCTCTTCTTCCGCGTTGCGGGCGGTGAGGATGATGACCGGCGTCTTCACGCCGTGCTGGCGCAGCTTCTGCAGCACCTCGAAGCCGTTCATCCCGGGCAGCATCAAATCCAGAAATATAATCGCGTATTCGTCTTGAATCGCCTTGTGCAGTCCCTCGGCGCCGTTGCCTATCACTTCGGTCTCATAACCGTCCTGCGACAAGTTGTACGTGACCAGACGCGCTATCGTAGGTTCGTCTTCAATAATGAGCACCTTGTCCGACATAAGCTCCTCCAGTCCGATCGGTCCGTCTGACGTCCCGGCCTCTCCAGTCAATTTATCATGCCGCCGTAAATCCAGCATCATCCGAATGTCAACGCCATGTAAAATAACGTAATGCTAATAGTCTTGAATCAGCGGCAGCTCGATTACGAACGTCGATCCGACGCCTACCGTGCTCTCCACCCGGATCGTGCCGTGATGCAGCTCCACCAGGTGCTTGACGATCGACAGCCCGAGTCCCGTGCCGCCGGAGCTGCGCGAGCGCGCTTTGTCGACGCGGTAGAACCGCTCGAAAATACGGGGCAGATCCTTCTTCGGAATGCCGATGCCCGTGTCGGAAACCGTGATCCGGACATGCTCTTCGAAATCCCCGCCATCTTCCCTCTCGCTCTCGACGATGATCGCCTTCACCCGCACCCGGCCGCCTTCCGGCGTATAGCTGATGCCGTTCTGCAGCAGGTTCAGCGTGATCTGTCCAAGCCGGTCTTCGTCCGCTTCGAGGAACAGCTCCTCCGGCGCATCAAGCTCCAGGGAGATCTCCTTCTTGGCGGCCTCCGGCCCGAGGAACTCCAACTGCCTCTCCAGGAAAGACCGAAGGTCGATCGGGGAAAATTGCAGCGGCGAGCGGCGCGACTCGATCTTCGACAGCTCCAAAATGTCGCCGATCAGGCGATTCAACCTGTCGCTCTCGTCTTGGATGATCTTCAAGAAGGAACGCGCCGTCTCCGGATCGTTGACCGCGCCGGCAAGCAGCGTCTCCGCGAAGCCTTTGACCGCGGCGACCGGCGTCTTGAGCTCGTGGGACACGTTCGCGACGAACTCGCTGCGCATCCGCTCGAGACGGCGGATCGCGCTCACGTCCTGCAGGACGAGGAGCAAACCCGGCGCCGTATCGTCGTCCATCGGGATCGGCACCAGATGAAGCTCGAGCAGCCGTTCCTCCGGATAGTAGACCGTGAGCTCCTCGTGGATCGGCTCGCCGGTATCGAAGCCGCTGCGGATTAACTGCAGCAGCTCGTACTGCTGCTTGGCCTCGGTATAGCTGCGGCCGACCCGCTCCCGGGCCAGGCTGCCGAGCAACAGCTCCGCGCTTCGATTGTAGATTCGGATCCGTCCGTCCGGGCCGATCATGACGACGCCGCTGATCATATGATCGAGCACCGATTGCAGATGAAGCTCGTTCCTGCGAATCTCGCCCATATGATCCTGCAGGTTGGCGGCCATCGCGTTCAGCGCCCGGCCGAGCTCGCCGATCTCGTCCTTGCCCGCGTCCGGAATGCGGACCTTATAGTCCATGCCCGCCATTCGCTTCGCAGCGGACGTCATGCGTTCCAGCGGACGCGTGACGCTGAGCGCTACCCTGTAGCTGACGAGCGCCGCCAGCGCGAATACCGCGAGCAGGCCGAGCGCGAGCGCCATCCACATGCGATCGAGGCTTTTCTCGACGGCCGACAGGGACATGGCCAGCCGGATGACGCCGAGCGTCTCACCGGTCTCGCCGTCTTTGGCCGCGTATGCGACGTACAGCATGTTTTCGTCAAGCGTGTCGCTGTGCCGGATGCTCCGGCCCATGCCGCTCTCCAGCGCTTCCCGCACTTCTTCGCGACCGGCATGGTTGTCCATCGTGCCCGGCGCGTGATCCGAATCCCCGACCACCTCGCCGTCAACCGCGATGTACGTGACCCGCATGTCCGCGAGCTCTTTGAACCGGATCGCCTGCGCTTCCAGGTATTCGGTCTGCGCCGTCTTGGACTCGCCCTTCGGCCAAGGCGCCGCGGCAGAGAGCACGCGAAGCTGCGTCTCCATGTGGCTGCCGAGCGCTTCTAGATGATTGTGCTTGTAAAACTGTCCCGTGAAAATGCCCGCCGCCAGCACGGACAACCCGATGAGCAGCATAAACAACGCGGTCAGCTTCAAGCGGAATTTGCTCATGTGCGCTCCCGTGCGGCTTGCCATGCGTATAGCCAATCCTCCAATTGCCGACTTTTCTTTATCTTAACACAGGAGTATTAGCGCAGTGTAAATTCAGACCAACTTAACAGACCGATAGGGATGTCTCCGCCGGCAGATGTAAGTTATAGTAAAGCGAGGAACGAATAAGGAGGAAGCGCGATATGCAGCAGCATCATTTTATAGCGTATTTATATCGTCTGCGATACATTGAACGCTGGAGCCTTATGCGCAACTCGACCAAAGAAAACGTCGCCGAGCATTCCTACCACACCGCGCTGCTCGCCCACTTGCTGTGCACGATCGCCAAAGACGTATTCGGGCGGGACGTCGATCCGGACAAAGCGGCAAGCCGCGCGCTGTTCCACGATGCGACCGAAGTCATCACCGGGGATATCCCGACGCCCGTCAAACATCACAATCCCGCGTTGCTATCGAACTTCAGGGACTTAGAGCGGTTGGCCGCCGAACGGCTCCTCGGCACCGTGCCGCCCGAGCTCATCGATGCTTACGAGCCTCTGCTCATGCGGCAGGCGCAGGACGACGAGCTGAACCGATACGTCAAAGCCGCCGATATCCTCGACGGCTACCTCAAATGCGTATCGGAAATGTCGGCCGGCAACCGCGAATTCGCTACCGCGCGCAGGCAGTTCGAGGGCCGGCTCGCCGCGCTCGGCATGCCGGAGGTAGACTGGTTCCTCAACCGGCTCGCTCCGAGCTTCGAAAAGACGATCGACGAGTTGTCCGAACGGGAGCGGGATGCCGATGCCGATTAAGGAGACCGGCTTCAGGCTAGCATGGTCCATCGCCAGAGACGCGATGTGGATCGTCATCCCGCTACTGATCGCCGCCGCGATATTCGGCTATAAGTATCATTTTCCGAAGCGAATCGCCGCCGATTATCCGGCCGTCGAATATCGGACCGGAGAACCGTCTTCCGCGGAGCATACGGCCATTCATGTAAAGGGGAAGCTGTACCGGCCTTTGTTTCGGGATCGGTATTTTAAAGGACGCATCGCGATCGATAAGTACGATTTCACCGCTTCCGCGGATTATACGATGTTTACGGTGAAGTTCAATAGCGACGTATTGAACGGTTGGGGATCCTTTGGCTACAGCGCGTACTTAAATAGGACCATTAAGATGGAAATGTTAGGCGCAATCTGGCAGCATGACGATATGAAGGAACTAAAGTTCACGATTTCCGAACCGATAGGCGCGAGCGAAAAACAATGGAAAGGCCTTACGCTGATCGCGCCGGCGGACACAATAGAAGAAGCCGTGGCAATTGAACAAGCATTCAGCGAACGAGAACAAACATATTTGCAACCCCCTCCATGAGCCAACGGACCTTAGATCCGCTATCGAAGTCGAAAACGATCTATTCCATAACTTAGCGGATCGTTGATCCGCTATTTCGGCTCCAAACGGTCTTTTGAGACCTGTTTAAGAGAAATAGCGGATGTACGGTCCATCAGCCTGCGATAATTAGCGTAAACGGCGATAATAGCGGCCCTGTGGTCCTTTCGTTCTCTTCAAAGCAAAAGGCTCCGCCTGCGCTTGTCGCGCCGGGCAGAGCCTTTTGATCTCAACACTGCAAAAACATTAAGCGTACCAACGGTTCTCCATCAGCCAAATGACGACAAGGAAAATGACCAAAATCACGATGCTCAGCGTCTGCACGCGCGAAACGTTGCCAGAAGCGTCCTGACCGCTCGCTGCCGCGGCCGCGATCCGCTTGAGCGGTGCCTGCACGATGCCCGACAATGCGCCGAGCGCGACGAACAGCACGATGACCGTAACCATCCACGATACCTTGTAATCCGATTGAGAGATGAGATACCCTCCCGTGAGCAGCTGCAGCACCAAGGCGTATTGACCGATTCGCCCCGCAGTCACCAGACCGCTGGCGAGGCCTTCCTGGGCCGGCGTAGACAGCTGACGGAAACGCTTGGCCAGAAACGGCAAAATGGCATAAATCCCCATCCCGACCGCTCCGACGATGTGCAGAAAAATCATAACGTCATACATCGCGATATGTACCTCCACAACCATAATAAGACAAGTCACCCCTAGTATACACAAACCGGGCGGACAAGTAAAAAAGGCCGTGCAGGTCTCGCTTTAAAACGCCCAGGCGCCCTTGACGAACACTTGCTCTTCGCTGCCGTCCGCGGTGACGCCGAAGATGTCCAGCTCGCCCGAGCCCACCATGAAATCGGTATGAACGGTACTGTTGTTCAAGCCGCGGGCCGACAGCTCCTCTTGGCTCATGTCCGCCCCGCCTGCGACGCAAGAGGAGTACGCGCCGCCTACCGCCAGGTGGCAGGACGCATTTTCGTCGAATAGCGTCTTGTAAAAAAGCAGGCCGCTGTCCGAGATCGGCGACCGGTGCGGCACGAGCGCGACTTCGCCGAGATAGGCGGCGCCTTCGTCCATCTGCACCAACGTCGCGAGCGCTTCGGCGCCTTTTGCTGCCGAGGTGCGAAGCGCTCGTCCTTCTTCGAACACGAAGGTAAAGCCGTCTATGATTTGTCCGGCGTAGCTGAGCGGCTTCGTGCTCGATACGGTGCCCCGCACGCCGTCCCGATTCGGCGCCGTATACACTTCTTCTGTCGGCAGATTCGGCACGAACCAGACGCCGTCGGCGTTCTGCTTGCGCCCGCCGAGCCAGACATGGTCGGTCGGAAGCTCGATCGTCAGATCCGTGCCGGGAGCCGCATATCGAAGCGCGCGGTACTGCTTGGCATTCAATATATCCGCCCTGCGCTTCAACTCGGAGAGATGCGTCTCCCATGCCCCCAGCGTATCCTCCCGGTCGGCGCGCACGAGCTTGAATATCGCTTCCCATAGCAGGCCGATCCGCTCCGATTCAGGCGCGTCCGGAAACACTTTGTCCGCCCAGCCCTTCGACGGCGCCGTCGCGATCGTCCAGCTGAACTTAAAGCCTCGTGACAGGACGCGATAGTCCTTCATGACGCGGCTCGCCGCCTTCTGGGCGTTGGCGATCCGTTCGCCCGGCACGCCGCTGAGCAGGTCCGGATCGTCCGACATCAGATTGATCGAAGCCGCGCCTGCGCGGGCCAGTTCCAGCTTCTCCGCCGCCGACCACTTCGGTTCCTCCAAGAACGCCTCGTCCTGGGCCAGATCGTATTTCAGCCTCGTGACGACCTCGTCCGTCCAAAACACCTTTACGTTACGCGCGCCCGCCTCGTAAGCCTTTCGCACGACCAGCCTTGCCAGCTCCACGCTGTCCAGGGACGCGTTGACCGCGACCGTCTGGCCCGGCTGAACGTTGGCGCCGACTTTTACGATCAGGTCGGCATAACGATCCAACTTTTTCGCAAAATCGCTCATGAAAAGCCCTCCTTAAAGATCTTCCGCCGCGATGACGGTCAATTGCTTCGGATAACGCGTGAGCACGCCGGCCGTGCCGTTATCTTGGATATAGACGTCATCTTCAATGCGTACGCCGCCTGCGACCGAATCGTAAACGCCCGGTTCGACCGTGAACACCATGCCCGGCGCCATTAGCGTGCCGTTCGCCCCCGACATGGAAGGCTGCTCGTGAATGTCCATGCCGAAGCCATGCCCGACCCGATGCGTGAAGAGAGATCCGAAGCCGGCCTGCTCGATCGTCTTGCGCGCCGCCGCATCGACCGCGGACACCGCGACGCCGGCCGCGGACGCGGCGATGCCCGCCTCGTTGGCAGCCAGCACCGCCTCGTAAATGGCGCGCTGCGCCTCCGAAACTTCGCCGACGACGAAGGTTCGCGTAATATCGGAGCAATAGCCGCCCGCCTGTACGCCGATGTCGATGAGCAAAAAGTCGCCGCGACGAATCGCATGCTGGCCCGGCACGCCATGGGGCAGCGCCGAACGCGCCCCCGTCAGCACGATCGTCTCGAAGGCCGGACGATCCGCGCCGAGCTCTCTCATCTTGCGCTCGATCTCCGCGGCCAGCGCAAGCTCGGTCATCCCGACGCGAACCTGCGAGACCGCGTGAGCCATGACTGCCTCGACGATATCGACCGCCCGCTGAATCCGGCCGATCTCGTCCGCGCTCTTGACGATTCGCATGTCCAGAATCGCTTGCTCCAGATCCGCAAAGACCACGCCGGGATAAACCGCCTGGAGCAATTCCGCCTTGGCCAGCGAGACCGTTCCTTTCTCGACGCCGATCGATGCCACGCCTGTTGCAGGCATCTGGCCGCCTAGCAGCGCATAAGCGTCGTCGACGTCCGAGATCGGCACGATCGCGAGGCCCGGCGCCGCCTCTTTGGCAGCCGTTGCGTCCAGCAGCGGCACGAACAGCTTCGTAGCGCGATTCGAGCTGTCGAGCGCGAGCGCCAGGAATCGTTCGTGCGGATTGCAAGCGAAGCCCGTGAGGTAGGCGACATTCGTAGGCGAAGTCACCAGGCCGATTCGAATGCCTTCCTTTTCCATATAGGAAATAAGCCGACCTCTTCGCTCCTTGTATACTTCCGATGGCAATCGGATCAACTCCCTTTCTTTGTTCTGTGCGCTTGAGCATAAACAACTCCAAGGTCGTCGGACCTTGGAGTCGGGGAATGCGCGAGCAGCCGCTGCGGTCGATCAGGCGTTTTCGACGATCTTGATGACGCTTCGTACCGAATCCGCGGACTTGGCGAGCGCCGCTTTTTCTTCTTCGGTCAAGTCGAGCTCGAAAACCTTCTCGATGCCGTCGCCGCCGAGCACGGCCAACACGCCCATGAACAGGTTGTCGTAGCCGTATTCGCCTTGCAGCAAGGCGATGACCGGAAGGATCCGCTTCTTATCCTTCAAGATCGCTTCGGTCATCTGGACGAGCGAGGCTGCCGGCGCGTAATAGGCGCTGCCGTTGCCGAGCAGGCTGACGATCTCGCCGCCGCCGACGCGCGTGCGCGCGACGATCGCATCGATCTCGTCCTTCGGCAGCAGATGCTCGATCGGGATGCCGCCGACCGTCGTGTAGCGCACGAGCGGAACCATGTCGTCGCCATGACCGCCCAGCACGACGCCGCGCACGTCTTCGACGGAGACATTCAGCGCTTGGGCGAGGAACGTATTGTAGCGGGCGGTATCCAGAACGCCGGATTGGCCGATGACGCGGTTTTTAGGAAAACCGAGCGCCTTGTTGGCGACATAAGTCATCGCGTCGACCGGGTTGGATAGGATGATGACGTAAGCGTTCGGACTGGTCGCTTTCACGTTTTCGCAGACGGACCTGACGATGCCCGCGTTCGTGCTCACCAGATCGTCGCGGCTCATGCCCGGCTTGCGCGCGATGCCGGCCGTGATGATGACGACGTCCGAATCCGCCGAATCCGCATAGTCCGCGGTGCCGACGATTTTGGCATCGAAGCCTTGGACCGGCGCAGCTTCGGCCATATCCAGCGCCTTGCCCTTCGTCGGATTTTCAAGCTGCGGAATGTCCACCAGCACGACATCCCCCAGTTCCTTCTGCGCCAGCATCAACGCCGTAGTCGCGCCCGTAAAACCGGCCCCCACGACTGTAATTTTCGCCCGTTTCATTGCCATTCGAATTCCCTCCTAGAAGTTCCTCACGAATAGGTTACCCGTTACCTCGCCTGCCTTACTCTTCCCTTGTTCCTGTCTGCCTCTTGCCCTTCTCTGCTCTAATCCCCTAAAAACAACAATCCCCCTCGCCGACACGTTAGCACCGACAAAGAGGATCGTTATCTACAGTTCTTCTCCCCCATCTAACCCACGCACACGCACCTCTGTCCCCCAGCCGTTAATTAGCAGGGTGTCCAGAGGGCGAAGCCCTTGGAGTCCCCCTTGGAAGGGGGATCTAGGGGGTTGTCGCATCCCCGAATGGGGGATCTAGGGGGTGCACTCAACTACATGTTTTTAATGATTTCATCCGCAAACGCCGAGCACTTGACCTCGGTCGCGCCTTCCATCAGACGAGCGAAGTCGTACGTGACGATCTTGCTGTTGATGGACTTCTCCAGACCTTTGTAGATCAGGTCGGCCGCTTCAAGCCAGCCCAGGTGCTCGAACATCATGACGCCGGACAGGATGACGGAGCCCGGGTTGACGACGTCCTTGTCAGCGTACTTAGGAGCGGTGCCGTGAGTCGCCTCGAAGATGGCATGGCCGGTCAAGTAGTTGATGTTCGCGCCAGGAGCGATGCCGATGCCGCCGACTTGCGCAGCCAGAGCGTCGGACAGATAGTCGCCGTTCAGGTTCAGCGTCGCGATGACGTCGAAGTCCGTCGGACGCGTCAGCACTTGCTGCAGCGCGATGTCGGCGATAGAATCCTTCACGAGGAGCTTGCCTTCGGCCAGCGCGGACTTTTGCGCTGCGTTAGCCGCTTCTTCGCCTTGCTCAGCCTTAATCGCGTCATATTGGTTCCAAGTGAACACTTGATCGCCGAACTCGCGCTCAGCCAGCTCGTAGCCCCAGTTCTTGAACGCGCCCTCGGTGAACTTCATGATGTTGCCTTTGTGCACCAGCGTGACCGACTTGCGCTTGTGCTTGATCGCATATTCGATCGCGGCGCGGATCAGGCGCTCGGAGCCGTCCTTGGATACCGGCTTGATGCCGATGCCCGAAGTCTCGGGGAAACGGATCTTCTTGACGCCCATTTGCTGCTGCAGGAACTCGATGACCTTCTTTGCGTCAGCGGTCTCGGCTTGATACTCGATACCGGCGTAGATGTCCTCCGTGTTTTCGCGGAAGATAACCATGTCGACCAGCTCGGGACGCTTGACCGGCGAAGGCACGCCGTCGAAGTAGCGAACCGGACGCAGACACACGTACAGGTCGAGCTCTTGGCGAAGCGCGACGTTCAGGGAGCGGATGCCGCCGCCGATCGGCGTGGTCAGCGGGCCTTTGATCGCGATGATGTATTCGCGGATCGCGGTCAGCGTGTCGGCAGGCAGCCATTCGCCGTAAGCGTTGAACGCCTTTTCGCCGGCGAATACTTCGTACCAGGCGATTTGCTTTTCGCCGCCGTATGCTTTTTCAACGGCTGCGTCGAGCACGCGCTTGGAGGCGGCCCAGATGTCGCGGCCCGTGCCGTCGCCTTCGATGAACGGGATGATCGGATTGTTAGGGACGTTTAAGACGCCGTTTTGGTCGACTTTGATCGGTTCGCCGGATTGCGGCAGTTCGAATTTTTCGAGTTGCATGGGTAGGTAGCCTCCTGGAATTTAAAAAGTGATGGGTAGAAAAGGATGCAAACGCAGGCGTTCCCGCTCGCAAAGGCGCGCTGAAACGCGCGTCAAACCGGCGCGCCGCGCAACCGGATGGTCGTACGGCACGCCGTTGACTGGAGCGGTCGATTAACGCTCGTCGACCGGCACGTAGTGCTGATCGACAGGGCCAACGTATTCCGCGCGAGGACGGATCAGGCGATTGTCCGCGAGCTGCTCGAGAATGTGCGCGGTCCAGCCCGAGACGCGGCTGATGGCGAAGATCGGCGTAAACAGGTCGCGCGGAATGCCGAGGAGCGTGTAGCAGGAAGCGGAGTAGAAGTCGACGTTCGGCTTCAGACCCTTCTGGCCGGTCACGAGCTCTTCGATGCGAACGGACATGTCGTACAGGCGGCTGTCGCCGTTCAGCTCGCTCAGGTTTTTGGACATTTGCTGCAGGTGCTTGGCGCGCGGGTCGCCCGTACGGTAGACGCGGTGGCCGAAGCCCATGATCTTCTCTTTGTTGTTCAACTTGTTCTGGATGTACGGCTCGACGTTGTCCAGCGTGCCGATCTCGTCCAGCATGACCATGACCGCTTCGTTGGCGCCGCCGTGCAGCGGGCCCTTGAGCGCGCCGATCGCGGAAGTGACGCCGGAGTAGATGTCCGACAGCGTCGCGACGGTGACGCGCGCGGCGAACGTCGAAGCGTTAAGTTCGTGGTCCGCGTGCAGGACGAGCGCCTTGTCGAGCGCGGTAACCGCGACTTCGGACGGCTCTTCGCCGGTCAGCATGTACAGGAAGTTGTGCGCGACGCCGACGCCCGACTTCGGCGCGACGGGCTCTTTGCCCTGGCGCAGGCGCGCGAAGGCGGCGATCACGGTGCCCATCTGGGCTTGCAGCTTGATCGCCTTGCGGTAGTTGGCCTCTTTGCCCGGATCGTTCGCTTCGGCATCGTACAGCGCGAGGCTGGAGATCGCCGTGCGAAGCGCCGCCATCGAGTTCGCGCCCTTCGGATAAAGACGAAGGCCGTCGATGACTTCGCCCGGCACCGCGGCGGCTTCGCTCAGCTGCGACTTCAGCGCGTCCAGTTCGCTTTGCGTAGGGAGCTTGCCGTTCCAAAGCAGATATGCGACTTCTTCAAAGCTCGCCTTTTCGGCCAGCTCGTCGATGTTGTACCCTCGGTACGTCAGCACGCCGTCGATAATGGAACTGATGGACGAGGATGCGGCGACGATTCCTTCTAGGCCTTTGGTAGCTGTCATGGTTCTCTCTCCTTCAATTCCAAGATAACGAATCAAATAAGCGCACGATGCGCTTTACGGAATTTCGGGGCCGGCGGTTCGGATGCGCCTTCAGAGCTTGCCTTCCGCTTAGTCCGCGTAAACCCATATTACTTTCGGTTTTTAAAGCCTCATTTAATGATAAACGATTTCAATTGGGAATGGAACCGAACGAAGCATAAAAATGCTTTATCGCATATATAGACGAATACTCTCACATTCGCGCGCTGACGCGTCGGCGCGGCGATTCCGACACACTCGGATCGCCGCGTCAATCTTCTTTAGATCAGGTCCGACGATCACATCGAACCGACGTCCATCGTGGCGATATGGCGCTTGGTCTCCTCCGTGCCCCAATCGCTCAGGCGGCGATAAATTTCTTTGAGGTAATAATCGTAGCCGTCGTTTTCCAGATCGTTGCTGTACTCCAAAAATGGCAGGTGCGCCCGCCAATAGCCCGCCTGATCGAATTCGTCCATCGAATCGAACAGCTCCTGGAGCTGGACGAGCTCTTCTTCGCCCGCTTCGATCTCGAACTCGTAAGCGGCGTCGCCGCGGTGCGTATTGATCGTCCTGGCCTGGACCGACACGTAATACTTGGATTTTTCCATAAGATCCTCCCCGCGCTGGGTGATGTTACACGTATTGTGTCCAAGCGCCGAGCGGATTTATGCCCATTCGCGCATCGGCGGCATGCACGGCGCTTTTGCGCAAGGGCCGGTGATGTTAGAATAAAGCGATAAAGCGTTCAGGGCGGTCGCTCGCTACAGCGCGAACGCTGCCGGAGGAGGATATTATGTCATTCACAGCCCAAACGACGGGCATGATCGATATCGGTTCCAATACGGTTCGTCTGTCGGTCTATCGCGTGACCGAGGATGGCGCGTACCGCGTCATCGATCAAGGCCGGTGGCCGGCCAGGCTCAGCCAACGCCTGACGGCGGACGGCAGGCTCCCCGCCGAAGCCGTGTCCGAGCTCGGCGAGGTGCTGCGCCACTACAAGCGCATTTGCCGCATTCACGGCGTAGAGCGCATCCGGACGGTCGCGACCGCCGCTGTGCGCCAAGCGTCGAACCGGGATCAGGCGCTGTCCGCGCTGTTCGAAGAGACGGGCCTTGTCATCGAGCTGCTGCCCGGCGAGGAGGAAGCCCGACTCGGCAGCCTGGCCATGCTCCGGACGATGAACATCGAAGACGGCTTCGTCGTCGATATCGGCGGCGGCAGCACGGAGATCACGCTGCTCCGGAACCGCCAGATCGTCTCATCGGTCTCGTTTCCCATCGGCTGCGTCAATACGTCTACCCGGTTCGATCTCGGGGAAGCGCCCGTCGCCAAGACGACGCTCGATGCCATGGAGTCCGATCTCCTGGACAAGCTGTCGGCGCAGGCTTGGATCTCTCAGCATCCGGGACTTCCGATCATCGGTCTGGGCGGCACCGTGCGCGCGCTCGGCAAGCTGCGCCAGCGGCTGGACGAATACCCTTTCGCCAATCTCCACGGGTATGAGATTTCGGCGGAAAGCCTGACTTCCGCCGTCGACCTACTCGCGCCCCTGACGGTCGAGAAGCGCCGGAAGCTGCCTGGTTTGTCCAAGGACCGCGCGGACGTCATCGTGCCCGGGCTCGTCATCCTTCAAGCCGTGCTGCGCGCCTGCCGCTCTTCCGGCATCGTCGTTTGCGGCGCCGGTCTTAGGGACGGCCTCTTCTACGATACTTGCCTGCCCGATCTGCGGATGGACGGCGAGGACGCCGTTGCGGAAGAAAGCATTCGCAATTTATGCGCCCTGTACCCCGGAGCGCCTTTGAGCCATCTCGACCAGGTGAACCGGCTCTCGCTCGCCCTTTACGACCAGCTGGCGCCGGGCTTCGAAGTACATGCCGAATGGCGCCGCCTGCTGAGCGCGGCATCCCGGCTGTTCCGGATCGGAGCCGTGCTCGATTATAACGATTGCGCCCAGCATACGTTCTACATCCTCATGCATGCGCACTGGAACGGCATGTCCCATCGCGAAAAGCTGCTCGTCGCGGCGATCGCTTCCTATCGCAATTCGAACGCGCTGAAGCGGAGCCTCGCCGGCTACAGGGCGCTGCTCCGACCCGGCGACGAAGAACTCTGCGCCAAGCTCGGCATGCTGCTGCAGCTTGCCGCTGCGCTCGATCGCAGCGAATCCCAAGCGATCACGTCGCTTCGCGTCACCGGCGTAACCGGCGTCGCAGGCGGCCGCTTGCTGCTAGAAGCCGCCGCCAGTCACGCGTTGCCCGTCGAGACGACGGAAGTTCAGGCGCTTGCCAAGGACTTCAAGAAATGCTGGGGACTGACGCCGACGCTTCGCCTTGTCTAGCCCTCATCCGGATGTTTGCCTATATCCCGCCATAAAAAAAAGGACGCCTTCGGGCTTCCTTTTTTTTAATATAAAATTCTGCGCATCACTCTTACTTCGTAACCGTACTTCCCTCGCATCAGCTTCATCTGCTCGTTGATGTAGTCGTAGACTTCCTTCAGCCTAGAAGTGTTCGGCCTGAGCGTCTCTTTGACTTCGCCTCCGACGATGACATCGAACTCGATCATCCTCGTCCCTCCTCTCCATTTCCGTCCCGCAATCTTATCTTATGCCGGGAATGTAAATGGCAGATTAGACGAATTAGTTATTCATGTGAAATCTTTGGCGTCGGCGATGGTCTTCCAAAGCGGAATGTCGCTGGAAGCGAACTGGCTGCGAAGCGGCGGCTGATCGTTGTGCACCCGAACGTAGCCGCCCGAAGGCAGGAGCTCCCTGGCCTTGACGTTATCCTGCAAGTTGAGTTCCAGCATGTTGCGGAGCGCAAGCCGGAGGCCGCGGTCGTATACCGGACACAGCAGTTCGACGCGGCGGCTCAGATTGCGGCTCATCCAGTCCGCGCTCGAGATGAATACCTCGTCTTCGCCGTCCGCGGACACGTACAGGATGCGGGAATGCTCGAGAAAGCGGTCCACGATGCTGACGACGCGCACGTTGTCGCTCAGTCCCGGTACGCCGGGCCGCAGGCAGCATACGCCGCGCACGATCAGGTCCACTTTCACGCCCGCTTGCGACGCCTCGTACAGTTTGTCTACCATGGGCTGGCTGGATAGGGAATTGATTTTCGCGACGATCCGCGCCGGCTTGCCTTGTTTGGCGCTCGCGATCTCGCGGTCGATCAATTCGTACAGCCGAGGGCGAAGACCCGCAGGCGCGACCGCGAACGCGCGCCAGTCGTGCGGCGTCGAATAGCCCGTCATCTCGTTAAAAAGAGCCGAAGCGTCCGCGCCGATCCACGGATGACAGGTGAACAATCCGGCATCGGTGTACAGCTTGGCCGTATTTTCATTATAATTGCCCGTACCCACGTGCACGTACCGCCGCAGCGAGCCGGCCTCCCGGCGCACGACCAGCGTGATCTTGGCATGCGTCTTCAGACCGACCAGGCCGTAGACGACGTGGCAGCCCGCGCGCTCCAATTGCTTGGCCCAGGCAATGTTGCGAGCCTCGTCGAACCTTGCTTTGATCTCGACGACGACCGTCACCTGCTTGCCAGATTCGGCGGCCCTCGCAAGCGCCTGGACGAGCACCGAGTTGACGCTGACCCGATAGAGCGTCATCTTGATCGCGAGCACGTCCGGATCTTCCGCTGCTTCGCTGATAAAATCGTTGACGACCTCGAACGATTCGTAGGGATGATAGACGAGCGCGTCTCCCCGCTCCCGCAGCACGGAAAGGATGTCCTCCGACACGTCGAAGGCGGCCGGGTAAACGGGCTCGATAGGCGGATATCGCAGCTGCTCCATATTGGGAAGCGATCCCGTAAACTTCGAGAGGAACGTCAGGTCGAGCGGACCGTCGATCTCGAAAATTTCCTCCTCGCCGATCTCGAGCTCCTCCATGAGCAGCTCCTTGGCCTGAATCGACATCCCCTTCTCGATCTCGAGCCGTATGGGGAATCCTCTCCGCCTGCGCCGCAGCTCTTTTTCCATCTCCTTGAGCAGGTCTTCCGCGCCTTCCTCGTTAAGCGCAAGGTCGGCATTGCGGGTCACGCGAAACGCGTGCACCGATTCGGTCACATACCCGCTGAAAAGCTGTCCGATCTGCACCCGGATCAGCTCCTCCAGGAGCAGGTAAGCGTTTTTGCGGCTTCCTTTGCGCTTGGCGACCTCTACCGTTCTCGATAAAATAGACGGCACCTGAACGATCGCAAAATAAATCCCGTTCTCCTGGTCCGGTCCTTCCATGCCCTCGGGTCGCAGCACGACCGCCAAGTACAGCTCCTTGTTGTGCAGCAGCGGAAACGGACGGCTCGTGTCTACCGCCATCGGCGTCAGTACAGGGAAGACGATCTCCTGAAAATAGACCGTCATCGCCTCTTGCTGTTCGCCGTTCAGATCGTCCCAGGACGCGAGCGCGATGTTTTCCTTGGACAGCAAGCGCAGCAGTTCTCTATAGGTTTTGTACTGGAGCCTCACCATGCGCCCGACTCGCTTGGACAGGCGCTTGAGCAAGCCCCCTTGCGTGTAGCCGGTAAAGTCCGGCTTGTTGAAGCCGGCCTTAAGCTGCTCGCGAAGTCCGGCCACGCGGACGCTCATGAACTCGTCGAGATTGCTCGCCACGATCGACAAAAATTGAAACCTTTCGAGCAATGGCGTACCTGGGTCCTCGGCTTCCTCCAAAACGCGCCGGTTGAATTCCGTCCAGCTGAGGTCCCTGTTAATGTACTTTTGGGATCCGTGCATTCGTGTCGCTCTCCCCTTTTAGTATCGAACCATTGCGCTGCGCGAAGTCTATTCACAGTCTTATGCCCATTATGTTAGAAGGATGTTATCGCAGCGTCAATCGAACGTGAAGGGAATGTAAAATCGCGCGATTCTGATCCTTCCTCGTCAGAATCTTCGAAACCCGCCGCCCGATATCCGGAACGAGCCGGATTGCACCTTGCCGGCCAGCCATCCGTAAAGCCCGAGCCTGAAAAGCGAGCGCGTCCACGGCAGCAGCAGCGCGAGACCGACAAGATCGGACAGAAATCCCGGCACGATCAACAGCAGTCCGCCAGCGAGCACGCAAATGCCGTCCAGGATCGCATGTCCCGGCATCTGGCCGGACGATAGCTGGCTGCGCGCTGCGCCCCATACTTTGCGGCCTTCGGATTGCATCAGCAGCGCGCCGACGACGGCGCCGGCCAGCAGCAGCAGGAAGGTCGGCCAACCGCCGATCCATCGCTGCATCATATAGATTCCGCACGCCTCCAGGAGGACGGCGACAATGACGATCCACATCAAGCGTTTTAGCATGGCGATCTCTCCTCTCGTCCTCTCTTATACGGCGGCGCGCGGACCGGCGTTGCGGTCAGACGAAGCGTTCCTCAACGAAGGGGATATCGTTAAAAAAGCATCGGCTGCGCTCTTTCCGTGTCCAACCGACAGTTATGCTTCCGCCAACGCCTTGAACGCGGCCCAAACCTCCGGCAATTCCCGGTCGAGCCGAACCGGCTTCCACTCCTTGTTCACCCATACGTGCTTCGTGCCGCCCGATACGAGCAGTTCGCCCGCCGGCTCGTCCTTGGTTACGCGTCCGACCGTCGCAGTCAGGTCTCCCTTCACGATCCGCGATTCGAACTCGATCCGCAGCGCCGTCTTGTCCGCGACCCGCGTGCAGACCGTGATCCATTCATCATAGCGCGCCGGCTGCACGAAGTTGACATCGAGCTTGACCAGCGGCAGCAGCAGCCCCCTCGTCTCGATCTCCCGGTAGTCGCAGCCGATCCGTCTCACCCATTCGGTTCGTCCGATCTCGAACCAGTTCACGTAATTCGCGTGGTACACGACGCCCATTTGGTCGCATTCCTGATATCTCACCCGAAGCGGGTGCAGGAGCCATGCGCTTGCCATTGCCTAAGTCCTCCTTCGTCGCTCAAAAGAAACGGGACGCAAGCGGAGCTTGCTCCGTCTGTCGTCCCGTTGGTCGTTGTCGTTGTATTACAGTACCTTGGCTTGTCCGGTGTAGATGACGCCGTGCTCCGCGTACAGCGTGATCTCCATGCCGTCGTGCAGCAGCTGCGTCGCGTTCTCGACGCCGATGATGACCGGAATGCCGAGGTTCAGGCCGACGACCGCCGTATGCGACGTGATGCCGCCCGTCTCGGTGATGACGGCCGCCGCTTGCTGAATGGCCGGCATGTACTCTTTGTCCGTCGCCGGGGTGACGAGGATGGCGCCCTCGGTCATCTTGCTGATGGCTTGGTCCGGCGAAGTCGCGACGACGACGCGTCCGGTCGCGCTCTGCGATCCGATGCCCTGTCCCTTGGCGATGAGCTCGCCGATGTTGTGGATCTTGATCAGGTTCGTCGTGCCGGAGCGGCCGACCGGTACGCCCGCCGTGATGATGACGGTGTCGCCCAGGCGAACGATGCCGGAGTGAATCGCGCCTTGGACGGCGATGTCGACCATCTCGTCGATCGTGGAAGCGGACTTGCCGTCCACCGTGATGACGCCCCACACGAGCTGCAGACGGCGGCGGACCTGCTCGACCGGCGTCACGGCGATGATCGGGGACTTCGGACGGTACTTGGACACCATCCGGGCCGTATACCCGCTCTCCGTGGAGGTGACGATCGCCTTGGCGTTCAGGTCGAGCGAAGAGTTGGCGACCGCTTGGCTGATCGCCTCGGTGACGGTCGTCTGCTGGGCTTCGGCCTGCTTCGTGAAGATCTCGCGATAGCGAAGCGCGGACTCGGCGCGCTCGGCGATGCGGGACATCGTCTGAACCGATTCGACCGGGTACTTGCCCGCGGCCGTCTCGCCGGACAGCATGATGGCGTCGGTGCCGTCGAAGATGGCGTTGGCGACGTCGGACGCTTCGGCGCGCGTCGGGCGCGGGTTGCGCTGCATCGAGTCGAGCATCTGGGTCGCCGTGATAACCGGCTTGCCGACGCGGTTGCACTTCTCGATCATTTGCTTTTGCACGAGCGGCACTTCTTCGGCCGGAATCTCGACGCCCAGGTCGCCGCGAGCGACCATCAGGCCGTCGGAGACTTCGAGGATCTCGTCGAGGTTGTCCACGCCTTGCTGGTTCTCGATCTTGGAGATGATCTGGATGTAGCGCGCTTCATGCTTCTCCAGCAGCTCGCGGATCTCGAGCACGTCGCTCGCGCGGCGGACGAACGAGGCGGCGATAAAGTCGACGCCCTGCTCGATGCCGAAGCGGATGTCGTTGGCGTCCTTCTCGGTGATGCCCGGCATGGAGATGGCGACGCCCGGCACGTTGACGCCCTTCTTGCTCTTGATCGGGCCGCTATTGACGATCTGGCACTCGATCTCGGTGCCTTCGACCTTGGTGACCGTCAGGCCGATGAGGCCGTCGTCGATCAGGATCGTGGAGCCGACGTGCACGTCGCCCGGAAGGTCCTTGTAGGTAACCGGGATGCGGTCGCGGTCGCCGAGGATCTCTTCGGTCGTGAGCGTGATGTGCTCGCCGGCCACCAGCTCGATCGGCTCTTCCTTCAGCTTGCCGAGACGAATCTCTGGTCCCTTGGTGTCGAGCAGGATGGCGACGGTTTTGCCGAGCTCTTCGCAGGCTTGGCGGATGTTTTTGATCCGGTTGCCATGCTCTTCGTAGTCGCCGTGGGAAAAGTTCAAACGGGCGACGTTCATGCCGGCGTTGATGAGTTTTTTCGTGTTTTCGAGCGATTCGCTGGATGGGCCGATCGTACAGACGATTTTCGTTTTGCGCATGGTTAAGATAACCTCCATTGGATGTCGGGCGGACGGATCATACCGTATACCACCGATTGTACCCGCCCGGACGCCGGTTCAGACGCCGCGAGCGGCATTGATGCCTTAAAAATCATGCCGAACGCCCGTCCGAGGATCGGAAGGGCGCACGGTCATGCTCATACCAACTCTGGCGCGGCGAACTTGCCCACGCTGCGGAACTTGCGGTACCTGTCCTCCACGAGCGCCTCCGGCGTCATGCCGGACAACTCCTCGAGATGGCGCCAGATCGCCGTCTTGACGGCCTCGGCCGTCTGAACGGGATCCAGATGCGCGCCTCCCTTGGGCTCGGGCACGATCTCTTCGATGATGCCTAAGCCGAGCAGATCCTTGGCCGTGATCTTCATCGCTTCTGCCGCTACATCGGCTTTGGAAGCATCCTTCCAGAGGATCGATGCCGCGCCGTTCGGCGAGATGGCGGAGTAGATCGCGTTCTCCAGCATCAGGACGCGATTGCCGACGCCGAGCGCCAGCGCGCCCCCGCTTCCCCCTTCGCCGATCACGACGCAAATCACGGGAACCTTCAGTAATGCCATTTCCTTGAGATTGCGGGCGATCGCTTCGGACTGCCCTCTCGACTCTGCGGAATCGCCGGGGTAGGCGCCCTTCGTGTCGATGAAAGTGATGATCGGACGCCCGAACTTGTTCGCCTGCTGCATGAAGCGAAGCGCCTTGCGGAAGCCCTCGGGATGCGGACTGCCGAAAAACCGCTGGATGTTGTCCTTCGTGTCTTTGCCCCGCTGATGGCCGACCACCGTCACCGGTACGCCGTTCAGCCTGGCGATGCCGCCGACGATCGCCAGATCGTCTCCGAAAAGCCGGTCGCCGTGAAGCTCGATGAAATCCTCGAAAATCTCGTTGATGTAATCGATCGTCGTCGGCCTGGAATGTACCCGGGCCAGATGCATGATCTGCGCGCCGGACAGGTTGCTGTATATCTCGTCTTCAAGCTTTTTGTAAGCTTCTTCGAGCCGGGCGATCTCCTCGCTGAAGTCGATGTTCTGCTCGACGCCGACTTTTTTGAGATGGTCGATCTTGCGGCGCTGCTCGGACAGCGGGCCTTCGAAGGGGAGCTTATTGTCCATCTGAAGCACCTCCTGCGACATGCATCTCGAGCAGCTTGGTCAAAAAGGCCTTCATGTCCTTGCGGTGCACGACCTTGTCCAGCTGGCCGTGCTTGAGATTGAACTCCGCCGTCTGGAAGTTGTCGGGCAGCTTCTGCCGGATCGTCTGCTCGATGACGATGCGTCCGGCGAAGCCGACGATCGCGCCCGGCTCGGCCAAAATATAATCGCCGAGGCTCGCGAAGCTGGCGGATACGCCGCCGAGCGTCGGATCGGTGAAAACGGAGATGAACAGTCCGCCTTCCTCCTGGAACCTCGCGAGCGCCGCGCTCGTCTTCGCCATCTGCATCAGGCTCAGGATGCTCTCCTGCATGCGGGCGCCGCCCGACGTCGAGAAGAGCAGCAGCGGAAGCTTCTTCGCGGCGGCAAGCTCGATGGCTCGCGTCACCTTTTCGCCGACGACGGATCCCATGCTGCCGCTGAAAAAGTCGAAGCTCATGACGCCGACGACGACCGGGACGCCCCCGATCTCGCCTTCGCCCGTGACGACCGCGTCCTTCAAGCCGGAGCTGGCCTTCTGCTGCTCCAGCTTGGCCTTGTAACCGGGGAATTCAAGCGGATCCTCCGAGGTGAGGTCCGCATCGATCTCAAAAAAACGCCCGTCGTCGAGCGTCATCGCGATGCGCTCCAGGGCGTTGAGGCGCGAATGATGACCGCAGGTGGAGCACACCTTGAGGTTCTTCTCCCATTCCTTGCTGAACTGGATGTTGCCGCACTTGGGGCAGCGGTTCATCAGTCCTTCGGGAATCTCGCGCTTCGGCCGCTCGCTTGCCGCGGGAGCCTGGGAGACGGAAGGTACGGTAGCATATTTCTTCTTCTGGAATAAATCCTTAAACACAGCGACACCTCACAAGGCGCAAAAATGGCGGTCCCGCCGGCGGCGGGCGGTGCTCCGCACGGGATGTCCCGTACGGAGAAAACGCGGCCCGCGCGGACGAAATCCGCAGCTATCAGGCGCGACATGCATAGGACGATCCGACCCGCGAAGGACGGCAATCTGCCGCATGAGTCACATATGCAATATACTGCCGAGCACTTCTTGAACTTCCTGCACTTCACCGGAAGGCACCAATATCTCGTATTGCGGCTTGACCAGATTGATCGCCCGGACCCGGACGAGAAAGCCCTCGCCCTCCAGACGGCTCTGGATCCGCTCCGCAATCTTAGCGGTCGGCGCAATATAAATGACCGTCCACATGACGCGGTACCTCCATAGGTGATCGATTCTACAATAAGGAAATGATAGCATACAAAGATCGGGACTAGCAACCGTGAGCCGCCATGGCTGCTGGGCCGGCGGGCCGCGGCACGGCGCAGCGGGAAGCGGTCCGCCGGACGAAAACGGCTGCGATCTCCGCTTGCGGCGCGGCTTTGGCGAGCATCCGGACGTCCGAAATCCGGGCGTCGGCGGCGCCGAATTAATTTCGCGGCGCGGACGTAACGGGTATCTGGAAGACGTCGCAAGAAGCCCGCACATGACCGCGCCATCGAGCAAAAGTGCACGATAGGCAACCAAAATAAACGAATCGATTGTTCTATCGCGCAAAACTGCGTGATTCAACCTTGAGAATAGGCGATTATCGTCAACTCAACCGCTCTATGATGTATTTTTGCAGGATAGCTTGCAAAAAAGTTCCGCCAGCTAGTGTATCCCGCACTTTTGCAGGATTCGGCCTATTTACCACGTTTTATTTGACCTTCGCCGCGCCCTCGCCCAGCAGTCGCTCGACGGCTGCCGTCAGCGTATCCGACGGCAGCACGCGATAAGAATCGTTCAGCGCCAGCGATTTGCGGTCGCGCTCGTAAAACAAAACCGTCTGCAGCGGCCCTTTGTGCTTGGCGAGCAGCGCCTGAAGATCCTTGAGCACGGACGGCGCCTCGTGCCCGGCGTCGATCCGAACGTAGAAGCGCTGCGAGGCCGCTCCCGCTTCGCCCCCGTTGGCGCGCCCCGCGCCGGCTCGCGCCTTGTCCGGCGACGGCGCCGGCTTGACGACGGACGTCGTCCGGCGCGCGCCCTCCGCGGCGGCCGGCTTCGCTTCGGCCCGGTCCGGGCGGCGGCCGTCGGCGCTGCGCTCGGTCCTGCCGCCGCGATAGCCGCCGGAACCGCCCCTGCGCATGCGGGCGGCTTCGCGCTTCAGCGTGTCCGCCGCCAGCGGCACGATCTCGTCCGCCAGCAGCTTGAAGTCCTCGTCGCCCTGCTGGAGCTTGGCCCGCACGAGCAAGAGCGCGCCTTTTCCCGCGAACGCCGACGCCAACTTCCAGACGGACGGGAACACGACGAGCTCCGCGCCCATGATCCGGTCCTCGAGCTCCAGGAAGGCCATCGCCTGGCCGCTCTTGGCGACGATCGGCTTGAGCGAGACGACCATGCCCGCCGTCAACACCTGCGCGCCGTCCTCCGCCTCCGCCAGGTCCGAGAGCCGATCCAATCCCGCTTCCTCCCACAATCCGTCGAAGACGTCAAGGGGATGACCGGACAAGTACAGTCCCAGCAATTCCCGCTCCAGCTCCAGCGTCTGGGTCTGCGTATAAGGAGCGACCTCCGGCAGGTCCACTTCCCAGTTCGGCGCGTCGCCGAGGTCGAACAGCTCGAGCTGCAGCTCTTCCTTTTCCTTGCGCCAGACGGCCGCGGCCTCGACGGACTCGTCGAGCGCGGCGAGCAGCTGCGCCCGATGGCCGGGCAGGGCGTCGAGCGCGCCGCAGAGCAGCAGCGATTCGAGCACGCGCTTGTTGCAGGCGCGCGGATCGACGCGCCTGCACAGGTCGGACAGGCTGTCGAACGGCCGGTCCGACCGCTCCTTCATGATGCTCTCGATCGCTTGCGTGCCGACGTTCTTGACGGCGGCGAGCCCGAAGCGGATGGCGTTGAACGCGCGCGCGGGATCGCCGGCCGCGTCGCCCCCGTCCCGCGTGGCGTCCGGTTCGATCGCGGCAGCGTCAACCGGATCCGGCTCGCCGGCCACGGCATCCGTAACGGCTGCCGTGCGTACCGGCGTGAAAAGCACGCGGCTCTCGTTCACGTCCGGCGGCAACACGGGAATGCCCATGCGGCGGCATTCGTCGACGTATTCCGCGGTTTTGCGCTGATTGCCGATGATCGAGGTGAGCATGGACGCCATGAACGGAACCGGATAGTGCGCCTTCAGATACGCCGTCTGGAAGGCGAGCACGCCGTAGGCGGCGGCGTGGGCCCGCGGGAATCCGTAGTCCGCGAAGCGCAGGATCATGTCGTAAACCCGATTCGCCTCTTCGTCCGTGTATCCCTGACCCAGGCTGCCCCGCACGAAATGCGCGCGCTGTTCGTCAAGAATCTCCCTTTTCTTTTTGCCGACCGCCCGACGCAGCAGATCCGCTTCGCCCAGCGAGAAGCCCGCCATCCGGGAAGCGATCTGCATGATCTGCTCCTGGTAGACGATGATGCCGTACGTGTCCCGCAGGATCGGTTCGAGATCCGGATGCGGATATTCGGCCGCGACCTCGCCGTGCATCGTCCTGATGAACTGCGGGATGAAGTCCATCGGTCCGGGCCGGTACAGCGCCACGACGGACACGATGTCCTCGAACGTCCTGGGCTTCATGTCGCGCAGCACCCGCCGTATGCCGGCGGACTCCATCTGGAAGACGCCTGTCGTGTCGCCGCGTCCGAGCAGCTCGTACGTCGCAGGATCGTCGTACGGGATATCCTCCCAGCGCAGCGCCTTGCCGGTGGACTCGAGCACGCTCTGCATCGCGCGCTCGATGATCGACAGGTTGCGCAGGCCGAGAAAGTCCATCTTGAGCAGGCCGACGGCCTCGAGATGCTCCATCGAATACTGCGTCAGCGGCACGCCCTCCGTCCCTTCCTGGAGAGGGACGTAATCGGTGAGCGGCTCGGAGGAGATGACGACGCCGGCCGCGTGGGTCGACGCATGGCGGGGCATGCCCTCCGCGCGCCGCGCCATCGCGATCAGGTCCGCGACCGGTCCTCCTTTCTCGATCAGGGCGCGGAAATCGGGGTTGTCCCTTGCGGCCCTATCGATGGACATGCCGGGCATGCCTGGAATGAGCTTGGCGGCCCGGTCCACGTCCCCGTACGGCAGGTTGAGGACGCGGCCCACGTCGCGCACCGCCGCGCGCGCGGCGAGCGTGCCGAACGTGATGATCTGCGCGACGTGGCCGCTGCCGTACTTGGCCGCGACGTAGCGGATGACCTCGTCCCGGCGCTCGTCGCTGAAGTCGACGTCGATATCGGGCATGCTCACGCGCTCCGGGTTCAGGAAGCGCTCGAACAGCAGCTTGTGCTTGAGCGGATCGACGTCGGTGATGCGCAGGCTGTAGGCGACGATGCTGCCCGCCGACGAGCCCCGCCCGGGCCCAACCGCGATGCCTTGCTCGCGCGCGTAGCGGATGAAGTCCCAGACGATGAGGAAGTAATCGCTGAAGCCCATCCGGGCAATGACGTCGAGCTCGTAGCGCAGCCGCGCCTCGGCTTCGGCAGCTACCGTCTCCGCAGAAGTAGCTCCGGCGTCGCCCGAGGCGCCTGCCGGCTCCCCTGCCGATGCGCCTCCCGCCGCGTCCGCCTCGTCCTCCCCGTCCGCGCCCGCCGTCGCCGCTCCGCCATACCGCTCCCGCAGCCCGGCCAGGCACAGCTCCGCCAGATAAGACTCCGCCGTCATCCCTTCCGGGATCGGCGAGAACTTCGGCAGAATATGCGCCCCGAGGTCGATCTCCAGCTCGCAGCGGTCCGCGATCAGCGCCGTGTTGGCCACCGCCTCCGGCCGGTGACGGAACAGGGCGGACATCTCCTCGCCCGTCTTCATGTACAGCTGCGACGTGCCGATCCGGAACCGGTCCTGGTCGTCCACCGTCTTGCCGGTGCCGATGCAGATGAGCACGTCCTGCAGGACGTGGTCCTCCTCGGTCACATAGTGCGAGTCGTTGGTCGCGGCGAGGGGGATGCCCAGCTCGTCCGCCAGCTTCAGCACGCCTGCCGTGATGCGCTTCTGGTCGGTCAGGCCATGGTCCTGAATCTCGAGGAAGTAGTCCTCGCCGAACAGCTCCCGGTACCTCAGCGCCGTCTCCCGCGCCTCGGCGTCGCGCCTCTGAAGCAGATGCTGGGACAGCTCGCTGCTCATGCAGCCGCTGAGGCAGATCAAACCTTCGGCATGCCGGGACAGCGCCTCGAAGTCGATGCGCGGACGGTAATGAAAGCCCTCGAGATGACCGATCGAGCTCAGCTTCATCAGATTGCGGTAGCCTGCGGCGTTCTTGGCGAGCAGCGTCAGATGATAGATCGGCTGGTCGCGGCGCGAGGCCTTCTCCAGCCGGGAGCCGGCGGCGACGTACGCCTCCATCCCGACGATCGGCTTGATCCCCCGCTCGCGGCAGGCCTTATAAAAGGGTATCGCCCCATACATGACTCCGTGGTCGGTGAGCGCCAGCGCCTTCATGCCGAGCTCCGCCGCCCGCGCCGTCATGTCCTTGATGCGCGAAGCCCCGTCCAGCAGACTGAATTCGCTATGGTTATGAAGATGGACGAATCCGCACATCGCCATGCCTCCCCGTGTTCCCGTTTTTGTTCCCATTAATCGAATTGTATCATATCGGCGCGGGCACGTCCCATACATATAAGCATAGGAGGGGATGGACATGAACCGCGTTTACGCGCATGCGGTGCTCGACTTCTGTATCGCCTTCGGCGTGGTGCTCGGCGGAGCGATGCTGGCAGGCATGGCGGCGCTGTTCCTCTGGCGTCCGCCGGCCGAGACGGTGCTCGAGATCGCGAGCCGGATCAAGATCTGGGCGGTCGTCGTCGCAGTGGGCGGCTCGATCGATCCGATCCGCGTCATCGAAGCGAACGTGATGGAGGGGTACCTGTCGCCGGCCGTCCAGCAGATCGGCTATATCGTCTGCGCGTTTCTCGGCGCGCACTTGGCGACGGAGCTGGTGCAGTGGATGTGCAGGAATCCGGGGTGAGACGATGAGAGTGCCCGTTTTTGCGAAGTATGGGCGAGGGATGCAGGCCGCGGCTTTTTTTCTGTGCGGGATGATCGTGGGCGCGGCCGTCTACAGCGCGCTGGTGCTCGATCAGACGAACCGGATCGTCCTGAACAACTACGAGCTCAAAGAGCAGGCGGAGCTGGCCGAGCAGCAGGCGAGGCAAAAAGAAAAGCCGAACGCGGGCGAGACGGTCATCTCGAGCATCGTCCTGTACTTGAACGAGGCGCCCGGGCGGGAGCCGCTCGACGCCGTGGCGGAGAGCGCGCTCAAGGAGAAGCTGATGGCGAGCTTGAAGCGGAGCTTCATGGGGAGGAAAATCTACGATATCGGCTCCGACGCGGCGCTCGCCCGCAGCCTGCTGGACGGCGCCGTCTACCCGGACATCGAAAAGAAGGATTATACCGTGCATATCCGCACGGCGCTGGCGGCGGACGGCCGGCTGACGATATGGGCGGAAGCCGCGCCGCTGCTGAGACGCTGAGCGCCGCCATTCATTCGGCATAGCGAATATGGTACAATGAGGGGCAATTCGCTTATTTTGAAGGAGCTGCCCCCTTTGTCCAATCTCGAAGCGATCCTGTCCTGGATCTTCGGCATCGCCATCCTCGTCACGCTGGTCCTGTCCGTCGGCTTCAGCTTCCGTTCGCGGCGCAGCGCCGATCCGACGCAGCGCGGCCTGATGGCCGCGCGCATGAACATTTGCCTCGGCATCATGCTGATCGCGCTTGCGCTGCTGCAGATGTTCATCTACAGCGGGTCGACGCTCCGCGTCATCGTCGGCGCCGTCTTCCTCGTGCTCGGCATCTTCAACCTGTTCGCCGGCATGCGCAATCATGCCTTCTTCACGAAGCGTCGATCGTCTGCGCGGTGATCATCGCCTTGGCCATGATCTCCCCGTCCGCTAGCGCGGCGGTGACCTCCAGCTTGAGATGGCGCCGGCTCGCCTCGATCAGATGCGGCCGGATCGCGAGCTGCGCGTCGATCGGGATCGTCCGCAGGTAATAGACCGTCATATTCTCGACGATATGCTCGTGCCGGCCAAGGTCTGCCGCGGTCCTGGCGACCGCCTGCTGCATGAGCATCGTCAGCACGCCCTCCGACAGCGTCCCGAGCGCACCTGACATCTGCGGCGTGACGAGGCCCGTGAACGACTGGCGCCCTTCGGCGTCCCGCTCTTCGGCGAAGCCCGCCCACACGAGCGCGTCGAACGTCTCCCCTAGCTGTTCGGGCCGGTTGGCGAACTGCATCGCCCGCAGCAGCTCGGCCCGGCTGACGGCGCCCGCGAGTTTGCGCTGGCGGTCGACGACGGGCAACAGCTCGATGCCCTCGGTAACCATCCGATGCGCCGCCGACGCGATCGGCGTATTCATCGTGACCGTCATCGGCCTGCGCGTCATGAGCTTGTCCACCGATTGGTCCGGCGGACGGCCGACGACGTCCTTGGACGTCACCATGCCGACGACGCGGTTCCACTCGTCGACGACCGGGAAGCGCGAGTAGCCCGTCTCCGCGCTCGTCTTCAGGAAGTCGGCCACGGTCGCGGACTGCTTGAGCGAGCCGACCTTGGCCGTCGGCTCGACGAGGTCGGCGATCATCATGATCTTGCGCTTGATGAGCCGGTCGTACATCGCCCGGTTGATCATCGACGCGACCGTGAACGTATCGTGCTTGCAGGTCAGAATCGGGAGCTGGCGGTCGTCCGCCAGCTCCTTCACGTCCTCGCTCGTCCCGAATCCGCCGGTGACGAGAACGCCGGCCCCGTGCCCGAGCGCGATGCGGTGCGCGCCTTCGCGGTTGCCGACGATGAGCAGGCTGCCCGCATCGATGTAGCCCGTCATCTCGTCCAGCTCCATCGCGCCGATGACGAGCTTGTGCAGCGTCTTGTCGAGCCCCTCGCCGCCGCCCAGCAGGCTGCCCTGCACGATCTCCAGCACCTCGGCGAACGTGAGCTGCTCGGGATGGCTGCGCCGCTTCCGGCCGACCCGGACCGTCCCGATCCGCTCCTTCGTGCTGACGTACCCCGCCAATCCCGCTTCTTTAAGCGCGCGGTAGGCCGTCCCCTCGGACACGTCCCTGTCCTTCGCCATCTGCCGCACCGAGATGCGCGTGCCGATCGGCAGGTCTCTTATGTATTCGAGCAGCTGCTCGTGCTTCGTTAACTCTTCTCCGGCATGATCGTTGCCCGCCATTTCCGACGCCTCTCTTTATCATTCGTATCGAACGCAGTGGGCAAAAACAGGAAAACCATTTAAAGTATAAACATACGCTGCCCTCGCCCTCAATGTAGCATAGCCACCGTCGCCTAGTCGAGCCAAACGCCCAAAGGAGAACTACCGTTTATGCAAGATCTCGTATCCTTCCTCCGGCAAGACCTGCTCATCTCCATCCCGCAGGCCTTTACCCTGCTATGGCTGACGTTTGCCGCGCTCGGCTTGCAGCCAACCCGGCGCTGGCGGCGAATCGCCGTACTTGCGGTCATCAACTCCGTTTATACGGACCTTTTTTTCCATATCGTGCCGATGCCCGTCCATGTGCTGAACTCCGTCGCCATCACGACGATCATGCTGTTCGTGCTGTTCAAGGACGTCGGCGCGAAAAAGAAACTAATGATCCTGCTGCTATCCTACGTCATCAGTTCCCTGAACGACCTGTCCGTATACTTTTTGTACGGGGCCTTATACGGCGCTGCCGACAAGGCTCGCATTCTGGATTCTTTTCCGGCGTTCGCCTCGTGCATGTATCCGGTGCTGCTCGTCCAATGGCTGATCTCGGCGTTCGTCGGCCCCCGGGCAGCCCGCTGGTTCGACAGCTTGCGCGCGGCCGGCGGATACATCCGCCGCAACGGGCTGATTCGCGTGCTCGTATGCCTTTTGCTGCAGCTTTTCGCTGGCAGCGGCGTATTGCTGGGCCGCGCCATCCCCGGGGAGTACGGGCGTTACGCCTTTTTCGACTACCTGTTTTACGCGACGGTGCTGCTCTCATTGCCCACCTTGTATTTCGTCGTCCGGCTCATCGACCGCACGCGAGAGGACACGGTGCTGTCCACGCAGGAGCACTATATCGACCAGATCAGCGGCATGTTCACGTCGATCCGGGGTCAGCGTCACGATTATCTCAATCATATCCAGGTCATGCATACGATGCTGCAGCTCGGCAAGTTCGCCGATCTTAAAGCCTACATGGCGGATGTCGTCAAAGAAACGCATGAGGTCGGCGATATCGTTCAGCACGATATTCCCGCGGTGGGCGCGCTGCTCAAGGCGAAGACGGCCGTCGCGTTGAGCCTCGGGATCGACTTCGTCAGCGACTTCGCCGGTCCCTGGAACCCGCAGTCGCCGCTCAAGATCATCGATATCGTGAAAATCGCGGGCAATCTGATCGACAACGCGTTCGACGAAGTCGTCAAGCTCCCGGCCGGCGAGCGCCGGGTACGCGCGTCCTTCCGGCTGTGCGACGGTTACCTGGATCTCACCGTAGCCAATCCCGGTCCGCCGATCAGCGAAGCGGCGCGGGCGCGTTTGTTCGAGCCCGGATTTTCGACAAAACCGGGCGGGAACCGGGGGTTGGGGCTGCCGATCGTCCAGGAGCGGGTCGCCCATTATGCCGGGACGCTGACCGTCCATTCGGACGAGAAGCGCGGCACCGTTTTCCAGGTCCGGCTGCCGCAAAGAGCCGCTCAGCTGTCCTGAGCGGCTTGGTCCTTGCCATGCGCGAATGACGCATTCCCTTCTCCGTGCGGTTAGAACAGCAGCAGCCAGCATACCGAAAATAGAACGACATACCCGGCGACGGACAGGAGCACCGCCGCGAAGTTGTCCTTGCGCTCTACCTCGTGCAGCTCCAGCGCATGGATGACCAGGAGCAGCAGGCTGAGCAGCAGCAGCCCGCCCGTCAGCGCCAGCGACAGCCTGACCGACAGGAACGCCGCCAGCGCCGATACGAGGTACCCCGCTCCGAACAGGAGCTGCGAGCTCCCTTGATACGTGACGATCTCGATCCAAGATCGCTTGCGACGGCCCAAGCGGTTCCCCACGGCGGACAGGGACGCCGTCGCGGCTAGCAAGGACAGCAGCCCGAGCAGCAGCAGCTTGAGCGCCAGCCCCGGGCTGAAGAGGCGGCTCACGAAGAGGACGGAGAAAAACGACATCGCGTGCTCGATCCGGTTCTGAACCGCCAGCACCCAAACGTAAAATCCGGCGACGGAAGCGGCCGCCCCGATCAAACCGAGCGGCAGGTCTTCGGCGCCGCGCAGCGCGAGCGCTGCCGACGGATTGCGCAGCAGCGCCAGCAACAGCCGCGGGTTCGCGGAAAAACGTTCCCGGCTCATTTTCGACAACCTCCCGACGTTTAAAAACGTTCAACTTAAAACACGCTGCTCCCCTCTTTCGACGCCAACCGCCCGATTCCCTCCATTTATAAGCGCGAGAACAAATGCGCCCGCAACCAAACAAGTCCGAGCGCCATTCGCATCGGCGCGAAGGGATGCTCTTTAAAGCTTCTAAGTCAGAGCGGGACATTATCCGAACACAAGTAACGCTGTCCAACGCCTCTTGGCCGATCCGGACCGCTAACCGAAGAGAAGAAGCGCTGTCCAACGCCTCTTGGCCGATCCCGTCCGCAAGCCGAGACAAGAAGCGCTGTCCAGCGCCTATGGGCCAAATCTGGCCATCCACCGAAAAAAGAGGCTCCATGCGGAGCCTCTTGACTATGCCTCGCCACAACCGGCGCGAAGCTATTAACAGAACAGTCTTTTCATTCGACTCTGCCAAGCTCCGTCCTTCGGACGCGACGGACCAAGCCGGCAGCCGCTTCGCATTAAGCCTGCAGCTGCTTCAATTGATAAAACTCGCCGCCCTTCGCCATCAGCTCGTCGTAGGTGCCGATCTCGGCCACCTGTCCGCGTTTCATGACGACGATGCGGTCGGCGTCGCGGATCGTGGACAGCCGGTGCGCCACGATAAACGTCGTGCGGTTCTGGATCAGCTTCTGCATCGCCTGCTGCACGTAGTACTCGGATTCGTTGTCGAGAGCCGAAGTGGCCTCGTCCAGGAGGATGATCTTCGGATCGCGCACGAGCGCGCGCGCGATGGCGATCCGCTGCCGCTGGCCGCCCGACAGCTTGCCGCCGTGTTCGCCGACCGCGGTGTCGAGGCCCTGCGGCAGCTGCGCGATGACATCCTGCAGATAGGTCATCCGGATAACCTCCTGAAGCCGCTCCTCGCTGACCGTCGGGAGACCGTACGTGATATTCTCGCGAATCGTGCCGGAGAACAATACCGTGCTCTGGTGGACGACCGCGATGCGGGACCGGTAAGCCGTCATGTCGAGCTCGTCCATCGGCACGCCGTCAATCGCGACTTCGCCGAACGTCGGCCTGCTGAAGCCGATGGCCAGGTTAAGCACGGTCGACTTGCCGGCGCCGGAAGCGCCGACGAGCGCGATGCATTCGCCGGCTTTGACCTGCAAATTAAAGCCGTCCAGCACGTGGCGGTCGGAGTTGGGATAGCCGAAGTTCACGTTTCTGAAGTCGAATTCGCCTCTGACTTCCTCGAGTTTGCGGTGGCCGCGATACTCTTCCGTGTCCTTCGACAGTAGAATCTCCGTCACGGAATAGATGGACTCGAAGCCCTTCGCAATGTTCGGATAAATATTGATCAGCTGCGTGATCGCGCCGAGAATCATGGCGAAGTAAGACTGATACAGCACGATGTCGCCGACCGGGATCTCTCCGCGGAACGCCAGCAGCACGGTGAACGCCAGACACAGCACCTGGAACGTCTGGAACGTCACCCAGGCGGCCGAACCGAAGTAGGCTTCCACGATGTCGAGCTTGTACCCTTTGGTGCGCAGCTTGCTCAGCGTACTGTCGATTTTGTTGATCTCCGTTTCCTGCAGGCCATGCGCCCGCGTGACCGGCATCATGCCGACCATTTCCGACACTTGGCCCGACATCGACTCGATCTGCTTGCGGAAGTCGCTGTTCGTGCGCTGTATTTTTTTGCGGAAAAACGTCACCATCGCGACGCCAGCCGGAATCGTCAGCAGGAAGAACAGCATGACCGTCCAGCTCTTCCCCGCCGTGATGACGACCGCCACGACGACGCTGACGATCGCGGGCAGCACCGACAGCATCATCTGCCGCGACAAAAACTCGATCGCTTCGACGTCGCGGAGCACCTTGGACTGCAGCCTGCCCGCGGCCAGCTCGCCGTGCGCGGACATCGACAGCCGCTGCAGCTTGCGGACGAGCGTGCTTCGCAGGCTGGCTTCGACATAGCGGATCGCCTTGCTCATATAGCTGATATGAAGCACTTGCGTCGGAACATTTTGTACGATAACGACGAACAATATGCCGATATTCCACCAAAGCGAACTCGTGCTGTATTTATCCGGCTTGGTCGCCATGTTGATCAAGTTAGCGGTGATGATCGGGAGCACGTAGACCGGCGAGTGCTTGATCAGGAAAAAGAAGGCCGACCAGAACAGCTTGATCCAATGGTCTTTATATAGAAGATACAGGATTCTCGAAGGACGCCGATCCGTCAACGCTTCGTTATCGAATAGATGCTCCAGTCCGTACGAAGTCGGCTCCGACTTCGGGACGGCGGCGGTATTCATCGCGAACACTCCTTTGAACAAGCTGTTAACGCGTGTTCACAGATTGATTAACTTCCTCATTTTCAAGCATTCGGATCAATATGTAAACCTGTCGAATCCAATAAAAAGGGGCCTTCAGCGCGCTTCTGGACGGATCAAGCGGCTTGGCCTCCCTCTAACCCCATGTTTGCGCCCGATTAAGCGAATTTGAAGCGGTTTCTCTCGCATATCGCCAATAAGAGCGCTCAGCCGATGCCGAGCGCCCGCAGCATGAGAAGTAAATTGTTGACGTACAGGGAAGGCGCGAACCGCTCCGTCGCGTAGTTCTTTCCGATCGTTCGAATCCGCTCTCTAAAGGCGGCGTCAAGCAGCAAGGCTTCGCCCAGGTCGGCGGCGATGGAAATACCGTGCTGCGGATACAGCAAGCCGGTCAGGCTATGCTCGATGAACGCCTTCACGCCGTCCGAATCCGCTGCGACGACAGGACAGCGGCACAGCAACGCTTCGCCGACCGCGTAGCCGAATCCTTCGGCAATGGAGGTCGAAGCGAGAAAGCCGCCCGAATCGCCGATGATGGACAAATAATCGGACATGACCAGGTTCGGAACGTTGAAGTGACGAACGATGCGATCCGAGAGTCCGAGCTCGGCGATCTGCGCCGCGAATGCCGCCTCCTCTTCAGGCCGGTTCAGCGTCGGATCCTCGAACATCCACAAGTGCACGTCCCGGCCTCGCCTGACCAGCTCGGCGCCGATTTGCAGATAGGCCCTCCAATTCTTGTTCGGCTCGATCCGGCCGATCCAGCCGATGATCGGATTCGGATGGATCGGGACCGGATGGTACCCGAACCGCTCGGTGTCGAGCAGGTTGTCGAACGAAAATTGGGCGATGTCGCTGAACATGCCTATTAACAGCTCGTGCAAATGAAAGGTGCGCGGGTATAGAATGGCGCTCGCGAAGCTGCGAAGATAAGGCGCGAATCCGAGCAGCGTCTCGCGCGCCTGCTCCTTGGAACCGAGGCCCTGGGTCTCGAAAATGAGCGGACCGGCAAACCCCAGGCTGCGGAAGCGCGCAAGCGTCAGCGCGTCGGTAGACACGAACGCAGCGTCGTAACCGCCGTGGATCAGCAATTGCTTGATTTCCGCGTCGTCGTTCGTAATAAAAGTCGGAACGCCCGTCGTGTTGTTGACGAGTCCCTCGCCCTTCCAAAAATAGAGAAGATGGCAATCGACGCCATGGCGGCGAAGGTACTCCGCTCTTAAGCGGTTCAACGTCTCCATGCCGCCGCTCGGCAAATAGTAGGCGAATAGAAGCCTCAAGCGCACCGGCCTCCCGTCCTGATCGCGTTTGTCATTCTTTCTTAACGTATTCAGGGAGCGGCCTGACCGTATGGACCGGAGCGGGGAAGTTCACGCTTTAGGCACTGAAACGCCATATTACACCGGGTCATTTAATTTTCCGCAAGTTTCGCGCCCATTTTATGCGCCGACCGCACCAGCCAATGGCGCCCCTCATATGATAGATCGACTGTACCCTTCACCCTGCAAGCATCTGAATCCCGGGCAAGGAGGGGTGACATACGTTGAGAAGCAGCGACCACAAGAACAAATTCCTTCTTACCAATCGGGAACGCGAAGTGTTCGAGCTATTGGTACAGGACAAGACGACCCGTGACATTGCCCAACAGCTGTTCATTAGCGAGAAGACGGTTCGAAACCATATTTCGAATGTAGTGTATTTTCAAACACAAAAATACAAAACTCTTCTTACCTAAATTTTGAACGGACTTTTAACTATGTTACTTCCGCCAAGTACCTTG
>NZ_FOKE01000002.1:192235-432252 GCF_900112065.1 Cohnella sp. OV330
TTGCATTACGCAAAAGGGCACAGACCCGTACCGTTAGGATAACCGGCCTCCACCCACCGGATAGGCGTAACGAAGGAATGAAAGGGCATCGACCCGTCGAGAAATGGGAGTGAAAGCCTCCGGAGGTCATGTGGAGCAGCGTGCAGCAGAGCAGTAAAAAGAGGAGCGAAACCTCGCCCCTTCTGTTCCCGCATACGCTTCGGTTGCCGAATTTGACGGTACAAAGCCCCTTCTATCCGGATAGCGATTTATCCATGGGAGAGATCCTGCGAATAAGCGAGCATTCGTGAGAAAACTACATTTTACCGAGGGAGTTAAAAAAAGCACCAATCCTAGATTTTAATCATCCGGACTGATGCTCTTTGATTATAGATTTGTAATGACGTCGATTTCCCCTTCTTTATTGACCGTAATTCGCTGTACAAGACGGGTCAACAGTAGCCGGGTCTTTTCGATGTCTTCGTAATTTTCCAGCTTGGTCAAATCGGAGAGGCTCTGTCTCATCTGCTTATGTGTCTTATCGATATTGGCTTGTTGCTGCTGCTTGGCGATGATAATGTTCAATCGCTTTCCGTCTTCCTCGATCTCTTTTTCGTACTGCGCCTTTTCGAATTCGTATTGGCCGGCGTCGATCTCCCCGAGCATATTTTGCCTGCGAATTTCGAACAACAGTCTACGGTTACCCTCTACGCGCTTCTCAAGCTTCTGCTTCTCTTTCTCCGTATCTTTTCCAGCCAACCCGATCGAAAGAGCTTTCGGATCCTGCTCGTACACTTTCAGACGAGCTCGGACCTCGCTTAAGATCATCTGCATGAGATCGTCGCGGAAATCGAAGTACGGCAACCATTTGTCATTGCCGCAGCCTTTGGCACCGACGCGTCGACGCCTGGAGCACATAAGATACCGGTATTCCTTCTCGGCTTTGTTGTTGGTCTTGCTCGCCATCGTGACCATCGCCGATCCACACTCCGAGCAGAAGATCATTTTCGCAAATACGTTGACGAATGAGCGCCGGCCGCCGCGGACACCTCCACCTCGAATCAATCGAAAGTCCTGCGCTTCCTTGAACAGCTCGGGAGAGATGATCGCTTCATGTGTCTGGAAATCAGTTTTCTCCCACTCTGATTTCGGCTTCTGAACGAGTTTCTTTCCCCGGTCCATCAGGTCCGTCAGATCATTGTAAGTGACCTCCACGGTGTGCCGTCCGTATACGTTGAAGCCCGTGTAGTTCTCGTTCTGGAGAACACGCTGCACAGCCGTGAGGCCCCACAATCCGCCTTTATATGAAGGGATCGGGGCGCGCTCGCCGTCTTCGCCATTCAGATAATTGACAATCGATTTTTCTCCCATGCCGTGATTAACGTACAGGTCGTAAATCATTCGGACAATCTCGGCTTGCTCGGGAACGACATCAAGCGTCTTTCTTCCGTCCCTGACGACCTTCTTGTACCCATACGGGGGAATCGAGCCGATGTAGTTGCCCTTGGCTGCCGACTGCCGAATGCCACGCCGCGACGATGTGCTTATATCGCCGCTCGTGTTTTGGTTGACCACCGATTTGATGCCAAACACCAACTCGTCGTCCTTGATCCCTGAATCGTATCCATCCTCGATCGAGATTACTCGCACTTTAAGCGCGTTGACTAAGATTCGCTTCAGCGAGATCGCATCCAGCGCATCCCGACTGAACCGTGAGAGTGACGTAAAAAAGAGGGTGCGAACGTCGCCCCTCTTTGCATCCGCAATCATCCTCTGTACATCGTCACGCGTTACAATGCTCGTGGCCGAATCGCGGTCCTCATAAATTTGCTCAATTTCCATGCCCATAGCAGCTGACCGCTCACGTATAAAAGCTTCTTGGTGTTCGGGGCTGTCCTTCTGCGAGTCTTTCATAGTTGAGACACGAACATATCCTCTTACGCCGTTAGTGATCATTACACATTTCCCCCGAAGTGTGTTTGTTCAGAACCTCGTCTAGATTGTAAGCGATCAGGCCATTTTTATCCAGTATCTTTGTCCACTCGGATTTTACCAATTTATTTATTACGGCTTGGGGGTCCGTGCCTTTATGAATCAGATTTATTCGATAGGGCTTTTTCTTCTCCACGCAGCATCACCCGATCTATTTTATGAGCAGGGGCTCGGTCATGTTGCCCCTGCTTCGTCGTTTGATTTTTGAACCGCTATATCGAGCGCAAGCGCCAGCTTGTAGAAAGCCTTCCAGCGACGCTTGTTGTAGGTGTTGACGCTTATCCCTAGCTCCATCTGCACTTGGTAATCGAGTACGTAATCGTCCTCCATATAGCGAAGGCGAATCACCTTTTGCTCGTTAACCGGCAGCCGCTTAACCTGCCGTTCCATACGTTCGCAGTATGCCTTCTGAGCTGCCTGTGCATCGACGTTATGAATGGCGATGGAAGCAGTCGAGTCGGAAGTGACGTTTGTCGGACCGTGGAATCGCTCAACGTATCCGGCGGTCGTGCTCGCCTCTCGCTCCTCGAACACCAGGTACTTGCACACCCGGTATTTTTCGAGAGCGTCCTCGACTGCACGCTGCGTCGCCTTACGATCCAGCTCCGGCAACTCGAATTGAAGCTGCTGCACACCATCGCCCCCATGCTTAGAATTTTGAGATCAGCCAGTTAACCAAGTAATAGAATGAAACCCAGAACAGGACGATAAAAACAAACGCTAGCCGCCAGAAATGATGCCGCTCCATTAGTCATCACCCAAGCCAGGGAAGAGTGCGTTCGGATCTTCACCGGTATCTGCAGCCTGCATGGCTTCCTCGAGCTTGACCTGGTTCTTGTCATCCTCCGGTTCGGGTTCATCAGTCCGCTGGACGTCGACCGTTCCGTCCTGCGCGATCGTGCCGCGTATGCCCTCCCGAGGCTCTTCCGGCTTATCAGCCTCGACGGCGGCTGCAGCTTCCTCGATCGTGAGCTGGTTCGTTTCCTTGAGGGAGAGGGCGAGGCGTTTCACGTCCTCCATGATTGCACCGTGCCGCTTGATGACCGGCGCGTAAGCCTCGATATCGAATGGTAGAGATTTAAGCTTTGCCCGTCCGTCATTCGCCGTCTTGGCATCACCGTGCTTGTCGGTAGTGATGTCGATCGTACTGAGCTGGTGGTCCAGCACATAACGGCGCTGCGGCTCGCTCATCTTCTCCCACAAGTCTTTGTTGAGAAAGAGAATGTAGTCCTTTCCCATTGCCGTACGAAGATCCTCGCCGAGAATCTTGATCTTAGCGAAAAGTTCTTTGCCCTTTGACTTCCATCCATTGTGCTTGAACAGAATCAGAGGCTCGGATCCGTCGAGATTGTCATGAAGGTTGCCGACCACGTCCTCGAGGAACTTATAAACCGCCTCGGGGGCTTCGCTGTGAAACTTAGGTGGCTTTGGTACTGCTGCAGACTTCCTTCGACCTCTTGGCATATACATTCACGCATCCTTTGCAAATTAGTATGTTCTCCGTTATATAGAATTCTACGATTTGTAGAATATTTGAGCAAAAAAATTAATGCTCAGATGGGGAAGCGACATCCCCTTTACCAACCATATCGATGTCATGTGCGGATTGTTTCCGGAGTCGCTCGACTTCAGCTTTCAGTTCCGCGTTTTCACGGTCCAGCCTATCAGCTTTGTCCTTGAGCCAGAGGATGTCTCCATAGCCAGGCCGGCTTTCTTCCTTGGCACTTTTTCCATCTTCCTTCGCACGCTTCGCATGGTGATGCGCGGACGCCTTGTAACGCCTGAGCCTCTTCGTCATTTCAGCGATCCGATCGTTCAGTATTTTGATATGCCCGACAGCGGCGCCGGCTGTTTCCCTTATGCGTTCCATGGGATATACAGCAAGGCCGTCATCGCTCATTTCAGATAGGTTGTCGAGGCGCTGGAGCGTCAGCTCTCTGTTTAGCATAGGGATCCTCCTTCGAAGATGTCATCCGGTAGATTGACCAAATCACCGCGCCTTGCGGGTGGACATAGGGCAGAGGCTCCGGCAACATGCGGGCGTCTTGCAGCACCCAGGCATGCGGACGTTCGTAAGTAATCCTTCCGAATGGTACGTGATGCTTGCTCTTGTTCTTGCTCCACGATGAAAACGGCAGCGACATGCAATCGACGATATTGACCACACCGTATACCTTGCCGCTGCCGCTCTTGATGATCGCCGTCGGACCGCGGTGGTGCGTGTAGCTGCCGCGGATCTCCCAGGTCTTCTGTCCGGCGAGGATGAGATCAGCCCAGTAGGGCTTGATGATGAGTCCTTTCATTCGATCACTTCCCAAATCGTCTTTTGTCCGATAGGATGCTTGTCGATCCGGGGTCTGGACGGCACGCTCCAGCTCTTTCCAGGCGTCTTATAAAGCTCGCGCCATCCGGCGGCCCGCAGGCTAGTGCCCGGTTCAGAGGCGAGCGTATATGTTACGACACGCCGGTAACCAAGAGCCTTGCAGGCGCGCCATGCAGCCCCGTACAGCAGGCTTGCGGCGTTCTTGGTGCCGTCCGTACAACAGCGCGTAACCTCCAGTGTGCGGCCATTGTCCAGGTGCCGAGCGACCGGCCTTCCGACTATGATGACGCCCACGACCTTAGACTCGTCCGCGACGGCGATGCTAAACTTGTGCCCGACAGGTGGAACGTGGTGCCTATGGTGCTGCCGAACGAACTCGCAAGCGTCCTCGAACGTGACCGGCTGCAACAATAGCATTTAAAACCTCTTTTCCGAACAAGCGTTCCGATTTATACTTGCCTTGAGGTGTTTCTAATGACTGAACTTGCATATGAATTTTTCGTACAATACGACGGGTGCGGGGACAAGGTACAGCGCTTTGAAGCTTGGCTGCTCCCCCGTGTGCCGTCCGCTTCCGTGATGCGCGCCGAGGTCTCGGAGCTGCGCGCGGTGCTGGATGAGTTAGCCGTCACGGCTCCTTAGACGTAGTAGACTGTGAGGCGTTCACGTCACGGCAATAGCTGAAAAGCTTGCCGACCAAGAGTTGTAAAACGGACTCAGTAGGATCAATCAGAACAAGCTTTTCTTTGCCGTTTGGATGCGTAATTTCAACTTGGATTTTCAATGTTCTCCGCCCCTCGTTGGTTTATTTCCCTTTTGCCGCTTGCTTCTATCGCTGATTTTCTGCTTGAGATCGGCGATTACAATTCCGATCTTTGTCAAGTCCGTAGAGCCTTTGATGAGATGATTTTGATTGAGCCTGGCGAGTTGGTTGCGGGTGACAAGCAGCAAGTTGTCGGGGTGGACGTTCATTTTGTCGCCGTCGCCGAAAATGATTACATGTCCAGGAGGAACGGGTCCTTTCACGGCCTCCCATATAAGGTGATGAACGGCAACCCATTTATTCGGATCCGCGATCTTAACGTCGATGTAGCCGTCTGCGTTGACTCGTTCGCTGCCTAACGGCATGTAATTGCGCGGACGGTGGCCCTTCTTGAACTGCGTCTCCTCACCACCAATCCATGTTTTCGACTTTCCCTTGTTGAAAGGAGATTGACCGGGTTTGAACTGAGTGTTCAATCCGTTCCAAAGCTTGTGGTTATGAACGTAACAGCGAATCTGTTTGTGCGTAGAGTCCTCGCCGAACTTTTCTTGAACGAGTCGAACCAGTTCAGGAAACGGCCTGCCGCGGTAGTGGTCATGAATAAACGATTTTACTTCCTGGCGTAGCCCTGCCATCAGTTGCCGCCTTCAAGCATTTTCGGTAATTGCGCATCAGCGTTCATGCTGTCGCTTTTCATCTGTACGGCCTTGAGGACCAAAAAACCGTTCGAGATGATCTGCGATGCGACAGACGACACCGCTTTGGCACGCTCGAGCTCCTTCTTCAGTTGCTCATCAGTTAAAGACTCGTCATTCAACCGCTCGAGCTGCGCAAAAAGATGATTGTTCAAATCACCCATTGTGTTCTTCACACTCTCACCTCCGGGTATTCATCCCAGGTTCGGCCGTCAAGCTCTCGACCGGCAGCCTTCTTTCCAACTCGCCAAACGTTGTTAAGATCGTTTCCGAAGCCCATATCTGATGCACTGATGCTCGAGGGGATGAAGTCCGGGAAATTCATGCCCGGCGTCCATTCGCCCCACTGCTTGAAGAGGAAAGGCACGCCGGCAGCCTGGCATTGGTCCCGTAGGCTCCGCGCCCAGGCCAGATGCATAGGCCGCGCCTTATGGCCGCTCTCGCCGCCGACAACAACCCAATTGATAAATTCGTTTGTTGGCTCAGAATTCGGATATCCGTGTATATTGTCAGGGTCATAGTACGTAGGCGTCCACCCGGGAGTCATGAGCCACTTCGACAGATCTACCGGACCGATCAGCGGTTCGCAGCTCAGCCAGCGGACCGCTGCCGGCGTTTGGATCAGCAACGGGATCCGTTCGTCCGCCGCCTTATGATTCTCCACGCTGACTCCGAGCCAGACGTTCTTGAGCGGCCAGCCCGGCTTGCTCGATGCTCCCGCGCCGATTCGATTAGCGACGAATATCCCAGCATTCTCATCGCCTGTAATAGCTTCGGCCGCGTCGGCCAACAATTGGCGGGCGCCGCGCTTCTCCAAGCCCTGAAAGTAATGCAGCATGCGCTCCGGACGTTTGGTCAGTAACTGAAATTCATGCTGCGGCGCCAGCGCCATGACGGCGAAGACCTTGTCGATATAATCCTGCGGTATCTCGCGGTGAAAGAGATCGCTCATGCTGTTCACGAAGACTTTGCGCGGTCTCCGCCATCTGACCGGTTCGAGAAGCTTATCCGGCCGCATCACGATGTCGAAGCCTTTCTCGAAGTAGTGGCCCGCCGTCCCGCGCCAGCGCTCCGCGAACGTCAGCGCGTAGCAGTTCCGGCAGCCTTCCGAGACCTTCGTACAGCCGGTGACGGGGTTCCACGTTGCGTCAGTCCATTCAATCTTGCTTTTATCGCTCATAGCGGTTCACTCTCCATTGCAGACGTTCTGAAACATCACAGAATTGAAGCTGATGTCCGGCACCTCTTCGAGGTAGACGTACGAACGGGATTGGCCGACGTCGATGCATTTCATGGTGTAGACCTCGCCAACCGTAAGGATTGCGGTTGCCTCCTCTAGATCCATCTCTTCCCCGTGAAATCCAGCGAACCTAATCTTAGAGCCTGCCGGCGTCTTAATGCTCATGGTAGGATGGTCCCGATGAAGGTCTTCGATTTGCCTGTTGAGTGCGTCCCAATCCATGGGTCATTCTCCTTTCGATTTTTGCTTCTCAATAGCGACAGCTTCGTCCTTCTTGCTGGAAATGCCCCACTCGCGGAGTCGGTTGTATAAGCTACTCACGCTGATTGAGTGGGCGACGGCAATCTGTTCGCGGGATAAGCCTGAAATTCGAAGCGCGAGATATTCCTCGAATGGGATGAAGAGCTTTGCGTTGCGGGATGTTCTCTTTTTTGGGACAATAGACGGCGGCTCGATGCGCTGAACGTGCTTGCCTGCGTCATCAATGCGGTCTGGAGGGCCGAGATCCTGGTTGTACGTGTAGGCTGCGATCTGCTCGGGGGTTCGCTTCCAGACTTTAATCGTTCCTTGGCTCATCGACGTTTTCCCTCCATCCAGTCTAGGAATTTGGCGACACCGAGGATAGAGAGAAAGATGAGGACTATAAGCACACCGCCGACGATCTTCCATGCTGCATAGAGCTCAATCCAGCTCATCGACCGTACCTCGCTTTCTCGCGCTGGTTGATGCGGCTGCCGCTACGGGAGCGCACCGCGTGTTGCCGGCGCACAATCTCGTCGAGCGCCGCCTGACGATCGACAGACGCGGCCTCGGCGTCGTGATAGGCTATCATAATGAGCTGCGCGAGCGTCGCCTTACGCCAGCTCCGCGGCTTCATTTCGGCGCCTTGCCTTCGAGGATATCCCGCACGACCTCAATCTGATAGGGTTGGGTGTCGACAGCCGGCAGCAGCTCCCGGCGAAGGTAGATGCTCCGAGCGATCCGGGCAATGACATAGGCGTCGACGACGTTGTGCGATTTGTGGGAGTAACCGAAAAGATCGAGGACAGCAGCCTTCACGGCCGCTTTTTTCTCGTCATCCTTCAGGCGACGTTTATTTCCTTTCTCGCCGATCCAACCAGTTACGCCGACATACTTTTTCGTAGAGGTCGGGTTTACGTTGGAAAACGCCAGCTTCTTGCGATGGATAATCGACCGAATGCCGCCATGGATCATGCCGGCCGTGACCGCGGAGTTGGTCCCGAACGCTGCTGATTCGACTGCGATCTCATCGCCCGGCTGTAAAATGGGGATTAACTGATTCTCCAGATCGACGAGTTGGGCGATTGATAAACCGCCTGGCTCTTTTTCACCCTTGCCACGCAAATCTGCTTCAACGATCGGATTGCCGTCTATGTCGAGGATGCAGAGCCCCGTCGTCGTTGCGGGGTCGATCCCCACGAATCGGGTTGACATTCTTTTTCCTCCTACGTCGTTTTGGTTTGGGGGCCTGATCTTCTTTCGGTTCTTCATACCAGAAGACCTCGGCAAGCAGTTCGCCTTTAACCCTGATCTGTTCACAGTTCCGTCGGCTGAAGTACGGATCCTGTCTCATAACCGGCCCTGCGCATTGAAGACGGCTTTCATATGCGGCAGCTCGGCAGGGATCGTGCGAACCTTGTACGCCTCGATCGCGCTGCAGATGCCGTCGTACACGACCATTAATTCCTCGCGCTTAGTCGTCTTCGTCAGAGGATGCCCCATCATCTCGGCGCCCTTTTGGAGACGTTCGAGCGCCGCCACGTACTCCTCCTCGGTTTTTACCTGATTCGTTCTTTTTGCCATATGACTGCGAAGCCTCCTTCGGATCGACTTCGGTGAATTTCTGATAGTACCATTTGAAAATCAGCGTGAAGCGATTGACGCCGGTGTTCCGGCCTTTCGCAAAAATGGAATCGATAACTTTCACGTTCGGGGCTTGCTTCTCGGGGTTGAGATATAGGAACTCAACAACGTCGGCATCCTGCTCGATGCTTCCTGACTCTCTCAGGTGCTTGAGCTTCGGCTCTTCGGTATCGACGGAGCGGTCCAGCTGCGAGAGAAGAATGAACACGAACCTGAGCTTGCGCGCCATGTTCTTCGCTGACTTCGTCACCCGCCCGATTGCCTGCGCGCGGGTTTCGCCCTTTCGCTCCGTGATCTCCATGATCTGCAAGTAGTCGACGACGACGGCAGCGAGCTTGCCGTACTCCTTCTTGAACTGCTTAGCGGTCGAGCGGATCTCGTCGATGGTGACGCCGGCCGAATCCTGGACGAAGATCGGGAGATTCTTGCATTCGGTATAGGCCGATTGGATCTTCGCCCACTCCTTATCGGTGAAGCCTTCCTCGCCGCCCTTGTTGATGAGCTTGTTGTAGTTGACCTCAGCGATCATGGAGACCATGCGGTCAATCACTTCCTCCTCGCCCATCTCCTGCGAGTAGAAGAGGACGGGGCCGGCGTTCGGGTTGTACTTGGCGATCCCATACACGAGCATGAGCGCCTTAGCTGTCTTGCCGACACCAGGACGGCCGGCCAGCACGTACAGCCATCCAATCCAAAGCTGTGCCCAAGCGTCGTAAAGCGCGAACAGGCCGGTCTTGAGCTTCTTCGCCTTGCTCTTCAAGTGCTCGTAATAACCCTTTTCCATCTCGGAGAAGCTACGCATCCTGCTCGTTTCCTTGGGCCGGAGCTCGTCGACGGTATCCTCAACCGCAGAGAAATAGTCCTCGTCACTTTCGAAGTCCTGCCGGGACAATGCGACGATCTCGTTTCCCGCAGCCTCGCCGCGGCGCCGCAGCGCTTTCGAGCGGACGATGTCAGCATAGTAGGTGACGTTCGCCGCGGTCGGTACCGCGTCCGCCAATTCCTTGATGTAGCTGACGCCACCCATATCAGTAATGCGGCCGAATTTAACAAACTGGTCCGTCACCGTAACGATATCGATAGGTAGATCCCGGTCAGCCAGATACTTCATGACCTTGAATATGAGCTGATGCGTCTCGAGAGAGAAATCCCGGTCTTCCAGCCTCGAAAGTTTGTCGAAGCAGGATGAGTCAATGAAGACCGACCCGAGCACCGCTTGTTCTGCTTCAATTGCCTTATTCATCAAAGACAAAGTCATCCGGATCGTTCCCCTCAGCCATCCAAACCCGAAGCGCCTCGTCCCGCCTGATCTGCAGATTCAGCTCGTCAGCCTTGGGATCAGGCTTCTTCACGCCGGCTTTATTTGAAGCTCGCATTTTTATCGCGAGCGTTTGGAATTGCTTTCTGAACTTCGAAGCGCTCAGAACGTTCGCCTTCCAAAAGTCGTCCTTCGTCACCCAGTCCATTACATCTCGAATAAGGTGCTTGTCATTCTGCTTATCCTGTTCGAACAAGAGACGGAAGTCGTTTGCCCAGGACTGCAGGTTTGCGTTAACGGTCAAGTGCTTTAATTTGGGATCATCCTTCGCGACCTGCTGAACGAGTCCGTGAAAGTAAACCGCCATTTTATAAAACTGATCGTCCTCGGGATAGTGCCTTTTGCTATTCCGAGAGGGAGTTTCTTTATTTCTTTCTTTACTATCTTTCTTGGTCCGCGTTTTGGTGGACGATCTCGTACTCTTTTTGGCGGACGATTCGTCCTCGTTTTGGTGGACGATCTTTTCATGTCCGCCATTCCGCTGACGACGCTCTGACTGCCAGGTCGAATAGTCCTTGTTGAAGCGTAGGACCCGCGAACGGCTGCCGCCCTCGGTCATAACGACGGTGACGATATTGCGATCGATCAGCGCGGTCAGTTCGCGGTCGACCTGGCTTTTCTGCTTCTCCAGCGCGCGGGCGATAAACGAGATGGAGAGCGCAGCGTCTTTCCTCCCGAAGCCGTAGGTATAACGCCATATTTGATCGATGATCCCGCGCTGCGTCCCGTTCAGATTGCAACGGCCGATTTTCTCGAGGATCTCGTTTGCGATTCGGGTAAATCCATCTTCAAGCTGCGGTCCTCGGGCCACTCAACCTCACCTTCGTTCAAAATGGTAGATCGCGCGGGATTTGGTACATACGTTCGGCTAGCTCTTTATGCCCGAGAAGTTCGGTGGCACCTTCGAGCAGGTCAGCTTTGTCATGCTTGCCTCCGTTACGAAGTTCGAGATACTGCTGGAAGAGCTTCTCTTCGGGCGACGGTTCAATTTCATAGCCGAATTCGAGGGCGCGAGTTAGATCAAATGGATAGAGCGAAGCGAAATGTTGTAAATCGGATGTAGGAATTGTTCGACCTACGTACCAAAATGCTGATCCCAAAATCCCCGGCACATCCAATCCAGCAGCTTGCAGATCACGTATTTCTTTCGCCACCTCTGCTGGAAGTGTCACCTTGGGCGGATTCTCCAATCGCTTCCGAAGCGCGACATTCTCGTTATCCAAACGATCGGCATTTGCAATGGCGAGCTCCTCGTCCTCGTTTGACACCTTGATGTCGTGCTGCAGCTGGTCGATCATCTGCATAAGCAGCCATACAGTCTTGCGGTGAAACGTCTGCTGGTTCATATTGAGCGACATTCTTACTCCCTGTAGAAAATAATCTGGCGGTGTCGGGTCGCTCATATCAGGCCTCACCATGCTTGTCGACCGAAAGCCCAAGACGTTTACGCTGTTCGTCTGAAAGGCCCCACTTGATCATTTCTTCGAGAGTTCCACAAACCTCTGCGTACCCACAAGCTTGGCAGTCCCATCCGGTATAATCGCAGCCGGCGTCGATCGAAGCGTACCGGCCATCTTTCAATTTGAAAATTCCTATCCAATTGGGACCGTCGTTTTCACCGTCCGACATAGCAATGATTTCCGCCACATCCTCACGGTCGAAAGGTTCCGTAGAGACGGGAGCAGCGAATTGAACGACCTTTACTGGCTCAATTCCCTGGTAAGTAGCAAAAGTGCCTTGTTCTTTACCTGCATATCCGAATGCTTCGCGCCAGCTGTAGTCATCCAGTTGTTCGAGCATCTAAACCACCTCGATCGTATAATGTTTGCCCGCGATGAATTTACGCTGCAGGAGGGCGCGCTTGACCGTAGCCTCCGCGAGCGCCGGCAGATTGTTCGTGCTACTCATGTGCGTTAGGTAGATGTGCTCGCCGCGGCCCTTGACCAGCTTCGAGAGGGCGGCCGCGGCGGCATCGTTGGAAAGGTGACCGTTGTCGGAGAGGATACGGGACTTTAGAAAAGCGTCATAGGGGCCGTCCTGGAGAATCTGTACGTCGTGGTTGCATTCGAAGACGTAGACATCGCTGTCGGCCATCTTCCGTAGCATTTCGTCGGTGACGACGCCGGTGTCCATGAGGACGCTGACCTTCCAGTCAAAGCCGCGGACCGTGTATCCGTAAGGCTCCAGCGCATCGTGCGAGACGCGGAACGGGGCGACCGTGATAAAGTCTCGGGAGAAGCCATCGAAACCGCGCCACCCTTCTACCCCGACCGCATGACCTGTCTCGAGGCGGTCGAGCTGCTTGAGCGTCCCTTCGCTGGCGTAAACGGGGATTTTGTATTTGTCCGCGAACGGAAGGCCCTTGCAGTGATCGCCATGCTCATGCGTGAGCCAAACAGCATCGATCCGGGTCGGAATGATGTCGGCGGCTAGCAGGATCTTTTCGACCTTACTCTTCGGCAACCCGATGTCGATCAGGATTCCGACCGTTTCCGTGCCGACATAGACGCAGTTGCCGTCAGAACCGGAGGCGAGGACCTTTACGATCATTTCAGATCCTCAATAGCGTTTTCGATTTCCTCCTGCTCTTGGATTTCCAACGCCGTGATACGGAGCAATTGGTCGATGTTCTTATCGGTTAGGCCGGCGCCGTTCAGTTTTCCCTTGATGTATTCTTCGCGGGCGGATTTCGTGGGCTTACCGAGCTTCAGAAAGTTGGCATTCAGTTCGGCCGTTTTGCGCTTGAGCTCGAGATCTGCGGCGTTAGGTTCATCGTCGATCGGCGCAGGACTCGAGTCAGTTGCCGCTGCTGGCGCCTGTTGACGCTGCTGACGCGACTTCGACTCCGAAGTGGTCGCTTCGTTCGTGATGTCGCGACGTTCGGTTTGCTGCTGCGGGAGCTCTGGACCGTTCGCAGGCGCCTCGTCTTCGCTGACCTCGATGCCGAATTGTCTCTTTGCCGCGCGCTTCGTAACGGTCTTCTTAAAGAAATCGTTGAAGTATTTCTTCCAATTTCCCGCGTTGTTTCCGGTGAGGTGATGCTGTACTTCGTCGACCTCCATGAACTCCGTAACCGGTCGGAAACCGGTGCGATATGCGATCGAGTAACAGCCGATGACCTTACCCCGCGGAAACTGGATCTCGTGGTCGACGATTTCCCACACGTCCCGGCCGTCTTCGTCCTTCGTCTTCTTGGCCTTGAAGATGTCGTTGTCGTGAACGAGCTGCGTATCGATGCCTTGGTAGCCTTCGACGCGCTTTGCGAGATAGACGATGCCTTCGACGGAGATTTGAATGCTGAGCTTGCCGCCGTACACGATGCAGTAGATATGATTGAGGAATGGATTCAGGCCGGACGCCGCTGCCGTGCGGATGAACAGGTTGAACTGTTCGGGGTTGGCATCCTTCGCCAAAGTATGGCGCATCGTATCGATGTCGGCGGGGCTGAACTCGCCGATCGCTTGTAATTGCGTGTCTTTGCTCATTGATTAGACCTCCGTAATTGTGAATGGGGTATTGGCAACGCGGCATTCGATGAGCTGCCCGGCGGGCTGCTTGTAAGAGAGGATGGATTCGGCATTGTCGATGAACGTAGGGGCAATAACTTCGCTCTGCTCGCTCAGCACGTCGATGATCTCGAGCCCCGCGAGAATCTTCTCCGCGGTGGAGAGCTTTCGGTACGGCTTGCCGTCCTTGAATATTTCGAAGAATGGTTTGCGCTCGCCGTCGCCTTTGTTCTCTTGGAAGAGCTGGATCGTCAACGTCTTGAACAGGCCGGTGACCTTGGACGCCATGAGTTCGGCTTCCTTTGCGCGGTAAGCTTTGATCGCATCTAGGAGGAAGACGGAATCGGCATGGCTGGCCTGCGTTTCCTTCTCAGCGTGGCGGGCGGTTTCGAGTTGTTGCTTGAGGCGGTCGCCGGCACCCGCGGCCTGAAGCTTCGAAGCCAGCTCTTGCCGAGTTGTCTGCAGAAGGCGCAAGTCGTCGGGATCGTATTCGACGATGCCAATGTCGCCGATTGCCGCGGTCAGATCCTTGAAATTGGCGAGCAATTCGTCGTGAGTGATCTTAAGCTGCGCAAGATCTGCCTTGTGCGAGTCCACCGCCGCTTGAAGTGACTCTTCTTGCAGTGGCTGTTTGCATGCGTGGCAGTGGTCGGCCGGTGCCTTGGCTTTAAGCGTCTTGTAGCTGGTCGCGACGCGATCGGCGCTGCTTCGGATGATCTCCCGTTCGGCGCGTAGCCTGGTTGCGTCTGCGTACGCCTTGTTCGCCGCTTCCAGCGCTTTTTCGATCTCTGCTATTTTCGCGTCGATCTCGGCGATCTTCGCGGTCAGCTCGTGGACTTCCGTCTCGGTCAGCGCCGGCGACAGGTCGAGCTGCTCCTGCAGCGTCTTGGCGCGCTCCTTGGCACCGATCAGCGCTTTATCCAGGCGCGTCCGATTGTCCTTGTGCTTCGCTTCCAGATCGTCGAGGTTGTTCTTCTTCAGCGCTTCGGCGAGCTTGTCGGCCTGCACCTTTGGCAGCCCCTTAAGGACGTCCTTGCTGGCGGGAGGAAGCACGTTTTTGAGCACCAAAGACCGTTGTTCCTCCCATTTTTGCGAAAAAAAATACGCCGGCGTGAACAGCGATAAAAATAGGGGTTTATCAAACAGGGCCTCGACGGTCTCTTTGTACTTGGTCGCCTTGGCCGGAACGTCATTGATAAAGTAGCAGGTGTCCCCGCTCTCAATGCCGCGGGTGAGCTCGACTTCCTGCGCGCCCACCGTCAGCCGCAGCGAGACTTCTACGCGATCGTAGGGACGATCGACCGGTTCCGGGCTCAGGTTTTTGATCAGCGTATTGCCGAGTGGATCGGTCCCGTAGAGGCACCATGAGATTGCTTCGCCGATCGTAGACTTGCCTGCGCCATTCTTACCAGTGACCCGGGTGATGGGTCCGAACTCGATGAGTAGGTCGCGGTGATTCTTGAACTCGGTGAGGTGGAGCGATTCGAAGGTGATCTGCATGGGCGCCTCCTACAGTGCCGCGAGCTCGGCTTCGAGGCGCCGGATCTCGTCGAGACTAGAATCGATGAAAACATTGCTGAGCAACGCCAGCAGGCGAGTGCGTTTGTCGTTAGGGTATTGGCCCGTAGTTCGGTGGTCGATATCAATAATGCGATACTTTCCATGGACACGAATGACGGATGCTCCCTTGGCAGTTTCGATGCTCTGAAGCAGCAAATCGATTTCATCGACGATCGCCTGCGCCTTCGCCGCCCGGTCTTGGTAGTGTTTCAGCGTGACCCTATCCATTCGCGACACTCTCGCTCTCCCATTTGAAGGCAATCGCCCGAACGTGCTCGCCGCAGATATGCTTGCCCTCGAATGTCTTTGCGATCTCCGTATTGCCGCAGAAGACGCAGCCCGGAGCGTATTTGCGGAGCACGATCTGCTCGCCGTCGACGAAGATCTCCATAGGGTCCTTTTCGGCGATCTGAAGCGTCTTGCGGAGCTCCATTGGAATCACAACGCGGCCCAATTCGTCGATCTTTCTCACAATGCCCGTAGCTTTCAACATGAAATGAACACTCCTCAAAATTGTTTTTATGATGCCTTGAAATCCTCTTTGTGGCCGTCGACGCGGCCGAGCAGGTAGTCGAGCGTGACGCCTAAAACATTAGCGATGCGAATGAGCGTGTCGTAATCCGGCTGGTTCCGGCCCCCTTCGTAATGGGAGACAGCGCCGCGAGTTTGGAAAATCCGTTCCCCCAATTGCGCCTGAGTCATGCCGCGGCTTTGACGAGTCTTCTTCAGGCGTTCTGCAAACAAATTCGCGGTGCCTGCCATATTAACCGCGCAGATCGCGCAACTGCTTGAGATAACGACTGCTCTGACGGCGGGCGAAGGACTGCAGATTTGGATAGCAGTCAGCGACGGCGCGCTCTTCGAGCTGCAGAAAGTAACCAGCAATATTACGGAGCATTTGCTTCGACATATGAAAACCTCCCGGAGGAATTAGGTTTCGTCTGGCGGATAGTGCTGGTTAAGAAAATCTCGGAGAGCGATAATATTGTCCTTCGTGTTGATGGTCAGGCTCTTCGGCGGCTGATACCCATGACCGTCCTCGCCGAAGTTGTCTTCTTGGTAAAGCTTAAGGGACTGGACGTGTTCGCCTTGCGTCAGCAGCACGACCTGATCTTCACCGATCGGAAGCGTATGTCTCAACATCTGATGGATCGCCTGCCTTATCAGGATTCAAATTTCTATAATTCGTAGAACTTTCGGTTAAAAAAAATTCTGGCGGCTTTTGCAGACCCTTCGAGCAAATAGAGACAAGATCCTCGGGAGACATGTTCCTTGTGCCATACAACATGCGGTAAAGCACATCAGGTGTGTATCCCGCATTCTTAGCAACGACACTTATTTTTAGCCCGCTGCTGACGATATAGGCCTTCATCTTCTCCCGGACTAACAATTCAAATCACCACCTTCTCCCCATTTCTATAAATCGTAGAATTTGGTGCCTCCACAATATAAACTGCCGCATTACACTCCGTCAACAACTTTTTCTATTATTTATAGAATTTTTTATCCGCATAGTGGAAAACTGTGATATTATACCATCATGGAGGTGTCCTCAGTGGTTAGAGTCGGTTCGGATCATGATACAGTTAGTTCCAGACTTAAAAAAGCCCGCAAGATGCGCAAGCTTTCTCAAATTGAGGTTATGCAGCGTACGGGAATAAGCAATAAATCCTTGAGTGCTTATGAGGCAGCCCGAAACGGAATAGAGCTAGATGTACTTCAGAAGTTGGCGAACTGCTATGACGTTACGGTCGATTGGCTGTTAGGAAAGACCAACGATCCGGGAGCAAGCTTTACTGAAGAAGAGAGAAGACTAGTTGAGGGAATCAATTTTTCCGATGAAGAGCTCGTCGAGGAGCCTATGTACTATTTTGGCCGTGAGCTTGATGATGCTGAGAAGAAACGTGTTCTTTCTGTTGTGCGCGCTCTGCTTGATAGTTCGCGTCAAGATACATAACGAGTTCTCGTACAAGCTTTTTGTGTTCTGGGGTGCCTTTGTTAATTTTTTCGATTAACGCGAGTACGTCGATCATGTCCATATAGCACTCCCAATTAAATAGTTTGGAGGTAAGCCGCTATGCCCCTTAAGAGGGGGAGATGCAGGCTGCCTGATCTGCGAGCTGAACGCGGTTGGTCTCAGGAGACGACTGCCGAGCAGCTGAAGCCTTATGTATCCGTGCTGCCTCAGTCGCTCAGCAAGTACGAGCGCGGAGTACAGGATATGCCGGACCTCGTCCGCAAGGCATGTGCTATCGTATTCGGCGTTCACATGGACGACCTGTATGAATATGAATGGTAGATCAGCCAGCCTGGCGATCGGTGGATATTCCGCCGCTCCCTCTCAGAAGCCGAGCCTATGCAGGCTTATTTACTTTTGTCAACATAGTCTTGAGTCCTCAAGTGCCCATTGACAATTGGTTTTGTATTCCAATTATGTCTTGTGTGGGACTAACTGTAAATGCTCACTCAACCGGATGAATTGCGCTATCATTTATTATTTTTCCGACATGAACCGACACACAAGAACTTATATTTGTGATATAGGAACAAAAAAGACGCCTCGGAGGGCGCCTGATTTATATTATTGCCGGCTTTTGAGAGGCTTTGACGACATTGAATACTTCCTTAAAAAGCTTCTGCGACATCGTGACCTTCTTGGATTTAGGTCCGATCTCATCCTCGAAGTATGCAAGATAGAACGTTTTGTCCATTCGCCGAATCTTCGGCACGTTCACTACGCAGCTTCGATCGACACGTTCGAACTGGTACCCTGCCGACTTGAGGCTTTCAGTGCAATATAACAAGGTGCCCGCAATGTAATACTTGCTGTCAGCCGTATGAACGTGCACCATTTTTTCAAACATATCGAATTCTAAATAAAGTACATCATCAGCGGCGATATTAATATACCCACTCTTACCTTCCAAATCTTCAGTGACAGCAAGATACAACATAATGCCCAGCTCCCTATTTCAAAAGTTCAGCGGGGGTCTCATCTTGATGTACGTAAAGCCAGCTTGCGGTACTAACGATCAGAACGGCTAGTGCTCCAAGTATGGAAGCAAGCTTCATTGCGACGTTCTTCTTCAAAAGTCCTCACCTCCCTTCAATCGTATCAAGGTCAAGCTCTGTACGAAGAATGCGACAATAATGCTTGAAGATCCAACCATAATTCCAATTAGAATCAGGACTACTGAAGCAACCTTTAGATACGGATAATACTTTTTCGAAATCCTCGTCTGCTTCCCTATTCTGGATGGTGAATAAATCAATGCCAAAAGCGCACTCACCGCAGTTAAAATGTATTTCCAATCCTGGTTTAGATCAAGCATTGAGATAGCAGTAATGCCGGCCGTTGAAATAACTACGCAAGCCATTCCTGATTTTAAGTGAAGGCCGCCTGAGAGTTGCCTTAGCACTGCATATGAAATTAGAGCAATGAGCGTTTCGAGAACCCGACCAGTGAAAGCCGAAATGATGAGGGAGAGCACAATGATGAAGATGGCGTTCAGGAGGAAGGATACTGCATATTTGAGGACTTCAAAGCTTTGTGGTGACTCAGGAGCTGCGTCCTTTATGCTTCGGGCAATGCGAGCCGATAAGGTCGCTATCATGCTTCTGTGTCCTTTCTCTGATAATATATCACGGCAAGAAACATGAAAACAGCAAATACGACAAGGTTTGAAAAAACCGACTTGTACAACATGATTACTAGCAGAGCTAGAATGAATGAGGCAATTCCCATCGATACAAGGATCTTCTCTTTACGTAGGCGCAGCTTCTCGAGTTCAAACGTGAACCCGTATCCGAATTTGTATGTAAGATACGAAAGGCCAAACCCTATAAACCCTGTCAATACTTGCAGTAGGTACGACTTCCAAACAAGATTGCTTAATTCGTGAATTGAGAAAAATCCGAACGATAGATAGACTATTGCTGTCTGGAGAAGCCCGAATGCTATGTAACCAACGATCGTCATTATGAGCGACCAGGCTAGAGGTATTCTTAAATACACAATGATGAAAATCGCTGTAATTAACAAATTTATCACTGGCGATATCGTCGATAAGGAAAGTTCTTCACGAATGATATAGCTCTGCAAATTTATAACTGTGATGGCCCCAATTACAGGCAGCAAATGCTTGATCAAATCAATTCTCAGGGAGTAAAAGATAATAGCGTATAAGGCGAGCCCCTCAACCAATGAAAACACCATATACCCAATAAACTCTTCCATCGAAAAGCTCCTCAGATATTATTTTTGTCCTGTATTCGCCATTCGTCTATATGCTTTAAATAATACTCGATTCGGGACTTTCGCCATACAGGAGATTTCCTTTTTCCTACGTGATCGTCCGGTTCGGGGAAAAATTTTGTTTTCCGCTTATGCTGCATGTTGTTAGGGTGTATGCCAATCATATCGGCAACTTGGGCGCTATTAAGAAATTCATCCTCAGTTTCGAGAAGATCAATGTATGCGTCGATCAGCTCATGAATGAGCTTACCGTCTGTTCCTCCGATCCGATTAGCAACATCTCTATAGGTCTTTATTCGCTGCATTTCACCGCCCCCCTATGTACAATATATGTGTTCCACATATATATGTCAATTACATATGTTTGGTTGTTTGAACGTCGTGATTAAAGGATAAATAAATTCATTTAGCGAATAACTTGTTCAAGAAAAACCAATTAACATATCTCGGGGGACTTAGATTGAACATTTTAACTGTAGATTGTTTTTTTGAGCACGAACTTACAACTGATTGCAGTATCTCTTCAACTACAACTTTTTTAGATTATGATGTGATTATTTGGGATCCCAATTACTCCTTGAGTAATTATAGAGAGGACTATCGAAGCGGAACATATATGGGACTAAAAAGTTTATCAGAAAGTGACTCAATAAATATCCAACAAGATATTAAAAGAAGAAGAACTGAAATTGATGAGTTACTTAAAATTGGAAGAACGGTTATTGTTTTTATGTCTCAAAATCAATTTTGTTACCACTATACTGGTGAAAAACAGTCTTCAGGAACCGGAAAAAGCAGGGTTTTTACAAACATAGTAAGCAAAATAGATTTACTCTCTATACTCCCTGAAAATATAAACACTATTGGATCGACAGGATCAAGTATTGACTGTAGGGCGGCTGAGCCGTATAAATCATTCTTTAATGAAAATAAGGACCATTTTCATTATGAAGCCTACTTCAATAAATCATTAGGAAACCCTCTTTATTACATAAAAGGTACCAATAAAGTAGTGGCTTCATGTTTAAAAATTCATAATGGAAATTTATTGTTTATTCCTACTTTTGTCGATGATGAAGATGAACAATTACAAAAAAAATTTATAGATTCAGTCATTAAACTCGTTGAGGAATTAAAGCGCGACACAGGTGATTTCGAACAACCACAATGGAGTGAGGAGTATACACTACCTTCAGAAATTTCGAATAAGCATCAGCTTAAGGAATCGGAACTTGAATTAGCAGCTGTACTTGAAAAGATAAACAAGCAAAAAGAAGAAATTCTTACGTTGGAGAGTTATAAATTACTGTTTACTGGGACAGGAAGAGCTTTAGAAATACAAGTAGGAAAAGTTTTTGAGGAGCTGGGATTTTCGGTTTCTGAAGGAATACCAGGTAGAGACGACCTCATATTAGAGAGAAATGACGCTGTCGCTGTTGTGGAAGTAAAAGGGGTTTCTAAAAGTGCGGCTGAGAAGCATGCAGCTCAATTAGAAAAATGGGTAAGTGAATACATTGAAGTGAACGAAAAAATGCCAAAAGGAATATTGGTTGTAAATGCTTTTAAAGACTTGCCATTGGACAAACGAAATGAAGATGATTTTCCTCATCAAATGGTGACCTATTCTGAAAGAAGAAGTCACTGTCTTATCTCTGGATTGCAATTACTTTGCTTATATTTTGATTGTTTACAGCATCCGGAAAAGGCTAATGAGTTATTAGATGAATTGCTAACAACGGTTGGTGTATACAATAAATACAATTGGCTTAGTTTCATTGAAATGTATCAGCTTTAAATCTCTAATTCATTAAAAGCGGTCAAGAACACTTTTTAATGCTTGACCGCTTCTATCTTAATAATTTTGTAATAAGCTATTATGGGATTTGTGGCGGGCCGTTACGGTCCGTCTTTTTTTTCTGTGTAGGTCCGAAGTGAGGATTGCGTTCCAGGTCATCGATCTGCGCGCATATGGCGAGCTGCTCCCTCGTGTCTCCAAGCATGGACGCGACCAGCGACAAGTTCTCCAGCTTCGCCATTTCCCAACAGTACATCGCGTTCAGGTGTAGGACGTGCTGCATTTCGTCCATCTCTTCGGTAGATAAGCTGCGCTGTTTGTTTAGCACCCACAATTCGGCCATTCGTGCATGAAAGGACTTCACCATACGAACCACCAGATGACGCAGAGAACCACGCCGACTGCGACGACGATCCATCCTGCGGCCTTGCTATCTCTCGGTCGTCCTGCGGGCTCCTGCGTGGCCTCGACCGACTTGATACGATTATCCAGCGTGTACCTAAGGCGGTAAACTGTCCGCTTCTCCACTTCTACCATCTCCCTTAGCGGTGATGGTTCAATCTATGCCAGTTTGGGGATTTTGATGCCTGTCCAGATATACGATTTGTTCGACAGGGCGATTTAGCTTCTCGGCCATTTGAAGAACGATCTCGAGCAATGGCTGTCGTTGTTGAAGCTCGTACCGGTTGTATTGGGATTGACTGATCCCTAACATTTTCGCAAACTCAACTTGGTTCATCTCGTATTCATGGCGGATGCTCTTCAAACGATTCTTGACCATTGGCGTCACCTCGTCAGTAACTTCCATACGAGCATAGAAAGTTCCTTCGATGAACTTTGTCGAAGATGCCAAAGAAAGTATTTAATTAAAATACCTATGGCTCAACTAAATAAGCACCCTCCAATAGGCGCTTTGTCATAATCTGATTTCACCAGGGAAGGTGCTGGAATGTATGGAGCTGAACGCTTGAAGCTTCAGTCCTTTTGCATCAAAGGGAACCTCGAATGAAATATACCCCGACACTTTCATTCCTGGATTCAGCGATTGACCCGTTAATACGTTTCGTTCCCACTTGTTTGAAGCATTGAAGATCCGGCCTTCCCCGTCTTTTAGCTTGAGTAGTTCCCGGCCAATAAGGGTTGCATTTTTCCCATCATTCTTAACCGTCACTTGAAGAGTGATGATCTTACCTGTTGCACCGGAGTCGTCGGATTCGTACTTCGTTACAAAGTAGGTCATGTCGCCGGCTGATAGGCTTTTATAATACTTCTGGTCTTTCTTGGAAGAGGCAGACCGATCCTCATAGGTGAACAATAGATAAACGCAAACGGCCAGTATTGCTGCGACTATACCGCCTCTTATTAATCCCTTTTTCAGTTCGGTCTTGTAGTCCTTGGGGCCATTAGGGCCATTATGAATCTGCGACATTCGTTTTCCCTCCCACTATCAAGCATTCTAAACTCTACGTATAACTATCTATAATTGATTCCATAATATTGCAAAATATCCTTCGTTAAATAAAAAAAGCCCGAGAGCCGAAGCTCCCGGACGGAATCAGATGTACAGCTTCTTCGTATTGTTATCGTAGGTGTACTTCACCCCGAGCACATCCAGAACCTCAGCAATAGGCGCTTCAATACGACCGTCGACAATCTTACCGGTCGTGATGAGGGAGTTGTCAATCATTCGAACCACCTTTGCCACAAGCTCGGAGCTAGCCGGCTGCGGAGTCTCGATCGGCTTCGTATCCCACCAGCCCTCGCCGCCGTAGGACTCATTGAAATCGACACCGACCCCGGCAAGCGTCTGCCCGTTCTTCCACTGGTACAGGTTAGCATTGCTGCTCTTTTTCCCTTTGCTCCAAGCGTAGGTCTGCCAAAAGACCTTGGCAGCTCCGCGCGCTGCCATCGCTTCGACGACTGCGTAGGAACCGTAAACGCCGACCTGGTAACCGGGGATTTCTTGTGCAGCCGCACGCAGGTAGGCTTCGATCAGATCATAGTCCTTTGGCTGCGCGTCGTAGTCGACGGCGAAATAGATCGCGCTGCCGAGAGGCTGCTGGATGTTCCGGGCTTCCAGGTAAGCCGATGCGCCATCTTTCTTCCCATTATTCGCGCCGCCTTGCGGACGATTCGCCGTCGTTTCAAACACAGAAATGATCTTCATACCCGCGCTCGTTATCGCGAGAGCTTCCGCGCGGGTTAGGCGCTTGTGGGCATATGCGATCGGGACAAGATAACGAGCAGCCCATCCATAGCCGGCTGCCACGATCGCCGGTGCCGTCTTGGAGCTTAGCGGCGTTGCGCAGTCAATTCCCTTAGATGTCATTGCCATCACCTCCGGCAGCCTTCACGGCCTGTTTCGCGAATTGATTTCCGTATACGGCGACCGCGCCTGCCAAGAATCCTTGCAGCAGAGAGAGAGCCGAAACGCCAAGGGTCGCAACCGTGAACGCGATCGAGAATACGGTGACGATGTAGATGATGGACCAGTCCGGAACCCGCGGTGTTCGCTTCACGATGTAACCGAGCACCCAATTCGCAGCTATGACGATCAGCAGCGCCGGGTCAAGTAGTTCATTAATTGCTGTCCATTCCATAAGTAAGACCTCCGTTAAAATAGTTTGATTACGGTCACGGCGAGACCTGCGATCGTCAGCACGGTCGTAATAAGCCAACGACGATCCGCCTTGCGTTCTTTCCGCTCGGTATCGACGCGCTCCTGAATTGCTTTTGCATCCGAAGCCATCTTTTCGCGAAGTGCCGTCGATTCTGTTTCGATCCTCAGATTGAGAAGCCGAACCTCACCGTCGTAATGCGAGCGTATCTTCTCGATCTCCTTGTCCATTTCCTCAATGCGATGATGCGCAGACTTGGTGGATTCGAGCGCTTTGGTCGCATCCTTATCGTTCTGAGCGATCTTATCAACAAGCCTGTTGACATTGTGGGTAAGGTCAATCATTGCCTGACGCTGCGCTTCGGATGTCGCCTCAAGACGTCCGAGCTTCCCGGCGATATCGTGTAGCGCTTCGGATTCCCCCAGTTGATCCACCTCCAAAACAAAAGGCCCCGCGACTGCGGAGCCTTTTCGTTATTCGTTTGGTGCGGTTACCTCGTCGGCTTCTGGAACCTGGCCGATACCCGCCGGATAAATGGGGATATTCGCCGGAACTGGACCGGTCGAGTAAACTATAGTATCCTCGATCGCTGGCTCGTACTTCTCCAAGTTGGATACCTCCTAAATATCGTATCTGCTGATTATGTGTATAGCGTACGAAATGCCTGAGAATGTGTTCTTATAGCTGGTCGGCTGAAAAAAGATATGCGAAACGGTAGTTTCCCTCGATAAGTACCCCTCCCAATAATATGCGAGGCCGTTGGACGCTACGTTTACGCTCCCGATGGTGGTATACCCTTCGCCAGTCGACGCGTCTCGGATCTGTAGGTTATAGACCCCTACCCAGTCCGCATTATTTACGTTAAATCCGACTCGCATCCATTTTACATTAGGGATCGGCTGGTTTAGTTTAGCCTCAGCCATATAGATATAGTTTCCTCCGAAATACGTATAGACGTCGGATCCATACGTCCAGGAGGGAAAGGATATGCTCTGCAGTATCGAGTACGACTGAACGTATCCGGTACCGTTATGGTAGCCTTCCGGTATCGCGACCGTTGACGATTTACTAGGAGTGAGAATCGTACGTCCTCGGTTCGGCATAATACCCGCCGTTCCTGCTATCGTCGTCCCTGACAGAACTGCTGCTGCAGGTACAGTCACGCCCGCTACTGAGCCCGAACCGTTGTGATATCCGGCTTGAATCGTCTGCGCGGATGGTCCTGGCGTGAACGTAACGGCCCCGCGATTCGGCATGCTGCCTGCTGTTCCCGCAATAGTCGAGCCTGCGAGGAGCTTCGATGGATCCACTACCACTCCGGACACTTTACCAGCGCCGTTATGGTAGCCCGCGAGAATCGCTTGATCGCTCGGCCCCGGAGTCATGACGACAGCCCCTCGATTGGGCATCGTGCCGGTCTTGCCTGGTCCGCTGTCATTGCTGAAGGTTTTTCCCGCAAGCACGTCGCCCGCGGCGGCATTCCCGCTCCCAAGGACGATTTGATCGATCTTGGCCGCCAATTGCGCGAACGTCTCTGATGCAGACGCCGGTACTCCCTTGCCGGTAATGGCGGCGGCCACAAGCGTCTTACCGCTACCGGACAACGTAAAAAGCTCATTGATTGCTGCGACGGCAGAAGATTTGTCCGTCGTCTGAAGGGCAGACAGGCTGCCCAAGTCCGAAGCCAGCGCGAACACGAGCGAATTGTCGATGACTGCTGTTACATTGGCCGCGTTGCCTACGAGCGTGATGACGTTGATGTACCGCTCGAGGATGTCGTTCCCGCTGCCTGCCGGGATAAGGTCCGCATTGGACCCGGCGTTAGCGTAGCAGTAGAGGACTTCCCCGACGTCCGGGTCTTGCGCGAACACGCCGACCTCGCGCATGTAAAAGGCGGTCGTTACGTTCGAATTGTTGAAGCTAGTGCCGACAACCGCCTTGCCCCCGGTCAATGCTTCCAGCTTAGTGATTGACATCGACTTCTTTTGGCTGATCAGCGCCGTCAGGTTCGCGATGGTCTGTGCCCCGAGGTTCCCGTCGCCGATCGCGATCCGCGTAAACTGCAGCGTCGCCCCTGCTTGTACTTTCGTCTGCAGGGTCTGCCCTTTATTCGTGAGATAAAATCCTGCAAAGAGGCCCATTATGTCACCTGCTTCAACGTAATAAAATCGCCGATATGAGCAAAGCCGGCATAGTACAGGCTCATCTCGTCGGAGACGGTCGCCTGTATTTCCTCGAGGTGTGCGCTTGCGCGAGTGACCGTCGAGAGGGCGTCCAAGAACTGTGCAGCGTTCGTCGACGTCGTGTCGGTATTGGTCGTGAGGATTCGATAATTCCCCGGATTGCCGCCGTACTCGAACCATTCCTGCACTTGGCCGTCGCCGAAAATCGTACGAATGAGCTCCTCGATCGCGGACTTCGTGCCTTTGCGTTTGTGCCATGCATAGGCGTTCTTGACGAGCGAGCGCCGCTGCTCGAGAGGGAGGTCAGGGTCGTAGAAGTCAACGTGCCATTGCCACGCGAGCTCGTTCGCCTCTTCGTCAGTTAGTTCTCCTAGGCGAGAGAAATACGGCAGCCGGTCAATCGCAGCAAGCACGTTTTGACGTTGCGCGTCGAGCGCCTTCGCGGCTGCCGCGATTGTAGGGTCCTCGGTCAGGTTCGGCGGCAGGATGTCGAGGAGCGACGCGTTCGCGAGATTAATCATTCACGGTCCCCCCATACGTGGCCGTGATCGTGCCGGCGACAGCAACCTTTGTCGGATCGACCACCGTATAGACCGGCGACGTTACATTGACCCGGTACGCGCCCGCCATCATGACGCGCCGAATAAGCTCCGACGGGTTGATGTCCCGGCCGAGCTTCGACTTTTGCCATGTGACGTAGCCGGCGATCGTTGCGTTTACGGCGGCCTGTATGTCGGACGCTGCCGCGCTGTCTCCGGTCTTGATGTAATAGGTCAATGTGACGTTGTAGCCGACCGTCGTTGGCGCGGCGACTGTAACCTGATCGGTGAGCGGCCGTACTTTGCTGTTGGACAAGATCGCACTGACCGAATCGAGCACGCCTTGCGACGGGATCGCGCCGCCGGCGAGCAGGGGCACGACGAGCACCTGCATAGCGCTTGGCGACGTCACCGACACGTCGACGATAGCCGGGTTCGCGGTCTTGGCCCAATATTCGTATGCGCCAAACGGTCCAGCTACCGAAAACGACTCCGGCGCCTCGTGGATCCGCTCACGGTAGGCATCGTCGCTCTCAATGTCCGCACCGCCGGAACTTGTCATCGTGTTGACGATGGAGAGTACAAACGGGAGCGGATCGACAATCTGATTGATCTGTCCCGGGAGGTATCCATTGCCTGCCGCGCCTGTGGTGAGGTTTACTGCTACAACGTCAACATACAGCGTGCCGGCCGCGATCGTTGCACTCGTCGATGTCGCAAAGTACGCCTTTGGATCGCTGGCCGTGCTGACGCGCGTGCCGGCCGGGATGGTGACCGCTGTCGGCTGAGCTGCGGACAAGGTGACTCGTACGGTCGTAGATGCCGCGGCAGCCGACAAGCGAGGCGTCTCTGTAAACGCGCCGATGTTGTCCAGCACCGGACCGCGCGCGTACCGCAAGAGATTGAGCCTTGCCGTCTGATTGATCGCCGTCATCAACTGCACCTGCAGCGCGGCTTGGCCGAGCAGGAACAAACGAACGGGGTCGCCCGGGTACAATTTGCGCCCGAGCAACCCCTCCATGACCGTGACCATATTATTGAGCGTAGAAGCGACGTCCTCGCTGACGTACTCGACCTCGGGTAAATCGATCAATTGCATTAAGTGCTCGCCTCACTTTCGTCGACAAACTGCAGGCGGATGACCGGGACCAGTTTGTCCGGATCCTCTTGTGGCTCGAACGTGACCTGCTCGACAATGACCCGCGGCTCTCGCTCTGTGATAGCCATGATGACGGAGGCGGCGAACAGCGCCTTCGCGACGTCGGGCGAACGGTCGACAGCCCGGGAGTCAATCCCGAATGAGCGATCGAGGGGAACGGTCCCTTGAATGGTTGAAGCGATCATATTGACGTTCTGCAGGATCTCGGCACGTCCGCTTGCGCCGAAGTCTATCGGCATTTGTCCTACCGTGATCGTCGTCATTGCTTGCTCACCCCATATTCGCGAAGCGTGACGTTTGCCGTGCCAACCAAAAGGTTGCCGCGGTTGTCGACCGTCTTGAATCCCAGCTCAACCGAAACGATTATCCACATCCCCGATCGACCCAGCGGCTTGCCGCCGAAGGTAAACTGATACGCCTTGCCGCCGTTTGCCATGAGCGTCAGGTTATCGAGCTCCTTGCGCGGATTAACGCCGAGCGAAGCGTCGAATCGCATCGTGAAGTTGATCTCGTCCAAGCCCGGCCCGGACCATTGCGTCAGCGGCTTTCGCTGCAGCACGTCATGCTGTGCCCACCTGCCGGATACTGAACGAATTAAGCCGTCGAAAGTCCGAACCGTGTCCGCGCTGACCTGGAAGACGATGTTGCCAAGGACGCCGAGACTCATGTGATCCCACCGCCATGCAGCGAGCCGCCGATCGTGACGTCTCCGCTTACCGTCTGGCTGCCCGTAACCGTGAAATTGCCACTCAGCACCGGGCCTTGCGACGTATTAGGGACAACGATGGGGAGAGTGCCGAGGTAGAACCCGCCGCCAAGGTCGTCTCCGAGAAAGAGGCAGACCGCCGACGCTCCAATTGCCGGCATTGAAAAAAGCCCTCCGATCGACAGGACCGGGAGCTCCGCAGAAACCATATTATCTCGATCAGGGAATGCGACGCGGACAGTCCCGCGCGCGGCGTCGACGGTCGAGACCTGGCCGACGCGGATAAGCTGCTGCATATCACCACCCCAATACCTTTCGAATTTGAATGTCCGTCCGATAGCCGCTCGAATCGACCGTATGTCTAGCGCTCTCGATGATGTACTTGCCGTCGAACCTGCCCCAGCCTTTGACGTTGATCGTCGAGCTGGCAGCCATCCGGACATCGCCGGCGAGCGACAGGGACGCCTTGCCGTAATTCTTGTTCTTCTCGCGCAGCCTTTGCTTGGCGATTCTGAGCGCCTCCGCTGGGGAAGCTGCGCTCTCGTTTACCTTGAGCGTGGGACCAGTCTTCGGGGCGCCTGGCGGCGTGTACGTCGCTTTGAGCGTCTTGCTCTTAGTGTCGGTATATGTGAGCTCGCACGCCCGGTAGGCGGCATCCGCGATGCTCCAGTTAAACGAGTGGGAGATTACAGCGTCAGCTCCGCGAACAAGATCGCAGACGGCCTCTCGCGCCTCGTAGACGGCCTCGTCAAACAAGACGAGCTGACCGCTCGATATTTTGACCGCAATCCCTTCGCGAGCGCATTGCTCGACCAGAAAGCCCAGGTCAGATTGCTCCCGTTGCTCGAGCCGGTCATAGGTCGGATTATCGGGTGCCTCGTATCTGAGCTTAAGCCCCGCGGTCTTTGCAACGTCGGCCGCGATGGTTTTAAGCGTCACCTTTTCCCATGCGCGCGTGTTCCGCTGGCGTCGCACCGTAGATCCTGCCGGCAAAGACACCGCGCCGATCGCGACAGTGTCGGGGGCACCGGACGTGTCGCACGTATCGATCTCGAATTTACCACACGGAAGATACTTAAACTCGTTCGGCCCGTCCCAATTGATCGTCTTGATTCGCGCGACGATCGTGTCGCCTTCAGCCGGTGACCACGGACCTTGCCATCTTCGCTCTGCATCCTCAAGCGTGATCGCCAAGTCATCCAGCAGACCCGATGCGTTGTCGCCGTACTCAAACCGGATCAGGCTTTCGGAGAGCGTTTCGGAAATGTCCTTGCCGTTGTACTCGACCGTCAATGCCACTTGCCGCGCCATCATGCTCTGCAAGGATCATCCCTCCCGCTTCCACGGCGGCAGACCGGCCGCGGCTTCGTCGGGCGCGCCGGGAACATTTAGCAAGACCCCTGCGCCGAATACAACCACCCGCGAATAGTCCGGATTTGCGTCGAGCAAAAGCGGCATTAAATATTCCCGACCATAAACGGCATAGGCGATTGCGTCCCAGGTGTCGCCCTGGACCGTGCGATAAGTTGTCATTGTGACATGCTCACCCGCTTCTGCCATGCATTTTGTTGTTGTACAAACTGAGCGAAGCTGTCGCTGCCGGCTCTTGTGACCTGCTCGACCGTGGACTTGTCGGCGTTTCCTTGGATGTTGATATTTGGGCTATAGTTGACGGTCGTATGACTGTTTACCAGCTTGGGATTGACCGTGCCGCTCGTCGGGAAAGCCGGATTCTGGAGCCGATTTACAAACTCTTTTGTCCCTGCAGCGTTACTCGCCTCAGTCTTAGCGCGATCTGCTTCGCGATCTTTCGCGAGCGGACCTTTCATGAAGTCTCCCGCGACGTCGCCCCAGCTTACATCTTCGCCGTTCGCCTTGGCCCATAGGTCATCGACCCACTGGGGAGAGAATTTACCGAGAGGGGAATCTTCAAGCCCCTTCCAAATACCCGTAGCCAACGCGCCGCCAAGTTTAGCCCCGGCCTCGAACATGTCCGGCGCGGTTGAAGCAATCGCCTGCGCCAGCGTCGATCCGATTTTCTCGCTCGTGTTAATAAAAGCTTCGCGACCCGAGGAATCCCACCAAGCACTGAGCGAAGCCATGATGTCTCCGTAGACGAAGTCGATTTTGCTCTCGAAGGTATGGAGCTTTTTAAATTCAGCGTTGTCGAAGAAGTGCTCATTGAGATACGACTTCGAGCGCTGCACCATTTGATCGACGCCGGCCGTAATTTGAGGCGTGTACTTGGTGACGAAGTCGGCGGCAGCACTCGCGAACCTTTTGATGATCGGCATCGTCGGAAGCAGCGCGGATATCTGCAGCGTTTCGATTGCGCCCTTGAACTGCTCAACCGAACCGGCAGCGTTGTCCATCTTCTTCTTGGCGACGTCGAGCGCGGTAACGTCGGACATGGCCTTTTGAAACTCCTTGACACCCTTCGCCCCGGCCTTGTACAACGTGCTCGCTGCCTTAACGCCGTCCGTGCCGAACATGTCCATCATTTTGGCCGTGCGCTCTTGCTCGCTCATCCCTGCGAATGCCTTGTGCATCACATCCGCAATGCCAGCGATATCCTTAATTTTCCCCTTGCTGAAAAACTTATTTGCCTTGTCGACGCCAATCCCAAGCTTTAGGAAAAGCTTAGTAGCTTCTTTTGTTTTTGGCTGCAAATAACTAAGCATTGACTTAAAACTGGTACCGGCATCAGAACCGCCCTTTAGGCCATCATTGGACATTAGACCAATTGCAGTATTTAAATCGAGGAAGGACAATCCAGCCATATTGGCAACGCCACCCGCAGATGCAAGCGCGTAGCCTAATTCATGGACGCTCGTAGCAGATGCATTTGCAGTTCCGGCCAGAATGTTCGCAGCGTCGTCAGCTTTCATTCCGTCTTTCTTGAATGCATTTAGCGACGTCGCCATCGTAGCGGCCGCTTCGGCCAGGTCGAGCCCGCCAGCTGTTGCAAGGTTCAGAGCCGCATTCAATCCGCCAGCCTGCACAGTTGCCGGCTGCATGCCGGCTTTGAGCAGTTCCTCGATCGCCTTCGCCGCTTCCATGGCGCTGTATTTCGTGTCCGCACCCATCTTGAGCGCAAGCGCCTGGTACTTCGCCATCTCTGCGGTCGTGGAACCGGTCAGCGCCTGGATTGTAGACATTTCAGCCTCAAACTCCATGGCCTTATCCATTGAGCTCTTGATTGCGTACCCGGCAGCCGCGGCGCCGCCGAAGACGATCCCGCCCGCGGCGAGCGCCGAGACCTTGGTCGTCATGCGCGCGATCGATTCTAGCCCCGAGACGATTCCGGATCCGAACTTCGGACCGCTTCGTCCGACGCGATCGAGACCGTGAATCTGCCGCTCGAGAGAGTTGAGTCGGTCAGCGGCGTTCGTGAAGACACGCGAGAACTTAGCATCAAGTTCGGCGTTCAGTCGGAACGCTAATTCGTATTCTTTCGACATCAATCACCCGCTCTTTTCTCGAGGAATTTGTTCGCTTCCGCGATCCATCCGAAGAGTTCTGCTACGGGCAAGCTGAGCCAATACGGGGCTGGCGTATAGGTCGCCATCGAGAGCGAGAGGACCCTTTCTCGCAGCGTCCCTATCCCTTCCGCCAGCCCTATAAAAGCAAAAAATTCTGCGCGCTCAGCGTCACAGAAGTGAAGTCCTTTGCCGGGAGTTTGCGGATCAATTCGACGGGGACCGATGCGGCCGCCGCAACGATGAAAGCAAGATAAGACTTGCTGAATTCCTTGCCCCATGGCTTTTCAGTGGGGGCGAGCTCGCTCAGGAATCGACGTTCAGCGATAATCAAGTCGTCTCCCGTAAGTTTGTCGAAGTCGATACGCAGCTCGGTGATCTTCTTGTCCTCAAAAACAAAAGGCCGACTGAGAACGAATAAGTCCTCGTCGGCCTGAACGGCTGGGGTATTCGGTTGTTCGCTCATTAGTCCGGGCTCCTTAAATGCCGAGATTTTTGCGTATGTCTGCCATGTAGTCGACGCCGTCGACGACATAGACGTAGTTGTACTTGTCGAGCTCGACAATAGACTTGGTGTCGACAACGACCTTGATGTAGATGACTTCGAGGTCGTTCGAAGTATCGGTCGTGCTGTTTGCGTCGAACTTCCCGAGGTCAAACTTTTTCGGCACCGCACGAAGCGTCACCTTAACGCCGACGTTGTTATACTGACCCGTGACGATGTCATACGTCTGCATATTGCCCCGGAAATCCAGGGCATGCGCTTTAGGAGCAAGCAGGCGCGCCCCCTCCGCGACGACCGTCCGCCAGTTGAGCGTTACCGTCATGCTGCCGAATAAACCTACCGCAGGGCTATCGATTTCGCCCGCAATGCCGGCGCCACGGACCGTATCGGTCAAGGCTTCGAAGCTGGGCAGCGTGACGTCGACGACGCCGAGATAGTCGGTGCCATCGCGATAAGCGGAAAATCCCGTCAGTTTCTCAGGAACCTGTTTATTCAATTGTCATCCCCCTCTCTTAAGCGTAAATCGTCGACAGATACGACGGGTCATACTCGACCTTAAAGCTGATCTCTTGCGCCGGCCCCGGCGGCGTGAAGAAGATGTGGAAGACCATCTTGCCGTCGAGCAGATCGGCTGCCGGATTCTCGGCGGCGTTGAACTCGATGCGGCCACCGACAAGCGCGCCGCCTGCGGTCAGACCATTGAGCCAGATATTGATGTCGTCCGTGATGGACTCGACGAGACGGACCGTCAACGGCCCATCAACCCGCGACCAGTAGCGAACGATCGCTTGGTTTTGAACCCAGCTGAACATGCGACGGATCGGGAGGATTGCGTCCTTCGGGTCGGTGTTTGCCGGGTATGCCCCAGTCCGGTTACCCCACGCCACCCATCCGGCGAAGTTGAACGCGGTCACGATGCCTTTGCTGTTGAGATATGCCGCCTGGTCGCGGCCGAGGAAAAACTCCGCTCCATCTTTGCCGAGCGCGCCGTCGATATCCAGATTTTGATTAGACACAGACACGTACGGAATGCCGTCGTTAGCCGTATCAGTCCGGCATATGGCCGGCGCCAGATGACTGGAAAAACGGAACGTTCTGCCGTCCTTCGTCAAATTGGGATAGCCGACCGCTTGGAACTCCGACGTATAGTTGTTGCTCGTCTTCCAGCCGGGCGCGTCAAGGTACTGCGTAATGTTGCTGACGTCGAGGTCGACGATCGCCTGCGCCTTAAACATGCCGTTGATGCTGCCAGACTTGGCGGCCATGACCGCAGCGACGGTCGGATTGCTGCTGTAGCCGGGAGCGACAATGAGGCTCGGCACGACGCCGAAGCGTGGGAACACCTGGTTGACGAGCTCGAGGCCGCTCTGCTTGCCGGTTTGCGAATCGACGCCGCCGATGATGTCGGAGATATTGACCGCCGCCGGGTTAAGTTTGTCGTAGCCGATCTTGAGCTGCGAGACACCCGATGGGATAGTGCCGCCTGCGCGGGCCGTGATGACGAGTTTGCCCGAGCTGTCGTAACCGAGAGAATAGTCGGTGCCGAGCGTGTACGGCGTTGCGCCATCCGCAGATTTGACCGTCACGCCGGCCTTGAGGACGCCAGCATCGGACAGCGTCACCGCGCCGGAAGTGACTGCCAGGTTTGCCGGCGCGACCGTCGTCTTGTGGATCGTCGGATCGAGAACGTTGATAAAGATCGCCTTCGAAACCTTGTACAGCTTGAAGTGAGCGAAAATGTACTCGCTGAGCGTATAGCTCGCCCAATCGTCGCTGTAGCCGAGCTGCCGGACTGCGTCCTCGTAGGACTCGACATATATCGGCTTGTTCACCGGAGCTGCACTCAGTTGGGACAAGTGGATAGGCGCCGTGCCGATGATGACCGGGATGGTCTGGGATGCATTGGACAGAACGCTCGTTTTGAGCTCGGACGTATAAATGCCATGGTTGTCAGACACCGATCATGCTCCTTTCTGCAGCCGTTGATAAACGGCATGTTGGGGCGTACCAGGGATTTGCGTCAGCCTGTTCGTTTCGACGAGTTGCGCGACCGGCACGATCAGCAGCTCGATATCCGGCTGCTCTTTCAAGAGATCCTCGTACTGCAGCGGTACGCCGCCAATGAACAAGGCGTTTTGTTGCAGCAGGCCGTCGAGGATGGTCGGACCGACGTAAATGAGTTGCCCGGGTTCGGATGTGGGCATTTCTTCTTCTACCGCCTTCCGTTTTTTCCTGGTTGTCGTCATATGTTGGGCACCTCCTCGCGAACGGTCGGAAGCGTCCACTCCGTCGTAATCACACCGATCCATTCGGGGTATGGTTGCTCGTCGAAGAACTCCCAGCTGAACTTGTCGAGCAGGAAGACGCGATCGAGAACGCGGTTTTTGAGAAACGCCTGCCGGATGGACTCCATGTAGTTGAAAACGTCGATCGGTCCTTCGTCGTCGGCGGCTTGGACACCGAATAGCATTTTGATCGTGCCGCTCGCGGAGTCTTCCGCGTCTTTTCCGGCGCTGGGTCGCAGAATAATGTACGGAAATTCCGGTAACGCGTTGACCACGGACGCCGCGGTCTTTTGCGGCAGGAAGAACAGATGCACGCCGACGCCAGTCCCGACGATTTGCTGTACCGCAGCCTTAACGGACTTGAGCAAAGAAACGATCGTCATAGATCAGATTCCTCCTTTCTCGAGAATTCGTTTGATTTCATGGTCGAGCCGCTTCTTCACTTCGGTCTCCGCGATGTCGCCGAGGTTGTTCAGCACATGCTCTTCTCCTACCATGATCGGAACGGCCGGACCGTAGAGCTCCTCGATCGGCAGCCGCCGGCGCCCCGCGCGCTTGAATGCGCCGATATGGCCGCCGGCACCGACCCGGGCAATAAACGCGCCTTTGACCGGCTTGAGTCCCGCGCGCTTGACCGCCGCTTTCAAAATTTTCGGCGGCGGCCGCATGGGATCACGAGGCTTGTTCGGGTTCGTCCTGAATTTGAAGAGCGGTATATTGCCGCCCTTCCAGCGGACCTCCGAAACCATGCTGCGTGCGCTGCCGCGCTTGATCGAAACCGTGTTCTTCACGTCGCCAGCCCGGACATGATAGATCCGCGACACCTCGCGACCCGACTCCGTTCGGACGCGTTGCGTCGCCCGATTCATCGCCCGGTAGTAGGCTTTGGGAACCTCCGCGGCTGTGGATCGGGTGAGCCGGACTGCTTCTTTCAGGTTCACAATCTCGCCGCGGAATTCCATCATGCCCGACTCGCCTCCAGGGTAATGCGATAGAGTCCGTCTTCGTCGCCAACGTTGACGACCCGATATAACTGACCGTCAAAGGTGATGTTTTGGTCCTCTTCCGGTCGGTACCCGAGCTCGATTGGATCGACATAAAATACGAGGTGCCAAAGGGAAACCCCCTCCGCGTAGGAAGGGGGCGCAGCCCCGCGTGTACTCGGGATGCTTCGGCCGTTGGCGTCGGTCTCAATGAGGACCAGAAGATCACGGCCGTCGATCGTATGGACGGTAGCGAACTCTTCCGGATTCAAAAAAGACGCAAGGTCGGCGGCGGCGACGTCTTTAAACGTTGGCCGTGCCATTCTCTTGCGCCTTTTCGGCGTACCAGGTGGTATATTGCAGGATCCGCTCGGGCTCGCGGCTTGCCGGCTCGATGCCAACCGACTTGAGCAGTTCGTTTTGTTCCGGCGCCTTCAGCTTCTCGAATGCTTCGAGAGTCAGGAGATCCGATACGATCGGGTTGTCTTTTCTTTTCCCGCCTTCATCGGCAGCGCCACCAACTCCGCTGCCTTCGTCAAGTTCTGCCTGCCCCAAATCGGCCTCATACTTTAACGCCGCGCCGTCCTGCACCAACTTCTCCTCTGCTTCAGGAGAGAGGCTGAACGGCTTGTTAGCTGGATACTCGACGCCGTCATGACGCACATGCCAGTCGCTGATGATCGACATTAAAGCACCTTCGCGACGTACCAGCCCGCGACGTTCGGGGGTACCGCAAGAGGACGAGAGAGCAGCTGCAGCCAACGTTGAGCCGGCTCGACCGTGATCCAGGATTGAGCAGCGACCTTGCCGCGGAACGTGACGAATTCCTCCCGCTGTTTGTCCATGATGACCGTTGCGCCGTAGTGGAATTTGAACTTGTCGCGGCTCGAGAGCATGGCGATGTAGCCAGCAGGAATGAACGGTTGCTCGGTGCCGGCGTCGTCCGTGTAAGTACCCGTGTAGCTGAATACGTCGAGACCCACGTCCCGCAGGCGGCCGTGATACGTCACGCCGTCAGGCAGTAGCGTCGTGTCCAGAGTTCCGATGTCGACCCCTTTGTTGTCCGCAAGCGCGAGAATCTTCGGGTGACGCATCAGCGCGACCGCTGCATCGTAGTCGCAGAGCAGGATGTCCGGATTCGGCGCGTTGCCGTTCAGAATCACGCGGCGCTTGGCTGCGAGGAATGCGATCGGGTCGGAGTTTGTTTTATCACTCCACAGATCCGTGCCTGAAAGTATGACCTTGTTGGTGAAGTCGTAGTCGATGACCTGGCTGACGCCTTCGCCGACCTGGATGACTTTGCCGGTAAAGATCAGCGTCGCTGCTTGTTCGACAAGACGGCGTGTGATCGTGTCGTTCAGCTCTGAGATGTCCCTTGCGATCAACTTGCGGGCGCGGACTTCAGGGGATTCGGGGTTGATCAGGCTTTCGCCCGCAGAACGCACCTTCAGATCATTGACCGTGATCGCGCGAGACGGCTTGATCAGCGCCGGTTTGTATTGCTTAGCCTGGAAGCCCGAGCGAACGACAACCTTGCCCGGTTGCAGTTCAGAAACGTACGGAGCGATCGGCTTGTTGCCTTTGACCGTTTGAACTTCCACCCATTCGGTATCAAAGGATTCTCCGTCCTCGAAGAACTTTTCGAGAATGTAAGTGCTGAGCGGCGTTGTTTGATCGACGACCTTCAGAAGCGTCGGTGTTGCGTAAATGTCCTTGTATGCCAACTTGTTATCCCCCTTATCCTACTACTCGTTTGGTGAAAATCTTGCCGTTGTTCAGCGCGGCTTCGTGCGTTGCGATCGTATCCGTGCCGCCGAACTTCAGCGCAGCGCGGTTGAACTCCCCCGACACATATGCCGTTGCGCGAACAGCAGCCGTACGGGCATCGACCTCGACATCGGCTAGGATTGCGACCGGCACCTTTTCAGCAGCCGGAGTTGCTGCGGAATTGACGATCGCGCACTGCCAAGTACCATCCGCGGCGAATCCCGTCCGAGAAAGCACCGTGCCGCGTTCCATTACCGCTGCAGCTCCGCTGTTGATGATGACCGATTGCGTTACAATCGGCTCAACCATGCCAGCGATCAATTTGTCATATCCATCTACCGTGTAAGCAGCCATTAGCGTTTCGCTCCCTTCTGTTTGTCCATCTCGGCGAGAATAGCCGCAGCTTCAGCGTCCGATGCCGCTTCCGGCGACGGAGCTGCAGGCGGTTCGGCAGGCGGCACAGCGTGCGCTCCGCTCGCTTGCGCGTCGGCGGCGCGGCGTTGTCCTTCGGTGGTGATGCGTTCAGCGGATGCCTTCACGATGTCGATCGCGACTTGCGATGCAGTGCGGCCATCTTCGATTGCTGCTTTCACGACATCAGCTGCGCCGGGCGCGCCGGCCAGTGCATTCAGATCGTTGATGCGCGCACGTTCAGCGGCGATACCGTCCTTGACTGCTGCTGCATATAGATCCGGGTGCGATGCTTTCAGTTCTTCCAAAGTCTTCACTTGGTCATCTCCTTGTGCGCCCTGGGGCGCTTGTGCTGTTGGGGCTTCGACAAGCGTGAAATTGACTGGTTCGGCAAAACTGCCGCTCTTCGCCAACTCCGCGCGAACCTTATCAATAACTGCCTGCGGCAATTCCGTAAACTTTTCCGCACTATTCCTAGCACCTTCGGCTTCGGTGGTTTCGAACATAACTTCGTCCGCAAAGCCCAGTTCCACTGCCTTTTTTGCATCCATCCACGTTTCAGTGTCCATGAGAGACATCAATTCTTCTGCTGTTTTTCCCGTTTTTGCCGAGTATGCAGCAGCAATCCCTTTGTCAATGGACAGCAGAACGCCAGCTTGGTGATTATGAGCATTTCGATCCCCTTCGCTGTAGACCCAGGAGTTATGAATCATCAATTGCGCAGTCGGACCAATGAGCGTCTTATCGGCTGCAATGGCAGGCAATGAAGCTGCGCTCGCTGCGAATCCGGTGATTTTTGCAGTGGTCTCGCCCTCGTATTCCTTGATCAAGGTATACATTTCAGAGCCAGCAGACACCGCCCCGCCCGGCGAATTAATATAGATTTCGACCGGATCGCCAGCAGCTTCCTCGAGAGCATCGGAAAGCATTTGGGGGCTCGCTGCAGAAATCCCAAACCATCTATAAATCGCTGCGTTGCTGTCGCTTGTAATCGTCCCGTTAATCTTGATCTTCTTTGTCTTCTTGCGGGCCACTTTGTTTTTCACCTCCTCCCGTTAGTCCACCTTCGCGGCGCTTCTGCTCTTCGCGAACGCGCTGCGCGTGATTCTCCTCGAAATCTCCACCGAGTTCCGCCGTCTCTTTCTCGCGAGTGGAGAGCCCTTCTTCAATCCGGATCTTCGCCGCGTTAACTTCCTTGACCGGATCGAGCTGGCCTTGGGAAGGCCCGTGCCAATCTGCTTTGGTGTAAGCCTTGAAAATCACGGGGTCGTCGAAGATACCCGGCGCCGAGATCCGGCCTTTGATGACGGCGTCCGCGAACCATTCCTCATAGATCGGTTGGCAAAAGTCCGTAGACATCCACGCTCGCCGCATGCGGAACATCTTCCAGGCTTCGAGCAACGCGGCGCGACTCGCCGAATAACTGGCCGTGAAGTGCTTTAGAAGCAACTCATACGGGATTTCAAGTGACGCGCCGACCTGCCGGAGGATAGCCGTTACGAACGGATCGAATTTTTCATTTGGGCGACCGGGATTCGCAATCGTTGCCTTTTCCCCTGGCTCCAGGAATTGAACGGCGCCGTTTCCAAGGCGGAGATCGGAAGGAGCGTCCGGAGCCGGCGGCAGCGGCTCGCCATACGGATTATCGACCTCGATTGTTGGAAGTCCAAATTCGTCGGCGCCGTCCTGCGCGCCTTCCTTCTCGATAAAGACCGTAAACATGCCGGAGATGACCGCAGCCATAAGCTCGGCTTCGGTGTACCGCTCAAGCTGCTTGAGTGCCTCGATGACGGGGGAGAGGATTGGCACACCGCGCCGTTGCTCCGGCCGCTCGGCTTCCATGAGATGCAGGACGTTGCGACGGCCGCTCTCTTGACCGTAAACAGCGACGCGCTTTGACTTCACCGACAGTGCATCGAACGCACCTGGATGCTCATCCGAAAACCAGTAGGCGACAACCATCCCGTCAGCGTCCACCTCCACGCCGCTGCTTATCTTGTTGGGGGCCGCCAGGTCCTTCGCGATCGGCGAGTTGCAACGGTCGGCCTCGATCAATCGAACACGGAGGTCGTAAATGGCATGATTGCGCCGAAGCAGGGGCAGCAGAACGAAAACGTCGCCGCTCATCAGCCACGACAAAAAAGCCAATTGCTGCAGCTCAACGAAGTTGTGCAGCCCGGCCGCGTCGCAATCCTTTGATTCCGCCCATAGTGCCCATTCGCGCATGATTTGCCGTTTAAGATCGGCAGCCTGTGTATCTGAAAGTCGTAAAAAATCAGCATCAAAGGCTGGTTTGAGCTGCAGCCCCGTGCCGATTATGTTTGTTCGCATCGTCTTCAAGGCGCCGTTTGGAAGCGCGCCGCCCATGTATAAATCACGCGCCCGCGGGCGGAGCTCTTCGAGATTCATGTGTATGTCGCTCTCCGCGTCGCCGGCGCCGGGTGTCCATTCTTTCAGCGATTTCCGTTTACGACTCGCCCCGTGGTCGCCGTATCCCTGGTTAAATACCTGCTGCATCGCCTGCTGCCGAGCAATCTCGGTCCGCGCTCGCTCCCGCTTAACAGCGACACCAGGGGCGACCGCTTTGACGATGTTGTCTACCCAGCTCATTCGTCAACCGGAACATACCGGCGGATCCGGCTCGGCGCCCGCTGACCATTTTCCGCGCGGATTGCGGCTTTGAGATGAGCTTGCCAGTATTTGATCATCGCATGAACGTCCTTGATGTTGGCGCGCGTCAGCGTGCGGTTCGCGATCGTGTAACTCTGGCCGGTTGAGATCGCCAGGTCTGCAGCAAGCCAGGCATCAAGGTGATTTTTCGCTTGTTCGTATGTGTAAAGCGGCATTTTCCTTTTCACCTCCTCTCATAGGCTAGATGCTGCTTTCGGTCCCGCGCCGTTTTGCTCGCTGCGGCGCCGGCGGCCGCGGCTGCGCCGGATCGGGCAGCGGCGGCAGCTCCGCGTCGAGGTTTGGCCGCAGGATCTCGATCGCCGCCCGGTTGTAGACCGCGAGGTCGAGCGGCTCATTTCGCGGCCGAACTTTTACCCAAACCTGATATGGAATACCTTCTTTGTACCGAGTCTGAAGCGTTTCTGCCGTCAGTCCTTCGAAATATTGCCGTTCAAAACCTCGATTTCGTTGCGGCGTAGACAATGGGAAATGGCAATAGCCCTCAAGCTTGTTCCCGTCCTCATCGACGAGTGGCTGCTTTAGGGCGCTCCAGACTTTCGATTTGCCTTCGTCGACGCCAAGCCGAATCACGGTTGCTTTGAACCTGTTGTTCGTGGAAACCCCAGCGATCAGCGGAACGTGCGTACCGTCGCCCGGGCTCTCGCCCTTGATCGCAAAGAGACGACGAGCGAGACGAGCCTTGCAGAACTGATAGACCTCACCGGTGAAGTGACCGCCGCTGTCCATGCAAGTACAAGCGATCCGGAACTTTCGATCGTGAATATCCGACCAGGTCCGCTGAAGGTACTCGTCCAAGTCGGCCCAAACGCGGGGCTGCTTCAAATCGCCGTAAATGACGTGATATTCGATTCGCCAGCTCTCGTGCCCGGTGCCCCAGCCCATGACTTCGACTTCAAAGCGGTTGTCCTGCGTGTCGACGGCAGCCGTCAGAAACTTAACGCCCTCCGGCACATCCGCCGCATAATATTCGCGCCGGTTCATGAGCATGTCCTCGTCGAGCTTTTCGCCTTCTTCTTCCCACGACATCGCGAGCACGGTATTGAAGAAGGTCTTCAGCTTCTCGCGGCCGGCACGCTTTGCGGCCTTGAACTCTTCGACAGCTTTCTTCCAGGTGTAATTGATCGTCGCGGCCAAGCTGTTCAGGTGGAATCCGCGAGTCGTCGCATGCTTCTTGTCCGCGATCCAGACCAGACGATTCGCATAATCCTTCTTCCATTCGTGCTCCTCGTGGAGCGCGCCGCAATATTTGCACGCGTGATGAACTTCGGTGCAGGACCTTGTCGCCTCGTCGTATTTGAATTTGATCTGTGCCCATTCGAGCGTTTGCAGTTCCTCGCATGAAGGACACGGAAGGTGCATTTTTTCTTGGGTGCTGTCTTCGTACAGCTCTTCGATTTTCGAGTTGCCCTTCAACGTTGGCGTCGATACCCAGATCAGTTTTTTGTTATAGAACGTCTTGGTCCGGGCGGTCGCGAGCGAAACGGGATCGCCTTCCTTGCCGGCCGACTTCGGAAACCTGTCGACTTCGTCGCCGATAACGACGCGAATCGGTTTCGACGCCAGCGAGGCGGGGGAGTTGGCACCCGCGATGTTGATCCGTCCGCCCGGGAACGATTTGTAATAAATCGTGTTCCGGCTGTCCCGGCTTTTATCTTTGACCACGAGCTTGCTCAGCTGCGGGGAATCCCGATACATCGGCGTCAGGCGGTCGTTTGAGAAATCCTTTGCGACGACTAGATCCGGTTGCACAACCATGATCGGGGCCGGGTCGTGCCCGGTGTAGAATCCGATCGCATTGAGCTGGATGTCCGTCTTGCCGAGCTGCGCGCCCCACATCAGCACAACCGACTCGACGTTCTTGTCGGAGATGGCTTCCATAGGCCCTCTTGAATATGGCGTCCGGTCGGTCCGCCATGGTCCAGGTTCCGCCGACGCTTCCGGAGACAAAACACGGTTCTCGTCGGCCCAGTCGGCCAGCGTGATCGGCGCGGGCGGCGCGACGAGGTACACCGTGTCCTTGAGGAGCTGGAATGTCCCTCTACGCTGATCATTCATCCGCTATCACTCGCAAGCGGATCGTACTTCGCGAGTTGGAAGAGAGCGTCGTTAAGCCGCTCCTCCAGTAAGCGCCGGATTTCTTTCTCATCGGTCAAGTATGAGAGTTGGCCGGACATTTTTGGCGGCAAACCGATCACGCGCTCCCGAAAATTGATCATTAATGCGCCCCAAGCGTCCAGGACATCCGCCGTTGTGTGCAGATTTTTGCGCTTCTCTTCGAGTTCTAGCTGCGCCATTTCTTTCTTGATCCGCTCGTGTTCCGTCTTTTCGTCGATAAAACGAGGGCGCTTGCTGTCCTCTTTCCCGCCCGCGGCATGCTCAATGTACGCCTGCAGCGCTTCGCCGAGGATGTATTTACCCCGGCTGGACTGTTTGAGGACGCCTTCGGTTGTGAGCTGCCGTATCCATCGGGTAGATTTGCCGACGATCGCGGCCAATTCTTGCGACTGAATCTCCGTTTCGTGCAGCGGCGCCGCTACCGCTTTGCTTTTCGCCACTGCTACCACCTCGACTTCCGAATTTTTATCAGCTGAAGCAATAAGTGTTCTTTATCGCTTTATTCGAAGCGAAAAACAAAAACCGCCCCAAATGAAGCCCGCGGGGCGGGAAGCGGAACGATTTTCTGAAAATAAAAACTGGGGGTATTTCGGGCTCACGCGCACCCGCATGTCGAAAAGGTCGTCAGAAGGACCCGCGAGCGTATCTGTACTACTGATTTCGACAATACTGTATTCGAGGTGATACGGTGCTATTTCACATTCTAGTTGGCTTTGTTCTACCGTGGGTGATCGGACTGTTCTTTATTAAAAAGGCCAGTAGAGTAATGCTCTTGAGTTTTCCAATCAGTGCTTATCTTGGGCTACTCTTCAATGATATTGGTGTAGCAATGAAATGGTGGTCGTTAGTGCCCTCAAAACTTGAGTCTATCGCAACGCTGCCTTACAGCTTAGGCCTTTATCCCGTGGTGGTTTCTTTGATGTATCAATTCGTATATCCCAAGCTAAAAGCCACTGGGTTCATAATCCTTACTGCAATTTTGCTAACACTCTGTGAACTTTGCTTTATGCTCCTAGGCCACGTAGACTATGAAGATGGTTGGAATACCGGTTGGACACTTGTCTCGTATATGATTGCCTGCTGCATTGTATTTGTTAACATGAAGCTTTTAAAGAAAGTATTTAACGTGCCGTGACTAATCCAGTCGCGGCAAGCTGCATACAGGTGTTTGGATTTTATACAATGCGTGTAATTTTGCTTAAAGCCAAACTTTGGAGTGCTTACAGTGATATTAACAGGTGATGTTGTGACGGATAAATGCGCTACTTTGAAAGCTCGTGAGGAAGACTTGCGAAAGTGGATTGCATTCTTTCAAAAGTCTAACGACGATTATAGAGTCCGTCAGTTCAACAAATACCTTGCGGATACGTTGCAAGCAATTGAGAAGTTAGAACAAGAAAAATAATTTATTTAGAGTGAGTTCAAGACCCGTGGGCCTAACACGCGGGTTATTTCTATTTATGTTGGCCAACGAAAAATCGTCGCCGCCCATGGTCTTGACCTTGACCTATAAAACCAAGCACGACGTTTGAGCCGTCTATTTGCCTTTCTAGGACGCTGTAGAATCCTTGGCCACATTCTATAATTCATAGAACGCCAAGCCGTCAGAATCAATCTCCGACGACGACAGCGCGTATTTCTCTCTCAGACTCCAGAAGATCATGACGAGCGTCCTTTGCTTCGCCCTCATCCCCCTTTTCAACACGGTTTTGATTTTCACTGGACTTCGTTTCTTCGACGTACATGCGAGCACCCCTAAGTTACTGTTTTCTCGTAATGATAAATCATCGTTTCTCGGCCTTCCCTACCCTCCGAGGGTATTCGTATCGCTCGACTCTGTCGCTTCGCTTTTCCCTATCGAATCATTATCGTTCGAAGCGCTGCCTCAACTTGAACAATCCTGCGCGTTTTGAAAGCTCCATGATGCTGTTACGGAGATCCGCAATTGCCTTCAATGTCGGAGTCTCTACCAGTGGAATATTCTGCTCGCTTTTCATATCCCCCACGCTCCTCTCTCCGCATAAAAATAGCCGCTCCTTTGAGCGACTGAAAAGTTGCGAGGAATATTCTTTGTAACTCTAAAGCTCTTAAGTAACTTAAAAGATAAAACCTTTCTTTCTTGGTCCTCTAATTAGTGGACGAGAGCATTTTTCTGCAGGGGGTCAAAATGACGCTATGTGTGAAGCAGAGAAACCCTACAGCCGCAATGGATTGCGCGATTAGCGTCCACTAAATGGAGGACGGGTCGTCCACTAAATGGAGGACGACAAATGTAACGGCGAATCCCTTGTGTATAAAGGCTTTCCGGCGATTACCGTCCACTAATTAGAGGACGATAAATGCACGTTATTTACTCTTGATTAAGAAATTGTCATACCGCGTGTTCGGGACAAACGAATGGCTGAAGAACAGTCCATGTCTGGTTCTGGTTGTCAACGAAGTCACTGTACCAGTAAATTTGAGAATGCCGTCAAGGTAGCAGTCGATTGTCGTACCGTTCATAACGGCCTTGATGTTGTAAGTCGTGCTGTTAACAGGCACTATTGACGTGTCCTGTACGACAATGGTCGTGGTCGCGTTAATGTACGTCGCTAACGCAAAACCAGCGGACGATAAGCGCAATCGAAGATGATTGTCGTCGTCTAAAACCCTAAGACTGAGAGCCAGATATCCGGCAAACACGCCATCAGCGGATACAATGACATCAGTATTACCGACGTCAAAATATATCGTCGTGTCCGTGATTACCGTTACCGGGTACGCTTTGTTACTGTTAATCCCCAATACGGTAGTCGCGATGTCTTTTTTCCATGCTCCTCCGATGTCCGCATTTCCGATTGTGGTCGTGCTGTTCGCTCGATTAAATGAATCAGAGACAAGCGTCGTGTTCGGAAGGATGACCGTAGGAGCAGGAGTAGCCTCTATCCAAGACTGACCACTGTACGCCGGGATCACGAATTTAATCGTGTCTCCCATTTTGTTCTTCATCGCATCCCCGACATATTTCATGCTGTACGCCTTGCCTTTAAAGGTCTTGCTGGCGCCGAAAGAGATGGAAATGCTCACGTCTTCCGCCGAATTGTTTGCGAAAAACAAATATAACTTGCCGCCATACTTGTACGCACACCAACCAGCGTTTTGAATCGTTTTGGAGTAGTCACCTAAGAGATATGCCCCTACAGGAAGATTATCTCCGAACATCGCCCAAGAATTGTACGCCCATGTATTCGGACTAACCGCGCCTTTGTTAAGGCCGTATGTGTTAGTGCCGGAAAACGGGGGAACACCGTAGTTGCCACTCAGGTTTGCGGCAAACAGGCTGTACCCACTGGTATTCGTGTCCGAGGACGTTTGACCCAAAGGCTTACAGATGTGAATAACCGGATGCAAGACCTGCGCCCCGCCGTACACGGCTTCGTTGATCAGGTGAAGCATGTTGTTCGAGCAGCGGAAATCGTCTGTGCCGAACGTGGTGGAGAAATATTCGTACTCATTGATGAACACGTTCGTTTTGCTGCCTTTAATCGTCGCGAACTCTGCTGACTTATACCATTCTGCCCCACCGCTGTAGGCTTCGCCGCTGGCTTTACGCATGGAGTGGTGCGAGTATCCCCATATCCAATTCGCGTGATTGGCGATAAAGGTGGCCGCAATCCCGGTGAACGGGGATGTCTCGTCACTCGAAGCGACGTGCAGTTTGACGGTGTTTGGCAGTCCGTTATAAGTCGACAGCGCAACACTCGCTTGGATTTTGGGATACAATGCCTCGAGCACGTCATTGTATGTCTGCGCGTCATACTTGCAAGCGCCATAGAGCATTTGACTGTACTTCGGCTCGTTTTGCAGTCCGAACATCCGGACGGGCGCGATGTTTTGGTGCAAATACTCCAGGTCGTTTACGACAGCATCAGTGAAAGCCGTGATTTGAGCGTTATACTGCGTTGCGTCAGATGCCTTTATGCTTGCGAGCGTAGTGGTCATCGGGTACGATCCTCCAGCCCGCAGCTGATTGTCCCCGCTGTAGGTTCCGCTCGTCACCCAGTATGGGGCAGGGCACCAGTATTCAGGGGCCAAGCCGCCGCCGTTAACCGATATCCGGTCAAACCATGCCTTCAACGCAGCGTTTTGTCCCGCGAAGCGTTCGCCGATGTTTTTCGCCAAACTGGTCGTGCCGTCGATATTTCGATAGCCGCGGTAAGCAAACCCTAGCGGCAGCCGGATATACATAATGCTTCTGCCGTTAAAAGCAAAATCTTTAACCCGTTGCTGTTCAGCCGGCGACAACGAAGTCGGAAAGCCCCACGCATTCGTTGTCGCGTCCGTCGAAGGGAGCGTAGAGTCCCAGGAATCCGGCTGAATCTCAATGTATCCCCCGAGGTAGTCCTGCTTCACTAGGCTTTGATCAAGCGTTACGGCGATTGAACGCGCAACGTTAGAATCCGAAAACTCTAACCCTGTCGGGATGCTGGCAAGGGCGGCGAGTGCTGCTTTGCCATAATCCATTACCTGATCACCGCCTTGCCCTTAATTGCGAGCGTCCCGCCAACCAAGGCCGTCGACCTGGCCCGGAACGAACAGCCTGCAGGTACATCAACCGTCCAGCTTTCGGGGGCTGAATTGCTGCCGCCCGAAGATTGTGATGCCATCTTGGTCGGATCGGTGACGCCGAAAGCAGTGCAGGTAATATAGACGCCGCTCTCGTCAGCCAATTCAAATAGCACCGTCCGGCTCGTGCTTGTACCGCGGATCGTAAAGCGAAGCGTCGCATTTCCCGCCGTCGCCGTAAATGGCGTGCCATTCCCGATCGCGCTGACATCATTTTGCAACGTGACGTCGATCACCCCTGTATCGGATGACCCGTTCAATACCCGAACGTTTAAAGACCCGTCATCGTTGTATCCGTCCGCCGCGTTTACGTAGGTGCCGTTGGTCCTCCTTTGCCGAGACGGGACAGCTTTGCTCAGCGGATCAACTGTCGGCGGAGGCGTCGTGGAAGGCTGCTCATTTCCTGGCGCGCTACCGCCGAGCGACCGATAGGCTTCGTGCTCCGGAGTGCCCGGTGTGCTGATTGCGATGTAAGCTGCAGCAGCGTCTTCGATCTGCACGAGAAGCAATTCGATTTGCGGATACTTGGTTAAGAGCGGCGCAAGGCTGGAGGGGATTTCACCGGAAAATACTGCATTCGAATTCAAACCGCCAATGTTCGGACCGACGTATATAATCGGCATAAGCACACCCTTTCATGGTCAGGCATTTGGTTCGACGATAAAATTACTCCACCGCGCAGCGATTGTCGGCGATCCGCTTTTAAGCAGATACAGCCCGGCGTTTTGTCCGGTGCCGGTTGCTGCGTGTTCGGTGTCGCTGACGCTGTGGTCGATTGCAATCATGTTGTTGACGTACACCCTAATACGGCGGCCTTTGCAGATGACCTTGAGCGTGTAGTACGTATCGTTTGTGAAAGCGAACAGGTACGTCTGTGGCGTGGCTGCTGTGTTGGCGACGCGCCGGTTAAGCTTGATGGACGTCGCATCGATCGACAGCCAGAATTGATTACTGGCGTTGACGCGCCTGAACGTAAGGCTCGCCATCCGGACACCGCCGGTCAGCTGCCCCTTAACCTTGCAGGAGATCGCATAGTCGACGCCTGGCAGCGCGAGCGTCGCGGCGTTTCCGTCCACGTCGGATGTGTTCGCCGCCTCGTTGCTCACGATCGCCCATGCCCCTGAAACCGTCCAGGATCCGCCTGCAGGCGCGCTGCCGAGCGAGGATGCATCTGCCCTTACGAACGTATCGTAGGCGAGGCCTGCGAACGGGAGAGGCGATATGAGGGCGCCGCTGTCATCGATCGCGACCTTGTAAGGGATGTTCCGCGGCGAGCGTACGACCGGGACGTCATATCCGTTGACTCGGCCGACGTAGTTGTCCGCCTGCAGCTCGTTGCCGATCAGCACGCCTTGCTCGAAATAGTGTTTGTCTCCGGGTGAGAATGGCGCGACGTCGTCGTATGTGACCATGGCCCCGCAGATGTATGTCGGCGCGGTCGCAGGCAGCTCGGCGATGTAGAACTGAATGTACTGGCCGTCCGTTGTTCGCTGGCCGCGTCCGACCGCCTGCACCCAACTGCTGAATGCACCGCCGATCGCGTACGGATACAGGTACTCGTCGCCGTTCGCGCCACCCGATATACGAGCCGAATACGAGCTGTTCGATAGGCCGCCTTGGATGAAAATGCTGTAGGCGACGTCGCGGCCTGTGTCGAGCTGTACCGGCCCTTGATCGAGAGATCCGCTCGTGCCCCGAAACTTGATCTTAAGATTCGGCTTGTCGACGCCGTTGGGCGTGATCTTGAGAACGACTGGGCTCGCCCCGACCGTCTGCTTGATCGCCGGCGACAAAGGCACAGGCAGCGTCGACAAGTCCGAGACAACCTCGATCGTTGCGCCCGTTCCGCTGACCTTCCAGTTCGCCGGGTCGTTCACGTTCTGGAGCAGATTGAGACCAGGCGGGCTGTTGCGACGATGCTGCCGCTCGTCTAATACGGTCTTGAGATCCAGGGTCGTATACGCCTCATCGATGCGATTGGCGATCGTTGCCTGCGAAACGTTCACGCCGCTTAAAATTGCACTATTTGCAAGTTGGTGAATATACACAGACCCGATCGCACCCGGCGCGCCGGATTTTTTCAGCGCAGCACTGTACGATTCGATGCGCACATTGGCCCCGATTTTCCCGAGGTAGGCCGCATACTTTTGCTTCTCGTTCAACGGTTTCAATGTGTCAGGAAGTGCAAACAGCCAGCCCGTGCCTCCGCTCTGGATATGCGACGCCCAGGAGAAGCCGAATCCGTTGATATCTAGCCCGTTTGAAGTAGCGTTGTTGAGCAGTTTGATGGCCGCCTCGCCGCAAACCTCGAACTGGAGGAAATCAAGCGATCCGGTGAGCCCGACCGGATCAATGCGTGCGCCGCCGTCGTCGATGCACTGATAAATCCCGTACGGACTGAACCCCGCATGAACGTTCCAGAACGCGCCGCCGAGGCCGCTGTTACCGGATGTGCCGATCAGAATGCCGCAGAACGTCCCGTTGATATTGCCGCGCTCGAAGGTGTAATCGTAGTTGTTGGTTTTGACGTACACGCCGGCCAGACCGCTCCATGTGCAATCCCGCGAAGTAACATGCCCGACGTTGTTGTTGAGCAGCAGCCCGACCTTGATATTTCGCGTCCGCACGTTCTCGAACGTCAGCGTCGCGCCGCCATAGACGCCGATGGCGACCTGGCCGGCTACGAACATCTCATAGCGATCTTGGTCAAAAAGCGTCTTGTCGATCCAGTTCGCGAGGTTCGGCAAGCTGTACGACGTCGCTCCCCAAACCATAATGTCACGGATGATGCCGCTGCCGGCCCGAAGGCAAGGCATGAGATCGGTCGGGCTGGTCGGCGAGAAATAGAGCGTCGTGCCGCCCGAAGAACTGTCGACGAAAGGTGCATCGCCGCGAAGCACTCGGCAGGTCACGTCGAGTGAATCCTTGATGATGTATCGCCCTGTAGGGACATAGAGATTATGCTTATTGTCGCAGGCCAAAAGCGCCTGTTTGAATGCGTTCGTGCTGTCATTGATGCCGTCCGGATCTGCTCCAAAGTGCAAAACATTATATTCCAATTCCTCACCCCTATCCGAGCATAATCCATCCGTATGAACCGTCTCCGAGCATCGAGCAAACGTACAGACGATCGGGCGAAGGCGTGACGTCCGTCGAACCGGCAAGCTTCACGATTTTTGAAGATTCGGCAAGCACCTGCGTCGCCGCCGGAAGCGTCGTGATCTTCTCGATCGAGATTTCGCCAACTGGGCCCGAGCTGCCCCCGCCGTTGTTGCCGCCCCCGGGGTTGGGATCAGATCCGTCCATGTCGGTTGGCACATATCCGCTAAGCAGCCTGAACGCTTCATGCTCGCGCGTGCCCTCCGTATCGATCGCAATCATCGTCGTGACCGTCGCCTCGATCGGGACGATCAGGTATTCAACAAGCGGATTCGCGTCGAGGATCCAGGCGAGACTAACCGGCACGCCGCCAATGAACACCGTATTTTGAGCAAGCCCGTCAATAGGCGGCCCGAGATAAATAGACTGCGTCATGCCGTGATCGCCGCGTCAATCGACTTGAAAATCGTCTGTGCGATGTAACGATGTCCCTTGTCGCTGGGGTGAACCGGATCGGTGCCGGCGCCGCCGGTGAAGTCGGACGGGTTGATACCGTAAAGACCGTTGTTTTGGCCCCACGTGTAGCTGCTGCCCCATGCCGTGTATCCGTTGATGAATCCGCAGCCGAGATCAGTCGCCAATTCCTGCATGGCAGTGACATAGGTCGGCCATAGCGTCGAGGCGTTCGCGATCCAGGAATCTCCGGCTTGGTGCATCGCATACAGAATAACCGCCGCCCCCTGCGCCTTAAGGTCGTTGATGATCGTAGTCATATTGGTCTTGAAGGTTGCGGTTGAATCGGCTTTGTAATCGTTCGTACCGAGCGCGATAATCGCAAGATCAATCTGCTGCTGCGCCCAGTGGACGTGAATAATGGACTTCCCGGCATCGGCGCCGGCCGTCATTGGGTTTCGATTCCAGTCGAATGCCTTCCAAGATTCGCGCCCCGTCCGGTACGTGAGGATTCCGCTCGTCGCCGACTCTGCGGTAATGCCGACAACGTTAAAGTTCCCGGACGTGCAGCCGACGTAAATGTCATGCATGCCGGCCGTCACGGTGTACGTCACAGAGCGCGCCGTATCCTCGGTCACAGTATTGTCGCCGACGTTGGTCGCGATCGCCGTCCCGTCTACCCAAACGCTCGCCTTTCCGCCGTTTCCTGCGTTGCGGTCGACGTACAGAAGCGTGAATTTATTGCAATTGATTCCGCGGAAACGGACATCGTAGCCTCCGCCTAGCTTCACGTACTCGCCGGCGAATCCGCCGGTGAACAGCGGAGCAGCGTAATAAGACCCGGTCGATCGGCTGACTGGCTCCGTCCGCTTCGTTGCTTGGTAGACGCCGGACGCGGTACCTGGCGTCCCGACACTTTCGCTGCCTTCGCGCGCGGCGATAAAGCCAACACCAGCGTTGCCGTACTTGGCCTGCATGAGCTTTCGCAGCTGCTCGGCCCAAGACATTTGAGTCTCGTCGGACGACGTGAGCCCGCGCGTGATGGAGTCGCCCAGCATCAAGATTCGCGGCTGGCTTCCGGCCGTCTTGACCTTTGTGACGAATGAGGCGATCACCGACATATTGCTGCCGTAGTTCTGCGCCGGCATGAGCTCGAGGGTGCCGTTAACCTCGGAACTGTTGGTTCCCTCGCCGGACGCATTGGATGCAGTGACGACGTAATAGTATGAAGTACCGATAACCGCCGTCGTGTCCGTGTACGTTGTGTTCGAGCCGGTATACACGGTAGATCCGTAGGGACCGCCGGCGGCCGTGCCGCGCTTGACCTTGTAGCTCGTGGCGCCCGACACCGCAATCCACGACAATACCATCTGACCCGTTCCGGTCGCCGCAGCAACGCCCGTAGGCGCCGCAGGGACCGGCACCGCTACCGTCGCGCTCACTTCAGTGCTGTTCGCGCTCTCGCCGCTGGCGTTGCTCGCGGTCACGATGTAGTAATAAGCGGTGCCTGCTACGGCGTTCACGTCGGTGTAGGTCAAGTTGGGACCGGTGTAGATCGTCGTATACGGGCCGCCGGCTGCGGTTCCTCGCTTCAGCTTGTAGGAAGTCGCGCCGCTGGCTGCGGACCAGCTCGCGACGGCCTGACCGCTGCTCGTAACAACAGCCAGACCCGTTGGGGCGCTCGGCACAGGTAAAGACACAATTCCGCTCGCCTGTGACGAAGCCGCGCTTTCGCCGGCCGAATTAGAGGCGGTGACAACGTAGTAGTATGTCGTCCCTGCAACCGCGCTTGTATCGGTGTACGTGAGGCTCGCCCCCGTATATACGGACGTATTGTAAGGTCCGCCCGCGGTCGTGCCCCGTTTGAGGGTGTATCCCGTCGCTCCGGAGGATGCGGACCACGTAACGACCATCTGGCCGCCGGAGACCGACGTTGCGAGCCCGGTCGGCGCGGCGGGTGCTATAGGCGTCACTGAGCCGCCCGACGACGCCCCGATCACGCTGAGCCCGCCCTTCGCGGTGCTGGATCCGCCCTTGATCGTTACATTGCCGCCAGACACCGCAGCGACGCGAGCCCGGAAAAAGAAGCCCTTCGGCACGATCGCCTGCCACAGCTCGGGAGTTGCATTGTTGCCTCCGGTCGTCTGCGTGCCGTATTTGGTCGGATCGTTGACGCTGAACGCGGTATGCGGCAAGAAACTTGATCCATCGTCGGATATCTCGAAGACGACCGTCCTGCTCGAGCTCGTGCCGCGGATCGAGAACGTGACGACCTCTGCGTCGCTCGCCGGCACGTAGGCTGTACCGTCCTTGGCGGACGTCGTCGCGTCCTGAAAGGTGATGCCCTTTACAACTGCAGGCGTAGCGACAGGAGCCGCTGCGGCCCCTCCAACGATCCCGCCCAGCTTCCGATATGCTTCAAACTCGGGCGTGCCCGGCGTATTCACTGCGACACGTGCTGCGCTTACGTTGTCCAGGGGCGCGAGCAAGACATTGATCTCAGGATATTTCGTAAGGAGAGCGGACAAACTCGCCGGCAAACCGCCGGTAAAAACTGCGTTCGATTCAAGCCCATCGGCATTCGGGCCAATGTAAATCACCGTGGTTGGCATAATTTCATCCTTTCGCTTAGGTTTCTCGAACCACACAACGAAGCCGCCGAGCGGCGCTCAGCTGCATTGGCTTAATCAGGCCGCCGCCTTGGCGCGATTGCCTCCCGGTTGGCCCAATCAGCGGCTTCGTTCTAGGTGCGGCCATTATTGACGCTGGCCGCGTGCGCTGCCGATCCAGACCTTGTTCATAGGCGCTTGGCATCAACGCCCGAGGATGGAGTGTCCGCCCCTGCATGCTCTTGCCCCGGCATGCAGATCATGTCATGGGCGTCTTGGGGAGGTCCGGCGTAAAAAGGGTTAACGAATGGAGCGGACGGCGGGATTCGAACCCGATCATCGCCGGCGTGGAAGGCCGGAACTCTACCGTTGAGCTACGTCCGCATGCAATAAAAAAAGCACCCGAAGGTGCTTACAAACCCGCTATTCCTTTTCTTCGCAATTTATCGCTCAAGTCTTTCTGTACAATATCTGATACGTTCTCCTTCATATACTGGACCAGCGAAGCATTGTTTTTCGCAATAACATCCGCAAACGCATCGATCAGATCCTCGGTATTGACTTCACTCTTACTTCTTAGTGCATCGTTAATTAATGCTTTTATTTCTTCTGCGGAAAAACCAGCCTTTGACTTTGGCATATTTGTTATTCACCTCCTATTTCTATCTTACCCCACCTTCCATTAATAGCCAATATATGCTATAATAAATTTGCACCGCTCGGAAAGCATCCGGCGGTGTTTTCTCGTGTGTTACCGCGCGCCACTCGACATCACGTACAAAACAAAAAGAACCGGGCGGGATCGCACGGTTCTTTGCTATGTCTCCCACGTATTTCAACCGCCATTGATATTGCCGACCATTCCGTGCAGATGCACGATATGATTGCTCTCTATCTTTCGATTGCGGACGTGAGCAATTTTCGTCCGGGATATCCCCGAACCCTGAGCAGGAAGATCGGTACGCGCTATAGGTCCGGCCTGTTTCATCCGGCACATATTCGGCGGCGACTTGCTCCCTTATCGATTTCTCGATGATATAAATATAACACTGTACAAGTCTAATGCACCGCTTTTAATTTGCATTTTTTATAGAAAAATAATTCACGATAAACAAAATTTTAAACCACGAACTTGACGAATTCCGGCGACCGTAACATTCCCCGCCGGGTCCAATTCCGAAACCTGACTTGCACGCGCAGAAGTGGCTCTAAGTAAACGAAGTCTTTGTCCTGTCCCGTAACGAGCTGTTTGGCGACTCCGTAAAAAGCTTTCTTATGGGCGGAAGGCACAGCGAACTCGATCAGTCCTGCCGGTCGCCCCTCGTAATGCGCCAGCCATCCGAATTCCTCGCGTCGATAGCCCGCGATCGCGACCTCAGCATAGGTGTAGTTGATAATTTTGATCCACCGCGGATCCCGCCGGCCGACATATACGCTGTTCGACCGCTTCGCGACAGTCCCTTCGAGCTGCCGGGATTTGATTACATCGAATAGTGCTTTCCCTGTGCCCTCTACGCTCATCACGTTGCTGAAATAGGCATTCGGCCGCAGAACCTCGTGCAGCAGCTCCTTGTGCCTTGCGAGCGGCCAGGCTCGCAAATCTTCGCCTTTATATCGGAGGATATCGAACACGAAGTAGTGAACCGGCCAGGACGCCGCAGCCTCGTGAATCTTCCGTGCTTGCTTTAGCTGGAAACGTTCCATGAGCGATTCAAAATCAACGGCCCCCGTTGCCGGATCCACGCGCGCGACCTCGCCGTCAAGGACCGCGTCTGAGGCGTCCAGGAGCGGTACGTCATGGAGCTCAGGGTATTGAGCCGTGCAGAGTGTCTCGTGCCTGGTATGGAGAATAGGGCGGCCGTTCAGGACGGATAACAGGAGGCGGTGCCCGTCGATCTTGGGCTCAAATAGGTAACGGGGATCATCGAAGGGATCTTCGCGTTTCGTAAGTAGCATCGGTGGAAGGAACATGATACGGGCGCCGCCTCTCTTTTTGGTAATACTGATTTTAGCATTGGCAGCTCTAGGAGGATGCAGGTAAGTATTGTATAAGAACACTCGTTCGCAATATAATAGGCGATGAGGTGGATTACATGGGTACCCGAGCAAGCGCCGATGAGCTGGAAATGATCCGAGATTACTTGCTCCTGCCGTTCATGATAACCATGGCGGAACGGGGGCTAGAAGAGGCTGAACGATCAGGAAACCTGCTGAACAGAATATTTGCAGAGGCGGCGCACGTCTTAATCACGAGAATGGGCTCAGAGGCAGCCCGGCTCAGGAAAGAATTCAAGGACCGAGGCATTAAAGTTCACGGCCAGGCTGAAGAGGAAATGGAGAACATTCTCATGCTTCGCTACAACGTTCGGGGATACGAGGCCAATTTTGGAATTTATCGAGAAGTCGCCAAAGCGCAAATCAGCGTTCAGCTCGGACAGTACATAGGGGAAATGGTTCGAGACATGAACGGCATGAAATAAGAGCAGCGGCCTCGGAGGCTACTGCTCTTTCTCTTCAAGTTCGACCGAATGGTCATAAATGCGTGTAAAGAACAATTAGGACGTTTTCTAGAGGAGCTGATCACCACCATGTGCGGACGCTATACGATACAAACGACGATCGAGGAACTCATGACCATGTTTGAGCTGGACCGCGTCGGCGACATCCACTTGACTCCTAACTACAACGTCGCTCCCACGCATTCGGTGCCGGCCATTATAAACGATGGCGGCGAACGACTGCTTGCTCAGTTTCATTGGGGCCTCATCCCGTTTTGGGCCAAGGATAAAAAGATCGGGTTTAAGATGATCAATGCGCGCGCAGAGACGGTTGCCTCGAAGCCGGCATATAAAGGTTTGATCAAGCGTCGGCGGGCAATCATTCCTGCAGATGGTTTTTATGAATGGCAGGCCGTTGAAGGCGGAAAACAGCCGTATCGCTTTGTGCTCAAGTCCGGCGATCCATTCGGCTTTGCTGGTCTCTGGGACGAATGGGACGGTCCTGACGGCCCTCTGCGTAGCTGTACGATTATCACCACGACGCCGAATGAGCTCGTAGAGGACGTGCACGACCGCATGCCGGTGATTCTGCCCCCGAAGGCCGTTGACGCCTGGCTCGATCCGGAAGAAGACGATGCGGAAAAGCTGCAGGAGCTGCTCGTGCCTTACGATGCAGACAAGATGCGGCGCTACCCTGTATCTAAGAGCGTCGGATCGGTAAAGAATACAGGCGCGTCTCTCATCGAAGAAATACCGCTGAACAGCAAATAGGAGGCTCGATCGTGCTGCCTGATCTCGAACGCAAATTGCTGCGCATCCTGGCCGCTTATGTATTCAAGCACAAGCGATTCCCGTCCATGTGGATTCTTTGGCGGAAGACAGGGCGCCGTGAGGCCGATCTGCTCCGATCGCTCAAGTCACTGAAGGAAAAAGGATATATCGACTGGGAAGCAGCGCAGCATGCCCAAGCTCGGATATTGAAGGAATGGGAAGACGGGGTTAATTTGCGGCCGCAGAAGGAAGTGCGGTCGATTGATCCTTGGGAGATGGAGAGTTTTTAATACGAAGCCTCAGATAAAATAAAAAGACACCATTTGATGGTGTCTAATTTTTTAAATATTTGTCTTTTTCAAACTTAATCATATCTTGAGCAACCATCCTTGATAGAAATTCCTTCAGCTTATTTTTATTTAAATTAGTTGCCGCCAGCGCATCTTCAAAAGTTACTCCATTGGGATTATCCTCTAACAATTCCCTAAATCGACGACCACTTTCTCGCAAATCAATTTTATCGTTTGAATCAACTGCTGATGTTAATTCAATTTCAATCGATTTTGCTTTTGCTGAGAATAACTTTTCTTGAATCTCATCGAGTAAATCTTCGACAACAGTGATGGTTTTTTCATCGCTTTCTTTTGGTGATCCAACTATTTTCCCTTTCGCAGCATTTATGATTTCAGTTGCCTGAGAAATATCATTTTGTATATTTTTGTTTTGCATAATTATTTCATAGAAAAGCTGCTCATTTTTATAATCGCTAGGAGCATAAAGGACTTTATAATTAAAATTAAGTATGAGGAAAAACGCTGCTATGAGCATTATGGGAAAAGCCATAACGAACCAAACGAATGTTTTCTGTACGTCAATGGGTAAACCCAATAAAACTGTAGTACCAGTAACCTCAGCGATTCCTGCAAATATTGCGATTATTGTTAAAGGATTTTGAACTTTTCCTTTGTCCATTCTGCCATCAACTCCCATTCCCATAGTACCTTGTCATCATACATACTTCAACAAGTCACTATAAGAATTGATTTTGTAAACTTCAGTTCGCCGGTTAAATGAAGCACAGCAAGGGTTTTAATCATATGTGTTTCAAAATATATTACGAATGTAGTGTATTTTCAAACACAAAAATACAAAACTCTTCTTACCTAAATTTTGAACGGACTTTTAACTATGTTACTTCCGCCAAGTACCTTGGGAAGGCCTCTCCGGCATAGTTGTGGGGAATGTTAATTGCCCCTGAATTGCAAGTGCAAACCAGGTTAACCAGCGATCCATAAATTCCTGCTCATTTCCAAGCTCGAGACGAGTGAAGGGCCAAGCAACTTGATATTCTGCAAATACCGGAGATAATGCTTTGCCAGACTCCTCACCAGGCGGAAGACTAAATGGGTCCCGATGACCTTTCTTACCGATCACAGGATTGTACATAAAAGCCGTTTCGAACCATCCAAATTCGCCTTCCTTCTGAGCATCACAGAACCAAAGAGAGTGTTCTCTACCTTGGTATCCGTACTTGTCCGCTGGAATCCGAATACTGATCGAAGATTGTGCCATTACCTTTATATTCGATGGATAACGCGGTCCCCATGGATTTTTTTTGACCTCATGTATAGCTCCTACATCGAGGCTAGCTGATCCCAAAGTAGCAGTCCAACTATAAAGACGCAGATCTTGTAGCTGCTTTATAGTCGCACTAGGGGCATTTTCATATACAGCTTGAGACAATTGCTCGACAAACAAGGACAGAATTTTCCCTGCCGAAGCTACAATTTCCTTATTCCTCTTCTCTTCATCCTGTGCTGCAGACATTGCGGCCGATTGATTAGCTAATTGTTGTGATTGAGCCAAGTTGGCAGCTTGTAGCAATGAAGCTCCAGACGACGAGGGGCGAATGATATTTTTAAGTCGGTTTAACAGGTTGTCAGCTGTTGGTCTTACTTGAGGTGCCTTCATAAGACATTCTGCTACCAGAGAAGTAAACAATGGGGGCTGTCCTGTAATCTTCGGTGGCTCCTGATTGAGATGTTGTTCACGGAAATCCGGACCGTTAAAAGGCCTTTCCCCAGTGATCAATTCGAACGCCATCACCCCAAATGAGTAGACGTCAGACGAAGATGTAGCCCTTTCAAAACGCCAACGCTCCGGTGCATTATAGGGTTTTGACCACGCGTACTTATGAGTATCTGACGACGTAGAAGCCTCGGCATATCTTGCTATACCAAAATCGGACAGACACCAATGGCCATCTAAAAGTAAAACATTTTCCGGTTTGAGATCACGATGAACGACCTTTAACTTTAGATCAGATAGGGCATTTGCTATATCAGTTAAAATCTCAACAGTTTCATGGATCGACAAAGCCCCTTTTTCTTTAAGTAGATCTCGAAGAGACTTGTCCGCTCGCGGCATCACAATTACCAAATCGTTATTATGCTCGCCAGCTTCAATAATTGGTATGATGTTGCGTACACCGCTTAGATCTTCAAACAGTAGTTCACGTTGCGCTCCCGGCTGCTTAGGGATGAGTTTAATAGCAGCTGGAACTCCCGTCTCGCTCTCGGCGAGAAATACATGTCCGAAACCGCCCTCACCAATTTGGCGGCCAAGCCTCCATTGTTGTTTCAACTTAATCACATGATCCATATAGAGAATGTCCTCCAACTATATTATTAAGCATCACCCATTAAACCATATATATCCAAAACAATAAACCACTCTTTCCGTACGTTAATCTATGTTATTACGTTAAACTGACCCCGTTAGGATTCCTGTAGAGCGTTAATTTTGCGCTTTGCATAAAAACGAGCGCCCCCGGTAAGATGGGTTGACAAAAAAACGTCATGCAAAAGCTGAACGTCAAGGGTCGTTCGCAAGCGGTCGTTGAGCTGATTAAGCTCGGGGAATTGAAAATCTGATCCGGAGCGATCCGGACGCGGACCGGCCTTCTTTTCACCGCTTTAGGCGGAGGGAAAGAAGGTTTTTGGTTGGAAAAAAGCCTGCCGCATCCATCGCGACAGGCTGTTCAAGCGTATTCGGCAGCGGCCGAACGCTACGGACGGGAAACGTTGTTCATATGCGGGTGACGGGCGTTCATGCCGATGGCCGGGCCGCCATTGCCTCCGCCGGTCATTCCGCTGCCGTGGATGCCGCCGCCCTGGATGCCGTTGCCATGCACGCCATTGCCGTGCATGCCGTTGCCGCGGATTCCATTGCCTGCTTCGTTGCCGGCCATACCGCCGTTGCCGGTCATGCCCCCGTTGCCGGCAGTCCGATCGCCGTCTTCGGCCGTGGGGAAGATCCGGTTCACGATCGCGTTGAATTCGGTCAGGAGCCCTTGGATCGGATGCCCTTGCCTCACTTGCTCCGCGTAGCCGCGCATCCGGTCGCCCCACTCGGGATTCGACGACACGTACACGTGGTCCGTGGCCGGCGACTGCGCCTTGACCTCGTCGGCGATCTCGCCCTTCAGCTTGCTCGTGAGCTCGTGGTCTCCGTGGCCCTCGGACATGATCGCGACGTACGCGTTCCGATCGGATCGGACGACGTAAGCCGATTGTACGTCGGATCGCGCCGCCAGCTTATCCGCGATCTTCTGGTCCATCTCCAGATGGCTGTTGCCGTGAAGGCCGACCACGTTGTTGTTCATGCGCTGCGTGCCGTTCATGCGGTTCATTTCGTTGCGTCCGTCGTCGGCGAACCGGTCGTTGATACTCTGAGACTTGATGTTCGAATTGCCGACATCGCCCTGCTTGCTCGCGCATCCTGCCATCGTCAGCGACGCCGTCAATACGAGCGCGGCCGCCGTTGCCTTTTGCCACATCAGATCCGACTCCCCTTTGTCTCAATAGTTAGAATGTTTGGAACACGATGTTGCGCCAATCGTTAGAATCACCAACGCAATGGGGCGCTATGCGTTTTTTTTCGACCGATTAAGGCAACTTGCGTGCGAATAGTGAATGTCGGGGGAGCCGGCGGAGCCTTACAATGTACAATACATCGCTGTTTTGCAACCGTTGTCATCATGATGGACAAGCTTGATCAACCTGCGAGGAGGAAAAGTGATGAGAAGCGCAAAATGGCGCGGGGCTATGGCGGCGCTGCTATTGCTCGCGGGCATCGGTCAGTTCGGTCTCGTCGGAATGGCGAATGCCGCGGAGAACGCGACGACAGCGTTCGAGCTGAAGGCGGCTCAAGCGTCGGTTAAGGTTAACGAACCTTTCGCCGTGACGATCGAAGGAACCGGACTCAAAAGCTTGTATGCGTACGAGGTGCTCGTCGATCTGCCGGCAGGCGTATCGGTCGTCGACGCCCAGGACCGGCTGCCCGGCGGCCTGTCGGCGGCGCCGGTCTTGAACGGGCATACGCTCCGATACGGATCGACGAAGACGGGACAAGCGTCCGGCATCGACGGCGCGCTTGTCCTGGCCCGCCTGACGCTGCGATCGAATGTCGAGGGCGACGCCGAGATCCGGCTTACGAGCGTGAAGACGCTCGATCCGAAGCTATCGGCGACGACGTTCGCCGAGCCGCGCACGGTCAAGGTACATATCGCGGCAAGCGGCGGGACGACGGTGAATGGCGGCGAAAACGGAGGCGGGGAAAACGGGGGCGGTACCGGCGGTGACAATGGGACCGACGAGCCGGCAGCGATCGATGAGAACGACGGCGCGAGCCAACTGGCGTCGGGACGAATCGTCATTCCGACGGATCGCCCCGTCGAAGCGCCGCTGTCGACGCTTCTAGCCTGGGCGCGGCAAAAACCCGACGCCGTCCTGGAAATCGCGTCCGGCAGCGCGACCTATTCGCTGCCGCTCGCCGAGCTGGCTTCGCCGGCATGGCTGGCGCGGCTGGGCGAAGACGCCGCCTCGGCGCGCATCACGATTCAGGCGGCCGAGGCCGGCGCCGCCCAGACGAACCAAGCGGAGCGGAGCGCGTCCGCGCTCGGCGCAAAGCTCTTGACGAAGCCGGTGGCGTTCGACGTATTCGCCACGCTGCCGGACGGCCGAACCGTGACGATGGACCGGTTCGACGCGTATGTATCCCGCTCGTTCAAGCTCGAAGGGGAAGTCGATCCGAGCCGGACGACCGGCGTGTATATCGATCCAGATACCGGCGAGCTGCGCCCAGTGCCGACGGCTTTTCGCGTCGTGAACGGCGAAGCGGTCGCGGATCTGTACCGCCAAGGCAACAGCGTCTACGCGCTGGTCGCCCTGGACAAGCGGTTCGGCGACGTGACCGGTCATTGGAGCCGCGAGACGGTCGAGACGATGGCGAGCAAGCTGCTCGTCCAAGGCGTCGCCGATGGACGATTCGATCCGGACAAAGCCGTGACGCGCGCCGAATTCGCCGCGCTGCTCGCCCGCGCGCTGGCCTTGAACGCGGCCGAGCCGACCGCGACGGCTTTCGCGGACGTCGGACCGAACAAATGGTACGCGGTGACCGTTCAGGCTGCGTCGGCCGCCAAGCTGATCCAGGGCGACCCGGACGGCCGCTTCCGGCCGGAAGACCCGATCTCGCGGCAGGAGCTCGCCGCCATCCTGATGCGCGCGGCCGAATACGTGCAGCGGCCGCTGGCCGAGGCGACCGCCGAAGCGGGCGACCAGGCGTTCGCCGATCTGCAGCAGTCGGCAGCATGGGCCCGGCCGGCGATCGTCGAAGCGGCGGCGGCGGGCTTGTTGACCGGCGACGGTCGGCAAACCTTCCGGCCGCTGGCAAAGACGACCCGTGCCGAAGCCGCCGTCGTGTTGAAGCGGCTGCTCGCGCAAGCCGGTCTGTTCGGCGAATAAGCGGACCTTCCTCCCCTCCCCCTTCCAAACGGAAGTCGGGAGGGTTTTTCGTTACGGGCGAGATGTCAAACCCCGCAACCCCCTTCATTCTTAATACTTCCTGTTCAAAATTAAGATATCGCCTTTTGCGCGGCCAAAAGCGATTATAATGAGGCTATTGAACATCGCGCGCGGGGAGGAATACGGGTGAAGCTGCTGCTCGTGGAAGACGAACAGTTGATACGCAAGGGAATCTTGTTGAAAACGGACTGGAAGCGCTGCGGAATCGAGGAGATCGAGCACGCCGAGGACGGCGGGGAAGCCGTCCGGATCGCGGAGCGGTTCCGTCCCGACATTCTGCTCACCGATATCCGCATGCCCCGCATGGACGGGATCGAAGCGGCGCGCGCCATTCGAAGCCTCTGTCCGAACGTGCGCATCATCTTCATGAGCGGATTTTCGGACAAAGCCTACTTGAAGGCCGCGATCTCCCTGCAGTCCGTCCACTACCTGGAGAAGCCGATACGGCAGGAGGAGCTGCTGGAGGCGCTGCAGGGCGCGGCGCAAATGGTGTTGAACGAGCGGCGGTCGAACCTCGGAGAGGCGGAGAGCCAGCCGCTGATCAAACGCGAGATCGCGGGACTGCTCCTCTCGCCCGACCTGCCGTCAGACAAGCTGTCCAGGCTGCTCTCGCTCATCAATCGGCAGCCCTCCGATATCGCAGCCTGCTGCAGCGCCATTCTTAAATGGCATCGTCCCTCCGGGGCCGCCGCCGACTCGGTGCTGCTGACGCTCGAGGATACCGCCCGCGACGCCGGTCTGGACGGCTACTGCCTCAAAAAAGACGAATACCACTTCGTCGCGCACCTCTGCGCGCGCCCGGACCGCCATCCCCCCATCGCCTTCTCTGCGCGGCTTCAGGACTGGATCGAGCTCGCGCGCGCCCGCTTGCCTGACAGTCCCGGCTACCACCTCGCCGTTGGCAGGCAGGTCTCGGGCATGTCGCGCGCCTACGATTCGTACGTGTCCGCCGTCCTTCAGCTTCAGAAGAGCTTCTACCGGCCTCCGAATGCCGTCCTGCGAGAGACGGATGCCGAGGAACGAACGGACGCGTACGTATTCGACGACGATCGAGCGGCCGCGTTCGCTTCGGCGCTTCAATCGGGAGGCGAAGACGAGGCCAGGCGCTGGCTGGGAAGTCTAGCTCGCGACATCCGCCGGCATCCGCATACCGCGGTCTCTTACACGAAAGGGGTCTACCTGCAGCTCTATCAGGTTCTTCGGCAGTTCGGCAAGGAGAGCGGGCTCACCGAATTCAGGCAAGACGCCTCGGTCGGCCCGTTCGCGGAGCGTCTGCACGCATGCCAGCGTCTGGACGACCTGCGCGCGCTGCTGGAGGGCGAGCTAGCCGCCCTGTTCGAGCGCCTCGAAGCGCGGAAGGGCAATTCGATCGTCCGGCAAGTCGCGCAATATATCGAACGCCACTACCAGAACAGGGAGCTGTCGCTCTCCGAGATCGGCGAATACGTCGGCGTGACGGTGCCGCATCTTTGCTCCGTTTTCAAGGAAGGCACCGGCATGACGATCAAGCAATACATGTCGGAATACCGAATCAACCGGGCCAAGACGCTGCTCGCGAACCGCGAGCTGAAGCTGTTCGATATCGCGCTTCAGGTGGGCTATGCCGACGGGGAGTATTTCAGCAAAATGTTCAAAAAAATCGCAGGCATGCAGCCGTCCGAATACAGGAAGCGAATCGTCGATGCATAACGCGCTTAACCGGATTCTGCTCAAGCTGAAGCTCAAGCACAAGCTGCTGTTGTCTTACCTGCTCCTGATTCTGCTACCGATTCTATATCTCCAGCTCTACGCATCCGGGAAGGTCGCGGGCATCATTCAGGAGATGGTCAGCTTCTCGCTTAACCAGAGCTTTAACCAGACGCATTCTTTTCTCTCGTATAAAATGAAGCGCATCACCGACACGTCGGACCTGATCGCGCTGGACGAAGACCAGCTGACGCGCATCCTGAAGCGAGATCCGTCCGCCTATTCGCTGTACGAGCAGCTTGAGGACGGCAATAAGCTTAGCCAGTTCCTCGAATCCTATCGCGACGGCACGGATGTCGTCGCCGTCAAGCTGTACATGCCGGACGGCTTCTTGTACGCGGGCGAAGGCAGTTCCATGTTCAGATTAATAGACGCGCAAAAAACGCATTGGTACGAACAGCTGCAGGCCGCGCAGGTGAAGCTCATGTGGTTCTCGGGGCTTGAAGATACGACCGGCGGACCGGGCGCGCAGAAGGTGACATCCCTCGTCCGGCTCATTCGCAATCCCGACCACTACAACGAGCCGATCGGCCTGCTGCGGCTCGACCTGAACGAGCGCGTCCTCAAGGAGATCGTATCCCGCGCGAATACGGTCAAGAACAGCCTGACCTACCTGCAGCGGAGCGACGGCGCCATCCTGATCGCTTCGGACGATGCGCTGATGAAGCGTTATTTTCCCGATGCCGGCGAAGAGGCGATCGCCGGCAATGGCGAGCTCGAATTTCTCCAGCTGCGCATCCCCGATACGGATCTGACGATGGTGACGGCGATTCCGCGTTCGGAGATCGTATCCAAAAGCGCGAGCCTGCAGCGAAGCCTGCTGATCAGCCTCATCGGCGTCGCGCTGCTCGCGATGCTGCTCGCCCATATCATATCGCTGAACATGACCAGGCGGATCACCCACCTGAGCCAGAAAATGAAATCGATGGAGACCGGCGCGCTCGAACCGATCGTGAAGCCGGCCGGCGAAGACGAGATCGGGGAGCTTATCCATAGCTACAACGCGATGTCTCGCCAGCTTGCCCTGCTGAAGGACGTCGAGGTCAGAGCCGTCAAGTCGGAGATGAAGGCGCTGCAATCCCAGATCAACCCGCATTTTTTGTACAATACGCTGGATCAGATCAACTGGATGGCGCAGTTCGGCATGAACGACCAGATCGCTTCGCTCGTCCAGTCGCTCGCGCGCTACTACAAGCTGACGCTAAGCAACGGGCAGGATATCATCACGATCGGCCAGGAGTTGGAGCTGATCGCCTATTACGTCGAGATACAGAACGTGCGGTTCGAGCAGAAAATCGAACTGATCGCGCAAGTGGACGAGCCGTTTCTGCAGGGTCTCATCCCTAAGCTGACGCTACAGCCGATCGTCGAGAACGCCATCCTCCACGGCATCCTCGGCAGCGAAAACCGCGAGGGCAGCATCGCCATCTCCTGCGAACGCAAGGACGACCGGATCGTGCTGACCGTCATGGACGACGGCGCCGGCGTGGACGAGGAACAGCTTGGACGGCTTCGGGCCGGCGCCAGGCTCAAGACGTCCGGCAGCGGCTATGGCATCCGCAACGTGCAGGAACGGATCAAAGTATATTACGGCGATAGCTACGGCCTGCAGTTTTTCAGCTCTCCCGGCGACGGGATGGCGGTCGAGATCCATATTCCGTTCGTCGTCGGCGCGGAATAAGCGCGACCCGAGGGCGGACAAACGAAAAAAGCGGCGGCTCCTTCCGGAGACCGCCGCTTCTTAATGATTATGCTTTATGGCTTGCCACGTAGGCGTCGAGCTGCTTTTGCATTTCGGCTTGCACCTTGTCGAGCCCTGCTTGCTTCATCTTTTCGATGACTTCGGGAATGCCCTCCGAAGGTTTGACGAGACCGAAGTAGATCGGAAGCAGATACGTCTTCTGGACGTTGGCCAGGGCGGCAAGCTCGTTTTTGATGTTGGCATCGTCGAGCGCGAACGTCTCGAGCGGACTGTGAATGATGTTGTTTTCCTTCCACTTCTTATAGAACGATTGAAGCAGATCGCCTGCAGGGCCGTCGAGCGTACGGACGAGCTCCGTTCTCCAACCCCATGGGCATACGCCGTCGGGCGTGTAGCCGGTAGAGCCGGGAAGGACTTTGTACCTGTCCTCGCCGACCGGTTCCCAGTGCTTGCCCTTGATTCCGTAGGTCGTCAATTCGAACAGCTCCCGGTCGTAGCGGAGCAAGTCGAGCGCCATAAGCGCACGTTCCGGATGCTTGGAGGTCGCGTGAATGCCGACGCCGTTGTTGATGAGCGGATCCTGGAAGCGCTTCGCGTCGGGCGAGAGATCGTAGACCTCCACCTTCCACTCCGGATGCGCCAGGTTCATCGCTTCCATCGTCGCGGATGCCGTCAGGATGTTGCCTGCATCCGCCGCCATCTTGCCTTCCTTGAAGGCGGCGTGCCAGTCCGTCTTGGCGACGATCGCGTCTTTGGGCCATACGCCCGCTTGCGCCATGTCGTACATCGTGTCGATCTTTGCGAGCGATGCCGGGTCTTCCAGATAGTTGATAAGCTGCGGCGATTCGGAATTCATGTCATAGACAAGCGGCGCGCTCCCGTGTACCCAGCGCTTTTCGAGATCCAGGAAGAGGAGAGCCGAGCCCGAGCCGTTAAGCGTGGTCGGCGGTCCGTTGTAGGCGACTATGCCCTTCTCGTTCTTAGCAATCGTTTTCACGTAGTTGACGAAGTCGGCCTGCGTCTTGAGTTCGGGAATATTGTACTTCTCCCGCAAGTCGCCGCGGACCATGGCGACGGCGGAGCCGGATTCGAAGGCGTCCTGCGGCACCATATAGATCTTGCCGTCGATCTTGGCCTGATCCCAGCCGACCGGATCCTGATTGGCCCACGTATTCGGCGCGTAGGTTTTCAGCAAGTCCTCCGTCAGCTCGAGGAAACCGTCCTTGCGCGCAGTCGGATTATAGAACGCCCAACTGGACGTGAAAGCCATGTCGAAGTCCTCGTTGGCCGCGAAGAGCAGCGGGTACTTCTGATTCATCTCGCCCCAATCGAGGAATCTCACCTCGAGCTCGGCATTGATCTTCTCGGTCAGAATCTTGTTGACCTCCGCGTATACTTCGTCCGTGTCCGGCGCCTTCGGCCCGACCAATACCATCTTCAGCTTGACGTGCTCCGAAGTATCGATCGCCGACGCCGAAGCGCTGGCCGTAGGCGAGGCGGATGCGCTCGCCGAAGACGTTGCCGTCGCGGAAGCAGACGGACTCCCTGAAGCCGCGTTGTTCCCGTTTCCGCCGCTGCAAGCGCTGGCCAACATGCTGAATGCCAGAACCGTGGACGTGCCTAACCAAGCTTTCTTCTTTTTACTCATACGCTTCCCCCCGATGAATGGATGATAATGCTTGCTATGATAAACCGGAATTCCGGCGTTATCCCTTGACGGCCCCGATCGTCAAACCTTTGACGAAATAGCGCTGGATGAACGGATACAAGAAGATGATCGGCCCGGTCACGACGATGGTCAGCGCCATCTTCAGGCCTTCGCCCGGCAGGTCCGGCACGGGGCGCCCGCTTTTCTCCGCCACGATCTTCAGCCCGTCCACGTTGCCCAGCACCTTGTACAGATAATACTGAAGCTCATACAGCCGCTGGTCGCTGATGAAGAGCAAGGAGTTGAACCAGTCGTTCCAATATCCGAGCGCCACGAACAGGCCGATCGTCGCCAGCGCGGGCTTGGTCAGAGGCAGGATCAGGCGGATAAAAATCGTAAAGTCTCCGGCCCCGTCGATCTTGGCGGACTCGGTAATCGCGGCCGGGATGCTCCGCATGAAGCTTTTCATGACCAAAATGTAGAATACGTTGACGAGCGGCAGCAACAATAGCACCCAGTAGGTATCTTTGAGCTTCAGATAGTTGACGATCAGGATGTACAACGGGACGAGGCCTCCGCTGAACAGGGTCGTGAAGTAGAAGAAGAAGGAGAAGCCGTTGCGCCACTTGAAGTCTGGCCGCTGCAGCACGTAGCTGCACATCGCGATGACGAACAGCGACAGGGCGGTGCCCAGGACGGTCAGGGAAACGGTGACGCCGTAGGCGCGCAGGATTTGCTCGGGAAACTTGAAGACGAAGCGGTAGGCTTCCAAGGAAAATTCCGCCGGGATGAGCTTAAAGCCTTCCATCAAGATAGCCCGTTCCGACGAGAACGATCCGCTCAGGATCAGCAGGAAGGGCAGGATGCACAGCAGGGCGACGAAAGTGATCCAAAAGTAAGAGATCGTATTTAAAATCCATTGGTCCGCGCGTATCTTGCGGGCGGGCATCCGGTCTAAGCCGGCGGCCGCCACGCGGGTATCGGTTACCGAATTCATCAAGCGTGACGCTCCTTTCCGATTAGAACAAAGCCGAATCCTTGTCCGCTCTGCGGACGATTCCGTTCACGAGCAGGATGGTCGCGAAGCACAGGATCGATTGATAGAACCCGATAGCCGCCGACATGCCGATCTCGTTGTTTTCGACCAGCGATCTGAAGACGAACGTGTCGATGACGTCCGTGGTTCCGAACAGCAGGCCGTTGTTGCCGATCATGTTGTAGAAAAGGCCGAAGTCGCCGCGGAAAATGTGACCGACCGACAGCAGCGTCAGGACGATCATCGTAGGCTTGAGCGAAGGAATCGTGATATGCCAGATCCGCTGGAAGATGTTCGCGCCGTCGGTCTCGGCCGCCTCGAACATCTCGGCGTCGATGCTCATGATCGCGGCCAAGTAAAAGACCGCGCCGTAGCCTACGGCTTTCCATGCGGAGAAAAAGACGAGGAAGAAGGGCCAGACGCTTTTGTCGCTGTAGAAGTTGAAAGGCTCGATGCCCAGCGATCGCAGCAGCGTGTTGATGGTGCCGTGCTCGAAGTTCAGCAGATTGTAGACAATCGTGCCGACCACGACCCAGGAGATGAAGTAGGGCAGAAACAGCATCGATTGGCTGATTTTCTTGAACCATTTGCTCTTCAGCTCGGACAGCATGATGGCGATGGAGACCTGAAGGACGAGGTTGATCGCGATGAAGGCGGCGTTGTAAAGGACGGTGTTGCGCGTCACTCGCCAGGCGTCTCCCGAGATAAAGAAAAACTTGAAGTTCTCGAGGCCGTTCCAAGCGCTTCGGAGTATGCCTTTGCTGTAGGTGTACTCTTTGAAGGCGAGGATGAGGCCGAACATCGGAAGATATTGAAACAATAAGACGAAAAACAAGGACGGAATGAGCATGAACAGCATCGTTTTGTAATTCAAGAAGTCGCGAATAAACGCGGATTTCATGGATTTCTCTCCTTTCGCGGGCTGTGTGGCGGCGGCAGCCGCGGACGGCTCGCGTTCCCCCGGTTGTCTGATCTTAATTATAGAGGGGTCGACGTCCGGTTCGTCCCCCCTAAACTTTCGATTATCTGTCGGATATTAAGAAGCGCCAAAAAAATGCCATCCCTTCGATGCGCAATAAAAAGCAGCCCGCCCTCGGGTGAGGACGGACCGCTTATTTCGAATTATGGTTTAAGCATAACATCCAGATAATCGATCTCCGCGTAATTAGCGCCTTTGGTAAACCGGACTTTATTGTGTCCTGCCGTTAAGGTTTTCTCCATTACGGTCGTTCCCCAGTTTCCCCAATCGGAATACACAATGTCGACCGCCTGGCTCGTTCCTCCGTTGACGGTCATGCTGTAGGTTGCGATCGGTTGGCCGATCGTTCCGTTAGCCGTTCTTGCCGACAGGATATAGGAACCGGCCGCAGCGACGGTAACGTCGAACTCCACGTAGCTGTTCGAATTATCCATATATCCAACCTTTTTTCGGCCCGAGGCCGTCTCGTCCTGCACCCTTTTCGCCCCGTTCGCGATCGTCGCCTCTTCGGCTTCATATCTCTTTCTCACCGGCTCCCCGGACGGCGTCAGGATCGGAAAGTTCGGCGAGACCGGAACGCCGAGATTAGGCGTGTTGTCCGCGTTCCAGGTAAAGGGCTGCGCCCTTACGCTCCTCGTCCAGCCTGAGCCGGACCATCGGGCGGCATGATAGATCAACCAATCCTCGGTGCCATCAGGCGATTTGGTGAAGCTGTTGTGCCCTGGGCCCATGACGCCGCTGCCGCCGCTGAAAATCGGCGCGGCGCTCTTCGTCCAGGATGCCGCGGACAATAAATTGGACGAAGCGCTTGCCGTCAGCAGTCCCAAGTTGTAGTTATTGCTCCAGCTGCCATCCGCCGAGTAGACAAGATTAACCTTATTTCCTTTGACGATCGGCTGCGGCGCTTCGTTTACATAAGGGAATTGGGTTTTCTCCCAACCGAAATTCGGCGATGAAAGCAATGTTTTGGGGCTGGACAACGTATAAGGATTGCTCATCGAAGCCACATAGATGTTCTGGCGATCCTGGTACGGGGAATCCCATCCGGACCAGAACCAATAGAGCTGCCCCGCAAGATTCAACACGGTGCCGTCGATCGCCCACAAATCCGTCGCGTCGGTTATTTTTCCTTTATCGGTAAACGTTCCTTGGAACGGATCGGCGTTCGTATTCTCCAGTACGAACATACGATGATTGAGATCCTTCGAATCGGCGCAGGTCGTAGCCGAATAATAGGCATACCAGGCATTGTTCAAAAAGTGAATTTCCGGCGCCCAGATCGACCGGCAGTTCGCCGCGTTCGGATTGTTGGCGGGCGGGGTCCAGATGACCTTTTTCTCGCCGGCTTCGATACCCGACAGCGTCTTGGATCTCCAGATCGTCACATTGTTGCCCGTCGTCTTGGTGTAATAATAGTAGCCGTCGGTATGTTTGTACATCCAGGCGTCGGCGCCGTCCTGAGCGATGACATTATGGAAATCGGATCGGGCAAGCTGCGGCGAACGCACCTCTACTTCCGACAGCTCCACAAGGCTGCTCTGGCCGCCTCCCGGAAACTTCAATCGCAAATACCTGCCCGAGGCGTTCAAGGTGTACGTATACTTCGATGAATCGTAGCTCTGACCTTCGACGGGTACGTTCGTCGCGCTTAGAACGCTCGTCCAGGTCGTCTTGTCGTTGCTCACCTCGAAGGCGATGTTGGCCGGTACGGTATATGCAGAGCCATAAGGAAATTCCCGGAAATACAATGCCACATCCTGTATAGACGTCTGCCTGCCCAGATCTACCTCCCACCATGCGTTTGCCGCTCCCGCTGCGGTGGAGGCCCAGGCGTTCTCCGCCGTTCTGCGGGAGTGCGTGCCGTCGTTCGCCTTCCCGGCCGGATACATCGCCGAATATTCCGACGAAGCCGTCGCTTTTCTCTTGAAGGCGGCATTCTGCGTCTGCCGCTCATGCTGAGGCAGCTTGCGGTTGTAGATGCCGACCTCCGACAATTGCACCGACGTACTCTGGCCGCCGTCCTCGAACAGCAGGCGGACATACCTGCCTTGCCCGTTTACGGAATAGGCGTACGCAGCGGACCCGTAGGATTGACCGTTCACAGGAACGTTAGCCGATCTGGCCAGCAGCGTCGTCCAATTCGTATTGTCGTCGCTTGTCTGGACGGTGATCGTCTTCGGCGCCATATAGGCGATATTCGCGGGAGATTCCCTGAATTTCACTTCGATGGTTTTGAACTTTTCCTGCTGCCCCAGATCGACCTTCCACCAACTGTTCAGATTCGTACCCGAGGCGCTGGACCACGCATTGTTCGGATTAACGGTTCCATGACTGTTCAACCCGTCATTCGCCTTGCCTGCAGTATAGGTGGCATCAAATACAGAGGAAGCGGAAGCTGTCTTTCCAATCGCCAGATTCGCGGATGCCGGCACCGTTTTTTCCCGAGCGATTTCTACCTCCGAAAGCTCGATCAGCGAATTTTGCCCGCCCGTCGGAAATTTCAGCTGTACGTATCTGGCCTCCGCCTGGAACGGATAAAGATACACTTCGGAAGCGTACGTGGAATTTTCAGGCGGGACATTCGTCGATTGATTCACGACCGTTGTCCAGTTGACATTATCGTTGCTGATTTGCACGGTTACCGCGTTCGGAACCATGTATGCTTTTTTCTGAAATTCACGATACTTGACGCGCACGCCCTCCATCTTCTGCTTTTTGCCCAGGTCCAGCTTCCACCAGGAATTAAGCGCAGCGCCGCTGGCGGTCGCCCAAGTATTCTCCACGGCATCATTGCTGTTAATACCGTCCACGGCTTTATCGGCCGCATAGGCTGCGCTGAACTGCGATGATGCGGTAGCGGTTTTCTTAAATCCCGGATTGGATACGATCGTGTCCCAGTATCTTTTGGCACGCGCGAACTCTGTCGCGTCGTTCATGTAGGCATCGGGATTCCACATCCAGTTCGCCATCGATATCGCGTAGATTTTGTGCGGCGTCGTCGGCCGGAAAATATTTTCGAGGACGCCTTCGGACGTATTCCGCGGCATATCGTTCCACACGTACCCGCCCGGCAAGGTCAGCGATTGCGCCGGAGGAACCATCGTTTTCGTCTTAAACGGAACTCTTTGATCCGTAAAGTAATAATTGTCGATCTCCCACTTCGGAACGTCCGGATCGTTAAAATTCAATCTGGTATCCGCAAGTTCGTAGTCATTGTGCCAATAGAACGGTATTTTATAAGGACTGCTCGTATAATTTCTCCAAGTGGATACGTGAGCCGGCGTCAATTCCGTCGAGAAGACATTATAACCCGTCCAAGCTGCCCCGATCTCCGGGATCAATCCGGTCGTATACGTATTCAAGTAGGTGCCGATATCGGACTCGGTCAGATTATACTTCTCCGGCGTCGTCAGCAAATAAAACCCTTCAGGACCTGACAGGCTCTTCTGGATCTTATTGGCCAAATCCCGATGCTTCGCCGGATCCGGAGAGCCTTGATCGTCGAAAGCCAGCATAATCTTGGAAGCGCCTTCATCCAATGATAATTTAAACAAGTCAAGCAGCTTGCCGAACTCTGCGTCCGTCGGCATCCCCCCCGAGTAGCCGGGATTAACCTCCTGCATAAATTGGATGATGCCTTTATCCCGTTCATAATTGCTGAATTCTTTCACCGCATTCACATAGTCGGCATTCGGATTTCTCCAACCGGTCTCTAAAAGATGGCTGTAACATAAGCTGAACACGTTGACCTTCAGCAAAGGGAGCATGTGCATCCAGTCTCTAGCGTCGGAATACGTAAATTCGCCTTCATTATTCACATGAAATTTGGTATAGATGTCCTTGAAGATCCGCATATCCATATCCGGATAGTCGCGGACCGATATGACCCGCAGCCGGGTTAAGGCGCCGCTCGAATCTACCATTTGGGCAAGGCTCGTCGAACCGTAATAGGCTCCGATCGCCTCGTAACCGGTGACCAGCACGATATGCCGATTGCCGGCCAACGCCCGTTCGATGGCGTAACCCTCCTTATGATCGGGAACGTCAATGGCGTGACTGCCGTTAACGGTATTCGTATTTTTCGTTCCGATGGCGATGACCACCGAATAGACCGCGTTGGACTGATCGTCGTAGAGGATCGGAATTTGCTGCCCGTTTTTGCGGGCAATGACGCTTTGCAGCAGATTTGCGCCTTCCTCCTCCGCCGACGAAGCTTCCCTGCCGATGACGATCGCCGCTTTATAAGAGGTGCCGTCATGCAGCGTCAGAAACTCGTCCGTATAGCTGACCTGCTGCGGCGTCGGAACGATTTTATCGATATCTGCGATCGTCGCATTGGCGCGTCCAGATGGACCCATCACAAATCCGGGTGCCGCAATGGCTAACGCAATTACCACTTTTGCCAGATGCATCAGATAACGCTTCATTAGATGACCTCCTCTATTATTCTTTCAGCGAGCCCAGCATGGCGCCTTTCACAAAATATCTTTGCAGGAACGGATACACGATCAGAATCGGAACCGTGGCAAAGATAATAATGCCTGCGCTCATCATTTCCGGCGTCACGGGCATATTGAGTTCGAACTGAACCTCCCCCATGAAGTTGTTCAGCCCTTTTTTGGCGACCAGGTTTTGCAGCAGCACCTGCAGAGGATAGAGCGTCTTGTCCCTGATGAACACAAGCGCGGAAAAGTAAGTGTTCCATTGATAGACGGCATGGAATAGTCCGATGGTGGCGATCACGGCCGTCGATAAGGGCAGCACGACACGGAAATAGATGCCCGCCTCGCCGCAGCCGTCCATCTTCGCCGCATCGAACAGCTCGCCGGATACATTCCGGAAAAAAGTTCGCATGATGATCACGTAAAAAGCGCTTGTTGCTCCCGGTATCATCAATGACCAAAGCGTATCGAGCATATGGAGAGATTTGACTAACAGGAAACCCGGTATAAGCGGCGCGGGTAAAATAAAAGTAAGCACGATGAGCCGCATGATCCATATTCGGCCCGGCATGGTCGCTCTGGATAGCGAATACGCGATCATGGACGTGAGCGCCAAAGTGATCAACGTACCGATGACGGTAATGTAGACACTGACCCCCATCGCCCTCCACATCTCATCCATCGAAATGATTTTTTTGTAAACGGCAAACTGCAATCCCTTCGGCCAGAAATAGACCAGCTTAGCCTGCGCATAAAGCGGGGAACTTAAGGATACCGAAAGGATGTGAATTAACGGCGCCAGCATAATCAGACTTAGAGCGGTCAAAATGGCGATCAAAAACGATTGAAAGGCTGCAGGTTTACGCACGAATCCACCTCCGATGTTAGTAAAGGCTCTCTCCGGTTGTTTTACGACTGATCGCATTCAGCCCGAATACAAGTACGATGCCAATCACGGCTTTAAATAAGGCAATTGCCGTCGTATAGCTGTACTGGCCGCCTACCAAACCGAAAGTATAGACATACGTATCGAACACCTCTCCTACATCCCTAACGAGCGGATTGAGGAAGATCAGCACCTGCTCTACATTCGCGTCCAGAATATGTCCAATCGAGAGAAGCAGCACCACGACCATCGTCGGCATCAAAAAGGGCAGCGTAATGCTCCGCATCTGCCTCCATCTGCCGGCGCCGTCAACCATGGCGGCTTCGTACAGATTCGGATTAATGCCGGATAATGCCGCCAGATAGAGAATCGTGCCCCATCCGACTTCTTTCCAGATCCCGGTGGATATCAGTACGGCCATGAATGTGTTTCCTTGCGTCACATAGTCAACCTTTGGCAAGCCCATTTTACCGGCTATCGTATTAATAATGCCTTCGTAAGAGAGCAGATTAATGAAGATGGAACCGACGATAACCCAGGATAAGAAGTGAGGCATGTAGACAACGGTTTGCACGACTCTCTTGAACGCCATTGATTTCAATTCATTCAGCAGCAGCGCTAGAATGATCGGTGCGGGGAAGCCGAACAACAGCGAATAGATGCCGAGTTTCACGGAATTGCGAAACACTTCATAAAAATCTTCGAATCCGAACATCCGCTCGAATTGCGCAAAGCCCACCCACGGGCTGTGTAAAATGCCTTTGAAGATGTTATAGTCCTGAAAGGCAATGACATTGCCAAGCAGCGGAACGTATTTAAATAGTAAAAAATAGAGCAATCCGGGCAAAGCGAACAAGATAAGAACGCCCTTGTCGCGCAACACCAATCGCCTTTTCATAACATCACCTGCCGGTTCTTGTGGATGGCCATCTGCTTTACAACCATTACCGATCATTCGCGAACCGCGCTGCATGCATGAGGCATGCAGCGCCATCCATCCTAAACGTTATTTATGGAACGAATCGTACCACTGGGTCGCTTCTTCGATGGCTTTATCCCCGCCGCGTTTATGCCAGTCCGCAACGAATTTGTCGAACGCGTCGATCGGTTGATTTCCCGTCATAATCTTGGAGAACATCTCGACGAACATCGTTCCCCAAGTCGAGATTTCAGGATTGTTCTGGAAGGTGACCAACGGCGGCATATACAGGCTGTCGTGCGGGAACGCAATATCCGCAGAGAGCTTATAGCCTGCGATAATCTTTTCCGATTCCGGCAGCGTCTTCAGTACCAGGTCGTTGTTGAACCCGATCTCGCGGGGATTGATGGACAGCTGGAACATTTGAAATGCGTTTTTGTCCGCGTTAACGGGAGCCGAAACATCGTATTTGATTTCTCCGCCCGTTTCGGTATAGTTGGAGCCTTCAATCCCATAAGCGAAAAACTTGTCGGCTTCCGGGGCGCTCCATGCCCAATCGAGATACTTGATGATTTCTTCGGGATTTTTAACCGATTCCGGAATCACCCACACGAAATAAATGCCATCGGACACGGCCCCCAAACCTCTCTCGCCTCTAGGTCCGGCCGGCGGAGCAATCATCGAGATCTTTACTTTGTCAGGCTCGTTGACGAACTTCTTCGGCGCGTTGGCTGCGCTGAAGTCCGGCGTGTATTGATAGACGGCGGCAGCGAAGCTTCCCGACTTGCCGTTATAAATATCGGCACGGAAGTCCGCCTCCTTTTTCGTGAACAAATCGCGATTGACATACCCTTTCTCATAAAGCATCTTATAAAAGGCGATGGCTTCCTTCATCTTCGGGCTGATCATATCCGGCACTAGCTTGCCATCCTGCAAGTGCCAAGTTCCGGGATCGACGCCGAACGTTCCGAAGAACATCGAGCTCCAGCCTACGCCTTCAAACATCGTGTAGCCGTATTCGTCGTTCGGATCGCCATTCCCGTTCACGTCTTGAACCTTAACCTGCTCGAAATAGTTCAGCCAATCGTCGATCGTTTCCGGTTGCTTCAGGCCCAGCTTGTCGAGCCAATCCTGGCGAATTAATCCGATTCTGTCGTTTGCCGTTCCGACAAGAACAGGAATGCCGTAAATTTTCCCGTCCTTCTGAACGCGCGGGCTGTTCCATGCGGTTTCGGGAATCCGCTTTTTGAGGTTTGGACCGTACTGATCGATCAAGGGCCCTAATTCTTTGAAGATCCCCTGTTCGACCGCATCCTTGTGAATGGTCGAATCGATGCTGGGCGTCCGGACCAAATCCGCCAAATCCCCGGAAGCAAATCGCAGAGAGAGCTGTTGATCGTAGTCGGAATGTCCCAAAAAATCGAAACTGAGATTATATCCCGACAGCCTGTTTAATTCTTTGATATAGGGATCGTCTGCTTTTACCGTTTTGGCATACTCCGCCTCTGCATGGGAAAGGAGTACTTTAATCGATTTATTGCCTGAATCCGGACTTTTGGATCCGCTTTCATTTTTACCTTCAGCACTTGATTTTCCTTCGCTATTCGGACTGCTCTCATTTGCTTTGTTTTCATTGCCGGAACACGCGGACAGCATGAGTGCAAGTGCGATGACGGAGAACCAAATTTTCTTCATTTCGTGAACCCCTCTCGTCTAGTGTCCTTCATGATTTATGTTTGCAAGGCGGCCATCTGCCCGAGGTCGCGATCCTACAAGGCATTTGGCCAATCCTATGAAACCGCATCGTATATGGATCTATAAATAAGATTGCATGACTTTGTCGATACCGCTCGCAATGTCTTCCATATCCCTCTCGGATCCAAGAAGAACGTGCTGGTGCAGCCAGAGCAATTCATGTTCGGACGCTCTTTCCGCCACCGGACAGCTGTTCGTCTTCGCTTCTCCGACCAGCATGCGTATTCGATCGATAACGGCGGCGTTCTTGTTAAGAGGCACGTAACCTGCAGTGACGGGTATTCCCTCCGCGTTCAACTTGCGGATAAAATCTTCTTTAACGATTTTGTCCTTAACGCCTCTGTCCAGCTTGAACATATAAAGGTGGTTCGCATGTTTTGTAATTCTGCTATCGTACTTCACGGGATGGATGCCCTCAATACGCCGCAATCGTTCGTCCAGATCGTTCGCGCTGCGCTGGCGTATCTCCATCTGTTGTTCTACGCGGCTCAGCTGCGCTAGCGCCAGCGCGGCCTGCACCTCGCTGAACCTGAAGTTCCAGCCAATGCGCTCGTGCTGATACCATTTGCCGTTGCGAATACGACCGCAGTTATGAATCGACCAGACATGCTCGGCCAGCTCCTCGTCGTTGCTTACAATGACGCCACCCTCGCCGCTATTGAGATTTTTACTGGATTGGAGGCTGAAGGTGCCCAGATCGCCTAGCGCTCCAATGCCTTGGTCCTCCCATTTGGCGGCTACCGCTTGTGCGGCATCTTCGATTAGACTTAGTTTGTGCGTCTTCGCGATTTGACGTAGCCGGGTCATATTGGCCGGTGCGCCTGCAATATGAACGGCGATAATCGCCTTCGTGGCCGGCGTGATCGCCGCTTCGACCTTGTCCGGATCAATCAACATCGACTCGTCAACGTCCGCAAATACCGGAATTGCTCCAATCAGCAATGCGGCTGTAGCCGTAGCAATGAACGTATAGGGGGGCATGATGACCTCATCGCCCGCATCCACGCCTGCAGCCAGCAAAGCAATGCTTATGGCGACTGTGCCATTGTTGACAGTTATCGCATATTTCGCATCCTGCAGACAGGCAAATTTTTCCTCGAACGATTTGATTTTATCCGGATTAACCCCGCCCCAATTCCCCGATCTGACCGTCTCCAGCACAAGCTTCTCTTCCAGCTCTCCGAAGATCGGCCAATCGGGAAATGGATGCGTTCTTACCGGATTACCGCCATCTACTGCGAGTCTTGACTTCTGCATGCTGCTACGCCTCCTAAGTATGTTCGTTGATAATAGCCAAGAGTTGTCTTTTCACCGTTGCCTCGACGGATTGATCGAATGGACCCGGAAGGCCGAAATAAGGCACGGATTCGATCGGCTCATATCCGCCCTCCAGCAGCTGTTCGGCGGTTGTAATATAGCCAAGCATTCCGTTGCTGTAAGCCAGAGGGATTAGATCGGGCGAGCGGCTTTTCACGAACAAGCCGTATTCCACGACCATCTCGCCGTTCATCGCTATAAATGTTAAACCATCGGCTATATTTATTTTCGTTATTTCAAATAGGGCTTGCTCCCTGGTCTTGCGGTGCGGCGACGGTATCTCTGCGAAAGGGAGCACAGTAATTGACCGCCTGCTAGTCAACGCTGCCGGTTCCAGCCGTTCAAGTTCTCCCGATACAATCGCCTCCACATCGTCGGCAAACTTTTTTCCTACGATGGAAATGGCGTCCCGATCGCTTTCTGCAGCTTCCGGCCTAACAGGATTAATATCGCCGCAGCATCCTTGTAAATAAGCGCATACCGTCAAGGAATCGTATCGGCTCTCCAGCTGCTCCATCGCGTACCCGATAAATTCAGAGGATACGGCATTGCGGGCAGATAACGTGGGATGGCAAGCATAATGGGTTAGCACGCCCTTTTTCCTGCCTGCGGAAGTCGTAAAGACGAAAACCCTCAGTTCCGGATCGGTTATGCCTTCCTCATTCGGCGCCAACACAATCCGTTCCCCATTTTTCTTCCTGCGATTCACGCTGATTCCGGAGCTGCCTTTGCCCCTATGTATGCTCACGGACTCGGCATCGCCTACTGCCTGTTCCACGCTCCGCATAACCGCTTGCTCCAAAAAAGCGAGGTAATCGGGATCAGGTTCTCCTAAACCGATTGTTTGCGTTGAAATGGCCGGACCTGAATGCGTATGGGTGGCATTTAAAATAATGGCACCTAGCGGGATTCTCCACCGCCGCGCAATAAGCGTGCGCAGCCGGTCAGCCAGTTGATCCGACCAGAACAAAATATCAGCAGATACAAGCAGCGCCTGTCGCTTCGAGCGATCCGCCGCGTGCTGCCGGAAATAAAACGTCCGAACGTACAAGCGGCTGTTAACGGTCTCGAACTTTCGATTTTCCCGGACGGCAAATCCCGCAAGCGGCAAAGGGAATGGCGGGGTGATGTCGATTTTGGCCGTACCGACACGCAATGGAAGCGCCACAGAATCACTCCTTTCGATTTCTATGGTATAATACATTTCATTCAGAAATCGGTCATTTTTTATTTTTTCCCGGTCAATAGAAAGAAAACAGAAAGAAAATGAAGAAGAAAACGGGGGAAATCAACATGGTGAAGTTTCCGGAATACGAAGATGTTCTATCTTTATCCGGGGCCGTGAGCCGCAAGTTTTCCTGCGTGGTTACAACGCACACGCTCCAAAAGCATTACGCTTTGCACCACCATGACGTGCTCGAACTTGCCCTCGTCGTGAGCGGAACAGGGACCGAGTTTATTAATGGAAGTCCGCATAAACTTCAACCGGGAACAGTCACTTTTTTACGACCCCATGATATGCATGAAATATTCTGCGACGATTCGGGCGTGGAAGTGATCTGCTGCATGTTCGATATCAGCCTGCTGTTCGGATCGACCATGGAGGCGGATTTCGGAACGATCATCCTGGGAACGAATGACGGATCGACTTCCTATGTAGATCTCGAACCTCTACCATACGCCGAAATGCGCAGTTGCCTTGAGAAAATGCGGTTGGAATACCTGGATGACAAACTGGCTAAAAACTCGTATATTCGCAGCAAGCTGATTGAAGCCTTGATTATCTATTTCCGCGCTCATCAAAAGAGCAATAATCTTCCTTCGCCGAGTTCCAATTATCGTACGAAAAAGCTGATTTGGAACGTCATTCAATACGTAAACACCCATTATATGGACGACCTATCCCTAGAAACGCTCTCCAGCCAATTCGATGCCAGCGTATCGGCTATCAGTCTTTCGTTCAAGGAAGTCATGGGAACGAATTTTCTCCATTATTTGCACAGCCTTCGGATCAGGAGAGCGACCGGCCTGCTTCTGAACACCAGCATGTCCGTCCTGGATATCTCCGTGGAGACGGGCTTTCAATCCTTCCGCACCTTTTCCCGGGTCTTCGTTAAGTTCGAAGGGCTATCGCCTCGCGAATACCGTTTAAAATGCGCCCGAGGCACGACAAACTTACCTTCTATGCCAGACGTTTCAAAGAATTAGGATTCGATGCACGCTAATATCAGATTCGCTATTCGGACCGCCGAACAGGCTTCTTCCGCCGTTATAGGGAGCGGACCGTTCGTCTCGATGGCCCGGATAAAGCTCTGCAACTGGCAATAATAAGGGTCCTCAAGCGCTGACGCCTCGGGTATAACGACGCCCCGATCCGCTGAATGCGCGTGAACCGCCTTATTGTCTATCGCAATGTTTTCTTGCGCGCTGCCGTAATGAAGCTCTCCCTGATCGCCCGTAATATCGAAGCCGGCATGAAATTCGGACGCGCCCCAAACGGCCTCAAGGCTAGCTTCGGTTCCGTTGGCGTAATAGAGCCGTGCCCATGCTTGCTCCATTCCCTCGCGAGCTATCGTTTCCGCGCTTATATGCGCAATTTGGTCTCCTAGCAGCCACAGCACATAATCAATATCGTGAATCATCAGATCGAACACAATGCCGCCGCTTTTTCGCTTATCCAAAAACCAACTGTTCTCCGCCGGCATTAGGCTTGCTCTTGCCGCACGCACGGACGCGACCGATCCCGCCTTCCCTGCGCGCATGAGCGTTCGGGCATCTCTATATTCCGGAAAAAATCGGACCACATGCGCGACGCACAACCTGACCCCATTGATTCGGCTTGCCTCTATGAGTTCCAGGCAATCCGCCTCTGTCAGCGCCAGCGGTTTCTCGCAAATCACGTGTTTTCCGGCGTTCAACGCCTGCAGCACGTATTCCTTATGCAAGTAAGTCGGTAAAGTCACGCAGACGATATCGATGTCCGGACGCGCGATCATGTCGCTGTAGGATTCATGGATGCCGGCTTGCAGACGATCGGCTAAACCGGCTGCTTTCGCCCGCTCGGGATGGCAGACTGCGGTTACCCGAACCCCATTCATCCTTATCAAACGTTCGGCATAAACGCTTCCCATTGCGCCGCACCCGATTAAACCAATGTTCATTCCTACCAGCCTCCTCTTCTTTCTTTTTCATTGTAATGATATCCGCTAAAAAGGAAGGTCAAAATTGTTATGCAAGCAGTCAATTCTGATATTTCAAAGAGAACGCAAAAAAGCGGGGTGCCGCGGCTTGGGAATCTAAGCCGTGGCATCCCGCTTTTTTGTTAGGTCTTGCTTATGCGTCGCGCCTTCAGGATCGTTATCTTGGCGTCAGCCGGCGGAAATGCTCGCGAGTCACGGTGCCGATCGGCGCCTCGCCCTTCGTGAACCGATGAAGCTCGTCGACGATAAAGTCGCACAGATCACGCTTCAGGAGGCCGTGGAAGCCGCCGATATGAGGCAGGCAGAGCACGTTGTCCATCGAGAGCCATTCGTGCTCCCGCGGCAGCGGCTCCGACGCGTATACGTCGAGCGCCGCGAATATGCGCCCGACGCGCAGCTCGTCCGCCAGCGCCAGCTCCTGCACGATCGGGCCGCGCGCCGTGTTGACGAACAGCGCCCCGTCGCGCAGGCGGGAGAGCTGCTCCGCGCCGATCATGCCCTCGGTCCGCGGCGTCCACGTATTGTGCAGCGAGACGATATCGCTGCGCTCGAACAGCTCGTTCAAGCCGACGAGCTCCGCGCCCAGCGCGGCCGCCTCCTCCGGCGGGCAATAGCCGGAATGAATAAGCAAGCGGACGTCGAACGGCTTCAGCATGGCGATGACCTGCTTCGAGATCTCGCCGTAGCCGACGATGCCGACGGTTCTGCGCGTCACGCCGAGCACGGATTCGCGGTTGTTGTTGCTCCACTGCCCGCGCTTCAGCCTGGCGGCATAGCCCGCGTGATCCCAGGCGCCGGCCAGAATAAGCGATACGGCGAGCTCGGCGGTCGAGCGTCCGAGCACCGTGTTGGCGCTCGTCACGACGATCGGCGTATCGAACACGTCGTCGCCGACGATCGAGGCGACGCTGCCGGCGCCATGGCCGATGAACTTCAGCTTGCCGGCGCGCGCGAGCACGTCCGGCGAGAAAAACGGCGAGCCCCACGACGTGATGCAGGCGTCGTAATCGCCGATCCGCTCGGCAAGCGCCGCGGCGTCGAACGGCTGCCCCGGCGAGACGAAGTCGGCTTCGGAAAAGCTCGCCAGCTTGTCGCGGACCGCCGGCCGCCAGAACAGCTCGAGCAATCCCGGATCCGCAATCGTAACCAATGTTTTCATATCGCGTCCCTCATTTCCCCAGTTGGTCTAAAATATCGCGCATCTTCGCCGTATAGGCGGGAAAAATCGTCTCCGGCTCCATGCCCGGCAGCTGCAGCTCGGGCCGCCATTTGGTCTCCCACTCCAGGGAGTAGCTGCCCGCATAGCCCGCGCGCTCCAGCGTTTCTACAATAGAAACGATCGGAACCCGGCCCTCTCCGATCCGCGTGTACTTCCAGTTGCTTCGCATCGGATCCTCGAACGGGACGCCGTCCTTCATATGGACGTGGGCGCACTGCGCCCCCAGCAGCGCCACCGTCTCCTCCGGCTGCTCGCCCTCTTCGAGCGGGTGGATGATATCGTAGATGACCGCGCAGTTGTCGCGCCCGACATCGTCCAGCAGCTTGCGGAGCGAGCGGCCGGTCGCGAACTCGTTGTGCGTCTCGATCCAGATCGGCACGCCGAGCGGCGCCGCGTCGTCGCAGGCCGCCGCGATATGCGCGACGAGCGCCTCGAACGGGATGGCCGGCATAACCTGGTCCCTTCGTTCGGTGAAGTAGCCGAGGAAAACCCGTACGCCTCCCGCCTGCAAGTCATGCGCCAGCCTGACCGAGCGCCGCAAATTTTCGAGCTGCGCTTCGTCGCTGTCAAGACCGGTAAGACAAACGCCCGAGGCGATGTCGGTCGCCCGGACGCCGGCTCGTTCAAAGCTGCGGAAAGCCGACTTGCGCGCCTCTGCCGTCATGTCGGTGGATACTCCCCATGGCGCGCCTTCCCTGAGCTCCATGCCGCCGAAGCCCCAGCGGACGGCCAGCTCCAGCATCTCGTCCAAAGTCCTGCCCTCGCAGGGGAGCGTGCTGAATGCCAATCGATTCATGCCGCACCTCTCTTTCATTTCCGTCGCTTGCGATCGGACATGATGATTATGGCAGGGCTTTCAGGGCGATCGCCTCCCTTTTTCCGCGCTTCTTTTGAACATTTCCGAGAATCCGTGTACGATGATAGGAAGAGAACGAGACGCAGCGGAGGTCCTATGCCCGATTATCCGATTTACGGCTCCAAAGAGATGCTGGACGACGCGTTCCCCTTCAAGATCGAGATTCGGCGGCCCCAGACGATGAACAACGTTTTGCACGCTCACGAGCACCTGCAGCTTTGCTATATGCGCTCCGGCAGCTGCCTCCATTGGGCGGGCGGACAGTGTCATGTGCTGGCCAAAGGCGACCTTTTTTCAATCCCGCCCTTCCAGGAGCACCGGCTCGAGCGGCGCGAAGGGATGGACTTCGTCATGTACCAGGTCGACTTCATGCCGCACGCGGTCCACGAGAGCCTGCGGGACCTGGCGAGCATCGAGACGTTCGTCGACTTCGCCTTCATCCGCCCGCTCATCGCCGAGGCCGACCTGATGCCCAAGATGACGCTGACGCTGCCCGCGCAGGCCGTCGTCGAGAGCTTGCTGGACGTCATCGCGGCCGAGTGGGAAGAAAAAGAGGAAGGCTATCGCCTCGCGATCCGGGCCGAGCTGCTCAAGCTGCTCGTGCTGACCTGCCGGCAGTACAAACGATATTCCGGTGCCGAGAGCTCCCGCGAGCGGCAGCAGGTCGCCTACCACCGCAAGGCTTTTTTCGAGACGATCGCCTATATGGAGTCGCACTACGACGAGGATCTTCATCTGGAGGACATGGCGGCAAGGGCGCTCATGGCGCCGTCTTACTTCAGCAACCTGCTGAAGCTGGTCAAGGGCAAATCGTACATCGAGCTGCTGTCCGCGCTCCGCATCCAGGCGGCCATGGAGCTGCTGCTGGGCACGGATCTCAGCGTGACCGAGATCGCGACGCGCGCGGGCTATAATCATATCAGCCACTTCAACCGTACCTTTAAAAAGCACACCGGGCTCACGCCGGGCGATTATCGCAAGCATCAGGCCTGATCCCGCCTCGCGCCGGCAGTCAGATCGTTCATGTTTTAATGACATCCTTTATATTCGAGCCGATCAGCCGCTTTTATAATAGGAAGAAGCTTGAGCGAACTGCGAATACGGAGGATGCGGATGATGACGAAAATGAAGGTCGGATTGCAATTGTATACGTTAAGGGACGAGCTGGAGCGGGACTTCGAGCAAACGCTGCAGCGGGTGGCCGAGCTCGGCTACGAAGGCGTCGAATTCGCGGGCTATTACGGTTACGGCCCCGAGCAGCTGCGCGAACTGATGGACCGGTTGTCGCTGAAGACGGTCAGCACGCACGTGAACGTGAACCGGCTGCGCCATCACCTGGACGAGGAGCTTGCCATGAGCGCGGCGCTCGGCAACCTTTTTGCCGTCTGCCCGGGGATCGCCGCGTCGGAGCGCATGCCCCTGCCCGAGGCGGCGGCCTTTTTCGAAGCTTGCGGCGAGCGCTTTGCGGAGCAAGGGATTACGTTCGGCTTCCACAACCACTGGATCGAGTTTACGGAGACGCACGAGGGCGATCGATGGTTCGACGCGTTCTTCGGACTAATCTCGCCCGACTACCTGAAGAGCGAGCTCGACGTATGCTGGGTTGCGCACGGAGGCTGCGATCCGGTCGAATATATTCGGAAATACGCGGGACGCGTGCCGCTTATCCATCTGAAGGATATGCGCAAATCCCCGGCCGGCGAAGTCGAGACGGTGGAGCTCGGGCGCGGCGACATGGATCTGCCCGCCGTGCTGGAGGCCGCCGAAGCGGCCGGCACCGAATGGCTCATCGTGGAGCAGGACGACTGCGCGGGTCCGGCGCTCGAGAGCGTTCGCATCAGCAGGGAGTGGCTTCGCGAGCGCGGATATTAAAGACGAACGGAAGGAAGGAACATTCGCCATGTCGAACGATCAGCAGCTACGCGCCGATCCGCTATACGTCGGCATGGCGCACCACAAGAGACGTTCCCGCAATCCCGTTCAGAAGCTGGACTCGTACGTCATTCGCTTACAGACGAGCGGCAGCTGCGAGGCGCTGATCGACGGCGCATTCGTCGAGATTTTGCCCGGCGACCTGCTCCTGTTCAGGCCCGGGGATCCGTACGAGCTGATCCTGAGGGACAACAGCATCGATTATTACGTCATCTGCACGGGCTCTTGGATCGATGAGTGGTGGGCTCGCTTCGACCCGCCGAGAAAAACCGCCGTTCCGCTCGACGACGAGCTGCTGAAGCTGTGGAGCCGGCTCGAGCGGGAAACGCTCCGAACCGGCAACGCGAGAGACGAGCTGACCGATTACTTGCTGCGCGCTTTCTGCCTGACGCTGCAGCGGCTGTACGAGACGGCCGGTACGGAAAGAGCTTCGACCCCCGCCTACGTCGCCTACAGCATCAAGCGATTCATCGACCAGCATGCGGCAGAGGCGCTGACGCTCGAGCAGATCGCGAGACACGCCGGCGTCAGCGTATCCCGCACCGTGTCGCTGTTCAAGAGCTGCTTCAATCAGTCGATCATGAGCTATGCGATCGAAGTCCGGCTCGCGACCGCCTGCGAGCGCATCCGGCTCACGTCGATGTCGCTCGATGCCGTTGCGGCGTCTTGCGGCTTCAATAGCTATACTTATTTTCACCGGCAATTCCGAATGCGCTACGGGCTGTCTCCCCGCCAATACCGGGAGGAGCAGCAGAAGCGCGCGAGTTATCCGATTTCTTGATATGTACGCCCTTCCCGCCGATGGCCGGAAGGGCTTTTTTGGCATTCGCGGCAGCGACCGAGTTACACGGTAAAACCGTGTAACGGACCGGAATACCGCCTTCTGCGGACACCAGAGCCGCTATTTACACAAAAAACAACAATTCCGGCTCGCTCGCGGACAGACGTTCCGCTATTGCGCCGATTACCGTGCCCCGAGCACCGCAACGCCTTAAATAGCGGATCTACGGTCCGCAACCCGCTTCCATTCTCCCAATTTACTTAAAATAACGGCTTTACAGTCCGCACCATTTCTCAACTCATGCCACGATCTATCGTTGCTTCGTCTTCTGCGACGGTACCTTTAGAACCTCTGCCTGCTTCCTCCTATCACCTTCTCATCCCCCTTCCCGGTACCTTCACGCCCTCTCCCCGGCATTCCCCTTCCGTCCGGCGAACAGCCCCTCTCGCATCCGCCGCTCAAGCTGCGATTCGCCCCTATTCACTTTCAGCAATCGGTCAGCTTCGGCTCACCCTTCCTTCAGCTTGCGTTCAAGCTCGCTTCAGTTCCCTCCGCGATAATGAATCCGTAAGCAAACATCTTCTTCATACCGACAGGGAGTGGTCGCCATTAAACGCATGAAACGAAAAACCAAAATAGCCGTCACCGTCGTCCTGGTCCTCGCGACGCTCGGAACCGTAACGTATAAGCTCGCCGACCGGTACTTGATCGAACACGTGGAGGTCCGGGTCGCGAGCGCGCAAACGACATCGAACTTGCCGGCCGGCTCTAACGGAACGACGGCTTCGAACGGCTCGACAAGCGCCTCGGCAAACGATACATCGACAGCTTCGACTACAGACTCGTCCGCAGCTTCGACGTCCGGCTCGGCGACGGCCTCTTCCGGCAGCGTTCAGTCCGACGACTGGAACTACGAGAGCGACAATGAAAAGATCGGCATTCAAAAGGCGCAAAAAGGCTCGGGCGACGATCTCATCACCTATTTTGTCGCCGACGTGGTTCTCAAGAACGGCGCGGGCATCCAGACGGCTTTCGCCAAAGACGCCTTCGGCACGAACATCACGCAGAACACGTCCACGATCGCTGCCAATCACGGCGCCGTATTCGCGATCAACGGCGATTACTACGGCTTCCGCAACGACGGCGTCGTCATCCGTAACGGCACGCTCTACCGGGACGAGCCGGCGCGCGAAGGTCTGGCCCTTCTCTCGAACGGGACGATGAAGTCGTACGACGAAGAGGAGGAAAGCTCATCCGACTTGCTGGCCGAAGGCGTCACCAACACCTTCTCGTTCGGCCCGGCGCTCGTCCAGAACGGCGTCGCGGCAGACAACTTCGACAACGTCAAGATCGACACCAACTTCGGCAACCGCACGATCGACAGCGCCAATCCGCGGACCGGCATCGGCATGATCGCCCCGAACCACTACGCGTTCGTCGTCGTGGATGGCCGTTCGTCAGAAAGCAGGGGCATGACGCTGAACGAATTCGCGGACTTGTTCGCCGAGCTCGGCGCGACCGAGGCTTACAACTTGGACGGCGGCGGCTCCTCTACGATGTATTTCATGGGCAGGGTCGTGAACAACCCGCAAGGCAAGGAAAAAGAGCGAGGCGTAAGCGACATCATCTATCTGCCCGAATAAGGGCTGACGACAATCTCGCCGAGGAGGCACTTATATGACGATACTCATCCCGTCTTACGAACCCGACGAGCGGTTGCTGGGGCTGATTCATGATTTAAGAGAGGTCACGGATACTCCGATCCTGATCGTGGACGACGGCAGCGGAGACAAGTACAGCGGCATTTTCCAATCGGCCAGGAACGCTGGCTGCACCGTCTTGACGCACGAGGACAACAAAGGCAAAGGATGCGCGTTAAAAACCGGCTTCGACTATATCAAACGTACGGGCGACGCGGACGGCATCGTATGCGCGGACAGCGACGGGCAGCATCTGCCCCACGATATTTTGCGCATCGCGAGCACGGTCCGGACGCACCGGCGCCATATCGTGCTCGGCAGCCGGCGATTCACCGGCAAGGTGCCGCTGCGCAGCCGATTCGGCAATTCCGCCACCCGATTGGTGTATGCGTACGCGACCGGCGCGCCGATCCGGGATACGCAGACCGGGCTTCGCGGTTACTCGGCCGACATGCTCGACTGGCTGTGCCGCGTCCCCGGCGAACGGTTCGAGTACGAGATGAACATGCTGCTCGCCTCCAAGCCGGCGGGATACGCGACGCTCGAGGTGCCGATCGACACCGTCTACCTCGACGACAACAAGTCTTCGCATTTCCGCCCGCTCGCCGACTCGGCACGCATCTATTTTCCGTTTATTAAATTCGGCGCCTCGTCCGTCCTGTCGGCCGCGCTCGACTTCGTCCTGCTGTTCTTGCTGCAATGGATGACGTCGAACCTGCTCGTCGCCGTCGTCGGCGCCCGCATCGTCAGCTCCGCCTTCAATTATGCGATGAACCGCAAGTACGTGTTCGGTGGCAAGCGCACCGGCGTCCGGCGCTCCCTGCCCCGCTATTACGCGCTGGCGGCCACGATTTTACTGTTCAACTACGTGCTGCTGTATTCGTTCCACGAGACGATCGGCATTCCGCTGCTCGCCGCCAAGCTGCTCACCGAAGCTTCGCTATTCTTGTTCAGCTATTGGTGGCAGCGGAGATACGTTTATTAAGCGGCTTCGGGCGGCAATGCGTTTCAGGGCTTCTCGTGCTGGCGCCTCATGAGCATGAACTGCTTGGCCAAATATTGCGGCGTGTAGGGCATGTCGTTGCGCAGCCAGGAGATGATCGTGCCGATCAAGGCAGAAGAGCCGTACCAGACTACGATATCGCGCTGGATACCTAGGGCGGCGAGGTTCGCCTCCCCCTCCGGGCTGTCGATGCGTTCGATGACCATGCCGGTCAGCAGCTTTAAGAATTGCTCCGTAAAAACCGTCGTTCGCCTGGTCGTGAGAATGACTTTGTAAAATCGGAAGTTATCGGCGATGTGCTCGAGCAGGTTCACCATCAGCGGCCATCCCTCCGCTTGGACGGGGCTTTGCCGCAAAGCGGGCGATTGCAGGATCCCGCGAAGGTCCTCGATCATCTCGTCCGCCATTTTTTCCATCATGTCCGGAATGTCGCGGTAGTGCAGGTAAAACGTTACCCGGTTGATCGTGGCGCGCTCGGCCAGGCGGTTCACCGATATTTTCTCGACGTCCATCTCCTCCAGCAGTTCGACAAGCGCATCTCGCAGCATGCGCCGTGTGCGTACGATGCGAGGATCGGTACGCGGCGTAGCGTGACTCATATGAACCTCCCTTTCAAGATCCGCGGATTGGACGACAGTTTCTCTTCATTTTGTCTATCTTATCGGTCATAAACGACGGGATGCCGTTTCCATGCAAGTTAATTGACAATCCATTGATTACTGTCGATTGCAAAGCTCGCAGATCCGGTTAAAATCTAATTTATGCCGTGTTAAGTATATTACACAGTGTAAATTTAGTCCACCGCGGACTTGAAAGGGATGGGGTAGTTGAGTAAAACCTTGGCTGGAGAGGGCGGTTCGCTTAAAAAAGGGCCGATCCTGTTCATCATGATTCTGGGGGCGTTTCTGGCTACGCTGAATCAGACGGTCATGAGCGTGGCCACGCCGGAGCTGATGAAGGACTTCGATATCTCGGCGACGACGGCCCAATGGCTGACGACCGGCTACATGCTGGTCAACGGCGTGTTAATTCCGATCACGGCCTATTTGATGCAGCGCTTCACGACGCGGGAGCTGTTCCAGGCTTCCATGATTATTTTCTTCGTCGGCACGCTGACGTCGGCCGTCGCGACGGGCTTCCCGGTGCTGCTGACCGGGCGGTTGATCCAAGCCGCTGGCGCCGGCATTATTATGCCGCTGCTGATGAATGTCATTCTGACGCTTTTCCCGCCGAACAAGCGGGGCGCCGCGATGGGCATGGTCGGCTTCGCGATTATCTTCGCGCCGGCGATCGGACCTACGCTCGCGGGTTATGTACTGAAGAACTTTGCTTGGGAAACGATGTTCTACGGCATGCTGCCGTTCGTCGTGCTCGTCATCATTTTGGCCTTTATTTATCTGCGCAACGTATCGGAGCGGACCTTCCCGAAGATCGACATGGTCAGCGTGCTGCTGTCGACGATCGGCTTCGGCGCCGTGCTGTTCGGCTTTAGCCGGGCGGGCACGCTGGGCTGGTCGAGCGCCGAAGTCATCGCCTATCTGATCGCGGGCGTCGTCGCGCTGGCGCTGTTCACCTGGCGGCAGCTCGCTTCCCGCAATCCGCTGCTCGATCTTCGCGCCTTCAGGTACGACATGTTCACGCTCACGACGATCATTAACATTGCCGTTACGATGATGATGTACGCCGACATGATGCTCCTCCCGCTTTATTTGCAAAACGCCCGGGGCTACACCGCCCTCGAATCCGGCCTGCTGATGCTGCCCGGTTCGCTGCTGATGGGCTTCATGATGCCGATCACCGGCAAGCTGTTCGACCGATTCGGCGCGAAGTGGCTGTCCGTCATCGGCATGGCCATCACGATCGGCACGACCGTCGGCTTCATTAACCTGACGGACTCGACCAGCTACACGTATCTGGTCCTCATGTCCACGGGACGCCGGATCGGCATGGCGATGTTCCTGATGCCGATCACGACCGCCGGTCTCAACCAGCTGCCGCCGAAGCTGAACGCGCACGGCACGGCCATCTCCAACACGATCAAGCAGGTCGCCGGCGCTATCGGCACCTCGCTGCTCGTCACCGTCATGACGGACCGTTCGAAGACGCACTACATGGAAATGGCGGCCGCAGGCGGCACCGACCAAGCGCATATGTCCATGGAAGCGATGATTCAAGGCATCAACGACGCGTACCTCGTCATCATCGCGATCGGCGCGGTCGGCCTGCTGCTCTCTTTCTTCATCAAGCGCAAGGAACATCCGCACGAGGTAAAGGATTTGTCGGCGCGGACGGAAGTCAAAGTCCAAGAGGCTTAATGGACTGCCAAAGAAGCCGGTTCCCGCAAATGCGGGGCCGGCTTTTTGGCGCTGCACGCACATGAGCAATCCATGAGAAACCGTGCCTGCTTTTGGATGTTAAAATGTAGACATAAATGCGGCTATTAAGGAGGTTCCATATGGGACGCGTAATTCTGCAGATGAATGTGACGCTGGACGGCTGCTGCGACCACCGACAGGCGATCGCGGATGAAGAGCTCCACCGGTATTCGGAGGACTTGATGGACCAGACCGACGGCGGGCTATTCGGACGCGAAATCTACCAGCTGATGGAAAGCGCTTGGCCGGCCATTGCCAGCAGCGGCGAAGGACCTCCGTACATGGTCGACTTCGCGCGCAAGCTCGATCGGATACCCAAGTACGTCTTCTCGCGGACGCTGGATCACGTTTCGTGGCAGAACTCGTTTTTGTTGAAGGGGCCCGTTTCCGAGGAAGTGCCGAAGCTTCTAGCCGAAGGGAAGAGCCTGCTCGTCAACGGAGGTCCCGGCCTCGGATCCACCCTCGCGCAACTGGGCTTGGTAGATGAGTATCACTTTCTGGTACAGCCCATCGTTGCCGGATCCGGCCCCCGGTTGTTGGGCGGCATTCGCGAGCGGCTGAATTTGAAGCTGACCGAGACCAAACGCTTCGGATCCGGCGTCGTGGCGCTCCGCTACGTGCCCGTTCGTTAGCTGCTTGCCTTTTTGTTGTCCAGCCTGCCGGCTCGATTCGGCAGGCTGTTCGTCTTGTTAGCAGCGCATCCCGTCCTTCTAACTGACGACCTGCCGGGTACCGCTCCACCTGTCGTGGAACGGCACGCGACGGCGGCCCAGGACGCATCGAATCAGATGGATGCCGAGCCAGACATTCATGGCGAACAGTCCGACAGCGTACGGGATAAGCACGAGCGGCGGAAAATCGCGGACGGCGACGATCGGATAGGTCAGGTTAATGCCGCCGGCGAGCAGGTAGAGCAAGCCGTACCGCACGATCAGCTCCTGCAGCGCCACGCGCTCCCCCTTTCCGCGCACGCGGATGCGCACGACCCATTTGCCGGCCGTCCGACCGTTCGTCGCATAGGGAATGACGATAAAATAGACGATGACGACGAAGCCGAAGACGTAGAGAATCGGCAGACGGAGCATCCCCAGAACGGCGCAGACCGGCAGCAGCAAGCACCAATCGATCCCGGCGGCCAACGCTCGTCGCGTATAGCTCACCCGCTTAAGGGAAAGGTCGACCTCCGCGTCCAGCCGGTCGATCCGGGGCAGACGGCTCGCGAACCACTCGGCCAACACATATCCAAGCATTCCCCCCGCCGTATTCGTGATCAGGTCGTCGACGTCGAACAGGCGGTACGGATAATCGAAGATGCCGAAGATGCCCGTCACCTGCGTCGTCTCGAACAATAAGGACAAGCCCAAGGACAGCAGCAGGCAGCGAATCCAATGCGCGCTGAAGTAATACCGGAGAAACAGCCCGAACGGAATCGTCAGCAGCACGTTAAAGGCTACCTGGAGCACGGCCCGCTCGCCGAGCAGATGCGGATACGTCGACGGACGGCCTGGTTTGACGCCGGTCTCCCGGACGATGTCGGTCAGGAAGTGGAACGGGATCCATTGGAAATACGAGCCGGCATCCGGGGGCGCATTGTGGATCGACGGCGGCAGCGGCAGCAAAATGATAAAAACGGCGTTCAGCAGGTACAACAGCAGCAGGTACAGGATCAACGCCCGTATTTTGTGGACATAGCCATGTCGCCGGTACTGCACGACCAGGAAAGGGACGGTGAAGATCGCGGCAGCGATCGGAAAGCTTAAGAATGCATAGGAAATGGGAAACAGATAAGAACCGAGCATGAGCGAACACCTGCCATTTACATTTTCAGGCTTAACTATACCGCATTCCGGATCCGAGCGCCCCCGCTTCAAGTCGATTGCAAAGAATCGAAACCATTCATATGCGCGCGAAAGCTCGACCGTTTAATAATTGAAAAGTTTCGGTAAACGTGACCATATCATGCTTCTTGGCTAGATGATAAGTTCATTTTGCGCCTGAGAGACGACATTCCTTTGAAAACGGGCTCAAGGCGACTCGCATAAATAAGGGGGTGGCGGATGGAGCCCTGGCGAACCCGATCGGATCGGATGTGACGGCAAACTTGGAAGCGTTATCAAAATGAGGAGGGATACGATGAAAAAGTTAGTATCGCTGATCGTGCTATTGCTTCTGCTGACGGATGCGGGCGCCGCCTTCGCCGCGCCCAAAATCAATACGTTCGAACGGCCTGCCCGAGGCAGCGCCTACACGCTAAGCCAGTGGGCGCTCGACGGCTGGAGCGCGCCGTGGGACAACGGCATGAGCACGCGCACCTGGATCGACGGCTACAACTTCAACCACTCCGGCGGCCAGTCGCTGCGCGTCTTTTATCCGCAAGGACAGATCGATCCGCCAAACTCAGGCGCTCAGGCGCCGTTTGAGGTGACGCCGGGAAGAGAGTATTACTTGTCTTATTGGGTTCGCTTCAGCAGCGATTACAGCTGGGGAACGACCGAGTTCGCGGGCAAACTAGGGCTTGGGTTAGCTGGTGGTGGTGCGTGTTCGGGCGGAATTCCATGCACGGGCTACAACGGCTTCACCTCGCGCATGATCTGGCGCAGCGGCGGGCAAGCCGCCATTTACTACTATCATATGGACGATGCGGGGCAGTACGGCGACTACGCGGTGCTTAAAAACGCCAACGGCTCGGATATCTACTATCCGAAAGGAACCTGGGTGAACATCGTCCAGCGCCTGAAGGTGAATACGGTAACCGGCGGCAACGCCAATCCGGACGGCGAGATCCAGATCTGGTACAACGGCGTATCGGCGGCGAATATCACGGGGCTGCGCTTCGTACGGAATGCGGATCTGGTGGACAAAGCGTACTTCTCCTCGTTCTTCGGCGGCGCGACGTCTTCGTTCGCGCCCGCGAACGACTCGTACGTATGGTACGACGACTTGAAGGTATCCACGAACCGGGCGGACATCTGCGAGCTTAGCGCGGGAGGCTGCTACGCGCGCACGTTCCAGGCTGAAGACTACACGTCGATGAGCGGCGTCATGAAGGAGACGACGCCGGATACGGGCGGAGGCCAAGACGTCGGCGGCATCGATAGCCAGGACTGGATCGCGTTCGGCAACGTGCAAATTCCGAGGACAGGAACCTATCTTGTGGAATACCGCGTCGCGACGCCTAACAACAACGGCAAAATCTCGCTCGACATCAATTCGGGCGCGACCGTGCTGGGCGAGATCGACGTGCCGAATACCGGCAGCTTCGCAAGCTACCGTACCGTCTCGCACGTCGTCCAGATGACGGCCGGAACCTACCAGTTCGGCCTCTATGCCGTCACGGGCGGCTTCGATATCAATTGGTGGAAGATCACGCAATTGTATTGATCGATTGATTCGCGCGAAGAAGCAGTCCCCCGAGGTTTATCCCGAGGGGACTGCTTCTTCTTTTGGAGATTAGGCCTGCCTTGCGGCCTTCAGCTTCGCCAGCTCCGAATCGATCTCGTCCCGCTCCGACCATTCCGCCAGATTGACCGCAGGACGGCTCGTGGATAGATGAGCTTCGGCGCCCGCTTCCCAACGCATCACCTTCTGTTCGATGCGTCCGAACTCCCTGGAGATCTTGTCGGCGTCGCCGTAGGGTACGGCTTTTACGGTCTCCTGGATCGCCGCGGCCGCATTGGCGCGCGCCATCAGGAAGGAAAGCTTGTTGTTCAGCTCGCGGTGCAGCTCCTGCAGCCGGTCGATCTCTTGCCGCAGATTCGCCGTCTGATTGCGGATGACGTCGCGCTGCTCGAGATAAGTTTGCAGCAGCTTGCCGTGATGCAGCTTCTCCTGCAAGGCCAGCGCCGCGATATCGTCCTGGCCGCGGTCCACGGCCAGCTCTGCCTGCCTAGCCCGCTTGTCCACGATCTGTCCCGTCTTCGCCACGAGCAGATCGTACTGCTGCTCGGCGGCGATCTGCGCCGCCAACGCGCCGCGGGCACGGTCGATTTGCTCTTCCAGCTGCCTGATATAATGCCGGGCCATGCTGATCGGATCTTCAATGCGGTCCAACACCCGGTTTACGTCTGCGGTTGCGATATCCTTCATTCTCGAGAATATTCCCATTTTATCGTTCCTCCTTGTATTGGCTGCGTTCCCACTCGTCCAAAAACTGGCCGCGGCTCACGCTGGTCGTATGCGGTGACCGTATGGCCTCTTGCATGGATGCTGCGAAGGCTTTGTTGCGGTTGATTCTGCGAGTCAGCCAGATGACAAGGGCGACGACGGCGAGGCCCCAGAACGGCGTCAACAGGCTCATCAGGGAGACGGCTGCGATCAGGGCGCCCGCCCATTTGAGCAGACCCTTCGCTTTGAAGAACACGACGGCGCCGAAGAACAGCAGGACGCTCCGCAAGACGATCATCACGATCGGGTAGATGCCGGCGGCTTGTCCGGCCTGCGAAGGCGGCTGCCATCCGCGCCGTCCGAACCCATGGCCCCATGCCTGCTGGTGAACGACCGCTTCGTGATGGGGAGTCCCGATCAGCTTGGCCACCAGGATCATGAACAGAACGACAAGCGAGCCGATGGCGATTCCCTTAAGTATTGAAGCGCGTTTCACGTTGTCACCTCCTTCCCTCACCGGTTGTTCCGGTAAGACAAGGATATCCCCCCAGGCTGAATGCTGCGTGAATGCCAACTGATGCTTGGTTGAATGGGAACTGAAAATGCGCTTAATGCCAAAATGGCTGCCACTAAGAAAAACCGCCAGGGAAAGATTCGCCCTGACGGTCCTTTTAAGTTTAGTTTGGCGGATATCCGAAACCGGAGTCGCACGGAACGTCTATCGATGGCTCTCCGACAGCCGTTCCGACGAGCCAGCTTATCGCCGCCAGCGTCGTTTTTTCGCCGTAATGCCTGCAAATATACATCTCTATTCGCCGGTTTCGATCCGTTTAAACAGAATAGATGCAAAAGTGCAGTTATTTTACGTCATCAGCCGAATTTCTGGCTTGTCCATTGCATTTACCTGCATATTTGCGGGTATTTTATCAAGTGGGACGAGTCGGTAGAGAATGCATGTACAAATGCAGTTATTTGACCCGTCAACCTCCATAAAGCCCCCGCCCATCGAAAGCGCGCTTACCTTTCCGGAAATTTTCACCCAAATATATACTTTCTAATCTTCGGACAAAAATGCCGCCGGCAGCCCGATACGGGCGCCGGCGGCATTTTTTACGGCGAGCTTATGGACGCGCCTTCGCCTTCATGAGCTCGATTAGACGAACGACGACAGTCGCAGCCTCGGCGCGGGTTACGGTCCCGTCCGGCTCGAAGCGGCCGGCTGTTCGGCCCTTCATGAGGCCGTTCGCCTGAACCGCGCGCACTGCGGGCGACGCCCAGGCCGGGATTCGCGCTTCGTCCGCGAAGCCGGATGGGGCGGAGGGATCCGCGGCGGGCTCGTTGCCCAGCGCGGCTGCGAGCATGACGGCGAGCTGCGCCCGGGTCAGCCCGGCGTTCGGTCGAAGCGTACGATCGTCGTAGCCGTGCAGGATGCCGGCTTTGACCGCTTGCGCGACGGCCTCCGCGGCCCAATCGAAGAGCTGGTCGCGGTCCGCGAAGTCCGTCACGGCACCCGCCTGCCCTTCGGGCTGCAGCGCGTTCATCAGCATGACGCTGAACTCCGCGCGGGTGACGCTCCGGTTGGGCTTAAACGTGCCGTCCTCGTAGCCTTTGACGATGCCGGCCTTCGCGGCCGCCTGAATGTCGGCGCTCGCCCAATGTCCTTGCGTATCGGCGAATGCCGATGCAGCCGGCGATGCGTTCACGGCGAGTACGGCGAACTTGGTGAGGTGGTCGGACGCGACCTCGACAGCGTTGCCGTCGATCGTGCCGCCCATCTCGACCCATTGCTTTTTCGATTCGTCGTAATAATGAATGGAAGGCTTCTGCCCCTCTCCGATCTTGCTGGGATCGAACGTCAACCGGATCTGGATCGGCACGCCGAACGTGCCCGATTCGCTCTTCGTGATCTCGTAGATCGGGCTGGCCGCTTGATCCCCCTCCTTCAAGAGCTGCGCGATGAGGGCAGCATCGCCCAGCTTGACGATCTTGTAGGTCGCCATCCGGTTGAGCGCGCCTGCCGGTACCGATACGACGATTTCTTGGCCAATCGACAACGATGCGGCCTCGCCGGCCTGCACCTGCCGCTCCGCCTGCTTGGCCGGCGAAGGCGTCGGCACATAAATCGGCGTCGGCGTCGGTGCGGGCGTCGGCGTCGGCGAAGGCGACGTTGACGGCTCAGGCTCGCCTTCCGACTGGACGCTCGCCATGACGAAGCCATTGTCCGACTTGAAGGCGATCTCCTTGCCTTTCCAGCGGACCTTGGACGCGCCCGGCGCATAGACGACGGCCGTCACTTGATCGAACGCGCCCGCATCGCCGGTGGCAAGGTCCAGCACGCCATCCGCGAAGCTCGCCGTCGGCCGTACCAACGCCGCCGTCCCTTCTTTACCGTCCACGAAGTAATATTGCAGCGCGCCTGCCGTCTCGGCGTCCGCCTTATAATAGAAGACTTGCTCGCGGCCGTCCTTCAGCTTCACGTCGACCCGACCGTCGTCCGTCTTGCCTACGGAAGCGATGGCGCTCTCCCCGGCGTACGGCTCCAGCACGCTGACGAACTGCGCGTTCTTGGCCTGAACTCGGTTTACCAGCGTCGGCGTATAGACGTCGGTTGCGTTGCCGGGCCCAGGCGCTTCGCCCACGATCATCCGCGTCGGCGAATCCGACGCGGCCGTCAGGCTGAACAGCTTCAGCCCGTTACCGGACGGCAGCTTCCAAGCGCCCTCCCATTGGCCCGCCACCGTTTGCGACTTGCCGTTCCGGAAAAAGGAATACGCGTCCTTCGTGCCGAGCGGCCCCGCAAATGGCGTCATCGCCTGATCCGTCGAGAAATCGCCCATGCCGTGCAGTACCCAATCGTACTGGCGCTCCGTATCGGAGGCGACGCTGAACAGATCGATCAGGTAGTCCTTCGTCACCGCGACGGTGCGTTCGTAACCATTCATGCCCGCGTAAGCTTTGCTCGATGTATTAGTCATGATGCCGAGCGGACCCGACTGCAGGAACAGCTTCGTCGGCTCGTACGTCTCCGCGCCGTTCGCGGTCGGGATCTGCTGCGTATCTCCGTCGACCAGCACCGTATTGTGCGCGAACGACTTTTTATAATAAGACTCGTACATCGAATTGCTGTATGGCGGAATGCCGAGATCCGGCGCGAGACGCTCGCCTTGGCCGAAAATCTCGAGATGCAGCTTGTCCGGATGGCCGTGATAACCGCCGTGAAGGCCGTAGTCGACGAGCGCGTACAGCTGGTCCTCGCCTTCCCCGGCGCGCAGCACCGAATGGCCGAGTCCGTTGAAGTTCATGCTCTCCGCGGACAGCGATCCGCCGTTCGGGACAACCTCCGCACCGTAGAAGACCGCCTGCTCGCCCGCAATGCCGGAGGCGGTGTTGCCCGGCACGATGAATCCGCCTCTGACGCGGCCTTTGTCCGCATACAGTTTGTTCAGCAGCGCGCCGTAGACCGGATCGCCATAGTGCGCGTAGACGGCCTCGTAATCCATCGGCACGACGCGTCCCGGCGCCGCCAGGCTCGTCGGATATTTGCCGGAGTCGTTGCCGTTGATGATGCCGAGATCGGGAAACGCGTACTGCAGCGTCGCGTCGTACATTTTCTTGAAGTTCGGATTGGCGAACAGATCGTAGCCCATGCCGAGCAAAGCCTGCGCGTGGTCCAACAGCGCGGACTGCGCGTAAAAGTGGTACCCGATCGCGCCTTCGTACCAGAAACCGTCGGACAGCACGCTATTGTTCATCTGGAAGTTGAAACCGCTGCGGCCCTCAACGGAGAAGTCCATCAGCGTCTTGTCTTCCAGTATCGCCCCGATCGTGCCGATCGCCGCGTTGTGCCACGTCTGCCAGTTGGACTTGCCGACATCGTAGCCCTGCAGCGTTTTCGCCGACGGCGCGAACAAGTTCTGCTCGATGTCGTACTTCTCGGCGGCGGTCAGCAGGCCGCTCGGCTCGATCAGATCGTAGGCATGCGCCAGCTCGATGATCTGGACGGCCTCGTCCAGCGACTGATAGTAGATTCTGCCGTTCAGCGGCTGCAGCGGATAGCTCGGGTACAGCGCCGCATAATGCGTCAGAATCTCCTTGGCCTTCGCCGCATATTTCGTCTCGCCGGTCAGCGCGTAGACGAGCGCGAGATTGCGAGCGGCCTCGATGTTCACCGTGTGGGCGGTGAACCGCCAGGCGGCGTCCAGGTCATCGCCCGTATGCCAGGTGCCGTCGGTCGGGCATTGATGCTCGTTCGGTTTATCGTAGTCGAAGACGAGCGGCGTATCTCCGCACACGTACAGCGTGCTCTCGCCGCCGGGCTTGGATGGGTAATATACCGTCTTATCGACCCATGCGTCCGCCTTGAGCCGGATCGCCGCCAGGTAATCGCGCGCCCAGCCGTAGGACTGGATCTTCGCCTTTGCTTCTGCTAATTGATCCTGCGAGACCATCACGTAGGGATGCTGCTTCGTCGCGGTTCGCGGCGCGCCGACCTTCAAGTTCAGTTCAATCGTCGTATCCTTGCCGCCCGCGAGCGGATGGACGTTCAGGACCGCCTTGACCGTGCTGCCCGCCTGCGCGGCTGCCGGGACGGTCGCCTGCACGTCGACGTCCGTCTCGGCACCGTTCGCCACGACGGCGGTCGTCGCCGGGAACGTCGTCCCGTAACCCGCGCCCATCGGCGTCTTCAGCGACAGCGCATAAGCCGTATCGGCGCCGCCGATGTTTTTCAGCGAAAAGGCGTAGTGAACCTCGCTGCCCGGCAGCGCGCTCTTGTCGATTTGCCGGATCGACGGCTCGACCGCGTTTTTGGCAAGCGCCATCGCGTCGAAGTACAGCTTGTCGTCCGGACTCGATACCGGGTCCGAATCGTACCAGCGGGGATGAAGAATCACCTTGCGGATGTTCGCGAGCTTCGCGCCGCCGTTGGAGTTGAGGAATTTGTTGAATGGGAGCTCGATCTTCTTCCAGCCCTGCCAGTCGACGAAAAAGGAGCTCATGAAATATTCGTTGCCCGGATTCGCGTCGTCCGGCGTGCTGATGATGACGTATATTTTTTTGTTGGACACGCGGTCCGAATACAGCCAAAATTCAAGCTGGTCGTTCGACTGCCATGGCGCATTCGTCACGTCCGCGACGTCGATCGGCGCGGTCGGATCGAGCCAGCGGCCGGAGAAGCCGCCCATGACGGCCGGCTCCGCCGCCGGGATGGTATTCGTCCAGCCGGCAAACGTCTCCGTATTGCCGATCTGAAGACTCGAGCTGCTCGACAGATCGATATCGTAGGCGTAGCTCGTCTCCTCGCTGACCTTCCCCTCGAACTCCGCCTTAGCCTTGATCGTCTGCGAGCGGTCGACGAGCAGCGGCGCCGTATAAGGCTTGAAGTCCGCATCCACGCCCTCGATCTTGTAATAGATCTCGGCGCCTTCCGTAGCCGAACGCAAGGCAACCGTTTTCGGTTCGGCGTACGTGCCGGCGGCCGGGCTTGCCGTCACGTTTTCCACGAAGTCGCGGTAGACGAACGTATAGTTATAGGTCATCTCCGCGCTGTCCGTCCCGGCGAGAGACGATTTAACCGCCAGCGTCGTATCCTCGGTCAGGACCAGCGGCGCGGCATAGCGCTTAAAATCGGCGTCGACGCCGACCCGTTTGTAATAAACGCCTGCAAGCACCGACGGCTTCGTCGCGCTGGACAAGGTTACCGTCGCCTTGTTGACGTATTCGCCCGACGGCTTGTCCGCGACGGCGGGATACACTTCGCCGGTTCCCGTCAGGCGGAAGTCGTCGAGATACATGCTTAAGCTCGGATCGAGCGTCGTGCCGGAGACGCCGGCCTGGTCGAGCCGGACGTAGTCGAGCGGTCCCCATGCCTTGACGCCGGCCGAGCTCGTCTGCGTCTTGACGACGGACAGCGGGATCTCGACTTCCTTCCAGCCGGTCCAATCGAGCGGCAGCCGGTAGTAGTAGTACTCGCTGTCCCCCTTCATGAAAAACCGGAGCTGGATCGGCTTGTCCGCCTGGTCGCCCGTCCGCGCCTTCACGTTATACGCCCAGAACTTTAGCGTGCTGTAGCCGTTCAGATCGACGCTCGGCGCGACCTTCGGATAGATCAGCGCCGCACCCGCGATGTACGCGGTCGGATTCGCGGCGTCGACGTTGATCGCGAGCAGCCACTTCTTGGAGCCCGTTCCTTCCTTGATATAGGCCGGATCGGTATTCGGAACGAGCGCGACGCCAGCGGTGCCGACCGTGTCGCCCGCTACGTTCGTCGTAGAATCCATGGCGTTCAGCTGCTGCGAATAAGGAACGATCAGGGGCGAGTCGCCCCCGCCGGCCGCCTCCGCCGCGTTCGGCGGCAGCGCCGCGAGCGCGCTCGTGACGAGCAGGAGCGCGGCCATTGCGGCCGCCAGCTTCTTTTTCAACGTGAGAAGAGTCATGCAGAACCTTCCTTTCGCGCCTTCGGGTATGGCAAAGCCCCGCCGAATCGACCAACGGGGCTTGCGATGTTTCCTTTTGCTGCATGTTCCGTTAACTGCTTGTTCTGTTCTACTTGTCGGTCAACGCTCGCTTGCTTACTTCACGGCCGCTTTAGCTCGCTCGTCCGCTTTTTTGTAAATCTCCAAAATCTCTTCGTAGCCGAGCTTCCTCTGCTCCTCCACGAACTTGTCCCACGTATCGAAGCTGCGCGTGCCCATGATGAACTTCGCGAAGTTCTCGTCGCGGTGGCTGTTCAGCGAATCGCCCTTCGTGCTCAGAATCTGCTGCTCTTCCGGCGTGAACGGCGGCGTCGACGTCTTGTCGTTGTCGTACTGCGGCGCCTGCTCGTACGCGGACTTTAGCTCCGGCGAGGAGACCGAGATATGAGCGTTAAAGTCGAACCAGGTGTACGTGCCGTCGGTCGAAAGGCCCGTCTTTTTGCGCAGGTCCGAGATGTCCGTGTACTTCTCGATGAAGCTGTCGCCGCTGACGGTGTCGCCTTCCTTGCCCCAGCTCACCAGCTTGTGCCCTTCCTCGGAGTAGAAGAAGTCGATGAACTTGACGATGTCCTTGATCTTCTTCGACTTGGAGGAGATCATGAAGCCTTCCTCCGTGACGGCCGTGAACGCGTTCTTCTGCAGACCGCTCGGACCTGCCGGCGGCGTCATGAAGTTCATGGAGAAGTCCGGATTGTCCTTGCGCAGCGCGCTGTTGTAGAAGTCGATCCGCCCGATGTAGTCGAGCGTGACGAACGCGCGGTTCGTGGACACGATGTCCTGCCACATTTTCGTGTCGATCGTCAGGAAGTCCTTCGGAATGAGTCCCTCTTTATAGAACTTGTTGAAATAAACGAGCATGTCCTTGTACGCAGGCTGCACCGGCGCATACTTCCATTCGCCGCTGGTCCCGTCTAAATAAGCGCTTGCCCGCTGCGCGTCGACTGGCGCAGACACGCCGAAGCCCGCCGCGAAGTCCTCGAAGTAGCGCAGCCCGTTGCGCACCGTGAGCGGATAGCTGTCCGGGTATTCCGCCTTCAGCTTCTTCAGCGTCTCGTACAGCTCGTCCCACGTCTTCGGCGTCGACAGGTTCAGCTTCTTGAAGACGTCCTCGCGGTACATCCACGTGCGGCGGTTGGACTCCCCGAGCCCCTGGTTCGGGAATTCGTACATCTTGCCGTCGGAGGACAGCATGTTCTGCGTCTCGGCCGGGTATTTCTCCATCCAGGCTTTGAAATTCGGCATGTCGTCGACGTAGTCGAGGATGTTGACGAGCGCGCCCTGCTGGCCGAATTTGTCGGCGAGGCGCTTCTCCTGCGTCCACATGATGTCGGGCATGTCGCCGCCGGCGATGGCCAGGCTGATCGCGTCCTCGAGCAGATTGCCCGCGGGCAGCTGAATGTCCAGCGTGACGCCGGTCTTCTCTTTAATGTAGGACCAAATTTTCCAGTTCGCGTCGTACGGCCAGCTCGGATTGCTGTAATCCAGGAACGTGAAGGTTTGCGGCGTGAGCTCCGCGGGTGCTGCGGATGCGCTTGCGGACGCCGAGGCCGACGCGGACGGCGACGGACTCGCCTCGTTGTTGTTGTTCGAGCACGCGCCGAGCATGACGCTCGCGCCCATGACCGCGGACAATACGACGGCTGTCTTTTTGTTCATTGTTGCCCCTCGCTTTCTGTTTTCCGATCGAATTTTCCCATGTCTGTATGTTAACCTTTGACCGACCCGATGAGAGCCCCCTTGGCGAAATACTTCTGGAGGAACGGGTAGATCAAGAGGATGGGAACCGTGGTCACGATGATGGTCGCGTACTTGAGCGCTTCGTCGACGATCATGCTGTCGCCGCCGATGTTGCCTGCGCCGTTGGCGCCCCCCGAGCCCTGCAGCACCATGTTGCGGACGATGACCTGCAGCGGGAACAAGTCGGCATCCCGCAGATAGAGCAGCGCGGAGAAAAAGTTGTTCCAGATGGCGACGCCGTAGAACAAGCCGATTGTCGCGAGTATCGCTTTGGACAGCGGAAGCACGAGCCGGAAAAAGATGCCGATATCGGTCAAGCCGTCGATCTTGCCGGATTCCTCCACCTCTTGGGGCATGCCGGAGAAAAACGTGCGCATGACGATCAGATTCCACGTGCTGACGGCGCCCGGCAGCACCATCGCCCAAATCGTATCGATGAGATGATAGCTTTTGACGACGAGGAAGGTCGGGATCATGCCGCCGCTGAAAAAGAGCGTGATGACGACCATGACCATGAAGCCGTTGCGGAACAGCATGTCCCGCTTGGAAAGCGAGTAAGCCCCCGCCGCGCTGACGATCAGCGAGATGGCCGTGCCGAGCGCCGTATAGATAATCGTATTGACGTAGGCGCGTCCGATCTCAGGGTTGTCGAAGACGGCCGCGTACGTGTTCAGGTTGAATTCCTTGGGCCAGAAGAACACTTCGCCCTTCAGCACGGGCACTGTGCCGCTGATCGAGACCGCGATCATGTAAATGAACGGATACAGTGCCGACGCGGCGACGGCGAATAGCACGACATACAAAATGACATCGAATAAACCGAATTTAGGCTTCATGACGCGTTCGCTCCTTTCCTCACCATAGGCTCGTCTCGCTCGTCTTGCGGCTGATCCAGTTCGCCGTGAGGATGAAGAGCAGGTTGACCACGCTCGTGAACAGGTCGATCGCGGTGCCGTAGCTGTAGTTCATCGCCTGGATCCCCGTTCGGAACACGTACGTGCTGAGCACGTCCGCCGTCGAATAGATCGAAGGATTCAGCATGAGCAGCACCTTTTCGAAGCCGATGTCGAGGACGTGACCGATGTTCAGGATAAAAAGGATGACGATCGCGGGCATGATGCCCGGCAGCGTGACGTGGCGGAGCTGATGCCAGCGGCTGGCGCCGTCCACGGTCGCCGCTTCGTACAGCTGCGGATCGATGGCGCTGAGCGCGGCCAGATAGATGATCGTCTCCCAGCCGATATGCTGCCAGATCTCGGACAGGATGTAGAGCGTGCGGAAGTAGTTCTCGTTTTGCATGAAGTTGATCGAGCTGTAGCCCATCCACTCGACCACATGGTTGACGAGGCCGCTGGTCGGAGACAGGAAGAGGAACATCATGCTCACGACGACGACGTTCGAGATAAAGTGAGGCAGGTAGCTGATCGACTGCACGAGCCGCTTGACGATGCCCTTCCTCACTTCGTTAAGCAGCAGCGCCAGAATGATCGGGGCCGGGAAGCCGAAGACGACCTTGTAGACGCCGAGCAGGACGGTGTTTTTCAGCAGCTTGGGAAAATCCGGACTGTGAAAAAACATTTCGTAATACTTGAGCCCCACCAAGTCGCTATGCCAGATCCCCTTGAACGGGTTGTAATCCTTGAACGAGATGAGGATGCCGAACATCGGCACGTACTTGAACAGAATGTAATACACGAGCGCCGGCAAAAAGAGCAGCAGCAGGTACTTGCTTCTATTGAATTTCAATCGGAATAACGCCACTTGCGACCCTCCAGTCTGAAGCGATGTGTCTATGCCGCCTAGCTTAATGAACGTTCCGGCAGCGGCGCAATGATGCGATATGCGGAAACCTCGCATTTCTTCGGTTATCCGAACGGAAGCGAAGCTTCTTAATGTTCGACGGCCGTTTCCGCTTGTTGCTCGTGGGAACGGTACAGACTCTCCACGACCGCCACGACGCCGCGGGAGTAAGCCATCGAGCATTCGGGCTCGCGGTTCTCGCGAATCGCGCCGATCAGGTCCTCGAACTGGCGGACGAACGGGTCCGGCTGCGACGGCATGGGTACTTGCTCATAATCTCCGCCGTCGCTTATCCAGAGCCCCCTGCCAGACAGCAGCTTCATGCTGCCGCCGGTGAACCTGAATTCCGTCTCGTCGACGACGGCGCCCGGGTAGCCCGACTGCGACAGCGTCGCGGGGATGCCCGACTCGGTCACGAGGAACGCCGAGCCGCCGCCTTCGATATCCCCTCTCATATCCGCATAGCGGATGCTTGCCGTCACTCTCGCGATCCGCTCGCCGGTCATCCATAAGATCTTGTCGATCGAATGCGAACCCAGATTCGTCAGGATGCCTCCGCCGGCCTTGTCTTTCTCGAAAAACCATGCCGGCCTGCTCGGCGTATCGTACCGCTGGTGCCGCCTGTCGTTGATCATCGTGAGACGCCCGAGCCGACCGCCGTCGATCCAGGCCTTCGCCGCGAGGTTGGCCGCGTCATAATGCTGCGTGTGGCCGACCATCAGCTTGATTCCGCCCGCATGAACGGCTTCAATGATCTCGTCGCACTCGCGGACGTTCATCGCCATCGGCTTCTCGAGCATGACATGGCAGCCTCGGGCGGCGGCGAAGCACGCGGCTTCCTTGTGCAAGTAATGAGGCAGGGTGACGACCGCGATATCCGGCCGTTCTTTTTCGATCATTTCTTTGTAGTCCGCGTAGGACGAGATGCCGTGCTCTGCCGCCAAGGCGTTCGCCCGATCCAGGGCAATGTCCGCGATCGCGCAGGGCGCGAGAGCATCCATGCTGCGCATCGCCTTCAGATGCGAGCCTGCGATGATGCCGGCCCCGATCACGGCCACGCGATATGCCATTTGTAAGACCGCCTCCTCCGTTCGAATGCGGTCATCATACCAAGTGCCGCGGCAGGCCCGCCATCAGTGGATCTTACGGTTCTTGTCGAATCTTAAAAAGGTGTGGGGACCTGAGGACGATCGTAAAAAAAGATAAGGATCCGAAGCGATGAGTATTGAGCGAAAAGCTGACACGGGGCTATACTCTGATTTATGTAAAGCTTGATCGACGAAATTGTTAAAAAGGAGTAATCGGATGAAATGGACGGCGCGATTCCGGGGGACGGCCAAAAACCAGATGTCTCTTTTCTACACCTTGTTCGGCAGCTTCATCGCGATCATTCTCCTTTTGGTATCCATCAACTGGGTCGCCTTCACGTTTTTCAGGCAAAGCATCCGGGACGAGATCATCCTGAACAGCAGCCTCAATCTGAACGCGACCGCAGCCAATTACGAGAAGCATATCAAGCTGGTCCGCAGCTTCATGCTAGGCTATCTATTCGACAACGACACGGAAATCTTGAAGCGCGGCGATCCGATGCGGCGGTACGACGTCGTCGTCGACGTGCAGAAGGCGCTGGCGCACGACCTGAACAACACCTCGCTTTATTTGGACAATATCGTCTATTACTTCCGCAGCGACGCATTCATCATCGACCGCGACGGCACGCGCGACGCGGGCACGATGTTTTCGAAGTTTTACTATGAACCTGCTTACACGGCCGAATTCTGGCGGCACGAGATGGACGGCGAGGAGAGCTTTAAGGTTTACCCGGCCGCTTCGTTCGCCTCCGTCACGCCGTTCGAGCGCAAGCCGCTCGGGACGCTGCTGCCGATTCTGGTCAAAAACGGTTACGATCACGACTTCGCCTTCATCGCCTTTCTGAACGGCGACCGCATCTATGCGGCTTTCCACCAGGCCAAGCCGAGCAGCACGTTTTTTATCGTCGACGGCGGCGGTCAGACGCTATTTTCTTCCGACGATCGTCTGGCTCTCCCCAAGGCGCTCGCCGGAAAGACCGGGAAGGGTTACGTCAAGATCGAAGATAGCTACTACTTCTACCGGACCGGCGGGGAGACCGGGTTTACGTATGTCGAGCGGGTGCCCGACAAAGGGCTGGCCGCGCAGCTTCGCCGGCTGAACCTGATCATGCTGGCGCTGCTCGTACTGTCGGTGCTGATCGGCCTTGCGGTTTCGTATTGGTTCTCCAAACGGTTCCACAATCCGCTTGCGAACATGATCCGCTCCGTGCAGTCCTTGCGCGTGGTCGGCGTCCCCGCGGGCGAGGGGAGCCGGATCAAGGAATTCAACCTGCTGCACGACACCTTAAGCGACCTGTCGCGCTCGAACCGCGAGTATCACGAGGATTTGCTCGCCAAAAACAATTTGCTGCAGCAGTTCGCTTATATGAAGAAGCTGAAAAAGATCCACGGCGGCGGCGATCAGTTGCCGATGGACGTCGACTCGGACACTCATTATCGGCTCGTGCTGTCGCAGATCGAATTCAAAGACCGCTTCGCCAAGGAGATCGCGAATGCGCCGCAGCGCGCCTTCAACATGTATAAGGAGCTGATCGACGCGCATTTCTCCAGCCGGTACGACGATTCCCTGACCTTCCAGCTGGAGAAGGACCAGGTGCTTACCATCCTGTTCGTCAAAAGCGACCGCGGCGCGAGCCTGCGGGGCGAAAATATGGACGAGCTGGTCCGCATGCTCGGCACGGATATCCCGTACTGCAACTTCACGATCGCGATAAGCCCGGTCCGCAGCCACTCCGCCGACTTCGCGGAGACGTACCAGGACGTCCTCGACCTGGTCAAGCAGCGCAGGCTCGGCGAGGACGTGCAGGTCATCGGCGAATGGATCCCGCAGCCTTCGCTCATGATTCCCGCGCCTTCGGAGGAGCAGGAGCTTACGGCAAACCTGCAGGCCGGCTGCGACGAAGTGACGGTGCCGCTCGTGAACCAGCTGCTCGACCAGCTCGCGCGAGCGGGAGCGCTCGCCCATCAATTTCAGGATTTCGCGAAGGATGTGGTCAATCGGACGATCAAAATTTTATACGCGCAAAATATCTCGTTCACGACCTTCGCCGAGGGCGGATCGCCCTACGATCACTTGAAGGGCTGTTACACGCTGGAGCAATACAAGGCGTTCTTCGGGAAATTCCTGTCGCGGTCGGCCGAAGCCGTGCGCGCGAAAAAATCCGAGACCGACATCATCACGAAGTTCGTCATGGAATACGTCGAGGAGCATTTCGGCGACGATCTCTCGCTCGACGCGATCGCGGGCAAGCTGGGCATCACGGGACCTTATTTGTCCACGTACTTCAAGGAAAAGACGGGCACGAATCTCAGCGACTACATTCTGACCGTGCGCATCAACAAAGCGAGCCAGATGCTTCGGGATACCGATCTGCTCATCCAGGAGATCGCTTCGCTCGTCGGCTACTACACCGTCGCTTCGTTCAACCGCGTGTTCAAGCGGTACACGGGGCTTACGCCGAGCGAGTTCAGGCGGAGTCATAATCGGTGAAGGTGCGGTGGGGGCGTGGGGGCGTGGCGGTAGGGCTTGGCGTGGGGCTTGGCTGTGAGGCTTGGCGGTGGGGGTTTTACAAATTATAGCGTTACGGGGCAGCAGGTTGCGGACACACGTTCCGCTATTTCTCGAATATCGCTCATTTTCGCGTCTTTGCGGACTGAGGAGCCGCTATTCGTCGCTCCAGGCACTCGATCCCTCCTCTTTTCCACAAATAACGGATCCTCGGTCCGCAACCTCCTCCATATGCGCACAAACCTCGAAAATAACGGCCGCTGAGTCCATTTGCTGCTCACAGAATGCTAAACCTTGCGTTACTGGCTGTGGTGCCACTGCAGGCGGGATTACGGTGCGGATGATGAGTCTAGGAACGCTGGGTCAAGGCGGTGGTAGATTTACGGATGGTGGCGTTGCGGGGCGGCGAGTTGCGGACACACGAGCCGCTATTTCTCGAATATCGCTCATTTTCGCGTCTTTGCGGACTGAGGAGTCGCTATTCGTCGCTCCAGGCACTCGATCCCTCCTCTTTTCCACAAATAACGGAACCTTGGTCCGCAACCTCCTCCATATGCGCACAAACCTCGAAAATAGCGGCCGCTGAGTCCATTTGCTGCTCGTAGAATGCTAAACCTAGCGTTACTGGCTGTGGTGCCACTGCAGGCGGGATTACGGTGCGGTGGTGTGACTAAGTGAGGGAGCTGGCTGCAACCGCTGGATTTGCGGTTACAGCCTCAACACGGGTGTCGCTTGCCGCAATTGCAACCGCTGCTCCCACAACAGCCCGAGCTTAGCGATGCGGTCGCGGAGCTCGCTTCCTCCTACGCCTCGTCCAGCGCCTTGTCGTACTTGGCATACGTTTTCCACAGCTCGTAGCCGAGCTTGCCATAGAAGTCGACGAACGGGGTCGTGTCGATGACGACCCGCCGCACGCCGCGCGCCGTCAGGAAGTGAATGGCGGCTTGCACGATCGAGATGCCGTACCGGTGTCCCCTGCACGCCTCGTCGATGCCGAGCGGGCCGATGCCGCCCAGCTCCTCTTCGAACAGCGGCGCCCAGTAAACGTTCTGCGCGAGCAGGGGCGATGCCGCGTCGTTCATCCGGCAGAAGCCGACGATCGCGCCGTCCCGCTCGAGCAGGACGTACTCGCGCCCCGTACCGCCACGCTCCCAATAGTCGCGGTGCTGCAGATCCCACGTACCCGGGAAGCACCGCGCCATGAACGCCGTCAGCGCCTTCCGGTCCGCCGGCTCCGCGACTCTCGCCGCCGCGCCGCCTTCGAATTCGGGCATGCCGACGCGCTCGTCAGGGCCGTACGTCTTGATCAGGTCGTAGACGTCTTCCCGGTGAACGTATCCCCGACGCTCGAACCAAAGCCGCGTCTCCGCCAGCTCGCCGGGTATGCCTGGGAACAGCCGGCGGTGCAGATCATTGCCTAGCGCGACCCGCACCGCGCCGGAGGCGCGCAAGGCATCCTCCGCAAGGCGAAGCAGCTCGCTCCCCAAGCCCCTCCCCCGATGCGCCGAATCGACCAGCAGCGCCTGAATCCACCCGGCATCGCGCCGAAGTCCGAAGCGGCCGTCGTCATCGCCCGCCCTTTTCGCGATCGCAAGCCCGGTGACCGCCCCGTCCTTGGACGCCCGCGCGACCCAAGATCCCTTGCGAAGGAGCCGGCGATCCTCCAGCGCATTTTGCCGCAGCAGCCTCGGGCGCATCGGATACGACGCGCCCAGCTCCTTGTTCCACAACGCCACCGCGCCCTCCATGTGCTTCTCCTCGAACCTCTCGAATATCATCGCGTTTCTCGTCCTCCTGCGTTCCTGGATGTTCGTGCCTACTAGACAATCTAGCGGAAGCGGGGGGCCGGGCAAATAAGCAGATTTAACGATTATTCTTATCTGATAAGATCCGATCGGATTCGCACGAAAAAAGGGAGTCCGCGACGATAAGCCGCTATCTCCCCTTCCTGTAGTACATTGGCGCATGCCCCGTGACTTCCTTGAAAACGCGGCCGAAATGCGCGACGGAACGGAAGCCGGCCTTTCTCGCGATCTGATTGACCTGAAGCGCGGTTTGCTCCAGCAGCTTCTTTGCCTCCTTGACCCGGACGCTGTTGACGTATTCCACGAAGCTGAAGCCCGTCGCTTCCTTGAAGGAGCGGCTTAAATAATACGGGCTGACGAAAAACCGCTCGGACAGCAGACGCAGCGACAGCGGCTCCGCGTAATGCTCGTTGATGTACCGGACGACCTCCGACACGCGCGCATGCATCGGACTGAGGTCTTCGCCGCGCGCCTCGTCTCCCGTACCCGCCAGCCTGAAGCATGTCACGAGCAGCTGGATGGCGAGCGTCTGCGCGTAAACCTCGAACCCGGGCTCGCGCCCCTGCACCTCCCGCACGATCCGCCGGGCAAGGGCATCGACATCCCGCCGGTCGGACGGCGATCCCGCGGTGACGACCGCGTACTCCCGTCCGGACAGCGCATTCAGCATACCCGCGCAGGCGCCATTCACTGCGAGCATGTCTTCCCCGCGCAGGTTCACGACGAGCCGCTCGTGCTCGGGCATGTCCGTATCGGTCGTCCGGTGCACGACGTTCGGCGCGATGACGACGATGTCGCCTTCGCCGATGACGATCGTCCGGTCCTGGATAAAAAACCGCCGCCGCCCCGACATCAAATAAAAGATCTCGTACGTGCCGTGAAAGTGCCGAACCGGCATGTGATGCCGCGGCGCCTTCCGATGGGAGACCGTAAAGGTGCCATCCTCGTTGTCGTAACGGATCTCCTCCACCGCCTCCACCGCCTCCACCGCCCTTCGTACGCCTTTTATACCGCAAGATATAAGAAGAATCCCGCATAAATCGCAAAAAATGAACATTTATCGCTGCTACTATAGGTTTATAACACAAAGGAGGAATGCGCAAGATGGAACAGCCGCAAACGGCAACCGCCTATGGAACCCAGTCCCGGGATACGTACTCCCCGATCCGATGGGCCGAGCTGGCCTGCGAGGCGCTGATGGCCAAGTTCGAACCCGAGCAGCTCCCCCCGGACCGGTTCCACTATCATCAGGGCGTGTTCTTGTCGGGCATGGAGAAATGCTGGAGGGAAACGGGGAAGCCCGAATACTTAGACTACATCAAGCGTTGGGTGGACAGCCAGGTACGCGAGGACGGCAGCATCCGGAAGATCAACCTGGAGGAGCTCGACGACATCCAGCCCGGCGTGCTCCTGTTCAACCTGTACGAGCAAACCGGAGACGAACGCTACAAGAAGGCGCTGGACGCGCTCGTGCCGCTGATCAAGACGTGGAAAACGAATCCTTCGGGCGGCTTGTGGCACAAAGACTATTGCCCGAATCAAATGTGGCTCGACAGCCTGTACATGGGCGGCCCGATCGCCGTCCAATACGGCCGGACGTTCGGCGACGATGCGTACTTCGATCTGATGGCGCATCAGGCGCTGCTCATGGCGGAGCATACGACGGATCCCGTCACCGGCTTGATGTACCACGGCTGGGACGAGACCCGGACCGCCGCGTGGGCGGATCCGAAGACCGGTCTCGCCTCGGAGTTCTGGGGGCGCGCCATCGGCTGGTACCCGGTCGCCCTGCTGGAGATGTTCGAGCACATGCCCGCGGATCACCGCGACAAAGCCAAGCTGACGCCCATCCTGCAAAATCTGCTCGTCGCGCTGACGAAGTACCAGGACGCCGCCACCGGCCGCTGGTACCAGGTCGTGGACAAGACCGACCGGCCGGACAATTGGCTTGAAAATTCCTGCACCGCCCTAAACGTCCATGCGATCGCCAAAGCGGTGCGGATGGGCTGCCTGGACGCCAAGTATATGGCGAACGCCTGGAGAGGCTATCAAGGCGTGATCGATACGCTGACGTTCGACGAGCAAGACCGCGTCGTCATCGGCGGCATCTGCATCGGCACGGGCATCGGCGACTACGCCCACTATATCGCGCGCCCGACCAGCGCGAACGATCTGCACGGAGCGGGCGCGTTTATCCTGATGTGCGTGGAGATGAGCCGGCATCGCGCTTGATGCGGCAGCGCCCTAACGCCTTCCCCTTAAACCTGGAAGCGATAGCCGGCTCCCCATATCGTATCGATGTACTGCGACCGGGAGGAATCGATCTCGATTTTCTCCCGGATTTTGCGGATATGAACCGTGACGGTAGGCAGGTCGCCGAGCGAGTCCATGCCCCAGATTTGCTCGTACAGCTGCTCCTTGCTGAAGACGCGGTTCGGATTGGAGGCGAGGTACGCGAGCAGATCGAACTCCTTCGTCGTGAACGCGACCTCCTTGTCGTTCACGTAGACGCGCCGCGAGGCTTTGTCGATGAGCAGGCCGCGGATCCGGATCTCCTCGCGCTTCTGGCCGCCGCCCGACAGGCGCTCGTACCTGGCGAGGTGCGCGTTCACGCGGGCCACCAGCTCGCTCGGGCTGAACGGCTTGACGACATAATCGTCCGCGCCGAGCCCGAGTCCTCGGATCTTGTCGATGTCTTCCTTCTTGGAGGAGACCATGAGGATCGGAATATCGAGCTCGCTGCGCAAGCGGCGGCAAATCTCGAAGCCGTCGATTCCCGGCAGCATGAGGTCGAGCAGGACGAGATCGAATTTGCCCTCGAGCGCCTGCTTCAGCCCGCGGTCGCCGCTGGTCTCGATATGCGGTTCATAGTTGTGAATCGCGAGATAATCCCGCACGAGCTCCGCCATGCTGAGATCGTCCTCGACGATCAGGATGCGTTTCATCCGGCGCGCCCCTTTCCTGTCCATTTCTTAAGCGAGATCGTGATCAAGGTGCCCGCCCCGAGCTGGCTCGCCGCCGTCAGCAGGCCGCCGTGCTCCTCGACGATCTGCTGCGCGATCGCGAGTCCCAGTCCGCTGCCTCCCGTATCCACGTTGCGGGCCGGGTCCGCCCTGTAGAAGCGTTCGAATATATGGGGCAACGATTCCGCGGAGATCCCCTTCCCGTTGTCCCGGATCCCGATCTTGTAATACCCGTCTTCTTCTATGAATCCGATCCATATGGCGGCGTCAGCCTTGTCGGCGTACTTCACCGCGTTCTCGACGACGTTGACGAACACGCGCTTCAGTTTCTCGCGGTCGGCCACGACAATGGCCGGCTCCGCAAGCGCGGGCGGCTCGTAGCTCAGCTTCACGCCGCGCTTTTCCGCGTCCAGCTGGAGCTCCTCGGCGCAATCCGACAGAAAGCCGTCCAGCGCCACCTCTTCAAAGTGAAACGGCAGCCGCTTCAGGTCCAGCTTCGAGAACAGGAACAGCTCGTCGATCAAGCGGTCCATCTGGACCGTTTTTCGGTGAATCGTCTTGATGTAGCTGTCCAGCATCTCGGGCGTATGCGTGACGCCGTCCATGATGCCCTCGACGTAGCCCCGGATCGCGGCGACCGGAGATTTCAGATCGTGCGAAATGTTCGATATCAGGTTGCTGCGGTTGTCCTCGTACTGCAGCTGCAGGTCGACCGAATCCTTCAGCTTGATCCGCATCTCCTCGAACGCGGCGGCAAGCTCGCCGATCTCGTCCCGCGATTCGGGGCGGACCGGGTGGGACAGATTGCCTTCCTTAATCTCCTCTGCGGCTCGCCGCAGGGAACGAAGCGGGCGAATGATGCTGCGGGAAACGAAATACGTCAATATGCCGTTGACCACCACCAGGATAATCAGGAGCGCGAGCAAAAAGGGCTTGGAAATGCGCTCCGCGAGCCAGCCCAGAAAATCCAAGTTCAGCAGCATATAAAAGCTGCCTTTGGAGCCGTCCTGGAAGACGACATTGTACTGACGGTCCAGCATCCAGCTGCCGTTGCCGATATCGTGGCCTTCCATCCAGCGGACTTCGCTGCCGAAGGGCGGCAGCTTCGAAGCGACCTTCGTCTCCTTCAGGTCCGGCGAGATATATTCGACCTGGTCGCCCAGCCGGACGATCAACCCCATGTTGATCTTCTGCAGCCGGTCGTCGTAGGCCTTCATCAGGGACGGGTCGCGCAAGGAATCGGGGTCGCCCGCGATTCGCGTCCGGATATCCGATGCGATGCTCGCCTCTTCGCCCATTATCGCCGCAAGCGGATTGCCGTCGCCGGTATCCAGCGTGAACACCGTCTTGAGATCGCCCACCGCCGAGACGACGATTACCAGGAAGGAAATGCCGATCAGGATGAGCGGGATGATCAGCATCGCCAGATAGGACAGCAAGAGCCTTACCCGGATCGACATATGCATTCTCCTACACTTCTTTTTTATCGAAAACGTAATAGCCTGTTGTATAGAATACCATACCGCACCCTAGCAGGAGGCTGAATATCGCGAATAATCTCCCCGCCGGGAGCGAGCCGCCCAGCCAGAGTTGATGCCAATTCATGTACGTGACGGGCGAGAAGACCATGTAGTCGGGGAAGACGAGCGCCAGTCCCTTGGCGGCCGCGTACAGCAGGATGCACACCGTCAGCGCGCCGCTCGCGTTTTTGAAACCGAGCGCTACCCATGCCGCCGCCGTGCACAGCACGAATAAAGGGAGAGCGGACGCCGCATAGGCGACGGCGGTTTCGGCCAGTCCCCCCGCCGCTTTTCCGGCGTCCGGCAGCATGAAGGCCGCGGCCTCCGATGCGACGAAAACAAGCAGCAGCAGTCCGGCGGTATGAACGAACAGCGCGAACAGCTTCGCGGCATAGATCTTGGACCGGTTCACCGGCCGGGACAGCACGGATCGGATCGTCTTGTCGCCGATCTCGCCGGATACCATATCGGACGCGGTCATGAAGATCAGCAGCGGCAGCACGAACAGCGTCATGACGTTCAATATCGTGACGGCATACTGATCGCTTGCGACGCCTGCGACGCCCAGTCCGTCTTGCAGCTGCCGGACCGCGGGCAGCCCGGCGAAGGGCAGGATCAAGGCGACCGCCAGCAGCCAGATCGTTTTCTTTCTCGCGTACAGCTTCGCAAGCTCATTGACGGTCGTCCGCTTGAGCAGTTCCATTCGTCTCTCCCCCTCTTTCCGATCGAATCTGACTGATGTAGTAGCTTTCCAGCGACTGGCCCGAAGCTTGCTTCAGCGACGTCAAGCTGCCTTCCCGAATGATCCGGCCTTCCTGAATGATGCCGATGCGGTTGCAGATCGACTCCATCTCCGAGATCAGGTGGCTGGACAGGAAAAAGGTGATTCGTTCCTCGCTCGCAAGCCGTCCGATCAGCTCCCGCAGGTCGACCGTCGCTTCGATATCCAGCCCGTTGGTCGGTTCGTCCAAGATGAGCAGCTCGGGCCTGCCGATCAGCGCGGACGCGATTCCCAGCCGCTGCTTCATGCCGAGCGAAAAATGGCCGACCTTCTCCCGCTTGCTCGCCGACAGTCCGGTCAGCTCGAGCACCTCGTCGATCCGCGTCCTCGGCAGCTCCGGATACAGCCTCGCGGCCAGCTCCAGATTTTTGTAGGCGCTCATGTATTCAAAGGCTTCGGCTTTCTCGATCAGCACGCCGACGCGCCGCATGGCGCGCTCGTAATCCTCGGCGACATCGGCTCCGAACAGCCGGACGCTTCCGCGATCCGCCCGGACCAAGCCCGCGGCGATCTTCATGACCGTGGACTTGCCGGCGCCGTTCGGTCCGAAGAAACCGTAGACGTCGCCTCTGTTGACCTGGAGCGTGACCTCGCTTACGCCCCGATTGTTCCTGTATCGTTTCGTTAGCCCTTGTATATCCAGCACCGCGGCTTCCGACATAATCTCCCTCCTCTTAGTGAAGCGGCAGAGCGGCCGCCAGGCCGCTCCCTTTTCCGGATGTCATCCGCCCGTTAGTCTTGAAGCTTGTCGGCTTCGATCTTGTTGGTCTTCTTGCCGGCCAGGTCCACGGTATCCGGCGTCGTAGCGTTCACGTCCCAGGTATCGATATCCGCGCTGACGGTCAGGCGATGCGCTGCGCCCGCTTCATCCTTGCCCGTGACCGCGAGTTCGACGATCTGATGGACGATAAAATGATTCGCGTCGATCTCGGCGTGCAGCGAGACCTCGTCGATGTTCACGTCCTGCGTCAACCGGGGAAGCTTCGCGTCCAGGCGGGAGAGATCGATGCCGACGACGCCCGTATCCTTCATCCCCGAATCCTGATGCAAGTTCTCCGCGTTCAGCGCTTCCTTCACGACGAGCGAGCCGATCACGTTGAATGTCGCCGGAATTTGCGAACCCTTCAAGGTCATGTCGACCGCTTGCGCGCCGCCCGTTCCTCCGCTCAGGTTCACGTTATTTTTCAGATTGCCGACCAGCGCGTCGACCAGCTTCTCCAGCCCTTGTTGTACGGCGGGATCCTCGGGACCCCAGTCATGGCCTTCGGCGCGATTCGATTCGTCCGTCTCCGTCGCCACGTTGTACGTATCGCTGCTGCCGGACTTGAAGATCGTCGTACCGTCTTGATGGTAGAATTCGAGCTGTTCGGATGCCGCGCCCGTCGCGATCTCGGCGTTGCCGCTGACGCCCCGTGCGGCCTTGCTTTCCTTCAGCGTCCCGTTGACGTTCAGCAGTTCCTGGCCGTTATCCTTCACCGAGAGGACGTAGTGCTGCGTCGCGTTCGAAGCCGCCGTCGTCGTTTTTACCGCCGTCTTGTAAGCCTCGTAGCCGCCGCCCGCGCCTCCGATGTCCGCGAATGCGGACGTCACCAGCAGCGCGCTCCCGATCGTCAGCCCCGCTCCTACCATCGCCAATTTCTTTTTCATCCTTCATGACCTCCTGATTTCGATTCGCGGCTTCGTCGACCGCCTGAGTTCATATTAGCGGCCAATTCTAAATCGCCTGAAAACGAAAATAAACCGGAAATAAGGAAAAGATTAAAAAAAAATAAACTTTCGGAGAGCGGGGCGACGAAGCTCCCGGCGCAAAAAAGAAACCGCCAGGGAAGATCGCCCTGACGGTCTTTTCGATTCGGTCGTAGCGGAAGGCTGGAAGGCTTGCTCCAGTAACCCCGCAGTTCATTGCTTCCATTTTGGCCGGCCTGACGTTCCGGTCGCTCCCCTATCCGTGCCATCCTGCAAAAGTACATCATCCAAGGCCGGTAAGGGGGCTTTTGACGATCTATCGCGCAAATGTGCACGATAGATCGCCTCTTTACTTGAGATCCGGCGTGATTCCGGTGAAAATGCAGCACTTTTGCTCGATAGGCCGAACGACGAGTTGGCGCGGAGCTCGATCCTGCACTTTTGCGCGATAGGCCGAACGACGAGCGGATACGAAGCTCGATCCTGTACCTTTGCGCGATAGCGCGCGTCCGGAATTCGGGACCGAGCTTGGCTGTGCAAGCTTGGCGGTGGAGCCGTTATTGCCTGATGACGAGCACGTCGCGCGGCGGAATGCCCGTGCTTTGAATGCGGGCGATCTCCTCATTCGTCAATCTGCGTCCGACCAGGACGAACGAAGACGTGACGTTGTTGAAATTAAGGCTTCCCAGGTTCGCCACGCTCTGGCTGCCGCGGAACACGCGGAACGAGCCTCGAAAGTTTACTTGGGAAAACAGGACCAGCGTGACCTGTGCGCTTTGCACGACATTGTTCAGCCTGAAGCTCGACAGAACATTGTTAAACCGGAATGCGCCCAGATCTCGAACCGCCACGCCTCCGCGTCTGAATACGATGCGGCGGCCCGTAAAGTTGGTACCGGACCAGAGCGCGAGGCGTAAATTTCGATTGGCCAATTCAATCACTTCCTTGTCTTAGGATACAACATCGTATTCCAAAGACAAGAAACGGCATAAGGCAGATCGAGCAGGAAAAAAGCTTGTTTTACGATCCGTAGGTCTCAAGATCCCGCGCCGGGATGACCCGCCGCCTGCAGCCGCGCGCGGTATTCCGACGCGGGGACGCCCTCCAGCTCCCGGAACACGCGGTTGAATTGCTTCGCGTTTTCGAATCCGACGCTTTGGCCGATCTCGAAAATTTTGCCGTCCGTCCGCGCCAGCAGCTCCTTCGCCTTTCCGATCCGCACGGCTTTTACGTACGATACGAAGCTCTGGCCCGTGAATTCCTTGAACAGCTCGCTGAAGTACGAGTAATTTAGCGACACGTGATTGGATACCGTGGCCATGTTCAGGTCCTCCGCATAATGCGCTTCGATATACGCGACGGCCTTCCGCATCTCCCGGTTGTCCGCGAGCGCCGAGCGAACCGTCCGGACGTAATCGTTCAGCCGGAACAGCAAGTTTTCGGCCTCGTGAAAATATTCGTGAATGTCCGAAAAGTGATAGATGCTGCCTACCCGCTTATACAGACGCAATATTTCTAGCGATTCTTCGCCGTGCGCGCGGAATACTTCGTCGAATACCGTCTCGTTCAGCAGCTTGCTGAGGCGCTCCAAATAGTCGAGCGAGACTTCCGACGTCTTTTTCAAGTCGAACAGACGCATCAGGATCGCCTTCATGTCCGGCTCGCGGTCCGTTCCCAGCATATTGGCGAGCCTGCGCACGTCGTCGACCGGCAGCTCCGGCGCGCCGGCTCTGTCCATGACGCTCTCGTAGCGAATGAGCGAAGAGCTGCAGCGCGGCTGCAGCAGGCTGTAGCCCGCGGCGCGCCGGGCCTCGGCGTAGCCGGCGCGAACGTCCTCGAGCTTCTCTTTCGTGCGGCTGAGCCCGATATGATAGGCGGAGGAGACGCTTTTATCCTTCAAATACAGCATAAGCCGGTCGAACAGCGCCGCCTCTTCGGTCAATACGATCAGGTAGCCGTCCTGATCCTCCAGATGGAACGAGGCGCGCCCTTCCGCGCTGCGCGCGAGAAACTCCTGCGCGAGCACGTTCTGCCGTCGGTCGCCGGCGAACTTGAGCGCGCCGACGCGGTAGGCCGGCTCCAGGCGCTGCAGTCCGGCGGAGCGGCAGCGCTCCGCCGCTTCGGCCGGATCGACGGCGGGATGCACGAAGATGTAGTTCAACTGAGCCGCCCGCAGCGCCTCCCGGACCCGGCCCGCTTCGTCGAGCCGGCTCTCCGCTTCCTCGGCGCGGCTCAGCTCCTCCTCCACCCGGTCGAGGATGCCGTACATCTCCTCCCGGACGATCGGCTTCAGCAAATATTCCCGCACGTTGAATTTGATCGCTTCCTTGGCATAGCCGAAGTCGTCGTGGCCGCTCAGGATGATGACGGCGGTCTTCGGGGACAGCTCCGCCGCATGCCGGATGAGCGCCAAGCCGTCCATCTCGGGCATGCGGATGTCCGTGATCAGGATGTCGATCCGTCCGGCGCCGATGACGGCCAGCGCCTCCGCCCCGTCGGCGGCCAGCGACACGTCGTACCGCTCCCGGTACTGGCGCTCGATCATGGCCTTCAGACCCGCGCGTATGTTTTTCTCGTCGTCGACGATGAGCAGCGTTCGCATCAGCCTGCGCCTCCCGTCAAAATAAAGTAAGGAATCCGAATCACGACGCGCGTGTACGCGCCCTCTTCGCTCTCCACCGTCAATCCGTATTCCTTGCCGTAGTACAGCTGAATGCGCTGATGAACGTTGCGCAGCCCGATGCCTCCGCCTTCCTGTCCGGCGTCCTCGCGGGACGCCGCCGTGCCGGACGGCTGCGGCGCCTCGGCGGCGATCGACCGGTTGAGCTGCGCGACGCGCTCCGCCGGCATGCCGCAGCCGTCGTCCCGAACGGCAAGCATCAGCGTTCCCTCGCGCGCTTCCGCTTCGATGCGAATCGTCAGCTCCTGCGTGGACGACGCGCGCAGCCCGTGCTTGACCGCATTCTCCGCGATCGGCTGCAGCGACATTTTCAGCAGCTCCTGATCGAGGAGCGAGGACGGGATGTCGCGGGCGAGGCGAATCTTGTTCTCGTAACGGATGTTCATGATGGCGATATAGTTGGTGATATGCGCGACCTCGTCGCGCAGCCTGACGTATTCGCTCGTCCACTTGAGATTGTAGCGCATCAGCCCGCCGAGCGAGGTGAGCGCGTCGGAGATCGGATACTGCCCCTCCACCTCCGCCATCATCTTGATATTTTCCAGCGTGTTGTACAGGAAGTGGGAGTCGATCTGGTTTTTCAGCGACCGCAGCTCGGTCTCCTTGGAGGCCGCCTTCTTGTTCACCGCGTCCGCGATCAGCTCGTTGATCTTGCGCAGCATCTTGCGGAAGTGATGGGCCAGCTCGCCGACCTCGCCTCCGCCGCGGACCGTCAGGTCGAACCCGAAGTCGCCCTTGCGCGCCTTCTTCATCGAATCCGCCAAGATATGCAGCTTTTTCAAAATAAACGAATTGAGCACGTACGTCGCGATGCCGAGGATCGCGATCAGGATGACGTTGGCCGCGATGATGCGGTCGCGCGTATGCCTCGCGCTGTCCAGCACGTTTTGCAGCGATACGAGATTGACCATCCGCGCGCCCAAAGGCTCGATCGTCCGGGACACGGCCAGGAATGGCTTGCCTCCGAGCGTCAAGCGGAAGCTCGACGACGGCTCCGAACCCGCCGGCTTCAGCGCGTTAGCCAGCCCTTCGGGGGTCACGCCGGTCGAAGCCAGCAGCTTCTGCTGCCGGTTATAGAATAGATGCCCCTGCGGATCCGCGATGACGAGCTGGGACACGTCGTCCTCGCTGCTGCCGAACGTCTTGGGGAAGAAGCTCGACATGAGCATGTCGACCTCGAGGATGCCGGCATGGACGCCCAGCGGATACTCGATTTCCTTCAAGAAGGCGACCTTCGCCTGGCCGACGCCCGTCGCTTCCCCGATCTTCATCTTGAACGGATCCGGGTCGTCAGGCGCCAAGCGCCACTCCTTCCTCTCTTTCGAAGCGGTCAAGCGGCCGAACCAAGGCTCCGACGCGACCCGCCCCTCTTCCGCGAACACCGGATACATCTCGTTGATCAGCGCATTGTCGAAGAAGATGCGGATATGCAGCAGATTCGGATTGTTGTACTGGAGCCGGTTAATGACCGGAACGACTCTCGTGCTGAAATCGATCAACTCGGCGGTGTCCGGCTCCGTCGTCCGGGAGATATAATCGAGCACGTCTTGGTCTGCCTGGCTGAGCTCTGCCGCCCGCTGCATCGTCTCGATGTTGTTGTCGATATTGAGCCGCTCGATCTCGAGCGTATTCTCGTTCTTCTTTTCCATCTCGTCGATCGCGCTGCCCGTGAACTGCCTGAACAGCAGCAGCGAGATCAGGACGCTCGGAATAAGCAATATGATCACGTACGCCAGGATGAGCCGCGTCTGCAGCGACCACTGCTCCTGCCGCTCAACCAGCCTTCTCATCGTTTTTTTCCAAAATGTCCGCATCCGCATGCCGTCACTTCCGTTTGCCGTCGAATTCGAAGCTGCGCCCCAGAAACTCCAAAAGGACATGCCGTCCCGGAAGGGACGACAGTCCTTGGTCAATGCCTTACTTCATGAAATCCGCAAGCTTCTTGACGTTCTCCTCGAACTTCTTCTGGCGGAACGCCTGCATGGCGTCATAGCCGGCCTTGGCGCGGTCGTCCTTGAACTGCTGCAGGATCTTGTCAAAATCCGCGTCGGACTTCGACAGCAGCAGCTTCGGCAGCGCCTTGCTCCAGAGCGTGTCGATCTTCGTCTTGGCGATGCCTTCGGGCGACGTGGCCGGCGGGTCGATCAGGTCGTACTGCGAATAGCTGACCGTCTTGCCGCGCGTCCAGTCCTCCATCTGCTTCGTCGGTTCGACGCTCGGCGGCGCCCATTGCAGGTTCATGTTCGTGTCCATCAGCATCCAGAAGGTGTACGACGAGCCATACTTTTTGTCAAAAGAAGTACGGTCGGTCTGCATGAGCTGCAGCGCTTCCGGCTTGAATTGGTCCTTGCCGTCGATCGTATCATACGAGAAGCCCTTCTCGCCAAGGTACAGATCCTTCTGCCCTTCCTCGCTGATCAGGTAGCTGAGGAACTTGATGGCGCGCGCCTTGTCCTTGACGTCCTTGGAGATGAGCGTGACCGTCCAGCCGGAGATCGAAGGTCCTGCCAGCTTCGGCGGATCCTGCTTCGCGTTGGCCGGACCGTCGACGGCGATATACACCGAGTTCGGGTCCTTGGCGTAGAGCACGTTCTCCTGGGCGGCCAGATCGGAGCGCTGATAGATCATCGCGAAGTAACGTCCCTGCGCGATCTTCTCTTCCATCTGCGTGCGCTTGTCGATAAAGATATCCTTCGCAAGCAGGCCGTCCTGGTTCGCCTGGCGGAATACCTTGAGCCACTTCACGTATTCCTCGTTGTCGACGAGTGCATACTTGTCGTTCAACTTGCCGTCGACGTCGCGCGGAATGGCCAGGAAGTCGGCCAGATAATCCTCGAGCGAATAGTTGCCCGTCGGCGTGAATTCGTGGAGGCCGAGCGGAATGAGCGGCTGGCCGTTGACGTCCTTGAACTTTTCCTTCGCGGCCTTGAGGGCGGCGAGGAAGCCTTCCGGCGTGCGCATATCCGGCTTGCCCAGCGCCTCGTACATGTCCTTGCGGACGAGGAACGTCTGGTTGGACGTGAAATTCGTGCCGTACGTCTCGTAATCCTTCGGCGAGGACGACGCGTTCGGATAGCCGTAGACGTTGCCGTCAGGCTGGGTGTACCAGCTCAGCTTCGCGGGGTCGGCGACCTTGAAGAAGTACGGATCGTATTCCTTGGCCAGCTCGTTGAGCGGCAGCACGAGCCCGCCCTCCTGCATTTTCTTGACCGCGTCCTCGTACCAGCCGAGCGTGATGAAGTCCGGCAGCTTGCCCGAAGCGATCATCGTGTTCATCTTCTCGTTTTCGTTGCCCGCCGGGACGATGAAGTTGATGTTGACGCCCGTCTTCTTCGTGACGTACTGGGAGGTCGGATCGACGCCCCACTTGTTCGGGAACCAGGAGAAATTCAGGTACCAGTCGAACGTAATCGGCTTGGCGGCGTCCGCCTGCCAGCCGGGCGCGTCGGCGGACGCTTCGCCGCCGTCCGCGCTCGCGGAGGCGGTAGCCGAAGCCGAAGGCGCGCTGGCGGACGGACTGGCGCTGCTGGAAGCAGAGGCGCTCGGGCTCGCCTGATTCTCGTTGTTGCCGCCGCCGGCGCAGGCCGACAGCGAGAACGTCAGCGCGAGCAGCAGCGTGGAAGCGATCGTTTTGTTGGATACGCGTTTGTTCATGTTCGTTCCCCTTTGCGATCTAATTGACAGTCTTCTATGTGGTGAGTCGTCGTTGCCCTCTTTATAATGGAAGCGGCGTCCACCCGGATCAACCCTTGATCGAACCGATCATAAGCCCCTTCACGAAGTACCGCTGCAGAAACGGATACGCGAGCACGATCGGCAGCGTCGTGACGACCATCGTCGCCATTTTCACCGAATTGGACGTGACGGACTTCGTGATGCCGCCCGCAGCCGCCGTAACCATCTGGCTCGTATCGTTCTGCGCGACGACGCGGTACAGGAACGTCTGGATCGGCTGCAGCTCGGTGTTCTGCGTGATGTAGATGACGCCCGCGAAGTAGTCGTTCCACTGCCACACCCCGTGGAACAGCGCGATCGTCGCGACGACCGGCAGCGAGACCGGGATGACGACCCGAAGGAACAGCACCAGGTCGTTGGCGCCGTCGATCTTGGCGGCTTCCTCGAGTCCTTGCGGCAGCTCGCGGAAAAACGAGACGAAGATGATCAGGTCGAAAAAGCTGAACATGGCCGGGATGATGTAGACGAAAAAGTTGTCCAGCAGCTGCAGGTCGCGGATGAGCAGGAAGGTTGGGATGAGCCCGCCGTTGAAGATCATCGTGACCGTGCCGAGGATCATGTACAGATTGCGTCCGATCAGCTCCCGCCGGGAGAACGCGTAGGCGACCATCGCCGTGAAAAAGACGTGCAGGACGGTGCCGGCGAGCGTCTTGGCGACCGTGATCCCCATCGCGGTCACGATGCCGGGATTGTCGACGACCGCCGCGTAGTTGTCCAGGGTGAAAACGCGGGGCAGCCAGTAGATGCCGCCGCGCATGGCGTCCTGCCCGCTGTTCAGCGAGTTGACGAGCACGTACCAGACCGGGTAGATCGTCACGAAGCAGATGACGAGCATCAGCAGGACGTTGACCCCGTCGAAGACGGCCTCGCCTCTCGTTCTTCGTTTTAATGCGAACATCGGATGCCCTCCCTTCCATAGTTCTCGGTCAGAACAATGTGGATTGATTCATGCGCTTCAGGATGCCGTTCGCGCCGAGCAGCAGGCCGAGCGTGATGACGGACTTGATCAGGCCGACGGCGGTCGCGTACGAATAGCGGGATTGGGAGATGCCCGTCTGGTACACGAAGATGTCGATGACGTTGCTCGTGCTGTCGTTCAGCGCGTTGCGCATGACGAAGATCTGGTCGAAGTTGGAGTTCAGGAGACCGCTGACCGCCAGAATGAACAGGATCGAGATCGTGCCGGCAATGCCGGGCAGCGTCACGTACCGCATCTTCTGGAAGCGTCCGGCGCCGTCGATCGTCGCGGCCTCGTACATTTCCGGGGACACGCTCGCCATCGCCGCCAGATAGATGATCGCCGACCAGCCGAGCTCCTTCCAAATATCCGAGCTCACCACGATCGTCCAGAAGTAGCCCGGACTGGCCAGGTAATCGACCGGATCGCGGATGAGGCCGAGCGCGAGCAGCACCTTGTTGATGACGCCCACGTCCGACAGCCAGGTCGTCAGGATGCCGCCCAGGATGACCCAGGACAGGAAGTGCGGCAGATACGAGATCGTCTGCACGGCCTTCTTGAACCGAATCGACCGGAGCTCGTTCAGGAAGAGGGCGAACAGGATCGGCAGCGGGAATCCGACGATCAGCTTGAGCAGGCTGATGCCGATCGTATTGCGGATGACGCCCGGCAGCTGTTCGTCCGAGAAAAATTCGCGGAAATGCGTCAGCCCCGCCCAAGGCGCCTCGCCGACCGACTTGATGATGTTGTATTCCTTGAACGCGATGATGAGGCCGTACATCGGGATGTAGTTGAACACGAGCATCCAGGCTACGCCGAGCAAGGCCATCGCTTGGAGGTAGCGCTGGGCGAGCAGCTTCCTGGCCCATCCGGCCGCCCCGCCCCGGCGCGCGCGCGCCGGCGTTCGCTGCGCTTCCAGCGCCTCCGCCCGGGCATCCATACGATCGACCTCCTGTCTTTTTCAAGCGTTGTAAGTGTTTTCATCTGTTTGTATTGTACGATCCCTCCCGCGGCGTGGGTAGGCTCGATATTTCGTATTGCGTCTTCGTTTTTCGGAACTTGACGCGTGTCCGGACGGCATTCGCTTATTTGCGCAAAGGCTTCTGACCGATTTGCTCCTACGACTTCCAAGCGACAAGTCAAAAACGCCCCCGTATACGGAGGGCGTTCTAAAAAAGCATGGACAAATTCAGCTATCCGTGTGGGAGGCGAAGGCGGCATCCGCAGCGGGCAACAGCTCGCGCTTCTCCAACGCTGCCAGCCGCTCGAACAGGAAGACGCCGCTGAGCTGCGCGCTAAGCGTCACCTTCCCGGCAGGCGCGGAGCGCCAATCCGTACCGAACAAATGACGGCCTTCGTCTTGCGCGCCATGCGTCGCCGCCCATAGCGTCACCCCATTGCGGAACAACCAGGCCGCCGGCGCGGACATCGCCTCCTGTGTCTCCAGGATGAGCTCGGACAAGTACCGGACGAGAATGCCCTTGAACAAACCGCCGTCTCCGTCGCCTTCGTCCGGGAGAATGGCGCCGGCCCACTCGGCAGACGCAGCAGCTGCGGTCCGATTCGCGTCGGCGAGGTATGCCGCATCCCCCGTCGCCCGGAACAGCTCGACCGCGGCGCCGATAAAGACGCCTTGGCAATACGTGAAGCGCCATTCCTTGTCGATCGCCCCGTCGCCCAGACGATTCATCCCATCCCACACGAAGCCGGTCTCCGGATCGACGAGATGCCGCTTAAGCCAATCGTAGATTCGGATTGCCCAAGACAAGTCTTCCTCCCGGCCGAAACTCCTATAGAGCCGGACGGCCAGAATCGCGGCAGGCCCGTTGGCCGGGGCGTTTTTGTACCCTAGCTGCTCCTTGTGCCAAGCGATGCCGCCGCCCATCGTATCGTTCCATCCCGTACGGATATCGGCCCAGAGCGACAGCGCCGTCTGCTTGTACCGTTCCTCGCCTGTCGCGTCATATGCGCGGAGCCAGGCGATCGCCATCCATTCCATATCGTCGTACAGCAGATTGGGGAACGCTCCGCCGTTTTTCGTGCGGATACCCTCGTGAAGCTCGGACAGCCGGTCGGCATACCGGTCGTCGCCCGTGCGCAGCAGACCGTCCGCCAGACCGTCCGCGGCATGCGCCATCCACCAGTAATGAAAGATCGTATTGCACGTTCCGTCCGGGCACGGCGTCTCGATATCGTACATCCGAATGGATGGATTCCAAAATTCCCTGTCTAACGCTTGTTGCGCTTTTTCGGCCCGCTCGTTCCACAACATGTCGCTCACGCTCCCTGTTCCTCAATGCTGCCTTTATTTTCGCGGCTCTCCGTCGACTTCCGGCCGAAGCGCCTAGCGCTATTTCAACAGGCCTGCCCGTTCCAGGCGGGCGACCGTCTCGAGCAGCATAACGCCGCTAAGATCGGCGCTCAGCCCGACGACCGTCTCGGGCGGCTGCGACCAGGCGGGTCCGAACAAACCGTTCCCTTTTGCGTCGCCTTCGATCTCTCCATCGGAATCGCCCTCCGGACGGCCCGTCGCCTGTCCGTCCGTCCATAGACTGCTCGCGTTCGCCAAGAGCAGCTTCGCCTGCCCGGACGACGCGCCGTCCGCTTCGATCAGCTCGCCCAGATAGCGAACGAATACGCCTTTGAACAAGGCGCCGTCGCCGTCCCCTTCGGACGGAAGCATGCCTGCCGGGCCTCCGGCCAGCACTGCTGCCGCCGCATCTGCCGTCCGCCTGGCCGACGCCAGGTACGCTTCATCCTTCGTCGCGCGGTACAGTTCCACTGCGGCGCCGATGTAGACGCCTTGGTTGTACGAGAATTGCCACGCCTTGTCGATCGCGCCGTCGCCCGTCCGGTTGATGCCGTCCCAGACGAAGCCGGTGTCGGGATCGACCAGCGTACGGCTTTCCCATTCATAGATGCGCTTTGCCCAACTCAGATCCTCGGGGTTTTGGAAACGCTCGTACAAGCGGGCCGCGAGAATGGCTGACGGCGCGTTCGCCGGCGTGTTCTTGTAGTCCGTCTGCGCCTTGCGCCAAGCGATACCGCCGCCGGCCTCGTCGTTCCAGCCGCCCCGGATATCTCCCCACAGCGTCAGCGCGGCTTCCTTGTATCGAGTTTCGCCCGTAGCGTCGAACGCGCGGAGCCAGGCCAGTCCCATCCACGCCATGTCGTCGTAATAATCGTTCGGCCACACTTCCGCGTTGCGCGCGAGCAGTCCGTCGTACAGGGAGGCGAGGCGCTCCGCGTACTTGGCTTCGCCTGTCCGTTCGTACCCGTCCGTCAGTACGTCCGCTGCATGCGCCATCCACCAGTAATTAAAAGGATCCGTGCACATTTGCAAAATGCAAGGCGCGGCGTTGTTGTACAGCCCGCGCTTGGCATCCCAAAAAGCCCCGTCCAGCGCGGACTGCGCGGCTTCCGCGCGCTCCGCCCACACGCCGGCGCGGGAATCGTCCGCCCCGGCGGCTCCGTGCAGTGCGCCTGTCCGCCACGCCCAGCCTGCGGCCGCCAGCAGCAAGGCGGCGACGGCGACGAGCATCCATCCGGTCATCCTCGTCATCCGCACGCCTTAACCCTTCGTGCCGCTGAACGCGATGCCTTGAACGAAGTACTTTTGCAGGGCGAGGAACAGTAGCAGAATCGGCAGAATCGCGATCAACGCGCCCGCCATCATCGGACCGAAGTCGGTCTGATGGTTGTAGGAGAACGCCTGCAGTCCCATTTGAATCGTCGCCTTGTCCGGGTCGTTGAGAATAATCATCGGCCAGAGGAAGCTGTTCCACCCCGCCTGGAAGGTGAAGATGCCAAGCGTGGCCAGCGCCGGCTTCGTAAGCGGCCAATAGATATTCCAGAAAATCCGGAATTCTCCCGCCCCCTCGATCCGGGCCATCTCCATCATGTCGGACGGCAAGGTGAGGAAAAATTGGCGCATGAAAAACACCGCGAACGATCCGGATGCGCCGGGAAGGATAATCCCCCAAAACGAGTTAAGGAACCCGTTGCCTCCGGCTCCGTACCAGTCGTTCCCCCCGGCGAACGGAAAATGCTTCAGCACGTAGAAGCTCGGAATCATCGTCACGATGCCCGGTATCATCATCGCGGCGAGCAGCACGCGGAACAGCGGCTTGTTCAGCTTGAAATTCAGCTTCGCGAACGCAAACCCGCTGAGCGAGCCGAAGAACAGGTTCGCCGCCACGCCCGCTACGGCAAGCACGAGCGAGTTCCAGAAGTACAGGCCGAACGGAACGGTCGTAAACGCCGCGCGATAATGCTCAAGCGTCAGGCGCGACGGCAGCCATCTGATCGGCATGGAGAAAATCTCGTCGCTCGGCTTGAGCGAGGTGATCAGGCTCCAGAAGAACGGGAGAAACATGAATACCGAGATCGCGATGCTGACCGCGTAGAAAACGATCCGCCATAATACGCGCGAAGCGGACGCCGAGACGGCGGGCCTGCGGCTTGCGCGAGCGGCCCCTGCGGCCGCAGATTTGACACTCATATCCGCACCCTCCTCATACGACCGACTCTTCGGATTTGTTGAAGCGCATGTTGACGATCGAGAAGATCAGGATCGCGAGCGCCAGGATGAATGCCTGCGCCGAAGCATATCCCATCTGCAATTGATTGAAGCCTTGCTGGTAGATGAGGTAGACCGGCGTCTTCGTGACGTTGCCCGGACCGCCTTGGGTGAGCACGAACGCCTGGTCGAACAATTGCAGCGCGCCGATGATCGACATCGTGCTCACGAGAAAAGTCGTCGGCCGCAGCTGCGGCCACGTGATATAGCGGAACCGCTGGAGCGCGTTCGCGCCGTCGAGCTTCGCGGATTCGTAGAGATAATCCGGCACGCCCTGGAGGCCTGCGATATAGATGATCATATTCGAGCCGATCGACTGCCATAGCGTCACGAGAATGATCGACAGCATCGCCGTCTCCGTCTGAGCGAGCCAGGCGGGACCGGTAATGCCGACATAGCCGAGCAACGTATTCACGAGGCCGTACTCCGGATGGAGCAGCCATACCCATACCGTGGCCGCGGCGACCGCGGAAGTGAGCGTCGGCATGTAGTTCATCGTGCGGAACAGCCGGATGCCCAGCCGCCGGAAGTTGAGCAGCATCGCGATGCCGAGCGAGATCAGGATGTTGAGCGGCACGAAAATAACCGTATAATACGCGACGTTTTTGAAGGTGGTCCAAAAGAGGTCGTCGTGCAGCAGTCGCTTGTAGTTGTCGAAGTTCACCCAATCGCGGTTTTTGACTACGTCATAATTCGTGAAGCTGAAATAAAACGCCATGACGACGGGAACGACGGTGAAGATCACGAATAAGAGAATCGTCGGCGCGATGAACAGGTATGCGGTTCTGGCCTGATGGCGGTTCAGTTTGCTGATGGAAGCCATTGGCGCTCCTCCTTTCGGATCGGGCGGTCGAATTCGTGCGGCCGTGCCGTCCGCGACAGAGAAAAGGGAGGTCGCCCTCCCTCTTCGTCACTCGACGACCGCGTTATCCTGCAGCAACTTGTCGCCTTGCTGCTGCGCTTTTTTCAGCGTATCCTCCGCGCTCTGCTTGCCTTGCTGGAACAGCTGCACGTTCGGGATAAGCGCGTCGCCTTCCATGACGGAGTAGCCCGGGTGCGTCGGACGGATCTTCGCGATCTCCAGCGTCTCGAGGAACGGCTTCCAGAACGGATCGTCTTGGAAGAACGCGTCTTCGATCGCCGGCTTGAAGCCGGGAATGTTCAAGCTCGTCTTGGCCCACAGGAGCGCGTTGTCCTTGTTCGCCGTCCACCACTTGATGAATTCCCACGCCTCTTGTTGATGCTTGGAGCCTTCCGGAATGACGAGTCCGAAGCCGCCCATGACGCTTCCTTTGTCTCCGTTCGGTCCGGCCGGAGGCGGCACGACGCCGAAGTCGAGGTCTTTGCCGTACTTCTTGTACGTCGTCAGCATCCAGGGCCCATTGTAGGTCATCGCGAGCTTGCCCGTCGCGAACGCGTCGGTCGATTCGCCGAGACCTTGCTCGAAGCCGGTTTTGTACACTTTGTCTTGGTTCAGCAGACGATCCCAATAGTCGAGCACGGCTTTGCCCTTGTCGTTGTTGAAGTTTGTCTTGCCGTCGTCGGTCAGCATCGTGCCGCCCGCCTGCTGCAGATACATGTTGAACAAGCCCGCGTCGCCCAACGAAAAGCCTGCGACCTGAAGCTTGCTGCCGTTCCACTTCGTCGTCTTGATCGCGGCGTCCTCGAGCTCCTGCCAGTTCGTCGGCGGATTGGCTACGCCCGCGTCGGCGAGCAGCTTCTTGTTGTAGAACAACGCACGCGCATCGACGGTGAGCGGCAAGCCGTACAATTGATCTTTGTAAGTCAGTTCCTTCAGGGCTTCGCCGTAGAAGTCGTCCTTGTTGACGCCGTCCTTGGCCAGGAATTCGTCAAGCGGGTGCAGCACGTTTTTCGGCGCGTAGAGCGACGTGCGCCAGCGGTCCCAGAACAAGATGTCGGGCGAGCCGCCGGAGGTGGCCGCGGTCAGAAACTTCGTGATCATATCCTGCTGGAGGACATACTTCACCTTAATGCGGTCTTGGGACTTATTGAAGGCGTCGACCATCGTCTCGAACTGCTTCTGGCCTTCGCCGCTCCAGTCGCCCCAGAATGTCAGCTCGACGGGTTTGCCCGAGGTCTTGCCGGCAGGCTCGCTAGCGGACGAAGCTGCGGTAGAGGAAGGGTTGGCGTTGGCGTCGTCATTTCCGGATGAGCCGCCGCTGCAGCCTGCGAGCGCTGCTGCGGAGATGCTTGCGATAGCCATAAGCGAGATCCATTTTTTCATGCGTGAAGCCTCCCTTTTTTATCATCGGACTTGCTATCTCAATACGAGGGCGTGTTCCCCGTCTGAAACCCGTGGCCTGCTATGCGCGGACCTCGCGGTCGTGCACGGCGACGCGAATGCCGCAGTAGTCCATGAGCAGCTCGCAAAACATCATGTTCGCCCAGGAGAACCAAGGCCTGGAATAGACTGTCGGATCGTCCGCCGAAAAACCTTCGTGCATCATCTCAGTGCCGGCATCGGTGTCGGCCATAAGGAGCAGCAGTCGCAGCTTTTCCGTCCGGTCGGTCGCGGTGAGACCTTGCATCGCGAGCGCGATATGCCAGATATAGCCTTCCGGCGTATGCCGGCTGCCGACGCCCCGGGCTGCAGTTCCCTCATAATAGTAAGGATTGTCGGAGCTAAGGACGAATCGTCGCGTATTCGCATAGATTGGATCCTCGGCGGAGACATAGCCGAGATACGGGATGGAGAGCAGGCTCGGCACATTGGCGTCGTCCATCAAGCCATGCGCGCCCAAGCCGTCCGTCTCGTAGGCGAAAATGCGGCCGTGCTTCGGATGCTCCACGATCGCGTGCGCGCGGATGCCTCCGTCGATCTCGCTTAGCAGCGCAGCGGCTTCTTCGGCCAGCCGCTCGTCGCCGAGCACCTCCCTCGCCATCTCCGCGAGTTGCCGAAGCGCGACGACCGCGAACATATTCGCCGGCACCAGATAGCCGTACGTGCAGGCGTCGTCGCTCGGACGGAAGCCGGACCAGGTCATTCCGGTGTAGCCGACTGCCGCGCCCCGACCGTCCCGGGTCAACGTATCGGTGGGCGGACAATCGGTTCGTTCGAAGCGGTACGGAGATTGCGATTCGTGATGCTGCTCCGTGCGCCAGACCGCAAGAATCCGCCTGGCCGCCTCCGCGAACGACGGCGTGAGGTGGGCGGTCCGCCCGGTGTTTTTCCATTGCAGGTAGGCCAGTTGGACCGGGTAGCAGAGCGAGTCGATCTCGTACTTGCGCTCCCATAGCCACGGGCTCATCTCGGTGCGGTCGGCCTGATGCCCCTTCCCCGTCGGACCGTCATTGAACGCATTCGCATACGGGTCCTGCAGGATGCAGTCGGTCTGCCGGCGGACGAGCCCTTCGATCATGTCGGCAAGCTCGGGGGCCTCGGCCGCGAGCGCGAGGAACGGCCGGACCTGCGCGGCCGAGTCCCGCAGCCACATCGCGGGGATGTCGCCGGTGATGACGAAGGTCGTGCCGTCCTCCATCCGCCGAACCGTCGTCTGCAGCGTGTTCAGCAGCGCATTTTGAAAGATGCGGGCCAGCTTAGGATGCGCTTGCGTTGCGGCTGCGACGCGGTCCACTAAAATTGTAAGCGCTTGCTTTGTAGCGGGCGATAACTCCATCTGCCAGCCTCCTCTCTAGTTGTCGTCAAGCATTCGTCTCGTCCGCGCGGATACTGCCGGCAGGAAGCGCGGCGGCCATCTCGAGCAGCATCAGCCCGCTCAGCTGGGCGCAGAGCTGAACCTTCGGCTCCACAGGCGACGTCCAAGAACGGCTGATGAGTCCTCGCTCGCTGCGCCCGGCGTCCCACAGCGCATTCGCATTTCGCAGCAGCAGCTCGCGGATGTCGCGGCGCTCCGGGCGAAGCTTCAGAAGCTCGTGCAGGTAGCGGACGAAAATGCCTTTGAAAAGTCCGCAGTCGTCCTCTCCCTCGTTCGGGAGGAGCCCGGTATCCGGCTGCGCGAACCGCTCGATCGCGGTGTCGGCCGTACGGACCGCGTCTTTCAGGTAGTCCGGGTTCCCGGTGCAGCGGTACAGCTCCAGACCCGCTCCGATAAACACGCCCTGGCAGTATGTATAATGCCAGTCGTAGTCGATCTTCCCGTCGCCGAGCCGATTCATGCCGTCCCAGACGAAGCCGGTGGCGGGATCGACGAGATTGGCTTTGGTCCATTCGTAGATCCGCACGGCCCAAGCCAAATCTGCCGGATCCTCGAACCGCTGGTAGAGGCGCGCGGCCAGGATCGCCGCCGGGGCATTAGCCGGCGTGTTTTTGTAATCCAGCTGGTCCTTTTTCCATGCCATGCCGCCGCCCATATGCCCGTTCCAGGCGGTCCGAATGCTTGACCAGAGCACGCCGGCGTCTGTCCGGTACCGCTCCTGCCTGGTCGCGTCGTACACGCGGAGCAGCGCTAGCGCCATCCACTCCATATCGTCATAGTAATTGTGCAGTAGCGTGCTCCCGTTCAATCGGCGGACCCCTTCGACGACCCGATCGATCCGTGCCAAGTAAGCGGCGTCGCGCGTGCGTTCGTAGCCGTCAACGAGCGCGTCGACGACATGCGCATGCCACCAGTAAATAAAATGATCGTTGCAATCCGGTTCGAACGGAGCCAGTTGGTTCATGATCCCGAGCTTCTCGTTCCAAAAGTTGTATAGCAGCTCTTCCTGGGCGGCCTCGGCGCGGGCTTGCCGCTGTCCGACTGTCGTAACTTCGATCGGGAGCTTCGTCACATTCATGCGCCATTATTCCCTCCTTGCGTTATGAAACGCTTACAAAATCGAGTATAATATCATGTAAATAATATGTCAATATATATTATAATCAAAATAACAATTAAATTTTATATTAATATATTAATGTCGTGAATAATACCTTCGAACTTTTCCTTCATGCAAATACAAACAACCGTCAGGCACGGTCTTCCTGACGGTTGTTTGTTTTCATTCGATTGATGCGGCTCATCTGCAGCCTATTCTTTTTGCGATAGCTGCTCGATCCCGGACGGCGACAGCACAGCCGTGGATTTGCCTACGATCAGCTCCGCCTCGAGCGCGATTTTGTGCGGAACCGTCTTGCCGTCGCGCAGTTGCAGCACGTTCTCGAAGGCCGAGCGTCCCATTTCTTCTTGGTTTTGGCGCAGGTGCGTGAAGGAGAACCCGCTTCCGTTGTCCGGGCAGTCGAAGCAGATGATCGACAAGTCCCGCGGCACGTCCAGGCTCAACTGCCGGGCCGCTTCTCTGACGAGCAGCGCTAGATTGTACTCCATCGCGAAGAAGGCGGAGATCTCCGGGTGGTCGAGCAGATGCCGCTTGATCTTCTCGATATCCTTGGCTTTATTCTCCTCCGTGTAGGCGTTTGGAAGCGTGGACGTGACGCTGAGCCAGAGCTCGCGGTCGACGACGATCCCTTTCTCCGCGTGCGCTTGCACGTATCCCTCGATCCTGTCCTCGACCGCCGTCGTATCCGTCGGCGGGGGAGTGATAATCGCGATATGCTTGTGCCCCAGCTCGAACAAATAATCCATGCCGCGCTTCGCCCCGGACACGTTGTCCGTGCTAATGGACCCTGCGGATATCCCCTTCAAATGCCGATCGACGAGCACGAACGGGAATTTGTCGATGACGAGCTTCAGAATCTCCGCGTTAAAATACTCTCCCTGCGCGGGGAAGATGATCAGTCCGTCTACGCCGAGCTCCAGCATGCTCTGGATCGCTTTCTCCTCGAGTGACGGGATGCCGAACGAGCGGCGCAGGACGAGAAACGCATCATGCTCCCTGGAAGCTTCCTCCATCCCGTAGACGAGACCGGTGCCGTAACTGTCGCTGAAGTCGGTCATGACCAGCCCGATCATCGGCCTTGCGCCCGGCATCCCTCCGCGCGCGTTGCCCTTGCCCGGCGCCGCTGAAGCTGCCTCGGCCTTCGAAGCCGGATCCGCCACGAATGAGCCGCGCCCGGGGCGTCGGACGATGATTCCGCCGTCGGCGAGCAGTTCCAGCGCCTTCTTGCTCGTGATGCGGCTGACGTTATACGCTTCCGCTAGCTCCTTCTCCGAAGGCACGCGGTCTCCGACCTGGTAATGGCCTGTCCGAATCTCTTCCCGGAGCTTTTCGTATATTTGCTCATACATGGAGCTCGACATGGTTCCTTCCCCTTTCCAACAATGCCTCCACACCTTATATATAACAATATATCATGATATATATATCTTGTGAAGAACATGCGGGCCGAAAGAACCGATCGGTAGACGCTGCCGCAAAAAATAGCATCGACAATTCGGATGACCGATCCTAATCGTTGCCGCATTGCCAACGCTTAGAAAATCGTCGGAACCATGCCTCCGTCCATCCGGATGGGCGATCCCTTGAACGCGGACGCGTAAGGACTGCATACGAAGGCGGCCAGCCTGCCGATCTCCATCGGTTTGATAAACCGCCGGATTTCGGATTGCGGCAGGTTCGCGGCCATAAACTTCTTTTCTTTTTCGGAAAATGACAGATTCTCTTCCGGATACATGCCCGCTATGATTCGATGCACCTTCTCGGAGAGCGTAGGACCCGGCATGATCGTGTTCACCGTAACCTCTGTTCCGATCGTCAGTTTGGACAAGCTTTTCGCCAGCGACAGCAGCATCGATTTGGTCATCGCGTACTGCGGCATTTGGCTCGACGGCATGATCGCCTCCTCGCTCGCGATGAAGATCACGCGGCCGTACGCTTTCTCCAGCATTTTCGGCAAATAAAATCGCGTCAAGGCGTTGGCGGCAAGCACGTTCGTGCGAAAGTATGTCTCCCATACGTCGTCGTCCACGTCTTCATACCGCATGAGCTCGTAAATCCCCATGTTGTTGACGAGGATGTCGATGTCGGGGTGTTTTTCGAACAGCGCTTCTCTTTGTTCCTTATCGGTCAGGTCGGCGGCGGCGTTTCGAGGCGCGGTCGACGGGAATCGCGCCTTGATCTCATGGACGGTCCGCTCGACCTCCTCGCGCTCGCGTCCGTTCACGAGCACGTCTACGCCTTCCTGGGCGAGTTCGATTGCGATGGCTTTTCCGATGCCTTTCGTGGATCCTGTTACTAATGCTTTTTTATGGTTTAATCCCAATTCCATGCTGCCAATCTCCTTTTCATTCAGCCGTCGATGATATCAAGCATGCCGGCGGTCCGGGCAACCATGATCTTACCTCGTCGGGCCCGTCAGGTAACTAGCGGGCGGCGCCAACCTGCTCGCCGAACCCGCCAACTTTAACGCTCGGATGCATGCTGCGCGACTGAATGATCGGCGCGCCAGCAGGTCGGCGTCCTGCCTTCCCAGCGGCGAAAGGCGCGAAAGAAGGAGTTCTGGTCCTTATAGCCGATCAAAAATGCGACTTCCTTCATGCTGAGCGACGGGTCGGCCAGGTAGGCGCAGGCCTGCTCGCGTCTGGCTTGCGCCAGCAGTTGCTTGAAGCCCGTGCCCTCCCCCTCAAGCCGGCGCTGCAGCGTGCGATCGCTGACTCCCAGCGACTTCGCGACGGCTCGTACGTCGAGACGTCCGCTTGCGAGATTGCGCTTCACTTCTTGCTTGACCGCATCCGTCATGGAGCGGCCGCTCAGCCGTTCGTCCAGCGAACGGTCCAAGGCGGGCGTCAGCAGTTGAACCATCTCTTCATTAAATGAAACGAAGCGACGATCCAGGTCGCTCCGCCGCAGCGTCAAACGGTCGCGCTTCGCGCCGATCCGGACCGGACAGCCGAAGTAAGCTTCAAGTGTCCGCACATCGCCCATCGGCTGCGCGAATTCGACGCGCTGCGCCGTCAACCGCAGGCCCGTGCCCCGGCGCCCGAGCTCCAGCAAATAGGCCAAGGTAACGCCGATCAATACCGGCGGACCGGCAAGAACGGCATCCGACCAGCCCAGGTCGATCATGCAGCGCTCGCCTTCCTCTTGGATGCTTAGGCTCTCGGGCGGACAGAACTGTTTGTATCGAACGGTTCGATACAGCGCATCCCGGTAATCGCTGGCGTGGTAAGTGGCCAGAACGGTTGGCGGATACTGCGCGGTTTCGAACGCGGTCGCCAGATCGACGATTCCTTTGGCCAAGTCGCCTGCGAGTTCGGCATAAGCCGTCCAGATGGCGAAATATTGGGCGGCGGTGACAGCCGATTCATTTATAATCGCATCCGGTAATCCGGCTACGCGGGTCACGTCGCGGCCGGCAATCCCCAAGCGAAACAACGCCGACCAAAATCCCGGCGCAATCTTGATAAGTTCGGTCGCATGTTCGTTCATGAACAGGGCTCCTTCAGTCGCTTTCGATTCCTAAATCAATGGCCAAATTATAGTCCCTTCCCGCTGTCGCCGCAAAGGATTAAAAATCAAGAGAGGATCCCGACGACGATTGCTCTGCTGGCGTTCACAAATCCGTAATACGTTACTCATTGTGCAACTTTGCCCTTTGGGCAATAATATAAATAAGAGAAACGAGGTGTACGAACGAGGACGATATGATGATCAAACAAAATTTACGCGACCTGAAGAGAGAGGCGACCGCGCATGCGCTGGCGGATGCGGCCTACGAGCTTGCGCTGGAGCGCGGGCTGGACGGCTTCGTGGTCGACGATATCGCGCAGCGCGCCGGCTATTCGAGAAGAACGTTCGCCAACCATTTTTCTTGCAAAGAGGAAGCCGTCGTCATGGCGACCGTCGCCTTCAAGGAAAAACACGAGCCGGAGCGTTTGCTGGCCACCATACCGTCGGACGCCCATCCGCTCGATACGCTGCACCACTTGTTGAAAATGCGACTGACCGCGGAGCTGTTCCGAAAGCTGCGCACGCTCGTGACCATGTCGAAGGAAGCGCCGACGCTCGAGCCCTACATTCTTATCGTTCTTCGCAAGCTGCAATTCGAAGCGCAGTCGATCTTAAGCGAACTGTCGGGCGGACGTTATCCGGAGAGCTATTCCCATCTGCTGGCCGGCGCGACCTACGGCGTCATGCTGCCGCTCATCGACGGCAGTCTCAAGGTGCTCCTGCCGGGCGAGCCCGCAGCCGATGCGCCAGATGCGATAACGTTCGAGCAATACCTGGACACGGCTTTCAGCTACTTGCGCCAAGGCTTCTAACTTCGGTTTTCCGCACAGATTTCGTATATATAAAGGAGAGAATCCCCTGTTATGTCGACATTCCTTTACAAAGTGGGCAAGACAGCCTACGGCAAACCTTGGCCGTTCATCGCCGGCTGGATCGTCATCCTTGCCGTCGTCCTCGCCCTGCTCGGCGTGAACGGCATCCACGTCAGCTCCGAGATGAAGATCGAGGGCACGGAATCGCAAAAGGTGCTGGACCAGCTGGCCGAGGAGCTGCCGGCGGCATCCGGCGGTCAAGCCAGCATCGTGTTCACCGCGCCGAAGGGCGAACGCCTCGATACCGCGGAACGCGGCGCCTTGATTCAAAAGGCGGTGAATGACGTTTACACGAACAAGTACGTCATCAATCCGGCGGAGCTGGCCCAGCAGGCAGCCGCGGGAGCTTCGGCGGAGGCGGGCCAGGCAAGCGGCCAAGCGGACGGCCAGACGGACGGCAAGGCGGACGGCAAGGCCGCCGCGAACGCGTCCCAAGATAGCGGAGCCGGCCAAGCCGCCGCCGCAGCGGCGCCATACGGGCCGATGATGATCGACGGCGCGCCGGTGCCCGGCGTCCTGATCGCCGCGGACGGCAGCGTCGCGCTGTTCCAATTCCAATTCACCATACAGCAGACGTCGCTGCCCGAAGAAGTTCCGGATCAAATCATCGAAGCCGCGGAGAGCGTCCAGCAGGGCGGCTCCGGCATCACCGCGCTGCCCAGCGACTCGCTGAAGAGCAAACCCGCGATCGGCTCCACCGAAGCGGTCGGCATCGTCGTCGCGGCCGTCGTGCTGCTCATGACGCTCGGCTCGGTCGTCGCAGCCGGCCTGCCGCTCCTGATCGCCATCCTCGGCGTCGGGATTAGCGTCGGCGCAGCTTTCGCTTTCTCCAAATTCATCACGATGACCGACATTACGCCGGTACTCGCGCTTATGGTCGGACTCGCGGTCGGCATCGACTACGCGCTGTTCATCGTCAACCGGCAGCGTCGCATGATTCTCGACCAGGACTTAAGCGCGCGCGAAGCCGCCAGCCGGGCGGTCGGCACGGCCGGCAGCGCCGTCTTTTTCGCCGGGCTGACCGTCATCATCGCCCTGTGCGGCATGCTCGTCATCGGCATCACGTTCTTGTCGGCCATGGCATTGGTTGCAGCGGCGACCGTCCTCGTCAACGTGCTCATCGCCCTGACCTTGCTGCCTGCGCTGCTCGGCCTCATCGGCGAGCGCATCTGCACGGCCAAGGCGCGCGCCAAAAAGAAAACCTCCGCTTCCGAAAAGCACGGATTCGCGCACGCCTGGGTCAAAGGCATCGTCAAGGCGCGCTGGCTCGTCGTGGTCCTCGTCATCGTCGTCCTCGGCTTCGCCGCGATACCCGTCGCCGAGATGAAAATGGGCATTCCGTCCGGCGCGACGGCGAACCTGGACACGGGCGCCCGTCAGAGCTACGACGCCATCTCCGCCGGCTTCGGCGAAGGCTACAACGGACCGCTGCTGCTCGTCGCCGAGCCGCGCGCCGAATCGGGCAAGATCACGATGGAGACGCTAGGCGCGATCGTTCAGGGCCTCCAGCAGCAGAAGGGCGTCGCGATCGTCTCGCCGATGGGCGTGAACGAAGCCGGCGACATCGGCATCATCAGCCTGATCCCGACGACCGGACCGACGGACGACGCGACCAAGGATCTCGTGCAGGCGCTCCGCGACGCCGATTCGCCGATCGCGAAGGCCAGCGACGTGAAGCTCGGCGTCACGGGCTTCACCGCCATCAACATCGACATGTCCGCCAAGCTGGCGGAGGCGTTCCCGGTCTATATCGTCATCATCGTGATTTTGTCCCTGATCATCCTGCTGCTCGTCTTCCGGTCGATCATCGTGCCGATCAAGGCGACGGTCGGCTTCCTGCTCAGCGTACTCGCCACGTTTGGGATCACGACGGCCGTCTACCAATGGGGCTGGCTCCATTCGTTGTTCGGCTTCGACACCGGCGGACCGCTGCTCAGCTTCATGCCGATTCTGGTGACAGGCATTCTGTACGGCCTGGCCATGGACTATCAGGTGTTCCTGGTCAGCTCGATGCGCGAATCCTACGTTCACGGGCATAAAGGAATCGACGGCGTCGTGCACGGCTACGAGCAGGCCAGCCGCGTCGTCGTCGCCGCCGCCGTCATCATGGTATCCGTATTCGCCGGCTTTATATTCGCGCCCGACATCATGATCAAGCAGATCGGGTTCGCCCTTGCCGTCGGCATCCTCGTCGACGCCTTCATCGTTCGCATGGCCCTCGTCCCCGCGGTCATGGCGATCTTCGGCAACGCCGCTTGGCGTCTGCCCAAGTGGCTCGACCGTCTCCTGCCCAATCTGGACGTCGAAGGCGACAAGCTGCTCGCGCAGCTAAAAGCCAAAGGCGAAAACTGATCGCGTACCCAAACGCAACATTGAAAACCGCCTGCAGCGTTCCATGGCTGCAGGCGGTTTTTTGCCCGTTATTTTCAAGTGCCGTTCCGGCATAGTTCGCTGCCGCAATCGGAAACCTATTTACGCTGTTCCACTTTAAGATCGGGAGGTGCAACACATGCCGAACAACAAGCAAAACGGAACGACCCGCAAAGGCCAAAACGTTCAAGCGAACAAGGCTCCGGTCTCGTCCCAATTCGACACGGAATTCGCGTCCGAGCAATCCCCTGGCACCGGTTCCGTGACGAAGCTGCCTAGCCGCAAAGGCTAACGCATGACCCATGGATGTGCCGCCGCCTGGTCAAAATAGCCAGCTGCGAACGACTGCGTCCATGCTCTCCCGACAAGCATTGAAAGCGATAGGGCTGTCCCGACCGGGGACGGCCCTTTCGCTTGCTTGCGCACGGCGCATAATTTCACCCCCTTTTATCCACAATACAAGGGTTCCATTTTTACCCTGCCGAGGGAGGTGCGATCCATGGTCCAGTACAGCCGCTTCCAATTGTCAGCCCTGATCATTCTTTTTCAGATCGGCAGCTCCTCGTTGTTCCTGCTGGCCAGCGACGCCAAGCGCGACGCCTGGATCGCCACGCTCTTCGCCATGCTCGTCGGCTTCGCGCTGCTCGCGTTCGTCACCCTGACGATCCAAAAGCTCGCGCCTCGCCAGAATCTCATCGACATCCTGCTGGCCCACTTCGGACGGTATGCGGGCACGCTGCTTGCCATTTCTTACGTCTTCTACTTCAGCTATAAATCGATCCGGAATTTCCGCGAATTCAGCGATCTCATGATCGTTTATTTGCTGCCGCATACCCCGCTTGCCGTCGTTTTGCTCTTATTAATTCTATTGTCCGCCTATGCGGTTTATCAGGGGGTGGAGGTGTTTTTCCGCCTGGCCGAGGTTCTCCTGCCGGTCGTTTTGATCGTCTATTGCGCGCTGATCTTCTTGCTGATCGGCGCAGATATCGTTCATTTCGACCGGCTACAGCCGATGATGGAGGAGGGCGTGCGGCCGGTTTTCGACGCCGCCATTCCCGAGGTCATTTCTTTTCCGTTCGGAGAGATGGTCGTTTTTCTGATGCTCTGGCAATATTACGGCGACCGCAAGACGTTAAGCCGGGTCACTTTATACAGCTATTTGTTCGCGGGCGTCTTCATCGTCATCACCAATATGGCCATCATCGGCAGCCTCGGTCCGGTGTCGCTGATCAGCTCCATACCGTTCATGATGGGCACGAGCTTCGTCCAGATCGCGAGCATCATCGAACGGATGGATCCCTTCGTCGCCCTGCTTCTTTTCACCGGCGTCTTCATGAAGCAAACGACTTATTTTTTGGCCGCGACGCTGGCCGCGTCCCGGCTGCTCAAGCTGAACCACCGCACCATGATTGTCCCGGTCGGGATGGCGATCTTCTGCGGCTCGCTGATGTTCCGCAGCCAAATGGCGCAGGTGTGGGTCGGCTTCAAATACAACTTGAAATATCACTTTCCGATCTTTCAAATCGCCATTCCCTTGCTCCTGCTTCTGATCATGCTGGCGAAAAACCGACGAATGAAGGTGCGCGCGTGACCGAACGACGTTCAACCCCGATTTCCGAATCGTCCGCGTCCGCGCTGGAATGGATCATGGACGAGCTGGGCCACGGCGCGGATATCGTGACCCGCGCGTTTGCCTGCGGCGGCGCGGACGATCAGCCGCTCATAACGCTCGTCTATATCGAAGGACTCGTCGATCCGATGGCCGTCAACGGGAGGATCGTCGACCGCATTCTGGATGCGTCGCAAACGCTTGGCGAAGCGGCTTCCGCCCCGGAACGATTGCGGCTGCTCAAGGAGAAGGTATTGGCCGTCGGCGGCATCACGGAGGTGCAATCCGGCGAACACATCCTGAAGTCGCTCCTTGAGGGCCATTCGATCGTGCTTGCCGAAGGCAGTGCGAACGCCATATGCGCGAATACGGCGGGCGGCGAGCATCGCGGCGTCGAAGAACCGAGCTCCCAGACCGTCATCCGCGGTCCGAAGGAAGGCTTCACCGAAAGCATTCGAACGAACGTTTCGCTCATCCGGAGAAAAATCAAGTCGCCGAAGCTGAGGATCGATTATAAAAGCATCGGAACGGTGACGCAAACCCAAATCGCCGTCGTCTACCTGAAGGACATCGCGAACCAAAAAATCGTCGACGAAATTCACGAACGGCTCGACGGCATCGATACCGACAGCATTCTGGAGAGCGGCTATATCGAAGAGTTCATCCAGGACCGTACGTTCACGCCGTTTCCGACGCTGCAAAACCTGGAGCGCCCCGACGCGATCGTCGGCGGGATTCTGGAAGGCCAGATCGCGGTCATCGTGGACGGCACGCCGTTCGTGCTGCTCGCGCCGGTGACGTTCAACCGTTTTTTTCAATCGAGCGAGGACTATTATCAACGCTTCGACATCGCTTCCTTTCTGCGATTGATCCGGTTCGGTTCCTTCCTCGTGTCGATGCTGCTCCCTTCGCTGTACATCGCGATCACGACCTTTCATCAGGAAATGATTCCGACGACGCTGCTGGTCAGCTTGGCCGCGCAGCGGGAGGGAACGCCGTTCCCGGCGATCGTGGAAGCCTTCATCATGGAGATTACCTTCGAAGTGCTCCGCGAAGCCGGGGTACGCATGCCGAGGGCGATGGGTTCGGCGATCTCGATCGTCGGCGCTCTCGTGCTCGGTCAAGCCGCCGTGCAGGCAGGGCTCGTATCGGCGGCGATGGTCATCGTCGTTTCCTTTACGGCCATCGCGAACTTCGTCATCCCGGCGATCAACATGGCGACGGCCTCCCGGCTCATCCGCTTCGCCATGATGATATTGGGCGGTACCTTCGGCTTGTTCGGCGTCATGACCGGACTGATGTTTTTGCTGATTCACATGGTCAGCCTGCGGTCGTTCGGCATTCCGTTCATGCTGCCGATGTCGCCGCTCTCGATCTCCAATCTGAAGGATGTATTCATCCGGCTGCCGTGGTGGGCCCTCTCGACCAGGCCGCGGCTGATCGCGGATCCGAAGGCGAACGTACGGCAAGGAAAAAATCAGAAGCCCGCTCCGCCCTCGTCATCTGCCGGCGAAAGGAACGACGAATGAAAGAGAAAATCACGTCCTTTCAAGTGTCGGCGCTTATCATGTTCACGATCGCGCCGACGGGCATCCTGCTGGTTCCCGGCGCGATCACGGCGTTCGCGAAGCAAAACGCCTGGCAATCGGCGGTGCTCGGCACGCTTATCGGAATTGGGATCGCGGCGCTGATCGGCTACATATGCAATCAAAACCCCGGCATGCCCCTGATGACCTGGCTGGAAAGACGATTCGGACGATGGGCTTGCGTCTTGATCGGCCTGTTCCTGGCCCGCTACTATATCACGGTCTCCGTGATCACGCTGAGCGAGTTTTCGAACTTTATATCCGACGAAGTGCTGCACCGCACGCCTCAATGGCTGACGATGACGATCATCATGCTGGTCGTGCTTTATGCGGTCGGCCAAGGCATCGAGACGATCGTCAGGGTGAATATGATCACGTTTCTCGTCTCGGCCCTGCTGATCGCCGCAGGCTCTCTCCTGATCGTGGAAAACATGCATGCGAAGCCGCTGCTCCCGTTGTGGGAAGGTTCGTTCGCGCCCGTGCTGAAAGGCAGTCTCCTGCCCGCCAGCTGGCTGTCCGAGGTCGCCGTACTGCTGCTGCTGGCGCCTTATATCAAGGAAAAAAACAGCGCGATTCGAACGGGAGTCGCCGGCGTAGCGCTGGCCGGCGCGGCGATCAGCGCCACCGTCGCCGTCTCGATCGCGACATTCGGCCCGAAGCTCGTACCGCTCATCACCTATCCCGGTTTTTTTATTGTGAGCGTCGTCGAGATCGGCAGCCTGCTCGAGCGTCTCGAGATCGTGTTCATCTCGATCTGGCTGCTGACGATGTATTTGAAGCTCTCGGTGCTGATGTTCGGGGCCGCCCAGTGCCTGATTCAAACCTTCCGGATCCGCAGCGAGCGGCCGTTCCTGCTCGCGCTCGGCCTGTTTGTCGTGCTGAACGCGATTTGTTCGTGGGGCAATGCCGCGGATTTTTATTCATTCACGGTTAAAGCCGGATTTTTGGACCTGCTGTTCAGCAACGTGCTGCTGCCGGCGCTTATCGCGGCCGGCCTGCTGGTCACCGCCAAAGGAACGAGGAGGCAACGGTCCTATGACGCGAACGATTCGTAAAGGCATGTTGGCTGCAGCCTGCCTGGCCGTCTGCCTCATGCTGTCCGGCTGCTGGGACCGGACCGAGCTCAACGAGCTCGCCATCACTTCCGCCACGAGCTTCGACAAGACCGATAAGGGATGGACCATCTCCTACCAGGTCATCATTCCGTCCGCGATCTCCTCCGGCTACGGCAGCGGCGCCTCGGGCGGCGGAAGCGCGCCGATCACTGTCTACACGACGTCGGGAAAGACAATCCGGGAGGCGGTGTCCCGCAGTGTCCTGGAAAGTCCGAGGCAGCTCTATTTTGCGCATAACCGCGTGCTGATCGTGAGCGAGAGAGCCGCCCGCGCCGGTATGAACGCCATCCTGGACGTGTATTTCAGGCAGCCGGAAGCGCGGGAGACCGTCAATATTTTGATTGCAGAGGGGGATCCTTCGCGAATGCTCCGTCAATTGTTCGCCATGCAGCGCATCAGCGGAGAGGGGCTGCAGTCGCTGATCGCGAAGGAAAGCAGGATCGATTCGATGCTGCCCGCCGTCAAGGTATACGAATTCGCGATGAGCATCGTGGGGGACGCCCGGAGCGGCGTATTGCCCGAAATCTACATCGGCGGCTCGCCGGACGTGAACGGGACGGATCAACTGTCGAAGACCAGCTTGACGGCGAGACTTAAGCTCGGACGCCTGGCGTTGTTCAAAGCCGATCAGATGGTCGGCTGGCTGAACCAGCGGGAAGCGCTCGGCGTCTCCTTTATCGCCGACCGCATCAAATTTGCCACCTTCGCTTTTCCATGCGGCAACAGGGGCCAGACGGAGCAGCTGGGAACCTTCCGAATCACGAAGTCTTCGACGAAGCTCGTGCCGAGGCGAGCCGGCGATCGGCTGACGATGGACGTTCGCATTCGGACGGAAGGCGCGCTCGAAGAGATGAACTGTGCGCTCGATCTGCTGGATCCGAGCGTCCTCCAACAATTGGAAGCCCGGTTAAAGGAGGAAATCGAAAATTTCGTCGACGAGGCCTGGGAGGCCGTCAGAACGCAAAAAACCGACGTTCTCGGCTTCGCGGACGCCGTCCATCGGCATGATCCGAAATACTGGAAGAAATTGAAGAAAAACTGGGACGAGCAGTTCGCGGCGATCTCGATGAAGACCGACGTCAAAGTGAAAATCGAGCGGGTCGGCGTCAGCACCAAATCGTTCAAAAAGCTCGAGGAGCAGGATACCGAATGAAGCTGACCCTGCTCCTCGGAATTGCCGCAGTTGGCTTGTTCCTGTTCGCTTATATCGGATGCAAAGCGATGCTGGCGCACGGCAGAAAAAGCGAATCCGCCGGCTTCCTCGCGCTGATCGCCTGGAGCGCCTACATGGGTCTGGCCAACTTGAACGAATGGCCCAGCCTGACGCTGATCAGCCTGCAACAATCCGTGATCAATCCGGCCGGCGGTTGGCTCTTGCATTTGATTCATTACCGGTGACGGCGCGGCCCGACGGTAGGCAAGCAAAAGCCGTCGTCGCCGCGGGGAAGTCCCCGGGTCGACGAACGGCTCTTTGCTTGCTTGAGGTTCTTCTTGCTTGCGGTGCTGTTTCCTTTTAGTTGTAAACCTTGAACTCGAAGCTCGACGCGCTGCCGCCGCTATAACTTGAACCCGTGACGGTTACTCTCACGTACCGGTACGTCGCGCTGAACGTATCGGTCGTCGTTCCCTGCGTCGTATTGTTCGACCGGTCCAGTATGGTCGTGTACGTCGCATCGTCGTTGCTCCCCTCGATCTTGTACTGATAAGATCTCGGATACGTCGCGCTGTTGTACCAGCTGCTCTCGAGCTTGGTGAGGTTCATGCTGCTGCCGAGGTCCACCTTCCACCACTGCGGGTAGGTGTTGGTCGCCGCCGCCCAGCGGGTGCCGCCGCTGCCGTCGTTCGCGTAGTCGGCCTCGTTGCCCGGCTGGACCGAACTGACGGTGACCGGCTTGCCTTGCGATACGATGCCGGTCGAGGTCGCCGCACCGACCGTCGCGCTCCATAAGCTGGCGCCCGAGGCATTGATGGCCCGTACCTGATACGTATGCGAGGAGCCTGCCGCAAGTCCCGAATGGGCATACGGTCTGCTCGCCCCGGTCACCAGCGTCCCGTCCACGATCAGGTCGTAACTCGCGGCGCCCGATACCGAATTCCAATTCACGTTGATCTGGGATTGGCCGGCCGCAGCAGCGATCAGACCCGTCGGCGCGGACGGCGCGCCGGTATTCGGCGTGGCCAGGGAGATCGTCAGCGCTTGCGGATTGCCGGCGCCGAACTTCATGCTCTGCAGCTTGGCCTGGCCTGAGACGAACTCTACGGCAAGGTCGCCTGAACGGCTGACCAACCGGTACTTCGCGATGCCGCTTAGACTCGTATTCGTCGCAGCGGCGATCGCCGATGCCGTGGAGGCCGGCGTCAAATACGCCGGCGTCGCGTTGCCGACCGGCAGCAGGTACCATTGGTCGCTCCCCGACGCGGCGCCGTTGCCGCCGTTGCCGTTCGGATCGGCGTTCGGCTCCGCTGGACCGTAGATTAAGGAAGCGCCTATCGCGCGCGTCGCCGCGGGCGTCGAGCCGGCGACCTTCAAATAATGGCCGGTGGACACGTTCTGGAGCCGGTAGTATCCGCTGTTTTTCGAGCCGTCGAATTCGTCCGGCACGGGAATGAATTGCCACTTGTCGGACGTGCCTTCTTTGAGCGCGGTGCCGCCGATGGAGACGGTATAGGCGGACGCTTGGGAGATCGCGGCGCCGCCGTTGTCCTTGGGCGGTTGATAAGCGGAATAATAAGTCTGTCCGGCAGCGGGGTCCGCCGCCGAGTAAGAGATCTGTTTGCCCGACAAGTCCGAGATCGTGCGGAACGAGTAGCCGCTCGTCTGTTGATTGGCGAGGCTGCCCGAATCGATCTGAGACAGGTAGCTGCCGACGAGCGCGGGCAGCTTGCCGACGACCCTGAACGTGTCGGGAGCGCCCAGATCGTCCGTCTCGTAGACGTAGCCGTCATAGCCCACCGATCTGTATTTGCCGCTGTACACGTTGTACGAGAAGGCATTCTCGTATTGCGTGTTGACCGGCACGAACAGCCTGTCGGTCGCCGTATTTTTGAAAACGGCGTTGCCTGCTCCGACTTTGACGTTCGTAACGTAGCCGGTCGCGTTGTTCTCTTGCTTGAGCCAGATCGCGCCGCCGTCGGCATACACGGTCATCGTCGCGCCCAAGGCCGGGTCGGAATAAGAAACGGAAGGCACGCTGCCGCCTGTTCCAGAGATCGCGCCGCTGACCGCATTGGCGTTGTACGCGTTGCCGGCTGCGTCCTTAAACGTGAAGCTGCCGCCGCTTGGCACCTTCGTATAGCCGATATTCAACGCGGAACCGTCCATGCCCGTCCCGGTCAACGTGAGCTGGTCCGTCGCCGGCGTGTAGTTGACGGTGAGATTGTGGTCGCTGCCCGCCCCCATCGGGCTGCCGATCCAGCCGGCATAGCCCTTGAGCGCGGAGCGGGTCCAGGTGCCGTTGTACCAGACGTCCCAGGAGCCTTCGGCCATCTTGGCGCTGATCGGCGAACGGGCGAGGCTGAAAAACGTCAGTATGTTGCCGTAGCCAGGCTTCCAGTTGATATGGTTGTTGTACAGCACGTAGAAATAACCGTTCACGTTGTCGACGAACAGCCGGGTGCCTGCCACGCCGTACGACCACGTCGTGCCCGGGAAATTCGCGGCCGTGGCCGCTTCGTTGGCGTCGTTCCAAGGGGACGTGGCGACCTGGCCGATCAGGTTCCACGTCGCGCCTTTGTCCGTCGAATACATGGACATGACGCGGTTGTTGTGGATGCCGGTCGCGATTCGCTCGTTGTTGGTCGGACTGCCGGCGGCGAACGGCGCGAATTGATATTCGTCGTTCGTGAGCGAATACCAATAGCCGTTCGACGGATCGACCCAGATGCCGATCCCGTCGTTGTGATCGTCCTGATAGGGCGTCGGGATGCCGTAGGCGTCGTCAATCTTGTAGTTGATCGTGCCCGGACGATTCCAATACGAATTGTAGGTGACCGCAGTACCCCAAGAAGTATTCAGCTTGCCGAGGTCCGTGCTCGTGTTGTACTTAATCCAGGAGCCGCCCGCGTCCGACTGCTCGTAGTTGGCGACAGAGTACATCCAGTGAAACTGACCGTCCTGGTCGACGAACGCGGTGCCGGCGATATCGGCCGTGCCGGTGGACAGGCTGGGGACGGCATGCTGGACGTATGTCGGGAACTTCTCCGTCGCGGCGTGCGCCGTCTGCGTCCCTACAGCCGCCTGGGATGCGATCAGCGCCGGGATGGCCAGCAGCGCCGCGAGCTTTGCTCTTCTTTTAACCTGCATAAACACAACCTCCTGTCAGATGATAGATTGCCAAACTACAGAAAGCGCCTGCAAGCATTGCCCGACCGTTCGCGGCATCCCCTCCTCTCCAAGCAGCCTCGCGCTACAAATACGTGTAATTTTTGTTGATCACGAGCAGGTTCAGCCGCCAAGGCAAGCCCGCGTCGGGCCGGAAACGCAGGGAGACCGGTCCGTCCCGCCGATGCGTCAGCGGGAGGATATCCGTCGAAAATTCGCCCGCCCGAAGCGCTGGCTCCGTTCGCCATGGGAAGGCACCGGGAATCTCCATCACCGTGCAGGACGGCTCCGCGGCATCTCCTGACACGATGAGCAGATCGTACCTGCCCTTCGGCAGCTCGACGACAAGGACCGCTTCTTCCGTTCCCCCGATGAAGTCCCTGCGCAAAAGGTCCGGTCCGCCGCGGTCGACGGCTTCGATGCTGTCGCCGTGCGTCCAACCGATGCCGGTTCGCGGAGAGAAGACGTTATCCGCCGATATTTTGCGGAAGGTCTGGCCGGGAACGCCTTCCGCGTGCATCTGCCTCGGAAGCGCCTCGCCATAGTCCTTGGCTAGCAGCTCCGGCCTCACGCCAAAGTCGAGCCGGTAGACGGCAACCCGGGATTCCCGGCGATTGCCCGCGTAATAGTCGAACGTGAAGTGATCGAGCATGCGAAAATGGTGCGTATCGCGATCCTTGCCAAGGAAGACGCGTCGCCGCGTATGGGCCTCATGAATGCGCGGAGCGCGGCGGGGTTCCGGAGCGGGAGCGACGTCCTCCCCGACATCCGCCAGCATCTCCTGCCTGTCGGGCCGCGCTGCGTCCGCTCGCGGATAGATCTCGTACTCGCCGCCTAGTTCCGTCTCGAAGCGCAGGCATCCGTCGTCGTCCGTTACATGCTCCGTCTCCGATCGGGACGATCCGGTCAGCCTCGCGACGACGACGCGCGCGGCTTCCCCGAACGGACGCCGCAGGATGGCCTGGCCTCCGGCCAAGCTGCGAACGCCGATCCAAGCCGTGCGTCCGTCCTGCAGGCGCGCGCTCACTTCGAAGCCGCCGACGGCCAGCAGTCCCCGGAACGCGCAGTCGTTCCATTTTCCGTACGCCCGGAGGTAATCTCCAGCGAGATGATCGTAGCGTCCGGCTGCGCGCTCGCGACCGACTTCCCCCTTCGGCACGGCGGGGAAGACGTCGATCGCGCCGTCATAGCTCTGCAGCAGCATCTCGTTCACGGCCGCGACGAGCTCGCCGGAGGCCTCCATCATGCACGGATGGTACAGCGGCTCGTTCGTAATGTTGCAATAGTTGATCCAGCGCTCCGTCTCTTCGGCGAACAAGCCGTTGCAGCGGAGCGACAGATCGATGCCCTGCTCGTACAGTAGCCGAAGCGCGGCGTCCCCCTTGCCCAGCCGCGAGGCCACGCACGACAGCCAGCCGAACTGGAACATGCCGAACTCGGTATTTTCCTCGGCGTAGCGAAGCGTATTTTCCGCTCTTCGGCGAACTGGCGCCTCGCCGTGTCGGTCGATCTCTCCGATCGGATAAATCGGCATAAGGAGCGAAGGGTGCCGCAGATGCAGATCGGCGGGCGCCCATTCGGAGTCGAGCAGCGTATCGCCGTACCGCGGGGAATCCGCATGCGGATAAGGCGCTAGCCGTTCGGCGAGAAGCCTCCATCGGACGCGCTCTTCCTCCGCAGTACCGAGCAGCTCGCCCGCCTCCGCCGCCCGAAGCAGCATGTACTTCACCGATGCCAGCGTACAGGTGGAATTGCGCGTCAGCGGGCCTTGCTCAGGGGAGATGTCCGGGAAGATGACGTACGCGCCGCTGTCGGCCTCGTACTGCGCGTAGCCTTCGAAAAACAGCGCGATCTTCCGCAGCAAGGGATAAGCCGTATCCCGTAAAAACGCCGCATCCATGCTATACCGGTAATAATCCCACACAAACTGCGCGCACCAGGGCCAGATGCTAAGATACAACGCATGCGGATAATCGCCGGCCACGCCGTCCAGTCCGTGAAATTGCCGGGCCATCCGCTCGGCTTCGCCGACGTACGCGAGCAGGCCGTCGTTGAACGCCTGCGCGAGATCCAGACGATTCGCCGTATACAGCGGCCAAAACGCGGCTTGGATGTTGACGTCCCAGTACCACATACTGCCCCATTTGGTCGGCTGCTTGATGTCCCATAGGCCGTTCAAGCCGCACGCCTGCTCAGGCATCGTACCGCCCCTGCCGTTGCTGCAAGCGATGGCATACAGATTGATATGCCACAGGTCCTCTATCAGCTTGTCGGGCAGCGACACGTCAGACCGGGCCCAAAATTGCCGCCAGTATTCGCGATGGCCGGCCTCAAGCTCCCCGATCCGCGCCCCGGCCCGTTCCATGCGGCGCATCGCTTCGGACAATAGGTCGTCGGTCTGCGCCTCCGTCACGACCGTCGTCAGGAGCGTGACGCGTCTGCCCGCTTCGCGAAGCCGGATGCGGGCGCCCCCGGACGGCAAAAGCTCGAAGTCCCCCGCCGCGCCGAGCAGCCGCGTCATGACGATAAAGGAAAACGGCGCGTATCTCTCCTTGTCTTCCCCGTCGGGATAGAAGGAGCCTATATAGTAAAAGGTGGAGGCATCCTGCCGCTCGTAGGCGACTTCCATCTCCGCATACCGCCGAGCAGGGACGGAGAGCGCGATGGCGCTTAACAAGCCGTCGTCCGTCTGGCTGACTTGCGTCACCGCATAATCGCCCGCCTCGGCGACGAACGTGCTCGCCTCGAGCCTTTTCCCTTCCTTTTCGATCTGATATCGAACGAGGGCCCGCCGAACGTCCAGCTGCAGGAAGCAGTCGTCCGGCCGGTCCAGCTCCGCCGAAGGATGCAGATGGAGCTCGCCTGTCGGATAATGGGACACGCCGCCGGGCGCCTTGCCGTAGGCCCGGTGCATGCTATGCTCGGACAGCGCGTCGCCGTACAGAAAAATCGGTTCCTTGGCCGGATCGCGATACGAATCGCGCGCCCGCTGCTCGAGCTCCTCGAACGTGCGGCCGTATTGGCGGCCGTAATCGGGCGCCTCGCTCTCCTTGTACTTGCGGCTGTAGCGATGGAGCTTGCGGTAATACACTTCGTAATGATTGAGCGCGATCGCGAGCCGCCGGTCCTCGCAATAAACCATGCCGCCGAAGTGCCCGTTGCCGAGCGGCAGCGCCTCGTTCCATCCGCATGGCGCGTTGTCGAACGTTACGGTCGTCACGCGGCTTCCCTCCTACCCTTTCACGGCGCCGACCAGGACGCCTTTGACGAAGTACTTTTGCAAAAACGGGTACAGGCAAATGATCGGCAGCGTCGAGACGATGATCGTCGCGTATTTGATCGTCTCCCCGATGGCGTATTTGTCGTCGCTCGCCGAACCGGCCATCATCGTATCGGTATTGTTGGCGATCAGAATGTCGCGAAGCACGAGCTGAAGCGGATACTTCTCGCTGTCTCGCAAATAGACGAGCGCGGCGAAGTAGGAATTCCAGTGGCCGACCGCATACCAGAGGATCATGACGGCCACGACCGGCATCGACAGCGGCAGCACGATCCGGAACAGGATCGTCCAGTCGCCGGCGCCGTCCAATCGGGCCGACTCCTCCAGGCTGACCGGCACGCTCTGGAACGCGGTCCGCATGATGATCAGGTTGAACGTATTGATCGCGACGGGGACGAGCAGCGCCCACATCGAATTCATCATGCCAAGCTCGTTGACCAGCAGGTAGCTTGGAATGAGACCGCCTTGAAACACCATCGTCACCACGATCAGAAACATCAGAATTTTATTGAAGTACAGCTGGGATCTCGACGTGACATAGGCGCCGATCGCCGTCATGACCAGATTGATCGCCGTTCCCAGCGTCACGTAGATGAGCGTGTTCCCGTAGCCCTTCATGATCATCGGATTGTGGAACACCGCGCGATAAGCGCCGAGGTCGAAGCCCGCCGGCCTGAACAGCAGGCCGCTGCTCTGTAGGAAGGACGTCGCATCGCTGAACGATGCGAACAGCACGTACAAGAACGGATAAAGCGTAATGAAGCACAGACCGATCATGAGCAGCGCGTTCAGCCAGCCGAACGCGCGCTCGCCCGCCGAAGTTTTCATGCGCGATTCTCCTTACCACAGTTTGTTGTCGCCCAGGCGCCGGGACAGGCTGTTGGCCGCCACGATCAGAATGAGGCTTACGACCGAGTTGAACAGGCCTACGGCCGCCGTGAAGCTGTAGCTGGCCTCCAGCACGCCTTTGCGGTATACGTAGGTCGAGATGACATCGGCCGTCGAATACGTGAGCGGATTGTACAGGAGCAGCACCTTCTCGCTCCCGACCGTCATCATATGGCCCATCTGTAAAATGAACAGGATCGCGATCGTCGGCATGATGCCCGGCAGCGTCACGTGGAGCGTTTGCTTCCATCGTCCTGCGCCGTCTATCCTCGCCGCCTCGTACAGCGTCGAATCGATCGTCGTGATCGCCGCCAGATAGATGATCGATCCCCACCCGACGCTCTGCCAGATGCCCGACGAGACGAACAGGAACCTGAACCAGCCCGCTTCCTTCAGGAAGTCGACCGGCGTCATGCCGAAGCTTGAGAGGATCTGGTTGACGAGACCGGCGCGGCTTAAGAAATCGGCCATCATCCCGGCCACGACGACGATGGAGATAAAGTGCGGCAAATAGGATACCGTCTGCACGAACCGCTTGAACAGGCGGCCGCGAATCTCGTTGAGCAGCAGCGCCAGCACGATCGGCGCCGGAAAGCCGAACAGCAAATCGTAGGCGTTGATCAGCAGCGTATTCTTGATCAAGCGCCAGAAGTAGATCCCATTGAAGAAATGGTTGAAATGCTCAAAACCGACCCAGGGGCTTCCCCCAATGCCTTTCGTCGGCTGAAAGTCTTTGAAGGCGATCTGCAAGCCGTACATCGGTCCGTACTGAAATATCGCATAGTAAGCGATGACGGGCATCGCCATCATATAAATGGACCAGTGCCGCCTCAAGTCGGTTCTGATCGTCCGCCATGCTGCCGGATGGCCTGCGCTTTTCGGCATCGTTTCTCCTGCCTTTCCCTTTAAGCTCGGCGCGAGGCGGGTCCGGAGTCAGGCGACGCCTCTCTCCGGACCGCCAGCATTTAGCGGGCGTTGTAGCGTTCGAGCGCCGCCTGCTGGACCTGGATCGCGTCGTCGATGCCCATGCTCTCGATCTTTTTGACATAGTCGTCAAAGCCGTCGATGGGCTCGGCGCCCATGATGAACTTCAGCAGCATCTCGTCCCTGTACGTATTGATATCCGCCATGATCGAGGCGAACTTGCTGGATTCCTCGTCCGTCGGCGTGACGAGCGGCATCTTGCGCTCGGCCGTCGGCTTCGACCAGATCGCGAGCGCGTCCTTCTGCTGCGGGAGCGCCATGTACTGGACCTGGAAGTCGTCGCTCAGGACGAACGGGGCGCTCCATGTCGCCCGGTTGTACTTGGCGATCGCCTGCTGGATGCTGACGCCGCCGGACGGATTGAGAATCTCCTTCGTCAGCGCCGGTTTGCCGTCCTGCATCGTATAGCTCTGGCCCTCGATGCCGAAGTTGAACAGCAGCTGCCCTTGTTCGCCATAGGCGTAATCCAGCCACTTGACCGTCTCGATCGGGTTTTTGTTGCTGGCGGTGATCGCGGCGCCGATGCCGTTGAAGGCGAAGTCCTTCTGTCCCCAGATCGCCGGGTCGCCCGCCTTCAACACCGGATACGGCGCCGCGACGAGCTTGAAGCTCGGGTCGTCCTTCATGAGTCCGGCGTACTTGCCGATGCCGCCGCCATTGTAGGTGGCAGTCGAGCCGAGCAGGTCGGTCGTCATCTTGTTGTCGAGCAGCTTCGCGTTCGGCGCGGCGAAGTCCTGGTCGAGCAGGCCTTCCTTGTACCATTTGTTCATCGTCTCGAGGAACGACTTGAATTCCGGCTGAATCGGGCCGAACTTGACCGTCCCGTTGTCCTGGTAGAAGCTGTTGTTGATCCCCCAGGCGCCGAGGAAAGGCGCATCGATATTAAACAAATCCTTGTCCAGGTAGATCGGTATCTCGTCCGCCTTGCCGTTCCCGTTCGGATCCTTTTCTTTAAACGCTTTCAGAACGTTGTACCATTCGTCGATCGTCGTCGGCATCCGCATGCCGACCTTGTCGAGCCAATCCTGCCGGATCGCCGGGCCGAAGAACACTCTCACCTTCTCGCCGCCGCGCAGGAACGGGAATGCGTAGATGCTGCCGTCGTCCGTCATGATCTGTTTTTTCCAATCGGGATTCGCGTCCAGCAGCTTCTTCAGGTTCGGCGCGTATTGATCGATCAGATCGTTCAGCTTGATGATCTTGTTGTCCTTGATCGCCTTCTGCGGCCCGCCGGGGAAGTTGATCCAGTTGTACTCGATCACGTCGGGCAATTCGTTCGAGACGATCATCAGGTTGAACTGCTCCTGCATCTGGGCGGTATCGATCGGCGGATGCTGAAAGTCGACCTTTACGCCGGTCAGCTTCTCCATCTCCTTATACATGCCCATCTCGGCGTACGTCTTCATCTGGGACGTGGCCGCGGTATGATTCGCCACCCAGTACTTCAAATCGGTCAGCTTCGGCGGATTGGCCGATTGAGACGCCGACGCCGATCCGGCTGCCGCATTCGTGCCGCCGTCCTTGCCGCTGCATGCGGCAAGCGAGCATGCGAGCGCGGCGGACATGATGATCGGAATGACCTGTTTTTTTCTGATCATATTCGAACCTCCCTTTAATCGTTGGCGGGCTGTTGCGGACCCGGCCTGTTCTCGTCGTTCGTCATCAGTGTAGGCGCCGCGTCCGGATGCCGTATACGACCTCTTTTTCACATCCGTTGTACAATCGTAAGAAAAACGCCGGTGCTTAAAAAAGATCGGTCGCGCCTTTAAAAACGTCAGTCGAAAACGGCCCGGCAACGAAAAAAAGGGCAGTCGGCGCTGCCCGGTTTGCTGCCGATGCCTTTGAATTATTCCGCGCTTTGGGTCGTCGTGTTTATGAAGGGTCGCCGGCCGGGTCCATCGCGAACGCCTCCCGGAACTTGCCCGGCGTGACGCCTTCCAGTTTTTTGAACGCGCGGATGAACACGACGTCGTTGTTGTATCCGACCATCTGGGAGATTTGCCCGATCGTCAGCTCCTTGTCGCGCATGAGCCGCTTCGAGGATTTGATCCGTTTTTGCGTAATGTACTCGAGAAGGGTTTGCCCCTGGTGTTTCTTGAAAAACGTGGATATATATTGCGGCGTCATGCCGAGGCGCTCCGCGACCATCGCAAGTCCAAGGTTCGGATCGCCGAGACTGCCGTCTACGAGCCCGACGACCTCCTGCAGCAATTGCGCATGATGCCCCGTGCGCCCGACGTTGAAGGAGAGCGTCAGCTTGGCGTACAGCTCCTTCGTGATTCGCTGCATGCCTTCCGCGGTCTGATGGCTGAACACGGCTTTGATCGGATCGAAGTCCGAGCCGAGCTCGGCTTCCGGATTCGCGTTCGTGGCGTTCCTGATCTTCAGGAAGGTGCTGATGACGTTAAAAAACAAGCATTTTCCAAGCTCCGGGGTGATCGGACTGGCATCGAAGTTCATCGAAAAGATTTTATCGAGCAGCTTTGCGACATTGTCGGCATCGCCGCCGCGCACCAGGTTGATCAGCTGAACCTCGGTCTCCAGCGGATAATAATAGTGCTCGCTCGAGCCGACGATATCCCGGAAATGAATAATAACGTCGTTACCCATGATCAATCGGTATTCCAGCGCGGCGAGCGCCTCCGTGCAGGAATCGCGGACCGCCTTCGGCCCCTGATGGATGTCGCCGGCGGCGACGGTGAGGCTCATCTTGAATCTTTGCTTCAACGTGTCGAACAGCGACTCCGCGATCGTCCGAATGTCGGCTGGCCCCTCGGGCTCCCGCTCCGGCCCGATATTGACGATGATCGCGATCCGGTCCCGGTCCAGTTCGACGGGAAATCCGGCATGGTACGGCTCGATCAGATCGACGCTGACGTTGGATACGATGAACCTCGCCAGCGCCCGCTGCCGCTCGCCTTCTTCGGAAGCGGGCGGAAGATCGTCGATATGGACGAGCAGAACGGCGAATCGGTCCCCGCTGAACTTGAGATCCATGAACCGAAGCGTCTCCTCGCCTCCGGCCGAGAGGTCCGGCTCCGTATAGCCGTGAAGGAGCCGGGACAAGTAGTTGGCGCGGATGAACGGGGCTTGCTTGGACAAGGTGCTGCGCAGGTGCTTCTCCTCGTGGATCGAACCCTCGATCGTCTGCCGGATGAACTCGTATTCGCCGGAGGAAGGGCGCCCGCTCAGCGGCTTGCCGCTCATGATCGCGTTTAGCGTATGCTGCAATGGCTTGTAATTGCGATAGACGCTTGCGATGACGGCCAGCAGACCGAGGAGCAGACACAGAATGAGCAGCCGCACGGACCAGGTCTGAATCTGGTTCACCTGGCGCATGAAGAAATCGTTGGGCGTGACGGAAACGTAGCGAAGATGCGCCTGCTGCGAGGAGACGAACGAGACCATCTGATCGACGCCGTCCATCTTGTACGCGAACGGCGCGCTCGCCTGCTCCGTCCGCTTAAGCAGCGCTTCGGGGATCGGCGTCTCGCTCGTGCTCATGATCGTGCGGCCCTTCTCGTCGATAATATAGATCGAGCTATGGCTGGCCGACTCGAGCTGGGCGAACATTCGCTTGATCAGGTCGACGTCGATCAGCGCGACGAACTGGCCCTGGTTGTCCGACGGCGAGCGGACGGGCAACGTCTGCGAATAGACGATGACCTCCGCCGGGATGTCCTCGAGGCTTGCAAGCGGATTCAAACCTCTCGCCAGCGATGCGACGGGCGAGTACGTCCCGGTCTGCAGGTTGTCCAGCATGCCCTTTTGCCACTGCTCGTACGATTGCCCCTTGAAGGTATAGTTCGTCGAATAAAACGTTCGCGAGTCGGTGATCATGTCGGACTTGACGATCGTATCGCTGCGGGCGAAGTAAACAAAGTAGTCGAAAATGAAATCGCTGATCATGCTGCGGTACCGGGCCATCTTGTCCTGCATGAACTCGACGAACTTGTACCGGTCGGCGCTGCTCATTTGATCCGGAATCTTGAGCATATAGTCCAGCTTGGGGTCGAATACGACCTGACGCGCCAGGATGTCCACTTCCGACAGCTTGTTGTCGAGCATCAGCTTGAGCTGCTCCAGCAGCGCCGCATTCGAGCGGTTCGTGCTTTTCTCCAGGCTTCCCTCCGCCTTCATGTACAAAAACAGTCCCATGGACAGCGGGATCAGCAAAATGCAAAGGCTCGTGACGATCATCGTGCGAAGCGCGCTTCTGGGATTGCGAAACGGCCATAATCGAATTCGAAGCTTCAAACCCGTTCACCTCGTTCGGCGGGGCAAGTTCGTCCCTGGCTGTTTAAATATCATAACTTCTATCAACTGCATTGGCTAGGCTGAAAACGCTTTACGAGAACGGCAAAGCAAAGAGACACAAGCCCTCCCGCATAGGATGGCTTGTGTCTGGCGGAGCCGCTTTACTCCCTGGCGCTCCGGTCGAAATCCGCGACGATCAGCATATCGGTCCCCCGCGCCCGGCGGAGCATAAAATGGACGACCGTCTCCTTCAGCAGCGAGTACCATAGCGGCCGGCGGGATTGGCCGACGATCAGCAAAGTCGCGTTGAGCTCGTTCATGCGCTGCATCAGCGCTTCGCCGATCCGCTTGCGGCCGCCGAGGGGAGCGACTTCCATCCTGCCCCCAAGCCGTTCGCATAGCTGGCGCAGCGTATCCAGTCGTTTGGCGGCATCGCCGCCAGGCTCGGCGCTTTTCTGCACATAATGCACGTGCCATTCCGCCTTCAGCCGGTGCGCGATACGGAACCCGCGGCGAATGAGCCGCTCGGCGCGCGGGCCCGCGTCCACGCAGACGAAGATCATCTCCTGCCGGCGCCATTGGCCGCGAAGCGAGGCGTTGCGGTCCCACGCTTCCAGGCGTTCGTCCACGTCGTCCGCCAGCTCGCGGAGCGCCAGCTCCCGCAAGGCGATCAGATTACCGATTTTGAAAAAAGAGCCTAACGCTTGATCGACCTTCTCCGCCGCGTAAATCTTCCCTTCGCGCATGCGCTGCTGCAGCATTTGCGGGGTGACGTCGATCAGCTCCACCTCGTCCGCCAGCTTCAGGATCGCGTCCGGCACCGTCTCCCGCACGCGCACGCCCGTCAACTGCTCCACCGCGTCGTTCAGGCTCTCCAGATGCTGCACGTTAACGGTAGAAATGACGGAAATGCCTTGATCCAGCAAGCGGAGGACGTCCTCGAACCTTTTTTTGTGTCGGCTTCCCGGCACGTTCGTATGCGCCAGCTCGTCGACCAGGACGACCTCGGGCCGGCGCGCGACGATCGCGTCCGTGTCCATCTCTTCGAGCCGTGCCGATTGATAAGGGATGACGGCTCTCGGCACGATCGGCAGACCCCCGACTTGCGCCGCCGTCTCCTTTCTCCCGTGCGTCTCCAGGAGGCCGATGACGACAGCGATCCCTTTTGCGAGCAAGCTGTTGCCCTCTTGCAGCATCTTGAAGGTTTTGCCGACTCCCGGGGCCGCTCCGATATAAACCTTAAAGGTGCCGCGGCGGATCGTTTCGATTTTTTGCTCGATTTCTCCCGAGCTGAGACGGCGATACCGCTCCGCGGCCGCTTTAGGCTTCGGCTTGATCGGCAGGATGCGCTCGCCCGTCTGTTCCGCGCGATCCGCCATAATGAACACGTCGATGTTCCTCGTTTTCCGAAGCACCCGGTTGGCGATGGAGCCCTGCCACCGCTCCTGCCAGCGGTTCTTATCGGAATGCCCCATCACGATGCGCGTGACATTGTTGTCGGTCGCGTAGCGCACGAGCAGCGACGGAAGCTGGCGCCTATTGGGGAGCGGCAGCTCCTCGAACTTGGCGTCCACCTTCTGGGCCAGCTTTTGAATGGACCGCTTGAACGCCTGCTGGTCCTTCGACAGCGCCCGCCTCGGACGCACGAACGTAACGACGATCAAATCGCCGTTCAACCGTCTGGCAATTTGTTGTCCTCTGCGCACGTGAAGCGAGCCGTTCCAATGATACTGCGCCGAGACCAGGATACGCTCGGCGGCTCCGGACGGGCCGACGAGTCCCTGCTGCTCCCGGTGCTTTTCCAGCGAATCGTTCACGCCCTCCGCCATCAATCTGAGCGAGATTTCCCGCAGCACGCCGAGATTGCCGCGGCGGCACATCGCGGGATGCCGCCGGCCGCCCAGAACGCCTTCGTCGATCCGCTTCAGGATCGTCTCCGGCGACACGTCGATCAGCCGCACCTCGTCCGCCAGCTCCAGCGTGTCGGAAGGCACCGTCTCCTCCGCGCGTATGCCGGTCAGCTTGTAGACGATCTCGTCTTCCCCTTCCAGCTCGTACACGTTGATCGTCGTGATGACGCTGATGCCGTGATCCATCAGGTAACGGATATCCTCCAGCCGCGTCTTGAACTGCGCTCCCTCGCGGTTGCGGTGGGCCAGGCCGTCGACGAGCACCACCTCCGGGTTGCGGGCGAGCAGCGCCTCGAGCGGCAGATCCTTCTGCTCCATGTCGCCCTTGCGCCAACGGATGCTGGGCACGCGCTCGAGCTCGAGCGTCTGCTGCACCGTTTCCGCGCGCTGCATCGTCGATACCGCGCAGATGACTACGTCGATCCCTTGCTGCTTCAAGAGGTTGCCTTCGCGCAGCATATGATACGTTTTGCCCGATCCGCTTACCGCGCCGATGATGACTTTTAAGCGGCCCCGATGCAGTTTCGATATCGAATGCAGAATCTCTTCCGGCGTTTTGCGCCGATACTCCGTCACCGGCTCCCCTCCTATATCCGCGATTACAGCGCCTGCCGTTCCAAAAATTGCTCGATAACGGCATTAAAGGTTTCCGGCTGGCATAGGCTGCTCGGTTCGTTGGCATCGGGGATGATCGCCAATTTGGCTTGCGGCAGATGAGAGACGACTTCCTTCATTCGCTCGACGCCATATACCGTGCAATCGCCGACGACGCCCAATGCAGGCCGATTAAAATCGGTTAAATGGGCCGAGTAGTCGATACGCCTGGTCGCCAGCCGCTGCCGGTATAGCTCGCGCGGTCTCCGGTCAAGCACGTTTCGTCTGAGCTCGCTGTAAGCCAGCCCCCAACGCCGGTATGCGAGGCGCAGCGAGGGGAGCAGCAGCTCGCCTGGCGCGTAGTAGTCCATCCAGCTAAGATACGCCGCCGCCAGCTGAAGCTTGCCCAAGATCGTCGAAACTTCGCTGCGGCAGAAGCTGTCGGCGATGACGATCGCCTTGACCCGCTCCGGATACTGCTTCGCGATCTGCTGAACGATCAAGCCGCCGTACGCGATGCCGACGAACACCGCTTCGCGGATCTGGAGCGCGTTGAGCAGCATGATCAAATCCAGGCACTGCGTATCGATAATATCATCCGGAGACTGCCGCAATTCGCCGGAGCGCCCGTTGCCGCGCAGATCGCAGGCAATGACCCGGTATCGTTCGGAAAAGTAATCGAGCTGGGGCTTGAACATGCGATGCGTCCAGCCGTGCCCATGAATAAATAGAAGGGCGGGTCCGCTTCCTTGCGTTTCATAGTAGAGCGACGTTCCATTGAGATTGACGACCGGCAAACTGTCCACCTCTTTTATTTGGGATATTCGTTATTGGCCAGCTTTTCCTTCAAAGCGAGATTGAGCTTCAGCACGTTCACCCGCTTGTCTCCGAAGACGCCCAGGTCGCGGTCCTCGGTAAAGGCGCCGACCAGCGACGTCAGATAGGCCGCGGACAAGCCGGTCAACTTGGCGATTCTCGGAATCTGCACAAGCGCAGATTGCGGCGTAATATGGGGATCGAGCCCCGAGCCCGAATTGGTGATCAGCGCGATGGGCAGTCGATCGGCCGGCACATCCGGATTCTCCGTTTGCCACTGCGCGATCGATGCCTTGACGCGGGCGAGGAGGTCCGGATTGGAAGGCCCGTAATTGTTCGAGCCGGAGGCCTCCGCCTTATAGTCGATGCTGGATACGCGTCCCTGAAAATAGCTCGGATCGGCGAACGACTGCCCGATCAGCTCGGAGCCGACCACGTTGCCGTCCTTATCCTTGAGCAAGCTGCCGTTCGCCTGATGGGGGAAAAGCAACTGCGCGAGACCCGTGCTGACCAACGGGTATACGATGCCGCACAATAGGATGAACAGCAGGCTGATGCGAATGGCGATCCATAGCGTCGAGCCGCCGGAGCGCTCTTCTTGCCCGTCTTGTCCGTTTTGTCCGTTTTGTACCAACGTGCTCATGGCGGGTTCCTTCTTTCCTTCAATTAGGGTCCTGTAAAATAAAAGGCATGCGCCGTCGCGATCAGATCCATACATGGACGAGCAAATCGATCAGCTTGATGCCGACGAAGGGAGCTACGATCCCGCCTAATCCGTAGACGAGCAAATTGCGGCTAAGCAGGCGCGAGGCGCTCATCGGCCGGTAAGCGACGCCCTTCATCGCAAGCGGGATCAGCAGCGGAATGATGATGGCGTTGAACACGAGTGCCGACACTATGGCCGACAGCGGCGACCCGAGCTGCATCACGTTCAGCGCGTCCATTTGGGGAATCGCCAGCATGAACATAGCCGGGATGATCGCGAAGTATTTGGCGATATCGTTGGCGATGCTGAAGGTCGTCAAGGCGCCGCGGGTCATGAGCAGCTGCTTGCCGATGGCGACCACCTCGATGATCTTGGACGGATCCGAATCGAGATCGACCATGTTGGCCGCTTCTTTGGCCGCGGTCGTGCCGCTGTTCATCGCCAGTCCGACGTCCGCTTGCGCGAGCGCCGGCGCGTCGTTCGTCCCGTCTCCGGTCATGGCGACCAGCTTGCCGTCGGCCTGCTCGCGCCGGATGACCGCGATCTTGTCCTCCGGCTTGCTCTCCGCGATAAAGTCGTCCACGCCCGCTTCCCTGGCGATCGTCGCCGCCGTCAGCGGATTGTCGCCCGTGCACATGATCGTCTTGATGCCCATCGCGCGCAGCTGGTCGAACCGCTCCTTCATCCCCGGCTTCACCGTGTCCTTCAGGTAGATGACGCCGAACACCCGCTTGTCGACCGCCACGGCCAGCGGCGTGCCGCCCTCCGAGGCGATGCGGTCCGCTTGCCTGCCGAGATCGTCGGGAACGGCGCCGCCCTGCGCCGACACCCACTTGCGGATCGCGTCGACCGCGCCTTTGCGGACCTGGCGTCCGTCAGGCAGATCGATGCCGCTCATCCGTGTTTCCGCCTTGAATTCCACGAAGCTGCCGCCCACGCCCAGCGAAGCGTCGTAGGTTTTTCCGTTTCTCTTCATCCATTCCAGCACGGAACGGCCCTCAGGCGTCTCGTCCTGAGTCGAAGCGATCGCCGCCCAGGCTGCCGTCTCGTCGATGCGGGCTTCGCCGACCGGCACGATATCGCCGGCCATCCGGTTGCCGAAGGTGATCGTGCCGGTCTTGTCGAGGATCATCGTATTGATATCGCCCGCGGCCTCGACCGCCTTGCCCGACATCGCGAGCACGTTGAACTGCGTCACCCGGTCCATGCCGGCGATGCCGATCGCCGACAGCAGCCCGCCGATCGTCGTCGGGATGAGGCAGACCAGCAGCGCGATCAGCACCGGCACCTCCAGCTCGACGTCCACGTAGGAGGCGATCGGCCCGAGCGTGACGACGACGATCAGGAAGATGATCGTCAGGCTGATGAGCAGCGTGTTCAAGGCGATCTCGTTGGGCGTCTTCTGCCGCTTGGCGCCTTCGACGAGCGCGATCATCCGATCGATGAACGTCTCCCCCGGATCGCTCGTGATCCTCACCTTGATCCGGTCGCTGATGACGCGCGTGCCGCCCGTGACGGAGTTGAAGTCCCCGCCCGCTTCCTTGATGACGGGAGCGGATTCGCCGGTGATGGCCGATTCGTCGACGGAGGCCAGCCCCTCGATCACTTCGCCGTCTCCGGGGATCATCTCGCCCTGCGAGACGACGACGACGTCTCCTTTTCGCAGCTCGGTCGAGGGCACAGTCTTCACGCCGCCGCCGTTTACGACTTTATTCGCGGTGATTTCCTTTTTCGTCCGCTTCAGCGTGTCGGCCTGCGCTTTGCCTCTGCCCTCCGCCAGCGCTTCGGCGAAGTTGGCGAACAGCACCGTGAACAGGAGGATCAGGAATACCGCCAGATTGAAGCCGATGCGGTCCTTCGCATCGAAGTAACCGGGAAACAGCGTCATGAGCAGTACGATCGCCGTGCCGACCTCGACGACGAACATGACGGGATTTTTCATCATGACCGCCGGATTCAGCTTGATCACGCTCGCCTTCAGGGCGTCTGCGACCAGCGGTCCGGAAAACATGCTTTTTTTGCGTTTATCGTTCACGGCAGTTCACTCCATCTCTTATTGGCGAATCGTCAGATGCTCCGCGACGGGTCCGAGTACGATCGCGGGCAGGAAGGTCAGCGCGCCGATCAGAATGACCGTCCCTATTAACAGAAAAGTGAACAGCGCATTGTCCGTACGGAACGTGCCGATCGTCCCCGGCACCCACTGCTTGCGCGTCATCGAACCGGCGACGGCCAGCAGCGCGATCATCGATACGTAGCGTCCGAAAAACATAACGAGGCCGGTCGTAATATTCCAAAACGGCGTATTGTCCGCCAGGCCCTCGAAGCCGGAGCCGTTGTTGGCGGCCGACGACGTATATTCGTAAAGCACCTGCGAGATGCCGTGAAAACCCGGATTCGAGATCGAGCCTTTGCCCAGATCGGTCAGGAAGGCGATCGCCGTCGGCGCCAATATAATGAACGGATGCGTCAATATGGCGACCGCGATCAGCTTCATCTCGCGCGGCTCGATCTTCCGCCCCAGGAACTCCGGCGTTCGGCCGACCATCAGGCCGCAGATGAACACGGCGAGCATCGCGTACATCAGCATGTTGACCAGTCCGACGCCCTTGCCGCCGAATACGACGTTCAGCATCATCTCGGAGAGCGGCACCAGTCCGCCCAGCGGGGTGAGCGTATCGTGCATATTGTTGACCGTGCCCGTCGTTGCCGCCGTCGTGACCGTAGTGAACAGCGCGGACTGGGCGATGCCGAAGCGCACTTCCTTCCCTTCCATGCTGCCCTGCGAAGCGTCGATGCCCAGCGCTTCAAGCGCGGGATTGCCGCTCTTTTCCGTCGTATATGCAACCGTTAGAAACACGAGGAACAAAGCCATCATGGCCGAAAAAATGACCCAGCCGTGCTTGCGGCTCTTCGCGAACCGGCCGTACGTAAAGGGCAGCGCGGCAGGCAGCGCCCACATCGACAGAATCTCGATCACGTTCGTCAGCGCGCTTGGATTCTCGAACGGATGCGCCGAGTTCGCGCCGAAAAAGCCGCCGCCGTTCGTGCCCAGATGCTTGATCGCTTCCAGCGAGGCGACGGGCCCGATCGCGATCTGCTGCGCGGCGCCTTGAAGCGTCGTCACCGACAGCGTCGGATCCAGCGTCTGCGGCACTTGCAGCGCGACCAACAGCAGCGTGACGATGATCGCAAGCGGAAAAAAAATCCGGGTGTGCGCCTTGACGAAGTCCTCGAAGAAGTTGCCCAGCGTCTTGCCTCTGCTCGTAATGCCCCTGACAAAGGCCACCGCCACCGAGAAGCCGGTCGCCGCGGACGTGAACATCATCATCATGATGACCGCCATCTGCGAAAAGTAGCTTAAGCCCGTCTCGCCGCTGTAATGCTGCAGATTCGTATTCGTAATGAAGCTGATGACCGTATTCATCACCAGCGTCGGCTCCATATTGCCGATTCCGTTCGGATTGAACGGCAACCCGTTCTGTACGCGCAGCAGGATATAACTGACCGCCACGAGCGCGAAGTTGATGGCGACGAAGCTGAACGCATACCGCTTCCAGCTCATCCCGGCGCGGACTTTAAGTCCGACGAGCGCGAAGATCGGCTTCTCGACCCAGCCGAACAGCCTGTCGGTCCGATTGGGCTCGTTCGAGAAGACGTGGAAGACGTAATTTCCGAGCGGCTGCGCGATCAGCATGAGCAAGCCGATCACGATGACGATTTGCAAGAAATCCATGGCCTTTCCTCCTTGGGCATTAGCGACTCAGACGAGAACATGTTTAAAACTTCTCCGGGTGCAGCAGGGCGTACACCAGGTAGATCAGCAGCAGGCCCGTGAAGATCAGCACGATCGTCATGCGCGCTCCTCTCCCGTCTTGTCGATCGATCTGTCGCACCAGATCACGAACCCGACGACAAGCGCGAAGGCGGCGATCAACGTCAACGTCATCCAAATATCAAGCAAATTCATACACTCCTTTTCCTTCCGCAAGTAGAAAAAAAGCAACAAAAAAGAAGCCCGGCAAAGGAGGAACCTTTACCGCGGCTTCTTGATCAAGACCGTCGTCTTGGATCGCGCGCGACAAGCGTTGCCTCTCCGATACGCTTGCGAGGTTAGCTGTCGGATTCGGGCGCGAGAGTCGCCCTACGCCGGGCACGGTTCTTGTGCCAAGCGATTCACCCCTGGAGCCGATGATGGCTCCGGTTGGTTCCCCCGTTCCTGGTCGTACCAGGATTCAGCGTCTAACGATGCGTAAAGCGGTTCTTGATCCCTTCTTTCATCGAGCCGTCAAATCCGCGCCTCCTTGCTTGCGAGGCATCGTTCTGCACGTATCTTAAGCCCGGCCGCAATTGCTGTAAAGGAACCCAACTTTCATTTCAGACGATATTCTATAACATTCGCTCGGGATGGAAATAAATAGACTCTTAAGCTCCGGATTTCTCTCAAATGCTAAATATTATTACGATTATGAGTGATTTTTATAGTATTTTTACACCCTTTTACGGTTTATTTTCTCCGCTTTTTACAGTAACCTTAAGGAAAACGAGTCCGGAAAATCGAGCGGGCGGGAAGTGGAATTTCGTGCGGAATATGCAAGCTTTATGGGCGCTCTGGCGGCCTTATGCCAGCATCGCCCTCCTGATCGCGCTCATGACGTTGGTCATGCATCTGCTCGGACTTGCGTTCGACCTGGTGAACATTGCGCTGATCTATTTATTTCCGATGCTGGTCAGCGCGGTGTGGTGGGGCCTTCGGCCTGCGGTCTTTGCAGCCGTGCTCGCGATCGTCGCGTTGGATTTCTTTTTTGTGCCCCCGACGCTCAGCTTCTCGGTCGCGGACTTGCGGTATTTGGTTTCATTCGCCGTCTATGTAGCCGTCGCCGCGCTGACCGCCAGTCTGGCTTCGAGGCTCAAGCAGCAGCTGCGCTATTCCAAGCAGAGAGAAGCGCAAACGGCTGCTTTATATACGCTGAGCAGGCAGATGAACGCAATCACCGACGTGCATGCCTTATTGGATAACGTCTCGCTCCAAGCAGCGCAGTCGATGGGCAGCGAGATCGCGATCTATATGCCAGGCCCCTCGGGACTTCTGGCGCTCACCCACCGCTCTGCTTCGGATAGCGACTGGGGACAAGGCGATGCGGAAAAAGCGACCGCCAAGCTGGCCTTCGACCACGGCGAAGCGATCGGCTACGGTTCGTATACGCTGCGGGACTTGCCCGGCTACTACTTGCCGCTGCGAACCGAGGACCGCGTATACGGCGTGCTCGCGCTGAATCTGAAGGAGCGAAAAAGCTTTTTTAACGCCGGGCAGCGGGAAATGCTCGAGGCGCTGGGCGGACTGGCGGCCAGCGCCATCGCCCGCGCGAAGCTGGCCGAGGAGGCCAAGCTCGCCCACCTGACGGCCGAATCCGAACGTCTGCGCACGGCCATCCTCGACTCCGTATCGCATGAGCTGCGTACGCCGCTTGCTGCGATTATCGGCTCCGCCACCGTGCTGGCGGCGGACGACGATCTTTTTACGCCCGAGGACCGGAAGGAGCTCTTGATCAACATTCGCGACGGCGCGCTGCGGATGAACCGGTTGGTAAGAAATCTGCTCAGCATGGTCCAGCTGGAAAGCGGCATGCTGCGTCTGCGTAAAAACTGGTGCGGCGTGGAGGATTTGATCGGGGTGACGCTGGCTCAGGTCCAGGACTACAAGGAGCATCGCAAGCTGCAGGTACGGCTGCCCGAGCAAATTCCGTTGGTGTCCGGGGATGAAGTGCTGCTGGAGCAGATGCTGGCGAACGTGGTCGGCAATGCGATCAAGTACAGCCCGGACTACAGCGAGATCGACATCGCGGTGTCGTCCGATTCGGACACGCTCGTCATTGCCGTGGCCGATCAGGGGGTCGGACTCGCGGATGAGGAATATGCCCGGATCTTCGATAAGTTTTATCGCGCCGATGCCACCAGGCAAGTGACGGGCACGGGATTGGGGCTCGCCATCTGCAAAGGAATCGCGGAGCTGCACGGCGGTACGATATCGGGAAGGCGCAACGAGCCGCGAGGCACGGTCATGACGATCGCGCTTCCGATGAGCAAGCCGGTTGAACGGCAAACTCGGCAAGATCGATTAAAGGAACAGGAGACGGAGGACGGTGGCAATGAATGAGCAAGGCGCACGGATCCTGATCGTGGACGACGAGCCGCAAATCCGCAAGCTGCTTCGCGTGACGCTGCAGGCCTATCGATTCGTCATTCACGAAGCGGCGACAGGCGAGGAAGGGCTGGAGCAAGCGGCCTTGGTTTGTCCGGATTTGATCCTGCTCGACCTCGGGCTGCCTGATCTGTCCGGCCTGGAGGTGCTGAGCCGCATCCGGGAATGGTCGCTTGCGCCGATCATCGTGCTGACGGCCAAGGACAGGGAGGAAGACAAGATCGTGGCGCTGGACGGCGGCGCGGACGACTACGTGACCAAGCCGTTCAGCATGGGCGAGCTGGTCGCCCGCATCCGGGTGGCGCTGCGGCATGCGGCGGCCCATTCGGTTAACGAGCCTGTCCTATCGTTCGGCGCGCTGACGATCGATCTCGTTCGCCGCGTCGTCGAGTTGAACGGCGAGCGAGTGAAGCTGACTCCGACCGAGTACGACCTGCTTAAGCTTCTGGCCGTGAGCGCCGGCAAGGTCGTCACGCAGCGGCAGCTGCTGCAGCAGGTGTGGGGCGACCAGCACGGCGAGTCCGACAGCCACTACCTGCGAGTATACATCGGCCATCTGCGCAAAAAACTGGAGGCGGATTCCACGCAGCCTCAGTATATATTAACGGAGCCGGGAGTCGGATATCGGTTTCGCTCTCGCGAATAGCATGATCCCTGCAAACGCAAGATTCGACGAGATTTATCGCAAAAAAACTATTTTATATGGCAAGCCGTCGCGGCTCGAAGGGAGAGATACCGCAACATGTCCGTGCAAGTCGCTGAATCGTTGCCGAAGCTGGCCAACCGATTGCAGGCCGTTCAGATCGCGAAGCTGGAGATCTTCATCGTGCCCCTCGCCGAGAAGAACCGCTGCCGCTATCGCGTCCATTTGCTTTTATCCACGAATGCCGGACCGCTTGCGAGCGAATTGACGCTCGAAGCCTGCGATAAGCCGTCCGACTGGGTAACCTGGTCGTATGGCTTCCGAAAGATGCTGAATGCCAAGGAACCGTACGACGCGCACGGGTTGAAGCGGCAATGCCTTGAAAACAGCGTTTATTCGCGCTTGGCACTCGCTGCGCTGCAGCAGCCGATAGACATGCCAAGGCCTATCCGCGCGGATCAACGATCCATTTTGATAGAGCGCGCGACCCAGTACGTCTGTTTGTTTTAGAAAAGGCTCGCCGAACAATGACGCCCGCTACATAAACATATCTTGACGCAAACAAACAGCAACAGCCATGGACGCAATTAAAAGTCCTGGACCTGTCGCTGTTTTTTTTGCAAATGAATTGGCCGAAAGACCGGCAAACGCGTTTCTTCCCACAACGCAAAAAGGAGCGGAAATAATTGGCAGTTCGCGAATTGCTGCCAATGTCTTCATGCCGCACTTTATCGGGTCGATATTCATTTTACAGACCTGTCACTCCGTCATTACCCGCTCTGCCAATCTTTCAAACATGCGATGGAGGTTTTTTCTTGAAAAAGTTTAATTCGGTGGCTTTGGCGCTTGTTGTGGCTCTCAGTGTCATTTATGGTCTCTCGTCCAATGCCGACAAGACGGCCTATGCGCTCTCCGGCAATATCTCGCAGGTCTTCACCGCCGCCGCCGACTTCAATAATGTGCAAGGCGAGCATCAATGGTACTATCAAAAGCTCGTAGGCTCCGTTTATTCGGATCTCGTCTATAACGCCGAGAACGAGCGCTGGCAGCCGACGAACGGCGATTATCCCTGGGTATCCAAGGATCAGCTGCATCCGGACGAGAACGCCGACGCCGTCCTGAAGTGGGTGTCGCCGGGCAAGGGGACGATCGCGATTACCGGAGAAGTATCCAGAAGCTCCGAACTCGGAGACGGCATCGTGGTCACGGTCTTGAAGGACAGCAAGATGCTGTGGAAAAATACGTTGACGTACGTGAAAGGCTACGCGCCGAAGAGCGTCGGCAGCGTCCCCGTCGAAAAAGGATCGGCCATCTACTTTATCGTGAATCGCAAAAACACCACAGTCGGCGATAACGCGCTTTGGAGTCCGACCATCGCGTTCACGTCCGCTGAGCCTGTCGTCTCCGCAACGCCGGCCGCAACCGCTACGTCGACACCTACACCTACACCTACACCTACACCTACACCTACACCTACACCTACACCTACACCTACTCCTACACCTACAGTAAAACCGACCGCATCGCCAACGCCTACAGCTACGCCGACGCCTACAGCTACGCCAACGCCTCCGGTCAATCCGGCCGCAACGGCTGCGCCGACGCAAATCGCTACGCCTGCTCCCGCCGGCATCGACGTGACAAGCTGCGGCGCTGCGGCCGACGACGGCAAGGACGACTATGCCGCCTTCGCTGCCTGCGTGACCAAGGCCAAGACGCTAGGCAAGCTCGTGACCGTGCCGGCGGGCAGCTTCACGCTCGGCAAGATTCTGACGCTTGACGGCGTGAGCCTGAGCGGCGCGGGCATGGACAAGACGACGCTGACCTCGACCGACCCGCAGAACGGCTCCATCGACATCAAGGGCGACGGCGTCACGCTGAGCGGCATCAAGCATGCGTACGCCACGACGGTCGCGCGGGGCAACGGCGCCAACGAGAAGAACAACATCACCGTCCGCAGCGCTACGAATTTCGTCATCGACCATGTTTATGTCTATAAGTCCAGCACGGCCGGAATCTTGGTTACCTATCAAGCCAAGGGCGGCCGGATTGCCAATAATATCGTCGATTCGACCGGCGCCGACGGCATTCATATGACGAACGGCAGCAGCGATATCACGGTCGAAGGCAACCTTGTGAAGGGCGTCGGCGACGACACGATCGCGGTCGTCAGCTACGACTTGCCGGCCGTCAAGAACATCACGATCCGCAACAACGATGTCGGATACGGCTCCCTGGCGCGCGGCATCTCCGTCGTCGGCGGCAGCGACGTATTGATCGAAGGCAATTCCGTCAAGGATACGCAAATGGCGGGCATTTATATCGCCAGCGAAGGCTCCTACAATACGACCGACGTCAACAACGTGACGGTTAAGGGCAATACGGTCGACCATACGGGCATCCATGAGCCCGAGAACCACCCGAACGTGCTCGTCTACTCTTCGCAAGGCATGATCGACAACGTCACCTTCACGGGAAACACGATCCAAAACGCCGCGCATCGCGGAATCGGCGTATGGGGCGACGGTCAAATCAAGGACATTTACTTTACGGGCAATACGCTGATCAACGACAAGGGCGCCAACACGACGTTCAAGAACGGCATTATCCACTTGCTGGACAATATCGGCTTCTAGACGGCCTCGTCTGAAGCTGACCGACACCGATCCGGGTCACCGGGTTGGTGTTTTTAATGCGCGTGCAAGTCGGCTGCCCCATTGGTCGAATTGCCTATTATATAAGATTGCCGATTGCCTTCGTGAACGCATTAATCCCCTATGGCTCGCAATTTCCGGAGAACCTCGAGCAGCATCACGTGGAGACTGACCCACGCGCCGCCGAACACATATCCGGCGAAGACGTCGCTGGGGTACTGCACCCCGAAATATATCCGGCTGACGCCCACCGCCAGACAGATCAGAATCGCGCCCAGAACAAGGGGAACCCGGATATAACGAAAGTGGTAATAGCGCAGAAGCAGAAAAGCCGAAAATCCGCAAACCGTCAAGGAGATCAGCGTCTCCTCGCTGGGAAACGTATTGAAAAGCTGCACGCCTGCCGCTACGGGGCCGGGGCGATGGAAGACCGCGCGCAAAATCTCGTCAAGGAGCTCCGCTCCGACGACGACCCATACCAGTAAAGTCAGGTCGAGCCTTCGCTCCTTGCTGTGAAGCATGATCCAAAGCGCGGAGAGCACTAGCACGGGGCCATATAAATAAAGCGTGCCGAGCTTCTCGAAGGCATGCATCCAACCGCTCCAACTTGGACCGAAGGACGCCGTGACCAAAAACGATGCGATCTCGTCGAATTGTCCGAATTCCTGCGCCAAAAAGTCCTGAATCACGCCCAGCATCAGCGAGAAAAAGAGGACGAACACGGCAAAAGAAGCCAACAGCAGCAACCGAACCTTGCCGAACGAATGAAAACGGCGCACCCCATGCGTTAGCAATTGCATAAGCGCTTCGACAACTTGCCGCTTGTACTTCCCGTACACGTAAATCAAGCCTGTTACAAGTGCCGAGGCGATGCCGAAAATAATCATGTAACGGTTGACCGTCGCGTGGTACAGTTCCCACTTGGGCCCCAGCACTTTGCCCAGGGAGATGAACAACCCCACCCAGAAGATCGCGCCGGTATACGCAAAAAGCGCGTAACGCCGGAAAGGCATGCGGGTAACGCCGCAAAAATAACCGGTAATATGCCGGACGCCGGGAATAAAATAAGCGACGAATAGCAGCTTGGCTCCATATTTTTCAAACCAAAGGGTCAGCTTGTCGATGCGCGCTTCCGTCAGATGGACGCGATGCCCGTACCGAACGATAAACGGCCTGCCTAGCCGATATCCGATCCAATAGGAGAGCGTCACGCCCGTCAAGACGCCCGAGCCGGCCGATACGATGCTGAACGGCCAGCTTAGTTTTTGTTCATAAACGAAGAGCCCGATTTAGCTCATCATCATCTCGCCGGGAAGCGGCAGCGCGAGCATCTCCAGACATAGGAACAAGAAGATAAGACCATATCCATAATGCGCAAGCAAGTTTGTCAGCATGTCCAATGATAATCGCCTCCCGGATGCGCATGCGCGGCGAGCTTGTTGGTATCATTCCTACTTACGCCGGCTTTTAACACTTTGTCTCCCTTACCTAACAAATGACTTCGAAATATAGGAGGTTGTTCGTCGCGAAAAATATTTTTTTCTAGACGATCGGTAAGGGTATACTTGGTATACGATCACCGGACGAGGAGAACGAGGATGGCCAAAAACAAAAAGGAGCTCCCTCGCCTAAAGGCGCTAAAGCTCCTATCAACGCTTTACCGTTTAAAAATCATACAAATTTTGATTCCGCTCGCTATTATCGGGCTGATAATATGGGAAGGCCAAGCCGAGTTCCGACGGATCGACTGGGCGGCCACGCTGCATATTCTGCGGCACATCGAGCCGTCCAGACTGCTTCTGCTCATCGCATCGTCCCTGGTCGCGGTCGCGTCGGTCGGCGGCTATGAATTCGTGCTGCGCCGGCACTTTCGGCTTTCTATCAGGCGATGGACGACTTTTCGCATCGCCTGGATCGCCAATAGCACGAATAGCGTCATCGGATTCGCCGGCGTCGCCGGCGCCGCGCTGCGGACCTACTTGTACCGCAACCGCGGCCTTTCCGTTCCGACGATAACGGCTTGCATCGCCTTCCTGTCGACCATTACCATTACGGGGATATCGCTGCTGGCTTGGGGCGGCCTCGGCGGGCTTTTTCCGATCGATGCCGTGATTCGGACGCATCGCTGGACCCTCTATGCCGTCTGGGCGATTGCGCTTTATTTGCCTGGCTACTTGCTGTTCCAACGCACCTCTTTTTACGCCAAATGGCTGAACCGCGACCTGCCGCGGATGAATCCGTCCACGATCGCCGCATCCGTGATCGTCTCCGTGGCGGAATGGGCTTTAGCCGGCGCGGCGTTTTGGTTGATCGCCTCGACTCTGCTTCCGGATCTCCCATTCCGTACGACGCTCGGCATCTATACCGTCGCCGCCGCGGCCGGACTCGTGAGCTTGGCGCCCGGCGGCATCGGCGGCTTCGATCTGATCGCGCTGTTCGGCCTGCAAACGCTCGGCTATGCGCCTGAGAATACGGCCGCCGCGCTTGTCCTCTATCGCATCCTCTACTATCTGATCCCATGGCTCATCGGGCTCGTCCTGGGCGTCTTGGAGTTTGCCCAGAACCGGCAGAAGCCGGCGGAGACCGATTCGCGCACGGTCGAGGACTCGCTGAACGGCTGGCAACGACTGTGGGAATTTCCCGGCCAGCACGCCTGGATCGCCGAATTCGGCGCATGGGCGCTTGGCAAGCTGGTGTTCCTGAGCGGAGCCGTTCTGCTCCTGTCGGCCGCGACGCCGGGCTTGCTCGGTCGGCTCGAGTTTGCCGAGGAGCTGCTATCCGCGCCGCTCATGCGCCTGTCTCACCAATTGAGCCTTACCGTCGGATTGATGCTGATCGTTCTGTCGTGGGGCATCTCCCGCAGAATCCAACGCGCCTACCCATGGACGCTCGGCCTGCTGTGCGCCGGCGCCTTGTTTACCTTCACCAAAGCGTTCGACTTCGAAGAAGCGATCTTTTTGCTTTTTGTCGCGCTTTTGCTTTATTTATCGCGGGCGCGCTTCTACAGAATCGGCGCGCCGATCCCTCGGGAGCGCTTGGCTGTCTGGGCCGCGACCACCCTTCTCATCGCCTATGTCTACGATATCGTCGCCGCGGGCACCGTGCCCGAATTTATGCATCGGCTCCCTGACAATCGCTATCTTCACTTGATCCTGAACCCGACCCAACATACGATCGCCGTCGTCACGGGTCTCGGCGTGACATGGCTGCTCCTGTCGCTCGCGCTCCTGCTGCGACCGAACAAGATAACGGCAAGCAGCGCTTCCGCAGAGGAACTGGACCGGGTGCGCGGCTTTTTGAACGGCGCGAACGGCAACCTGCTCACCCATATGCTTTTCGCAGGGGACAAGCGCTTTTTCTGGGCATGCGACGGCCGCGTCCTCATTCCTTATTCGATCATTCGCAACAAGTTCGTGGTGCTTGGAGACCCGCTCGGCGACCCGGCGCTGATCAGCGGCGGCATTCAGGAATGCCAACGGCATGCCGATCTATACGATCTGGAAGTCGTTTTTTACCAGGTCTCCCCCGCCTATCTGCCGATTTATCACGAAAACGGGTATCGGTTTTTCAAATTGGGCGAAGAAGCGCTCGTGAACCTAACGACGTTTTCGCTAGCCGGAAAAGCCAATACCAACCTTCGCACCGTGATCAATCGCTTTGACCGCGAGGGATACCGGTTCGAGGTCATTCAGCCTCCGCATGATCCGCAAGCGTTGGAGCGACTTCGCCGGATCTCGGACGCCTGGCTTAAAGGCCGGCGGGAAAAAGGCTTCTCGCTGGGCTGGTTCGATCCCGCCTATTTGCAGAAGGCGCCGATCGCGGTGCTGTTGGCGCCGGACGGGCAGGAGATCGCCTTTGCGACGCTCGCGCCAAGCTACGACGGCGGGCGGACGACGTCCATCGACCTCATGCGCCATCTGGCGGATACGCCGAACGGGACCATGGACTTTTTGTTTATTCGCCTGATCGAGTGGTCCCGGGATCAAGGGTATTCCGTCTTTAATCTGGGTATGGCTCCCTTGGCCAGCGTCGGCGAAGCGCGCGCCGCCATGCGCGAGGAGAAGCTGGCGAACCGGCTCTATGAATACGGCGGGTATTGGTACGGCTTTAAGGGGCTGCGCAAATACAAAGAAAAATTTCGTCCGGCCTGGGAGCCGCGATACCTCGCCTATCCCGCGCGCGTATCGCTGCCCGTTCTTCTGGTCGAATTGATCCTTTTGATTGCCCGGCGGCCGAACAAAGGCCGCAGGGTTAAGGTTAAGTAAGAAAATCGCTAAAAACCCCTTCTCCGTTAAAAATCCGGAGAAGGGGTTTTGGCGAACATCGCTTATTTAATTCGTCTCTTACGCCTGATCCTTGGCTGCCAGCATCCGGAACAGAACCGTGACCGTCTCCGCTCTCGTCGCGACATCCTTCGGGAAGAAGCCGTTGCCGCCCTTCCCCTGCATGATGCCCAGCTTCTTCATCTCGGCGGCCGCGCCGACGGCCCAGACAGGAATGTCGCGATCGTCCGCGAAGCCGGCAGAGGATGCATCAGGAGCCAGATTCAACGCTCTCGCGAGCATGACGGCCATTTCGGATCTCGTCATCGGCGCGTCCGGGCGGAAACTATCGTTCGCATCGCCCTGGATCAGCCCCATGCTTACGGCTTGCGCAACGGCCGTCCGGGCCCACTGGCCGATTCGGTCCGCGTCCTTGAAGGACAGGACCGACGCTTCGTTCTGAAGCTTCAGCGCCTTGACCAGCATGACCGCGAATTCGGCGCGCGTCACCGTACGGTAGGGACGGAACGAGCCGTCCGGATAACCTGTAATAATCCCTTTTTTTGCAGCTTCCATAATACTCGCTTGCGCCCAGTGACCGGCGATGTCCGAGAACTCGCGGCCGGGAACGTCCGGCGTGTCCGGACGATCGCTTGGCTCGTCGGGCTTGGCCGGCGGCGTCACGGTCGTTCCTCCGTCCGGATTGCCGCCGTTCGGACGCTCGTGGACAGAAATGCTTATTTTGCCGGTCACGGAAGGCGCGGCGGATAACACTGCCGTGATCGTCGCCTCACCGGCTGCGGAAGGCGCCGTGAAGCGTACGCTGAACCGGCCGTTCGCATCCGTTGTCGCTTTGGACGCCTGAATGCTGCCTGCCGAAGCCGCGAGCTCAACCGCTGCGCCTTGCACCGGCAGACGGTCGCGATCCGTTACGATGCCCGTCACGGTCGCTTCGTCTCCGGTCCACACGGCGGATGGCGCAGCCTGCATGTCGATTCGGACAGGCACTTGCTCGGCTTGGCCGACGGACACCTTAATCGCGCTCGTCACGGACGGATAAGCAGTCAAGGCGGCCGTGACCGTCGCTTCTCCGGCTGCGGACGGTGCCGTATACACCGTGCCGAACCGTCCGTTCGCATCCGTTACCAGCCTGGCAGTCTTGACGCTGCCAGGCGAAGCCGAGACTTCGACCTCTACGCCGGGGACAGGCAGATCGTCGCCGTCATAGACAATGCCCGAGACGGACGATTCGCCTCCCGCCGTCACGGCAGACGGCATCGCCTGCAGCTCTATGCGAACGGGCGCTTGCACGTCCTCATGGATCGAAACGGAAATCGTATTCGCCACGGACGGATTCGCGGCCGAAGCGGCCGTAATCGTCACCTCTCCGGCGACGGACGGTGCCTTAAAGATCGCGCTGAACTCGCCGTTCGCGTCCGTTACCGCTGTAGCCGGTTGGAAGATGCCCGCCGAAGCCGCGAGCTCGACCTCTGCGCCCGGAACGGGCAGATCGTCGCCGTCGTAGACGGTTCCCGTCACGGATATGGCGCCGCCTACCGCCACGGAAGACGGCGTCGCCTTCAGCTTGATGCCAACGGGCACCTGCTGAGCCTGCTTTACCGGCACGACGATCGTTCCCGTCACGGACGGACTCGAAGGCAGGACGACCGAGATCGTCATGTCGCCGGCAATCCCCGGCGCCGCATAAATATGGCTGAACAGGCCGTTTTCGTCCGTGATCGCGCGAACGGTGTCCGCGCTTCCCGGCGCTGCCGAAATTTCGACGACCGTGCCGGATATCGGAAGCCCGTCGCCGTCATATACGACGCCCGAGACGGACACGTCTTCGCCGACCGTCGCGGAAGACGGCGTCGCCTTCAGCTCGACCCGGGCGGGTATCCGCTCCGCAGTCTCGGCCCCGTACACTTTAAATTCCCAGAGCGAATAGCCGTAGGTGCTCCCTCTTTTTAAGCCGTTCATCTTGACGTATCGTGCATTCACCGGTTCGAAGCCGATCTCGTCGATATCGCCGTCCCCGTTCGCGGTGCTGTACACGGTCGTCCAATCCGCCGCATTGTCGGATACCTGGATCTGATACTCCTTGCCGTACGCGGCCTCCCACTGCAGCACGACCTTCGCGATCGTCCGGCTTGCGCCCAGATCGACGTAAATCGACTGCTGATCCGTGTAGTTGGACCCCCAGCGGGTCGTCAGCGAGCCGTCGACCGCATTGCTCGCCGGTACGTCGGCCGCCTTGATCGAGCTCGCTACCACATTCTTGCCTTCCGCGAGATTGGGCGCGACTGCCTCGTAGACGTTGAATTCGGCCAGCGAATAGCCGGCCGCGTTCCCCTGCCGGACGCCCTGCATGCGGACGTACCTGGCGTTTACCTTGCCGAAGGAAATGTCGTCGATGCCGCCGTCTCCCAGCGAGGTGGCGTAGACGTCCGTCCAGGCGACGGTATCGTTCGAAACTTGAATTTTGTAGCTTTTCCCGTAGGCCGACTCCCACTTCAATCGGACTTTATTGATCGTATACTGGTCCTGCAAATCCACGTAAAGCCACTCGTCGTCCGAAGCGTTCGAATGCCAGAAGGACGTTCTGTACAAATCCGTCGCGTTCGAGGCGAATTGCTTGCCTTGACTGGAGGAAGCAGCCGCGCCTTTGCTGTAGGCAAGGTCAAATCCGCTGTCGTCGAGGGCGGCTCCCTCGTTTAAAGTCACGCTTCGGCCGGCGAAGATGTCTTTGCCGAGCCGATACGTTGTCGTCGTCTTTTCCCCGTCCCGATTCAGCGTCACGTTCACCGTAACTCCTGGGGTTTCGGGATTGGCGACCGAGATGCGGGCAGGCGCCTTGGACTCGTCGACGATCACCATGGCGGGCTTATCCACCGCAACCGTAAGCCCGTCTCTTACCGTCACCGTTCCCGGCTGATAGAACAGCATTTCCGACAGGCCCAGCGTTTCGTGCCGAACGGCCTGAACCGACGGCGTATTCGAAAGGATTCGAATCGGATTGTCGTTCGCGTAGCTGCCGACCTCTTCGGCGGATTTGTCCGGCAGCAAGATGTATTGGTAGGAAGCGCCGGTGGGCTTCACGCCATGATCGAGCCAGATCGAGAAGATCGGCTTGGTGATCGGCTCCGTCGCGCTGCCCGTGACGACGTCGCTCCATTTGCCCGTCTTCGTCTCCAGCTTCACTTGAAAATCCGTCGGGTTCGGGAATACATAGCCGATGCGATCGTTATAGGCCCATTTCCCGTTCGTCTGCTTCGTTCCGTCCGTCATCGGCTGGCCGTCCACGCTCGCGTCGCCTGCCGCCATACTTTGGTTCAATGTCGTGTGGATCGCGGCGGCATTCGTCGAAGCGATCCCTGCGCCAAGCGCCACCATTTCGTCATCGAAGAAGAAGTAGCCTTTTTTGCCGCTGGTGCTCAGCTTGTTGAAGTCGAATGCGGTGGCTCCATAACGCTCATTGGTCACGCCGCCCACAAACGTCTTGGGATTGTTGAAATTCCCGTCCTTCGTGAATACGTATGGGGCCGTCGTGCCGGGAACATGGGCCCAGTCCATCAATGGGTAGACTGGCTTGTATTCTTCGCCGGTCCGCTGAATGGCGGTGGCTCCTTGCGGCGTCCAGTACAGCAGGTTGTATCCGCTCGGATTAATCGTTCTCCATTCGCCGCCCTTCACCGTGCTGGAGGACATCTTGACCGTAATGCCGTAGCCGGCTCGCATATGGGACGAGACGAGCGTCTGCCATTGCGTCATATTGTTGTCGTTCAGTCCGTTGCTCGTGCTCGTGCCGATCTGGCGAATATTGTTCAGAAAGCTTGCAAACTCCGAAGCGCGCTTCGGATTGGCCGCCTCCATCCACTGCATCGGATCTTCATAGAAGGTCAAGGCCGCGCTTGTATAGTCCGGCCAATCCGGTCCGTTCATCCCCATGCCCAGGTCGGCGACGTCGCCTCTCACTTGATACCTGGTGCCGTCCAGCAGGTAGGACGATAACGAATCGATCGCCGCCTCGCTGTAGGAGAAGAGCGTGCCCGAAGTAATGTAGGCCCAAAACGACATGTCTCTGGCGAAGCTTCTGCCATAGCCCGTCGTATAGTTGGTTTTGCCGTGCTGGAAAAAGGACATGTCCGACTGGATTCCGGTCACCGTCGTCGTCACGGCCGACAGCACGTTAAACGCATCGACGGCGCTCCGGACGTTCTGGGCATCCTCCAGCAATAAGCCCCGGTACATATAGTTTTGGTTGTACCAGGACGAATTGGCGCCATCGACGGTGTTCGGGCTGCTGTCCAGCGTGCCTACGATATTGGAGGCTTGCGTTGCCGTTAAGTAGCCCTCGCATAATAGCCCGATCTTCTCCAATCTTAATTGGGTTCCGATCGTGTTCTCCCACCAATTGGTCGAAGTCGGCTTGACCGTGAACCAATGATCCAGCGCCCGCTTGATGCCGTCCAGCAGCGCTTCGCTATGATAGTTCGGACCCTTCGGATCGGCGAACGCAGCGGCCATCGACTGCATCCGATCCAATGCGAGGTAGGACGGCCAGCCTCGTCCGTTGGCGGCGGATTGCTTGCTCGCGTAATCCACGTCCGCCCAGCTTCCATCCGCTTGCTGGCTGGATAAGTAAGCGGTAGCCTGCGATTTGAACGTCCATTCGACCCGGCCGTTCGTTCCGTCGTTGATGATATCCTTGGAAACGTAAAACTCGACCATCCGCTCTTTCATCAATTTCATATCGGCAATCTCTTGCGCGGCGTTCGTCTGCTCTGGCATGCTAGCCGATGCGGACGAGGTTAGCCAGACGGACGATAGCATCGAACCGACAAGGACAAGACAAATCCACTTTCTCACAAACCTTTGCATGTGGTCAGTCATGCACAAGCCCTCCTTTGTTAAACGAATCGCGATTGAAAGCGCCTTCCAAATCAGAGAAGGAAGAAGGCAGCTCGCACTGCCCCCCGACCTTTTAAAAAAGCGTGTTGTATATATCCTCCAACGGGATGTCTACGCCGGCCATCACTTCATCCGCGGCCCCATAATACATGCGGATCGTTCGATCCAGCAGCAGGGCTCCGCACGAAAAGACGACCCGGCCGAAAAATCCGTTCACCTCGTATTCCGCTTCCGGCTCTAAGATCGGCACGCGGGCTCTTGCGATGACCTTAGCCGGATCTTCCAGGTCCAGCAGCAGCGCGCCCATGCAATAACGGTCCGTCGCGTCCGCTCCGTGATACAGGACAAGCCAGCCTTCGGGCATTTTGATCGGAACGGCTCCGCCGCCGATTCGCCCTCCGTCCCATTGCCCCTCCCGCAGACCGATTAGGAACCGATGCCGTCCCCAGTGAACGAGATCGGGTGATTGGGCGAGCCACATCTCGGGGGAGCCGATCGCCTTCGGCACGGGACGATGAAGCGCATAATAGCTGCCGCCGATTTTCTCGGGAAAAATCGCAACGTCTTTATTCTCGGGAGGAAGCATCGTGCCGGTCCGCGCAAAAGTAACGAAGTCCTCCGTCACGGCGACGCCGACGCTCACGCCCTTTGACGAGATCGCGCTGTACGTAATGTAATATTGACGGCCGATCTGCGTAATCCGCGGATCTTCGATGCCCCAGGCCTCCAGCGGGCCGTTCGGCAGCATCGCCGGACCGGCATCCACTTTGAAGCGGATGCCGTCCGTGCTTCTGGCAATGCGCAAATAGGATAGGGAGGTTAAATACGCGTACTTTCCCCCTTGCTTAACGACCCGGGAGTCCGTCAGATCGTACCGGTCGTCCGACTTGGCGATGCGGACGATCTCCAGCTCGCCGTTTGTCTCGCTCAGCACGGGGACCAGCACCTGATCGTCGTCGGATTGAACCGGCATCTCCGCGACCCGCAGCAATAAGATAATCTCGTCTCCAAAGGTCGCCACCCCTGCGTTAAAAACGCCGACGACCTGAAAATCGGGATGGATCGGCTTTACGTCGTTCGTTGCTACGATCGGATTGTGCGCAAACCTGCTCAAGGCCATTTTCGAATCTCCTTATTTCTGCGCCGCCAGATAAGCATCCAGCTGCTTTTGATATTCCGCTTGTATCTTTTTCAGGTCCGCGCCGTACTTGGCTTCGAAGTCGGCAAAGGATTTGTCCGGATCGAGCGAGCCGAGGAGAATCGGATAGACGTACGAGTTCGCCTTCAGCCTTGCCATCTCTTGCAGCACCGGCTCCGGATTAAAGGTAAAGCCCGAGTCCTTCGACTTCGTAAAGTTGGCCGCATCCTTCGCCCAGTTCCACCATTTCAGCTCATCCGGCGACAAGGAAGCGTCATAACGTTCGTACGTCGGATTCCAGATCCAGTCGAAGCCGAAGTTCGGATAATCGCCGTTTAATGCTTTGAACCCGTCTTCGCCGACAGCCTCCCAGTTCTTCCCCTCCAGGCCGTAGCTGAGCAAATCGTAATTTTCTTTTTCGTTCGCCCAGTTCAGGAACATAATGGCGCGCTCTTTATTTTTGCTGCTCTTCGGCACGCTGATGAAATTCCACTGCTTGAAGTCGGTCTGGTACTTTTGGGACGGATCCATAAAGGTGACCCATTCGGCCGACCCGCCGAGCTTGCCTACGGCGTCCTGGATCGATGACGGGATGCCGACGTCCGCGGAGGTGATCGCCGCCGTTTTTCCCGCCGTGAACAAATCCCGCTCGTTCTGCACCGCCAGGTTATCCTTGTTGACGATGCCGTCCTGATACCATTTGCGCATGCCCTGAATGCCCGACCAGATGCCCTCGTCCTTATTTTCGAACAGCGTGTAGATTTTTCCGTCATTGTTTTTCTTATAGAAGAAGGGGTACATCTCGGGAATTTCCTGCTTGACGTCGTAGGCCGAATCGAAATAGAAGGGATACGCGTTCGTGATGCGGTCCGTCGACACGAGCGTCGTCAGGGGACTCATCCCCTGCTCGTTCTCTTTTACCTTGTACAAGTATTGCGAGAGATCGTCGAACGTTTTCAGCGGCTGCATGCCGTATTTCTCTCTCAGGTCTTTGCGAATATAGAAGCCTTTGATCTGATATTGAGAGACGCCGAGCGGGATGCCGTAAATATGGCCGTTAAACTTGTTCGCGTCCCACATTTCCTGCGGCCGGGTTTTCAGTATCGTTGGCCCGTACTGCTGCAGCAGCGGCTCCAGATCCTCGTACGTATCGGATGCGACCATCTTGTTCATATGGAGCCAGGGCGCATCGAAGATCAGGTCGACGGCTTCCCCGGAAGCAAGCGCGAGCGAGGTTTTGTTGTCCAGATCCGACCACGGAATGAATGTGATATTAAGCTTGACGTTGAGCGTTCCGGCCATCCGCTTTTCCGCTTCGGCGATGACGGCATCCATATCTTTGGGACGGTCTCCGGGAATATAAATCTTTAATGTAGCGGGGCTGAGCGCCTTATCTTGTTCCGCTTTCTGAGTCCCTGCCGCGCTCGAGCCCGCCGCCTCTTTGGTGTCGTTGCCGCTGCTGCAGCCGGCCAGCGCGCCCGAAGCGGTCAGCGTCGTCAAGCAAGCCAGCAGCATCCATTTTCTTTTCATTTCGATTGCCTCCCTGGAATCTTTCTTTATATGCTCAACCGTGTACCGGTTATAGCCCGAATTAGCCCTTGACGGAGCCGATCGTCAGCCCTTTGACGAAGTAACGCTGCAGGAAAGGATACAACAATACGATCGGCCCGATGGTCACGCAGACGGTCGCCAGCTGCACGCCATAAGACGGAATCTGCTGAAGCTGGCTTGTCGACGCGCCTTGAATGTAAGCTGCGGCGTTCATATTGGAGATCAGCTGACGAATCATGATCTGAAGCGGGTGCAGCGTATAGTCGTCGACAAACAAAAGCGCGAGCCACCAGTCGTTCCAATACTGCAAGGCGTACAGGAGCGTCGTCGTGGCGAGGACCGGCGTGGTGATCGGCAATATGATGCGGAAAAACGTTCGCCATTCGCCCGAGCCGTCGACCGTCGCGGCTTCATTCAGCTCGTACGGCACCGTACGAAAAAAGGAAACCAGAACGAACGTATTGAACGGGTTCAAGAGATACGGCAGGATTAAAGCCCACAGCGTATCCTTCAGATGCAGCCAGTTAACGACCAAAATGTAAAAGCCGACAAGCCCCGAACCGAACAGCATCGTAAAATAAGTGAGAAACGACAACGCGTTTTTGTATTTGATCTTGCGGTGGGCGAGCACATAGGCGAACATGGCGCTGATCAGGACCGCCGCAAGCGTGCCGATGACGGTCGTCTCGATCGTCACGAGATAGCTTCGGTACACTTGCCCGCCGCGCAGCAGAAATTCATAAGCGTACAGGCTAAGCTTGCTGGGGATCAACTTGAATCCTTCCGCTCTAAGACTGCTCTCGTCCGTAAAGGACCCGATAATGACCATCCAGAACGGGATGAAGCAAAAGAGCGCAAAAAGCGTCGCGATCAGGTAAGCGGAACCGTTGACGAGCCAATCGCCGATACTCTTTTTCGAACGTCGTTGCATTTGCTGGATCTCCTTTAGAAAAGCCTGGAATCAGGATCGTATTTTTTCACGAGTCCGTTAAACAACAGAATGGTAATCAGACCCATGACGGATTGGTAGAGTGCCACCGAAGAAGCCATGCCAAAGTCGCCCAACCCGCGAAGCGCGCGGAACGTGAAGGTATCGATCACGTCGGTCGTCGGATAAAGCAGCGAATTTTCGCCGACAATGCCGTAGATCATGCCGAAGTCCCCATAGAAGATCCGTCCGACCGCAAGCAGCGTCAAAATGACCAAGGTGGGTCTCAGCAGGGGAAACGTGATGTAAAAGATTTGTTGAAGCCGATTGGCCCCGTCGATTCGCGCGCTCTCATAGAGTTCGTCCGAGATGCCCGATATGGCTGCCAAAAAGATAATCGAGTTGTACCCGGCAAACTTCCAGATGGAGATGACGGTCAGGATGATCGGCCAATACGAAGGGGAACTGTACCAATCGATCGCGCCGAGCTGGAGCGACTTCAGCTCGTGATTGACCATCCCGTTGGTCGAATTGAGCAAGCCGAACACCATCAGGCTGACCACCAGCCAGGATACGAAGTAAGGCAGAAAAATAACGGATTGCGCCAGCTTCTTGTAGAACCGGGCTCGAATCTCGTTCAGCGAGATGGAAAGAATCACGGCAAGACCGAGACCGAAGACGAGGAACAGCGCATTAAGTCCAATCGTATTAAGCGTTACATGGATCCAATCGTCGCTGCCGAAAAAAAACTTGAAGTTATTGAAGCCGTTCCATTCGCTCCCCCATATGCCCTTCGAGACGGAAAACTTCTTAAAGGCGATCACGTGGCCCACCATGGGCAGGTAGGCGAACACGAGCAGGAATAGAAGACCGGGCAACGCCATCGCATAAATACTTTTGTTTTTGTGAAGCTCTCGCAACAAACTCAATTGTGCCCTCTCCTTTCGATGTCCTCATCGTATCGGAAGGCGCGCGGTTCTGGATAGTTCTGGTTCTACCAAAACGCCGTTCTTATGCGGTTTTTCAGGTTCTCGTTATAACGAAACGCAAAAAAGAACCCCCATTTCATCGGTTCATGAAATCGAGGTTCTTCCTTGCATTTTCTATCATCGGAGTTCGTCCGCTTCGAATCTGAATTGCATGGGAGTCATCCCTGTCGCCTTCTTGAACACCGTGAAGAAGTGACTCTTCGTCTGGAAGCCCGCGGAATCCATGATTTGCGTGATCGGCCATTCCGTCGAGTGCAGCAGTTTTTTAGCCTTCTCGATCCGCAAGCCGAGTATAAAGTCCGAGAGCGAGATCTGCAAAATATCCTTGAATATCGTTCGCACATAGTTCGGAGATAGACCGATATGTTCGGCAATCTCTTCTATGGTTAACACCGTTTCCTGCAAATGCTGGCTCACGTAATCGACGACGGAGGCGACGACATCCTCCTTGCGCGTCTCGCGGCTCGGCTTCTGGTTTCGTTCCTTGAAGGCGATCATTTCCTTCTTCAGCCAGGCATAAACTTCGTTCAGGTTGGCGAACCGATCCAATTGACGCGAAACGCCTTCGAAGTCCTGAAGCGCTCCCGCCCGCAAAAATATCTTTTTCATGCCATAGACCAGCCGAATCAACTGAAACCTGCATTCTTCAAAGGACAAGTGCCGCAAGCGCGCAAACAACTGCTCCATGACAAGGAACGCCTCGTGTTCCTCGCCTTTGCTGACGGATTGAAGAAGCTGTTGAATCAGCTTGTCGGAGAACGGCTCCAACGTTTGCGTTTGAAACCTGCTCCAGTCCGACTCCTCGTAAACCTTGTCATCGCCGTTCAAAAATTTCAGCATGGAAAACTCCATTGCCTGACGGTAAACGGATTGAAGGTTAAAGTTCTGGTCATTAGTCAAATGATAAGAACCAACCGTAGCCAAATTCAAGCAGCGGTTGATATTTCCCTTCATTTCCGCCAGCATCCGGCGGATGGCATCCCCGGACATCGAATTGGCCCATAACAATACGATATGGTCATCGTCAAAATCTACGGCTTCGCATTCCGCATAGTGATAACGAAAGGTTTCCTGCGCAATGTTGCCCATAGCGTATTTCAATAACTTTCTGGAATAATAATTGTACTTTTCCTCGAAGGAGGTATAATATTCGATTCTGACGACCGCGAGTCCCGCCTGCTTCGCTTTCGCGACCGGGGCCAGTTCGATCAGCGACTGCCGCGACGCGGCCGGCAGCGTCCCGTTTCGGATCCACAGCCTCAGCATATCCTCTCGAATCATCTGCTGATTGGATTTGACCGATTGATTCATCTGCTCGACCTGCGTCACCAGCTTGCCGATCCCGCTGCGGAGGATTTGATGTTCGGGTTGAAGGCGTCCGGCCCCGTCCGAATCTGCCCCATTGCGCTGAATCAATCCGATCAGCTCGCTGAACGGCATATAATGCCGGCGGGAAACCCAAAACAGAAACAGAAGCGTCAAACTCAGCATGACCCCTGCCGATAACAAAATGGCGTTGCGAAGCTCGTTCAGCTTAAGCTGCCAGACATCCCACGGCGTAAACTGGTATACGTGCCAGCCTTCAGGTTCGATTTGCGCGGTATGGACGAACCATTTGCGACCGTCTTCCTTCCAATTGAATCTGCTGCTTGGCATCTGACCGAACTTTTTGATGGCCGTCAGCAATGGCTCGTTATCGTTTCCCAGTATGAAGTTTCCCGCATCATCCGTTACGATCAGCTGCATCTGGCTGTAAATCTCGGACTGCAATACATTTTCGTCAAAATTGCCTTTATCGACCATCATGACCAGATATCCGTCCGAATTTTTCATCGAGTTATCTCGAATCGCCAAATAAATATAAGACCGGTTCCCGTCGCTATGCCCATGAAAACGAAAATAAGGACTCCTATCGTTCCTTACCTTCTGAAGCAGCGGCTGATCGAAAAAATCGATATTGTCGAACATCGACTCGCGCAACGTCCATACCCTGTTTTCTCTTGCGCTGATCAAGTAAATATTATGTATGAAAGGCTCCGAGGCGGCATATTCCTTCATGCTGTTCGACAGGCGCACGAGAAGCTGCGGGTCGTTCGGGCTTGAAAACCATTCCCGGACCAATTCGTCGGCGAACATCCGCATGCCGTATAAACGAAGCTTGTACAGCGTAAATTCAGTGCTTTTTTGTACTTGCTTCAGCTGGTTCTGAATGGTCGCGAGAACCTCGTCCCGCGCGGATTGAGAAAACCGTTGCACCAAGTAGAGAGAAAACGCGCTTACTAGGACCGTTATTAAAATAGCCGACGTGACAAACGCCCGGAGGTACGTTTTGCGCATGATCGTTTTTTTCGCCATCGTGTTCAAGAACCCCTCTTATGAATATCATCTCTCTATAATGATCGGCTTGAGGCGGTTTCTTAAAGTACTGATTTTAACAATAAACGAGAAACTCAAAAGAAAGTCCCCGCGCGCCAAAAGGTTAAGCAGCTTGCATCGGCTGCTTAATCTCAATAACGATATCTACTTCAGGAGTTTCGCATGCCTAACGATTTCGCTGGGTCGAACGCCCTTTAACTGCTTGAACACTCTGCCGAAATACGTTAAATTCGAAAATCCCGACAATTGCGCCGCCTCGCTGACCGTGACTTTGCCTGTCCGCAGCAATAGCTCGGCTTCATGGACTCTGAGCATATTCAGGTACTCGGTGAACGTCTTCCCGGTCGACTTCTTGAACAGGGAACAAAAATAAGTCGGGGTGAAGTTGCAAACCGCTGCGGCCTCGTTGATCGTGATCGGCTCTTGGTACCGACTGCTTATGTAGTGCAAAATATTCTGAATCGAATGTTCGCCTTTCGCGGCCCGAGTGACTGGAGGCTCATCTTCGGAAGCGCTCAGGATGAGGGCGAACGATCGAATCAAATCGGACTTGATGAACAATTCGTAGCCCTTGCGCTTCTCCCGATATTCCCTATCGATGCGTGCCAGGCAATCGCCGATTTCGCTCGCGAGCGGATGGCTCGCCTTAATAACGCTAGGAACGGATATCTCTTGGTTGATGATCGGAATGACAAAGGTTCTCTCCGTCCTGTCGAGCGCGGAATTACGGAGCAAGGCATCGTTAAATACGACCGCGATCAGATCCGTATCTTCGCCGATGGGAAACGCGGCATGCATCTGTCTCGCGTTAACGAACAAAATGTCCCCTTCGCGGAGCACGGCCGTATCCGAACCGATGTGCACGCGGAAAGCGCCTCTCCGAACGAGCACCCACTCCAGATGATCGTGCCAGTGAAGAGGGATAGAAACCTGAATTGGATAAGCGACGTGGAAAACGTTGATCGGAAACGTTCTGTCCGGAATATCGGTATGTTCGAACAGGTCCTTCTCCACTTCTCCCTCGCCTCCTCATCGTAATATTGGTTGAATATGTCGTAACAAATCGGCTAGTTCGCACTTCTTTTCTCTATTATACTGAAGAAAGGGCTTACATGACTTCATAGCTAACTCTATTCACCGGAAGCGCCTAGAGACGTAAAAAGCTTAGGGCTGCTTTCTTTTTAATTTAATGGAGGCGCTATCATGAAAAAAAAGCGGATGAAATTGCTATGGAAGTTTACGCTCTCCTATATCGTCGTACTTCTGCTGCCGTTATCCGTCATTCTCTTCTACTACTATCCGTACTCGACCTCCATCGTGAAGCAAAAGGAAATGGCTTGGAACGAACACGTGACGGAACAGGTAGCGAATAGCATGGATATTTTCATGAAGTCCGTTTATACGCTTCCCGCTTCCATCGTGGATAACCAAGAGATCAAATTCTCGCTCATCGGAACCGACGATTATCAACGCTTGGTCGTGACGAACGAAATGAAAAAGTACAATTCGCTGGACGCCCTATTTTACAACACCTTCCTCTATGTAAAAAAAGACGGCTACTTATTCTCTCGCACCGGATTCAGCTATAAGCTCGAAGCGTTCATGAATCCCAAATCCGGATTCGTATACGCCGATTGGAGCCCGGATCAGTTCGCGCGCGATCTGGCCCGACTGTCCGCCATTCAAGTACGCCCTTCCGAAGACGTTACGATCGTCGGCGAAGGGCGCGTGAAGATGATCACGATTATTCTTCCTCTTCCGCTCGGCAACAGCAAAGAAGGAAGCGTCATTTTTATGATCAAGCACGATACGATCGCCCGGTTGATGAAGTCCGTCTCCAACGTTTATTCGGGCGACTTTATCATCTTGGATCAGAACGATAACCCGATCTTTACACTTAACGAACGAGACGATTTTGAGTCGGCGGGGTTCAGGCGATTCATGAACCGGCTTCAACCCGGGAATTCGGGCGTCTACGGCTATGACGGCACCTCCTACATCGCCTCACAGACCGTATCCCAGCAGAACGGCTGGAAGTATGTAAGCATCAATCCGCTGGCGGTAGCCCTTCATCAGACGAAGGAAACGCAGCGGAATACGTTCGCGCTCGTCGGCGTCATCCTGCTGATCGAGATGCTGGTCATCTATGTCTCCATTCGAAAAAATTACAACCCGATAAAAGCGCTCGTCCAGCTGGCGAAAACGGCGTTTGGCGGCGACGAAGAAAAACGCGGCAACGAACTGGACATCATCCATTCAGCCCTCCGCAATCTGACTGCCGAGAACAACAAGTTGGACGAGAGCGTGAAACGAACCGTCCCCAAGGTGAGAGACACCTTGCTCGGGGAATTGGTGAGCGGCCGGTATGCCTCGCTTGCGCAATTCGCTCAGGAGGCGCAGGCTTACGGCTTACGCTTCGGTTATCCGAAATGCTCGGTAGCCGTCATCGTCGCAGAAGGCGACACCGAGACCGTGCTCCGCGAGCTGAAGCGACGAGAGACGACGCTGGCCGCCGGCATAGACGGTTATTTTCTCAAGAGCATCCATCACGAAGATATTTTGTTCGTCTCGACGCATCTTCCCGAAGCTAGCTTGGCGGATATGCTGCGCGAGCTGAAAGAAGAGATCGCAAGCGCCTGCGGAGAAATTCTCTGCATCGGGATCGGAAATTCGGCGGACGGCCCCGAAGGATTTCATGGCTCCTACATGAATGCGCTTCGGGCGGTCGAACATTTGCGCATCAAAAACGAGACTTCGATCGTCGCGTTCGAATCGCTCGCGGAACAAAGAAACGAGTCCGTTCCCTATCCTTCCGAGGCGATCCAATCCCTCGAGCTGTTTATTTTGACCAACGACGTGCCTGAGGTCGAACGCACCGTAGCCCATTTAACGGCGTTTTTGAGACAGGACCGGACGCCACCTTTCATGATCCGCGCGGTTTACTTGAACGTCATCCATACGATCATCAGCGCGCTTCACCGGCTCAGGCATGATGAAGGGATCGACCGATTAGGCGCGGCGACGTTCCACAATCGCATCTCCGTCGACGAGATGACAGCCATTCTGAAGGAAAGTACGGCATTGCTGTGCGGCTTAATGTCGAATGCGACCGCTTCCGTCAAGACGGCTACGTTGGACGACGTCCTTCATTTTATTGAAGAAAATGAATTCGAGCCGACCTTTTCCCTGCAGACGGTCGCCGACAGATACGGGATGTCCGTATCGAATTTTAGTCATTATTTTAAAAAAGCGGCGGGACAAAACTTTAAAGAATACGTGGACGGCCGACGCGTTCAGAAGTCCAAGCAACTGCTGACCCAGACGCGGCTGCCGCTTGAACAAGTCGCGGGACAAACCGGCTACACCAACACCTCCAGCTTCATTCGGGCGTTCAAGAAGAACGTCGGCGTTACCCCCGGCCAATTCCGGGAGTTCAACCGTTAACTCGCGGCCGAATTCAAATGAGGAGGTACCCATGGTCAAATATAATCGCAGTCGGATCGGACTTCCTGTCGCGCTCCTATTAACGGTAATCACGGCTTGCAGCAACGACAAGGCGGGAATGAATACGGCCCCCGGCACGACTCGCCAACAGCCGGTGACCCTCAAAGTGATGGCCGTCACGCACCAGCTTACGAAGGACCTGAAGGATATTCCCTATTTATCGCAAATCGCGCAGAACGCTGGCGTTAACGTAGAATGGACCCAATCCCGCACCGGCTGGGACGAACGGAAGAGCGTCGTATTAACGAGCGGCGACTTGCCGGATGCCTTTCTTGCAGGATTAACCGATCAAGACATCATTGCGAACCAGGATCATTTCGTCGACCTGAGCCCGTACATCGACAAATATGCGCCGAACATCAAGAAAATGTTCGCGGAGGAGCCGGACGCGAAACGAATCAGCATGTTTCCGGACGGCAAGATTTATTCGCTTCCCGCCGTGAGGCCGATCCGTACGAACAGCTTTAACGTCATGATGATCAACAAGAAGTGGTTAAGCGAGCTCGGCCTGCAAAAACCGACGACGTTGGACGAGCTTCGGGAGGTTCTGATCGCATTTCGCGACAAGGATCCTAACGGCAACGGCAAGCCGGATGAGATCGGCTTGGATTGGTGGGCCGGCGCCGGAGGCGGCTTGGGCAGCCGCGGTCTGTTCAGCGTCACGAGCCTGCTTGGGGCTTACGGCATCTCGGATCATTTCGCCGAGGAGATGATCGGCGTCAACGATCGCAAGATTCGCTTCCTGTTCGCTGGAGACGAATACAAAAGATTAATCGAGTACCTCGCCGGGCTCTGGCAGGAGAAGCTCGTTAACCCGGAAGTATTCACGCAGGACTACACCGCCATGAAGGCAAAAGCGCAGCAGGATGATGTCGCTACGGTAGGCGTCACTTTTGGCTGGTCGTTGACCGACCGGGTGGGCAAATGGGCCTCCGAATACGAACCGCTCGCGCCTCTCAAGAGCAGCGACGACATTAAGCCCGTATGGCCGACGAACCCTGCCCGCGTACAGCTTCAAACGAACCTTTTTACGATGACGAAGAGCAATGCGCATCCGATCGAGACGATGAAATGGATCGACAGCTTCTATAGCGAGGATAATTCCATCCAGGGCTACAATGGATCGATGCCGACGTTCGTGACCAAACGCGAAGACGGCCGCTACGAGATCGTCCCTGCTCCGGATGGCGATCAAGACACCCAGCAATGGACGAACGCGCTCGTAGACGACGGCCCCCTGTACGCTTCCGACGCGTTGGGACGCAAGACGATCGCGCCGCCTTCCGTCAACGCCAGGCAAGCGCTCGACGACGTCTATCGCGATTATCAACCTTCGGATCCGAAGGATATTTATCCGATCGTCAAGTTCTCGGCGGAGCAGATCGACGAGATGTCGTTAGCCAAGACGGATATCTTGAAGCTGGTCGATCAAAAATTCGCGGAATGGATCATCAAATCCTCCGTGGATGCGGAGTGGGAAGATTATCTGAAGCAGCTCGATCAGATGGGCCTGGCGACCATGACGCGAATCTATCAGCAAGGCTATGACGATTATTACAAGCATTAGCGCGAGGGACGACTTCCGGCCGTCCCTCCCTTCTCGCAGTATAAATGGCTAGCCTTTGACCGAGCCGATCATTACGCCCTTCTCGAAGTATTTCTGAATGAACGGGTATACGATCAGAATCGGCAGCGTAGATACGATGATGACCCCATACTTGACCTGATCGGCGAACTGCTGCGCATATCCGCCTGCATTCCCCCCGGACCCCGCTCCTTGCGAGAAGACTTGATTGGAGAGCAGGATATCCCGCAAAACGATCTGCAGCGGCTGCAATTCGTTGGAATGAATATAGATGAGGCCCGTGAAGAAATCGTTCCAATGCGCGACTAAATAATAAAGCGCAATGACAGATATGACCGCTTTGGACAGCGGCATCGCGATCAACGCGTAAAATTTAAAGTGCGAGCATCCGTCGATCGAAGCCGACTCGTAGAGCTCCTTGGGAAGCGACGCTTCGAAAAAAGTGCGCGCGATGATCAGATTAAAGACGTTCACCGCGAACGGAACGATAAATACCCACATGGAGTTCGTCAAATGCAAATCCTTCATCAGGATATAGGTCGGAATCAGGCCGCCGTTAAAGAACAACGTAAACACGAACAGGAACATCAGGATCCGTCTTGCCCGGAATTCGGGCCTGGAGAGCGAATAGGCAGCCGGAAGGGTTAGCAAGAGATTGACCAGCGTGCCGGCGACCGTGTAGATCACCGTGTTCTTATAGCCCGTCCAGATCCGATTGTCCTTGAAGATCTCATGATAACCGAACGTGCTGATGCCTCGCGGAAACAACGTGACCTTGCCGGTCGATACCAGCGTCTGATCGCTGACCGAAGCGATGATCACGAAGTAGAGCGGATAAAAGACAATGACGAATATGAGGATGCACAGGACGACGATCGCAACATCAAATGCGGTCTCCCCGCGGCTTCGTTTTCCCGAACGTATCGTTTGAGCCTGCACAGGACTCACCTCCCAAGGCGCTTTGCTTTACCAGAGACTGATATCGGAATTGCGCTTCGCAACCCAGTTCATGGCGTAAAGAAAGACGAAATTAATGAATGTATTGAAAAGTCCGATCGCCGCGGAATAGCTGAATTGATTGGAAACGATCCCGATCTTGTACACGTAGGTCGAGATGACTTCGGATACGGGCAGATTAAGCGAATTCTGCATCAGGAACACCTTTTCGAAGCCCGTGCCTAAGACGTTCCCCATGCTCAATATAAACAAAATGACGATCGTCGGAATGAGCGCCGGAACATCGACGTTCACGATCGTTTTCCACTTGTTCGCGCCGTCCATCTTCGCCGCGTCGTACAAGCTCGGATCTACCGTGGAAAGCGCGGCCAGGTAAATGATGCTGTTCCAGCCGACATGCTGCCAGACGTCGGATAAGACAAATACGGGAATGAACGAATGCGTCGATGCAAGCAGGTTCAAATCCGTGTGTCCGATGCTCGATACCAAATGCCCGACGATGCCCGTATTCGGAGACAGCAGCACGTTCAGCAGCCCGACCATGACCACGATGGAGATAAAATGCGGCATGTAAACGATGGTCTGTAGCAGCTTCTTCCCATTCGCCCACTTGACCTGATTTAAAATAAGCGCCAGTAGGATTGGAGCGGGAAAACCCAGCACGATCGTCGTCAAGCTGATCAAGAACGTGTTTTTCATTAAATCGCCGAATTGATAGCTATGAATGAACTGCGAGAAATAGTGCAAACCGCGCCATTCCCCGCCCGTTAAGCCCTTGGAGAAGTCGAAGTCGCGAAAAGCGAGTTGGATGCCGTACATCGGAATGTAGTTGAAAATAAAGACGACGGCGATCGCCGGTAATACCATCAACCAGAGCTGATAGTCGCGCCGGAGCTCCGACCAAGCTCTGTTAGCGGGTTTATGCGTCGGTGGGGACATCATCGGCCTCCTGAGGAAGGAGGATGCCTCTCCACTTTGAAAGTGAAGCATCCTCCCCGAATGTGGACTTGATCTACAATCAGTTTTTGCTCTTGTAATCGTCGTAATATTTCTGCATGATGCTCAAGTTGCCGTCCAGGCCGATTTTTTGAATATTCTTTACGTACGAATCCCACTCCTTGTCCACGCCGCCCTTGGTGACCCATTGCGAAAATTTCGCCATCGCCAGGTTCATCAGGTTCGTGTTCACGAGGCTCATCGCGTTGTTGTCATCCTTGCTGTACTTGATGAACATGCTCGGCAGTACGTCGTTCTCCTTGTCGATCGCGTTCATGACCGCATCGAGCGGTTCCGTCTGCTTGCCCACGGATTGCATGTCGGTCCCGAGCGTCAATTGAAGCGAATCCGAAATATACATCGGGCCATTGTCCGCCCAGGAAGAAGTCCACTTCCAAGTGCCCGGATCCATGCTGGCGTCGGTCGGCGGCAGTACCGCGTAGCTTCCGTTGCCATTGTCCTTGATGTTCGTGCCGAGCGAGCCGAACAGCACCTGCATGCTGACGGTCGGATCGTACAATTGATTGATGAACCGCATGGCCGCGTCCTTGTTCTTGGTTTTCGCCGACATCTCGATCATGTTTACGCCGTAGTTCAGCGTGTTGAAGTCGTAGTCGTAGGACGCTTGAACGTTCGAATCGGCGGACGCTTTAAGCGGCGCCATCGACGCGTACTGCGGCGCCAACGCGTTGCCGAAGCGATCCGTCACTTCCCAGCCCCAGGAAAATCCGACCTTGGCCTTGTCGCCGCTGCCGCGGGCGACCGATTGGAACTTGGAGTAGTCCTGCGTGAAAGTCTCCGGATTGATCAGGCCGGCCGCCCAGCACTTGCTCAGGAATTCGACGAGCTGCTTGTAACGGTCGTCGACGAAGTAGTTCTTGATCTTGCCGTCCTCGGCGAAATAGCCTTGCCCGCTGCCGTCCGTGAGCGTAATGCCCAAGCTGCCGAGCAGCACCTGCGGTTGGAAGAAGCCGAAGCCCGTCGTACCGACCGGAGCGAAGTCCATCGGAATCTCGTCGTTCGCGTCTCCGTCGCCGTTGGCGTCCTTCTCTTTGAAGGCGACGAGTACGTTGTACAACTCGTCCCAGTTCGTCGGCATCTGGAGTCCGAGGTCATCGAGCCACTTCTGGTTGATATATTGCCTTGAAACCGTCGAAGGCCAGAATCTTTGATATTTAGGGAGACCGTAAATTTTGCCGTCCGTCTGCGTGGCAATGACCTTCGTCTCCGGCTTTTCATCGAACATCGTCTGGACGTTCGGTCCATCCTTGGCGATGAGCTCGGTCAGGTCCTGGAACAAGCCTGGAAACTGCGCGAAGTCCGCATCCGTGATCGCGTTCGGTCCGACGATCAGGTCCGGAACGTCGCCGCCCGCGAGCAGCGCTCCCTTCTTCTGATCCCAATCCGCGGAGATCTCCTGCCACTCGATCTTGACGCCCGCACGCTCCTCCGCCTTCTTTAGCCAATCCATCTTCGCCAATTCTTGCGTGAGCGGGTGTTTGACGATAAGTCCCTTCAGCTTCACCGTCTCTGCCGGGACGCTGCTTCCGGAAGCGGCCGGACTTGCGCTCGAGCCTGCGGATGCGGGGTCCGCGGAAGCGTTGTTCTCCTTGCTGTTGCCGCTGCACCCTGCAAGCGACGCCGCGACCAAGCCGATCGTCAATAATGCCGGTATTGCCTTTCTCATTAGAAATCCTCCCTTTTCAAGCGTGATCAGATCAGAGACAAGGATCGTCGACACCGATGCAGCATTTGTTCTTGATGCGTAAGACGATGACCGCGACCCTGCATTTGCGATCCCATATCCACCATATCCGCTCTAGGGAGGGGCCGTATAGAAACAGTTTTTGATCCATAAACAATATTTGAAAACGCTGTCTTGGTTGCGCTTTCAGACTTCTGGTTGATGCGATTTTCAATTTCTGCACATCTTCAAATTTGGGAAATGCGTTTCTAAAACGGGAAACAGTGAAAAAGGCCCGCCGAGGTAGGCAGGCCTTGTTTAGCTTTTCACTATTGAAATGGCATTAGAGCGCCTTGTCGATCGGAAACGGCACGCCGGCCCATGCCTTCTTCGAGGTCCAATCGGCTTGCCCCTGCCAGAACGAATGCGCCGGATCCAAGCCAAGCGGGAGGAACGCCGTCGCGCATAGATACAAGCTGCCTGTAGAAACGTACCCTTCCCCGATCTCCTCCTGATCTCCGCAGAAGCCGACCCGCAGCCAGCCGTCCCGGTCGAATGTCCCAGGTGCCTCGATCATGCGACGAATAACGGCAGTCAGGGCGCATCGGACCTGATTCGGAGCAACCTCTTCGGGAAGCCAGCCTTGAAGGGCAGCCTGCGACAGCAATTGAAACGCGCCGAATCGGTATGCAAGCGATCGGCCGATCGGCGGAAACGTGCCTTCGGGGGAAATGAGCCGCTCTTGCTGCGCCGCATGCCGAGCCGATCGGCGGATGACGTCCGCGTATAAGCTTTCCCATTCCGGATACTGCGGTCCAACCGTCCGCAAAATATCAACCAACATAGGTTGAATCACGAAGGAGTTATAATAATCCCAATGGAATGCCGGACCGTCTCCGTAAACCCCGTCTCCTAAATACCATTCCTCATGTTTCTTTAACGCAAAATCGATGCGCATGGGATCCCAATCTTCGCCGAGCAAATACAATGCGGTTTCAGTCATCGCCGCGAACAACAGCCAATTGTTATAGCCTGGTTTTCTCGATCGCGTCGCTTTTAAGCCGTTGATGACATTTTGTTTCACTTTCGCGTCAAGCTTGCTCATTAGCTCTCTCGGAGCCCGAACGAGAGCATGGGACAAAAAGGCGGCATCGACGATTGGCTGAAAACCATCCGAAAAGTTCATAAAATCCGGCGAAGAGAAATCCGTAGCCGCGTCGATCGCTTCTCTAGCCATCTTTGCCATCGCGCCCCGAACCCGCTCCTCCTCACCGGTTAATCCGTCCAGTTCCAACCAAGGGGCCATGCCGGCCAGCAATCGTCCGAGCGCTTCTAAGTAAGTATATGCTTCCCGGTCGGCCCCCTTTTTCTGGACAGGCATCCGCTCCTTGAGCTTGCGTTCGGCCAACGCCTCCAAGACCGGCTTGCCTATTCGCAGCATCCATTGCAGCCATCGCTGTCGGTCCGCTGAATCGTAATCCATAGAAGACGCCTCCCCGTGTATCGTTTTTTGTATTCTATAATGTCCATGAAAAAGGCACAAACGGAAAATGGCCATCTCCGCCCATCGGACGGAAATGACCATTTTGACGGTGCCGGAGCGCCTTTGCCGTCAGCTCGCCTTCGCGAGCCTCGCGCCGCGAACCGAAGCCGCAGCGTATACGACGAGCGCCGTCCAGATGAACGCGAAGCCGACGAGCAGCACCGGCGAGACCGATTCCTTGAACGCGAATACGCTCAGCAGCAGCATGATCGTCGGCCCGATGTATTGGACGAAGCCGAGCGTGGACAGCGACATCCGGGCGGCCGCCCGCGCAAAGAAGAGCAGCGGCAGCGCCGTCACCACGCCGGACAGAAGCAGTTCGACGAACGTGGACGCGGGCAGCGTCCATGCCGTCGTCTTGCCCGCGGCGGCCAAGTAGATCCAATAACCGAGCGCGACGGGCAGGACGACGGCCGTCTCCGACAGCAAGCCGATTGAAGCGTCTTGCCGGATCTTCTTCTTCGCGAAGCCGTACAGCCCGAACGACGCGGCCAGCGAGATCGCGATCCACGGAAATCGCCCGTAGTCGACGGCGATGATCAGCACCGCGGCGCCGGCGATGGCAATCGCGAGCCATTGTCCGCGGTTCGGCTTTTCGCGAAGGAAGACGACCGCCAGCAATACGTTCAGGAGCGGGTTCAAATAATAGCCGAGACTGGTCTCGACGACATGGCCGTTGTTGACCGCCCAGATGAAGATGAGCCAGTTGGCGGCGATCAGCAGTCCGCTGGCGGCGAGCGGCAGCAGGAGCGCGCGGCTGGCCGCAATCCGCTTCATGTCGCCCCAGCGACGCTGGAAGGCGACGAGAATGCCCATGAAGACGAACGACCAGACCACCCGATGCGACAAAATCTCGCCTGCCGGCACCTCGTTGAACAGCTTCCAATAAAGCGGGAGAATCCCCCACATGATATACGCGATTACCGCGTTGACCAACCCGTTGTTCATAACCAATTCCTCGCTTCTCGCTCCGATGTCTGAACGGATTATACGCCTCGAGCCGCGAGTAGGCAAAGGAAATAATTGGGTTGTGGGCGGCAATCAGCAGGCTAACTCGGCCGCATGCCCGACGCTTTGATCCCCCTTGCGCTACAGCTTCCGGACGGCTTCGGGCGGGATCATGCCTTCGATCAGCACTTCCTTGGTGCGGATGACGTCGAGAAGCGCCTGCCACTCCTTGGCCGACAGCTGGTCGTGTTCGACCGCGAGCTGATTGGAAGACGGCTTCGCTTCTTTCTTTTCTTTTTTCTCTTTTTTCTTCTTGCCTCCGGCCCTGCGTTCTTCCTTCCCGTCCGATTCGTCGGACGGGGATTTGGACTGCTCGCGGACGGCCAGATCGATCGTCTCCCCCTTGTCGCCCCCGATCATCCCGTCCAGCAGGAAGTAGCGCATGCCCTGCGCTGTGTACAGGGCCGACAGATTCTCCGGATCGATATAAGACAGATCGACGATGACGGTAGCCGCCGCATCGAACGCCTTGCCCTTCGGATTGAGCGCGTCCTCGTCCTGGGCCGTCACCGACAAAAAGTCGGACGGCTTGTGCCCTTGCACATGATGCATCTCGGCGCTCTCCGCGCGGATCTTGTTGTCGCCGGTGCCGCTCGCGACCTGGCTTCTGTCGGCGTCCTTCACCGGACTCATCCGCGACGGATACATGCCCTTCACTTCATCGTGCTTGCCGTTCAGCTCGTCCAGGTTCGCCTGCGAGATATTGCGGCGCGAGTAGCGGGGAACCAATTGGCCCAGCTTGTCGAGGACGAACTCGCCTTCCTCGCCCGGCAGTACGACCAGCGTCTGATTCGCGTTTTTGGGCGACGCTTTCTTTTTGATGTCCCGGCGGTTCAGCGTTCGCTCGCGCGCCTTGCGCTCCAGCTCAAGCCGCTCCCCTTCCTCCTCCGGCCGGTCTAGCTCGCCGGTCCAGCTTTCTTCTTCCTCTTTTTCAAAAGGACGATATTCGTACTCCGCGCGTTCCTTTTGATTTTTGAACGCTAAAGCCGCTTCCTGGAACAGTTTGTTCAGCTTGCGGAACGCCGCAAACGTCTCCTTCGACTTCGGATCCTGGTCGCGCTCCTTCAAATAAACCGCGATCGCCTTGTCGAACCCGAAGGCGGACAGCCCTTCGAGCGTCTGAAGCGATTCGAGCTTGTCCTGCAAAAACTTGGCGTCGACCTTTGCGACACGCTTCTCTTTCTCGTCGTCCTGCCTGCGCTTTTCCTTGTCCTCCTGTCGCTTCGACGCGGCTTCGTCGCGCCGCTCCTTGACGAGCTTGGAGGTATGCTCGCCGGTCCCGGCCGTGTCGCCATAGACGAGCATCTCGTGAATCGTCTCGTCGATGGCGTCGTCCGACAGATCGTCGGCCGTTCGTTTGCGAAGCTTCAGGATCGCCTGCTTCTTCTTGTCCTCGTCGATCGGTTTGCCGTTGTGCCGGATCAGCAGCATCGATTCGAACAAGCAGTCGCCCGTCTTGCTCGTCTTCAGCCACCTGCGCTGTCGGCCGACCTCCATCCCGTCCGTAACGCCGTCTACCACCTCATAGTGGTTGCCCAGATGCACCAACGCCAGTTCGCCGACGGGAGCGTGATTGGATCCGACCTGATTGACGCGGTGGAATCGCCCCTGGACAACGACGTACACCTGCGCCCTGACCTTAAGATGGTCGGCGAGCACTTCGGCTTCCGCTTCTCCCGCCCAGGTGCCCATCTTTTTCATGTCTTCGCGATAATTGCTGCGTTCGTCGGGACCGACGTTCAGGTCCAGATGGTCGGGCGCCTGCTGCGGCGCCGATCCGAAATCCGAGCCGGCGTCCGATTCGGATCTCGAACCGGGGCTCCGGCCTTCGGCTTTAGCAAGCTCCCGCGAAAGCGTGATGACGACATCCTTGTACGCCTGCACGGACGGATGCGCCGTATTTTGTTCGACGAACTTCCGCGCGGACGCCAGCTTGGCGCCAATCTCCTTCATCGTTTCGCGGTCGGACTCTACAAGCTCCTCGGGCTTCTTCTTCTGCAGCTCGGCGATCCGGCCTCCCAGCTCGAACAGTTCCTCCAGATTGCCCTCGCCTTCAAGCTCGTCCTCGCCCCATTCCTGCTGAATGCGCCGGAGAAGCTCGGCGTTGCCTTCGAGGGTCATCTCCAAAGTCAGGGAATGACGCTCGAGCGCGCTCAGGTTCTCGGTATCGACCACGTCTCCCGCCGCATCCGTCTCCTGCGCTTCTCGATAAACCGAGTCCTTGACGATGCGCATTCGCTGAATCGGGGGATCCGACGCCGCCGGGATCGCGCCCCGGGTGCGAAGCATCTGCATGACGGCCCGATTGCCGCCGCTTCGCTGGAGCTTCAGCAGGGCTTGCGCCTGCGATCCTAAGGAGGCGGCCCCGGGCGGCGCGGACGACGCGGCGGTCTGCGAAGCTACCCTGTCCCGAGAGGCTTCTAAGGCTTGAGCCGGACGCGACGCCTCTTGCCGGCGCTGCTGCGGCATAGCCGTGCGTTTCAATCAATTCCCTCCCTTTCCCTGTTCTTGCCTATTAATTCGGCATTTCATGCGACGAACCTTCCGACTCTCCGGCAAAATCGTCGACTTAAAAACAAAAAAAGAGCGGATTCCCGCTCTTTTCCCATCCCGACTCATCCCATTTCAACTCAAAACATCAGACGCCGGCTAAAGCCAAGTGAACCTTCGCTCCGGCATGGTTCGCCTCCATCTCGAGAACCGTCCGGAACTCTTCCTTCGCTTCTCTCTTCCGGCCGAGACCGAGTAGGCCGAGGCCTCTCATGTAACGGCAATGCGTCCGGTTGCGCTTGTTTAAATCGTCCTCGAAGACGAGGAAATCCGGCAGCGACACGGCAAAGTAATCGAACTTCACGTCGTCGTTCAGATGCCGTTCGGCATAGTCGATCAGTTTGTTGAAGCGGCGTTTCGCTTCCTTGTCGACGCCAAGCTTGTGCCAGGCCAGCCCTTGGTAGAAAATCATATCCGGCGGTTGGTCGTTGTAGTACATCGCGCTCGCCGGCTCCTCCAGTCCTTGCGAAGCCCGCCGGAAGCTGTCCTCCGCTTGATCCGCACGACCCAGGCCTTCGTAGGCGAGACCCAAGTAGTAGTAAACGTTGTTCTCCTGAGCGCCCTCGAGCTTGCCTTCGCCAAGATTGTCCGGGTAGACGAGCGCCGCCTGCAGGTGGGCTACAGCTTCCTCGTATCGGCGATCCGCGAGATCCAGCTTCGCCGACTCGACATGCGCCAACACATGCTGGCCGGTCGCCTTGCCTTCGCCGCCCTCCCACGGATGGAACTGGCGTTCGGCCAGCGCGAGCAGCGCGTCCGCATGGCGGCCCATTGCGTTCAGCAGGGTTACGTACTCGAGGTACAGGTCGTCGCGCTTGTCGACGAGCGGCTTGCGGGCGGCCAATACCTCTAAGCGCCGTTCGGGCGCGTAGCCGAGCTTCTTGTATAATTGGTCGAGCTCGTAGAGCACCCGGGCGTCGTCCTCGCGAAGGGCATACGCCCGTTCGAGCGAAGCAAGCGCGCGGTCCGCATCGCCAAGCTTGTTGAAATACGCGAGCGCGAGATTGCGATGTACCGTCGCGAAGTTGCCATTTGCGTCCTGCGAAGCCTCCCAGGCCTTAATAGCGTCCTGGTGACGTCGTTTGTCGTACAGCCAGTTGCCCAAGTAGTAATTCGCCTTATCGTCCGCGCCGTTCGCGCGTACCGCGCTCTCAAGAACGAGCAAGTCGAACAGGCTGTTCGGGAAGCAATATTCGGGATTCGACGCGCGTCCCGCTTCACGGAACGCGTCAGCCTGCGCCGAGTCGCCAGATGCTTCATACAGATAGCCGAGCGTATAGTGGACCATCGGATAGGCATCTGCCGAAGCCTCCGGCGCGATGCGGCGCAGCACGTCGATCGCTTCTTCGTTAAGCCCAGCCGAAGCATAGTCGGCGGCCAAGTTTAGATAATTATGAGCGTCGCCTCGCATGAGGCGCAGCAGTTCTTCGCGCGCTTCAGCGGATCTAGCTGCATCGCCAGCCTCTGCGAGCGCAAGGATGCGCTCATTGGCGGCGCCGAAGTCCGCCACGTCGATTGCTAGTGTCTCCTCCGCATAGTCCAAGGCTTCCGCGATGCGTCTCAGCCTGCGCAGCAGCGCGGCCTTCAAATGACGCGCCTTGTAATTGCGGGCGTTGCGGACAATCGAGCGTTCGACCAGCTCCAGCGCCTCGTCGAATATCCCCTTCGACGCCGCGATCTGAGCGAGCGTGAAGTAACCGGCGTCCTGCCAGGCGGCCGACCACGTCGACTTGTACAACGCCGCGAACGCTTCCTTGTCCTTGCCCTGCAGCTTCAGCGCGAAGCCCAGCTGATACAGCGCCTCGCTGTCGTACGGGTTCGGATTGCGCCAGGTCAGCGACTTGACCGCCGAACGGAAATGCCCCTCCGCTTCAGCGAATAGCCCGCGCCTCAGCAGAAGCGTGCCGTAGGCAACATTGATGCGAATGTCGGACGGATCGCGCTTCAAGCCTTCAAGGTAATAGGACTCAGGCTCGAACGTGGCATGGCGGTACTGCTCCAGATGCAGTCCTGCCAGGTACAGCTGCTCGTTCGTCCTTAACGCCTGCGGCTCCGGCAACGGCTTGGCGGCCTCCGGCACATCCTCGAAGGACGGCTCGGCAGGCCGGTACGCGATGAGTAGGCGCCCCTCGGCGCTCTTGATCGTTACGGTCAAGTCATGCGGCCGGTCTCCCTCGTCCAGCGTAACGACGGATTTGAACGTGGATACCGGCGAGAGGACGACGCTCTCCTTCAAGTAGGCGCGTTGCCTGCCTTTCAGCTCGATGACCGCGCCAACGAACACGGAAGTCGCGTACGCCAGCACCGTCGCTTGACGCGCGACCTCATCGACCTCGAGATTAACGGCCGCGTCGATGGATGCATTCTTAACGACGCCGATGTCCTTGTAAGGCATGAAGTACTGGGTAAACGACTTCTCCTCGTAAGGCGCAAGCCACGTAAAATCCGGCTGGTTGTCCGTATAAACGCCGGTCATCAGCTCAATGTACGGTCCATCTTCGTCCGTGAGGTTGCGGTCCCACGCCTGCCCGAATTGTCCATTTCCCCATGTCCACTGCTTTTTCCCCGGCGATACGTGATGATTGGCGACATGGAGCAGACCGGCTTGGACGCCATGGTCATAACCGCCGACGAAGTTGTAGTCCGACTTGTAGGCCATATAGGATGTCGGAACGGGGATGTTCTTATAACGGGAAATGTCCACGCCTGCGGAGTAATCCATTTTGTAGTAAGTGCCCGTGGCGATCGGGAACCGGGAAACATCGCGTTTGCCATGGTCGAATACAGCGGTCACGTCCGGCGGAAACACCGACTGCGTGTGGTCGTTGACGGCCACCGCCGGGTTCGCCCACCACAGGAACGTTTGCGGTTCGGGCGTGCGGTTGTACAACTGGGCGGAAATTTCTAAATACGCTTTGCCCGGACGCAGCGTAAAGCCAGCCGTTACCTTCGTACCGTACATACGGTCGATCTCGCTCACCCACATGGTCGCGGAGCCATCCTCGCGCGCTTCGAGCTTGTATTCGACCGGCCCGTACGTGTTCGGACGGTGGTGCTGCGGCCAGTTGAACTCAATGCCGCCGGAGATCCAAGGACCGGCCAGTCCGACGAGCGCCGGCTTGATCACGCGATTGTAGTAGACGAAGTCGTAGTCGTTGGTCTTATCCAGCGCGCGGTAAACGCGGCCGCCAAGCTCGGGCATGATTTCGATCCGTACGAATTCGTTTTCTAATATGACGAGCCGGTAATTTTGCGGCTTCTTATCGTCCTCGATCTTATCGACGACCGGATGCGGATAGACGCGTCCGGAACTGCCCTGATACACGCGCTTCTCCAGAAACATCGGGTTGCGGTCAGGTACGCCGATGCCGTAAGTCGGAATAGAAACATCCTCTTCCCAAATCCGCACGGTCTGCGCCTGAGCTGCCGCTGCTTGTTGTGCCAAGATGAATCCCTCCTCCAAATAGATACCTTCACTTTACGATAGTTAACCCTACTCGCCAATTGACTGAATTCGGTTTATGATGGAGGATATTCTGATTGCCAATTGATAACGCGACAGGAGAGGCACATCGTGGACGACATTCAAAAACCGGAAGGCTTCCCGCAAGAAAAACTGTTCGTGCTGCCCGACTACTTTGCCGTCGAGTTGGCCGAATTCGAGCTGACCAAAAATTTTTACGCGAGCGATATCGGCTACTTCCCCCGCGCGCGCCATCACTACCGCGATCGTCCCGAAGGCTGCGACTCGCATATCGTTATCTATTGCACGGACGGCGCCGGGTGGGTGGAGCAGGAAGGGAAAACCCAGCCGATCGCGGAGCGGCATCTGGCAGTCATTCCGGCAGGCGTCCCGCATCGTTATGGCGCATCGGCCGAATCGCCATGGAGCATTTACTGGTTTCATCTAAAAGGCGATCATGTCGCTGCCCATCTCCGTCTCTACGGATTACATGGGCGTCCCGTCCAGGTACCGATCGGCTTGCAAACCCACTTCCTGGAGAGCTTCGAACGATGCTACAGCTTGCTCATGGACAAGCCCTATTCGCTTCCGGCGCAGGTTCAAGTATCGCAGACGCTTGCCCAGCTGCTAGGCGCGATCGGTCTTGGCACAGGCGGCACGTCCCGCCATCGCAAGCGCGAAGAAGATATCGAGCATGCGATCCGTTATATGAACGATCATCTGCAGTCTTCTATTGCGCTGCCTGAGCTCGCCTTTCATACGGGCCTGTCTAAGCAGCACTTAATCTACCTGTTTAAGCAGGAGACGAGTTTTTCGCCGATCGATTATTTCCTTCGCCTGAAGATGCAAAGAGCCGGTCAGCTTCTGAGCCTGACCGGCATGGCGATAAAAGAGGTCGCCGCGGAAGTCGGCTTCGGCGATCCCTACTATTTTTCCCGCATGTTCAAAAAGCTGATGGGCGTCTCCCCCTCCGACTACCGCAGCGTGCCCAAAGGTTGATTATTCGCAAAAGGAGTTTTTTTCTGATGAATATTTTAATTTTAGGCGCGACTGGACGGGTAGGCAGTAAAATCGTTCGTTATGCGCTTCAGGACAAACATCGTGTTACTGCGTTCGTCCGTACGCCGGAAAAGATTCAAATGAGTGATGAAAATCTATCTATCCTTCAAGGGAATGTTTTAGAAAAACAAGATATCGTACGTGCCATGCAAGGGATTGATATCGTAATAAGCGCACTAAATACGGACGGGACAACTACGCTAACGGATAGTATGCCGCTTATTATCGAAGCCATGGAACGCCAAGGCATACAACGATTTATTACGATAGGGACAGCAGGTATCCTGCAAAGTAGAACGACCCCGGATTTACTTCGTTATCAATCAAGCGAATCCAAGCGCAGATCAGTCCGTGCAGCGATAGAACATCATAAGGTTTACGATTTGCTTAAACAATCAAACTTAAAATGGACCATCGTCTGTCCCACGTATTTGCCTGATGGAGAAAAAAAGGATGCCTATCGTGCGGAAAGCCATTTTCTGCCTGAGGGCGGCGTTGAAATATCCGTGTCGGATACGGCAGAATTTACTTTCAGCCTGATAAAAACGAACGATTACATCAATACGCGTGTTGGTATTGCCTACTGATGCAGAACGACTTAACACGACTATCGCTCCCTGTCCGAGAAATCGAAAGGCCCTCCCTCAGGAGGACCCATTCGATTATTCGTTACAGAAGGAACCGTCTTCGAAGCCTGTGATTAAGCCATAACTGGAAACGGTCAGAACGTTGCATGATCGAGCCGGAGAGCGTGTTCGGACAGATTAAAAACAACCGAGGATTCGGGCGCTTTATGCTTCAAGGCTTGAATAAGGTAAGCCTAGAGGTCGGATGGCTTTGCCTTACTCATAATCTGCTCAAGAAGGTAGCCATAGACCAAAAACGCTAATGGGACGAAGCAGAAAATGCCTCTGCTTCGTCCCGTTTTGCTATTTAGGCTTCGTTTCAGCTTGCTATTTTTACTTTAGAAGGGCTTTAGAGACATCACCATTCAATATCCTTGATTCTCCTCTTCACTTAAACCTACGATTCATTTTCTATAGTCGCAAATTCCTTTGTGCTGTCGATAGTTTGTTCCCCGATAATTAGCGGCCTCTAATGAAATGGCTTAATTCAGCCAGAAGCTATAGCTTGCGCTGGATAACGTTCCGGTGTCGGACACGATAAAGTAAGCTTTACTACCCGGTCCGACCGTTATTTGAATAGAATCCAGGCCACCGATCCCGTTATCCCACGGATTAAAATAGGTGACAGAGCCGCCCGGATTGTGAACTTCTACCCAATAGTTATAATTAACGTCAGCAGGGGATAGAAGATTTGCCGTGGTCGTTACCGATTGAGAAGTGTTATTTTTGAATACGAAAATATCGGCCTCGCCGCCTTGCAGAAACGTTCCGTAGCCTGAACCGAGACTGACATTTACCGCCGTACTAACCGTATCGCCATATCCATATTGGGCATAGGCAGAAGGCACTCCAACCAACATCGCACAGATGGACAGCAACACGACGAACTTCTTCATAAATACACACCTCTCGTATTTGGATTGAAAACTGGCCAGTTCTCTACTGTAGATGACAATCAAAAACAGGTAATCGTTGCATAAAAATAAATAATTTGTAAATATATTTCAGAATGTCTCTAACGATAGATTCAAGAGTTATTGATAAATAAAAAAATGACTTCTATTTATGTTTTTGTTTTCTCCAGGCGCTAGGCGTTAAACCTGTGTACTTCTTATAAGTTTTGATAAAATAGCTCACATTATCGAAACCGCTTTGAAGGGCAACATCCAAAACGGATAAATCGGTATACTTCAACAAATTGGCGGCTATCCTCGTCCGATGGCGGTTAACGTAAGTCACCGGGGTCTCCCCCGATATCTGTTTGAAAAATTTATAGAAATGATCCACGCTAATTCCCGCCGCCCTCGCAAGATCCTCTACTGTAATTTTGCCGATATAATGTTCCTGAATATACGAAATAGACTTTTGGAACCGTTCTAGCCTTTCGCTGGGCATTACGGACTGTTCGTTCCGGGTTAAAAATGCTTTGTTCGCAATGATTTCAGCCAAAATAGAGAATAAACTGGACTTGATCCTCCATTCGTATCCAAAGTTCTGTTGCTGGTACGTCACGACGATGCGCTCCATTTCGGCTATTACCTTCGCTTGCCATCCGGGTTTGTTCGGAATATACGAAGGAAATTGATATTGTCCGCAAAGAAAGGGTTCAAGATACTTGCTTTGGCAGACATCGGGTTCCTGACTACCTAGCATGTCCAGCTTGAAAATAATGCCAAACATGCGGCAATGCGCTTCCTTCTCGCAGTAACCGCTATGAATTTCATTACCGTTGATAATGACGGCCTCACCCGCTTGAACCTGGATGCGTTGGGTACCGATCTCCATCACGATACTTCCCTCTATCACATAATTGAATTCAATTTCATCATGGTAATGACAGTACACAAGTCTGTCCGAATCATTCACTGCATTCCTGGAGTCGTTGAAGGATATCCTCACCGGAAAATCAGGCGTTTGCGACGGCCCTTCGAATAGGAGTCCGTTATTATTTTTCATACGACCCTCCAATACCAGAATGGTGTTATAAATCTCCATGATATCGCAAGAAAAATGCCAGAATTAACATTATCATAACATCCATGATCAATCATTCGGGAGGTCTAAACGAAATGCGTTATTTGGATATGTACATCAATAATAGGTTTGCAAAGGAAAATGTTTTTTTGAATTCCGCCGTGGAAAATAAGGTTCTACCGACTTTCGAGGATGCCAAAGAAATATTGCCAGAACCCTTTTGGGAGGGCCATGATCAGGCCATTTCCTGCTACTGGAAGGCATGGCAGCTGGCTTTTAAAAACTTGAGAAAACCGACGTCTGACAATGGATTCGTAACGAATTATATTGACACCGCTTTTAACGACTGTCTCTTTATGTGGGACTCCAGTTTTATCTTGATCTTCGCGAGATATGGAAAGCATGCCTTTGAATTTCAAAAGACCTTGGACAACCTGTACGCCAAGCAGCACGAAGACGGTTTTATCTGCCGGGAGATTAGGGAAATTGACGGCATGGACCAGTTTCACCGCTTTGACGTGAGCAGCACGGGACCGAATATCATGCCTCTTACGGAGTGGGAATATTATTTGAATTACAATGACAAGGAGCGTTTAGAAAAGGTGTTCCCCGTATTAGTCGGTTACCATTTGTGGCTCAAAGAGTTCAGAACATGGACAGACGGAAGCTACTGGTCGACTGGGTGGGGCTGCGGTATGGATAACACGCCCCGATTGGAAATGAAATACCATGAGTCTTTTTCTCATGGGCATATGGTCTGGGCGGATGCCTGCATCCAGCAGATTCTGAGCGCTAAACTGCTCTTACAGATGAGCGACGTCGTTGGCAGAAGACAGGAGATGCAGGCGTTCGAGGAGGAGATCGCTTTATTATCGGATCTCGTGAATCGCAAGCTATGGGATGACGAGAGCGCGTTTTATTACGATCTTTGGAAAAGCGGGGAGCATAACCATGTGAAGTCCATCGGGGCCTACTGGGCTTTGCTCGCCGATATCGTACCGGAGAAACAAAAGGAAAGGTTCATTTCCCATTTACGCAACGAAAACGAGTTTAACCGTCCGCATCCGATACCGACTTTATCCGCCGATCACCCCGCGTATCAACCGGACGGCGGCTACTGGAGAGGCGGCGTATGGGCGCCGACGAACTACATGGTGTTGAAAGGCCTTCATACAGCCGGCTACGATGACTTGGCGCATGAGATTGCAAGAAAGCATCTGGACCATGTCCTGATGGTTTATGAGCGCACAGGAACCGTTTGGGAAAACTATTCGCCGGAGAACATCGCTCCCGGTAACCCTGCCATGCCGGATTTCGTCGGGTGGTCCGGGATTACGCCGATCGCCATTCTATTCGAATATGTCTTTGGCCTGAAGCCCAATGTTCCCCATGCTGCCCTTGAATGGGATGTGAGACTCCTTGATGCACACGGCATATCCGGATATCCATACGGAAACGAAGGTATTTTGGATCTTCGCTGCCAGAAGCGAACGTCCCCAAACGAGAAACCGGTCATCGCTGCGAAATCCAATATCCCGGTGACCCTTGTTGTGAAATGGGAAGGAGGAAAAGAAACTTTGAAGCTGATTGATTGACTCTGCCTCTCGAAAAGCGTAAAATACGATTAAAACCTGGTACTAATACTTGATATTAAAACAGGAGGAATGTTCGATGCCGCTCCAATCCCGCTCCGCCATTACCGCCATCGGCAGCCACGTACCGCAGCGCAGATTGACCAACGAGGAATTGTCCGCCCTGGTCGACACGAACGACGAGTGGATCGTGCGGCGGACGGGCATCCGCGAGCGCCGCATCGCCGCCGACGGCGAATTCACGAGCCACCTCGCGATCGCCGCCGTGCGGGATCTGCTGGACAGGTACCCGACCGCGACCGACGACATCGACGGCGTCCTCGTCGCCACGACGACGCCTGACAATCCGTTCCCTTCGGTCGCCTCGCGCGTGCAGGACGCGTTCGGCTTCAAGGCCGCGCTCGCGTTCGACTTGAACGCCGCTTGCGCAGGATTCGTTTCCGCGCTCCAGACGGCGAACGGCTTGATCCTGACCGGCATGTACCGCAAGATCCTCGTCATCGGCGCCGAGACGCTGAGCAAGATCACGGACTACGCGGACCGGTCCACCTGCATCCTGTTCGGCGACGGCGCGGGCGCCGTGCTCGTCGAGCGCGCGGAGGAAGGCCGCTTCCTGGCGTCGCACGCCGCGACGGACGGCAGCGGCGGCATCCACGTGTACGCCTCGGGCCTGTCGAGCGATTGGAACGGCCAGCCGCTCGCCGGCGACGGACGCATCGTGCAGAACGGACGCGAGGTGTACAAGTGGGCGCTGTCCACCGTGCCTGACGGCGTTCGCAGGCTGCTGCAGGACGGCGGCATCGCCGCGGAGGCGCTCGACTGGCTCGTGCCGCACAGCGCGAACCTTCGCATGATCGAGGCGATCTGCGAACGTCTCGGAATGCCGTACGAGCGCGCGCTGACGAGCGCCGCCGAATTCGGCAATACGTCCGCGGCTTCGATCCCGCTGGCGCTCGACCTCGCCGTGAAGGACGGCCGGCTCGCCGCGGGACAGACGGTCGCGCTGTACGGGTTCGGCAGCGGCCTCACCCAGGCCGGACTGCTGCTCCGCTGGGCGATCTGATCCATATTGGACGGAAGGATGATCCGTCCGGCATCCATGACGCTTGCCCTCGGGCAAGCGTCGTGCCTTTCCCCCCTCCTTGGACATAAACTGTTAAGTAGCAGCAGAAGGCGGCGAAAGGAGGGCATGCGATGTCGGGCCCCTTGGTTAGCATCATCATCCCTTTTTATAACGACGGCTACGTCAATCAGGCGGTCGCCAGCGCCCTGGCGCAGACCTATCCGAATATCGAGATTATCGTCGTGGACGACGGATCGACCGCGAACCAGCATCTGCTGGATCCGTACCGGTCCAGAATACACTACCTCGGCAAGGCAAACGGCGGGACGGCCAGCGCGCTGAACCACGGCATCCGCATGTCCAATGGCGAATACATCGCTTGGCTCAGCTCCGACGATATCTTTTATCCGCACAAGGTAGCCGGCCAGCTCGGTCATATGCTGACGCGCGGCGCGCTGATCAGCAGCACGGATTTCGACCTGATCGGCGCCGGCGGCGAGCTGCTGAAGCCGCAGCTGGCCGTCAAATTCGACAGCGCCGGGGGCTTTTTGCGCGCGCTCCATACCTTCTGTCCGATCAACGGCTGCACCGTCATGATGCATCGCAGCGTCGTCGGCCAAGTCGGATGGTTCAATGAGGGACTGCGCTACACGCAAGATTACGATTATTGGCTGCGGGTGATCTTGGCGGGCATCGACTTTCACTTCGTCAATTCGCCGCTCACCGCCTACCGCTGGCACGACAATTCGGGTACCTCCCGCCACTTGGACCAGGTCAACGCGGAGTTTGCCATGGTGCACAACTGGTACGTTCATAGCCTGAACGGGCTGATCGCCCGCGTTGGCGGATAAATGCACGTGTAAGAATACGCGATGAAAGACGCCTCGGAGGAACGGAATTCCGGGCGTCTATTTGCTGTTCGGGCAGGTTTTCGGGTCGGTTGTTTGGGTCGATGCAGCGGTTCCCCCCATGGACCTCGCGCCTATCCTGCAAACGTACAGGAAAGCGTAGCCGTTTTAAGTGTTCGGACAGGACTATCGCGCAAAAGTGCGACAACGAAGCTTCTCGAAGCTTCGTTGTCGCACTTTTGTGGGTACCTATCACGCACATTTGCAGGTTACATCGCAAAATCGCTCAAGCGTACCGTATATCGCGCACATTTGCAGGATACGACGCATAAATGCTCGAGTACGATCCTCCTCGTCTCCCAGTCCCCCGTTCGCCGACCGCTCCCCCCTTTGTCACAAGCGTGCGTCGCCCACCTTTTCGCACGAAAAAGCCGCCCAGCCGCGGAGTTCCCGGCCGGACGGCTCTTCTATGCGATCATCGCTTACCTGCTTTGCTTAACGGCGGCCGCAGCGCTGTGAGCAGTCGGACCAGGCTGCCTCTGTACTTGGCCGCCGTCGCCATGAATTCCGCCTCCGCTTCCCCTTGATGGCGAATCGTGCCCATCCCGGCATGCTTGCGGTATTCCGTCAACGGTTCGTTCAGGTAGGTCGGCGGATAGCCGGCGAGCGTCGCCCGGACCCACAAGTCGTAATCGTGCGTGAAAACCGCGCCTTCGTCGAAGCCGCCCAGCTGCTCGAACAGCGCTTTGCGCATCATGACCGTGCAGCCGTTGATCGCGTTAGAGCGCAGCAGCGACCGGTAGAAGTCGTATCGGCTCTCGAAGGCGAGCCGCACCGGCTTCGAGCTCGGCACGCCCGCGGCGTCGATCGTGCGGAACGCGGTGTGGCTGATCGACGATCCGGTCCGCTCCATATGCTCGACTTGGCGCTCCAGCTTGCCCGGCAGCCAGCGGTCGTCCGAGCTGAGCCAGGCGACGTACTCGCCCCGCGCCATGCGGAAGCCGTGATTGAGCGCGCTCGCCGTGCCGCCGTTCGCTTTGCCGAGCACGTGAATGCGGCCCTGGAACCGGTGAAGCCGCCACGCCTCGCGCGTAGAACCGTCGTCGACGACGATAACTTCCAGTCCGTCGATGCGCTGAGCCAGCACGCTCTCGACGGCTTCCCCGATATACGGATCGTTAAAAAAAGGGATGACGGCGGTCACCTTCGGCCGGCCCGCGCCTTGACCGCCGCCGCCCGAACTGCCGCCCTTGCCCTCGCCTGCGCTGTTCATGCCCGAGTCCTCCTCTTACGGTCAGTTCGCTCCGTTCAAGCCGGTCCGGACGGACGCTCCCGCTCGGATTGAAGCGTGTCGGCGATCGAACGCGCGAACGGGACGGACGGCTGCCAGCCGAGTTCGCGGATGGCGTCCGCTCGCCGCGCCAGCGGCGATGGCCCGCCCGCCGACCCGATCTCCCAACGAAGCGGCACGCGGCTCGCCCGGTCGAAGGCGTCCTTGACCTCGCCGAGGCTGCGCAGCGTGCCCGATTCCAGCGCGTAGCGAACGCCTGGCGCGCCCTCGCGAAGCAGCGTCGCGTACGCCGCCGCGGCATCGCGCACGTCAAGGAAGTCCCGCCGCTCCTCCAGCGAAGACAAGCGGAACGGCGCGGACCCCCGCTCCGTCTCCGCGTCTCGCTCGCAGGCGGCGGCCCAGCGCGCGATCTTGCCGCAGATGCCCGCGCTGCCGCCGGGCCCGATCAGGTTGCACGGCTCCGCGACGATCACCTGCTGGCCGTACCAGTGATGCCAGGCCAGCGCGGCCGTCACCTGCAGCGCCTTGCTGAAGCCGTACGGATGCAGCGTGCGCGTCAGATCTTCGTCCGGCCGCGGGCTCAGCATCGAGCCGACGACAAGCGTCCGGCAGTCCGGGAGCGCGCGCGCGCCTTCCAGCACGTAAACCGTGGACAGCAGGTTGGCGGACAGCACGACATCGGGGGTACGCCACGATTCGTCCACCGCGTTGCGACCGGCCAGATGGAGCACGGCGTCCGGGCGAACCTGCTCGAGCAGCGACCGGACGGACGCGCGGTCCGTCAGATCGCAGGCCAGCTCGGCAGCCGCGCCGGCGACTGGCGGGCGTCCCCCGGCCGCGGGAGCGCGCGGAGACACGACGGCCGTCACCTCCATGCCCTCCCGTGCCAGCCGTTCGCAAGCGTGCCGGCCGCTGAAGCCCGCGGCGCCAGTGACCAGCACCCGCGTCAATCCGCGTCGCCCTCCATCCAATGCCGCAGCTCGGATAGCATTTGCGCGTACCCGGGAGGCCGGTACGCGAAGCCGCTTTTCGTCGGCGCCAGCGTGCGGTCGATCGACGGCTCCGCTACCGGCACGATCCGGACGTCCGTATGTTCGAACGTATCGGCGAATAAGCCGAGGAGGTCATGCTTGTTGACCGTTTCGGGCGCCGTCAGATGCACGAGACCGCCGACGTCCGGATGCGCGATCGCCCATTCCACCGCTTTGGCGAGCTCGAGCGTCGTCACCCCGTTCCAATGGACGTTGACGTAGCCCGACACGCTGCCCGTGCTGCCGAGGAACCACTTGAGCAGGCCAATCCCATTGGCGCGCAGCTCCGGTCCGATGATGGACGTGCGCAGCGTCAGGCACGCGGGGTCCGTGATCTCGCCCAGCGCCTTGCTGCGCGCGTATACCGTCACGCCGTCCGGCTGCTCCTGTTCCGCGTAGCCGCCCCTGTCTCCAAGGAACACGCAGTCGGAGCTGATATGAATCAATCTGCCGCCTCCGCGTTTGCACAGATGACGGAGCCAATGCGGCAGCAGGCCGTTCACGAGGTAAGCGTCGAGCGGATGGTCCTCGGCCTGCCGGTTCAGCACGCCTACCGCATTGACGATAAGATCCGGCCGCGTCTCGGCGACCAGATCCGCGACCTGCTCGAAGCGCCGGACGTCCAGCACGCGGACGGCAAGCGCCGCCCGGCCGCCGTCGTCCGCGGTCCCCGCCTGCTCGGCGTCGCCGCAGGCTTTCCGCACGACCGGGATATCCCCGGCCGTCCGTACCGTGACCGTCACCTCGTGCCCGGTGCGCTTCAGCAGATAAGCCGCTATGACATGACCCGCCATTCCGCTTCCGCCAAGCACCAGTATTTTCATTGGAGAAACCCCCCACGCACCAGCATACTCCGGATTTCTTCATGGTCCATGAGTCCCGTCCCCGAGCTGTAGCTATGAAGCTCCGCGCGCGGATAGGCGTCGTAATGCGCCTGAAGGCCTTCGAGCTCCAGCGTCGGCAGGATGACCAGATATTGATCGTCGTACTCGACGGTGCTCTGGCTCTCGTATTCGGTGAGCAGAATCTCGTCGAGCTTTTCGCCGGGGCGCACGCCCGTCTCCACGATCTCGGCGGACTTGCCCATCGCGTCCATGAGCACCTCGGCGAGGTCGATGATCCGGCAGGTCGGCATTTTCATGACGAAAATCTCGCCCCCGACGCTGACCTCCACGGCTTTGAACAGCAGCGTGATCGCATCCTGCAGCGTGAGGAAGAAGCGCGTCATGTCCCGGTGCGTCAGGTTGACCTGGCCGCGGTTTTTGATATGGTCCATGAACAGGTGGATGACGCTCCCGTTCGTGCCGAGCACGTTGCCGCCGCGGACGCAGACGAACTTCGTGTCGGACTTCAGCAGATTCGCGTACACGATGAGCTTTTCGCCGATCGCCTTGGTCATGCCGTAGAAATTGGACGGGTTCGCCGCTTTGTCGGTCGAGATGTTGATGACGCGGTCCACTTTATTTTCGATCGCCGCTTCGATGACGTTTTGCGTCCCGAGCACGTTGGTCTTGAGCGCTTCGTACGGCTGGATCTCGCACACGGGCACGTGCTTCAGCGCCGCCAGATGGAACAAAATGTCCACGCCCTGGCAAGCCTTGGAGAGCGCCTCGCGGTCCCGCACGTCCCCGATGAAAAAGGTCAGCCTCGCGTCCTCGAACTCGCGGCTCATCGCCACCTGGCTGGACTCGCTGCGCGAGTAGACGATGATCTCCTTCGGTCCGAGCGTCAAAAGCTGACGAACCAGCTCATGTCCCCACGAGCCGGTGCCCCCGGTTACGAGGATGCGTTTACCCTCATACATCCATAATCCCTCCAAGCACGTATTTGGCCACCTTAGCAGATACTTGACGGTCCCCATAACCTTCGGGCAATTGCCAGCCCGTACCCAGACGAATCATCGCCTCTGCGGACCTCGCGATCGCGCGCGCCTCGACGCCGGACACGATGTTGCTCCCGCAATCGACCGTCTCCGGACGCTCGGTCGTCCGCCGCACCGTGACGGCAGGCACCTGGAAGATGCAGCATTCCTCCTGAACCGTGCCGCTGTCGGTCAGCGCGCAGCGCGCGCTTCGCTCCAATTGGACGAAGTCGAAGAAGCCGAACGGCTCGTGAAACTCGAGCAGCGGGTGAATCAGCTCCGCCATGTCGGTCGTGAGCCGCGAGCGCGTCCGCGGGTGCAGGCTGCAGATGAGCCGCATCCCCTGCTGCTCCGCCACCATGCCGAGGCCGGTCACGATCTCTCGCAGCCGTCCCGGATCGTCGACGTTTTCCGCGCGGTGGATCGTGGCGAGCAGGTAGCCGCCGGGCTGCAGCTTCAGCCGTTCCAGCACGTCGCTCGCGTCGATTTTCGGCTTGTAGTGCTCGAGCACCTCGAAGATCGGATTGCCCGTCTTGAAAATGCGCGCGACGGGAAAGCCCTCGCGCAGCAGATTTTGCTTGCTGTTCTCCGTATAAGGGAGATTGGCGGTCGATACCGCGTCGATAATGCGGCGGTTCTTCTCCTCCGGCACGGCCAGGTCGAAGCAGCGGTTGCCCGCTTCCATATGCACGACCGGAAATCCGAGCCGCTCGGCGAGCACCGCGCACAGCGCGCTGTTCGTGTCGCCCAGCAGCAGCACGCGGTCCGGACGCTCGCGCAGCAGCACCTCTTCGACCGCGGCGAACGTGGCGGACAACTGAGCGCCCACCGTTTCCTTGCGCGCGGTAATTTGAACGTCGGGCTGCCGAAGCTCCATTTCCTCGTAGAAAATGTCGTTCAGCCTCGGCGAGAAATTTTGCCCGGTATGCACGATGACGTGACGACCTGAGAGATCGTCCAGAAGGCGCGTGAGCAGGCTGAGCCGGATAACCTCCGGCCGCGTGCCCAGGATCGTGACGACTCGCATGCCATCATCTTCCTTTCCTTTTCCTCGCTGATGCGGATCTTCTTCTCTTGCGTCCGACGCTTCGCGCGGCGACGCGCCTGCGGCTGCGTCCCCTTCGCCGAAGTACGCGGAGTCGCTTCCCGCGAATCCTCGCGCGGCCGCGCTTTCTCAGCCGGCGGCGCCCCCGCCTGGGCCGGCGCCTGCCCGCAGGCGCTTCGAGCAGCGGTTCGCCGTCCGGAATGAAGTCGAGGACAAGCGCCGGGACGTCCCGGACGTCCTCGAAGCGGAAGCCGTGATCCCGCAGCGCCTTCGGCGAAGCGAAGGGCCGTCTGCGGCCGTGCTGAATCAGGTACACCGTGCCGTTGCCGGCGCCGCGCACGAGCCCGTGCTGCGGAATCTCGGGCGGCAGCGCCGCGGGCTGCTGCGAGGCCGGCGGCGGCAGGCGGCGCAGCCAGGCGCCGAGCGCCTCGCGGAATTGCCGGACGCCGAAGCGCTCCGCCGCGACCCTGGCATTGTGCGCGCCCAGCGACTGCCGCAGCGCCGGGTTGTACATGAGCATGTGCAGCCGCTCCGTCAGTCCTTGCGCATGCCCCGTCGGCACGAGCCAGGCCCCGGCCTCCGCCTGCTCCAGAATCTCGCGCAGTCCGCCCGCCGCGAAGGCGACGACCGGCTTGCCGAACATCATCCCCTCGAGCGCGGTCATGCCGAAGCCTTCCGGCACGAGGCTCGGGACGACGACCGCGTCCATCGGCGCGTAAATCTCCTCGATCCGCTCGCGGAACTCCATCCAGGCGAAACGGCTGCTCAGATCCTGGCGCCAGATGAGCTCGCGGCAGGCATGGACGTACGGTTCGTCGACCGACTTGCCGACGATCATCGCGCGGACGCCCGAATGCTGCTTCATGAGGGGGATCATCGCGTGCACGAATTCGAGCAGCCCCTTGTTCGGATAGATCGTAGCGGCGATGAAGCCGGCCACGAAGTCCTCGTCCCGGAAGCCGAGACGGCCGCGATGGCGCGCGCGGATCTCCGGCCAACGCTCCGGCGCGTGCGCGGCCGGATCGACGTAGGGACGCAGCACGTCCGCCTTGCCCCCCGCGCCCGATTCGCGGTACGGCTCCAGCACGCTGTCGGAGATGCCGACGATCAGCTGGCTGTAGAGACTCACGATCGCCGCCGCCTGCGGCCGGTTCGGCGTGCCGCGCATCGTCTCCATCACCGACCAGATCGACGGAATGCCGAGAGACGTCGCGGCCATCGCGGGCATCGGATGCACGGTCGTGTTGGTCCACACGTAATCCGGCGACTCGCGGAGCAGCAGGAAGACGAGCGGCTCCCATGCGGGATGCGACGGCAGCGCGCCGACCTCGGCGTCGACTTGGGGCAGCGCGCTGAACAGCGCGAGGCTGAGCGGCAGGTCCATGGCGAGCGTCCCGATCCCGGCGGCGCGCGCTTGCGCGGCCAGCACGCCTTCCTGCGGTACGACCAGCTTGCACTCGAAGTGCGCCGCGAGCTCCCGGATGAAGAGCAGGAAGAGCTTTTCCGCGCCGGTCATCACGTCGACGCCGCTGAGATGGGAGAATAGAAGCAGCTTCGGCCTTCCGCCCACGGCCACTCATCTCCTTTGGTAAAGTGTTACGCCAGCGGTATCGTGGCCAAGTCCAGGAGCTGCGACAGACGGGACACGTACGTGTGGTCCCGCAGCGTCCGGTACAGCCCGTTAAGCGCGATCTGCCGGCGCTCGTCTTCGTGCGCGAGATAATAATCCATCTTTTCGGCCATATCCTGCGCCGAGTCGTAGGTGACGATCTCGACGCCCGGCGTGTAAAACTGCGCCAGGTCCTCGCGGTTGTCGCTCATCAACAGCGTGCCGCAGGCGGCGATCTCGAAGGTGCGAGGGTTCGGGGAGACCGCCGGAATATTGTAGAGATTGCGGTTAAAAGTACTGTCGTCGTGCGCCCGGTGGACGTTGATGACGATCTTGTGCGCGTTGTACTGCTCGGCGGTCTCGAGCGGCCCCATCCATTTGCCCAGATCGATCCGGTCCCGCCATCGCTGAAAGTCGGACAGCCGATCCCACCAGAGCCCCGACAGCCTGAAGCGGCGTTTCGCCATGCGCGGGAGCAGCTCCTCGAACAGCCGGATCCGGTTCCAGTAGGCGCTGCCGATGAAGCAGATGTCGCCGCGGATCTCGTGCCGCGGATTGCGCGGACGGAAGTCGGCCGTATGCACGCCGAGCGGCAGGTAATGAACGCGGGCGCAGCCTCGCTGCTCGTAGAACGGCACGCAATTGCGCTCCAGCGTGAACACGAAGTCGTAGTGCGGCGCCAGATCCGCCGTCACCTCGGTATAGTACGGATCGTCCGTGAACCAAATCGCGGTTCTGATGCCCAAGGAGCGAAGCGCGTCGATCGTGGAGACGGGAAAATCCAGTCCGTCCAGCACGATGGCGAGCGCCGGCATCTCGCGGGAAGCGAAGCCGACGATGTCGTCCTTCGGCGACATGACGGACAGCCGGGATACGAGCTGCATGAGCGTCTGCCCGACCGCTTCGTCCAGCGGGCTGTAAGGGAAGCCTTTCCCCGAGGTAATGAAGAGCACGTGCAAATCCCGGATGTAGGAAGGCACGATCGTACGCTGCACGATCGACTCGCATTGGCCGTGCCAGTAGCCGTGCTGCCAGCCCAGTCCGAAGCCGTCGACGCCGGCCGCCGCTCGGTTCCGCCGTCTTTTCTTTGGCGCCGCGACCGCTTTATTTCTGCTTACTCCGACGATCTTAGCCAACCGTCCATCCCTCCCCTGCGGGCGGCTGCGCGGGATCCGCCAGCCCCATCGTATCGAGCAGCCGCGTCACCCGGCCGACGAACGTGTGCTCGGCGCGCGTCCGCCGGTAACCGCGGGCCGCCACCTTCAGCCGCTCTTCTTCGTTGCGCAAATAATAATCGATGATCTCCGTCAGCTCGCGCGGATTGGAGAAAGACGCCATCTCGTGCCCTACCCGATAGTATTCGGGTAGCTCGGGCCGCAGGTCCGTCAGCTGCAGCGTGCCGCAGGACGCGATCTCGAACGTGCGGGGGTTAACGGAGTGTCCTTCCCAGTGGCGCGTGTTTTTGTTGTCGCTGAGCGGCTCCGTCGTCCGATGCATATTGATGACGATCTTGGCGCCGTTGTAATACTTGACCGTCTCCGGCACCTCGATCCAGCCGCTGCGGACGAACTTCGCGAGCTGGCCGTAGTGACTCATCCGATCCCAGTGGCTGCCCGCGATGAGCACCTTTTTGTCTTTCAGAAAACCCGCGATGCTGTCGAACAGTTCGACGCGGTTCCGGAAGGCAACGCCGATAAAGCAAATATCCGTCCTGTACGCCTCGTCGACGGCCATCGGCCTGAACAGCTCCTGATCGGCGGCGAGAGGCAAGTGGTACGCCTGCGCGCAGCCGAGCTCAACGTAGCGCTGCACGCAGCTCCGCTCGTGCGTGAACACATAATCGTAGCTTGGCGCGATCTCGGCCGAGTCGCCCGATACGTAAGGATCGTCCACGAACCAGATCGCCGTCTTGATGCCAAGCCGCCGAATTCCCTCGACCTGTTCCCGTTGATTCGCGGGAAACGTATGAAGGCCGTTCATGACCAGCACCGCGTCGGGCCGGTAGATCTCCGCGTACGACAGCATCTCCGCCTGCGGCGCAACGATGAGATGCGTCGTCTCGCCGAGCGCGGCGACGACGCCCCGGTCGATCGCGTCGAAGCCCTGGGGCACGTACATGACGCGCCAGGGTCTGCGACGCGCGGCGGGCGGCGGCGTGTCGTCCGCGATCCGGCGGCAGGCGCCAAGCCTCCACCCTTCCAGCCAACCTTGCCTCCGTCCGGCCGCGTGGTACGGACCGGACCGCATACGCCTGCGAATGCGGCTCGATCCGTACCGCATGCGTCTGCGAATGCGTCTTGCTCTTTGTCCGCGCTTGTACGGCATGTTCATCACCCGGATACAATATATGCGCCTTTCTCGGACAGGACGTGGACGCATATCCATCCGCAAGCGCCAATTCGGGGCGATCGGCCCCGGACATGTCGCCTGGTTCGCGGGACAATCGTCCGGAGGCATGCGAAAACAGCCCCGGAAAGGCGCCATCCCTTTCCGAAGCTGTTTTTCACTGTTTTTTATTGAACGCGATGCACGTTCGCGAAGCCGTCCACCGTATCGCTCACGCGGATGACGACCGTCGACTTCTTGACGACGCCGTTCGTGTACGCCGCCGTGAACACGAATGTATAGTCGCCTTCGGGAAGCTCCTTCAACGGTCCCCCGTATTGCTCGCTGCCGAGCTCGCCCTTCCATGCCGCAGGCTTGCCGGGCAGGACGGCCTGTAATGCGGCCTTCAGCCGGGGGCCCGCTTCGGCCGTGACGGTCGCGGCCTTCGTGTCCGAAGCGCCGGTGTCCGTCGTCGCCGCTTCCAGCACGAACAGCTCGCCCGCCCAGAACCAGTTGGCCGGTCGTTCCTTGCCCCGATGCGCGGCGTTGTATCGCTGGCGGTTGTCCTCCCATGCCGCCGTATGCAGCACCCGTCCGGTCACGCCGAGCGGGCCGACCGCGATCGTCTTGGCGACGGACACCGCCGGCGCCTTGCCGTCGCCGACCGTCAGCCGCACCTTCCAGTTGCCCGGCGTATCCGCGACGAACGTCGGTCCCGCGCCGCCATACGGCGGCATTCGCTGCTCGCTCACGGTGCGCTTCGCGCCGGCCGGCGACTCGATCTCGTAGACGGCGTCCAATCGGTCGCCGTCCGGATCCGACATCGTCGGCAGCAGCTTGACCGTATCGCCTTCCCAGACGGGGGAGGGCGTCCAAGCCAGATCCGCCGTCGGCGGCTTGTTCGTCACGATCCGAAAGTAATGCGGCGCGCTCCAATTCGACCAATCGGTGCCGTCCGAAACGCGAACGTACGCATAATACGTCGTGTTGTCCGCGAAATCCGCCGACGGCGTCCATGCAAGGTCTGAGCCGACGACCGCGCCCGAATCCCTGTAAAACGATCCGTCGGACTTATAGAAGTGCAGCTGATATTGCTTCTGCGGATCGTCATCCCCGTCGCTGTACGTCCACTTCATCGTCGGCCGCTGCGTGTCGTACATCGTCGGCGCGGCTGCGCTCGTGCTGGCCGGTTCCGTGATGTCGGCGACCGGCTTGCGGTTCACGATCGATACGTTATGCGCTATTTCCGCGTAGAGACCGAAGCTGTTGATGACGACTTGGCGTACTTGAAAAACGCCAAGCGAGCTGAATTCCTTCGTCCAGCTCGTCCGGGCGTCGCTCTGCAGCGACTCCGGACCGCCGGTCGTCAGATTTTTAATATAGTAAGCATGCTCCACGTTCTCCCGCGCCCCGTCCTGCGGATCGCTGGCCGTCGAGTTGATCGTCAAGGCCGTAAACCTGTACTGCGTCGTCGGCGCGATCGTAAATCCCGGATTCGGCGGCAGCGGCGTGGTTCCGCCGGCCACGATCGTCTGCGTGGCCCACTCGGACCAGGCGTTGTACTCGTCGCGGACGGATAGCTCGATGATGTATGTGCCGCCGAAGAGTCTGGCAGGCTTCAGCTCGATATACGTCGAACTGCCGGCTGCACGGTAACGGTAGCGGTACTCCAGGACGCCTCGCGTCGCCTGGTAGTTGATGCCCGTGTTCTCCGTCGAGTACGAGCCGTTGGCCGGGTTGTAGCGATCCGGATCGTAGGAAGCATCGGTATAGCCGATCGTGCCGTTCGAATTCCAGCTTGCCGTAAAGTCGGCGATCGGCCGGCGATGCACCCGGATCTTGCCCGTCACGACATTCGATTCCTGGCGATATGCATTAAATGCGGAATCCGGATATCGATGCGACGGATGCGGATCATCCTTCGTCTTATACGTGAACGTGTAATCTCCGGCGAACGGGAAGCTCGTGACCGGCGAGCTCAAGGTCTGGCCGTTGAACGCCGCGGTCCCCTGCGGTTGCAGCAGCGCGTTCGGGTTGTGCGCGTAAACCCATGAACTGCCCGCCGTCAGCTGCGGATCGCTTTCCTCGTCGCTGTAAGACAGTGTGTAATTTACCTGCTGGCCGACGAGCGCGATGCCTTCGATCTTGCCATACCCGGCCGGCGTCGTTTCGATCGAGGAAGCCAGGAACGAAACGTTAGCCTGTCCGCGATTGACGATTCCGAACTTGCCGTCCAACCAGGCTGATTCACTAATCGTTGTTTGGTAAACCCGATTCACGTAAACGTCGAACGCATTGACGCGGGGCACGATCTTGATGTCGTACACCTGGTTCGCCACCATCGGGTACCCCTTGTTCCAGACGACGGTCGCGGTTCCGTTAACCGTCTTCTTTACGCGGAGCTCGTTCGCTTCGAACTCGACGCTGTAATAGTTCCGATCGTCCCGGATCCGGTGGGCGATGCCGGCGCCCTTACCGTCGGGTGCATCTTCTTTAAGACTCGTCTTAAGCGTCTTATCGCCAGCAACCTGCTGCCCTGTGATGAGATCGGGCGTGGCTTCGCCGACGTCGATGATTTTAGGCTTCGTTGCCGTACCGTTTGAAGTCAGCGTGTAAAGGAAATACGGATCAGTAGTGTAGCCGCCTTTCGATACGATAAGGAAGCTTTGGTCGCCCCGTGGAGAGAAGGTCACCATACGATCTTTACCAACTAGAATTTGTCCGACCGAACCGCTTGTGATGAGATTTAGATCCGTATCGTAGGATGCATACGAAACGGTTGCATAGTTATCAAGGTAGTTCTCAGTGTCCAAGTGATAGCCGAAAAAGTTAAGCGTGCCGTCCGCGCCGACAATCATTTGCGTAAAATAATTTTGGTATCCGCCGCCTTTCGGCGAAACCCAGGGGAACAACACTAACTGTTTAATGAAGTTACCAGAGGCATCGAGCACATTGACGGCAACTTTGGGATCCGGATAGCCGACTGTTGTGTTCTCATAGAGTCGTTGTTTATTGTCCATGCCGAGAAAGTTGATGATACTATTTAAATCTAGTGCCGGCGAATACGTAAAAGATGAGCTTCCCAAGTTGAATTTGCCGATCTTCACCGTGTTCGTCCATCCCTCTTGCCCCTGTACCAACGCATACAAATTGTTCGCATTGTCGGAACCCAAGTAATATCGGTAGCTCGGGGACCACATGCCGGGGTTGTGTGAGCCTATAATGCCTTGGTCGGACGTTCGCATCATATAGCTGGTGCCGCTGTTGTTGTCGGTAGCCATCATGACGCCGTATTTCTGAGACACACCGTCAACATAGGGATAATGTAGTTGCCCGGCGTCTTCCCCCGAAGCATTGAATTTAAAACTGCCGTACATAAAGCCATTCGGAATTTGAAGCAAATTCGTATATCCGCCTACATAGGCCGCGAGCGTATCGTTTCTGAACAACTCTTGGCCCGTATCCCGATTAAAACCGATGACCATACTGCGCCCAATACCGCTCTCGCCAACGGCTACGACCGTGCTGCCGTACGACAACAATTGAAAAGGATACCCTTTAAAGATATCTCGCTTCCAAACGAGCTGCATCGATTTGGTATAAGCCGAAATGGATCCCATCGCGCCGATATACGTGTACTTGTCGTCATCGAGCGGCACGATAATCGGATTATCCGGATAATAAATCCGTGTAAGCGTCGGTGAACTTTGTATGCCTGTAAATGCCGACATGCGAGGAACGCCGTCAATCCCGAACGAAGTCGACAATATCGTACTGTTGTACGTTCCATAGTAAGGCCGTGTATTGTTGGTCAGCGGCGTTCGGGATTTCGATGTCAGGATCCCACCTGTGTCGATCTTCCAGTTTGACTTGTCTCCGACAGCTCCGCTGCTGATGTTGTAAAACCGGCCATTGTTGTACAAGTCGGTCATCAGCATGGCGGATGATTCTGGCGGATCAGAAACGTCGGATTCGGTTTTGACGTCTGCGATCGGGGCGATGTTCTTCACGTCCAGCGTGCGCGCTGCTTCCGGCTGCCCGCTCGTATTGCCGCACAGACCATAATCTTCGCATACCGTTTCCTGGAATAGATACTTGCCGATGCGACTCGGCGTAAAGGTGAAGCTGTCAGCGTCGCCGTTGCCGTTCACCACGGTCTGCCAAGCATCGTTGGCGAAGCCGTCGTTATTCGCATCGTATTTCATTTCGATCTTGTGCGAAACGAGATTGTCGTAATCCGGACTGTAGGCCCCGCTGACGATCGTAACGATGCCAAGACGCGTGCCCTGCTCGGGTACGGCGAGCGTATCGATCGGCGGTTCGTCAGGAATGACGTTTAGTGGTTTAGACGCTACGTCCGACCAATGATTTTCCTCGTCTTTGACTTTTAATGTAATCGTCTCGGTTCCCGGCGTCATGTACTTGGTCTGGATATTGGTCCAAACGTAATCGACGATTTTCAGGCCAATGGGGCTGTAGGACATCAGGCCGTCGAACTCGCTTGGCAGAGGCCGGCCCGCTTTAACGGATGAGGGACCGCGGATGACGGCCACGGGCTTGGAATCCACGACGTTCAGCGTTGCATAGGCTGTGAACGTTGCGCCCTTCAAGTCCTTGACGGTCAGCGCCACCTGATGCGAGCCGATTCCGGATGCCATGATGTTCGTGTAGCTGTTCTGCTTGAGATTGCCTCCGAATCCGTCCGGGACGGTCTTCAGCCAATCCGTGCTCGAAGCGAAATCCCAATGGTCCACGTCCACCCAATCATCTGGATAATCCGGGTCGTTAAAGTCCGTAATCAGAAGATCGACCTTCGTTCCCACCGGGATCATGCCGGTAGGTGTCGTCGCCCCCGCCTTCACCCAAGCAATCTTCGCAGTCGGCGGACGGTTCTCGCCAGGAGGCGGCGGCGTCGAAGTTGGCGGCGGCGTCGAACCTCCCCCGCCAAGATCGGGGTCCATCAGATAAAGTTCCTTCGGTCCCACCCAATCGCTGCCGCAGCTCGTATTGATCTGCATGTACACTTCATGCGATGCGCCGGCGAGCATAACGTAGGGGTACTTGGCGAGCGTGTATGTATCGTCTGTAGTCTTGTTGATGATGACGTTGCCGGTATAGACTTGGCCGTTTCGCTCGATTCGGAATTTGATGGATTGAAAGGTACAGCTGCCGGTCGTTTCGATGTCCCTCGGGTGGAGTTTGAACGCGTCTCCGTATGTGAGCGTGCTGTCTGGGAGGATGTCGAAGTCGCCATCGAATCCAGGTTGCGTTTTTGGTACATAGTTGATCGTGATGCTGCCCTGGTAGGCGTAAGTTGTTGCTTCCCAATCGGTGTCGAAAACAAAATAGTATTTTCTTTGTTCCGCTGCACCAGACCCTCGTACGGGAACATCGTAGTTCACATACTCTACATCAGTTTTGTCGTTTAAATTTCTCCGTCCAACAAGCTTGCCTGTTCCGCACTCTTTACCCTTCCCGTAAGAGACCAACGTCGTATTTTTGGAAGTAGCCTTGGCATTCGTGATCGTAAGGCTGCAGGCTTCAATAAACGGCCAAGGAACTTCAACACCGGAGTCATAAGAGTTTAAATACATATGCTGCACATGTGGCACATTCTCTGACCAGCTAATATGTTGGCCGGTTGCAGGATCTCGCACGAATGCTATATCGGAGGCATTATAAGTTCCTCCTGACAAGTTAGTAACTGTAGAAGGGATTAAGCCTGGGCAGTCTGAAATACTTCCTGACATACACCCACTTCCGGCTACAGGGGTGTATTCAAACTTGTAAATTTGATTGTTTGCGGGGTTAAGCGCACCTACGCGCCACCGTTTACCATCTGAAGTCCTATCTACTGTGAACCCAGGATTGGAAGAGGCCCCACCATAGACTTTTGTAGCCTTCCCATTCACGCCGTTCAGCTGTATATACCCGTTCTGAATAGATGAATTCGGAGCATTAACTGTTTTGGAAGTACCATTTACTGTAAGTGTGTAACTTGCTATCTCCCGACTTGAATTTGTTGAAATCTTTACATTCAGAGTTGAAGTTGGGAAATAGGTTACATCACCAATGATTTGTTTCGATGAAGTAGCTCCAAAGTTTAATTTTAACGTTTGACTGTCGGGAGAAGCAGCTTCTGTAACAAGTGGAAATGACGGCCACATTCCCTCGAGAAACGCAAATATGAGTAGGAACGAAAGTAATCGCTTCATGCTCATGCACCTTCACCATTCAGTGTCCCAAGTCTGTATACAAGCCCCGTATAAGTAATCAGAAAGGGAATCTTCCAGTCGGGATGTTTTTGTAAAACAGATTTTTCAACGACAATAATATGCCATCCATTTACAGTGGTAACAGTGTCAAGCCAGAAAGGAGGTACGACAGGGAAATCGGTTTGGTTCCCAACGTCATAAGCAACATACTGGCCTCGATCGGAGTTAGTAGTAACTTTATCGGCAAGAAAATTGTATCTATTCTTACCTTGAATCTTAGTATTTTTCACAACGATATGCATAGCGACCGCATAAGCGTCTTTTCTCATTACTTTGGTGTCCGGCTGACGTTGAAGTTCCTTAAATTTACTGCGCAATGGCGCTTTTGGATCATCGAGATCGACGACGATCATTTTATCCATAGTCACTTCAGCTTTATCATCAATATCAAGCTTAAAGGGCAACGTCACAGGTTTCGTTCCCCAAACCTCCTCTAGGTTCGTTCCCTTGTAGATGATGGCCGCGTTCTGCACCGCATTTTTATCCGGCGTCAGCTTGCCGCCCACGCGAACCGTCGAGAGACGCTCAATAACAGCCACGGCCTCGGCACGCGTCGTCGTACCCTTCTCATTAAGGGTCCCGTCCGCAATCCCGCCGATCAAACCTGCCGAAGCCGACTTATATAGCGCTTCGCCGTCTGTCAGCTTTTTTCCACGAACCTCGTCATCCGTGCCTCTGACAAGCAGCTTGGACATTTCAGTTCGGTTCATCTGGCCGTCCCATCCAGCGCCCATATCGCTATCCTGCAGCAGCGCAGCTGCCTTCAGCGCCGATACGTACGGCATGTACCATTTCGTGCCGGCAGTTACGGAGGTCACGGGCAAATGTAGCGAATCCGCGACCATCTTCACGAATTCGGCGCGCGAGACTTCTTTGTTTGGCTTAAAAGTGCCGTCCGGGTAGCCTTTAACGTAGCCTTTGGCGACTGCGGTCTCGATCGCTTGCTTGGCCCAATGGCTGCCGATATCGTTCAACGCGGCGGTGCCTGCAGACGCAATTCCGCCCGACAGCTGACTCACCGACGAAGCACCGTAGACATCGGCTGTATGCAGCAGCATTGCCGTCAACATCACGGATATAAATACGAGCCGCGAGACGAGCCCCTTCTTCTTCAACCACTCCAATTGCCCCATCATTACAAATCCCCCGCTTCTAATTGTTTAGTTGTCATAAAGCATCTATTTCAGCATGAAGCCCCTTCAACCAGTCCAACAGTTGTTAAAAGGCATTTATTTCACCACTTTCGAGCGCACTGCACCATTTTCGGATGAATTAGATGTCTTTTGGCAACTATCCGGGCAATTCGGCCGTTGCCGGTTCAATTAGTTGCCTTTTAGCACTTATCTAACGAAGTACGTGGGTAGCGAAGTACCGGCGAGGCCTAATTAGGCATAAAAAAGGAAGCACGAGAGACGTGTGACTTCGTCTGCGGGTGCTTCCTCGCATTTGGATATCCTATTTTTGGATAGTATATAATCGATCGGCAAATTTCGTCAATAGTTCATTTTGTGCAACTTCCGCCCTGACGCGGATGTCGTCAGTCTCCCGCGGATCAAACCTGCTGATCGTAGGCGAGCTGGTGTCCGTCTTCGAAGCCTTTGGCGAAGCCGGCGTTGTAGCCTTCGTTGTACGCCTGATTGAAGGCGGCGCCCGGGTTCGCCGTCCGCCGCTTGCGGCTTCTGACGCGGCCGATCCGTCGCTTGCCCCCGGCGACTGCGCGCTTTTTCAGGCCGGGCTTTCGCCTGGCCGCTACGCTTTTCCTCCGCAGCGAGCGCGTTCTCCGCCCTGGCTTCGCCCGACTCGTTTTACGAAGCGCATGTACCGCGATCATCTCCATCGCCGCTCCCCCTCCACTCAACGATACGGCTTCTGCTTGCGATAGCTCTCATACTTTCGACCATAGCGGCATGTGAGGTTCTTGCGTCGCCAACTGCTCAGCCTGGCGCCCACTGCTTAACCCCGGCACCCACTTGCTCAGCCTGGCGCCACTGCTCAGCCCTGGCACACACTGCTTCAAACGCGCCGCCCGCCTCTCTTGCCCGCCGAGCCATCCGCTTCACTGCCGCCGTCTCCGCGCGCGCCAACGATCGTCAGGCGCACGGCCGCAGCCTTTTTCAACCATGGACCAACCGGCCGCCCCTGCTTAGGCGGCGTCCAGGACACGCCGGCCACGCTCCTCGCCATCTCGGCTTGCAGCCCCGTCAGCACCCGCACATGCTCGCGGAGCGAAGAAACGGACGGCACGCCCGCCGCGCTGACGTCAGCCGCGCTCTCCAGCATGCGCGCCATCGCTTCCTGACTCCTCGCGATCGCCTTCAGCATGGCGAGCTTCGCTTCCCACTCCGCGTTCAGCCGGCTCATCCGTCCGAATCGCCGCCTCCGAAGCCGTCCAGCAGTCCGGACAGACCGCCTTCCTCTTCGTCGCCGCTCGGCGCGAGAATCGTTTTCATGCTGCGGTTCATGCCCTGGCACAGCTTGGTCAGACTCTCGATCAGCTCCACGTTCTGCTCGTGAATCTTCAGGGAGGTAGACAGGTTCGTCGCATGGTCCGGGATCGAGTCCGTCGTGACGTGCATGCACAACCAGTTGCGCACCTTCTCCGCCTCGAAGGCCTTCGCTTCCAGAATCATCGCCATGTTCCACTGCATCTTGGCGATCGCGTTCAATGTATTGTAATAGGCTTCCTCTCTCGTCATCGCCGATCTCCTCCCTGCGAAGCCCGCCCGTTATTCTTCGTCGGGAATGTTCGCCGCCTTCACGATCTGCTCGAGGCTGTCCGCCAGCGCGTCGTGCATATCGGCCAGTCCGACTACGTAGGCAATGATGTTCTTGGTGACGTCAGCCGAGCCCTCCAGCAGTCCGTCCAGCCCGTTCAATTCGGGATGCATATCCGGTAAAGCCGTGACCATCTGCGACATCCGGACGGCGACCTGACGCTTCGCGTCCATAATGCGCGCCATATGCTGGTGGGAATGCGATAGGTGAACCGCCACTTCGGTCAACAAATTTTGCATGGTTCCGCCTCCCCCGCCTCCGCCTGTTGCGATCGTGTACTTGCCGTTCGGCGCGATTCATGCCTCCAACATCTTATGCGGCGCTTGCCCGTTTGCCACTCGATGACCGGCGCGCTCCCGGGAAATCGAAGTCCAGGCGGCGTCGTAAAAAACCTTTCGCCGGCTTATCCGCCCAAAACGAAGAAGCGAGCCTGATCGGCTCGCCTTGTGTTCCGTATGCGCATCACAACGCCTGAAGCAGCTTCGGCAGCGCGATAATCGGTGCGCCCTGACGCCAGCCAGCCAGCGCGGCTTCCGACACCTCCGCCATCGGCTTGAGATGGAGATTCCAGCTCTTGAGCGCGGCTGGACCGAGCACGCGCCTCGCCGTATCGCCTTCGAGATGATAGGCGGTCCCGTCCGGGAGCAGCGCGACGGCGCACGTCCTTCCTTCGACCGGCTCGGCGCCCGCGCCGTGCCAACGGGAGGCCGCTTCCTCCGCTTCTATCGGGTCGCCGACGGGCCATCTGCGCAGATCGATGCGCGAGAGCTTGACGGCCTCGATCGGCAGCACGCCGGTCACGAGCCTGCGCTTGCCGCCTTCCACCCAATAGACGCCGGCATCGGCCGCGCGGACGGCGACCCCGTTCGGGAACAGCTCGCTCAAGCCCAGCGAACAGGCATGCTCATCCTCCACGGTGGCCGAAGCGACGATGCCCGCCCATTGCTGCCAGCCCCGCCATTTGTCGAGGTAATAGCGCTCGTTCGCCGTGTGAACGGGAAGGAAGCCGTCCCCCAGCGCCTTAATGCTGACGCTTCCGAAGTGATGGATAAACGTGTCGCCCGCGATCACGAGACGCTGTCCGAGCAGCCGCACGCGGATATCCCAGTCGTCGTCCTCGAAGTTGCCGAGCTCGAAGCCTTCGTCCAGATAACCGATTCCGAGAAAGGTTTCCCGCCGCATCAGCACGCAGAAGCCGACGAGCCGATCCGTCTTCTGCCAGCGGTCCGGATCGTGGCGGTTGAATCCGGACGCGAACGCCTGCATATCGCGAACGTCCGTGTACGGTACCGGAATCTGCTGTTCTCCGCTGATAAAGTTCGTCACCGGTCCCACCATTCCGATGCCCGGGTCGCTGTTCAGACAGGCGAGCAGGTTATCCAGCCAGTTGTCGGTGACAATCGTATCGTTGTTGAGCAGCATCAACGTCCGTCCCTTAGCCATCATGAGACCGATATTGCAGGCGCCCGCAAAGCCCAGATTGCGCTCCAGCACGCGATACCGCACGGTACCTCCCAACTTCGCCAGGTATTCGGCCGTGCCGTCGTTGGAACCGTTGTCGATGACGATGATCTCGTAGGAGGGCTCCGTGTGCCGGACGATGCTGTGGATGCACTTTCCGAGCAGCTCCCGTTGGTTGTAGGTAGGGATGATGATGCTCGTGCCGTCGAAAAGCGTGTCGAAGCTCGCGATGCCCGCCTGCACGCCTTCGCGATATCCGTTGCCATAGCCATCCTGGTAAACAGGCACGGCCCGAACGCGCGCGCCCCCTCGCCGGGAACGCGGCCGGCGGTCGCGCCTTCCCCCGCGAGACGTCCGATTGTTAACCATCCGCGTCTGCCTCCTTTCTTGAAGATTCGTCCCGACGCTACTCGCCTGGGGGCAATGCCGTCCCGCCCAGCCTGTCAGCCATGTGGCCGAAGTCGAACGCGGCCTTGCCCGTTCGCTCCGACAACCAGACGCAGATCGGGACCGCCGCGACGCCCGCCGACACGAGCGCCAGATCGAACGGCACGGCGGCAGCCCGCTCCACGGCGCTCGCATAGTCCGCGATGCCGTCCACCGGCGAGACCGTATGGACGACTTCGAGGCCGGCCGCGCGCAGCGCGCGCGCCAGAGCGTCTGCGCTGTTGCCAACGACCGCGATCCGCTTGCCGGCGGCCAGCCGCATCAGATGGCCGGACTCGTGCAGCGCGTAATTGACCATCGAGCTCGTGAAACGCAGCGATTCGGGCGGCACCCCGTTGCGCCTAAGCGCCTCGAACAAGAGCGGCTGATAGTTCGGCCTGCGCGATAGCGGCACGCCGACGACCGTGGCCCGGCGAATGGCTGCCGCGAGTTCGTCTCTGGCCGCTCTGTCCGGCGCGTCAACCCCTGCATAAGACAGAAAAGGACTTTCCCGCGCGATCTCCGCCGCCGGCTTCAGCGTGTCCTGCGCCAACGTGAGCAGCTCGCCGTCTCCGAGCCTTACGACGCTGTACGGCCGGCCGGCCGCAAGCGCGGCCTCAAGCTCGGCGCACAGCTCCTCCGTCCCGAGCAGCCGGATGCTTCGCGTCAGCACGTGGGGAATTCCCGCTGCGAGAACCTCGGCGACCGAGACGTCAGGCACGATCCGGTCCCCTGGCAAGGCGGCTTCGAGCAAACGCTCGCCGCCGTCGTACAGCCCCTCGAGGTATCCTTCGCCGTAGCCGGGGGCTTCCTGACGCTGCGCTTCGGTTGCGACGCGGGGCGACGGCCTCGGCCTTCTGCGCCGCAGCCGCCCTTTTCGCCCGAGGATGCCGACGCCGCGCCTGCCGCCCAGCTTGCCCTTGCGGGAGCCCGCTCTGAACCGCTTCAAGGCCGCTGCGCCGCGCCCGCGGGCGATCCTTTTCACGGCAATACGCCCTTCAGCTTCCCGCTCGCTTCCTCGAGCGATTCGAAGGTTCCCGCGTCGTTCCACCAGCCCGACAGCTCGCGGAACGTCAGCTTGCCCGCATGGGCGTAGGCATTGTTTACGTCCGTGATCTCAAGCTCGCCGCGCTGCGAGGGCTTGATCCCGTCGATGATGTCGAACACGTCGGCATGATACATGTAAAGGCCGGTCACGCAGTAGGAGGACGCGGGATGCTCCGGCTTTTCTTCGATGTGGAGAATCTTGCCCTTTGCCTCATCCATCTCCGGAACGCCGTATCGGCGCGGATCGTCGACCGGATAAAGAAGGACCATGGCGCCGTCCGCTTGGCGTTGGAAGTCGTCGAAGTAAGGCGCGACCGACTCCGAGAACAAATTGTCCCCGAGCAGCACCGCGAACTTCTCTCCGGGTCGCAGCATCGGGCGCGCCAGTTCCAGCGCCTGCGCGATGCCGCCAGCTTCCTCCTGAACCCGGTATACGATCGAGACGCCCCAGTCCCGGCCGCTGCCCAGCACCTCGACGAAGTCGCCGAGCGAGCTGCGCCCCGTCACGAGCACGATATCCCTGACGCCCGCTTCGCGAAGCCTCGCGATGCCATAGCAGATCATCGGATACCTGCCGACGGGCAGCAAATGCTTGTTCGTCCAGTACGTGAGCGGCTTCAGCCGCGTTCCTGAGCCGCCTGCCAATATTACGGCTTTCAAGGTCACCCCTCCTTCAGATTATGGCGAGCGATTCCAGACTCCATTTCTCGGCAAACGTCCGCCTGTCGAGCACGATCGCCCCGAGCGGATCGTCCCGGTCGCCGTAGCCGGCCCCGTCGGAGCGGCGGACGATCGGCCCGCGCGCAGGCTTCGGATCGCATCCGTTCAGCTTCGCGCGCAGCGCGTAATCCGCGAACGCCCAGGCGCCGCTGCGGAATCGCGGATCCAGCGTCCCGATCTTCTCCATCGCCTGCCTGCGCATCGCGAGGCAAGCCCCGCCGCTGTACGCTTCAAAGGCGCTCGTCCCGTTGAAGGCATCCTCCGGCGAACCCGGCAGGATCGCAACCCCTCCGCGGCTGCCTGTGCCCAAAGCATCCTGCAAACTGGGCAGCCAGCCGGGAAAGACGGTCCAATCTTCTCCGAGCAGGACGATCGTGTCCGTCATCGCGAGCCGCAAACCTTTGTTGCAAGCTTCGGCGAACCCGACTTCGCCGGGCAAAGCGATATAGGCGATGCCGCTGCGCGCGCACCAGGAGGCCGTCTCCGACGAAGAGCCTGTCGCGACCACAATGATGTCCGTCTCCCGCCCGGCATGCTGCCTCAATGCATGAATGCAAGTCATGAGCCGTTCGGGGCGGTTAAAGCTGGGGATGACGACCGTCGTCCGGACCATAACCTCCCCCTCCGATCGCCTGGCGATTTCGTTTGTGATCCGGGAAGCCCAGTCTCGCGCCCCGCGTCGACAAACATTCCCGCCAAGCGGCCGTATGGGCGCTTCCGGCGGAAGCCGGCACGTCTCGTTCACCCGAGAAGGGCACGCCGTCGCAAACCGATACGCGCAGGCCCAAGACGAGCGCGGCAGCCTGCGCTCTCGCAGGCATTCCGAGCGCTTCCGTCCCGATCGCGTCGATCGCCCGCCTCGACAAGGCGAAGGGCACGCCGCCGATGGCGTCCGCGCGCAGATCCGGCCTATCGAGAGAAACATTGAGGAATTCCCGTAGCCAAGAGGCTTCTCCTCTACGGTAGAACGCGCCCTCTTGCGTCGTCCTGTCGCTCAGCGCGGCGTCCGTACCGGCGTCCGTCCGAACGAGCAGCGATCCGAGCAGCCTCGCAGGGCAAGGCTTCGCGCCGTCCGCGAACAGCACCGAGTCCGCGCCTGTCAGCCTGGCGCCCGCAGCGCGAGCCGCATGCGGACTCTCGTATCCGTTCGGCGAATGAACCACGACGACGCGGGGATGGGACAGCAGCGTCTCCAGCATCGGTTCGGCGCCTGCGCCGAGTACGACGACGATCTCCCGGAGCGGCAGCCGTTCGAGCTCCGCCAGCACCGCCTGCAGGCGCGCGGCGCTTCCCTCCGCATACAGGACGGCGGACGCCGAGCCTTGCAGCGCCAACAGTTCGTCTCGCATATCCATGCCGCTGCCCTGGCGGATGCCGGCCGCATAGGCCGCCCCATGCCGATACAGCCGCAATCGATCCGCGCTTCCGATATCCGCTTGCCGGCTTACTTTTTCCGCCCATGCGCGCTGCGCATAGTCGCTCAGCGCCTCTACCGTCCCTGCCGGATGGGCCGATCGCCACGCAGCGCCGTCGACCGCGCCTTCGCGCCGCCAGCGCTCGGCTGCCTTGCCCGTCGCATTCGCAGAGGAGGCGGCGACTCTTCTATAGTTACGACCGCGTGCGGCGGCTCTTCGTCGATTGACGCTTTTTCGCATTGGCTTCGCGCCTCTCAAGGCGTTTCTTCTCCTCATGCTCCGTCACCTCCGCCGGCGCCGATGGCATGCGGCGGCTGCCCGGCGGCTCCGTCGCTTTTCAGCCACCAGTCGATCGCCTCGAGATGGTCGCCGATGATCAGCGGCTCCAGCGACCCGTTACGCTCGCGCTTCGTTCGCGGTCGGTTAAGCGCGCCCACGTCGATATGGCGCACCCGTCGGACGTTCATGCCGGCTTGCAGCGCCTTCGTCATCGCGAGCGGCGGCACGGCCAGCGCATCCGCGCCGATCGAGGACAACGCGCGGCGGCTGATCGCATGCGGCACCGCGGTCATCGACGCGCCCTCAAGATCCGGTCGGCCGAGCAGCGCGTTCAGCGCATGCTTCGCCAGAATGACATTGTGGACCACCGGCCGTTTGCGCGGACCGGAATAATCATTCAGGGCAATATCCGTGCCTTGCTCTATCGCGTTCGTAAACGCGCGCAGCCTGGCGGCGGGAATGACCATATCGGCATCAATGAACAGCAGCGTATCGCCGGACGCCTCCCGCGCGCCGACGGCCCTGCCGACGTCATGGCCGAGGGGGCGGTCGAACACGAGCACGCGCGCGCCGCTCGCCTTGGCGATAGCCAGAGAGCCGTCGGTAGAGCCGTTCAACACGGCAATGACTTCGGTACGCGGATGAATGCGATACGCCTCCCGAATGACGCGCGCCAGCGTCCGCTTCTCGTTCATCACCGGGATGATGACCGAGACCGCGGGCGGCCGCCACGCCTCTTCTCCGCGAGCGCCTGTCCGGCTCGTTTGCGCGCGATCGACCGTCCCCGGTCGCTTCGCGGCCGTGCGCGGCGCCCTGCCTTGCGCTTCGACTCTGCGGGCGGGTCGAGCCCGCTTCCGGCGGACGGCCGGCGGGATGCGCTTGCGTCTTGCAGATCTGTCGCTGCCGGTCCGGTGCTTCATCGAATCCCCCCCCTGTCAGGCAGCAGTGTACAGGACATCATATGTGCAACGTGTCCATACGCAACGGCACCTGTACGATAAACAGAAGCCCGTACAACTGCATTTTTTATGTAAACGGATAAGGCGACGAAAAGCCCCCGCCGCCTTGTAGGAGGAGCGAGGGCTTACGAGAACATGCGTATCAGTTCGATTTGAGGCCGACGGCCATCCATTGGATTCGGCCGTTCGGGGCTGGCGAGAGACGCGTGCGGCAAACGTCGAACGTCGCTTTTTCCGCCGATTTCTCCTTCAGGGAGCAGATGCAGCCCGGATGGTCGGCCATGGCGAAGACGACATAAGCGTCGTCCGCGTACGGCGCGTCGAACGATACGGATACTTCGATCCGGTCCTCGATGCCGCCGAACGCATAGTCGACATGACCGAACGTCAGAGCCACGCCGGGAACGGCCGCCGCGACCGCAAGCATCGGAAACGCCGGCTGTTGCGGTTGTACCGGTTGTACCGGCTGTTCCAGCTTAATCTCCGCTTGCGCGAGCTGAAGCTTCGTCGCTTGAAGCGCGCCGCCCAGATCCGCGAGCAGGCCGCCTACCTCGGGCGCCAGCTTGTCGAACGTAACGGCGCCTGCTGCCAGATGCAAGCTATTCACGCTCTCGGCTTGCAGTTTGTCGCCGCCGACAGCGCCGTCGGCCAGCTGCTCGAAGCCTACCGCGCCTGGCGCCAGCTTGCTCCCGGTCACGCTCCATTCGCCCAACGCCTCCCGCTCGACGCTGCCTTCGCCGAGGTGGTAGGCCAGAATCGCGCCTTGGCTGATGTGTCCCGCATTAACGCTGCCTTCAGCCAGCTTGCCGCCGTCGACGGACCGCTCCTCGATATGAATGGATCCGACGCTCGCGGCTGCCAACTTATCGAAGGTAACGGCGCTGTTTTCAAGCTGGTTCGTTCCGACCGCGAAAAACGCAAGCGCAGACGTCTTCACGCTTCCTTCGGCCAGCTTGTCGGCCGTCACGCTGCCTTCGGCCAAAGCGAATGCACGCAAGCTGTCTGCAGAGAGCTTCTCCGGCGTCACGCTGCCGTCGGCGATCGCGAACGTGTCGACGCTGCCTGCTGCCAGTTTGCTCGCAATTACACTGCCGTCGGCCAAAGCCGCCGATTCTACGCTGCCTTCGGCCAGCTTGCTCGTCGTTACGACGCCGTCTGCCAGCTTCGACGCGATTACGCTGCCGTCAGCCAAGATCGCCGAGTCCACGCT
>NZ_FOKE01000002.1:432512-789670 GCF_900112065.1 Cohnella sp. OV330
CCTTCAGCCAGTTTGCTCGTCGTTACGACGCCGTCTGCCAACTTCGACGCGATTACGCTGCCGTCCGCCAGCTTCGCCTCGTTCACGCTGCCATCGACGAGCTTGCTTGTCGTTACAGCGCCGTTGCCCAACTTCGCCTCATTCACGCTACCGTCGGCCAGCTTAATTGTCGATAATACGTCATCGGCCAGCTTTGATGCGCTAACGCTGCCATCGGCCAATTTAGCCTCATTTACGCTACCGTCTGCAAGAGCCGTCGAGTCCACGCTGCCTTCGGCCAGTTTGCTCGCCGTTACGACGCCGTCAGCCAGTGCCGCCGTGTCCACGCTGCCTTCGGCCAGCTTGCTCGTTGTTACGACGCCATCGGCCAGTTTTGACTCGCTTACGCTGCCGTCCGCCAACTTCGCCTCGTTCACGCTGCCGTCAGCCAGTGCCGCCGTGTTCACGCTGCCTTCGGCAAGCTTACTCGTCGTTACGACACCGTCGGCCAGCTTTGACTCGCTTACGCTGCCGTCCGCCAACTTCGCCTCGTTCACGCTGCCGTCAGCCAGTGCCGCCGTGTTCACGCTGCCTTCGGCAAGCTTACTCGTCGTTACGACACCGTCGGCCAGCTTTGACTCGCTTACGCTGCCGTCCGCCAACTTCGCCTCGTTCACGCTGCCGTCAGCCAGTGCCGCCGTGTTCACGCTGCCTTCGGCAAGCTTACTCGTCGTTACGACACCGTCGGCCAGCTTTGACTCGCTTACGCTGTCGTCAGCCAGTGCCGCCGTGTCCACGCTGCCTTCGGCAAGCTTACTCGTCGTTATGACACCGTCGGCCAGTTTTGACTCGCTTACGCTGCCTTCGGCCAGCTTGCTCGTCGTTACGACGCCGTCGGCCAGTTTTGACTCGCTTACGCTGCCGTCCGCCAACTTCGCCTCGTTCACGCTGTCGTCAGCCAGTGCCGCCGTGTCCACGCTGCCTTCGGCCAGCTTGCTCGTCGTTATGACGCCATCGGCCAGTTTTGACTCGCTTACACTGCCTTCAGCCAGCTTGCTCGTCGTCACGGCGCCGTCAGCTAACTTCGCCTCATTCACGACGCCATCAGCCAGCTTCGTCTCATTCACGACGCCGTCAGCCAACTTCGCCTCATTGACGCTGCCGTCGGCCAACGCCGCCGAGTTCACGCTGCCAGACGCCAGCTTGCTCGCCGTTACGGCGCCGTCAGCCAACTTCCATTTATTCACGCTGCCGTCAGCCAGAGCCGCTGAGTCCACGCTGCCCTCGGCCAATGCAGCGGAGTCCACGCTGCCAGTCGCCAGCTTGCTCGTCGTTACGACACCGTCTGCCAGCTTTGACTCGCTTACGCTGCCATCCGCCAACTTCGCTTCGTTCACGCTGCCGTCGGCCAGCTTCGACGCGTTTACGCTGCCTGCTGCCAGCTTGCTTGCGATTACGCTGCCGTCGACTAGAGACGCGGATTCCACGCTCCATGCGGCTAATTTTCCTGCGGTGACGCTGCCGGCCGCCAGCTTCGCGGCATCCACGCTGCCAACGGCAAGTTTGCCGGAGGTAACGCCGCCCTCGGCCAATGCAGCGGAACCCACGCTGCCCTCGGCGAGCTTGCTTGCGTCGACGGAACCTGCCGCCAGCGCCGCCGCATCCACGCTGCCAGGTGCGTACTTGCTTGCCGTCACGCTGCCTTCGGCCAACGCGGAAGTACCCACGCTGCCAGTCGCCAGCTTGCTTGCCACGACGCTACCGTCTGCCAAAGCCGACGTATCTACGCTATCTGCGCCCAGTTTGCCGAACGTCACGCTTCCCTTCGCGAGCGCGGATGTACCGACGCTCCCAGGCGCCAGTTTGCCCGATGTCACGCTATCCTCGGCCAGTGCCGACGACTCGACGCTTCCCTCAGCGAGCTTGCCGGCCGTGACGCTTCCCTCGGCCAATGCCGATGTTCCAACGCTGCCATCCGCGAGCTTGCTCGACGTGACGGATCCGTTTTGCAGCTTTTCGCTCCCTACAGCGTTCGCCTGCAAGCGATCCGCGCCGATCGGCGCGCCAGCTTCCGCGATCGCAGCGAGCAAGATCGGATCGAGCTGGCCCGGACCCACGGCGTAAGATGCCAGATGACCGCGGCCAACGGCGCCATCCGCGATGCTCGACGATGTGACGCTCGCGTCCGCAAGCTTGTCGCTCGTTACCGCGCCGTCCGCAAGCTTATCCTCGTTCACGATGCCGTCCGCGAGTTTCTCCGACGTAACCGAGCCTGCCGTCAGTTTCTCGGCCGTCACGGCGTTCGAGCGAAGATGATAAGCCGTAACCGCGGCTTCCTCTATTCTTTCCGCGTCGATCCGGCTCTCCGCCAGTGCGGCGATCTTAAGCATGTCGGACGATAAATGACGGAGGGATACGGCGCCTCTTCCGAGATGAACGCCCCTCACGGCTTCCGGCTGCAGCTGCGCTTCGCCTACGCTCATCGCATCCAGCTGCGCCCAGCCTACCGCGCGCTCGGCGATCGCTTCGCGCGTCACGCTTCCTTCGCTCAGCTTATCGGGCGTAACGGCACCTGTAGCGAGCGCGGCCGCGTTCACGCTGCCCGCTGTCAGATGACGGGCTTCTACTGCACCGTTCGCCAGCTTGCCGGCGGTTACGCTCGAATCAGCCAGCTTTTCCGCCGTGACCGATCCCGCGATAAGCAAATCCGTGCCTACGCTGTCGGTCGTCAGGTGGTGTCCCGATACCGCGCCCTCGGCGATCGCGTCTCCGGTGACCGCGCCGTAGCGCAGTTGCTCGGCGCCGACCGAGTCCTGCGCCAGCTTCGTATATCCGACGCTGCCTTCAGCCAGTTGCTCGAGACCGACCGCGCCGGACTGAATCGCTTCTCTGCGTACGCTGCCGGCCGCCAGGTGAACATCGCCAACCGCCTTTTCCGCAAGCTCGCTTCCGCCTATCGCGCCTCTGGCGACGGCCGACCGGCCGACGGCGCCGGGCGCGATCTTTGCCGCGGTCACGCTGCCGTCCGCGAGTTTGGCGCCGGAGACCGACAGATCCGCGAGCTTTTCGACCGTGACCGACTCCGGCGCCAGCTTCAACGACGTGACGACATGATCGTTAAGATGATGGGCGGATACCGAACGGATCGCGAGCTGCTGCCCGCCGACCGCGCCTTCGGCCAGCTGATCCGCAGTTACCGCATTCGCCCGGATCGCAGAAGTGTCCACTGCGCCAGACGCAAGCTGCTCGCCTCCGACGCTCCCCTTGGCCAGGTGCCCAGCTTCGATCGCGCCAGGCGCGATATGCGGGCCGTACACGGCACCGCCTGCGATTTTAGGAGCGACGATTGCGCCATCCGCAATATGCGCGGTGCCTACGGCTCCATCCGCCAGCTGATCCGCAAGCACGGAGCCTGCCGCCAGATGTGCCGGACCGACGGCGCGCGCGGCGATCTTGGCGCCGTTCACGGCCCCGTCCGCCAATTGTTCGGCGCCTACAGCGCCACCGGCCAGTCGATCGCCGCCGATCGCGCCTGCGGCGATATGCTTGCCCTGCAGCGTGCCGTTGGCGACGTGATCGGCTAGAATAAGGCCCGGCGTCAAATGCTCTGGGCCGATCGCGCCTGCAGCGATTTTAGTCGCGCCTACGACGCCGTCGCGGATTTTGGAGCCTGTCACGGCGCCATCCGCCAGCTTGGCGGTATCCACGCTTTCGTGCGCCAGGTTTTCGGTCAATACGGAGCCGCGCTTGATCTTGTCGGACGTGATCGACTGTTCCTGCAAAAGCTCGGACGTGATGATCGACAAAGACAGATGCTTCGCCTCGATGGACCGCTCGGCCAGCTTGTCGCCGCTGATGATCCGGTCCGCCAGCTTCTCCGACGTGATGCTGCCGTCCTTCAGCTTGTCGCCCGTGACCGACTTGTCGCGAAGCTTTTGCCCCGATACGGCGTTTTTGGCCAAGTGCTCGCCTGTGATCGTCTCCTGCGCAATCTTCTGCCCGCTGACCGAACGATCGGCCAGCTTGATCTGAGAAACGGCGTAATCGGCCAACTGCGCCGTCGTCACCGCCTCGCTGTCGATGTGGGACGTGCGAACAGCGCGGGGGGCGAGCTTGCTCTCCGCGACGGAGGCGTCCGCCAAGTCGTCCGTATAGACGAGCGGCTTAGGCTTGCCCGGCAGCCGCTGCTCGAGCAGCCTGTCGTAGCGGGCCTCCCGGTCGAAGGTGACGGACGGCACGTCGTTCGAACGAATAGTTTCACTGGACGCGGAGACATTTCCCGACGATGCCGCGACTGGCTCGACGTTTTCCTTCTTCATGCCGTCGGTTAGGACCGGCGCCGCTTCGGAAATCGATACGAATTCTTCGGCAACGACGGTGGTGTCGACCGCCTTGCCAGTCACTTCGAAACTGCCCATGTCATCAGCCGTCACGAATTCGTTAATCGGGCCGGTCGAGAATAGGTCCGAATGAGCGCCGCCTTCGATTCTCGGTCGGTTTTTGACGTTTCGCCTTGCCAGGCTGTCGTCGACGCTTCTCTTCAAGGGTGTTTGGGAGGGTCCCTTCGTAATCAGGGGCAGTTCAGCCGAAGTTCCCGGATCCTTGCGCAAAGCCGGCTGCTCTTCCGCAACGGCGGGAGCCTGCAGGTCCTCCGCAGCCGCCGTACTGTGCAGTCCCACCTTTTCCTGTTCCTCCGAGCGCAGCTCTTCGACCCAACTTAATTCCTGCTGGTTGGGGTTATCTACAAAGTAAAGCGGTTTTCGTACCGGCCGCTTCTTTTTTCCGGATTTGGACGTCTTCATGTGAGGCTCCTTCCCGAATATGATCTGCCTCATACTATGCAGGTATCCGGGCGGGTGTCACGACGGCTTCAAGCCCGTGCAAAAATGCAGTTTACTTTTTCAAAGTTCGGGCGTATATTAAAACCTAACAGAGGTTTTGCCTCAGCGCAACTTTATGTCCCATATGCCAAAATTATTGCCTTATGCAGATTATATTTATCTCAACAAGAGGTGATCCGTCATGAAAGAAGAAGCCGCGCTCAACACGCCGCCCGCCGGCGGTTGGCGCCGCAAGGATGGCATGCCGTCCCTGCCCGAAGCTCACAGAAGTTTGAAAGTCCCGCACAAGGCCTCGATCATCCGCAAGTTCCTGGCCTTTGCCGGACCCGGTTATCTCGTCGCCGTCGGCTACATGGATCCCGGCAATTGGGCGACGGACTTGGCCGGCGGCTCCCAGTTCGGCTACGCGCTGCTCTCGGTCATCCTGCTGTCCAACCTGATGGCGATGGTGCTTCAAGCATTGTCCGGCAAGCTCGGCATCGTCACGGGAAAAGATCTGGCCCAGGCGTGCCGCGATCATTACAGCAAGCCTGTAGCCGTCGGACTGTGGGCGCTCTGCGAGCTTGCGATTGCCGCGTGCGATCTGGCCGAAGTGATCGGGGCCGCGATCGCGCTGAATCTGCTATTCGGCATTCCGTTGCTATACGGCGTTATATTAACCGCGTTCGACGTCCTTATTATTTTGTTCCTACAGAATAAAGGCTTTCGCTATATCGAGGCGTTCGTCATCGCGCTGATCGTGCTCATCGGGGTATGCTTCGGCATCGAACTCTTCCTATCGCAGCCATCCATTGCGGGCATCGCTAAAGGATTCGTGCCGAGCACGGAGATTATCTCCAACCCGACCATGCTCTACATCGGTATCGGCATTCTCGGCGCGACGGTCATGCCGCACAATTTGTACCTGCACTCATCGATCGTCCAGACTCGCGATTACGAACGCACGCCTTCGGGCAAGCGTCAAGCGATTAAGTACGCAACATGGGACTCCTCGATCGCATTGTTCTTCGCGCTTTTCATTAATGCTGCGATTCTGATCATCGCGGCGGCTGCTTTCCACACGAGCGGTCACGCCGAAGTGGCGGACATCGACGAAGCTTACCATCTGCTCGCGCCGTTGCTCGGCACGGCCGCAGCCTCAGTCTTGTTCGGGGTGGCACTGCTCGCATCGGGGCAAAACTCCACGTTGACCGGCACCCTTGCAGGTCAGATTGTCATGGAAGGCTTTCTGAACATTCGGATGAAGCCTTGGCTCAGACGCCTCATCACGAGGCTTATTGCGATCATTCCGGCGGTCATCGTAACAGCGTTGTATGGAGAAAAAGGAACGATGGACCTGCTCATCCTAAGCCAGGTCATCCTATCCTTGCAGCTGTCCTTCGCCGTTGTTCCGCTCGTCAAGTTCACTTCCGACCGCGTCAAGATGGGCGAATTCGCCAACAAAGCATGGCTGAAATGGCTGTCTTGGACCATCGCTGCCGTCATTATGGTGCTCAACGCATACTTGTTGTACCGCACGTTTTTCGGTTAATTTTCAAATTGAAGAAGCCCGCGCGGCCAGACCGCGCGGGCTTCTTCATGCATGCTGTCTCTTCCCTATAGCGTTCCGCCTGCGGCCTACAAGTCCCGATAGAGCTCGGCGAGCCATCGATCCGCCGTATGCCGCCAGGTAAACCGCTCCATCACCCGTTCGCGCCCCAATGCCCCCATTCTCGTACGGAGCGCTTCATCCTCCAGCAGCACCGATATCCGTTCGGGAAGCTCCGAATCCAAGTATCGTGGATTCACCAGAAAGCCGGTGACGCCGTCCTCGACGATCTCCGCGATTCCGCCGACGCGACAGGCGACGACCGGCACACCCGAAGCCATGGCCTCCACGTTGACGAGTCCGAAAGCCTCCCGGCGGACGGAAGGAACGACGGCCACGTCAGCCATGCTGAACCAATCAGGCATACGCTCATGCGATACATAAGGTTCGAAGTGCACGTATCGACGCCATGGCCTGGCCATGCGCAGCAGCTTGCGCGAATAGGCGGACGTACGGCTGGAACCGTAAAACGGCGAGCCTACGATAACCAGCAGCACGTTCGGGTGGCGGCGAACGAGCGCCGGCAGCGCTGCGAGCAGATGGTGCACCCCTTTAAGCGGAATAAGCCGGCCCGCGAATAACACGATCTGACGGCGCTGCCATCCATGTGCGTTCCGTAACGTCTCGCGCAAAGCCGGTCCGCCGAACCAAGCGGGATCGACGCCAGGATAGACGACGCCGAGTTTAGCACCCAAACGAGGCGATCTTCTCTCTACGTCTGCCTTCAAGAAGCAGCTGTTCACGAGTATCCGGTCGGCCGCCCCGAGGCAAACGCGAAGCTCCTTGGGCGAGATCGCTTTACCCGAGATGAAGGTATTCGAATGCAAGTGCAGCCATACGAGCGCTCCCGGAAATTTCCGTTTCAGCAACGGCACCAGCCGCGGCCGGTTCTCCACCTCGATGAGCTGCGGCCGGTACGCGCGCAGTCCCGCGATCACGCCCGTAAGGTACGCGCGCCTCCCCGGCGCGCGTACACGCTCGCAGCTGGCACCGTGCAGCATTCCTCTCCGCGGCAGCCCCTTTGCGGTTCTCCCGTAAATACGCACTTCCAGACTATCCGCGAGCAAGGGCACGAAATTTTCCACCACGCGCTCCACGGAGCCCCCTCGCGGCGCGGGGACCGGATACGCGCCCGGCGTTACGAATGCGGCTCTCACGGGATCACACCCCTCGTCCTGTACTTCAGACAGCATACACCCGGAGGCAGTCGCCGGACACGGCGGGTACCCGCGGCGAACCGAATGGCTCGCAAATGGGTGTTCGAAGCCCCTCCTTCGTAGGACGCGATTCGGGCAGGTTGAAGTTTGGGCAGCGTTATGTCACACTAAGGGACGACTGCGCGCAATTTGCGCTCGCTGTCGGGAAATTCTATTTATGAGGCAAAGGAGTGGCCGCACGATGAACCGTTGGCTGCTGCGCGCCATGACGGAGTTGTCTTCGCGCAAATTCATATCCCGCTTGACGGGGAGCTTCGCCAAATCGCCGCTGAGCCGGCGCTTGATCCCCAGATTCGCGGCATTATACCGGATCCCGGTCGAAGAAGCGGAAAAGCCGCTTGCCGAATACGCAACGCTGAACGAATTTTTTACCCGCCGGCTCGCGCCGGGCAGCCGTGCCATCGACGCAGCGCCCGATGCGCTTGTAAGTCCGGTGGATGCGCGAATCGCCGCCTGCGGACCGATCGAAAACGGGCTGCTCCTGCAGGTCAAAGGACAGGATTATTCGCTGGAGGAGCTGCTTAACCGCTCGCCCCGTACCAGTCAATACCGGAGCGGCTATTACTGGGTGTTATACCTCAGTCCGACCGATTACCACCGGATCCACGCTCCCTGCGCAGGCGAGGTCGTCGAGACCGAGCATATTCCCGGCCGGGTCTACCCCGTGAACGAAAGGGGGTTGACCTTGATGCGGCGAGTGCTCTCCCGCAACGAACGGCTCATCACCTATATGCGTCACGGCAGCGGCGAGATCGCGGTCGTTAAAGTCGGCGCGCTCAACGTCAGCAGCATTAAGTATGTAGAACCGCTCCCCCGTTCGCTCGAACGCGGCCAGGAGCTCGCCTACTTCGAATTCGGCTCCACCGTCGTGCTGTTGGCGGAGGACGACACCTTCCTGCCGCTGCCGGGGTTCCAGGCTGGCGATCAGGTCCGCGTGGGACAACTGCTCGGCACTTTGATCCCGGACCTAACGAAAGTATAGCTTCCTGAAGGGACCAACGCTAACTGCGCTAAAGGCGGTAAAATGACTTTCGCCGTCAGCGCAAAGGCTTTGGTCCCTTTTTCGTTGCTGGAACGCGTCAGTACCAAACTCCTTTTCTCCCATTAACACGATATCCCCTTCGCTCAGGTTGGCGAGGTTAGGCGAGATTAAGCGATCCAGGCGTTCAATCAACGAAATTTCAAAAACAAAACGCCAAATACGTAAAAATGCACACGAAAACTTCGTTGCCGTTTCGCCCCTGTGCGTTCAAGAAACGCAGACCGAACGGGTTGGCTGCGATAATTGGGTTTGACCGGTCCAACGGATGGAACGGACGCCGTATCTCTTGCGAACGAGCTCGGGTTGTGTAATCGTGCTTGTACGGCCGCAAAGCGCTAGCAACGTACGGAACCCGTCTGCACGTACATTTACGCGAAAGCAGTATTCATCCAGGTAAGCCTGCAAATGCTTGGGTCCGATGCCCCCGAATGTCCGTGCCAGCCAACCGATCGCGCCGCGCCATACGGAACCCAATGCCGTCACGCCTTCGCGTCCCGACGCCTTGACGATGTCGATGCGACGACTCCCGGAACGGTCCTCGGCCGCATGCCGCCACAAAAATCCGCCGAACGAATCGATGGCGAACGTACGGCGACTGAATGTCGCGGCGGACAACCTTTTGATTTTGACCTCCGCGAGCTCCCCGCTCTCGGGATCGATCGACGCACCCGCGACGGCGGGCTCGTCCCGATACTTCAATGGATCCGAGGGCCTGTTCGTCGCAGGCCGTGCGTAGAAGTCCCCTAACAACTGCAAATCGCCTGACAGCGGCCGCCTCTCGTCGTGCACTTGAATCGCATAGCGAAGCTTGTGATTGATAAGCCAGGCCGTCTTGTACGTCACTTGAATCAATTCCGCCAACAGCTTGGCCGATATGCCGGTCTGCATCAGGCACAACGCCTGGAACCACTTCACGAGCGGCGTACGCGTGCCTTCCAGGATCGTACCGGCCGTAAGCGAGGTCTGACGGGCGCATGAGCGGCATTCGAACACGCGGCGTCCGCGGGAAACAATACGATAAAAGTCGAGTCCCCCGCATCGCGGACAACGAAAGCCGTCAGGCCATTTCGCACGAAAAAGGGCGCTCTCGCAATCTTCTTCGCCAAAAGCGGGTACCTGCTCGAACAAACGGTTCGAATCGCTCATGACATTTCCTCCAATAAAAGAGAACTTATGTTCCTATTTTACCTATTGATTCCATTTCATGCAATATCAAATATTTCTCCTGCGTGAAAGGGATAGCCACTAGAATTGCGTAGAGTGCAATTTGATCGTTGGTCAGGGCGCCACTGCCAGTAATCTTGCAGCGCTAGTTCCAATGCCAGTGCCAGTACCAATGCCAGTACCAATGCCAGTACCGTGCCAGTACCGTGCCAGTTCCGTGCCAGTACCGTGCCAGTTCCGTGCCAGTACCGTGCCAGTACCGTGCCAGTACCGTGCCAGTTCCGTGCCAGTGCCACTGCCAGTGGCCACTGCCAGTGCTAGTGCCAATGCCAGTTCCCTGTGCGAAGGGGATACCGTTGTAATGGCAGAAAACGAACGTTTGTCCCGGCAGCGGACGTTTGCAGCATGCGTAAATAAAAAGGAGCCCTATCGGATTTCCGACGGGCTCTTGCCTGTGTATTGTTTGAATTGGCGGCTGAAAAAGAAGATATCGCGGTACCCGAGCGCGTCGGCGACTTCGGTCACGTTCATTCCCGCGTGCAGGAGCAGATGCTGCGCCCGCTCGATCCGGGTGCGAATCATGTAGGTCTGAACCGAGGAGCCGATCAGTTCTTTGAATTTGACCGAGAAATACCTGGGCGACAGGCCCGCACGCGCTGCCAGATCGTCGACCCGGTGGGACTCGCCCGGATGCTGGCGGATATAGTTGGCGACCTCGTGGATGCTCTCGGTCAGTTGATTGCTCGCCTTGCGCTCGACGGGCTCCTCGAGGTCATTGCGCAGCAGGTGGATGATGAGCTGCTTAAGCACGAGCCTCGCTTCTTCCTCCGCAGCGAACGTCTGGACGAGGAAGAGCCGAACATACCTCGCCAGCATATGCTCGAACTCGAACGTATCCTGCAATATCCGGTACGGCTTCGGTACGAGCTTCACCGGCACGTTGACGTCGAAGTGAATGTAAGTGAGAACGAGCGGCTTTTGCGGATTGTGCGTAGCGCTCGTATGATCTCCTGGCCTGAAAAGGAAGCAGCTTCCTTTTTCCACAGGATACGCCTGGCCGTTCAGGACGACCTCGCCTTCTCCGCTCCATACGTAAAATAAATCGTAATTCGCGAGCGGCTTTTCTCGCTTCTGCCACTTCCAGCCGGGTTCGCATACGATCTTAGCCAGGTAAAGCTTGAGCTCGTAGGCTTCCGGCGACGCGTCAAGCATCTCCCGCTCCTCCATTCCTTGCTGCGTACTTATGCACCGCAGACTCATATTGCCGGGGCTCTTCTGTAAGTCCCAGCCGTGCGGCCGTCTCGCGAACACGTCTCATTCCCGTAGCAATGCCATCCTCATCCAGGTGCGCAAAACCGAACAGGGCGGTCCGCTCATCCGGTCGCTGCGCTGCAGCATAAATCATACCGTCGCCCCAGCACGCACCCGCTTGCCTGCATGCAAGCGCAAATCGATCGTACCTTTCGGGCGAATCCGTCCAAGTCGCGAACAACAGCAATCCTGCGTCCGCGGGATGTACTTCGAACAGCGGCTCGAGCTTCGACAGCTCCTCGCGGAGCAACCCTTGCAGCCGATTAAAGATACGGCGGGTGCGGCGCAAATGGCGATCGTATTCACCCTGATTCATCCAGTCCGCCAGCGCGCGCTGCTCGGTCAGGCCTGCCGGATAAGGGTCATAAAGCTGCTTGGCCAGCAAAAACGGTTCGCGAAGCGCGGGAGGCAGCACCGCGTAACCGATTCGCACCTCCTGCCGCATCGCTCGCGAAAACGAGCCGACGTAGACGACCCGCTCCTGCCGATCGAGCGACTTGAGGGGCTCGATCGGACGCCCCGACCATCGGAACTCGCTGTCATAGTCGTCCTCCACGATCCAAGCCCCCCGCTTGGCTGCCCAGTCCAGCAGAGCCATCCGGCGTTCGTACGTGAGCACCGCGCCGGTAGGGAACTGCCGAGTCGGCGTCACGAACAGCAGCTCTGCCGGCCAATCGTCCGGCACGATGCCTTGACGGTCCACAGGCGCCGCAATCAGCGCGGCTCCGCTGGCGCGAATGGCGCGCTGCGTGCCGCTATAGCAAGGGTCCTCCGCGACGGCCGATTTGCCCGGCTCGAGCAGAAGCTGCGCCAGCAGGGCGATCGCTTGCATCGAGCCGCCCGTCACGACGATGTCCTCCGCTTCGCATAGGATGCCGCGTTCGCGCCGCAGCCTTCCCGCGATCGCTCGGCGCAGCTCCGCGCTGCCCGCCGCGGCGCCGCCATCCTCCGCCGGAGCGGGACCGCGGCGCCGCCATTCTGCCGATACAGCGGCCTTCCAAGACATCCAAGGGAACCAGCGCTCTCCCATGCCGCGCGGTTTGAAGGAGATCGCTTCGAAAGGCTTGCTGTCGGAAACTGAATCGGCCGATAGGGAGGAAACTTTACCGGCCCCCTGCTGTAAGCTCGCAAGTTGCGCAGCGGCATTTGAAGTCGCTTCTTGATGCGTTCCTTGAAGCGGCGTTCGTTGCGCTTGCGTTCCTTCTGGCGAAGACACGTCTGACCGAACCTCCCTAACGAGCCGCAAGCCCCACCCCGACAGTCCCAATGCCGATGAGCCCGATAATCCCGCCACCGGCTCATCATCTGCGCCATGCGTCTTTGCATGCGTCGGCGGTTCAGTCGCCGCGCCGTTGCCCCGGTTCCGGGCAGCCTCCGCGGGGCGCGCGTCTGCGCCGGCCACATAGGTCCCACGCCCGACGGATGCGCGCACGTAGCCCTCCGCGGCAAGCATCTCGTAAGCGATGCTGACGCTGCCGCGGGACAGTCCGTACGATTCGGCCAACGTCCGCGTCGAGGGCAGCTTGACGCCGGGCGGGAGCTTGCCGGCGACGATGCTGTCGCGAATTGCCTGATACAACGCGAGATGTTTGACGCCGCAAGCGGACAATCGCACGTCGTAGGGTACTTGAATACTCATCGCCGCTCCACTTCCTCGTTTCAATGGACCAATGATTTTAATGTAAATTGGATCTTTTGACTTGTCAATGTTGGACTTAGAATAAAACTCACATCTTAAATGGAGGCGGCTGTCATGCGCAGAAAAGAATTTGAAGTGGAAGACCGCGAAACTTGCGAAGCGTTTCTGAACGAGCGGGACGACGGGGTGTTAACCTTTATCGGCAGCGACGGCTGGCCGAAGGCAGTGCCGCTGAACTACGTGTACGCGGCGGGAAACGTCTATTTCCACGGGAGCAAAAAGGGAGAGAAAATGAACGGCATTGCGGAGGACAACCGGGCGGAATTCGTCGTCTACGAGGCGCATGCGTTCATTCCTTCCTATTATAGCGATCCGCTGATGGCCTGTCCGGCTACGCTTTACTTCCGCTCCGTCTGCATCCGCGGCCGGGTCGAACAGGTCGAAGACGCCGAGGAGAAAGCGACTGCGCTCTCCGCGTTGATGGCCAAGCTCCAGCCGGAAGGCGGCCACCTGCCGATCGATGCGGGGCACCCGAAATACGCGGCCCAGCTTAAAGGCGTGGCCGTGCTCCGTCTTGACATCGAGGCGATGACGGGCAAGTTCAAGTTCGGACAAAACCTATCCGACAAAAAACGGAGCGAAGTCATCGTGGGCCTGGAAGAGAGAGGCCGTCCGGGGGATCCGCACACCGTCTCGTTCATGAAAGAATGGGCGCCGAAGCGAAATTAAACTCATTACTCAAAATTCGCTCAAGGATTGTTCACCTTCCAGACCGACGCGCGGGTGACGCGTATGGTACGATCGTGTATAATAGCAACTGATGCCCTGCCTGAGAAATTTTCTCACAAGGGAACTCGATCATGTGGAAGGATGACGGCAATGAACCCCCTCGCGCAACAGCTCAACGACACCATCGCCAAGGAACAGCCTCGAATCGCGGAGATGCTCTCCGGACTCGGCAAGGCCATTTATTTTCCCAAGATAGGCATCCTGAGCCAATCTGCCGAAGCGAAGCAAAAAGCGAAAACGTATAACGCGACGATCGGTATCGCGACGGAGAACGGGCAGCCGATGCACCTGAAAATGATCCAAGACAAATTGTCCGCCTATAATCCGAAGGACATTTACGAATATGCGCCACCGGCCGGCAAGCCTGAGCTCCGTACCGCATGGCGCGAAAAGATGCTGAAGGAGAACCCTTCCCTCCAAGGCAAGACGTTCAGCATGCCCGTCGTCACGAACGCGCTGACGCACGGCCTGAGCATCGTCGCAGACCTGTTCGCCGACGCCGGAGACGCCGTCATCATCCCGGACAAAAACTGGGAGAACTACGAGCTGACCTTCGGCATTCGCCGGGGCGCCGAGATCGTAGAATACCCGCTTTACGCCGAGGACGGCCTGTTCAACGCGCAAGGCCTGCGCGAGGCGCTGCTCTCCCGCAAAGCGCAGGGCAAAGCGATCGTGCTGCTCAACTTCCCGAACAACCCGACCGGCTATACGCCGAGCCGCGAGGAAGGCGCCGCGATCGTCGCCGCCATTAAAGACGCCGCCGAAGCAGGCATCAACGTCGTCGCGGTGACCGACGACGCGTACTTCGCGCTTTTCTTCGAAAACTCGCTGCACGAGTCGCTCTTCGGCGCGCTATGCGGCTTGCACGAACGCGTACTGCCGGTCAAGATCGATGGCGCTACGAAGGAAGAATACGTCTGGGGCTTCCGCGTCGGATTCATTACCTACGGCGGAACTTCGGAAACCGCGCTCGCTGCCCTGGAACAGAAGACGCTAGGCATCATCCGCGCGACGATCTCGAGCGGGCCGCATCCTTCGCAGACGTTCGTGCTGGACGCGCTCAAATCGCCCGAATTCGAAGCTCAAAAAGCCGAGAAGTACGCCATCATGAAAGGCCGCGCGAATAAGGTCAAGAGCCTGCTCGACAGCGGCAAATATGAAGGCGTTTGGAGTTATTACCCGTTCAACTCCGGCTACTTCATGTGCTTGCGGCTCGACGGGATCAGCGCTGAAGTCGTCCGCCAGCGCTTGCTCGACCGATACGAAGTCGGTACGATCGCGCTCGGCCAGCATGATCTGCGTGTCGCCTTTTCCTGTATTGAAGAGCCTTACCTGGAGGATCTGTTCGACCGCATCTACGCAGCCGTGATCGAAGTTAGGGCCGAAGCCTCCGAGCAAGCATAGTTTCTATCGCAGCATGCAGCATCAAAAACCGAAGGCCTTGCTCCCGATCATCGTCCGATGACGGCGGCAAGGCCTTTATTGTAACTTATGCCCCGGCTCCGGCATACGCCTGCACGTACATGCTGTAACGATTGCGCCCCTGCTCCTTGGACTTGTACATCGCGACGTCCGCCGCGTGGAGCAGCGCGGTCGTATCGCTGCCGTGAGCCGGCCATTGAGCGATGCCGATGCTGACCGTCACGGGGGACTCCGGAGCGATCGCGCCGCGATGGCCCGTCAACCCGGCCAGCAAGTTTTCCGCCGTCGCCGCGGGTTCCCAGGTGCCGCCGACATCGGGGAGCACGACTGCGAATTCGTCGCCCCCTAATCTGAACAGCATCCCGCTCAAAGGGGTGCACTCCCTTAACTTAAACGCGATCTCGCGCAGGAGCGCGTCCCCGGCTTGATGGCCATGACGGTCGTTCACTGCTTTGAAGCGATCCAAATCGAGCAGCAGCAGCGCGCCTTCCGTGCCGTTCTGAAGTAGCGATGAGATCGTCTCCTGGAAATAGAGCCGGTTGCCTACCCCCGTCAACGCATCGTGATACGCTAAATACCAAATTTCCTCTTCCGCTTTTTTGCGGCCTGTCTCGTCTTGGAGCACGACGCAGTACATCCGCTCCCCCTCGGCCGTCACCTCGCTAAGATGAACGGTCATCCGCCGGGACACGCCGGCAATATCGATCATCCCGACCTCCAGCATCGCCGAGCCGACCCCGCCGAGCGGCAGCCGCTCGCCCCGGTCAAGAAACATCGATACCGGCTTGCCGATCAGCTCCGCAGGCGGCAGGCCGAGCAGCAGCTTGACGACCGGGTTCGCCTCGCGGATCGATCCGTCCGCGTCCAGCAGAAGTACGCCGAACGGGGATAGCTCGAACAGCACTCTGTACTTTTCCATGACCGAGGGCATCAGACCATAGTACAAAATCGCCCTGCGTATGAAGAAAGCGAACAGCAACATGGCGTATAGTCCGATCAGATTCGCGTACGCCGCCGAAAATCCGCTCAGTCCCGCCACCATCGCCGTCAATGTCACGACGGCACCGGCGAAGATGCCCAGGCCAGCCTGAATATGCTGCGAGCCGGTTGAATCGGCGGCGTTCCGGGCGGTTTTCCAACCGATCAGCCAAACCGCGGAAGCGTACAGCCAGACCGTAGCCGCCAAAATAATCGATCCTGCCCGCACGCCTTCCCCCGGATTCAGCGCCACCGTGTACTTCGCGTAAGCCCCGTATACATTCGGCTGGGATACGACCAGTACGATGAGAACGAAAGGCACGACCAACGCGATGTCCAAATAGCTCGCAGGAGGTTTCCCCGTCTGACCGCCAAGCTGGCGAACGAAAAGCATCATCAGGAAACCTAGCACGCATGTCGGAACGATCAAGAGCCCGTTGACGAGCTTCGCCGCATCCGCCTCGGGAAAAAACGAAGCCAGAAACGACGCGCCGAACTGCAGCGCCATCAATGCGAACAGAATCGAAGCCAAGCGGTTCAACCGGTGCAGCGGGTTGCGCAGGAAGACTTCGGCCGACAGCCAGCCGAGCATCGCGCCGGGGATGATGTGCAGGGCGAGGTTCGTTAAAAATCCGCCCATGGATCAGTCCTCCCAGTTATTGCTACTATTTTCAATCTGCAATCGTTTCGAACCGTATCCGGATTTGTTCGCGCATACATGTATAAACGGGCTTCGATGCGCCCTTTGAAGGAGATTAGATCCGGTAATTTGGTTACAAAGTACTATTCGATAGCAGGGTCTGTTTTCCTGCTTCCCATTTGTAAGTTCTACGTTAAAGCTCCTCTTCTTCGTCTCTTGCGGCCAATCGCCTAGGCAGCAGCCAGCCGGTCCAGCCCAGCGCGAGGGCGAGCGCGATCAACCACCAGGTCGGCGCGGACGCGGCATGCGGCACCCAAGCGACCAGCCAGAGAAGCGCAGCAGCCGCGAGTCCCGCCGCTCGTACGACAGCGGACGCAGCCATGTTGCGACCGTCCGGAGAGAGCGGAACGACGGAAGCATGCTCGGCAAAACGGATTCGCCCAAGCTCGGTGAGCTGCAAGCCGCCGACGACCATTCCGACGACGTATACCATCACGTCGACGGCGGTTGAATGCGCGAACAGCGCGATGACCGCCATCAACGCGCACCAACGCCAGAAGGCGCCGAAAGCTTCGCCGCGCAGAAACGTTTTCGCATAAAGAAAATGCCAGGCGAATCGCCGGTCACGCGGTACCCGGTCCGCGATCCATGCTATCCAGGCGCGCGAGGCCGCCGGAGGCGCCTCGGTCGGAATGTCCACGAACCAGCCGAGGAAAGACAGCCAGCGACGACGCACGGCGCCTTCCTCCGCGATCAGGCGATCCCAGGGCAGCCGGTGGCGAGGCGTGAGCAGCGCCGCCGCCGACACGGCGGCCGCCGCAAGCAGCGCAAAGCCGGCCGCGAGCAGCAGCGGCTTGGTCAACAGCGCGGCCGCGGCGAGCAGGACGGCCGTCCAGCGGGCGAAGCGCAGCGCCAGCCGGGCGGTTGCCGACACGGCTCGGCGTTCTTGCCAGGCCGCATAGGTATTCCAGGCGGCAAACAGCGCGAGCGCTGCCGCCAGCGCAGCCCACGCGGCCGGTTGAGACGGAGCTGCGTCTGCCGTGACCGGAGCCAGGGCATAAAGCGGCGCAAAGACGACGAAGACGACCAGCGTGCGGATCGCACCGAACAAGGCCGATTTGCGCAGCGCCGGGAACAGATTCGCCGACAGGACGCCGGACTCCGCTGGCAGCAGGAATACTGTATCGGCCGGCTGGAGATAGCTCCGAAGCGGCGTATATATGGATGCGAAAAAAATCAAAGCGACGCCGACGACGTCCGCGGGCCACTCCGTCGGCATATCGGCCAGCAGGCCTGCGTAGCCCGCGAGCAGCGTAATGCCGATCGCGGCCAGCAGCATCGCAAAACCGCTCTGGGCCACGTATCGAAGATAAGGGAACATCTCGCGCCGGAAAGCCGACGCCCGCTCGCGTCGCCAATCCCCGAGCCCCCGGGGCTTTTCCTCATGAACCGGATCAGCCACGGACGGCGCCTCCTTCCGGCGGCGCGGCCTTCTCGTCGGCGGCGAGAATCAACCGCTCGAACGCATCGTCAAGCGTATAGTCGCTGCCTGCGGCGCCTGCCGCTTGCTTGACCTCGCTCGGGGTGCCGCTGGCCAGTATGCGTCCCTGGTGCAGGACGACGATCCGGTCCGCATTGCGCTCGAGCGCAGGCAAAATATGCGAGCTGAGCAATATCGCCGAGCCGGCCGCCCTCGCTTCGTTAAGCGCCTGGACGAGCGCCCGCGTCGCCAGCGGGTCGAGCCCGAGGAACGGCTCGTCGATAATGAGCAGCGGCGGCGAGACGAGCAGCGCGTTCATCAGCATAACCTTCTGGCGCATCCCTTTGGACAACGTGCCGGGCAACGCTCCCATCGCATGCTTCATGCGGAACGTCTCGGCGAGCGCCTCGGTTCTACGTGCCGCCACCTGCGCGTCTAACCCGTAAGCCGTCTCCGTCCAGCGCAAATGCTCGGCCACCGTCAAGTTGGGAAACAACGACGGCTGCTCGGGGACGTACGCGCAGGATGACCTGTACCGATCGCGGTCGTCCTCCAGCCGCAGGCCTGCGACCCGCACCTCGCCCGACTGCGGCAACATCAGGCCCAATACGTGCTTGATGGCGGTGCTCTTTCCTGCGCCGTTCAAGCCAATGAGGCCCATCATCTCTCCGGGCTGTATATCGAAGCTGACTTCGTGAAGGACGGGCTTGCGCGCGCTGTAGCCGCCTGTCAGCTTGTCTAGCGTTAACGCGGTTGCCATGATTCGCAACCTCCTCGAGTGGACGGATATCTCTTCATTATAACGAAGCCGCAGCCCGCTTGCATCTCTCCTCGAATGCGGAAAATGGACGCTGACTGTTAACGCGCTTGTCTGGAGCTACGCTGCGTTTCGATCACTGCAGGCCTATTGGCGCGCTAAAATAGGACGATGCGGCGTGAGCAGCCGCATCGTCCCGTTCGCCCGGAGGCGCGCTTATTCGGTTGGCGGGGCATTGTTCGCCCGTTTTTCCTTCAGCCAGCGCGGCGCCCCTTTATTTTTGTTGTCGCGCTCCCGATCCTGCTTGACCTTGCCCTTCGCGGCCGGACGCGCGGGCGGCGCCGTTTTGCCGCCGCCTTTCCCCGCCTTCTGCACGCTCGCAGAACCCGCTTCCCGCCGCGCGTTACCGGCATTCGCGCCTGTAGCTTGCGTACGCGCCTGCTCCCCGCTCCGCTCGCCGGCAGATCCGCGGGCGACTGCTCCCGGCTTGCCGCCTATCGCGCCGGCTTGATGCTTGGCTCCAGCATGTGGCCCAATCCCGGCCTTCTTCGAACCGGCCTCCGCGGCCCGGCCCCCCAGCGTACGTCTAGGCGCCGCCGTGCCGTCCGCTTCCGCCCTGCCGCGAGCCTGCACAGCGCCGACAGCTTTCGCCGGGGCGCCAGGGGCGCCTTTCCCTCGCGGCCCGGACCTTTCGTCCCTCGCTTCACGCTTCCCTTCGCCCTTCACGCCTTCGAGCTTCCCGTGCGCGAGGCGTCGCTCGCGAATCTCGATACGCAGCTGCTTGCCCAGCTTGTCCATGATGAACTGCTCCTTGGGCGTCACGATCGTGATGGACGTCCCGCTCCGTCCCATCCGGCCGGTGCGACCCGCGCGGTGCACGTAGTGATCCGCGTCGAGCGCCGGCTCGAACTGCAGCACGAGCGCGAGCTCTTGCACGTCCAGACCGCGAGCGGCCACGTCGGACGCGACCAGCAGCTTTGTTTTCCCCTCGCGGAACTTGCGAAGCACTTCTCCCCGCTCCCGTCCCGGCGTGTCGCCGTACAGCGCGTCAACCGCGAAGCCTTCGAACCGAAGCTTCGCGAGCAGCTCGCCGATCCGCTCGATGTCGTTCACGAACAGCAGCGTCGAAGCCGGCTTCATCGTGCGCACGAGGCGGCGTACCAGATCGATCTTGTCCCGCGGGTCGCTGACCAGGTACAGATGCTCGATCGTCTGCGGCAGTCCCGGCTCCTGCTCCAGGCGGACCGTCGTCTCCCACGGATCGCGCAGCCACTTCGCCTCTGCGGCTCGCATCGTATCCGAGCGCGTGGCCGACACGAATACCGTCTGCTTGTCTCTGGCGGCGCCCTTCAGCACGAACTCGACATCGCTCTTGCCTCCCAGCGAAAAGACGCGATCAGTCTCGTCGACGACGACATGCTTGACCGCATGGAGCGACAGCTTGCGAAGCGAGGCGACCTCGCGAATCCGGCCCGGGGTGCCGACGACGATCGCCGGCTTGCCCTTCATGCGATCCAGCTGCCTCGACAGCGCGGCACCGCCGATCAAGGCGACCGTCTTGACGCCTAGGGGCTCGCCGTACTTCTCCGACACGCGCACGATTTGCATCGCCAGCTCCTGCGTCGGCGCAATGACCACGGCCTGCGTCTCGCGCTTCGCGGGATCGACCTGCTGCAGCAGCGGCAGCAGGTATGCCAGCGTCTTGCCCGAGCCCGTCGGAGACCGCAGCACGCCGTCCCTGCCGGCGAGCAGCTCGGGAATGACGCCCGCCTGCACCGAAGTCGGCTCTAGGATGCCTGCCGCGGCCAGCGCGCCGGTCAGTTCCGCCCCAAGCCCGAGCGCGCTAAACGTGCGCCTCTCCTCGAACTCGGCGCTTCCTCCAACAGTTGCTTCTACGCTTTCTTCGACGCGCTCCACGGCCGCATTGTCTTCCGGCCGCTCGCTGACCGATGCAGCCTCGCGATCTTCCTGTCGTTCTATTTGTTCTTCCGACATTTTCATTCTCCTTTGCGGCGGCGCCGATCGGCGCTGCGTCATTTCTTGTTGAGCAGACGGGCGGCGACGCCCGCCGTCAGCACCGGGAATAGCTGGATCAGCTTCGCGCCGGCGGCGGACACCCAAGGCAAATCGCGCTCCGCCTTGCCGGTCTCCAACAGCCGCACCAATGCCTTCGCGACCGTATCCGGCTGCATCAAAAAACGCCGGATGTTGCGCTTGTAAGTGCCTCCGGGATCCGCCCGGTCGAAAAACGGCGTATCGATCGGCCCCGGATTGAGCGCTGAAATACGGATGCCGCTGCCCCGGAGCTCTTGCCGGAGCGAGTTGGTAAAGCCCAGCACGGCGTGCTTCGAGGCGGCATACCCCGTCGCCTTGGCCGTCCCGATCTTGCCCGCGATCGAGGCCACATTGACGATGTGACCGGCCCCGGCCCGCTTCATGGCCGGGTACACAGCCTTGCAAAACCGCACGGTACCCATATAATTGACGTCCATCATCGCTTCAAACCGCGCCAAGTCCGTCTCTTCGAAGGGAAGGAAATCCCCGTATCCCGCGTTATTCACCAGCGCGTCGATGCGCCCGTAACGCTCGAGCGTCCGCGCGACGGTCTCGTCGACGGACACCGCGCTCCGCACGTCGCAGCCGAAAACCGCATGCTCGCCCCGGATCCCGGCCGACACGGCGGCCAGCTTGTCCGCCGAACGGGCTGCCAGCACCGGCACCGCGCCTCGCTCCGCGAGCATCCGCGCCGTCAGCGCGCCGATCCCGCTCGAGGCGCCGGTCAACAGCACGATCCGGCCGCGCAGGTCTATGGAAGACATGGCCATTCCCCTTCTCCGCCGCCGGCAGAATCGAACATCCGGACGCAGCGGGACGATTTATCGGCGCTTTATCCGAAATGCGCCTTTCAATTGCGTTTAAGCGTTAAAAAAAAGCCCCCTGCGGGGCTTCCTTATTGTAGCATATCGAGCGGTACGGCGATATGTCGCGCCGCCCCGGATGCAGGCTCCGCGCGAATCAAGCGATCAATACCTGTATCTCCATCTCGCCGATCCCGTCCATGATGAGCGGCACCGCCAGCGCGCGGCGGGTCTCCCCGTGGCTCTCGCGCATCGAATGAACGACTCGCGGCGGCGTAATATCGACATGGACGCCTTGGTTGAACAAAATGGTCGATGCGTTGCCGCTGATCATGTTCCCCAGTTCGGAGATGGCGCTCTTGCCCATCTCGTCGATCTCCGTGATGGCGAACCCGCCCATCATCGCGGATATGATCTTCAGCGCGACCGATTCGCTCAAGCCGAATACGATGTCGCCGCTCATATGGCCCGTGAGCCCGATCTGTATCCACACGTGATTGTCCACGAACTGGATGTCCTTCACCGCCAACTGGCCGGTGCTGGGCCGAATCTGAACCATTTGCTCGATGACCATACGGGCCGATTCCAGGAATGGGTTGATATATTCAGCCTTCATTCGCGAGCGATGCCTCCTTGCGAGCCGATTCTGTACCGCCGGAACTCGTTGTCTGCGCGTCGTTTCGACAAAATACCGCTTCTCTTGCCTCGTTGCCATCATTATACTTAAATAAGTAGGACAAGTATACTTATTTTCGTTAAATCGCGGTACTTTTGAACGATAATGGGCCAAAAGACCCTGTCGAAAAATACCTAAAAAACGGAATCATTAGTCGCAGTTCCGCAGAACTTACGGAGGATCCCGCATGCCAAACCTATGGGCGCACGTCCAATTCGGCCGAGAACTAGCAGAAGCGCTTCGGCTCCCTTATTTAACCGATCCCGCGCAGCGTACCGCTTTTCAGCTCGGCTGCCAGGGTCCGGATTTTTTGTTTTACGACCATTACCTGCCCTGGCAGCGTTCGCGCACGCCGGCCAACCGGTTAGGGAGCCTGCTGCACAACGTGTCGTGCGGACCGTTCCTCATCGACTTATTCGAAGCGACGCGCCACCGCGCCGGAGATTCGGAGGCCGAGGCGTACGCCGCAGGCTTTTTGCTGCATCACGTGCTGGACCGGCACGTGCATCCCTATGTCTTCAGCCTGTCCGGCTTCGGCAAATGGAAGCATCAACGATTCGAGACCGCCATGGATTCGGTCGTCATGTGGCGCCGGGCTGGCATTCAAACGGGAAAAACGCCCGTATCGAATGAGATCGACACGGGCGGGAAGCTCCCCGGAGGCATGGCCGACATTTTGTACGCTCTGTCCTGCAAGCACTATCCGGGTCTCGCCGGCGAGCTGACCGCCGGCATGCTCGATGCGTCCGTGCGGCAGTTCGTCGGCGCGCATCGCCTTTTCTTTGATCCTCGCGGGTGGAAGGGAAAATTGACGTTCGGGATGCTCGCCCCTTTTTCGCCGCCCCGCGCCATCCCGCCTTGGGACGTCCTGAACGCGAGACGCAGCGGCTGGATCGACCCGGTCGACCGGACGCGCTTGCGGCACGAGAGCGTGTACGATCTTTGGGACGAAGCCTTCGATGACGGCAAGCTCACGCTCGCCGCCGGGCTTCGCTGGATTGGCGCCGGGAGCGCCGGCGAAGCCGAAGAAGCGAAGGCCGGCTTCGAATCGCTCGTCGGCAACGTTTCCTACGAGACCGGCCTGCCCTGCGGCAGCGCCCGGATCACCTTCGCGGAGCCGGTCATCTAAGCCTTAAACATGCCTTGCTTCGCTATTCCGACGCTTCGCGCCAGCCCTTCTCCAGCTTGACCAGGGAGAGAAGCGCGATGCCGACGAGGAAAAAGAGCGCGATCGCGAGCAGCGCCGCGCGGCTCGAGCCGGTGAGCACGCCGACGATGCCGAACACGAGCGGACCGCCGAAAGAGAAGAACCGGCTCGTGAAGCTGAGGAAGCCGTTGAACTCCGCGGTGCGCCCCGGCGGGATGAGCCGGCTGTAGATCGCCCGCGACGTCGATTGCGCGCCGCCCTGCACGAGTCCGACGAGCAGCGCCAAGGCGAAGAAATGATACTCGTTCGTCATGAGATAGCCCAGCAGCACGATGACCACGTACACCGACAGCGCGCCGTACAGCATTTTTTTGCCGCCGATCCGGTCCGCCAGCCGTCCGAACAGCCAAGTCGCCGGGAATCCGACGAACTGCGTGAGCAGCAGCGCGCCGATCAACGCGTTTTGATCCAAACCGATGTCGGTGCCGTAACTGGTCGCCATGACGATGATCGTATTGATGCCGTCGAAGAAAAACCAGTAAGCGACCATAAACTTGAACAGCTCGGGGTAGCGCCGGATGCTGCGGAAAGTCTGACCGAGTCTCGCGAGTCCTTCCCGCACGCTGTCCGCCGCCGATCCGCCCGGCATGCCCTTCGCTTCGCGCACATGCTTAAAGAGCGGCAGCGAGAAAAGCGCCCACCAGACGCCGACCATCGCGAAGGAAACCTGCGAAGCGCCGGCCGAATCCTTGAAGCCGAAAGCTTTCCATCCGATGATGAGCGCCAGATTGATCGCGAGCAGCACGCCGCCGCCCAGATAGCCCATCGCGAAGCCCTTCGCGCTGACGCGCTCCCGCATGGCGGGCGAAGCGACGTCGTTGAGCAGCGCATCGTAAAAAGTGCCGCCCATCCCGAACCCGATCATGCCGACGACGACGAGCGCCGAAGCCGCGATCCAATCGCCTTCGCCGATAAACGCCATGCCGATGCAAGCCGCCGCGCCCAAGAGCGAGAAAAAACCCAGAAACCGCTTTTTGCCACCCGAACGGTCGGCGATCGCGCCGAGCAGCGGCGACAGCACGGCGATGACGATCGCCGCGGCCGTCTGCGTGAAGCCCCAGTAAGACGTCGCTCTGCCGTCTTCCAGTCCGCTTGCGGCGACGCCGGCGTAGTAGATCGGCATGACCGCCGCCATGATCGTCGTCGCAAACGATGAGTTCGCCCAGTCGTACATCATCCACGCGCGTATCGCTTTTTTATCGTCCAGCACCGCATCGCCCTCTTCTGTCGAATTTATGCCTCCTCATCAATTCGACGCGGGCGGGGCGCATCTCCTTCGTGCCTTTAAAATTCCTGCGCCGGCATCGTCGCCGCGGCGTCCGCTTCGCCAAGCTCGAATCGGCCGATGGCCGAACGAAGCTCGGTCGCGAGCAGGTTGAGGTCGTCGACGGAGGCCGCCGAATAATCGCTTAAAAACGGACTTGCCGCCGCAGCGACGATCGGCCCGAACCGAAAAAGCCTGCCAGCGCGCCCTCGGCGCAACGGCAGGCTTCTTTTCGTTTATTCATTTCCGATTCAATCTTGCGTCGGCGGAGCGGGCGGGCGAGCCTTGCGTCTCCATCCGCCCGATGGATCGCGCTCTTGATCGTACGCGCCGCTCCTGGCTTCGTCGATGATCGTCTCCAGCCAGTCGCGCTCCGCGCGTCCGAAGGCGAGCATGCCTTCGATCATCCGCAGCGCGCTCGCCGGAATCCCGCTTGCCTTGACAGCCAGCGCCTGCTCAAGCGAGGCGATTCGCTCCTCGCAAGCCGCAAGCTGCCGGCCGGCGATCTCAGCGACGCGAGCTTGGTCGGCAAGTCGCAAAAAAGGCATCGCCATCATCATCGGATGCTGCGGATACGAGGGCTGTTCGAGCTGGGCGTACATCAGCCTGTCGAACTCCTGCCGGCCCGCCTCGGTGATGCGGTAGATCGTCTTGTCCGGACGATGCTCGCCCGGCACGGGGACGGTATGGACCGCTTCGATCAAGCCGTGATCGCGAAGCTGGTCCACCGCATAGTACAGAGAGCCGTCGCGCAGCCTAAACGCATGGTTCCAGCTGCGATTGGTCATCGTCTGGCGAATCTCGTACGGGTGCCGGTCCTTCTCCATCAAGATGCCGAGGATGAGCAGCTTCATGGACATGGCGTCAGCCGCGCTCCGGCGCGCCCTCCGGCTTGCTCGCGTTCGGAGCGTCCGGCTTGCCCGCATTGGAAGGCGCCATGCGCGCCTTGCCCATCAACAGGGCGAACACGAAGGCCAGAACCGGCAGCAGCGCAGCCCACTGGAAGGTCGTGATGATGGAATCGCCGAGCTCGTTCAGCAGCTTCTGCAAAACGTCCTGGGGAATTTTCATGACCGCTTGCACCGCCGGATCGAGCAGCGCCTGACCGCTCTTGATCTGAGCCGCCAGCTCGGGACTCGAGCCCGGCATCGACAGCACGTCGGATTGGAAGGCATGCTTCTGGATGGCGCCGAACACGGTGATGCCGAGCGCCGAGCCGATCGTCCGGAAAAACGTGATCAGCGAGGACGCGGAGCCTTTATACTGAGGCGGCACGGAGCCGAGCGTCGAGATGTTGAGCAGGGAAAACGACACGCCGATCCCGAGGCCCACGACGATCATATACAGCGTGATGATGCCGCGGCCCGTCGTCAGGTCCATCGCGAAGCCGAGCAGCGCAGCGCCGATCGCGAGCACGATCGAGGAGACGACCATCGTCGTCCGGAATCGGAACTTGCCGGCGACCAGTCCCCCGACCTGGCTGCTGATGACGACCGCGATCATCATCGGCGTCAGCACGAGGCTCGTCTGGGTGGCGGTCTTGTGGAAGACGCCTTGAATGAACAGCGGAATATAAGTCGCGCATGCGATCATAACGCCGCCGTACAGGAAGCTGATCATCATGCTGCTCGTGAACAGCGACTTCTTGAACAGGCCGAGCGCGATGATCGGATCCTTGGCCATGCGCTCCGCGATCAGGAACAGGATCAACAGCACGCCGGAGGCGACGAACAGGCCGATCGTCTTGAACGAGTCCCATGCCCAGCCGTCGGAGCCGCCGAGCTCCAGCGCGAACATGAGCGACAGGACGCCGGCCGTCAACAGGATCGCGCCGAGCCAGTCGATGCTCTGCTTGCGCCGCGCCGCGGATTCGTGGTAAGCGCGGAGGATAAAGTAAAACGACAGGATACCGATCGGCACGTTGATGTAAAAAATCCAGCGCCAGCTGATATTGTCGGTGATGACGGCCCCGAGGATCGGTCCGAATACGCTCGACATGCCGAACACGGCGCCGAAGAGCCCCATCATCTTGCCCCGCTTTTCCTGCGGGAACAGATCGAAGATGATCGTGAATACGATCGGCATGAGCGCGCCGCCGCCGATGCCCTGGATCGCGCGGTAAATGATCAGCTGGTCCATATTCTGCGCGGTGCCGCACAGGATGGAGCCTAGCAGGAACAGCGTAACGCCAAGCAGGAAAAACCGCTTGCGGCCGAACATGTCGGACAGTTTGCCGAAGATCGGCGTGGCGACGACCATGGCGATCATGTAGGCGGAGTACACCCAGATGAACTTGTCCAGACCGCCTAGACGCTGGATAATCGTCTTCATCGCGGTGGATACGATCGTCTGGTCGAGCGCGGCCATGAACAGGCCGAGCAGAAGCCCCGCGATCGCGAGCTTCACATTGCTTTTTTTAGCATCCATGGTAGGATAGCTCCCTCTTTCTTTATTTCGCAAATTGGATTTCAAATCGATTATACTCAAATTTGAGTAAGTTGCAAGGCTTAATCTTTGCTCCATTCCCTTTGCTTACCCGTCGGATTCCTTCTATAATAAGTGAAGGTTAGAAAAACTTCTTATTCGTGCACTCCTGTCGATAAATTATTCAAATAGGATGGAGTGACAGGATTGAATATCAACCAACTGGAGACGCTGCTGACGATCTCGAAGACGCTCAGCTTCCGCAAAGCCGGCGAAGCGCTGAACCTGACGCAGCCCGCCGTGTCCGCCCAGATCAAGAGCCTGGAGGACGAATTCAAGACGATCCTGGTGGATCGGAACCATCCCGTGACGCTTACCGACCGCGGTCAGGTATTTCTCGAGCACGCCCAGCGCATCTTATCCATCGTCGAAGAGCTGAGGCAGAAGCTGTCCGATCTGGACCAGAACCCCCAAGGCCATATCGTGCTCGGCACGACGACTTCCATCGCGATGCAGATTCTTCCGCGGGTTCTTTCCTATTTTCAAAACCAATACCCGCTTATCAAGACGACGATCCATACGATGCCGTCCTCCCAAGTGCTGACCAGCGTGGAGAACGGCTTCGTCGATATCGGCATCGGCTACCTGGCAGAGCGAAGCGCGCATGTCGAGACTTCGGTGCTCTACTACGATACGTTCGAGCTGGTCGTCGCGCCGGGCCACCCGCTCGCATCCCGCAACCGCGTCACCGTAGGCATGTTGAGAGACGTCCCTTTGATCCTGCTGTCTCCCGACACGCTCGGCCGCAGGTTCGTCGACCGGATTTTCAGAGAGCATCACATCGAGCCGAATCCCGTCATGGTGCTCAGCAGCAGCGAAGAGGTGAAGCGGATGGTGGAGCTGAATCTCGGCGCGGCCATCGTGTCCAAGCTGTCGATCGCGAGCGAGCTCCGCAGGGGCACCCTGAAGATGATCGCGGTCGAGGAGCTCGAAGTCAGCCATCCCGTCGGCGTCATCACCAAGTCCGGCCGCTATGTCAGTCATGCGATGAAGCAATTCCTCAACGACTTGAAGGGCATGCCGGAGGATCAATTCACCGGCAGCGAATAAGGATAAATATAAAGGTATAGGTCGATCTTGAGGAGGCGGAATCCCATGGAAAAATTCGATTTGCATACGCATCACGAGCGCTGCGGACACGCTTCCGGCGTGATCGAGGATTATATCGAAGCCGCGATCCGGGCGGGCATGACGGCGATCGGTATATCGGACCATTCCCCGTACTTCGCCCGCGAGGAAGACCGGTACCAGCCCGGCATCGCCATGGCCAAGAGCGAGTTCCCGAACTACGTCGCGGAGGTGCTGCGCCTCAAGGACAAATACAAGGATCGAATCGAGGTGCTGCTCGGCGTCGAATCGGATTACTTTCCGGAAAGCGTCGAGGTTTACCGGGCAGCCTACGCGCCGTATCCATTCGATTATCTCATCGGCTCGGTCCATCAGACGCGCGGCATCAGCATCTTCAACCGCAACCGGTGGAAGCAGCTTGACAGGTCCGAGCATACGGCCGAGAAGAAGCTCTATTACAAGCTGATCACCGAGTCCGCGAATGCCGGCATGTTCCAGGTGCTTGGCCATATCGACGCGATGAAGGCCTATCACCCCGCATTCTCCGACATTCGCGGCGCCGAGGCAGATATCGACGAAGCGCTCAGAGCGGTCGCGGCGAACGATATTGCCCTGGAAATCAACACGAGCGGCAGCACCAAGGACGTCGGCGGCTGGTATCCGTCGGACGCCATCCTCGAGCGAGCCCTCCATTTTGGCGCGGACGTGACGTTCGGCTCCGACGCCCATATTCCCGAACGGGTCGGCGACGATTGGGAGCAGGTGCGCAGCCGGCTTAAGGAAATCGGCTTTAAGCGCTGGGTTTATTTCCGGCAGAAGCAAAAAGTCGTCGTGCCGCTGTAACGGGTCCAAAGGGTTCGCCGTTCGCTTCCCTCCGGCATTCGGAAGCTGCGCGGACAAAAAAAGAGGCCCGCCACCGCTGGCGGGCCTTCAAAGATATGAAAAAGGGGGTCTTGGTCGTTATTGTAACCGACGTCCAAGACACGCCGGTAACAGCAATGTTGCAATTGTGTTACAAAGACGATTTCGTTATCGGATCGCGCTAGCCGCAGGGAGGAGCACGCCGCTTGCATTGGTTTGCCGTCGCCGTCCTCAGCGCGCTCGCCTTCGGTCTGGCCGGCTTCTTCATGAAGGCGAGCCAGATGCGCGGCGGCGCGCTGTCTTCGCTTTTAATCGGCCTGTACGCCTCTGGCACCGCGGGCTTCTGGATCCAAGCGCTGCTCACCCGCGCCTGGCAGCCGCTCGATTGGCGCGTCTGGACCGCCGGCGCGGTCATCGGCCTGGGCTCCGCCTGGGGCAACCTGCTGTTCATGCGCGCGCTCGCGCGCGGGCCGGCCAGCCTCGTCTCTCCGCTCACGAACGCGAATATCGTCATCGTTATGGCCGCTGGCATCGTCTGGTTCGACGAGACGCCGCACGCCACGGGCCTCCTCGGCGCGCTGTGGCTGCTGGCGGGCATCGCGCTCTTGTCACTGCGGAGCGGACCCGGGACGACGACCGGTGCCCGCTCTGCGGCGCCGCGGATCGCAGGTCGCAGCTGGTACCCGCTCGCGCTGGCCGCGATGGGCCTGTTCGTGCTGCGCAACGGCGGCTTGAAGGTGACGGACCGCATCGGACTGGACGGCGCCAACGTGCTGTGGGCCGGCTACTTGCTGTCCTTGCTGTGGTTCATGTCTGCCGCTTGGCTTTCCAGTAGGAACGGCCGTCATGCCCCCGATTCGCGAGCGAGCGCCCACGTAGAAGCTCGTTCCCGCGCCGCCGGCATCGGCTTCCGGTGGGGGCTCGCTGCAGGCGCGTTTTCCTATGGCGGCTTGCAGCTTTATGCCGTCGCGCTGGCTCGCGGACCGGCGCATCTCGTCGCGCCTATTTTTGCCGCCAACAGTCTGGTGGTCGTCATTCTCTCGCTCGCCGTTTATCGCGAAAGGCTGTCAATCCCCCAATATGCGGCTTTGATCTGCTTGCTTGGAGGACTCGTTCTGATTCGCATTTGATCGCAAGGATCCGCTTAACCGCTTAAACTAACTTTTATTTAGTAAAATACATTTATATTGTTTCTTCTATTCATTTAGAGCTCAGTATGTTAAAATAAAGGGACGAAAGGGGTGAGCCGCATGGACTACTCCAGAATGTGCCCTAAATACGAGCATGCTGCCGAATTGCTCGGCAAGAAGTGGACGGGCCTCATCGTTCGCGTGCTGATGGGCGGTCCGAAGCGCTTCAAGGACATGAAGGAGCAAATTCCGGATATGAGCGACAAGATGCTCACGGATCGCATGAAAGAGCTTGAATCGAGCGGACTCGTCAAGCGTACCGTATACCCGGAGATGCCGGTGCGCATCGAATATGAACTGACGGACAAAGGCCGGGATCTGGAGGACGTCATCGAGTCCATCCAGAACTGGGGAGAAAAATGGATGTAGGTTCATCGCCGCATCAAAAAGAGCAGCTCCGAAGCCGAGATCATCGGCGGGGCTGCTCTTCTTGTTGCGTTCTTTTGCGCTGCGCGTCAGTGAGCCTGCGGCGTCTGGGCATGACGCGCGTCTTCGTCGTAGCGGCTGATCGCCGCTTCGGCGCGGGCGAGCCAATCCCCCGCCGCTTCGGCGACGGGCATGGCAGGCGATTGAACCGGTTGGCCCGTTTCCGCGGGCGGCGAGATCTCGGGCTGGCCAGCAAAGAAGGCGAGCCAGGCGGCATAAATGCGTCCGCAAGCCCGAAGCAGCGCCGGTACGAACAGCATCAGGACGACGCCGATCCCGGAGACGACGAGCGATCGTTCGAAAGGAGACAGCGGCGGGAGCAGCATCCGCATCGTCGTATCGTCGTACAGGACGTAGCCGTACAGATAGTCGCTCACTTTGTAAGCGGCGGGCGCCAGCATGACCGCGAAGACGGACAGCGGCACCGTCAGCGAGATGACGAATAGCGCGATGCGGATCGGAAACCCGAGCAGTTGATGCGCGGCTGCGCGGTAGCCGAGCGGATTGCCCAGCGACCGGAACCAGGACTTCCATGAAGCGCGGGCCGAGCCGGATTCTACGCCTTGCGAAATCTGATGCGCGGGATACGGCTCGTCCTGCGCTTGTCCGCCATCTTGCCAGGCATTCCAGCGTCTTTGCTCGCGCCTCATGCGCGCGGCGCTCCAGGCCAACGTACCCGCCAAAATCGGGATACCGATGCCGACGATCGCCAGGCTCAGACCGAGCGTGATTCCCGTCAGCGTCAGGACGAAGGCCGTTATGCCAAGCGGCAGCAGGCCGAGCTGCAGCTTCCAGGCCGCATAAGCGCTTGCGCGCGGATTGGATTTTATCGAATTGGGATTCATAAAGAAGCAACCTCGCTTTCCGAACCATTTGCTTCATTGTAGCAGTCGGTCCAAAGCGGCATCAGCGGCTGTGGAAGGGGATTCGACCCCGACCTCAGGCCAGGACGATCCCAGCCTCTCCATATAGGGAAGAAGTTCGTGGACAAGCTCAAAGCGTCGGCCTCTTCGGATCGCCAGATATGCGCGCTCCTTCAGCGCTCCCTTCCCGAACGGCAAAATATCCATCCCGCTCACCGGCCTGCGCCATGCGGCGCTCTTCATCGCCGCCAGCCAGGCAGGGCCGACCAGAACGACATGCCAGCTTCGCGGCGCCCGATGAATCTGCGCCGCGAATGCCGCTTCCGCGCCGGTCTGGGGCTGCACGACGAGCACGGCTTCGGGCTCGAAGCCCGCGACGGCGGCCGTCCGCTCGAACAGTTCGCGCAGCAAGTTATATCTCGTCTTCGCGGACCGGCGGTACGACAGCCATGCCAAAGCGGCGATCGCGCCGGCCAAAATCGCGATCGCCTCATCCGGTAACCTGCTCATCGCCGGCCCTCCATTCGCCTGATTCCTTTTGCAGCTTGCGCGCATCAAGCAGCCACACCGCGGACGCGACGGCTAACGCAAACGCCGCAAAGCCCGTGCCGGACGGCGCCGGCCGTTCAACGATCCAACCGGCTGCCGCGACCGCGATGAATATCGCGTTGCGCAGCAGCGGGCGTCGGCTTAGCGGATGATTCGCGCCGAAGCATCCGCAGCTGTCCGCTCCGCCCGCTCCTTTTATCTCATTCCCAGCACGTCGACGGCGCCAGCTTAACCCGGTCATGCCCAGCAGAACGACGATCGCCGCTGGCTCCTTGAAGCCCTCCAGCGTACCGCCGGCAGCGAAGGCAGCCGCAAGCGCCCACTCCATAGCCAGCACCGTCCAAGCGGCCGTCGGCTCGAGGCGCGACGGCACCAGCCCGTATGCGCTAATCTCCATGCGCAGGTCCGTCATGGCTTGCGCCTTGCCGCATGCCGAAGCGGCAAAGACGACGGCCAGCGCATAATCGCACAACCAAGCGGCTTCATATTCCCAGTTCATCGCTCTAGTCCCCCTCTCGGCTATGATTGCAGGAAAAAACAAGAAGCCGGGCTTTTCGCCCGGCTCCCGGCGCGTCGTTAAACGCAGCATCCGCCTTGCTGATCGCAATTCACGTACGATACGTCGTAAGGCGCCGCCGTATTGGTGCATTGGACCGTCTTGTTGATCCAGTATTCCTTCGGATACGTCGTGCCGTTTGCGGAGCAGGTTTTGGCGACGCAGTACGTGTACTGCGGAATTTCGCCGTCAAGGATGTAGTTCGTCGGGCATGTGCAAGCCATGTCTATCACCTCCTTTCAATAGCAATCCTTCGGCCAACCGCCTGATCTCGCGATCGTCGTGGACGGCGGCGGCTCGCGCGACCTTCCCGTCGCCGAGCTCGAAAACGGCCAGCGGGTAAGTTCGCACGCCGAGCACGTCGTGCATCTCCCTGGCGTTCACGGGGAACACCGGGAACGTCCATTCGAAGTAGTCCGACATCTCGCGAACGTCGCGCGGATCTCCCGCGACCAGCAGCAGAAGCCGATATTCCGGAAGGCTGGCGCTCGTATGGGCCAGATGCGGAAACAGCTCGATGCAATCGGCACAGTGAAGCGACGCGAATACCAATAGCCGCGGCTCTCCGTTCGGTCCCGGAGCGCCTGCCCGCCTTAGTTCGGGAATCGTCGTGCCGGGCCGCAGGACGATCGGCGTTCGTTCGCCAGATTTTAGTCTCAAGCTCATCGTTATCCGCTCCTTAACGAAGTTAGTCGTTCGTGCAGCGCCTCCTGCTCCGACCAGACGCGGGCGTAACGCCCGCCGAGCGCCAGCAGCGTCTCGTGATTGCCGTCTTCTTCGATGCGTCCTTCTTCCATCACCCATATCCGGTCCGCCCGTCTGGCCAGCGCGACGCGGTGCGTGACGAGCAACACGGTCTTGTCCGCGAACAACCTCCAGATTCCGTTCATCGCGGCGGACTCGCTAAGCGGATCCAGCGCAGACGTCGGCTCGTCCAACACGACGAGATCGGCGTCGGGATGCAGGAACAGCCTTGACAAGGCCAGTTTCTGCCACTGACCGCCCGACAAATAAATCGAGCGCCCATCCATCTGGCCGAGCGGCGTATCCGGACCGCGTCCGTCCGCCAGCTCGCCGAGGCCCGATGCCGTCAGCGCTGCGCGCAGTCTGGCGTCGTCCTTAAGCGCATCGCCATTGCCTGCTGCCATGTTCTCCCGCACCGTTCCTTGATAGCGGATGAAATCTTGAAACAGCACCTGAACGCGCTCAAACATGCTGTCTCGGTCGATCGCGCCTACAGGAATGCCATCATAGCGGACGGGATCTCCTTCAGGCACGTACAAGCCGAGCACGATCTTGAGCAAAGTGGACTTGCCCGAGCCGTTGCCGCCCAAGATGGCGATTTTCTCTCCCCGGCTGATGTGCCGCTCCCCGATCTCGAGCGCAGGCTTGTCCCGGTTCGGATACGTATACCGCAGCGCCGGAAGGGCGATCGCCTTGGCGAAGACAAAAGGCTTGCCCCCGCCGCCTTCGCTCGCACCTTTTTGCGGCGGCGCGCAGCTAAGCGCAGCGCCTTCCAACGCATGTTTTTCATTCAACCGTTCCTTGGAACCCCGCGCGGGTAAATCCGGCTCCCCGGTTCCGGACAGATAGGCGTGCGTCTCTTCGACTCCCGCCCAGCTCTGCAAGACGGACGACAGGTTGGAAGAGATGAGGCTCATGGCCATCGTGACGGCCATGAAGTCGCCTGCTCCGAGCCCGCGTTCGCGGACGGTCCAGGCCGCGACGCATGCGGCTGCCGCATAGCCCGCGGCGGATATCGCCTCTCCCGCGAAGCCCGCCGACAGCTGCATCCGTTGGATGCGGGACAGAATCCCGTCCGAGACTCGCTTGGCGGACAGCCACCGGGCTTTGAAATAAGATCGCGAGCGGTACACCGTCAATTCCTTCTGCGACGACGACCCAGTCAGCAGTCCGTAAAGATACGAAGGACGAACCGACGCGCGATGAAGTTCCCCGTTCAGCATTGTCTTGCGGTTCACGAGCATCAGGTGCAGACCCCCCTTCAGGCATCCGACCGCGAAGGCTAGCGCGCCTACGGCGGGGTGCACGCCAGACAAGTAACGGAATCCGAGGATCGCCGTCGCCAGCTTCGTCAGCAGTTGAGCGACCTGCGCGTACATCTCGAACGGCTTCGTTGCTGCGAATCGCCGCAAGGCAAGCCGTTCCTCATACTGCGGGTGCTCCTGCTCTGCCAAAGCGAGCGCGCCGTTCTCTTCGATCAGCTGCAATTCGCAAGCGTTCGCGTAGGCCAGCTGCATTCGGGACGTTCGGTATGAGGAAATGGCGTTCAGTCCCGCTCCTAGCAACTGGAGGCCCGCAAGCGCGGCTAGCGGCGGTATGAAGGCTGCGGCATCGCCCCCAACCGCGGCATTGACCGTTTGCGCCGTAAGGGCGAGCGTCCCGTAGGACTGCAGCGCATTGCCCGTCAGCATGGATACCGAGAGCAGCACGCCCGCTTTGTCGAAGCGATAGATCCGCCAGGCGGACGCCAAAGCATCCCGTGCGATGCGCGCGATTTTGCTCATCAGACGCCGGCTTCGACGGCTCTGCCGTTCGCGCCCAGCGAGCGGGCATGGGCGGCTGCATCCAGCGTCGTATTGAACAAGCCCGATCCAACTGCGAAGCCATCGCGATCCAATACGATCATAAAAGGGATGATCTTGATCGGCGTTCGTTCTGCGACAGCCGAGATCTCGCATCGCTCGACGCGGCATGGGAACGGAGCAAGTTCCTTAGCGAGCAATTCGTGTTCGGCTTCGCTCGCCTCCGCGAGCAGCAGATAGTCAAGCTCGGGACGCTCTTCCATGAATCCAACCGCCGCATCCAAGTCGCAAGCCTCGCATCCCGCGCTCATCACGAACACGACCGCGCCTGATGCCGTATGCTGTAGCCATGACAATTCGGTTTCCTCGTCCCCGCTCCTCAGCGCGAGACGTTCGGGGAACCTGGTCCCCCTCGGAAATTCCGGGACGCTGCCGCGCATAAATTTCCGATATTCCATCGTCGATCCTTCTCCTCTTAAATGTTATTTGCGGCAGCATAAGCGGCTTGGGGCTCCGCGCACCGACCGCCCGCCGCCATCTCCTCGGCTTTAAGCCGAATCAGCTCCAGCAGCTCGAGTCTCAGCGCCTGCTTCGCTTCATCCCGCGGCATGCGCATGAAGCGCGATAGATCGTCGATCTCTTGTTCGAAAAAGTCGATAATCCGCAGCTTGGCGACTTGGTCTCCATACCCGGCGGCCTGTACTAGTTGGCGGAGCTGCTCATTTGTCGGCGGAGCGCCGCGACCGCTCGCTGTTTGCATTTGTTCACCGCCTGTTGCGTGATTCCCAGTTCGCGCGATACTTCGCGTTCTGTTTTCCCGTCCACGATCAGCTTCTGCATGACGGTTCTGCTTGGATACGATGGAATCGCCAGCAGCACCTCCTGCACGAAAAGCATGGATATCGCCTGATCCGCAGGCTCGCCCATATCGGTTCGCTCGGCCGCGGCGATCGCGAGTTCCCGGTTCAATCTGGATCGATTGCGATATTGCATGCGCCAGGCGGCTCGCGTCAGCCGCTGTCTAAATTCTGCGAACAAGGTCAACTCGTCGCCCATTCCCATCCTCCTTTAACCGCAGCGTATTTCCTTCTCATCTATGTAGGAGCCTGACATTCCCATTATACAACCCAAAATAGAACATTTGTTCTCGTTAATTTACGAAGATTTTTCCTGATGCCGATTTCATTTGCCCATTTGCGGAGTTTGTCGAAACAATTCTAGTTCTATGAACGTCTAAATCAGTAGAATCGGGAGGGATATAGAAATGAAAATAGGAAGATGGCTGATCGCGGGCGCTGTCGTCGCGGTCGTTATATGGAAAGCGGACGATATCATAGGAACGGATAAGCAGCAAAGCGCCGCGCCGCCGGCCGTCACGGAGACCGCATCGGCTATAGCCTCACCTTCGGGCAGTTCCGGAGATACGGGCACGAGCGAAGCGACGCCAAGCGCGGAACCTTCGGACACGGCAACGCCGTCTACGGATTCCCCATCGCCGTCCGAGGACGCCGACCCCGACGGATCTTCAACGGCAACGCCCGAATCGTCCGATAAGCCTTCGGATGCCTCCGATGAGCCAGAAGGCAGTGCCGGTTCGGACAGCTTGGACGCGCTGCTTCAGCTCAATGCGCCGGACAAGACGATCGAGGTGGGCAAAAATGGCGTAGCCACCGTGACGAATCCCGAAAGCATGCTTGTTCTGGTCAATAAAAAGCGGGAGCTTTCCTCCACTTATGCACCGGACGATCTGGTCAAGCCGGATGTCGAATTTTCGTTTTCCGGAGATTCGCCCAAGCAGAAAATGAGGAAGACCGCTGCTCGCGCGCTAGAAAAACTGTTCGCGGGCGCTGAAAAAGACGGAATTACGCTAAAAGCCGTATCCGGCTATCGCTCCTATGCGACGCAAAAATCGATCTTCAGCCGCAACGCGGACTTGAAGGGCGAAGAGGTCGCGAACCGGACGAGCGCAAGGCCCGGACAGAGCGAGCACCAAACCGGCCTTGCGATGGATGTGTCCAGCGCTAGCGCGAACTTCGAGCTTGAGCCCAAGTTCGGAGACACCAAAGAAGGCAAATGGCTTGCCGCGCACTGCGCAGAGTACGGCTTCATCATCCGGTTCCTCGAAGGCGAAGAAGACGTGACGGGTTACTCATACGAACCGTGGCACGTGCGTTACGTCGGCAAGGACGCGGCCAAACAAATCATGAAGCAGGGCGTCACGCTGGAAGCCTATCTCGAAGCTGCCGCAAACGGCGCAACCAAAGCTTAAATACAGTCGTAAAAGAACGCTCGCGATCGCGGGCGTTCTATTTTGCGCTTTTTGCAGGATGATGAATGTATCATTTGCTGCGATTCGGCGCGTTTTAACGATATCCCCTTCGAACAGGAATAAGTGAACTTTAACGCATTGATAGGATATCCCCTTCGCACAGGAACATGTGAACCTCAACGCATTGTTACGACATCCCCTTCGTTCAGGAAGCCAGTACCCCCTAACGCATTTTCATGCTATCCCATTCATTCAGGGAGCCAACATTAAACCAAAGGTAGCTACTGGATTCTTTGATAGCCTATCCATATACGCTCCATCCAACCGCCCATATCGATCCAAGAAAAATTAAATCCACCAATCACTTCGACCTAACCGTATAGCATTGAACCCTTTAATCCTTAGGAAAAAAACGTTCCTCCCTGACCTTGCCCACGTCCCCTGTGTGAAGGGGATACCGTTCAAATGGCTGAAAATGGTGTGTCTTAAAGCAGGAAATTAGCCGCAGGAACGGGAACATCTCGCTTAAAAAGCAAAAAGCCCCGCTTAAATTAAGCGGGGCTAAGAGCGTTAAACCGATCAGCCTTGCAGCAGCAGCGTTTCCGGATCTTCGAGCATTTCCTTCACGGCGACCAGGAAGCGAACAGCTTCGGCGCCGTCCACGATACGGTGATCGTAGGAGAGCGCGATGTACATCATCGGACGAATCGCGACTTCGGTGTTGTTGTTAACCGCGATCGGACGGTGCTGGATCTTGTGCATGCCGAGGATGCCGACTTGCGGTGCGTTCAGGATCGGCGTCGAGAGCAGCGAGCCGAATACGCCGCCGTTCGTGATCGTGAACGTACCGCCTTGCAGGTCGGACAGCGCAAGCGCGTTATTGCGCGCCTTGACGGCCAGATCGGCGATGGAGCGCTCGATCTCGGCGAAGCTCAGGCGGTCGGCGTCGCGAACGACCGGTACGACGAGGCCTTCCTTCGCGGATACGGCGATGCCGATATCGTAAAATTGCTTGGCGATGATGTCTTCTCCGTCGATCTCTGCGTTCAGCAGCGGATATTGCTTCAGCGCGCCAACGACAGCCTTGGTGAAGAAGGACATGAAGCCCAGATTGACTTCGTTCTTTTCTTTGAAAGCATCCTTGCGGCGCTTGCGAACGTCGAGGATCGCGCTCATGTCGACTTCGTTGAAGGTCGTGAGCATCGCAGCCGTATGCTGGGCTTCGACGAGTCGAGTCGCGATCGTCTGGCGGCGGCGGGACATCTTCTTGCGCTCATACGGCTTGGCCGATTGGAAAGCCGCAGTTGCAGGCGCCTTGGCAGCAGGTGCCGTCGGAGCAGCTGGCGCGGAAGCGGCAGGCTGGGAGCCGGCTGCGCGTACGTCCTCGGGATAAATACGGCCGAGCGGATCGCGTGCAGGCGTCTGGCTCAGATCGATGCCTTGCTCGCGAGCAAGCTTGCGGGCTGCCGGCGTCGCGGACGGTTGCCCGGCGGAAGGCACGGCAGCAGGCGCGGACGCTGCAGGAGCCGCAGCCGGAGCCGGAGCTGCTGCAGGAGCCGGAGCTGCCGCAGGGGCAGGCGCGGCCGCAGGAGCCGCCGCTCCGCCTTCGCCTTCGGCGATTCGGCCGATGACTTGGCCGATCTGTACGGTGTCGCCTTCGCCGAACAGCAGCTCGGTGACGACGCCCGCTTGTTCGGCGCTGATCTCCAGGTTAACCTTGTCTGTTTCGAGTTCGAGCAGCAGATCGCCCTGGCTTACTTTATCGCCTGCTTTGACGGCCCATCGCGAAATGGTGCCTTCCGTAATCGATTCGCCCATTGCCGGTACTAGAATATCTGCCACTGCGGCTTACCTCCCCAGATTGTGAGTCAACGTCGGACTCTGCTTCAAAGATTGCGTCACGATATAATTCTGCTCGTCCGCGTGTACGTCCGCGAACCCGGTAGCGGGGCTCGAACGGTCCGGACGGCCGATATACTTGACTTCCGCGCCGGACGGCGCGATCTCGCGGATGCGGGATTCCATATAGGTCCACGCCCCCATATTGCGAGGCTCTTCTTGCGTCCAGACGACTTCCTTGAGTTTCGGGAAGCGAGCGAACACCTTCTTGATCTCCTCCGCAGGGAACGGATACAGCTGCTCCACGCGGACGATATGCAGCCAATCTTTGTTGCTGTCCTTATCCTTCGTCAGCGCGTCCTCCAGGTCGATTGCCACTTTGCCCGAGCAAAGTACAATGCGTTCTATGCGGTCCGGCTTCGCGCCGAGACCCGCTTGCTCGAGGATCGTCTTGAACCCGCCCTCGCCGAACTCGGCTGCCGGCGAAGCGGCGCGCGGGTTGCGGAGCAAGCTCTTCGGCGTCATGATCACGAGCGGCTTGGCTTCGTCCGTGCCGGTGATCGATGCCTGACGGCGCAGCAGATGGAAATACTGCGCGGCGCTGGACAGGTTCGCTACCGTCCAATTGTCCTCGGCGGACAGCTGCAGGAAGCGTTCGAGGCGGGCGCTGGAATGCTCGGGTCCCTGTCCCTCGTAGCTATGCGGCAGCAGCATGACCAGGCTCGAACGCTCGGACCACTTGGCCCGTCCCGAAGAGATAAATTGGTCGATAAGCACTTGGGCTACGTTGACGAAGTCCCCGAATTGCGCTTCCCAGAGGACCATCGTTTCGGGCGAATAAACATTGTAGCCGTATTCGAAGCCGAGAACTGCGGACTCGGACAGCGGGCTGTTGTGCAGCGCGAAGGATGCCTTCGCTTGCGGCAGCGCGTGCATCGGGCAGAAGATATCGCCCGTCTCGTAGTCGTGCAGCACCAGATTGCGCTGCGCGAACGTCGCGGTCTCGGCATCCTGGCCGGTCATCCGGATCGCGCGTCCGTCCGCGAGAATCGAAGCAAACGCCAGCGTCTCCGCGTGGCTCCAATCGATCTTCTCGCCGTCGTTCAACGCGCTTGCGCGGCGCTCGAGTATCTTCTGCAGCTTAGGATACAGCTTGAAGCCTTCGGGCCATTTGAGCAAACCGTCATTGAGCTCGCGCAGCTTCGCCAACGGCACGTTCGTCGGCGCGGCTACAGCAGTCGTCTTCTGCTCGACCGCGTGGGACTGAGCACCTTCGTGATGATCCTCAAGGCTCTTCATTTCTTCGTACGCTTCCTTGAAAACGGCAAGAACGCCATTCTTCGATTCCTCGAATTGCGCCTCTGTCAGCTTGCCTTCCTTGATGAGACGGTCGGCGTATACGCGGCTGACTCCGGGATGCGCCTTGACCTTCTTGTAGACGGTCGGCTGCGTCGGCTCGGGATCGAGCGTCTCGTTGTGGCCATGACGGCGGAAGCCGATCAGGTCGATCAGGAAGTCTTTCTTGAAGCGCTGGCGGTATGCGACCGCCATGCGGGCAACCGCGATCACGGCTTCGGGATCGTCGGCATTGACATGAACGATCGGAATCTCGAAGCCTTTGGCCGGATCGCTCGAATATTGGGTCGAGCGGGAGTCGACGCTGTCGGTCGTAAACCCGATCTTGTTGTTGACAATGACGTGAATCGTGCCGCCGATGCCGTAGGCGCGCAGCGTGCTCAGGTTCATCGTCTCGGTGACGATGCCTTCGCCTGGGAACGCAGCGTCTCCGTGCATGACGATGGAAGCCGCGATATCCATTTTCTGCTTCGGGTAGCCACGCTGCGTACGGTCGTCCTGCGCGGCGCGCGCGAAGCCCTGCACGACCGGATTGACGTACTCGAGGTGACTCGGGTTGTTCGCCAGAACGACGCGCGTCTCGCCGCCATGGGCGTTTTTCATAACATGGCGTGCGCCAAGGTGATACTTCACATCGCCGGTGCCGCCAGGCTCGAACGTGAATGTCCCCTCGGTCGGCGATTTCTTGCCGCTCGATGCGGAGTGCTGGAATTCGGCGAAAATCTTCGTCAAAGGCTTTTGCAAAATGTGCGCAAGCACGTTCAGGCGGCCGCGGTGCGCCATGCCGATCGCGATGTCTCCGACGCCTTCGCCGGCGAGGTCCTGCACCATGCGGTCGACCAAAGCGATCAGCGCATCGTTGCCCTCGACGGAGAAGCGCTTGACGCCGATAAACGTCTTCTGCAGGAAGTCCTCGAACAGCTCGGCTTCAAGCAGGCGCTTGAGCAGCTCGGCGCGCTCGGCTGCGCTCAGCTGCTGTGCGGGCACCCGCTGCTCGGCAAAGTTGTTCAGCCATTGGCGCTCTTCTTCGTCGGCAATATGGCTAAATTCATAGGCGATCGTGCCTCCGTAGACTTCCTTGAGCTTGGCGATCGCCTCGGCTCCGTTCGACACGCCGGCCGGCGCGCCTTCCCAGACGAGGTCCGCCGGCAATGCGGCGAGATCGGCGTACGTCAGGCCGTAAGTCTCGGGTTCCAGCACCTTCGACGAAGCGACGGGGCCGATGTCCAGCGGATCGATGTCCGCAACCAGATGCCCGTAGGCGCGGACATTCCAGACGAGCTTGCCCGCTAAGACCGCGTTGCGAAGCTGTCGCACGTCCACGGCGACAGCCGCACCCGGCGCCGAAGCGCCTGGGCTCCGGACCGAGCGCGGCGGCTCGCCCCACGCTTTGAATTGTTCGCGGTATTCCTGCGCGACCGACTCCGGATCGCGTAGGTACAGTTCGTATTGCTCTTCGATGTAGCCAAGGTTCGGGCCGTAGTACTTCGCCCATGGGTTCTGATGGTCTTGCTCGCCATTCGCCATTTGTGTGATCCCTCGGTCTTCTATAAAAGTTAATTATCGAGCATAGCGGTATCGCTTATCCTCCATGATTATAAAGCATTTGTTTGCGACATTAAAATAATGATTTCCTATCGTTATGATCTCAAATTGAGAACGTTCGTCAAAAATGCGCGCAACAGAATCAGTATGCCGTAGCGAAAGGAGAAATATCCCTGTACCCGTACGATAGAAGGCGCCAGCCCCCGCCCATTGTCCATCATTCTTAATTGGCAGCGCTTCATTAAGCCCCGAACGCCAAAAAAAATACCCGGAAGCGGCCGACGTTAATCGGCGCGACTCCGGGTACCCCGCGAGCTTGAATCAGAAGCTCAGCCAGCGCTTGAACATATGCTTGGTCGTGTCGCGGTTGATCGCCGCGATCGACGTCGTTAGCGGAATGCCCTTCGGGCAAGAACGCACGCAATTCTGCGAGTTGCCGCAGCCTTCGATGCCGCTCTCGTCTTCCATGAGCGCCTCGAGACGCTCGTGCGCGTTCATCTCGCCCGTCGGGTGCGCGTTGAACAGGCGAACCTGCGAGATCGGCGCCGGGCCGATGAAGCTCGATCGGTCGTTGACGTTCGGGCAAGCCTCGAGGCAAACGCCGCACGTCATGCACTTGGACAGCTCGTACGCCCACTGACGCTTGGTCTCGGCCATGCGCGGGCCCGGTCCGAGATCGTACGTGCCGTCGATCGGAATCCAAGCCTTGACCTTCTTAAGCGCGTTGAACATGCGCTCGCGGTTGATGACCAGGTCGCGTACGACCGGGAACGTGGACATCGGCTCGACGCGAACCGGCTGCTCGAGCTTGTCGATCAGCGCGGAGCACGCTTGGCGCGGCTTGCCGTTGATGACCATGGAGCAGGCGCCGCATACTTCTTCGAGACAGTTCGACTCCCAGACGACAGGCGTCGTCTTGGATCCGTCCGCCTTGACGGGGTTCCGCTGAATCTCCATCAGCGCGCTGATGACGTTCATGTTCGGACGGTACGGAATCTCGAATTCCTCCGTATATGGAGCGGCGTCCGGCTTTTCCTGACGCTTGATGATGAATTTGACGGTGCGCTTGGCGGTCGCGGTAGCAGTATCTGCCATCGGTTAGCCCTCCTTCTTCTTGTTCGAGGAGTAGTCGCGAACCCGCGGCTTGATCAGGGACGTGTCGACGTCCTCGTACGAGATCTGCGGGCCCTCCGACGTCCAGGTCGCCTTGGTCGTCTTCAGGAACTCCTCGTCGTTGCGGTCCGGGAACTCCGGCTTGTAGTGCGCGCCGCGGCTCTCGTTGCGCAGCAGGGCGCCTACCGTCATCGCCTCGGACAGCTCCAGCATGTTCCACAGCTGGCGCGTGAAGGCGACGCCTGCATTGTTCCAGCGAGCCGTATCGTTAATGTTGATTTTCTGATATCGCTGCTTGAGCTCTTTGATCTTGCCGATCGTCTGCTCGAGACGGTTGTTAAAACGGACGACGGTCATGTTGTTCGTCATCCACTCGCCGAGCTCCTTGTGCAGGACGTAGGCGTTCTCGTTGCCGTCCATCTTGAGGATGGATTCGTACTTATTCGCCTGCTTCGAGCGCTCGCGTTCGAATACGGACTCGGATACGTCGTCGGCCGACTTCTTGAGGCCCTTGATGTACTCGACTGCCTTCGGGCCCGTAACCATGCCGCCGAAGATGGCCGAGAGCAGCGAGTTCGCGCCGAGACGGTTCGCGCCGTGATATTGATAGTCGACTTCGCCGCAGGCGAACAGACCCGGGATGTTGGTCATTTGGTTATAATCGACCCACAATCCGCCCATCGAGTAGTGAACCGCCGGGAAGATCTTCATCGGGATCTTGCGCGGATCGTCGCCCGTGAACTTCTCGTAGATCTCGATGATGCCGCCGAGCTTGACGTCAAGCTCCTTCGGATCCTTGTGCGAGAGGTCGAGGAACACCTTGTTCTCGCCGTCGATGCCGAGCTTCTCGTCGACGCACACCGCGAAAATCTCGCGCGTCGCGATATCGCGGGGCACGAGGTTGCCGTAGGCCGGATACTTTTCCTCGAGGAAATACCAAGGCTTGCCGTCCTTGTACGTCCAGATGCGTCCGCCTTCGCCGCGCGCGGATTCGCTCATGAGGCGGTTCTTGTCGTCGCCCGGGATGGCCGTCGGGTGGATCTGGATGAACTCGCCGTTGGCGTAATGAACGCCCTGCTGGTACACCGCGCTAGCCGCCGTGCCGGTATTGATGACCGAGTTGGTCGTCTTGCCGAAAATGATGCCCGGGCCGCCTGTCGCCAGGATGACCGCGTCGCCGCGGAACGTGACCGTATCCATGGAGCGCAGGTCCTGCGCGGCGATGCCCCGGCAGACGCCGTCGTCGTCGACGACGACGGACGTGAATTCCCAATGCTCGAACTTCTGGACGAGACCCGCGACTTCCCAGCGGCGGACCTGCTCGTCCAGCGCGTACAGCAGCTGCTGGCCGGTCGTCGCGCCCGCGAACGCCGTACGGTGGTATTGCGTGCCGCCGAACCGGCGGAAGTCGAGCAAGCCCTCCGGCGTGCGGCTGAACATAACGCCCATCCGGTCCATGAGGTGGATGATGCCCGGCGCCGCTTCGCACATGGCCTTGACCGGCGGCTGGTTCGCCAGGAAGTCGCCGCCGTATACCGTATCGTCAAAGTGCTCCCATGGGGAGTCGCCTTCGCCCTTCGTGTTAACCGCTCCGTTGATGCCGCCCTGGGCGCATACGGAGTGGGACCGCTTGACCGGCACGAGCGAGAACAGATCGACCCGCATGCCGGCTTCCGCCGCCTTGACCGTCGCCATCAGACCCGCGAGTCCGCCGCCGACGACAATGATTTTCTGATTAGCCATTGCTGATTCTCCCTCCGATCAACCTAACAAACCGACGACAGCCGTCTGCGCCGCCGCGAACTCGTCGCTGCGGAACGCGAACAGCGACAGCAGGAACAGCACGGCGACGATCGCGAAAATGCCCATGCAGATGTTCGAGGATACACGCTGCGCGCGCGGACCGACCGTAATTCCCCAGGACACCAGGAAAGCCCACAGGCCGTTGGCGAAGTGGAAGACGGCGGCGAGGACCGCGATGAAATAAATAGTGAAGTAAACGGGCTGGGTCACGATATCGTGCATGTGTTGACCGATCTCTTCGTTGGTCGTATTGCCGAGCGCGACCTGAACGCGCGTCTGCCAAATGTGCCAAGCGACGAACACGAACGTGATGACGCCGGTAATCCGCTGCAGCGCGAACGCCCAGTTGCGTCCGTAGCTGTACCGGCCCGTGCTGTAATTCGACGTGAAGGCGAGATACAGGCCGTAGACGCCATGGAACAGAATCGGCAGCCAGATGACGAACAGCTCGAGGAAAAAGATGAGCGGCAGGTCATGCAGGCCCTTGACGCTGTCGATGAAGCCCTCCTTGCCATGCTCGAACGCGGAGTAATTCGTCAGGGCGTGTTCGATAATGAACAATCCGAGCGGAATCACACCCAAGAGCGAATGAATCTTGCGCGCGTAAAACGAGTTTCCTTTCATGTCGGTGAGCGTTCTCCTTTCGATCCGTGCGTTGTCACGAATTCTTCACGGTTTATAGGTTACTCCATTTTCGCTTATAATGGAACTGCTTATTTATTATTAAAACTTATGACGAATCGACATAAGCAACAAAAAAACGCGGAGGAGCCGTCCACATGCTGGAAGATATGAGAGTTTTCGCAACCGTCGTCGAGCACAGCAGCCTGAACCGGGCGGCGGACAGGCTGAATGTCACGCAGCCCGCGCTATCGCGCAGAATCGCGCGCCTCGAGCGGGAGCTCGGCGTCGATCTGTTCCGCCGCATCGGCAAACGTCTCGAGCTGACTCCCGCCGGACAGTTCACCTACGAATTCGCCCTCGAGCTGCGCAGGTTCCACGGCGACTACCTGCAGCGGCTCAACGCGTTCAAGACGGCGGAGGCCCCCGTCGCGACGATCGGCGCGAGCCTAACTACGCTGCAGACGACGCTTCCCGAGCTGATCACCGCCATGACGGAGAAGCATCCGAACCTCGAGATCAAAGCCGTCACCGGCAAGACGCACGAGATCGCGACGCTGGTTAAAGAAAGAAAAGTCGACTTCGGCCTCGTCGCCTCCTCGGTCGAGGACGACCCGTCGATTACGAGTACGCCTCTTTTCGACGATACGGTCGTGCTGGTGCTGCCGCGTTCGCACTTTATAGTAGAACGCACGCAGCTGTCGATGAGCGACCTGAACGGGCTGCCGATGATTCTGTTCGCTCCGGGTACCTGGTACCGCAACCTGACGGACGAGTTGTTCCGTCAATACAGCGTCAAGCCCGACGTCCGCATGGAGATCGACTCGTTCGAGGCCATCGTCCGGCTGCTCGGCGCGAGCCGGGCCGGTACGATGCTGCCCAAGTCGTACTTGCGCCCGCAGATGCTGAGCGATAACGACTTGTATATCGTCCGCATCCGGGAGCTCGAGGAGTTCAAGCGCACGACCTCCCTTATTTACGGCGATCTCGCCTGGCTCGCGCCTTCGACGCGCTATTTAATCGAAGAGACGATCGCGCTGTTCGGCAGGGGCAACCGCCAGAGCTGACGGAACGATTTTTCATTTTTCTCATCGTTGCCTCGTTTTTACCGCGGGGGCGCAATCGCAGGATGAGAGCGCCTCTCAGATATCCTCGGTTATCCAACCGTGGCGTCCTTTACCACTTAACCCGGTTCAAGGGATCATGCTACGCTAGGCGCATGAATCGAACCGGAGGGTGAATACATATGCGTTTTCGATTGGGAATGCGAGCCGCCGCGCTCGCGCTCGGGGCCGCCCTGCTGCTGCCCGCAGCCGCCTCGTACGCGGCTACGACCTACACGGCCACGGACGCGGATACGTTCTGGACGCTGTCCAAAAAGTTCGGCGTGCCGCTGCAAAAGCTGATGAGCTTCAACCCGAAAGTCGATCCGAAGAACATATACGCCGGCCTGAAGCTCTCGATCCCCGCTCCTGCGACGGCTACCGTTACGGCCAAGTCGGTCCAGCCCGCCGCGGTCGCGCAATCCGCCAAGCTCGTCAAGACGACTTCGGGCGACTCGCTGTCCTACGCGACGGCCATCCAGATGAAGGCGACGGCTTACTCCGCGTCCCTCGAAGAAAACGCCTGGGGCCCAGTCGATTACTTCGGCAACCCGCTGAAGCTGGGCACGATCGCCGTCGATCCTAAAGTCATCCCGCTCGGCACCAAAGTGTACATAACGGGCTACAGCTTGGACGGATTGCCCGCCGGCGGCATGTTCGCCGTCGCCAGCGACGCGGGCAGCGCCATCAAGGGCAACCGCATCGACATATTCGTGCCCGGTTCCCGGGATAAGGCAAGCAAGTTCGGCTTTCAATACGTCAACCTGTACGTGCTTAATTAGTCCGGATGCGCCCGAGACCGCAGCCGCTTTCGAGAGAAGGCGGTTGCGGTCTTTTTTTTGTCGCGCGGCCTCAGGCAGCTCCGGGTCTTTGCCGGCGCCGTCCGGCTCAAGCCCGGTTCGGCCTGCGCTCCGGAATATGCAGCAGCTCCGGCACCGTCACCAGCTCGTATCCTTTGGCGCGGAGCTGGTCGATCAAGTGCGGCAAGGCATTTACCGTGCCGAACAGGTTCTGTCCGGATCCCCCGCCCGCATGCATGAGAATGATCGAGCCGGGGCGCAGTCCCTTGACCGCGTTGCGCAGCACGACGCCGGATGGAATCTGGCGCCAATCCTGGGAGTCGACGTCCCAGTTGACGACCGTATACCCCCTGGCCCTCGCCCATTCCAGCTGAGCGGACCTTATGTCTCCGTATGGCGGCCTGATCATCGCGGGCTCGAAGCCCGCGGTTGCCCGAATGGTCGCCCCGGTCCGCTCGATCTCCCGCTTAACCTGCCCCAGGCTCAGCTTGGGCAGTTCGGGATGCGAGTACGTATGGTTGCCCACCGCATGGCCTTCGTCCACGATTCTGCGCATCAGGCCGGGGTGCTTGGCCGCCCGGCTGCCGACGACGAAAAAAGTGGCGCGCACCCGCTTGCGCTTCAGCGCGTTAAGCACGAGCGGCGTATACCGCGGATCGGGCACGTCGTCGAAGGTAAGCGCCACGCGCCGCCCGCCCGCGGCCGAGGCGCGAAGCACGAACACGCCCCTGTACCGGCGCTGCATGTCCGCCCAGCTCACGGGCGCCGCTGCGGGCTTGTTCCCCTTCGCGGCGGACGCGGATACCGCAGGCCGCTCTTGCTTCACGCCCGCTTTTTCCGCCTTAACCGCCGGCACGAGCGCCGTCCCGGCGAGCATCAGGCTCGCCGCGAGCGAGGCCAGCCGCCGCTTCCATCCGTTTCGTTGCTCCATCATTCTCCATTCACTCCCGTCGCTAAGCGGCTCTGCCGTTAGCGTGAGCGAATGCGGCCCATATCATACCTTTCCCGCCTTTATTGGCCGATCGCGTCTTGGAAGGCCTCGATCTGCTCGTTCGTGCCGATGACGACCATGACGTCTCCTTCGGCCAGCGTGTCCGTAGCCGTCGGCGCGACGATCATCCCCTGCGTCTTGTTCAGTGCCACGATGCTGCAGCCGTACCTGCCGCGTGGGTTCGTCTCCTCGATCGACTTGCCGGCCAGACAAGCTGGCACGCCGAGCTCAGCGATCGTATACTTATCCGACAGCTCGATGTAGTCGAGCAAGTTCGGCGATACGAGCTGATGGGCCACCCGGATGCCCATGTCCCGCTCCGGATAGATGATGCGGTCGACGTCCATCCGTTCGAGCACGCGCCCGTGCAGCTCGGACACGGCCTTGGCGACGACCTTCTTGACGCCCAGCTCCTTGAGCAGGATCGCCGCCAGGATGCTCGCCTGCACGTCGTCCCCGATCGCGACGACGCCGCAGTCGAAGTTGCGCGCGCCGATCGAGCGCAGCGTGTCCTCGTCCGTCGCGTCCGCGATGACCGTGTGGGTCAGAATGCCGCTCATTTCCTGCACCTTTTCCTCGTCGCGGTCGACGCCGAGCACCTCGTAGCCGAGCTCGATCAGTTCCTTGCCGATGCTGGCCCCGAACCGTCCGAGGCCGATGATCACGAATTGATTCATTTTCATGGTGGCACATCTCTTTCGTTATCCGATGATGATCTTGCCTTCCGCTTCCCTGTACAGCACCTTGTCCCGCTTCGGCACGAGCGCGTATCCGAGCGTCAGCGGCCCGAGCCTGCCGGCGAACATCATGAGCATGATGACGATCTTGCCGAACAGGCTCAAATCCGTCGTTAAGCCCATCGTCAATCCCACCGTGCCGAAGGCGGACACCACCTCGAACAGGATCATGAGGAAATGGTGGTCCTCCGTCGTGGACAGGATCATGGTCGCCGTAAGCACCAACGCCAAGGCAAGAAGCGTAAGCGTCAACGCTTTATATACGCGCTCTTGCGCCAGACGGTAGCGGAACATGACGACATCTTCCCGCCCTCGGATGATCGCCCATACCGCGCCCAGCAGCGCCGCGAACGTCGTCGTCTTGATGCCTCCCCCGGTCGAGCCCGGAGACGCGCCGATGAACATCAGGATGATGATGAAAAACTGCGTCGCCTGCCGCAAATCCGTCAGATTAAGCGTATTGACGCCGGCGGTGCGGGGACTGACCGACTGCATGAACGCGGATAAAATCTTAGTACCCGTATTCTGCGGGCCCATCGTGCCGGGATTCGCGTATTCGAAGGCGAACACGACGATCGCCCCGAACAAGATCAGCGAGCCCGACATCGTCAAGACCACTTTGGAATGCAAGGACAGCCTGCGCCCGCCGCGCAGATCCGTCAGATCCGAGAGCACCACGAAGCCGAGTCCGCCGATGACGATGAGCGCCATGCTCACTAGATTGACCCATGGATCGTCCGCGTAGCCGGTCAGGCTTCTGAAGCCCCCCATGAGGTCGAATCCCGCGTTGTTGAAAAAGGATACCGCGTGAAAAACGCCGTAGTATATCGCTTGGCCCGGACTCATATTTGTAAGAAAGCGAATCGTGAGCAGGAGGGCTCCCGCCGCTTCGATCGTCAGCGCGTACAGCACGACGCGGCGGACGAGCCGGACGATCCCCTCGATGCTGCTCTGATTGAGCGCTTCCTGCAAAATCAGCCGCTCCTTGAGCGAGATGCGCCTCTTCAGGAATATCGCGAACAGCGTCGCCATCGACATGAAGCCGAGACCGCCGATCTGGATCATCGCCAGGATGACGATCTGTCCGAAAACGGAGTAATGATCGCCCGTGTCGACGACGACGAGCCCGGTGACGCAAGTCGCGGAGGTGGCGGTGAAGAGCGCGTCGATATAACGCGTCCCCTCTCCGCTGCTCGAAGCGACCGGCAGATGAAGCAGGAACGAGCCGAGTCCGATGATGAAGGCGAAGCCGATCGCCAGCGTCCGCGGCGGGGAGGCGACCAGCCAGTCGAATATTTTTTTGCCCAATTCGCTCTCCTCCTTCGCCTGATCTTTAACCGATAATGATACGTCCCTCGGCATGCCGGTACAGCGTTCGTCCGGACTTGGAGCCCAGCGCGTACGTCATCGTCAGCGGACCGAGACGACCGATGAACATGAGGACGATGATGAGGATCTGGCCGAACGACGACAGGTCCCCGGTAATCCCGGCCGACAAGCCTACCGTCGCATAGGCGGACATAACCTCGAAAAGAATGAGCAGGAACGCCTGCTTTTCGGTAATCGAGAGGATCATGACGGACGTGATGACGATGGCGAGCGACAGCATCGTGACCGTGATGGCGCGGTTCACCTTGGCCCGTTCGATGCGCAGCCCGAGCAGCACGACGTCAGTGCGACCGCGGAGCATCGCCCAGACTGCGGCCGCGAGCACCGCGAACGCGGTCGTCTTGATGCCGCCGCCGGTGGAGCCCGGAGAAGCGCCGACGAACATGAGCAGCACCATCGCGAACTGCGTTGCGTCCCGCAGGGAGCCGATGTCGACGGTGCTGACGCCGGCGGATCGGGTGGACACGGACTGCAGCGCGGCCGCGAGCAGCTTGTCGCCGAAGGCGAGCGGGCCCATCGTGCTCTCGTTCGTATATTCGAAGATCAGGATGGTGACCGTGCCGAGCACGATAAGAAACGCCGATACCCAGAGCACGACTTTGGAATGGTAGGACAGCTTGCGGCGCGTACGCAGCTCGACGAGGTCGGACAGCACGACGAAACCGACGCCGCCGAGCACGATAAGCGCGATCGCGAGGATGTTCATATAAGGATCTCCGACGTACCCGGCCATGCTGCGGAAATTGCCGAACAGGTCGAAGCCGCCGTTGTTGAAGAAAGAAACGCTATGGAACACGCCATAATAAAGCGCCTGCCGAAAATGCATTTCGTGCATAAACCGGAAGGTGAAAAGCAGCGCGCCGACCGCTTCGATGCAAAGGGCGTAGATCAGGACGCGCCTTACCAAACGAACGATGCCTTCGAGGCTGCCCTGGTTCATCGCTTCCTGCAGCACGAGACGGTCCTTAAGCGAGAGGCGGCGTCCGGCGAAAAAGGCGAACAGCGTGCCCATCGTCATGAAGCCGAGTCCGCCCAGCTGCACGAGGGCGAGGATGACCCAGCGGCCGAAAACGGAAAAGTATCCGATCGTGTCGAGCCGCATCAAGCCCGTCACGCAGGTCGCGGAGCTGGAGACGAAGAACGCCTCGAGCCACGGCGTCGGCTGGCCGGACACCGTGGAGATCGGGAGCCTGAGCAGCAGCGCGCCGATCGTGATGATGACGGCGAACCCGATCGTCAGCACGCGGGGCGGGGAAGCATATAGCCAGCCGATGATGTTTCTAAGCAATGTACGATTCACCTCGCGTCGGCAAACGATTGAAAAAGCGCGCAAAAAAAGACACTGGAACTCCAGTGCCTTGGCGCACGGCGGTCCTGTCTGGCAGCCTACGAGGTTAGCTGACGGGTTCGGGCCAGAACAGGCTGCCCTATCCGGCGCGTCGCGCGCGGAATTCACCCCGGAATGCTTAAGTGGTTCCCCCGTTTTCTTTGCGGAAATTCGGCTGGGTAGTATGATGGAGAAACGATGGTCCGTCTTCCAGAAAAAACATTACACCGCATTATAGTCTGTCCTATAGGTACGCACAACAGCAGAAATGCGAAAAATCGCCTTGTATGAGGATATACGGACGTTATTCGGCCGTGTAACAGCTTTTTTACGGGGATTCTAACTCTTTCTCTTGTTTTGGCTCCAATTCCTCTCGATAATAAGCGAAAGGACCAGCTATTGCGGATAAATAGACGATGTATACGCTTTTTCAGATCAATTCGGAATCGGAGTGGATAATTTGAGATCATCGAAATGGGCGGTCGCCGCGGGAATCGGCCTTCTTATCTTCCTGTTCATGCAAGTATTGCCTGCGATCGCTCCGGCTATGAAAGGCGAATCGGCGGCAATCGGCCGCGGAGAGGCGAAGCGGATCGCTCTCGCCTACGCCTCGGAGCGCTGGGGAATGGATCTCGGAGAAGGGTCCGAGGCGACGATCACGCATGTGGGCGACGATCGAATGGTTGCCTATATGACCAAGCACAAGCTGACCGACGAATACGACCGCGGCTGGGACGCGCGTTACCCGACGGACGTCTACGCGGTCGATCTGCATGCCGCTGACGGCAGCGTCGACCGCGTCTCCGTCCACATGGAGACGGGCGAGGTCGTCGGCTGGGCGCGCGTTGGCGATGCGATGACTGATACGGACAAAGCGGCGGTCCGCGACGTAGAGGCGCAAACGGCCAAAGCCCTTGCCTGGCTCAAGACGCAGCCGGAATTCGACGCTTCGTCCTGGGAGCCCATCGGCAGCTTGACGGAGGGCGGCTCGGTCATCCTGCAGAGCCGCAAATCCGGCCTGTCGGACGCGCATCTGCAGCTGCTCGTGCAGCCCGACAAGGTGCTGACGTACCGATACGCGCTGCCCGATTCGTTCTCGGAGGAGATCGCGAAGCAGCGCAAGATTGCCGACAAGCTGTCGATGACCGGCTTCCTCTTGCCGCAGATCGTCATGTTCGTGCTCGCCGTCATATACGCCGCGGCCTGCAGGGGATGGACGTCGTTCAAGCGCGGGCTGTTCCTGTCCGCCGCCTTCTTCGTCATGTACGCGGGGTTCATGTTCAACCTGCGTCCGGGACTGCGCGCTTCTTCGTCAGGCATGAACGCAATCGCTTCGGAGAGCGACGTGACGGCGCTGCTCGTTACGAACGTCGTTATTCTTTTCATACAAGCGCTGCTCACCTACTTCGCGGCCGTCGGCGGCGACGGCCTGTGGCGCTCGATGGGCCGATCCCTGTGGCCGCGCTGGCAGGATGCCGACTACGGCATCCGGGTCAAGACCGCCATGAAGCAAGGCTACATGCTCGCCGTGATCCTGCTCGCCGCCCAGAGCGTCGTGCTGACGGGGCTCGGCCTGCTGCTCGGCAGTTATTACGGCTCCGATCCCAGCCAGTCCGCCTACAATATGTACCATCCTTGGCTGCTCCCTCTGCTCGCTTGGTGCGCGGGCATCTCGGAGGAGCTCCAGACCCGCTTCTTCGGCATCGGGCTCGTTCGCAAATGGCTCGGCGCCCTGAGCGGCTCCAAGTCGGGAGGCGAAGCCTCCGGTACCGGCGGGCGATCCGGCTCCGCATTGTCCCGCGCGCTGACTTCGATCGCGGTCCTGCCCGCGACGGCGATATGGGCTTTCGGCCATGTCGGCTATGCGGTCTACCCTTGGCAGACCCGGTTCATCGAGCTCATGATCATTGGCGCTCTGTTCGCTTGGTTTATGCTGCGTTTCGGCCTGCTGGCCGTCATTTTCGCGCATGTCGTGCTCGACTCGACCCTGATGGCCGTGCAGATGCTGTCCGACGGACTGTCGTCCGACAATATCGCCGGCTTCGTCAGCGTCCTTCTGCCGGCGGCCGTCGCGTTGCTGATCGCCTGGCTGCACGAACGGCGGCGGGGCGGGACAGGTCCGACCGCAGGCATCTCGCGCTAGCGCGGCTGGAGGATTTTTAAGGTTGCAAGCTCAGCCTCGTCTTGACGAGCTTCCGCTTCTCCAATCGCATATGCAAAACGAAATCCGCGAGCAAAAAGGGCGCGGCGGCCGCGAAAAAGAGCCCCCATTTTTTGAGCGCCGACACGAGTACGCGGATAAAGTCGCTCATCACCGCGAACCGTACTTGCCCCTGCAGGTCCGCCGCGTTGCTGATCAACGTAATGCCGTATGTCCCTTTTTGCTCGACGGTAAAGCGGTATACCGATTTCCCTTTCACGCGCTTTAAGGCATAGACATCGGACGAATCCTCAGCCAAATCCAGGGACGATCTTCCGTCGTCTACCATGGCCGTCACGAGATCGAGCATCCTCCCGCTTGGATGGCTCGGCATGAGCGAGCGCGGTCCGCTTTCGTTTTTATCGTCGATATAATCATAAAAGATTTCATATTCGCCAGGCTGCAAATGGACGACGGTCTTGGCGTTCAGCGCGACGTACTCGCGATTGTGAAAGCCCGTGAAAAAAGCGTAGGCGCTCGTCATGGCACCGGCGAAAAGGATGCAGCCGGCGAGGATCAGCGGGGCGAATTGGCGGGAAAAAGCGAGCATGCGAGTTCTCCTCAGTCATAGTGGGCGAATCTGGAATTGCGACTTGCTAACGCTGCATGCGCAGTTTGATCACCGCAAGCTTCCGCTTTTCGATCCGCGCGTAGACGGTTAAACCGGCGATCAGAAACGGAGCCGCGGCAGCGAAAGACAGTCCCACGCTCTTAAACAAAGCGATGATTCTCTGCTTCATGTCGCCCATGACCGTAAATCGCGCGTATTTCTGCAAACCTTCGGCATTGCTGATGACCGTAATACCGTAAGTACCTTCTTCTTTGACGGTAAAACGGTACATCGATTCACCTTTTTTGCTGAAGTCGGTGTACGTGCTAGTCCTGTCTTCCGTTAAATCCAGCGACGCCTTGCCGTCATCCACCATCACCGTGACCAAGTCTGATATACCGACGATTTCGTTATTTTTCGTAAAGGTGAGCGGGCCCATTTCTCTTGTTTTCTCGGTATACTCATAAAAAATTTCGTATTTGCCCGGTTGTAAAGGAATGGTTGTCTTGGCGTTAAGCGCAAGATAATCGCGATCGTTCAAACTGGAGAAAAAGGAAACGATGCAAACGACGAAGCCTGCGGAGAGAATACAGCCGGCGAGGATCAATAACGCGAATTGGCGGAGAAAATCGGACATGTCGGTACTCCTCTAGGATCGTTTCTTGGCGGCGATAAGGACGCATACAATTGGTATTATAGCCAATAGATGGTTGAATTGCAGCATTTAAATCAGGTTGGCGTTACAGCAAAAAGGCAGATACAAAGAGAAGCTTTCTTCCCTTTGCGTCTGCCTTTCTCCTTTCGGGCCTGGCACGATATTAACCTGCTGAATCGTTCATACGCTGCAGCTCATCCAGCAGCATCGTCCGCGTGACCGGATCGTCGAAGTTCCATTGGCTGTCCATCGCGTGCACTTGCCCGGTTTTGACGGCAGGCAGCGACTTCCACAGGCTGCTCGTGAACAGCGCCTCCGCTTGCGCCTTGGTCTCCTCTTCCTCGTCCTTCAAGATGTACAGCTCGTCGCCGATGTAATCCGACATAACCTCGACCGAGATCTCGGCGAAGCGCTCGCCGCCGTCGATCAGCGATTGGACTTTAGCCGGCGGCACGTACCCGAGCGCGTCGTACAACGATACGGACAGGCCTTGATGACCCATGACGTACATGACTTTGCCCATCAGGAGCAGCACGGTTGCCGATTGGCCTTGCTTGCCCTTTTGCGCCAGCAGGTCTTTCGTTTGCTTCACTTTCTCGTCGTAAGCCGCGATATAGCTATCCGCAGCCGCTTCCTTGCCCAGCACGCCAGCGACTTCGCGCATCCGGTCAAAGCCTCCGTTCTCCGCGATCGCGACGGTAGGCGCGATCTTCTCCAGCGGAGCCAAACCCTGTTCGTCCCAATCGTTAAAAATAATCAGGTCCGGATCCTGCGCCGTCACCTTCTCCAAGTCGGCGGGATAACCGACATCCGCGATTCCCTGGAGCTGATCGCCATAAGCGACCTGGCTGCCGACGACGCTCAAACTGGCGCCAACAGGACGTACGCCTAGCGCCAGCAGGTCGCCGGGATCGCTGCAAACGTAGACGATTCGCTTCGGATCGGTCGGCACTTCGACTTCGCGGCCCTTGGCGTCCGTGATTTTTTTGGCAGCGGCGTCAGACGACGAAGAAGCTTCCGGAGAGGCTGGCTGCGAAGCCGTCCCTTGGGATGCCGAAACCCCGGCCGACTCGCTCGGCGACGCGTCTTTGTTGGCGTTGCTGCCGCATGCGCTTGCGAACACGGTCAATAGCAGGACGGCAAGCACCATCCAATTTCGATTTGCGCGCAATTCAGTAACCTCCGTATCGACTATGATAATGATAATCGTTATCAATATAAAACGATTAAGGATCGCCGTCAACCACTTTTTGGTCCTTATGTCGACGAGAAGACTTGCATGATCGCTCGCGGGAGGCGGATCGCCTTCACTACAGAAGGCGATGGACCATTTCGTATGCCCGGATGGCTGATCGCCTTCACTACAGCAGGCGATGGCCCCGCACGCATGCCCGGGAGGCCGATCGCCTTCACTACAGAAGGCGATGGACCATTTCGCATGCCCGGATGGCTGATCGCCTTCACTACAGCAGGCGATGGCCCCGCACGCATGCCCGGGAGGCCGATCGCCTTCACTACAGAAGGCGATGGACCATTTCGCATGCCCGGATGGCTGATCGCCTTCACTACAGCAGGCGATGGCCCCGCACGCATGCCCGAGTGGCGGATCGCCTCCACTACAGCAGGCGATGGCCCCGCACGCATGCCCGAGTGGCGGATCGCCTTCACTACAGCAGGCGATGGCCCCTCATGTAAGCCTATTTCACAGCCCCGATCGCTCTTCCGCTAACGCCAAGAGCCCCTTTTCTCGATGGAAAAGGGGCTGTGATGAATGATTCGATATAGGCCTATTCGATCGACGGCACGGGAGCCTCGGCAGCTTCCCCGCCTTCCTCTTCGTTCAACGCGGCCAAAATCCGCGCGGCCAGCGCTTCGCCGATGGAGACCGCTTTGAAGTCGGCCACCGACGCTTCGCGGATCGCCTTGAGCGAACCGAAGTGCTTGAGCAACTGCTTGCGGCGCTTCTCGCCGATGCCCGGGATAGCGTCGAGCTTGGAAGCGATCATCGACTTGCCGCGCTTCTCGCGATGGAAGGTGATCGCAAATCGGTGCACCTCGTCCTGAATGCGCTGCAGCAGGTAGAACTCCTGGCTGTCGCGCGGCAGCGGCACGACCTCTGCGGGATCGCCGACGAGCAGCTGCGCCGTCCGGTGCTTGGCGTCCTTGGCGAGGCCGCATACCGGCACGAACAGGCCCAGCTCGTTCTGCAGCACGTCGATCGCAGCGCCGATCTGACCACGGCCGCCGTCGATGACGATCAGGTCCGGCAGCTGCAGTCCTTCCTTCAGCACGCGCTCGTAACGGCGGCGCACGACCTCGCGCATCGTCTCGTAGTCGTCCGGCCCGGTGACGGTGCGGACGTTGTACTTGCGGTATTCCTTGCGGTCGGGCTTGCCGTCGGTGAAGACGACCATCGCGGAGACGGGCGAAGCGCCCTGCATATTGGAGTTGTCGAACGCCTCGATCCGATGCGCCGACGGGATATTGAGCCACTCCGCAAGTCCCTCGGATGCCTTGATGCTCCGTTCTTGATCGCGTTCGATCATGCGGAACTTCTCCTCGAGCGCGACTTTGGCATTGTCGGCGGCCATCGCGACGAGGTGACGCTTGGAGCCGCGCTTCGGCACCGACACTTTGATCTTCAGCCAGGTGCGCAGCGATTCGCCAAGCTCGCCGCCTGACTCGTCGGCGGCATCGGCGACGCCTTCCCCGGCTCCGACCGCCGAGCCTTCGTCTTCGGCGGTCTCCGTCTCGTCGGCCGACGCCGCGACCCGCTCGATCAGCGCATCGTTCAGCTTGCCGCCCGCGGCCATGACGCCAGCGCCTTCAGCCGCCGGCGCGCTCTCTGCTTCCGCAGCTTCGCCTGGGGTCACGGGCAGAAGCACTTCGCGCGGCAACGCCGGATTTTCCGAATAATATTGGGCAACATAGGTCATGAAGTCCTCGTAGGCTTCCCCATAATAAGGGAACACGGACACGTGCCGCTGGATCATCTTGCCCTGGCGCATGTACAGAATCTGCACGCACATCCAGCCTTTGTCCACGGCATAGCCGAAGACGTCGCGGTCCTTGGCGTCGGTCATCGTGATCTTCTGCTTTTCCATGAGCGATTCGATCGCCTGGATCTGGTCGCGGTACTCGCGCGCGCGTTCGAACTCGAGCTCGCCGGCGGCCGCTTCCATTTTGCGCTGCAGCTCCCGCTTGATGTCGCCGTGCCCGCCGTTCAGAAACCGCGACACCTCCGAGATCATGCGCTCGTACTCGGTGGGCTCGACCGGGTATTCGCACGGCGCGACGCATTGCCCGAGATGGTAGTAGAGACAAACTTTGTCCGGTAGCGTATTGCACTTGCGCAGCGGGTACAGCCGGTCGAGGAGCTTTTTGGTCTCCTGCGCGGCGAAGGCGTTCGGGTAAGGTCCGAAGTATTTTCCCTTGTCCTTGAGCACACGGCGCACGACCTCGAGCTTCGGATGCTTCTCGCTCGTGATCTTAATATAAGGAAAGGACTTGTCGTCCTTGAGCAGAACGTTGTACCGGGGCATATGCTCCTTGATCAGATTGCACTCGAGGATGAGCGCCTCCATGTTGCTGCCGGTGACGATGTACTCGAAATCGCGGATCTCGCTCACGAGCCGCTGCGTCTTCCCGTTGTGACTGCCGATGAAGTAGGAGCGCACGCGGTTTTTAAGCACCTTGGCTTTGCCGACGTAGATGATGACGCCCTCCGCGTTTTTCATCAGGTAGCAGCCCGGCTGGTCCGGCAGCAGCGCGAGCTTGTTGCGTATATGTTCGGCCGCTTGCTCGCGGCTCGGCAGCGGCGGATTGGCTTGGACGTCCATGTTGATGTTGCGCCTCCCGAAAAGAAATGAGTTCGGAGGATGACGACCGCCGATGCGATCATGTGATCCCGTATTTTCTATTGTACCACAGAAGAAAAGAGTTGCTTTACAAGCGTTTGCGAAGTTGGGTATACTAACATTAATGACTTGTTTCAGGAGGATTTCCCCATGGACAATTATGTACAAGATCCGCGCCAGCACGTGAACGAAGAGCCCCGCGACGACCTGCAGGATCTCGTATTCGGCTTCGGCGGCATGTTCGGCTTCATGTTCCTCGTGTTCCTGATCGCCGTGATCATCAAGCAAGTAATTTCTTAATCTACGCGACCATGACGAAGCATCCCGCTCCGGGAATACGGAGGACGGGATGCTTTTTGATTGCCATCGAAAGCCATACATTCGAATCCGCGCTTTTGCCCTGACACAAAGCGAGCCCGTCCTCTTCGAGGACCGGGCCCGTTGCCTTAAACCGCTGCTTTTTCGCCTACTTCGCTGCAGCGCCGCTCTGCGGCACTTCGCGGACGCCGCGGCGCTCCGCCACCTCGTCGAAGCGGCGGCGCTCGGTACGCTCGATCTGAACGATGCGGCCATCGTGCACGATGATCTGCACGTTGCCGTATTGCAGCCCCTCTACGGCTTCCGTAATGCGCTGAATCCAGCTATCGTTCAACTCCAACGGTTTTGCCATTTGGACTCCTCCTCGTGTTTTCGCCTTAGATGACCGTATGATTCGCGCTCAATGCGTACGGCTGTTCGCCATCTTGTGCTCGATGATGCCTTTGATGATCAAGGTGACGATCGCCAGCGCCATGAGAAGCGACGCGACCGCGAACGATGCGGTGTACTGATATTCGTTGTACAAAATCTCGATGTGCAGCGGCAAAGTATTGGTCTCGCCGCGGATATGGCCGGAGACGACCGATACGGCGCCGAACTCGCCCATCGCCCGGGCGTTACAGAGGATAACGCCGTACAATAGACCCCACTTGATGTTGGGCAGCGTCACCTTGAAAAACACCCGCCAGCCCTTGGCGCCCAGGCTGACCGCCGCTTCCTCGTCCTGCACGCCTTGCGTTTCCATGAGCGGGATCAGCTCGCGGGCGACGAACGGGAAGGTGACGAACATCGTCGCCAGGATGATGCCCGGCGTCGCGAACACAATCTTGTAATCGTGCTCCATCAGCCAAGGTCCGATCAGCCCTTGCGCGCCGAAGAGCAAAATGTAGACCATGCCGGAGATGACGGGCGAGACCCCGAACGGCAAGTCGATCAGCGTGATGAGCAAATTTTTGCCGCGAAACTTGAACTTCGTGATCGCCCAGGCCGCCGCAGCGCCGAACAGCGTATTCAGCGGTACGGCGACGACCGCGACCGTGAGCGTCAGCCGGAGCGCAGAGATGGCGTCCGGATCGGAGATCGCTTCCGCGTAGGTCTCCCAGCCTTTGCGGAAGGACTGGGCGATGACCGTCAGCATGGGCAGTACGACGACGAGTCCGACGAAAAGGAGCGCGATCGTGATCAGCACGATGCGCACGCCGCGCGATTCGTTCAGATGCTTGGGACGGACGTGTGCGACTTGAGCAGTTTGAGACGCGGCCGCGGCCGGTACGGCTCCTGACATCGCGAGGCCCCCTTAACTCGTCCGCAGACGGCGGTTGGTCCACCGTTGCAGCGTATTGATGAGCAGCAGGAGCGCGAACGAGATGATCAGCAGTACCAGCGCGATCGCCGTCGCCTGGCTGTATTCGAACTGCTCGAGCTTCGTGATGATGAGCAGCGGCGTGATCTCGGTTTTCATCGGCATGTTGCCGGAGATGAACACGACTGAGCCATACTCTCCGATGCCACGCGAGAAGGCGAGCGCGAAACCCGTGATTAAAGGCGGGATCAGCTCGGGCAGCAGCACCTTGCGGAACGTCCGCCAGCGGTGCGCGCCGAGCAGCGCGGCGGCTTCCTCCATGTCGTTTTCAAGCTCATGAAGCACCGGCTGAACGGTCCGCACGACAAACGGCAATCCGATGAAGATGAGGGCGACCGTGATCCCGAGCGGCGTGTAGGCCACCTTGATGCCGAGCGGGTCCAGCAGCGAGCCGATCCAGCCGTTCGGCGCGTAGATCGACGTGAGCGCGATGCCCGCCACCGCCGTCGGCAACGCGAAGGGCATGTCGATGAGGCCGTCGACGATCTTTTTCCCGGGGAAACGATAGCGTACGAGCACCCAGGCGACGAGGAGGCCGAACACGACGTTGACCAGCGCGGCGAACAGGGAGGTCAGCAAGCTGACCCGGTACGAAGCGAGCACGCGCTCGCTCGTCACGGTGTGCCAGAACTGCGGAAGCGTGAGGCCCGCGGTTTTCACGATCAGCGCCGCCAGCGGGATGAGCACGATAAGGCTCAAATACAGAATGGAATAACCCATCGTAATCCGAAATCCGGGCAATATGCGTTTTTCTTTGACCTGGGAAGCCATTGCGATCGTCCTTCCTCGCTGTCGGGTTAGGAGATATTAACCTTTGGTATAGACTTCGTCGAACGTGCCGCCGTCGGCGAAGTGCTTTTTCTGAGCCTCGGTCCAGCCTCCGAAATCCTTGTCGATCGTGAGCAGATTAAGCGTAGGGAACTGATCCTTGTACTTGTCGGCTACCTCCTGCAGACGAGGACGGTAGAAGTTCTGCGCGGCGATCTCTTGGCCTTCCGGCGTGTAGAGATACTTCAAGTAAGCTTCCGCGACTTCGCGCGTGCCGCGCTTGTCCGCGTTTTTATCGACGACGGCGACCGGCGGTTCGGCCAGGATGCTGAGCGACGGGGTTACGATCTCGAACTCGTCGCCGTATTCCTTCTTGGCGAGGTAAGCTTCGTTTTCCCAGGCAAGCAGTACGTCGCCGATCTTGCGCTCGACGAACGTCGTCGTGGAGCCGCGGGCGCCGGTATCGAGCACGGGCACGTTGGCGAAAAGCTTTTTCAGGAAATCCTTGGTCTTCGCTTCGTCATTGCCGTCCTGCTGCTGCGCGTAGCCCCATGCTGCGAGGTAGTTCCAGCGCGCGCCGCCTGACGTCTTCGGATTCGGCGTGATGACCTGGATGCCGTCCTTGATCAGGTCGCCCCAATCTTTGATGCCCTTCGGATTGCCTTTGCGAACGAGGAAGACGATCGTCGACGTGTAAGGCGAGCTGTTCGATTCGAACGACTGCTGCCAATCCTTCTTGATGAGACCGCTGTCCGTAAGAGAATCGATGTCGTAGGCGAGCGCGAGCGTGACGACGTCCGCTTCGAGACCGTCGAGCACCTTGCGCGCTTGCGAGCCGGAGCCGCCGTGCGACTGGTTGATCTTGACCGTTTGGCCGGTTTCTTTCTTCCAATAGTCCGCGAAGCTCTTGTTAAACGCCTCGTACAGCTCTCTGGTCGGGTCGTAAGATACGTTCAGCAGCTCGATGGACTTCGGCTGGGCGGTCGTCGTAGCCGATGGCTCGGATGAAGCCGAACCGGACGGCGATGCGGATGCAGATGCGGCTCCCGATGCAGATGCCGACGCACTGCCGGAGCTAGCGGCATTGTTGTTGTTGTTCGAGCCGCAAGCGGACAGCAAGGCGACGAACAGGGCCACGACGGCGAACGACATAATTCTTTTAGATGATTTCAATTTCATTTTCAATTCCCCCTCCGGTTATCCGGTAGCAATTCACATAATTCCTACCATTTCAATAGGTTTTAACAAATCATAGCAGGCAGGTGGGTTTAGTGTCAATAAGCTTAATTTAATTCACTTATAAGTTTTGTTGATAGATGAGCTTGAATAACAAAAATAATCAATCGATAAAGAGGTGATTTAGAACGCAAAAAAAAAAGCCGCGCAGCTTAACTGCGGGCTTGGATTTCGGGAAGAATGCGTTAGGACCGAACCGAATGAAGACTTATCCGCGCTGGTTGCGGCCTCGTACGTGCACGACGTCTACAAACGGACGGATCCGGTCCATGAGACGCTGGCCTTTATGAAGCTCCTCGCCTTCCTTGTGGGTAAAGCTGAAGTGCCGCTCGAGCGATTCGAGATCGTGATTGGAGGTGTAAAAGGTCGGCTTGCGGTTCATCCTGTGATTCAGGATCGCGCCGATGACGTGATCGCGAACCCACGGACTCAAGTTTTCGGCGCCGATGTCGTCGAAAACGAGCAAATCCGTTTCCTTCATGAGCGTCATCGTCTCTTTGAGCTTCTGCGGCTCCATCATGAGCGCCTTGGCGTCCTCCACGAAGTCGGGCATGTAGACGATGACGCCGGTCTTGCCCTCCTTGGCGAGCTTATGCAGCAAATAGGCGGCCATGTACGTCTTGCCCGTGCCGAAGCTGCCCATCAGATAGAGCCCCTTCTTCTGAAGGCCGTCGGTTCGCGTCCGGTTCACGTACGCCAGCAGCTGCAACACTGCGTCCTCCCGCTCGTCGTCCAGATCCAGCATTTGTTCGGCTTCGTAGCTGTCGGCTTCGATGTCGACGTTGCTGCTCAGGCTCGTGATTCTGCGACGGACCTGCTCCTGATGCTCGTTGGCGATCCATCTCGCGCACGGCGTCTTGCCGTCGAACAGCTGCCACTTGCCGTTCTGCTCCGCGCAGGTAATCGACGTATAATGGCCTTGCATATCGTTCGGGCAGCGATCCAGCCCCGGGCAATTCCTGCAGCTTCGGTCTTCCTTGGCATATTGATACAGCTTGTTCAAGTTGATGCGGAGGGTTCGTTCTTCCAGGCCGGGGTACCGGCGGCGAATCTGCATGACCAGCGGATCCGTGAGCACCCGTTGGGTCAGGTTGTCCAGATCGCCGACGCCCGGCGCGGCCTTCCAGCTGCGCAGCGCTTCTCCAAGCGACTCCATCGCGATCCCTCCTTTCCGTAGCGAGATAGGTCAAGTGTATAAGTGTATGTCGGGAAAATAAGACAATGGCGTACTCGTTATGCGCGGGGTATGCGTCAATCGCCCGGCGGAGTCCGCCGGCTCAGCTCTTATCCAGCTGCCGCGCGAGGTCGCGGAGCCGCTGACGCTCTTCGGCGGACAGCGCCTTCGCCGGTCCCTTGTCCTCGACGACGGGCATGGACGGCTTGCGCGCGCCCGAGGCGCCCGCGCGGCTGCGCCCCGACGCCGTCTTGCCTTTGCCGGCCGACGCGGGCTCGCTCTCGCCTCTGCGCCTGCGCTCGAGCGTCTCGTTCAGCTTATCCTGCTCGCGCACGTACCGGACGGCTTTGTCATAGGAATCGATGCCCTTGGCAAGCATATTGGCAGCGACCGAATCGATGAAGCTCGCCGTCAGGCGCTGCGCGTGATTCGTGCCGAGCACGTAGTGGATCAGCACGTTGATGACCGCTTCGGGCAGCTTGTAGTTCAGGTCGATGCGCTCGAAGATGCGCGCGAATACGTCGGGTACGGAGCCGGGGAAGAAGCGCTCCAAAAACCGCGTGTGCGGCTCCAGCATGAGCAATCTACCGTATTCGTCCAACGCGACCTGCTTGCTGAGCCGCTCCGGCACCTCGAACGGCGGGACGGCGTACAGCGCCTCGTCCAACGCGGCAGACGCCGCTTCGCCAGAAGCCGCTTCGCTCGAAGCCGCCTCTCCGATGCGCGACAGATAGCGCTCGCGTTCCTCGCCGCGCTTGCGGCCTTGGCGGTAGATCAGGTTCGCCCGGGACTGCAGTTCGTCCCAATGCAGCGTGCCGTCGGGCAGGAAGACGCCGTCTTCGTCCAGCAGGCGGCTGACCTCCGGCAGCTCGAGGTCGAACTTGTACGCCAGGAAGTTGATCTGCGCCATCGACTCCGGCGCGCGGTTCAGCCGCTCGACGTACGCCCGGTTCGACGAGCCTCTCGGGAAGCGGAGCAGCAGCTCGCTGTGGCGCACGCGCTCCGGCTGGGACGCGCCGACGGCCTCGCGGGCGGGCGCCGACTGCGTCAGCGATTGCTCCAGCTCCGGATCGATCTGCGCCGCATTGATGCGGAACAGCTCGTAGAACGGCACCGTGATCTCCTCGCGGTTCAGGAATCGCGCGAGTCCCGAGGGACTGCGCGGCGCGAGCGATTCGCGAAGCTCCATCAGCGCCGGCTTGCCGATCCGGTCCCTTAGCAGCAAAGACAGATGCAAGTTGGCGAAAAACTCGCCGGGCGCAAGCGGACGCTGCAGCACGTACTCGTAGAGCGTCTCGTCCGCCGCCGGATCGTGCTGCCTGAACGTCTGCAGGAGGCCGACTGCCTCCAGCTTCGAGGCGCTCTCGACCAGCGCCTGCCGCCCGGCCGCATTCGGCTCCAAGCCCAGTCCGAGGAACAGCTTGCGCTGCGTCTCGGGCTGCACGCAGCCGGTCTCGTCGTCGCCAAGATGATGGTACAGCAACAGATATAAGCCGATAGAGAGCGCGCCCGCCATCGGTTGATAGAGTTCGGCCAGCACGCGTCGCTCCAGGCCGCCGAGCGAGAAGTCGCGACAGGCGGTATAGCGATGATGCTCCGTAAATTCAAGCTTGTTCGACACTCGCATACCGTATTCGACAACCTTTTTCCATAGAGTGTCTCTCTATTGTAGCATATCCTTCGGTCCCGCTGGTGGTGGAAATCCGCTCCGAAAAATGAAAAGAGGACGGAGCGGAGCGTCGCTCCGCAGCGTCCCCTTCCAATAAAGGAATCGTCACTACTCTTTGTAAGGCAGCAATTCTTCGTCTACCAGATTGCGATAGGACGGATCGAAGAAGGCGGTGAAGTTGACGTTTAACGTCATCGCCTTGCCCAAGTCCGCCGCAGACGGCTTCGCGATCGCGAAGTTGTCCACCGATACGAGACGCGGGAGCTTCTGCAGGGCGCCCACCCATTGAAGCAGCCGATCGTACGTGCCTTCGATGGCGACCGCCGTCTTGAGTTCGCCGACCGAAGCATACGGCGTTTGCTCGCCGCCCAACATGCTCTGCAGCTGATTGCTGTCGGACGCGCTAAAGGTCGCGTTCAGCAGCGCTACGCCTGTCGCCTGGCTGACGCTTTTCAGATCGAGCAGCATCTGCTCCGTATTGTCCGACAGCGGGAGCGCCTGCTGGACGGACGCGTCCGAGTATTCGGCTTCGGCGGAGCTGCCTTCGGCGGCTTTTTTCGCGAGCACATCCGCTTGGCTGCGGAGACTGGCGATCTGATCGCTCTGCTCGGACAATCGCGTATTGAGCGGCATCTGCTTGTACACGACGAACATCAGGAGGAGCAGGAAAAGCAGGACGACGCCGATGAGGATCAGCGATCGTTTATTGAGCTGCGTCTGCAGTCCCGTCATCTCCTTCTCCTCCTTCCGGCTTCTTCATATCGAGCGAATAGATCGCCGTCTTCGAGACGAGCACGGCCGGGCCTTCTCCAGCGGGGCTCTGCGCGACCGACTGCAGCTGCGCCGAAGCCGCGAACGACATATGCTTCAGATCGAATAGATAGCGGGACGCGCTGTCGTAATCCGACAGTTGGACGGTCAGGCCGATTTGGCCCAGACTGCTGTAACTAACGCTTTGGAGTCTGCCCCCGGACGGCAGCTTGCTCTCCAGTTCAGCCAGTATCGCTATCGCGTCGCGGCGATGGCCCCGAATGTCCTCGATCGCCTTGAGCGGATTCGTTTGCCCGGATTGCTGGCTGTTTTTCGCCTCCAGACCGCTCTGCAGCAGCGCGATTTGATCGTTCAGCTGCGCGATCGTCGTTTCGCCGGCTCGAAGATCGGACTTGTTGTCAAAATAATAGTAGGAGACAGCCGCAACCGCCAGCACCCACACGGCCAGCGATACCGCCAGGATGACCGGATACAGGCGCGCATCGCGGTCGACGCGCGGCATGAGATTGATTCGCTTCTTGTCCTGATGCCAAAGCGCAAGACCGACCGCGACTCGATTGTTGTCCGCGCTGTAGGTATGCTGGGTCGCATAGGTATCGAAGGAAAACGCCCGAATGCTCACTTCCGGCTGAGACTGCTGCAATCCCGCAAGCAACTGATTCCGGCCTTGATCCGAACCGACAATAAGCGCTTCAGTTATTCTTGCATTGCCCTCGTGAATGCTGAACTGGTAGAAGTTAAGCATCCGCGCGATCTCGGCCGTCACCTCGGACAGCTGCGTCTCGTTCAGCGCGCCGTCCGAGTCGCTTTGTCCGTAGAGCGCGATCGTCTTCAGGAAGACAGGGTGTCCGCCATGGAACATATAAATCTCGAGCGCGCTCGCGTCCAGGTTGATCAGCATCGTCTCTTCGAACTTCTCGTCCTGCAACTCCCGGATCGCGCGCGCCAGCGCCGTCGCCGACAGCTCGATGCCGGACACTCTAAGGCCCGCTCCCTCGACCATGTCCGTATAGGACTGGATCAACTGCCTGGATGCCGCGAATACGAGTACGTGCGTACTCTCCCCTTCAATGCCGAGCTTGATAAAGTCGTGCAAGGGGTCCTCGAACGGCAGGTGCAGCGTGGTCTCGACTTCCAACGCTACGAGTCCGGCCAGATCTCTCTCGCTGGTGCTCTGGATGCGCAGGCGGCGGACGATGACATGCGACGTAGGAAAAGAAAGCGTCACGGATTGGCCCTGCAGCTTCTCCGCCTTCACCCATTCCGTCAGAAGGCTGCGCGCTTCCGCATAATCCGAGATCCGGTCCTCTTCGAATAGGCCGGGCGGCAGGGGCAGCACGCTGACGCGCTCGATTTCCCAGCTCTTCTTTTTCTTAAGTTTAACGAGTCTTGCCCCGGACGGATCCAGGGTCAGGCCGATGGTCTTGCCGCCTGATCCGAACATTGTGAGTCACGCCCCGTTCAGGTAAATAAAGATAAATAATAATCGATCGCGTCCGCGCCATAGCCGTACGCGAAGCATGCGCCCAGCGCCAGGAAAGGGCCAAACGGCACAGGCTGCTTGCGCTTCACGACGCCGAACGCGATTAGGGCGACCCCGACGAGCGTGCCGGCCAAACAAGCCGCGACTAACGCCACGACCGCGTTCGGCAGTCCGACGACGAAGCCGAGCACCGCGAACAGCTTCACGTCTCCGAGCCCCATTCCGCCCTTCGAGACGATCACGATGAGCAGCAGAATGCCTCCACCGGCGACCGCGCCTAGCAGATGACTCCACCAAGGGATCTTGTTCGGGAGCAGCAGGCAGGCTGCAGCCAGGAATGGCGCGAAGAACAGCAGTACCTTGTTCGGAATGAGCATCGTCGTCAGATCCGATACGGTCACGATGACGCAGAGGCTGACGAGCAAAAGTCCGATGAGCGCGGCCGGGCTCCAACCGAAGGTGGCGTACACCCAGACGAAAAGCAGTCCTGTCGCGGCTTCGCCAAGCGGATAAAGCGGCGACACCGGCGCCTTGCAGTGACGGCATCGGCCGCGAGATAGCAGCCAGCTCGCGATCGGGACGAGGTCGCGTCCCGTAAGCCGCGTCCCGCATCGCGGGCAGCGCGAAGGTGGCGAAACGATTGACTCGCCCGCCGGCACGCGCAGAGCCACGACGTTGTAGAACGATCCGAGCACCGCGCCGAGCGCGAACAGGTATATATATAGAAGAATCGTCATGATGGCGATGGTCGCTTTCGATGTTAGTTAGGAAAAAGGAACCGGTTGGGCCGGTTCCTGGTGTGAAGTAAATTTAAGGAGCAGAAGGTGCAGTAGACACAGGATCTACATCAGACTTCGAAGCGAGCACATCAGAACCCTTGTAATACTTAAGTCCTGTAGCCCCCCCCTCTTCCGTTGTAAAAGAGACATAAAGCAATGCACCATCAGATTGTCTGAACACTACAGTACCGCCTGTAATTGCTGCTTTCGTGCTTGGTAAAACCAGGTTTTGGTCTAGATAATTCTTCCCTTGCAAGGTTTCCGATCCAGCAGCACCGACAATGGGGACAGATAAGTTAGTAGTAGCACCTGTATTCTTAAAATCTCCGCCCTTTTCGGCGGTTACATACAAGCGGGCAGCATCATAAATTTGTCGAGCAGTTGAAATATCAGAATCCTTTTTAGACTTATTAATAATTCCGCCGATCAAAGGCACTGCAATCGCCGCAATAACCGCCAGAATAACGATTACCGCCAAAAGCTCGATCAGCGTAAAGCCCTTTTGATCTTCCTTCGCCTTGCCGAGACGCTTCATTACAGCTGTTCTCATCTTCCAATCCCTCCGCTTTCAATTCATTTTATAAATCTATATGCTCTAGCGCCTGTTGACGCATGGACAATCTGTTCCTGCACTGCTCTCTCCTTGGCTGCCTCACGCTTCCCGCTCAACCCATCTGCCCGTACAGCGTGAACATCGGCAGCATGATCGCAGCGACGATGGTCCCGACGAGCCCGGCCAAGAAAACGATGAGCAGCGGCTCGAGCAGTGACTTGAGCCGGTCGACGGTGTTCTCGACGTCCATCTCGTAGAAGTCGGCGATCTTCTCCAGCATCTGGTCGAGCGCACCTGTCTCTTCGCCGATCGCGATCATCTGTGTGACCATCGGAGGAAACACCCACGATTGCTTGAGCGGCTCGGACAGCGGATTGCCTTGGCGAAGCGAGTCCGCGGATTTGCGGATATAGCCGCCGATGACGACATTGTTGACGAGCTCCTCGACGATCTGCAGCGATTGGAGCACCGGCACCGAGCTCGCATACAGCGAAGACAGCGTGCGGGTCAACTGCGCGATCGCGCCCTTCTGCGCCAGCTTGCCGAAGATCGGCACCTTCAGCTTGCCGTAGTCGATCCAGTACCGTCCCTTATCCGATCGCTTGGCGACCTGATGGGCGACGACGAGCGCGAGCGCGCCGAGCAGCCACAGGTACCATTGATGCTCGATCGATTTGCTGAGCGCGAGCACCATAAGTGTGATGCCAGGCAACTGCGCGTCCATCGATTCGAACATCGACACGAACTGCGGTACGACAGCCTTCAGCAGGTAGATGACCGCGCCGATCGCCAGCACGCCGACGACGAGCGGATAAGTCATCGCCGACTTGATCTTTTCCCGGGTGACATGCTGCTTCTCCAAGAACTTGGCTAGCCGTTCCAGCGTGCCCTCGATATCGCCCGTCTCTTCGCCCGCGCGGATCATGCTGAGGAAGATGGCGGGAAAAATCTTCTTGTGCTCGCCTGCCGACTGCGAGAACGACACGCCCCGCAAGAGCCCCGTATGCACGTCGAGCAACGCCTTTTTGAGCGGCTTGCTCTCGGTCTGCTCGGCCAGAATGGCCGTCGCGTCTACGATGCTGACGCCCGCGCGCATGAGGGTGGCGAACTGCCGGCAGTAAATGATGAAGTGCTCGTGCTTGACCGGATTCCCGATGTAGATGTCCGCGTTGAGAAAGGTCGTCTTCTGCTCATTGAGCGACAGAACGACGAGGTTTCTCTTGCGCAGCTCGTCCATCGCCGCCGACTTGCTCGAGGCCGATAGCTTCCCTTTGATCTGCCGTCCGGTCTGACTTCGAACCTGATACAGAAAGTCCGCCATCAGAGTACACCCGGCTCAGCCAGATAAGCCCGCGCATAGGCCGGTTCGACCGCGCCCGCCTGCAGCAGCTCCTTGATCGAGTTCTCCAGCGTATGCATGCCAAGCTGACGGCCGGTCTGCATGACGCTCTTGATCTGATGGATCTTCTCCGTACGGATCAGATTCGCCACCGCCGGCGTATTGACCAGAATCTCCGTGGCGCAGGCTCTGCCCCGGTTCTGCGTCCGCGGCAGCAGCCGCTGCGAGATGACGGCGACGAGCACCGCGGCGAGCTGGGCGCGAATCTGTCCCTGCTGATGGCCGGGGAACGCATCGATGATCCGGTCGATCGTCTGCGGCGCGTCGGTCGTGTGCAACGTCGCGAAAACGAGATGTCCGGTCTCGGCCGCCGTCACTGCGGCCGAGATCGTCTCCAAATCGCGCATCTCGCCGACCAGGATGACGTCGGGGTCCTGGCGCAGCGCGGCGCGCAGGCCGTTGGCGAAGCTCTTGGTGTCGCTGCCGACTTCGCGCTGATCGATGATCGACGAACCGTGTCCGTGCAAGTACTCGATCGGATCCTCCAACGTTACGATGTGCTTTTTCTCATGCGTATTGATGTACTTGATCATCGCGGCCAGCGTCGAGGACTTGCCGGAGCCTGTGGGTCCAGTCACCAGGATCAGCCCTTGCGGCTTGGCTGCTAGCGTGCTCAGAATCGGAGGCAACTGCAACTGCTCCAGCGTCGGAATCTGCGTCGGGATCGTCCGAACCGCGATGCTCACCTTACCCCGCTGTCGATAAGCGTTCACCCGGAACCGCGACAGCCCTTCGAGTTCATAGGAAAAGTCCAGTTCTCCCGCTCGCTCGAAACGCTCCTTTTGCTCCTCGTCGATGAGCGCCAGCGCCATGTGCACGGCCTCGTCGGCCGTTACCTTTTCCTCGCCGACGGTCTGCAGCTTGCCGTTCACCCGCAGGATCGGGGGCGAATCGACCGAGATATGCAGGTCGGACGCGCCGGCCTCGTGCGCCGCTCGCAGCAGGTCTACCATGCGGCTCTTCATCACTGCTGTCATCATCTTCCCCCTTTCCCTAATAGGCGACAGTCTCGCGGATTACTTCCTGAAGCGTCGTGATGCCGCCGAGCACCTTGGCGAAGCCGTCGTCCATCAGGCCGATCATGCCCTGCTCCGCCGCCGCGGTCCGAAGCTCCTCTACGGTCGCGTTCTCCGAGACCATCCGCCGCAGCGCGTCGTTCATGCCCAGCACTTCGTGAATGGCGACGCGTCCCCGGTAGCCCGTCTTGTTGCAGTTGCCGCAGCCCTTGCCCACATGGAGCTTGTCCGCCTGCAGGCCGCGTCCTTGGAGCAGCATCGCCTCCTGCTCGGTCGGCGCCTGCTCGGTCTTGCACTCTGGACAGATGCGGCGCACGAGCCGCTGGGCGACGACCCCGATGAGCGACGAAGCGACTAAGTAGGGCTCCACGCCCATGTCGCGCAGCCGAGTCACCGTGCTGATCGCGTCGTTCGTGTGCAGCGTGGACAGCACGAGATGTCCCGTTAGCGAGGCGCGGATCGCGATCTCTGCCGTCTCCGTATCCCGGATCTCGCCCACCATGACGATGTTCGGATCCTGACGAAGGATGGAGCGAAGGCCGGCCGCGAACGTCAACCCGATGGTCGGATTGACATGGACCTGATTGATGCCTTCGAGCTGGTATTCGACCGGATCTTCGACCGTGATGATGTTGGCGGCTTCCTGGTTCAAATGGTTCAGCGCGGAGTAGAGCGTCGTCGTCTTGCCGCTGCCGGTCGGTCCGGTGATGAGCAGAATGCCGTACGGGCGTTCGATCATTTCCCGGAAAATAGCCTGGTTGCGTTTGCCGAAGCCGAGCAGGTCGATCGACTTCACCCCGGTACTGAGATCCAGGAGCCGAAGCACGATCTTTTCCCCGTGAATCGTCGGCAGCGAGGAGACCCGGATGTCGATCGTCCGATTGTCGAACGTCATCTTCATCCGGCCGTCCTGGGGCAATCGCCGTTCGGCGATGTTCAATCTGGCCATGATCTTGAGACGAGCGGTAATAAAGCCCTGCATCTGCTTCGGGATCGTCCGTTCCGTCCGAAGCACGCCGTCCAGCCGGTATCGGATCGACACGCTCGCCTCGCCGGGATCGACGTGTATGTCCGATACCCGCAGCTGCATCGCCTGTTGAATCATCTGGTTGACGAGGCGCACGACGGGAGAGTCTTCGTTGGTAATCTCGGTCTCGCGAATCTCTTCCTGCGTCGTCGGGAGCTCGCCCATGATCTGGCTCATCGAATCCTGAAGGCCGTAGTGGCGGGCGATCGCGCGGTTGAGCTCGTCCCGGCTCGTAATGGCGGGCTCGATCCGGAACCCCGTGCTCATCCGCATCTCTTCGATCGCGAAGTAATCGAGCGGATCCGCCATCGCGACGAGCAGCTTGCCGCCTTCCTTATGGATCGGGATCGCCTGATAACGCCTCGCCAGCGCTTCGGGAAGGATCTGCGTGATGGAAGGCTCGATCTGATATTTGAAGAGGCTGACATGCGGGATGCCGAGCTGGAATTCGAGCACTTCGATCAGCTGCTGCTCGTTGATGTAGCCCTGCGTGATGAGCAGGTCGCCCAGCTTCTGCTTCGTCTTGCGCTGCTCCTGGAGCGCTTCCTGAAGCTGCGCCTCGGAGATGATCTGGCTCTCGACCAGCAAGTCTCCCAATCTCTTCTTCACGATCGCCAATCCGATCACCCCTGACACTAGTCCTATAGTCCTGCATTTATATGTTTAATGGCTTAGGAATTTCCAGTGAAATAAATGATACCACTCGACATTTTTCCAAGTTTTTTCTCAGAAGGATTATATCTCGTCGTATAATGAAAAGACAAGCAGCTTTTTGTGGCATAATTATCCAAAACCCGACATGAAATTTGTTCAGTAATTTTTCAGAAGAATATGGTAAAATCGTTTAGGAGAGTTCTAGGTCTATCATCCTATTTATTGACAAATCGACTTTTTCAACTCACTTATTCAGCTATCGTGTCTAGATAAAATCGCTAGGGGGAAATAAGATGTCGCGAGTTCGGAAATGGTTGAGCTTGGCAATGGCGACGGTTCTAATCTTTGGAGGCTTGCCGCTAACCGGACTTGGGCCGGCTCATTCGCATGCGGCTACGTACACGATCGTTACGCTCACCGGAACGACGCCAAGCAATGCCGTTCAGAACGTCGTTTTGAATGGCTCGCAATTGCAACTCGGAACAGGAGCCGCGGCCAAATTCGTTATGACCGATTGGGGCGACGGCACCGTCTCGCTGCGCGCGCAGGCGAACGGCATGTTCGTCACGGCCAGCGGGACCAACGATTTAACCGCTACTGCAACTGCGGTCAAAATGACCGAGACCTTCAAAAAAGAATCTTCCGGCAGCGCGTTTACTTTAAAATCCCTTTCGAATAGCAAGTATTTAACGACCTCTTCCCCTAACAATGGCAATAATGCCACGACTACGATTAAAGCCAATAGCGACGCGGCGACGGATGCCAAACAGAAATTCAATATCATCGACGTCTCTCCCGCCTCCTCCAAGCAAGAAATCCGCGTGCTTGAAATCACGGACGACGGCACGTCGGATCTGTTGCCCATTCTGGGCGGCTACAACAATCCGGTCATCAAGATCGACTCCATCCGGATGAAGCAATTCGTCGCGCAGCGGGACGAGCTCGACGGTCGCTACGATGCCATTTACATCGGGAAAGGCGCCTACAACGCCACGCTCGTCTCTACCAGCGGCCAGAACCACGATACGAAAAGCATCATGAACGACATCACGAATTTAAAAATGGGAGAAATCCAGAAATACTATATCGATCGCGGGCTGCCCGTCATCGTCTATAGCCAGAAAACGAGTTCTTCATCAAGCGGCGCCCTATACCAAAATAAAGCGGGCATTCTGAATGCCGCTCTGTTGCCTTACGCGACCGCCCTTTCCGGGTCAGGCGATAAGTTCGTCCCCGCCTCGAACAAGAGCAACGTGATTTTTGTCGGCGATTCGAGCATAGATAGCGCCGGCAATTTTCTGACGAAGACCGATCTGATCAACCGCGCCGCCGAACGGCCGCGCCTTGTCGTAACGGGCAAACCGATCGATTATACCGTCAACCAGAATCAAATATACGTGGCAGGGGATACGCTCACCTATACGTTCGACGTAGCCAATGTCGGCAATATCGCCCAGCGGAGCATGACCGCCAACCTGTATATCGGCATCGACAGCGTGCTGAAGTTCGATTCGAACAACCTGATCGTCTCGCAGCCCGTGACGTCCACGACCGGCAATACGCTCACCTTCCGCCTGCCCAAAGGCTACTCCGGCGTTCACTATTGGAAGCTTGAGCTCGTCGATCAAGGCAGCAAGCTGAAGGATATCCAAAGCGGCGTCCTCCGGTTCCGCGACGAGGTCACGAAGATCAACGTCCTGCAGGTCGTGACCAGCAACGCGGACACGACCAGCAGCCTGCTCAAGAGCAACAACATGAATCAAAGCTATCTCAAGACGGAAGACTACGAGATCGCCATCACGGTCATGTCCATGAACAACTTCAACAACAGCGGCTACACCAAGCTCAACGGTTACTACGACATGCTGATCTTCGGCTTCGCGGACTCCTACAACGGCGGCGCCAACATCAGCGCAACGGCCGCCGCCGCAGTCAATGCTTATATCGCCACGGGACAAAGCGTCATGTTCACGCACGATACCATCTACCAGGGCAGCTCGAATTGGATCAGCTACTTCCAGACGGCGACGGGCCAATTAAGTCCGATGACCAATATGGGTCTCAATGCGCCGAACCAATCGACGACGACCAAAAAGGTGAACGACGGCCTGCTGACCCGATTCCCGTTCAACATCAGCAGCGTCATCACGCAGGTCAACACGACGCATGACCAGTACTTCGGCCTGAAGCTCGAAGATCCGAATTTGATCCCGTGGTACAACATCACGGGCGGTCCGCGGGACGACGACGACAGCTGGAACCACTATTATACGTACTCGTACGGCAACGTCACCTACTCCGGTACCGGACATACGAACCACGATTTCCCCGATTGGGAGCAGCGCCTGTTCGTCAATACGATGTACCGGGCGTTTATCGGATCGAACCATGCGCCGATTGTGAACGTCAGCACGCCTACGAACTACGCGGATACCGGCAAGATCATTCCGTCGTACAACAAGGTGCTGCTCAGCTATACGCCGCAGGACTACGACGTCATCGACCGCTCGCTTAGTACGGCCGTCACGTTTAAGTACCGGGCTACCGCCTCGGACGCCTGGACCGAAAGGCAGGTCAAAGCGTACACCGACGTCAAAACCGGCGAGATCGTCACCGAATCGTACGACAATCCGCTGCCGAACGGCGGCGACCTGGTTATCTACGTCACGGCGAGGGACAAAAGCGGCGCCAGCACGACCCAGACGATCACGACCAAAGTCGTAAAGGTGACCGCCAACGTGGATCTGACCCGTACGCTCTCCGCCAACGTCGTGAACAACCAGATTGAAAAGAACGTGCCTTTTACGATGACGTACACGATCACGCCGAAAAATATTCCTTATCAAAACGGCATCAGCGCAGACGACTTGCTCATCAAGAACTTCAAGCTGGACGAGAAGCTGCCTGCCAATCTAGAAGTGATCGCGGCCGACGCATCGCCGCTGCTGCTGAATCCGGCCGTGGCCGGCACGCTTGCGTCAGGCTACAAGCTGACCGGCTCGCTGGCCGACATCCAATACCGACTGAGCCCGGACCGCAAAAACTTCATCGCCGACCCGGTCAGCTTCACGGTGAAGGCCACGCCGAAGCAGAACGGCAGCTACCTGCTCGACAATTCGTATCTCAACTTTACGGACTTCTACGTAAACGGGGCCATCGTCACCAAGGATATCGAACGCAGCCTGCAGTTCCAGCCTTATCAGATTCAAGCGGTCACCAAAATGGCTAGCCTGAGTCTACCGGACACGGTCATCGCGAAAGGCGACGAGTCGATCCTGGCGCCTGTCATCGGTCCTGACGATACGTCCAACAAAACGCTGACCTGGACGACCGATCATCCCGAACTCGTCACGGTCGACGCCAAAGGCGTCATCAAGGGTATCGCCGAAGGCACGGCCAAGATCACGGCGACGGCGACGGACGGCAGCGGCCTGACCGCCGTGTCGAACGTGACGGTCGTCGTGCCGGGCATCAACGTCGTCGGACCGAACACCGTCAACGTCGACGACACGATCAATCTTGAAGCCAAGCTCATCCTGGCGAACGAGACGCTGACCGGGCTCACCTGGTCCGTCGGCTCCGGCCAATCCGCGGTCGGCGAGCTCGGCAGCGGCGCTGACGACATGAAGAAGACGCTGACCGGCGTCAATGCCGGGCCGATCGACATCACGGTCGTCGCCACGACCAGCAAAGACAAGACCTATACCAAGACCTATCGCGTCACCGTCATCCAGCCGATTCAACTGACGCTCCCTGCCGAAGTTCATATCGGGCTCGGCACGGAGTGGAAGCGGGATCTGTGGAATACCGCGCTCGGCGTGACGCCTGAGGCGAGCAAGACAAGCATCCAGAGCTATACGACGTGGACGAGCGGCGACGCCGCCATCGTCGAGGCAGGAGCAAGCAACGGCGTCGTGATCGGCAAAAAGACCGGCTCCGTCACGGTCGGCGCTTCGTATCAGAAAAATCCGAAGACGACGCCGGTCACCGCATCGACGCGCGTCGCGGTCGTAGACCTCAGCGTGCCTGAACAAGTTACGTTGGGCAAAGGCAAGACATTGGACGTCAAAGCGCTGGTCGGCGCGGCGCCTGCCGAAGTTAGTTCGACGGTACTGAGCCGTCTGACCTGGACCGACGAGTCGGGTAAAAACTTCGCGTCCGTCGGCGCATCGACCGGGATCGTCTCCGGCACGGCTGCAGGCGTTGAAAACGTCACGGTGACGTATCGCCAGACGGACGGCGGACCGATCGTCATACAGAAGACGATCCAAGTGAACGTGGTGGACATTAGCGGCCCGTCCGACGTACTTGTCGCCAAGGGGGACAAGATCGATCTGGCCGCACTGATTCAAGTCTTGCCAGGGAGCCTGGAAACGGGCATCCGGGAGCATCTGAGCTGGAGCAGCGAGGCTGCCGGCACTGCCCTTGTCGGACAGGACGGGGTAGCGACCGGCAAGGGAGCGGGCACGTCGAAGATCACGGTGTCGTACAGAGAAAAGCCGGATGGGCCGGTCATCGCCGAATGGACCTTAAACGTTCATGTGGTCGACCTGTCGCTCAAGGATAGCGTCACGCTTGCCGTCGGCGGCAGCTACGACCTGAACGGCGCGATCGTCACCGCCAATCCGTCGAGTATCGTAAAGGATCTGAAATGGAGCGACGAACCCGGAAGAACCTATGCATCCGTAGACGCTGCTACCGGGATTGTCACCGGCAACGCCCCCGGCTCCGAAACGATCACGGTGACTTACGCCCTGCCGGGAAACAGCAATACGACGATAACGAAGACGATTGCCGTCAACGTCGTTAAGCTCGACGGCCGTACGGCGACGATCCCCGTCGGCATGACCGTCGACCTGAAGGATCTGCTGGCCATCAAGCCCGATTCGCTCGACTCCCAGATTAAGGCCTCAGTGACCTGGAGCGAAGACGTAACGAACAGCACGATCACGGTCAGCAATAGCACGGCTACGGGCAAACGTGTCGGGAAGGAGTCGGTTGCTGCATCCTATAGGCCCGATCCGGCGCGCCCATCGATCGATACGAGCGTACAAGTCGAGGTCATCCCCGTAGATCTCAATCTGCCTGAAACGTTGACGATCGGGCTCTGGTCGGAAGAACTCAATTACGACTTCGATCTGTCAGACAGTCTAGGAATCGAGCCTGTTGAATGGAGAAGCTCGATATTGCCGTATATCACTTGGTCAAATACGGACGCCGGGGATAAGGTCGGTTTAAGCGGCAGCACCATCAGAGGCCTTCAAGCGGGCAACGAGCACATCAGCGCCGTCTATGCGAATCCGGCCGCGCCTGATTATACCGCTTCGGGCACCGTCAATATTCGCGTCGTCGGGCTGTCGTTCGACGGACCGATCACGATCGGCAATACGATGAGCGAATCGCTCGCCTCGCACATCAAGATCGAGCCCGAGGCGCGCCGCGACGAGATTCTGCCTCAGCTTCACTGGTCGGTCGAGTCTGGCAACCAGTACCTCACCGTATCGAACACGGGCACGGTCACTGGAGAGACGCCGGACAACAAGCCCGGTAATGGCGTCATTCTCGTGACTTACGCGCCGAAGGACGCGGTTGCGATCATTACCGCCAAGATCGAAGTGAACGTCGATCCGGTCTATCTAGGCCCGGCGACTTCGAAGACGGTTCGATGGAATCAGCCTGCGATCGACCTCTTGCAGGACGATACGCTCTCAAAGCTGCCTGCGGACATTAAGAGCAAGCTGCATTGGACGATCAAGGACGACAATAAGTCCGTGCTGACCGGCAGCAGCCTGACTCCGAGCAAGACGGGCACCGCGACCGTTACGGTCGCCTACCGGAAGACGGACGCGGGTCCCGACATCGCGAAGCGGGTATTTACCATTAACATTGTCGAGCTCTCCCTGCCAGCGTCTCTCTCGATCGCATCGGGAGCGACCTACGATCTGAAGCCGGGACCTCTCAGCACGGTAGACAAGCTCGGCATCCTGCCGACATCAGGGCAAGTGCACGATGCGATCGCCGGCAATCTCAAGTGGAGCGACGAAGGCAAAAATAACTTGACGGTCGACAATGCCGGAATCATTACGGCAAAAATAAACAATAGCAAGTATCCTGTCACCGAGACCGTTACAGTCAGCTACAAACCTAGCGACGGCGCGGAGATTAAGGCCTCCGTCATCGTCTCGGTGCTCCCAGCCGTACAGAACAAGCCGACTTACGGCGGCAATAAGTACTAGTTTAAACGTATACGAAGCAAGCAAAGAGCCCCTCGTCGGAGGGGCTCTTTGCTTGGAATTTATGCCTTGCATGTTTATTTGTCGGCGTCGGCAAAGTGCTTTTTGCCGATCCGCATATTAATCGTCTTCACGCGGGGAAGCCCGACTGCCTGATTGGCATAAATCTGATCGTCGTACTGGATGATAAAGCGGCTCCGCAGCCGATCTTGATCATCGACCGGGATCCCGTTCAGATTATTGTCCGGAATTAGATACGTAGCGTCTTCACTAGGCTTTTGCGTATTGCCCAGCACCGCGTTGATCGTCAGCTCTCCTTTGGCAAAGAAGCCTCCGCGAATCCAGAAAGCGGAACCGACGCCGTACAGCTCCGCATCGGAATCGGTATAGAAAAAGGCTTTCAGCAGCGGCGGGTTGCCCGAGCCTTGAGTGGATGCTCTCTTCACAAACGGGGATGCGATCGTGTTGAACGAATCAACGCGATTAATAAATATTTTGCCTTTGGCGATCAGCAGCAGCTCTTTCTCTACGCCGTTCACCTTGAGGCCCGCGATCTCGGCATCCTCGATCGTCGCTTTGCCGAGCGTGATGATCGTCGCGTCCATGCTGACTCTGCCTCTGATTTTAACGTCGCCATTGACCAGAATATTGCCTAGTATTTCGAGCGGCGCCCCGCTCTGATTGTCGATCGTCAGGTTGCCGTTGACGATGAGCCAAGCGCTTTTCATGTACGAACCGTTGATTTCGCGTTTGTTTTTGACGTCGGGATCGAACTTCATGTGCTGCAGTTCATTGCCGTTGATCGTCAGACTGCCGTCGTAAATCGCCGTCTTGTCCAGCGATTGCCCGCTGGCGAATAAGAGCTGATAGTTCGCAAAATCCTCGTAATACTGCTGGATATCGTCTTCCTTATCGGTCGTCGGATAGGTCGGCTTCTCGGGAAGGTCAATGATACCGGCACGGTTCGCCAAGCTTTGGATTCGTTGATGCGCGCTTTCGCTCGCGTAGGCCGAGGCAGCTTCCAAATTGTTCAACGAACCTTTATTGATATCTTTGATCCCTGGATAGAGTGTCGGGTTGTCCCGATCCATCTTGCTGTCGCCGGAAGCCTCGGCCAACTTATCCAGGAAGGATTCTTCAATATTTACGGATACGAACTTACTCTTGTCCCTGTAAACGATATTGTCGATCGTATTGTTGACGACGGTCTTTAGCTGAAGCTTGCTGTTATCGGTACCGTCGAGCTGAATCGGCGAATAATTCGAACCGGTCTGATAATCGCAATAATCCGGTCCCGTACAGGACAATATGCTTTTTTCGTTTTGAACGTAGATGTCTCCGTCGAGCGTCGGGAACTGGGAGGGCGTGAATTGATCCTTCTCTTCGATCGCCCGATTGTACCGGTATTCGGCCTGGTTTTTAGCCCGCAAGTCCAGCCCCGAGTAAAAATCCCCGATAATATAAGGCGCGCCGTTGATATTGACGTTGCTCTCCGAGCCGAACGCGTACTTCAAAAACTCGGGGTACGAATCGAGCGTAATGTCCTGCGCCAAAATCCGTTTGACGCCGTTGACCTCCGCCTCGGCCTTAATTTTAATCTGGAGCTCAACCTTGTCCACCGGCGCGCCGCCGCTTACGACAGATTGCGTGTTATACGCATCCGGCAGTTCGATGTCCAAAATTCTGCCCTTCGCGCCTTGCAATCCGCTTTTCGTATCCGATCCGTTCACCTTCGTCTGGATCTCTTTGAGATCGTTCGGCAGCTGCTCCAGATCGATCGCGCCTTCCTTCTTGTCGAACTTGAGCGCGATCTCAGCGGCGGCTTCGTTCAATGCGCGCTCGGCCAGGTGCAGGCTCTGCACGTCGTTCTCGCGCGTCTCCGCGCGCTTCGCGCCGCCCAACGTCGCGCCCATAATCGCGACGCCCAAGACCGTAAAGACGAGCACCATAAATACGACGAGCAACAGCGCGGAGCCGCGTTCTTCCCGCGGACGAAGCGTCCTCATGTTGATCCTCCCCTTCAAAATCCGAACCGGCTCTCAAGCTCGAGCTCTTGCCTTCTGCCGCCGTACATCTGATAAAGCACGAGTTTGATATCGACCCTGCCGCTGCCGCAGGTCGGCGAGGCCGGCGTGCAGACGAGCGTAATGCCCGAGCGGTCTTGATCGATCCTGGAGTCCGTCGCGATTTCCTGGATGCTCGAGGTCTTGGTATTAACCACCTGAAGCTGTTCGTTCGCGAGCCGAATCGAGAAGGTGTCTTCTTCTTCAACTCCGACGATGTCGATGCCCGACGCGGACTGGGTAACTGACTTCGCGCCCTTGTCGTATAGCTGGGAGATCACGGTCGACATGATCAGATCCCCTTCGTCCCGGAGCGAATTTTCGATCGTCACCTTGTGATAGGTATTGAACCCGAAGTGAATGACGCCGTAGATAGCCAATAAGGCCATGGACATAATGGATATGGAAGCAATCAGCTCGATCAAGGTCATGCCGCGCTCGTCACCGCGGATTCTTCTAACGAATCTTTTCATTCGCGATATATCCCTCCACTTCCGAAGCGCTCCGCTTGTCCGCGGGATCGGCGGCATCGACCACGCTGATTCTGACCGGGATCAGGTACGGGGCCAGTTCTTTCTTGTCGTCGGAAAAAATCGAAGGATCGTAGGTTATGCTTGCAAAATACCGGTTGCCGTTCACTACGGGCGTCAATACGTCCCATAGCGTCGGCACCTGCTGCAGCAGATCGTTCATCTGCGTAGTGCAAACGGGACGGCTCGGACCGTTAACGGTACAAGCTGCCGGGTTAAACGTGACGGTCCCGTCCTCGGCTAATAAGTTTTTGTCGAGAAAGTAGCCCTTCATCGTTTCAAAACTCTGCTTTTCCACGAAAAACAGCGCGTTCCGCGCCAGATTCACCGCCACCGTCTTGTTCTGGTTCCCCTTCGCGTAGCTCATCGCCTGTATGAAAAACGCCGTCATGGCCAAAGAAACGATCGATAGGATCGTGATTGCCGCCAACACCTCGATTAACGAGAAGCCTTCTTCAGCCGACCGGCGTTTACGGAGCCAAGTTCCCAAAATACACTACCTACTTCCTATAAAAATAGCTACTTTCTACCTAAATTATTCTCTTATTTTAACATAGAGTAACCGTATAATACATGAGTGAAACGATCGAGTCGCCAGTCTCCCGCATGATTCGACAGGCCCGCGTCCACGCCGGCGGGCGTCTTGGTGAACGTCCCCGCTATCCTTTATAATCGGATCAGAGAGGATGATTCGTAATGACGTTTAACCCGCAAGCCTATGCCGGCACGAGAGCGGAAAACGAGAAGCTGCTGCTGACGCAGCTGCAGCATCTGATCGAAGACGAGCCGTACCGCATCGCCAATCTAGCCAACGCCTCCGCGCTGCTGCGCGGCTACCTGGACGACATCAACTGGGTCGGCTTCTACCTGCTCGATGGGGATAGCGGCGGACTGGTGCTCGGTCCGTTCCAGGGCCTGCCCGCCTGCGTCCGCATCCCGCTGGGCAAGGGCGTGTGCGGCACGTCCGCCGCGCGCAGCGAGACGCTGCGCGTGCCGGATGTGCACGCATTCCCAGGGCATATCGCCTGCGACGCGGCGTCGCGATCGGAGATCGTCGTGCCGCTCTATGACGCCGCAGGCGAACTGATCGGCGTGCTCGATATCGACAGCCCGCTGCCGGATCGCTTCAGCGAAGACGATCAGCTGCTGCTGGAGCGATTCAACGCGCTGCTGGCGCAATATCTATAGATGAAGCAGGAGGTGAAACCGATGCTGAAGACGCTGGAGGCCATTGAAGCTTACCGACGTTCCCCCTATGCCGAGGAGGCGCTGTCCGCGGCGCCGCTTTGGCTGAAGCTGCTGGCTTCCTCGGAGGAGCCGGTCGTCAATCTGGAACGAATCGCATCCTTCAGCGAGCTGACGCAGTCCAACCCGGTGCTCGACTACGTGGAGCGAAGCCTGCGGCTGCTGGACGAACTGCCGGTCTCGTATTGGATCAAAGAGCTCGTCGAAGAAGCGCTCGCCTGGTGCGAGACGGCCAAAGGCGGTTCTCGCCGGGAACGGCTCAGCTGGCAGGCGCAGGGGATCAACTTCCGCGTGCACAATATCGGCTCGGCCCAGCTGTATGCGCGCCAGGAAGCCGCAGGCAAGCCGGGAGGCGAGCATGCGCAGCTCGTTCGCGCGCTCGTCGAGACGCACGGCCTGGTCGGCCAGGAGCTCCGCGGCGAGGTGCCGCCGCAGGACCACGACCCGCTGGCGCGTGCGCTGGAACGGTCGCTGGCCTCGGCGGAAGAGCGGGAGCGCCTGCTGATCGCGCTGAACTACTGCATCATCGCTGCGGTCTCCCCGGCGCTCTGGGCGGAGGTCGAGCCCGAGGTCGCCGCGATCGTGCGCCGGATCGCGGCCGGCAACCCGTCCGAGACACGGCTGCCGATCCGCGAGCGCCTGCGCCGGCTGCGGACGCAGTCGATCCGCAGGGGCGAGGACTTCGAGGGCGAGCTCGACGCGATCGACCCGGAGCAAGGTTTGCTCGCGGCACTGCAACCGCTTGAGCCCAAGACGTTCTGGTACGTCGAGTCCGCGCTCAAGGATTTTTCGCTCGAGCAGTTCCTGAAGGTGTTCGCCATCGTCGCAGGCGACGCAGCGCTGCCAGAAGTCAAGCACGTGAGCTTCGAGAATGTCATGAACGCGATGTACTACGACTATAAGGGCAGCAAAAAAATCAACGTCTATAAAAAGCGCATTATCGAGAAGTATCTGGGCGAGCTGGACTGGGACCGCATCCGGACGGGCGATGTACGGCACGACAATCCGCATCTCCGCCACCGGCTCGTCCGTAAGGATGGCCTGCCGGACACGCTGTTTTTTGATTTCGAATTTTCGCCGGCCGCGGACAAGCTCATCGATTTTTGCGTGGAGGCCGAGAAGTCGTCGCTCTACGAGAAGGCGGTGCTGCTGCTGTTCGACTTGTTCGAGCTGCGCCGCGACGCCTACGACCGCTTCCACAACGAAGAGACCTATCTCGCGGACATGAACAGCACGGCCGATTATAAAAAGGTCATTCTGGATTACGTCGTCGGCGAAAAGGCGCTGGACATCGGGCCCGGCGGCGGCGTGCTGCTGGACCTGCTGGAGGAAAAGCTGCCGCACGTCAAGGCCGTCGGCATCGACATCTCGGCGAACGTCATCGAAGCGCTGACCCGCAAAAAGCATGCGGAAGCCCGCGGCTGGGAGGTGCTTCAAGGCGATGCTCTGGCGCTCAAGGACTACGTGGAAGCCGGCAGCGTGGACACCGTCATCTTCTCTTCGATCCTGCACGAGCTGTACTCCTACATTCCTTATAATGGCTCGCGATTCAACCGGGACACGGTCGCCGCGGCGCTGAAGAGCGCGTTCGACGTACTCTCGACCGGCGGACGCATCATCATCCGCGACGGCATCATGACCGAGCCGGACGCGCGTCGCGTCATCCGGTTCCTGAAGCCTGACGGACCGGCTTGGCTTGAGCGGTACAGCCGGGACTTCGCCGGGCGCAAGATCGTCTACGAGCAGTTGAACGATCGGGAAGTCGTCCTGCCGGTCAACGACGCCATGGAATTTTTATATACGTATACTTGGGGCGAAGAAGCCTACGTTCACGAGGTGCAGGAGCAGTTCGGCTACTTCACGCCGAGCGCGTACGAGCGCTTCATTCGGGACACGCTGGGCGAAAAGGCCGAGATCGTCGTTATGCGCCACTACCTGCAGGAAGGATATACCGAAGCATTGGCGGATAAGGTCGCCCTGTTCGACGAACAGGGGCGCCCCGTACCGCTGCCGGACAGCACCTGCTTCATCGTCGTAGAACGACGCGCTTAAATGAAAAAGCCGACGCGAACGCGCCATGCGCTCCGTCGGCTTTTTTCCTATAACTTTAATTTTCGCGCCCCAGCTCCGACGCCTGCCTGAACACCCATAGCTTGCTCCCCGCGTAGTTGACGGCGAGCGAGGCTGCGACGGACACGAGCTTCGCGACGATCGGCGACAGGTCGAGCCCCTTCTCCGCGGCGAGCAGTACGCCGGTGGCGCACAAGAACGATAGCGCGTTGACGAGGCCGAACTTGATCAGCTCCTTGGCGCTGCCGCGCTCCCGCATGCCGAACGTCCAGCGCCGGTTCCACCAATAGCTATTGAGGAAAGCGAGGAAATAGGAGACGCATTGCGCCGGCAGCGACGACCAGTCGAGCGCGTAGACGAGCGCCGCGAATATCGCGATGTCGATGCCCGTATTCACCACGCCGATGGACGCGAACTTTAGGACGCGCTTGATTTCCTGGCTGTCGATTTTCATGGCTCGTCCCTCGTTTTCCCGGATATCCGCGCTTCGATCAGAACATTCGGTAGCCGCCGCGCCGCAGCGCGCGGATCGCCCACCCGCTCGTCAGGGCGCCGCCGATGCCGGCGAGGAACGGCAGCGTGAATACGCCGATGAACGCGAGCACGCTAAGCTCCGGATTCCAGAAATGCCATACGCCCAGCGGCAGCACGACGATCACATATATCCAAGTCGGCAGCCAGGTCGTCTTGATCAGCATGTTCAGGATGAAGCCGATGCCGAAGAACAAGACGAAGAACAGCAGCGTACCGAGAATCTCTTGCAAAATCTCTCTCATCTTAAATGTTAAGCCTCCCGGTCGGATGTGTGCTCTATTAGTTTACAAGATCGGTTTAAGGACAGTCAACGCACGAGACGCGACGGCGTTTGCCGGAGGGAGCGAATATACGCTAAAATGGGAAAAGCCATGTTGGACAAGGCACGACGAGAAGGAGAGTTGAAGCTAAATGAGTGAAGCCGCACAAACGCTGGACGGCTGGTACGCGCTGCACGACTTCCGCACGATCGACTGGACGGCCTGGAAGGCCGCCAGCCCCGAGGAACGCGAGACCGCGCGGCAGGAGCTGCTGGGCCTGATCGCGGACTGGCGGGCGACCGAAGCGCGCAAGGAAGGCAGCCTCGCCGTCTACGCGATCGTCGGCCAGAAGGCCGACTTCGTGTTCATGCACCTGCGCGAGACGCTGGAGGAGCTGAACGCGATCGAGAACGCGTTTAACCGCTCGGCCTTCGCCAAGTTCGCGAAGCCCGAATATTCGTACGTGAGCATCGTGGAGCTGAGCAGCTATCTCGCGCCGGCGGGGTCCGATCCGATGCAGATTCCCGAGGTCGCCGCGCGCCTTAAGCCGATCCTGCCGCAGTCCAAGCATATTTGCTTCTATCCGATGAACAAGCGCCGCCTGCTCGGCGACAACTGGTATTCGCTCTCGATGGACGAGCGCAAGACGCTGATGCGCAGCCACGGCATGATCGGCCGCAACTACGCGGGCAAGGTCAAGCAGATCATCACCGGCTCGATCGGGCTCGACGACTGGGAGTGGGGCGTCACGCTGTTCGCGGACGAGGCGCTGCAGTTCAAGAAGCTCGTGTATGAAATGAGATTCGACGAGGTCAGCGCGCGTTACGGCGAGTTCGGTCCGTTCTATGTCGGCAACCTGCTGACGGCGGACGGATTCGCGGATCTGCTGCGGGCGTAATTAACGATTGATCAAGCAGCTCAAAAAGCAAGCACCATCCGGCATGAACCGGACGCGCGCTTGCTTTTTCTTTATGCTTGCTCAAGGTCAGCGCAGCCTAAGGCCGCATGACACTCCCATCCCTTCTAAACGTAAGCGGGTAGTATATCGCCGTTCGCATCGAGCATCTCGTCGGCGAGCGCCTTGATCTGGTCGATCGGCAGCTCCGCGGATTTGTGCAGATCGAGTAGCGCGGCTTCGACGGCGAGCAACTGACATGTTGATGTTGGTACGGTTAAGCGCCGCCAGCTGCGGCGGCAGCGGACCGAGCGCGTCGGCGTGACGCCGTTCGCATCGAGGAAGAACGGCACCTCGGCGCAAGCTTCTTCCGTCAGGTTGGAGATGAGGCCGTCCGTGTTCAGCACTTTGCCGGCGATTTTTAAAGGCGTAATGGCTCGCGTGTCGTCGCCAGCGTCCTACCTATGCCACAATGCCTGCAAATTTACATCTAATTTTTCCGTTGTCGACCTTTTTGAGGTTAAAACATGCAAATACGCATTTATTTCGCTCCTTCATCCGGATTTCCGTCTTGTGCTCAGAATTTACCTGCACATTTGCAGGTATTTTATCAAGTGTCGCTCATCGTCAGAAAATACATGTACAAATGCAGGCTTCTTAACCCGCCAGACGGTGGAAAGCTCCGGTGCGAGGATAGCGCGCCCAATTTATATCTTCTGATCTTCTGAAAAAGCTCCCCATACGACAGCAGGCTTTTACTTGGCCTGTACTGCCTGATGGGGAGCCTGTCGAAAAGGGATAAAGAACAATGACGTCCGGTTTATTCCGCGATTTGGGCGATCAGGCTCCGAATCCGCACGGGAATCTCTTCGCGCAGCGCTTCCCAGGGGACGAACGCGTCCGCCGGCCATGCCCAAGGCAAATAGTCGAAGCGAGGACGGAAGCCGAAATCCCGCAAATGCCGCTCTGCGAGGGTATCCACGTCGATTGGCGCCCCCCTGCGGAATTCGCCCCCGAACATCGCGGGCTCCAGCAGGCCGCCCGTCCCTGCGTCTTCCATGCAGCAGGACGTCAGATCCGGGAGCAGGTGCAGCGCGTCCTCGATCGGCGCCATCGCGTGCTTGCCCGGCTGCACGTACAGCCGCACGCGGCGGCCGCCGACCAGATTGCCGCGGTCCCGGTTCAGCCCGAGGAGCCGTCTGCCGTGGAAGCTGGCCTCGCAGGAGACGACCTCCCCGTTATGGCCGACGTAGACCCAGACGTGCTCCAGATCGTACAGATGCTGAATGTCGTAGTCCCAATAAATCGCGTATTCGATGACGCAGGCGTGCCGGTCCCGGTCCAACTCGATTTGCCGGTTAAAAGAAGGAGAGGGGCCGTTTTCGCGGAAAACGGCGATGCCCGCTCGAATCGGGCGGAACGGCTCCCGCTCGTCCAGCAGCAGAATCGGCGCGTAGCGCGCGGCAAGCGTCTGCCAGGTCAGGTCGGCGGGGCTGCCGTCTTGCGCTGGCGGCTCCTCGGACGGGATGTTCTCCGTCCGAGCCGGCAGAGCATCCGGCCGGGCGCCGAGCCCTGCGGCTAGGCGCGCATCCAGCCTCTCCGCCAGCTCCAGCAGTTCCAGCGGCTCGCCGATCGTATAGTTCGGCCGTTCGCTCTCGTCGGCGGGATCGCGCGGATAGCGCGGCGTCCACCCGATATGGACGCTCGCGATGCCAAGCGCATTGGCGCCTTTGACGTCCCGGCTCAGGTTGTTGCCGACCATCGCGACGCGGCAGCATTCGTCCTCGCCGAGCTCGAGCGCGCCGAGCGCCGCCTTGAACATTCGCGCGCTCGGCTTGACCGCCTTGATATTCTCCGAATAGATCATCGCATCGAAATAATCGTACAACCCATGCTGCTTGTAGACATTTTTAAACGACTGGGCGTCGCCGTCCGCTACGAGCGCCAGCGTGAAGCCTTGCTCGTGCAGCGTCCTCACCATGACGTCGGCTCCAGGGATCAACTCGGCTCGGACGACGATGCCGTCCGCGTCCCGCACCTCCGTCGATTCGTCGACGATCGTGTCGCCGCTGTCCAGAAAGAGGATGAGTCGTCTCCGTTCGCTCCGCTCGGTCATTTCGCTCTTATCGCTCATTTAGAAGCTCCTCCTTCCATGGGCGACGCTTCCGAGGAAAGTCTGATCGTGTACGTACGGCCTTCCCGCGTGTCGAAACGGACGATGCCGTCCCCGGACGGATGAGCCTCAACCGTCATGCCGTCGTCCGAAGACACCGATAGAAGCGCGCCGCCGGATACCGCTGCGGCGCAAGGCAATCCGTACAGCGACATGATCGTCGCTTCAAGCAGCCTGCCGTCCGCCCACCGGACGCCGACTTCGAAGCCGCCCCTGGCCCGGAGGCCCCGGACGCTGCCTTCGCCCCAGGCGCCCGGCAGCGCAGGCAGCAGCTCGATGAACGGCTGGTGCGACTGCACCAGCATCTCCGCGATGCCCGCGGTGGCCGCGAAGTTGCCGTCGATCTGGAAAGGCGGGTGCGCATCGAACAAGTTCGGATAGAGTCCGCCGTGCTGCGGGCCGCGATCGTCCTCGCGCACGAGCCGCGTGAGCTGCTTCAGCAGCCGCAGCGCGCGGTCGCCGTCGCCGAAGCGGGCCCAGAACGCGATTTTCCAGCCTAGACTCCAGCCCGTGCCCTCGTCGCCGCGCACTTCCAGCGACTTGCGCGCCGCGGCGAACAGCTCGGGCGTCTCCCGCGCGGTGAGCTGCCTGCCCGGGTGGACGCCGAACAGATGGGACGTATGCCGGTGATGCGGGTCCTCCTCCTCGAATTCCCGGTACCATTCCTGCAGCCGTCCGTCCGCGCCGATCCGCAGCGGACAGAGGCGATCTCTCGCCTGCGCGAGCTCGGCGGCGAATTCCCCGTCGATGCCGAGCGCCTGCGCGGCCTCGATGCAGTTGGTGAACAAGTCCCAGATCAGGGACAGGTCCATCGTCGAAGCCATAGAAACGCTGGCGGGACCGTCCGGCGTCAGGAACCGGTTTTCCGGCGAGGTGGACGGATTGGTGACGAGGTAGCCCTGCTCGTCTTCGATCAGGAAATCGAGGACGAACAGCGCCGCATCCCGCATGATCGGGTAGGCGGTATCCCGCAGATACTTCTCGTCGCGCCCGAAGGCGAAGCGCTCCCACAGATGCTGGGCGAGCCAGACGCCGCCCATCGGCCACATCGTCCAGCTGGCGTCGCCGTGGCCGAAGTCGCCGACCGGCGCCGCATGGCCCCAGATGTCCGCGTTGTGGTGGGCGACCCAGCCGCGCGCGCCATAGTGCAGCTGCGCGGTCCGCCGCCCGCTGCGGGACAGCGTGCCGATGAAGTCGAGCAGCGGCTGGTGGCACTCGGCCAGGTTAGCCGTCTCAGCGGGCCAATAGTTCATCTGGGCGTTGATGTTCAGCGTCCAGTTGCTGCTCCAGGGCGGGCGCGTCGAAGCGTTCCAGATGCCTTGCAAGTTGGCGGGCTGCGTCCCGGGGCGCGAGCTCGCGATCAGCAGGTAACGGCCATATTGGAAAAGCAGCGTGGCGAAGTCTGGATCGTCTGCGCCATAGGCGGCGAGCCATTCGTCCGTCGGCAGGCCTGTCGGCGCGACCGAACCCGCCCCCGTTCCCTTGCTCGTATCTGCGTCGGCACCAAAGCTTCTTTTCTTGCCGCCCAGCTCCAGCTTCACCCGATCGTACAACGCGCGGTAATCCGCGATATGCGCAGCCTTGAGCTCTTCGTATGGCTGCGCCGCCGCATGTCCGGCGAGCGCGATCGCGATCGCCCCCGCATCGCGGCCGTCGGTGCCCGGCACGCGCGTCGGCCCGGCGAACCCGGTGGCCGCGGCGACGATCAGCGTCACCGCGTTCGCGCCGCGTACGCGCAGTCCGTCCGCCGCCACGCTGACCGAGCCGCCGCAGGCGATCGCTTGCAGGCAGCAGGCGAACCGCATCGCCTTCGCATCGTCGCCGTCGGCGTAAACGATCGGCCGATCCGTCTCGTAGTACGACGGATCGACATGCTCCGGCGCCGTGCCGCGCATGACCAGGCGCCCATCCTCGGCGCCGGCCGCATGCCGCAGCGGACTGTCCAGCGTCGCGTGCAGATCGATCGCGCCGGGTTCGCTTGCGGTCAGCCGCAGCACGAGCGCCTGATCCGGATGCGACGCGAACAGCTCCCGCGCGTAACGGATGCCGCCGACGCTGTATTCCACCCGCGACACCGCGTCGCCCAGATCGAGCGATCGCCGGTAATCGCGGCAGATATCCCCGTGCCCCATTCGCAGATGGAGATCGCCCAGCGGCAGGTACGACTGCGTGTACGCCCCCATCATCTCTTTGCAGGCGAGATCGGCTTCCGCGTACTTGCCCGCCCGAACGAGCTCGCGGACGCGGGGAAGCGCCTGCAGCGCCGCCGGATTGTTCACTTCCCTCGGATAGCCCGACCACAGCGTATCTTCGTTGAGCCCGATCCGCTCGCGCTCCGCGCCGCCGAACTGCATGGCGCCGAGCCGACCGTTGCCGAGCGGCAGCGCCTCCGTCCAGGCGGCCGCAGGCTTGTCGTATTGGAGTTTCATCCCTGCACCTCGTCAGCTTTTCTTTACGATCCAGGCATGGTCGGGATCGTTGTGGAACCGCCATACGCGCTCCGGCCCCGCCATCACGTTGAGATAGTACACCTCGTAGCCGGGCGGCGCGGAGACCGGGTGATAGCCCTTCGGCACCAGCACCGTCTGCCCGTCTCCGACGGCCAGCGTCTCGTCGAGCGAGCGGTCGTCCGTGTACACGCGCTGCACGGCGAAGCCCTGCTCCGGCTTGACGCGGAAATAGTACGTTTCCTCGAGCAACGATTCGTCCGGCAGCGCGTCGCGGTCGTGCTTGTGCGGCGGATAGCTGGACCAGTGGCCGGCCGGCGTGAATACTTCGACGACGAGGAGGCTGTCGGCCGGTTCGGACTCGGGCAAAATGTTGTGGATATAGCGCTCCGTCGACCCGCTGCCCCGGACCTCCGCGCCGACGTCGGCCGGCGCGATGAGGCGCGAGGCGCGGCCTCCCCGGCCGGGCGCGGCGCATACCGCCAGCTCGAGCGGCGTCAGCGCCTCGACGGCGAAGCGGTTGCCCGCCGGCACATAGACGGAGTAGGGCGGCGTGCCTTCGAACACGTCCATTCTCCCGCCGACGTCCTTCCACTCCCCGTCCGCAGTCGCGATATTCGCCTTTCCCGACAGCAGCACCAGGCAGAACTCCCGGTCCCCCGTTTCGCGGCTCAGCGTCGCCCCCGGCTCCAGCCTGTAAGCTTCGAAGCCGACGTAGTCCCAGCCTGCGGAGGCCGGCGTTACCGACAGCAGGCGTCCATCCTTATCCGGCACGGGCGACGGGCGCACGATCAGATCGGACATGCCGCTCACATCCCTTCCCGCAGGCTGTCCAGGTCGGACAGCTTCACGATGCGTTTATACTTGGCCGACAGCTTGGAAGCCAACGCGATCCGCTCGGCCCGGTAGGCGTCTTCGCCGCTCACCGGCACCGGCGTTCCGTTCAGCAGACACTCGATGAATTGCCGGGTTTCTTCGATATAGGCGCCATTGTAGCGTTCGAGGAAAAAATGGAGCGGCTTGTCGCTCCGCACGCCTTCCCTCGTCGCCACTACCGCGGTGTTCGGATAGTCGTTGGCCGCCGCTACGCTGCCGCCGGAACCGAACACTTCCGCGCGCTGGTCGTAGCCGTATGCCGCCTGCCGGCTGCAGTCGATGACGCCGAGCGCGCCGCCCTCGAAGCGCAGCGTGACGATCGCGGTATCTACGTCGCCGTGCGCCGCGAACGCCGGATCGATCAACACGGCGCCTTGCGCGAACACTTCTTCGACCTCGCGGCCCGACAAATAACGCGCCATGTCGAAGTCGTGGATCATCATATCCATGTAAATCCCGCCGGACACCTTAATATAATCGGCAGGAGGCGGCGAAGGGTCCCGGGAGGTGATCCGGATCATGTGCGACTCGCCCACCGCGCCCTCCAGCACATGCTCGCGGACGCGCTTGAAGTTGTGGTCGAACCGGCGATTGAAGCCCACCTGCAGCTGGACGCCCGCGAGACGAACGGCTTCGAGCGCCTCCTCCGTAGCGGATAGATCCATGCTGACGGGCTTTTCGCAGAAAATATGCTTGCCGTTCGCCGCGGCCCGTTTGATGAACGGGACATGCGTGTCGGTGGAGGAGCAGATGAATACGGCGTCGATCGCCGGATCGTCCAGCAGCGCGTCGCTGTCCGCGATCGCGATGCTTCGGGCCGCAGCCCATTCGCGCAGCTCTTCGCCCGCGTACGGATCGCTGATCGCGACGAGCGCCGCCTGCGGATCGCGCAGCAGGTTGTCCGCGTGAATCCGGCCGATCCGGCCCATGCCGATGATGCCGATGTTGATTTTTCTCATGCCGCATCGCCTTTCGTCAGTAGATATGGATTACCAGCGCGCCGTGACCATCTTCTTGCGCGTATAGAACTCGACGCCGTCGCCGCCGTTGGCGTGCAGATCGCCGTAGAACGACTTCTTAAAGCCGGAGAAGGGGAAAAACGCCATCGGCGCCGGCACGCCCAAATTGATGCCCAGCATGCCCGCATCGATCGTCTCGCGGAACTGCCGAACGCTCGAACCGTTCGCCGTAAACAGGCACGCGCCGTTCGCGAGCTCGGACGCGTTGGCGATGTCGATCGCCGCCTCCAGCGTATCGGCCCGCATGACCGACAGCACCGGCGCGAAAATCTCGTCCCGCCAGATCGCCATGTCCGTACCCACCCGGTCGAAGATCGTCGGCCCGACGAAGTAACCCTCGCCCCGCGCCGCATCGTCGAGTCGGCCGTCGCGCACCAGCTCCGCGCCTTCGCGCTCGCCGGCTTCGATGTACCCGACCGTGCGCGCCTTGTGCGAATCGCGGATGACCGGCCCGAGGAACACGCCCGGCTGCGAGCCGTCGCCGATCGTGAGCCGGTCCGCCGCCTCGCGCAGGCGACGGACGAGCTCGTCGCCGATGCCGCCGACCGCGACGACGACGGCGCAGGCCATGCAGCGCTCGCCGGCCGAGCCGAACGCCGCGCTCACGATTTCCTTGACCGCGAGGTCCAGGTCCGCGTCCGGCAGGACGATCGAATGGTTTTTGGCGCCTGCGAGCGCCTGCACCCGTTTGCCGTGCGCGGTGCCGGTCTTATAGACGTACTCGGCGACCGGCTGCGAACCGACAAAGGAGATCGCGCGGATACCGGGGTGCTCCAGAATGCCATTCACCACGTCGCGGGCGCCGTGCACGATGTTCAGGACGCCGTCCGGCAGGCCCGCTTCCTTGAACAGCTCGGCGAGACGGTTCGCCAAGAGCGGCGTGCGCTCCGAGGGCTTGAGCACGAAGGCGTTGCCGCAAGCGATGGCCAGCGGGAACATCCAGCAAGGCACCATCATCGGAAAGTTGAACGGCGTGATGCCGCCGACGACGCCGATCGGGTAACGGTACATGCCCGATTCGAGATTCGTCGCGATGTCGGGCAGCTGCTTGCCCATCATGAGCGAAGGCGCGCCCGCCGCGAATTCGACGCATTCGATGCCGCGCAGCACTTCGCCGTGCGCCTCGGCGTAGCTCTTCCCGTTCTCGAGCGTCACGAGCCGGGCGAGCTCCTCCCAGTGATCGACCAGCAGCTGCTGGTATTTAAAAAGAATGCGCGCGCGCTTCGGCACGGGCGTCCGGCTCCAGTCCTTGAAGGCGGCCTCAGCCGCGGCGACCGCGCGGTCCACATCCTCGCGCGAGGACAGCGGCACGTGCGCCAGCACCTCTCCGTTCGCGGGATTGAAGACTGCTTCAGTCCCTTCGCCCAATGCCTCGACCCATTCGCCGGAGATCCAGTTTTTCAGCGTGTTTGCCATATGCGATTCCCCTTTTCTGTGTTATTAGGATGGAAGGTCAATTTGCGACGATCTCTCCGCGCTCGCAGCGCGCGATATATTCCTCGACCTGCCGTACCGTCGGCATCGCGTCGGAGCAGCTGTGGCTGGAGACGACGATGCTCGCGGCGGCGCTGCCGAACGACATGCTGCGATCGACCGCCCAGCCGGACAGCAGCCCGTACAGGAAGCCTGCCGCGTAAGAATCTCCGGCGCCGAACGTCTTGATGACCTTCGCGGGGTAAGAGACGGCCCGGTGCTCGCCGCCGTCCCGGGTATACGCGACGGAGCCGGCTTTGCCATGCTTGACGATGACGAGGCCGGCCGCATGGCCGAACCACTTGGACGCCGTGAACGCGTCGCTGCGGTCCGGGTTATGCTCGAAGCGCTCCATGCTGTCGAATTCTTCGCGCGTGCCGACGATGATGTCGCTTTTCTCGGCGGCCAGATTGTAGTAAACGGCCGTCTCTTCCGGGGACTTCCACGTATAAGGGCGGTAATCGATGTCGAAGGCGACGGCGGTGCCGTGCCTGCGCGCATAGGTAAGCGCCAGCAGCGCGGCCTCGCGGGACGGACTCGCGGCGAGCGCCGTGCCCGACAGGAGCAGCAGCCGGCTGCGCGCGATCAGCTCCTCGCTCACCTCGGACGGAGAGAGCAGCAGGTCCGCGACGTTGTCCCGGTACATGAGAATGCTGCAATCGGACGGGCTTTTGATCTCGGTAAAAGCGAGTCCCGTCACCGCGCCCGTCCGGTCGGTCGACACGCCCCGCGTATCGATGCCGTCGCGCCGCAGGTAACCCTCTATGAAGCGGCCCATCTGGTCGTCCGCCAGCTTACCGATGAACGCCGTCCGGAGTCCGAGCCGGCTCGCGCCGATCGCGATGTTGGCCGGAGAGCCGCCGACGTACTTCGTGAAGGTGAGCGTCTCCTCCATCGGACGGTTGATCTCGTTCGCGTTCAGATCGATGCATAGGCGTCCGAGCGCCGTCAGGTCGAACTCGCGTCCTTCCGGCAACACCAAACCCGCCGTCCGGCCCCCGCTTACGTTACTGCCGTTGCCGCGTTGCGCGCTCATGCCCGTTCCTCCTTCTCTTGTTCGCTTATTAGCGCCGACAGATAGGCCAGCGACCGCGCCGCGTATTCGCGCGGAGGGTGCGCCGCCGGATCCTGCTCGCCCTCGAGCATCGCCCAGCCGTCGTAGCCGCGCGTCCGCAGCTCCCGCACGATCGGGCCGAAGTCGATGCCGCCGTCGCCCGGCACGGTGAATACGCCTCTGCGGATGCAGGTGACGAAGTCTACGCCGCCGGCGCGCGCCGCTTCGAGCTCGCTCAGACGCACGTCTTTCAGATGGATGTAGGCGATGCGATCGTAGTGCTTGCGCAGCAGCGCGAGCGGATCCGCCCCGCCGTACAGCGCGTGCCCCGTATCGTAGAGCAGAAATACGGCTTCGGGGTCGGTCATGTCCATGAGCCGGTCGATCTCCTCCGCAGACTCGATCGCGGTGCCGCCGTGATGGTGGTAGGTCAGCTTGAGACCGAGCTCGCGCGCGACCCTTCCGGCCTCGTTCAGCCCTTCGGCCAGATGGCGCCAGCCGTCTTCATCGAGCCGCAGCACCTCGCGCTCGTTCGGCGTGCGCCGCGGATCGAAATGGAGCGAGCCGCCGACTTCGCAGGTGCTGATGACCGTGCTGCCCATGTCGCGCAAAAACGCGGCGTGCTTTCGGTAATCCGCGAGTTCCCGTTCGCGGTAAGCCGGATCGCTCAGCAGTACGGACTTCCAGCGGGAGACGAGCCGGATGCCTCGCGCGTCCAGCAGCTTGCGCAGCCGATCGCGGTCCTCCGGGAATTTGCGGCCCATCTCGGTGCCCGTCAGCCCCAGCGCGACGATATCGTCCAAAATTTGCTCGCAGGTCGTCTCCTCGCCATGCTCCCGTACGTCCTCGCCGACCCAGTTGATCGGATGAATGCCCATATTCCAAGGAAAAGCGCTCACTGAAAATCCCTCCTAATAAGGTCTGGCCTCGCCGATCCTCCGCTTCATGTCCGCATGCGCCGCGACCACCCGCTCGCCTGCCGACACCTCCGGTACGCCCACGTTCCACCACGACTCGTAGCCGTCCGTATTCGTGCCGGGCAGCACGGAGATCTCGATCAGCGTCGTGACCTGCTCCTCCCGGGCGCGCATCAGCGCCTCGCGGAGCGTCTCGGCCGAATCGGCCTTGTAGGCGGCCGCTCCCAGACTGCGGGCGTGCGCCGCGAAGTCCATCGGCATATACGCGCCGGTGTAGCGAGATGAGGATGGCTCGCGGTAGCGGAATTCGTTGCCGAAGCCGTCGCTGCCGTGCCCGCGCTGCAGGTTGTGGATGCATTGGAAGCCGTGGTTGTCGAACAGCAGGATCGTGAACTTGCGTCCCTCCTGCAGGCTCGTGACGAGCTCGGAGTGCAGCATCAGATAGCTGCCGTCGCCGACGAGCGCGTACACCTCGCGATCCGGCGCGGCCAGCGCCGCGCCGAAGGCGCCGCTCACCTCGTAGCCCATGCACGAGAAGCCGTATTCGAGATGGTAGCCGTCCGGCGTGCCGGTCCGCCAAAGCCGCTGCAGGTCGCCGGGCAGGCTGCCTGCCGCGCATACGATGACCGCCTCGTCGCCGAGCGTCTCGTTGACGACGCCGAGCGCGCGCGTCTGCGCCAAGCCGTCCTCGCGCTCGAGCGCGTACAGCCGGTCGATCTCGGCGTTCCACAGCGCGCGGATATCCGCGATCTCGTCTGCGCCGTAAGCGGTGCGATAGCCGAGCGCGAACAGACGCTCAAGCAGCATCTCCAGCGCCCCCTTCGCATCGCCGATCCAGGCCGTGCCTTCCAGCTTGGCGGCGTCCAGGCCGTTGACGTTGATATTGAGAAAGGCTGCGCCCTCGCGGGCGAACGCGGACTTCGAGGCGGTCGTGAAGTCGGAGTAGCGGGTGCCGATGCCGATAATCAGGTCCGCCTCCTTCGCGAGCCGGTTCGCCGCGAGCCCGCCCGTCACGCCGATGCCGCCTACGTTGAGCGGATGGCTCCAGGGCAGCGAGCCGCGGCCCGCCTGCGTCTCGGCGACCGGGATGCCGAAGGCTTCCGCCAGCGCGGCCAGCGCCTCGGACGCGCCGGAATAGCGGACGCCGCCGCCGGCCACGATGAGCGGTCGCTTGGCCGCGGCCGCAAGACGGACGCAGCGCTCGATCGCCTCCGGGGCGGGCAAGGTGCGGTCGCGGTAATAAACGCGCTTCGCGAAAAAGGAAGCCGGATAGTCGTAGGCCTCGGCTTGCACGTCCTGCGGGAGCGCGAGCGTCACGGCGCCCGTCTCCGCCGGATCCGTCAGCACGCGCATCGCGTTCAGCGCCGCGCTCATGAGCTGCTCCGGCCGGACGATCCGATCCCAGTAGCGGCTGACCGGCTTGAAGCAGTCCGTGGCGGACACGGTGTAGTCGCCCGGCGCCTCGATCTGCTGCAGCACCGGATCGGGCTGGCGGGACGCGAAGTTGTCGCCGGGCAGCAGAAGCAGCGGGATCCGGTTGACGGTCGCGGTGCCCGCCGCCGTCACCATGTTGAGCGCGCCCGGCCCGATCGAGGACGTGCAGGCGTAAATTTGCTTGCGGTTTTTCTGCTTGGCGTACGCGGTCGCGGCATGGGCCATGCCCTGCTCGTTTTTGCCCTGCACGTAGGTCAGGCTGCCCGGGCTTCGCTCCAACGCTTCTCCGATGCCGGTCACGTTGCCATGGCCGAAGATGCCCATAACGCCCGCCACGAACTTCGTCTCTACCCCGTCCTCGCTGATGTACTGCGCGTCCAGGAACCGGAGCAGCGCCTGCGCCATCGTCAGTCGGATCGTTTCCATAAGCCAAGTCCTCCAATCGTTTAATGGGATTAAGCGCTTAATCCAACAGGCGAGAAAAACGGTTGCGAAATCGCATTCGATCTCGCTCCGCCGCTATTCCGCACCGTGCTCTCGGCGTCTCCCCGCAGCCGGTCCGCCGCCTCTAGATCGGATTCGACCGCAGCTTCAGCCGGAAGCGGAATTTCCCGTCTTCCCCGTACCACATCGGGAAGTTGGTGCCCCAGATGTTGTTGTGCAGGTTAAAATGCCAGCCGCCGTCCAGCGTCGCGAACGTGCCGTCGAACTGAAGCAGCCTCCGCTGTCCGGGCGCCGCAAGCGCTGCATCCAGCGTCACGATGTCCGCCTCGCCGTCCGCTCCCCGGTAGTTCACGCCCGTGCCTACGGCATGCAGGTTGCGGTTGCCGCCTTGCACGACCTGCAGCGGCGACACGGCGCTACCCATTTTGTCCATCGTCCAGCGGTTCGGATTGCCGACCTGGAGTCCGCAGCCGAACCAGCTCGCCTCGGGCAGCCGGCTCGCGTCCTTGCCGAACCACTGCAGCGTCAGGCCGATCTCGTCCCTGTCGTCCGCGCCGAACGCATAAGTCAACTCCAGCTCCCGCGGCGCGCCGTACAGCGTCCACGATTCCTCGGGCATGCGCAGGCGTAGCACGTACCGCTCACCCGAAGTATCCGCCGCATGCCGAATGTCGACAATCGTAGGCCGGTAGGCCTTGTGGCTCGGCAGCGGGCGGACGAATTCGAAGCCGGGCTTGCCGAAGTCGGCGTCGGCCCAAGGATGGGTGACCGGCAGATTTTGCATGTACGTGCGAAAATAATGACCGTAGCTGTCCGTGCCGAACGTCTCGTACACGTAGGCGCCGACGCCTCCGCCCTCGCCTTCGGCGACCCACTGCTTGCCGGCGCTGTCCGACAGATGCGAGAGCGAACCGTCGTCCGCAAAAGCGAGCTCGAACCCGCCGCTCTTGTACCGCTCGTGCGGGCGCCGCTCGGCGAAGCCGGCCGTATCCGTATCCGTATCCGTATCCGTATCCGTACGGCGCGGCTCCAGCTCGGCGAGCGCCGCCTCCGCTTCTACTCGGAGCGCCGAAGGCAGCGCCTGGACCGCTTGCTCGACATACGCGCGCTGCTCCGCCCAGGAGCGCTCGATCATGGCGTACGACCGCACGCTCTCTTCTCCTTCGAACAGCCCGGCCGAATGCTTGTCGAATTCGTCCATGGCGAACGCGCCGATGTAGGCGAACTTCGCGGGCTGGTCGTGCGGATCGACGATGTCTCGGCGGCGCGCCTCCATGAAGTCGGCCTTGGCATAGTTGCGAAAATCGGGCAGCCACTTCTTTACGTCCAGCCCCCACGTATGCTCCGCGGTGAGCAGCAGCGCCTCGTTTATCGCGCGGCAGGCAGCTTCGTCCGCCCGCAGCCTACCATTCGCCAGCCACTCGCCCCGCAGCCGCTGCAGCGTACGCAGCCTGGCGAGCTTCAGCGGATCGGTGCCGGCGCCGTGAATCCAAGTGTCCCCGATCTCCTCGCGGACGACCGGCAGCTTGCCGCGTACGGTCTCGAGCTGCAGCGCAAAGGCGTCCATCGTCGAGGCCAGCACCTGCGCGCCCGGATAGCGACGTTCGATGTCCCTGAACTGCTGGCGAATCTCCTCCGCATCCGGCGGTCCGCAGTTGTCGCCGGTATGGGCGAACAGCAGCGCGTCGCCCAGTCCCTCGACCTCCACCGCCTCGCCGTAATTGCCGGCGTAGTTGACGATGATCTCCGAGCCGTCTTCGGCCTGCCAGCGGAACAAGCGAGGCACGTCGGGCCGCTTGGAAGCCGGATTGACGCCGAGATGCAGGTAACGCAGCCCTGCCTGCGCCATAAGCGGCACCATGCCGAGCGTATGCCCGGGGACGTCCGTCATCTTGGCCGCGACGGTCCGCTTGCCGAAGCGCTTATCCAGCTCGAGGCCGATCGCGAGACCGGCCTCGAACAACCCGGCGTCCATCAGCTCGGTATGCGTCGTGAACGGCAGGCCGTGCCAGGCGATATGGCCTGCCGCGATCGCGCGCGCCATGCGCGCCTTGTCCTCGGGCCGCGCTTCGTCCAGATAGCGGCTAATCAGCCAGGAGCCGGTCGTCCATACGAAGCGCTCGGCGCCGCCTGCCGCCTCCAGCTGCTCGGCGAGCTCGATCGCCTTCGGTATATAGTCGTCCATGTACTGCCGGACGACCTGCTCCGCGAGGTGGGTGAATCCGATATCCAGATGCGTTTTGAAAATGACGTGCACGCGTTCGATTGGCGCCACCGCCGCATTCCCCCTGCAACGTTTAGATTACTTCCTCTACTTTAAACGATAATCCCAAAAGGGTAAAGCGCTTAACCTAATATTAAAAAAGAGCCCCGCCGTTTTCAACTCTAAAAAAGCGACATGGCTTCGGATGCCTTCTGCGGACAGCCGGAGCGCACTCCAGGCTTCCGCGATTCCTCATTAATCGAGCTCCGCCGTGCCCGGCATGGCCGTCGACTCGCGCTCGACGAGCTCCGGCTGCATGACGATCCGCTGAGGAACGAGGCCGGCGCTCTCCTGCCCGCTTCCGATCAGCAGCTCAAAAGCCAGCTTCACCATCTGCTCGATCGGCTGTGCGATCGTCGTCAGCAGCGGATTGGTCGCCGTCGAGAGCAGCGTGTTGTCGTAGCCGACGACGGACAGCTCGGCAGGTACGCTGATTCCGGCTTCCCGCGCCGCTTGGAGCGCCCCGACCGCCAACAGCTCGTTGCTGCAGAACACCGCCGTCGGCCGGTCCTCGCGCCGCAGCAATTCGAGCGTAGCTCGTTTGCCGTCCTCGATGCTGGAGGCGCAGGGCAGGATGTCGCGGTCTTCGAGCCGGATGCCGGCCTCGAACAGCGAGAAGCGGAAACCCCGCACCCGCTCCTGGCTGCTGCTCACCTTCAAGTCCTCGGCGAGCACCGCCATCCGGCGGTGGCCCAGCGCGAGCAGATGCGCGGCGGCGAGCGTCGCGCCCCGGAAGTCGTCGGTGGCGACGCCGCTCACCGGCAAGCCCTGCACCTCGCGGGCGATCGTGACTGTCGGCAGCGGCTTCTCGGCCAGCTGCGCCAATATATCCGCGCCACCGCCGGTGCCGATGAGAATGCCGTCGACGCTTTTCTGCTCCAGCAGCCGAATATACGCCAGCACGCGTTCGTCCTGATTGTCCGTGCTGCACGTGATGACGCTGTATCCCGCCGAATGGGCGATATCCTCGACCGCCCGCGCGATTTCCGCGAAAAACGGGTTGGCGACGTCCGGGATGAGCAGTCCGAGCGTATACGTCTTCTTGCCCGTCAGCGCCGACGCGATGACGCTCGGCTGGTAGTTTAGCCGCTCCATCACTTTCAATATTTCTTCGCGTTTCTTCTTGCCGATCTTGCCTTTGCCGTTGATGGCATTGGAGACGGAAGCGATCGATACGCCCGCCTCTCTGGCGACATCGTATATCGTAGTCGGTTTCATAGACGCAGCCCCACTTCAATCGAATCAGAAAAGCGCGCAAGGCGCGCGCCTAGGGCTATTATCCGATGTCGGAGCCGTCATTGCAATCGGTGCCGAAGCTCTCGCGCAAGGTTAGTCTCCAGGTTCGGGAGTTCTGCGCCTCTCACGCCCCCCGCCCCGCCGTCGGACATCCTTACTGTCTTCGCAACCGCCGTCCCCGAAATAGCTGCATTTTTGCATCTACTTTCTCCGTTAAACCAGGGCCGGTCGCGATAAGCGCAAATATGCAGTTATTTTTGTTACTGGTGGCGCATGGGACCGGATTGGACAGAAATAGATGCATTTTTGCAGTTATCGGTTCCAAAGCGCTCGGATCGGTCAGAAATAAATGTATATTTGCAGCTATTTAATCTGTCGAAACTATAAACCGGTTGTCCCGAACGTCCGTATCCGCGCAATCGCTCATCCGAATCGTCTCCTCGATCGCGCCGAAGCCGCCGCCTGGTACCGCCGCCGCCCGAATCTCGTTGTCCCTAAAAGAAACGCCTGCCGCTCCCTTCGCCTTTAGCACGACGGCCTCCCGCGTCTCGAAGCGATTGCCTTCGATACGGATGTGACGGTGTACCGGCCGCGCCGCGTCCGGCACGTCGACCGCCGGCGTGATGGCGATCGCCGGGCACTCGGCGTCTCCGCATTCGACGAACCGATTGTCCCGGATCGTCAGGTCATGTACCGGACCCGACTCGAACCAGGACGACGCGTCCCCTTCGATCAGGATGGCGTTCATCCGCATCCGCTCGAACGTATTGCCTTCGATCGTCGCCTTGCGGCGCGTCGTGATCAGGATGCCTCGCGTCGGAATGCGGGCGAAGCGGTTGCCGGCGATGCGCACCTCCGGCGTCCAAGTCACGTTCTCGACGACATCCCCCGGCTCGCTATCATCCACAGCCGGTGCGTGCTCCGCCAATATCAGTCTTATTGTCCGGTCGTCGATCCGCTCCACTGAATGCACCCGGCCGGTTCCGAACGCCGTTAGCGTGCGGCGCCTCGCGAACTCGATCTCGTCGCCGGCCCGAAACGCCTCGAAGCCGTAGCTCTGCGGATGCATGAACCGCACTTCCACCGCGTTCGGCGACGGCCTGTCCACGATTTGCAAATACGTGCCGTGGATGTTAATCGCGTCGTCGTGAGCGCCGGCAAACCGGGAGTCCGCGATCTCGATCCGGCCCCGGCAGCCCATCAGATGGATACAGTCCGCGAAGGCTGCGACGGTCCTGCCCGTCTCTGCACGCGGCGCAAGCGCCATCCGCAAAAAAGTTAAGTTCTCGCTGAACTGCCCCACGATGCCCAGCCCGTGCATAAAGTGCATGCCTACGCCTTCCATGACGACATCGCGGCTGTCCAGCAGGAAAGCGCCGACCTGGTCGCGGATGCCGTCGCGGCTCTGCAGGACATAGCCGGGTTCTATCCCTGCCAGCACCTTGACCGCAGACGCCGCATCGCCGAAGCCCAGCCGAACCAGACCCGGCTCGATCGACTCCGCCTTCGTCGCCGCCTCGATCAGATTGTCGATACGCCAGGTCGTATCGCGCGCCGGATCGTATGCCTGCATCGGTCCCTCGCGGAACCGCCAGCCCTTTCCGATCCAATAGAGCTTGCCGTCCTCCACGACACAGCGTGAATCCGCATGAATCTCCAGCTCGATCCAGTCGTCGCCGACGCCCGTCACCTTCGCCTCCGTCACCGTCGGCTCCGCGTAATCCATGTGCAAGTTACGAATCGCGATCCGTTCGCAACCGTCCAGCGCGAGCATCGTCTGCTTGCCGTGAAAGACGAATAGCGCCCCATCGCCGTCCAGCGTCAGATCGCGCACGCCGTTCATATAGATGCCGATCGTCTTCGTAATGTCCGGATTCTCCGTCTCGCTGGCCGTGTTCGTGATGAAATAAGGCACGCGAGCGGCTTCCTCGGCATAAAAATCGTATCGGCCCGGCCCGCATGTCAGAAGCGCCGGTCCCCCCGCGCTTGCAGCCGCCGCGATCGCCCGCCGCATCGCGGACACCGTATCCTCGCCGGAATCCGCCCGCGCGCCGAAGTCTTCGAGCCGCCATACCGTCGGCTCCGCGCCCGCCTGTTGTTCCGTATCGCGCATGATTCTCCCCCTGCTCCTTCAAGCTCTTCGCGCACAAGCAAGGAAATGCCCGGCCGGCTACCCGGCAGGCATTTCCTCAAGTTTATCTCAAGCTTCCTCTTGCTTTCCTCTAGCACTCTAGCATTCCGTAAGCCCTACTTCAACCGCTTACTTCCCCTGCTTCGCCATCTCCGCCGTCACTTCCGAGATTGCCGTCTGCAGCCCCTTGCCGTCGTAGCCTTTGACGATATCGTGCCACATCGCGACCGGATCGTCCTTGCTCAGGATCATGCGGGTGAAGTCGTCGTCGAAGTTGATCGCCGACAGCTTATCCTTGGCCGGCGTCGACATCGTGAAGATCTCGAATGCCGTCGGGATCGGCTTGGCGTTTTGCATCTGCCAGTTCAGTTCGTCCTGGACGAACTGTACCACATCGTCGCCCTTCGCGGCTCTATTAATCGGCGAATCCTCGATCGCGCTCACGTTGCGCCACATCGCCAGCTGCGAAATGATGTCCATGGACGGGTATTCCTTCTTCAGATCGATGTACGAATCGCCGTCCTTCGGACGCGTAATCGTGTATTGATCGCCGCTCTTCGTGAAGTCCTTGCCCTCGATGCCGTAGTCGAACATCTCCTTGCCTGCCGGAGAGAGCAGCCAGTCGTAGATGCGCAGGATGCGGTCGAGCTTCTTGTCGTCGACGTCGGCGTTGATCATCGTCTCGGACCACCACGAGTTGGTCGTATGGCGATAAACCGTTCCGTCGGCCGCCGGCCACAGGTGCAGAAGCTTCACGTGGTCGAAGAATTTCTCGCCGGGATTGTTTTTCTCCCACTCGGCCCGGATGCCCGTCGAACCGCTCACCGAATCGACGTTAAACGCCAGCGCGCCCGCTTTGTTCTGATAGAACTTCTGGTTGGCCTCGCCGGCCTTTTCGACCGCGAAGTCCTTGTCGAGCGCCCCGTCCGCGTACATCTTGCGGGCTTGCGCGACGACGTTGTCCATTTGCTTGGACGCATAGAACGGGATCCACTTTCCGTCCTCCTGCAGCCAGCTTTGATTGCCGAATTGCGGGAAGGTCGGGACGAACACCGATTTGAAATAGCCGAGCGTGTTCATGACGATGCCGGTCGTGTCCTGCTTGTTGTTGCCGTCCGGGTCCTTGGTAGCGAACGCTGTCAGCATCGCTTCGAACTCTTCGAACGTTTTGGGATCCTGAATGCCCAGCTTGTCCATCCAGTCCTTGCGGACGTAGATCGCGCGGTCCACGGCCCACAGGTCGGTGTTCGGATACGTCATGCGCGGTATCGCGTACAGCTTGCCTTCGCGGTAGATGCCCTGCACTTCCGGCGCCTTGGCGACCTTCTCGACGTTCGGATAAGCGCTCAGATCGTCGGGCAGCGCATGCACGAGCCCTTGCTTGACCCATTCGTTATAAGTGGCGGGATTGTCGTTCGTGATGCTGTTCGTGATGATGTCGGGCAGCTGTCCGGCCGCGGCCCACACCTGCGCTTTTTCTTTGTAGTTGTCCCACCCGATGTCCATCGGCTTCAAGGTGACGTTGAAGTCTTTCTCGAGCTTCAGCAGGATCTCGTCATGCTTCTCGAAGCCGACCCCGATGCCCCACCAGGAGACGGACAGGTCCAAATGCTCCGCGAACGGATTGGCGTCCCCCGCAGGGGAGGCCGAAGCGGAAGACGCTGCTTCCGAAGAAGCGGCGGCCGGCGCGGAAGACGAAGCCTGTTCCTCGTTCGAATCGTTGCCGCAGCCCGCGAGCACGGTAGCCAGCATGACGGCGGATAGTCCTGCAGAACCCAGAAGCTTCGCTTTTTTCATGTGTGTAGTCCCCTTCGATATTTTTATAATAAAAGCTTGTCGCTCTTACTATCCCTTGATCGAGCCGATCAGCACGCCTTTGGCGAAATATCGCTGCATGAACGGGTACAGGCAGACGATCGGCAGCGCGCTGACGACGAGCACCGCCATCTTGAGCATCTCCGGATACAGGCCCGAATCTTGGAAGCGGACGCTGGTCGTAATGCCGGACAGCACCTGCGCATAGTTCGTGAGCAGCTCCCTCAGCAGCGCCTGCAGCGGCAGCAGGTTCACGTCGGTCATGAACAGGACGCCGTACCACCATTCGTTCCAGCGGTCGACCGCATAGAAGAGAGCGATCGTCGCGATCATCGGCTTGGAGACGGGAAGCGCGATCTTGTAGAACACCTGGATATCGTTCGCGCCGTCGATTTTCGCGGACTCTTCGAGACCCGCCGGCAGCGTTCGGAAAAAGGCGATGCAGATCATCAGGTAAAACGTATTGACCGCGACCGGCAGCACCATGACGAACAGGTTGTTGATGAGATGCAGGTTTTTCATCGTCAGGTAGAAAGGGATGAGGCCGCCGTTGAAAAACATCGTGAAGATGATGCCCGACATGATTATCCCGCGCCCGGGGTAGCCCTTCTTCGACAGTACGTAGGCGCCCGTCAGCGTGACGATCAGGTTGACCGACGTGCCGACGACCGTCACGAACAGCGTGACGAGGAATGCCTTCAGGAAGCGCGGCTCCTGGAAGATGTAGCTGTAAGCCGTCGTCTTGAACGTCGTGGGGATCAGGTAGACGACCTGCTTGGATACCGCCGCCGAATCGCTGAAGGACATGATCAGGACGTTGTAAAACGGGAACAGCGTGCCGATCGTCAGCAGGATCAAAACGGCGTGGATGGCGATGTCGGCCCAGTTCCAACGTCTGCGGCGGAGAGCGGACGGCGCCGGCTCGGCGTTCGCTTTTCTCATGATCGTCGTCTCCATCTAGACCAGCCCCTCTCCGCCGAGTTTTTTCACCATGTAGTTGGCGCCGTACAGGAGGGCGAAGTTAAGCACCGCTTTGAACAGTCCCGCCGCCGTCGTCACCCCGAAGCTCGAGCCGTCCGCAAAGGCCGCCCGGTACACATAGGTGTCGATGATATCTCCCGTCGCGTAGACGCCGGGGTTGTACAGATTGAAGATCTGATCGAACCCGCCGTTCATCGCGTTGCCCACGGCAAGGATGAGCAGGATCGCCGCCGTGCCCCGGATCGAAGGCCAGGTGATCGCCCGCAGCTGCTGCCAGCGCCCGGCGCCGTCGACGCGCGCGGCCTCGTACAGTTCCGGGTTGATGCCTGCGATGGCCGCCAGATAGATGATCGCGCTCCAGCCGACTTCCTTCCAGATGTTCGACAAGAAGATGATCGGGCGGAACAGTCCGGGGTCGGTCAGAAACGTCTGTTTCCCGAAGCCCAGCGCCGCGAAGATCTGATTCAGGACGCCGTCGTTGCTTAAGAAATTGAACATGATGCCGCTTACGATGACCCACGAGATGAAGTGCGGGAACGTGTACACGGTCTGGTAAAACTTTTTCAGCTTCTGCCGAACGACCTCGTTGATCAGCAGCGCGAGCGCGATGGCCGCCGGAAATTCAAGCGCGATCCGTCCGACGCTGATGATGATCGTGTTGCGGAACGCACGCCAGAACTCGCTCTGCTTGACCAGCTCCTCGAAGTTGCTCATGCCGATCCACGGGCTGCGGAGTATTCCTTCCCGGATGTGGTATTCCTTGAATGCCAGCAGAACGCCGTACATCGGGAAGTATTGGAACAGCACGTAGAACAGCACGGTCGGAAGGAGCAGGATGTACAAATAACGGCTCTTGTAGATTTCCTTCCCTAATCTTTTTTCCATTGCGTACCTCCCGTAAGCGCTGCCATTGCTCTGGGACTTATTATCCCTCTCGGCGGCCGCGCGGGGTATGCACGGGATTTATGGATTTGCCTGCAATCTGAAAGCGTTCGCAAGAAAAGAAAAAACCTTCTGCGAAGGTTTTCTAAAATACATCCATAGAGGTTCTAAAAATAAAGCATAGCCAAAAGCGGCCGGTTCTGCGGATCCCTCTTGAACCCGCCTATCGCGACTCCCGATATTGCGAAGGCGTCTGTCCGGTGAGCTTCTTGAACAGCCGGGTGAAATAAAAGTAGTCCTGGTAACCGATCCTGGCCGCGATCTCCTGGACGGACTCGTCTCCCTCCCGAAGCAGCCCGCACGCATGGCCGATTCGCAGTCTGGCCACGTAGGCGGTGAACGTTTCGCCCGTTTCTTTTTTGAACAGCTGGCTGATATAGCTCGGATTCATGAAAAACTGCTCGGACAGCCCCTGCAGCGACAGATCGTCCCGATAATGCTGGGTCACGTACTGCAGGATCGCGTTAAACGTCTGGTTGCGCGTCTCCGGCACCGGCACGTCGCTCTGCTTGAGATAGCGGGACGACACGGCCGCAAGGCCCGCCAGCATGGCATGCACGTCGGCGAACGCCTGGGCGAGCTGTTCGTAGCTGTACAGCGCCGTCTCGGTCCGGCCCAGCTTGAACAGGAAGGAGTTCGTCATGTTATATACCTGAAACGCGTGCCGAATCGACAGTCCGCCTTCCCGGAACAGCGCCCCGATGCGCGCAAATGCGTCCGAAAGCGCCTGACCGTTCTTGTCCTCGACAGCCTTGCCGACGTCCAGCATGCACGCATTCAGCGCTTCCTCCTGCCAGGGGGCCGGCTCGTAGACGCCGACGCGCCCGGCGACGAAGCGCTGGTGCGCCGCGATGTCCGCCTCCGCAATGGCGTCGCGGATCGCCCGCCAGTCCGCGACCGGACGGCCGATGCCGATGCCGGTCACGCCCTCAGGCATCCCGGCCTCCCAGCCCTCGCGGGCGGCCTGCACTTCCCGGGCGCCGGCCAAGTAGGCCGTCTTGGACGCTCCCGTCTTCAGCCGGAAGACGGCGCCCCCAAGTCCCTGCGGCTCTCCCCCGCCGATCGCGACGACCGGCACGACGCCCGCTTCGATGCGCGCCGCGAGTCCGCGCTCCCGCAGCTCGCCGAGCAGCCGGTCCGCGACCTCCGGATCGGGCTCGTCGAGGAGCCGCAGCAGCGTTTCGGCCGGATCCGCGCCTCGCGCGTCCAGCTTGGCCGCCAGCTTGACGAGCACGCCCGCGATCTCGATCTCGTCGAACGGCTTGAGGCAGTAGGCCGCCGCTCCGTAAGCCAGCGCCTTCTGGGCGTACGCGAACTCCGCGTAGCCGCTGACGACGACGAACTGGATCGGCTCCGGAAGCTCCCTGCCTCTGCGGATCAGCTCCAAGCCATTCATTTCAGGCATCCGTATATCGGTGAATACGACGTCCGGCTTCAGCCTGCCGATAGCCGCAAGCGCCTCTTCTCCGCTGGCAGCCTGTCCGGTCACGCGGAAGCCGTAGCGCTCCCAATCGACCAGATCCTTCAGACTCTCCACGACCCAGCTCTCGTCGTCGACGAGCAGCACCTTATGCATCCGAATCCCTCCTCTCGCGGGCGAACCGCAGCCGGATATGCGTACCCCAGTCCGGCGAGCTGTCGATCGACAAGCCCGACGGCTCGCCGAACGTCAGCGTCAGTCGATTGTTCACGTTGACCAGCCCGATGCTCCGGGGCTCGTCCGCCTCTACCGGCCCGGACGCGGGACCCTGCAGCATCCGCCGAAGCTCCTCGAGACGCTCAGCCGGCATTCCGACGCCGTCGTCCCGTACGTCGACGATCAGGTCGCCCGACTCGTCGATCTCTCCCGCGATCTCCAGCACGCAGGGCCGCAGCGTCGGCTCGACGCCGTGATAGATCGCGTTTTCCACGAGCGGCTGCAGGATCATCTTGGGCACGACGCGTTCGGACGCCGCCTGCGCGATCCGGTAGCGCACCGTGAACCGGTCCGCGAACCGGATCTGCTGGATGCGCGCGTACGCCTCCACGATACGGATCTCCTCGGAAAGCGGGACGGCGTCGGCGCCCTTGACGCTGTACCTGAAAATGCTGGACAGCGAGCGCGTCATCGTCTTGATGTTGTCCTGGCCGTTCACGGCCGCGATGCCGGTGATCGCTTCGAGCGTATTGTACAAAAAGTGCGGATTGATCTGGCTGCGGAGAAAGGCGAGCTCCGACTTTTTGCGCTCGAGCTCGGTCCCGAACAGCCTGGCGTTCGTCTCCAACAGACGCTGAGTCAGATGCTCGATCTCGTCCAGCATGCCGTTGAACGCCGAGGCCATGATGCTGATCTCCATGTAGCCCTTGAGGGAGATGCGCTTCCTGAACTTCAGGCTGTCGCCGCTCGCGGCCGTCGTCATGAAAAAAATCATTTTCTTCAAGGGCCGCAAAATGTTGTTGACGATGATCATGAGCGGCACCGCCAGCGCGAGCAGCCCGATCGACAGAATGATCAGCTCCTGCTTGCGGATATCGAGCAGCTCCCGCAGCAGCGCGTCCTTGGGTGCGGCGCTTAGAATAACGGCATCGACGCCCGGCAGGCTCTCGGTTTGAACGACATATTGCTTGCCCTGCCATTTCAACGACAGGATGCCGTTCTGGGGCAGTCGTCCGGTCAGATCCGCGAGCCGGCTGCCGGTCGCCCGCTCGGTGTTGCTGGCGATGATCTTGTACGCGCGGTCTAACAAGTAGATCTGGGTGTTGGTCTGCTTGAGCGTGTAACCCTGCTCGCCCGCGAGCGAAGCGGGATCGACGATGAAGTACAGCGTGCCCACTCTTGTATTGAACAGTTCGCCTTGCTGCACGTAATAGATCGTCGTGGCGAACACGAGCCCTTGTCCCGAGCCGTACAGCGTGCCGAACTGCCGCATGTCCACGTAATAGGCGTTCGACTTGTCGGGCAGCCGCCCGTTCAGCTCGGCGACATAACGGCTGCCGCCGTTGATGTCGATCGAGGCGCCGTTGTCGCCGGATACGACGATGTCGAGGATGCCGTCCTTGAGCTCTCTCTGGCTGGTGAGCAGCCGGCTGATCTCTTTGAACATCTCGTATCGCCGCAGCTCGTTCTTCTCCACCAGGAAGCTCTGGACGTCGGCATTGTACGAGATCGTCTGCATCAGCCGGAAAAGAACGTCCCGATTGGAGGCGACGTTCTTCTTGATCTCCGCGATCGTCTGTTTGACGTACGCTTCGTGGTTGCGGGTGATCATCCCGGACATGGTCGTGTACGTATGCAAAATGATCGCCAGAATGACGAGGATGGCCGATCCGGCCAGGATGAACAGCTGCGAGCGGATCGACAGTCTTCTCAGGAAGGCCATTCGGTCTCATCCCCACCGTTAGAATGACTGCAAGTACGGCCTATTATCAGCCCGCGGCTCCGCTTCGTCAAGCCGACGGCAAACCGGCGGCAAACGCAAAGGCAGGCCGGGTCCGATCGAATCGGAACCGGCCTGCCTATCGCGGCGCCTCTCGCGCCTAGTCTTCCTCGTCGTCCGTCGCCGCGCGCATTTGCGCTTCCCACTCCGCGCGCCGGCGTTCTTCCAGATACTCCTGCGACATGCGGTCGCGCTCGCGTCCCTTTTCCTTAAGCCGCTCGATGCCCGGCTGGATGAGCAGGTCCACTTCGGCCTGCACGACCGCCGACAAGTCGTACCGCTGCTGCGACTCGAGGTACCCGCCGACTTCCATCAGCGCGTTGTACCGGTCGAGCTCGTCCCGCGTCAGCAGCCCGCGCACCTGCACGCTGCAATGGCGCATTAGAGGAACTTGCCCTTGCGGAGCACGAGCGGGATGCCGCCGATGATGAACAGGTAGCGAAGGTCGATCGCCTTCTTCAGCCAGGCGGCGACGCGTCCTTTATACTTTTTGCCGAACGCCATCCCGATCGCCTCGCCCTTGCCGAGCGAAGCCACCGTGCCTTTGTTGCTGAACGCGAACGGCCGCAGCGATTGATTGCGGATCGAAGCGACGAGGTTGTGCGCGCAGTTGACGCCCTGCTGCATCGCGATCTGGGCCGTAGGCGGATAAGGACGCCCCTCCGGGTTGAACATCAACGAGTTGTCGCCGAGCACGTAGATGTTCTCGTGGCCGGGCGCGCGCAGATATTCGTCGACCTTGACGCGTCCGCGCATCGTCTCGAAGCCGGCTTCCTCGATCAGCCGGTTGCCCCGGACGCCGCCGGACCAGATGACGGTCTGCGACTTGATCTCTTCGCCCTCGCCGACGATGACGCCGTCCGCCGTGCACTCCTTGATGGCCGTGCCGATGCGGAAAGTGACGCCCTTCTTGCGCAGCACCTCCATCGCGTACTCGACCAGCTCCGGATCGAAGCCGGGCAGCGCGGTCGGCGCCGCTTCGACGTTGATGATCTTGACCAGCGAGCGGTCCACGTCGAACTGCTTGCACAGGTCCGGCACGCGGTCGGCCAGCTCGCCGATGAACTCGATCCCGGTGAAGCCCGCGCCGCCCACGACGAACGTCAGATAGTCCGTGCGGTGCGGTTCGCGCTTGTAGCGGGCGAATTGGTATTCGATATGCTCGCGGATGAGACGGACCGAGTTGATGCTGCGGATCGTGAACGCATTTTCCGCCATGCCCGGGATGCCGAACGTCTCGGACTCGCCGCCCAGCGCGATGATCAGATAATCGTAGGATAACGTGCCGTCCTCCAGGATGACCTTGCGGTCCTGCGGACGGATCTGCACGACGGTCGACTTGACGAAGTCGATCTTGAACTCGTCGATGAGCTTGGAGATGCTCACGCGCGCGTTGTCCGGATGATCCGTGCCTGCCGCCGGCATATGGAGATGCGTCGTAATATAGTGATAATCATGCTTATTGACGAGCGTCACGTCAGCTTCATTATAATTAAGCTCTTTTTGGAGACGCAGCGACGTCAGGACGCCGCCGTACCCCGCGCCTAGGATGACGATTTTGGGTATACTGCTCATGGGATCCCATCCAATCCAGTTTGGTGTTCAACATGTGAAAAATTCCACAATGAAGATAGGCATATTTGTCTCTTTGCCTCAAAAGAATCATATCGGCTTTACCCTTCTATTTCAAGGTTCATTGTTACAAAATCGTTTGGACTTCTCCACAAATTTACCCTGTTCTGCCTGGCTTTATCCTGCGTGCGCCCCGCTTGCGGCAGCGGCCTATTCGCCCGGGCGCCGGACTTATAATAGTGGTAAGTCCATGAAAAATCGGAGGGGCCGAGATTAGGCCTCGAATCGGCCAAGCCCGCGGACGTCGCCATCATCGGCGGCGGCTCCGCCGGCATGTTCGCCGCCTTCTACCGACGCATGCGGCGATGTCCGCCACCTTGATCGTTCGACAACCTGAAAGTTCGGCTCGAAGTTCTAAACGCATCGAATGGCGCATTTATAATAAAGAAGGCATCCCTGCCCTCGGCCCGGACGGCCGAAAAAGCGAGGATGCCTTCATCCATATGATCGGGACGCGCGCGACTACTTCGCAAGCCGCTCTTCCTTAATGGGCAGTTGTCTGCGCCGGATCTCGGCGTGCAGCAGATGAACGAATTCCCTTTCCAGCTTCAAGCGGACGGCATGTTGGTAAGCTTCCAGTAGCAGCTCATCCGACAACAACGGCAACATGGCCTACACCCTTTCTTAAGCAGGCTATTCTGACGAGGATCCCGCTCAGCGAGCTCTTCGTGATGCATCATAGCATGCTCCTCGACAGACGGACAAGCGCTTGGCTATCCACACCAACCTGTGTACAAGATGTGATTAAATTGTTGAAAAAAGCCGTTTTCCGCGTTTGCTCGGAATGGATATTGTGGATGGATTTATCCACAGGCAAAATACTGTTTTTTCCATAAAAATAATTCATAGCGAAATTTGCGATGATAGCTACCAATAATAGAAAAATCAGCTTCCTTCAGTCGTCATTGCGGACGCGTGTTGACCTCAAGCATCCAAATCCGTCCGCCGCGGTCGATTCCGTAGTCGTAGCCAAGCTGCCCGATGCCCGGAAAGCGGCTCTCCAGCAGCGCCGTAGACGTGCGCGTCAAATGGCGCATTTGGCTTTTCTTGACGCCGACGAGACGTCCCGACAGCGACCTCGCGATGCCTTGGCCCGCCGTGACCCGCGTGCCTCCCCTGCAGAGGTTCGTGACGAACAGCCCTCTGCGCGCGACGCGTCCGACCATCGCCCTGATTTGCCAGCCGGCTCCCGTCTTCACGTGCTTGACCCGGTAATCGATCGGCCTTCCGCCGATCGTGGCCAACCGAATGCCGCGCTGGATCAGGTAGGCGCGCCTTCCCTTGAGCCTGCCGATATGCCCGCAGAGCCCCGCGAACGTGCCGAAATACCGAACGCTGGTTTTCGCGTGAAGCTGATACCCGTTGCCGACCCGCGTAGCCTTGATGACGCCATGGCCTCCAGCGCCGCGGACAGGCTTCAGGACGACCATGCCGTAACGGTTCAGCATCGTCTTCAAATTCACCGTGCTGTATTTTCTCGTAGGCGGGATGTGACGCGCCACATAGCCGTTCGTCAAAAGCGCAGTCGTTTTGAGCCACTTGCTCGCCAGCATGCGTCCGTTCTGCTGATGCATGCGCCAGTCCTCCTTATATGCGGTATATAACCAGCATACTCGGACATCCGCGCAGCTTCTTGGATGAATGGACGTGGCAACCCGCCCTTTTGTCGGCAGGCGGAGGATGGCGACCAACCTGCCCTTTTACCCACATTCGACTGTGCATAAAACACTACGATTCTGTGGACAAGCCTCGGAATCTCAAGGGCAGCGCTGGGGACAAGCGGGACAACTTTATTCACAGTCTGCGCGCCGCCCGCTCGTCGTCCCTTAACGGCTTCGCATCTGGTATCATAGATAGGACATATCGGATTGCCTGCCGCCAGGCAGCGAAGAGAAGAGGAGTCTAGCCCCATGAGCGCATCCGTCACGCGCCAGACCGTCCGTTCGCTCTGCGGGCGCATCGCCTACGAGAGCGGACTGGCCTACGCCCGCGCCGGCAAAGTATCCTTCGCCGCGTACGACGACGAAGCCGGCGTCTACGAAGCCGTCGTCCAGGGAAGCGGCAGATCCGTCTACGAGACCAAGCTCCGGATCTCGCGTGCGGGAGACGTATCCGCCTCCTGCACCTGCCCTTCCCTGGCTTCGTACGATAAATACTGCAACCATATTGCGGCCGCGCTGCTGCGGATCATCGAGCATCGGCTGGCGGGCAGCGCCCCCGAATCCGCGGTTGGCGCGAGCGCCGGCCGCCCGGATGCGGAGGGAGCCGGCCCGGACGACGGACTCGCCGCGAAAATGATCGGCCTGTTCGCGTCCAAGCCCGTCTCGCGCAGCGGCGCCCGCAAACGGTTCGAGACGCGAGAGCAGCTGCAAGTCGCCTTCGTCTGCGTTCCGCTCGACGACGGCCGCGAACACGCGCTCGGCATCGAAGCGCGCATCGGCTCCGAATCGGGGCGGATGCATGCGGTCAAGCAGATCGGAGGCTGGCTCGACAGCGTCGAGCGCGGCGAATCGCATCCGATAGCGAAGGCCTTCGCTTACGATCCGGAGCTGCACTGCTTTTCGGAGACCGACGACGAGATCATTCGGGCGCTCGTCCGCGTTAACCGCGGCGACGTGGCATTCGTCCGGTCGCCGTCGGGCTTAAGCGGCGCGCGCAATCAACGCGCGCTTCGGATCCCGCCGGAGGACTGGGCGTCGCTGTACGCGCTGCTCTGCCGTGCCTCGGACGTTTCTCTTCAAGCCGGAGAGCGTCTGCTGCCGGGTTTGCCGTCGGCAGAGGGACCGCTGCCCGTGCGCTACGAGATCGACTACGATCCGGACGACGCGGAGGGCGGCTGCAAGCTGGACGTCAGAGGACTGGCGTCGGTCACGGTATTGGAAGCATACGGGCTCGTGCTGACGGAGGACGGGCTCGTCAAGCTGCCGGCCGCCTCCTGCGCGCAGCTGGCGCAGCTCCAGCGCATGCTGCCGACGGCGACGGTGGTGGCACAGACAGTTACGCCGAAGGCAGCCGACGCGAGGCAGGTTCGCATCCCGCGCGAACAGGCGGACGGCTTCATGGAACGCGTCGTGCCCGGGCTTATGCGGCTCGGCAGCGTGAAGATCGCCGAAGCCGTGTCGGACAAGATCGTGCGCGAGCCGCTGAAGGCCAAGCTGTACCTGGATCGCGTGCGCGACCGGCTGCTCGGGGGTTTGGAGTTTCACTACGGCTCCGTCGTCATCAATCCGCTGGAGGCCGCCGGCGCCAAGCGTTCGGACGACGGTCCGATCCTCGTTCGGGACGGCGAGCGCGAGCGGCGCATCCTCGAGCTTATGGACGGCAGCGCCTTCGTCCGCACCGAAGCCGGCTACGTGATGGGCGGCGACGAGGAAGGCGAATTCGAATTTTTGTACCGGGTGCTTCCGCTGCTCGAACCGCTGCTCGGCGTTTACGCCACGGCGGCCGTCCGCATCCGCCTGCTGCCCGAACCGGTCGTCGTCAAGGTATCGGCCGATACGGACGAGCGAACCGACTGGCTCGAATTCAAATTCGACATCTCGGGCATTCCCGAGGCCGAGATCAAATCGCTCCTGCAGGCGCTCGTAGAGAAGCGCGCTTATTACCGCATGACCGGCGGCGCCCTCGTGCCCCTGGACGGCCAGGACTTCGCGGAGATCAACCGCCTGCTCGACGCGACCGGCATGCTCCCGTCGGAGCTCAAGGACGGCAAGCTGCGCCTGCCGCTCGTCCGCGGCCTCCATCTGCTCGAGCCGGAAGGCGGTACGGTCGTGAAGCACGGGCGCTCGCTTCGCGGCCTGCTCGACGATCTTCGCCATCCGGATCAAGCCGCTTTCGCCTCCGCCCCGGCCGCGCTCGTCGGTACGCTGCGCGATTACCAATTATACGGTTATCAATGGATGCGGACGCTCGCCCACTATCGCTTCGGCGGCATTCTGGCGGACGACATGGGCCTCGGCAAGACGATTCAGAGCATCGCCTTCGTCGCCTCGATGCTGCCGGTCATGCGCGAACGCGGCCAGCCGGCGCTGATCGTCTGCCCCGCCTCGCTCATGTACAACTGGCACAGCGAGCTGCGCAAGTTCGCGCCGGACATCCGGTGCCGCATCGCCGACGGCGCGAAAAACGAGCGAGCGGAAGCGCTGGCGAACCCGTCCCGCTTCGATGCCGTCATCGTCTCTTATCCGCTGCTGCGCAAGGATATCCAGCTGTATGCGGGCATGACGTTCCACACGCTCATCCTCGACGAGGCGCAGGCGGTCAAGAACGAGACGACCCAGACGGCCCAAGCCGTCAAGCGGATCGTCGCGGAGCAGCGCTTCGCGCTGACGGGCACGCCGATCGAAAATGCGCTGGACGAGCTTCGTTCCATTGCCGGCGCGGTATTCCCGGGCTTGTTCCCCGGCCGGCGCGCGTTCGCCGAGCTGTCCCGCGAGGAAGTATCGGACCGCATCCGACCGTTCGTGCTGCGGCGTCTCAAGTCGGACGTGCTGCGCGAGCTGCCCGACAAGATCGAATCGGTCATCGCCTCCGAGCTGCTGCCGGCGCAGAAGAAGCTGTACGCGGCCTATCTGGCCAAGCTGAGGACCGAGACGCTGAAGCATCTGGACCAGGATACGCTGGACCGCAACCGGATCAGGATCCTGGCGGGCATCACGCGGCTCCGCCAGCTCTGCTGCCATCCCGCGCTGTTCGTCGAAGATTACGCCGGCGGCTCCGCCAAGCTCGACCAGCTGCTCGAGCTGTTGGACGATTGCCGCAGCGCGGGCAGGCGCGCGCTCGTGTTTTCCCAGTTCACATCGATGCTGGCGATGATCCGGCGGGAGCTCGGCGCGCGCGGCATGACCCATTTCTACTTGGACGGCGACACGCCAGCCGCAGAGCGGGTGGAGCTGTGCGACCGGTTCAACGCGGGGGAGCGGGAGCTGTTCCTGGCTTCATTGAAGGCGGGCGGTACGGGGCTTAATCTGACCGGGGCCGATACGGTCATCCTGTACGATCTCTGGTGGAATCCCGCGGTGGAGCAGCAGGCGGCGGATCGCGTGCACCGGATCGGCCAACAGCGCGCCGTACAGGTTATCCGCCTCGTAGCCCAGGGAACCGTGGAGGACAAGATGACCGAGCTGCAGCAGCGCAAGCGCCACCTCATCGACGAGGTCATCCGCCCGGGGACGGAGGCGCTGTCCGCGCTCAGCGAGCAGGACATTCGGGAGCTGCTGTCGATCGGAACGGATTAGGGCGGCGAATGGGGGATCACGCATGCGCTTGGTGTTGTTGCTGGCTCCGGCGGGGACGATCGCGCTGGCGCTGATGTTCATGTACGCGAATCCTTATGCCGAGCACGGCGTATCGCCGCTTAACGCCTCGACGATCGCGATCGCGTACTTGCTCCTGATCCTTCCGGCCCTCGCTGTCGCAGCTTCGATTGTCCTGCGCAGCCGCCGGCTCAAATGGCTTTCTTTCTGCGCCTCGCTGCCGGTCGGGCTGTACCTCGGCCTTGCAGGCGTGCCTAGTTTGTGGACTTTGTTTCTGTTGTTTATTGGGCTGTATGCGTTCATTCCTGTTTACCGTTCGACGCTGCGTAAGGGCTAATTGGATTAAGTGCGGTGCGTGGCGGGTCATTCCGGAGCGGATGCGGACACTGGGGCGCTAACTCGTAAAAAAGCACTCCATCTACTGCGTTTGCGGACAGGAGGGACGTTATTAGGGCGAATCAAGGCCAAATCGGCCATCCATTGCGAAAATAGCGGATCCTGTGTCCGTCCGCGAATCAGATTGGGTGATATGGGCGTAAATAACGGCTCCTCTGTCCGCCAGCTAGCGGAATTGGCGATCTTAGTTCTTAGGTCCGGGAACGACAAAGAAACCTCCCGACCAAGCGCAATAGATGCGCCTGTTCGGGAGGTTTTGGTTTAAGCGGACCTTGTCAGCACTCGCCGGCCGCAGCGGGCTTGCCTGCGTCGGTCGCGGTGCGGAAGCTCGAGCCGCAGCCGCAGGTCGCGGTCGCGTTCGGGTTAAAAATCGTAAAGCCGCCGCCGAGACCCGACTCTTTCCAGTCGATCTCGAGGCCGTTTAGGTACTTCGCGCTGTCCTGGTCGACGACGACCTTCAAGTCGCGGATGTCGAGCACGCGATCGTCCTCGTGCTGTTCGTCGTCGAAGCCCATTCCGTATGAGAAGCCCGTGCAACCGCCCTCTTGCACGCCGACGCGCAGGAACAATCCTTCGTTTTCCTCTGCTGCGAGCATTTCCTGTATTTTCTGACCGGCCGCCTCAGTGATCTGAATCATGTACGGTCCCTCCTGACGTATAAAAACAGTAATCGAACTGACTACAGTATACTCCTCTCGGCCGCTTCTCTCAAGAGGATCTGACGTCCTCGGGCTTTCGCCGCCTGTGCTATACTTAGCGGAGAGTCCTTAGGAACGGAGCGGATGCCGCATGACAGCGTTCACCGAAGACGAGTACTATGACGAGACGTTTAACGACCTTCAATTGGCAAATGAAGAGCTGTCGTCCGTACGCTTCTACGATTGCACCTTCAGGAACTGCGACTTTAGCGAGGCTGCGTTAAGGGCGTGCAAGTTCTCCGGCTGCGCCTTCGAGAGCTGCAACATGAACTTCATCAAGGTGACGGACAGCGAGTTCGCGGACGCCTCGTTCGTCAAATGCAAGGTCGTCGGCGTCAACTGGACCGAAGCCGATTGGCCGAGAACGGCGGGACGACGCATGCTTAGCTTTGACCAATGCACGATCAGCCACTCTACCTTTATCGGGCTTAAGCTGCCCGGCTGCGCGATCGTCGATTGCATGGCCAAAAACGCCGACTTCAGGGAAGCCGATCTCGCCGGCACGAGCTTCGCCGGCTCGGACCTTGCCGAGAGCCTGTTCGGCGATACGACGCTGACCGGCGCCGACTTCTCCCGCGCCACGGGCTACGCGATCAATCCGACGCAAAACCGCATCCAGAAGGCGAAGTTCATGCTGCCGGAAGCGACGTCGCTGCTGTATAACATGGACATCGAGATCGTGGACGATTGAGCGAAAGCTCCGCGTTAATTTCCCGTATGGACCCATCGGACTCATACAAAAAAAACCGGGCGCTCACGCGCCCGGTTCTTCGTCCTTCCACTCGGCCAAGGCGGCCGCCGGCATCTGGATCGCCTTCAGCTCGATCCTGCAGCGGAAGCTGCCCGTCTCGTTGGCCAGAAAATCAGCCAGCCTGCGGAACACCATCGCAAGCTCCGGCCCGCTCGATTCGGTGTCGATGCCGTACCGGAACTGGTCCGCCGGCAGCCCTTTGATCCGCCTGTCGTCTCCCTGCTGCGCGTCCGCGTCCCGCGTGCGCTTCCATTCCTTGGTCGGCTCGAACTTGTCCGTCCGGCGAACGAGCTGTTCGTATATCTGGTGCTTGCGAAGCCACATATAATATTGAATCGGGTTGTTTAACCCCCAAGCTTGCGTCAGATCTTTGATCGTATAGGTTGCGCGGTATTGTTGCAGCGTTGCGATCATGTCGGATTGCTCAAGCTGCTCCAATTCCTGAAGCGGCAGAACATCGGGTTTTGTCATTCCTTTTGGCTCCCTTTTATTCGATTGATCTTCTAATACAGTACCATAATTTGTTTATTATTCAAGGTCATTCCCACTTTTCGGATGAAATATACCTGCCCGAATTGTATTGCCCTGCACACGGAGGAAGCTTATAATGCTAATAGTGTGTTCATGCAGTATTTTTTCATTTCCTTATGTACCTTTTTTCACAAACTCAATCGACAAGCCGCTACCGCTACCCCGGCGCTGGCTTATCCCATTCCATCCGGAGGAGGTCATGATTCCCATGACACTCGTAACGACGCATCCCGACCGGCGCATGGCGGAGATCGCGGACAAGGTTCGTTCCGGCGCCAGGCTGTCCCTCGAAGACGGCGTGCACCTGTATCGGTCCGAAGACCTGCTTACCATCGGCCAGTTGGCCAACGAAGTCAACCTGAAGAAGAACGGCAAAAAGGTTTATTTTACCGAGACCATGAGCCTCTACTTCACCAACGTGTGCGAGTCCCACTGCGCCTTCTGCAGCTTCCGCAAGGACCAGGGCGAAGAGGGCGCTTATACGCTGACGCCCGAAGAGATGTTCGCCTACGTCGATCAGCACATCACGCCGACGGCCAGAGAATTCCACATCGTCGGCGGTCATAACCCGCATGTCCCCTTCGAATACTACGTAGAATCGATCCGCGCGCTGAAGGAGCGCTACCCGCAGGTGACGATCAAGGCTTATACGGCCGCGGAGATCGATTTTTACTCCCGCATCTCGGGTCTGTCCTACCGCGAAGTGCTGAAGCGCCTCATGGACGTCGGTCTCGAGTCGCTCACCGGCGGCGGAGCGGAGATTCTGTCGGATCAGTACCGGGACAAGATGCGCGTCGAAAAGGCCGGCATTTCAGAGTACCTTGAAGTCCACCGTACCGCGCACCAGCTCGGCATGCGGACGCCGACGACGATGCTGTACGGCCCCGTCGAATCGGTCGAAGAGCGCGTGCAGCATATGCTGCAGCTGCGCGAGCTGCAGGACGAGACGGGCGGATTCCAGGTATTTATCCCGCTGTCCATGCAGCCGACGAGCCCGAAGGCGGGCATCCGCCGCCGCAACTCCGCGTTCGACGACCTGAAGGCGATCGCGATCGGCCGTCTGATGCTGGACAACTTCCAGCACGTCAAGGCTTACTTCATTAATATCGGGACGCAGCTCACGCAAGTGGCGCTTACGATGGGCGCCTCCGACGCGCACGGGACGATCGTGAAGGAGCGTATCAGCCATGCAGCGGGCGCGCTCACGCCGGCCGGCATCACGAGGGAAGACCTCGTTTGGCTCATCAAGGGAGCGGGTAGAATCCCCGTAGAACGCGATACGCTCTACAACGAAGTCAAGGTCTACGAATAGAAGGCGTTTTAAAGGAGTCGTTTAATGTGAGCAATATCGTCATTCTAGGCGGCGGCTACGGCGGCCTGACGCTGGTGAACGAGCTGATCGAGGAGAAGCTTCCCTCGGACGTTCGGATCCTTCTCGTCGACCGCATGCCGTTCCAAGGATTGAAAACCGAATACTACGCGCTCGCCGCGGGTACGTCCTCCGACCTGGATATTCGCGTCGAATACCCGAAGCATCCGCAGCTCGAGATCATACATGGCGAAGTGACGGGGATCTCGCCGGCGGACCGTCGCATCGCTTTTACCGAGCGCGATCCGTTGACCTACGATTATCTGGTGCTCGCGCTCGGCTGCACGGACAACTATCACGGCATCGACGGCGCCGCCGAGTTCGCATGCAGCATCCAGTCGTTGGGGGCCACGCGAAAAACGTACCAGATGCTGAACAATACGGCGCCGTACGGGCAAATCTCGATCATCGGCGGCGGACTGAGCGGCGTCGAAGTGGCCGCCGAGCTGCGCGAGAGCCGTCCCGACCTTAATATCCGCATCGTAGACCGCGGTCCGAGCGTTATGTCCGGCTTCCCGGGCAAGCTCCAATCGTTCGTCGCCGACTGGTTCCGCGAGCACAACGTCGAGATGCTGTCGCATATCACGACGACGAGCATCGGCGAAGGCGTCATCCATACGGCGACCGGCGACATCGCGTCGGACGTGACGGTATGGACCGCGGGCATCCAGCCCGTCGAACTCATCCAGCGGCTCGAATACGCCAAGGACAAGGCCGGACGCCTCGTCGTGAACGAGTACCACGAGCTGCCGGACGCGCCGAACGTATTCGTCATCGGCGACTGCTCGAGCCAGCCCTTCTCGCCGAGCGCGCAGCTCGCGCAAGCGCAGGGCAAGCAGGTCGCGCACGTACTGTCCGCGCGCGTGCACGGCAAGGGCATCCATCTGCCCAAGATCAGGCTGCGCGGTACGCTCGGCTCGCTCGGCAAAAAGTCCGGCTTCGGCATCATGGGCCATACGCCGATCATGGGACGCGTGCCGCGCATGCTGAAGAGCGGCGTGCTCTGGAAGAGCCGCCGCCACTTCGGTTAAAATCCGGAACCGGACGGCCTGAGTTAGAGATCGTCCAGCAGCTTGTCGAGCGCTTTGCGGTGCTCGTCCTGGCTGCCCAGTTCCTCGAGAATCGCGTCGTACAGCGCGTCCGCCGTCTCGGCGACGACCGTCTCGCCGTTCACCATCACGTACGGGGACAGGTAGCACTCGCCGCAGTTGCCCAGGCAGCCGTATTCGATCGTCTCCAAGTCCGGCAGCTTATTCAGCTTGTCGATGAGCCGATCGGTGCCGTGGTGAGCGTTGCTGACGCAAAATTCAACGATATTCATCGCCATACTCCTTTCTCGGAGACATCCATTTTAATTGCGCGCAATTTGTATTATAATAAGCTGAAGAAGGGAGTGGATGATTGTGAGTGACAACGTTCAAGAAGCAACGAAGTACGACGAGGTGCTCGAAGTACTCGACAAGTTGCGCCCGTTCCTGCAGCGCGACGGCGGAGACGTCGAACTGGTCGACGTAGAGGACGGCATCGTCAAGCTTCGCCTGATGGGCGCTTGCGGCAGCTGCCCGAGCTCCACGATCACGCTGAAGGCCGGTATCGAGCGCGCTCTGCTCGAGGAAGTCGAAGGCATCGAGGAAGTCGTACAAGTATTCTAATATTCCCTCGCGGGAACGTTCGAAGCCCTGCCCGTCCGGCTCACCGCCGGCGGCGCGGGGCTTCTTTGTGTCATTCGTCCTTGGCGCGCCGCACGTTGCTCTTGATCGGGTCCAAGCCGCCGGAGACGTCGATCGTATTGCCCGTCACGAAGTCGGATTCGGGCAGGCACAGGAAGCCGATGACGCGGGCGACGTCCTCGCCGGTGCCCGGCCTCCCGCGCGGGGACTCCTCGTCCAGCACGCCAGCGGCGTCCGCGATGCCCTTTTCCTTGAAGCTGCCGCGGATGTCGCCCGGGCAGATCATGTTCACCGTGATGCCGCTGGCCGCCTCTTCGACGGCAAGCGTCTTGGTGAAGGAGACGAGCCCGACCTTGGCTGCCGCGTAAACGGCGCGGTGCGGCCAGGATCTCGCCTCGGCCGCATGCCCGAAGCCGAAGTGGATGATGCGTCCCCAGCCCCGCTCGCGCATGCCCGGGAGCACCTGAAGGTCCATATGCATCGTGCCGACCAGGTTGCCGTTCATCAGGAAGTCGATCTCCTCGGCGGAATAGTCGGCGAACAGCTTGCGCTTGCGGATGAACGGTCCCGCGCTGTTGACGAGGATGTCTACGCCGCCGAGCCGCTCCTCGGCCGTCCGCACCAGCCGCTCCGTGTCCTCGGCCTTGGCGATGTCCGCCTGTACGGCGATCGCGCGCCTGCCCATCGCCTCGATCTCCGCGCAGACGCGCAGCGCCTCGTCGCGGCTGTTCACGTAGTTCACGGCCACGTCGCAGCCGAGTCCGGCCAGCTCGAGCGCGGTCCGCCTGCCGAGCCCCTTGGCGCTGCCCGTTACCAGCGCCGTCCTTCCTGCCAGCTTCCCCACTTGCGATCGCTCCTTAAGCGTGATGCGTCTGTTTCTTCGCTTTTTTGCACATATGGTTGAACACGAGCGCGAGCGCAAGATACACGAGCTCCCAGCCCTCGTTCAGGTCGTCCATGTTCTCGTCGATGTTCTCGAGGTGCGGCTGTTCGCGCTTCACGTTCAGCACCTGGAGCAGGTCGTCCTGGAGCTCCGCGTTCATCTGATGAATCTCCATGTTGCGCCTTCTGCGCAGCCGGCCCATCGTCTCGCGCCGCGGCTCGTACAGCGCCTCCAGCTTCTCGGCCAGCTCGGGATGCAACCCGTTGTGCCGCATGTTGCGAAGCACCGTAAAGAAGGAAAAGTGGTTCTCCATCCGGTTTTCCGTATCGAGCCCCAAGTACTCGTTCATCAGCGTGCCGAGCTTGTCGAGCACCGAGAACAGGCGGATAAACGCATTTTTATCGAAGTAGATATGATTGTAATAGTTCAGCCGGTCCTCCGGCGTCATCTCCTCGAACGAGGTCACGTTCAGCATCTTGGCGAACCGCAGCGCCGCGTAGCGGCTCGACTCCAATTCGTCCAGCGAGCGAAGCAGGCCTTCGGTCCAAATCTGGTACTTGCGGATTCGCGCCGCTTCGACCGAGTCCCCTTCTCCTTGCTCCTGCATCAGCAGCGCGAAGCGCTCCATCGCGTCGATCGTATTTCGAACCGGTCCGCCCCAATCGTAAGGGGGTTCGCCGAATAAAGCTCGCAACATAGTAGGCCTCCAACCGGCGCGGCATATATCGAATCTAAAAGAAGGAATCGCGCCATTCGCCTATTTTCTCATTGTACCGCATCGGGGAATCCCGACTCAACTGCGCAAAACCGTTTAATCGCATGCCGCCGCCTCTTCCGCGAGCAAGCATAGCGGACAATCCCGCGTGAATAAGCTGGACCGTTGCACCCGCAAAAGAGAGGAGTGACCGGCTTGCTCGATTCTGCCCCCGTCCCCCGCACCGCGCAGCCTTATGTAATGATCGTCATTCCCTCATCGCGGATCCGCGCGTTCGTGCTGTACGATATCTTAATGAGTACCCTGATCTATGCCGTCGCCAAGCATAAAGGCAGCGGCGAATGGACGGCGATCGGACTGAGCACGGCGGCGCCCCTTCTTCTAAAGCGCATGTCCTATTTGCTGGAGGACGGCGGCCGGCGCCGTATTCATCGTGGATCCTTCGACGGCTCCTCCCGTCGCCGCTTCTTTTTCCATCAATAAATCTTCCCTATGTCCCCGGCGCCGACTATAATGGTACTTGGTGCTCAGAAAGCGCCATACTACCACGATATAAAAGGGGAATTCCCATGAGCATATTGAACGTGCAAAACTTGAGCCACGGCTTCGGCGACCGGGCGATTTTTAACGACGTGTCCTTCCGTCTCTTAAAGGGCGAGCATGTCGGCCTCGTCGGCGCTAACGGCGAGGGCAAATCGACCTTCATGAACATCGTGATGGGCAAGCTGGAGCCCGACGCCGGCAAGGTCGAGTGGGCGCGCAAGGTCCGCGTAGGCTATCTCGACCAGCACTCGGTGCTGGCCAAGGGCATGACGATCCGCGATGCGCTAAAGACGGCCTTCCAGTACTTGAACGATCTCGAAGCCGAGATGAACGGGATGTACGAGCGGATGGGCGACGTAGAGCCCGAGGAGCTCGAGCGCCTGCTGGAGGAGGTCGGCGAGATTCAGGACATCTTGAACACCAACGACTTTTACCTGATCGACGCCAAGGTGGAGGAGATCGCCCGCGGCCTCGGACTGGCCGACATCGGCCTCGAGCGGGACGTCAACGATCTGAGCGGCGGCCAACGAACCAAGGTGCTGCTCGCCAAGCTGCTGCTGGAAAAGCCGGACATCCTCCTGCTGGACGAGCCCACCAACTACCTGGACGAGCAGCATATCGAGTGGCTCAAGCGTTATTTGCAGGAATACGAGAACGCCTTTATTCTCATCTCGCACGATATTCCGTTCCTGAACAGCGTCATTAACCTCATCTACCATATGGAAAATCAGCAGCTCTCCCGCTACGTCGGCGACTACGACAACTTCTTGACCCTGCACGAGGCGAAGAAGTCGCAGCTCGAGTCGGCCTACAAGCGGCAGCAGCAGGAGATCGCGGACCTCAAGGACTTCGTCGCCCGGAACAAAGCGCGCGTGTCCACGCGGAACATGGCGATGTCTAGGCAGAAAAAGCTCGACGCCATGGACGTCATCGAGCTGGCCAAGGAGAAGCCGAAGCCGGAGTTCAACTTCAAAGAAGCGCGGACCTCGAGCCGCCTTATCTTCGAGGCAAAGGGCCTCGTCATCGGCTACGACGAGCCGCTCAGCCGTCCGGTGGATCTGCTCATGGAGCGGGGCCAGAAGGTCGCCCTTGTCGGCGCCAACGGCATCGGCAAGACGACGCTGCTGCGCAGCCTGCTCGGCGAGATTCCGTCGCTGGCCGGCTCCGTGGAGCGCGGGGACAACCAATTCGTCGGCTACTTCGAGCAAGAAGTCAAAGGCGGCGCGGACGACACCTGCATCGAGTCGGTATGGCGCGAGTTTCCGTCGATGACGCAGTTCGAGGTGCGGGCGGCGCTCGCCAAGTGCGGACTGACGACCAAGCATATCGAGAGCCGCATCTCCGTGCTGAGCGGCGGCGAGAAGGCCAAGGTGCGGCTGTGCAAGCTGATCAACCGCGAATCGAACCTGCTCGTGCTCGACGAACCGACGAACCACCTGGACGTCGACGCCAAAGAAGAGCTGAAGCGCGCGCTCAAAGCATATAAAGGCAGTATCTTGCTCATCAGCCACGAGCCTGAATTTTACCGCGAGGTCGCGACGGACGTCTGGAACGGCGAAGCGTGGACGACCAAAGTCATCTAACGGACACCGCGGACGAAAGGTGCTGCCACGCATGTCGCGTACAGCCTTGCTAGCGTTTAAGAGAGACGAGGAGGAAAAACGGTGAGCGTAACTTCGATCATTCTCGGACTGTTTCTCGTGCTGAACATGATCTTTGCCGTCTTCGTCGTCTTTCAGGGGCGCCGCGATATCGGTTCGACGTGGGCATGGCTGCTCGTCCTCTACTTCATCCCGATTCTCGGCTTCATTATGTACCTGTTCCTGGCCCAGGACTATAGAAGAGTGAAGCTGTTCAAATGGGGCGACCTGGACAAGATCGGCATCCGCAACTTGTCGCAGGCTCAGCTCGACTCGCTAGGCTCCCCCGATTCGATGCGTTCTCTCGGTAAGATTGCCTCTCGGCACGCCGACCTGATCCATCTTCATCTGAAAGGGAGCCGGGCCTTGTGGAGCCAGGACAACGAAGTGGAGACCCTTACGGACGGGCGGGCCAAGTTCGACCGGCTGCTCGCGGATATCGCCGCGGCGACCGAGACGGTCCATTTTCAAACGTACATCTTCCGCTGCGACAGCCTCGGACGCGAGGTGCTGGACGCATTGACCGCCAAAGCCAAGCAGGGCGTCAAGGTTCGCCTGCTGTACGACGAGCTCGGCTCGCGGCGATTGAGCAAGCGCATGCTGCGGCCGCTCATCGAAGCCGGCGGCGAAGCGGCTGCCTTCTTCCCTTCGCGATTCCGCGTCTTCAACCTGCGGATGAACTACCGCAACCACCGCAAGCTGGTCATCATGGACGGCCGAATCGGCTATGTGGGCGGCTTCAACGTCGGCAACGAGTACCTGGGGCTCGACCCGAAGTTCGGCTACTGGCGGGACACGCATCTTCGCATCCGCGGGTCGGCGGTGCACAGCCTTCAGACGCGCTTCATCCTCGACTGGAACCAAGCGACCCGCAAGCACGACATCATTTACGAGCAGGAGCTGTTCCCGGAGGATGCCCCCGCGGGAGAGGTCGGCATGCAAATCGTAGCCAGCGGTCCCAACTCCAGATTGGAGCACATCAAGCAGGGCTACATCAAGATGATCGCTTCCGCGAAGCATTCGATCTATTTGCAGAGCCCGTACTTCATCCCGGACGCGAGCATGCTCGAAGCGCTGCGGATCGCCGTCCTGTCCGGCGTCCACGTCCACGTCATGATCCCGGACAAGCCCGACCATATGTTCATCTACTGGGCGACGCTTTACAATATCGGGGAGCTGCTCGAGACCGGCGCGAACGTTTATTTGTACAAAAACGGCTTCATCCATGCCAAGACGCTCGTCGTGGATCAAGAGATCGCCTCCGTCGGCACCGCGAACACGGACGTGCGCAGCTTCAAGCTGAACTTCGAGGTCAACGCGTTCATTTACGACGCGAACGTCTCCTTGCGCCTCGTCGAAGCGTTCAAGCAGGACATCGCCGTGTCGGAGCTGCTGACGATCGAGAAGTACCGCAGCCGGCCGCTGCGGATCAAGTTCAAGGAATCGATCTCGCGGCTGCTGTCGCCGATCTTGTGAGGCATTGGCATTATGCGAAAAAGTCAGGGAGAAATCTCCCTGACTTTTTTGTATTTGCATGTTTGGAATCGTGCGGGAGCGCGCGTGGCGTTTGAGCGCTGCAGCGTTGGTTTTCTAGCTTGCAGCTGCGGCAACGGGAAGTTTGGGCGCTGTAAAGGCGCTTTTCTCGCTTACATGGGAGCTTGGTCGCTGCAGCGGTGCTTTTCTCGCTTGCAGCGGTGGCCGCGGGAAGTCTTCGCGTTCTAACGGTACTTTTCTAGCTTGCTCTTTTGCCTCCCGCTCCCCGCCTTCTTCAATGATGTGCGAAAATACCCAATCCGGCTCCCAGCTTGCCTCCCGCAACCAAGCGCGCCTTGGCCCGCCGCTGCAGGCCGGTGCTCGCGTCGTAGGCGGCAGGATCGGCCTGCAGCGCGCCGAAGATCCGTTCCTCCGCTTGCCTGGACGCCTCGTCCACCTCATAGATCGCAAACAGTCGCTGGAACTGCATGATGTTCGAGGCCGGGTCCAGCAGTTGGTCCAGGCCCGGGTACAGCAGCCAGGAATGGCAGACGAATACCGGCGGCACGCCCCGGAAAAAGGCGCGCGCTTGCGCGAAGGACGCCAGCGCCGCCTGCGGCTCCAACGGCTCGCCCGCTGGGATGTGGACGTTCAGCACGAGGTCTCCTTTCGCGAACTTCCGATCTCCTACGATCAAATCGCGATCGAGCGGGATCGGCTGAAACTGCAGCCGACCGAGCCGGAACAAAGCAAGGCGCACATGCTCCTGCAGCCAGCCCGATTCCTCGATGCCGTATTCCCCGAACGTCGCCTTGCAAACCTCGCTCCAGATCCGGATATCCGAGAACGTCTCGAAATATACCTCGTCCGGGATTTCTCTCAACCGGTACTCCGCATAAGCGTCCACGGCCATTTTCATAAAGAAGTACAAGAAGAATGGCCTGCGATCCGCCCGCTGCCTGACCGAAGCCAGCATGGCTTCGCGATCGTTTTGAAAAAAAGCTTTGTGCGCGGGAAAGTCGCCGCTCTCTAACCGATCATAGTCCAGCACGAGCGCCGATGCGTCCTCATGCAGTCGGATCGCCGTTGCAAGACTCGCGATATCCATCATTCGACTCCGCCTCCGTTCGTCAAAACGGGACGCAAAAATGCGTCCCGCCCTGTGCTCGTATTAAGACTTGCGAATCCCGTACTCCCGCCACCTGTCGTCCACGAGCTTCACGATGTCCTCGCGCGGGAACAACTCGTCCGGATAGCCCGGCTTCATGCGCGCGTCGATGACGATCGGCAGTGCGTAACCGATGTGATGACGGCTCGCGATCGTCTTGGCGTACATGTCATGCGCAGGGTTGAACCGCGTGAACACGGTCCAGAGAAACTGCCGCTCGGACTCCGCGATCCCGGCGTCGTCCGCCAGCACGACGAGCGGCCACTGCCAGCCGTCGTGCGCGGACAGCGCCTCCGCGAGCCGCTCCGCCAGCTCCGGCTCGCGCTCGAACGCGTCGCCGCGAACGACGAGACAGCCCGGGCCGAAGACGCGGATGTCCGCGATGCCCGGCAGATCCCCGCCCGCATACGTGTGCGGCAGTTCGCGGATCGGATCGCCGACGCCCAGCATGACGGCCTTCGAGCCGTGATTGAGCCTGCGGCCGGTGTAGTCCAGCGTGTCGTGCGACGTATTGTCGAACACGAACAGGTCCTTTAGCGGGTCGAACCGCTCCAGCACCGTCGTCAGCAGCTCGGAAAAATGCTCCAGCTCGACTGGACGGTCCGTCAGCATGAGGAATTTGGTCAGCGACAGCTGCCCCTGTCCGAGGATGCTGAACGCCGTGCCGAGCGCCTCGCGCGAATAGCTCTCGCGGACGACGGCGGACGCGAGAGCGTGGAAGCCGGTCTCGGCGTATGTCCACAGGCTGCGGATGCCCGGCATGACCATCGGAAACGCCGGCGACAGCAGCCGCTGCAGAAACTCGCCTAGGTAATAGTCCTCCTGGCGTGGCTTGCCGACGATCGTCGCCGGATAGATCGCGTCCTTGCGGTGCCAGACATGGTCGACGTTAAACACCGGAAAGTCATGCGTCAGCGAGTAATAGCCGAAGTGATCGCCGAACGGCCCCTCGGGGCGGCGCAGATGCGGCGGCACGCTGCCCTTGATCGCGAACTCGGCCTCTGCCGGGATGCGATGGCCGCCGAGCGGATCCTCCGCCATCGGGAGCTTGCCGCCCAAGATGAGCGAAGTCAGCAGCAGCTCCGGCAGCCCTTCGGGCGCGGGCGCGATCGCCGAAGCGATGAGCGCGGGCGGACCGCCGAGGAAGACGGATACCGGCAGCGCGCGGTTCATCTGCTCCGCCTCGTGATAGTGGAAACCGCCGCCCTTGTGAATCTGCCAGTGCATGCCGGTCGTCGAATCGTCGTACACCTGCATCCGGTACATGCCGAGATTATGCTTCTTGCCGTGCGCCGGGGACTCGGTGTAGACGAGCGGCAGCGTGATGAACGGGCCGCCGTCCTCCTGCCAGCAGGTAAGCGCCGGCAGTCCGGCCAGCGGCCGCTCGCGCTTCGCGACGCCGAGCACCGGCGCCGCGTCCTGCGATACTTTCTTCATGCCGACCTTCATCAGGTCCAGCAGCATATCCTTCTCCCGCCAGAGCGCGGGCAACGTCGGCGGCATTAGCGTGTCCATCGCGCCGATCAACCGGTTCACGAGCTGCTCGGGCCGCGGACCGAACGCCTGATCCACGCGGCGGCTCGTCCCGAACAAGTTGGTGACGACCGGGAAGGCGGCGCCTTTGACATTCGTGAACAGCAAAGCCGGGCCCTCTGAATCGATGACCCGGCGATGTATCTCGGCGATCTCCAGCACGGGATCGACCGGCGTCTCGATGACCGCCAGGTCGCCCTCTTTCCTCAGCATTTCCAAAAAAGGACGAAGCGAAGAAAAACTCATATGATTCCTCCAATGACGTCAGCGACGGGATAGCTGCCAGGCGCGGATGGCCCATAGACACAGCGCGCTGAACAAGATGGATATGATGATCGTATGCAATAAACTGGTAAAGACGTATACGTCGTGGTGCTCGAGCGTGGCGGTAAGCAGCCAGCCGCTCAGGCTCTGCAGGATGACGAGCGCGAGCGATACGTAGCCGATCCGCGTCAGCTCCTCGTGTCCGCCGGTGCGCCGCCGGACGAGCAGCACGATCGCGGCGATGAAGAGGAACAGCAAGATCGCGCCTACCCGGTGCAGGAAAACGATCCCTGTCGCGCCGCTCAGCTCCGGCACGACTTCGCCGTTGCAGAGCGGCCAGCCGATGCAGCCGCCCGCCGAATCGGTATGGCGCACGTAGGCGCCTAAGTAAACAACCGCATAGCAATAAATAATAACCGACAAGATCCAACCGAACAGGCCGGCAGGCACGGAGACGGCAGACGCGCCGGCGCCCGCGAAGCTTGGACGAATCTTCGCAGCGGAGCCGCCCTGCCGTCCGCCGTCAAGCGAACCGGGCGCAGGGACGGTCGCTTTGGGAATCGGCCATGCCCCGGCATCCCCGGCCCGAAGCGCGCGGTCCCAGCGTCTGGCCCAAGCGTACAACAACCACGTACTGGTAAACGCGATCATCGAGATGCCGAAGTGAATGGCGAGCACGGCGTCCGACGTCGGCATGATGACGGCCAACATCCCAAGCACGGCCTGGAAGATGGTGAAAAGCAGCGCGGCGCCCGCGTACATGCGAGCCTCTCCGCTCGCCGGCTTCAGGCGCATGGTGAGCAGGAAAACGGCGAGGACCAGGAAGCCTTCGAGACCGCTTACCGCGCGGTGGGTGTATTCGACGATCGATTCGACCGTATAGGCGGGTATGAACTTCCCGTTGCATAACGGCCAGTCCGTTCCGCAGCCGCGGCCGGATTCGGTATTGGTGACGACGACGCCGGCGATGAGCACGAGCAGCATGCCGATGCAGCTCCACAAGGCCAGCAGCCTGTAAGCTCTAGCAGTCATATTCCATCCCTAATTTCTATAATGAAGTAGTCGGCTTCAGCCCGTTTTCATTATACCCGAGCGATTGCGGTCAATGCTATGTTCAAACTGTGAACGGTCCCGAACATTGTGAAGAGTGTCACAAAGGCGTCGAATTTGATCGGCGAGGCCTCGTTGACGCATAAAGAAACACGGGAAAAAGCAGGTGTTTCCTGCATCGTCCCGTGTTTCGTTATGCGAGGCTAAGCCCGGACGGGCGCTGGCGAAAAGCAGGCCAAAGAGAGGACTGATAACCGTTTTTTTCGGCTATCTCGACCGTTTCGCCGGTCCGCAGAGCGCCGATAGCCGATTTTTTCGGCTATCTCGGCCGTTTCGCCGGTCCGCAGAGCGCCGATAGCCGATTTTTTCGGCTATCACGACCGTTTCGCCGGTCCGCGGAGCGCCGATAGCCATTTTTTCGGGCTATCACGACCGTTTCGCCGGTCCGCGGAGCGCCGATACCCGATTTTTTCGGCTATCTCGGCCGTTTCGCCGGCCCGCAGGCCGGCACGGTCAAGCCTTCGGCGCGATCTCGGCGGACACCGCCACCGCGCGGTCCAAGAACTGCTCGATCTCTTCGCGCGATTTGCGAAGCTTGCTGACGAAGCGGATCAACTCGCGTCCCTCGCGGAAGGCAATGAAGCTCGGGATGCCGAGAATGTTCAGCTCGCTGCACAGGTCGGGCAGATCGTCGCGGTCGACCTCGATCAGCCGGAGCCGATCGGCATAGGCTTCTTCTACCGCGGGCATGAACGGATCGATGAAGTGGCAATCCGGACACCAGGTCGTCTTGAATACCGCCACCGTCAAACCATCCGCGCCTACGCGCGCCCTGAAGTCGGACTCGTTCGTGATTTTCTCCATGCCGCATAACCTCCTTGGACGAGCGCCGGGATCGGCGTCCGTGTCGTTAACGGTCATTATACGCCCGTTCCCCTCGCCTTACAACCGCCGCCCGCCAAAGGAATCATGCCTTTAAAACCTGAGGCGCGTTACAGATCCCGCTTCACTTCGAGCAGTTGTTCGCCGTCATAGCCATCGGTGAGCGTATAGGTCGCGTGCAGCATGCCGAGCAGGTCGTCCGCGCTCATGTACGAGACGCCTCCAAGCCGGGCGACCGGCGACTGAAGCTGCACGGTCTCGCCGTTAACGAGCGCCTGATCCGAGCCGAGCGTGAGCACGAACTCCTGGATCGTCGGTTCGTCGTAGAAGCGAATTTGCTTGCGCGCCGCGTCGAACGCGATCGGATTGCCGAACTCGCGCATCGTCTCCTTGACCGGCAAGTACAGGTTGCCGTCGTCGTCGCTCGCGAACGGCACGCCCCACTCCGAGCTCAACGTGAACGATTGGTCGTCGATTTGCAGGTCGTTTTTGAGCAAGCCGTACACGGCCGAATTCGCGCTCAGCTGACCGAGCAGTTTACGCGGCTTCATGGCCGCCAGTTCCTCGACGTCCATGGCGTTCGCAGGTACCTTTACCTCGCCGAGCCCTTGATCCTCGTTGATGTTCCAGGCCTCTTGGGAGGTGCGGATGACCAAGCTCTTGAGCGGGATGTCTTCCTCTCCGAACAAGCTCGCGTCAAGCGCGATCTCGACGTCGGATTTGCGGACGTGCAGGGATTTGTCGGCGTAAAAGTCGCCCTTGAACGTCAGCGCTTCGTTGAACGCCTGCTGCCAATCTTCCTCCGAGCTCGCCTCTTCATATTCGTCGCGCAGCTCCTTCACGCCGTCCATCACGGTTTGCGCTGCGTCCGTCAGTTCCTCCGGCGTCCAATCGGTGTCTTCGGGCACGATGCCGATCGCGTCCTTCAGATCCTGCGGCAGATCCGACACCCATGCGGCGAGCTTTTCGATCAGGCTCTTCACGCCTTGACCGTCCGAAAGCACCGAATCGAGGAATACCGGAATCAGTTCGCCCAGCTCCTTGCCGTTCAACTCGGCATGCACCTTCATCAGGTCGGTCGGCGTGCCGTTGATCGGCACCTGAACCGCTTCGGCCTGAATCTTCGGCGGATTCGGCAGATGCCCGACCACGAAGGACGCGACCTGCTTCACCGCGTCCCTTACCGCCTGCTCGGCGACTTGGGACGTCATATCGCCAATTCCCGGGAACAGATCCTCCCCTGGGATCGCGCCCGCCTGAAGCTCTGCTGCATCCAATACGAGAGGCCGCTTAGCGCCCTCGACCGTTAATACCGCGGTCGTCGGGTCGATCTGCAGCGCGAACGGAATCGTCCGATCGTTCAGGGAGAGACTGCCGCTCGCATTCATATTGCCTTTTTCATCCGACCGCACTTGATCGAGCTGCAGCTTGATTCGGCTGAAAAGCTTAATCAACCGCTGCGTCTCTTCGTCTTCGGCCGCGATCGCTTCCTCGTCCCAATTCAGTTGAACCTCGAGAGACCCGCTGCCCGCCGACGAACGGACGTCCAGCTGCTTGGTCAGCATCTCGTTCAAATTGACGCCGCCCACGGCCTGACAGCCGACGAGCACGATGATCAGGAGGGCGACCAATGCCATCCCCAATCCGCGCGACTTCATTTTTACCACGAACCCATCCCCTCCCGATTATAACCATCCAATGATATCCAATAATTGATACCCGGTTATGGATAGTTCGACGCGACATTTGGAAATCCTTCCAAATAGAACGATTCATCGCGAGAGGGGGAGATGACGATCGAAGATACGACCGGCGCTTACCGGAAAAGCAGCGAGCGTCCGGAGCAACCGGCATGGGCCGCCGTGACCCGCGGGTTGGTTAAAGGCGCGGCTATTAAGGGAGCGGCGCTGCTGGAATCCGTCAGGCTCGCTCGTCCGCGTTCATCGCTTCGCCTGCCCAAAGGAATCGCCGCCTGGGCCGAATCGGAGCTGAGCGGAGCGATCAATCGGGGTTGGCGCGGCGCCTCCTCCCACCTGGATGCGACCAACGCGTCGCTCGTTGCCTGCATCCGGGATGAGACGGAGGCGTACAATCGCAACAACGTGACGCGCACGGCTGCCTATATGGAAATGTACAAAGCTTTGCCGGAGCTGCATTGGGCGCTGCTCGCGCATCTGGTGTCCCGCAACGGCGGATGGAACATGACCGACCTGCAGGGCGCCTGGCTGCCGAAGCTGCTCACGCACCGGGACAGAGCGACCTTGTTCGGCATGCTCGAATCCTGCAACGCGCTCATCTTCCGCGACGCCTATCCGCAGCTGCGTCTATACGCGGAGAGCCGCCGGGCGGGGCGCAGCCGGTTTGCGCTGCTGCCCGCCTTCGGCGTGTCCGCGTTCATGCGGCCGTTTTGGGAGCGCTTCTGGATCGAACGGGATCCGACCGCGCTGACGGTCGCCCTTATCGTGAACGAGCAGCACGTGATCGAACGGCGCGTCGTCCAGGATCCCGCGTACAAGGATACCGTGCTCGGCTCCGCGGCGTTCAAAGGCATGCGTCCCTTGCAGCTGCAGCAAGTGGTCGTGCCGCTAGGCGGCGTACGGGCCGCGCGTTTGCGGCTCGGGGAGCCGGGCACAGCCCGCGCAGTCGCGCCGGACGGCGGGGAAGAATCCGCGGACAGCGTGCTGGCCGGCCGCGTATTGGAGTCGTTCACGAACGTCGATGAACGCATCGCGTTCGGCAAAAGCCTGTACGCCATGCTGTTCGCGTACCCGAAAGTGCTGGGAGGGGCGCTGGCTTTTGCGGAGACGGTCGGCCATACGGGCTCGCGGGCAGACTATTGGCCGGAACGGTTCACGGCGGGAGCAGGGCAAGGGGATCGTCCGAAGGAGACTAACGGGGAAGACGAACGGGCCTGGTACAGCCCCAGGCTCGCAGACGCCTGGCCCGACCGGCCGCTCGGAAGCGTGAGCGATGGGGATTGGCTGGTCGATCTGAATGTCCTCAAGCACTTGAGGTCGCTGCGGGCGCCGATCAACTTCGTCATGACGCATGAGCATGCGTTCGGCCAGCGCAAGCTCCAGGTCGCGGCGCTCGCGCTGGAAAGCCTTAAGCGGCGGGCGTCGCGGCCCGAAGCGTGAACCGGGACGCGACCGCCCGTTCATTCCTTGCAGATCATCAGCTTGTTGCCGTCGAGGTCCTTGAACACGAACCAGTGGCCGTCTTCGATATCCGTAAGCCGTTCCGCGCCGAGCGCGTCGACGAAAGCGAGCGAAGCCTCGAGATCTGCCGTCGGCAGCATCAGCACGGGCGTCTCGATCGCCGCCGCGCCGCCCGGCTCGGCACCGCCCCACTTCGGCATCGTATCGAGGATGACGTCGGTGCCGTCCAGCGGCAGCACGCAAATATGGCCGAACAAAATGTCGCGTTCGCTTTCCTCAAATCCGAGCAGCCTGCAGTACCAGGCCCGCGACCGTTCGATATCCTTTACCGGAATGAACACGCTCGCCACTCTCCGCCCGATCGGACTGGCAGCTGCCCGGCGATCTTGCGCGGCATTTTCAGTCATCGCTTTTCGCTCCTCGTTTTTCGATTTTGAAGCGGTTATCTCGATTACCAGAATTCCATCCGACATCCATAAATTATCAATAATGACGCCGAAAAATCAAGCGAAAATAAAAGCGTTAGTCCCCATGAAAAGGCCACGTCCATACGGACGTGGCCTTTTTACGATTCGCTTTAACAGTTTAAGCAGTGCCTTTCGTCGCTCGCCCGCCCCGCGCGAAGCGCAGGAACGGACGCAGCACGCGCCGGATGCGCGCCGGATAAGAATCGAGGTCGTCAGCGCGAAGCACGCCGAACGCCGTGAGCAGCACCGGATACACGGCGCAGATGAGCAAACCGAGCGCGCCGGTGGCGAGCAGATACGGCCACTTCCAGCCGAGCGGCGCGGCCAGGTGAAGCACGGCATATACGAGAGCGCCGCCCGCCGCGGAAAGAATCAGTACCGTCGCCGCGAAGCCCGTCCAGCGGTCTCCGAGCGCGCGGACGCCGGCGCGCTTGCGGATGGACATCATGTTGGTCATCGTCGAGAACATGAAGCAGAGCGCTGTCGCCGTGACAAGGCCGTAAACGCCGAACAGCGGCGTCAGGATGAGCGACAGCACCAGCTTGATGAAAATGCCCACAAGCGTATGCTTCATCGCGAGTCGCTGCTGGCCGAGTCCATACAGTATCGAGTTCGATGTCATCATCGTGATCTGGAAAATGGTACCGCCTGCCAGCATGCCGACGATCAAGCTGGCGTCGGGCGTGGAAAACAGCGATCCGTTAACTGCATGGGCGCCAACCGTCATAAGCAGTACGAGGGGCATCCCCGAGAAAATGCCGATTCGGAGCGCGAGCGTCGCCTGTTTCTCGACCCGCGATCGGTCTCCGGAAGCGTATGCCGCCGAGAGCACCGGCAGAATCGATTGGCTGAGCGCGATCGCGAGCACCGGGGGGATGCCGGCGATCGATTGTGCGTTGGTCGTCAGATAAGCGAGCCACGTCAGCGTCTTTTCCTCGCCGAAGCGCCACTCGCTCAGCCGGGTCAAAAGCGTCTGGTCAATCATATAGATCGCCTGTACGGTCATCGCCGTCACCAGAATCGGAATGGAGATACGGAAGATCGCCCGGTAAATATCCCGGTTGCTGCGCAGCACCGGAGGACCGCCCGCCGCGCCTCTACCCGGGGATCGTTCCGCGCGTTCCAGCTCGCCTGTTCGCTCGTCGCTTTTTCTCAGCTTGACGCCGTAATACACCATGACGGCGAACGCGCCGACGCTGCCGACGACGCTTCCCAGCGCGCCGCCTGCGGCCATCTTTTCATTGCCGTAGCCCCAGCCGTGCAAGGCAAATACGAAACCGATTGCCGTGACAACGCGGGCGATCTGCTCGACGACCTGGGACACGCCGCCCGCCATCATGAGCTGACGGCCCTGGAAGTAGCCGCGCATCATCGCGATGACCGGGAACAGCAGCAGCGAAGGGGCGATCGCGCGGATCGCCAGCGTCGCATGCTGCGTGCCGGCCAGCCACGTATAGACTGGAGCCAAAAGCAGCAATCCGATCGTCAGGACGAGGCCGGCGATCATGCCGAACTTCATTGCCGCACGATAGATGCGCTTGACCTCGTTGCCCCTGCCGAGCTCGACGCGCTCCGATACCATCTTGCTGATCGCGCTCGGAATACCGGCGGTAGCGACAACTAATAGCAACAAATAGACCGTATTCGAAATGCCGAACGCGCTGTTGCCCACCTCGTCCATCACATGCTCGAGCGGCACGCGCTGAAAGATCCCGATGACGCGGGCGATGAGCGCCGCCGCCGTCAGGATCAGCGTGCCTTTGATAAGCGAATCCTTTTTAACCATCTACGGGTATCAGTCCTATCGCTAGATTAGCCAGATGAAGAAGATGACGATCATCGCCACCTGGAAGATGACCTTCGCCACCGTGCTGGTGAACAGCCCGACGAGCGAGCCCCAGCCGACGAGCATCGCCTTTTTTACGTTCGATCCGCTCACGAGCTCGCCCAGGAAGGCGCCTGCGAACGGGCCGATGATCAGGCCGAAGGCGGGGATGACGAACGGCCCGATGAGCACCCCGATCGTGCTGCCCCAGACGCTCGCCTTGGATCCGCCGAAGCGCTTGACGCCCCAAGCGTTCACCACGTAATCCGCGACGAACAAAATAATGACGATCAGCGTCTGAAAGCTCCAGAACCACCAGCCGAACGGCTCGAACGAGAAAAACCAGCCGTAGACGAAGAAGGCGAAATAGATCGCCAGCGCCCCGGGCAGAATCGGATAGACAGCGCCTGCTAGACCGATCGCGAACAACGCGATGACGAGTACCCAGCCCAAAATATCCATTCGGACATCACGCCTTTAAAATATAATTTTGAATCACTTGCGCCACGCCGTGCTCGTTGTTCGTGCCCGTCACGACGTCCGCTTCGGCCTTGACGGCGTCCTGCGCGTTGCCCATCGCGACGCCGAGACCCGCCGCGCGAATCGCCGCCAGATCGTTCAGGCTGTCGCCGACCGCTACGGCTTCGGAGATGTCGCAGCCGATCATGCGGCACACCTCTTCGATCGCCGCCGCCTTGCTCACGCCCGCGGGGTTCACCTCGATGTTGAAGGGCGACGAATTGCTCAGCTCCAGGCCCTCCCACGTCAGCAGCTCTTCCCACAGCTTTGCAATGACCGACGCGTCCTCGTCGTAGTAGCCGAATTTGAGCCACGTGCGCGAATACGTATCGTCTACCCATTTTTCCTTGTTGTAAATACCGTCCGTCGCGTACGCCCAGAACCAGGCGACCGGGTGCCGCTCCGCAAGCATGTGCAGCTTCATGATCTTTTCCGTGTCCATCGGGATGCGCCGGTGGATGCTGTTCGGCTTCGTCCAGATCTCCCCGCCGTTGACCGTGATCATCGGCGTCTGCAGCCCGAGCTGCTCGACGATCGGCAGCGCCGTCGGGAAGCCGCGTCCCGTCGATGCGATGACCGTCACGCCGGCCTCGCTCGCTTTTTGAATCCATTTCTTGTTTTCCTCGCTGATCTCCTGCCGGTCGTTCAGCAGCGTCCCGTCCAGATCGAGCGCCAGCAGCTTGTATCTGACCACCTAGCCTACCACTCCTTCTGATGCGGCCGCAGCCTGCTTGCAATCTAAGTCATTCTAACATAATCGAGGGGTAAAAAACGACAAGCCCCCGACCCGCCGCGTCGAAGCGATGGGCCGGGGGCGGATCGGGCATCGGCCCGAACGCCAATCTTTTAAGGCTGCTGCGTCATGTCGACCGCCACGTTCGTCACGATCGGCGGCCTTGGACCTGCGTCCGTCAGGCCGACCTCGGCGTCGTACGCGTCGAAAATCTTGCGCGCGATCGGCGCCGCGCCCCAGCCGCCGTACCCGCCGTCCGGCACGATGACCGCGACCGCGAGCTTCGGCTTATCCTGCGGGGCGAACGAGATGAAGACGGCGTTCTCGACGAACTTGCGCTTGCCGACGCCCTGCTGCTGCGACGTGCCGGTCTTGCGGTAGAAGTCGTAGCGCACGCCTTCGAAGCCTTCCACCTTGACCTGTGCCATGCCGTTTTCGATCGTCTTCCAGTACGAATCGGGCAGCTTGATCTCGTTCAGCACCTCGGGCTTCATCGTCGTCACGACGGTGCCGTCCGCGTCCGTCGTATGGTCGACGAACAGCGGCTTCATCCGCTTGCCGTGGCTGGCGAGCGTCGCGGCGTACTGGGCGAGCTGCAGCGCCGTATACTTGCCCTGCTGGCCGAACGAGGAGTAGATCATCGCGGACTGGTAGCTGTCCCGCGTCGCGCTGTTGAAATAATCCACGATGCCCGGCGATTCCTTCGGCAGTCCGCTGCCGGTTTTGACGCCTAGGCCGAACTCCTTCATGTGCTTATCCCAGATGTCGACGCTTTCTTTCTTATATTTGATATACAGCGCGTTACCTACCATTTTGGCCATAAACGCATTCGAAGACTTGGCGATCGCCCTCGTAGGCGTCAGCTCGCCGTTGTACGAGCGTCCCGCATTCTGGACTTCAGCCTGATCGTCGCGCCCGAATTTGAAGTAGCCCGGATCCGTCCATGTAGACGAAGGCGTGATCAACTTTTCCATGAGCCCGGTCAGAATCGTCAGCGGCTTCTGCGTGGAGCCCAGCGGCACGAGCGACGTCGGATGCTGCGAGCGCTCCTTCGGATCGTCGTATGGCGGGAACACCTCGCGAATCGCGCCGTTGCCCATCGCAGGCGTGATCGCGTCAAGCTCCTCTTGACTGATGCCGCCCTGCCATACATTCGTGTCGTAATCCGGCATGCTCGCCATCGCCACGACCTTGCCCGTAGCCACCTCGATCGCGACCGCATAGCCCGTCGTCGGCTGCGCGTCCTTCAGCGTCTTGACCGTAGACGCGCGGGTCGTCGCGATCTGGTCGAGGATCGCTTGCTGCGCGGTGAGCTGCACGTTGCGGTTGATCGTAAGATAAAGGTTCTGCCCCTTGACCGGCTTGGTCAGCTTCATGTCCCCGACGATCCGGCTCATGCTGTCGATCTGGTAGGACTTGTAGCCGTTCAGGCCGCGCAGCTCCTTCTGGTACATGAGCTCGATGCCGTCGTAGCCGACATCCTCCGTATCCAAGTATTTCAGCGCCGGATCGGACTGATCCTCGTTGATTTTTTTGTAAAAATCGAGATTCTGCTTGGCGCCCTTCATCTTGGCCATATAACCGACCAGCTGCGCGGCGACCCGGTCCGGACTGTATTGGCGGATGCTCTCCTCCACGATCTCCACGTCCGGATATTCGTCGCGATGCTCGCTGAGGTAGGCGATCTCTTCCTTCGTCAGTCCGGACTTGATCCGTCGCTGCTGGAACGGCAGATGCGTTCTTCCCTTGATATCCATGGCTTTGACGACGTCCTCCGCCGTCATCGGCTCGGCCGCCGGATCGCCCTTATCGTTGAACAGCTTCACGAGCTTCGCGGCCATTCCCTCCGCCGTCTCCTGCTTCATGCCCGTCTTCAGCGTGAAGTAAAGGGACTGCGTAGAGATGGAATAGGCGATTCGCTGTCCTTTGGAATCGTAAATATTGCCGCGGATCGGCGGGATGGACACGCCCTTCGTGATCAAGCTCGTCTGGCGTTCCTTGAGGCTCGGGCCTTCGACGAACTGGAGATACGCCAGCCGTACGATCAGCATGGAAAATAGGAGAAAGGTGAGCATGAAAAAAACGTTCAGCCGGATGCTGAAGTGACGACGGTTGCGTGATTCCTTTTTTTTCTGCTCTTCTGTCTTGACTTCGGCGTTCATCTCGAAGCTTCCCTCCCGGCTCGGACTCTCTATCATTCTAGCATAAATGCGTTCGCGGAGCAGGCGGCCGATATTCCTGCATCCCGAGGTCCTATTCGCCAAAAAAACACCGGCCGCCGCTCTTGGGGAGCAGGGCCGGTGCCTGTCATCTGATTTAGACCACGGTCTCGATAAATCGCTTCAGAATGACCGCGACTTCCGCTCTCGTCGCCGTTTCTTTCGGGGCGAAGGCGCCGTTCTGACGGCCGGCGATCAAGCCGTTGTTCTGGCCGTACAGTAACGCTTGCTCAGCCCAAGCGTCGATTGCCGATGCATCGGAGTAGCTTAGCTCCGAACCTGCCTCAGTATCCGCATCCGCTTTGATAAACCGCGCGAAGCGATAGAGCATTACGGCCAGCTCCTGACGCGTCACCTGGCGGCCGCCCGTCTCGAAGTCCCTCAGGCATGGTGACGATCTTCATTTCCTAGCGTTATTTCATTCCTATTGTCAGATGCACGACGCTGCTGTTGAAATCCTTGCCGTCCCATACGGTATAAGCAAAGGCTTGCCCGGAAGGACTCCATACGGTCTGCGGATTCTCGACGTTCACCGCGATGCCGGTCGACTTGTCGGCCAGCAGGTCGTACACGTACAGCCCCGTCACGTTCGTTCCGGACGAAGCGCCTTTGAGGCTATAGGCAATGAGCCGCTGGTCCGGCGACCAGGAGACGCCGCCTAGCTCCGTGCCTTCCGCGATTACCTTCGGATTTTTCCCGTCGGCATCGTACATCGTCAACGTTTTTTTGGAATCGGTGTACTGCAGCACGAGCATCTGCTTGCCGTCCGGGGACGGCACCAGGTCGGATACCCGCGCCAGATTCAGATCGGTCTGCGTGCCCGTGGCCGGATCCGCCATGTGCAGCGTCTCGTCCGCATTCGAGTTGTAATAAATCTTGCCGTTCATTTGACGCACGATGATCAAGCCTTCCGCGGGAACTCCTTTCACAACCGTGATCTTGCCGTCCGTACTGGCCGTGTAGGCTCCGCCGCTGTATGCGGCGCCGATCACCTTGCCGTCGTCCGTCCAATGCGCGCTCATCGCGCCGGCCGTCGGACCGCCTGTAATCGGGAACGAATCCAGCGTCGCAAGGTCCAGCACGCGGTAGATCGGATCGCCCAGCGAAAACTCGCTGTACAGCAGATGCTTTTTATCCGGCGACAGCTCCCCGTCGCCCAAATTTACGTTTTTTTGTTCTTTCAGCGGTTCCAACTTCTGGGTCCCGAGATGGTAGCGATAAAGACTCCTCGGGTAGGAATCCGCCAATTCCTCCGAGCTCATCTTGCCCAGCGCTTCATTGGCTTTAATCGCGACCGCCGTCTCATCGTCAAGCCAGTCGGTAATCGCGACATGCTCGTGAGCGTCGATCTTTCCTACCGTTATATCCGGCGTGCCCGCTTCCTTGCCGGCATCGTCGATGACCGTTATCGTTTTGCCGGGCTCCTTGATTACTTCGCGGTTGCCGGACTGATTGTCGCTGCACGCGGCGAGCGTCATGAGCAGCGCCGGAACGGCGACCGCCATTTTCAAAGCTTTTGCTTTCATTGTTATCGCCTCCTTGCCATTCAATTTACCAACCGAATGTAGATAAAGTACGACCGATTGTTTCGAAAATGTAAACAAACATTTCGAGAATGAGCGATGTCTAAGCGGATTCTCTGCTGCCCCAGGCCGGATAAGCGACGCTAAACGTCGTTCCCTCCGCATCCGACCGCAGGAGCGCGATGGAGCCGCCTTGCATTTCCGTATATTTTTTAGCCAGAGCGAGTCCCAGGCCGGCACCGCCGTTTTCCCGCGACCGGTTCTTATCCACCGTATAAAAAGGCTCGAAGATCTTGTGCACGACCGCTTGCGGAATACCGATGCCCGTATCGGCAATCTCGATGACGACCTGCCCGTTCCGCTCCGCGCAGTTGACGCTGATGCTGCCTTTGGTCTTGTTATACTTGATCGCGTTGTCGAGCAGGTTCATCAGCACGATCGTCAAGCTGTCGCCGTCCGCGTCCGCGCTGGCTTCTGCCAGGTTCGTCTCCAGACGGAGGCCGAACTTGTCCATCTTGCCCTGCAGGCTGCCCAGCACCGACTCGATCGTCTTGCGCACGTCCACCTTTTCTTTGGAAAATTCAAAATCGTATTTCTCCAGCGCGGACAGCTGCAGCACCTTTTCGACCATTTCGTACAAACGTTGGGTATCGCCGGAAATATTCGTCCTGGCCGTCTGCAGCAGCGCTTCGTCGTCCGGATACATATCCATCAGATCGAGATAGGCTTTAATCGACGTTAACGGCGTTTTGAATTCATGCGTGACATTGCCGATAAACTGCTTCTGCTGCTGATCCAGCTTAGACAGCTTGTCGACCGCCAGCTTCAGCTTCTCCTGCTCCTCGTCCTTGTCCCGGATCGTTCGTCTAATGCGTTCGCTCATCATGCGAATGCCTTCGCCAAGCTCGCCGAGTTCGTCCTTGCGCGCCAGGACGTCCGTTTCGTAGCTGCCCTCCCGAATCCGGTTTACCGTTTGGTTCAGCTTAATGATGACGCCGGATAACGAGTTAAAATAAAAATACGCCAAAAGGAAGCTGAGCAAAAACGTGCCGGCGCCGATATAAACAAACAGCTGCCTGATCTGACGATAAAAAACGTCGTTCGCGGCCAGATCGTAATAAAACTGCACGACGCCCACCTGTTCGGCGCCGGCCTTTAAGGGGGACAGGTAATAAAGCGAATCGCCTTCGACTAAATAAGCCGTTTTCTGCTGAAGCGCGTAGGCCAGCGTCTGGCCGATGCCCTCGGACACGGCGCCGGATTTGTTTTTATAGATCGCCTTCCCGTTCGCATCGTACAATTCGACCGTCTGGCCGCTGATCCACTCCAGCTGCCTGCCGAATTCCTCTCCTTTAGTGGCGAGGTATGTCTCGGGCACCTTGTACGATTGTGTGAGCGTCAACGATTGGTAGAGATACGTATTCGCCGTCGATGCCTGCTGCGCCAACAATTGCTCGACCTGCGCGCGCTGATTTTTCTGAATCCCCTGGAGTACGAGCAAGCTCAGTACGATAACCGTCAACAGCAGCAGCACGGCCAAAAAAGCGCTCGTTTTGAGCTTGATGCTAATTCTCACTGCGCCCGCCTCCCGCGGCTTTATACCCGATTCCGTGCACGGTCTGGATCGCCTCGCTGTATGCCTCGCCCAGTTTTTTTCTTAGCCGCTGCACATGGATATCGACGGTTCTGGTCCCTCCTGCGAAATCCATGCCCCACACCAGGTCGAGCAGTTGCTCCCGCGTGTATACCAAGCCGGGCCGGGCGGCGAGCTGCGCCAGCAGGTCGAACTCCTTGGGCGTCAAGTCGAGTTGCCTCCCGCCTGCCTCCGCCCGCCTCTTGCCGATATGCAGCGCGATGTCCCCTAGTTCGATTTTGGCGGCTTCCTCTTTTTCCCCGGCGGCCTGCATCCTTCGCAGCAGCGACCGGAGGCGCGCCAGCAGCTCGCGCATGTCGAACGGCTTGGTCATGTAGTCGTCCGCGCCGAGCTCCAACCCGAGTATCTTATTGACGATATCTTCCTTGGCCGTCAGCATGATGACGCCGATGCGCCCTTTGTTCTGCAGCTTTTTGAGAATGTCATAGCCGTCCATGCCCGGCAGCATCACGTCCAGGATTATGGCATCGGGCTGGTAGATGCTTAGTCTTGCCAATGCCTCGCCGCCGTCGTAGACCGCCTCGACCTCATAGCCCTCCCGCCTCAGCGCGTAGGCTATGGCATCGGCGATTTTCCGCTCGTCCTCGATCACCATTACTTTTTCGTGCATCCGGCGGTTCCTCCGTATTGTAAAGGATAAGGATCATTTCCCCATTCACGCTTCGTTTAAAAAAAGCTCCGCCGCAGATCGGCTCTCGCGGGAGAACACGGTCGTGCAGACGGAGCTTTAATCGATGCTTTTAATCGCAACGGTTCATTTATTCCTTATTGCCCCGCAGCCGTACCCGTCGTCGTCTTCGCCGGACCAGCGTCCGTCAAACCCACCGCCGCGTCGTACGCGTCGAAGATTTTGCGCGCGATCGGCGCCGCGCCCCAACCGCCGTAGCCGCCCTCGGGGACGACGACCGCGACCGCGAGCTTCGGATCGTTGGCGGGCGCATAGGCGATGAACACCGCGTTCTCGACGCGGCCGCCGCCGACGTCCTGCTCCGACGTACCGGTCTTGCGCCGGAACGAATACTTGAAGTCGTCGAAGCCCTGCACCTTGACCTGCGACATGCCGCTCTCGATCGTCTGCCAGTAGCTCTTCGGAAATTCGATCTTGTTCAGCACTTCGGATTCGTAGCCTTGCACGACGTTGCCGTCCGTGTCCTCGATGCGGTCGACGAACTGCGGCTTCAGCCGTGTGCCGCGGCTCGCGAGGGTCGTCGCGTACTGCGCCAGCTGAAGCGCCGTGTAGCGCCCTTGCTGGCCGAACGACGAATAGATGAGCGCGGACTGCGCGCTGCCCCGCTTGGACTCGATATAATAGTTGATCGAACCCTTCGATTCGCCCGGCAGACCGCTCTCCGTCTTGACGCCGAGCCCGAATTCCTTCATGTACTTGTCCCAGACGTCCAGCCCCTTGGAGCCGTCGCGCATGTAAAGCGAGTTGCCTACCATCTTCGCCATGTAGGCGTTCGAGGAGTGGGCGATCGCCGATGAAGGCGTCAATGTGCCGTTGGCGGCGCTGCCCGCGTTGCGGACCTTCGTCTTGTGGCCTTCTCGGCCGAACTCGAAGTAGCCCGGATCGGACATCGTAGAACCTGTTGAGATCAGGCCTTCGTTCAGGCCAAGCAAAATGGTGAGCGGCTTCTGCGTCGAGCCCAGGTTGACGAGGGAGGACGGGTGCTTTTTGCGCTCCTTCTCGTCTTCGTACGGCGCCTGGACCTCGCGGATCGCGCCGTTGCTCAGATAAAACTGGAATTGCTCGTAGTTTTTCGCGCTGATCCCGCCCTGCCACACGTTCGCGTCGTAGTCGGGCATGCTCGCCATGGCGACGACCTTGCCCGTCTTGACCTCCATCGCCACCGCGTAACCGGTCTTGGCGTTCGGGGCGCGCTCCTGCTTATTGTTAGAAGTGCGAATTTTCTGCAGATGCTGGGTGATCGCGTTTTGCGTCGCCAGCTGCACGTCCTTGTTGATCGTCAGGTACAGGTTGTCCCCCTTGACCGGCTTGGTGAGCTCCATCGGGCCGATGATCTGGCTCTGATTGTTGACCGGATAGGTTTTTAGCCCGTTGCGGCCGCGCAGCTCGGACTGGTACATAAGCTCGAGACCGTCGAAGCCGACGTCCTCGGTATCCAAGTACTTGAGCGTCGGGTCTTCCTGATCCTTGTTGATATCCTTGTAAAAATCAAGTGAGGTCGCCCCGGACAGCTGCTTCATATAGCCGACGAGCTGCGTCGCGACGCGTTCTGTGCTGTACTGGCGAATGCTCTCCTCGACGATGTCGATGCCTTCGAACTGGTCGCGGTGTTCGCTGAAGTAAGCGATCTCCTGATCCGTCAGCCCCGACTTGATGCGCCGCTGCTGGAACGGGTAGTGAACCTTGCCCTCGAAGTCCATGTCCTCATAGATCTCGGCCGCCGTGAGCGGTTCCTTCGCCTGATCCCCGTACTGCTTGAACACCGCCTCGATGCGCGCGGCCAGCGCGAGTCCTTCCGCTTTTTTGGTGCCCGGCTCGAGCGTGAAGTAGAGCGACTGCGTCGACGTGGAATAAGCGATCGGAAACCCCGTCGAATCGTAAATATTGCCGCGGATCGGCGGAATAGACACGTCCTTGGTCGCCAGCTGATGTTCCTGCTCCTTCAGATTCGGCCCTTCGACGAACTGCAGGTATGCGAGACGAATGATGAGAACGGAGAACAATCCGAAAACGGTAAAAAAGAAAAAGTTCAGACGAATGCTGAAGTGACGGCGGTTGCGTATCCCTCTCCGCTCCGCCTCTTCCGTCAGCTTGTCGCTCATAAGGCAGTTCCTCCTGTAAATGCTTGGCCCGCAAGCGGACCCTCATGCCGATGCGGCCGCGGTATGGACCGTCGGTACTGCAGGCGATGTCGCGATAGCGGCATTTTTTGCCGCTATCGGACGCCGCACACACTTTTCTAGCGCAATAGCGGTGTTTTTTACCGCTATCGGACGCCGCGCACGCTTTTCTAGCGCAATAGCGGCATTTTTTGCCGCTATCAGACGCCGCGCACGCTTTTCTAGCGCAATAGCGGCGATTTTTGCCGCTATCAGACGCCACGCACGCTTTTCTAGCGGAATAGCGGCATTTTTTGCCGCTATTTGACGCCGCACAAACATTTTTAGCGGAATAGCGGTGGCTTTTGCCGCTATCGGTCGTAGCCCGCACGGGTTCCGTCGCGAAGCGGCCGTTTTTCAGTTTCCGGCTTACGCCGATCGAATGTGCGTATCGTCGAATCGGGGCGGGTTGAACCAATCGCCCGTCTTCGCCCACGTCGAGTCGAGCGGGATCCACTCGCCGCGATCGCCGAGCAGCACCTCGTTCCAGGCATGCGGACCGTAGCCGCCCTGCCCGTTGTAGCCCTGGCCGGTCACGACGCGCACGTTCAGGCCGACCGAACGCGCCATGGCCGCGTACAGCCTGGCATAGTCGATGCAGACGCCCTCGCGCGTGCGGAACGTATCCTCCGGCGACTGCTCGCGCCACTCCCCCCGCTGCTCGTAGGCTTCGGCCTTTCCGTTGTCGTAGGCCACGCGGGTGCCGACCCACTCGTACAGCGCCCTCGCCTTCGCCTCGTCGCCGTCGGCCTGCGCCGTCACTTCCTTCGCCGCGCTTACGATGTCCGTCGGCAGGTCGGCGTCGATGATGTCGTAGCGCTTCTGCCATAGCTTATCCATCTCGCCCTGCATCGACGCGGCCAACACCGGCAGCCGCTCGGTCAGCAGATCGCCGGCGGCCGGCCGGATGATCTGCGCGGCCGCTTCGCGGTAGAGCCCCGACTGCTCGATATACTGGGCAAACACGCTCTGCGGCGATAGCGCGCAGTATGCGAACAGGACGGCGGTCACGAGGATCGCCCGTCCGCCGCCCAGCGCCGCGCCGATGAGGCCGCCGACGGTCCGGCTGACCGGCCCGCCGCCCGGTACAAGAACAAAAGGCGCGGCGCCCACGCGGATGAGCAGCGAGGAGACCGTGCCAAGCACATACCGAAGCAGCAAGTAGGCGATCAAAAACAAAACGGCGAAACGCAGCAGCGGGAGATCCCGCACGCCTGAATAAGCGGTGTAGCCAAGCTGTCTCCATGTCGAGGCGTCGGCGGCCGGCTGCGCCCATTCGCGATTTGCGAGCCAGCGCTGGACGGCGGGCGACGCCGCCGATGCGCTCCAGGCGGCAGCACCCATCGAGACGAGCGTTAGGAGCGCGCCCGACAGAAAAAGGAAAAGCTGCTTGGCGGAGCCCTTGGCGCCCCGCCTCATGCCTTGCAGGAGGGACACCGCTACGAGCGCCAGCAGCGCGATAGTCACGAAGTTCCCGTCCAGCCAGCTCATTTCGATGCTTGGAGCGCCGTCGTCACGAAGTCGCGAACGGGCCCTTCCATTTTCCACGTGCCCAGCGATACGCTCCGGAACTTCACGTCCACCTCGCCGGAGTTCGGCGTGCCCGTCAATTCCAGATTCGGAGATTTGACGAGATAGGTGCCGTCCGGGTTCAACGTATAGGTCGCTTTTTTGGCTTCCTCGGCCATCGCCTTGGACGCCTCGTCCTTCACGGCCGACGTCGCGGTCTCCACGACCTGCCCGCCGATCTCCTTCAGATCGCTCACCGTATAGCCCCCGTAGACGACGACGCCTACGACGATCGCCGCGGCGAGCACCCACTTCAGCACGGTTTTGACCACGTTCAATATGACCAGCAGCGCGACGACCGCGATCAGGATCAATACCCAATGATCGGTGACGAACTGCTTCCAGGCCTCGGGTTCGAAGCTCATAAGATCTCCTCCATAGCTATAAATCTGTACTCTATTATACTTTACAGATTTGCCCCGCGTAAAACCCCGGACTTAGGACCGGAATTTGAAAGCTTGCTCGCCGCGCCGGCGCTGGCGGTCTTCGGTCGTGTTGATAATGTAGAGATGCGTCCACCTGCCGCCGATCCGGATCGCCAGCGGCGCGATGGCGAGCACCAGCGCGGCCGCCGCGGCCAGCCCGATCCAAATAAGCGTCGCCTACCCGTTCGGTCAGCAGCTTCTCCGGGACCGCCCAGCGCATCATCGAACCCGGCAAAAAATAGACTGCCAACCTAACAGGCACGAACAGCCATCCGAAAAGAGAGCTTCGCAGCGTATAGGCCTGCAGGAAGGCAAGCGCGCTGACGAACAGCCCGCACAGTAAATAAGCCGCCAATAAATAAAATATGCTCCCGATTCGGCCGCCATGCGAAAAGTACCATGCACCGCCATACACTTCAAGCCCTCTTTCCCGCGAAAGGTCATATCCTCGTCCGCCTCGGCGTACAAGTAGAATTAACGTTTAAGACGCCCGTCCTGCGTCTTTGCAAATGGAGGCGAACGCAGTGAGGATGGCCATTTGGCTGTATTTGTTTTTGTTCGTCGCGTTCTTCGACCTGCACGCCCAGTATCCGATGCTCACGCCGTTCGCCGTGTCGCTCGGCGCCGCGCCCTCGTTCATCGGTCTGGTGATGGGGATGTACTCGCTCACGCACCTGCCGGGCAATCTGCTGGCGGGCTACGGCGTCGACCGGTACGGGAGCCGATTTTTTATCTCGGCCAGTCTCGTAGGCGCCGGCGTGCTGCTTCTGCTGCAGTCCAGGGTCACCGATCCTTTGCATCTGCTCTACGTCCGCTCGTTGAGCGGATTCGTGCTCGCCTTCTTGTCGCCGGCCTGTCTATCCCTGCTGGCGAAGCTGACGCGGGATCATATCAAGCGCGGCAAACTGATGGCGGGCAACGGACTCGTCCATACGATCGCCTCCGTCGTGTCTCCCGCCGCAGGCGCCTATCTCGCCGCCAAGGTCGGCTTCGCCCAGTCGTTCGCCTTCCTCGGTTGGGGGCTGCTCGCGACCGGCTTGCTGTCGCTATGGTTCGTGCGCGATCCGAAGCAAGACGCCGATGCGGATGTCGCTGCCGATGCGGCCGAGGCCGCGGGCGAAGCCGCGCTGGCGGAACAGACTTCGATGGGTGCGCCTGTTCCGAACGAAGAAGCTGAAGGGGACTCGGCCGCGGCCGTGCCGCGCAGGTTTCCTTGGGCCGTGTTCCTGCTGCCCGTGGCGATGGCGTTCGCGCAAGGCATCCTCTCCTTCGAGCTGCCGCTGCGGGCGATCTCGGCCGAGGACGGCGGCGTGCTGACGACGGGCATCCTGTTTTCCGTCGTGAGCCTGGGCGCGCTCGCCACGCTTAGCCTGCTGTTTTTGCAGCGATACTTGCCCTACTCCCGCTGCGTGATCGGGGTGCTGCTGCTCGCGCTCGCGTACTACGGACTCGCCTCGGACTGGCCGGTCCCCATGATGGCATTGCTGTTTATGGTGGGTATGGCCAAAGGCGTCGTCTTCCCCGCGATGACGTCGTTTCTGCTGCAGCTCAGCGGCCCTACCCGGTACGGCCGGACGTTCTCGCTCATGGCGATCGCCTCGTCGGTCGGCGCTTTTCTCGGCCCGGTGGCGGCGGGCGCCTTCCGCGGGCAGTTGTCGCCGTTCTTCCTCTCCTTCGCCATCCTCATGCTCGCGCTGCTGGCGCTGGCTCCCAAGCCCGTGTACAAGGAAGGCTGGCATCCGCAGCCGGCGGTGCCTCACGCATGAGGCCGAAAAACCAACTGCCGCATCCGAAATCGGGTGCGGCAGTTGGTTTGAATAGGGTTTTCTTTTCGTATAGCGATGTACGACATCTCAATTTTGCGTGACATGGGGCGCTTCGTCCCGATAGCGATGCGACATATCTTATTTCGCAAAAAATAGGGCGCTATCTCGCAATAGCGATGTGCCGTATCGTTATTTCGCAAAAATCGGGGCTCTATCCCGCAATAGCGATTTGCGGAATCACTATCTGCATCCGACGACGCTCGCGCCCTCATCCCGTCCCCCGCTCCTCTTTACCTTGCGAATGCAAATACAACTCCTCATAGTACCCGTGCTGTTCGAGCAGCTCGGCATGGCTGCCCGCTTCGACGATGCGGCCGCCGCTCATGACGAGGATACGGTTCGCCCGCATGACGGTCGAGAGCCGGTGCGCGATGACGAGCGTCGTCCGCTCCCGCGATACGACCCGGAGCGCACGCTGGATCAAGTGCTCGGTGTAAGAGTCCAAATTCGCCGTCGCTTCGTCTAGAATGAGGATCTTCGGCTTGAACACGATGATGCGCGCGAACGAGATCATCTGCCGCTCGCCCGCGGACAGCCCGCTCCCCCGCTCCGACAGTATCGTGTCGTAGCCGTCCTTCAGCCGGCCGATCAGATCGTCCGCCCCGACGAACCGGCAGGCGCGAATGACTTCCTCGCGCGTGATCTCCTCGTCGAACATGCGGATGTTGTCGACGATGCTGCCCGAGTACAAGTACGGCTCCTGCTGCACGAGTCCGACGAGACGATGAAGCGAAGACTGCGGAAGCGTTCGGATGTCCGTGCCGTCGATGCGGATATCGCCTTCCCATACGTCATAGAAGCGGCACAGCAGGCTGATCAGCGAGCTCTTGCCGGCGCCGGTCGTGCCGACGATGCCGATCATCTCGCCCGGCGCGATATGCAGATCCAGATCGTGCAGGACGGACACGCCCGTTTGATAGCCGAACTTAACGTGATTGAAGTCGATCCGCCCGGCGACCTCATCGCGCGCCAGCAGCTTCGTTTCCGCCGCGTCCTCGATCTCCGGCTTGACGGCGAACAAGCTCCAGATGCGGCCGACCGATACGGTGGTCGACTGCAGCGTGTTCCACTGCGACGTGATCGTGCTGATCGGTTGAAAAAACTGTCGGATGTACGTGATGAACGCATACAGGACGCCGAACTCGATCGCGCTGTCGAACGCCGCTACCCCGCCCAGCCAAGTGACGAGCGCAATGGAGAGGCTGCCCAAGATGTCGAACGACCGGTTGAACAGCACGTTGGTGCGGATTTCGCGCAGATTGGCCCGCAGGTACGTCCGGTTGTTGTCGGTGAACCGGTTCTGCTGCTCCCTCTCCTGGTGGAAGGCCTGGATCAGGTTCATCCCCGCCAGATTTTCCGCGGCGAAGGCGATCAGGCGCGACAGCGCCGCACGGGAGATCTGATACGTCTTTCTAATATAAGTACGGAATCCGATCGCGATGAGCGCGATGACCGGTAGCAGGATCAGGCAGTACAACGTAAGCCTGACGTCGAGCTGGAACATGATCGCGATGATGATAATAAGCGTCAATCCGTCGCGCACCAGCGAGAGGAGCACCTGCGAGAAAAACTGGTTCAGCGTCTCCGTGTCGCTCGAAACGTTGGTAATGAGACTGCCCGCCGGCATCCGGTCGAAAAAAGACATCGACTGTTTGCCGATATGCGCGAACAGGTCCTTGCGGATCCGGCCGATGATATTTTGGCCGAGATATTGGAGCAGATTGTTTTGCAAATAAGTAAAAAGGAAGCCGGACATCGCCAGTCCCAGATAGATCGCGCTGATGACGAGCAGCGTTTTGTAATCGTCGCGTCCTTTCAGGATGTTGTCGTCGATGGCGATTTTGACGAGATAGGGCTGCGCCAGATCGGCCGCGATGGCCAGCACCGTGCAGCAGAAGACAAGGAGAAACGAAAGCCTGTGAGGCCGTATATAGCCGAAAAAGGCGCGAAAAGCAGCCTTCTGATCAGCGGGCGGTCGGTTCTGCATCTTCGCGGCCCCCCTCCTCTTGAATAGCGTGCAAAGTCGCGTACAGGCCATCTTGCGCCAGCAGCTCCAGATGTGCGCCCCGCTGCACGATGCGTCCTTCGTCCATGACGACGATCTCGTCCGCATGCTTGAGCGCGCTGATCCGGTGCGCGATGATAATCGTGGTCTTGCCCTTGCGGGCTTTGCGGATGCCGTCGATGATCCGCTTCTCGGTCACCGCGTCGACGGCGCTGACGCTGTCGTCCATGATGAGCACCGGTGCGTCCTTGATCAGGCCGCGGGCGAGCCCGGTCCGTTGGCGCTGTCCGCCGGAGAGCGTAACGCCCCGTTCGCCCAATCTCGTATCGAAGCTCTCCGGCAGCTCGGCGATCGAGCCGTAGATCTGCGCCTGCTTGGCGGCTTTTTCAACCGTAGGCAGCTCTGTATCCCGTTTGTAAAAGGCGATGTTGTCGCGAATCGTCGTGCTGAACAGGAATCCCTCCTGGGGCACGTAGGCGATCTGGTTCCGCAGGCTCTCGAGCGTAAGATCCCGGATGTCCGCGCCGGCGAGGCGGATCGTACCGGGCGGCGGATCATATGCGCGCAGCAGCAGCTTGACGAGCGTCGTCTTGCCGCTGCCCGTCTTGCCTAGGATGCCGAGCGTCCGGCCCGGCGCGATATCGAGGCTGATATCGCGCAGCGACGGCCGCTCGGCATCGGGATAGGCGAAGCTGAGATGCCGAATACCGATCGCAGCCTGATCCAGACTGCGGTGACGAGCGCTCTCCGTTTCCCGGATATCCGGCTCTACCGCCATCAGATCGCCGATCCGCTCTAGCGAAGCGCGCGAACGCTGCATCGTGTTGATGACGTTGCCGATCGACTGCAGCGGTGCGACCATCATGCGGATGTACAAGGTGAGCTCGACGAAGTTGCCCAGCGTGATCGTATGCCGAATGGTCAGGTACCCGCCATAGGCGATCGTCACGATCATCGAGAGCGCGCCGAGAAACGGGATGATTGCCTGAAAAAGCGAAGAGACGCGCACGAGGCGAAGTTGGTTGTCGCGGATGCGATCGACCGTCTCGCCGAAGCGCCGGTTCATCGTCGCCTCCGCCGCGAACTTCTTCGTGACGCGTATGCCGCCGAACTGTTCCTCCGCCGATTCCGTCATTTTGCCGAGCGAGTCCTGGACGTTCAGGGAACGCTTGCGGATGACGGGACCGAACCGCGTCACGATCCACGGGATCAGCAGCAGCGGCAGTACGCAGACGAGGACGAGATACAGCGGAATGTCGCTGAGCGTCATCATGACGATCGCCGACAAAATGAGAATCGTCGCGTTGGTCGTCTGGTTGATCCCCATGGAGATCGATTCCCGGACGGCGGTCACGTCGTTCATCACGTAACTGAGCAGCTTGCCGACGCCGTTTTTCGAATAGAAGCGCTCGCTCAGCGTCGTGAAGTGGGCGAACAGCTTTTTGCGCATGTCGAACTCGTACAATCTGCCGAGCCGCATGACGACGTACTGGCCCGCGCCGGCCAGCACGCCGAAGGCGACGCCGACCGCCAGCAACGCCAGGCTGTAATCGACGATCGCGTCATGGGACAGCTTTCCCTGCTGCAGCCGGTCCGTAAAGCTCCCGAGCAGGCGGGGGTAGTAGGACTGGATCGCATTGCCCGCCGCGATGAGCAGGATCGCGAAACCGTATACATGCCACTTCGACTTGATGTAATCCCTGAGCATCCGCTTAGGCTTCAACCTGCATCACTTCCCGGTGAGAGATGGTCCTTGCGTATAGGCCCTATTCTAAAACTTTTTGACAGCGGTCTCAAACGCGCACCCGGTCGCCTGCGCTTAGCATGCCCGATCCGTGTGGTACAATAGAACGAACAACAGACGGCGAAAGCCGGCCAGCGCCGGCTTCACGCTTTACGAGGAGGCGCCAGCGCGTTGGACATCGCCATCATCGTCGAAGGAAAAAACGACCGCAGCCGGCTCGCGCGCGTCCTGTCTCCGGAAGTGCCGATCCACTGCACCTTCGGCACGCTCAGCTCGAGCCGGATCGAAGCGCTGCGCAAAGCGATCGGTCGCCGGCACGTTTACCTGTACATGGACAATGATTCGTCCGGGCGGCGCATCCGCGGCGTCCTTCGAGACGTTTTCCCGGATGCGGACCACATTTATACGCGGCGCGGCTACGCCGGCGTGGAGGGTACGCCCGAGGAATATCTGATTCAGCAGCTGGAAAAGGCGGGGCTCGAGGAATATATCCGCTACCCGGCGCCCGAGACCGATCCGTGGCGGGAATAGCGACCAAAAACAAAGCACCCCTCGACGCCGCGACAGGCGCGCCTAGGGGTGCTTTATCCATTTTACATCAGCTTCTTGACCGCTTCGTATACGTCATCGGCCGTCGCCGCACTCGGCTGGCCGGACGATGCGGGCAGGATTCGATCGCGCATGCGTCCCTTCTTGTCGACGAGGACGATTAGGTTCGCGTGCGAGAAAAATCCGTCCGCGTCCTTGACCGCGAGTAAGCCGTACTTGGACGCGAGATCCGCCGTCTCGGCTTCGTCGCCGCGCAGGAACTTCCAGCCCGTATAGTCGGCGTGGTACTTATCTCCGAACACGCGCAGCGCTTCCGGCGTATCGCGAACCGGATCGATCGTCACGGAGACGATGTCCACGTTTTTGCCGAACTCGCCGTCTGCCTTGAGCTTGTCCTGTACCTGCGAGAGCATGAACGTCGTCGGCGGGCAAACGTCCGGACAGTTGGTGAAGAAGAAGTAAACCAGGCGCACCTTGCCGTCGAGCGAGCTCATGCTTACATCTTTGCCGTCGATATCCTGGTAAGTAAAGTCGGGCGCGGCTCCCAGAACGGGAAGCTTGTCGGCTTGCTGCTGGCGGATGAGCAGCCAGGCGATCAGCACGAGCAGCAGCGCGAAGAGCGCCAACGAAAAGCCGTACCGCACATACCAAGGCTTCGCAGGCTTGACCTGAACGGTGCCGTCCAAATTGACGTTCAGGGGCGCCGGACCCGCGCCGGGTCGTTCTTGATTCCCGGATACGCCGGGTCCTTCGAACTCTTGAGACATGTACGCTACACTCCGTTCGTATCGAGTATCATCACGAGAAACATAATCATCAAATAATTGACCGAGAACAGGAAGTCCATTTTCGCCCACTTCTCGGTATCCTTCGCCACAAGCCCCGAGATTGCGTGGATGAGCCATGCGCCGACGATGACGACCGACAGCACGAGATAATAAATGCCGACGTAGTCGTACGTATACATCAGGATCGATGCGACGAGCAAGAGCAGGATGTAAGGAATCATCTGCCACTTGGTACGAAGAATGCCCTTCACGACCGGAAGTACGGGGAAGCCCGCAGCCCGATATTCCTCTACGCGGCGGATCGTCAGCGACCAGAAGTGCGGCGGCTGCCAGAGGAACAGCAGCGCGAACAGAATCCAGGCCCCCGCGTCCACTTCGCCGGTCACCGCGCAGTACCCGATCACGGGCGGCATCGCGCCGGAGATCCCGCCGATCGACGTGCTCCAGGTGGAGGTCCGCTTCAGCCAGATCGTGTAGACGATGCCGTAGACGAACATGCCGAGCAGTCCCAGCCAGCCGCAAAGCGGATTGACGAGCAGGAACAATATGGCGATCCCGAGCACGCCAAGCACGATCGAATAGCCCAGGACAAAGCCCGGGGCGAGCCGTCCCTGCGGGAGCGCGCGATCGCTCGTGCGGGACATCTTGGTATCGAAGTCCCGGTCCCAATAATTGTTAAAGACGCATGCCGCAGCCATCGTCAGCGTCGTGCCGATCAGCATCCAGAGCAGCTCCAGCCAAAAATCCCAGCTCTGGATTTGCCACCTGGATGCGACCCAGAACCCGCCGAATGCCGCTATGAGGTTAAGACGGATGATGCGCGGCTTGGTCAGGGCCACAAGATCTTTGAACACGGTGTGCCTCCTTCAAACATAAAAAGCCGCAAGCGGCTGAAACGTTATCTATTTCCTTCTATTAGATGATAACCAAATCTGCACACCTTGACAATGTTCGCGCGGGGCTGTTCATCAAATCGCCACCTGTGCGCCATCGGGCCGACATCCGTCCGCCTTCAAAGCGTCAAAAAGCGTCGGCGTTTGTTGTCACCTTTCGCCCATGGGCGCAATACACTGTACGGAGACATTCGCCCAGGCGACCGGGCAGGCGACGACTCGCCGCGGACCGCCGCGAAGCAACAGGATGGCAGTCCGATTGCCCGCTCGTTTATTAACCCGCGCTTAGGCGCCCCCAATTAAAGGAGGATCTCCCTTGTACAATCAAATGGCTTGGCCACAGCGCAGCATGCAGCAGATGCCGATGAACGCAACGACCGCAGCACAGCCGAACGTCGGCATGATGCCCGCAATGCCTTCCGGCATGGTGGCCGTTCCGAACGGTTCGATGCCGATGAACATGATGCCCCCGGCCGCTATGCCGATCTCTAACCCCGGCGTGGCCACGTTCATCCCGGCACCGGGCCGCGAGGAGTCCTACGTCGAGAACATCCTGCGCATGAACCTCGGCAAAGTGGCCACGCTTTACATGACCTACGAGAACAACAGCGAGTGGAACGCCAAAATCTTCAAGGGCGTCCTTGAGGCCGCCGGACGCGATCACATCATCATCAGCGATCCCGCGACGGGCATGCGGTTCCTGCTGCTTACGCTGAACCTCGACTACATCACGTTCGACGAGCCGCTTAATTATAATTTGCCCTTCGGCACTGCGGGCAATCCGATCACTCGCCGCTAATCGGCGCGGTTCCGGGAGCGACGAAGTCGACGGGGGCGAAGGTCCACACCCTTAAGCCTTCCCGTCCCCCCTTCACCCATGAAGCCATCTCCGACCAAGAACGCCCTTCGAGGCGTTCTTTTTTCATGGCCGATGCTTCTCGCTCGTCCGCGGGCCGACGCAGCTCGACGAATACGCCGGGCTGTTCCCGGTTTTCCGCCAACTCCGCTTCCTCCCATCTCGACGGCGTCTCGCCGGCCCAGGCCAGAAAGCGTTCCCTGTTCGTTTCCGGAATGCTGTATTCGCAAAACAAGATTAAGGACATGCGGTTTCTTTCCCCTCATATTTGAATGGAGCGGCGCCCATACTATACCGATGCCGCGCCACGCGGCGAATCTGACGGCAAAGGAGATCATGATCATGGATTCCGGGACGCATCTCGTTTTCGGGCTCGGACTGGGCGGACTCGCCTTGATCGATCCCGTCATCGCCTCCGAGCCGTACGGCCCCGTCGCGGTGCTGATCGGCACGGTCGCGGGCTCCCAAGCCCCCGACTTCGACACCGTGCTGCGATTCAAGAGCAATGCCGATTATATCAAAAACCACAGGGGCATGTCTCACTCTTTTCCTGCCATCGCCGGATGGGCGGTCCTGATCACGCTGGCGCTTTCGCTTATTTTCCGAAGCGTGTCCTGGTGGCATATCGGCCTTTGGGTGCTGCTCGCCGTGATCGTCCACGTGCTGAGCGACCTGTTCAACTCTTATGGCACCCAGGCTTTCCGGCCCGTGACGCGCAAATGGGTCGCATGGAATATCATCCATATTTTCGATCCGTTTATTTTCGGCGCGCATCTCGTCGCCATTCTGCTCTGGCTCACGGGCTGGGCGAGCCCCACCGTGGTATTTCCCGTGCTGTACGCGATGTTGGCCGTTTATTATGTCTGGCGGAGCGTCGTGCATCGTCGGCTGTCGGCCCGCATCCCGTCCCGGGATCCCGAACGGCGCGAAGGCGACCAGTACACGCTGCTGCCCACGCTGAACCTGCATCGTTGGAACCTGGTGCGTCAATCGACGGACTGCACGTTCGCCATCGGCGAATGGGACAAAGGCGCGGTGCACTGGATCGACCATACGAAGTGCGACGTCCATCCGGCGGTCGATGCGTCCAAAAAGAACAAGGACGTGCAGGCGCTGCTGAACGTCACGCCGTTTCCTTGCGCGCAAGTCCGAGAGCAGCCTTGGGGCTACGAGGTTCGCTGGATCGATATCCGGTACCGGCACCGCAAGCAGTATCCTTTTGTGGCGACGGTCATGATGGACGCATCCTTTAAGGTCTTTCAATCTTACGTGGGCTGGCTCAGCGACGATCGCCTAGAGAAGCGTCTTCGCATGAACGCTTATTGACCGGCCGCTTCGCTCCCGTTCGCTTCGCGATCAGACGGCTTTGGCCGTCTTTTTCGCGCGAGCGATCTTTTTTGCCCGCCAAAGGTTGACCTCGGCGCCGCTTAGGCGCACAATAAAAGCCCGAGGGGTTTCCTCGGGCTTTCGGTGAGCTAACGGATGTTAGCGGCTGCCACCGGAAAGTTGTTGCTCGGCGATTTGAACCAGCTTCTTGGTGATGTAGCCGCCAAGGGAGCCTGCGTCGCGGGACGTTACGTTGCCATAGTAGCCGTCGGAAGGGATTTGCACACCCAGGGATTGAGCGGCTTCCAACTTCATGTTTTCCAGCGCTTGGCGGGCTTGCGGGACCAGAACTTGATTACGGGAACCGGAGCTATTGCTTGCCATGATTGATATTTCTCCTTTCGTCCTGCTTAGAGTGGTGTTGGTTGCAAGCTTGCGTTGTTATTATGCTATGCTTGAAGAAAACTATACTCGGAGGTGAACACATTTTGAACAAACCTTTGGGACTTTTGTTCGCGGTCGTCTCGATGCTGCTTTTGCTCGGTACGGCGATATCGATCGATTATAACGGATGGCTCGCATCCGGCTTGGCCGTGCTGGCATTCGCCTTCATCGGCTGGGGCTTCACGCTCAAGTCGAAGATCTCGAAGCGGCGGGAGATTAGACAGCGCTAATCGCAAATGAAAAGGCCTGCATGCCTCCTCGAAGGAGCATGCAGGCCTTTTTTTCGCTTCTTATTTGAGCGGCGGCAGGAAGCCCATCGCTTCCTTCACCTCGGACAGCGTCTTCGCCGCGACTGCGCGCGCCCGCTCGGCGCCTTGCTGGAGGATGCGGTGAATCTCCCCCGACGAGCGGATCTCGGCGTAGCGGCGCTGCAGCGGCTCCAGCACGCCGACGACCTGTTCTGCGAGATCTTTCTTGAAGTCCCCGTAGCCCTTGCCCTCGTAACGGTTCTGAATGTCCGCGATCGACTCTCCCGAGCAGTTCGCGTATATGCTGAGAAGGTTGCTGATCTCCGGCTTGTTCTGCGGGTCGTATGCGACCTCGCGGCCGAGGTCGGTCTTAGCGCGCGACAGCTTTTTGCGGATGACGTCCGGCGGGTCGAGCAGCGCGATGTAGCTGCCCGCGTTCGGATTGCTCTTGCTCATCTTTTTGGAGGCGTCGTCAAGCGACATAATACGCGCGCCTACCTTGGGGATGAACGGCTCCGGCACGACCAGCGTCTCGCCGAAACGATGATTAAAACGACCCGCGAGATCGCGCGTCAGCTCCAAATGCTGCTTCTGGTCGTCGCCGACCGGGACAAGGTCCGCTTTGTAGAGCAGGATGTCCGCGCTCATCAGCGGCGGATACACGAACAATCCCGCGCCGACCGCGTCTTTGCCCGCCGACTTGTCTTTGAACTGCGTCATGCGCTCCAGCTCGCCCATGTAGGAGAGCGTCGTCATCATCCAGCCTAGCTCCGCGTGCTCGTGCACGTGGGATTGCACGAAAACGGCCGCCTTGTCCGGATCGATGCCCGCTGCCAGATAAAGCGCCGCAACCGATTCGGTATTTTCGCGCAGCGCCGCCGGTTCTTGCGGCACCGTGATCGCGTGCAGATCCACGATCATAAAGTAGCTGTCGCATTCGTGCTGCAGCGAGACGTAATTTTTCATCGCGCCGATGTAATTGCCAAGCGTCAGCTGTCCGCTCGGCTGGATGCCGGAGAGGACGCGCTTTTGTCCGTTTGCTTCGCTCATTGTTCATTGCTCCTTCGGTTCGCAGGGATACGCGCGCTTGCTGGCAAGCTCGCGGTGAACGCAAAAAGACCTCTCCGTCAAAGGGACGAAGAGGTCGTGGTGCCACCCTTAATTCGCTCTCGCCGATCGCATGCCGCCTATTGAAGACGGTCGCCCGACGCGAGCCTTAAGTTCCGGTAACGGGGAACGGACGGACTGGATGGGAACCTCGCGGTCAGGCAGGCATATGGCCTGAAAGACGCGAAAATTCGTTGCCCAGTCGGCTCCGAGATCCATTCGGCCTTGGAGGAACGCCGGTTCGCAGCAGCCACCGGCTCTCTGAAGTTCCTTGCCACGCTTACTTGTTCTCATCATCGCCTCGTATGTTATCGTCCATTATACGCGAGGAACGTTAGAAGTCAACCGCCGAATCGGCTGCCGTAAAAGGCGACGAGATCCTCGCATGCATCCGCCAATTCGCTGTTCTGGAATCGGACAAGTCGCGCATATTTGTAATCGTTGACGGCGACGCGGCGCTCCGGCTTTGCCGGGCGAGACCCGCGCGCGTCCCATCGGAGAGGAGCGTGCACGGCCATGACTTTAACCGCGCTGCGCGGCGCGACTTGGGCGGCTGCCGCCGGATGCTTATATGTGGTTTGGAAACTGAATCCGAACTGGCCGTCCGTCTTTTTTCGTTCTTTCTTTTCCGTCCTGCTCGACGCGTTTCCCTTTCTCGTGCTCGGCGCCCTGGTCTCCGCGGCGCTGGAGACGTTCGTGAGCGACAAACTCGTCCGCGCCGCCGCTCCCAAGAGCCGGCTGGGCGGCGTGCTGTTCGGCAGCCTGCTCGGCCTCGCGCTCCCGCTGTGCGAGTGCGGCATGATCCCCGTCGCCCGCCGCCTGATCCGCAAAGGACTGCCTGCATACATCGGCATCGTCTATATCATCGCCGGCCCGGTCGTCAATCCCATCGTCTTCGCGTCCACGGTTGCCGCGTTTGACGGCGATCCGTCGATGGCCTTCGCCCGCTTGCTGCTCGCCCTGGCCGTCGCGATAGCCGCAGGCACGGCCCTGCTGCTCTTCCTGCGGCGAAACCCGCTCAAGGAAGAGGCAGGTCCGATCGGATGCACACATGGGCATGAGCACGGCCATAGTCATGAGCATGAGCATGGGCACGGGCACGGGCATGAGCACGGGCACGGGCACGGGCACGGGCACGGGCACGGGCACGGGCACGGGCATGGGGCTTCCAAGGCGGCGGGGCGGCGCGCGCGCATGTCGACGGTCCTCTCGTCCATCTCCTCCCATGCCATGATCGACCTTCGCGACATGGGGAATTATTTATTGATCGGAGCCGCATTGACGGCACTCGTTCAGACCGTGCTTCGGTCGCAGACATTGGAGGCCGCGGCGGGCCACAACTGGTTGTCGCATATTTTCCTGATGGGCTTCGCATTCCTGCTCTCTCTTTGCTCCACATCCGACGCCTTCGTGGCAGCACCTCTCGACGGCTTATTCCATCCCGGGGCCATTCTTGCCTTCCTCGTCTTCGGACCCATGATCGACCTCAAGGGCTTGACCGTCATGCTGTCCGTCTTCCGCAAAGGCTTCGTCATCCGGTTCGCGCTGCTCGTCTTCGCGCTCGTGCTGGCCGGCTCGATCTTGGCCGAAAGACTGCGGTTGCTGAATTGAGCGCAATCGCCACGCGCGCTTCGAACGCGACAAAGAAGAGGCAGTCGCCGTCGGCGCCTGCCTCTTCTACTAGGAATCCCCCGCTCAATGCTCGCCGGATCTGTCGCGCTTGCCCAATTTTTTGTTGTTTACATGAAATAAAACGTTTGCCATATTATAGTTCGATTCGAACGTCACGCTTAAGTATAACTTGCCTTGCTTGACTCCAAAATCATATGTAACTTCCCCATGCGTCCAGCTCGTCTTGCGCTTGATCGACTCCACCGCCGCTTTCCGCAGCTCGCCGATCGAGCTATCCGTCAGCCCATCCGGCTTGACATCCCCCGTCGTCCTGCGTTCCGCCAGATCGACCGGCAGATGGCGAATGCCGAACTTCCCGACGGTATCATTGCGCACTTGAAGGACGATCGTCCCGGCCGTCATGCCCTTCAACTCGCCTTCCATTTGCCGGAAAGCCATATCCACCTGCCTGGCTAGCGGGACTTCAAACTCATAAGTCATAATTCTCCTCCTTTAATCTGGGAGATACTCCCCATTGTCGCCAGGTATTACCTACGACTTATGAATCATTATAGGGTAGGTATATTAATTATTTCAACAATAAATTTAGAAAATTCGACTAAATCACTTATTTTTTTCTCTATTTGTTACTTTTCAACAATTTTCATCAAAACGCAAAGAACCGCACACCTCAAGTGTGCGGTTCTTCCGCTCGCTTTCCCATATCGCTATCCTTGAACGCTTAACGCGCGCACAGCGCTTCGAACGCATCGACGTCAGCCGTCGCGCGGCGCACGGCCGCCTGCCAGAAAGCCGGTTTGTCGAGTTCGACGCCCAGATGGCGCCTGCCGAGCTCCTCGACGGTCATCAGGCCGGTATCCCGCAGCAGCCGGTCGTAGCGCTCGTGGAAGCCCGGACCTTCGGCTTCGGCCACGGCCGCGATGCCCGTGCTGAACAAGTACCCGAATGTGTAAGGGAAATTGTAAAACGGCACGTCCGTCGCATAAAAGTGCAGCTTGGCCGCCCAGAAGTGCGGATGCCAAGACGCCAAAGCATCCCCGAACGCTTCCTTTTGCGCCGCGACCATCAGCTCGTTCAGCGCCTCGGCGTCGAGCATCCCGCTCTTGCGCGCTTCGTAGAATCTAGTCTCGAACAGGAACCTCGCTCGAATGTTGTTGCAGAACGCCGAAGCCCGCTGCAGCCGCTCGTCGAGCAGCGAGAGCCGCTCCGCGTCGCTGCCTGCAGCACGCAGCAGCGCATCGCTCACGAGCCCTTCGGCGAACGTAGATGCCGTCTCGGCGACGTTCATCGCGTAGTTCCGTCCGAACTGCGGCAAGCCGTCCACGCAGACGTCGTGGTAGGCGTGCCCCAACTCGTGAGCCAGCGTCGAGACGTTGTCGGGCGTTCCGGAGTACGTCATGAAGATGCGTGTCTCCCCGGTTAACGGGAAGTCGGTGCAGAAGCCGCCTGGCCGCTTGCCCGCCCGGTCTTCGGCTTCGATCCAGCGCCCGCCGAACGCGCGCTCGGCAAGCTTGGCCTGCGCGGGCGAGAAGCTGCCGAAGGCGTCCTTGATCAGCGCGGCCGCTTCGTCGTAGCCGATCGCGCCTCCTTCCGCGCCTACCGGCGCCGACACGTCGTGCCAATCGAGACGTTCCTTGCCGAGCAGCCGGGCCTTGGCCGCCATGTAGCGCTTGAGCGGCTCCATCCCGCCCGAGACGCCCTCCCACATCGCATCCAGCGTATCCCGGCTCATCCGGTTGATGAGCAGCGGCTCCTTCAGCGGATCCTGCCACCCGCGCGCCTGATACAGCTTCAGGCGGAAGCCCGCAAGCCGGTTCAGCGCGTCCGCCGCGAGATCCGCTTGTCCGGCCCAGGCCGCTTCCCACTTGGCGCCCATCTCGTCGCGCACCTGCTGGCTCGGATGCGACAGCTTGTTGAAGGCCTGCCCCGCGGACAACGTCTTGACCGTGCCGTCTTCTTCCCATGGAATGGCGATTCGGCTGACGATGGTCTGATAGTTCTCGCCCCAGCCGTGGTAGCCGTCGACGGCCAGTTCGCTGGCGAGCGCCTCAAGGGCGGGCGGCAGCTTCTCCTTGACGAAGTCCCGCCGCTCGCGGACGACGAAGGCGATCTCGGAGACGGGCTCCGAGGCGATCCAAGCCTCGAGCCGCTCCTCCGGCACCAGAGCCAACGCCGCATCATACAGATCGAGCGACTGGCCGAGCTTGGCGGACAACGTCTGGAGCTTCTCCGTCCAAGCCGTCGCCTTGCGGTCCTCCATATTTTGCGCGGACAGGCAGCCGACGTAGGAGAACGCCTCCCGCAACCGGGCCATAAGGTCCTGCAGCCTGGACGTCCAATCGTTCAATGCCTCGTCGCTCGCAACCTCGCCTTCGCCGGCGGCTTGAAGCTCCGCGAGCAGCGCGACTGTCTCCTTTTCCAGCGCTTCCGAGAACGCAGCAAATTCCGGGGATTCGGAACCCCCGGAGAAAATTTTGTCCAGATCCCATATCTGGGAGTAGCTGTCCGTCATCTATGATCCCGTCCTCTCTCGCGTTGCCGGCGATCGGCGTACCGATTGCCATCGGCACCCGGACATTGTCAGCCCGTCCCATCTATTGTATCGTTAATGGACACGGTTTCGCCAGAGAGGAGAGGGGAAGACATGATCCCATTTCGCAACAGCTTGCCTTACGACATCCAGATGAACGAGGTATACGCCTCCGAATGCCCGTTCTGCCGCCAATCCCACGTTCGCCTGCCGATGAAGACCGAGGAGCTCGACCAGCTGCGCGGCGGCCTCATGAAGCGCACGATCGTCATGCCTTGCTGCAGGTCGAGACTCCAGCTCGTGGACGCCGACAGCGACTACTTACTCGCGAACAAACCGCTCCGCGCCTGACCCGCCCTCAACTTCCGATCCGCTGCATCTCTTCGGGCAATTCGGCCCCCCTGCCCGACATCTCGTCGCGGACCGCATGCCAGCCTTCGCGCGAGGCGCGAATCATCGCCGAATCCATGATGCTCTTGTCGTGGATGACCCGGCTGAACCATCTGACCGCCTCGTGAAAATGACCGAGACGCCGGTTCAACTCGCCGATCAGGTACAGCAGGCGGGCGTTGTTCATCAGCTCGCGCTCCGACTGATACGTCTTAATATACGCTTCAAGCGCGTACTGAAGGAATCTGCGCTCTTGCTCCGCATTGCCCTCGTACCGGTACAGCCAAGCGATATGATGCAGGATGCCGGCCACGACGCGATCCTTTTCCTTGATGATTTGCCCCGTCAGAAGCGCAAGCTTGTAGCAGGCCAGCGCGTCCGCCGCGCTGCGCTCCCCGCCGTAGTCGTTCATCTTCCAATGCTTGCCGATACGCTCGAGATAGGCGTTCCGCTGCCAGTCCACGAGGCGCTGGTTTGAATTTTCCGTCGAGGCGAATCCGCAGTACGGGCAGACGCGCACGACATAATAATCGGGATTGACCGATTTGAAATAAGAACAAAAGTCCGAATCCGAACGAATCGCGCGCTTCAGGCTCGGCCTAACACGGGAGGTCGCGAACTCGGCTTCGCAGCATACGCATGCAACCTTGGTCTGGTACAGGGGTTCCATCCCGATCCCTCCATGTGGGACGCGTCCCGGCGAACGCGCGAGACGGTCAGTTACTCTTCGGTGTTCACAAAATGATGCGCCGGACCGGACAGCCGTTCCAGCACGAAGGCCTTAAGTTCCTCGGACAGCTCCGTCTCGTCGAGCGACCGCCGCATGCAATCCAGCCATGCCTCGGCTCTCGCGGGCGTGATCGGGAACGGCAGATGCCTGCCCCGCATCATCGGATGCCCGTAGGCGTCGGAATATAAAGTAGGTCCCCCGAAAAACTGCGTCAGAAACATGTACTGCTTGTCCATGACAGGCGTGATGTCTTCCGGAAATAGCGGAGCCAGCAGCGGATGCTGCAGCACCTTCGGGTAAAATCCTTCGACCATCTTGCGGACGGTAGCCGCTCCGCCGATCGCTTCGTACACACTTCCGTAGTTCATAGGTTGCAATCTCCTCCCGATTCATTTTGCGGGTATCGGGACTTACTACCTGAAGTCCCTTTATTATACCACAAAGACGTAAGACTTCTATCCTAATTTTGCCGTTTCCGCACAAAACAAAAATCGCCCTCGTCGGGCGATTGGATGAAATAGAAAACTGGTTGATCCGGGAGTTAAATCTCTTCCTCGGGACCGCTGAGCGACTCCCGAATGACATATACGAAAGCGCACATCAGAAGACCTGCCACGATTCCTGCCACGTTAATCACTCCCTGAAGCAATATCGTGGTTCTATTGTACCACACGAATGTAACAGCGACATTACTTTTTTGCAACCGCTTACAAAATAATTTGACGTGTCAATCTAACAAAGAAACGATGGCAGGAGATCCCGCTTTCCCGCGGATGGCTGCGCACATCGCCGCGCATCATGACGACGTTCTCGGCAGTGGGTTTGCCCGTCTGTCGGACGAGGAGGCCGTTGAATTTTAATGTTCATACGGCAGCATGCGCGCATGAGAAGAGACCTGCCCGCAAGGGCAGGTCTCTTTTGCGTTTTTAAGCGGATGAAACGTTTAGCGCCCGCAGCACTTGGAGCAGATAAAGCCATGTCCGTTCGACGGAGGAGATCCTGAATCGCTCGTCGGGCGTGTGGATGTCGTAAAGGTCGGGCCCGTACGAGACGGCATCCAGGTCCGGCATCTTGTCGGCGAATATCCCGCATTCGATGCCCGCATGCACCGCCTTGACCTCCATCGGCTTCCCGTATTCGCGCCTATAGACGTCTACAAAAACTTCGCGCAGCCGGGACGTCATCCGGTACGGCCAGCCGGGATAGTAATCTCCCGCCTCGAAGCCGCAGCCGAGTACGCGGGCGAGCGCCTCCATCCTGCTCATGGCCGCTTCGAGCTCCGATCTGAGCGAACTCCGCATCAGGCTCTCGAAGCGCACGCCCTCCTCGGTCAATTTCACGATCCCCACGTTGGTCGACGTGCGCGGCAATCCCGGGATCGCCTTGTCCATCCGGAGGACGCCGTTCGGGACGAGCAGCAGCGAATCGACGAGCGTGCTTTTCGACGCTTCGGAAAATACACGCGCCGCCCCGTCCTCATCGATCTTGGCGGCATCGTCCGCCTCGAACGAGACGCTCACGCCCGGATCGGACACCGCATACTCCGCTCTGAATTTTGCCTCCCATTCCCGCGCTTCCTCTGCGGCCTCCGCCAATCGCGCCTCCGGCACGTATAAAGACGCCTCGGCCTCCCGCGGGATCGCATTGGACGCCAAGCCGCCCCCCACGTCCGCGATCGCGTACGGCAGCCGCTTGCGCAAGCCGTCGAGCACCCGTCCGAGCAGCTCGCAGGCGTTGGCTCGCTCGTGGACGATATCGTCGCCCGAATGCCCGCCGACGAGGCCGAATACGCGCAGCCGCCCCGGGCGCCCGGCCCCGGCCGCATCCGTCCAAGCGACGGGCACCGTGTGGTAAGCCCGCGCCCCGCCGGCGCTGCTGACGTAGAGGATGCCCTCCCGGTCGGAATCCAGGTTGATCATCGTTCGGCCTTGCAGCAGGCCGGGATCGAGCTTTCTCGCGCCTTTCATCGACGTCTCTTCCTCCGTCGTCAGCACGATCTCGAGCGCAGGATGCTCGGCATCGCGGGCATCGAGCAGCGCCATCGCGAAGGCGACGCCCAGACCGTTGTCCCCGCCGAGCGTGGTGCCTTCGGCCGTCATGAAGTCGTCGTCCAGCCGCAGCCGAATCGAATCTCTCAGGAAGTCGTGCGCGACCCCCTCGTTTTTTTCCCCGACCATGTCCAGATGGCCCTGTACGATAACCGGCGGCGCCTGTTCGTAACCTTGCGAGGCCGGCTTGCGAATGACGAGATTCAACGAAGCGTCCTGGATGGTTTCGTATCCGCGCGCTCTCGCGAATGCTGCCACGTAGTCGCTGGCGGCCCGCTCATGGCCCGAGCTCCGCGGGATGGCGGACAGCGCCTCGAAGTACGGAATGACGGGACAGTCGCCCCGATAAAGCCTCGATTCTGCATTCGCGCCGCTCATTGGTCGCGCCCCTCCTTGATGTCGTTTCTTTTACGAAAAGCTTGCGCGGCAAGCCGCTTTGACAGCCCATGCTTGCAATATATAGCAGCGGCTCCCCTTAAGCAACCAAGGTCCGGCAAGCGCAATGCGCCGACCTTGAAATTTTCCGGCCGGCCGCGCATATACTCGGACAAGAGAGTAGCTTGGTCCAGGGAAGGAAGTGCGCTTGTGTCCGACTTCATCTTGTCGCGAAAAGGAAGCGCCGGCTTCGTCCGAAGAGGGCTGCGGCTGGCAGCGGTGACCGGGGCGGGCGCATGCGTCCTGCTCGTCGGGCTGCTCGTCCTGCTCATGCCCGGCATCGCGCTCGAAGCCTCGCTCAAAGGCTTGTCCGTCTGGTGGGAAGTGCTGTTTCCCGCCTTATTTCCCTTCTTCGTCCTGTCCGAGGTACTTCTCGGATTCGGCATCGTCCATCTGGCCGCCGCGCTGCTCGATCCGCTCATGCGGCCGCTGTTCCGCATTCCCGGGGCAGGCGGCTTCGTGCTGGCGCTAAGCTTTGGGGCCGGCTATCCGATCGGCGCCCGCCTGACGTCCCGGCTCATGGAGCAGAATTTGCTGAGCCGAGGCGAAGGCGAGCGATTGGTCGCGATGACGACGACCAGCGATCCGATTTTCCTCATCGGCGCGGTCAGCCTCGGATTTTTCGGCCGGCTTGACATCGTGCCGGTGTTGGCCGCGGCGCATTACGGCGGGGCGATGCTGCTCGGATTGCTGCTGCGGTGGCGCAAGGACGAGCCCGAGCCGGAGGAGCGCGCAAGGCCGGCCCCTGAAACGCCTGCTTTCGGCGATGAAAACCGGCTTCCCGAATCCAAGCTTGGTCTCGGCAGAGTCAAACAGGCGATCCTCGCGATGCACGAAGCGCGCATGGCGGACGGACGGCCATTCGGCATCGTGCTGAACCAGGCCATAAAATCCTCGCTCGCCCTCATGATCGTCGTCGGCGGACTGGTCGTCTGCTTTTCGGCCACGCTACAGCTGCTTCTGCACAGCGGACTGCTGCTGCCGTTGAAGCACGTTATCGTCCTCGTCCTTCAGACCGTGGGCCTCGAGCCCGGTCTCGCCGGCGCCTTCGTGCAAGGCGCGTTCGAGGTGACGCTGGGCAACGCCGCGTCGGCAGCCGGAGCCGGTCCGGACGGCGTACCCGCCGCATTGATCGACCGCGTCGCGGTCGCTTCGTTCGTCCTGGCTTGGGCCGGCCTGTCCGTGCACGCGCAGGTCGCGGGACTCATGGGACGCACCGGCTGGCGGTACGGCCCCTTCGCGCGCGCGCGGCTGCTGCACGCGGCGATCAGCGTCGCGCTCGTCTACTTGCTCTGGCCCTGGCTTTATGCGGGCTGATCGCCGCGCCGACATTGTCTTAAGCGCGGATATTGTTTATCATCTATGTCAGACAACGATTGAGCGCTTAAGCTGGGAAGGAGCATTCCATTGAAGTATGCGCTGCTCGACAGGGGCGATTCGCTGTCCCGCGAACTTGCGGAGTCGTTCCACAAGCTCGCGCGCGAACGCGGGCTGACGTCCAACCCCGGCAGTCCGGATCTGATCGTCTCGATCGGAGGCGACGGGACGCTGCTGCAGGCCTTTCATTCCTTCGCGGACCGCGTCGAGGACGTGGCCTTCGTCGGCGTGCACACGGGCCACCTGGGATTTTACGCCGATTGGAAAAAAAACGAGCTCGAGGAACTGGTCACGCTGATCGCGTCCACCGAGCCGCAGAAGGTCAGCTATCCGTTGCTCCATATTCAGGTCGTCACGGATACGGAGACCAAGTCTTATCTTGCCCTGAACGAATTTACGCTCAAACGGCCCGGCGGCACGCTGGTCGCCCAGCTTAACATTAACGACGAGCCTTTCGAGATGTTCCGCGGGGACGGCATCGTCGTCTCCACGCCTTCGGGGAGTACGGGATACAACAAGAGCGTGCACGGCGCCATCCTCCACCCGTCGCTCGAGGCGCTGCAGATCGCGGAACTGGCGTCCATCAACAACCGGATTTACCGTACGCTCGGGTCGTCCGTCATCCTCCCGAAGCATCATCATTGCGATATCGTGACCGACCCGTCCGACGATCTCTCGCTGCTCGTCGACCATCTGACCTTGCGTTTTCAAGGCGTTCGCTCGATTATTTGCACGGTCGCGGAGCAAAAGATCCACTTCGCCCGTTATCGGCCGCATCCGTTCTGGAATCGGGTTCGCAACGCGTTCATCGGATCGCCGAAGGAAATCGTGAGCCAGGACTTCCCTCGCAAAAAGTTCATCGGCTTGGACGAAAAAGAGGAATCCAAGTAAAGCTGGCGCGGCTTCCGCTGCCTGCCGTCTCCGCTGCTGCACCCCGGTGCGATGGCGGAGGCAGCGGGCTTTTTCGTGTCTCAAATGCAAAAAAGACCGGCAGGCTGCAGTCTATCGCCGCCCTGCCGGTCTTTTTTGCTTTCCAATTCTGCTTATTCGCCTGTCGGAGCGCCCCGTTCGGGTTTGCTCCCGCCATCGGCACGCGGTCCGCCGCCGGAACGGGAGGCGCCGCCGTTCGGCCGTTCGGGCCGCTGGCCATGATCGAACCGTTCAGGGCGCGGACCCTGGTCGAAGCGATCGCTCCGTTCGGGCCGCTGGCCATGATCGGGCCGCTCGCCGCGCTGGCCTTGCTCGGTCCGATGGCCTCCGTCGTGCCGCGGCTTGCCGGAGGACTGGCCCTGCTGCTGCCCGCCTCCGGGGGAATACCTCGGCGGCGCATTCCCGCCGCCCGTCAACGGTCCTCCAGGCTGGCCCCCGCCTTGCGGCCCGCGGCGCCTGTTTTTGTTGTTCGGCCACTTGCCGGGCGCGCCGCCGCTGCGATGCCCGCCGCCCGGCGCGCCGCCGGATTGCTGGCCGCCGCCGCGATAGCCGCCGCCTTCGCCGCCGGAAGCCGACGCGCGATCGCCGGCATCCCGAGGATGCTGGCGATGCTCTTGCTTGTTGTAGCCGCCGGACTGGGTTCGCCGCTCATATCCCCCGCCGGAAGCGCCGCGGTAACCGCCGCCTCCCGGCTTGCGGTCACGACCGTCGCCGCCGCGTTCCTGGCGGGCGCCGTCGAAGGGGCTGCCGCGCCCGTACATCTCGTCGCGCGAGCTCGCGGCCGCGGTCTGGGCCGCGGCTGCCCGCCGCTCCGCGCCTTCGGATACGGCGCGCGCGACCGCGGACGGGCTCGTCCCCGGCACCCGGCCTCCCGGCCTTTCCTTCAGCGGCCAGCGCATGAGCATGCCGCCCGACGGCAGCGAGATCGCGGCTGCGGGCGCTTGAGCGGCCGGCTCGCCCTCTTGGCCGTCTTCGCCGTCGCCTGCGGCTTGCTCCGCGGCCGGCGCGCCGGTCGGCAGCTCTTCCAGCCGTACGCCCGCGCCTTCGGGCACGGCGGCAGGATCTAGCTTTTCGATGACGAAGTAAGCGCAGCCGAAATTGCAATATTCGTGTATATATTCATACAGATGCGAAATGACGGATTCCTTCGGCGCCTTCGGCTGCGGATCGCGGAAAAACCCGCGCAGCCGCAGCTGGCTGTAGCCCCAGTCGCCGACGATATAATCGTATCGCTCCAGCACCTCGCTGAATCTTTCCCGGAACGCTTCGGGATTCCATCCGTTCTTATGGTCGTGAACAACCGAATAGGCGCTGTTCCCGGTCAGATAGATCACGCAAGGCTCTCCTTCCGTCTCCCGTGCACCGGCCGCAGGCGGCCGCGCGCGAATAAGGTATTCATGGCCGTCGGCGCGATAGCCGTCAGCCGCCAGATGCCGCCGTCGCCGGTACGGTCTCGGGCGTCGCTTGAGCGGCGGACGCGGTCGCCGCCGCGGACTTCACCTGCGAATGCGCATGGTAGGAGCTGCGCACGAGCGGCGCTGACTCCACGTGCGAGAAGCCGCGCGCCAGGCCTTCGGCCTTGAGCTGCTTGAATTCGTCCGGATGGACGTAGCGCGCGATCGCCATATGCGCGGGGCTCGGCTGCAGATACTGACCGAGCGTCAGGATATCCACGTCGTTCGCCCGAAGATCGTCCATCGCGGCCAGCACTTCCTCGTAGGTCTCGCCTACGCCGAGCATGATGCTGGACTTCGTCGGAATCTTCGGCGCCAGCTCCTTGGCTCTGCGCAGCAGCTCGAGCGACCGCGGATACTTGGCCTTCGCGCGCACGCGGTTCGACATCCGCGCTACCGTCTCGATGTTGTGGTTCAGAATGTCCGGTTTGGCGTCCATAACGATGCGCAGCGATTCGAGATCTCCCTGAAAATCCGGAATCAGCACCTCGACGCTGCAAAGCGGCAGCTTGCGCCGGATCGCCTTGATCGTGGCCGCGAAGATCGATGCCCCGCCGTCCTTCAGGTCGTCCCGCGCTACCGAGGTGACGACGCAGTGCTGCAGGTTCATCTGCTCGGCGGCCTCGGCCACCCGCTCCGGCTCCTGCAAGTCGAGCTCCGTCGGCAGCCCCGTCTTCACCGCGCAGAAGCGGCATGCTCTCGTGCAAATATCGCCTAGTATCATAAAGGTTGCCGTGCGATTTGCCCAGCATTCGTATATATTGGGACACCGTGCTTCTTCGCAGACCGTGTGGAGGGTCTTGGTCCTCATCATCTGCTTGATTTCCTGATAATTGTCGCCGGTCGTCAGCTTGATGCGCAGCCAGTCGGGCTTGGGCGTCTTCTCGCCGTTCTTCATGCCATTCCCCCGCTTTCTGTCCTTTATTATAGCATGATTCACATAAAAACCAACGTTCTGCAAAGGCTACGGATACTTGGGAAAGGGGAGTCGATGCGAGGTGGCGTCATGTTAGAACGGTTAAGACGGCAGGCAAGCTGCCTCCGGCGTCCGCTGCGGGTGGCGGCGGCATCTGCCCTGGGCTTTGCGTTGGCATCTCATGTTCACGGGCAGGAGCCCGGTGCCGAGGACAAAGCGCGGCGCGAGCTGTACGACCATGTCGCGGCGATCACGGGAATGACCTGGCAAAAGGTGGCCGCCGTCGATCAATACGAGCGCTCGATGTCGCGTCTTCGGCCCAAGGAGCGCCCGCTCGGCGAGCATGCGGTCAGCGGGGCTTACGTCGCGCCCGAGCGATGGGCCGGCGCGCTCAATCCGGACCCGGAGGACCGCTCGCCGCTCTCGATCGCTATATTCGGCGGCATCGGCCGCGATGGGTCCGGCGACGGCAAGGCCGACAGGAACAACGACGTCGACAGGCTCTATTCGGTCGTGCGGCAGACCATGCTCCAGGGGCCGGGCGCCGACAATATGGCGATCGGGCTGTGGGAGTATTACCAGAGCTCGAGAGCCGTGCAAAGAGTCCAGCAATTCGACAAGCTCTACTCGTCGTTCGGTACGCTGAACTTGTCCAAGCACGTATTCCCGCTGCCGCTGAACAGCGTCTATTCCTACCGAAGCACCTGGGGCAACAGGCGCGGATGGGGAGGCGCGAGAATCCACGAAGGGACGGACATTTTCGCCGGCCAGGGAGTACCCGTGCGCAGTACCTGCTACGGCGTCGTGGAGGTCAAAGGCTGGAACAAATTCGGCGGTTGGCGCATCGGCATCAGGGATATCGACAACCTGTATCATTACTACGCGCACCTGTCGGGATTCGATAAAAGCATCAGGACCGGGGATGTCGTGGAGCCCGGCCGCGTGATCGGGTGGGTCGGCAGCTCGGGTTACGGGAGACCGGGTACGCAGGGCAAATTCCCGCCGCATCTGCACTACGGCGTCTACCGGGACCGAGGATTGGTGGAATGGGCGTTCGACCCGTATCCGATGCTTCACAGCTGGGAGCGGTCCGAGCTCAAGGCGCTACGGAACCGCAAAGGGGGCGGCGGGTGAGTCCGTATCGGCTAATAACGGATTCAACGGGACCGGATGAGAACGAGTTAGCCGATTTTTCCGGCGATCGGCAGCCTCAGCAGCCCAGCGGGGCACGAGAGTTAGCCGGTTTTTCCGGTTATCGGCAGCCTCAACGGCCCGGCGGGGCACGAGTTAGACGGTTTTTCCGGCTAACGGCAGCCTAAGGGGCCTGGCGGAGCACGAGTTAGCCGGTTTTTCCGGCTAACGGCAGCTCCAGTGGACCAGCTCAGCATGATAGCCGAACTTGCGCTAATCGTCATCATGCTCCAAGTGACTGAGGTGCGCCGTTAGCGCCTATTTGCGCTTATCGGCGCCGCAACGACCGCCACGCAGCCTCCGTTAGCTCCCATATGCGCTTATCGGCGCAGCCTTGCGCGGTAGAATCAACGAAGAAGGCGTTCTGAAGAACCGCTGTATGAAAAATGCATCCCTGAAACAAAAAACGGCGCCCGCTGAGCGCCGTTTTCCGCATTCCGTCTCACCTGCCGACCCGACCTCTTCAGCACCGCGCGTGGGTCGCTACGCCCGCTCCTGCAGAAATCGCTCGATCTCGGCCTTCGCCGGGATCGAACTCTGCGCGCCGTGCCGCGTAACGGAGATCGCCGCCGCGGCGGCCGCATAGCGCAGCGCCTCCGCCAGGGCCTGGCCGGCCGCCGTCGCCGCCGCATAGGCGCCGATAAAGGTGTCGCCCGCAGCTGTCGTGTCCGCAGGCTCGACCTTGAAGGCCGGCACGCGCAGCGCGGCGCCATCGCGATCGAGCGCGAGCGCGCCTTTGCCGCCCAGCGTCACGATGACCCGCCCGACGCCTTCGGCCTGCAACGTGCGCGCGGCACGCTCGGCGTCTTCCAAGCTGTCCACCGGCAAGCCGCTCACGACTTCCGCCTCGGTCTCGTTCACGACGAGCGTGTCGATGAGCGGAAGCGCCTCCGCAGGAATTTTCGCCGCCGGGGCCGGATTGTAGCAAGCCTTGATCCCGAACTTCGCGCACAGCTTCAGCGCATGCAAGTTGACCTCGGCCGGAATCTCGTTCTGCAGCAGCGCGATCTCCGCGCCCGCCAGCGCGTCGCCCGAGACGTCCGCTTCCGTCAGCTTGCCGTTGCTGCCCGCGGACAAGACGATCGTATTCTCACCGCTCCCCGAAACGGTGATGAACGCGAGCCCCGACGAGCCGTCCTTGACCGACACGCCCGCCGTATCCACGCCGCGCGACCGCAACGAATCGGTCAGCACGCTGCCGAACGCGTCGTCGCCGACGGCGCCGATCATGATCGCGCCGTCTCCCGCCAATGCGGCGGCAACGGCCTGATTCGCGCCTTTGCCTCCCGGCTGGTACGAGGTTCCGCGGCCGTGAATCGTCTCGCCCGGCTGCGGGAAAGCCTCGACCTGGTTCACGATATCCATATTGATGCTGCCAATGACTGCGATCTTGCTCAAGAGTCCAACCTCCGGCGATAGTAAGGTATGCTTGTCACGTCTAACCGATCTTGAAGGCGATGCCGCCCTCGTCCCGGTCGATCGTAAGCGTGCCGTGCTCGATGAACCAGACATCCTTGCTCTCCATATAAAAATGAAGACCGTCGGCGTCCGCTTCGGCAGCGGGATCTACCGGATCGTCCAGCATGATGCCGAAGCCGTAGGGCTCGCTTCCTCCGCTAATATAACGGACGTAGACGCGAACCTTGTCTCCCCGCCTGTACTCCCATTCCTCCAGGAAGCAGGCCGCCGCGGCCTTCGATATGCGAAGCTCCATGTCGCCGACCTCCATTCTCGCTCGATGCTTGCTGCCAGTATTATAGCAGTCCGGCTTCGGAGGGAACAAGCCGTCGTTCATCGGCCGGCGGGCGCAAGAGGTTCCGGCAAGCTTAGAATCGGCGCCTGCGAAGCGCCGCTGCCCACGGGATTGCCGCTTCCGTCGTAATAATAAAGCGGCGTGTCCCCCGCTACCATCACGTAGGAGAGCGGGATGTCCGTCTCGATCCGGTTCGGCTCCCGGTCGAACGGGATGACGATCGCGATATCGGTCGTCACGTGAATATACACCTCGACGAGGACATTGTTGATGCCCGCGCTCGTCTGGCGGGTCCGCACCTCCGCTTGCACGGTGCTGATCGGATGCAGCCGGACCGCCACGCTCGGGCCGAGCGACGAGAGAAACGGACTGTCTACGGCATGGCCGATCGGGATTCGCTCATGGAGCGCCTCCTGCTCCTTCAGCGCGTTTTCGACGACAGTGATCGTCTGCGCGGTGATCCGCATTTGTTCCTTATAATCGATCTCGATGCCGGTCGTCTTGCCGTCCGCGTTCGTTTTCCACTGCACCATCTTGCTGCCGTCCGAGCCAGCCGCGATATTTTCGGTAATGGCGGCGTTGATCGCCTGAACGGCCATCTCGGTGATGCGCTCCTTGGCGAGAAACATGAGCGGCTCCCTCAGATAACGATCCAGGTACATAAAGGATTGAACCGCGGCGAATAATGCGATCGCCAGCAGCGCGAGAAAAAAATACCTGCGCGGAAGACGAGGCCTCCGACCCGCGCGGCCGCCTGCCATACGAGCCCTGACGGGATACGTGCGCGCCGGCACGGCCGGCTTGCTCCTGGAAGGGCGAGCAACGAATCCTCTGCTTCTGCCGCCATAGGCTTGCGACGTCCTCGGCCGAAAGGACGCGCTTCTCGCGCTTTTCCAGCCTCTCGCTGCGGGCAATCTCAAGCTCCAGCTTCTGCCGGCCGGCGGCCAGCGCCCCCATTTTCTGCGCATCCGGGACTTCACATCCCTTCCCTAAGCATGCCGAATTCAGGACGAACTCTCTTCATGCTTATGTCGGGAAGGCGCAAAATAGATCGGCGTTCGCCTTATCTTCCGGCGGGCGTCGCGGCTTGTTCGCGAATGCGCAGAAAGACCTGGTAGCTCCGCTCCGCGCATGCCGAGATCGAGATCGGATCGAATCCCGTCAGGTCGGCGTAAAACGTATCGTTCAGCGGTTCGATCCACGATGCGGGCAAAGCCGTTGCGCCGAGGCTGGCTCCCAGAATCGAGCCGACCGTCGCGCCGTTGCAGTCCGTGTCCCAGCCGCCGAGCACCGCGGTCGTGATCCCCTTTTCAAAGTCGCCTTGCGAATGGATCAGCGCCGCCGCCACCAGGGCCGCGTTGTTGTTCGTATGGACCGGGTCGTAGTGTTTGAACGCCTCCCAGATGCGGTCAACCAGTTCGATCTGATCCTTCGCGTCCTTCGCGATGTCGACAGCCTGCGCGATGTCGCGGGCAAGCCGCGAGGTGCTCGGGATCTCGCGCAGTCCCGCTTCGACGATCCGCTCCGGGTCGGTCTCCGTGAAGGCTGCCGCGATCATCGCGGCCGCGAACATTTCCCCGTAGATGCCGTTTTTCACGTGAGAAAAAGAAGCGTCCCGCCAGGCCAGCTCCGCCGCCAATTCCGGGTTGCCCGCCGCGCCGTACGCGAAGCCGTCCGCCCGGATCTGCGCTCCGATCCACTCGCGGTACGGGTTCAGATGCGTGCGCACCCACTCCTGCTTGGCCGCCCAATCCGCCGGCCTGTCCCGGTTTATATGAGACGTTACCTGCCCGAAGTTCAAATAAGCCTGCGTCTCCGCCGTGCACACCTGCTGGTAAGTCAAGCGGCTATGCCAGAGCTTGCCGATATCCCAAGCGTCCCAGTCCAGCCCCTTTTCCTCCAGCATGAGGAGACCGAGCACCGTGTACCTGACATCGTCGTCGCTCTGCATGAAACGAATCTGCTCGCGCGTGCTCTTCAAGCACCATTCCACAATGTGGATGTGTTCGGATTCCGCCCGCGACCGCTCCGGCGTATAGCCGCGAATCGGCCAGGCGTCGGCCCCTTCGAACCAGAGCTGCACGTTGCGCCAGCCCGGATTGCCGTTCGAGCCGCCCATCATCGGCCACGACTCGAGCGGCTTGCCGAGCGCGCAGCCGCTCAGCCTGCCCAGCCAGGCGCCGAGAAACTTGTCGCGCCAAGCCGCTTCGCTTGGTTCCGGGCCGCTGTCTGCTTGGGACCGCCCCTCACCGGGACGAAGCGCGCGGATAGCTGCCAGATCCGACGGCTCGTTAAAAGGAAAATCCGGCTTCGGCGCGAGCGCGCTTAATTCCCCATACAGCGACATCAGCTTCTCTTCGTCTTCCCCGCACTGCGCCAGCCGGCTCTCGAATCCATCTACGGCGCAGCCTTCCTCGCCCCGTTGAATGATTTCCCTGCGCACGAGCCCGCTCAATTTTTCCCATCCTGCCATCGTTTACGCACCCCTTCGGTATCGGTGATTTCTATCCTCACCTTAACGTGAAACGGAGAACGCATTCATCTCGTTTTGGCCGGCTTCCGTTCTTATAAACGGCTATTCATCGGTCCATGTACCTCTCCCGGTACTGTTGGGGGTGCAAGCCTACCAGCTGCCGGAACGAGCGATAAAAAGGCGCCGCGCTCTGAAAGCCGCAGGCCAGATACACCTCCGTCACCGACAAGTCGCTCGTCGCCAGCAGACGCTTCGCTTCCTGCATACGTACGAACGTCAAGTACGCCTTGAATCGTTTGCCCACGCCCTCGACGAACAGATGACGCGTTCGCGATTCGCTAAGCGAGAGCGCCTCCGCCGCTTCGCGCAGGCCGAAGGGCTCTCTGAACCGCTCGGCCACCGCTTCCAGCGCGGGACGCAGTCGCTCCAGCGCGTCGCTTCGCTCCCGCCATTTTCTGCGCCCGTATCGCTCCTCTTCGGCCCGGTACAGCCAGACGGCGAGTCTCAGCAGCGACGACCGCAGGAGCGGGCCGTACGCGGAAGGCTTCGCTGCGTACTCGGCGAGCATGGCGGCGAGCAGCGGTCCGGGGGGCTCGGACGCCAAAGTCCGATGCGAGCGCCATTCAGGCTCGCTCCAGGTCGCCGCCCGCGCGAACGGCCGCAGCAAATACCGGTCCTCGGAGGAAAATAAAGACTCGCTGAAATAAACGAACGCGAACCGGCATCCTTCTGCCTCCGCCATGGCGATGTGCGGCTCGTAGGGCGGAAAAAGCATCAGCGTGCCCGGCTCGACGGTCACCGTCTCCTCCCCGATGAAAAACGCGCCGCGTCCCTCGAGGCAGTAACCGATCTCGTAAAAAGAATGCCAATGCTGCTCGGTACGCTCCTTCTTCAATCCGTATTCGAACAGATGAAGCGGCACCGCGGCGTCGAAGCTGAACATCTCGAGCATGTCGAATCTCCTCGCGTTCGCGCCGATCGCATCCCGGCGCTTTTAGCGCTAATATACTTGCCAACCGCGTTATTCGGCAACAAAAAAAAGCGGCGGAGCCTATGCTCCGCCGCCTCGCGTTAGGGATAATTGCTTGCTTACGCCTTAACGGCTTCCAGTTCGAGCGAGATCGCAACGTCGTCGCCCAGCATGACGCCGCCCGTTTCCAGCGCCGCGTTGTAAGTCAGGCCGTAGTCGCTGCGCTTGATCTTGCCCTTCGCGCTGAAACCCGCGCGTTGGTTGCCCCAAGGATCCTTCGAAGCGCCTTCGTACGTGACTTCGAACGTCTCTTGCTTCGTGACGCCGTGAAGCGTAACGTCGCCGGTCACGTCATATTCGCCATTGCCGGTCTTGACGATGTTGGTCGCCTTGAAGATCAGCTTCGGGTGGTTCTCGACGTCGAAGAAATCGGCGTTGCGCAAGTGCGCGTCGCGGTCTGCGTTGCGCGTGTCGATGCTGGACAGGTCGATGGACAGCTCGATATCGGCCGTCGTCAGATCGTCCGTATCCGCGTTAACGTTCGCTTCGAACGTGTGGAACGTGCCTTTTACCTTCGAGATCATCAAGTGGCGGATCGAGAAATCGATCGAGCTGTGCGAAGCGTCAATACCCCATGCGGATTTTGCCATTTTATTTTCCTCCTTATAATTAACTAACATTTTGGAACATGCTTTATTTAGTTAAGTAACATATCCTAAATATAGAGTAATATCGGGCAGCTGTCAACTGTGTATTTTCCCCTTACACTTACAACACAATTAAATCACTAAAAAAGCCGGCCGATATCGGCCGGCTCCTACATTCATACCCATGAATCGAATGTCGCTTCAATATCGAAGCAGCCACCCGATCAGCTCCCGCGTGGTCCGGTCGAACACGGCGACCATCGGGCCAAGCATACCATCTTGGGTCGTCCGGAACGTGACGGATATAAACCGATCGGCTCCGTTTCCCGGAATCCGAATCAGCTTGCCGTCTCCGTCAACGGCAGACAAGCCCGCTTCGCCGACATCGCGGACAGACACGGCGGCTTCCCGCCAGTCGTCCACGACCGACGCTCTGTCTCCTTTAGGTATCGCGTCCCACGCGAGCTTGCGCAGGGCATCCGCCTCTTCGTCCCCGCTGGCGCTTACGCCAAAGTAATAAGGCACCGTACCGCCCGGCCAGGTCGCGGTAATCACGAACAAGCGGTCGCCCTCGCCGGCAGGGATTTGAATCGTCGAACCTGCGGTCTCAATCGCTTCGGCCGGACGTTCCTCGTAGGGAAAGGATACGGTCACGTGCATTTCATCCGGCGGTTCTACCGACCAGGCCAGCGTGACGAAGTCTCCGGCGCGCACGCGCGGCTTGCTTTTCACGTTCTCAATGGTCGGACCCGTGGCCGCGTCCGCGCATTGTCCGACGCCTTTTTCCCGTTCGGTCCAGCAATAGCTGCTCATCCGGGCAGCCACGGTCTCCCCGCCTGCCGTCACTTCAAGGCGCGGGACGACGTCCACCGTCTTGAAGGGGTCCGGCGAGGCCACAGGCAAGCCCGATGAAGCTGCCGCCGAGACAGGCGGCGAGCTCGACGATTCGCGCGAAGACAGCTCCTTCGAGAGCGCTCCCTCCCCGCAGCCCTGCAACGGCAGCAGAACGGCCAACGCTCCCATGACAATCAGCTTCCTCACCTTGCCCTCGCCCCCTGTCCGGCTTGATAACGTCCTGACGCTACCCGCTTGGCAAAAGTTGCAGCGTGCGTTAAACGCCCAGCATCGCGATAACCGCAGCCACCGTCACCGTGCTGACCGCGGTCGAAGCGAACACCGTCTGCGAGGCGAACTCAGGCTCATTGTCGAATTCGACGGCGAGCAGCACGCTGCTGAGCGAGGTCGGCACCGACGACGAGACGATCAGTGCGCTTGCGAGCAAGCCGTGCGCGCCGATCGCTTCGCAAGCGCCCCAAGCGAGCAGCGGACCGGCGGCCAATCTCAGCGCCAGAGACAAGCCGATGTCCGACAGCAGCCTGCGGCTGATGCGCCAAGCCATGCTGCCAAGCTGGACGCCGAGCGTGATCAACGCCGTGCCGATGAAGGCATTAGACAAATAGTCGACGGAGGTCACGACGGAGTCGGGCAGCGGCACCGAGAGGTAGCGCATGAGCAGCGCCACGGGAATGACGTAGATGACCGGCATCGACAAAATCACGCGGCGAATCTGACGCCAATCCGACTTGTGCGCATTGACGCTGTAGACGCCGTATGTATTCGGAATGAGGGACTGCATCATCATGATCAACACCTGTACGGACAGCGTATACGGATTGTTGTGGAAGGCCAGCTGATTAAGCGGGATCCCGTAATTCGCGCTATTGTAGAACAGCACGCTGCACCGCATCGCGCTGCGCATCGACGGATCGTATCCGCGAAGACGGACGACCGCCGAGACGAGCGCGTACTGGAGCAGCATAAAAAGGGCGAAAAACGCCATAACCGTCCCGAATAGGGAAAGCGAGATCGCCGTATTGTACAGCAGCTTGAACATGATCGCCGGAGAAAATAAATAAAAGTTCAGCTTCGAAAGCGTCCGAATGTCCAGTTTAAAGCTGCGTTGAAGCACGATCCCGAGCGCGATCAATATCGAAATCGGAAGCACGTTGTTCACGAGAATATGAAGAAAAACGGTCATGCAGCGCCCTCCCCGGCTGGGCGGGATTCAGGGCGGTCCAAGTGCCGCTTGCGGAAAAGCAGGACGGCGGAGCACAGCAGCATGATGCCGTTCAGCACGAAAACCCAACGGATCGGGATCCAGCCGGAGAGCAAGCCGCCGAGCACCGGTCCGAGCATCGTAGCAAACTGCGTGGACGACTGGCTGAGGCTGAATGCGCGCCCCCGGAACTCCGGCGCCGTCACCCGTACGATCATGGCGTTAAGCGCGGGATAGACGCCCGCGAAGAACAGGCCGTACACGAAGCGAAGCGCGCCGAATTCCGTATAATGCCCGACGAAGTATTGGAGCAGATTGCCGATGCCCCCACCCGCGAGACCGATGACCAATACCTTGATGAAGCCGATTCGCTGGCCGATCTTGCCCCACTGCGGCGCCGCGATGAGCGTCGCTATGCCGACGGCCGAGAAGACGATGCCAGCCTGCAGCGACGCGTCCGACTGCTCCCCGCCGAGCTGCGTCATGTAGATCGTGAGAAGCGGTTCGAGGATCATGACGGAGAAGGTGCTGAGGCCGACGAGCAGGAGCAGCGTGATGAACGTGCGGTTGTGCACCGCCTGCGACAGATCCTCGCGAATGCTCGACCGCTTCGCCGAGCGGTTGAACTTCTCCTCTTTGACGAAAAAGCTCGCGATCAGCGCCGAGATGAACACGACCGCCGCCGAAAATAAAAAAGCCTCCCGGTTGCTCGTCAGATGGCTCACGACGCCTCCGACGAGCGGCCCGATGATGCCGCCGCTTGCGCTTGCCGTCGCCATGACGCCGAGCGCGTATCCCGTTTTTTCCTCCGGCGTGTTCGTCGCGACGAGCGTGATCGAAGCCGGCACGTAGCCTGCTAGCAAGCCTTGGCACACCCGGACCAACAGAAACACGTACGGGTCTTTCACGAAAAAGGTGACCAGGTACAGCGCCGCGAGACAGTAACCCGAGCGGATCAGCATCGGTCTGCGCCCGTATTTGTCGGCCAGCGACCCCCAATACGGGGCGATCAACGCGCTTGCGAGAAAAGTAACGCCGAACGCGAACCCCGACCATTGGTTGACGTGATGCTCCACGCCAAGGTCGTTTTTCAGGAACAAAGGGATGAACGGTATGGCGGCCGAGTAAGCCATGCTGCAAAAAAACACGCCGGTCCAGAGTACGTACAGGTTCCTCTTCCATGAAACGTTCAAAGCCATTCACTTCCTCGGGTGAAATAACAAAAGCAGACCCCCCCGCGCTGGGGGAGTCCGTACGCTAATAAGTATACCACGATCGATCGGATTAGTCCCGCATAAAGAACTGCATCGTCTTGTCCGAAGAGCCCGGCAGGCCTTCGTGACCGAAGTCCGGATAAATGACGAGATCCTTCTTAGCCGTGATCTTGTTGTAGGCGGCGAACTGCGTCGATGGCGGACAGACCGAGTCCATCAGCCCGACGAACATGAGTACTTCGCCTTGAATGCGGTCGGCCAGGTATTGAAGATCGATATAGCCGAGCTTGGTGAATACCTCTTCCTCCCGCTCGTGCGTAGGGTCGAAGCGGCGGAAGTAGTCGCGCAGCTCCTGATAGGCGTCCTTCGCCAGATCCATCTCCCAGACCCGCTTGTAGTCGCAGAGAAAAGGGAAGACCGGTGCAAGCTTGGATATACGCGGTTCAAGCGCCGCGCAAGCGATCGTAAGCGCGCCGCCCTGCGAGCCGCCGGCCGCATAGACCCGGGCAGGGTCGACCTCGGGCAGGCCTAGCGCGATGCCGGCGAGCTGCGCCGTGTCAAGGAAAATATGGCGGAACAGCAGGTTGTCCTGATGATCGTCCAGACCGCGGATAATATGGCCGTTCAGCGTATTGCCCTTCACGCCGCCGACATCCTCGGATTGGCCGCCTTGACCGCGGGCGTCCATCGACAGCACGGAATAGCCGAGCGCGGCGTATGCGAGCTTGTCGTTCCAATCGCCTGCGCTGCCCGAATAGCCGTGGAACTGCACGAGGGCCGGATGCGGCTCCTGCACGTTTTTGGGACGAACGTACTTCGCATGGATGCGTGCGCCTCTGACGCCCGTGAAGTACAAGTCGAAGCACTCTGCCTGCGGCGTCTGGAATTCGCTCGGAACGAGCTCGACCTGCGGATCGGTCGCCTTCAGCTCGGCTAGCGCGCGCTCCCAGTACTCGTCGAAATCGGCCGGGCGCGGGTTGCGTCCCCGGTACTCTTTTAACTGCTCTAAAGGCATGTCAAGTGCAGGCACAACGATCTTCCCCTTTGACGATTGGTATAGCGGGATGGCATTCCCGGCTCCGTCCGTATTGAAGCGTATTCATTGTACCATAGACTGGAAAAACTGTCCCCCTGCATATCTTGCGTATTTTGCGTTCTTTTATGGCTTTATTGCCATTCGATATGGCGTACGTGCCCGAGTCCGTGGAGCGCGGTCAGCAATCGTTCCTTGTCGCAGGAAGCAGGCAGCTTGACGGACAGGTCGACGGCGACCTCGCCTCTGCCGTCACGGTTGGTCTGAATGCCGATCAGAGGCACCTCGAGCTCCTTCAGCCGGCCGAGCAATTGTTGGATCGCGCCGTCATCGTCGATCAGTGCCGACGATAAAGTGCGTCTTAATGCCCGCTTCCTTCATTCTGCTCTTGCGCTCGTAGCCGATGATCGCTCCGCATAACCCCGCGGACGCGATTCGGAGCAGCCATTCCCATTCCATCCGGACCACGCCCCTCTCCAAATAGTTTTTTGGGCGAAATAGGTGCCCATAACCGTTTTATTACCCCTGCTGCCGATATCCCGCAACGCAAAAAGCCGGACTCCGATTGGAGTCCGGCCAGTATTGCTGTATTCGAGGGGGCGTGGATTAGAATCCGCCCATGCCGCCCATATCGCCCATGCCGCCAGGCATGCCGGCAGGCCCTTTGTCCTTCTCGGGCTTGTCGGTGATGACCGCTTCGGTCGTCAGGAACAGGCCGGCGACGGACGCCGCGTTTTGCAGCGCGGAGCGTGTCACCTTCACCGGATCGATGATGCCGGCTTCGAACATGTTGACCCATTCGCCGGTAGCGGCATTGTAGCCGACGCCGACTTCTTCCTTCTTCAGACGCTCGACGATAACGGAGCCCTCTTGGCCGGCGTTAGCAGCGATCGTGCGGATCGGCTCTTCGAGCGAGCGCAAGATGATGTTGACGCCCGTCTTCTCGTCGCCTTCGGCGTTAACGGCCGCAACCGCGTTGTATACGTTAACCAGCGCCGTGCCGCCGCCGGATACGATGCCTTCTTCGACGGCTGCGCGAGTCGCGTTCAGCGCGTCCTCGATGCGGAGCTTGCGCTCCTTCAGCTCGGTCTCGGTAGCAGCGCCGACCTTGATGACGGCTACGCCGCCGGCCAGCTTCGCCAGACGCTCTTGAAGCTTTTCACGGTCGAAGTCGGAGGTCGTCTCTTCGATTTGGGCACGGATTTGGTTGACGCGCGCCTTAATGTCGTTCGAGTCGCCGGCACCGTCGACGATGATCGTGTTTTCCTTGTTGACGCGAATTTGACGGGCGGAGCCCAGTTGGTTCACGTTCGTGGACTTCAGCTCAAGGCCTAGCTCTTCGGTGATCACTTGACCGCCGGTCAGAGCCGCGATGTCTTGCAGCATCGCCTTGCGGCGGTCGCCGAAGCCAGGCGCCTTGACGGCTACGCAAGTGAACGTGCCGCGCAGACGGTTGACGATCAGCGTCGCTTGCGCTTCGCCTTCGACGTCCTCGGCGATGATCAGCAGCTGCTTGCCGGATTGTACGACCTTCTCCAGGACAGGCAGGATCTCTTGGATGTTGGAGATCTTCTTGTCCGTGATGAGGATGTACGGGTTGTCGAGCACGGCTTCCATCTTGTCCGTGTCGGTGATCATGTAAGGGGAGACATAGCCGCGGTCGAACTGCATGCCTTCGACGACGTCCAGCTCGGTCAGGAAGCCCTTGGATTCTTCGACGGTGATGACGCCGTCTTTGCCGACCTTCTCCATCGCTTCGGCGATCAGCTTGCCGACTTCTTCGTCAGCCGCGGAGATCGAAGCGACTTGCGCGATGTCGTTGCTGCCTTCGACTTGCTTGGAGATCGCCTTCAGCTGCTCGACTGCGGCGCGTACGGCCTTGTCGATGCCTTTGCGGACGACCATCGGATTGGCACCGGCGGTCACGTTCTTCAGGCCTTCGCGGATGATGGCTTGCGCCAGAACCGTAGCGGTCGTCGTGCCGTCGCCGGCCACGTCGTTCGTCTTGGTTGCGACTTCCTTGACGAGCTGAGCGCCCGCGTTTTCGAACGCGTCTTCGAGCTCGATCTCCTTGGCGATCGTCACGCCGTCGTTCGTGATCAGCGGGGAGCCGAACTTCTTCTCGAGCACGACGTTGCGGCCCTTCGGTCCGAGCGTTACTTTAACGGCATTGGCCAGTGCGTCCACACCGCGGAGCATTGCGCGGCGCGCGTCTTCGCTAAACTTGATTTCCTTAGCCATTCTTCAATAACCCTCCTCGAAATTGGTTCGCATAATAGGTTAGGTACTGCTTGCGGTTGCTTATGTCAGCGGTTATCCGCCGGCTTAGCCGACGATCGCGTGAATGTCGCTTTCTTTCATAATCAAATACTCTTTGCCTTCGTACTTGATCTCGGTTCCCGCATATTTGGAGAACAGAACGCGATCGCCTACGCTGACTTCCAGCGCGATGCGCGCGCCGTCTTTGCCGACTGCGCCGGCGCCTACCGCGATAATGGTGCCCTCTTGCGGCTTTTCCTTGGCCGTGTCCGGCAGAACGATACCGCTCAGCGTCTTTTCTTCCTTGGCGCTTGCTTCGACAAGCACGCGATCACCCAAAGGTTTGATCATGAAAATAGCCTCCTTTTGTACTCCGTTACGGAGAAGTTTGCGAAGTTTAGCACTCAATCAAGTTAAGTGCTAATAACCACTACCTATAATACTGATTTTGGATAACCATTTCAAGTCCCTTTGCGTTAAAAATATAAAGGCGGATCCGCATCAAGTGCGGACCCGCGCTCATTCGACATCCTTTTATCGTTTCCGCAAAACGCCCCGGACTATACGCCTAGGTCGCGGCATTTAACTTCATCTTACGTTCTGAAGTTCCCGACCAACGTCTTCAAACGGGCTGCCATCGTGCTAAGCCTGTCCGCCGTGCGGGCCATCTCTTCCGTCGAGGACTGCTGCTGCTGGCTCATCGCGGTGACTTGCTCGGTGAAGGATGCGTTTTCCTCAGTGATGCGGGTAATGTCGGTAATCGACTGCTGCACCGACTGGCTGCCCGCCGACATTTGTTCGACCGCTGCGGCGACGTCGCCGATATTGGCGCTCAGCTTGCCGACCTCGCCGACGATCTCTCTGAACGCGGATTCCGCGTGCTGCATGCCGGACACGGCGCCGAACACCTGCTCCGCGCTCTGCTCGAACATCGCGGCCACCTTGGTGATGTCGCCGGACATCGCTTCGAGCGTCGTCGCGATCTGCACGGCGGACTGCTGCGTCTGGTCGGCCAGCTTGCGAATCTCGCCGGCGACGACGGCGAAGCCGCGTCCGTGCTCGCCCGCGCGAGCGGCCTCGATCGCCGCGTTCAAGGCGAGCAGGTTCGTCTGGCTCGAGATCTCCGAAATGTATCCGATGACTTCGATGACTTTCTCGGATTTGTGATTGAGGCCGCGAACCGTCTCCTGCAGCGAGCGGAACGCCGACTCCACCTGCACGACGTCGCGCGAGGCCGACTGAAGCAGGGTTGAACCGCCTTCTGCCCGGTCTCTCGTGAGCTGCGCCGCATCCGACACGCCGGTCGTCGTCGACGCGACCTGCGTCAGCCCGCCGATGGTCTCGGTCATGACGGCCGAGATTTGCTGCGACTGCGACACTTGCGTCTCCGAGCCTGCGGCTACCCGTTCGACCGCTCTGGACACTTCGCTGCTTACTCTCGCGTTTTCGTCCGCGCCCGTTTTCAGCTGGATGGCGGACGCCGCGAGCTCGGCCGTGTTTTCCCGAAGCTCCTTCATCATCTTCTGAAGGCCGTCCAGCATAGCGTTGGCAGCCGTAGCCAGGTCGCCGACCTCATCCTTCGTGTAAACCGGAATCCGCTGGGTGAGGTCGCCGCCCGAACCCGCGATGTTCTTGAGCGTGCCCGTCACGCCTCCGATCGAATGCAGGAGCTTGCGCGAGACGGTCAGCATCGCAAAGCCGCCGCCCACCAGGATAAGCGCGTAAATGACGATTACTTCAACTAATAACGCCGAATGCCCTTTGAACACCGAAGCCGCTGCCAGCAAAATAAACGACAGCACCAACAGAACGACCATCGCGACATAACCGATTAAAAACTTCGTTTGCAAGCTGAGTCCCGAATTGCGCATGCTTTACCCCTCCGAATGAATGTCGCTTGCCCTTTTCTATGTAAGCACTTCCATTTCAAATCACAGACACATTTTAGCACAAGTCCGCACTGGATAATATCGGAATATGTCGAATACATGAAAGGATTTTAATTTTTTGTCGGCAAATTTGAATCGATCGCCCTAAGCGAACGGTTCTCATGCCCTATAAGACGGTTCCTTTCCCGTTTTAACGGTATCCCCTTCGGTCAGGGAAGCCCGCCAAATCGCCTAGGCATAGCCCATTAGGACTCGCGGAGCCGATGAGCGGCGGGGAAGAAACGAGCTGCGGAAGATGCGTGTGTTGCGAAGATGCATGCGTTGCGAGGAACGCCTGACGGGAAAGGGCACTGTACAAAGGCGAGAGATTCGTTCCAGGCGTATACTCGCAGTCGGAGGCTCTCTCCGTGGTTAATGCCTCCAGTTGCCATTTCCTGATCCAAGGGGATATTGTTCAAACGCATGGAGGAAGCCCCGCCGTGCTCGATCGGATATATCAGGAATAAACAAAAAAGCGCCCGCCGCGAAGGCTGAGTCAGCCCTCTCTACGGCAAACGCTTCTATGATCGCTAATCGTCTTCGTCAAATGCGGCTTCCCGTTCGGCCGCGCGCCGCAATCGCTTGCGGTAGGCGCTCGCCGACAGCAGCACGCTTATCTCGTAGAGCAAAATGAGCGGCACCGCTACGAGCAAATCCGAGATAACGTCCGGGGGCGTCACGACGACGCCGACGACGGCCATGACGAACCACGCCAGTTTCCTCAGCTTGCGCAGCAAAGCCGGACTTAAGATTCCGATTCGGGTGAGAAACAAAATGACGATCGGCAGCTCGAACAAGAGCGACATCGGCACCAGGATATTGAATAGGAAGCTGAAGTATTGGTTGGCCCCGTATACTTGCTTCAGCCCCAAGTTTCTCGTGACCTTCTCCGTGAACGAGTACGCCATCGGGAAAATCACGTAATAGGCGAAAGCCAACCCGGCCAAAAACATAAAAAGCGCCCCGGGTATGTAACGCAGCGTCGCGCGCTGTTCCTTTTTCCCGAGCGCGGGCTTCACGAACGCCCACAGCTGGTAAAGCGTAAACGGTATCGCGACGACGAACGAAATGATAAAAGCGAACTTCATATAAAGGCTGATCGCGTCCCACGGCGAGAAGGCGCTAAGGTCGATTTGCCCCGACGGCGCGGCGTCGATGAGATAATCGAACAGCGGCTCCGCGCCGAACAAGCCCCCGACCAGCGCGAGGACCAGCACGATGATGATATAAATAACCCTTTTGCGCAATTCTCCGATATGCTCCATGAGCGGCATTCCGCCCATTTCCAACGTATCGGCCTTTGCGCCCGAGCGCTCCGCCATATGCGACCTCCGCCCCACCGGGCATAAAAAATCAGGACGGCTCCCGAAAATCAAGCCGCCCTCCGTATTCAAGAATTGCGTTCATTCGGGCTACCCGAATTCATGCCGTTCGGGCGATCTGCCGCCCGTTATTCAGGCAGACGGCGTTCGGCCTTGAGCGGCTCCGCTTCCGGAGCGGCTGCGACCTCGCGGCGAGCCGGACGCTCGCTGTCGTCCATCAGATCGTTCGCGCCCTTCTTGAACTCGCGAAGCGTGCGGCCGAAAGCCTTGCCCAGCTCCGGCAGCTTGTTCGGTCCGAACAGCAGCAAGGCGATTAGGATCAGCAGGATCAAGCCTGATGCGCCAATACCTCCCATGGTTATCCCTCCCCTATCGTGGTGTCTTGGAATGCGTGAAAACCGAAAAACGAAATGGCGCATGCTTCAAAACTATACATCGCGCCCGAAATGAATAAGTTCTGGCCGGTCAACGGTGCAGTCCGCCATAGCCCATCGCGGCGATCTCTTGCCTCGTGATCCGCTCTCCCGCCAACACCCTAGGGAGCAGCACGTCGAACGAAGTATACGGATCGTGCATGACGCAGCCCGGCAGCCCGAAGATGGGTACGCCCTCCAAATAGCCGAAGAGCAGCATCGAGCCCGGGAGCATCGGTGTCCCGTAGCTGACGATCTCGGCGCCCGCGTCGGCGATGGCGCCCGGCGTCCGGTCGTCGGGATCGACGGACATTCCGCCGGATACCAGTATCATATCATAACGCCGTTCCAGGAAGTAGTACAAGTGGTTGACAATTGTTTGTCGGTCGTCCGGCGCGAAGCGCTGCTCGGCCAGCTCCGAACCGAACGCCTCCAGCTTCGCCCGGACGGCCGGCCCGAATTTGTCGGCGATGCGCCCCGTGAACACCTCGGTCCCCGTGGATAACAGTCCGGCGCGCATCCGGCGCAGCGGCTTGACGCTAACGGGATCCGCGCCGCCGTGCGCCGACCTGTAGCTCGCCGCGATGTCCTCCGCCGCGGCGATCTTGGCCTCGGGCACGACCAACGGGATCGCCCGGGAAGCGGCGAGCGCCTCTCCGGCCTGCACGAATCGTCCGCCGACGATCGTGGCGAGCGCGATCTCGCCCAACCCGTTGATCCCGTCCACGACCTCGCGCGCGATGACGGCGAGCCCCGGCGCCGCAGCCTTTAGCGTCACTTTCCCCTCATGGGGTTCGCCGTATACGATTCCTTCTCCGCCGAGCGCGGCAGCCAGCCGAAGCGCGGCGTCGTCCTCGTGAAGATCTCCCGGCGCGAGCTCGATCACGTATAAATGCTCCTTGCCGATGTCCTTCAGCTTCGGAATGTCGTCCGCCGTGACGCGGTGCCCCTTGCTGAACAGCCTCCCCTTAAAGGAGCCGGGCAAAATCTGCGTCAGGTCGTGCGCAAGCGTCAGCCCGACGGCTTCCTCGACCTTCACCTCGCGCAGCACGGTCTCATGCGGCTTGGAAGGGTCGCTCATCAGTAATCCCGGTCCTTCCCGATGCCGGAGACGAGCAGCAGGGCGTCGGGCAGCTGATCCATAATCGCCATCAGCATGTCGTTGACGCCCTTCGGGTCGCCCGGCAGATTAACGATCAGCGAGCGTCCGCGAATGGCGATGACGCCGCGGTAGAGCATATAATGCCTGCTTCGCTGCATGACCGCGGCCCGCATCGCTTCGGTCATGCCCGGCACCGTCCGCTCGGACACCATCAGCGTCGCCTCCGGCGTCACGTCTCGCAGTCCGAGACTGGTCCCGCCCGTAGTCAGCACCAGGTCGGCCTGAAAGTAGTCGCACATCTCGATCAAGGCTGCGCGCAGCTCGTCCTGTTCGTCGGGCACGACGCGATAGTCGACGATCTCCCCGCCAAGCTCCTCCTCGACCAGCTCCCGGATTACCTGCGCGCTCGTATCCTCGCGTTCGCCCCGGGAGCCTTTGTCGCTGGCTGTCAGCAGCGCTACTTTCCAAATCATGCCCATCCCCCCGATTCGCGTCTCCTCAAACTTCGCAGGCGGGTTCGGCTCGATACGGCCTAACCTTCCGCCCGGTAATCCCCGCTCTTGCCGCCTGTCTTGCTCAGCAGCAGGGTCGGCCCGATCACCATGTCCTTCTGCAGCGCCTTGCACATATCGTAGACCGTCAGCGCGGCCGCCGACACCGCCGTCAGCGCCTCCATCTCGACGCCGGTCTTGCCCGTCGTCTTGACCTCGGCCGCGATCGTCAGCGTGTCGTCGCCGCTCGCGCCGAACTTCACGTTCACGCCCGTCAGCGGCAGCGGATGGCACATCGGGATCCAATCCGACGTCCGCTTGGCCGCTTGAACGGCCGCGACCTGCGCTACCGCCAGCACGTCGCCCTTCTCCACCGTACGATCCAAAATCCGCGACAACGTCGAAGGCGCCATCTTAATCCGGCTCTCCGCGACGGCCGTACGCGCGGTCACCGCCTTGTCCGATACGTCTACCATGACGGCGCGGCCCTGCTCGTTAAAATGCGTCAATCGTCCTTCGCCGTCGGTCATCAAGGCCCCTCCTCCGCAAACCAAATCAATCCTTCCTCCGTCGCCAAGCCTTGCAGCGCCAGATCGTGCGCCTCCTTCGGGAGGTCTTCGTCGGACAGCTGGAGCGCATAGCCGAAGCCGATCCAGTAGGGAAGTCGCCCAGGACCGATCGCCTCGGCCAAGCGGTCGTAATAACCGCCGCCGTACCCGAGCCGGCCGCCCTGCCGGTCGAAGGCCATGCCCGGGACGAGCACCGCGTCGGGACGTTCGCCCGCGTCAAGCGGTTCCGTGCGTACCGGATCCGGGCTCGGCACGCCGTAGCGCTCCGGACGCCAGTCCGCCGCCGAAGCGACGACCCGCAGCTCCATGCCGCCGCCATCCTCCCGAATGCGGGGAGCGACCGCCCGATGGCCTGCCGCGACGCACCAATCCAGCACGCCGGCCGGATCGGCCTCCGAGCGGAATGCGCCGTACAAGACCACGGTCAGCGGACGCCCCAGCTTCTGGCTGAGCGGCTGCAACGCCTGCGCGACGACGACGTCGCAAAGCCTGCGCGAACGCGCCTCGCGCTCGTCCGGCGTCAGGGCGTCGCGCCGGGCCGCCATCGCTTTGCGCAGCGCCGGCTTCCCCGCGCCGCCCGGCTCCTTTGCACTCATCCGCCATCCCTCGTCCATGCCATTCATATTCATAGATAGCAACAGTGTATCATTTTTCCGTACGGTACGCCAAAGAGCTTTTTCACAGAAAAGGGCGCCCCCTTCCTCCGCCTGCCCTCATTCGCTTTGGACGTTCAAGCGGATTTGCGATAAACTTGATTCAACTACAAGATCTCGTTCGGAGGGAATCCTCTTGCTTTTACAGGCATCCGGCATCGTCAAGCACTACGGCGTCACCCCTATATTAGAAGGCGTCTCGCTGCAAATCGGCGAACGCGACCGCATCGGCCTCGTCGGCGTGAACGGGGCGGGCAAGTCCACCTTCCTTAAGATCCTGGCGGGCGAACTCGACTCCGATCAAGGCTCGGTGTCCAAGCCGCGCGAGCTGCGGATCGGCTACTTGGCGCAAAACAGCGGGCTGGCCCCGCAGCTGACCATCCAAGAAGTGATGAATGCCGCGTTCGGCCCGCTGCTCGAGCAGGAGCGGGCGCTCGGACGCCTCGAAGCGCGCATCGCCGATCCGGCCGAGCAAGCCGACGCAGCCCGTTACGAAGCGCTGCTCGCCCAGTACGCCGACGCGAACGACCGGTTCCGCGAGGCCGGCGGCTTTGAGATGAACAACCGCATCAAGGCCGTGCTTCACGGCATGGGCTTCGGCGACTTTTCGCGCGATACGGTCGTCTCGTCGCTGAGCGGCGGACAACGGACGCGACTCGCGCTCGCCAGGCTGCTCGTCGTGCAGCCCGAGCTGCTGCTGCTGGACGAACCGACGAACCACCTCGACATCGACACGCTGACGTGGCTTGAACAATACTTGCGCACGTACTCGGGCGCGATGGTCATCGTTTCGCACGACCGTTATTTCTTGGACGCGACCGTCTCTTCTATTGTAGAGATCGAGCGCCATGCGGCGACGCGTTACACCGGCAATTATACGCGCTTCATGGAGCTGAAGGCTGCGGATTTCGCGCAGAAGGTCAAGCTGTACGATCAGCAGCGCAAGGAGATCCAACGGATGGAGGAGTTCATCCAGAAAAACATCGTTCGCGCGACCACCACGCGCCGCGCGCAGAGCCGCCGGAACGCGTTGGAACGCATCGAACGGCTGGAACGTCCGGGCACGCTGAAGCAGGCGAGCTTCTCCTTCACGGCCGAACGGCGCACGGGCAAGGACGTGCTTCAGGTGTACGACGCGTCGGCTGCGCCAGTTGAAGGCATCAGCCCCTTGTTCCGGCATGCGGGCTTCGAGGCCAAACGCGGCGAGCGCATCGCTCTCCTCGGTCCCAACGGCGTCGGCAAGACGACGCTGCTGCGCGCGCTGGTCGGCCAGCTTCCGCTGACGGCGGGCACGATCCGCTGGGGCACTGGCGTGCAGCTCGGCTATTATGACCAGGAGCAGCGCGGCCTCAATCCGGCCAATACGGTGCTTGAGGAAGTTTGGAGTCAATATCCCATGCTGCCCGAGGCTGAGATCCGTACCGTGCTCGGCAACTTTCTGTTCAGCGGGGAAGACGTCCGCAAGACCGTCGGATCGCTCAGCGGCGGGGAGAAGGCGCGCGTGGCGCTGTCCAAGCTCATGCTGATGAAGGCTAACGTACTCGTGCTCGACGAGCCGACGAACCATCTGGATCTATGGAGCCGCGAGGTGCTCGAAGGCGCCTTGGAGGAGTACGACGGCACGCTGCTGTTCGTGTCCCACGACCGTTACTTCCTGAACAGGCTCGCGGATCGCGTCGTGGAGCTCGGTCCTGAAGGGGCCGTGCATTTCCTGGGAAATTATGACGAAATGGTCGCGAAAAAGCGCGAATTGGAGGAGTGGGCAGCCGCTTCGGCCGCCGGCGGGTCTTCTTCGGCATCCGGCGCCGCCCAGTCCGCTCAGTCGCCCGTTACCGATTATGAGGCGGATAAGCAGGCCAAGCGCGAAGAGCGCGCGAAGCAGCGCAAACGGGAGCAAGCCGAAGCGGACATCTCGATGCTGGAGACGGAGATCGCGGCGCTCGAGGAAGAGATGGCGCTGCCGGAAGTTTGCACGGACTTCGTCCGGCTTCGCGAGGTTCAGTCGAAGCTGGAAGAAAAACAGCAGGCGCTAGAGACTGCCTTCGCCTTGTGGGAATCGTTGATGGAGTGAGCGAAGGCGCCCGTCGCTCAGAATTCCGGCACCTTGCCCACGTAAAGCAAATGCGGCGACGCGCCGAGAATCGAGGGATTCTCGGCCAGTTCGACGAGAAGATCTACGATATCGCGGTATTCGGCATCGCCGCAGGCGCGCCATGCTTCCAGCTTTTCGGCTGTCATACCGCCAATGCTCTCGGAGGCGATCAGCTTCAGCGTCTCGAAGCCCATCCGCTCCATGAACGGCACGATCCCGGCGAGCGGAAAAGCATAAGCGCCCGTAAATCGACCTTCATCCCGGTGGTTGAATACACCCGTGTCCAGAAATGCCCGGATACCCGCATAAGTGTCGCATGGCGGCCACCGATCGGGATCGAGCAAATACGTCGCCGCCTGCTTCTCGCGGGACATAAACGCCACGAACACGACGCCGCCCGGCTTCGTCACCCGACGAAGCTGCAGGGCGGCTTTTTCTCGCTCCGCCTCCCGCTGAAGGTGATACATCGGTCCCATCATCAGCGTCGCGTCGAATGATGCATCCGCGAACAGGCTTAGATCCTGCGCGTCGGCAACATGGCACCCCTCCACTCGGTCGCGCCATTCGCAAGTTTCGATGCGGCGCTCGGCATCCTCGACTAATCGGGCCGACAGATCCGTCAGCGTGACCCGGTACCCGGCTTGCGCGAGCGCCATCGCGTATTTCCCGGAACCTGCGCCGTTGTCGAGTATGCGTCCTCCCGCGGGAATATGGCTTCCGATCACTTGCATGTTGATCAAAAACTCGATCGGTTCGCGGTCCAGCCTGCCCCACTCATCGAAATAATCGTAATACTTCAGCATATCGTTCAAGTTGACTCCCCCCTTTACGCAATCATTCACAAAAAATTTATAAAATCGGTTATTCACAACTTTATCCACGATTAACCTTTGACTTCGGTATTATCGGCGGCAAGCTTTTAGTCGAGTAAAAGGCCTCAGATCGCACTATTCTACAATTAATCGGGCCATAAGAAACTTTGCTTTCCCAAGTTACCCCCACAATCCCCAATTTCGATGCGACTGTAATGAAAATGTAATCCACGTTTTCAAAATTACGCAGCGTTTACTCTCCCAACACATTTCGGACGCTTATCCCCATTACACACAGGGGGTGTGGATAACTTTGCCCACACCCTCCATGCGCTGATTTGGGAGCTGCAGCCATTGACTTTTACACGATCAGGCTCTTGATTCCGTCCTTCGCTCTACCCCGACAGCCATCATCGCGCTATTGCAGGCCGCTACGTACGCACGGGCAGCCGCCAGTATAATGTCCCTATGGATGGCCGTTCCGCGGAATCGTCTCCCCGCTTGCCGCACGGTAACGACAGCTTCGCCCGCAGCGTCTTCGCCGGTTGACAGGGAGTGCAGTTCCAAATCTTCAAAAGAGGCGTCTGCCGGCATCGCTTCCCGGATGCAACGGATGACGCTCTCCAACGGTCCTTCGCCGGCTCCCGTGTAGGTACGTTCACTGCCGTCTTCATTCCTCCGGATCGTCACCGAAGCGATTCGCGTGCGGTTCGTGCCAGCCAGTACCTGCAGGTCGACGAGCGCATAAGGCTCGATTTGCGTCTGCGTCGATTCGCCGATCAAGCGGAGCAGGACGTCGTCCGTTACGATCTTGGTCTCGTCCGCTTTGGCCTTGAATCGCGCGTATACGTCCTCCAGCTCCTTGTCCGCCAGGTCGATTCCGTAATCCGCCGCTCGGTGCTTGATCGCATGCCGTCCCGAATGCTTGCCCAAAATGATCATGCTTCGCGGAATTCCCATCGCTTCGGGATCCATGATTTCGTAAGTGTTGCGGTTTTTCAACAGGCCGTCCTGATGGATGCCCGATTCGTGCTGGAAAGCATTGCGACCGACGATGGGCTTGTTGAAGGAGATCGGGAAGTGCATCGCGCGACTGACCATTCGCGACGTCTCGAAAATTTCGGAGGAGCGGATGCCCGTCTCTACGCCCAGCGCTTCGCCACGCGTCTCGATCGCCATCACGAGCTCCTCGAGCGCGCAGTTGCCGGCGCGTTCGCCAACGCCGTTGACGCTTACCTCGACATGCGTGGCGCCGTGACGGATCGCGGCCAAGCTGTTAGCCAGCGCCATGCCGAGATCGTTGTGGCAGTGCGCGCTATAATCGACCTTTTCGCCGCCTCGGACATGCTGCCTGACCGCGCTGAACAGCGGACCGAACTCATCGGGCAGCGCATAGCCCATCGTATCCGGAATGTTGATGATCGTGGCGCCTTCGTCGATCGCAGCCTCGATAATTCGGTACAGGAATTCCCGATCGGACCGAGAGGCATCCATAGGCGAAAATTCGAGCGCGTCGACGAACTGCTTGCCGTAGGCAATCATTTCGCGCACCTGATTCACCACTTCGTCCTGCGTTTTGCGCAGCTGGTAATCGAGATGGATCTGCGACGAGGAAATAAAGAGGTGCAGACGCCTGAACGCCGCGTCGGCCGTCGCCGCTACGGCCGCGTCGATATCGCCGCGGACGCAGCGGGCGAAGCCGCAGATCTCCGTCTGCTGCAGCTCCCGCGAGATCTGGCGGATCGCTTCGAACTCGCCGGGACTCGACACGGCGAAGCCGGGTTCGATCGTATCCACGCCCAGCCGCGCCAGCTGCCGAGCGATGACGATCTTCTGCTCCGGTCGCAGCGAAGCGCCCGGCGCCTGCTCGCCGTCGCGCAGCGTGGTATCGAAAATCCGGATTTTCTTTTTGGCAGCGGGCTCCGCAGAAAACGTTGACTGGGCAATCTGGGCGAGTGAAACGGCATTCGAGAGCTTAGTTGCGGCGTTCGAAGCTTGCTTGTCGTTGGATGGCGTCATGTTAAAACCTCCATTTTGGTGTGAATATTCAGAATCGTCAGAATCGGGATGGGGCAACGGGTGAAGCCCTGCCTCCTGGCACGGTGCCTCCCCAAGGCAAGTGAACGGTGAACAATACAAAAAGCCCGTCGTCTCCCTGTCAAAAGAGACGACGGGCTACAAAAGCCGCCGCGGTACCACTCTCATTGAAGCGCAATCAAGCGCTCCCTCTCGATGCGCCGCCCAAGGCTCTTTTCCCTTGGACGACGGCGCCCTGTACCGGGGGCCGGCCGTATGATCGTACTGCCGCCGCACCTGTTCGTGCGTTCGGGTTCCGCTCATCCGCTCCCAGGCGAGTTCGGATGCCCGTCGGCTGCGTCGCACCAACCCGCAGCTCTCTGCATTTCCCGGGCCAATCCTACTGCTCCTGTTCTTCGCGTTGATCACGTTATGCCGTTTTTATGCCTTTTCCCAACGGCAAGCGATGCCCGCAAAAACACAAAGCCCGCCGCCTCCTAAGAGACGGCGGGCTCCAAAGCCTACCGCGGTACCACTCTCGTTGACGATCGTCCCGGCCGCCGAAGCGGGCGAACGAAGGTCCACCTTAGCAGCAGCGCGATAAACGCACCGCCGCGCCCTCTGACGGAGGCTAACCGTATGGACCTAACGCGCTATCGGCGCTCAGTCCATCCGCTCCCGGGCGAGTTCGGGGTTGCCGTCCGCTGCGTCGCACCGACCCGCAGCTCTCTGATTCAGGCGAATTCCCTACTGTTCCCGTTCAACGCGTTTTACGCGTGTTTGATTGGTCATTATTATATGCGGGCTGCAGAGCGGAAGTCAACACGCTTTTCGCAGACAATTTGCAGCGGAGCCGTTCTTGCTTTACCGGCCTGATCGCAAAACATGGATCGGGCGAAGCGGCGGTCAAGACGACGAAGAAAAGCGCCGGAACGATCGACGGGGTCGGTGTCGAGTCGTTCAAGCGCTTTTCAAAAGGGGGTATGCCATTACTTTAACATGGCTGCAGGTTTATGTCAACTAAGTTTACATAAAAAAATTAAACCTGACATGAACCTAAGAATTAACGGACCACTCCTCCAGCGACACCTGCGCGGAAGCTGCCAGATCCAGCGACGAGAACTGTCCCCTGCGCCACTTCAGTTCAGCGGCGGCGCCGATCATAGCCGCGTTGTCGCTGCACAACGACATCGGCGGCACGAGCATCGGCAATCCGGCTTCCTCGCAGCGCGCGGCCAGCCGCTCGCGGATGCCCCGGTTGGCCGCGACGCCGCCGCACAGCAGCAGCTGGCGGGCGCCGAACTCGGCAGCCGCCTTCATCGCCTTCGTCGTCACGACGTCGACGACCGAGTTTTGGAACCCCCGGGCAAGCGCCGCGAAATCGGGGTCCAGCCCTTTCATCTTGGTCCGGTTAATCTCCGCAAGTACGGCCGACTTCAATCCGCTGAAGCTGAAGTCGTACGAGTCTTCCTCCAGCCAGGCGCGAGGCAGCACGATCTCTTCCTCGGACTGCTGCGCCAGCTTGTCCACGTGCGGCCCTCCCGGATAGGGGAAGGACAGCGCGCGCGCGACTTTGTCGTAAGCCTCGCCGACCGCGTCGTCCCGCGTGCGGCCGACAATGCGGAAGACGCCTTCCTCCGGGAGGAGCACCAGCTCGGTGTGTCCTCCCGATACGACGAGCGCCAGCGCGGGGTATACGATGTCTCCGACGAGGCGATTCGCATAGATATGCCCCGCGATATGATGCGTGCCGATCAACGGAACGTCCAGCGCGAGCGCCAGCGCCTTGGCCGCCACGACGCCGACCAGCAGCGCGCCGATCAGGCCCGGTCCCTGCGTGACGGCGACCGCGTCGATGTCCCGCCTGGATACGCCGGCCTCCGTCAACGCCTCCTGAACGATCATCGTGATGCTCTCGACATGCTTGCGCGAAGCGATCTCCGGCACGACGCCGCCGAAGCGCCGATGCGTCTCGATCTGGCTGGAGACGATGTTGGAGAGCACCTCGCGTCCGCCTCGCACGACGGCGGCGGACGTTTCGTCGCAACTCGTTTCTATAGCGAGCAGCATGCTTCCGTCCTTCTTTTCCGATGCGCCCGTCATGACGACATTCCCCCGCGCTCCCGGCCAAGCGACGGATCCAGGTCCGCCCACATGATGAGCGCATCCTCGTTGTTGTCCGAATAATAGCCCGGACGAAGACCTGCCGGACCGAAGCCGAGCTTGCGGTAGAGCCGCTGCGCGCGGTCGTTGGTCACTCTCACCTCGAGCGTCATGCGCGCCGCCCCGAGCCAGGCCGCGGTTCGCATCAGTTCGCGCATCAGCCGCTCCCCGAGCCCCTTGCCGCGATACGCCTCGCGGACCGCGATGTTCGTCACGTGCGCCTCGTCCACGATAAGCCACATCCCGCCGTAGCCCAGCACTTCGTCGCCCTTGGACATCACCATATACTTGGCGAACAAGTTTTGCGTCAGCTCGTTATGAAAGGCCTCCGGCGTCCACGGCGCGGTAAACGCCTCGCGCTCGATCTCTACGATGGCGTCGATGTCGGCCAGCGTCATCGACCGGAATTCGATCTTGTCGTTCAAGCCTGTCCCTCCGTCCGAGCGCCGCCGCCGAGCTTCGTCTCGGCTTCGGTCAGCTGCGTGTAGTTGGGCGCGAAGCGATGAACGTCGTCGACGAGCCCCCGTACCAGTCGTTCCGCCGCCAGGCGCCCCATCTCGCCCGCGTCCATCGTCAGCGGCATCGCGACGGCGCCTTGAAGCGCCGCTAGCGCATCCGCATGCGGACCGGTCTCGCCGACGAACGAGAGCACCGCGCCCGCTTCGGCCGCGCTCGCGGCAAGGGAAGGGCCCCACTCGCCGATGAGGCGAATCGCGTCTTCGTCGAGCCTGCGCCAGACGGATCCGTCGGCCGTCTCGAAGCGCGCGCCGTAAACCTGACCGCGCCGCGCGTCCATGATCGGGACGATCCAAACCGGCTGCCCCGCATGGCGCGCGGCGAACGGTTCCGCCTCCGGAGCCTGTTTTTCGCCGCGCAAATAAGGCCCTGCCGCCATCGCGAGCGTCTCGAGGCTAGAGAGACCGACGAGCGGCTTGTCCCAAGCCCAAGCCAGCGTCTTGGCCGCGGACACCCCGATGCGCACGCCCGTATACGAACCCGGGCCCTGCCCGACCGCGATCGCGTCGATCTCTCCGCCGCCCGCCTCTTCAAGCAGCGCTTTGAGATCGGAAACGATGCGCACGGCGTGGTTGCGCTCGGCATGCGAGTGCCGGCTCGCCAGCACCTCCGCGCCCCGGCAGACCGACGCGGCCAGCACGGCCGTAGACGTGTCGAAGCACAGCATCAGCGGATTTTCGCCTGCCGTCCTTTTATCCGTTAACGTCATCGCCGCTTCCCTCCTCCTTGGCCGTTCGAAGCCCAAGCTCCCTGCACCACGCCTCGTATCGAGCGCCGATCGGCTCGCAGGAAGCCAGCCTGCTCTCGGGGCCGGTCAGCTCGAGCCGGATATGCAGGCGTTCGGGAGGCAGCAGCGGTTCGACGAGCGAAGCCCACTCGACGAGCGAGACGCCTTTGCCCTCGAAGTATTCGTCCAGCCCCAGCTCGTCGGCTTCTTCGATCGACAAGCGGTACACGTCCATATGATAAAGCGGCAATCGGCCGCCCTCGTACTCCTTGACGATCGTAAACGTCGGGCTGTTCACCATCCCGGGCACGCCTAGCCCGGCCGCGAACGCCTTCGCGAAGCGGGTCTTGCCCGCGCCGAGATCGCCGTCCAGCGCGATCAGCGCGCCGGGGACGCACAGGTCCGCCAGCCGTTCGGCAAAACGCACCGTATCCGCCTCGGACCGCAGCTCCAGCACGAATCGTCCGGCGCCGGCGGCTTGTCCGCCGCCCTCGCTCCAGTCGTGCATGTCGATCGTTCTCCTTCAATGCGGACTGTCCGCAGGTTGTCCTTAATTATATCGGTGCAAGGGCGAACTTGCAAAGCGAAGAAGGGCGCGAAGGATAGGAGAATAGTAATGGATCCGAAGACGTTCCATGTAAGTCAATGCAACTTCGAGCCATCGGCGTGCCATCACGGGAATAAGTTCTTGCATCCGCGAATAACCCCTCAGATGGATCTTCGAACTGGGTCCTGTTCATCCAATCATGTATACATCTCCACCGCCTCTATTTGCCTTGGGAGAGCGCACGCTGGACCAATAACGGTCCTCACCGCCGTTATTTGTCTTGAGAGACCTCGACGCTGGAAGAATAGCGGCCCTCACTCCCGCTATTTGTCTCGGATGACCGCACGCTGGTAGAATAGCGGTCCTCACAGCCGCTATTTGTCTTGGAAGACCGCACGCTGGTAGAATAGCGGCCCTCACTGCCGCTATTTGTCTTGGAAGACCGCACGCTGGTTTATTAACGGCCCTCACCGCCGCTATTTGCGTCTGGTCGCGAGTCTAACGCCCGCCCCGTCCGAAGTCGGGAGACATTTTATCCTTGGGGACGTGCCGGCCGACTTGCGCGGCAGGTTATGATGTCGGTAGACAATGAACGAATGGATCGGGGGAATGAATCGTGTACAGCGCCTTGAACGCCATGGCTGCGTGCTTCACTTTGCTCCTGCTTGCCTTCGCATGGACCGCCGGAAACAAAGCCGGCAAGCTGAAATGGTTCGGATCGGCCGAACGGCTCGCCCGCAGATCGCGCAAGCTGCTCACGTGGACCGCGCTCGCTTCGCTGTCGGCGATCGGCGCAGCCGCGGCCGTCTGGCTGCTGGCGCGATCGTACAATGGCGCCCTCCCGACCGAACGCGCTGCGCTGCAGCTGACGCTAATCGGGCTGCCGATCGCGGCCGTCTGGTTGACGGCCCTGCCAGGCGTCTGGCGCCTGTGGCGGGGGGCCGCCCGGCTGAACGGCGCTCCCGTGCCGTCCCGGCTCGCGTCGCGTTCGGCTTCGGCCGCCCTTGTCGCGCCTTACCGCGCGGCTGCGTACGGAGCCGGCGCCAGCCTCGCGTTCTACGCGCCGGCCAGCTGGGGCGCGGCGGCTCCCGCGCTCGCTTACGCAGCGCTGTTCGCAGCGCTATGGATGCTCCGCCGGCGACGGATCAAGCACGAAGCCGCTCCCGTATCGCGCTAACCGCATCGCCCGGCGGACAACCGGCAGCCGCTGCACGCCCCGCGCCGAACCCGCGGCTAGATCCGCAGCAGCGCCTCCTTCAGCCTCATGACCCCCAGCTCGATCTGTCCCGCGTCCGGCTTCGCATAGCATAGCCGCAGGCTCGGCTCTTCAGCGCCGAATACTTGTCCGGGCACGTAGGCGACGCCCGTCGACATCGCGCGTCCGAGCACCCGGAGCTGCCGCGGATCCGAATCTCCGAGCCACTTCGCCCACAGGTTCAGACCGCCGCCCGGCGGTTCGAAGGATACGAGGCCCGGCAGATGATAATCGAGGCTCGCGCGCAGCTCGTCGAGACGCTCCGCCAATCGGATGCGCAGCCGGCCGATCTGCCTGTCGAACGCCGATCCTTCGATCAGCTTGGCGGCCAGCCACTGCGGGATGACGCTCATCCCGAAGTCCATCTGCTGCCGCGCGTCCGCCAGCCGCGAGACGATCTCCTGCGGTCCCGCCAGCCAGCCGACCCGAAGGCCCGACGCGGCGATCTTGGACAACGAGCCGACGTACAAAATGCGGCCGCCCGCATCCTCGGCCTTCAGCGGCAGCGGCGGCCGGCCGTCGAACGCGGTCAAGCTGAACGGATCGTCCTCCACGATCGGAATGCCTTCCTTTTCCGCGATTCTAAGCAATGCGGCTCGCCGTTCGGCGGTCAGCACCGTTCCCGTCGGATTCTGGAAGTTGGGATTCAAAAACAGCATCTTGAGCCGGTGCCGGCGATGCAGCCGCTCTACATCTTCCGGATCGATGCCCGCCGGGCCGACCGGCAGCGGATAGACCCGCAGCCCCGCCGATTGAAGCAGCGGCAGCGAAAAGCAGTACGAAGGCGTCTCGACGCCCACGGCATCGCCGTGATTCATCAAGCATTGCATGATTAAAAAAAGCGATTGTTGAGAACCCGACGTAATCAACAGCGAAGAAGCCGAAGTCCGGATACGCAGATGCCGCGACAAGAAGGCGGCCAGCGCTTCGCGAAACGGACCATAGCCCTGCGGGTCGTCGTAGCCAAGCGGTCCGTCGTAGGGCTGCTCGGAAAAAATGCCGCGCACCGTCTCTCCCGGGAATAACGCCTCTGACAACTCCCCGCTCGCGAAATCCACGAGGCCCGCCTCCTTGCGCAAGCCGGACCGGATGCGGCGCATCGCGTCCGAATTGGGCAGCATCGTGCCGACGTCCAAATATTTCCGCCAATCCGCCGGACGCAGCGGAGAAGCGTCACCGCCAGCCACGACGGTACCGCTGCCGATCTTGCTCACGACCCAGCCCGAAGCGCGCAATTCCTCGTAGGCTTGGATCACGGTCGTGCGGTTGACCGCCAGCTCCGCGGCCAGTTTGCGCTCCGCTGGCAGCGCGCTGCCTGCCGTCAGCTCTCCCGACTTGATCCTTTGTTCGAAATGCTCGGCGATCTGCCGGTACACCGGCTTGTCCAACGCGCGATCGGGTTGCCACATGCGCCGTCCCTCCAATGCTTCCATTATCCGCTTACGCGGTAGCGCCGGCAAGCGCGCAGACAGGAAATTCCCCTTTAATTGGAGGATGAATTGGATGGGCATAAAAACTGGCGGATTGGAGGATGCCGGCAGACAAAAAGCCTCCTATGCTTGTAGCAGCGATAAGGAGGCGAATCGCGCAGCCGGAATCCGGCTGCGGCTGGAGCCTTCGAAAAAGGAGATGGAGACCGATGAGCATGGTTTATCTGATTGGATTGGTATGCATCGTCATGATCGCCGGGCTCGCGGGTACACTAACCGTCGGTTGGTCCCAAGCCAACCGGAGCGAAAACGCGGGCTACGGCAGCGGCACCGGCAAGAAGTGGACGCGCCTTGGCTTGTTGTATGCGCTTTGCGTCGTCGTCGCGTTGTCCGTCTTTTTCGCCTTGTGGAATCGCTGATCGTTCGAGGAGGTGTTCGCGCAGCATGTTATATATCATCGTCTTATCCTGTTGCATGGTCGCCGGTCTCGCCGTGCTCTTCGCCGCCGGCAAGTCGATCGTCTCTTCCGAAGAGGAATGACGCAAGACGGCCGCGGCGCGACTTCGCCCTTAAAGCCAACGCATGAAGCTCCCCTGCCTGACGGGCACGCCCTGCTTCTCCGCCCAACGCAGCAGCAACAGGCTGGCACTCCTGTCCTTCAGATCGAGGCAGAGGCGCACGGGCACGACTCGTTTGCCGCGCGGCAGCAGGCCGACGAGTCCCCGATCGATCCGCAGCTCCCGGAGCGAGTCTCCCGTGATCGATAGGCCGTTCACGGTCAACCGGCTGCCCGCCAGCGTGAGCTCCGCCTTCAACGCCTTGCGTCGAATAAGCAGATAGACGAGGCATCCGCCGCTCATCGTCATGAGCCCCGCTTGGGCGTATAACAATAAATTTTCGGCGCCATGTATCACGTTGCCCAGCGAGAGCAGGAAAAGCAGGACGAACCCTGATATCTGCTTCGTTCCTAACGGGTATTGCACCGGAATCTTGCGGATCGCCGCCTTCTTTTCCATCTATACCGCCCTTTCAGGCCAACGGCCTGTCCTTGTCTATACTCGATTGTATGCCTAGCAACGTCTTTCTATTCGCACGCATTGCTAGATTATAGCAAAAACGCAGCCCAAAGGCTGCGTTTTTGCGTTCCGCCGGCGCGAGGGGCCGTGCAGAACCTTATATAAGGAGGATTGTGTCAGCGATCGGTGCGCGACTTGGTGTTTTCTTTCCACTCGCCGATCTCTTCCTGTACCTTGCCCTTGGCTTTGTCCCATTTGCCTCTTGCCTGGAGACCCGGATCGTCGGTGAGGTTGCCCCATTGGTCCTTAGCCTCGCCCTTCGCCTGGTTGACAGCACCTTTGATTTTGTCGCTCCAGCCTTCCGTATGCCGATCCATATGAATACTCTCCCTTCTCGTGCATGAGTTGGTTATACGTGGTCTTTACCCGGGAGACAGCGTTTCCAAACACCGGACGGGCGCGTAACGGGGATCGTAGATCGCTATCCGCCTCCGCCCCCGGCGTTCAGTCGCCGTATCCCGCCGCAAAGTCCCGTCGCCTTGCTCCACCAAAATCGGCGCAGCGAAACGCATCCTCATACCTATTCTTCTCCTGCTTCGCTTATGCGCCGGATAGGGGCTTTCAAAAGGAGGTAGCAACTTTTTCGAGGAGATTAACGTATCTTTTGTAAACGATATCCAAATGCTTCGTCAAAAAGGAGAAAAGCGATGGTACCTATAGGACGGGAAATGAGAAGGTTTGCTCGATGCTACCTTTTTGTCGCTGCCCTTACGATCGTGGCCGCCGCATGCAAGGGCGAGGAAGAAATCGACTGGTCGCATGACGCAGCCCTGACGCGCGGCGCCGTCGTCGAAGCGAACGGACGCGTACTTAATCCGGGCCCGCTCTCCGAATTCGTACGGTCGGTGTCGGTTCGGCAGCCCGCTATCGTAAAAGTGACTATGTTTCCCGCCGAAGGTGAACCGAGCATAATGACCGCCGACTACGACGGACAGACGGTTCATTTGATTCGAGATCAGCATCTTGAGGGCGGCGGCGCGCGCATGACCACAACCTGCGGCGGCGTCGAGAAAAGGAGCGGCGAGACAGTGGACACCTATATGGTGACTGGCTGCGGAGGCGGGGAGATGGAATTGGCCGTCGTACCTAACCTTGCGCTTGCGTCGCGTGTTGAAACCGCCGATTATGGCGCGGAGCTGAGGCTTGAACCGGTGCTGACGGGAAGAAAAAAGAACGGTACGATTGACGCTTACCGAATCGAGATGCTCAACCTTGGCGACCGAATCCTTGAATGCGGCTCCGACTACATAATCGAGTTGCAGGCTTACGGCACGTGGGTCCCGATATCTTACAAAGACAATATCGGTTTCCCGGCCAACCTGGCCCATCTTCAAAAAGGGGAAAGCAATAAAACCAGTTTCAGCTTCGACATGCTTCAATCATCGCCTGAGCCCGGACGCTACCGTGTCGTGAAAGAAGCGACAATCGGGAAAACGAAAGTTAAACTGGCCGCCGAATTCGACATCCCCGCAAAATAAACAAAAATCGTCCCCCCGTGAGCTGACCTCACATTGGGAACGATCTCTATTTTTGACGCCGCTCGCCGCTACTCCGTCAGCCGGTCGACCGACACCGTCTGTACGTTGGTCGGCTTCTGCCCGACCTGTACGGTGGCCATGCCGTTCGCTTCGTCCACTTCTTCGATCCAAACCGGCTGTCCTTCCAGACTGACGGCGATCGTATCCTTAGAATCGAAAATTTGCTTGGCCCGCTGCGTGTTCATGACGGATCGTCCCCCTCTTTTTCCCGCATCGTATCGGTCGTCGTCTCTTCGATGAGACCGTTGTCCAACGTCACCTGGCCGCCGCCGAGCCCTTCGTTGATCATCCGGTCGATGTCCATGTCATAGTTGTCGCGGCCTTCGTAGATATGATCTTGGCCGTCCGTCGCCTGCTCATCGTACATGAACGCCTCTCCCTTCGCCCTCGTTCTTCGTTTGGCACGAAAGATCGTCCGGTACAGGATGCCCAGACGGTATGAATCCCATACAACGATGGGAATCCTGAATGGTATACGGAATTATAAGGAGGGCTAAGCGTCATGCATACGGTATGGAAAGGCGCCATCAGCTTCGGACTCGTGCACGTGCCGGTGAAGATGTTCACCGCCACCGAGGACAAGGACGTGCATCTGCGGCAAATTCATAAGGCCTGCGGCACGCCCATCTCCTACGCGAAAAGCTGCCCGCACTGCGAACGGGCGGTCGAGTGGGAGGAAATCACGAAAGGCTACGAATATGAAAAAGGAAGGTTCGTGCTGTTCGACGAAGATGAGCTCGAAGCCGTCAAGCCGGAAAACACGCGGACGATTCAAATCCTCGACTTCGTCGCGCTCGAGGAGATCGATCCGATGTTCTATCAAAAAACGTACTATCTGTCGCCCGATCAGGCCGGCGCGGGCGCTTACGGCCTGCTGCTCGAAGCGATGCGGCAGTCCGGCCGGATCGGCATCGCCAAGATCGCGATCCGCAGCAAGAGCAGCCTGGCCGCCATTCGCTGCGTAGACAATTGCATCTGCATGGAGACGATGTTCTATCCGGACGAGATCCGCGCGATCTCGGGCGTGCCCGGGCTGCCGCAAAACCAGAACGTGAACGACCGCGAGCTGGACATGGCCAAGCTGCTGATCGAGCAGCTGTCTGCGCCTTTTGACGCGGCCAAATACACGGACGACTATCGGACGGCGATGCTGGACGCCATCAACCGGAAGGTCGCCGGACAAGGCGTCGACGTGGTGACCGCGCCGGCGGCGGAGCGGACCAATGTCATCGACTTGATGTCCGCGCTGCAGGCCAGTCTCGCCGCAGTCAAGACGGGCGAGGCGCCCGCCGGCGGAGCGACGGCGAGCCGCAGCGCCGGACGCAAGTCGGCGATTCGGGGCGATACCGGCGAAGCGAATCTGGCGCCTGCGGCGGACAAGCCGAAGCGCACGCGCGCAAAGCCCGCCATGCCGGAGGCGGCTGCCGCAGGCGGCGGGGAAGCCGTCGGCGCAAGCCCCAAGGCTGCGCCGTCCCGCAGACGCAAGGCGACCGAGCCGAAGCCTTGATCGGCGATCGGCTTCCAGATGCCTCGTGCTAAAGGCAGATTCGAGGATCATTCGCCGGCGATTGGCCGGATGACGCGGGAGCGCCTCATTTCGAGGCGCTCCTTTTTGTCGCCCTGATACGATGAGAATATTCTAAGAAGCGACGGCCGACGCTGCCGAACCTCGCGCGTGGCGCGGATCGGCCGTTTTCATATTTCCCAGCATATGGGCCGTGGTAATATTTATGCCGTGAACCTACGAGATTCCGCTGATAGAATGTGAGACATCCGAGCCGAAGCCCGACAGGGCGCGGGGGAACCAAGTATACGGGGTGAAGCCGCAGCCGCGGCAGGGCGTACTCCGACCTAACCCGTCAGCTAACCTCGCAGGCTTACATTCCAAGGAGGAATTCTCTTATATGAAGAACAATCGTATCGGTCAACTGGCTGTTTCCGGCGCGCTTCTGCTGTCGCTCGCCGTTCCGTTCGGCGCTTCCGCGAATGCCGCGACGACGACCCAGACGACCCAAACTTACACATATAAGTTCGACGCTTCGCAGCTTCAGCAATATCTTGGTTCGTTCGATTGGCAATCGCTGCTGTCGCAGCTGAACGGCGGCACGGCCGGCGGCACGACTGGCGGTTTGACGCCTTCCACACCGGCAACGACGCCGACGACGACCGCGCCTTCGGCCACGCCGACGCCGGCCAAGCCGACGACTGCCCCTACGGCTACGCCTAAGCCGACGACTCCAGCTCCGACCGCCACGCCAGCGCCGACGACGACCCCGGCTCCGACCGTCACGCCAGCGCCGACGACCTCGCCTTCCGTACCGGCAGGCAGCGGGTCTTCCGGCTCCGGCACGAGCGTTCAAAAATCCGGTTTCGCCGCTCAAGTCGTCGATCTCGTGAATCAGGAACGCGCCAAAGCCGGCCTGTCCGCGCTGAAGTCCGATGCCAAGCTCACGACGGTCGCCGACGCGAAGGCGAAGGATATGTACAACAATAACTACTTCGACCATACTTCGCCGACGTACGGTTCGCCGTTCGACATGATGAAGCAGTTCGGCGTGACGTACAGCTACGCCGGCGAGAATATCGCGATGGGCCAGCAATCGCCGACGGAAGTCATGACCGCGTGGATGAACAGCGCTGGCCACAAGGCGAACATCCTGAACGCGAACTTCAAGTCGATCGGGGTCGCCTATTATAACGGCGAATGGGTACAAGAGTTCACGGGCTGATCGGTACAATAAAAAGATGCCTGCCGAAAGTCATGCAAATGACTTCGGCGGCATCTTTTTTTGCGTCGGCGGCCGACCTACAGCAGCATCGGCAGCGCCAGCAAGATCAGGCCCGCCAAGCTCATCAAGCCGCCTTGCAGGCGTATTCGCCATTCGGACGCGGGCGCCGGACCCGCCGTCTCTCCGTCCCGGCCGCCGCGGGCCAAGACGAGCACGGTAGCGGGGTGGAGCACGGCGAACAGCGAGGACCCCGTCCAAAATACCAACGCGAGCGACAGCAGCGCGCCGGCATGATGCAGCAGCGGCATATCCGTAGCGATCCCTCCCCAAGCGCTTTCTTTATTGTTGTATGAGCGTCCGGAGGCAAAAGTGCGGAATTCGCCGGGTTTAATCGAAGGGCCGTTCGCCGCGGCTGCATCGCCCGCCAATCGCCGCGCGGCGGTCGCCTCGAATAGCGGATCGAACGGGGAATGGGGCGCCGGATTACCGGCTACACTAGGAAGACGATCGCCTCGAGGCAACGGGGCGGCTTCAGAACGGAGGAACGCCTATGGCGCCGGCCACGATGTCCCCGGTAACGCTGCGGCTCGGCGACCGCGAGCTGCTCGTCTCCCATCCCGACAAACTGCTATGGCCCGACATGGGCATCGATAAGCTTCGCTATGTCCGGACGCTGGCCGAATTGGCGCCCTATTTGCTGCCCCACGGCGAAGGCCGCTATTTAACGACGATTCGCTTCCCGGAGGGCTATGCAGGCAAGTCCTTTTATCAGAAAAACGCGCCGACGCCCGTTCCGGAGTTCGTCAGAACCGAGACGGAGGGCGGCATCCGGTACGTCGTCCTGGATTCTTTGCCGACGCTGCTCTGGATGGGCAGTTTGTATGCGCTGGAATTTCACGTGTCCTGCGAACGGATCGGCATGCCGCTGCCCGACCGCTGGATGCTGGATATCGATCCGAGCCTCGAGGTCGAGCCGAGAATCATGGAAGCCGCGGACAAGGTCGGCGACCTGCTGCATTCGCTCGGACTTGAGGCCGTGCCCAAAACCTCCGGCGCGACGGGCATTCAAGTCGTCATGCGCATCGAGCCCGGCCCGACTTACGACGACCTCCGCCGGTTCGGCAAGTTTGTCTCCGACTATTTGACCGCCAAAAATCCGCGGCTCTTCACCGTCGAACGGCTGAAGAAAAACCGCGGATCGCTCATTTACCTCGATTACCTGCAGTATTATCCCGGCCGCACCCTGGTCGCGGCTTACTCGCCCCGCGCCCGCGCCGGAGCGCCGGTATCTACGCCGCTCGATTGGAGCGAGGTGCGCGCCAACCCGAGCCCGTCCGACTTCAATTTATTGAACATCGCCGAGCGGCTGCGGGAGCGCGGCGACCTCATCGGGTCGATGAAACCGCAGCGGCTTGGAGACGTGCTGAAGCAGATCAAGCCGAATTAAAGATCCTTCTTAAGCCTCATAGCAACGGGGACAGCATGCGGCAGAGGGCCTCGGCGGCCTTGCGTCCGCCGGAGCGCTTGCGAAACGACGACAGCTCAAGCTCCCTGCTGTCCTTAAGGTCCTGCCGGAAGTCGCGCTCCAGCGCGGCGATCGCGTCCGGGTGGAATAAGTAGGCGTTCGTCTCGAAATTGCTGAAGAAGCTGCGCAGATCCATGTTCGCCGTCCCGACCGACGCGATCAGGTCGTCGACGATGACGACTTTCGCATGAATGAAGCCCCGTTCGTACTGCCAAAACCGGATGCCGCAGCTCATCATCTCGTCCACGTAGGACATCGTAGCCGCATGCACGAGCTTCGTATCCGGGATGAGCGGCACGATCATGCGCACGTCGACGCCGCTCATGGCGGCGGTCTTGAGCGCCATAACGACGCCCGCGCTGGGAATGAAATACGGCGTCGTGATCCAGATCCGCCGCTTGGCCGTCGCCAGGATCGCGAACAGCGTCTCGTGAATCGCGTCCGCCCGCCTGTTCGGGCCGCCTGCGACGATCTGCACGACCTCGTTTCCCGTACAGGCATGCTCCGGCAAATAACCGGGGTCGCTCGGTCGCTGCTTGGTCGCGAGCTCCCAGTCCTTGAGGAATACCTCCTGCAGCCCGTATACCGCGTCGCCTTCCAGCTCGAGATGCGTATCGCGCCAAAAGCCGAGCTTCTTATGCCTGCCTAAATATTCCTCCCCCACGTTGATCCCGCCGACGAAGCCTTTGGTGCCGTCCACGACAAGGATCTTGCGGTGATTGCGATAGTTCATGCGCTTCTTCATAAAGGCCGGGCGGAGCGGGAAAAAGCACGCGTATTCGGCACCCGCCTCCTCGAACGCGGCGAAAAAGGACTTGCTCAGCTTGACGCTGCCGATCCCGTCGTAGATGAGCCGGACCTGGACGCCCTCCTTCGCTTTCTCGATCATGGCATCGCGGAACATGCGGCCAATCTCGTCGTCGCGGTATATGTATGTAGCGAAGTGAATGTGGTGCCGGGCGCCGCGGATCGCTTCCATCATTGCGTCGTACGTCATTTGCCCGTTCGTCAGCACCCTCGATTTATTGCACCCGGTGATCGGAGCCGCCCCCGCCTTACGAAGCGTTCGGAACAACCGCGCCTCGTCCGCGAACCCGCCGCCCGGTATTTCTCCCGGCTCGTTGATCAGATGGCTCTTCGTCAAGATCTCGCCCCTGCGCTGCTCGTCCAGGCCGCCTCTGCGACGGACCTTGCGGCGCCGAACATACTCGCGGGCGAGGAAGTAATAAAGAATGAAGCCGACGATCGGAAACAAAAACAAGATGAACAGCCATGCCATGGCGTTGGCCGGGCGGCGATATTCCAGCACGAGGATCGTGCCGGACTGAAAAATGAAAATAAGCAGCGCCAGCAGCAGCCACGTCGTCACCCGTACGAACCTCCCCGTTTGTTTGTCTTTGGTATCTCCCTACCCTTTACCCACGGTTGATGTGGGCGATTGCTCGGACGGTCCGGATCCAGGATCTCTTAAGGAAAAGCGCAGGCGGCGCTCGTCCGTGATAAACAGTATAACCCGGGAGGCACGGTTTAGGCAGAGGGGCGCCAACGATGGCGGCGGCGAAAAAGAGCCTCGCTCGCGTCGAGAGTGATGACGCGAGCAAGGCTCCGCTGGGGGAGAAGCTTTGGGTGCGGTCCAGCCGGGGCCGCGGGACATCGCCTTTCGTGGAGCAGGCGATACGGCGGTCGACCGGCTCCGCGGGGCCATCGCCTTTCGTGGAGCAGGCGATGCGGCTGTTGACCGGCTCCGCGGGGCTATCGCCTTTCGAAGAGCAGGCGATGCGGTTGTTGACCGGCTCCGCGGGGCCATCGCCTTTCGTGGAGCAGTCGATGCGGCTGTTGACCGGCTCCGCGGGCCATCGCCTTTCGAAGAGCAGGCGATGGCCGTGGAACCGGGTGCTGCTTTAATTAAACCGACAGCTTCACGAAGGCGGCCAGCATTTTCGCCAGCTCTTCGCGCGTAGCCGTGGACTTCGGCGCGAAGGCGAGTCCCGCGCCGCCTGCGGCCGGACGGCCGGAGACGATGCCGGCACGCTGCACGACCTCAACGGCTTGCGACGCATAGGCCGGGATCGCGGCGGCGTCCGTGAATGTTGCGGACGCTTGCGCGGACGGCAGCGCGATGCCTTGGGCTGCAGCGAACTTCACGAGCATGACCGCAAGGTCCGCCCGCGGCAGCGCGGCGCGCGGGTCGAAGCGGCCTGCGCTCGTGCCGGACACGATGCCGCTATCTACCGCCCAAGCGACGGCACCGGCGAAGTAGTCGCCGCTCTTCACATCGTTGAAGCCGGAAGCCTTGCCTTGGTAGGCAGCCAGATCCGCGCCTGCGATCCGGGCGAGCATGACCGTCAGATCGGCGCGCGTCACGCTGCGCTTCGGCGCGAAGACGTTCTGGCCGACGCCGTCCAGAATGCCGCGGGCCGCCAGATAAGCGATATCGTTAACCGCGAAGCTGCCAGCAGTATCGGCGAACGAACGGTTCTCGTAGCCGACGCCGTACATGGAGAAGTGCGAGACGGAGAAGCGCAGCGTGCCCGATGCCGCATCGTATACGCCGCCAGGCAGCGTCTCGATCCGGCCGTCGTCGGCGATATAGCGGACGACGATGCCGGAGACGTCTTCGTTCGCAGGCTTCACGTACGGCAGTTCGATCTTGACCTTGCCACTGCCGAATTGATGCAGCGACTTGCCGTCCGCCGACAGCTTCAGCTCGATGACCGGACGGTCGCCCACCGCGGCTTGCAAGCCGCCGCGCGCGCTCTCTGGCAGTGAGGATGCCGCGTCTGCTCCTGTCAGCTTGCGAACCTCCAGCTTCAGCGCGCCTTTGCCCGCAGCCGAACCGATCGCCGCGATGGCGTCCGCGTCGAACGACAGCGTCGCGGCGCCCGTCTCGACGGTCAGCGTCTTGATCGCGCCGCTCGTCAGCTTGGCGACGGCTTCCGCCGGCAGCTCGACCAGCGTTTGCGAGCCATCTCCGGCCGACTCGCCGGACAGCTTGATGACCGCGGCATTACCGTTCAGATTAACCGTCACGTCGCCGTACGTCTCGGTCTGACCGGACGGCGTTGGCGTAGGCGTCGGGCTCGGCGAAGGCGAAGGCGTCGTCGGAACGTATGGCCCGCCGGCCGAAGTTACCGTAACGACGGCTTCCGCCTTCGCGTATCCATCCGCCGTGACCGCCGCGATCACCGCCGTGCCTGTCGAGACCGGCGTCACGCGGCCTTGGCTGTCCACCGTGGCGACTGCCGGATTAGAGCTGGTCCATGCTACTGTAGTCGCCGAGCCATCGGCAGCGGTCGCCGTCGCTGTCAGGCTGCCAACGGAGCCGCCTGCGGTCAGTGACAGGTTCGAACGGTCGAGCGCGATCTTGGATACGTTAAGCTGCAGTATCGACACCGTGCCGCCGACCTCATTGGCGACCAGCAGCAGCGGATAGCCGGTCGGGCTGTCCGCTGCCGGGATAAACTCCAGGCCTTCCGGCGCGCTGTCCGTATTGTCATTGGCGCCAGCCGAGAAATTCCGCGTATTCGTGTAGTTCAGGAACTGCGGCTTCGCCGGATCCGTCACGTCGTACGTCATGACGCCGCCGATGCGCTCAAGGCCTGCGAAGGCCAGCGTCTTCGTGCCGACCGTTCCCGTTTTCACGTCCTCGGGCTCCGGTCCCTTTTTGCCGCTGCGCTCGTCGATGCCCGTCTTGCTGCTGCTGTTGCTGGCATTGAAATTGTTCGGATAGCGCTGCGCCGTGATGCGCTCGAAATCGCTGCCCGTATCCGATACCTGCTTCATCGTAGACGCATCCCAGATGGAGAATGAACGGCCGCCGTACAGATAGATACCGCCATTGCCCATGTCGCTCATGACTTCCACGCTATCGTACCTTGTCGTGCCCTTCAGGAACTTCGCTGCCGCGGAGTCCGGATCCAGGCTTCCCTTCATCGCCTTGACCGTGCTCGCGGTAAGGCGGTCTTCCCACTCCGTCGCGTCGCCTTCATTGCCGGTCACCAGGTACGTCTTGCCGCCGGCTTGGAAGGAGGCGACGCCATCCGGCATGTAGACGCCGTAGAACGGCACGTTTTCCAGTTGAATAACGCCGTCCTTGACCAGGTCCAGTTGGTTGGCCGGATCGTTCAGATTCTTAAGACCCAAACCTTTGACCCACGTCACTTTGCCCTTCACGATGTCAATTGCGGCTACCGCATTGTTTTCCTGCAAAGTCACGTAAGCCGTGCCTTCGTCGGACGAGAGCGCGATGTATTCCGGCTCGAGGTCGCGAACCGCATCCGCCTTCGTGCCGCTACCGGTAATTTGCTTCGTCGCGGGATCCGCCGCGCCGCGGATGTGCACGTCGTCCGCGATGACGGAAGGATCGTCGAACTTGACGTGTTTTACGGTGCCCGTCTGCGTATCCACGATCGTGATGCTGCCTTCGGGATCATTGCCCGCCGTGCGCGGCTCGCCTTCGTCAGCCGTCAGGATATACCTGCCGTCCTTCGTCGACTTGATCATGTCCGGCTGAACGCCGGTTTCGTAAGTAGCGAGCAGCTTGCCGTCATAATCGAGCGTCAGAATCTTGCCGGGCTTCATGCCGTCTTCTTCCTGCACGGAGACCGCGATCCGCTTGGCGGCCGAATTGATGTCGACGCTGGTCAGATCGCCGTAGACGAAGCCGTTCGTCTCGGCCAGATCCTTCACTTCGACTTCGCCGGTCTGCTTCGGATTCGTACCGTTGCCCAGCTCGACGATCTTCAGCGAAGGCGGGTCGCCCGCGCCGTCTACCAGATAAAACTTGCCGTTGTCTTTGTTGTACTTGACGATCTCGGCGACGCCGCCGTCGTCGTTGGGCTTGTCCGCGATGAAGCCGCCCAGCTTCGTCACTTCGATGCCATTTTTAAAAATCGTGCCGGTCGTCGATTCGTTCACGCGCAGCGTCACGCTGGCGGAAACTTCCTTGGACGTCGGATAAACCGCGTCCTTCACCGACAGCTTCACCGTCGATTCTCCGGCCGCTTGCGGAATGCCGGTGATCTTGCCCTTGACCGCGTCCAGCTTAAGGCCTTCGGGAAGTCCCTCGGCTGCGAATGTAAAAGGCGCGGTACCGCCGTATACCGCAATCGTCGCGGAATAAGGCGATCCAACGTAGGCTGCGGAAAGCGCGCTTGTGCGCAGCTCGAGCGGTTGGACGATCGGCTTCAGGTGCGGACCGTCAGCCGCCAGATTCAGCGAGCTCGAGGAATAGTCGATTTGCTTAAAGTCGGATTGGTTGTTGTCAAAATCTTGGCCATCGACGTTATCCTTAACTTTACGTCTGATTGCCTTTTTCTTGGATGTGCCTTGCGCCGAACCAGTCGGATAAGCGGTCTCGTATCCGTCGATCGTGCTCTGATCATCGTTGCTCCCCGTGCCCACCATGTCGACATAGCCGGGAGCCTTATGATGCGCAGCGTCGATGTCGAACGGATTAACGTCGGTCAGTAATGTCTGGTTACTGAGCAGCGCCACTTTAAGTCCTTTGTTGTTGATATATCTGTCCCAGGTCAGATCGACTCTGCCCGTCAGGTCGACTACGGGCGTCGCCGCGCCGGTGGCCTTCCCTGCGATTACGAAGTAGCCGCCGGCCGGAATCGCTCCGGCAAGATTGAGTTTTTCCCATTCTTTTGTCGATCCGGTCGGAGCAGTGGTGCCTCTGTCCGCATATTGCAGCGACCAACCGGTCAAATCGACCGTTGCCGAAGTCGGATTGTACAATTCGATAAAGCCGTGCGAAACCCAGGCATCGGAAGCGGAGACCAAACCCGCGCCATATACCTGATTAATCACGACATGCGGCACCGTGACATCATATTGCCCCGCATCGTTGTATGGCGTTCCTGCGACCGCCGTCGCGGCCGATGCCGCCGGGGCCCCTCCCGCCGATCCGATCGTGCCCGCCAGGATCGCCGCCGCCGCGACCATCGCCGTACGTTTTCGCCAATGCTTCAACATGGAATATAGCCCTCCCTATGTAACGTTACACTTCATCGTAGTAGGGAAGTATTAACGCAGACATGTCCTGCGCGTTAACGGGAGGTAAAATAGCGCTCGCAAATACAAAGAAGACGCGGCCTCCGCCGTGATGGCGGAAGCCGCGCCCAAAGACCTTTCGAATCGTTAAGCCGATACGTCTCGCTTGGTGAACACCGTCCAAGAGATGACGTTGAAGATGACGAAGTACACCGCCAACACGCCAAGCGAGAACGCGTAGGTCGTCGGATGATCGGGTACGGGCGTGCCGCCGTTCACGTAAGTAGACAGCCCCAAATGCGGGAATAGCACGTATTTGACCCATTCTTTGTCCGTCAGCGACAGCAGACCCGAGATCATGCTGCCGGAGAACAGGAGGAACAGCGACAGTCCGATCGCGAGGCCGCTGCTGCGGAACGCCGAGGACAGCATGAAGCCGAAAGTGACGACTACGATAAGCGTGATAAATTCATCCAGATAGTACCGAAGCGCGTAAGCCCAGGGCGAGCTGCCTGCGAGCGGCGACTGCTCGGAGATGAGGTTGGCCGGATTCGCCGTATTGCCGAACGCGATCACGTTGGCCAGCCAGGTCACGGCAAAGCTGACGACGGTGAACAGCAGCGCGAACAAAATAATCGAGATAAACTTGGACAGCAGAATCGACGAGCGGCTCCACGGGCGGATCAGCAGCAGCTTGATCGTGCCCCGGGAGAACTCTCCCGCGACGGTCTCCGAAGACTTGACGACCGCGAAGATCGTGATTAGGAGGAATACGATCTGGGACTCCAGCATCATTACTTCCCAGTTGTTCGCATTTTCTTCCTCGGCCAACAGCGCGAACGCGACCGTGAGCAGCAGCGGAATGACGACCGTAATGCCCAGCATGATCCACGTGCTGATCCGGCGGTATATTTTCATATTCTCGTTTTGCACGAGATTCCAGAAGCTAGCCAATGGTCTCACCCCCGGTTACCTCGAGGAATTGGTCCTCGAGCGACTTGATCTTGACGCGGATGCCGTAGACCCGGATCCCCGCTTCGACCAGCCGGGCGTTCATGTCGGCGATCGTCTCGCGGTCGGCCGTCACGCTGAAGCCGCCCTCGACGAAGCGCGCGGAGCCGCGGCCTTCCAGCACGGTCACGGCTTCGCTCGGGCGATCGACCTCGAACACAACTTCTTCCAGCCCGATGGAGGCGCCCGCGGACTCGGCGCGCAGCGACCGGATGTCGATGAGCTCGCCCTTCTGGATGATGGCGACGCGGTCGCACATGAGCTCCATCTCCGAGAGCAAATGGCTCGATACGAAAACGGCGGTGCCTTCTTCCCTGGACAGCTTGCGCAGATAATCGCGCAGCTCGCGGATGCCCGCCGGGTCGAGGCCGTTGGTCGGCTCGTCCAGGATCAGCAGCGCCGGACGGTGCAGGATCGCCTGCGCGACGCCGAGCCGCTGGCGCATGCCGAGCGAATACTTTTTGACTTTGTCGTGAATGCGGTCCTGCAGGCCGACCAGCGCGACCACCTCGTCGATGCGCGCCTTGGTGATGCCCGGGTTCATGCGTCCGAAGTGAATCAGATTCTGATAGCCCGTCAGGTACTTGTACATCTCCGGGTTCTCGACGATCGCGCCGACGCGGGCGATCGCTTGGGGAAAGGATGTCTTGACGCTGTGGCCGGCGATCGTGATATCGCCGCCCGACATCGTGATCAAGCCGACCATCATGCGGATGGTCGTCGTCTTGCCTGAACCGTTGGGGCCGAGGAATCCGAACACTTCGCCGGGATTCACTTCGAGCGTGAGACGATCGATGATCGTTCGGCCGCCAATGCGCTTCGATACGTTCTGCAAGCTGACGACTGGCGCTTGGGACATGATTTCTCCTCCGTACGTAGATTTGTAAATCTTCACCATTATAGCAAATGTCGACAGGCGCGACCAAAAAAGAAATAGAGTGCGCGCTACGGGAGCTCGGGATGAGGAAGAAGAGGACTTAAGGAAGGAGAAAGCGATCGGGGGAAGGCGATAGGGAGACGGCCATTCGCACAGCCAGTCGATTGTCGATTGGAGGCTTTGGGCGCGAAGGACCGCGAACGCCGACGAACGAGCCGGCATCTGGTCAGTCCGCGCCGTCCGCAAAGGTCTCGCCGTAGATAAACCGTTCGATTCTGCCGGCGGCGAATTCGGGAGATGCCGTCGAATTGTCGACATACAAGACGGCATTCGACGGCAACGGCCAGGCGACCGCCTTGCGGCCGAGGCTCAGGCTGAACCGCTCCCAATGCGCGAGCTTCCACTTGTCCAGCGTGCCGCCCCTGCCCGCGATGCGCTCCTTGTAGCGCGACTCGTCCGAGAGAAAGACCGATACGACCTTGACCCGAACGGCAGCCGGATTCAGGCCTGCCCGGTCAAGCTCGGATCGCAGCCAGCCCGGATCGTTCAATTCCCGGGAAAACGGACCGATCACGATAGCATCCGTGCCCAGCGCCACATTTTCCAGCGCGGCGTCCATCGTAATCCGATAGCCGAGGTCACGGCACAGCGACTTGTAAGCCTCCGAATCTCTGTCCGCCGGATCGAGCCCCGCCTGGGTCATGAGCGCTTCGGCCGCCGGACGGAGCAGCGTGTCCATGTCGAATAAGGCCGCATGACGCGCAGCCGCTACTCGCTTGGCCAGCGTCGTCTTGCCCGCCCCTGCGCCGCCTACTATGAACACCAAGTTTGCCATCGTCCCGATCCCCGCCCGTCCGACTTTTGATTTCATTATCGGTCCGCGCCTGGATGGGGTCAAGCGGAAGATCGGAGGACGACGCTTCCTCCGTCAAAGAAACTAAATCGCGATCATTCCGGACGACGGCGAGCGCCAGTCGTCGCTTTTCTGCAACCGGAGCAGTTCCGCGGAATTTCCCGCGTCGCTCAGGCCGTGCTTGGCGCAGCAGCTCCTGCAGCAGCCAAGCGGATAGATAACCGTGTAATAGCCCGATTTAAAAAGCAATCTCGCTTCTTGCAATCCTATCAGCTCGTTGCATGCCACGCAGTAGAATTGACCTTGGATCATCGCGAGCAGCCTCCCGTTCTAGACTCAGGATCGCCTTCCATTACACGATCTGTAACATTTTGATACACATCGTATCTTATTACTTGATCTTACTTACCCTTTTCTTGCTTGTCAAGCACGATTCATTCAAAAATATTAAAATAATTTTTGCTCTTGATAGCGCTTTCTTGAATAAGTAAAAAGAAAACTACCGCCGCAACAAGTGGTCCAGTTGCGAGCGGTAGATGCGATGAATACGGCCTTGATGCGGGCAAGCCTTAAGAATCAACGCATTCAGCAATCGAACGAGCAAGATCGTCTCCACTGCGCCGGACGCGAACTTCACGCCGTAGCGGAATCCGTATTCGTCCTCGCGGCACCAGACGAGCTGGCCTTTGATTTTCATGGTCATGCCTTCCAGCTGCCACTCCATGCGGTAAACCGCGTCGTCGCGTACCGGAAACCGGAGTCCCGTGCGGAAGGAACAGCCCGCCGGGCTCAGGTCGACCAGTTCGACCGGGGCCGGCGGCAGCGCCGGACGAACTTCGCCGATCCGGACGATATGAATGCGGGCCAAGGCTCGACCGGCCAGTCGCAGCCGTATCTGCCGGCGCTGCTCCCGCTTGGTGTCCGACAGCGTCAATACGCGGTTCTTTTGCTCGGATTCAGATGATTCGAGTTGCATGGTACGCCCTCCGTCATGAGAGAATTGCGGCCGCCGCCGCGCGCTGCGCATCTTGTTGCGTCATTGCGTTGCACGACCCTCGCGCGATTTCAGCGAGACGAGGATCCGGTCCGTCGGCGGGCCGCTTGGATCGCGCCGACGATCGTCAGGAAGATCGCGGTCAGCAGCAGCCCGCCGACCACGTCCAGCAGCACGTCGACCGGCTGGCCGGTTCTGCCTGCGATGCGAGCCTGATTCCATTCGTCGACGCACGCGGCCGCCGACAGCAGCGCCGCCGCCGCGCCCAGCCGATAGAGCGCGCGCGGCGCGAGACGAGGCAGCGACTTCAGCGCGAGATACAAGCTGGCGCACAGGGAGGCGTACCAAAAGACGTGCGCGCTCTTGCGAAACAAAAATTCGATGAATTGGTAGGGCGCCTGCTTGGCCGAAACCAGCGAATGGCCGTACCTGAACGTGACGTCGGGCAGCAGCTCCGACAACCGAAATTCAGAAATATGTCGTTGCAGCAGCGGGATGATCGTTTGCTCGTCGTAGGTCTGGGAAGAGAAAAAAAAGATCAGCGCGAGGCATGCGACTGCCGGCAGCGCCTGCGCGAGCTGCGCGGCTTTGAAGCGGCTCATGCTTCCCTTCCTTCACCGCCGTTGTCACGTAAGGAGGCCGCCGCCCTTCGGCGGGTGCTCATCGGCACGACAGACAATCCATTGACGCAGTAGCTCAGGCGATACAACATATCGTGGGCTTTTTTCTTGCCGTAAACCGCGCAGTACGTTCCGTCCTTGTAATGCAAGCCCCACTTGACGAATTTATTCTTGCCAATCGGATATCACTCTCCCCCGCCGATAGACGCCCGGTCTTTTCCGTCCCAGGCCATTTCCCTGACATCCTCGGCGGACAGGTCCGCACCGATCTGCACCTCAATCAGGGACAAGTCCGTCAGCGCAAGGATGCCGTGTTTCGCCGACGCCGGGATATGCGCGACATCGCCCGCGCGGACGCTGCGCCAGAGTCCGTCCAGCAGCAGTTCACCTTCGCCTGACGCGATCGTCCACGTCTCGCTGCGATGCCGATGCGCATGATACGGCAGCTGCTTGCCGGCGTGCATTTGAATCAAGCCGACCTTCGTGCGGTTGTCTTCCCCGGAAACGTTGCAGTCGAGCACCCGGTAAGAGCCCCACAAACGTTCCTCGAACATCGGTTCGTCGTCCCGGCTCCCGACCATTTCCTTCACCTTGGGACTCTTCTGTTTGTCCGCCACCAATATGCCGTCGGGACTGGCGGAGACGATCACGTTCGGCAGCCCGAGCAGCACGATCGGCAGCCCGAGCTCGTTGACGATATGCGAGCCCGTCGACTCCTCGCACTTCGTTCCGTTGCCGATGACGCCCGTCTTGATCTCTTCGGTGAGCGTGTTCCACGTCCCGAGGTCCTTCCAGTACCCGTCATACTCCGAGACCGCGATCGTGTCGGCTTGCTCGACGACCTCGTAATCGAAGCTGATCTTCGGCATCCTTTCGTAGTTGCGGACCAGCTCTTCGTAGTTGATGGGCAGCTGCTTTTCGATCAGCAGATCGATCAGCATGCCGAGCCGGAAGGCAAATACGCCGCAATTCCACAGCGCGCCCTGCGCGATGAGCCGCTTCGCCTCTTCCTCGGACGGCTTCTCCGTGAACCGGCCGACGAGCTGCCAAGCGGACGGAGTCTCGGCGGCCGCGGGCTTCGGGACGATATAGCCGTACTTCTCGGAAGGGTGCAGCGGCTTCACGCCCATCAAGACGAGCGGCGCGCCGGACGCTTGAAGCACCCGGTCCAGTTCCGCGACGCGGTCGAAAAAACGATCTTCGACGAACGGATCGACCGGCAGCACGGCGATCGTCTCCTGCAGCGAGACGCCTTCGATCGCGTACAGGTAAACGGCGGCCAGCGCGATCGCGGGGAAGGTATCCCGGCGATTCGGCTCCAGCACCATCGGCACGTCCCCGAGCTGCGAGCGGATCATCTCCGCCTGGTTGCTGCCGGTCGCGATATAGGCGTCTCCCGCAAGCCCCGAAGCGCCGAGCTGGCGCCAGACGCGCTGAACCATCGATTCCATCGCGCCGTCCTCGCGCTCGAGCACCTTCAAAAACTGCTTGGACCGGGTCTCGTTGGAGAGCGGCCACAGCCGCTTGCCCGATCCTCCCGACAGTAAAACCAGCTTCATACGACCGCTTCCTTTCTTTGTCCTGCCGGGCTTGCCGCCGGCTGTTCTCTAGCGGACAGCGCCGCGGATACGGCAGCCCGGATCTCGCGCTCGAACCGCTCCTCGCCGAAACTTGCCGCATACGCGCGGATGCGCGCCGAATCCCACGTCCATGACTGGAATCCGAGCAGCGTCCTCGCGAGCGACTCTCGCGTCTGCTTTTCAAAAAACAGGCCGTTCAGGCCTTGGCGGATCGTATCCTGCGCGCCGCCCTCCCGGTAAGCGATGACGGGCCGTCCGCATGCGTTGACCTCGAGCGGCGTAATGCCGAAGTCCTCGACGCCCGGAAAAAGGAGCGCGCGGCAACCGCGCATGAGGCGCCCGACTTCGCCGTCCGGCAGTCGTCCCGGGAAGGAGACGTTCGGACCGGCCAGCCGCGCGAGCCGCTCGCGATCCGGGCCGTCTCCGACGACGATCAGCCGCTCGCCGAGCAAGGAGCAGGCCTCTACGGCCAGATCGATCCGCTTGTACGAGACGAGCCTCGACACGACGAGATAGTAGTCTCCGGCAGCGCGCTCCTCCGCGCCCGCATGGTCGAACCGCCCCGTGTCGACCGGCGGATGGACGATCGTTGCCTGCCTGCCGTAGTGGTCTCGAATCCGCTCCTGCACGATGCTCGAGTTGGCGATCAGTTCGTCCACCCGGGCGGTGTTCGCCGCATCCCAGCGGCGGAGCGGGGCGACCATGAGGCGCGACAGTTTCTTCACCAGTGCGGGCAGCTCCATGTCCTTCACGTAATGCTCGAAGTCCCAGGCGAAGCGCATCGGCGTGTGGCAGTAGCACACGTGCACGGCGCCTTCGTGCACGCGCACCCCTTTGGCGTACGCGCTGCTCGAGCTGACGATCAGATCGTAGCCGCTCAGGTTCATCGACCGCACCGCGAGCGGATATAGCCAGAAGAAGAGCTTGAATCGCTTGTTGATGCCCGGAATGCGCTGCATCCACGTCGTCCGGATATCCGCCGATCGCAGATCCGCGGGCAGCTTGGATAGATCGGCGATCGTCGTGAAGATCGGCGCATCCGGATACATGCGCCGCAGCGAGGAGACGACGCGCTCCGCGCCGCCCATCTGGTTCAGGTAGTCGTGCACGATCGCCACCCGCGGTCCCGCGCCCCGGACGGGCCGAAGCTCGCGATAGAGAGACTCGACCTTCGCGACCGTCGAGGCGATGCCGAACTTGCGGCGCGCGCGGTCGTAGGCCGCCCGTCCCATGATCAGCCTCCGCTCGGGCCGCGCGATCAGCTCCCCGATGCGGTTGGCCAGCGCGCGGACGTCGCCGACCTCATAGAGCAGTCCGCTCACGCCTTCGGTCACGATCTCGGGAACGCCGCCCGCCCGCGTGCCCACGACCGGTATGCCTTCGCCCATGGCTTCGATCAGCACGCGGCCGAAGGGCTCGTTGTCCGAACATAAGACAAGGAGATCCGCCGCCCGGCAGATCTCCTTGATATCGCTTCTGAAGCCCGTGAATACGACGCTTCCCGCCAAGTCCGCCGCGGCGGCCATCGTCTTCAGCCGCTCGGCGTACGCCATGTTTTCCTCGCGGAACTTCGGCTCGCCGACGATCCACAGCTGCACGTCCAGCCCGCGCGCGAGCAGCAGCCGGAGCGCTTCGATCGCGTCCTCCTGCCGCTTCCACGGCGCGATCTGGCCGATGATCGTCACGACGGCCGTATTCGGCGACGCGCCGAGCTCGCGCCGGATCCGGACGCGATCCGCCTCGCGTTCGGCGTCGTCGGCATGGTCGAGGGTGACGCCGTTGTGAATGACGGAGACCAGCTCGCGCGGCGCGCCCGAAGCGGACCTTCGGGCCGTCTTGCCGGCCAGCTCGCCCGTGCCTTGCCTGACCGCTTCGGAGATGCAAACGATCGACGACGCGCTGCGCGCGGCTACGGCTCTCACGAGCTTGCCGACCAAGCCCTGCGGCATGTGGTCCCGAATGTGCCAGACCACGGGAAGCTTCCTTGGCCGCGCGAACAAGGAGACGATGAGGCCCGCGCGAATCGAATTCGCATGTACGATATCCAGCTCGTGCTCGCGAATGAGCTTGGCCAGACGCCTGCCTTCCGCGGCCATGCCGACCGCGTGGCGAAGCAGCTTCAGCGGATTCCGCGTCAGGCGCGCCCGGTAGCCGGGCACGACAGCGCATTGAAGTCCGGCGGCACGCGCTCTGTCCGCAAGCTCTCCTTCCGGGCAGAGCATCACCGCCTCGTTCTCCCAAAGATTGGCGGCCATCGTCAGCAAACTGATCTCCGCGCCGCTAACGTCGGCCGTATGGTTGTAATAACCGACCTTCATCGAGCAGACCTCCTCCTGCGCGATTCTAAAGTCGCTTCAAAAACTTCGGTGACGCGTTCGGCAACTTCGGACCACGTATAGCGCTCCAGGACGTGCATTCTGCAAAGCTCGCGGCTCGGCAGGCGGGCGTCGCCGGACAACCAGCGTTTGATCGACTTCGCCATCGCCTCCGCTGACGCGTCGTCGAAGAGCAGCGAAGGTTCGAAAGGCGCCAGGATCTCCCGCGTGCCTCCGTTCGGCGTCCCCATCACGGGCGTGCCGCAAGCGAGGGACTCCACGGTTACCAATCCGAAGCCTTCCAGCGTAACGGTCGGCACGACGCTGCAATCGGCGGCTTGATACCACTTCACTAACTTCTCGTTGGATAAGCGTCCGGTAAAGATGACCTTCCCCGCTAACCCCAGCTTGTCGGACAACGCTTCCAGCTCGCTCCGCATCGAACCGTCCCCCGCGATGATAAGAACGGCTTCGGGGTGCTCCGCCGAGACCGCCGCCATCGCCTGAATGAGCCTGTCGATCCCCATCCTTCTCACTAGCCTGCGCACGCAGAAAAGTACGCGCCGCCCCTCTCCGATTCCGAGTTCCTCCCGAACTTGACGCACGTCTTCGGCCGGCCGAAAGCGCGTGACGTCCACCGCGCCCGGAATACGTACGATGCGTTCTTCGGGAACGTCGTAATCTCGCTTCAGAATCTCGGCAAAATGTCGGCTCAGCACGATAAACCTGTCCGAACGCCGGTACGCCAAGCTCTCTACCGATTTTTTCATGCGATAGCGGAGCAATCGAGCCGTCGATGCTCCCTTATCCTCGACCATCGATTCCTCCGCCCAGGGACCGTGAAAATGGGTGATTATCGGAATGTCCCGAGGCAGCGAGCCTCTACTGACCAGAGATGCATACAGCGCAAAATGAGGATTGTAAATGTCGGGAACCCATGACTTCCGGTTCTCTTCGCCAATCGCCCTTCTGAACGCTCGCATGCGATCCCAAGTTCCCGTTCCGTCGCCGCTGCCGGGGACGGCCTCGACGTACGCGGGCGCCGTGCGCCTGTCTCCGTCCGCGGTGACGAGGGCCCGCAGATCATGCCCCGCTTCCGTCATCGCTCTCGAATAGTCCGCGAAATACCGGTTTAAACCGCCGGGCTTGTGATCGATCCATCCCATGCCCGTCGATAAAATGTTCATATCGCTTCCCCCTTCTCGGCAGCCTTCGCTTGATCCGTATGCCGCTTATCTGCTGCCCGGAGCTTATCTTCGGTCGTTAATCCGTCCAGAAACGCTTGCGGATCCGCGAACAGATGCCGGATTCGCGCGATCTCATCCGCATCTTTTTCCCACCAGCGGCTCCGCAGCAGCCGTTCTCTCTCCTCTGCGCCGAAGCGATACCGTACGATTTTGGCAGGCACGCCGACGACGATGGCGTACGCCGGTATCCGGCCCGTGACGATCGCGCCTGCGCCGATGACGGCGCCGTCTTCGACGACGGCTCCCCGAAGCACCTGAGCGCCGGCGCCGATCCATACGTCGTTCCCGATGACGGGTGCCGGCTTAGGTTGTGTCCAACCAGGCTCGGCGGCCGCTTCGCGAGGCAGGGTCAAGCCGTCCTCGCAATACCAGAAAGGATGGGTGGACACCGCATCCAGCGGATGATCGTCGCCGCCGATCAGCACGTTCGGCCCAATCGAGCAAAAAGCGCCGATGCTGCCGGCGTCGATCAAGGCTCCCCCGCGAACGTAACTGTAACGGCCGATCGAAACGGTCGGGCTAACCTTAGCAAGCGGCAAAATAAAAGCCGTCTCGTGGACGAGCGGCTGATTTTGAACCGCCCGAGCGGTCCAGTACTGTAGAAAAGCATGAAAAGTCAGCGCGAAACGGCTCTTTAATCCAATCAAGCCTTTAAAATGACCGTTCATATGGCCTTATCCTCCGACTTTCCCGGCGCATCGCCGCACGATTGCTTCCAGCGCAGAAGCAAAGCCGTCGGATTACCGAAATAGGGGGCCATCTCTTGCAGCCTGTCGGTCTCCCATTCCCACCAGCGCATTTCGCGCAGCGCCGAGACGGTCTCATCGTCAAATAACGTTCGGATAACTTTGGCCGGCACCCCGCCTACGACCGAATAAGCCGGCACATGCCCGGTCACAAGCGCGCCGGCCGCCACGACCGCGCCGTCTTCAATGACTGCGCCGCGCAATATCGTCGCTCCAGCGCCAACCCATACGTCGTTGCCGATGACGGGGGCCGGTTTGGTTTGCGACCATCTGCGCTCGGTGGCGCGAAGGCCGCGATGATCGGGCGCATACCAAAAAGGATGCCTGGACACGCCCGAAAGCGGATGTTCATCCGCGCCTATGGTCACGTTCCAGGAGATCGAGCAGAATGCCCCGATCGTACCGGCGTCGGCATGGACATTATGTCCGATATAAGTATGGCGTCCGATCTTTACGTCCGGATGAATCCTGCTCCCGCTCTCGATCGTGACGGTGAGATCCGTATCGGGACCTTTACGCTGTACCGACCAATATTGAATAAAACGAAGCAGCCGATGCATATACGCGGCAAGCGAGATTTTGAACGAACGCGTCAACATTCCGTTCAACCCCATGCCGGACGCAGCGCGCTTGCGTAGCGCCTGGCCGCAGCGCCTGCGTCGTGATTGCGCGCCTTGCGCGCCGCCGCCTCGCCCATGGCGAGCCGCAATGCCTCGTCGTTCTTGAGCAGCGCGATCGCGTCGGCAAGTCGCCGCGGATCTCTGCTCGGCACGACGAGACCGTCCTCGCCGTCTTCGATCAGATCCTGCATGCCCGTCTGGTTCGTCACGACGGCAGGCAATCCGGAAGACATTGCTTCGAGCGGCGCAAGGCCGAAGCCGTCCTCCACGGATGCGTGTACATAAAGATGGGCTTCCCGAAGCGCCGGCAGCGGATCGCCGCTCGCGTGGCGAATCGATACGCCCATCCGTTTGAATTGTTCGATCGTTTCCCGTACGGCCCGCCAACCGATGCCGCCGACCAGCACGACTTCGATCTCGGGATCGTTCAGAAGACGTACGGCTTCGAGCAGGTAAATGAACCCTTTTCGAAGCGAGATCTGCCCCACTTGTACGATGCGGAACTTCGAACCGTTCGCTCTGCGCCGGAATTCGGGCGAGGGTCCCGTAAATCTGGCGGTATCGATCCCCAGAGGCGCATAAAGCAACTTTTCCGCAGGCACGCCGCGGCTGATAAAGCTGTCCCGCTGAAGAGCCGATGCAATCGTAATAAAATCTGCAAGCTCGTATTCTCGCCGGACTCGGCGCAGCCATTGGCGGGAGAAAGGCGATCCGCCCATGCGATATTTTCTATGCTCGGCCTCGGTCACCTCGTAGACATGGTCGGCATGCGTCGTGGCAGCCTCCAGTACGGCGACGCCTCCCCAGCGCTTCACTTTTTCGAAAGATCGTTCTGCGAATCCGGGAAAACAATGATAAACGATCGGACGTTCCGGCAGACGTTCAGCGGCGCCGGCGTCGAATTGGCGACCGGTCAGGTTGGACTGAATGGCCGGAGACCACCTGATCGGCGTATATTTCATCGCCCGCGTCCAAGCCGGTGCCGGAATGGTTTGGCAGCGTTCCATGGGAGGCTTCGCCGCTTGTTCCCGGCACAAGATTTGAATTGGTCGACCGGCTCCGATAGCCGCTTTATGAATAAAACTAAGATGGCCGCCAAGTCCGCCTTCGCCGAAACCCGACGAACTTCCGGCATAGATCGGCAATATCATTTTCCGGCGACCTCCTTTCCGAGCATGAGGCTCATCGCCATCAAGTCCTCGATCAGATTCGTGCGCTTGTCGGCGTTCAGATGGATAGGCCGTACGGCTTCCCGGGAATGATCGTTCTCCGACGCTTCGACGATCTTGTCCGCCAAGTCTTGTACATCTGCGCGCTTCGCCGTATATACGCCGTCCATGTACGATTGCCACTCCGATAATCCGCCCGCGTCGAATACGACGACCGGCTTGCCTCTGCGTCTCGCCTCCGGCACGACGAGTCCCGCCGGTTCCGGCCAGACGGACGGCACGACCAGAATGTCCGCATTGTCGTAATAAGCGTCGATGGCCGAACCGTTCACGTGGCCCGTAAAAACGACCTCTTTGCGCAAGCCTAATTCAAGGGCAAGATTCCTCATGTCGTCCGCAAACCAGCCGTCTCCGACGATCGTCGCCCGAACGCGATATCCGTTATCCAAAAGTCGCCGAACCGCTCTTAAAAGATACTGCACGCCTTTGGTATAGTTAATCCTTCCGACGTACAACAATTCCAGCTCTTCCTTGACGCGCCGTCCCTGCAGAGGCGGATATCCCGCCGCGTCATTGCCTCCGAAGGAATTATCGATCACGCTCAGCCGTGCAGGATCAATCCCTTCCAGAGATAGAAAATCGCTCATCGAACGGCTGACCGCATATACGCGGTAGCAGCCGCGGAGCGCCCCGATCAGTCCTCCGCTCCGTTTCAACGCGCGCAGCGCCTCCAGCGGCGAAATGTCCGTACCGCATTTGCGCGCATACCATCGGTATAAGCACCCCGCGCCTGTGGGGTGAACGCAAATCTCGTCGACGTCGCGAAATAGCCGCGCGCCTGACGGGCAAAGCGGACGGTGAACGGTAGCCGTAACCGGCGCATAAGCCGACAATAGTTCGGCCATTTTAGCCGTTTCGGGTCCTGCGTGCCAAACGATGATGTCCGGTCGGAATCGAGTCGCCAACGCCTCCCATGCTTCCCTATCGTCCGGGAGAACGCTCACGTCGATTCGCTCTTCTCCCCAATCGTGTCGCGAATCTAATTCCATCACCGCGACTTGGGACAAGACTCCGCGATCTGTCAGGCGTCTCGTGAATTCGTATATGAATCTTTCGAGCCCGCCCGTTGGACCGAAGTGATCCGCGATCTGCAGGATGTTCAATCTCGACCACCGATCCCCGCGCTCGCCGATCTGAACCGATCCCTGCCGGTTTTCATCCACCGTCTCAGTCCCCGCCAATACCCCTGCTGCCCCGGTATGAACGCGGATACGACGAGGCGCTCGCCGCGAGTCCATGCGACCGCAAGCCGCAGCAAACCGGGCGTCGTCCGATCGCCTACGAACGCCGCATATACGAAACGCGACATCATTCGAAGCAAGCCGCCCCATCTGAGAATGCCAAGCTGAAGATTGTAAGCGGCATTCACGGCAGCTTCGGGAACGGCTTTCCCCCGCTGATCTTCATCGAAGCGAGGCGCGGGATAATGGTCCACGATGGCCGACGCGTCATAAATCAGTTTGTAGCCAAGCCATCTCGCTCTCAGGCACATATGGACCTCGAAGTGCACTTGCGCGCCCGTCCCGAGCAAACCTTGGGGAAATTCGGTCAGTTCCCTGCGAAGGGACATATTCACGCCCTTAAGAACGTCCGCTTCGCGCGCGGGACCGTCGCCGATATGATGGTTGCCGATCAACTTCCCGTACCAGGTGACGATGCCCACGCCGCACCCCGGCTTTGCCGGGATGCCCGGCTGGATATCTCTCCCCCCCACGCCGCCCACCCGCGGGTCCGCATAATGCCGAACCAGCTTTTCCAGCCAGTCGGGACGAGGGACGGCATCGTCGTCCGTATAAGCGATAATGTCCCCTAGCGCAACATTCGTCCCTGCCTTCATGGCCGCAAGCACGCCGGATTCCGACACCTCGGTTACCGATTTGCCGTAGCTGGAATCGGTGCCGAGCCAGCGCAGCGCCAACGCTTTCGTTTCTTCGTCGCCGCTTCTAACAACGATTACGACATCATATCTCGGATATAACTGACGATTAAGCCCCTCAAGGCACTTGGACAAATCGTCCGGACGCCTGTACGAGGGAACAACGACGGTCACACTCGTCATCCCGCACCCTCCATTGTATTTATTGAATTTATCCTTCGGACCTGGCGTCTATCGCGGGCCTTCGCACGGCCCGGATTCTTCTCAAGTTAAGCAAGCGCATATCGGGTTTGAACAAATCCGTTAGGGACAAACCGGATCGGCAAGCGACGATTGCCGCATAGATCCATTTGACGGCGGATGCAGCCAGCATGGCAATCGCCGCCGACGTCCCGCCCGAGACGGGCAGCAGCGCCAACATGATCGCGAATCCCGAGGACAAACTGACGATCTCGGACAGCGTTACGGCATGGAACTTGCCGATAGTGTTCAAATAATTGATGAATACCGCGCTGCATATCCTTAGCGGAGAACCGGCAAGCAGTAAAAGTCCCATCCAAACGGCAGGCTCGTATTCTCGCCCGTAGAGCAGCGGCAGCGCAAAGGGAAGAAGAGAGGCGCCGGCGGCCGTAACCGCCAAGCTGCCGTAGAACAACAAGGCGTGGATACTCTCCACCTTGCGCTGACGCTGTTCTTCGTTCAGATCCATCAGCTTCGGCCATAAAAAAACGCCAAGCGCGCCGAAGACAATCGAAGGCAGCAAGCCGCCTATGCTCGAAGCTACCGCGTACAGGCCGAGCGAATACGGCGATAGTGCCAGCGAAAGCACGAGCTGATCGAAGTTCCCCCCGAAAATGGCGACGATGGAGCCGCCGAAAATCTTGACGCCGTTCGACGTAAGATCCTTAGCTTGCGTCCGAAAATCGCGCAACGAGGGACGGATCGCGCGAACGACCCATATCATGGTCAATAGAAACGTAAGTCCTCCCCAAAGTACCGTGTTGAACCAGATCAGGCCTCCTACGGTTAAACGGCCGGTCGCCTCCAGCCCCCCGATGACCGCGATTTGTCCAAGCGGACTGAGAACGCGAAGGATCAACACCTTTTTAAATTGATTGCGGCTTTGCAGCGCTCCGATCAATCCGTCGGTCAGAACGGCGAAGGGCAAGCATAGCATGGCAATGCGAGCGTACTTCAGGACTTCGCCCGATTCATCGCCCAGTAATAAAGGAAGCGCCATCTCGCCGACAGCCACCCCTAGCGCGCCGAATCCAAGGCCCAGCAGCAGATAGGCCCCGAGAAGCTCCCGCTGACGCCCTTGATACTGCTTGCCTAAATAAATCATGGCGCCAGGCAAACCTACCGCGAACAATCCGATGAGCAGCATCGCCCAACGCGTGGCCGCGGCGAACTCCCCTCTGGAATAGGGGCCCAGCCATCTTGCCATCATGATGCCCGTTACGATGTTGAGCGCCATAACCGCGATATTAAGCATGAAACTGGATATGAATAGGCGCTTCATGAGGAGGTCCCCTTTCTGTTGCATTTACGATGTCAGCGACTGCTCGAGAAATTCGCCGAACCGCTCGCTCATCACCTGCGAAGCGTAAGCTTCCCTGGCGCGGCTCGCCGCCGCCGCGCCGATCCTCTCGTAGGATCCGGGGCTCTCGGCGATTCGAGCCATCCATCGACTCAGATCATCCGCGCTGCCGTCGTACAAAATGCCGTTAACGCCGTTCCGCACGATCTCGGCCGGTCCGCCGCCGTCAACGGCCAATACGATCCGTCCGGCAGCCATCGCCTCGACGACGACCATGCCGAAGGGCTCGGAAACCGAGCTGCTGACCACCACGTCGCTCGCCCATAAATAGGGTTCTATGCTGCTCTGATGCCCGACAAAGTGCACCTGCCCGGACAATCCGGCGTTCGCGACCATCCGTTTCAACTCATCCTCGAAGTCGGTATCTACGCCGAATAACGCACCGCCTACGATCAGCAGCCGTGCGTCCTTTCCTTTCAGCGCGTCATGAAACGATCGAATGACCATATCGGTCCGCTTCCATCTCTGAAGTCTGCCGATGAACGAAAACAGCGTCGTAGAATCCGCCAACCCGAGGGAGTCGCGAATCGAACGCCTGATCTCGCAGTCCACCTCGTATTTGGCGATCGGAATTCCCGGAGGCTGCACGAAGGTCCGCCTTGCTGCCCGCACCTTGCGCTGGGCTTCCGATACGACCGACGAAGGACATACGACGGCTTTAGCGGGCAGCCAGCTCACCGACTTGTCGAACAGCCCGCCGGAAGGCACGCCATGCTGCCACCAAATGGCCGGAACGCGCTCCAACCATGCGGCCGTTCCTCCGTAAAAGTGCGGCTTAGGCGACCAGCTCACCACTAATTGTGCCGCCGAATTCCGTATCACTTGACGGATGGCGCCGACCGTTCGGGCAAATCTCAACGGCTGTCTGATGCGACCGGAAGGAACGACATGGACGTTGAACCCCAACGCGCCAACCTGTGCCGCCATCGGGCCTTCGTCAAGCAGCACGATCTCAGGGCGGTAGCGTTCGCGATCCACCCGTTCAAGCCAATTCATCAGCACGCGTTCGGCGCCGCCAAGCGCCGCGACATGGTTGACGACGACGATTCGCATCGCGCTCATACAGTCATCCTTTCCTGCCTCGAATTCAGCCCTTCCGTCGTTTGGCCGGCGCCTTGATCCGGTATTCTGCCAAGCGCCAGTCCCGTGAACAACCAAAAGATCACCGCCTGCAAAGCCGCAAGCTCTCCCCCGAAAAAGAAGCTTGCGAGCAAACCGATGAGAACGATCAGTCCCAAGGTTCTCAGCGGTCCGGCTCCGCTGCCGCGTATGAGCAAGCCCTGCAGGAACATCGCTCTGAACACGAGCGCGCCGCCTAACAAACCGAAAGTAGCAAAGACGCCTAGATATCCGTTATCGACGGATGCAAGGCTTGAAAAACCGGTGGAGCCTCCGTTGAGGAGCGTGCTTCTGCCAATGCCTCCGAGTCCGCTCCCGAAAGGATGGGAGATCAGATCGGGAATCGTATTCAACACGATGAGCAGGCGGGCGTTCGCAGAAGCGTCCTCCTTCAAATTGCCCATCGTCGAGATTCGATCCGACAGCGCCTCTCCGCCCGGAAGATGCGGAAACACGAGGAAACCCGCAACGACGAGCACGCCCACGATGCTGATCATTCGTAACCTGCCGGCGCCGGTAGCAAGCAGCGCGTAGAAAACGATCTCGATGATCAGAACGATCCATGACGCTCTGACAAGCGTGATGGAAAGCGCGGAGATCATTAACAAGATGCCGGCCCAACCGAACGGACCGCGCCATTTGCGGTTGATGATCGCGGGCATGATCGCGGAAACGAGGAAAACAGAAAAAGCGCCGTTGGCGTTCAGCGTGGAAAACGCCTTGAACTTCAGCGGCTCGGCTGTACCCATAGACACCATTTTGGCCCCTTCGATCCACATTTTGTCCCAAGCCGGCAAGTATAGATATTGAAACCAAGCATAGGCGGATAGCAGCGAGCCCATCGTGACATAAAACCGAATCCACGCCGCCCGCTCCCCGTCGTCCGACTTGCGCAGCATCATGTAGAAGAAGAGAAAAAGAGGCGCAACATAATTTAACAAGCCGTAAATACCCGCGAGCTTGTTCAGAAGCAAGCCGACCGCGCCTGCGTAGGCAAAGGGAAGCATATAGGCCCTGAGCAGACGAAGCTCTTTTCTCGACGGCGCGCGTTCTTTTCGGAAGAGCGGCAGCGCCAGGAGCGAAGTCGTGAGTACAGGAGACAGGCTCAGCAGCGTCATCGAGGAATACGAGCCCAGGAGCCCCCAATCCATCAATCTGCGTATCTCCGGCCCCACTAGCCAGATCAGGATGACGTACGGAATCAACTTCGAGGAGTTCGTCGCCGCGAGAATAAAACCGGGGATAAGGATCATGACCAGGATCGAAGCCTGCAGCAGCCACTCGGGCCTTAAAATGACCGTCTTGCCGATCCACGCGGAGACGCCCAAGCCGATCGTTAGCATCGCCGCTTTTTGGACCACCGGCATCCACGCCTTTTTTTGCTTCGTTCGTATGCTTGCAACGTCCGTCATTCTCAACCGTTATCCCTCATTTATCGCGTATTAACCCCGACCTGCCCCGCGCCCGCCAGCAAAAATTCGTCAACCAGCACGGACCAGTCGTGATTCCTTGCCCACCGAAGAGCCGGTACCGTCCAACGCCCGTGATTGACGGGCGAGAGCAGCGACTCGATTAACGCATCCGCCAAAGCGCCGTCTTCTACGATTCGCCCATACTCCCCGCCGGCCAATAACTCGATAGCGCCTGGATTCGGGGTCGTTACGACCAGCGTGCCGCTGGCCATCGCCTCCAGATAAGGAAGGCCGAACCCCTCGTAAGTCGAGGGCATGCAAAAGACATGAGCCTGTCTATACAAATCGGCCAGCTGATCCTGCGTAACCATTCGAAAATAAGTAACGCCCGGGGCTTCCTCGGAGGGATCGCAAACCATCCATAGCTGGGCTTCCGGAATCGAGGGCCGAATTCGCTCGTTAAACAGCTTGAGCAGCCATCTCCCTCGCTTGCGGCTATCAAGCCCCCCTACGAACAAAAGCGTAGGCGCGTCGCTTTTAGGACCCGGAGAAAAGCGCCGGGCATCGATGGGGAGATGCACGACCTTGTCGCTTTTTCTCTTTGGATACAGCCCGCGAGTATCTCGCGAATTAAACAGGGTAATGTCCGAACGGGCGGCCGATACTTGTTCGAGCGCGTATTGCAGCAGCAGATTGACCTTTCGGAGCGCGCGTTTGTTGTGCGTCAACTCCCGCCATGCGCTGCCATGCATGATCCTGACCCATGGGGTCCCGGTTCTTCTCATGGCCCAATCGTCGCCGCTGGAAAGCACGAGATCGTACGCGTCGAACGACAACTTCCGACCTAATAACGGAGCCGCATAATAACGACGCAGTCTGCCTTGAGACGCATTCTCCGCTACGGTCTCGATCCGGTACGCGGCATCCTGCACCTCGTCAGGCGTTCTCACCGAATAGGCGGTAACGCGATGGCCCATTTCGATTAACCGATTGCACAAGCGATGGTTGAAATGGCTCACGCCTCCCGTTCGCTCCCGGACGGAGGGGAGCTCGTAAGCAATGACCGCGATCGCCTTGCTTGTAGCGCCCAAGATCCTCATCCTTTACCGCAACATCCTTTCTCCCAGCATCCTTGTTGCCAGCCGATCATGTCGAGAGCGCTGCCGACGGCAACGTGCGCATCCCTACCCCGTAATAGTCAAGCCAGCTTCTGTCGGACGCCGGCAGCGCGTTGCGGCCGTCCACGAATATCGGCTGCTTCATCCGCTCGCGGTATGTACGTCCTCCATAATTAAGGTAGACCGGCCATTCGGTAACGAGCACCGCCGCATCCGCGTCTTGGATCGCTTCATCTAGATTCAAGGTCGTCTTCACCTGGGCCGGCAGTAAAGACTTCGCCGCATTCAAGCCTACGGGATCGTGCGCCGTCACGCTTGCGCCCTCGGCGAGCAGCGCCTCGATGATCGACAGGCTCGGCGCTTCGCGCATATCGTCCGTCTCGGGCTTGAAGGTTAATCCCAGTACCGTCACCCGTCGGCCGGCAAGCGAACCTAATGCGCCGCGCAGCTTTCCGATGAGCACGTATTTTTGAAACCGATTCACTTCGATCACGGAGGACAACAGCTTAAAATCGTAGCCGCTCGTGCCCGCAATATGATGCAAGGCTTTGGTGTCTTTCGGGAAACAGCTTCCGCCGTATCCGATGCCCGCCTGCAAAAACGCCTTCCCGATGCGGGAGTCCGAACCCAATATCGAGGCGATCTCCGAAACGTCCGCGCCGACTCGGTCGCAGAGGTTGGCCATTTCGTTAATAAAGCTGATCTTCATGGCCAGAAACGCGTTAGCCGCGTATTTGCCGAGCTCCGCGCTTTTCAAATCCACTTCATAAAAGGGAACCGACGCGAGGCCCGGCGGCCTGGGAGCGAAATCGGGAGGAGTAAATTCCTGTCTGAGGAGCGGACCGTAGAGCTCTCTCAACGCGGCTTGAGCCGTCGTAGAGCCGCCGGCGACGATTCGTTCCGGATAGAGCGTATCCGGTATCGCGCTGCCTTGGCGAAGAAACTCCGGGTTCGAGGCGACGTCCGCGCGTTGGGAGATCCCGCGGGAAGCCATAAGCGCCGCCAGCTTGTCGCCGGTGCCGACGGGTACCGTGCTTTTATTGACGATGAGCGTCGGGGTCGACTTGTCGGCTATGCCGTCCAGAACCGTTTCCATCGCACCGTAGAGATACGCGAGTTCCGGAGCGCCCTCTGCCTTTGCCGGCGTACCCACGGCCAGGATGACGATATCGGCGGTCCCGGCAGCTCCCCGGCAATCCGCGGTAAAGCGGATCCGCTCCCTGCTCGCTTCCAGCATCTCGGACAATCCGGATTCATAGAACGGAATGCGGCCGTTCTGCAAGCCTTGGATCTTGCTTTCGTTCGTATCCGCGCACACGACCTCATGCCCGATATAAGCCAGGCATACGCCCGTCGTAAGTCCAACGTACCCCGTGCCAATAACCGTTACCTTCATCGTTTACCTCCGGAGTCGCCATGCGTTCTCTCAATACGCATCGCTTTTCAGAATCATGACCTTGAACGTACGGAATATCAGTCCGATATCCATGCGCAGGTTCCGGTGGCGGATGTAGTATAAGTCCAGTGCTACCATCTGCTCGAAGCTCAGGCGGCTTCTCCCGCTGACCTGCCACAATCCCGTGCAGCCCGGAATGACATGCAGCCGTTCCCGCTCCGCGATCGTATATTGCTCCACCTCTCTCGGCAGCGAAGGCCTCGGCCCGACGAGGCTCATCTCTCCCGTCAGCACGTTCCAGAGCTGGGGCAGCTCGTCTAGGCTCGTCTTTCGCAGCAGTCGGCCGATTCTCGTAATTCTAGGATCGTTTTTCATTTTGAACATTTTGCCTTGAATCTCGTTAAGTCGGAGCAATTGTTCCAGCCTTTGCTCCGCATCAGTCGCCATCGATCGGAACTTGAACATCGTGAACTCTTGTCCCCACTTACCGACTCGCACCTGCCGGAAAAAGACGCTTCCTCGCGGATCGTCGATTTTGATCAAGATTGCCACGATAACCATAAGCGGACTTAGCGTAACCAATCCAATAGACGCCATCAGGATATCGAGCATCCGCTTGGAACGTTCATAGGATCGATGCGTTCCCGGCGCGCTCCTCGCGATCCCGGCCGAATGATAAGGCACGCCGGCGTATGCCATCTCCAAATCCTTCGAAGACTTCGCCATGTGTCCCCCTTAACTGATCGTGCCGGCCGTATATGCGGACTGCATGAGATTCTCCATGGCTTCCAACAACGGCTTACGAAGCTCTTCGTTCTGCAAGGCAAAGTCGATCGTCGTTAAGATGAAGCCTAACTTTTCGCCGACATCGTATCGCCTTCCCGAGAAATGATAGGCATACGCTTGCCGGATTTCATTCAGTTTGGAGATCGCGTCGGTCAGTTGAATCTCGCCGCCGACTCCTAGTTCCTGCAGTTCGAGAAAACGGAAGATCTCGGGCGTCAGAACATATCGCCCCATAATGGCCAGATTGGACGGCGCCGTGCCTAGTGCCGGTTTTTCGACGAAGCTGGCCACTTTGTACATGCGGCCGTCTTTGCTTGCGGGATCAATAATGCCGTAGCGTTGCGTCTCCGTATCCGATACAGGCTGCACGCCGATAATCGGCGATCCGGTGTGCTCATACCGATGAATAAGCTGTTTGAGGCAAGGCACCTCGGATCGAACGATATCGTCGCCAAGCAGGACGGCAAACGGTTCGTCTCCGATAAACCGTCTTGCGCACCAAACCGCGTGCCCCAGGCCTTTCGGTTCCTTCTGACGGATATAGTGGATCTCGACCTTAGAAGATCGCCGAACCTCTTCCAACAGCTTGAGCTTTCCCTTTTCCGCTAAGTTGCTCTCCAATTCAAAAGCGTGATCGAAATGATCTTCGATCGACCGCTTTCCTTTGCCCGTCACGATAATGATATCTTCGATGCCCGAATCCACCGCTTCTTCTACGATATATTGAATCGTAGGTTTATCGATGATCGGAAGCATTTCCTTCGGCATAGCTTTCGTAGCGGGCAAAAACCGGGTACCGAGCCCAGCGGCGGGAATAATCGCTTTACGGACTTTTTTCATTAGCTGTATCGCCTCCGGTCAGTCCTCGGAAATAAATAAAATAAAGAAAAACAGGGCATCAAACCCCACCTCACGCCACACCCTTGACGATGCACGCCTAAGGTGACGAATCACCCACAGCATGGCCGAGTGCCTACGGTGATAAAGGTCCGGTAGACATTACCTTCGCGCCCGTCGAACGGCGCACTGATTTTGAAAAAAGATCTTCCTATCTGTTGCGATCCGCTTTATTCAGCACGATGCCGAGCAGCGGCGTACCGTTTTGGGATAGCGTCTTCGCGGTCTTCTGTAGCTCGGCCCGCTTGGTGCTCGCGTATGCGACGACAAGCACGACGCCGTCGGTAGATGCGGCGACGATCTGCGCGTCAGCCGCGACGTTCAAGGGCGAAGCGTCCACGATGACCCGGTCGTACCGCCCCTTAAGCTCATCGAACAGCTCTGCGAGCCTGCCCGAGGACAGCAATTCGGTCGGCCCGGGCAGTTGAGCGCCTGCCGTAATCACATGCAGATTCGAGTAGCCGGATTCTTTAACGATATCTTGAAGCGTCTGTTGATTCGCCAAATAATTGCTAAGTCCGTCTCTGCGAAGCTGCCCCAGAATCGCGTGCAGGGTAGGTCTTCTCAAATCCGCGTCGATCAAAAGCACCTTTTTGCCGGACCTCGCGTAGGCTAGCGCCAGATTGACCGCCGTGGTCGTCCGGCCTTCGCCCCATTCGGTCGAGGTGACGGTGATCGCTTCAATCGGATTTTTGTTGGACAGAAACTCGATATTGGCTCTCAGGGTATGATAAGTTTCCGATACTGCCGAAAAGGGATTGCTGTCCATGATGGTCGCGGATTTCAATGCGGGCGTGCTCATTAGGCTTTTCCCTCCGTTCTAATCGCCGCAGCGGCGTGAACCGGCCGATCGGTTCCTTCTGCTTTTTTGGGTTTTTTGCGAAAATCTCTCGTTCTCATGCGGGGAACGACCGCAAAGGTTTGCACGCCGAATAGCTGCCAAATTTCCTCTTCCGATTTGATCGTCGTATCCAAATATTCCAGAAGAACGATAACGCCGGTCGCAAGCGTGAATGCCACAAGAAAAGCGATCGCCATATTTTTGGTCAGGTTTTGCCCGGTGGGGGATGTCGGTTCATTTTCCTTCGCCTTGTTCAGGACCGTAACGTTGTCCACCTTCATGATTTTAGGAATTTCCGCCTGAAATACGTCCGTCACCGCGTTTACGGCTTCGGCGGCTCTGGCATAGTTCGTGTCGCGCGCGGCAATAACCATGACCTGCGTCTCGCCAAGGGGCCGAACGGTCACCATGCCCATGAGCCGATTCGAGGTCAAACCCAGATCGGGAAATTGCTCGACGACTTTGTCCATAATGGCCGGAGATAAAATGATCTGCGCGTAAGTTCCCATGAGCTGCATGCTGACGCCGATCGCATTAAGATCCATTTGTTCGCCGCCGAGCACCTGGGAGGTTTTGTTCACGATCAACTTGGTGGTAGCCGAATAGTAGTCGGACTCCATGCTCCGCGAATAAAAGAAAGCGGAAGCGCAGGCCACCAACACCGCAAGAACAATGACCCAGAAGCGCTTCTTGATTGCCGTCATGTACTTTTTTAATTCCAGATCCATGTTTATCCGCCCCTAAGCGTTAAGTGTGGTCGTACAGAAGAGTGATTCGGACGATGTGGTTTAAAAGAAAGATACAATACGTATCTTTAGACAGCCTTAGTTTATGATACAAATTGTATCCTGTCAAATGATTTTTTGGAGTTTTGTCGGCTTCTCCATCGTCCTTTGGCGGCGATAAAACGGCGATATGACAGCCATTTTTGCTTAAGCGCTTCCATTAAGCCTGATAAATTTTCGCCGGCGTTTGTCGAATCCTGACGCCGCTTTTGCCTCAAAAACGCGAAAAACGGAACAAGCGAAAATAATCGCATGTTCCGTTCATTTTTATTATCGGAGCGAGACTAAAAGCTAGTATTAACTCGAAGCAGCCAAGGTTTGGTTTTCCAAAAGACTGCCGAATAAACCCCTTTTTTCTGCGGCCAACTCGGAAAACGAGCCCGATTGTACGACTGCGCCTTGATCTAAAACGATAACCTGATCCGCCCCTCTAATCGTGGATAAGCGATGAGCAATCACGACAAGCGTCATGCGGCCTCGCAGCTTTTCTAAAGCTTCCTGGATTTTCAGCTCGTTTTCCGAATCCAGCGCGCTTGTCGCTTCGTCCAAAATAAGTATCGACGGTTTGCGGAGAATAGCCCTCGCGAGCACCAGTCTTTGTCTCTCCCCCCCTGACAATCGCACGCCACGGTCTCCGATAAAAGTGTCGAGTCCTTGCGGAAGCTTGCGCACGAAATCTGCGGAAGCGGAAAATTCCAAGCACTCCCAAAGCTCGGTTTCGGAAGCGTCCTGCTTTACCAACAGGAGATTATTGCGGATCGTATCATTAAATAAAAAGGGATCTTGGGGAACGTAGCCCACCGACTGTCTAAACGCGCGCAATCGTTCTTTGGCGAGAGGGATGCCGTCGATGACGATACTGCCCTGTTCAGGCGCGGTCAATCCCATGAGAAGATCGATGAGCGTGCTCTTGCCCGCACCAGAACGCCCTACGACGGCCGTCATGCCAAAAGCGGGAACGGATAGGTTTATATTGCGCAGGGCATAGTTCGGCCGAGTGGCATCGTACCGATAATAAACGGACCGGCAGTCCAGCGCATGGCGGATCGCGATGCCTTCGGACTGAACCTCGTCGCCAAAAGACATTTCGGCAGCAGCCTTGCAATCGGACTGAATCCCCAGTACGGAACGAAATGACGGCAAGTAGGAGGCGATTTGCTCGAGATTCGACTGAATGCCGGTAAAACGCGGCCATAGTCGCGAGAAAATAAGCACGATTAAAATCAATTGCTCAAGCCGGGTATGGAGCATATGCACGAATACGAACAAAAAAAGCGCAATGAGCACGGCGGAGGCCGCCTGGTAGGCAGACTGGGATTTATTTCGAAGCTTTAAAAATTCATATTGCTCCTCCTGAATCTTCGCGCTTACCGACTCCAGCCAGGAAAGGCGCGACCGCTCTAACGCATTCGTCTTGATCTCCCGAATGCCGCTGAGCTGGTCGGAAATGCCTGCCAAGTACTGTCTTGCCAGATCGGATGAACGGTTGCCGAGCTTTTTGGCTTTACGTAGCGTGCGGCGCATGAAAAAAGCCAAACCGGTCCCGCAAACGATCACGATCAGCGTAATGGTCGGCGATAACCAGAATGCCAAACCGATCTGTATAATGGTAAAAATAACGGAAGCCAGCAGTTGGAGTGACAGCGTGACGCCTCCGTTTACGCGAGCCAACTCCCCGGTTAGCGCGTTTATGAGATCGGATTTGCGCGTACGTATGAAATACTCCCAGTTGGCCTGCAAAATGCCGCGATAAGTATCGCTGCGAAGCCGGAATTCAAACTTATGGTTCATTCTGGCATTTTGCAGAGAGACCCTTTGCTTGAGCAGCGCTTGCGCGAGCACGATGGCAACGAATAAACCGAGCACGACCGGGAGCCGCCATTCGGAAGGGAGGCGGTTGAGCGGAGCGAGCCAAGCCGATATTGGCGACGAAGCTGCGTCAATGCCGGAGATTCCGCCCATGCCGAGCATAGGGATGAGTAAAATCAACCCGATTCCTTCTAACAAGCTGACCGTGATCATGCCCAGCACGTTCCAGTAAAGCGCTCTTCCCGCAAAAGTACGAAGCTGCGTCAAAAAAAACAGAACGGATCTCATAGGAGTTTGGATTCACCGCCTTTGACGAGAGAGGGCTTGCCCGTTTTGTCCAGCTTTCTCCATGTCCATAGCAACGGGCGCAGCGGGAAATACAAAAAGTGAAACGTTTTGGGCAAAGGGAGCGTCTTCGCATCCATCGGGTACGGGTATAACAAGCCGAGTAAATAAAGAAGCTTTTGCCTCCGCGTTTTAATCGCGAACAAATACCGCTCGTATGTCCGCACCCGCTCGGGCGGCGCGTTTTCCAGCGAATCCCGCATAAACGAAAGCACTTGCGGAATTTGCGCGCCGGACCGCTTTAAACGCGTAAAGCCTTCCAGCTCTTTAGGAGTAGGCGTTTGAAGCAATTGGAAAGCAAGTATAAGCGCCTGTCCGACCAAGTGTTCCGTCCCGTACATGACGGCAAGCTGCGCGCAGGAGGACCAGTCGAGCCCGCGGCGGGCCAACACGTCGATATCGCAGAGCCAGCGCAGCCGGAACCAGCCATGACGCGCTCCGTGATGAACCAGATACAAAAATTGATCCTCCGGCCCAAGATAAGCGACATGTCCGCTGCCGAACGAATGCTCGCGCCGGCGCGACCACAGCTTTTCAAAATCAGGCTCTCTTCCGGGCCCCGGCGCCAGACGCCAATGAATCTCGATCTGCAGCGAATGCGAGGGATGATAAAAAGAGACGTGGTGGTGCCTCCACTTCCAGCCGTTCAGTACGTTCGGGAGCTGTTCTTTCTCGCATTCGTAGCCCAAATCCGCCAATAGAATACGGATCTCGCCGAGTTTTTCTGCGGGAACGAGAATATCGAGATCCTTAGAAGTCCTTTTGGAGAGATCCCCATAAAGATCCTGCGCAAGCAGGGGCCCTTTGAGCACAAGCGAGCGTATACCTCCCGATGAGAGACATGCCGAAACTCTGCTCATTTCGGCAGCCAAAGAAAGCATTTTTAAACGGTTATAGCGGCTTTCCGCATCCAATTCGGCCTTTACGTTGTCGGGAATTTCAATCATTCGTTTGTGGAGGAATGCCGCCAATACGGGATAGACCCGGTGGCTTTTTGCGAGCCGCAAAAAACGGGACCAATCCACCGCGGCAAGTTGAATCGCATCCATCGGCTCTTCTTCTGCGCGATGACGCAATAAGTTCAGTAGGAGCGTCTTCTCGTCGCAAAAGAATGCTGAATGTTCGTCCCTAACGATTACTGTCATTGCGATCCCTCATGTTCTGCTGGAATGATATGTCGCGCGAATTTGCCGACCACCGTGAACCCCCGCATCTCTTCGGCCCCGGTCACGAATAGGTTCCCGCACCGAAGCCAGGCATGAGCAATCATGCGTCCGTCTTTGTCCTTCGCCGTGCCTAAATACAATGTACTTTCGATCCGTCTCCGCTTAAGCATTTTCATGGCCGCGATCGCGCGGACCAAGCATCTCGTATCGAGTGGAGACACTCTTGAGGCTCTGCGTATGGCGGAGGATACGCGGGTCGCGAATTCTTTGTTGCCCTGTTCCGTTTCATGGGAGGTTTCCGACATAGGTTGACCTAGCAGGCGCGCGTACTTTTGGAAGGGAAGTTGGATGAGAAGCCGTGCCCATGTGAGGTAGGCCAGTGCCTCCAAGAACATTTTGCGATCTTGACTGTCCGTGGACGTGATGCGCGTTACCCATCTAAGCGCGTTCATCCGGCCCTCCCGCGGCCGATATCGTAATTAAATGTTGCTCGGAGAGCTCCGCCAGAAAGGATCGGACGTGATCCTCGCAAGTCTCTCGATCGACCGCATACTCGGCTGTCAAGCGATCGACAAGGGCTTCGACGGTCGTTGTATTTCCGAGCAGCTCCCAAACTCTCCCGCCGATTTCGCCAAGATTAAAATATTTGCCGAGCTGTACGTTCAGCATAACCTTCTCGCCGTCCATATCGCTGACAATATTGCCCGGCGCCTGCTGAATAGAAGCATTTTGCGGAATCGTCGTTTCGATCGTCATGGTGACCAACCTTCCGTTGATAAAATATGAAGCATGCGTTTGACCAGATCCGGAGCCGTAAAGCCCACGGTCGGACGTTCGAGCCTATATACATCGATGCGCGAGGCCAGTCCGGCCGTCATGCGAAAATGCCAATCCGTCATCCCCAACCGATCCAGCCAAAATTGCCGGTAGGTGTGACGCCGCATCAATGACAGTCTATCCAGCTTGGATACGTGAACGAGGGACGGTTCGTTCTGGTCCGATTTGACGAGTTCGAAGATACCGGCGAGCGGAAGCGGCTGCGAATGATAGCCCGCTTTAAGCGGCACGGCGAATTTAGTCTCGCGCTTAAAAATAGGCCGGAGCGATTCATTCGAGATTCCAAAGCCGTCCAAACTCTGCTGCCATAATTTCTGCTGCGGATAAGAAGGTATGACCAGCGGCCTTGAATACCCGCCGGAAAAGTCGAGCGCGATGACGTCATCGCTAACGAGCGGAAACCCGGCTTGGAGAAACGCTGCAGCCAATGTCGACTTGCCCGCTCCCGAATCGCCGACGACGCCGTATGCCTGTCCGTCGATCGCGATCGCGCTGCCGTGAAGCGGCAGCAGCCCTCGTTGCATTAACGCCGCGCCCATGCATGAACCGAGAATGAACAAGCGCAATTCGTCCTGGTCCGCACCTTCCTCCGGGCATATCGCGATATGCCGCCCATCCCGTATATCGAAGATTGCCGTCCCCGGTACCCTGAACATCACCCGGCCGGGTGCTGCGTACGAACTGCGTCCGGTCCGCGACAGCGCCGACCAATCTTCCGTTAGATCAGCCAGTTCGATGCGTATGCTATCAGCTTCGGAATCTGCTTCTTGCACGTGCCACCTGGGCAATTCAGGAAATTCAATATCGCTCAGCATCATGCATCCGAAAGCCTTGTAAGCTTGCTTTTTTAACGTAGTTATCGTCATCCGCTTCACTCCAACGGGGATTTTCATTGCAAAGGCCCTCATACGCTTGCGTATAAGGGCCCTTGCAGAGGATGCATTAGCTATGATGCTGGGTCGCTTCATCCGGATCGAGAGAGTCCGGAATCGTTACACCTGGGCCGGCGAACGTCAGTTTTACCTCAAGCACTTCCAACGAAGGCTTCGTCCATTCTTTGTTCATTTAAATCACCTCCTTTCAATCGGTTAACGAATCTGTATAGCACGAGGCTGCGCATAAGCAGCGTAAGATCGGTTTCGTAGATGGCTGCCGGACCGGGTATCTCCTTGTATTTCGACACTGCAGCGCGGACGACCGGCATGCAAAGCCATTCGGCCATGGCGTCATCCCCGCACATCTCCTCGACCTCTCGAATGAACTGCGGCCATGAAGGGGCGAGTCGTGCGATGCCGTCCGCGCCTTGAATCCCTCTCGTCTTGCCGTTCAGCCGCACTTCGTCGGGGAGCAAGCCTTGAGTGGCTCTTCGAATCAACGCACGGTCCATGCCGTCCCTCACGTATTGATCGAGCGGCACGGACAGACAGAATTGAACGACCCTCAGATCGTTGGTGGGATCGCGATACCAGACCCCATGCCGCAGCGACAATTTTGTACCGCTCGTGCCGCTGTTCGTCCAATGATGAACCTGCTCGAATTGATCGCGGCGGGCAGAGATCATGTCGGGTAACCTCCTCCCGGACAAATCGATGCCTGCCTCGATCAATTTCCCGAATATTCCGGTTCGCGCGGCAAGTTCCGGCGAGATTAATCCGGTCAGCGCGCCTCTTTCGTCTGACGGGATCTTTGCGGGAAACAACCGATCTTTCATGAAGGACAGCACTCTTTTGCGACCAATGCCTTTAAACCTGCTGTACTGATAAATCTCCCTGTAGAGCTTCACGAGCCTGAGACGCTTGAGCAATATCGCGTAATATTCCAATGCCGGACCGAATGACACGGTGAAGTTCCCTCGGGCGCCGTTGAGCAGAACGCCAACGCCGTCCTTAGCCGCTTGCTCGAAAATGTTGCCGAACCAATAGGAGTTTTCAATGAATTTGTAAGGCATCTCCATCGTTTCGAGCCAATCGTCCATCTCGGAAAGCGGGCTTCGATCCTCGAATCTCAAATATTTTTCGCGAATATTGCCTACATGCGATACGGTCGCCGAAATCATAGGACGCTCGTCCGCAACCCTATTTTTAGACGTCCAAGCCCCCCCGGATTCGAGCGGTATCGCGCTGTATGTATGCAGGACCTTGTTCCTTCGCCGCAATTCCCTCGCCGCCAATCCAACGACCGTACCCGAATCGAGGCCTCCGCTTAAGAACGAGCCCGCTTCCTTGTGGGTCCGTAATCTACTGGTGACCGCCTTTCCGAATACATCCAGAAAGGCTTCCTGGTACTCTTCGTCGGATGAGAGTTTCAACGTACGCGAATGCTCGAATGCGCCATACCGTTTCATCCGCAGATTCCCGCCGCGTATCGTAAAACAATGAGACGGAGGTATCTGCTTAATGCGCCCGAAAACGGTCGAGGAAGCGTCGATGGTCTCCAATCGGCTGGGGCTGGCCAAATACTCCGCAATCCATGTTTCATTCAGTTTTTCGCCGACACCTTCGAGCGGCAGCAGAGGAGCGATCGTCGTGCAAAAAGCAAAACGCGCACCGTTGTCGTTATAATAGAGGGTCCTGTTTCCCGTAAAATCTCTTGCCCCAAAAAGCGACTCCTCGGATTCGTCCCATATGGCGAAGGCGAAGTCCCCGATGAGATGCCGAGGCATGTCTTCTCCCCACTTGGCATAAGCCAATAAAAGCAAGCGTGCATCGGGCAGCTCGGCAAGTTCTGCTAGCGGAACTCCCAATTTATTCGCCAATTCCTCGCGGTTGTCGAGGATCGCGTCGGCGGTGATCGCAAGTCCGCGTTGGCCGTCATACCATGGGAGGATTTCCCCGATCGATTCCGGCGTCACCCACTGCGCATGACAACCGAGAAACAATCTTCCGCTGCTCCATAATCGAACGTCATCCGCCGGATATCGGGAGAGGGAACCCATGAGCGAAATCCCTTCATCGTACGCGCGCTTCGGCTCTGCGCTTCCGTAATTAAATACGCCCGCGATTGCGCTCATGCCAATCCCCCTCTCGATCCTACTCGTATCTTTTTTTCAAAATTGATACTATCTGTATCGTTTGTGGTTTTAATTTAACTTACGCATCAGGATGTGTCAACCTCTTTTTTGAAAAAGAGAATACGATCGCTTCCTCGATTTTTCCCGTTTTATATGATACAGTATGTAACGAAGATCCTACTGACCCGTAAGGCAGGTGTTCATTTTGCTTGTCATTATGTTTAAGAGATACCGTAAATTGCGCTCGCTATGGACAAGCATAGCGATTGTCGGATTGTTGCTGTCGCTTGGCGCAATCAGCTACGAAATCATAGGATTTTCGGAGCCTCGTACTTCAGCGGCAATCGACCAAACCGGTCCCAACGAAAAAACGCTGAATCGCCCCTATGAAGACTGGAAACAGCAAGAAATACCGTTCGGCGTTTCCTCGATCGACCGTGCGCCTTGGCGCTCATACATGGACACCTGGGATGGCAGCCGTTTCCTCGACACGCTTGGCGTAGTCCTGAACGGAGTGAGTCCGCAAGAAGCGGACGCTACGGCTCAACTGCTCTCTGAAGCCGGATTTCGTTCTGCCCGCATCGAGATCGGCTGGGGCAACGTTTCGTTCGACAATGAAAATGCGCTGAGCGAGCCGCAGGGCAGCCGATTTATAGCGATCGTTTCCGCGCTCAAGAAACACGGCATTCGGCCAATCGTCCTCCTAAACGCCAACGCCGGCAATCCGGTTCCCAGTAAAACGATAAAGCTTCATTTAAAGAAAAGCGCTTCCAAAGGCGACAAAGCCATCTATGTCGACAACGTGACCGGCATTGTCCCCCAATATACCGGTTTAAGCGGCCAAGCTTATCAGACCATGTACCCTGTCATTACGGCCGTTGATCCCCAGACAGGCAAGCTGACGCTCTCGGCACCGCTTGCAAACAACGTAAAGGCCGGCGCATTGGAGCTCGTTCGCCTCAAATACCGCCCGCTTTCCGGGACTAAATTTACCGATGGAAAGGACAATCCGGCCGCCCAACAAACATTGAACGGATGGAACGTTTATTTGAATACGGTCACGAAAATGCTCATACGCACTTTGGGAACCGAAAATAACGCGATAGACAAGGGCTTCGATCTCGAAGTTTGGAATGAAATGACGTTCGGAAGCCAGTTTCTCGATATCGGCAATTACTACGATCCGAAGCTTCAATTTTCTGAATATCCCGTGTATGCGTTAGGCGATCGCAAAGCTTCCGGCGGCGAAGTCCTGTTGCCGATGACCCTCTCCTTCGCCAAGCAAAAAAATCTGGCCGGCGTGCGCGTCATCAGCGGATTCTCCAACCAGCGCCCATGGGAAAACGGGGCCGAGCTCTTTGCCGGGGAAGCCGGCTTCAGCAGACACTATTATACGGGCTATAACGGAGCGCAATCGTTGTTCTCGCACAACGCGCAGACGAACAACAAAAAGTATTTATCCGCAACCGGAAAAACGACGCCCGGGATGGACGATTACCTTCTTGCCCATACTTTTGCAATGCCCGAATATTGGTTCTACGCGTACCATACCGAGTATATTGTCAGAGACCTGCAGCCGTTCCCCGGGCCTTTCCGTAACCATGGCCGCTATGCGAACTCCGGGGACGGACGGCAAGCCGAGGTATGGATGACGGAAACCAATTGGTGGCGAAATCCATTCTCGGATAAAATCGTCGCACAAACCGGCATAAAGAAAAATGACAATCGCCTACGATCGCTCATGCAACAAATCGGCGCAAAATCTACGCTCCGAATCTTCACGTTCTACAGCCATAAAGGCGTGCAAACCGTAGAGCTCTTTTCCGCCAAGGGAGGAGATCTCAATTATGGACTTATTAACGACTCTTTTTTCGAAGAATTGAGTAAAAACGGCTACAAGCTCACTGAACGGGCGAGGTCGCTTGCCGGCCCTCAAATAGACGCGCTCGCCAGAATATCCAAGATCATGAGGTCAGGGCAACAAATCGAGAACCCCAGGCCTGTTCAGGTGTCAAGCGTCATCGAGGTTAATCCGCAAATCGCGCTTCCCGGCAACGGCACGGCCGATCACCCGGACACCAACAACATGGACGATCTCGCCATCCTGCCGTATCAGCTCGAAGACAATCAGTTCGCGATCGGATACTATGTGGTAACGCGGGACCTGACTAAGGAATGGCAAAAAGACAAGGCAGTCCTCGATCCGGCGCGATATGCCATGCCCGGCCAAAAATTCAAGATTACCTTGAGCAACGTGAACGGTCAGGGCGCGACGATTTATTCCTACGATCCCCTCACCGACCAACGAATGCCGGCGCTCATCCTCGCGAGTACGTCTCGTTCGTTGACGATTGAGGTCGAAAGCACGGACTATCCCCGATTTTTAATGCTCGAAGAAAATCGCGCTAACCCAGGTCCGCTCATCGGCGATGTCCGTCTCGAGAAAGAGGATCAAGGCGCGAGTTTGAGTTTTAGCTCCAATCGATCCGGCACGGCAAAAATACGATGGGGTCCGTACCCGATTCGAAGCGGAGGATCGTTCACTCTCAGTCGCTATGAAAATACCGCCGCGCAAATTCCAACGTCGACCGTCTCCGTGCCCATGATTGCTAGCGCCAAAGCACCGCTCGGCAAAGGCGTGTGGGTGTTCAAAGGCACCATTCGACCCGAATTCTCCGAAGAATACACGTTTCTGATCGACATGAGTTCTTGCAAACTCTCGTTGATGATAGACAGCAAATACGTAATTAACGGCTGCGGCGCGGATAGCAATAAGTCCGGTTCGATTCGACTGATCGCCGGTCAATCTTACGACTTCGCGCTTACGATAGAAAACAACCAAGATAGGCCTTTTGACTATATCGCGTATTGGGCAAGCGCAAGCCAGGTCAAAGAACCCGTGACCGCCATAGACGGAGACGTTCATGTCGCGGAAATCATCGTGAAGGAAGGAGCCCCGGCGAGTTTATTTCTGCCAGGCTTCCAGGTTGGGGACGGTGTCCGTATTGAATGGAACGATGGCACGGCGTCCGTTCAAACGCGATATCCCGCATGGAGTTACGATGTAAAAGGCGTGCTTTGGCCTCTAGCAGGCTAATCCCGCCGTACAAGCGCCGTGGCCGATCCTCCTAGTCCGAATATCATAGAGTAGCCGAATTTATGGTCAATCTATCGTATCGGAAGGTGATGACCGCCATGGATAGCTACCTGAGCGTTAAGGATTACGGGGCCGTAGGCAATGGTATAACCGACGATACGCGAGCGATCGCGAATGCGATCGCCGCAGTCAATTCATCGAATACGGGGACAATGCCCAAAACGGCAGGCGTTTTTTTCCCTCCGGGGCGTTATCGATTAGGCACGGGAATCGAATTCCCCCAGAGTCTTACCGTGCTTTTCGCCGACCAGGCTATGTTATGGCCGGACGCCGGCGTGACCATCTCCATGTTTAGTCAGATTTCTGCCGGGCTTTATCCGATATTCGGCGGAGAGGGACAAGTAGCCGGTCCTATGAACGTATCGGAGATTTATCCGCAGTGGTATGGAGCGTCCGGCAGCAGGAAAAGCGTCATGGGATCGATCGGAAAAAACGCGAATCAATTAAAACTTCAAAACAAGCTCGACTTTAGAAACGGGCAATATGTATCGATCCCCGATGCGGCTCCCTGCCGTGCGGCGGCGCCATCTCAATTGCAAGCGGCTGTCAAAGGCCAAGCGGGAAAAACCGTATACCGTTATCGTGTCGTAGCGCTCGACGATACAGGCGGCATATCGGCATCCGCAACGATTACCGTCAACAACGGCCCCGCAGTCATTTCTCCCCAAAATGCCGTCGTGCTGACATGGTCGCCTGCCGCGAATGCGGCAGCCTATGCCGTATATGGAAGAACGGCCGATTCCGTCAAGCTATTGACCCGCGTTCTCAACCCGGCCTGGACGGATAGCGGTGCGGCCGTCCGCAGCGATGCGCCTTCGATTCCCGCGCTGTTGCCGTCATCGGGCTCGTTCGTTGCCCGTATTATCGGCGGCGGCGGTACGACCGATTTAACGTTGTCTGCAGCCTCGCCGACGGCCGTCAACAAATACGTCGAACATGACGATACCCTTCCGCTCAGGCGCGCATTCGCCACCGCAGGAACAACGGGAAATGTAAAGTTGCCGCCAGGCGTCTATCCGGTCTGGGATACGATCGTATGTCAAGCGGCTGCATTCGCGGGCGAAGGAGAGGCCACGCTTTTATTTAAGCCATATGCTCCGTATGATTTAAAGCCATGCCTTGAAATTTCTCAGACGAATACCGTCGTTACCGGTATTGGAATCGGGAGCGGACGAGAAGCGTATTCCCTTAACGCGCCCACGTGGGCGGACCCCGCTTTGTTTGCCGCGCAAAATTACGATATGTTCGTGACCGGCAGCTGCGGGATCCGGATTGTCGGATCGGCCAGGCCTTCGTTTAGAGGCACTCGTATCAGCTCGCTTAAAGCGGGCGTTTTGCTCGATAATGACGTCGGCCACGTCTATTTTTACGACTGTATGTTAAGCGGTCTCATTGGCGTATATTGTCGGCGTAATTCCGGAGATTATTATTTTGAAGGATGCGACATCACGGGCGCGTTTTGCGGCGTGCTGTTCGGAGTCAAATCCTATGCCAATCATAACGGAGGGTTCGGCGCCCAGCTCAATCGCGTTCATATGGGCTTTTCTCCTTATTCGATTTATCAAGCCATAGATGACGCGGACGTATATGGATCCGCAAGCACCGTAATCGGACTTAGTTGCATTTTCAATACGGTTCAACACGAGCAAATCGGAGAAGCGGCGATTAAATTACTGCCTAAATCAGAATCGAAAATGAGAGTGACCGGCGGATTCGGATTGAGCTGGAGTTTGCATACTTACTCAAGTCCGCGCCAAGGATGGCAGTTCGCGCTCCCCGACTCCCTGATGCCTGCGGACAAGCGCCAACAATACGCCGCTTGGTTCGGTATATTGCGAGACAGCGACATACCTCGCGGATCTGTCACCGGCAATCTTAGACTATCGTCTGCGCCCGGGGCCCTCGGTTCAACCAGAATCGAAAAGCTTGCTACGACCTCCGATCTGGACGGACTGACGCCGGATTATACGACCGTCGTAACAAAGGAACCCTATGTCGAAATCAATTTGAATGCCGGCACCCTTTATCGCGATCGAACGAATCGGGTTTTCAACCCTGTCGGGAGAGGCAACCTGCTGCAAAATCCGGAAAATCCGGCGTCTTATAAAGTAACCGGGGGGCGTTTGAGCGCTGCGAGCCCCGGAACGCTCGCTTCGCTTGGAGGCGCAGTAAGAGATGAATTGGGATCTTCTCCGGTCATTTTGCAATTCACGCCGTCATCGCAAGCAGCGTCTCCTTGTTTAATTCAGATCTTGCTTGCAAAGGCACCCTACGCTGCGCCCGCCGTGCCTTTGTCGTTAAGTTTATGGACCTATACGGACTCCCTAAGCGGTATAAACGTCAAGCTGAACGCAACGGACGCAGGTACGACGGTTAATCGAATTTTCTACAATCAAACCGTATATCCCAAAGGCGCTTGGTCCAAAATTACCGGCGTCGACGGGACGCCGATTAATGGCACCGTAGCTTTTCAGATGGTGTCCATCGAGCTCCCTCGCGACCGTCCGACCTTCTTGGCCGGACTGATGGTCTCCGAAGGCCCGGTTGCCTCCTACTCGCCGCGCTATCATATCGCCGCCGACGACGACATCGAACTGGTGCGTCCGGGCGACGGTTTGGTTCTGACTTCGCCCGGAGGCAAACGGTACCGGCTGACCGTCGACGATCAGGGCCAGATAAACCTTGCGCCGCTAACCTAAACGCGAGACAAACGGCTCGGCCCTTGCCCGTAATACGGACAAGGGCCTTCTTGCGGGCATATGTATATCAATTAGATACATAACGTATACTGACAATAATGACAGCTTAACATAAGTTAATGTGACGTTTTGTATCAACTAATGCAAATGTATCGCCAAACGTTTATCATAAAGTGACGGGATAAAAGGAGGGAATTCGTATGAATATCGGCAGCCGCATCGCCTATCTTCGTGATCAATCCGGCTGGACACAAGAAGAATTGTCCTCTTCCCTTGGCATTACTAGGGCCGCCCTCTCGCACTACGAGAAAAACAGGCGCGAACCTGATACGGAAATGCTGACCAAGCTGGCCGATCTCTTTCAAGTTTCGATCGACTATCTTGTGGGAAGAACGCACCAGCCCCAGATGACGTTAGATGCTGAAGTGCGCCAGTTCACCGATCAATTAGAGCTCTCCGACGCAGACCAGCTGCTGGAGAGCTTCGCGCTAACGATCGACGGCCGGCGGCTGTCCAAAGAAGAAGCCAAGCGCTTTATCGCTTTTATCAGAGCCGAGAGGTCGCTGGGCTGAACGCACGATTTGGCGCGTCATGTGCAAGATACCCCGATGCCGCTTGGGAGCGGACGGGGTATTTTTCTTTTTACACGGTTTTCTGTTGTTGTTCTTTCCGTTGTTCTTCCTTTTCGAACGCTTCCCATTTGCTGACGTCGATGCCAAGCTGGGTAAGAATGGTATGAATGCTAATCTCGACGGGGGTATTCCCGGACGATTCTAAGCGTGGATCCCTCTCCCTCTCCATCTCCGCACCAAAATCCCCTCTCTGGAAAATGAAACCTAATTCAACTAATCCTTATTATAAGGGACAAGGAATGCGGAGGGTGTCGAGTGATGTATGTCGCGGGATTTTTTTTATCGTTACGTCGATTCGAGGGCTTAAATACCTCGTCCGATCCTACCTGAGACATGCGCTCCGGCTCACGCGAGAACGACTCAAGGCTCTAAGGAAGCTTCTCTGACATATGGGCTAAAAGTCGGCGAACCCGCGAATCGCGCGGGATTGAAGGCGCAGGCCGTCCTATGAAGCCGTTTTCAAAAAGCGCATTCTTGCAATCGGCATTAACGTATTTCCGGTATAAAAAAAATACGGAACGGAGCGGAAAACAACCCGCTTCATTCCGTATTTTTATGTCTTAAAAGTCTGTTTTATTCTCGTTCTTCCCGCTTTTTCTGCAGTCGAACGATTGCGCCGATTGTCGTCATACCGCGAAAATCGTCAATTGCCGCCGACTCGCGACAAGTCGCGCATATTGGCTTCGAAGGCGGCCAGGAGGGCTTGCTCTCCGCTCAGACCCTGCGCCTTCACCTTCTCGATCTGCTCCATCATCCGCTTGTAGTCCTTCGGGATGACCTTGACGATCTTCGGCAGGACGGCTTCCCAATCGCTCAGGACGCGCTCGCCAAGCTCGCTGTCGGTATAACGGACATGGTTCTCGATCAGGCCGCGGACTTCGGCGATCTCGCGTTCATCCTCGAGCGACTCCAGGCTGACCATTTCGAAATTGCAGCGTTTGACGAAGTCTCCGTTCCAATCCACGACGTACGCGATGCCTCCGGACATGCCGGCGGCAAAGTTGCGTCCGGTACGTCCCAGGATGACGACGCGTCCGCCCGTCATGTATTCGCAGCCGTGGTCGCCGACGCCTTCGACGACGACGTTCGCGCCGCTGTTGCGGACCGCGAACCGCTCGCCCGCGACGCCGCGGATATACGCTTCGCCGCCTGTGGCGCCGTACAGCGCCGTGTTGCCGGCGATGATGTTGTCCTCGGCCTTAAAGGTCGCGGACTGCGAAGGGAACACGGCGAGCTTGCCGCCCGACAGGCCCTTGCCGATGTAGTCGTTGGCGTCGCCTTCGAGCGTCAGCGTCATGCCCTTCGGGATGAACGCGCCGAAGCTCTGTCCGGCCGTGCCGACGAAGTGGAACGCGATCGTGTCTTCAGGCAGGCCGGCCTTGCCGTGACGGCTCGTCACTTCGTGGCCGACGATCGTGCCGACGACGCGATTCGTGTTCTTGATCGGGAACGTGCCGCGCACGCGCTCGCCGCTCTCGATCGCGGGGAGCGCCGCCTGCAGCAGATGCTGCATGTCGAGCGACTCCTCGAGGCCATGGTTTTGGGACTTGCGGTTGTGGCGGAACGAGCCCTCGGGCAGCTCCGGCATGTACAGCAGGTCGGTCAGATCCACGCCGCTCGCCTTGAAGTGCGAGATCGCCTTCTTCGTATCGAGACGGTCCGTACGTCCGACCATCTCCTCGATGGTGCGGAAGCCCAGCTGCGCCATGATCTCGCGAAGCTCTTCGGCAAGGAAGCGCATGTAGTTGACGACATATTCGGGATCGCCCATGAACTTCTTGCGAAGCTCGGGATTCTGCGTCGCGACGCCGACCGGACAGGTGTCGAGCTGGCACACGCGCATCATGATGCAGCCCAGCACGACGAGCGGAGCGGTCGAGAAGCCGTACTCCTCGGCGCCCAGCAGCGCGGCGATCGCGATGTCGCGGCCGGTCATCATCTTGCCGTCCGTCTCTACGACGACGCGGTCGCGCAGATTGTTCAGAATCAGCGTCTGGTGCGTCTCGGCGAGGCCGAGCTCCCACGGCAAGCCCGCATGGCGGATCGAGCCGATCGGCGAAGCGCCGGTACCGCCGTCGTAGCCGCTGACGAGGATGACGTCCGCGCGCCCCTTGGCTACGCCGGCCGCGATCGTGCCTACGCCGACCTCGGAGACGAGCTTGACGTTGATGCGCGCCTTCGGGTTGGCGTTCTTCAGATCATGGATCAGCTCGGCCAGGTCCTCGATCGAATAGATATCGTGGTGCGGCGGCGGCGAGATGAGACCGACGCCCGGCGTCGTGCCGCGAACTTCGGCGACCCAAGGATAGACCTTGCGGCCCATCAACTGTCCGCCTTCGCCCGGCTTCGCGCCTTGCGCCATCTTGATCTGGATCTCGTCGGCGTTGGACAGGTAGTAGCTCGTGACGCCGAAGCGTCCCGAAGCGACCTGCTTGATCGCGCTGCGGCGAGAATCGCCGTTGGCGTCCGGAATGAAGCGCGCCGGATCTTCGCCGCCCTCGCCCGAGTTGGACTTGCCGCCGATGCGGTTCATCGCGATCGCGAGCGATTCGTGCGCTTCCTTAGAGATCGAGCCGAACGACATCGCGCCGGACTTGAACCGCTTGAAGATCGATTCGGCCGGCTCGACCTCTTCGATCGGCACCGGCTGCTGGTCGAACTTAAAGTCGAGCAGCGAGCGCAGCGTTCGGATCTCCTCGTATTCGCCCTGGACGAGCGAGGAGAACTTTTTGTACAGATTGTAGTCGTTGGACCGCGTCGCCATCTGCAGCGTGTGGATCGTCTTCGGGTTGAAGAGGTGATCCTCGCCGTCCTTGCGCCACTGGTAATCGCCGCCGGAGTCGAGCTCGTGCTCCGCGCCCTCTTGCGTCGCGAACGCGCGGGCATGGGCCTTCAGCGTATCGCTCGCGATCGTCTCGAGGCCGACGCCGCCGATCCGGGACGGGGTCCACGTGAAGTGGCTGTCGATCAAGTCGCCGCGCAGGCCGATCGCTTCGAAGATCTGCGCGCCGCGGTACGATTGGATCGTGGAGATGCCCATCTTGGACAGCACCTTCACGACGCCCTTATTTGCAGCCTTCAAATAGTTCTTGACGGCCTTCTCGTGCGAAATATTGCGCATCATGCCCTGACGGATTAGGTCGTCGAGCGTCTCGAACGCCAGGTACGGGTTCACCGCGCTGACGCCGTAGCCGATCAGCAGCGCGAAATGATGCACCTCGCGCGGCTCGCCGGATTCGAGCAAGATGCTGACCTTGGTCCGCGTGCCTTGACGGATCAGGTGGTGATGGACCGTCGATACGGCTAGCAGCGAAGGGATGGCCGCATTGTCCGCGTCGATGCCGCGGTCCGACAAGATCAAAATGTTGTGGCCGTGCTTCATGACGCGGTCGACCGCAGCGCACAGGTCGACGAGCGCCTGCTTCAGGCCCTCTTCTCCCTCGCCTGCCGGGAAATAGATCGGCAGCGTGATCGACTTGAAGCCCGGACGATGGACATGGCGCAGCTTGGCGAAGTCCTCGTTGGACAGGATCGGCGACACGAGACGAATATGGCGGCAGCTCTCCGGCTCCGGATTGAGCAGGTTGCGCTCCGGTCCGACCGTCGTGTAGGTGGACGTGACGATCTCTTCGCGGATCGCGTCGATCGGCGGGTTCGTCACCTGCGCGAACAGCTGCTTGAAGTAGTTGAACAACCGCTGCGGACGGTCGGACAGCACCGCGAGCGGCGCGTCGTAGCCCATCGAAGCGAGCGGCTCGACGCCTGCGGTCGCCATCGGCTCGATGATCTTGCGCACGTCCTCGAACGAGTAGCCGAACGCCTGCTGGCGCTGCTGTACCGTAGCGTGGTCGAGCTCAGGCAGCTCGAGCGCCTCGGGAAGCTCTTCGAGGTCGACGAGGTGCTCGTTCAGCCATTCGCGGTAAGGGTGCTCGGAGACGATCGCTTTTTTGAGTTCCTCGTCGGCGATGATCCGGCCTTCCTTGGTATCGACCATCAGCATGCGGCCCGGACGCAGACGGTCCTTGAGCACGATCTCTTCCTGCGGAATCTCGATGACGCCGGCTTCGGAAGCCATGATGATGATGTCGTCCTTCGTCACGCAGTAGCGCGCAGGGCGCAGACCGTTGCGGTCCAATACCGCGCCGATCTGAACGCCGTCGGTAAAGCCCATCGCGGCAGGACCGTCCCACGGCTCCATCAGCGTGCTGTGATATTCGTAGAAGGCGCGCTTGTCGTCGTCCATTTGCTCGTCGTTCTGCCAAGGCTCCGGTACCATCATCATCGCGCAGTGCGCGAGCGGACGGCCGGCCAGGTACATGAACTCGAACGTGTTGTCGAACTTGCCGGTGTCGGAGCCGTCATGGTTGATGACAGGCTTAACCTTCTCCAGATCGGTGCCGAACAGTTCGGATTCGAACAACGTCTGACGGGCATGCATCCAGTTCTCGTTGCCGCGGAGCGTATTGATCTCCCCGTTGTGGATCAGATAGTGGAACGGATGCGCGCGCTCCCAGCTAGGGAACGTATTCGTCGAAAAACGGGAGTGGACGAGCGCGATCGCAGATACCAGCGCCGGATCGTGGAGCTCCGTATAGAAATGCCCGACCTGCTCCGTGGTGAGCATGCCTTTGTAGATGATCTTCTTGGACGACAGGCTTGGCACGTAGAAGATCTCGCCGTCCGGAATGCCGGAATAGCGGATCGCCTTCTCGGCGCGCTTGCGGAGCACGTACAGCTTGCGCTCGTAGGCCAGATCGTCTCCGAGAACGGCCGGACGCCCGATGAATACTTGGCGCACGAACGGCTTGACGCGCTTCGCGGATATGCCCAGCGTGCTGTCGTCGGTCGGAACCGTACGCCATCCGATGACGGACAAGCCTTCTTCCGCCGCGATGCCTTCGAACAGCGCTTCATGCTCGGCGCGGCGCGAATCGTCCTGCGTCAGGAATACCATGCCGACCGCATACTGTCCGGGCACCGGCAGGGAAAATCCGAGCGAACCGGTCTCGCGCGCGAAGAAATCGTGCGGAATCTGCAGCAGAATGCCCGCTCCGTCGCCGGAGTTCGGCTCGGCGCCTTGGCCGCCGCGATGCTCCATGTTAATAAGAAGACTTAAGGCTTGCTCGACGATCTCATGCGACTTCCGGCCTTTGATATGGGCGACGAATCCCATCCCGCAAGCATCCCGCTCATATTGCGGATCGTACAGCCCCTGCTTCGGGGGCAATCCGTTCACGAATTGTGTCATGATGAAGCGCAACCTTTCTATAGAAAAAATGGGGTGTCGAGAGCCAACGGTTCGACGGCGTCCGGCCGGTTAAATAAAGTTCGGCGAACGGCAGGCGGGATGCGGCGCGGAATAATATGATCTGCTACAATATTATTGGCAGCGCATGAACGCCCGAATAATCGAAGGAAAACGGCGAGGTAACGGGAAATCGTTCGGGATTTGCTTCGAAAATTCGTGCAAAACTAATAAATATACCTTTTTATTGTTATGCTATTTTAACATTACAGCGTCGGCAAAGGCAATTTAATATTTTTATGAAGGCGATAATCAATGTTTGGCTGATCCCGCAGCCCGCCTTCGGGAGGAGAACGCAATGATGATTCAAGCAAGACGCCGCTCTGCGGCGCTGCTCGTCGCCCTCGCCGTAGGCGCTGTGCCGGTCGCAGCTCATGCCGCGGGCGAGCAGACCGCGCCGACCGCGGCCGCGCACGACGCATTCAAGATCGTGTCGCTCGGCGACTCGATCTCGCTGGGCTATGAGCCTGGCGTGACCCGCGCCGCCGACATCTACGGTTATGCGGACAGGTTATATGTCAACGCGCTGCTTCACGGACGCGCGGAGCTCGCCAACTACGGCGCGCTCGGCTTGCAGAGCGCCGGCCTGACCCGGCTGCTCGCCGGCGCCGCCGAGAGCCGCAAGCTGACGGCGGACGAACTGCAGGACTACTCCGCCTACGATCCCGCCGCCAAAGCCCAGGCGGATGCGGTAGCCGCCGGCGCCCCCGCGCTTCGGGACAGCCTGGCCGACGCGGACCTGGTGACGCTTACGATCGGCGGCAACGATTTTGCGGCGCTCGTTCGCGACCTGGTCGGCAAAACCGACGCCGATGCCACGGCTTCCTTCGAGAAGACGTTCGACGAGAAATTGAATAATTATGCAGAACAACTGCAAGCGAATCTCCGCACCCTTCACATTCTGGCGCCTCAGGCGCGCATTGAAGTCGCCGATCAATATTCGCCCGTGTCCAAGATCGTCGGCGACGCGATGTACGCCGAGCTGAACGCCACGATCGCCAAGCTGAGCGCCAAGCTCGACGAGCTCAAGAACTCGCTCGCGGCCGAAGGGGTCGCGGTCGACATCGTACATATCGGCGGCGCGTTCCAAGGCAAGGAAGCCCTGTACACGCACTTCAGCCCGGTTTTCGGCGTGACCGACATCCATCCGACCCAAGCCGGCTACGAAACGTTCGCTCGAGCGTTCGCAGCCCCGGTCTGGCCGGAATATACGGAGGTTGCCCCTTCGGATAAGGCGGCGAATCCCGCGCCGACCGTCTACATTAAAGGCAAGCTGCTCACGACGAAGAACAAGCCCCAGCTGAAGAGCAACACGACCTTCCTCGCCTTGAGCGACATTGCCGCGGCGACCGGCGCCGAGCTGCAGTGGGACAACAAGACCAAGACCGCCACGTTCAAGCAAAACGGCCGCGAGGTGAAGCTCGCGATCGGCGCGAAGACCATCGTCATCGGCGGCGTGAAGCAGGCGCTGAACGTGCCCGCCTACTTGCAGACGGTCGGCAAAGAAAGCAAAACGTACGTCCCGCTCGCCGCGATCACCCAAGGCCTCGACTATCAGGTCGTCTACCAGGCCAAGCTGCATACCGCATTCATTAATTCCTGATTTCAAAAAATTCCTTCCTAATTAAGGAGTCGCCCGCGAGCCATTCGCGGGCGATTTTTTCATGTCGATCATTCCTGCGGGTTCTCCGCTCGTGCAATCAAGCAATTACGAGCTCGTTGTTCACTTATACTTTATAGGTTGGCACGACCGCCGATCGACTATGCGCATATTGATTTTCGTATCGCAGATTAAAGGCCGCCTCCAGTCCAATCGGACCGGAGGCGGCCTTACAAAAGCCGATGCCTTATTTCACTTTAACGCGCACGTTAACCGTTTTGCCGCCGTAAGCGGCCTTCACGGTCACGCTGCCTTTACCGACCGCCGTCACGACGCCTCCGGTCACCTTGGCGACCTTGGTGGACGAAGCCGTCCAGGCGGAGAAAGCGGTCACGTCCAGCGTTCTTCCGTTTTCATAGATCGCCGTCACCTTGACCGCGTCCGTCGCGCCGACGGCCAGATCCAGCGACGGATCCGATACGGTGAGCTTGGTCAACTTCGCCTTTACGGTCACCGGTACGCTCAACGTCTTGCCTTGGTACTTTGCCGTCAGCTTGGTCGTGCCTTCGGCGAGCGACTTCGCGGAGCTGCCCTTGACCGTAGCGATCGTCTCGTCCTCGGACGTCCAGACCATGCGCGAGCTGAGGTTGATGAGCTTGCCGGACTTCGTCTTGCCGGTTACCTTGACGCTCTGCGTCTTGTTCAGCGTGAGAGACAGGGCCGAAGGCTCGATCGCGTAGCTCACGTATTCTTCCTCGACGGTAGCCGTCACCTTCACCGTCTTGTTCAGGTACGTGCCGGTCAGCGTCGTCTTGACCGCCAGCAGGCCTTTCAAGGAAGCGTCTTTGACGAGCACGCTCGTGGAGGCGGACTTCCAGGCGACGTCCGCGCTGATGTCGGCTTCGTCGCCGTCTTCATAGACCGCGGTTACCTTCGGCAGCGATACCGTCTGGCCGATAATCAGGCTGATGTTGTCTTGCTCAGGCAGCAGCGTGAGCACTTTTTTGCTCACCGTGACTTCGAGCGTGTCCGTAAAGGCGGATCCCGATGTCACCGTCGCGGTCAGCGTCGCCTTGCCCGCCTTCAGCGCGGTCCACTTGCCGTCCTCGTCGATGCTGAGGACCGTGCTGTCGGAGGAGGTCCACTTGGCCAGCTTGCTCACGTCGGCCTTCGTCTCGTCCAGCGCTTTGCCCGTTACCTGCGGCAGATCGCCTGTATCGTCCACGTACACTTCGAGCTTGTCCTTTGCGATCTCGATCTCGCTGACCGTCGGATAGACGGTGACGGACAGCTCCTTGACCGCGCTCTTGTACGTCAGCTTGATCGTCGCCGTGCCTTTGCCGCGCGGCGTGACGGTCGCCGTGGCGCCGCTGCCGCTGACGGAGATTACGTTCAGGTTCGTGGATTCCCATTGCGCGCCTACAAGGTCCGGATCGATGACCGAGCCGTTAACCGTCTTCGCCGTGATCTTCAGCTGCGCGCCTGACAGAGCCAGATGCTGCGCCGTGCTCGGCGTGAAGACGATGGCTTCGAACGGCGTGCGGACAGCCACGATAGCCGTGGCCGACACGCCAAGATAAGACGCGGTGATCGTCGCGGTACCCGCGGCGACCGGCGTGACCTTGCCGGCTTCGTCTACGGTCGCGATAGCTTCGTTGCTGCTTTTCCAAGTCGCCTTGGCCGTCACGTTTTCGTTCGCGCTGGCGGCGCTCAGCGTAGTCGCGACGAGCGCCTTGGCGGCTTCGCCGACCTGCATCTCGAACGGTCCTTTGACGCCGCTCGCGTCCGCGATCGACATCGACTTGTACGGCGAGGTCACCGTCAGCTCGATCGTATCCGTGCGGCCTTGATACTTCGCCGTGATCGTCGCCTTGCCGGCTGCGTTAAGGGTAAGCTTGCCTGCGCTGACGCTGACGACGGACGCATCCGAAGAGGTCCAGGTCGCCTTGTCGGCCAAATCGTCCAGCGTTCCGCCGTTGACGCCTTTGGCTTTGAGCGTGATGTTTTGGCCGAGCTGGACGTCCAGCTTGTCCGCCGCGTCGGCCGTAGAATCCCCGACGCGTAGCTTGAGTTCGGAGTAATGATACTTCGCGGTGAGCGTCACGCTCGCCGAGTAGCCTTGGTATTTGCCGGTGATGACGACGTTGTTCGCTTCGCCCGTCGCGGTCACGATGCCCTTGGAGACGGAGACCGCCGAATTGGACGATACCCATGTCGCGTCGTTCGTCACGTTGCTCGTTGAACTTCCGCTGGTCGTGCTATCCGTACTCGTGGCCCACAGGAGAAGGACCAGCGTGCCGTCGTCGACGTATATCGTTTTTTCGGTGTCGCTCAGCTCGTCCAGCTTGACGGACGTAATCGTCGTAGCGGCCTTAACGGCTCCCGTCGTGCCCAGCACTCCCGAAAACAATAGCGCGGCCAGAAGCGCCGCCGTCAGCCGTCCCAGTCTTCCGATCCGGCTTCGCGGCGGTCTTTGGGTCATCCTCATCTTGTGTTCGTGCCTCCTAATCTTGAATTCCCGGTATTGGCAAAAAGGACAGTCTTATCATCAATAACGGCTTGCAAGCGATGGAAATGAATAAAAACGCCAAAAATCGGGACATAAGTCTCAAAAAAAAGAGCGACACCCCCGCCGCCCATTCGGCTGGATGTCGCTCCCTTCCTCTATATTGCTTTACTCGGCTTAAGCCTGCAGCGCACCTAGCTCGGTCTGCGACGGCCGAATCTTGCGGCTGCGAAGCGCGAACAATCCGAGCGTCAGCGCGACGAACGCCGTCGCGAACGCCGCCAGATCGAGCAGCTGCTCCCCGATCAGCGAAGCCGAGCGGCCTGCGAGCGCGAGACGCAGCGCTTCGATCGCGTGCGTCATCGGCATCCATTCGCCGATCGTTTGCAGCCAGTGCGGCAGCAGTTCTTTCGGATACGTGCCCTCGCTTGCAGCCAATTGCAGCGTGAGCAGGACGACGGCGACGAAGCGCCCGACCGTGTCCGCCAGCGAGACGAGGAACTGCACGATGGTCATGTAGGTCAAGGCGATGACCGCGCTGATGCCGTAAAAGGCGGCGACGTCCGGCACCTTCAGCCCGATGCCGTAGATTAGCACCGTGCCGGCGAGCGCCACCTGCAGCAGCACGACCGGCGCGAACAGCAGCAGCTTGGACGCGTACCAGGTCCAGCCGTTTTTCACCTTGCCCGCGGCATCGCGGAGCGGCAGGATGACGGTCGACATGAGCACGCCGACATAGAGGCCAAGGGCCAGGAAGTACGGCGCCATGCCCGTGCCGTAGTTCGGCACGTCCGTCAGCTTGTGCTCGGAGACGGCGATCGGATCGGCGAACATCTCCGTCTGTCCGTCTCCGCTTTTCACGCTGCCGGCTTCCGAGGAAGCATCCTGCAGCTTGGCGCCCAGCTCGCTCGAGCCGTTCTCCAGCTTTTGCAAGCCATTCTGGAGCGACGCCGAGCCGTCCGCCAGCTGCGTTGCCCCGCTCTTCACCGTCCCCGCGCCGGAGCCGGCGCTCTCGATGCCGCTCGCGAGCGCGCCCGCGCCCGCGGCCAGCTTGCTTGCGCCGCCAGCCAGTCGCGCCGCGCCGGACTCCGCCTCGCCGAGCTTGGCTCCGAACTGCCCCAGCCCCTGGCTGAGCGATGACGTGCCCGCATGGAGCTCGGCCGCTCCGCTAGCCAGCTGCTTTTGCCCGGCGGCTAGCCGCTCGGCGCCAGCCGCGGCAGACGCAGCGCCCTGCTGCGTCTGCGTCGCGCCGTCCGCAACGCGCTGCGAGGCGGCGACCAGCTGCTGCAGCGCCTCGTCGTCAGGATGCGCCGCCGCGTACTGCTTCAACCCGGCGGCGAGCTGTCCCGCGCCGTCGGCGACTTGGGCGGCGCCCTTCTCCGCTTGTCCGGCGCCTGCCGCCAGCTTGGCGGAGTTGTCGGCGAGCTTGCCGGCGCCCGCGGCCAGTTTGCCGGCGGCCGAATCCGCCTGCGAAGCGCCCGTCGCCAGCTTGCCTTGCGCCGCGGCCAGCTGCTTGAGGCCGCCGTCCAGCTCCGCGGAGCCGCTCGCCAGCGTACCCGCGCCGCTCTTCAGGCTCGCAGCGCCGCCGGCCAGCTTGCCGACCCCTTGCTGCAGCTTGATCGTGCCGTCCGCCAGCTTCGCCAGATTATCGTGCAGCGTCTTCGCGCCGCCCGCCGCGTCTTTGGCGCCGTCCGCGAGCTTCTGCGCGCCTTCGGCGGCATCGCCGAATCCGCTCGCCGCCCGGCCTACGGACTCGAGCGTCGCCTTGGCATAAGCCTTCGTCACCTCGCGGCCGACGTCGGTCTTCAGCTTTTCCGCCGCGGATTCGCCGATCCGGCTCGTCAGGTAGTTCCAGCCGTCGTCGACGTAATACTGAACATCGGCCTGCTGCGGGGCTGCGTCCTGCAGCGTCGCGGTTTTCGCCGAAAAATCCTCCGGCACGACGAAAGCCAGCGAGTAGCGATGATCGGCGAGTCCGTCCATCGCGTCCTTTTCGTCCGTGAACACCCATTTGAACTCCCCGTTTTTCTTCAGCTCCTCGACCAGATCTCCGCCAACCGTCAGCTTTTCCCCATTAAGCGAAGCGCCCTTGTCCTCGTTGACGACCGCGACCGGCATGGCGTCCAGCTTGCCGTACGGGTCCCAGAACGCGCCGATCAGCATGCCGCTGTACATAAGCGGAATCAGCGCAAGGCCCAAAATCGAGATCATGGCCATCTTGCTGCCCGTCAACCTTTTGAATTCGCCCGCAATGACGCCTCCGGCCGTTTTCGTTTTTTTCACGTTCATCTCTCCCGCATCTCTTAATTAGAACAATATACAAAATGACTATTTTCCTCATTCGGTCACTTTTAACCAAAAAAAGAAGCGATCAATCGACCGCCAATCCTTCCAGGCAGTAAAAACGAAAGTTCGCGAGCACCTGATCGGCGTCCAACGGCTCGTGCAGGTGGTCGCCCTCCGCGGTCAACGCAAGATACATCTTCAGCATCATGTACGCCGTCAGCACAGGATCGGACCGCCGAACCTCCCCTTTGGCGATCGCGACGCTCACATGACCGGCGATATAGTCGATGATCGAACGCTCGACGGCCGCCAGACCGCCGTTCGCCATCGGGGTGCCGAATTCCTTGACCTCCTGGGAGAGCTTGACGACCAGTCCGTGCCGATCGCGATAAGCCAATACCTGCTGGAGAATGCGAAGCAAATTGTCCGCAAAAGGCAGCGCGGGATCGAGCGTCCGCTCGGCGACCGACTTGAGCTCGGCGATCAGATCCTTCACGATCTGCTCGAACAGTTCCTCTTTGTTGGCGAAAAAGGTGTAAATCGTCCCCTTTCCCACGCCGGCCGCCTTCGCGACTTGGTCCATCGTCGTCGCCTTATAGCCGAATGCGGCAAAGGAGCGCGATGCCGCTTCGAGCACCTGTTTGCGCCGGTCCGTCGGTTTGCGCTCGGTCGTCGTATCCACGGCGCCCCCTCCTCCAAAAAAAGTGACCAATTTAACAATCCGGTCAATTCGTTCTAAGCAGAAGGATAACACATTCGCCGCCGCGATTCAATCCCTCTTCCAAGCGCGATCTTGGCTCACGATTCGGAGTGCAGGCCATAATCCTTCCCGAGCGTATCCAGGCACTGCAGGCACTGCTCCGACCAGCGCCGCATCCGGTCGATCCTGCGAATCTCGGCCTCCCAGGCGGCCGCGAGCGATTCCCGATAAGCCGGCACCTCTCCGGCATAAGGGACGGCGTCCCGCAGCATGACCCATACTTTCTCCCGCTCCGCGGAAGCTCTCCGCTCGTGAAACAGCGCCGCGTCCGGATCGTAGGCGCTGTGCAGGTCCCCTTGCTGCGGATGCCGGAGCACCGCCATGATTTCTACCAGCACCCGCCGCTCGTCCGCGCTCGCAACCTTTCCTATATATTGTCCCGTCTTGTGCTCCGCCTTCACGATTTGTCCGACGTCCAGCATCTCGTTTTGCCTCCCGTATCGTATTGCCACCATTGTACAGGACCCCGTCCCGGATTGCATGCCGCGCTGGCGGAATCTGTCTGGAACGCTTAAATCTTGTAAACGTTATCCGACGGACTTGTACGAGAGCTTCCATTTCGCGTAATATGGTAGTAGGTAAAGTGGGGGATCTCTTCCGATGCGCAAAAAACGAATTCTACTGCTCTCCGAAGGCTTCGGCACCGGACATACGCAGGCGGCTTACGCCCTTTCCGTTGGGCTCAGGCAATTGTCGCCCCGCGTGCAGACGAGGGTCATCGAGCTGGGGACGTTCCTGAACCCCGTCATCGGACCGCTCATCCTGTCCGCCTACCGCAAGACCGTCAGCAAGCAGCCCAAGCTGGTCGGCAAGCTGTATCGCGGCCACTATCACAAATCGCTGAACAGACTGACCCGCTTCGCATTGCACCGCCTGTTTTACAATCATGTCTCGGACGTCGTACGGCAGTTGAAGCCCGATATGATCGTATGCACGCATCCTTTTCCGAACGCGGTCGTCAGCCGGCTCAAGCGCCTGGGGCTCGACGTGCCGCTCTATACATTGATCACGGACTACGACGCGCACGCCACCTGGACCAATCCCGAGGTGACCGCCTACCTCGTCAGCTCTCCGACCGTGCGCAGCCGGCTTATCACGCAGGGCGTGGCGCCTGCGCAGGTGGTGGTCACCGGCATCCCGGTGCATCCGAACTTCTGGCATCCGCACGACCGGGCGGAGATTCTGTCCCAGTTCAAGCTCTCGGACATGCCGACGGTGCTGGTGATGGGCGGCGGCTGGGGACTGATGGCGGAGGAGCAGCAGGTCGAATACATGACCTCGTTCGCCGATCGGGTACAATTGATCATCTGCATGGGCAGCAACGACAAGGCCAGGGAAAAGCTGCTCGCGGACGCCAGGTTCCAGCATCCGAACATTAAGGTGCTCGGCTTCACGAAGGAAATATCCAAGTTGATGGACGTATCCGACCTGCTCGTCACGAAGCCCGGCGGCATGACCTGCACCGAGGGGATGTCGAAGGGCATCCCGATGCTGTTCTACGAACCGATCCCGGGCCAGGAGGAAGAAAACCTCGAGTACTTCGTGACCCACGGCTTCGGCGAGCCGCTCACGTCGACGGATACGATCGACCGCTGGTTCCGCTTGATTCAGGAGCCCTACGCTTCCGACCAGCACAGAGGCAACCTGCTTGCGCTCCGCAACGCGGAGTACAACCCGGCCAAGTGCTCGGAGGCGGTCCTGTCCCTGCTGCTGGAGGATGTCGCGCCCGCGGCCGAATGACGATTGGAAATGCATAAAAACGGCCTGACGTCCGCTCGACGTTAGGCCGTTTTTTTTATTGAAGGTTATAGCGCGCTGCCGCCGAACAGGAAGCGGTATTCCCAGTGCTTGCCTTCGATGCTGTCGATGCGCACGCCGCCCGATGCGACGGAGTATGTCTGCAGCACCTGGCCGTTCCCGAGATAAATGCCCGTATGGGTGACCGTCTCGCCGAACGGCTGCTTGCCCTCGTAGAGCGAAGCCTTGGAGCCTTTGTAGCTCATGAAAAACATGATGTCCCCGCGTTTGAGCTTGTGCCAGTCGGTCGTGACCCCGTTCGCGTTTTCCTTCACGTAAGCCGCCTGCTTGCGCGAGTCCGCCGGCAAAACGAGACCGAGCGCGTCCTTGAACGCTTGCCGGACGAAGTCCGAGCAATCGAACGTGTCGGTGTTGCCCCGGTCGGAACCGTACTCGTAAGGCGTGCCAAGGTACCTCAGCCCGGCTGCGATCACCGCTTCGACCTTCGCCGAATCGGAAGGCGTTGGCGTTGGCGTCGGTGTTGGCGTCGGCGTTGGTGTTGGTGTTGGCGTTGGTGTTGGTGTTGGTGTTGGCGTTGGCGTTGGTGTTGGCGTCGGCGTTGGCGTCAGTGTCGGCGTTGGTGTCAGTGTCGGCGTTGTCGTCGCGCCGTTCAGGCTGATATACGCGTCGGAGGCGCTTACGTACCCGGACACGCCCGCCGCATCCTGAACCGCATACCAGTAGCCGTTAGGCTGGCCGGTCACGACGACGATTTCGCCGGCTTTCAGGAAGCGGATCTTGTCCCCCGAAGTAGACGGCTGGGTTCGAAAGTTGACCGCCGCCAGGATCGTTGCCGTTTGCGCCGGCGCTTTCGTCGGCGCGGGCGTGGGCGAAGCCGCCGGCTTTGGCGTCGGTGTTGGCGTCGGCGTCGGCGTTGGCGACGGTGTCGGTGTTGGCGTCGGCGTTGGCGTTGGCGTCGCGCCGTTCAATCTTATGTATTCCGAGGAGGTGCTCACATAGCCATTCGTGCCCGCATTGTCTCGTACGGCGAACCAATAGCCGTTGGGTTGGTCCGTGACGACGACCGTCTCGCCTGCTTTCAGATAGCGGATTTTGTCTCCGGAGGTCGAGGGCTGCGTCCGGAAAGTGACCGTTGCCAGGATCGTTGCGGTTTGCTCGGTGTCGGCCGGCGCGTTCGTCGTTTTGACGTATTTCGCGTCCGAGGATACGTATCCGTTCGCGCCGCTGCCATCCCGCACTTGAAGCCAATAGCCGTTGACCACTTGCACCAGCGTCACGGACTCCCCGGTTTTCAAGTACCGGATCAGATCCCCGCTCGTGCTCGGCGCTTCGCGCAGGCTGACCGTCGATACGATCTCCACCTTCGTTGCCTGCGGCGAAGCGCCCAGCGCCATCTCCGGTACGGCCGCCGTCAGCATCGTTGCCAAAATCAATCCAGCCGCCCAACGCTTCCTGCTCATGCCAATGCCTCCCATGTTGATTTTTGGGGAAATGTGTCGATTTTCCCTGGCTTCATTATAAGAGGCGGCGCATTCCGCTCCATCATGCGGAATGCTTAGGCGAGCGCCGGCGGGTAGGAAAACAGTTCCATGGGTTTATAGGAAAAAAGTAGGGGACCCCTTGTCTCCCAAGCCTAGCTAAAATTCATTTCATTAATTTACCAGGTTTAAAAATTCGTCATCTGGGTATGCGCGATGCCATTGCGTTTTGTCGCTGCCGGACGCTTCCCGCCAGGGCGCCTATCCAGCGAACGCTGACCTCCAACGACGGCAAAGCCTCAAGAACACAAAAAGACGCTTCCGCACCCTGCGAAAGCGTCTCCTGCCGCGCGATCAGTCCCGCTCGTCCAGCGGCTCGCCGACCGATATCGCGCCGTTTTCTTCTTTCATCTCCAGAAACAGCGGCCGTTCCTCCGGCGACCGATTCGGCGCGTGGATCGCCAGCGCCCGGCGGCCGTCAAACTGGCGGAACACCATTCCGTGCCCGCCGTCGTCGCGGTAGAGCGCCTCCGGCTGATGCGTCCACGGGCCCAGGACACCGCCGGTTTCCGACTTGGCGACGCCGAGCGCATACCTGTTGTCGATGAAGCTGGCCCAGAGCATGTACAGTTCGCCGTCATCCCCGCGGAACAAATACGGCCCGTCGGTCACGTAGTTGACCGTGTCCGGGTAGCGCGGCGACACGAACGGCGTCGTCCAAGGCGCTTCCGAAGCGCTGAACAGCGTGGCCGGCTCTCCCTCGGCGCGGGACAGATCAGGCGCAAGCCGAACCGCGCACACTTCCCCGTCCCCGATCTGCTGCCACTCGCGGCAGAATACCATCCACGGATCGCCGGCTTCATCCACGAACAGGCTGCCGTCGAGCGAGCTCCAGGCTTCCGGCGTGACAGGACCTTCGCTTAGCGGCTCGAACGGTCCCAATGGGCGATCCGAGGCGAGTACCGCCGTGCCGAGCCTCGCGTTGTCTTTGCGCCGGAACGTGGCGAACATATAAAAGCGTCCCCCGTACGCGTATACCTCCGGCGCCCAGAAGTTCGCGTCGGAGAAAAAGTCCGCCGGCGGGCGAAATACCGGATGCGGTCCTTCCCAGTTCGACAGATCGTCGCTCTCATAGGCGTCGAAGCCCGTTCCCGGCCCCCAGATATTTTTGTCCGTGCTGCCGAACAAATAATACTTGCCCGCTTCCTCCAAGGGCAGCACGAACGGGTCGCGGATCTGAATGTCTTTGCATTTCAAAGCGGATTTCAGCACGACCGCACCTCCTTATTCGTAAGTCGGATAGACGAGCCCGATATCAAGCACGCTCTCGAAGCTTCCGTCCGCATAGGCGAGCAGTTCGTTGCCCTTGACGCTGAAGGGCACGGTTCGACCGTCCCACGCCAGCTCGCCCGTAACGGCGCGCGCGCTCATGCCGAGCAGCCCCGTCAGCCGGCCCGCGCGGTCCGTGATCGCGCGGACGCCGGAAGGGAATGTCATCCACGGACGTTCGTCGCGATATACCTGCGAGGTCTCGCGAGTATTGACCAATTCGTAGACGACGCCGTCCACCGTTCTGCCGTAGGCCGTCTCCCCCGTCGCATCTTCCCCGTGATCTCTGGCGTCGGGCAGCAGTCCCGTGAACCAGAGCTCGCCCTCGGGCGTCGGCAGGATGCCGCACAGCCTCTCCACATAATCGAGCAGGCACAGGATCGAAGGCGAATAGGCTTCGGTGAAGCCCGCCTCCCCCGTCCAGGGACTCACCGTCTGCGCGAAGCGCGGCGCCCGGGCGAACGAAGCCAGAATCGGCTGTATCGCCCAAGTCAGCTCGACATGACGGCCGTGCTGCTCGAACGCGTGCGGCGCACGGATCAGGCTGAGGTAGTTGGACGGCCCGGCCCAGCTGTTGTAGTTGGAAAAAGGATCGAACCGCGGGTCGTCCATCGCGATCGAGGTGAACGGGTATTTGGCGAAAAACTTCCTCGTGTTCAGCAGATATCGCTCGAGCATCTCGTCGAAGAAAGCCCTGTCGCCGACTTCGCATGCCATGACGCGGAGCAGGATGTCGGACTGTATCCGCACCAATCGCCCGTGCCGGTCGCGGTCGTAGAAGAAATGGTCCTTTTCGTCGAAGCACTCCCTGAACAAGCTCTGCAAGCTCGCGCCTGCCTTCTCCCGCCATTCGTCGCCCGACTCGCCCAGCTCCTCGGCGATCCGTGCCAAATACCGGCGCTGGCAATAGACGTTGGCCGTCAAGTCCGGCGCGAGAAACGGCAGCACCGGCGAATCCGGATCCCATCGGGAGGCGTCCCCCTGGTAAGGCGCATCCGGCGCGTGCCAAAAACGCGGCGACAGGTCGTGCCCCGTATCGAAGGCGCTGAACGCCTCCACGCAGCCGGTGCCGCGCGTGTTGCGGTTCGCGGCGAGCCAGCCGTCATAGCGGACCATGGCGTCGTACATTTCGCGCAAGAATGCAGGATCCCCGCCGTTGAGCGAATAGTGGTTCCAAACGCTGCGCGCGAGCGGCGTGACGAGCTGGATCTGCCTGAAGGACGGACCGCGCTCTGTCACCTTATACGGGAATAAGCCGTCCCCGCGCTGATGCTTCGCGAACGACCGGTACGTCGCCTCCGACACTTCCGGCAGGAAGCGGGAGAGCAGCTCCGCGTTGATCGTCCCCGTGCTCTCCAGCCAGCAGCCGAAGTAGATGCCCCCCTCCTGCAGGATCGGATCGCCGCCGCCCGTCGGTTTGATGCATTCCATAAGCTGGCGCATCGCCCGGTAATAGACGCCTTCGAGCCGGCCTTCCGACGCCGCGAACCTGACGCCCGAGCGCCGCAGCGCCTCGGGAATAAGGCGCTCCTGCCCGTCGCCGTCCGCCTGGCGCAGCCCCCTTAACTTGTCGAGCAATCGCTCCGCTTGCAAGACCATCCTGCCATCGCCCCGCCTTCATCAAATTGGAATCCCCCGCGACCGCGGGGCCGGCGACAACGGCCGGTCCCGCAGCGGCGGGGGATTATTCGCGCATCATGGCCTGTTATTTCGCAATCAAGAATTGCTGTTGCTGTTGAAAATCTTGACCGTACCGCTATAGAATTCCGAGACCGCCTTCTCCACGCTTTCTTTGCCGAAGCCGATCTTCTGAACCGTGTTGTCCGACAGCTTGATGAACTCCGCGTTGCCGGGCGGATTGTAGCTGATCGCGAACGGCTCCTTCTTGTTCGCCTCGGAGACTCGGCTCGTGAAGTCGTACACGATCTTGTCGGCCGCGGTCGCTTCCGCTTCCAGGGCCGCGCGGCTCGAAGCCGTTACCGGCACGCCGCGGTTGCTGCCGAGAATTTTCGCCGCCTCGGGATCGTTGATCCAGAAGTTCATGAACTTGGCGACTTCCGCCGGATGCTCCGTCTTGCCGTAACCCGAGATGCCCTGGCTCGATTCGAAGACGACGCCAGTTCCCTTCGGACCGCGAGGCACCTGCACCATCGTCAGTTCGTCTTTCGTCGTGCTTTGGAACGAAGCCAGCATGTTGGACGGGAGCAGCGTCATCGCGACCTTGCCGGTGATGATGAGCGACTTGCTCGCGTCGGTCGGCGGATTGGATACCTGCAGGTCCGGCGTCACGACGCCTCCGGCCTTGGACGTCTTGTCCCAATACTGGAACCACGGCAGCAAGTCCGCTTCCTCGAAACCTAACTTGTTGTTCGCCATATCGTACAGCTGCTTGCCGTTTTGCTTCAGGTAAATGTCCAGGCTGTCGGTCGTGAAGTTGTAGGTGCCGTAGTAGCCCTTGCCCAGCTTGTCGGAAATTTCCTTGCTGATGCGGGCGTAGTCGTCCCAGTTCCAGCCGTCCTGCGGCAACTCGACGCCGGCCTTCTCGAACATCGTCTTGTTGATGACGATGCCGCGGGCGTTCGCGCCTGCCGAAATGTGCACCAGCTTGCCGCCGAGCGTGCCGTACTGCACCATCGTCGTATCCATATCGGACAGGTTCAGTTCCTTGTCCTTGTAAGGTCCCAGATCGAGGAGCACGCCCTTGTTGGCGTAGTCGACCACGTTGCCTCCGAGGAAGAAGATGTCGGGCGCGGTGCCGGAGGCGAGCTGCGTGTTCAGCTTGTCGAAGTAGCCGTCCTGCGGCCCGAATTCGCCGGTGATCGCGATGCCCGGATTTTTCTGCTCGAACAGCTCGATCGCCTTGTTCGTCAGGTCGGCGCGCTTCTGGTCGCCCCACCACATCATGCGGAGCTCGACCTGCTTTTGCTCTCCGCTGGCGCCGCCCGAATCGCTCGAGCCTGCCGGCGAGCTCGATCCTGCCGCGTTATTTCCTGCGCCGCCGGAATTGCCGCAAGCGCTGAGCGCGACCGCCATGGCGGTTACTGCGATCGGAAGCCATCTTTTTTTCATCGTGAGCTCTCCCCTAATCGTATTGAGATGAGAAGCGTTTACAATGCTCATCCTACTTGGATTCGCCGGCCGCTTGAATGTCATTCCTTCGGCTGTTCGCTATCAATTTTTTCAGGCGGCCCCGATCCCGAGCCTCGTTCACTTCAGGCCCGTCGTCGCGATGCCGTCCAGGAAGTAGCGCTGGAAGACGAGGAAAATCAGCGTGATCGGCAGAAGCGAGAGGACAGAGATCGCCATGAGCGCCCCCCAATCCGAGGTGCCCGACGGGTCGAACAGCGCCCGGATGCCGAGCTGCACCGTAAACAGCTTGATGTCGCTGATATAGATCATTTGGCTGAAAAAGTCGTCCCACGTCCAGATGAAGGTAAAGATCGCGGTCGTGATGAGCGCGGGCAACAGCAGCGGCATGATGATGCGGAAGTACAGCTTTTGCTGGCTGCAGCCGTCGATCGTCGCGCTCTCGTCCAGCTCCTTCGGGATGCCGCGGATGAATTGGACCATGAGCAGGATAAAAAACGAATCGTGCGCCAGCCACTTCGGCAGGAAGAGCGGCAGGTACGTATTGATCCAGTGCAGCTCGCTGAAGATGATGTATTGCGGGACGAGCGTCACGTGGTACGGCAGCATGATCGTCACCAGCATCATGGCGAACCAGATCTTTTTGAACCGGAACTCGAGCCGTGCGAACGCGTAGGCAGCGAACGAACATGTAACGATGTTGCCGAGCACGGCCAAGATGGAGACCAGAGCCGAGTTGCCGAAGAAACGGGCGAACGTGATGCCCTGGAAGCCTCTCCATCCGTTGCGGTAATTATCCAGCGTCCACGTGCTCGGCCAGAGGCCGGTATCCGTGAAGATATCCTGGTTCGGCTTGAACGAGCTCGCAAGCAGCCACAGCACCGGGTAGAGCATCGCCAGGCCGATCGCGACGATAAGCAGATGCCGCAGTCCGCTGCCGGAATAGCGTCTAAACGTCAGCATACCCGATTACCTCCCTTCCTTGCCGTCGCCGTAGAACACCCAGAACCGGGACGTGGCGAAGATGATCCCCGTGAAGACGGCGATGATGACGAGCATGATCCAGGCCAGCGCGCTGGCATAGCCCATGTCGAAGTAAGAGAAGCCCTTCAGGTACAGGTACAACGTGTAGAACATCGACGCGTCGAGGGGTCCTCCGTGTCCGTCCCCGATGACGTAGGCCGGCGTGAACGCTTGGAAGGAGTTGATGATGCTCATGATCAGGTTGAAGAAAATGACGGGCGTCAGCATCGGCAGCGAGATCTTGAAAAACTGGCGGACCTTGCCCGCGCCGTCCACCTGGGAGGCTTCGTACAGGTCGGCCGGAATCTGCTTGAGCCCCGCCAGGAAGATGACCATCGCGGAGCCGAACTGCCAGATCGACAGCGTCACGATCGGGTAGATCAGGTAGTCGGGGTGGGCGATCCAAGCGGGCCCGTGGATACCGAACCAGCCGAGGAAGCCGTTGATCAGGCCGTCGGTGTCGAAGATCTGGCGCCAGACGATCGAGATGGCGACGCTGCCTCCGAGCAGGGACGGGATGTAGTAGACGGTGCGGTAAATGCCGAGCGCCTTGATCCCTTTGTTCAGCGCCATAGCCACGAGCAGCGCGAAAATGAGCCGCAGCGGGACAGACAGGATGACGTATTTGAACGTCAGCTTCAGCGATCCCGTGAAGGTCGAGTCGTCGGTAAAAATGGTTTTGAAATTGGCGAAGCCGATCCACTCGGGCGCGCTGAGCAGATTATACTTCGTCAGCGACAAATACAGCGAGCCGAGCATCGGCCCGAGCGTCAGGCAAAAAAGACCGATCAGCCAGGGCAGCAAAAACAAATAAGCCGTACGGTTGTGGGGATAAATCCGTTGCCGGCGCGCAGTCCGCATATCGCGACGCCTCCTTTGCGATGATGATATCCTCATCATAAGCATCGGAGGCGGATGGCTGAATTCTATTTCTTCGGCAATTCGCTATCAATTTTTCCGGTTGCGGACGCCCGCTGCCGATAGTCGGACGGCGTCACGCCGTACGTTCGCTTGAACTTCGAGCTAAAGTAGCTGGCGTTGGAGAAGCCCGTCAGCTCCGCGATGTCCCACAGGCTTAGCTGCGTACCCTCCAGCAGCCGGATCGCCTGTGCCATCCGGGCGTCGGTCACGTATTGAATGAACGTCTTGCCGACCTTGCTCTTGAACATTTCCGAGAAATAGGAGGGGTTGTAGTTGAACCGTTCGGCCAGGTCGGTCAGGTTCAGGTCCGTCATATAATTCTCGTCGATAAAGCGCAGCACGGCGTCGATGAGCGCATGATCGCTCTCCTCCGCTTCGTGCCGATGCTGCAGCGCCACCTTCTCGGCGATCCGCGTCAGAAATACGCGGGCCTTGTCCGCGGTATCCAGCGCGAGCGCCATCTCGGGGCGCAGCCACAGCTGCTCCGCGTGGTCCAGCGCGATGCCCGACTCGTTCGCCTGCGACTCGAGCTGCAGGTACAGCTGGAAGATGACCTTGACGAAGCCGGCCTGCGAAGCCGCGAACGCCTCGTCCAGCGGCAGGCGGATCGCGCGCTCGAACGCTTCGGGTTCTCCGCGTTCCAGATAGCGCTCGATCACCTTGAGCTCCTCGCCGGTCATCGCTGTCCGGCCTGCGGGCGACCGGCGGTCCTCCTCGTGGAGCCCGCTCCCGGACAGATTCCAGGCGAGCAGCGACGAGAGGTAGCCCTCCTTCCACTGCTTGAAGCCGATCGCGGGCCGGCCGATTCCGACGGCCAGCTCGAAGCCGAGCAGCGCGGCCGTTTGCTCCGCGAGCTGGGCAGCGAAGTCCCCCAGCCAAGCCTCGCTCTCGACGGTCGCGAAGTGGACGAGACCCGGGTAGCCCGCATCGCGAAACGCCTCGCAAGCCCCGCCGCTCTCCAGCGCCCGCTCCCTGCAGATCAGCTCGAGCGGCAGGCGGAACTGGTCCGGGGAACGGTCCGGGTTCCCGCCGATCGTTGCGCCATCCACTTCAGCCTGCGCAGGCTGGCGGTTCGCAGGCGCCCGCTCTCGCAAGCCGACGGTCAAGAAGCGGACCTCCGCCTCCGACCAAGCGTCCAGCCCGAATCTGCGTGCCCGCTCCAAAGCCGCAGCCTCCCGGTCCACCTCGCCTTTGATAAGACGGACGACGAAGTGCTCCTTCATCTCTTTGTAGTACTGCGAGAGCTCCCACCGGGTCCGCTCCTCGCGCGCCGTCTCCTGCCGTTCGCCGTCCAGTTCGCCGGTCACCTTCGAGAGCACGTCGGCCAGCTCGTCGGCGGCGACGGGCTTCAGCAGATAGTCGCTGGCCTGGTGCCGCAGCGCGGCTCTCGCATATTGAAAGTCCTCGTAGCCCGTAATGACGACGAGACGGATGTCGGGATGGCGCTCGCGGCACGCCTCGAGGAACGAGACGCCGTCCATGACCGGCATGTTCATATCCGTGATAACGATGTCGTAGGCTTCGTCCTCCAGGCGCTCCAACGCCTCGACGCCGTTCGAAGCCTCCCCGGCCAGTTCAAGCCCGAGCTTGCCCGCATCGATTTTCAGCCTCAGGCCCTGCCGGATCTCCGGTTCGTCATCCACGATCAATACTCGGTACATCGCTGGACGCCTCCTGTACGGGAATGATGAGTTCAATGCGCGTGCCCGTTCCGTCCGCGGCATTGATTCGCACTTCAAACAGCGAGCCGTAATACAAGCGGCAGCGCGCGAGCACGTTGCCCAGCCCGATCTGCCGCTCCCGGCTGCTCAGAATCTCGTCGAGCCTGGACGCGGATCCTTCGATCAGCTGCAGGCGCAGCTGCTCGGGCATGCCGGGCCCGTTGTCTGATACGCACAGATGCAGGCGCCCGTCCGTCCGGAACGCCCGGACTTCCACGATCGCCTCGGGATGCTGCCTGAAGCCGTACTTCACGGCGTTTTCGATGAGCGGCTGCAAAATGAATTTCACGACGGTCAGCGACGCTACGTCTCCTTCTTCCACGATCGAAAGACGCAGCTTATCCCCGAAGCGCACCTGCAGGATCGACGCGTAATCCCGCACGTACTTCATTTCCTCCTTCAGGCCGACCAGGTCGTCGCTCAGGCGAAGCGAGAAGCGCAGCATTTTGCCGAGCGAAACGATCACCTTGACCGTGTCGTCCGTCCGCTTCTGCATGGCGAGGCTGCTGAGCAGTTCCAGCGTATTGAACAGGAAATGCGGGTTGATCTGCATGAGCAGCGCTTTGTACTCGGCCTGCTGCCGCAGCAGCTTCAGCTCGAATTCGCTTTGGATATGCTGGCGAAGGCGAACGATCATGGTGCGGAAGGTCGCGGTGGCGAAGCCGACCTCGCTCCGGACGCGCCGCGCGGGCGGCAGCCGGCTCTCGGCGCTGTCGAAGTCGCCGCGCTGCACGTGGCGCATCGCGGACACGAGCCGAGAGAGCGGCTTGGTGACGCCGTGCGACAGCCAAAATGCGAGGAACAGCGAGACGACCAGCAGGAGCGCGAACAGGAACACGATGCTGTTGCGCAGCTTCAGCAGTTGCGCATACAGGTCACGCTCGGAGACGAAGCCGACCAGCATCCAGTCCGTCAACGCCAGCTTCTTATATACGAGGATTTGGGACTGTCCCTGCTCGTTTTTGAAATAAACGACGCCCTGCTTGCGCCAGCCCTTCTGCACGGCTTCGACCTGGCTCTGCGCCTCTCCTTGCGAGCCGTACTCGCTCTGGGAGAGCAGCGGGTTGCCCCCGCGATCGAGCAAGTAGATCGTGCCGCTCTCCCCGAGGTGAATCCGGTTCAGCGGCTCGAGGAAATAGTCGGCGCTTACATTTACCTTCAGCACGTTGCGCGCCTGCGACGGCTCGAAGACGCCGAGCGGCATCAGCATGCTGACGACCGGATGCGCGTTGCCGCGGATCTGCAGCTCGACGTCGTCGGTATGCGCCGGCAGCCAGCGTTCGTTCGCGGTCTTGAAGCTGCGATACCACTGCTGGTCCAGGAACGACTTGTCGCGCACGACCTGATTGCTCATGCTGACCCACAGGCCTTCCTGGCGATAAATCGCGACGGAAGAGACGCTCGTGTAGCTGTTGTTCGTCTGCGATAGATATTTGCTCATCTGCAGATGCGCCAGCATCTTCTCGCCTTCCGGCAGATTCGGGTCCGACGCGGCCTCGTCCCATTCGTCCGTCAGGTCGCTGTTGAAGATGAGCGAAGCGAGGTCGTAGATCTGCGTCTGCACCATGTCGACGTACGAGCCGTACTCGTCCATTTTCTCCAGCGCCGAAGATTCGATGTAGGAGCGGATGATCGAGCGGGATTCGTTGAAGATCAGCACGGACAGCGCGCCGAACGACAGGACGAACAGCAGGACAAAAAAGGCGATCAGCCGGTTTCTGAGCGAATAGAACATAGTCGTCCCCTTCATCGCGGTATGAGTTTAACCATCATACCACAAAAAAAAGAGAGCCCCCGGCATCCGGCCGGAAGGCTCTTAAGAAAGATATATTGAAAAGGGGGGTCACTCATACATTGTACAAATCGACCGCAGTTGAAACGAAAATGCACATTACAATTGTGTTACAGAAATGTCGAAGCTTCGAAAATGTACCGGAGGCCTTACCGTCAGGCGCTCCGTCGGCTTATCAAGCCGGCAGCATGCGCGCGCGCAGGGCCGCGATCTCCGGGTTTTCCAGGTATTCGTCGTACGTCGTCATCCGGTCGATCAAGCCGTTCGGCGTGATCTCGATGATGCGGTTGGCGATCGTCTGGATGAACTGATGGTCATGCGACGTGAAGATCATCGTCTCGTCGGTGTCGACGAGCGCGTTGTTCAGCGCCGTGATGGACTCGAGGTCCAAGTGGTTGGTCGGCTCGTCGAGCAGCAGCGTGTTGGCGCTGGTCAGCATCATCTTGGACAGCATGCAGCGGACCTTCTCGCCCCCCGACAGCACGGACGCCTTCTTCAGCGCTTCGTCGCCGGAGAACAGCATCCGGCCGAGGAAGCCGCGGATGAACGACTCGTCCTGGTCCTTGGAGTACTGGCGCAGCCAGTCGACGAGCGAATCGTCGTTGCCTTCGAAGTAAGCCGAGTTGTCCTTGGGGAAATACGCCGGCGTAATCGTGACGCCCCACTGCACGGAGCCTTCGTCCGGCTCGACCTCGTTCATCATCACCTGGAACAGGGCGGTCTTGGCCTGTCCGTACGGACCGACCAGCGCGATCTTGTCGCCCTTGTTCACGACGAAGGACACGCCGTCCAGCAGCTTCTCGCCGTCGACCGTCAGGCTGACGTTGTCGACCGTGACGATCTGCTTGCCCGCTTCGCGCTCCGGCTTGAACTGGATGAACGGATATTTGCGGCTCGACGGACGGATGTCGTCCAGCGAGATCTTGTCGAGCATCTTGCGGCGGCTGGTCGCTTGCTTGGCCTTGGACTTGTTCGCCGAGAAGCGCTGGATGAACGCCTGCAGCTCCTTGATCTTGTCTTCCTTCTTCTTGTTCTGGTCGCGCATCAGCTGAGTGGCGAGCTGGCTCGACTCGTACCAGAAGTCGTAGTTGCCCACGTACATCTGGATCTTGGCGAAGTCGATGTCCGCGATATGCGTACAAACCTGGTTCAGGAAGTGACGGTCGTGCGATACGACGATGACGGTGCCGGTGTAACGCGCCAGGAACTCTTCGAGCCAGTTGATCGATTCGAGGTCCAAGTGGTTGGTAGGCTCGTCGAGCAGCAGAATGTTCGGCTGGCCGAACAACGCCTGCGCCAGCAGAACGCGAACCTTTGCGTTGCCGTCAAGCTCGGACATCTGCTTGTCATGAAGGTCGGTCGTGATGCCGAGGCCGTTCAGCATTTCGGCCGCGTCGCTCTCGGCTTCCCAGCCGTTCATCTCCGCGAACTCGGCCTCGAGCTCGCCCGCGCGCATGCCGTCCTCGTCGGTGAAGTCTGCCTTCGCGTAGATGGCGTCCTTCTCCTTCATCACTTGATACAGGCGCTCGTAGCCCATAATAACGGTGTCGAGCACCTTGAATTCGTCGTACTCGAAGTGGTTCTGCTTGAGCACCGCGAAGCGCTCGCCAGGCGTGATGAACACCTCGCCGCTAGAAGGCTCCACTTCGCCAGACAGAATCTTCAGGAACGTCGACTTGCCCGCTCCGTTCGCGCCGATCAGGCCGTAGCAGTTGCCTGGCGTGAACTTGATGTTGACATCCTCAAAGAGCGGACGCTTGCCGAATCTGAGGCTGACGTTATTAACTGTGATCAATCCAATCCATCCTTTGCTTCGTTATCGATGACATGGCTCCGCGAGAAGCGCATGGTCTCTCCGTGCTGGAGCAGGAAGATTTTCTCCTGCGGAATGCCGAGGCGCGCGCGCTCCGCCTCGAGCCTTTCGAGCGCCTCCATCGGCGTGTCGTCCGACAGCTTGAAAGCGCCGTAGTGCATGGGGACGAAAATATCGGCCTTCAGGTCCTGATAGGCCTTGAGCGCCTCTTCGGGGCTCACGTGCTGCGCGGCCATGAACCACTCGGGGTCGTAGGCGCCGATCGGCATAAGCGCCACGTCGATCTTGAAGCGGCGGCCGATCTCCTCGAAGCCCCTGAAGTAGCCGCTGTCGCCCGCGAAGTAGATCGTCGGACCGTGATGCGTCTCCATGACCCAGCCGCCCCAGTGGGAGTTGTTCATGTCCCAGGGATTGCGCCGGGTCCAGTGCTGGGCCGGCACGAAGGTGAACTTCACGCCGTGCACGGTGCAGTTCTCCCACCAGTGCATCTCGTGAACCTCGCCGAACCCCCTGACCGCCATCTTGCGCTTCAGGCCGGCCGGTACGTACAGCCGCTTGGGCCCCCGCAGGCGGCGCAGCGATCCGAAGTGCAGGTGGTCGTAGTGAGAATGGGAGACGAGCACGAGGTCGACGGACGGCATGTCGGACAGCTCGACGCCGGGCGGCGCCAGCCGCTTCTGCAGCGCCATGCGGCGCGCCCATACCGGGTCGGTGACGATATTAAGGCCGCCCATCTGCAGCAAAAACGTAGAATGCCCGATCCAGGTAACGGACGGCTCTTGACGGTTATGATGAAGGAATGGCAGATCCGGCTTCACGTTCGGGACGCATTCCAGATATCCCTTGTTCCTCATCTTCTGCAGGCGTTCCTGACGCCATCGCGCGAACTGGTCCTTCCCCGCGGCGCCCGCGCGAATGGAATCCAGGTTGCCGAAGCGGCTCTTAGGCATGGTACCCCTCCGTTGACGTACTAATCTTACTATAGCAGGAATCAGGCCAATGTTCCAAGACCGATCTGTCACTTAAATACCCCTCCTTTGGCAATACGGAACGCGGTGCGGTATTGTATAGAGAGAGATTGGCGAGATCACCATATGCAAAGCGAGGTCGTGTGTACATGAAGCTGCTGTCAATTGAGCCGACGCCCAGCCCGAATTCAATGAAGCTGAACGTGGACGAAAAGCTGCCTGCCGGCGAGCGCCATACCTATACGATGGACAAAAAAGACCAGCTGCCGCCCTTCGTGGCGAAGCTGCTCGACATTCCCGGCGTGAAGTCGGCGTTCAGGACGGCCGACTTCTTCGCGCTGGACCGCCGCCCGAGCGCGGACTGGGCCGGCATCCTTGCGGCCGTGCGCGAGCTGTTCGGCGCCGCCGCGGACGGCGGAGGCGCCGGCGCGGGCGACGACGCGCTGGCCTATAGCTTCGGCGAAGCCCGCGTGCTCGTTCAGATGTATCGCGGCGTCCCGATGCAGATCCGCGTGCAGAGCGGCGGCCAAGAATCGCGAGCCGCGCTCGGCCAGCGGTTCACGGACGCCGTGAACGAGGCCGCGGGCGGCACGTTCATTCGCGAGCGGCGGCTCGCCGAGTTCGGCGTTCGCTACGGCGAGCCGCAGGAGATTTTGGAGGAGGTCGCGCGCGAGCTGGACGCGGCCTACCCGGACGAGCGGCTGCGCGAGCTGATCGCGGCCGCGCAGGCGGCCGGCGCAGGCGATGGCGCAGCCGCGGCCGACGCGCCCGAAGGCGGCGCCGCGGCGAGCCGGGCGACGACGCCGGACGAGCTGGAGGCGGCGCTTGGCGCGCCGGACTGGCAGACGCGCTATGCGGCGCTGTCGCGGGCGAAGCCGGACGCGGAGCTGCTGCCGCTGCTCGCGCAGGCCGCGCGCGACCCGCAGGTGTCGGTGCGCCGGCTCGCCGTGGTTTACCTCGGCGACCTGCGCATTCCCGAAGCGTTGCCGCCGCTGCTGGCCGCGCTGAAGGATTCGTCGGCGGCCGTGCGCCGGACGGCCGGGGACACGCTCTCGGACATCGGCGATCCCGCCGCGGGTCCGGCGATGGCAGAGGCGCTGGGCGACGCCAACAAGCTCGTGCGCTGGCGCGCCGCGCGCTTCCTGTACGAGGCCGGCGACGAGTCCGCGGTGGAGGCGCTGGAGCGACTGGCTGCGGCCGAGACCGAGTTCGAGGTGAAGCTGCAGGCCGAGATCGCCATCGCCCGCATCCGCAGCGGCGAAGAAGCCGCCGGCTCGGTCTGGCAGCAGATGACGCGGATGCGCGAGCAGCGGCAAGGCGAAGACGAAGCGTAAAGGCAAGCTTGCCCGCTCCCGCGATTCGAAGCGCTTGAACATCTCGTCCGCTGTGCAGGTTCGGTCGATTACCGTCGGGCGTCTCTTAGCGAAAATTCGAGGGCAAGCGAAGGAAGGCGGGTTCCCGCCGACGGAACCTTGCTCTTCCATACATTCGGCAAGCAACGAGTCAATCGATACAGGCATGCAAGCGAGACAAGCGATGGAGGCGAGTGCGGACGATGTCCGCATTCGCTTTCCTGTTTGAAGGGGATATCGTTAAAACGGGAAAAATAGAGGTTGTATCTGCATGCCATAGGCCCAAGAAACTTTTGTATGGCACCCTGTTGACAGGAAACCATTTAGTTTCGTATGATGTGTTTGCGAAACCAAATGGTTTCCTTTATTTCAAGGAGGTTAAATGGAATGAACGAATCCCGCAAATTGCCCGATATCGTACGTACCCTTGAGTTGAACGCGCCGATCGAGAAGGTTTGGAACATGGTATCCACGGCAGAAGGCATCTCCGCCTGGTTCATGCCACCGAACGGCTTCGAGCCGGTCGTCGGCCATGAATTCACGCTGAACGCGGGACAGTTCGGCATGTCTCCGTGCAAAATCACGGCGTTCGATCCGCCCGAGCGGCTCTCCTTTAATTGGGGCAAGGACTGGACGCTGTCGTTCGATCTAAAGCCGCTGGCAAATGCGCGTACTTCATTCACGCTAACTCACGGCGGCTGGGACGAGGACGCACTGACCGAATTCGGCCAGCCGCACGGCTCGATCCGCGAGCACATGAGCGAAGGCTGGACCGGCATCGTGGCCAAGCTTCAAAGGCTGGTCGAAGCCTGATGGGACAAGCGCTGCCGCAGCACGACGTCTACCAGGCGATCGCCGATCCGAGCCGTCGGCGGCTGCTTCGCCTGCTGACGCAAGGCGAGCAGCCGCTGTCGGCGCTCAGCAGCAAGTTCGACATGAGCCGGACCGCCGTCTCGAAGCATCTGCGCGTCCTCCGGGAGGCCGGCCTCGTTACCGAGCGACGCGCGGGGCGCGAGACACGTTACGCTTTCCGACCCGAGCCGCTGGCGGAGCTTAAAGACTGGCTGTCCTACTTCGAACAATTCTGGGACAACAAGCTGGCGATTTTGAAGCATCTTGTAGAAGAAGACCCTTCGTAACCCGGACGCCCCGACGCCAAAGAGGCCGAAGGCCGCCGCTCTCCGTTAAAGGGAGTCAGCGGCCTTCGGCCTCTTTTTGTTTACTCGACCGGCCGATTAGGTCTTCCAATGTTCCAGCAGCACTTTGCGGATCAGCTCCGCCGGCTGCGGGCGGTAGAACAGGAAGCCCTGGATATCGTCGCAATCGTGCTCGGCGAGGAAGTCGTACTGCGCCTCGGTCTCGACGCCTTCCGCCACGACGGATAGATTCAAGCGACGGGCGACGAGCATCATCGCGTGTATGATCGCCTCGTCCCGGTCGTCCTTGCCGATACCGCTCACGAACGACCGGTCGATTTTGATGCGGCTGATCGGCAGACGCTTAAGATAGCCCAGCGAGGAATGCTGAGTGCCGAAGTCGTCGATCGACAGCGTGATGCCCATGTCTCGCAGCTGCTCGAGCGCCGGCAGATTCTCGTTTTTCATCGCCATGTTCTCAGTGATCTCCAGCTCGAGGCTGCGCGGATCAACGCCGGTCTCCTCCAATACGCCGCGCACGGACGCCGCCACATCGCTGGACGCGAACTGGCGGGCGGACAGGTTGACCGCCATGCGCAGCTCCGGAAATCCGGCTTCCTGCCAAGCTTTGTTCTGCGTGCAGGCAACGCGCAGCACCCATTCCCCGATCTCTACGATGAGCCCCGTCTCCTCGGCGAGCGGGATGAAGCGCTGCGGCGAGACCGGGCCGAGCTTCGGATGATTCCAGCGCAGCAGCGCCTCCATGCCTACGAGGCGTCCGCTCCCCGCTTGAATCTGCGGCTGGTAGTGCAGCTCGAACTCTCCCCGGGACAGCGCCTTGCGCAGATAGCTCCGCAGCTCCATCTGCTCGTCCGCGCCGGCAGGCGCGGAGCCGTCGTACCATTTGTAACGGTTTTTGCCGGCTTCCTTCGCGGCGTACATCGCCTTGTCCGCGTGCCGGATCAGCGTAGGCGCGTCCTCGCCCTGATCGGGATATAGGGCGATGCCGACGCTCGCAGTCAAGTAATACTCGGCCCCCTTGAGATGGAAAGGCTGGCGAAAAAGCTCGATGACCTGCTCCGCAAGACGTTTCCCTTCGTCGGGATCTTCCACGTTCGGCAGGATAATCGTGAATTCGTCTCCTCCGATCCGAAAAAGAGCAAGGCCGGGATGCTGGTCGCCTTGAACGCTCTGCAGCCGTTGGGCGGCTTCCTTGAGCAGCATATCCCCATACATGTGGCCGAGGGTATCGTTAACCAGCTTGAACTGGTCCAAATCGAGATACAACAGCGCCAGCTTGCACCCCAGACGCCGGGCGGCCGCCGTCTGCTCCTCGAGACTGATATTAAAATACGTTCGGTTGTACACGCCGGTCACCGCATCGTGGTATGCCATATGCCGCAGCGCCTGCTCCTTGCTCTCTAGTACCCGATTCTGCTCACGGAGCTCTTCCTCGATCGCGAGCAGCTCCTCGTTGGACGCTTCGATCGTCTCGTTCGCCTGTTGAAGCTCGCGCGTCCGTTCGCGGACCTTGACGTCGAGCTTTGCTTTCCCGGTTAGCTGCACGTACAGCAGGTATAGGATCAGCGCCACGGAGATCAGGCTGAAGATGCGAATCGTTAGCACCTTGCCCGCGATCTCCCGCAGCCGGCCCTCCTTCAGCTTGCCAACGAGCGCCCACTCGCCTTCCGGCAGCTTTACCGTCTCTCTCAGATTGTCGCCTTCGAACGTCTCTTCGTCGCCGAGCAGCAGACGGCCGTTCGCACGCAGCGCAAGCTCCAGCACGCCGGTATCGGAGGACTGAATACCTTCATTGACCAGTGCCGGAACGTCGAGCACGACCGAGGAAAAGCCCCAGAAGCGGCCGTCCACGAAGATCGACTGGCGCGTCAGCAACCCCAATCCGCCCTGAGCCAGCTCGAGGGGTCCCATCAGGGTAACCGATTTGGTCTTCATCGTACGCCTCGCGTTGTCCCGCACTTCCGGATCCGCATGCTTGAACAAATCGAGCCCGAGCATCGCCTCGTTGCCCTTGAGCGGGTATACATAGCTGGCGATGCCGTTCGGGTAAAGGGATAAATTGCGCACGTCCGGAAAAGCGGGCACGAAGTGGGCGGCGAACGCGTTGAATCGCGAGACGTCGATGTTCCCGCCGTTCATGAGCTCGATGTCGGCGAACGCTTGGAGGCTCTCCGACAGCAGCAGGCGCCGCTCGACCGCCAGGCGCAGCGAATTGGCTTGGGAAGCCAGCTCCGAGGAAGCGTCCTGGTCGGCCTGCCGAACGAGCCGTTCCTCGTAAAGCGACGTGCTCCAGGCGATCAAAATGACGAGAACGGCGAAAACAACAAGCAGCAGCGCCCAAATGCCGAGCGCTGCTTTTTTGGCGGAGACAGGAATCGATTGGGTTGAACGCATGGATGACTTTCCCCCGGAGTCGGACTGTACATAGCTATTTCAACATGAAACGACAATTTCCTGCATAGCGGCCGAAGGACGTTGCGTACATGGGAGAAATGCAGAGCTATGCGCAAATAAAAAACGGAGTCAGCCGGTAGAGCGGGCAGCAACCAGCAGGCTCAAGGCTTGCTCATATTCCGCCTGGCTATGGATCTCGAACGAAAAGTCCGGCGCGCCCGGCTCCCGCCCGGTCTCGGCCGGTACGCCCAGCCATTGCACGCGGCCGAGCAGCGCTTCCATGCTCTCGCTCCCGGCCATGAGCAGCGCGGCGACGACCTCCGAGCACCGGCTGTCGTACAGCCCGTGCAGCGGGACCGGCCTCTCGCGCACGATCGGGATGACGGCCTGCGCGCCGTCCGAGAAGCCGGTCATCAAGCGGCGCGCCTCTTCGGCCGAAACAAAAGGCATATCGGAGCCCGCGATCCATACCAGGGGATTCCGGGCGAGACGAAGCGCCGAATGCATGCCGCCAAGCGGTCCGCGTCCGGGAAAGTAATCCGTGATGATGCGCACGGAAGAATCCAGCACGTCGAAAAACGGCCTCGGCGTATCGGTGACGACGATGATTTCTTTGCACAACTTGCGCATTTCCCGCACTTGTCTGACGACCGCCGGTTCGTCCTGCAGCGGCAGAAGCGCTTTCAGCGTTCCTGCAAGGAGCGCTTTCGGGCCGCCGGCGAGAATCGCGCCTGTAACGGATGCGGTGGACATGTCGTTCTCTCCTTTCAAAGGTTGCGGTAAATCTCCGCAGATGCGATAAATAACGGCTCGGATTTTCCTGCACGAAGAGACGCGCAAGACGCTTCCCCGCCGTCGATGCCCGGGAGAAGCGTCCTTGCGTCCTACCGCGCAGCCTTCGATGCCCGCATGCCTTGCTCGATCAGCCGATTCGCCCGATTCACTTCCTCCGGCGACGGCTCCGGCACACCGTCCAGCCTGTAGGCTCTGCCGAGCTGCTCCCACTTGTACACGCCCATCCGATGGTACGGCAGCACCTCGACCTTGTCGACGCCGCGAAGCTCGCCGATGAATTCGCCCAGCGCCATAAGCTCCGACATCCCGTCGGTCCAGCCGGGTACGAGCACCCGCCGGATCCACATCGGGATGCCGGCGTCCGACAGATGCCTGGCAAAGGCAAGGATACGGTCGTTCGGCTGCGTCGTGAGATGCTCGTGCCCGTCGCGATCGATCATTTTCAGATCGAGCAGCACCAGGTCGGTCGCCGCGAGCAGCCGTTCGGCGTGATGCGGATCGCAGAAGCCGGACGAGTCGAGCGCGGTATGCAGGCCCCAGCGTTCCTTGCATTTCTCGAATAGCTCCGCGACAAAAGGGGCCTGCAGCGTCGGCTCGCCGCCCGTGACGGTGATGCCGCCGCCGGACCTTTTATAGAAGGGAACGTACGGTTCGATCTCGGCCAATATGTCGTCGACCGTGCGCAGTTGCCCGCTCTTGGTATCCCAGGAATCCGGATTATGGCAGTACGCGCATTGAAGCGCGCAGCCTTGCATGAAGAGCACGAAGCGGATGCCCGGACCGTCGACCGTCCCGAACGTTTCCAGAGAGTGAATTCTCCCGGCATGATGCATCGTCAAGTCTCCTCTCCGTTATTCGAATACGCGGTCGGCGATCCCCGCTTTCGTCAGATCGAGCCGTGGAACGTTCGGTTAATGACGTCTAGCTGTTGCTCGCGCGTCAGCTTGATGAAGTTGACGGCGTATCCCGAGACGCGAATCGTCAGCTGCGGATATTGCTCCGGATGCTCCATCGCGTCAAGCAGCTGCTCGCGGTTGAACACGTTGATGTTCAGATGATGGCCGCCCTTGTCGGCGTAGCCGTCAAGCAGCGACACCAGGTTGCCTACGCGGGTGTCCTCTTCGCGGCCGAGCGCCTTCGGAATGATCGAAAACGTGTTCGAGATGCCGTCGAGGCAGTTGTGGTACGGCAGCTTGGCGACCGAGCTCAGCGAGGCGAGCGCTCCCTTGCGGTCGCGGCCGTGCATCGGATTCGCCCCCGGCGCGAACGGCTCGCCGGCCTTGCGGCCGTCAGGCGTGCTGCCGGTCTTCTTGCCGTAGACGACGTTCGACGTAATCGTCAGCACCGACAGCGTCGGCATCGAGCCGCGGTACGTCTGGCGCTTGCGCAGCTTCGACATAAACGCGTCCGTCAGGTCGACCGCGATATCGTCGACCCGCGAATCGTTGTTGCCGAATTGCGGATATTCGCCTTCGATCTCAAAGTCGACCGCAAGGCCCTTGTCGTTGCGAATCGGCTTGACCTTGGCGTACTTGATCGCGGACAGCGAATCGGCGACGACCGAGAGGCCGGCGATGCCGGTTGCCATCGTGCGCAGGATTTCCGTATCGTGCAGCGCCATCTCGATGCGTTCGTAGCTGTACTTGTCATGCATGTAGTGAATGACGTTCAGCGTGTTGATATAAAGCTTCGACAGCCATTCCAGCACCTCGTCGTACCGCTCCATCACCTGATCGTAGTCGAGATAGTCGCCGGTCAGCGGCGCAAGCTCGGGCCCGACCTGCACGCCCAGCTTTTCATCCTTGCCGCCGTTGATCGCATACAGCAACGCCTTGGCGAGGTTGGCACGCGCGCCGAAGAACTGCATCTGCTTGCCGATCCGCATCGCGGATACGCAGCAGGCAATGCCGTAGTCGTCGCCGTAGATCGGGCGCATCAGGTCGTCGTTTTCGTACTGGATCGAGCTCGTGTCGACGGATACCTTGGCGCAGTAGTCTTTGAAGCCCTCCGGCAGCTCCGTCGACCACAGCACCGTCAGGTTCGGCTCCGGCGCGGGTCCGAGATTATACAGCGTGTGCAGGAAGCGGAAAGAGTTCTTGGTGACGCGCGTCGTGCCGTCCTTGCCCATACCGCCGATCGATTCGGTGACCCACGTCGGATCGCCGCTGAACAGCTCGTTGTAATCCGGCGTCCGCAGGAATTTGACCAGCCTCAGCTTCATGACCAGATGGTCGATCAGCTCCTGCGCCTGCTCTTCGTCGAGCGTGCCTTCTCGCAGGTCGCGTTCGATATAGACGTCGAGGAAGCTCGATACGCGTCCGAGACTCATCGCCGCGCCGTTCTGCTCCTTGATCGCGGCCAGGTAGGCAAAGTACAGCCACTGTACCGCTTCCGTCGCGTTCGTCGCAGGTCCCGATATGTCGTAGCCGTAGGAGGCCGCCATCGCTTTGAGCTCGCCGAGCGCCCGAATCTGCTCGGACACTTCCTCGCGCAGACGGATGAGGTCTTCGCCCATAATATCCTTTTCCAACGCGGTCAGGTCGGCTTGCTTGGCCGAGATCAGCTTGTCGACGCCGTACAGCGCCGCCCTGCGGTAGTCCCCGATGATTCGGCCGCGGCCGTACGCGTCGGGCAGGCCGGTGATAATCGCCGCCTTGCGGGCGAGGCGCATCTCGGCGGTGTAGGCGTCGAATACGCCCTGGTTGTGCGTCTTGCGGACGTCGGTGAAGGTGCGGACCATCTCGTCAGGCAGCTTGTAGCCGTACGCCTCGCAAGCGTCCTGCGCCATCCGGATGCCGCCGAACGGTTGGATCGAACGCTTCAGCGGCGCATCGGTCTGCAGGCCGACGATCTTTTCCAGCGCTTTGTCGATGTAGCCCGGTCGGTGCGAGACGATCGTGGACACCGTTTCGGTATCGACGTCCAGCACGCCCCCGTTTTCTCGCTCCCGCTTCATCAATGCCAGCACTTGCGTCCACAACTGGCGGGTCGCATCCGTCGGTTCGGCCAGGAACGCGGCGGAGCCTTTAAATGGCGTAAGGTTATGCGCCAAGAAGTCGTTCACGTCCACTGCCGTTTGCCAAGCGCCCGCTTGAAAGCCTCTCCAGCCGTCCAACCGGCCGGCGGATTCGCCGATCGTCTTGTTCAGAATGCTCATGTGCGTTGCCCTCCTATGATCGATCTCCGCTTAGAACTTGCCGTAGAAAGCGTTGCGGTACACGTCAGCGAGCTCGGTAACGAGCGGCATGCGCGGATTCGCGGTCGTGCACTGATCCTCGAACGCCCGATCGGCGAGCTGATCGACGCGCGATTCGAAGTCGGCGGCGTCGAAGCCGAGCGCCTGGAACGACTCCGGAATCTGCAGCGACAAGTTCAGCTGGCGGATGGCGTTGATCAGGCTCGTGACGCCCTCTTCCGTCGTACGTGCCTGCAGTCCGAGCAGCCGCGCGATGTCCGCATAGCGCTTGTCGGCGACGAAGTGGCTGTACTTCGGGAACGAAGCGAACTTCGTCGGCTGCTGCGCGTTGTAGCGGATGACGTGCGGCAGCAGAATCGCGTTGGTGCGTCCGTGCGCCGTGTGATACTGTCCGCCCCATTTATGCGCAAGGCTGTGGTTGATGCCGAGGAACGCGTTGGCGAACGCCATGCCGGCGATGGTCGAGGCGTTGTGCATCTTTTCCCTGGCAACCGGATCAGCCTTGTGGTACGAGGCTTCCAGGTTGTCGAACACGAGCTGGATCGCCTTGAGCGCGAGTCCGTCGGTGAAGTCGTTGGCCATGACCGAGACATACGCTTCGATCGCATGCGTCAGCACGTCCATGCCGGTGTCGGCGACCGCGGTCTTAGGCAGGCTGTAGACATAATCCGGGTCGACGATCGCGACGTCCGGCGTCAGCTCGTAGTCGGCGAGCGGATACTTCGTGTTGCCTTTGTTCTTGTCGGTGATGACCGCGAACGACGTCACTTCCGAACCTGTGCCAGAAGTCGTCGGGATCGCGACGAATTTGGCGTTTTTGCCGAGGCGCGGGTATTTGTATATCCGTTTGCGGATATCCATGAACTTCTGTTTGAGCGAGTCGAAGCTGGAGTCCGGATATTCGTAAAACAGCCACATCGCCTTCGCCGCGTCCATCGGCGAGCCGCCGCCGAGCGCGATGATGCAGTCCGGCTTGAACTGCGCCATCATGCGGGTGCCTCGTTCGACCGTGTCGACCGACGGATCGGGCTCGACATCGCTGAAGATCTCGACCGACACGGGCTCCTTGCGCTTGCGGAGGTAGTACGCCACCTTCTCTACGTAACCGAGCTTCACCATCGCTTCGTCGGTGACGATCATGACGCGGCTGATGTCCGGCATCTTCTCGAGATACTGCGTAGCGCCCTTTTCGAAGTAAATCTTCGGCGGCACCTTGAACCACTGCATGTTAACCGTGCGGTATGCCACGCGCTTCACGTTGATGAGGTTGACGGCGGTCACGTTCGAGGTCGTCGAGTTGTGGCCGTACGAGCCGCAGCCAAGCGTAAGCGAAGGCAGGTTCGTGTTGTAAATGTCGCCGATCGCTCCGTGCGTCGACGGCGCGTTGACGATGATTCGTCCGGTTTGCAGGCGCGCCGAGAATGCGGCGATGACCGCCTGGTCGTTCGAGTGAATGACCGACGAGTGACCCATGCCGCCGAAGGCGATGACCTGCGCGGCGCGCTCGATGCCCTGCTCGGCCGTCTTGACCTTGTAGCAGGCGAGCACGGGACTCAGCTTCTCGGCGGACAGCGGGAACTTGTCTCCGACGCCCAGCAGTTCGGCTACCAGCACTTTTGTCGCCGGCGGCACCTGAATGCCCGCCATCTCTGCGATCTTGGCGGCCGGCTGCCCGACGATGACGGCATTGACCGCGCATTTCTCGGGATTAATGACGAGCCGCGATACGGCCTCGACCTCCTCTTTATTGAGGAAATAACAGCCCTGACGCGACATGAGCGCCTTCGCCTGCTCGTAGATCGGCTCTTCAAGAATGACGGCCTGCTCGGACGCGCAAATCATGCCGTTGTCGAACGTCTTGGACAGGATCAGGTCCGTGACCGCCTGCTCCAGGTCGGCGGTGCGCTCGATGAAGCAGGGAACGTTGCCGGGACCGACGCCGAGGGCCGGCTTGCCGGTGCTGTAAGCCGCCTTCACCATCGCGGAGCCGCCGGTCGCCAGCACGAGCGCGATGTCCTTGTGGTTGATCAGCAGGCCCGTCGCTTCAACGGAAGGATGCTCGATCCATTGGATGCAATGCTCAGGAGCGCCCGCAGCGACTGCAGCATCGAGGAGCGTGCTCGCCGCCGCCGAGCTCGACTTCTGCGCCGACGGGTGGAAGGCGAATATGATCGGATTGCGCGTCTTGGCGGCGATCAGCGACTTAAACATCGTCGTGGACGTCGGGTTCGTGACCGGCGTGATGCCGGCGATGACGCCGACGGGCTCCGCGACCATGCGATAGTTCTCGTACACGTTTTCTTCGATGACGCCGACCGTTTTTTCTGCTTTAATGCTGTGATAGATGTATTCCGTCGCAAAAATGTTTTTCGTGATCTTGTCTTCGTAGACGCCCCGGCCGGTCTCCTCGACCGCGAGCTTGGCAAGCGGCATATGCTTGTCGAGTCCCGCTAGCGCCATGGCCTGAACGATCCGGTCGACCTGCTCCTGATCCAGCTTCATGTAAGCGTCGAGCGCCTTTTTGGCGCGCTCTGCGAGCAGGTTCACCTCGTCCTGCGCAGAGATGATTTCGACTTGCGCTTTTTCCTTCGTTGCCATGCGAATGGCCTCCATTCAGATAGGGTCTGACCTGACCGGGCAAGGTGCCCGTACTAAGATTGACGGCGGCCGGGCGATGCCGGCCGCCGTATCAACCCTTTGAAACAATCGGTCAGTGCGCGACCGGCGTGCCCTTCGTACCGTCATGATGCTTTTTATCCACGATCGCATGATTGATCTTGCCGAAGCCCTTGCGGATAAGCGGGAGCAGGTAATAGTCGAGTCCGAAGCGTCCGGCATTGGCGCCCGCCGTGAAGACGATGAAGGCGAGAACGAGCAGCCAAGGGTTCGTGCTGACGGTACCGGCCAAGAGGAACATCGTGTTGAGCATCATTCCGAAGAAGGCGGCGGTGACCGTGAGTCCCCCGACGATCAGTCCTACGCCGATCAGGAACTCGCCGAGCGGGATCAGGACGTCAATGAGCTTGATGTTCGGCAGCGCGAAGTGCTGGATGAAGTACGTGTAGTTCGGGTAGATCACTTCGTTCGTCGCGTGATCGGCGACAGGCTTGGCGATCGCGCCTTGCAAGAAGCCCTTGGCGGTGAAGCCGCCCGTCAGCTTGTGCCAGCCTGCGTCGATCCACTGCCAGCCGACATAGATACGAAGAAGCGTGACTGCGACTGCCGCCCATACATTTTCTTTGAACCACTTGGTGACCATAAAGGCCATCTCCCTTTTCGCCGTTACGGCGTTTATTGGTGACTTTCGTTGGTCTTGCTCGCCTTGCATCCTCAGTATGAGGGATGTTGCGACTTTCGAATGTGATGAATCTCACGCTTTGCGATAATTCCTTGTGAATATTTTCACTTGATTGGGCGAAGAAAGGCGGATCGTCTTCAGGTGGAGCGCGAGGACGACTCCGACCCAAGAAGCTGAAGCTTAATAGCTATAAACGTTTGAGTGGTCCTCCAGCGTGTCAATGATCTCCTCCTCCTCGTTCAGCCGGTTTTTTAAAAAAGCGTAGGCTTGGAGAAGGTACGACGACAGCGCCTTCGCTTCCTCCGGCGAGATCGGCAGCACCGACTGCTCCAGCGTGTTCAGGAAGGAGCCGATGAACCGCTCTGCGAGACCGTAATCCTGTTCCATGAGCGTGAACAAATCGGGCTCGGTCTCCAAATACCATACTGCGTATGGGAACAGCTCCGTCTTCTCCCAGGCGATGTGCGCGCTCCATTCCCTCATGAAGTGCTTCACGCGCTCGTTCAGAATCCGGACGTTGGCGTTCAGATGAACGATGTCTTCGTCCTTACGGACGGTGCAGACTTGCGCGTACAGGTCCGCCAGCTCTTCTTCCAGCGCGTCGTGCTCCTGCCGGGCTCTGACGACGGCGACGCTCAAGTGGGCGTACCGTTCATCGTCTCCTTCGCAAGGCAGCTGCGCTTTGTTCGTTTCGTCTAACGTATTCATCTGATTGTGCCTCCTTCGTTTTCGGGGCGTTGCTTCTTTTGATGAGTTCAATATACAGCGAATGGACGTCTTTTAATGTGAAAAAAATCACAATTAGGGGTTCGTCACGAAATAGACATGGAGTTCACTATAAGCAGCGCTGCTCCCTACGTTCCTATGCCTTTTTTCCGTTTTAACGATATCCCCTTCGATCAGGGAGAGAACTATATTCATGCCTTCAGATACCCTGCCGTTCCATCAAAAAAAACGTGCATCCTCATCCATTTTTTGCTATAATGGGAACATAAGTTCTCTTTTGAGGGAGAGTTAATTATGCCCGGCCGCTTTTCGATTCGCGATTCCTTACCTCAATATACCGAAGAGGAATGCGCAGACGCTTTGTTTGCTGCCAAGTGGCCGGACGGTTTCCGTTGCCCCCGCTGCGCGCACTCGCGCCCCTATGAAGTGTCGTCGCGCGGACGCCGGCTATTTGAATGCCGCTCCTGTTCCCATCAGACATCGCTTACGGCCGGCACCGTGCTCGAAGGTACGCGCACGCCGCTGACCAAGTGGTTTCAGGCTATGTACCTGATGCAATACGGTATCAGTGCCGTGCTGCTCGCCGAGATTATCTACGTTACGTACAAGACCGCATGGCTCATCAATCACAAGCTGCGCCATGCCGTCGGAGAGCGGGATCGCGTCATTCCGCTCGAAGGGAGCCTGCAGTTGTTGGGGGAATATTACGGCTACGATTATCATCGCTACTTCAGCGATCGGCTCGCGCATGGCGAACTGAAGCCGCAACCGATCGTGGTCGGCGCCTCGCTCGACGAGACGGGTGATATCGTTCATCTCAAAATGAAAGCCGTCGACGGACCGGAAGGAAACGCTGCGCCCGGCAGCGGCGATTCAGAGGATGAGGAAGCGATAGAGCTGTTTGTGCAAAAACATACCTCAGCCGGCGTGGCGCCCGGACAATGGGAGGTGCTCGAGCGAAGCCATCGCGGCCGGAAAGCGCCTCATCACGCTTGGCGGGAGGTCGTGCGCTGGCTGGCCTGGACGTTCGGCGGGATCGGGCCCAAGCATCTGCAAGCCTATTTGAACGAGTTCTGCTTTCGCCGCGTTCGCGGCAGCAGTATGCTTGCCGAGCTCATCGATTGCTGCGGAACGACGGATACGATCACCTATCGGGGATTGGTCGGCGCCCGGTCCGGCATCCGGCCCATCCGTTGGACATTCCGGCGCCCTGCCCGAAGCAAGCGATATGTAGGTTAGTAGGTTAGTCGATTAGACTAGACCATCAGGAATACCGAGGCACGGGGACCCGTCCGGGAAGCGAACGAGGCCCCTAACCGATGGCATGACTCTCTGCGCCGGGTAGGGACGGACCGCAACGCATCCTGTTCGAACGGGATTGCTTGCCGATCGAGCGGGATTGCTTGCTGATCGAGCGGGATTGCTCGCCGATCGAGCGGATTGCTCGCCGATCGAGCGGATTGCTTCCTGAGCGAGGGGGATATTGTTCAAACGCGCGGTAGCGTAGTGGTCTGTACGGAGAATGGACATTTGTTCATGTTCAAGCTTGCATGATTAAGCCTGAACCGCCGGCACCGCAAGCGTCACGGTCGTCCCGCGCCCCGGATCGGACGCGATCCGCAGCTCTCCGGCTACCGCGCGGGCGCGCTCTTCCATGCTGAACAGACCGACGCCCGAGCCCGCGGTCGCGCGGGAGAAGCCGGCGCCCTTGTCTTCGATGACGGCTCGCACCTGCCCGTCCGCCTCCTCGAGCGAGACGAACGCTTCGGATACGCCCGCGTACTTGCCGACGTTCGTCAGCGCTTCTTGCACGACGCGGTAGATGGTCGTCTCCGCCAACAGCTGCGGACGGCGCTTCAGGTTGCAATCGAAGCTCACGCGGATTCCGTAGTGGCTCTCGAAATGCTCGATGTAGGTACGGAGCGCCGGCACGATGCCGAGATCGTCGAGCACGGACGGGCGCAACTCCCAGGCGAGACCGCGCACCTCGGACATCAACTGCGATACTTGCTGGCCGAGCATCGTCAGCCCCTCGTCCTCGCGTTCGGCCAACAGCCGGTCGATCGTGATCTTGAAGAAAAACAGACTTTGCCCGATCCCGTCGTGCAAATCCCGGGAAAAACGCCGACGCTCCTCCTCCTGGATTTGCATCATCTGCGCCAGCATCGATTGCAGTTCGGCTTCCGTCTCCTTAAGGCGCGTCACTTCGTGGCGGATCGCAAGGTATTGATAAGGCTGACCGTCTCCGTCCGCGAACGGAACGATTGTCGTATCCACCCAATATTCCCGACCACTTTTGGAACGGTTTTTAATCTCCCCGCGCCAGACGCGGCCGGACGAGATCGTGGCCCACAGCTCCTTCATGAACGTCTTGCCATGGTGTCCCGAATTGACGAGGCGGTGATCTTTTCCGATCAGTTCCCCGCGGTTGTATCCCGAGATCTCGCAGAACTTTTCGTTGACGTAGCGGATCTTGCCCCGACGGTCCGTGATGGCGACGATCGCGGATTCGTCGAGCGCGAACTTGACGTCCGCGAGCTGCTTGAGCGAACGGCGGAGCTCTTCCCGATAGACCGGATCCGTCACGCCATCGTCCAGTCCCGACAGCAGCTCTTCAACCTGCGCGGCGAGCACCTCTGCATGATATTCGGACCTTCCAACATGCTCATGTTCAGTCAAAGGTCAGCAGCCCCTTTTTCATCGCGAATTTAACGAGATCCGGACGGGTTCGAAGCTCCAGCTTTTCCATCAGGTTGCTCTTGTGCGACTCCACGGTCTTGACGCTAATGACGAGCTGTTCGGCGATTTCCTTGTTGGAGTATCCTTGCGCGACCTTCGCCAGAATCTCCTTCTCCCGGTCGGACAGGGATTCGTAGGTTCCGGCGTGCTCGCCATGCTTGAGCTTGTCGAGGTAGTCGCCCATCAGCCGCTTGGTCGCGGACGGGTAGAGATAGGCCTGCCCCTCCGCCACGTGCCGAATCGCGGATAGGAGCTCCTCGTGCGGCGCGCTCTTGAGGATATAGCCCGACGCGCCCGACTGGATCGCCCTGAACAGATAGCCTTCGTCGTCGTGCATGGTCAAGATCAGTACGTTCGTGTCCGGAAGCGACTTTTTGAGCTCGGCTGCCGCGGTAAGCCCATCCTTGCCATGCGGCATGCTGAGGTCCATCAGTACGACATCGGGACGAAGCGCCCCGGCCAGCGCGATCGCTTCGTCGCCGTCAGCGGCTTCGCCTACGACTTCCATGCCTTGCCTTCCGTTCAGCAGCATCATGAGTCCGGAACGGACGATGGCATGATCGTCCACCACCATGATCCTAATCATCCCTTTCCCCCCAACAGCGTGTGCTCCGCTCTTTTTTACCTATTCTATCATAGCAAAACGTCCGGCGGAGCGCTGCACACAGAGCCTACACCGAACGGGCTGCAGGCAAGCCGTTAAGCAACGATGCGATCCGTTCTCCCGCGTTCGCGATCAGGCGGCGTTCCTCTGTGCGGTACACCCTTTTTTTGCGATCTCCCGCGACCAGCACGCCCGCCGGCGCTCCTCCCCGATACAGCGGAACGGCGTAGACAGATCGCAAGTTCTCTGCGAGCAGGAGCGGATACTCCTGAAGCTGGCGCGTATAGACCAGTTCCGCCATGCTGATCGTCATCGGCCTGCCTACCTTCATTACAGTACCTGATAGACCCCTGCCCGGTTTCTCCGAGATGCCGGACAACCGATCGTTCGCGTTGCCGGACGCGACCGGCCATCTCAAGGTATTTGAAGCCGGTTCTGTCAAACCGACCGCGCTCAGGTCGCATCCGATCTCCTCGCGCAACAGTGCCAAGATCGCCTGGATCGCTTCGCGGGTGCCCAATTCGACCATCTCTCATCCCTCCAAACCCTACACCCATGCTCCTACAACCAGTTTACCGGAGCGTCGGCTCCCCGTAATTCGGGGAATTCCCTGAATTCGTCAGGGGGAATCTCCTGATTCCGCCCCGCGCTGTGACGATAATCACAAAAAGATAAGGGAATTCCCGCCGCAAGATCAGGAGGTTCCCCGATATAAGGCCGACGGGGGTTGCGTTATGATGGAGTCATCAAAGGGAATCGGATGGGGGATGCGGTCATGGGAGAAGCATTAAAGAAGAAGGCGGCCGGGGAACGGCAGCAGGACAATGGGCTCGGCATTCGACGCTTTTTTTCGGAGGATCAGTTCGGCCGCCTCGAAGAGCTGATGTATCCGAAACGCGCGGAAAAAGGAAGCTCCCTGTTCTGGGAGGGCGACTCGGCCGGGAAGCTTTATTACTTGCGCTCAGGCAAAGTGAAGCTGCGGAAGTCGACGGACGAAGGCAAGGACTTCACGCTGTCGATCATGCAAGCGGGGGATTTGATCTGGGAGCCCGAGAACGGGCTGTCGTCGGTCCATACGTTCAGCGCAGAGGTGCTGGAAGAAGCCGAGCTCGGCGTCGTGCAATGGAAAGATCTCGAGATTCTGCTGTATCGCTACGGGGACTTCGCCGTCAAATTCATGAACTGGATGGCGATCGCGCAGCGCGTGAGCGAATCCAAATTCCGCGACCTGCTGCTGTTCGGCAAGCCCGGAGCCCTCGCCTCGACCTTGATCAGGATGGCCAACACGTACGGCATTGCCACAGATGAAGGCATTAAAATCACGCTCAAGCTGACGCATACGGAGATCGCCGACTTGATCGGCACTTCGCGCGAAAGCGTGAACCGCATGCTTAACGGGTTTAAAGAGGAAGGCATCATCGATATCCGACAAGGCCGAATCTACGTGCTTCAACTGAACGCGCTGCGCGAAATCTGTCATTGTCCGACCTGTCCCGGCTGCCCCAAGGAGATCTGCCGGATCTGATTCTGCAGCCTGTCGGATCGATTGTAACGCAATCGTAATATAGCTTTCATCTTACCTTCATCTTCGGCGGTTACAATACAGACATGACCCCCCTTTTCAATAATATATCTTTTGGGCTTGCAGCTTCGGCTGCAGGCCCGCTTTTTTTTGCCCCGGGTTCCTCCGCACCTTCTTCTGGGCAGGCGCATATCGTACCTTAGCGACATTCGCCCAGCCGAGGAGGAATACGTGCATGACAAATAAAGGGCAGAACCGTGGGCAGCCGGCAGCCAAGCAAGCCCGACGGCAGCAAGGAGCGAAGAGCGAAGCGACGCTTCACGCCAAGGCGCCCGCGAAGAAAAAGACGGGCATCGCCGTCAAGCAAAGCCCGCAATCGGAATCTTTCGAGCCGGATATCCCGGCGAGACAAATCCCATGGTGGTTCACGCCCGAACACCAGCGGGCGCACGGACCGGGTGGCGGCGCTCACTTAGGCGGCTTGCTGCCGCCGAGGCCGCCGGGACAGGGGTTTCACCCGGGTCCCGGAACTGGACCGCACCCAGGGCCCGGACCGTTTCCTCCAGGACCCGGACCATTCCCGCCTGGACCGGGGCCGTTCCCGCCTGGACCTGGGCCGTTCCCGCCCGGACCTTTTCCGCCTGGACCAGGGCCGTTTCCGCCTGGGCCCTTTCCGCCGGGACCAGGTCCGTTTCCGCCTGGACCCTTTCCGCCAGGACCAGGTCCGTTTCCGCCTCCTAGACCGCCGTTCCCGCCTGGACCGGGGCCGTTCCCCTTTCCGATTCCAATTCCGCTGCCGATTCCCGTTCCTGTTCCGCTGCCTGAGCCGACCAGCTTCGTAGCCGTAACGGTCCAGGGCGGCGTCGGATTCCCGAACATATCCGGCACCAGCTACGTGACCTTCTACCCTGGCATGACGCTGCGCCAGGCGCTGTTCGCGACCGGCAGGGTACAGTTCGGACCGAACGGCTTCATCGTCAGCGTCGCCGGCATCCCGGTCGGCGGACCGATCGGACTGACGGTTCGCTACAATGGCCGCGTCATTCCGCAGACCTTGCTCGATCAGCCGATTACCCCGGGCAGCACGATCACGCTTAGTCTCTTTTACTTTTAATAGCCCTGCCAACGCAAAAGGAACCGCACCTTAACGGGTGCGATTCCTTTTGTTATGAGCTAAACACTGCGGCGACCCGCGTTTAACCGACTTCGCGCCCTACTCGGCGCTTCAGCAATAGCGGGACGAGCATCGCGACGCCGAACGCCGCGACGGCCAGCGCGATCTCCCGCCAGTCGCCTCGCGTCAGGCTGGCGCCGAGAAAACAGAAGGCGAAGGTGCCCGGCAGCGTGCCGATCGCCGTCGCTGGCACGTATGCCCGCAGCGGCACTCGTGCGACGCCGGCCGCGTAGCTGACGAGATCGAACGGCACGAACGGCGCGATCCGCAGCATGAGCACCATCGGGAAGCCGCGGCGCTGCATGGCGGCCTCGAGCTTGCGTAGGCGCGGATCGTCCCGTCCTTTGAAGAAGCCGATCCCCACCTGGCGAGCCAGCAGAAACGACAGCACCGCCCCGGGGAGCTCGCCTAAAAACGTGTATAACATACCGTGCCAAGTGCCGAAGGCAAGCCCGCCAGCCAGCGTCAGCACCGATGCGGGAAACAGCACGAACGGCCTGGCGACGAATAGGCCGATGTAGACGACCGGCGCGATCCAGCCGAACGAAAGTATCCAGTCGCGCAGCGTGTTAGGCGTGATTTTCAAATAGTGAAAGTTAACCCACAGCAGCGCGCACGCGACCGCGGCGATGGCTAGCGACAGCAGAACGACCTTGCGACTCACATGAACACTCCCGTCTAGCGTCTCATGCAAGCATCATACAGGATCGGCAAGCTTTTTTCCAAATCGGAGGGCCCTCACTGACGAAGCTTGAACTTCACGGTCAGCATGCTGTCTCCGTCCTCTCCGCCCGCGAGCGATTCCATCGTATAGCTGACCGACGACAGCTCGGGCATGAGCTTGAGCAGCGCGTCCAGATCGGGCTTCGCTTCGGACGTATAGCGCATCTTGGCCGTCGTCTGGCCGGCCGCGGCGGCTGCGCGAAGCTTCGCGGCGATTTCCTTGACCGTTGATACGGACTTGGACGGATCCAGGTAGTCGAGCCCCATATCTTCGCGAAGGTCTTCGTAAAACGCGGCGCGCGTCTTGTCCTTCGCCATCAGCGCGTCAAGCGTGTTCTTGTATGAGGTGACGGCTTGCGGATATAGGGCTTTCCAGATATGGTCCTTCTTCAAGGCGGTGTCCGTCACGAGATAATAGCCGTATGTCGTCCGTCCCTTGACGTCCGGCACCGGGTCGTCGAACGTCGTGTCCAGCTGGTACCAGACGCCGTCCAGCTTGACGAGGTTCCACGTGTGCGCGCCCGTGCTCACGGTGCCTTCGACGATGCGTGCGGGGATCCCCGCGTCCGTCAGCAGCCGATAGGTAAGCGAGGCGTAGCCCTGGCAGACCGTCAGCCCGTTCTTCAGCGCGTCGTAAGCCGAATGCCGGACCAGCGAGCGGTCGTAGGCGACGTGAAGCAGCACCCAATCGTGGATCGCTTTTACCTTTTGGTGCGCGTTCATGCTCTTGGTGACGATGGACGCGAGAATCTGCTTCGAACGCGTATTCACGTATGCGGTTTGTTCCGCGGTTTCCCAATACTTCATGTTCACGCTTAGCGTGGAGGTCGTGCCGTTGGAGCTGACGGTATAGCGATAAGAACGGATGGCGTACTTCAGGTAATCGTCGGCGGCGAAGACGCTGTCGAACGCCTTGGACACTTCGGCGGTCGTCAGCTTGCCCTTGAGCGCGACGGTAAAGGACTCGCTGCGGGCGCCGAGCTTCTGCTTCAGGCTGCTCTGAAGAATCGTCGCTTCTTCCGCCGTGACGGCGGCGACGGCCGTATCCCGGTACGGCCACACAGAGGAAGCCAACAACAGCGCGGAAGACAATAAAAATCCGGTAATGGCGCTTAGCTTTCGTTTGGACGCGGTCATCTCTCGCACTCCCTCCGGGTCTATACGCTTATGTAATCAATCGCGGCGCTTCGTAACCTATTCACCCTTACATGGTATAATCTATCATGAATGCGGAAACGGGGGATGGGCCGTTTGAATCGAATTGTGACGTTAAACCTGGGACCGGACGCTTTTTTTTCTTCCTATCGGCAGACGACGGACGATCAGGACTGGCTGGCCTATCACGCCCACCAAGGCATCGAGCTGCTCTATGTCCACCAAGGACAGGGAGAAGCCATGACAGAGGATGCCCGCTATCCGATCCGCCCCGGCACGTTGCTGCTTTTCCTGCCCTACCAGCTCCACAAGGTCGAAGTGCCCTCCGTGCCCGGCGCGCCTTACGTCCGATCGCTGGTGAAGTTCGATCCTAGGATCGTCGAACCTTATCTTGCGCCTTACCCCGGGCTCGCCCGCTGGTTTCTGATGCTGAAGCGCGGCCTGTTGTCCCGCTCCTTCTGCGATCTCGGAACGTCGGAGCGTCTGCCCGGTTTGCTGCGAGACTTCCACGAGCTCTACGGCGCTTCCGGTCCGGACAAGGAGGAAGAGCGTTCGCTGTTCCTCGTCTCGCTGCTCCATGAGCTGCGGCACCGGGCATTCCCGGATATCAGCCGCGACGGCTCTCCCGAGGCAGAAGGACGCTCTCTCCATATCGACCGGATGATGGATTGGATCGAAGAGCGGTACGCGCGCCCGTTCGACCTTCAATCGCTCTCCGGCGAGCTGCACCTGTCGCCTTATTACCTGTCGCACCTGTTCAAGGAGCACACGGGCAGCAGCATCCGGGACTACATCACCGCCCGCCGGATCCGCGAGGCCTGCAGGCTGCTCAGCTCGACCTCGGATTCGATCCGGTCGATCGCGGAGCAGGTCGGAGGCTTCGGCGCCTCGCACTTTTGCCAGCTGTTCAAGAAGTGCAAGGGGATGAGTCCCGAGACGTTCCGCCGGACCGTGCAGCAGGGCTTCAGCGCGGCCCCTTGACCGCAACTTAGCCATATACTCCCGCAACTCGCCCGAAGGTCTCCTCTATATAATGGGGTTGAAAAGAACTTCGGATCAGGGAGGCAATACGATATGTGGCAGCAAGCGATCAATGACGCGCTCGGCATCACCGCCCGCAACCTCGAGCGGTTCGGGGACCGGTTCCCCCATGTCAGCGACGGCTCCAACAAGTACGTGCTGAACGACAATACCGACTGGACCGACGGCTTCTGGTCCGGCATTTTATGGCTCTGCTACGAATACACGGGAGACAAGCAATATCGCGAAGGCGCCGTGCGGACCGTCGCGAGCTTCCGCGACCGGCTGGCGCAATTCGCGAATCTGGATCATCACGATATCGGCTTCCTTTACTCGCTGTCGGCCAAGGCCCAATGGATCGTGGAAAAGGACGAGTCCGCGCGCAAGCTGGCGCTCGAAGCCGCCGACGTACTCATGCGCCGCTGGCGCGAGGATGCCGGCATCATCCAAGCCTGGGGACCGAAGGGCGATCCGGACAACGGCGGCCGCATCATCATCGACTGCCTGCTGAACCTGCCGCTCCTGCTCTGGGCGGGCGAACAGACGGGCGACGCCGAATACCGCCGCGTCGCCGAAGCGCACGCGCTGAAGAGCCGACGCTTCCTCGTGCGCGGCGACGATTCCAGCTATCATACGTTCTACTTCGATCCGGCGAACGGCAACGCCATCCGCGGCGGCACGCATCAGGGCAACACGGACGGCAGCACCTGGACGCGCGGCCAAGCCTGGGGCATATACGGCTTCGCGCTGAACAGCCGCTATCTCGGCAATGCCGACCTGCTGGAAACGGCGAAGCGCATGGCGCGCCACTTCCTCGCCAGGGTGCCGGAGGACGGCGTCGTGTACTGGGACTTCGAGGTGCCGCAGGTGCCTTCCACGTATCGCGACAGCTCGGCCTCCGCCATCACGGCATGCGGTTTGCTTGAGATCGCGAGCCAGCTGGACGAGAGCGATCCCGAGCGCCAGCGCTTCATCGACGCGGCGAAGGCGACCGTCGTCGCGCTGCGCGAAGGCTACGCCGAGCGCGACGACGGCGAAGCCGAAGGCTTCATCCGCCGCGGCTCCTATCACGTGCGCGGCGGCATCTCGCCGGACGACTACACGATCTGGGGCGACTATTACTACTTGGAGGCGCTCCTCCGTCTGGAACGCGGCGTCACGGGGTATTGGTACGAGCGCGGACGTTGATTCGGAGCACTCGATCGGACAAAAAAAACGGCAACCCATGCGGGTTTGCCGTTTTTTTTGTCCGGGCTCGCGCTACGACGGCTATTGGACGGACGATGCCTTGGCCAGGCTGCCGCAGGTCGCCAAATGCATCGCCTCGTGCATCAGGCCGAAGTTGAACAGCTCGCCGGCGAGGTGGAACGTAAGCGGTCCGAACTGAAGCGGCGCCGGCAGCGGCTCGTTCAACCTTTCAGGAGCGATCTCGTCGATGGACGCTAGCTGACGCGCCATCGTCGCGAGGAGTTCCTCTTTGTCCGGGGGCGTCCCGGTCCAATCCGCGGGCTTCGTGCCGGAGTTAAAGAAAGCGGCGTAGGAGGACGGGATGGCCGTCTCGGCTGAGAAGCAGAGCGATTGATAAGCATCCATCCAGTAGATCAGATGGCCGACGTTCCAACGTATCGTGTTGTTGAAGCCTTCGGGACGTACGTCGAACAGCGATTCGGGAATGGCTTCGATCGCATCCATGGACAACCGGCGAACGGTCTTGGCGGAATCGACGATAATCTGGGACATGGATCATACCTCCTCGGCTTAATGGGTGGGGGCTGAATCTGACCTCAGTTTACGTCCGTTCTCCTTCGCCATCAATGCAGCCGCCCTTATCGAATCGTTAAGCGAAACTTAACGATCTGGCGTTGACATCAGCGAAGTTCACGGTTGAAAATAAAATGACGGACTGCGAGATCGATTACTGCGACCGGAAGGCGGGAACGGGGATGGAGCTGAAGCAGCTTCAATATTTTATGGCTGTCTGCGAGGAGCTTCACTTCTCTCGGGCAGCCGAGCGGATGGGCGTGAGCGCGCCGAATATCAGCCAGCAAATTCGAGCGTTGGAAGAGGAGCTCGGCATGCTGCTGTTCGACCGCGTCGGCAGAAAAATCGCGCTCACCGACGCCGGCGCGATCCTGCGGGAGCATGGCACGGCCGTCCTGGGGCATCTGCGGCAGGCGGGCGACGCCATCGCCGACCTGAAGCACAAGCAAGGCGGGGCGATCTCCATCGGCGTTTTGCCAGGAGACGCGGACCTGCTGTTCAACGCGCTGCTGCTCGATTTTCACCGTACCTACCCGCAGGTCTCGGTGTCGCTGCTGGAAACGATGAAGGTGACCGAGCAAGTGCTCGACCGCAGCATTGATATCGGCGTGGCGATCGGCCCGATCGCCGACGAGCGCCTGACGGCGATCCCCTTGTTCCGCGAGGAATTCGCGTTGGCCGTGAACAAGCAGCATCCATGGGCGGACGAGAGCGCCGTTCCGCTGGCCAAGCTGTCGTCGCTCAAGCTCGTGCTGTTCCCGGGCGAGCATCAATGCCGCAGGCTCCTCGAGCAATACTGCCTGGAGCAGGGATTTCGCGTGAAGCCGCATCTGGAAACGACCACCCTGGCCTCCCTGCTGCAAATGGTCGAACAGGGCTTCGGCGCATGCGTCCTTCCGCGATTGCTTTTGGAAAACTTGGATCGAGACGGCATACGAACCTTGCGACTGATCCAGCCCACGCCGAGCCAGGACATCTGCCTCGTCTACCGCAGCGACAGATACGTCGGCTATGCGATGCGGACCTTTATCAAGACGCTGCGAAACTATATCGAAGCCGCGATCCGGCACGCGAAAATCTCGTAAATAAAGAAAGAACCGTATTCGCGCGTCCCCAGGGGGGGCCGAGAATACGGTTTTTGCCGAGCGCCTCGCTTTACTTCGACGCTTCTTCCTTCAGCGCCTTCAGGCGCTTCATGACGTCGTTCGCCCCGCGGCCGAAGTAGTCGTGCAGCGTCCGGTACTCCGCGTACAGCCGCTCGTACACCGCCACGTGCTCGGGGATCGGCTTGAACGTCTCTTCGCGCACGCGCGCCATCGCCTTCGCCGCGTCGACCACGCTGTCGTAGCCGCCCTTCGCCGCGCCGGCCGCTACCGCGCCGAACATCGCCGCGCCGACCGCCGGCGTCTGCTTGGAGTCCGCCACCTTGATCTCGCGGTTCGTCACGTCCGCGTAGATTTGCATGAGCAGCGCGTTCTTCTGCGGCAGTCCGCCGCACGCGTACACTTCATGGACCGGCACCCCGTTGTCGTGGAACGCGTCGATGATCGTCCGCGTCCCGAACGCCGTCGCTTCGAGCAGCGTGCGGTACATTTCCTCCGGCTTCGTCAGCAGCGTATAGCCCACGACGACGCCCGTCAGGTTCGTGTCCACGAGCACCGAGCGGTTGCCGTTCCACCAGTCGAGCGCTACGAGGCCCGTCTCGCCCGGCTTATACTGCGCCGCGCGCTCCGTCAGCCACTGGTGCACGCCGACGCCTTCTTTTTCCGCCGCTTCCTTCACGTACGCCGGCACCGCTTCGTCGACGAACCATTCGAAGATGTCGCCGACCGCCGACTGCCCGGCTTCGTAGCCCATGTAGCCTTCGATGATGCCGTCCTCGACGACGCCGCACATGCCTTCGACTTCGACCTCTTCCTTGCCCAGGAGCATATGGCAGATCGAGGTGCCCATTGCCATGACGAGCTTTCCTTCGTCCACGACGCCGACCGCCGGTACCGCCGCATGCGCGTCCACGTTGCCGACCGCGATCGCCGTGCCTGCCTTGAGGCCCGTCAGCGCAGCCATCTCGGCCGTCAACTCGCCGGCCTTCGTGCCGAGCGGCTTGATGTCGCCGCGCAGCTTGGTCGCCGTCAAGTTCTCAAGGCGCGGATCGAGCGCCTTGAAGAAGTCCGGGCTCGGATAGCCCTCCTGCTTGTGCCAGATCGACTTGTAGCCCGCCGTGCAGCTGTTGCGGACGAATTCGCCCGTCAGCTGCGAGATGACCCAGTCCGTCGCCTCGGTGAACAGGTCCGTCGCCTCGTACACTTCAGGCGCCTCGTTCAGGATCTGCCACACCTTGGCGATCATCCACTCCGACGAGATCTTGCCGCCGTAACGAGGCAGGAACTTCTCGCCCCGCTCCGCCGCGATGGCGTTCAGGCGATCCGCCTCGTCCTGGGCGGCGTGGTGCTTCCACAGCTTGACCCAGCCGTGCGGATTGTCCTTCCACTCGGACAGGAAGCACAGCGGCGTGCCGCTCTCGTCCACGGGCAGCATCGTGCAGGCCGTGAAGTCGATGCCGAGGCCGATGACGTCTTCCGGCGCGACGCCCGACGCCTTCAGGACGGCCGGTACCGACTGGCGCAGCACCTCCAGGTAGTCGTCGGGATGCTGCAGCGCCCAGTCGTGGCCCAGCTCGATGCCGGAGACCGGCAGCTTCTCGTCGATGACGCCGTGCGGGTATGGCGTGACGTGGTCCGCGATCTCGTGGCCGTTCGATAAGTCGACGAGCACCGCGCGGCCCGATTGCGTGCCGTAGTCGACGCCGATGGCGTATTTTGCGCTCATGATAGAACCTCCTCGTATGATGGCTCAATAATGCCGTTAGATTCACTTTGCCGATTCATCTTACCGCTAGCTCAATGCTGATCGCCCGGCTGACCGTAATACGCGTTCGCGCCGTGCTTGCGCAAATAATGCTTGTCGAGCAGCTCCTGCTGCATGGACGGGATGCCGGCGTTCAGCTGCCGCGTATGGTACGCCATCTTGGCGACCTCCTCGAGCACGACGGCATTGTGCAGCGCGTTCATGGCGTTCTTGCCCCAAGCGAACGGCGCATGGCTGTACACCAGCACGCCCGGCACCTGCTGCGGGTCGATCCCGCGGAACGCCTCGACGATGACGTTGCCCGTCTCGTGTTCGTAAGCGCCTTCGATCTCCGCCGGCGTCATCGCCCGCGTGCAAGGGATCGTCCCGTAAAAGTAGTCCGCCTGGGTCGTACCCAGCGCCGGGATGCCTTGACCGGCCTGCGACCAGATCGTCGCCCAAGGCGAATGCGTATGCACGATCCCGCCGATGCCGGGGAACGAGCGGTACAACACGAGATGCGTAGGCGTATCCGAGGACGGACGCAGATCGCCTTCCACGACGTTGCCTTCAAGATCGAGCACGACCATCTGCTCCGGCCGAAGCTCTTCGTACGGCACGCCGCTCGGCTTGATGACCATCAGGCCGGATTCGCGGTCGAAGCCGCTGACATTGCCCCAAGTGAACGTGACGAGCCCGTACTTCGGCAGCTCGGCGTTTGCCTGGCATACTTCCGCTTTTAATCGTTCCAGCATGCGCGCACACATCCTTTGCAAGGTAAAAATGAATATCCTCGAGTATCCTCGCGCCGATTCGCGACTCTCGTTATGGAAGGCGAGGGGCGGACCGCGCGCCATATAAGCGTCCGGTTGACTTTACGTCTGTCTGCTTTGGGTTCGTTTACATTATAACTTGTACGTACATGTGTGTCGAGAGAGAACGTCATTTCGCGAAACACGCAACGCCGGGCAAAAAAAAGCCCGCATCGCTGCGGGCCAAGTCTTCCTATATATCAATGGGGGGGTTGAATTCATCATATCCCCTTCTCATTAAATGAAAATGAGCGCCGGCTGAACGATTCCTTAAAATCGCCCTGAACGCTTCCTTAAAATCGCTGCAGCGGTGCCGACGACGTGCGCAGCACGAGCTGCGGCGCGAATACATGACCCTCGCCGCGGCCGAGCGCATCCTTGTCCAGCATCGTCACCAGCAGATTCGCGGCGAGCTCGCCCAGCTCCGCCTTCGGGTGGGAGACGGTCGTCAGCTTCACCTCGGTCGCGGTCGCGAGGAACGAGTCGTCGAAGCCGACGATGGACAGGTCCTCGGGGACCCGCAGCCCTTCCTCGCGGATGACGTCCAGCAGCGATACGGCCAGCTGGTCGTTGTAGCAGACGATCGCCGTCGGCGGCTCCGGCCGCGAGAGCAGCTCGCGCAGCGCCTCCTGCGGCCTGGAATCGCGATTTTCCGTCCGGTAGCGAACCAGCAGGTCGGGCGGTACGGACAAGCGGCGTTCGCGATGCGCTTGGACGAATCCCTTCATCCGGTGCACGCCCTGCAGATCGTCCGTCTTGAACAGCCCTGCGATCGCGCGGTGTCCCGCCGCGAGCAGATGCTCCGTGGCGACCGCCCCGCCCGCTTCGTCGTCCACCTTCACGCAGGGCCAATCCAGATCCGGATACTGCTCGTTAATCATGAGCATCGGGATGCCGTGGTACTCCAGCGCCATAAAAGTCTCGTAATTCGGGTTGCCCTCCGCGCTTTTCGTCGGCTCGACGATGAGCCCGCACACGCCCTGCGACAGCATCGTCTCCAGGCTTTCCCGCTCCTTCTCCTTGCTGCCCTCCGTGCTGGACAGCAGCAGCCGATAGCCCTTCTCCTTAAGCGCGGCTTCGACGCCCCGCACGATGGACGGAAAAATATAATCGGAGATATGCGTCGTGATCAAGCCGACCATTCGGTTCGCGCCTGGCCCTCTTCGATCGCCCTGGAGCTTGGCCACGAACGTGCCCTTGCCCTGCTCGCGGGACAGCCAGCCTTCGCTGACCAGCTCGCCGATCGACTGCCTGACCGTCTGGCGGCTAAGGCCGAACTGATCGGCCAGCTCGTTCTCGGACGGCAACTTGTCTCCCGGGCGGTACTTGCCGCCGGCGATCCAGGAGGCGATCTCTTCCTTTAACCGCTGATACTTCGGGTACTGCGGATTCAACCCGTTCACCTCGCGCAAAACGTATAGCAGCTATTATAGCATAACGGCGTACTTGTACGTACATTTAAAAGCCGCTAGCTACTTGCGGTAAACCCGTTAGCCGTTCCAACGCGCCACGAGCATCTCGAGCTTTTGCCCGTCCAGCGTCGGCACGACGAGATCCGCTTCGGAAAAGTCGAGCCCGGCCGTCATGGCGTTCGGCACGGCGATGCCGTACAAGCCTGCAGCCTTCGCCGCTCTCAGCCCGTTCAGCGAATCCTCGATGGCGACCGCCTCGCCCGGCTCCACGCCAAGCGACCTCGCGGCCAGCCGGTACAGCGCGGGATCCGGCTTTACTTTTTCCACGTCGTCCGCCGTGTGGATCGCGTCGAAATGCCTGCGAAGATCGAGCCGGTCCAGATGCGGTTCGATCCACGCGCGGTAAGAGCTGGTAGCCAGACCGACCGCGAGCCCCAGCCGCTTCGCTTCCTCCAGCGCGTCCAGAATGCCCGGCAGCAGCGGAACCTGGTGCACCATCCCGGCGTAAAGCTCCCCGAACCGGGCGTCGAACCACGCGCGGTCGATCTCCTCTCCGGTGAATGCGGACAGCTCCGCGCATGCGTCGAAGCCGTGCAGCGTACCGATCGCGCCGGCCCATTTATCCATCGGCAGCTCGTGTCCCCGCTCCCTGAAGATCCCGTTCATCGCCTCGTAAGTCACGGTTTCCGTATCCAGTATCGTCCCGTCAAAGTCGAACACGACCGCCTTGATCATCGCTATCTTCAACTCCCCTTCTCGATCCTAATCGCCCCGCATGATAGGCCCGCCAGCGACAAAGCGCCCCGGCCAATGCCGGAGCGCTCTGCGCTTCCTAACGGAATGATGAGGCGGCTCGAACCGCAAGTCGTCCCGGCTATTCGCTTCAGCCCGCGTTTTCCCGCATGAACAGGGCACCGATGACCAGCGCGCCGAGAATGCCCCACACCGCATTGATCTTGAGATACTGTACCATGATAAAGTAAACCGCGGCAAGCGCGAACGGCAGAAAAACGACCGGTCCGCCGCTGCGCTGGAACGCGTACTTGGCGAAGTCGTAGGCCAGCATCGCGAGCATGACGAAGATGACCGGCTGTACGCCTTTGATCATCCCTTTGATATACGGATTGCCTTCGAGCCTGTGCATCAGTCCGACGAGCAGCACCATGAGCAGCGCGGTCGGCAGCACGACCGCCGTCACGGCCATGAGCGCGCCCAGCCAGCCGGCGACCTTGAATCCGATGTAGGCCGCCAGCTTAGTGGCGATCGGACCGGGAAGCGCATTGCCGAACGCCAGCGCCTTGCCGAAATCCTCGTTGCCCATCCACTGATACCGGTTTACGACTTCGTTCTGATACAAAGGGATGATCGAAGGACCTCCGCCGTAGCCGAGCATCGTCGACCTTCCGAACGCGATAAACAAATCCACCAGTTGCTTGATCATCATGAACAGCTCCTCCGTCGCCGCGCCCGTCGCCTCGGACGGGCTTTCGCGTCTTGCACGCGAACGAGCGGCACGTGCGTTTCCCCTATTCTAATAGAAGGACGCGCGCGCCGCCATGCGCCGAAGAAATCGTTGTTCGTCCGGACCAATCGGGCGGGACGGATTAGGAACGGCATACAAAAGGAAAACAGCCCGCAGGCCCTCTCGCTATTTCGCGAACGACCTGTTTACGCGCCGGCGGTCGCGTCCACCCGCTTGACGCGCAGCAGCCAACTGACGTCGTCGCCGCGGAGCGCCAGCGGGACGCCTAGATGCATCAGCGTCGAGCCGTGCCGGACGAAGCCGGGCGATCCGTCGTCGCTCCGCACTTCGTAGACCGCGTCCGGGACGAGTCCGCGAAGGCGAAGACTGCGCTCGGTTCCGCCGAAGCTCTGCGCCTGGAGGAAGGCGAATACGACCGCCTCTCCGCCCTCGGCATCGACATATTGGCAGGCGGCGACGTTGGCATCGCGCAGCGACGACAGCCTGTGCAGGTCGCCTTCCGCGATCAGATGCCGGATCTCCTTGTATACGCTCACGTACCGGGCGGCAGCCTCCATCTCCTCGTCGGACCAACGTCCGATGTCCGCGCCGATGCCGAGTCCGCCCATCATCGCGCTATGGAACCGGTAAGACAGCGGCAGGCTTCTGCCGTTGAACCCGTTCGGCGCTTCCGTCACCCAGCACATCATAATCGAAGGGCTGTAAGCGTAAGTGAAACCTTCCTGAATGCTCAAGCGGTCCCTCGCGTCGGTATTGTCGCTGATCCACGCCTGGTCTGCGTATCTCAAGATGCCCAGGTCGATCCGGGCGCCTCCGCCCGCGCAGGTCTCGAATTCGACATGCGGGAACCGCGACCGGAGCTCCGCCCAGATCTCGTACAGATGCTCGACATGACGGATCCATACCGACTTCCCTTCGCCCTCGCGCGACTCGCCGCCCGGCTCGGTGACGGTGCGGTTCATGTCCCATTTGATAAATGATATCCCGTGCTTCGACAACAGTTCGGTCATGAACGACAGCACGAACGCCTTCACCTCGGGCTTGCCCAGGTTGAGCAGATACTGGTTCCGCAGCTGCGTGCCCTCTCTCGTAAGGAAGCGATAGATCCAATCCGGATGGCTTCGGAACAGGTCGCTGTCCGGATTGACCGATTCGGGCTCGACCCACAAGCCGAATTCCATGCCCCGAGCCTTAACGGCACCGATCAATTCCTCGAGTCCGTTCGGGAATTTATCGGCGTTGACGCGCCAGTCGCCCAGGCCCGCCCGGTCGCTGTGACGCTCGCCGAACCAGCCGTCGTCGACGACGAACCGCTCGACGCCAAGCTTCGCGGCGCGCTCCGCGAGCGCCAGCTGGTCGCGGACGTTCACCGCGAATTCGGTCGCCTCCCACGAATTGTACAGCACCTTCCGCGGCGCCCTGCCCGGCAGGATCTCCTCCCGCTGGTAGCGATGGAGCTTGCGGCTCATGTCGCCGAAGCCGCCTGCCGCGAAGCCGCCGACGAAGATGGGCGACTCGTACGTCTCGCCGGGGGCGAGCGCGAACGCGCCGTCGAAGTCGTTCACGCCGCCGGTCACGCGAACGCCGCCGAAAGTCGTGCGCTCAAGTACGAGCTTCCAGTTGCCGCTCCAGGCGAGCGCGCCGAACCACACGCGGCCGCCTGTCTCGTTCGCGCCGCCGTCGTCGATCGCGAACCAGGGGTTGGCGTGCGGGCCCGTGAAGCCTCTGCGCGATTCGAGCACCTTCTTGCCCTCGGTCAACGGGGCGGATCGCAATTGATATTCGCCGGCCCAACGTCCCGTCACATGGGTCAGCCGATAGTCGGGCAGTCCGCCAACCGACCAGAGGGCGGCCATAACCTGCTCGATTCGCACGGGCGACGTCTCCCCGTTCCGCAGGATCGCCCGGCGCTCGATGAGGTCGTGGCGGTGGATCGGCTTGTAGCGGAGCTCGACGTTCAGCGCGTAATGCGCGTCCTTGAGATGGACGGCAAGCTCCTCCGCGCCTTCGATCGTATAGCCGCAGTAGACGAGCCGCACGTCCCGGACGCCGTCCGCGAACGTCGCCTTCAGGCCCGGCTCCGCATAGCCCGCGCCGCCCCAGCCCCCGTACTCCTCGGTCTCGCGGTCGACCGCCGCGTCGAAGGAGCTGTGCGACCGGCTCTTCAGCAGGTCGGCCGCTTCCTCGGCTTCGATCGGCTCGCCCCAATAGAGATGCTGAAGCGTGCCTGCGTCGTTGACGCCGAACAGGTAGCACGTACGCGCGGTGCGGATTTCGAACAGTCGTTTGTTTTCGTGATAGATGATCGCCATGGTTGCTCGGTCTCCTTTGCGTTTACCCTTTGATCGCGCCGGCGGCGATCCCTTTGACGATGAACCGCTGCATGAACAGGAAGAACGCCACGATCGGGATCATGCCCATGACCGCGTACGCGAACGCCAGGTTCAGGTCGCTGCTGTATTGGCCGAAGAAGTAATACTGCTGCAGCGGGATCGTCCGGAAGCTTTTGTCCTGCAGGTAGAGGAGCGGCAGCAGAAAGTCGTTCCAGATATAGAGCACGTTCAGCACCGCGACGGTAGCGGTCACCGGTTTCAGCAGCGGCAGGACGATCCGGAAAAAGATGCCGGGGGTCGTACAGCCGTCGATCCGCGCAGCCTCCTCGATCTCCCGGGAGATGCCCCGAACGAAGCCGGCGAAAAACAGGACGCCCATCTGCACGCCGAAGCCGCCGTAGACAAGCGCGATGCCCCAGTGGCTGTTGATCAGGTGGAGGGACTTGCCCAGCTTGTAGAGCGGCAGCATCGTCACCTGGAACGGCACCATCATGCCCGAGAGGAACAGCAGAAAAACGATGTTATAGAACGGCTTGTTGCGCCTCGCGATCGCATAGCCGGCCAGCGAGGACGCGGTCACGATGAGCGCCACGGACAGGGCGGTGACGATCGCGCTGTTCAGGATCGCCTTCGGATAATCCGAGGTCTGCCAGGCGTGAACGAAGTTGGCGAAGTCTATTCTGGCGGGCAGCGCGTAGAACGAATCGAACGTCTCCTTGGCGGATTTGAACGCCATCAGCACCGCGACGTACAGCGGGAAAAGGAAGAGGACGGCCAGCAGCGTCACGACGGCGAAGGTCGAGATTCGGGCAGTTCTCATTACAAATCGACCTCCCGTCTTCTGAACAGTCCGATCTGAACGATCGTGACGACCACCAGCACGACGAAGAAGATCATCGACAGCGCCATCCCGTAGCCGGCCTTGTAGTTATCGAACGATGTCCGGTAGATATACGTCGACATCACCTCGGTCGAGAAGGCGGGGCCGCCCTTCGTCGTGACGTAGACCAGGTCGAACACTTTCAGCGCGCCGGTCAGCACGAGCAGCATATTGATCGTCACCGAGGGCGCAAGCAGCGGGAACGTAATATGCCGAAACGACTTCCATACGCCGGCGCCGTCGATCTTCGCGCTCTCGGCGAGCTCGCCGGGAATGCCTTGAAGGCCCGCGATGTAAATGATCATCGGCGAGCCGATGCCTTGCCAGACCGCGACGACGATGAGACCGTACAAAGCTTGATCGGGATTGCCGAGCGGGCTGGTCACGTCGAGGCCGAAATGGCTCAGCAGGTTCGGGAAGCCTTGGCTGTAGTTGTAGCCCCAGATGAATCCCGACAGCACGATGGAGATGACGCTCGGCAGGAAAAAGATCGTGCGGAACGCATGACGCCCGGGCAGGTACGCATCCAGCAGCAGCGCGAGCGCGAGCGACAGCGCGTTAACCAGAATCGTCAGCGCGATCGCGTATTTGAACGTGTGCCACAGCGCGCTCCACAGGTCGGAGTCCTGCAGGGCCTTCACGTAGTTATCCCATCCAATGTAGTGCAGCTTCGGCGCCACGCCGTCCCAATCGGAAAAGGAGTAGCGCACGCCCGTCGCGAGGGGGATGACGACGGCCGTCACGAACAGGAACAATGCGGGCAAAAGAAAAAGAAGATACCAGGCCTCGCCGCGCGCGAGTCGCCTTATGTTCGTCATGTTGCGCCGTCCTTTCTATCGGCGGACGAACGGCACGGGCAGTTGGCCCGTGCCGTGTCGTCATGCCGCAGCTTAGTTGTGGTTCTTCGCGATCCAATCGTCCATTTCTTTGACGACTTGATCGACGGTGGATTTTTTAAAGAACAGCTTCTGCAGCGCCTGGGTGAACGGCGTTCCCCAGTCGATCGTCGTTTTCGCCAGATACATCTGGGAATTATAGAGCTCGGCGTTGTCGAAGTACGGCTTCAGATCGTTCACGGCCGGCGCGATGTTCGTATCGGTGCCCTTGACGTAGCTCAGTGTGTTGATGTTCTGAACGACCAGGTCCCCGCCTTCCTTGCTGGCGAAGAACGCCAGGAACTTCTCGGCGGCTTCCTTATGCGTCGACTTGCTGCTGACGGCCAGCGAGGCGTCCGGATTGAATTCGAGCTTGTTCAGGCTCTCGTCGTTGCTGAACGGGTACGGGAAGTAGCCCATATTGTCGTAAAGCTCCGGATTTTTCTTCTGAATGTCGACGAGCGGCCAGGTGCCCATGTACATCATGCCGACGTCGCCCTTGGCGAACAGGTCGACCGCGCCGTTGTAATCGACGCCGAGCTGATCCTTGTTGCCGAGATCGAACAATTGCTGCGCGTGCTCGATCATGACCTTGGTCGCCGGATTGTCCGAGAACTTAACCGCTCCCGTCTCGAGCTTCTCGAAGAAGTCGGGCTGCCCGAAGACCAGGGCGGAGTTGCTCGGCATATCGCGGGTGAGCCACATGCTGAGCGTCCATGGATCCTTCCAGCCGAGGGCGAACGGCGTCTTGTCGGCGTCCTTGATCTTTTTGGCGGCCGCGATCAGCGCGTCGTACGTCCGCGGGATCTCGATGCCGAGATCGCCGAATATTTTCTTGTTGTAGAAAACGGCGATCGGGTTCGCGTTCACCGGCAAAATGTAGTTCTTGCCGTCGGTCGACTGCGAGTCCAGGACGCTCTTATCGAAGCCGGACAGGAAGTCCTTGCCGGTCAGGTCCTCGAGGTATCCGCCGTCCGCGAACAGCTTCGTCTGCGCGCCGGCGTTCAGCGTGAAGACGTCCACGACGTCGCCGCCGGCCATCTTCGTCTTGAGCAGCGTGTAATAATCGTCGTATTTGACCGGCTGCACGTCGACCTTGATGTTCGGGTTCTCGGTCTCGAACTGCTCGACGATCTTGGCGACGCCGTCGGTGAAGTCGCTCTTGAAGTGCATGAACGTGATCGTCACCGGCTTGCCGTCCGCGGCGGGCTCCGATGCGGGAGCGCTAGCGGAAGCGCTCGCCGATGCGCTCGCCGTCCCCGTAGGCGACGCTGCCGCGTCTGAAGCGCCTTCCGCGTTCTTGGCGTTGTCGCCGCTGCCGCACGCGGACAGCGAGAGCGTGAGCAGAGCCGCGCCGATACCTGTCGTTATCGCTTTTTTCATGTTCTGTAACCCCTTATCGTCATTTTCGAACGCGGCCGGGCAGCGGCCTGTTCCTGCTCTCATGTTACCGACCGGCAGCGGGCCCCGGAATCCAATAATTTGGCGGACTCGTGTTCACTTTTTTGCCCGCCGCAGCGTTAATCGAACGTATGCAAAGAGGCATGCATCAAGCATGCCCAAGCGATTCGCGGTATTCGGATGGCGTTTGCGAGGTGTGCTTTTTGAATACTTGGCTGAAGTAGCGCTGGTTTTCGTAGCCGACCAGCTCGGCGATCTCGTTGATCTTCCGCTCCGGCGAGGCCAGCAGCTCGCATGCCTTCTCCATCCGTTTGCGGGTCACGTATTCGATGAAGTTCTCCTGCGTCACCGTCTTGAACAGCTTGCTCAGGTAGCTCGGATCGATATGGTAACGGGTCGCGACGTCGATCAGGCCGACATCCTCGAAGTAATGCTCGTCGAGGTACCGGACGATATCCTGAACCGTGCGTACGGATTCGGGCGCGTCCCGGCGGCTCTCGGCATACGCCTCCGCGGCAAGCGTCACGCCGTTCAAGTACGACTGCAGCCCTCCCGCTTCCATGACGCCGCCGATCGCCGTCGCTTCGAACAGCGGCGCATGCTTCGCGGGCATTCCCGGCATCGACGCCTTGGCGAGCTCCGCCAGCCTGGCCAGCTCCCGCTGGACGTCCCCGATCGTCGTCGACGGTCGGCTCGCGATCTTCCGGGCAAACTCGTCCAGCGTCAGGCCCGCGTCGCGGGCATTCCCGGCGCCGAAAGCATGGGACAGCCGCCGCAAATCGAACGACGACAGCAGCTCGGCCGGCGCGGCGGGCGCCTTGTCCGCGGGACTTATCGTGAGCCCCGTATAGGCGAACTCGCAGCGGCTTAATGCGGACAAGGCGGCCTGGAACGCATCGGGGAGTTCCTCCAAGCCCGCGAATGCGGAACTGAGGCCGACGGCGACGTCGCCGCCCAGCGTTTGGGCGACCGCTTGCTGAAACGCGCCAAGAGCCTCCCCCGCGCGCAGGTCCGGGTACGACGAGCACGGCAGTATCAGGCACAGGCGGGACCGGTCGTCCGTCTTGAACAGCAGCGTCCCTTCGTCCCGCAGCACCTCGCGCATCACATTTTCCAACCCGAACATGTATAAATCCGCGTTGCCCCGAAATTGGGAAGCCGAGATGCCTTGAAATTGCCGAATCCGGCATACGGCCACGCGATAGCCGGCGCTCTCGGCGGGCAGCCCCAGCTCGCGGGCTTGCCTGCGGATATCCGCGGCGTTCGCGATGCGACGCTCCGCCACGTGCTGAAGGAAGACCTCCGTCCTGAGCTTCGCCATGTCGAGCGACGACTTCCTCTCCAACTGGCGGTCCGAGAACTCGTTCACCGCCCGGATCGCCTTGTTCATGGCCTCCCGCAGCTCGCTCAAGGCGACCGGCTTGAGCACGTATTCGCAGGCCTGATATTTGAGCGCCGCCTTCAGGTAGTCGAATTGCGAGTAGCCGCTGATGACGATCGCCTTGATCTCCTCGTAATCGCGGTGCAGACGCTCCAGGAACAGCTGTCCGTTCATGATCGGCATGAACATGTCCGTGACGACGATATGCGGCTTGTTCATCCGGATCAGGTCAAGCGCCTCTTCCCCATTCTTCGCCTCCGCGACGACCTCGACCGGCAGCTCCAGCTGCTCGATCAGCTTGACGATCGCTTTGCGCCCCGGCGCCTCGTCGTCGACCACCATCACCCTTAGCATCGTCTTCGCCTCACCTCTTGTATGGAATTCGGATTCGGATGACGGTCCCGAGGCCCGGCGCGCTGTCGATCTCGAGCCCGTACGCCTCCCCGTAGACGAGACGAAGACGTTCGTGCACGTTTTTGAGTCCGATCGACACCCCGGAGAACACCTCCAGCGACCGCCGCTCCAGTCCTTGCCGGATCGCGGCCAGCCTGTCCGCCGGTATGCCCGGTCCGTCGTCGCTCAGTTCGACCACCGCCGTTTCGCCCTCCTCGTAGGCGCTCGCGCGAATGAGAAGCGTTCGGCCTTCGTTCTTTTCCAGCGCATGCACGACTACGTTCTCCACGATCGGCTGCAGCACGAACCGGATGATCGGCACGTTCATGAAGCCGGCGTCCACGTCGATCTCCGTCGCCAGCGATTCCTCGAATCTCAGCTTCTGTATGTAGAGATAATTGTTCACGTGCACCAGCTCTTGTCCGATCGTCGATTCCGTATTGCCTTCGTAGAAGCTGTAGCGGAACAGATCGGCGAGCGCGCGGCACATCTCGTGAATCTCGTATTCCCCGATCAGGACGGCTTTGCCTCCGATCGTCTGAAGCGTATTGTACAGGAAATGCGGGTTGATCTGCATTTGGAGCGCCAGCAGCTGCGCTTCCTTGTTCCGGAGCTGCGTCTGGTACTCCAGCTCGACCAGCTCGCGAAGCTTGTCCGTCATGAAGTTGAAGTTGCGCATCAGCTCGGAGAGATCGTCCCGATAGCTCCTGGGGCGCAGCGTAACCTGGAAGTTGCCCCCGCGCACGGATTTCATGGCGCTGCCCAGCAATTGAATGGGCTTCGTAATCGACCTCTGAACCATGTACGAGCAAACGACGATGACGAGCATGACGAACAGGATCGCGCCCACGATCAATTGAAGCGTATTCCGCCGGTTCTCTTGCAGCTCGGAGGCCGGGTAGAGGATCGTCATGCCGATATTCGCGTTATCGAGCGTCGAGGTGCTCACCAGAAGGTTGGGCGGCGTCGCGAATTTCATGGAGCGAACCTGCTCCGCGGGCGGCGATTCGGGTCTTCGGTACTCGGCTTCCGAATAAGGGTAAGCGTCGCTCGTCCGATAGAACGTTTCCCCGTTCGCGTTCTGCAGCGCGATAATGTTCGGCGTCCGGTTCACCGCCTCTATCTCCTTGGCCAGGTCCTTCTGCCGCAGGAAGAACACGAGCGTGCCGAACTTCTTGCGGTAGAACGGATCGTAGATGCCGATCGCGTAAGCGAACAGCTCTTCCTGGATCGCGGGATCCCGGTAAGCGAACATCAGCGTATGCTGAAACGGAAGATCGAGCAGCTCCGGGTAATGGGGCTCGCCCGCCCCCAGGCGGATGGCATCGTAGCTGGTCGCGCGGGACCAGGAGTCCTTCAGCTTGTCGTCCGCGCCGTATACCATGATCTTGATGATGTCTTTGTTTTTGTTGATGACGAGCGAGTAATAATTCGCGAGCGTCTCGCGCAGGTACAGAATCTCGCCGTCGTTGTAATCCGCGCCGTGGGCCATCAGATTCAGGACGCGGCTGAAGCTGTTCCCGTAGAGCTGCAGGGCCGAAGCCGTGAAGTTGTGAAAATATTCGTCGAGCGAGCCGTACATATAATCGGCGTTCTGCTCGGCGCTTCTGACCAGCGTCCGCTCCAGCGATCTCGTGCTCGACCGGTAGAATAAGAAAGACAGGATCAGCATCGGAATCAGAGAGATCACGGCGCTGCTCCATACGATTTTGGTCCGAATGCTCCGATTAACGAACAGCCATCTCAGCATGAATATCCCGCTCCTGTCATCCGCTCGTCAGCTGCCGTGCTTGGCCTGTCCGTCTTAGAGCCGTCGAAGGCTTTCGGCATACCGGACGTGCGCGAAATTGGCGCCACGCCGCGCGTGCAATACTTTAGCATGCCGGCGCGCCCCGCGCAATTCAATCGTTGGTGCGAAAGATGTTCGATTTTTTGTCCTTCGCACGACGGCGTCTGCTCGCGCATACTGTGCCTATACCGGGCGAATTGACGCCCCTCGGTTAAAAGGTGTATCGTGACCGTAGAGAAGAGAGGAGCCTGCAAGCCATGGTGACGCTTAAGTCTCCGCAGGAGATCGAGCAGATTAGAGCGGCGGGAGCCGTCGTAGCCGCTTGTCACAAAGAGATCCGCAAGATGATCCGTCCGGGCGTGACGACGTGGCAGATCGAAGAGCTCGTCGAGGACGTCATGGCGAGTTATGGCGCCAGGCCGTTCACGAAGACGTACAAGGACTATAAATTCGCGACCTGCGCTTCCGTTAACGACGTCATCGCGCACGGTTTTCCCAATCATACGCCGCTTAAAAACGGGGATCTCGTCACGATCGACACGGTCGCGGAGCTGAACGGCTGGCTCGGCGATTCCGCTTGGACGTATGCCGTGGGCGAGCTGTCGCCGACGGCGGAGAAGCTGATGCGCGTGACGGAGGAGTGTCTGGATATCGGCATCCAGCACGCAGTCATCGGCAATCGGATCGGCGACGCGATGTATCCGCTCCACAAGCATGCGGCGGCGAACGGCTTCTCTTGCGTTCGCGAGCTTGCCGCGCACGGGATCGGCCGGGAGCTGCACGAGGAGCCCAGCTTCATTCATGTCGGCATCCCCGGCAAAGGCTTCCGATTCAAGGAAGGCATGGTCCTCACGATCGAGCCGATGATCAACGAAGGAACCTGGCGAATGAAGATCGACGAGGACGGCTGGACCGCGCGCACGATGGACGGCAAGCTGTCCGCGCAGTTCGAGCACACGATCGCGATCACGAAGGACGGTCCGGTCATCCTGACGTCGCAGGACGATTAATATCGTCAAATGGAAAAAGCCTTCGGTAGCACCGCGCGCGGCGTTGCCGAAGGCTTCATTAATAGGAAGCGGATCAATCGCGGACGGTCAGCAGCACGCGGTTGGACGACGGATCGGCGGCAAGATAGCCGGCCCCGTGCGGTTCCGTCGGAATGCCTTGCTCGCGCAGCTCGGCTAAGATCCGTTCGAGCTCCGCGGCGTCAGGCAGCCGGACCGTGAAGTGAATAAGCCCGGGCGAATTCGCCGGTGGCGGAGGCGCGCCTACGCCGGCCCACGTATTCAAGCCGACATGGTGATGGTATCCTCCCGCGGACACGAACAACGCCTGCCCGCCGTAATTGGCGACGACATCGAAGCCGAGCGTATCCACGTAGAACCGCCGGGCCTCCTGCAGGTCCCGGACATGCAGATGCACGTGCCCCATGACGGTGCCAGCGGGCAGTCCCGTCCAAGGCTTGTCGCCAGCCAAGGCGAGGAGTCCGTCGATGTCGACCGGGTCCGTCGCCATGACGACCTCTCCCTGCGGGGTATAGGACCACGTGTCCCGCGGACGGTCGGCGTACACCTCGATGCCGTTATCGTCGGGATCGCTGAGATAGATTGCCTCGCTGACGAGATGATCTCCCTGTCCGATGGGGACGCGGCGAAGCAAAAAGTTGCGGACCACAAGCCCGAGCGCCTCGCGCGTCGGCACGAGAATCGCGAAGTGGTAAAGGCCCGTGCGCCTGCGCGGCGCCGGAACCGCGCCCTCGGACAGCTGCTCGAGCTGCAGCAAGGCGGCAGGTCCACCTTCGCCCATGCGAGCCGTCGCGCCCTCGCGGGAGATGAGCTTCAGGCCGATGATTTCCTCATAAAAACGGATGGAACGATCAAGCTCAGAAACCTTCAAATAAACGGTGCCGAGATCGGTATCGGGATGGATGGAACGCGTCATAAGGACCGTCCTCTCTATCATTATATAAAGTAAATTACTTTTTGTAAGCTAACTTTATCCGATCCCTTACCGTCTGTCAAGCGCCGAGCAGATCCGTCGCGAGCGATGCAGCCAGCGTGAGGACCATCGCGGCGCCTGCCGCGACCGATCGCGCGCCCGGCCGGTTCACCGACGATCGGGGCAGCGATCGGATATAGAAAATCGCGCCTACGACGAGGATCAGCGCCTCAACGCCAGCGCAGACAGCCGGGTAATGCCACATGCCTAAGCCGAGCAGCGGCAGTCCGCCTGCGTTCGCCGGCAGAATCGGCAGGTCCGGCCTGTGAACGATCAGGTCGAGGAGCCAGTGGCTGAAAACGACCGCTCCGATCGTCCAGCCGCCGTTTTTCCCCCATCGGCGACCGGCCAGCCAGCCTGCGATCGCCGCGACGAGCAGCGCGCCGGCAAGCGAGTGCGTATAATCCGCGTGGATGAGCGCTCCGCCGTAGCTTTCTTTTCCCGGTATCTCTTCGATCTTCTCCGCGCCGGCCAACAGCAAGGGCACGAATAGGATATCCAACAATTGCGTCGCCAACATCAGCGCCCAGAGCGGCACGCGCGACGACGTGCGCCCCTTGACCGCCGCCGCCAATCCGAAGTGTCCAGCGAACATGCTAACCCCTCCTCTTTCCCGCGCGATGCCGCGCCTGATGATCCAGCCAGCCGCACAAACCGGCGAACAGCGCCACGAATATTAGAAAGCTCATGCTCGCTCGCCTCCCTGCGCTCTCAACGTTTTGACGCCGGCAATAAAAGTATCCACCAGCAGACGAAACGTGACGTCCAGATCCAGCGGCATGCCGAAGCCTCCCTGGCGCTCGATCGAGACGAAGCCGTGCAGAACGCTGCGAATGCCGCGCACGGCGTGGATGGCCGCGTCTCCGCGCAGGCCGTAGGTCTCGATGACGCGGACGACGAGGGAAACGACCCGGCCGCCGGCTTCCGCGAGAACGGCGTCGTCGGGATCGGGCGCGCGCTGCACCGCTTCGTACAATCCCGGGTGCAGCCGCGCAAATGCGAGATACGCGCGGCTGAAGGCGCGCAGCGCCTCGTCGCCCTCGGCTTCGTCCAGCACGGCTTCGAAGCTTTCCGCCATTTTGCCGAGGCCGGACAACGCCAGCTCCCTCCGCAAATCGGGTAGGCCGTTCACGTGATTGTAAAGGGAAGGCGAACGAATCTTCAGCTTTTGCGCGAGGGATGCTAACGTCACGGACTCCAGGCCGTGCTCGTCGGCCATCTCCGTGGCAGCCTGCAGCAGCGTCGCCCGATCAAGGCCGATTCGCGGTGACATGGCTGGCCCCTCCTTTGCCTTGGGATTCCAGGCTGCGCTCCGCGTCGCGCGCAGAAGCGGTCATCGCCTCGAGCGGGTCCGCGACCATCCGGCCGTGCCCGACCGCGAGAAGCGTCGGCTTCAGTCCGATTAGCCGCTTGGCCGAACGGAGCGCCTCGGCAGGGCTCCAAGTCGCCATCGCCGGGAAAGGGAACAGCGGCTGCATCTTCCCGGACACGGCCATGCCGCCGCGCACCTGGAAGGCGTCCCCCGCGATCAGCGAGCCCGTGCGCGTATCGAGAAAAGACATCGAGCCGGGCGTGTGCCCGGGCGTCGCTACCGCGAGCAGCGAGCCTACGCGGTCGCCGTCGGCGATCAGCGTATCCGGCCGGGTACGAATGGCGCCTGGCTTCGGCACGGCGCCTCGGATGGGAGATTGGATCTCGATCGCATCCAGCGTCTTGTCTCCGGCGAGCAGCCTGGAATCCCTCGCGGAGATGAGCACCTCGGCATCGGGCAGCGCCGACTTCAGCCGGTCAAGCGCGCCGATATGGTCGCCATGCGCATGCGTTAGCAAGATGCGCCGAATCGGCTTGCCGATTCGGGCCGCCGCGTCGATCATGCCTTTCGCGCTGTAGGGGAGAGCGGCGTCGATCAACGTAAGACCGTCCTGCTCCTCCACCAAGTATGCATTAACCGGAAATAACCGCGGCATGAAGGATAATTGGTGCACGTTCGCGCGCGTCGTCATTCGCATTGTATTTAACCTCCGTTTGGTAAACTAATCTTATTAGTTTTAATATAACTAATTGCATTAGTTTTTGCAAGCCTAATTTATCGATTCATACTTTTTAGTACAACGACAAGAAAATATACTCATTAGTGACAAGAGAAAATACCCCAAAAGTAAAAAACGAGAGAGTCCCCATCCCTCCTTTCCTTCCTCTAATTCGATCATTCACTACGCCATAATAAAAAACAGTTCGACTTGCGAACTGTTTTAATCTGAAGGTCTTCTCTGTCTCGACAAAAGAGCGCCATCGAACGATCCGGGGAAATGTCCCGTATCGTAGTCTAGGGGCTGGCCATATCCGATGCGAGATGACCGCATTTAGTCATGTCTTCCTCTAGAATTAATATAAGATAAATGGATCGTTTATTTTTTTAAGCCATGTCGCAAGCTTTCGCTCCAATTCAAACCCGATAACATCGCCCGGAGCTTCGTCGTAGATCTTCGGCGACAGTTGATAAGGGTCAGATTCAAGATCGTACAAAAACCTGATCGGATTTGAAGCTCCAACATTTCGTTGCACGACGTATGTGTGGCGCTTCGTTCGCACGCCTCTCCATCCGTACGAGTTGATTTCCCAGCCTTCTTCTGCTGCCAGCCCGTGCGATTCAAGATCACCCGGATAATGGCAAATAAACGTCGAAGGAGTATCTATTCCATGATTGCCTTCGTCGCCGCGAAGGGTGCTTGAAAAATCGGTGCCTTCGACACTGTCCGGCAAGGGCATACCCATCAATCCGAGCAGCGTAGGAACCAGATCGACGCTATTGAACAGCAACGATTCTCGGCGCGGTATCAGAACGCCAGGATATCTGATGAAACAAGGTATTCCTATCGATTCCTCATACCATATATTTTTATGCTCCATCCATCCGTGTGCGCCCATAGTCTCGCCATGATCGGATGTCAATACTACGATCGTATTCTCGGCAATTCCCGCCTCTTCCAATGCGGACATCAGCCTTCCGAACTCTTGATCCGTCCCCGTCACTGCGGCGTAATAATCGCTCAGATGCCGCTTCGCCTGCTCTAAACCTCGACCCGTCACATTGGGCCGCGCTTGGAGAGATTTGCCGGAATACACGGCTTTGTAGGCTTCCGGAACTTCTTCGAACGGTTGATGCGGCGGATTCCATGACAAGTAAAGACAGAACGGCCGGTCGTCTCGACTCTCCGTGATAAAACGAATGGCGACATCGGTTTCGTGCTTCGTCGACCATTCGTCAATTTCGATTTTCTCGTGCGAATCCATCCAATAATGCGGAGCCATATGGCGATCATACGCATTATACGCATACCAGAAGTCGAATCCGAACCGCCGGGGTCCGGGCGGTATATACGAGTCCCAATGCACGGCGCCTGACACAGGCGCAGGATTCGTGGACAACTCCGGCAGATCCAAATGCCATTTGCCGATATATCCCGTTCGGTAGCCCTGCATTTGCAAGAGGTTGCCCATCGTAACTTCATCGTCTCGCAGCTTGATTGGCAGGCCGAGCTTGCAGTTGGTCGTGACGCCCGTGGACAAAGGGTAGCGCCCTGTCAGCATCGCCGAGCGGTTGGGGGAGCAGAGCGGAAAACAGCTGATTGCGTTTAGCAAATCAACGCTCTGTGTGGCGAATCGGTCAATATGAGGAGTAAGGACAGCATCTTCACCTCGTATACCTATCGCTTGCTTACGCCACTGATCGGGAAATACAAACAATAAATTTGGCTTTCCGATCGCCGTTCGATCCGGTATCCGGGGCCGATCCAGCATTATCGTTCTCCTTTCTCCGCAATTCGGTACTGCGTCGGCGTTACCTCAAACTGCTTTTTGAACACTTTGGCGAAATAAAAATAATCCGAGTAGCCGATCCGCTCCGCGACTTCATTAATGCTCAGATTCGTATCGCGGAGCAGGCTGCACGCCTGCTCGAGCCGGACGCTTGTAAGCAGCTTGGTGAAGGTCGTTCGCAATTCCTTTTGAAAAAGCTGGCTGACATAATTCGGATGCAGTTTAAACCGCCGGGCGATCGTCTGCAGAGACAAGTCCTTCGCGAAGTCCGTCTCGATATCAGCGACGATCTGCTTTAATACCTCGTGGCGTGTCCCTTCGGACATGGGCTCCGAGGACTCCTCCATGTCGGAGACTGCTAGCCCTTCAAGATAATCGATCATCCCGTCGACATCCGTAAAGGCAGCCAATAAGGCGGAGGGTGATTGGGCCGGCACGTCCCCGCCTGTATCCGTACCCTGCTGCGCGATGGAGAGGACGAACGCATACAGCTGCAGCGCTTGACGAAAATCGGCGCCATCCTCCTTCAAAAGCTCCCGCAGTCGCGCGAATATATAAGCCGTCTCCTGCGACTTACGATTATGAATGGAAGCATATAGCCGCGCATGGAGTTCGTGGCTCGTATCCTTGCCGCGTCGATAAGCATGCGCCTCTCCTTTTCTTCCGGTCAGGAAAAAGCGGGCGGCTGCGAGTGTCGCAGTCTGAATGGCCGCTTCAAGTTGATGAAGCTCTTCGGCAGGCTTGCCGATTCCGATGCCGTCGCAGGAGAAGTCTCCGCCGGTCAAGAGCGTGAGCCAAGACGGCTGGTCTTCTGCGCGAATGAACATGGCATGCATTCGACTGCCTATTTTGATCGCGATACACGGAAGATCGGCCAGTCGCGGAATTTCGCGGTCTCCGATGACACAGAGCACCGAAAGCCGATTGACGACGGGAGGCAGTCCGTTTTGCTGCAAAATTTTTTCGATTTCCGCGCAATCCTCCGGCAACCCGTTCTGCAGCAAGGCAGCCAGATATTGCCCTGATGAACGCTTGGCCAAGCGCAGCTTGTCTGCGAGCCGCGCCAGCACATCATTCAATTCCTCTTCATCCACCGACTTGAGCATATAATCGATGGCGCCCAGTTGAAGCGCCTTTTTCACGTAGTCGAAATCCGAATAACCGCTGATGACGACAAACTCGGTATGCAGCCCTTTCTCCCTGGCCTGGGCCATCACCTCAAGCCCGCTCATCCCTGGCATTCGAATATCGGTCAGCACGACATCCGGGCGCTCGGATTCGATTTTCGCCAACGCCTCAAGTCCGTTGTATGCGACGGCGACGACATTTAATCCGTACTTCTGCCATTTGCCTTTTGCCATTATGCTTTGCACGATCCACTTCTCGTCATCAACCAGCATCACTGAAAACATCGGAGTCCTCCCTTCCCGGCAATTTCAAGGTGACTTTTGTGCCCCGGTTTTCTTTGCTCTCGATGAACAGCCCGTAAGGCTCGCCATACGCACCTTTCAACCGTCGGTTGACGTTCAGAATGCCGATTCCTCCCTCGCCTTCCTTCGCCCTTTGGCTATCCTCGGCTCCGGCCAGCAGCCTCTGCAGCTCCGCAAGCTTGCCTGCCTCGATTCCGGCTCCATCGTCTTGAACGATGATCAGCAGGTTCCCTTCCTCTTCCATTACGCGTATCCGCAGGTGGCCCTTTTCGAGCTTAAGCTCGAGGCCATGGAAGATCGCATTCTCCACAATGGGCTGGACAAGCATCTTCTTCAGCTTCAAATGAAGCAGCGACTCATCGATATCCAGCTCGACCTCGAATCGGTCCTCGAAACGAATCTGCTGGATCTCCAAGTAATGTTTTACGATCTGCAGCTCTTCCTTGACCTCCACCGTTTCCTTTTCTTTGATACTATAACGAAATATACGGCTAAGCGCAGCGGTCATTCGGTTGATCTCTTCTACGTTTCTCGCCGCGGCAATCCCTTGAATGCACTCCAGCGTGTTGTACAAGAAATGCGGGTTGATCTGGCTGTTTAAAAAAGCAATCTCCGCCTGCTTGCGAAGCAGCTGCAGCTCGTATATACGTGAGTTCGAATCCACCAGCTCCGTCGTCAAAAGCGCGATCTCATCAAGCAACTGATTAAACTTGGAGGCCAGAATGTTGATCTCGGCATATCCCTCAAGATTGACTCGCTCTGTTAACATCGTCTCATGCTTGACCTTCATCGTATTAATGAAGCTGAGCAACTGCCCGAGAGGCCGAACCAAATTTCTTGCGATGACCAAATAAAGCATAAAGAGGATAGCCATCAGCAAGCCGAGCAAGAACAGACTGTTCGTGCGAACGATGTCCATTCCTTTGAACAATTCATCCTTGGGAAGGTAGCTCAGCAACGTAAAGCCGATTTCGGGAATTTGCTTGGCTGTCGCAATATATCCCTTTTTATCCAAATCGTCTTCTTTCAGGCCGATGCTGCCCGCTTCGTTGCTGGCCAGGATGACACGATCGGAGTCGAGAATATAGAAGTAGCCCGTCGTTTTCTTCGACAGTTCCTCAACGCGGGAGCTGATCGACGCAGGATCCAGCAGCATAAAGAAATAACCGATAACGTCTCCGTAGTGCGCACCAGGCTGGATGCCGCGGATTTGCGCGATCGATACCACGTACTTGCCCACAGTGCCATCATGTGCCATGCTTCGCAAACCGATGCGGGAAGCGTTGGTGCCCGTGACGCCTTGCTTAAGCAGATCTTCAATGATCGCACGATACGTCGCTTCCGTCTGCGCATCATAATTCAGATTGAAACGACTGCCATTCGTTCCGATCAGCGTAAAGTCGATGATTCCTTGTTTGATCGATTTCATTTTTTCCAGGTAAGCCGTCGTCTCGCCGAATAGCTTGTATTGCCGCAGCCGATCCTCTTCGACCAGGTAGTTCTGGACAGCGTCGCTGTAGGCGACCGCGTTAGAAATGCGATTAATGAGATCGATTTGGTCGATCATGTTGGACTCGACATTGGTCATGATCTCGGCTTTGTAGTCGCTGTTTTTGTTGTAAATAATGCGGGAGATCTGATTAAAGAACACGGCATCCAGTATAAATATGCCGATCATCGTTCCAAGCAGCAGGAGCAGCAGCTGGTTTTTTATCGCAATGGTTCTGAAAAAAGCGAGCAGATTCCCCACCCCATCTGTGCGTTTATATTCCCTCCATTCTAGCAAGAAGTAAACTAGCCTGCTCGCGCATTTCTATGCGAACAGGCTGCCTTGTTATTGAATGCCTTGTTGGGCAACCGCTGCATTCACTTCCTTGATCGCGTCGTCCAAGCCTAGACTCTTATATGTCTTGATCTGCTTATCCCAAGCCGCTTTCGTATCTCCTTTGTCGAGGATGATTTTCGTGATGTCGTCCATGTAAGTAGCGATTACTGACTGGAACTTGTTTTTGGCTGGCGTGCTGATGAATTCAACTCCAAAATTGATCGGAATCGGTTTTGCGTTTTGCAACATTTTGTCGTAATTATCATAAGCCATATCGACCAGCTTCTGACCGTTAACGGCATACTTCGCCTCGCGCGCCGTCTCCATGCCGTGTCCGATACCATTTAAATAGAAGAAGAAGTTGTAGGACGGATAATTGACGCGCGTCGCCGCTACAGGCACGATCTTGTTGCCTTCTTTTTTATAATCCTCGCCTTCGAAGCCGTAGGCGTACAAGTCTTTTCCTTCTTCCGAAAGGTTAAAGTCAATGAACTTCAGAATCGCGTCCATTTTTTGATCGTCGACTTTGGCGCTGAAGTAAATGTCCGAATAGGCGGTCGCGCTGTAGAAGCGGTACGTATTGCCGTCCGGGGCGGGCCATACCGGCAATATCGTGATCGAATCTTCGAACGATTTGCCCGGATTCGCTTTGTCCCATTTATCCTTCACCATCTTCAGCGTATTGTCGCCGGTCTGGATCGCCAGCGCGCCGACGTTGCCCGTCGCGAACTTGTCAGAACCGTCGTTCGTTTTCAGAATCGCGAAGTCCTTGTCCAGTGCGCCATCGTCATACAGCTTTTTGAACTTGGTCAAATAATCGTACATGCCCTGCGAAGCCAACGACGGTATCCACTGTCCGTTCTCCTGCACCCAGCCTTTGATATTCGGTACGGCGGACCCAAGCGCCAGGGTTGTACCCAGCACGTCGTTGAAGTTGTGCGTCAAGCCGATCGTATCGTTCTTCCCGTTCTTGTCCGGATCGTTCTTCGCGAATGCCTGAAACATGGCGTCGTATTGTTCAAACGTGGCGGGCTTCTGAATACCGAGCGTGTCCATCCAGTCTTTGCGTACGATGAATCCGCGCTCGGTCGCGTACTCGTCCGGCTTCAGCTTGGAAAGACGCGGGACGAAGTAGAACTTGCCGTCAATCGCCAGCGGCTTGACGTCTTCCAGCTCCATTACCTTATGCAGGTTCGGATAGGCGCTCAGATCGTCGGGCAGCGCGCGGATAAGTCCTTGCTTGATCCATGTATCTACCGTAGGCGTTAGACGGAAGTCGGTGACGAACATATCCGGCAGCTCTCCGGAAGCCGCCCACAGATTAAACTTTTCCTTATAATCGTTCCATGTAACGGCCTTTGCCTTAAACGTGAGATTCGTTTTGTCCTCGACTGTCTTGAGCAGCTTGTCCGCAGCGGGATCTGTCAGGTTTTTGCCGACATCCCACAGAGCGACGGATACATCGTAAGCCGCGGTGACCGATGGCGATGCGGAAGCCGAAGCGGCCGCCCCCGTCGGACTCGCGGTCGCCGAGGCTGCGCCACCGTTTTCGGACGACTCGTTGGAGCCGCCGCAACCGGCCAGTAACGCGCCGGATACCGCCAGAACTGATGTAACTGCAGTGATTTTACGCAAGCCTTTTTTCATTGATAACCCCTCCATGAATTAGGATGCATTTTTTATATTTTAAGGACAAGCCTTAAAAACGAAGTCATTATTCCTTCACGGCACCCAGCATCACGCCCGAAGTAAAGTAGCGCTGGAGCCAGGGATAGACGATCATGATGGGCACCGCGGAGATAATGACCATGGCCATCTTGACGCCGTTGGTGAATACGTTGGCCGACGAGGTAAAATCAGCCGCCAACTCGCTGTTCATGGCCTGGCTGACATCCGACAGCATCTGCCGCAGGAAGAGTTGCAACGGGAACTTGGCCGAATCCTGGATATAGATCATTGCATTCCACCATTCGTTCCAGCGGTCAACCGCATAGAACAAGGTGATGGCGGCTAAGGTAGGGACCGATATCGGCAAAATGATGCGAAGCAAAATTTGTATATCGTTCGCCCCGTCGATCCGGCCGGCTTCCTCCAGCGCTTCCGGCACATTGCGAAAATAACTCATCATGATGATAAGGTAATAAGTATTGACCGCGACGGGCAGGATCATGGCAAATACATTGTCGAGCAAATGATAATCCTTGATGGCCAGATATGTCGGCACGATCCCGCCGTGGAACAGCATTTGGAAGATGACAAGGAAAATAAAAATTTTGTTGCCGGGCACGTTTTTTTTGGTCAAGGCATACGCGCCTGTCACGGTGATCAGCATGTTCGCCAGTGTCCCTACCAGCGTGACAATAAGCGACACCTGAAGCGAATCCCAAACTTCATGGCCTTTAAATATCAAGCTGTATGAGCTGAAATCCACGACGGTGGGGATCAGATAAAGCGGCTGTTTTGCGATGGCGGCGGGCGTGGCGAAGGACTGGATCACGACGTTGTAAAACGGCAAGATCATGATCAGCGCCGTCAGCAGCAGAACGAAATGAACGGCATAGTCGGCGATCGTCGTCTTTTGTCTCATTTAGAACAGTCCCCCATGCCCCCGCGATTTGACTGAATAATGCGCGACGAGCAACAATGCGCAGTTGATCAGGGATTTGAAAAGACCGACCGCTGTCGTGAAGCCGAAGCTCGCGCCCTGCAGGAAGGTCGCCCGGTAAATGTACGTATCCAGAATATCGGAAGAATCCCGGACGGCGGCATTGTCCATGTTGAAGATCTGATCGAAGCCCGCGCCGCCCATGACATTGCCGAGGGCCAGAATGAACAGGACAAGCACGGTCCCTTTTAACGCTGGCCACGTAATGGTAGTCATTTTTTTGAATCGTCCCGCGCCGTCTATCTCGGCTGCTTCGTACATCTCCGGATTGATGCCCGAGATCGTTGCCAGATAGATGATCGTGCCCCAGCCCATTTCCTTCCAGATGCTGGTGCCGAATAACAAGCCCTTGAACGTGTCGGCATCGGTGAGCAAATCCGTTTTCGGCAGGCCGAGCGAATCCAGAATCATATTGAAAACGCCCATGTCGCCAAGAAAATTAATCATGATGCCGGAGATGATGACCCAAGATAAAAAATGCGGGAATGTATACACGATTTGATAAAAGGTACGACTCCTCTTCTTGCGCACTTCATTGATGAGAAGCGCGAACAAGATCGGCACCGGAAATTCGAAGATGAGCCGGCCCATTGCAATCACGAGCGTATTCGTGAATACCCGCTGGAAATCCGGCAGCTCGAACATCTCGCGGAAATGCTGCAGCCCTACCCACGGACTGCCGGTCACGGAGTGGTAATCGAATTCCTTGAACGAAAGAATCAAGCCATACATGGGCACGTACTGAAATAAAATCAGATACGCCAACAAAGGCATCAATAACACATAAAGGTATCTGGCAGCCCATATATGTTTTTTTAATACCCGAAGTTTTTTATTGGATGCTTCTCCCGGCATCGGCGACGCCTGTGCGATCCCCGATTTGATTAGCGACATCGCGATAATCCCCTTTCTTTGTAACGGCCTCCGTTGTTTTAATTGTAAGGTAATCTAACTTATCCGAGTATGGAAGCGTTTAAGAATACCGTATGGAGAATTTTAAGATGGCTCGCTTTAATGGAATGCGAATACTATGTAAGCTTTAAGCGCTTACTTTGTTTTAGGGTAAAAAAGAGCCAGCTCTTACGAGCTGACCCTGTCTAAAGATTATATTTTCCGGAGAAGATTGCCGACGATCATCGCCGCATCCGCTCTCGTCGATCGATCATGCGGAGCGAAGGCGCCGCCCCTGCCCGAGACGATGCCAAGCGACGTAGCTGAGTCGATTGCCGATCTCGCCCATTGAGAGATATCGGCTGCATCCCGATAAACGCCGGGTCCGGCAGCTTCGGACATCCTGCCGCCTGCGGCAGCGTAGGCACGCATTGTCATGGCGGTCATTTCCTCCCGCGTAATCTGCCCGCCCGGATCGAATATGCCTCCGCCGCGGCCCGTGACGATCCCTGCCGCCGCTGCGATCGACATCGACTCGGCGTACCAAGCAGCGGGTGCAACGTCTGCAGAAGCGGCAGCACCTGCATCCGCCGTCGTCAAACCGAGCGCGAGCACGATCATCGCTGCGAATTCGGCCCGCGTAACGCTGCGATCTGGCGCGAAGCGTACCTCGTCCACGCCAGACACAATCTGCCTGGCCGCCAAGCGCCGCACCGTATCGTAGGCCCAGTGCGCCTTTGGCAAGTCCTCGAAGGTCTTGTCGGACTCTAATGCCGCATACTTGCTGAAGTGACGTACTGCAGCCGTCAGTATTCCGTCTTCGTACGCGCCGCCCACATATTCGCGAGCGCCATCATCGGCTATAAAATACAGCCCTGTCAGGTCCGGGTCGGCTCCGGCTCGAAGCTTCATATGAAGCTTGATAGGCTCAACGAATTGGCTGACCTTGCTTGCGCCATTCGCACTGACGAACGACACCGCAAATTCCATTACGTCGCTTACAGGCTTCAGCCGGCTCCTCGCCGCCGGCGTTCCGCTCCCCAGCAACAGAGCGGCTTCTTCGTCAGGCAATGGGTTCATTCCAAATATAAGCTTGCCGTCTTCTCCCGCCGTGGAATCGACCAGCTGCAGCAATTGATCCATCGTCCGCTGCGGAATGTCCAACGACAGCCCATCGCCGCGAATCGTTAGCGCACGATTCGCTAGCCGCATCGCTACCGCTGCCGGAATCTCCATCTGTTCGGCGCTTTTAGGCAAGGAGATGACTACTGATCCGTCCGGCTGCCCGACAAGATCCGCAGCCGAGACATCGATTGTCACGGACGCCGGCAGCACGGCGACGACAGACTCGCCGCCGACCGCATCACCCGGTGTACCATCGATTTCCGTAACGTTACCGTTATCGGTATTTTCGTTATCGGATGGATCTTCGTTCTCTCCGGTATTGCCATCAGTATTACCGGTGCCCCCGGTATCCCCGTCGTTCCCGCTGCCGCTCGAATCTTCGTCCCCGCCACTGGCCTGTGCAAGCGCAAAAGCGGATGTATCCAGCTCGACATAGGCACTTCCGGAGATCTCGATATTCGGACTGAATAACAGTTGTACGCCCCCGTCTGTCAGTCTGAACGGGGTGTATTGCTCCACGGTGAAGACGGTACTTCCGCCGCTCGTCCGCGCATCCTTTACCTTAAGTCCGTATCCGGATCCGTCCCCGAACCGGACCTTCAACCAATGTCCGACCGTCGCTTCGGGATGATAGACCGCGCCTTGTACGGTAATGGTGTTTTCTCTTGCGATCGGATCTAGCGCCAGGTTGACCGAAGCTGTCGTCGTGTCCGTGATTGCCAGCGTCTGCGTGCCGGCTTCCGTCAGTGCCTCGCCCTGACGTTTTACGCTTCCTTGGCCGTACACGTAACTGTAGATCAACTCACCCGTCTTCGCATTTTCGCGAACCAACGCGATCCGGCCGACGAAGGTGAATCCATCGAAGTTTCGCGCCTTCAGGTCGCCGCTCGAATAAATAATATCCTTGTATGCTTCGCTGGTCACGACCGCTATGCTCGTCATCGGATCCCCGTCATCGGGCTTAGACCACCGAACGCTTTGAACTCCGCCCTCTTGTCCTGCTCGGTATGTCTCGTGCACCGCGCCAAACTGTGTAATCTCGCCGCTGTCCGCGACGATTTTTCTGCGGACGAGCTGCGGCGTCGTGTACTGCGTCTCTTCCGCCTTGGTCGTGACTCTGCGCGCAGTCGGCAGCTCCGAAAGAAATACGTCAGATCCTTCAATCCCGTTATAGAACGAACGGATCGATGAACCCGTCGCCTCGCCGGTCAGGGTCATGGAAAAGCTGTTCGAGCCGGACCCCGCCTTCGGATGCCTCAACTGCTCGCGGTCATCGGACAAGCCTTCCGTACGCCCAATCGATGTCAAATACGCCTGCAGATTGTCGGCGCCGGTCGCCGTAAGCTCGATACCTTTCGTCTGAACGCTCATATCCTCGATCTCTTCGCCGCGCTGGTAGATCTCATGCGCCTGCCCGCCCTGCAGACGCGTCAGATCGAATGTATAGCTGCGGTTACCGTCCAGGCGGATCATCATCAATAGCCTTCGTTCCATCTCCGCGCCCAGTCCTTCCGGCCCCGGGCTCGACGCCTCCAGCACCTGTACCTGCTTGTTATGATCTGTGCCCGGATCGTAGGCCAGCAGCGCGGGCTTTTGCCAATCGCCAGTGCCGCGTTCGTTCGCTCCGTCCGCTCTCCATACCCAGGGCATATTGTGGAAGTACGGCCGCATGGATGGGTAGCGCAGTGTCGAGCCGGAACCGTCGGCATAGGTCGTGCGGTTGATATAACCCGTATCGGGCAACAGTTCCGTCCCTGCTCCCCAGAGCGTCAGCGATAAATAGCCTGCGTGCCGGTGCGAACCTTCGAATCCCAGCAATTGCGCAGGATACAGCAACCCGGCATGGGTAGCGTCGCTCAAGTCGCCTTGCACGAGTCCGAAGTAACCGAAGCCGGGCGTCTCGATGTTGTTCAGCCCCTGACCGACGATCGGCAACGGCTGAGCATCGCCCGTTCGGCCATACGAGTCGTTGACCGGCACCTTGACGCCGTCGGGGTAGATCAGCTTTTTCGCATATCCGGTGCTCATCCGCAGCAAGGGCCATCGGCCGGACAAATCCGTCTTGTCCAGGACGAGTCCCAGCTCCGTATCCGCGTAGCCTTCCGGATCGGTCCAACGTTTCAAGGCGTCGACGCTGGTGTTGACGTTATTCGTTACCTGATCGCCGTAATCGACCGTGCCCTCTTCCCACATGCCGTCCAGATAGTAATATTCGCCGCTGAACAGCTCGTCGAAAATTTTGATGACTTCACGGATTAAATTCGGATCGTTCAGCAGCATAGCTGTCACGGTCGCAGATCGCGCGCCGTACGGATCGATGTTGTTCAGCCGCTTGCTGTTGATGAATCGAATGCTCTCGTATGCCGCAGGCCTGAACCACAACCGCTCGATCGTCTGCTTCGCCTCTCCGGCAGTCAGGCCGGGTACGAGCTGTCCCCATATATCCGATTCGATCAACCTGCCATAGGCGTAGATTGCATTAGATGGAAACACCTCATCCGCGCCTTTAAACGAATCGTAGCTTTTGTTCACGACAAGCCGCGGATAATCCTGCGCGAGATGATAGAGGATCAGCGCCGCTCGGCGCGCATAGTCCGCGTCGTCGGTCAAGTCGTAGAGCTGGACCATTTTTCTGGCATAGGTCTCGAACTGCGTGTGCGTGTTGGGCAGCGTCAACTTGGCCGTCTCCGCCCGAACTGCGGCGATCAGCTCGCTCTCGCTCATGCTCATATAATGCTGGATTTCGGTCGTGTTCAACTGCTCGGCCGTGTAGCCGAGCTCGGCGCGCAGCGATGAGCTCAAAACCGAAGCCAGATCGCCGCCGATGTCGCGAGAATTCCAAATATGCTCCGTCTCCCGTACGGTGACAACGAAGGAGCGGCTGAGACCCGAAGCCGCCTCTGATGCCGTGATCGTCGCTTCCCCCGTTCCCGTCGCCAACAGTCCGTTGCTTCCCACGATCTTGGCGACAGCAGGATTGGAAGAGGTCCAGGATACTTGCTCAACATAAGCTTTCGACGGCAATGTCTCGTACGACAGCACGATCGCGTCGCCTCGAGCGAGCGTCGAATCGCCAGGCACTGTCAGCGATTCGATCGGAGTCAATAGATTGCCGGCTCTGATCATGGCCATCGTCATCCGGCTTGGAGAACTGCCGGCGTTTTTTCTTTGGGTAATCTTGCTCTGGGCAAGCCCCGCCCAATTGCCCAGATCCATATCGTCGATCTTCCGCACACCGTCAATCCAGGCGCTGTACCGATGGTTTGGCGTATCCAGATCGATCACGATGTCGTACCAGCGATTCGCCTCATAGACACCAAGCACGTTGTTTTTGTAGTCTTTAATGCTGCCGTCCTGATCGAAAACGACCAACGTCGGCCAGGCCGGGCTGCCCGAAGGAGGCGTCGTGCTCTTGACCTCGAACAGGTCCCGCCGGGTCGCCGTATCGCTGAATTGGACGCGAGTCTGAATCCCGATTCGATCGGTTCGGTTGATCGCGCTTTTATATGCGCCGACGTTGCCGCCGACCGCCTCCATGTAGAGCCCTTTGCCGCCATTCAGATCCGCAAGTCCAACGGAGGTTGAACCAGGTACGATATCGATGTACCCCATGAACTTGGAGTCGATCGTATACCGGTTGTTGCTCGCAGATAGCGTAAATCGGCTGAAGTCGATATCGATGAGCGAACCTCCGACCAAGATGGGCGGACTGGCGCTCGGCAGCACCGTCAACGAGACCTGCCCCGCGATAGAGAGATCGTCCGCAGTTGCCACAGTAACCGTGGCAGTACCGGCGCTAACCCCTGTCACGATCCCTTGCGCATCTACCTGCACGATGCGCTCGTCGTCCGACGTCCAGATCAGCGGGACGTCCGGGGCATCGGACGGTGTCTTGGATACTTGAAGTTGTGCGGTCCGGCCGGCATACAATGGGGTGTCCAAGGGCGCCAAGGTCAGCCCCGTCAACTCCGATTGAACTGCCGGCTCTTGGACGGTACCTGCCTTTAATCGAGCGATCTTCATCTGGCTCAGCTGATTGGCCGCATTTTTTCTTTGCTTGATACGACCTTGCGTCCATCCGACCCAATTGCCCAGACTTAACCGGTCGATCGCCAGCTCTCCGTTGATCCAGACGCTATACTGCTTATTAGGCGTGTCCAGATCGACGATGACATCGTACCATTGATCGGCCGCGTATGTGCCGATCGCTTGGTTCTGCGAATTTTTGATCTGACCGTCCTGGTCAAAAATGATAAGCGTCGGCCAGGCCGGACTTCCCGAAGGCGGCGTCATGCTCTTGACTTCAAACAAGTCTCGCCTCGTGCCCGTATCGCCGAACTTCACCTTGGCTTCCAGGCCTATGCGCTCCGTTCGGTTAATGCTGCCTTTGTACATGTCGACATCGGATGATATCGCTTCCATTAGAAAAATGCGGCCAGCTTCACTGTCTTGAACGAGATCGGCGTATTTGCCGGCGCCAGTCGCAACTGTGCCGAATATCTTCGTGTCGATCGTGTAGGTAGCGTTCGACACCGAAGGCGTGTACGTATTAAAGTCGATGTCCGCATATTCGTTTGATACAATGACGGGAGCCCGCCGCTCCCCGTCATTTTGTGCCGCGTATGCCGGCACGGATGATACGAATACCAGGAGTGCCATTGCAAGAAGCCATAACCGTTTGCGATTCCTCACACACTTTCCCTCCTTGGCTTTGGTGCCCTCATTATAGGTGTCGAACCAGATCGGGAAGTATGGAAAATTGTGAGCTCGGCATGGACAATCTTCAGATTTTAAAAAAAGCGCTCAAAACCCACACTAAATATTGGATGCCATTCCTATAACCGCGCGGCGTTCCTATGTTTGCAACGGGATGACCATATTCCACGTATTGCTGCCGCTGAACTCCCCTTCCCCATCCGCGGTCGCCGCAATCAGATGCGTCGGACGCCCGTCTTGAAACAGCAGGAATGGCCGCTCAAAATTGCCCATCGTAACTGTCTTGCCGTCATCCCATAAGACCCGTCTGGAATACGACTTGGCCTCGCTCGAGATTGACCAGTGCAGACCGTCGATCGATACGGCGGCTATGCCGCCGTGACGCTCGCCGCCGATCCGACCGTCCATATCCTTTGCTATCATGCGGTATCCGTCGGCCGTTCGCCAGATAAAAGGGTCTTCCAAATGAACCTCGGATGGGTCGAAAATCGGTTCATCGGCCATCGGTCGATACGGTCCCTCCGGACGTTCCGCCCAGGCCGCGCCGAGAAACATATCGCTATACCGATGTCCTTCGTATCGCCTCGACTTGTAGATGAGGAGCACGGAACCGTCCTCATTGATGCATGGCGCGGGATTTGAGGTCAGGTAGCTGTCGAACCTGCCGGGACGCACGCCCAGAATCGGCGAGTCCAACCGTCGCCACGGTCCTTTAACGCTTGATGCAGTCGCCAGTCCAATCCGCTTGTTGGAGCGGGCCACGACGACCTCCGGACGAGAAAGCGTGAGATTATCGTCGGGATTGATGTCCGCGAACGGATGCGTCGTGCCCATATAGTAAAGCAGGTACTGATCTTGAAACTTGACGATATGCGGGTTGTGCGTACATCGTCCGTCCCAATATTCCGCGCCTCTGGCCGGCAGCACGATCTCCTGAAACGCATAGGGTCCTTCCGGCGTGTCGGAGACCGCCCGCACGATTTCCGATTGAACGAGCCAACCGGGGTGCATCGGCAGCGTCTTGGGCCACCTTGAAGCGAACATATGATATCTGCCATCCTCTCCCTGCGCGACGGATCCGCACCAGACCCAGTATCCCTCCATGGCAAAACCGCCGCCGCGCGGGGCTGCCTTCAACCGGTCGATTAAGTTTAATTCATCCATTTGAAAATACGCCTTCCCTTCGTCTACTTGTGCCGGTTCGTTTTCTTATTTTCCATCGAACAAAGACTGTTGTATTTAGCCGCGATTCCGGGCCTTGCAAGGAATTCCGGCAAATCTGTCGCATAGGGACGTACAATCTGCGTTGACAGGCTAAAAACGCAAGTTTACCCTTAACTCATATACTTACTGACAAGACAGGTGACCCCCTTATGACACCAAAGACAGACTATTCTATAATGCTCTCTATGAAGCCGTCGATCAGAGCCGCCCATTATCACCGATATTCAGGCACGCCAAAAGAACAAAACAGGAAGGGCTATTGTTTCGCCTTCCATCTGATCGATAAAGGAGAAGGAGCAGCCGTGATCGGCGAGCGCTCCTACCCGCTCCAAAAGGGAACGCTGTTGTTCATCCCGCCCGGCGTCACTCACTCATTCCGTCAATCTGTTGATCAGCCGATCTCCGCGTACGATCTCTACTGCGATCCGTATATCCCTATCCCGACGCATGTTCATCTCAGCTTCAATCCGCCTTCGGATTACCGACCCGAACTGCTGACTTCAGTCGCTGAAGGATTCGATCCAACGCCCTTGTCCGGCATCGCTTCGCTATCGCAATATCCCGAGCTGATTCAGACCTTCAAACAAATCATTCGTCTAAACCGGACCGATATCGAGTACAAGTCGGAAATCGTCAACAGCCTGCTCTACAGTTGGCTTCTCCAATGGGCGAATCTAAAGGCGGCCGAAAACATGCCGGATTTCCGCATCCAGCGTATTATCGATCTGATGGAACAATACCCCGGCATCAATCCGCCTTATGAGCAATGGCTCGAGCTCTGTAAGCTTCGAAAATCGCAATTTTACAGCCTGTTCAAGAAAATGACCGGCTTGACGCCGAAGGAATGCTTCATGAGAATTAAGATGGAGCGAGCACACTCGCTGCTTCAAGACAACGATCGGACCGTGACGTCCATCGCCGAACAACTCGGTTTTTCGACGATCCATTACTTTTCAAAACAGTTTTCGAAATATTACGGCGTATCCCCTTCTCAGCTTAGAAGAAGTTCACGCCTGAACCCTCCGGCGCATCGCTTCTACTAGACACCTAAACAACGACAAGAAAAGGCGATCTTATAAATAAAAAAGTCGCATCCAATGCGACTTAAATGGTGAGTATTTTTTGACCATAGGTATTCTTGAGTTTCTATGCAACCCATTAGTCTAATTGTGGTTTAGTTACTTCCATGCAAATAGTCATCATATGAATTAAATCCAATCCAAAATTGTTGAATAAGTGCTTTAGACTCCTCTACTTTCTGTTTGCCTTTCTTGTATGTCGCATTATCTATCTTGCTTTTGGAAATAGCTTGGCTGATAAGGGTGTACCCTTCCAACTGCAAGGAAGAAGCCTTTATGTAGGACTTATGATAAGCACTTATTTCTTTATTGTTGACCTTAACCTTTTTAAGTTCTGTCAGGAATTTTGTGGCGTTTGGAACAATCAATTTTGTAAATGATTCTGCCGCCTGCTTCCTATTTTTGGTTGTGACTGTGTTGTATTGTTCATAGGTCAAAAGTGCTTTTGTATAATATGGATGAATTTTGTCTAATTGCGCGTTGTAACTGTTAAGATCCTTCAAGTCATTATTAAGCTTTTCAAGCTGGGGATCCATAGGCGGGCCTTCAGCGGGTAAATCGGCAGCTCCGAACTCAGTCCCGTTCCCTACTGCGAAATCGAACAGTACAGGGAAATAACCATCTGCTTCGAGAATGACTGATACTGGTCCATCTGATACTGCTTTTACTCCAAATTGAGATCCAGAGTGTTTCACTGTCGCGATATCAGTATTACTCGTTCTTGCAGTTAGTTGGTCATAGCTAACCTTTTTTGTGTCACACTTTGCTTGGATAACGGCCGTGTTTTTGGCGATGGATGTGCTCACATGAATCCGCGTCTTGTCCACCGTAAATGTGCATACATCCTTGAGTTTCGGCTGTGAGACCGCTATAGCTCCGGAAGATAAAAATACAGTTGAAAATAATACCGCGGCAACAATAATAGATGCTAACTTTTTCAATTTCCCATACCCCCAAAAATAAAGCAACAAATAGCACTTATTCACATCAATACTATATTACTATACTAAATAAGTACAATTCTAATATGAGATTACAATGCAATTATTAATCCTCTGAAGTACTGCCTTATTTGCATCTGGTCTAGAAGACCACCTGGCTCGTGTAGCGGCTGACGATGGCCATGCGCGGCCCCCCTTTCTTTTTCGCTCATTCATCCAATTGGCGGAGGAATCCGCGTACGCGTTGGAGCAGCAACGCCGCAGCATCGGCGTCGTACGACGGCAAACTGCTGTCCGCGAAGTAGTGTTGATCGCCCGGGTACAGAAAGAGATCGGCATGGTTCGCCGATGCCACGAGCTCGCGTGCAGCCTCAATGTCTCCTTCGCCTACGAAAAAGGGATCCGCGTCCATGCCGTGAATTTGCACCGGCAGATCCGCCGGCCAGTGAGATCCGAACATCCGGGTCGGAACGCAGGCGTAAAAGAGCAACGCACCGCGGGCGCCTTCGCGAGTCTGGGCGAGCTTCTGGGCCGCCACCACACCGAGCGAAAACCCCGCATATACGATTTCCCTCGGAAGTTCACTGGCCGCACGCGTACCTCGCTCCACGATCGCTTCGAACCCAATCGCTCCGACATAGGCCATGCCGTCCTCGATCGTGTTAAACAAGCGCCCGTCGAAAAGATCGGGAATGTGTACGGTGTGACCCGCCCTTCTAAGCTCGTCGGCGAAGGCGTGAATTCCCTTTGTCGGACCCAGCGCATGGTGAAGCATAAGAACCTCGGCCATTTCTCTTCACTCTCCTCCCGCGTCAAAGTCGCTTCCATTGATCGATGATTTCCACCGGCAGTATCCAGCGGTCGGCGTTATTGAACTCGGCGAAATCCCATCCAAGCTTATTATACGTGCGCTGAAGATGAACGGACAATTCAACAAAAGGTTGTAGCAGAGATATAAGCGATTGCTATGTCAAACATAGATAGGACCCTATTGATGGAAGCCTAAAATCGAGAATAAGATATTCCTGCACGCCCTAAATAGGTGTAAGTAAATCGGGAGATAACCAGAATTCTATGACCGCTGGCTCTCGAGGCCCAACACTCATTCAAGACGTCCATCTTCTTGAAAAGCTTGCTCATTTCAATCGCGAACGAGTCCCTGAACGTGTTGTGCATGCCAAAGGTGCCGGTGCACACGCCTGTCTTCTTCATACGGGATGCCATTAAATTTCCGGATTTCATCCATACGCAGAAACGACACCCTCGAACTCATCTTAAAAACCCAAACGCAGTATGGGATTTTTGGTCTTTGTCTCCCGAGTCCTTGCATCAAGTATCCATTTTGATGTCTGATCGCGGTATCCCTGCTACGCTCCGTCATATGCATGGATATGGAAGTCATACGTTTAAGTGGGTCAATGCGGATGGACAAGGGGAATGGGTTAAGTATCATTTCAAAACCGAACAGGGAGTAAAAAATCTGGATGTCGAGCTAGCTGCCAAATTGGCCGGTGAAAATCGACCCGGAATGGGGAATTGCGGTCGCCGAAGGGCTTGGTTTAAAAGTTACAGAGTTGGCTTTATAACGGTATCTTATTGAAAAAAGAGCAGTTATTCACAGCTAATCATAGCCTGTGCAGCTGCTCTTTTTTTTGTTGCGTTATCGAAAGCTCCAATCAAATCGCAGCTTGATCGAGAAATGTTAACCTGCATGCTCTTTAATGGATTACCCCAAGAACGATTTCAGCATCCATACATGCTTTTCGAGCGAGTAGTGAATCGCCAAAAGCATATCCCCGGTTGTCTCGTCGCCCTCGCGGTTAGCGATATTCATTCCTTCTTTAAGCTCGCTCACAATCGTTCCAAAATCGGCTACGAGCGTGCGAACCATCTCCATAGCGCTCTCGTTACCCACTGCATCTTTTACCGTTGCGGTTTCCATAATTCCATTCATAGTCGCTACTGGGCTGCCGCCTAATGCCAGCAGCCGCTCGGCAAGATTGTCCACATGAAGCCCGGCTTCCGTATATAGTTCTTCAAACTTCACATGTAAAGTGAAGAACTGTTGACCCTTGACGTACCAGTGATAGTTATGGAGTTTGGTGAACAATAGACTCCAGTTCGCGATCTGCGTGTTTAGCACTTCCATAAGCTTTTCAGACATAAAAAGGCTCCTTTTCAATTTAGCTTCATTTGGCAGGACCCACTATAACATACCGAATAATCGCTGTATACGTGGTTTTCCAACTATAAGATAAAGCTATAAGAGGCATAGAGAGATTGATATTGATCGTGCAAACGACTGTTTATACAATGGTGTTACATCTCATCCCTACCAAAATCCTAATGGAAGCGAAGTGTGAAGCATGGCTAAAATATTAGTCGGAGAAGAAAATGGGCACCCTATTCAGTTGTATTTTGAAGATCTTGGCGCAGGCAAGCCTGTAATTTTGGTCCATGGTTGGCCACTGAGCGGGCGTTCGTGGGAGGGTCAAGTTCCGGCGCTCATCGATGCAGGTTACCGCGTGATTACTTATGACCGCCGCGGATTCGGACAATCCTCCCAACCGTGGAACGGTTACGACTATGATACGTTTGCGGCGGATCTCCATACGCTTATCGAACAACTGGATCTGAAGGACGTGACGCTGGTCGGATTTTCGATGGGTGGCGGGGAGGTAGCCCGTTACATTGGCACATACGGAACAAGCCGCGTCAAAAAGGCGGTGTTGGCTGCCGCGGTTCCGCCGTTCTTTTATAAATCTGCCGAGCATCCGGAAGGCGGTCTGGATGAAGCCACCATTCAGGGCTTCCAGGACGGTTTGAAAAAAGACCGCGTCGCCTTCCTTGACGGCTTCACGCGCAATTTCTTTAAAGCAGGGGATCGAACCGACCTGGTCAGCGAGTCGTTCCGTGCTTACAACCTTGATATTGCTTCTAATGCTTCGCCAAAGGGGACGCTGGATTGCATCGATGCCTTCGGCCGGACGGATTTCCGTGGCGATTTGGCGAAGTTCGATATCCCGTTGCTCGTTATCCACGGCGATTCCGATGCGATCGTGGCGCTTGAGGTGAGCGGTCAACTTTCCCATGAAGCTGTTCCAGGCAGTCAACTCGTCGTCATTGAAGGTGGACCGCATGGTTTGAATGCGACTCACCCTGAACAATTCAATGCCGCTCTGATTCAGTTCCTGAATACGAAATGAAGGAACAACGAATGAGCGCTTGATGAAAAGGCGTGAACGGCGACCCATAAGAAGGACACTTTGAAAAAGGTGGCTCTCTTATGGGTCAGTTATGTAGAGAACAGTTCATCATGGGGTTTCAAACAGCCTTCGCTGGCTTCGGAATTCCAGCGCCGTGATGCCTTCGGTGTCCTTGAATATTCTCGTAAAATGCTTGACGTTTTCGAATCCAACCTGATTACTGATCTCGTACACCTTCAAATCGGAGCGCACCAGCAGCTCCTTCGCCTTGTCCAGCCTTAACCGGCGAACATAGTTCGAGAAGCTCTCGCCGCTATATTCTTGGAAGGCATGGCTAAAATACGAGTAATTAAGCGAGAAATGGTTGGACACGACCGCCATGTTCAAATCGTCCGCATAATGCGTCTGCAAATAGGCGACAACTTTTTGCATCGTATTTTGATCCGCCGGCGCTTGCTCTCTTCGATCTTGGATGAACCGATCCAGACGATCGAGAAGCTGCTCGACGGCAATGTAATACTCTTCAAATCGATCGAAGTTCCCGATGTGACCGACTTGGGCGTACGTCCCTAACAAGCCGAGCACTTTATACCCGTAGATGCGGAACAACTTGTCGAACAGCTCCTCGTTAAGCAGCTGGCTAATACGTTCCAGATAGCCGATCTCACAGCTGCAAATAACGCGAATATCGAGGATTTGATCGAGAAGCTGCTTGATTTCATCCCCGCGTCCCATTCCGATGAGATTCAACAATCGTTGAATTAATTCTACCGGAACGACATGCCGCTCGTTGCGTTCGCTTATGCTGGCGTAGTCCAGCACATCGCGTTCTGGAATCACGATTCTATATTTCAAAGTTTGCTTCGCTTGGCTGTATGCCCACCTTATTCGCTCTATCCCTTGAACGGACTCGCTAATCGCGATTCGCAGCCGCGACTCATATCCACGCAGCCTCCACCGTTCCGCCGCCCGGTAGAACATAACCGGATCGCGTGCGATCATAATCGTTCCGCCTTCTCCATCGCGCGTGAGTATCCAATCCATATGCTCTTGTAAAAGCTCAGCGATTTGATTTCTGAAAGAGGCAGCATCCGTACTGCCAGTCTGCGATCCTGCACCGCGTCGCGCAAACAAGCCCAGCGTATATCCAGCATCCAACCAGCTAAAGCCGGCTTGCTTCAGCTTGTTCTGTGTTATCGCATCATCCACATCCTTTTGGGTCAAATGCTGGGTAACGATCTCGGCAGCAACAAGGCTGGCCTCTTCGCCCGCTTTATCTGCTCGCTCTTCTCTTATTCTAATGTCCCGCATCAATCGCTCAAGGACGGCAAATAGTTCCTCCCGCATCACAGGCTTCACGAGATAATCCTTCACGGCATAGCGAATCGCCTTCTGCGCATACAGGAATTGATTATACCCGGAGAGCAGCACAATCTCGGGCCTTACGGGATGCTCTTGCAGTTGCTCGAGCAGTTCGATCCCATCCATAATCGGCATGCGGATATCCGTGAACATCATATCCGCAGGCTCCTGGCTAAGCAGCTTCAACGCCTCTTGTCCATTCTCGGCAAACCGGTAGTTGAACTGATTGGGAAACTGCCTCTCGATCAACGATTGCAAACCTCTCCGAATAATCTTCTCGTCGTCGACGATGAGCAAGCTAATCATCGATGTATAATCCCCCTCTCATGACCCGATAGGGCAAAGTCATGATGATGCGCGTATAGCTTCCTTCCTCGCTCTCGATCTGAATCCCATATTCGGTCCCATAGCTCATCACTAAGCGTTGGTCTACATTACGAAGTCCGATTCCGTTGCTGTCCTGGTTATTTTTGCGGACGAATAATTGCCGGGCATCCTGGTAAGCGGACTCTTCCATTCGCAGCATTCGATTCAATAAGCCCAGCTTCTCTTCCGGTATGCCGCAGCCGCTGTCAGTGATCTCTATGACAGTAGCTTGATCGCGCCGGGCGGCCGAGATCGTAATGACAAGATTTCCGTCGCTGGAATGCATACGGCTCATCCCATGCTTGATTGCATTCTCGACTGCGGGCTGAAGCGACATTTTGAGCGATTCCTGCCTGAGGCATTCCGGTGCGATCGACAATCGGAGATCAAGTCTTCCATCATAACGGATGTTCATGACAGATACATAATGCTGGACATGCTGAATCTCATCGGAGAGCATCACGTGATCCCGCTTCCATTCCATCGAATACCGCATCATACCGCCTAGCGAGGTCATGATTTCCGATATCAAGTACTGCCCTTCAATCTCCGCCAGCATCTTGACGTTCTCCAGCGTATTGTAGAGGAAGTGGGAATCGATCTGGTTCTTCAGCGCCCGAAGCTCGGCTTCTTTGCCTGCCGCCTGCCTAGTTGCCTGCTCTTGAATGAGCTCGTTAATCTTCAAAATGAGCTTACGGTAATGCAAGCCCAGCTCTCCTACCTCATCGGTACCGGTGACCGGCGGCAGTTCGACGTCGAAGTTACCGCTTCTTAACTCTTCCATCGATTCTCTTAACGCCTTAAGCCTGCGCAATATCATAGCCTGCATCGAGTAAGACAGCAGTACGAGAAATGCCGCTAACAACAAAATGAGTATCATGTATCGAACTCTGGAATGGTGAATGCCTTCCATCGTGTCCGCAAGACTAACCATATTGACCAGATGTACGTCGATCGTCGGAATGTAGCTCTGAATCGCCAAGTAGGACCGCCCATCAACCTTGAACTGTACCGTCTCGTGGTCTGTATTACTCGTCAGCTTCACGCCGTTCAGCAATTGCTCCGCGCTGTGCTGCTCGAACACGGGCGAAGCCTTCAAGCTGAATACCTGTCCGCTCCTTGCGACTACGATCAGCTGGGCGTTCGCGCTCTGCACGCTGCTGAACGTTCGAGAGAAGAAATTCGACAGCTTCATCGATATTTCCAGTATCCCGTTATGCGTTACGTTGTCCGGATACTTGAATTCCTGCAAGTACGTCATGAAGGGCTCGTCCGACGATGGTTCGGAAGGCGCACCGGTAAGGACGGCATTCTCCTGCATCTCCCACCAGGGCAAACCGCTTTGCTTCATCACCTCATCATGCCAAGGCTTGTCCTGAATACGCGATTCCTGTAGGATGACTGGCCATATCTCGTTCACATAAAGGTTGTCCGTGAACAACCGGACATTCGCGATTCGCGGATTGTTGAAAAGAAAGTATTGAAAGCTGTTGACCACATCTTTTTTAATATGAAGAACATACGCTGTATCCTGCGTTTGTTCAATTTGCAGAAAACGGTTCATTTCCCGATTGGATAAGGCAAGCTGACCGGTCCATTCCATCAGTTCCATGTTATTTTCAATGTTCGTCTTCTCGACCGCCAGCGCATTCTCGTTGTTCTTTGTCAATTCTTCCATTGCCTTGGCGGACTCTTCATTCAGCGTATACCAGGAGAATAGAACAACCGGAATGATGATAACGAACACAAAGGACAGAATCAGCTTGGCTTGAAGCGAAAATTTAAACGTAAACGCACGTCTCTCCAGTAACCAACGGATCGCTGCGATCTCCCATCACCTGCTTCACATCCTGCTGCTTCCTCTATAGAACTATGGATTGGGCGACGACATCAACTTCCGTACATTTCGTTCATAGGCTGCTTGGCGGCTAGCTAAGATGGCTTCATGCTCGGGATCCTCGGTAGTTGCGTTCATGAATTCGGCGAACAGTTGATCGAATTCAGCATCCGACTTGGACATCAGCAGCTTCGGCAGCGTCTCTGCCCAGAGCCGCGTGTTCTGGTCTTCCGCAATACCTTCCTTCGTCGTCGGGTCCGGATCGAGATTATCGAACTCGCTCATGCTGATCGTCTTGCCCTTCGTCCAATCGGCAATCTGTTTGGCAGGATCACTATCAGGCGGAGCCCATGCCAGATTCATGTTCGTATCCATGAGCATCCAGTACATATAAGAACCGCCGTATTGGCTATCGAACGCTTGACGGTCGGTGTTGAGCAGATGCTCGACCTCCGGCAGGAACTGATCTTTGCCGTCTATCGTATCGTAGGTAACGCCCTTCTTTCCTAAGTACAGATCCTTGTTCCCCTCTTCACTGAGCAAATAGCCGAGGAAGGCAATTGCCCGCTTCTTATCCTTGACGTTCTTCGAGATGAGGGTCACCGTCCAACCGGAGATGTCGTTTCCTGCAAGCGTTGGCTCATCATGCGCATCATTCGCCGGACCATCAATCGCGATATACGCCTTATTCGGGTCCTTCTGATACAAAGCTTGGTTGATCTCCGTAAAATCAGACCACTGATACAGCATGGCAAAATAGCGCCCTTGCGATATTTTTTCATCCTTTTCCAGACGTTTTTCATCAATAAAGACATCTGTCGGCATCAGCCCGTCCTCATTCGCTTGGCGGAACACCTTCAGCCATTTCAGATAGGTGGGATCGCTTCGACGGTCGTACAATTTGCCGTTTTTCTGCTGCGGAATCGCTAAGAAGTTCTGAAGATACGCTTCCAGCGAATAGTTGCCGGTCTCCGTAAATTCATGCAGGCCGATCGGAATGAGCGGCTGGCCGTCCACTTCCGGAAACTTCTCTTTCGCAGCCTTCAGCGCGCCGAGAAACCCTTCCGGCGTGCTCATATCCGGCTTCCCAAGCGCCTCATACATGTCTTTCCGAACAACAAAAGTCTGATTAGACGTAAAAAGCCGACCATATTTTCGATAATCCGCAGGGGATGAAGATGCATTCGGGTAGCCATACACATGGCCGTCAGCCTGTGTATACCAGCTAAGCTTCGCGGGGTCTGCTACTTTAAAGAAATAAGGATCATACTGATCCGCCAGCTCATTCAATGGAAGCACCATGTCTCCCTTGATCATCTTCTGCACGGCATCCTCGTACCAGCCTAACGTGATGAAGTCGGGGAGCGACCTTGCTGCCATCATCGTGTTGAGCTTCTCGCCGGCGTCGCCTGCAGGCACGATAAAGTTCAAGCTGACGCCCGTCTTCTTCGTTATATAATCGGAAACGACGTTGCCTCCCCACTTGCTGGTGAACCAATCGAAATTGATATACCAGTCAAACGTAATCGGTGACGTGTCCAGCTTCCAGGCAGGCTCATCCGGAGAAATTTTCTTTTGAGAAGCATCTGCATCCACAAGAGTGGCGTTGGCGTTCGTATGAGTATCAGCAGTGCCATTGCTCGCTGTGCCGGCGCTCCCGGAACAAGCCGCTAACGTCCAGCATATCATCAGAGTAGATAACAGCATGGCCGATGTACGTATTTTAAACATTCATTTTTCTCCTTTAAAGGTATAAATTACCATATATAAGCAGGATAATGCTTTAACATTCCCTCAATTAACTGCTAGTATAAAGGTTATCGCAAGCAAAAGGAACAACAGGGCTCACTTTTTAGCGGTCAACACGAAAAAGCGAGCAAGACAAGGAAATATTCCTTCGTCTTGGCTCGCTTTTGCAACTAGAATACAAAGTGGACACCTCTTAAGCTCATGAGATAATAAACAAAAATCACGTGAGGTGTCCTACATGGGCGAGATGCGGAAACATTACAGCGAAGCGTTCATCGAACAAACGGTAAAGTTCATTCAGGAACAGACGAAGTCGATTCCCCAGATCGCAGAGGAACTTGACATCCCCGCCGGCACGCTGAGGAAGTGGATGACCAAGCATCGTAAGTTTGAAAATGAGCCCCTCATGGATCGGGAAACGATTCGTCAGAAGGAAAAACAGATTGCTTCTCAAGAGCGTGAGATCGAAGATCTCAAGGAAGAGATCGCCATCTTAAAAAAAGCCATGCACATCTTCAGCAAAGAAAGGAACTAAGGTTCCAGTTTGTCGAAGATCACCGCTCCGAGTTTCGACTGGAGAAGATGTGCGCCGTACTGAATGTCTCTCGGAGCGGTTTTTACAAATGGATGAATGAAAAACTCAAGGAGACGAACTACCAAAAACGCCGGAGAGCGCTTCTGCTGCGTATCACTTGGATTTTTACCGACTCCTATTGCCGTTATGGCAGCCCTAAAATCACGAGGATCTTGCGCAACGAAGGCTGGATCGTCTCCGAGCGTCTGGTGGGACAGATCATGAGTGAGCATGGCCTCAGATCCTGCGTATCCAGGAAGTTTCGTGTAAACACGACGGACTCCAACCATGACCTGGCGATTGCGCCTAACGTGCTGAATCAGCAGTTTAAGACGACATTACCGAATGAAGTATGGATGGCCGACATCACCTACATCCCTTGCCGGGAAGGCCGTCTGTATCTGGCCAGCATCATGGACCTGTACACCCGCCGCATCGTCGGCTGGAAGCTCTCAGACCGCATGACGACGGACCTGGTGCTGGCTGCACTCGAACAGGCTCACGCGTCCGAGCAACCTTCCGAGAGCGTACTGCATCATTCGGACCGAGGCTCTCAGTATGCTTCCGATGCGTATCGAGGTCGTCTAGAACAACTTGGCATGCAAGCGAGCATGAGCCGCAAGGGAAATTGTTACGATAATGCCTGCATTGAATCCTTCCACAGCGTGCTGAAAAAGGAGTTTATTTACTGTACGAAATTCAGGACCAAGGCGCAGGCGCAGCAAGCGATGTTTGAGTACATTGAGCTCTTCTACAACCGTAAAAGAATTCATGGCTCTTTGGATTACCTATCTCCAGAACAATTCAGAACCCAGTTTTATAACAAGAAGGACAAGTGAGCTTAGAGAGCGTCTACTTTATTGACAGAGGTCCA
>NZ_FOKE01000026.1 GCF_900112065.1 Cohnella sp. OV330
TAACGAATCAAGGATTTGAACATAAGCGCAGTATCGTCATCTTCATAAAACTTGTTCATAAATGGCGATGTCGTGAATTGTTCCAAGAAGAGAAACCAGTCTTTATTTTGAATCATGAACGCTAATGAATTTTTCATAAACGTATAACAGAGCTCTTTGGCATCCAGCCCTTCATGAATATTCAAGACCATGCTTCTACTCAGCTTTTCCTTCACATTAAGATACAGCTTTAGTAATAAATCCTCCTTGTTCTGATAATAAACATAAATGGTCGCTGAAGAAATCCCAGCTCGCTTTGCTATTTTTGACATCGAAATATCCACGAATCCAACTTCGTTAATGAGTTGGATCGTAGAATCAAATATGGCTTGATTTTTATTCTCGTCCTTATGTCTCATGACTGTATATTAAACGATCATTCGATTAAAGTCAAACTGGTTTTTGATTAAGGGGGTACAAGGTTCCCGTTCAGCTACCGGCTCCTCCTAGAATCTCTTCTTCGTACTAACTTGAGGATGAAATCCTGCGAATTCATGAGTCTGAGTGAGGAAACTGAATCATTTCGAGGGAGCATAATGTCGGCAATCGCCGCGGTAATCAATGTAAATTCTTGTCCTCAATCGGGAATGAATGCAAGTTCTTGTCCAGTGCTTTGGACAAGAACTTGCATTCATAAAATAAAAAAACACACGGGGCGCGCTTCTAAAGGATGTATGTTCTTGTCCTCCGACATTAACCTCTTTGAGTTCGTTCATATTATATACAGTGTCAACACTTAATCCTCAGTTTTAACCAAGCAAAAAATAACTTCACGATGAAAGGTACATATCTACCGTGAACGGTCCTCCTTGTTTTAGAAAACAAAATGGCGGCCGGCTTCAACGAAAGAGGCACACCGTGTAGGCGTGCCCCTCCTGTTGTCCAGGGAGGAATCGTTATTCATTCTCCATCGTGCTAGTGTCGTTTATAAAACGATAACGGACATCCGACGCTAGCACGCGCTCCCACGCTTGATTAATTTGATTGGCGGAAATAACCTCGATCTCAGTCGACTTTAGAAGCGGCAACCTTACAGCTGCCGTTTCCAGGTTTGGTTATGATTCCGGAATCACTTCATTGATTTTAGCTATGGCGTTCAGCGTTCTAGGAAAGCCCATATAGGGCAGACAGTGAGTAATGGCAGCAATCAATGTTTCCTTGTCGTTGCCCACATTTTTGTTGCCCTGCACATGGGCCTTTACTTGCCCTTCCGCGCCACCGAGCGCACTTATGATGCACAGTGTCAGCAATTCCCTTGTTTGTAGATCAAGGCCGTTGCGGGTATAGAAGTCACCAAAACAGAAACCAGAAAGATAGTCCTGAATGTGTTTTTGGTTATCTGGAGCACTTTCGCGCATTTTGGCGATAACGTCGCCAAAAATCTCGGTCTGAACGGCAAGTCCCTTTTCAAGACGAGTATCATCCGTAACTTGCGTCTGGCTTTCCAGCGGTAATTCGATATTTCTTGCTTTGAAAACCTCATTGACCTCGTTGACCGCGTTTAGCGTTTTGGGGAATCCAAGGTATGGCGCGCACTGGTAAATAGCTTCTTTGATTTCCACTGGTGTAAGTCCAACGTTCAGCGCGGCGTTGGCATGTGCCTTGAGCTGAGGGAGGGTTTGGTTAGCAGCAAGCACTACCAGGGTGATCAACTCGCGCTGTTTATCGTCCAGCTTGCCTTGATCGAAAACTTCCCCAAATATGAAGCGGCTCAGGATTTCCTGAAAGTCAGGATCGGTAGCATAGGCTGCGGGTACTCCGTCGCCAAATAGACGTTTATACGTTTCTTTGCTCTTTTCAATTCGATTCATAACAAACCTCCCCAAGTTAACTATCGTTGCTACAATCAAGAACTGCCGTTAATGCATCGGTTTTTCCCACGAACCCCTGATCTCGACCCCGGTCTCTTTGGCGGCTGCTTCCAGATCACTTATCTCTTGCGCTATTAAACTCAGTTCGGAAGCTTTTACAGCATCCTCTGTGATTGGAGACACCTACGTATTTTACTTTTCCGCTTTTCATCAAAGGGATCAATTTTGGCGTCCATCTTTGCACCTCAGCCGGGTTGTGTATCCAATAAATATCTGCATGGTCCACGCCAAGCCGCTTTAAGCTTCCATCCAGTAGTTCCTCGACAGCGTTCTCGCTGTCCCCGGCGATTTGCGGAGTGAATTTCGTGGAGAGGAGCACATCTTTACGGCCTTTGGTAAAGCTGCCCAGAATCGTTTCCGAGGCGTCCATGCCATATACTGCTGCAGTATCCAATAAAATTGAATCCAGCTTCCATCGCTGCGTCGAATACCGGCTTCAAATCGAATGCCGTCAAGTAGTTCCCGAAAACGGCATCCCCGCCAGCTCCTCCTCCTGTACCCCACGACCACGTGCCCAGAGCAATCGAAGGAATGGTTTCATTTTGTAATCGAACGGTTTTCATGTTTCATCCCGCTCGAAAAAGATTTCTTACCGTGCGGCAAGCAGGGCAAGTTCAGGATTCAATGCATACGCCACGAAATCTTTGGCACTTTGCTCAAGCTCCTCGTCAGACAGGTGCTGCATAACTCCATAAACGATAAACGGCTCCAAATAGCGGGTTCCAATTAAATTGCTGGTTGCCTGAAGCGGTCGCAGCAGTTCTGGAACGGTGTATCTAAAGTTACCGTCTGGATGGTAGTTTTCTAGTGCTGCACCGGTAGAAACCGCGATTAGCAGTTCTTTACCGTGTAACTTGTCTCCCTTGCTTCCATAAGCCCATCCATACGTAAGAACGGCATCCTCCCATTTTTTCAACAATGAAGGTGTACTATACCAATAGAACGGGAATTGTAAAACGATGCGATCGTGTTGCTCCAAAAGTCTCTGCTCTGCCGCGACATTGATCTTTTCATCGGGGTAAGCCTCATAAACACGATGTACAGTAGCTCCCTCTTGCTTCTCCATTTCTTCCGTAAAGCGTCGATTCACACGAGAAGCAGCTAAGTCGGGGTGAAATACGAGAACGAGTGTTTTCATTGTGACTTCTCCTTGTTGTAATTAAATTTGAGTAAAGTGATTTATCCTCTGTCAGCTATTAGCTGACCTGCAACGCCAATATTTTCTGTTTCATTTTCCTTAATGAACACATAAAGGGCTTGTTCCGATACATTCATGATTTTAGAAGCTGACGCGGTCAGTTCTTTTGCTAAACTTCTTTTTTGTTCCATCGTCAATTTAGCTGCTTCAATGGTAATCACAGGCATAACGGATGCTCCTTTCTTGCCTTAAAAATGCCCAACGACTCGGTGCGGCACATACGGTTCTTCCAAAAATGCAATTTCATCAGGAATCAATTTAAGGGAAAGTGCAGTTTCCGCGTCCTCGAGTTGGGTGATCTTCGTCGCGCCAACAATGGGGGCGGTCACTGGTTCTTTATGCAGCAGCCACGCAAGTGCGATGTGAACGCGGCGGACGGCATGTTTCTCCGCAAGATTCGCAACCCGGTCGACCACCGCTTGATCCAAGTCTGCTGCGGCATCGTATTTCTGTTTGGCGACCTCATCGGTTTCGGCACGAGGCGTGGCTGCCTCCCGCGCCAACCTTCCTCCTGCGAGCGGGCTGTAAGGAATGACGCCGATCTTTTCTTCCTTGCAAAGCGGCAGCATCTCCCGTTCCTCTTCTCGGTAAATGAGGTTCAGATGATTCTGCATCGATACGAATCGGGTCCACCCATTTTTCTCGGCTACGTGCAATGCCTTCTGGAACTGCCATGCCCACATGGCCGAAGCGCCGATGTATCGCGCCTTGCCAGCCTTAACTACGTCGTGCAGCGCCTCCATCGTCTCTTCGATGGGCGTGTTGTAATCCCAACGATGAATTTGGTACAAATCGACGTAGTCCGTTTTCAACCTCTTCAGGCTCTTGTCGATTTCGCTCATGATCGCTTTGCGGGAAAGTCCGGCACCATTGGGTCCTTGATGCATGCGTCCATGGATCTTCGTCGCGATGACGATCTCATCCCGGTCGGCAAGCTCCTTCAGCACTTTTCCCACAATTTCCTCGCTTGTGCCCTCGGCATATACGTTTGCGGTATCGAAAAAATTGATTCCGATATCCAGCGCTTTTTGAATGATCGGGCGAGCGCTCTTCTCATCGAGCACCCAACGATGATGACCTTTGGATGGATCGCCGAAACCCATACAACCCAGACAAATCCGGGATACATCCAAGCCAGTATTCCCAAGTTTCGTATACTCCATTTTTTGTTCCTCCCTTTGCCTCATTAAGGATCAAACGAGCGGTTGAATTGTTGTATATTAGGTTCTGGTCTCTCGTGGTAAAACATTGACGGTCGCAGAACGGGCTCTCGTGCTGATCATTGAATCAAGATAGGGACTCCCCTTATATTTCGCACGGTACGCATCGTCGATGACGTCATTCGTCTGTCCTTCGATCGGTTCAAAAGAGACTTCCTTCGTCATGCCGGCGATCGTAATTCGTCCTGCCTTCTGTCGAATTGCTGCTTGGTACCAACGGGAGTTCTGCCCGTAATAGGCTCGTACATAGAGGGAACCTTCAACTACAACAGACCAGATCCATGTCGGGGTGCCGTAGGTTACGCCATCTTCGCGGAACGGTGAGATGTGAAGGTTATCAGCATCCTTAATTTTGAGCAGATCTTCGTTCGACCATGTGCCCATGAATTGTATCCTCCTTATAAGTTGTGCCGAGCTCGAACATAATATTTCTGGACAATTCCAACCGAAATGGACATTGATCTTTTAATAAACTCACGTTTATAATTTTAAACGGAAGCCTAATGCTTGCAATAATCAGTTCTCCGCAATGTGTGCGTTACTCAACAACCTGACCAAAATTGCCGATTATCTCTGAAGGAGCTATTAGAAGTGGACCGAAGGGTACTCAAATCTCAAGAAGCAATCAAGAGAGCCATTATTGAACTGATGACCGAAAAAAGCTTCGATGATATAACCATTCGGGATATTTCCGACAGGGCCAATGTGAATCGAGGAACTATCTATCTCCATTACATGGATAAATATGATTTGCTTGATAAGCTTATTGAAGAACATATCGGCAATCTCCGTGAGCTTTGCCATTCTGCATCCGAGATGACCTTCCAAGAAGGAAACTATGTCTGGTTCGAATACTTTGCTGCGAACCATTTGTTCTTTACTACCATGCTAAATACGAAAAGCGCAGCTTATTTTCGCAGTCGATTCCTTGATTTAGTTGTCCAAGAGTATAAAGTTGAAGTAGATGTAACCGACGGACAGAATGAAGGATTAAGTGAAGATATTATTCTTCAATTTTTTGGAGCTGCGGTCGTGGGTGCAGTGGAATGGTGGTTCCGGAATGGAATGCTCTTATCGCCTCGTGTGATGGCAGAGCAAACAGGGATCTTGTTAGATCGCAATTTTTAATCCTCACTCCAACATTTTCATCTTGTGTCCAGTGAAAATAAAGTTCTAGACTGAAAAACATGATCTGACGTGGTTTTGTGAGGATTGAATATCGTCAGAGTCAGAAAAATAAGTATTAGACCGACAATAAAAATGAAGCAGCGGCAGACCAAGACTTGAAAAATAAAGTCTTAGACTGCCGCTGTCCTTGTTCAACTAACGTTCTCCGTTAGGATTCCTGTAGAGCGTTAATTTTGCGCTTTGCATAAAAACGAGCGCCCCCGGTAAGATGGGTTAGTCACGGGTCATAGCCCTTTAGC
>NZ_FOKE01000009.1:0-40326 GCF_900112065.1 Cohnella sp. OV330
CGGAGTTGTGCGGAAAAACCGTGTAATTCCCGGCCAATCGCTGCTCGGGAACGGAGTTATGCGGAAAAACCGTGCAATTCCCCGTCACACAATGGTGCTCCAGCAAAGAACGCATCCATGCGGTCGCAAAGTCTGCGGTTGCGGGACGTCAGAGCAGAGCAAGCGCGCGACGGGGAACCCGTTCAGTCCTCAACGCTCTCCGCAAACTGAATATCATGGTTGCAGCCCTGCGCCGCGAAGGCGAGCAGGCGGGCGCCCTCCTCGCCGAGCGCTTCGCGATCGTCCGCCGACAGCGGGGCGAACGGCTCGACGAGCAGCAGCGCATCGCCGCGCCGCTGCCGAATCTCCCACTTGCCGGCGACGAAGCCGTCCAGCAAAAAGACGGGACGCACGAGTCCGTTGGCGGTAAAAACGCGCTGCTTGTGCGGTTCGCGCAGGATGCGGGATCGGTCCGCGTAAGCGAGCAGCATCTGATCGAACTCGCCGAGGAAGCGAGGCGGACACGGGATGTGCGCGTCCGGGCGCGGCGCCTCGGGCAAGTCGTACAGCTCGGTCCCGTGCTCGCTGCGGAAGCGAACGAGCCGGGGGCCGAGCCGCCGAACCGCGTCTTGCAGCTTCGTGAGGCCCGACCATACTTGCATGTCTTTGACCGATGCCGGCCCGAAGGCCGACAGGTAGCGCACGACGAGCGCCTCGTCCGTGCAGCCCGTCTCCTGCGGCAGGCCGGTCCACGTCTCTAGCGGCGCATGCAGCGCCTGCCCGCTTCGGCCCCACAAGCCGCGGGGCGGCGTCTGTACGAGCGGCACGCGCGCACGGACCGCGGCCGCGAGCGCTTCGGGATCGCTGCCCGGCCAGCGCTCGGCCAGCCGCGCGCCCAGCTCGGCGAAGCTCTGCGGCCGCTCGGCCGTCCACTCGCGCCCCAGGGCGGCGATCGCGTCCGCATCCGCGCCGGCGAGCCGCTTGCCGAAGTTGCCTGCCAGGCCGCGATCCTGCACGGGCTGGAGCAACGGGCGCAGCGCCAGGGCGTCCCGGGCCGAGACGAGGTGGAGCGTGGCCCGCATCAAGGCCATCCGCACCGCCTCGCGGCCCAGGAGCAGACCCTCGAGCTCGGCGGGCTCGAAGCGCTCGAGCCGCGACCAAAGCGCGTAATACGGCGCCATCGGCGCCTGCGCCTGCAGTCCGCACAGCCGCTCGATCGCTTCGAACGCGGTCATGGGTTCCCGCCGAAGCAGCATTTGCCTGGCCAGCAGCGCCCGGTTCAACGCGCGGCTATCCAGCGTCGGAGCGGCCGCTAAGCCGCTATTTGGCGAGCTCTGGTTCAACGGGCATTCGTTCATGCGAATCGCTCCTCCTTGGCGAGGCGCTTCAAGCCTCATCGCTTAACCCAAGAATAACGCATGCTCTCTGACAGCAGTCTGTCAGGAAGGAATGCCGCATCGGCGCCAATTGTTCCATTTCGTTTCGATACGGCTTCAATCGTCGATACGGGTCGTCAATAAGGGAGCCGAATCTCGACGCGGGTCCCCTGGCCCAGCGCGCTCTTGTAGCGGATGGTGCCCCTGTGCCCCGCGAGAATCTGCTGGCTGACCATGAGGCCGAGGCCGTGTCCCGAGGCTTTGTTGGAGTAAAACGGCTCGCCCAGATGCTTCAGCTCTTCTTCGGAAATGCCGAAGCCTTCGTCCTCGATGACGATCAAGATGCTGTCGTCCGAAGCAGGATCAGCCTGTTGTGTCGTACCGATCGCCGCCTCGTCCGCCAAAATCTCCGGCTCGCGCGCAGCCGCCGCCTCGGCAACCGCTTCTCTGCCGCTAACCGCCTCGCCAACCGCATTTCTGCCAACCGCATCTCTGCCGACCGTTCCGCTGCCGCCATTCTCGCTATGCCGCTCCGCCCAGATGCCGATACGCAGCGTACCGCCTTCCGGCATCGCCTCCATCCCGTTTTTGAGCACGTTCAGAAAAACCTGCTTCAACTGGTTGGGCTCGCCGTTCAACGGCGCCAGCTCGTCGGCTTCGCGCAGCTCGAACTGCACGTTGTTCATGATCGCCTGCGCCTCGAGCAGCGCCACCGTCTCCTTCATGATGGAGCGGATGTCGACGAGCTGGAAGCGGACGGCATGCGGCTTGGACAGGACGAGGAATTCGCCGACGATGAAGTTGATCCGGTCGAGCTCGGACAGCATCGTGTCGAGATGGGACGGCGTGATGCCGCCCGTCTGCTGCTGGAGTTGGACGAACCCCCGGAGCGTCGTGAGCGGATTGCGAATCTCGTGCGCGACGCCCGCGGCGAGCTGGCCCACCATCGACAGCTTCTCCGTGCGTCTCAGCATCTCCTCGGTCGCTTTCCGCGCGGTGATGTTCCGCGAGATCGAGGCGATGCCGACGACCTCTCCATGCTCGTCTCGCACGGGGGATACCGTGATGCTGACGTCGATCTGCGAGCCGTCCTTGCGATAGCGGATCGTCTCGCAGTCCGCGACCGAGCCGCCCTTGACTACTTTTCGCAGGACGCGCGAATCCTCCTCGCGGAGCTCCTCGGGAACCTCGGGCAGCCGGCGGCCCAGCGCTTCGGCGGCGCTCCAGCCGTACATTTTTTCGAATGCGGCGTTCACCTGCATTAGATTCCCGGCGGGATCGGCCACGTGGATGGCGTCCGAGCTGTGATGCACGAACGACTCCAGATACTGCTTGGTGCTCCGCAGCTCCGCCGCCGTGTCTCGCAGCCGGTTCGTGTAGGTACTGAGATTGCTCGCCATCGTGTTGACGCGGTCGGACAGCCGGCCGAGCTCGTCGTTGCTGGCGACCGGCAGCGGATCGTCGAAGCTGCCTTCGGCTACCGCGTTGACCTTGCGCAGAATCTGCTGCACCGGGCGGATCATCAGGCCCGACAGCCAATAGCTGGTCACGACGGTGGCGGCCAGCAGAACGAGGCCGATGACGCTGCTTAACAGCATTTGCCGGTCGAGATCGCCGCTGATCGCGGCGCGGTCAAAGCTCACGGTGACGATATAGTCCCGGTCTCCATGGATCGGAATATAGCTCTTGAGCAGCCGTTTGCCGCCGGAGCGGCTGTTCGCCGTCACGGTTTCTCCCGTGGTGATGGCGGTGTTCACATGCTCGACGTCGGCGTCGTCCTTATAGGCGTAGGTGCCGAATACGATGTCGCGCACGTCCAGATTGTAGACGGGCTTGCCCTTTTTTATCTTGATAATGGGCGCTTTTCCGAAAAAGGCGGGATCGATGCCGGTAACCTCGACGAGATCGGAGTTGTCTTGCAGCAGCTGCTTGATCAGCTTCTCGGTACCGACCGAGTCCTTGAAGTCGACCAGGACGTCGCCCCGCATAAAAGGATTGATCATATAGTTCGTCGTGCCGTCGTAATAGTCGCCCCACTTCAGGATCAAGTCGGGATCCGAGGTGGCGAAGTTGAACGGACCCGACCAGAAGTTCGGCATGGCCCGGCCGAAGCCGACGTTGACGGGCTGACGCGCGAAGAGCTGCTGGAACGCCCTGTACCAGTAATCCATCGTGTTGGACCCGAGATTGATCTCTCCGGGCTTCGAGGATTTTTTGACGACGATGTCGTTCGGCGTCCGCACCCAGAGCGAGATTCCCTCTAGCTGGAGCTCCTCGGTCAGTTTGACGAGCTCTTCGTTGGTCACGTTGTCGATGTCCGGATCCAATGAGCTGCGAATCGCGATCGAGGCGGCGAGCAGCTTTTCCTCCTGGGCCTTCTCCAGCCGCTCGAGCTCGTCTTCGTACGATTTGATGGATTCGCCGATCTGCTTCGATATAATATCCATGCGGTCGATCGCCGCCTTCTGCATGCCGGCCTTGGACCAGAAGTACGTAATCGACAAGTTCAGCATGAGGATCGCCGCGACGAGAAGGGACAGGAAAACGGTAAGTTTAAGCTTTATGGACAAGGCGGAAAGCCTCCTAATTAAATGGGGACTGGACCAAGATGACTGGATCGGTTGACTGGGCGAAAGCCGGCTTTTATAAATTCTGTGCGTTCGCTCATAATCCTGCCAACCGGCGTGAGCTAAATCGTGTAAAGAAAAACGCGGCATAAAAGTATAAGCGTTTAAACATTCGGGGTTGATTAATGATAAGAAGATACGCTAAAATAACGGCATAAAAGTTAAAGCGTTTAAACTTTTGCGAAGCTGCGGTGCGCAGCCAGAATCAGTCAGCCTTCTTGAGGGAGAAAAGGAGCGCGGCAGCGTGAAAATCAGCATCTTCGACGTCGCGAAAAAATCGGGACTGTCCGTAGTTACCGTATCCCGCGTCATTAACAACGCGCCGTCGGTCAGGGAGAAAAACAGAGAAAAGGTGCTCCGGGCGATGAAGGAGCTCGGCTACCACCCGAGCGCCGCGGCGCGGAGTCTGGCCAGAGGGCGTACGGGCGTCATCGGCCTCACGCTGGCGACGCTGCAGGACTCGTTTTTCGACGCGGTCGTCAAGGAGATCGGCGATCGGCTGGCCGAGCAGGGCTATTTCCTCGCGCTATCGGTAGAGACGGGAGCCGGCGGCAGTTCGGGCAGACTGCTCTTCGAGGAAGACCGCGTAGACGGCGTCATCGTGCTGTCTCCGATGCAGGAGGACGGGTACGAACTGGAGCTGCTGCAGAAAAGAATTCCATATATCCTGCTGGATAATCAGCAATCTTCGCCTTCGGCGCCGTCCGTGGTCGTGAACAATTTCAAAGGCGGCTACGAGGCCGCGCGGCATCTGATCGGCCTCGGACATCGCAAGATCGCGCATATCGCGGGACCGCGCGCTTTTTTAAGCAGCCAGGACCGGGAGCGGGGATTTTTGCAGGCACTTGCGGAGGCGGGACTCACGCCCTGGAGCGTCGAGCCCGGCGAGTTCGACATCGCGTCCGGCTATCGGGTCGCGGAGGCATGGATCGCGGCGGGGAGCCTGCCGGAAGCGGTCTTCGCCGCCGACGACCACATCGCGCTCGGCGTCGTCGACGCCTGCAAGAACGCGGGACTTCGCGTGCCGCGGGACCTGTCGGTCGTCGGCTTCGACGACCAGGTGCTCGCTTCTGAACTCAAGCCCGCGCTGACGACGGTCCGCCAGCCGGCGGACAAGATCGGGCGCAAGGGCGTGGAGCTGCTGCTCGCGGCGATCGAGGGTCAGCAGCGGCGCCATGTCACGGTGCAGATCGATCCGGAGCTGATCGTCAGGGATTCGACGGCGGAGGCTTTCAAAGCGGAATGAATGAGCAAGAGGGAGAGACGAGGATGAAATATTATTTGGGCGTCGACGGCGGCGGATCCAAGACCTACGCGCTCGTCGCGGACGAGAGAGGACAGGTCGTCGGAAAAGGCAAAAGCGGCAACGGCAATCATCAGATCGACCGGGAAGTCGCGCGGCGCAGCATCAGAGAAGCGACGGAGATGGCGCTTGCCGCCGCGGGGATCTCTCGGGAGCAAGTTGCGTCCGCCTGCTTCGGCCTGGCCGGCGCCGATCGCGAGGCGGACTTCCGGATTTTGCGTCCGATGATCGCGGAGCTCGACTTCGCGAAGCACGAGATTCACTGCGATACGATCATCGCGATGCGAGCAGGCACGAGTCGGCCGCACGGCGTCGTGCTCATCTGCGGTAGCGGTACCAACGGCGCGGGCCTAAGTCCCGCCGGGGAGAGCCTCCAGGTCGGCGGATTCACCTATATGACGGGCGATTTCGGCGGCGGCATGGCGTTGGCCGTAGAGGCTTTCCGCACGGTCGTTCGCGCTTGGGACGGACGCGAGGCGGAGACGGCGCTCACGCCGCTCGTGCTGGCGGAGACAGGCTACGCTACGGTCGAGGAGATGTTCCACGATTACCTCGACCGCGACCTGCAGCCGCCGCTTCATCTCGCGAAGCTGCTGTTCGAGGCAGCCGAGGGCGGAGACGCGGCCGCGCAGGCGATTCTGCGGAAGCAGGGCGACGAGCTGGGGAGGCAGGCGACTGCGATTATCCGCAGGCTCGGCATGGCGGACGAGACGTTCGACGTCGTCATGGCAGGCAGCATTCTGACGCGGGGCAAGGGAGACTTCGTGCATGCCGAGATTCGGAAGGCCGTGGCTGCGGCAGCGCCGAACGCCTCGGTGGTGAAGCTGGCGGTCGAGCCGGTCGTCGGCGCGCTGTGGCTGGCGTTCGAGGCGGACGGCCCGCTGCCGGAGGCGGCTCGCGAGACGCTGAAGGACGCGGCTGAATTCGAAGCGATCTGATCCATATACCAGGAGGGTGATTAGCATGGCGCAAGGACTGAAGGTGGCCGTCATCGGCGGAGGCTCCTCGTATACGCCGGAGATCGTGGAAGGCTTCATCAACCGGTACGACAAGCTCCCGATCCGGGAGCTGTGGCTCGTCGACATCGAAGCGGGACGGCACAAGCTCGAGATCGTCGGCGCGCTCGCGAAGCGCATGGTCGAAAAGTCGGGCTTGCCGATCAGCGTGCATCTGACGCTGAATCGGCGCGAAGCGATCGAAGGCGCGGATTTCGTCTCGACGCAGATGCGCGTCGGCTTGCTCGAGGCCCGCAAGTGGGACGAGCACATCCCGAACCTGCACGGCGTCATCGGCCAGGAGACGACCGGCCCCGGCGGCATGATGAAGGCGCTGCGCACGATTCCGGCCCTGCTCGACATCTGCCGGGACATCGAAGAGCTGGCGCCGAACGCCTGGCTGCTCAACTTCACCAATCCGGCGGGCATGGTGACCGAGGCGATCCGCCGCTATTCCAAGGTGCGAAGCATCGGCTTATGCAACGCGCCGATCGGTCTCGCGAAGTGGCTAAGCGCCAAGTACGACACGACGCCGTCGCGCATCTATACGGAGTTCGTCGGGCTCAACCATCTGCACTGGGTGACGCGCATCGAGGTCGAGGGCGTCGATCGGCTGCCCGAACTGCTCGACAAGCGGGAGGAATACAGCGGCAAAAACGTGCCTGCATCCGAATGGGACCCGGACTTCCTCCGCTCGCTAGGCGGGCTTCCTTCCTACTATCTCAAATACTTTTACATGACGGACGTCATGCTCGAGGAGCAGCTTGAATCGCTGAAGGGCGGCGGCACCCGCGCAGAGGTCGTGAAGAAGGTCGAAGACGAGCTGTTCGAGCTGTACAAGGACCCGGACCTGCAAGAGAAGCCCAAGCAGTTGGAGAAACGCGGAGGCGCCTACTACTCCGAGGCGGCGGTTAACCTGATGGAGTCGCTCTACGGCGATAAACGCGATATTCAGACGTTAAACGTGCCGAACGGCAATACGCTCGATTTTCTCCCGCCGGACGCTTGCATCGAGGTGAATTGCGTCGTGACGGGACAGGGACCGCTGGCGCTGCCGGTGACCCGGGTGCCCGAGCAGGCGAAGGGGCTCATTCATGCCGTGAAGACATACGAACGCCTGACGATCCGCGCGGCAGTGGAGGGCGATCGGGATCTGGCGCTGCAGGCGATGGCGGCGCATCCGCTCGTGCCGTCCGTCCGCGTGGCGAAGCGGCTGCTGGACGAAATGCTGGAAAAGAACCGTCCTTATCTGCCTGCTTTTTTCTAAATACGGCGGCTTAAGAGCCTCCTGTCGCAGTTAAGCCTGCGGCGGGAGGTTTTTTCGTGCCCGCGTTTTGAATCGTATAAACCTAACAAATTTATAAGTGTTTGTTTGAATTTGTAAACCTAACGATAATAATTAATCATCTAAAGTTAGATTATAAAACAAAAATCGTTATATAAAAAACATTTGAACACCTATTTTATAAAAAGTAAGCGCTTTATAATCTGAGGCATATTCTGGTTGCGTACATGCAGAGTAAATGTTTTTTTTCGTTGTTAGCGCTAACCGAATTTGCGATTTAGCTCATCTTGTTGAAGGAGGTTTTCTGATGAAAGCTTCAAAGAAAATCCTGTCCGGCGCCCTATCGACGGCGCTGGCGGCGTCCGCCGTGTTGACAGGCGTCGCCGCGCCGGCGTCGGCATGGGCTGCCGAATCGTCGGCGACGGTAATTCCGTCCGCCGTATCAGCATCAACCGCCGGGCAGCCGCTGTCCGACACGCTGCAGCATTGGGCGAAGGACAGCATCGCCAAATGGGCGGCGAGCGGCGTGCTTAGCGGATATCCCGACCAGACGTTCCATCCGAACGACCGGATCACGCGCGCCGAGTTCGCGACGATCCTGAACCGCGTATTCGGCTTTTATGCCGAATCGAACGAGGCCTTCTCCGACGTCCGGGAATCAAGCTGGTACGCCGACGCGCTGTCGATCGCTCGCGAAGCCGGCTATTACGAGGGCTTCCCGGGGAATCGGGCGCAGGCGGAGAACGCGATCAGCCGTCAGGACGCGGTCACGCTGCTGGCGCGCGTGTTTTCGCTGGCCGCATCGGGGGGCGCTTCAGCGACGGCGAGCTTCAGCGACGGCGCGAAGATTCAAGCTTACGCCAAGTCGGCGGTGGACGCGCTGTCCGGGGTGCTTAGCGGTTATCAGGACGGCACCTTCCGTCCGAACGACAGCATCACGCGGGCCGAGGTCGTGACGCTGATCGACAAGCTCGTCGCAGGTTATTATGCCTCTGCGGGCATCGTCGAAGGCGGGGAGATCGCGGGCAACGTCGTCGTCAATCACGACGGAGCGACGCTTAAGAACGCGGTCGTCAGCGGCAATTTGTACCTGTCTGCCGGCATCGGCGACGGCGAAGTGAAACTCGACGGCGTCACGGTCAAAGGCAAGACGTTCATCGCGGGCGGCGGCCCGCACACCGTCATCCTGAACGATTCGACGCTGGGCGAGGTCGTCGTCGACCGCAAGGAAGGCGAGGTTCGCGTACAAGCGACCGGCAAGACGGCGATCGGCCAAATCACGATGGAGCGTGCGTCAAAGCTGGAGTTGGGTCAAGGCGTCCGGATCGAAGCCGCGACGTTCAACGGGCCGGTCGGGCTAGAGCTGGCTGCGGGCGCGTCGATCAAAGACCTGAAGGTAAATTCGGGCGCAGGCGGCACGACGATAGCGGGCGGCGGCGCGGTGGGATCCGCGTTCATCGCGGCGTCCGGCGTCACCGTAGGCGGGAAACCGGTCGAAGCAGGCACGTTCGGCATCGCGAACGGCGCCGCCACGCCCAGCGCGATCTCGCCTTCGACGAATTCGCCCGTTACGACGCCGACCAACCCTGCGGTCAGCGTGAACCTCGTCGATCCGGATGCGTCCGCCGCGACGAAGTCCCTGTTCGTTTACTTGAACGAGATTCGCGGAAAAGGCATCTTGTTCGGGCAGCAGCACGCGACGACGGAAGGCTTGTCCATCGGCAAGCGGGACGGCACCGAGTCCGACGCGTACAACGCGGTGGGCGAGTATCCTGCGCTGTTCGGCTGGGACACGCTCACGCTGGAAGGCAAGGAGAAGCCGGGCGTATCCGGCGACTTCGCACAGAGCCGCGACAAGCTGATCGACGTGATGAAAAAGGCCTATAACTACGGCGGCGTATTGACGCTGAGCTCGCACTTGCCGAACTTCGTGACGGGCGGCGACTTCTACGACCTGAAGGGCAACGTCGTCTCGCATATTCTGCCGGGCGGCGACAAACATGCCGAATACAATGCGTTCCTCGACAACATCGCGGACTTCGCGAACCGCCTGAAGGACGACAACGGCAATCCGATCCCGGTCGTTTACCGTCCGTTCCACGAGCAGAGCGGCAGCTGGTTCTGGTGGGGCTCGGCTTTCACGACGAAGGATGAATATCGCGAGATTTATCGCTATACGGTCGAGTATCTGAGAGATATCAAGGGCGTGAGCAATTTCCTGTACGCCTACTCGCCTGGCGGCGGCTTCGGCACGAGCGAGGATCGGTACATGGAGACGTATCCGGGAGACGACTACGTCGACATCCTCGGCTTCGACAGCTACTATAACGGGGAAGGCCAAAGCTGGTTCGACGGCGTCACGACGGAAGCCGCGCTCGTATCGCGCGTAGCGGACGGCCATCATAAGGTCGCCGCGCTCACCGAGTTCGGCTATCAGCAGATGAAGGCCAGCGGCAACACGACGCCCGATTTCTACACGAAGCTCTCCGCAGCGCTGCAGTCCGATCCGGACGCCAGGAAGATGGCTTATATGCTCACCTGGGCGAACTTCGGGCCGACCGCCTACGTGCCTTATCCGACGGGCGAGGGACAGCCCGCGCATCAGATGCTGCCGGACTTCGTCAAGTATTTTGAGGAGTCTTACACCCTTTTCAACAAGGAAGTGTCCCACGCCTACGACCGCAACGTAGCGACGGAGCGCGAGCAGCCGTTCATGCACGTCGCTTCGCCGACCGACCAAAGCACGGTCAAGACGACTACGACGCAGATCCGCGCGCGCATCCTGAACGAGACGCCGGCCAAGGTCGTCTATACGACGGCTGGGGACGAGGCCGAGCATGCGCTGACGCTCGATCCGGCGACCGGCTTTTACACGGCCGATTGGTCCCCGGCGGCAAGCCTGAACGGCAAGTCGGCGACCGTCACCGTCAAGGCGTACGACACGAACGGCAAGGTGCTGCAGACGCAGACGAACACGGTGTTCGTGAAAATTCCGGAGGTGCTGATCGGCGCGTATACGTTCGACGACGGCATCGAGGGCATTCAGAGCAACGGCGGATGGCAGGCGGACATCGAAAGTCTCTCGCAAGTCAGCTTGAACGGTAATGGGAAACTCAAGCTGAGCGTCGTCGGCACGACGTATACGGACGATTGGCAGGAGCTCAAGCTGGAGCTGAAAAACGCCAAGGCCGTCGCGGGCGCGGATACGCTCTCCGGCGTGAAACGTCTCAAATACGAAGCGTGGGTGCCGGTCTTGGCTGGCGCGAAGAGCGGCAAAGCAACGTTGCGCAGCGTCGTCCAGCTGCCCCCGGATTGGGACCGCAAGTATGGCATGGACACGACGCAGGTGTCTTTTGAAAATCTGGAGAAGGTCGAAATCAATGGGGAGCCGTACGTCCACTATGCGGCGGCGATCGATCTGACGGACGCGGACGCGCTTGCGGCGGCTGACGATCTGGCGCTCTCGCTCGTCGGCAGCGGATTGGACGGCGGCGGCGCCGAATACCCGGTCTATATCGACAACATCCGTCTGTACAGCACGTACCAGGATGCCGCCGCCGATCCGGCGTCGGTCGACGACTTCGAAGGCTACCTAGGCAGCAATGACGCGCTAGGCGCGAAGTTCGTACACGCGGGCGGCGACGATACGGCTTCAGCCCTCGACGCAGGCAACAAGCACGGCGGCAGCTATGGGCTGAAGTACGCCTATACGTTGGGGAACAGCGGCTATGCCGGCATCACCAAGGCGCTCGGAGGCGTGGATTGGTCGGGCTACAACGCCCTGCAATTCTGGTATAAGCCGGACGGCAAGGGCCAGAAGCTCGTCATGCAGATCAATGCCGACGGCAAGACGTACGAGTATTATCCGGATACGACGACGGAGGATGCGCAGTTCGTGACCGCTCCGTTTAACGCATTCAAGCCGGCCAACGGCGCGACGGGCACGCTCACGAAGCTGAACCTGTCCAAGGTGAACGCGTTCTCCATCTACACGAACGCGAAGCCGGAAGGCACCAAGCTGACGTCTTCGATGTACTTCGACGACATCCGCGCGGTCAGCGACGCCGCGGCGGGCACGGTGCCGAACGGCAGCGCCGGCGGCGGGTTGCCGACGGGCACGCTGTACGGCTTCGACAGCTCGACCGAAGGTTGGGCGCTGAACGACAGCCAGAACACGCTCGGCGCCGCCAACGTAAGGCAGACGTCGGACGGAGACTCGAAGGTGCTGGCGGTGGATTTCAATGCGACCGGCACGGGAAGTTCGCCGCAGCTTGAGCTCGGCGCGGTCTCGGACAAAGACCTGAGCAACGGATCCGCGATCAAGCTCAAGGTGCGTCTTGCCGCGGGCACGGCCAAGGCCAAGCTATTCATTAAGCACGGCGGCGCATGGACGTGGGTGAGCGCCGACGAAGCGACGCTGAATACGGAATATCAGACGTTGACGCTTAACTTGAATGCCGGCGGCATCGACAAGACGGCGATCAAAACGATCGGCCTGCAAGTGTACGCGCCGGACGGTACGGGCACGATGACCTTGTACGTGGACGAAGTCGCGTTGGAATAGCAGGACGGCGCTAGGCGGTGAACCCCCGCCGAGCCAATTAAAAAGACGGCGCTCCCGAGCCGCCAAGCGGCCGGGGCGCCGTCTTTGTCGCGCGCTGCGACGGGAGACGAACGAGAGGGCTGATGGGCCGGAGCCTGCTCGTGGGCAGGGCGGCTATGCGGGATTGCTGTGTCTAGGGTTCGTCTACCCGCAGATCGTACCGCCGTGATCGAAGCGCAGTCGGCAGCAGCGCCCGGGTTCGCCCCGGGGACGACGCGTCCATTGACTCATGGCTTAATCTGTAATTAAACGCGTGCGCGCGCCGTCAAACGACAAATTGCGATTTTAATCAAAAAAGGAACCTTTACCCATGGGGCTGCCTCAGCGAGGCGTCTCTTTCATGGCGACCGAGACCAAGCGATCCTCGGCGTCGTTGAACCGGACGGTTACGTACACGCCGAATTCCCGGTCGGCCTGGCGGAGCCACAGCTTGAATTTCTCCTCGCTTAGGCCATTGCCGAGCTGCGTTCTGCCGATGTGCAAATAATCGACGAGCGATGCCTGCGGGTACTTGTGCTTCGTCTCCTCGATGGCGATGAGGCTCCATTTGTGATAGGTCGTATCCGCGGCATCGGCGTGTTCGGCGCGGACCGCCAAAGCCGTCCAGGCTGCGATGGCCAATAAGGCGAGCAGGACGCCGGCGCGCGCTGCGCCCGTTATCGCCTTGGGGAATCTTTGACTCATTGCGGTTACGACCTCCTGTATCGTCGGTTGCCAACCGTACCATTATGCCCCAATCGAAGCGGATGATGCCGACGCGGGCGTCGAGGCCGAATCATTGCGAATCGTAGCGAATCGCGATTGACAAGGCTTCGTCAACCAAGCATAATACTGGTAATTAATTGTACGGGGAAGCGCCCCGTCGGAGCCGCACACGGGACGTGTCGCTTTGACGGGGCGCTTTTTACCGTAAAAGGGAGCGGGAAAATGGGCGACGGGAACAAGAAGGGCAGGGATGGCGAGGATCGCGAGCAGGTCGTGACCTACGATATTTACGCAGAGATGCCGGACGACGGCAACCGTTACGAGATTTTCGACGGCAAGCTGGAGCTGTTGTCCCCCGGACCGAATATTTTTCATCAGGCGATAAGCGGCAAATTGTATCTGCTCGTACAGAGCTGCATCTCGGATTACATCGTGTTGTACTCGCCGCTGGATATCATTCTGAGCAAGACCAACGTCATGCAGCCGGACCTCGTGCTCGTCAGCAAGGACCGCTGGGAGATTGTCAGCAAGCGCGGCGTGGAGGGCGCTCCTGATCTGGCGGTGGAGATTCTGTCGCCGGGCTCTCGCAAGCGGGATCGGGTACGCAAGCACGCGGTCTACGAGAAGCATGGCGTGCCCGAATATTGGATCGTCGACCCGACCGCCCGGACGCTGGAGCAATTTGTGCTCGTCGACGGCCGCTTCCGGTTAGGGGAGCTTTTCGAGGAGCAGGACCGCGTCGTGTCGGAGCGGTTCCCGTGCGTCTCCTTCGCGGTGGACGAGCTGTTCAAAGGCGACGTGCTGGAGCGGCTGGCTTCGCTGAGCTAAGCGGGCACGCTTGGTGAAGCTAACGCGGACTTTTTCTGATAGACCGTCTACTTCGCCACCGCAAACCGCAGCACCGTCCGCAGTTTTTCCGTCGCCGTCCTGCGCGGGTCGGACAGGTAGATCTCCCGATGGAGCTTTGAGGCTCGCCGGTAGCCCGCCTCTGCGCAGAACGCCTCCATTTTCGCGAAGCTCGCGGGCTCGTCTTCAAAGCTGCCCGTGTGCATCATTTGACAGCTCGGGCCGTCCTCTATCGTTACGAATTTCAAGCGCGCTAGCTGCGGGTTCGGCTTCTTGGCCGCCGTCTTTTCGACGAAGTAACGGAACCCTTCCTCGGTCAGAAAATCGGGCTGGCGGATCATTATCGTATACTTCCAGTTGCTCTTATCCGTGGCAGGCCGCGTCAGATCCACGAGGCCCCACACCCCCTCCAGCGGGTAGACCGTATAGTCGTAGTACCCCTCCGGCGCGTCGCTTCCTTTATACGACATTTTGACGGCATAGCTCAGCGCGTACAGCGCCGCCGTTTCCAGCGCGAACGCGGGACGGTTCGGATCCCCCTCGCCATCGATCGCGGCGAAGGGCATGGCGGGTACGTCGAGAATGACGGGCTCGCCTTTGGGCAGATAGAGCGCTTTGTCGTGTTTTTTATAATCGATTTTGGCTGGCATGAGCAGGCCTCCTCGCTAGGAATAACGTTATAATACGGCACCGCCGGTGACAACGGCATGTCAGCGGCATATTTGCCCGTCACGGGGGCTGGACAACTCCGAGCCGCGATCGGTACACTTGGCTTATAGCGCAAAACGCAGCAAGTCACATCGATTCGAACAGAGCAGGGAGACCGTATCCAATGAGATTTTCCATACAATACTTGTCATTCTTCGTCATTCAGTCGGAAAGCGGCAAGGAGACGGACACGAACAAGCGGTACAAGCACTATCAAACGCTGGATCATTACGACTACGAGGACAGCGAGGTCAAGTCGTTTCTCGACGAGGAATTCTCGCGGATCGCGAAGCGGAAGGCCGACGTGAACCCGGACACCGCCGCGGCGCCGACCAAGATCGGCCGCTTTATTATGGAGCCGGGGCAGGAGCCCGAGAGCAACCCGAACTACAATCTGTTCCAGCGGCTGCGCGTGGCCACGACCAAGGAGCAGTTCCATTATGCCTGCGACGACGTGCTGCGGAGCTACATGGACACGAGCGCGGTGCGCGGAGGCGCATTTATCGTGGCTGCTGCCAAGGTGAACGAGCTGTTCGACGAGCCGTTCGTGTTCGTGCTGAAGTGCGACTTCGAGTCGAAGATCGCCCGCATCTCCGACGAACGCAGCCTGATCTCGAAGGTCGACATGGCGATCAGCGCGCGCAACATCAAGTCGATCCAGTATCCCCACATGCCGGAGGAAGGGATGCTCGAGCCTTACGAGCTGAAGATTCATCAGGCGTCGCACGCGCGCTACTTCGAGGACTTCCTGAAGTACGTCTCGTACGAGAAGTCGAAGCCGGAGATCGTGAACGATCAGGTCCTGGGCCTGGTGCAGGAATATATGGAGCGCAAATGGTCGGGAGACGGCACGGAGGGCGAGACGGGCTATGCGGCGGACGGAGGCGCGGGAGCGATGCCGGGTTCGGCGGCTGGGCCGGAGGCCGGTTGGCCTGCGGATTACGGTTCCGGCGCGGATGACGCCGGCGGTCAAGGCGCTTACGAGGCGATCCGCGAGCGCGATCCGTCGGCGAGCATGGGCTACGGCGCGCCGGGCTACGACGCGGCGGGTTACGATGAAGCCGGCTTGGGCGGCGGCGCATACGGCGGCGGTCAGGGCGGCGGCTATGGCGGAGGCGGCGGAGGCGTGTCGCGGGCTGCACGGGGCAGCGGCGGCTGGGCGCAGGAGGCGCGCGAATTCGAGATGTGGGCGGCCGGCGACAAGCGGCAGCTGCAGGAGAAGTGGACGCACGAAGACGTCATGGGCGCGACCGCCCATATCGTCGAGTATCAGCCGGACCTGGAGCTGAAGTTCAAGGCCGACGATATTGCCGTCCGGGCGAAGATGAGCGACTACGGCGATTCGATCCATATCGCCCGCATGAACGGCAAGTACGTGCTGCTGATCGAGGCCGACGGCCTGCATTTCGAGAAGGGGATGTCCCCGATCGAACTGCTCCACCCCGAGGACATCGAGCAAGTGCTCGCCCGCATGCGCGGCCGTCCGCGCGCGGGTCATTGAGGCGTTAACTTTCGGCAATAGACGCGGCGAGGTGCCGGGCGTACGATACGATGATATCGCCCGGACGGTACAGCTAACGGAGTTTCTCCTAGATTACTAGAGGAGCAGACTGCCTGCGGGACCCGGCGGCGAGGCGGATAGCGGTAGTTTGGACCGCTATATAGCTGTGTGACCTGGTTGTGCAGGCGAATAGCGGTGTTATTGACCGTTAATTAGCTGTGTGACCCGCAAGCGAAGCGGATAGCGGTAGTTTTGACCGCTATATAGCTGTGAGACCTGGTTGTGCAGGCGAATAGCGGCGTTTTTGACCGTTATTTAGCTGTGTGACCTGGCTTTTGAGGTGAATAGCGGTGTTTTTGACCGTTATTTAGCTGTGTGACCCGCAAGCGAGGCGGATAGCGGTAGTTTTGACCGCTATATAGCTGTGTGGCCTGGTTGTGCAGGCGTATAGCGGCGTTTTTGACCGCTATTCGTTCTGCTCCCGCGAGCGAGGCAGTTAGGTGGCAGCTGGTTTTTCAAGCAAAAGCCGCCTGTCCAATCAATTTACTTCTAAGTCGAGGTATGCATGTGAATATAGCGGATATCGCGCTGTTTAAAGGGCTGTCCAACGTGGACCTGGCCAAGGTGCTCGGACGCTTGGAGCGGCGCACGCTGCAGGCGGACGAGACGCTGTTCCGCGCGGGCGACCCGGGGGACGGCATGTACGTCGTGCTGCGTGGCCAGATCGCGCTCTACGTAGAGACGGACGAAGGCGCGCGGCGGGCGCTGACGGTACTGCGCGAGGGAGACATGCTCGGCGAGATGGCGCTCCTGACCGGAGAGCCGCGCAGCGCGACCGCCGTAGCGGCCGCCGAGACGGAGCTCTTCGAGATCGGCGAAGAGACGTTCCGGCAACTGATCGAGGAGCATGCCTTGTTGTCGGCCTATTTCATCCGCTTGCTGTCCGGCAGGCTGACGCAGACGAACGCGCGGCTGACGGAGACGCGCGAAGCGGAGACCGCCCGCATCCTGCAGCAGGCGGCATGCTGGCCAGCCGAAGTCGCGTCGGCGATGTTCGCGGCGGCGGCGCTGCCGTTTGCGGACAAGCCGCTGCTGGAGCGCGCAACGGGACTTGCATCCTTCGACGACGCGCTGGCGGCGGATGCGGAACTTCGCTCCATGATCCGACAGGATCCGGACCGCGCCGCGCGCGTCTCCGTCATGCCGGCGGTTCGGGCCGTGCTGACGGAGCTATACGTCGAGCGGCGCGGTCATGGCGCTCGCGCGCAGTGGACGCGCGAGGCCGCGATCTATTATGCGGAAGCGGGGGATACGGCCTCGGCTGCGGCGGTGCTGTCCGACGGCGGGGCATGGGCGGCGCTCATCGCGCTGCTTGAAGGCGGGCCGTCCGTTTCGGACGCGAACGGCGGCGCAGCATCGGAAACGAAGGCGGCCACAGTGCCGTCCCGCGACCAGATCGCAGCGGCGTTGGAGACCGCAGCCGAGTCGCCGCTAGATCGCGGCAATGCGGGTACGGCCTTGCACCGACGTTCCGAGGCTGCTCCGGCGCTGCCGCGGGACTTGCCGCTCGCGGACCTGCTGGCACGCTGTCCCGACGAGTTGCTGTTCGACCGTCCGGGGCTGTTCGCCGCTTATCTGGACGATTGCCTCGCGCGCGGCCGCGAAGAGGGGTACGTCCGGTTCGAGGCCGCGCGCGAGACGGCGTCCGATCGCTTCAAGCCGGCGCAGACCGCGGCCCTGTACGCTTGGGGCGCTGAATGGTGCCGGCGGGCGGGCCGTTCGCACAAAGCGCTCGAATACATGCGGCTCGCCGAGTCCCTCCCCGGTACCGAGGCAGAGAACGCGGAGCGAGGCCTGCAGCTGGCCCGCGAAAAACTGAGGGACGAGCAGAACAAGCGGCTCGTCGAGCAGGCAGGCGCACTGCTCGGGCGGGGCCGCCTTCCGTTGCTTGCCGGCCTCGCGCTGGCGCTGTCCGGCTTGGTTTATTTCCACTTCGCCGATCCGTTCGCCGGGCTGACCCGGCAGGGCATGGACTTCATCGGCATCGGCATCGCCGCGGTCCTCATGTGGATCGTGCGCGTCGTGCCGGACTATCTCGTTGCGTTATTCATGGCGATGCTGTGGGTGGTCGGCGGCGTCGTAGAGCCGTCGGTTGCGCTGTCGGGCTTCGCCTCGCCAAGCTGGCTCTACATGCTGTTCATATTAGCGCTAGGCGCGGCCATTACGAAGTCCGGCTTGCTGTACCGTTTCTCCCTGCTCGCGCTGAAGCTTTTTCCCGCCAGTTACCGCGGGCAGTTCTGGGGAATCGTCGCGAGCGGCGCGCTGCTGAATCCGCTCATCCCTTCTTCGTCGGCAAAGGTCGGGCTCGGCGTGCCGATCGCCCGCACGCTGTCCGAAGCGATGGGCTTCGCGGACCGCTCGCGAGGGATGGCGGGCCTGTCGCTCACGGCGATGGTGTTCTACGGCTTCACGGCCCCGTTCGTGCTGACCGGCTCTTACACCAACGTCATGGCGCTCGGGATGGCCGGCGGGACCGAGGGCGTGAGCTGGTTTCAATGGCTGATCTACGCCCTGCCGGCCTTCCTCGTCTTCGGCGGGGCGATGGCGGGCTTCATGGCCTGGACCTTCCGTCGGCGGGAGCCCGGACGACCCATCCGCAGAGAAGTGCTCGACGATCAACTGAAGCTGATCGGGCGGTGGACCCGGAGCGAGCGGGTGACGGCGGCGGCTGCGCTTGGGTCGATTGCGCTCCTGATCCTGCAGCCGCTGCACGGATTAGACTATGCCTGGGTCATGCTGCTCGGGTTTGCGGCGCTGGTCGTATTTGGCGTGCTCGACGGCGAGACGCTGAAGACGGGCATCGACTGGCCGTTCCTGCTGTTCATCGGCGTCGCCTTCAGCTTCGCCGAGGTCGCCGAGCGCGTCGGCGTCGTGGACGCGATGTCGAACGTGCTCGGCGCGCGGATGGCCGCTTTTTCGGGATCGCCCACGTTGTTTCTCGTCTCGGTCGTGCTGCTGTCGTTCGTCGTGACGCTCGTCGTCCGGGACGACGCGGCCGTCATCCTGCTCGTCGTGTCGACCGCCGGCTTGGCGGCGCAGGCGGGCATTCACCCTTGGGTGCTCGTGTTCGTCATCTTGCTGTCGACCGACCCGTTCTTTTTCGCCTATCAGTCTCCGACCTATCTGACCGGCTATTATAGCGCGGAAGGCCGATCGTTCACGCATCGCCAAGGTCAGTTGACCGCGATTGGCTACGGCCTCGCCGTGCTGCTGCTGACCGTCGCCTGCGTGCCCTATTGGAAATGGCTCGGGCTGATCGGCCATGGCGCCGGCTGACCGGACGGCTCGGATCGCATCGCGAAGCGCCGTTCCTGAACTTGGTCGTAGGTTGGCGTCGCTTGCCGGCATTATAATAGATTCATCGACACAGATAGATGAGAGAAGGGGCTGATAGGCATGAGCGACAGAGAGACCGGCATATCGCCGCCGCGTCGCGCCTACAGCCTACTGCCGGGCGAATGGCGGATCAGCCGCGGCCTCGCAGGCGACCAAGGGCCGTGGCGCGGCGCGATCCTGGGGCTGTGGGTCGCGGGCGGAGCCGCTGCGGGCACGGGCATGCTGGGAGCGCCGACGGGCTTCGGTACGCCGGTCGATCTCGTGTCTGCGGTCTCCGCGCATACGGCGGCCTTCGCTTTTCTCTCGCTGCTCATCGCCTGGGCGCTGACGTTCGTGCCGCGGCTGTCCGGTCCGTTCGCGACGATCGGCGGGCTGCTGTACACGGGCACGCTCGTCTTTTTTTTGCTGTTATTCAGCGATATGGGCGTTGCCCTGTCGCTTCTTTTGGCATGCGCCTATACGCTAGCGGCGGCGGCGACGGGCTGGCTTCTCGGCGCAGCGCTCGCGAGGGAGACGAGCATGCGGCGGCGGACCGGCTCCATCCTTGCGTTGGCGCTGCTGTGCGGCGCGGGCGCCGGGATCGCGGATCCTTCGATTTTCCGCATGAACGGGCTGCGCCACGCTTCGATGGACGACGCCGATTCGGCAGCCGACGCGGGCGGAGGGAGCGCGGGAGGAGCGGTCGGCGCCTTCCGGCCCCTGACGACCGGCGATCCGTCGCTGCCCGGCAGCTACGCATACGACGCCTTCACTTACGGGAGCGGGACCGACCGCCGTCCCGCGTTCGGCAAGGAGGCGCGGCTGATCTCGGCGCCTGCGGACGCTTCCGCCTATTTGAAGAGCTGGCCGCTGCTTCGAAATTGGTACTGGGGATTCGGGCCGAAGGAACTTCCGTTGAACGGGACCGTGTGGATGCCGCGGGGAGACGGCGCATTTCCGCTCGTGCTCATCGTACACGGCAATCACGCCATGGAGGATTATTCGGACGGAGGCTACGCCTACCTGGGCGAGCAGCTCGCAAGCCGCGGCTTCATCGTCGTGTCGGCCGACGAGAACTTCCTGAATTACTCCGTCTGGTCGGGCATTCCCGACCAGGATATGAAGCTGAGGGCCTGGGTGCTGCTTCGGCATATCGGCCAACTGCGCGATTTTAACGAAGATCAGGCCTCTCCGCTCTACGGGAAGGTAGATTTGCAAAAAATCTCCCTCGTCGGCCACTCGCGAGGCGGCCAGGCGGTCGCTATGGCGGCGGACCGCGATGCGTGGTTCGCGGACGACGCGTCCTTGCCCCCGGCGAAGGACTATCGGATCGTGTCGGTAGCCGCGATCGCGCCGACCGACACCGTCGTGGACGGCAAGCAGGCACGACTGAGCGGCATCTCTTACTTGACGCTGCAGGGCGCGTCCGATGCCGATATCAACGATTTTTTCGGCGACCGGCAGTATTCGCGCACGACGTTTCCGGCGGGCGGGATCGGGCAAGCCGGTTCGGCGTTTAAGGCGTCCCTCTACATAGAGGGCGCCAACCACGGGCAATTTAACGAGAGCTGGGGCCGGCGCGACAGCTCGCTCCCGGCGGGACTTTTCCTCCGAAAGCCCGCACTCCCGGAAGAGGCGCAGCGGCAAATTGCCAAGGGTTACTTGACCGCCTTCATGGAGGCGACGCTCGGGGGAGACGACGCGTACGAGCCGCTTTTCGAGGATTACCGCTCTGCGAGCGCCTATCTCCCGGCCACGCGGTACGTCAGCCGGTACGAGAGCGGCTCCTTCGTCGCTTTGACCCGGTTCGACGACGAGAATGCCGTCCCCGAGACACCTGGCGCAGGCATAGCCGGGACTTCGTCCGCCGGCGTGACCGCAGAGGTCGCCGAGGCGCTCGACAGGCAACGGCACGGCAAGGGCACGCACGGGCTCTCGCTGCAGTGGGCGACCGACGGCAAATATACGATGACCTGGGCAAACGTTTTGGCGACCGGCGCATCCGCAAACGATGAGGCCGCGCTCTCCTTCGCGATGGCGGATCTATCGAGGGATCTGGCGGGGCAAGAGGGGGCGTCCGGCGCTTCGGACATTCGAATCGGCCTTACGGACGCGAATGGGACGTACGCAGAGCTGTCGCTCGCGGACTATGCGTCGCCGCAGCCGCTTTTCCGCGCCTCGATCACGCGTTTGGGTCCGCTCGAGCCTCTTGTCGACGAAGGCAAATACCTGGAGCCGTACGAGCCGGTGTTCCAAACCTACCGATTGCCGCTCGGCGCTTGGACGGAAGAGAATCCTTCATTTACGCCGGACGGCATCAGCGGCATTTCATTTGTGCTGGATGGCGAACCGGGGAAAGTGATGCTGGACGATATCGGGATCGATCCTGCATGATCCTGGCATGCGAACTGTAATTCGCATGTTGACAGTTAAAGCGGGGCGGCCGTATACTGTGTTTGAAAGAACACAGTTGTGAGCTGTCCCGATACCGGTTAAGCCGGCTTGCGACGTTAACTGTGATCAAACCAGACATAGATCATAATATGTGGAGGGAATTTTTATGAGCGAAACTATCGCAAGCGCAACCGAATATGCAAGCGTCGTCCGCGATCGCCATTCCGTACGACAATACGATCCGAACGCGAAGATCTCCGAGTCCGAGCTGAAGGAGATTTTGGCGGAGGCCTCCCTGGCGCCTTCGAGCAGCAATACGCAGTCCTGGCGTTTCCTCGTTTTCCACGACAAGGAGCTTCAAAAAAAGCTGCTGCCGATCGCGAACAACCAGCAGCAGATCGTCGATTCGTCCGCGGTCGTCGCGGTGCTCGCGGATCGCGAAGGCTTCAAGCGTCTCGGACAAATCAACGACATCGCGGTGGAGAAGGGCGTCATGGCCCGCGAATTCGCCGACCAGTACACGGAGCGCAGCCTCGCGATGTACGGCAGCCTGAGCAAGGAAAAGCAAACGCAGATCGCGCTTGTGGACGGCGGACTCGTCAGCATGCAGATCATGCTGTCGGCCAAAGCGCGCGGCTACGACACGGTGCCGATGGGCGGCTTTAACGCCGTTCGGCTCGTTGAAGAATTCGGCATCCCCGAAACCATCGTGCCCGTCATGCTGATCGCGATCGGCAAGGCGGCGGCTCCGGGCAGAGCGACGGCGCGCCTGCCGCTTGACGAGATCACGTTCTGGAACGGCCAGGGCCTGAACTGAAATTTAGTCTAGCACTCATAAGGACGAAGCGGCTCGCGCGCCGCTTCGTCTTTTTGCGTGCGTGAAATTCCGGTTAAGCGGCTGTTAAGCGCTATGATGCAAAATAGAGAAGGAAATCGCGACGCCTGGAAGGAAGTCGGCGCGGGGAGAAGTATCGATAAAGGGCTACCTATAATAGTCGATCGGATTTACAATAGAGTATAAAACGACAAAGTTGTTAAACAACGGATTAAATTCGACGGCGGGCGCGGTGAAGAACGTGGGAGTGAGGGGCATCAAGAATATAGCGGGCGGACTCGACCGGTTCCTCATCGGCCTCGCGATCGCCGTCATTCTCCTGGGCGCGGCGATGTTCGCGATGAATCACTCCGTCCGGGGAGGTCCTCAGGCAAAGCAGGGTACGCTCGATCTGTCCGCTTGGGACTTCCGATCCGACGGGACGGTCAGGTTGGACGGGGAGTGGGCGTTCTATCCGGATCAATTGCTGACGCCCGCCGACTTCGCGAACGGCAGGCAGCCTGCGGGCAAGCGCTATATCCGGGTCCCGGGCGTCTGGAACGGAGAGGACATGAAGGGGTACGGGTATGCGACCTATCGCCTGTCGATCCGCATTCGGCCGACCGATCAGACGCTGGCCATCCACAAGCAGGTCATCCGGTTCGCGGACAGGATGTACTTGGACGGCAAAGCGCTGGCGTCCTCCGGTTCGCCGGGCGTCTCCCGCGGGAGCTACGAGCCGGGCAACTTCCCTTACACCGTCTCGTTCGTCGAGCAGGGCAATACGATCGATCTGCTGATCCAGGTCGCGAACTACGACTATCCGACCGGCGGCATCGCGCTGCCCCTGCGGCTCGGACTGTCCGACGACGTTCAGATGTCCCGGGCGGCGCAGACGATGTTCGAGTGGGCGGGCGCGATCATTTTTCTCCTGTTCGGCATCTTTTCGCTCTTGCTGTATTTCTTTTTTCAACGGCGTCTGCCGTTCCTGTCGTTCGGCTTGTTCTTCCTGTGCTTCGCCGTGCTGATCGTCATGAACGGACAGCGCATGCTGTTCCAGCTGCTGTCCGGCATGCCCTTCGAGGTCATGTGGAAAATCAAGGACCTGTCCATCCTGCTCGCGATTCCGTTTCTTAACGTGTACACGGCGTATGCCTACGCGACGGGATTTGCCCGGCGTCTGCTGCTCTATCCCGCGGGCGCGATCGGGCTGCTCTGCCTCGCCATCGTATGGGTGCCGTACCGCATATACGCGCCTGCGCTGGATGGGATCATGCTGGCGTTCATGCTGCTGCTCATGGCGCTTGTGCTGTTCGTGCTCGGGCAGTACCGCAAGTCGGCGGCGAGCTCGAAGCGGGAGATCAAGATGTACCTGATGGCGCTGGTGTCTCTGCTGATGCTCCTGATCAGCGCCGCCTTCTTGAACCAGGGCGACGGCACGTTTCTGCCGTCCATTCTTTCCGACGTGCTGGGGCTCTCTTTCGTCATCTTTATCGTGGCGATGCTCGCGCAAAATTATTTCTCGACCTACCAGTCGATGGCCAAGCTCACGGCGGAGCTGCAGGCGGCCAACCAGCTGAAGGACGAATTCCTGCTGCGGACGTCCTATGAGCTGAACACGCCGCTGCAAGGGATCATGAACCTGTCCCAGTCGCTCCTCGACAGCTCCGCGCAGCTGCCGAAGGACAGGCGCGTCGGCAGCCGGGACAAGCTCCAGATCATCCGCAATACCGCCTACCGGATGTCCAACCTGGTCAACGACATCATCGATCTCACCCGGATTAAGGACGGCCATCTTGAAGTCGCGCTTAAGCCGGTGGATCTGGTCGCCTGCGTGGCGATCGCCTTCGAGGTGAACGGGTTCCTGGCGCGCGAGAAGTCCGTGCGGCTCGAGCATCGCCTGGATCCGGAGAGCCGCTACGCGACGGCGGACGAGAACCGGCTCATGCAAGTGCTGTCCAATCTGCTCGACTACAGCATGAAGTTCGACGACCTGACGGCGATCCTGGTGAGCGGCCACAGGCGGGACGATATGTCCGTGCTTCAGATCGAAGCGATCGTCTGGGGCGCCGGAATCACGGCGGATTCGAAGTCCCGTCAGCCGGGCTTCTACGGCGCCAACCTGGCCGCGGCGATCGAGCTCACGCGGCTGATGGGCGGCGAGATGCGCCTGCTGCCGGGCGAACAACAGCGCGGCAGCGTCATCTTCGAGCTCGTCCTGCCGATGGCCAAGCCGCCGAACCCCGACCGGGACGGCGTCATCTTGCGGGAGATCGGGGAGCGGACGCAGTCCGGACCGACCTCGCAAGGGCCGGCCGGCGGCGTCTATACGGTGCTCGTCGTCGAGGAGGAGCCGCTTCACCTGGAGCTGATGGTGAATCTGCTCATCAGCGAGGGCTACCGGGTACTGACCGCCCGGTCGGGCGAAGAGGCCATGGAGCGGCTCGAAGGCAGCGCCCGGCCAGACATCGTGCTGCTTGACGTGCTGCTGCACGGGGGCGGCAGCTACGAGATCAGCCGCAAGATCCGCCGGCAGTACACGCCGATCGAGCTCCCGCTGCTGTTCGTCGCGGCGCGGACGACGCCGGCGGACGTCGAGGCCGGGCTGGCTGCCGGCGGCAACGACTTCATAGCCAAGCCGCTCGACGCTTCGGAGGTTCGGGTGCGCATCCGCACCCAGCTGGCCATGAAGCGGCTCGCGAAGGAAGCGACCGCGAGCGAGATGGCGTTTCTCCAATCGCAGATCAAGCCGCACTTCCTTTACAACGCGCTCGGCACGATCATGTCGCTCTGTTATACGGACGGCCCGCGCGCGGGCGAGCTGCTGGCGGTGCTCAGCAAGTATTTGCGGATTATTTTCCACGAGGACCATAAGGAAGAAAGCGTCCTGCTATATAAGGAAATCGAGCTGGTTCGCGCCTACGTGGACATCGAGAAGGAACGATTCGGCAATCGCCTCGAGGTCGAGATGGACGTGGACGAGCGTCTCATGTCCTTCAAGGTCATGCCGCTGACGATCCAGCCCCTCGTCGAGAATGCGATCCGTCACGGCGTCGCCAAAAAGCTGAACGGCGGACGGGTGCTGCTGTCGGTGCAGCGGCGCGGCGCGGAGGTGGAGATCGTCGTCGAAGACAACGGCGTCGGCATGGCCGAGCGCCAGGTGCGCGACCTGATGGATACCGCAGGGAGCGCTTCGGACGGCGTCGGCTTCGCCAACATCGCCAAGCGCCTCGCCCATCTCAACGGCAGCCGGCCGCTCATCGAGAGCGCGCCGGACGTCGGGACGCGAATAACCATCAGACTGCCGATCAAGGACGACTAGCGAGAGGAGGTATCATCTATGATCACCGCATTGTTGGCTGACGACGAAGAGCATGCGCTCAGCCTGCTGGAGCTGCTGCTTCACCAGACGGGCGAAGTGAAGGTCATCGGACGCTGCGGCAACGGCATCGACGCGATCGCGCAGATCGCGCGCCTCAAACCCGACGTCGCGTTCCTGGATATCGAGATGCCCGGCATGAACGGGTTGGAGGTGGCGGAGCGGCTCGGCTCGACGCCTTCCGATACCCAGGTCGTATTCGTGACCGCCTACGACAGGTATGCCGTGTCCGCATTCGAGAACGACGCGCTCGATTATCTGTTGAAGCCGCTCGAGGTGGACCGATTGAACCGGACCGTCGGCCGCGTGAAGCGGGCGGTCGCCCGTAGGAAGTCCGAAGCGCTCGATCCGGCGGATGCGGGGAAGGCAGCGGCGGAAAAGCCGCCCGCAGAGCTGCAGGTGCAGCTGCTCGGCGAGATTCAAGTGTCCGTAGAGGGCCGGGGACGGCTTAAGTGGCGGACCTCCAAGGAAAAAGAATTGTTCGCCTACCTCGCCGTCCACTACGGCAGCCGGATCCATCGCGACGTGCTGCTCGACGAGCTGTGGCCCGACGAGCATTACCAGAAGGCCAAAGTCTATTTGCATACGTGCGTGAGCTACCTGCGCCGAGACTTCCGCCAACTGGGCATGGAGGACGCTGTCATCTACGAGGACGAGAAGTACTCGCTGGCCCCCCGGCTCGAGCGCTCGGACTACCGGGAATTCGTCGACGCGGCGGCCGGTCTCCTGCAGCCGGGCGGCAGCAACGCGGAGCAGCTCGAGCGCACGGTAAACTTGTACAGCGGACGGTTGTTCCGCAGCGAGGATTACCAATGGGCGGACGACGAGATCCGGCATACCGAGGCGGCCATCGAAGCGCAGCTGCTGAGGCTGACCCAGCTCTACGAAGAGCAGCGGGATTACGGACGGATGATCGCCGCCGGGCGCAGGCTGCTGCAGCATTCGCCCTACAACGAGGAAGCCTACCGCATCTTGATGAAAGCCTACGCGGGCAGCGGCAAGCACGACGAGGTGTACCGGGTGTACGAGGAGATGGAGCGCAGGCTCGACGAGCTGCAGATCCAGGCTTCGGACATGACGTTGAGCCTGTACGAGGGCTTGAGGGTGCGGAAACGAGGTTGAGGGAAGCGGCAGCGGGCACAGCGTCTCCATGCGCCGAATTTTAATCGGAGCTTCAGGTTGCGCTCATGAACGCTTAAGCAGGGGAGGATAAGATGATCTCAACCCCCCCTTTGATATAGCAAGAACCCTTGGACCCGCGGCGACGCGGGTCGTTTTTTTTGTCACGTGTTTTCTCGCTTGGCGCCGGTTGCTGGCTGGTGGCTGTAGAAGCAAATTTTGCGGTTAGAGGTGCGCGGGAAGGCAGGCTGGTGGCTGTAAAAGCAAATTCTGCGGTTAGAGGGACGCGGGAAGGCAGGTTGGTGGCTGTAAGAGCAAAATTCTGGTGTTAGAGAGCATCGTGAAGGCAGGCTGGTGGCTGTAGGACCAAATTTGCGGTTACAGAGCCGCGAGAAGGCAGTCTGGGCGGCTGTAGGACCAAATTTTGCCGATGCAGGGGCAGACCGAGAAACGGAACTGCGGACGGCGCAGCGCCGCTTCGGTCGGCGAGAAGGGCTAATTCTGGCTTCTGATTCTTCGCTCGTACAGACTCGCGCTCCAGCTCGGGCCGTCGAATCGGCCGCAGTATTGCAGCCCTTGACGCGCGTAGTACGCGTTCAGCGACGGATTGTCGGCCATGCAGTCGAGACGCAGCCAGGATCTGCCCTTCTGCGAGATGATGCTCTCCGCGTGCAGCAACAGGAGACGGCCGATCCCGAGCCCCTTGCAGTCTCGCGCCACGGCCAGGCGGTGGACGTAACCCGCGTCCGTATGGAACAGCGTTCCCCAGATCCCCTCTTCATTGTCCCAGTTGATCGAAAAAGCGCCGGCGAGTCTCCCGTGCAGATAGGCAGCGTAGACATCCTGCTCGCGGAACAACTTTTCCATGTTTGCGGGCGAGAACATATCCGCGTGCCACTGCCGGATCCCTTTGGCGTCCTGAATCCATTCGACGGCTCCGAGATACAGTGTCCGCAGCGCTTCGGCGTCGTCCGTCGTCGCAGGTCTGATGTCAAGTCCGGTCAAGGCGGCAGATTCGAAACTCAATCCGGATTCCGCCCCGCTAAGCGATTCAGACGACTGCCGCTGCCACGCATACTCCAGCATTGACGCCGAAGCGAGCGCCCGTTCGATCCCGAATAGCCGCGAAACGACGTGCAGCGCCGCGTCCATTCCCGTCGTGACGCCGCCGGACATGACGAGCTTGCCGTTGTCGACGTAACGGACGTCCCGCACGATCGTCGCGCTCGCCGGCGCGGCCGCCTCCAGCAGGTCGAATGCCCTTCGGTTCGTGGTGACCTGCATGCCCTCAAGCAGGCCGGCCTTCGCGAGCAGCAGCGCGCCGGTGCAGACCGACAGGACGATCTCGGCGGACCGCGCGGACGCCCCGATCCAGTTCACGAGCTGCTCGTTGTGCATCTCTATTCACGAGCCCAGGCCGCCGGGAACGACGAGAATGTCCGGCGCAGGGCAATCGGCCAAGCGATACCGGGGTTCGACGACCACGCCGCTCACGGTCGTTACGGATGCGCCGCTTTCTCCGACCGTATAGACATTCAGGTCCTTCCCCCAATCGCTGGAAACCGCGAACACATCGAGCGGACCCGCCACATCCAGCGTATCGACGCCCTCGTAGATCAATACCGCCACGTTCCTCGCACGCTTCATCCTCCGCCAGCTCCCTTTTTCTCACAATCAAGCTATTCTTCGTGAATGATCTCGCCCGTGCGCGACAGATCGTAGCCGGGAATCGCGGCCAGCTCCCGCTTGAACAAGTCGGAGCGCAGACCGGCGAGCAGCCCTTCGATCCAGGGCAGGTTGGCCGGCGTCTTCAGCGCGACCAGATCGTAGCTCTCCTGAATGAGGGGGACAAAGTCGATGCGTCCGACGATCGCCGCCGCCTTCTCGATGCCGACGCCGAAGTCGGCTTCCCCGGACGCGACCTTCGCGGCTACGGCCATGTGGCTCGTCAGCTCGTCCGTATATCCCGCCAGGGCGCTCGCCCGGATGCCGCGCACCCGAAGCTGCTCCTCGAGCAGAACTCGCGCGCCTGCGCCTCGCTCGCGGTTAGCCAGCCGGAGGCCGGGCCGCGCCAGGTCCGCCCAGCCCGCGAGCCCGAGGGGATTGCCCTGTTGGACGTACAAGCCGGCTGTCCGGCTGAGCAGGCGCACGACCATATAAGGCGCGCCAATCAGGATGCGCCGTATGTACGGCAGGTTGTACTCGCCGGTGTCTCCGTCGTACAAATGGGTGCTGACGATGTCCGCTTCGCCGCGGTACATCGCGATCAGGCTGTCGAGGCTGCCCGCGTAGGCGCGCAGCGGCCGCACGCCGCCGGCGTTCGGATTGCGCTCGAGATGCTTGGCGAGCAGGTCGAGGCTCATGTCCTGGCCCGTGATGACCAGCGGCCGCGTCGCCGAAGCGAAGGGCTGCGTAGGCGTCGCGCCGCGCGTCTCCGCTTCCGCGGATCCGGCTGCGGTCGGACGGTGCGGGTACTGTCCCTGCGAAGCCGGAGAGCGCATGCGCTGCTTGTAGGCTTCCAAGTCGGAGGCGTCTACGCGCATCTGCTTGCCTACCCGGTAGGAGGGCAATTCGCCCTTCTTGATCAGATCGTAGACGGTCAGCTTCGAGATTTTGAGCATTTGAGCGATCTCTTCGGTCGTATACGAGATACTGGCGGTCATATCGGGCAAGCTCCTTATGTGCGAGGATCTTAGATTTTTTTATTGTAACATAGCGTTCGAACAAACCGCCGCATCAGGCGTTTACAGTTAATGTTCTGTTATATATAATGATTTTTAATTATAAATAGATATAAATAATAGAAGGGTTTGGAACTGCTGTGAACAATATAATGAGATTAAGTGCGATTTGGATCGTTTGTCTTGCCATCGTGTTCGGGTTGTCCGCTTGCGGAGGGACGAACAATTCCAAGGGCTCTCCGTCGGCGTCGGCATCGTCTTCGTCTTCGGCATCCGCTTCCGAATCGGCTTTGCCTTCGGCATTGCCATCTGCCTCTGGACAGGCATCGCCGACCGCGGAGGAGACCGAGCTCACCGTATCCGCGGCGGCCAGCCTGACGGACGCGCTAGGCGAGCTCAAGGCGCTCTACGAAAACGCGCATCCGAACGTGACGCTGAGCTTCAACTTCGGCGCTTCCGGCGCCCTGCAGCAGCAGATCGAGCAAGGCGCGCCCGCCGATCTCTTCCTCTCCGCCGCGACCAAAAACATGCAGGCGCTCGTAGATAAAGGATTGATGCAGGAACAGCGCGATCTGTTGAAAAACGAGCTCGTCGTTGTCGTGCCTTCGGATGCGCAATCCGCCGTCGCCAAGCTGGAGGACCTGTCGTCCGACGCGGTCAAGAAGATCGCCGTCGGCATTCCCGAGAGCGTGCCCGCGGGCGGCTACGCCAAGGATGCATTGACGGCCGCCGGGCTGTGGGACAGCCTGCGAGCCAAGCTGGTGCAGGGCAAGGACGTGCGCCAGGTGCTGCAGTACGTGGAGACGGCCAACGCCGATGCGGGCTTCGTCTACAAGACGGACGCGCTGTCGTCCGACAAGGTCAAGGTCGCCTTCGCGGTCGATCCGTCGCAATACAAACCGATCGTCTACCCGGTCGGCGTCGTCAAGGCGACGAAGCATGCGGCGGCCGCCGAGAGCTTCTACGCTTATCTGCAAACGCCCGAAGCGATCGCCGTCTTCGTTAAGTACGGATTCTCGGCAGCGGTTGCCGAGTAGGCGCGGTACCGGATGGATTGGCAAGCGTTCTGGCCGCCGATTAGACTCTCGCTCCAAGTCGCGCTGATCTCGAGCGTCGTAGCGCTGGCGCTTGGCACCTTCGCGGCGCATCGCTTGTCCCGCCGGGCGTTCAGAGGCCGATCCCTGGCCGAGACGGCCTTCATGCTTCCGCTCGTGCTGCCGCCGACGGTCGTCGGATTCGTCCTCCTCGTTCTGCTGGGGAGGCGCAGTGGAGCGGGCCGATTCATCGAATGGCTGACGGGCGCGCCGATCGTCTTCTCCTGGTGGGCGGCCGTGATCGCGTCCGTCGTCGTCGCTTTTCCGCTCGTCTATCAGACGATGAAAAACGGGTTTGCCTCCGTCGACCGCGAAGCGGAGGAGGCGGCGAGGGTCGCGGGTGCCGGCGAGCTTCAAGTTTTTAGGTATATCACGCTGCCGCTTGCGGGGCATGCGTTTCTGACGGCGTTCGTGCTGGCGTTCGCGCGCGGACTCGGCGAATTCGGGGCGACGCTCATGATCGCGGGCAACATCCCCGGACGGACGCAGACCGTGCCGACCGCGATCTACGTGGCCGTGGACGCCGGTCATACGGGGATGGCATGGGCTTGGACGGCGGCGATCGTCGGCATATCGTTCCTGCTGCTGCTGTTCACGGGACGCGCGAAGAAGTAAGGCGCGACGCAGGATGGGCTGCGCGGATGCAACAAAAAAAGAACCTGGAGTCAATCGCCAGGTTCTTTTGTATTGCGGAAAGGCAGATTCGATGATAGAATCAATCTGCTTCGCTTTAATATAGATTAGGACAAAGATAACGCATCTTACATCTTAAATTTATCATGTCGGCTAGCTCTTGTCAAACGTTTTTTATTTCAAGGGTAGAGGAGAGATGCAGCATGGAAGCTTTCGTACTCGACTTTCAGGAGATGAATCCCTCGCAGCTTGCGCTTGTAGGGGGAAAAGGTTTGAATCTGGGGAAACTATCGAAAATCGAAGGCGTAATGGTGCCCGAAGGATTTAGCGTGACCACGTTAGGTTTCCGAAAAGCAGTCGCAAGCCATGAAGCGTACCAAGCGCAGCTGGATCGGTTGAAGCAGCTAAAGGCAGAAGATCGGGAGCAAATCGGCAAAGTCAGCCAAGAGATCAGGCAAATCCTGACGGGAATATCGCTTCCCGACGAAGTATCGGAGGGAGTGAAACGCCAGCTCGCCCGGCTCGGTGAAGCGCATGCTTACGCCGTACGGTCGAGCGCGACAGCCGAAGATTTGCCGTATGCCTCGTTTGCCGGACAACAAGACACCTACTTGAATATGATCGGACCGGATGCTATCCTTCGGCATATCGGCCTTTGCTGGGCGTCCCTGTTTACGGATCGCGCGGTCATATACCGGATGCAAAACGGATATGATCACAGCCGCGTTTATTTATCGGTCATCGTTCAGCGCATGGTTCACCCGCAAGCCTCGGGAATTTTGTTTACCGCGGATCCGATCTCGTCCAATCGTAAGCTACTGTCCATCGATGCCGGCTTCGGGCTTGGAGAGGCGCTGGTGTCCGGCCTTGTTTCGCCCGACCATTATCAAGTCCGGGAAGAGAAAATCGTCCTTAAACGCATCGCGGCCAAGAAGCTGGAGATCCGCGAACGGGAAGAAGGAGGAACGGAGACCAGGCCGATCGATCCCGAACGGCAGAATGCGCAAGTGCTGACCGAAAGGCAAATATTGAAGCTTGCGGACATCGGGCGACGGATCGAGGCTCATTTCGGAAGTCCCCAGGACATCGAATGGTGTTTGGCGGGCGATGCCTTTTATATCGTGCAGAGCCGTCCGATCACGACCTTATATCCGATCCCCGATTCGCCCGACCGGGAAAATCGCGTCTATCTGTCCGTCGGCCATCAACAGATGATGACCGATCCGATCAAGCCTCTCGGGCTGTCCTTCTATTTGTTAACGACGCGTGCGCCGATGCTTACGGCCGGGGGGCGGTTGTTTGTCGACGCGACGCCGCGCCTGATTACGCCGGCCGGCAGAGCGATGATGATCGACACCTTGGGGAAATCCGATCCGATCATCAAGGACGCGCTCACGACAGTCGTCGAGCGGGAAGGCTTCTTGAAGCTGGCGCCGGCGGACGAACAGGATGGGCCTCGGAGCGCTGCCGTCGGGATACCGGCTCCGGTGCAGTCGCCGCCCGAGCTCGATCCTGCGATCGTATCCGACCTGATCGCGGAGAGGCAAGTCTCGCTCGAAGCGCTTAAGGAAGCGATCCAATCCAAGTCCGGACCGGCGCTATTCGATTTTATTTCGGAAGACCTCGAGGAATTGAAGAGGCTGCTGTTCGATCCGCGCAGCACGAAAACGTTTATGACTGCCATGGATGCGTCCGCTTGGATCAACGAGCATATGGAGCTGTGGCTAGGCGAGCGCAATGTGGCGGACGTCCTGTCGCAATCCGTTCCGCACAACATTACCTCGGAGATGGGGCTAGCGCTGCTGGACGTCGCGGACGCGATCCGTCCTTATCCGCAGGTCATCGAATATTTACGGCTTGCCACCGACGATCGTTTTTTGGAGGGGCTTGCTCCGCTCGCGGGCGGACAAGAAGCGCGGGATGCGATCGAAGCTTATTTGGCCAAATACGGGATGCGGTGCGCCGGCGAGATCGATATCACAAGAACGCGCTGGAGCGAACGGCCGATCGAACTGGTTCCGATTATTTTGGGCCATATTAAAAATTTAGCGCCGAATGCAGGCAGACGAAAATTCGAGCAGGGGCTGCTGGAAGCGCAGGAAAAAGAACGAGAGCTCTTGGAGCGGTTGCGCGCATTGCCGGATGGCGACCGAAAGGCGGAGGAGACCAAGCGATGGATCGACCTGCTCCGCCACTACATCGGCTATCGCGAATATCCTAAATACGGCATGATCAACCGTTACTTTATTTACAAGCAGGCGCTGCTCAAAGAAGCCGAACGGCTGTCGCTGGCCGGCATTATAAGTGAAAAGGAAGATATATTTTATCTGACCTTCGAAGAACTGCGCGACGTCGTGCGCATCGGTCTCCTGGACCATGAGATGGTCCGCGATCGGAAGGAAGCATACAAGTGGTACGAAAAGCTGACGCCGCCGCGCGTCATGACTTCTGACGGCGAGATCGTTACGGGCGGATACAAACGCGATCGGCTCCCAGCTGGCGCCATCGCAGGTCTGCCCGTATCCGCCGGCGTGATCGAAGGACGGGCGAGAGTCATTTTGAATATGGCGGATGCCGCGCTGGAGGAAGGGGATATCCTGGTCACTGCCTTCACCGATCCCGGCTGGACGCCTTTGTTCGTATCCGTCAAAGGACTCGTCACCGAAGTGGGCGGATTGATGACGCACGGAGCGGTCATCGCGCGCGAATACGGGCTGCCGGCGGTGGTTGGGGTAGAAGGCGCTACCAGGCTGATTCAAGACGGGCAGCGAATCCGCGTGAACGGAACCGAAGGCTATATCGAAATTTTGGAGGCTTGATCCGGCGCTTCAGTGAAGCAGCCGGCTCTCCTTCGCCTTGCGCGTCGAACCGGCCAGGAGGCGGTTGATCGGGCGCTTGAGCGCGAGCCCGAGCACGAGCGCGGCGGCGGCGTATGCGACCATAAACGCCAAACATCGACGCACGATGTCCCAGAGAATGCCGCCGACCGCTTCCCGCATCATGGAGATCGCGTAGGTGAACGGCAGGTACGGATGGATTTTCTGAAAAAACGGCGGCGCCATCTGTATAGGAAACGTCCCGCCGGCCCCGCCGAGCTGCAGCACGAGCATGACGATCGCGAGCGCTTTGCCGACGTTGCCGAACACCGAGACGAGCGTGTAGACAATCAGCATGAACACCGCCGACAGCAGCATCCCGAACAGCACGAACCACCCCGGACGCGCGACATAGGTGCCGAGTATATAGATGTCCCCCAAGGTGACGCAGAGCGACTGAAGCACGGCAAGCGTGCCCAGCGTCAGGTATCTGCCGAAGTAGACGTGCCGGCTCCGGTAGGAGAGCCCGGGCTCGTCGACGTCGACCGTCATGACCGATACGAGCAGTACGGCGCCGACCCAAAGGGACAGCGTGGTGAAAAAAGGAGACATCGCGGATCCGTAGTTGGGGATCGGGTACAGCTTGTTTTCCTTCAGCTCGACCGGTGCCGCGAAAAACGCGCTTTCCTTTTGCGCGTCGTGGCGCAGCAGCTTGATGATGTCCGCGAGGTTGTTTTCCTTCTCGAACGCACGGATCTTGTCCGCGATCTCGACGATTTTGCGCTGCGCCGCCGGCAGCTCCGCCTTCGCCTTGGCGAGCTCGGCTCCGCCGACGGCCAGCGCCGACGCCGCGTCAGTCAGCACGCGCTTCGCGTCCGGCAGCGCGTCCGACGCGTCCTTGAGCACGGCCTGCGCGGTGCTTGCCGCCTCGGCGGCCTTGCCGAGCGCCGCATCGATGCGCGGCGCGATCTCTCCGTCATAGGCGCCGAGCATCTCGCCCAGCCGCGTCTCTCCTTCGCCCGCCAGCGCATTCAGCCGGTCGACGAGCGCCTCCGCCGGTCGTTCGCCGCGTCCGGCCGCGTCGGCGATGTCCTCCAGCAGCTTCGCCTGCTCCAGCATGCCGGCTTGCGCCTGCTTCAGCTTCGCCGCTTGCGCGGACAGCGCAGACGCGCGCGACATGGCGTCCAGCTGCGACAGCAGGTCGGCGATGCGTCCGGCGACGTCCGCGCCGGTCCGCAGGCGCTTCGCCGCGGCGGTCGCTGCCGTCGCGGCCGCGTCCAGGTCCGGATCCGCGGCTTGAAGCAGCGCGGAGACCGAGCGGGCGGCGCCTGCGAGCTGCTGCAGGTTCAGCAGATCCTGCTTGATCTGCGGCCCCATTTGCGTTAGCGCCTTGCGGCTTTGTTCGAGGAGAGCGCCGGTTTTCACCGTCAACGCCTGGCCCTCCTTCGCCAGCGCGGCCACGTCGGGCAGGCGTTTTCGCGCATTGGCCACGACGCCGCTCGCGAGTCCGACGTCCCGCTGCGCCGTATCCGCGGCGGCATTGATCTCGGGAAAGGCCGCTTCGAGCTTGAACAGCAGCGTCTTCACCTTCTCGATCGACGGCAAACTGGCTTCAAGCTCGTTGCCGGCTTCATTGAACAGGCCGAACAGGATGCCGCTCGCCGTTTCGACGAAGCTCTGGCTTACCTCCTGCACGATGCCGCTCGCACCCTTGGAAGTGATTTTCGGCGCGATCGCGTTGATTTTCTCGTTGACGTAATAGTCCAGCGTCGCAGGTGAAGGCTCCGCGGCCAAGATGGTGGCGAGGCTCGCGGAAAAGTTGTCCGGAATGACGATGGCGGCGTAGTAGTCGCCGTGCTTCACGCCCCGCATCGCCTCGGTTCGGTCGACGAACGTCCACCCGACGCTAGGGTTGCCGGCCAGCTTGGTTGTCAGCTCTTTGCCGACATTGACGGGCTGTCCGCGGATCGTCGTGCCCTTGTCCTCGTTCGCGACCGCGATGGCGATGCCGGCGGTCTGCGCGTAAGGATCCCAGGACGCTTCGATGTTGAACCAAGCGTAGAGGGAGGGCAGGCAGACGAGTCCGAGAATAATGACGGCGGCCGCCGGATTCGTGAACGCGCGGCGGAGATCGCGCAAATAAATGGCGAGGACGGGCTTCATGCGCGCAGGCTCCTTCGCGAGGAAATGTGTACTCATATTGCCCGCGGGCGGCTCATTCCATGCCAGCGCGCGGCTGCGCGCGTCGTCTGCTGCGTATGGCGGTTTGCATGAGGGGCTGCCGGTCCGAGGCGGGCAGAGCTGCGGAGCATGCGGTACAATGGTGAAAGGAATTTTTGGCGCTAAAGCATCGCATCTAGGCGCAAGGAGACGATCTCACGATGAAGGCATCGGTAAATACGCCGGCTGGGCGACGCAATATCGGCATCTTCGCGCATGTCGACGCAGGCAAGACCACGACGACCGAGCAGATGCTGTTCGCGAGCGGGCGCATCCGAACGGCGGGCAGCGTCGACGACGGAACCGCGCAGACGGATTCGCTGGAAGTCGAGCGGGCGCGGGGCATCTCGGTGCGCGCGGCGGTTACGCGCTTCGCGTGGCAGGGCATCGACGTGAATCTGGTGGACACGCCGGGGCACGTCGATTTTCTGGCGGAGGTCGAGCGTTCGCTCCGGGTGATGGACGGCGCGATCTTGATCGTGTCGGCCGCCGAAGGCGTCCAGGCGCAGACCGAGGTCGTCTGGCAAGCGCTGCGGGAACTGAATCTGCCGACGATCCTGTACGTCAACAAGATGGATCGCATAGGCGCGGATCCTGACGGCGTCCTCCGGCAGATACGCCGGTTGCTCTCTCCTGCGGCCGTGCCGGTTCAAGCGCCGGTCGGGACCGAGGACGGCTTTAAGGGGACGGTCGGCCTCCCGGAGGCAGCGGACGGTCGCGGCGAGCGGTCCGAATGGGCCGATGCCTTCGGCCAGATGCTGGCCGAGGCGGCGGCGGAACGCGACGAGGCGCTGCTGACGCGTTACTTGGAGGAGGGGAGCTTGCCCGCTGCGGATACGAAGGCGTCGATATGCGAGGGCGCGCGACGAGGCGAGCTGTATCCGGTTCTGTTCGGGGCGTCGGCACGGGGCATCGGCGTGCGGGAGCTGATGGACGCGATGGTCGAGCTGCTGCCGCCGCCTGCGGGCGATCCTGCGGGCGACGTGTCCGGCGTCGTATTCAAGCTCGAGCGCGATCCGGCCATGGGGCGGATCGCTTATGTGCGGCTCTACGGCGGGACGATCGCGAACCGCGACGTCATACCGGGTGGCGCGGAGGGGACGGGGGACAAGATCACGCAAATCCGCAAAGCGGACGGGAATCGGTGGGAGGACGTCGGCGTGCTGGAGGCGGGGGACATCGCGGCCGTATGCGGCTGGAGCCGGGCGAGGATCGGAGACATCGTCGGCTCGCCCGACGGCGTGCCCGGCGCGCGGCAGCTGGCGGTGCCGCTGCTGACGGTGCAGGCGTTCTGGCGATCCGAAGCGGAGTATCCCGCCGTGGTCGCGGCCTGCCGGGAGCTGGCGGACGAGGATCCGGCGCTCGCGCTCCAGTGGATGCAGGACGAGCGCGAGCTGCATCTGAAGGTGATGGGGCCGATCCAGACGGAGGTGCTGGCCAGCGTGCTGCAGAGCCGGTTCGGTCTGGCGGTGACGTTCGGTCCTCCGTCCGTTATCTATAAGGAGACGCCCGCCAGCGCAGGCGAGGGATTCGTAGCGTACTTGGCGCCGAAGCCGTGCTGGGCGATCCTCCGCTTTCTCATCGAGCCGCTTCCTCGCGGCAGCGGGCTCGTCTATGAATCGAAGGAGCGCGGCGAGCGTCTGCTTGACAGCTATCAGAACGAAGTGGCCCGACGCGTGCCGGAAGCGCTGCGGCAAGGCCTCTTGGGATGGGAGGTCACGGATCTTAAGGTGACGTTAGTCGAAGGAGAGCACCATGTGTGGCACACGCACCCGCTGGACTTCGTCATCGCGACGCCGATGGGCATCATGGACGGCCTGGCGCGTACGGGCACGCGGCTGCTCGAGCCCGTGCTCAAGTTCAAGCTGTCGGTCCCGGCGGAATTCGCGGGCAAGCTGATGAACGAGCTTCTGCTGATGCGGGCGGTCATCGGCGCGCCCGAGCCTGCTGGGGAGCGGCTGGAGATCGAGGGCCGCTTGCCCGTGGCCGACTCGCTGGATTTCCCGGCGCGGCTGGGGTCGATGACCAAAGGACGAGGCGTCTTGTCCGCTTCGTTCGCGGGGTATCAGGAAGCGCCGGAGGACGTGGCGGTTCAGCGCAAGCGCTCGGGCGTGAATCCGCTGGATCAGGCCAAGTTTATCCTGGCTGCGCGCAGCGCGCTTACCGCGACGTAGGCGCGTTGTGCGTGCGCTACGTCGCGGTAGGTTGAGGCGTGAGGGCGTGCTGAACGCTGCGGCGGGATCGCGCGGTTGCTGCGCTTGTTAGAACCAGCCGCGTTTCGAGCGGTACGTGCGCACGCGGGATAGCGTGGAGGGCTCGTCCTCCGCGTGTGCGTCGCTGGTCGCGGGCGTCTTGCTCGCGGCGATGCGTCCTGCATGGCCGGCTGAGCCGGCGGCGGGAGGGGACGCCGGCCGGGCCGGCGCTTCGCCAAGCTGCTGTTCCAAGCGGGCCACGCGGCTTCGCAGCTCGATCAGCTCTTGCTGCAGGCCTGCGACCGTGCGCTCCCAGTGGCCGAGCACCATCTGCAGATCGTCGGCCCGGGTTTCGGGCTCGGCGTCCTCTGCCGCCGCGGCGGCAGCCTCCGTCGATGAAGTCTTTGGCGCATTCGGCGTAGTCGCCATCGCGCTGCCTTGGCTATCTTGAGCGTCCTTCGCATGCCTGCGGTCTGCGCCGAGCAGGCCGTCCAGCTCCTCCTTGGACAGCGCGGACGGTTGATCCGGTATGGTCATCGATCTCCATCCTCCCGACTCCGCTCCGGTCGTTTCGATTCTACGGGTCTTTTCCCATTTTACAATAAAAGGGCTGACGCTGCTCGGTACTCTTATAGATTACGCGGGGGCGGACGGCTAAGGGGCGAATTGCGTGCGGCTTTGGGGCATGGGCAGTCATGACGGGGGGCGATTTGAAGCGAAGGCGCGCAACAGGTTATGATCAAAGTGGCATAAATAACATGGATTCCATCGTATGGAACGCAAAGGAGCATATCGGACACATGGAACTTTTTGAAGCGATTAAAGGGCGCCGCAGCATCGGCAAAGTAAAGGACGAGCCCGTAGCTCGCGAATTGATCGAGCAAGTGATCGAGGCGGCGACGTGGGCGCCTAGCCATCATAAGACCGAACCATGGCGGTTCGTCGTGTTGAGCGGCGAAGGCAGGCGCGTGCTTGGCCGCGCCTATGCGGCGATGGCCGAGTCCGCGGTCGCCGGCATGAGCGAGCAGGACCGCGCGGATCGGCTCTCGCGCGAAGAAGCCAAGGCGATGCGCTCGCCCGTCGTCATCGTCGCCGTGAGCTCGCCGGCAACCGATCATCCGCGCGCGGTGCTGTGGGAAGAGCGTGCGGCCGCGCACGCCGCCGTGCAAAACCTTCTGCTGGCCGCGCATGGCGCCGGCCTGGGCGCGGTCTGGCGCACCGGGGACGGCCTCGGGCACCCGGAGATGGTGAAGGCGTTCGAGCTGACGGGGAGCGAAGAGATCGTGGGCTTCGTTTATGTCGGCTATCCGGACATGACGGCGCCTGCAGCATCCCGCATTCCGGTTTCCGACAAGACGCGCTGGATCGAGGGGTAAATCGACGGTTGTTGTTGCTTGTTGCTGACTGAAAACTGGCGAGAAGTGGCCGTTGAAGCAGCAGGCGTGGCCGTTTGGGACGGGTATCTATCCGCGAAGGCGGATGTATGTTTATTAGGGCGCACGCGCACCTTAAAACGGTAAGTTATATTTGTGGAAGTGCGGAGGCTTGGCCGGCAATAGCGGTCAAAAAGGCCGCTAAGGGCCTGGGTTCGGCGGTTTGGCGGCAAATAGCAGTCATTTTGACCGCTATCGGTCCATGGCCGGGCTGTCCGGCGGGCAATAGCGGTCAAAAAGACCGCTAT
>NZ_FOKE01000009.1:40671-362399 GCF_900112065.1 Cohnella sp. OV330
CATGGCCGGGCTGTCCGGCGGGCAATAGCGGTCAAAAAGACCGCTATCGGCTCATGGCTGGGCGGTCTGGCGGCAAATAGCGGTCCTAATGACCGCTATCGGTCCATGGCCGGGCTATCCGGCGAGCAATAGCGGTCAAAAAGACCGTTATCGGCTCATGGCTGGGCTGTCCGGCAGGCAATAGCGGTCAAAAAGACCGCTATTGGCCCATGGCCGGGCTATCCGGCGAGCAATAGCGGTCAAAAAGACCGCTATCGGCTCATGGCCGGGCTGTCCGGCGAGCGATAGCGGTGCATGGTGCGGCCCCACCTAGCCCCAGCACTACTCATTCCCACACAGACGTCAGTCTCGTCTCTTCGGAGACGAGGCTCTCTTTATCTCATCCGCTTCATGCGAAACCGGAAAGGAGCCGTGCGTCCGCATGACCCATGTCGTTCTCTGGTGCGTCGTCGCCGTCTGCGTCGTGCTCGCGCTGGCGCTGGCACTTGTCTGTCTATACCTCTACAGGGTGGCCATCGCGCGGAACAGCAAAGCTTTCCTTGGCGCCGATCCGAGCCTCCCCGAGAACGAAGCGTCCAGCTGGCATTCGGCGGCGGCTTGGTACGGCAGTCAGCCGTTCGAGCTGGTCGAGATCGCGTCGTTCGACGGCCTCAAGCTGCGCGGGCATTATCTGCCTGCGGATATGCCGTCTCATCGAGCCGTCGTCCTGGCGCACGGCTACAACGGCCAAGGCGAAGACATGGCCGCCTTCGCCCGCGAGTATCATTCGGCGGGTTACCATATCCTCATGCCGGACGCCCGCGGTCACGGGCACAGCGAAGGCCGTTACATCGGCTTCGGCTGGCATGAGCGCAAGGATTACGCGCGCTGGATCGACGAGCTCGTGCGCCGGATGGGCCCGGACGCGCAGATCGTGCTGCACGGCATCTCCATGGGCGGCGCGACGGTCTTGATGGCGAGCGGCGAGCTGCTGCCTCCTCAGGTCCGGTGCATCGTCTCCGATTGCGCCTACAGCTCGGTGAAGGACATTCTGACCTACCAGCTGAAGCGGATGTACAAGCTGCCGCCGTTTCCCCTGCTGCCCCTGACCAGCCTCGTTTGCCGGATCAGAGCGGGCTACTTCTTCGGCGAAGCGTCCGTCGTGCGCCAGGTGTCCAAAGCGGAGAAGCCGATCCTGTTCATCCACGGGGGAAGCGACAGCTTCGTGCCGACGGCGATGGTCCACAAGCTGCACGAAGCCGCCGCGCCGGCGGACAAGCCGCTGCTCATCGTGCCGGGCGCGCAGCACGGGTCCGCTTATACGACGGACCCGGAGGTTTATAAGGGGGAGGTGCTGGCGTTTCTCGCGCGGCATCTGGGTCCCGATACCGTGCGCGTGATGTCCTCCCGGGAAGCCTAGACGTCATATTCGAGCTGTTTTCGCGCGTGAGCGATGAACTCGAGCGGGGTGGGCGTCTCTTCGGGGCTATATTCGACGGCGCCGATTTTCAGGATCAGCTCTACTTTAAAGCGAGGCCCGCCCTCCGTCTCGTTCAGTTCCCGGGCGCGCTGCCGGAGCCTGTCCACCACGACGTTCGCGCCTTCGCGATCCGTGAACAGCAGCATGCCCCAGGTCGGATTGTCGGCATTGAGCATATACAGCGAGTCGTTGGTCCGGATGCTGGTCTGGCTGAGCTGGCTCACGTTGTAGATAGTCTGGGTCATCTGCTCCCGGCTGATCATCCGTTTGATCTCGTCCCAGTATTTCACGCTGACAATCAGCAGGGTGAGCGGCATTTTATAACGTTGGGACAAGGCCATGAACACCGTCGCGTCCTTCTGGAACGACAGATTGTTTTTCAGATCGGTGTGTTCGTCCATGGTCGCGAGCGACTGATTCAGCTTTTGGAGCCGCTCGTTGTCCTCCTGCAGCCGCCGGTTGGCTGCCGTGATCATCCAGGTGATGAGCGTGAGCAGCGGGGTCAGCACCAGCCAGACATAATTCTGCGCGCTGACCGTCGCGCCCTCGACGACCGTCCGATACAACGTGAACGTCCCGTAGCCGAAGATGAACAGAATGTTCAGGATCAATCCCGCGGTGACATTGGTGAAGTACGTGATGATCGCGATCAAAAAAGCCGCGTTCAGGAAGATGATATTGTACATATAACGGTCCGGGTCGCCCGCCATGTAGACGATGACGACGAAGGAGAAAATAAACAGGAGCAGGTAGGCGCCGTCCGACAAAAGGCTGCTCTGTTTGCGTCTCATCGCTCTCCTCTCCTTTTCCCGCGGTGCTTGCGGATCAATAGAATCAGGGACAGGAGGACGAGCAGGATGACGGAGACCGCGGCTGCCGTGAAGACGAGTACGTCCCTGCGATCCATTATGCTCTGCACCGCCGAGGGATGATCCGGCGTCGCCTCCAGCTTGAAGCGGTAAGCATGGATATTCCCGTCTGTGTCCGTCACGGCGCCGTCTCCGTAAACCTTCCACATCGTCGATTCATTGGCGATGAGCTTGGAGGCCAGATAGACGTACTGGGAGTCTGCGCCGGTGACCGCCAGCAGCCCGTGGCCGGACTCATAAGGAGAGACGATCAGCTGCAGCGAGCCGATTCGCTTGCCGTAATCTTCGTCGATGCTCATCTTCTCGTTCGATTCGAATCCGCTGCCCGCGACGTTGTACTTAAAATATAGGCTGTCGTTCGCGCTCCGGATAACCGGATTGTCCGCATAGGAACCGATCGCGATGACGTTGCGATCCTTCAGCGCGTCGGCGGAAGCGTCCGGACCGAAGAAGCGGACTTCGCCGGCATTGCCCTCCGCGTATTGTCCCAGCAGGTTGAACAGGTTGCCGATCGTCCGATACGTATTGCCGTCGCGCGTCTCCGGCAGAACGACGCCGACCTGATTGTAAATGCCGTCCCGCAGGAACGGATACGGATAGTTGTTGAACAGCAGTTCTGTGCGGTCCTTCGTATTCAGCTGCAGGACCGAATCGGTATCGATAAACGCCCAGGGCATCTGATCCTGCGGAAGCACGCAGGAGGCGTTTTTTACTTCAAGATCGAACGCCGCCGTAATCGTGAAGTTGCCCGACAGATTCATGTTTTTCGGAATCGTCAGGTTCAGGCTGTCCCCGTCCGCCAGCGCATCGGTGAGCTTTTTGCTCCCGATCGGCTTGTCGTTGACGAGAACGGTGACTAGCGACCTGTCGAAGTCCAGGTTTTTGGCATAGCGGAACTGCAGGCTCAGCTTGCTCGCCTCGGCGACAGACCGGTTGGCAGGCAGCGTAACGTAGTAATCCTTGGTCCGGTGGAAAGCGCCCGTGATCTGATCGCCGACATCGGTCAGATTCACGATTTTCGTGACGTCGGGGACGGGCGAGACGATCTCCGTGTTCTCCGTCACTTCTTTGACGGGGCCGGAGAGTTGCGCGAGGAGGTCGGCATTGCCGATCAGCCTGCCTGCCTTGACGAGTAATTCGGCATTGTCCGAGGTCACGACGAGCGTCGGCCGACCGTTCGCGTCTACCAGGCGGATCACGGCTTTATTGTCGAGCGGGGCATCAGCGACGAGTTTTTGGAGGGAAGCCGGGAGCCGATCGCGCTTGGCGACGGCTACGACCAGCTTCTTGTCCGCGATGTCGTCTTCATCGATTCCGTAGGCCATCAGGGGAACGCCCTTAGAGTCGGCGCCGCCGGATTTTGCGAGCCCCGACAGCGCGTAGACGGCTGCCTCGAGTTCCGACGCATCGGCGTCCTTGGGGACGGCGATCGCGTTATCCTGCCGGGCGAACGTGTCCAGCCCCGTGAACCTGGCGGCGAAGTCGGCGATGGAATTTGCGAGCGGGAGCGGCGAATAGCCCACGATGATGCTGGAGCTTTTGTAAATCTGGAACCATTTATCCGCGTAATAGGCCGGCGTACAAATCTGCACTTGCCCGTCCTCCGCTACGATATGGCCCTGAATCGTGAGCGTGTTGGTACCCTTGATCAATGCCGAGACGGGGACTTCGACGACCATTCGTTGTCTGGCGCTCTCGCTCGCGACCGGACGGAACGACGTAATCATCGTTCCGTTGACGCTGATCGTGACGCTGGACAGCTTGTTCTGCGCAAGCGGAGAGGCTTTGTAGTCCAAGGCGACCTTGACTTGCCCGACCTTCCAATAGGCGGGGACCTGGAAAAATTGTTGCTTGTACGACACGTTGCCGTCCAGCGTCGTGTCCGTGTCGGAGATCGGCGTCGCGTAAGACGTGGCGCCGGAATTGGCGCCCGGCTCAGCGGCGATGGCCGCATAGGGGACGGTGGCGGCAGCGGCGAGGCACAGCAGCATGAACAGCATGAGGCATTTTTTCACACGGCTTCCTCCTCGCTTAGAATCTTTCGGTTTTGTACCATTTAACCTCGCGCTTAAAGATCTGGTCCTTGAAGTAGTTGTAGAGCCCGTACGCGGCGACGACCATCCACAGCTGGCAGTACGTGACGTACATCAGCATGATGAGCCACAGATTCGACAGCTTCATCTCGCCCTTCTCCGTGGTGAGCGTGATGTAAGTGCCGACGACGAAAAGCGTGATCGCCAGCAGCCACAGAAACGAGCTGAAGCCGGCGATGGTCGTCTTGACGTAGCCGAGCGCGTGCAGGACCAGCAGCAGATCGGATACGATTAGCGAGCTGACCAGCAGAAAATAGATGGCGACGAAGTACAGAATATCGAAACGAATGCGGGCCGCCTTGCGGTTGAAAAGCAGCGGGAAATTTTTGACGATGACGTACACGTTGCCCTTGGCCCAACGAGACCGCTGCTTGAACCATACCTTGACCGTCTGCGGTTCCTGCTCCCAGGTCACCGATTTGGGCTGGAACTTGATCCGGTAGCCCATCATGTAGATCCGGAAGCTGATCTCCGTGTCCTCGGCGATCGCCTTGACGTCCCAGCCGCCGATGTCCTCGACAATATGCCTTCGCATAATGAAGTTTGTACCCGGTATCGTGCACAGCTTGAACAGCTTCCACCTGCCGGCCTGAGCCATCCACTGAAACGAGAGCGTCTCGATGTTGATGAAGCGCGTGAGCAGGCTCGCGTTCCGGTTGCGGGTGCGGAACTTGCCGATGACCGCGCCAAGTTTGGCATCGGCCATGATCTCGGCGACGAGGTAGGTCAGCGCAGTCTTCTCGGGCGTGTTGTCGGCATCGTAGATGGCGATCAGCTCGCCCTTGCTTTGCGCGAAGCCGATGTTCAGCGCGTTTGATTTTCCCTTGCCGCCGGTCGCTTTGTCGGTATTGATGACGATCAAGTTCCTGCCTGCATACCGGCGCTGAAGGCCGGACAGCAGCTCGCTGCTGTTGTCCGAGGAATTGTCGTTGATGACGATGATCTCGTACCGGTCGTGCGGGTAGTTCAAGGCGAGCAGAGATTCCACCGTTTTGACGATGACCACGCCCTCGTTGTGGGCCGGTACCATGATCGAGACGAACGGCGGCGTATCCGGGAGCGCCGGGACGGGCTGGCGGTCCGTCTGCAAATAGAAGAGATAGCCGGCGACGATCAGCGCGACGTTCACGAGCAGCAGCGACCAGATGCAGATGACCGATATGAGCATGAGGATGTCAAAAGGTGTCATTGGCTGCCTCCAGGATATTGGAATTTTCGTCGATAGCGGCGATAGCCAATGAACAGGAAGAGGCCGAACACGGCCAGGGAGGCGCCGATGATCACCATCAGAATCCGGTTCTGGATGCCGAACAGCTTGGCAAAACTGGTTTTTGCGGCTGCGGTGTAAGCATAATGCTCGTCTACCGCCCGCTCGTGCTTGCCGATATCCAGCGGCTTGCCGTCGATTAGGAGGCTGCCGCCGGAAGACAGAACGGTCAGCCGATCCGTTCGTACAGCGTGCGTCCCGTTTTTCAGATCCGCAAAGGGAATCCAGCTGCGGGAGATCGCGTCGACGGCGTCATCCATCGACGCCGCATCCGGGAACAGGTCGAAGGAGAGGGCGAGATTCAGCGGCAGCGGCGTCCGCGGCGCGACGCTAAGACGCTCGAAGTCCTGGAATTGCGCAAACGGCATGACGTAGGGTGAGAAGGCGAAGGCTGCGGACGTGCTCGTGGACTGGACGTGCTGCCCGTCCGCGTTCGGCGAAAGGAAGACCGAATCGAAAAAGGTCATGCCCTGCGAGGCATAGACCTTGTCGTAGGTCCAGAACAGGCTGGCGCTCATGCCGAGCGGCGCGATGCCGTTCGCCGCCAGCAGCTCGATAAAGCCGCTCATCTTGCCGCGAAGCGAGCCGTCGCCGACCGTCGAAGTGGCGGCGACGGCCGGCGCGTCGACGAGGATGCTGCCGTTGCGGGCTTGCACGTACTGCAGCGCCTGAAGGTAACGCTGCATCGCAGGGTAGTTCGTATTGTAAAATACGGGCTTCACGCTGGCCGTGAAGGGCACGCCGGCATCATAGAGCTTGTCGGCGAGCGTCTTCAGCAGCTCGAGATCGGAGAAGGGATAGATCTCCTTGATCAGGACGTATGCGCCGAAGTCTCCGGCGGCGCTTAGCCAATCCTTTAAAACGTAGGCTAGCGCGAGCTCGGTCAGGCTGTCTGCGGACAGGCAACAGGCGTAGGCGAATCCTTTGGCGGATACGGCGTACGGCGTGCGCCTTCCGTCGCTCATCGACGTCAGCGTGCCGTACTTCTTCGCATCGAACGAAGTCCCGGCGATCAAGTCCAGGTCGGCGACCGTCGACAGCGTCTGGCCGTAGTCCCCTGCTTCGAGACGGATCGTGTCCATCGGCGCGGGGGCCAGCTTCAGACCCAGGCCGGCTCGCACGCGGTCCGGGAGCTCCTGGCCGCCGATCTGCAGGTAGTCTCCATCGTAAGCCGCCAATTCCGATGCAAGCGCGCCGTTAGCGGAGAGGTCCGGCGCATTGCGTACGATCGCGACGCGCCGGTAGGACTTCAGCGTCCCTTCGGCATAACGGTCGAAGGCCATAACGGCGACAGGGACGCCATAAGCGGCAAGCAGCCGTTCGAGCGTCTCGACATTGCCTTTCCGCGAAGTCGATAAAGCCAAGCTGTCGTAGAGGAGCAGCACCGGGTCGGCAGTCGAAGCGGGCGAATTCGCGGCGGAAGCGGGTCCGGTGGTTACGATCGTGCATGCGAGCGCGAAAGCCAACACGATCAGCATCGTAGTCCGGGGGATACCGAAGCTTTTTCGCATGAGCCTTCCTCCTCGCTTGGTTGATCGGGTTAGGCGGCGGTAGTCGCCGCAGGAGCCGTGTCCGGACGCAGCGGAACGTTGCGCCAGAGACGTCCCAGCAGGGCGTCGGATACCGTCATGAAGGTCACGAGGTCGAAGACGATCGTGAACATGAACTCGTGCTTGGCCAAGTCCGCATCCCCCGCGCCTACGATCGAGATCGCGATCCCCGCAAGACCGAGAAGGATCATCGTGAGCAGCAGAGGCAGCCTGACCGCTTGCCGGCGATTTTTGGTCCTGACGGCGGAGACGAACGAAGGCATGTACAATCCGATGACGACGATCGTCCACAGGAAGATGAAGCCGAAGGTTTTGGGCGTCAGCGCCTTCTTGAGCACGCTGTATAAGGAAAAGAAATGCGTCTGCGCGCCGAAAGCCAGACCTTCCGATTTCTCGTAATTGCCCATCGTCTCCGGCCGCGTCGTGAACGCGCCTTTAGCGGCGAGGTTCAGCATCCGTATCGCCTGATCGGGATGTGTCGCATAGTAGGCGAGCACCTTGCCGAAACCAAATTTACCGTAGAACTCGGTCAGCATCTTATTGGAGTTCACGTCGATCGTCGTATACGGCTCGTAATAGATCGAGCCGCTGAGCAAGGAATATTGGCGGTCGATTCCCATGCTCTCGAGCGATTGTTCGGGGTCGCCCGAATCCGGCAGCACGCCTCGGGTCATGGCGTGGTATTTGTTGATGTTGACGAATTCCTGCGGAATCAGCACGTAGGAAGCGATGCTGACGGCGAGCAGCAGCGTCAAGCCGCCGGCTGCGCTGATCCTATAGCGTCGGTCGCTGCGCGCCAGCAGTACGAAGATGCCGAACAGCGCGATCAAAATGCCAAGCGGCGCGTTCTGCTGCTTGCTCGTGACGAGCAGCAGCGAGCTGATCACGAACACGGCAAGCATCGCATAATCGTTGAATCTTCGACGATAGATGAGCAGGCCGGAGGCCAGCACGAACAGCGACATAATCAGCATCAAGGCTTCGCTGTAAAAAGAGTTGAAATATGCCGTGTAGGCCGTGTCGCCGAAAATAAAGACCGCGATCGCGGCGATCGCGTATCCTCGCTTCGCGGGTGCCTTCCAGGTTAGGGCCTCTACCAGCATATAGACGGCGACAGTGTAAAGAATTAAATAAATCGCGGCTTGGATGCGGATATCGAACGTCCGGGCGTCCAAAAACCAGATGTTAAGCCGGAGCGCCAGACGCACGAACAGCGATTGGGACGAAGATAGCGTCGCGCCGTTCTCATTGAAATACTGAAAGATGCCGTAGTGCTTGATGAAGTAGCCGAAATATTGGCCCGCGTAATCAGTCGCATTAAAATAAATGCCGTTGCTATAGAGGATGCGGAAGTAGTCGCCGTTATCGGCCATGCCGACGTAAGGCTTCACGAACAAGGCGGCTGCAGAGATGGCGAGCACGGCGGCGGCCGCGATCAGCGCGGGAGAAGCATAGTGGGTCGCCGCCTTGAAGATTCGCTTCCAGTAGGCGGCGATTCCGCCGGCGCCCGGCGCGTCCGATCGACTCATATGATCCTCTCCTTCCCGTCCGCTGGTTGAAGCTAATAAGCGTAAGCCAGCAGTGCCGTCAAATTGTCGAACGAGTAGGCCTGGCCCGTGGCAGGATCGCCGAAGCCGCCGTCCAGCGGTCCTCCGGTTCCCGTCGTTCGCAGCTCGTTCATTCGCGCGATCGCCTGTTCATACATCTCCTTGTCGCCCGCGACTGAACCGATCATCGCGGCGAGCGCATAGATGGCGGTCGAGCGGACATCGTCCTTCGGCTCCCCGTTCCGGCTGTAGGTGCCGTACAGCTTGCCGGCTTCAACTTGCTTTTTGATGTACGCGACGCTCTCCGGATGCGCAAGTCCGGCCTCGGACAAGTGCAGGATCGTCACTAGCGATTCTACGGTCCGGATGTCCTGGGGAGACGCGTATTCCCCCTTGCCGTAATCGTAGCGCGTCTCGTAAAAAGGAAACGCGTCGCCGAGGTAGCCGCCTTCAGCCGTGCGACGGGCGTTTTCGAGCAGCCGCCCCTTGTCGCCTTCCGGAAGGTTCAGCATCCCGAGCGTCTTGAGATCGATATAACACAAGGTCAGAAAATCGTTGGTCGTCTTGTACGTCTCGTCGTAAAAGTCGTAGAGCCGTCCCTCTTTGACGTTGTAGGCGTAGAAACGCTGTCCGTAACGGTCGGCCTCGGACGTATAAGCGGCGTCCTTGAATGCGGCGCCGGCCTCGTAGAGTGCGCGAATGATGCGCAGGTCGTCGACGGCTGCATTGACGGGATAGCGCCGATCCGACAGCGGGCTGTAGCGGTAACTGAACGAAGCGTTCATGTCGAATGCGGCGCGGGCCCGGTTCCACGTCGCTTCGAAGGACGCGCGCCGTCCACTCAGCGCGTAGTACCGCATCAAGAGCCCGGACGACTCGCTCAGGATCTCGTGGCCGCTTGCGGCTGTGCCGTCTTGCGCCGTATCGATGAGGTTCGTGTAGATGCCGTCCCTGCCTGTCATGCGGTTCGCGATGAATGCTTCGAGCGCGGCGCGCCCTTCGTCGTGAGCCGCCGAGGCGCCGTACCGGTTGGGCGGCAGCGCTTTTTTGGCCGCGTCTTCCGATGGTGTCGCGCTCTGTCCGCATGCAACGAGTATAGCTGCGCATGCGCCGAGGATGGCGATGAGTCGAATCATCATTTTCGTGGCATCGCTCCTGTCTTGACACGATTGGTCGCAAGGCTTTGTACAATAATTACCATGCACTCCCCGCCTGTGCGACGGCATTCGGAATCATCTTTTCAAGATTCGACAAATATAAACTTAGAAATCATAAATAACCGTGAATATAGTCTTATTATGTATAAAAATGTCGAATGAATAGTTATAAGAGATTATGTGTGCAGAAAATAGATTTAAAAATAATCCGTTATACCTACTCGGTTATCATAAAGATTATTTTAGATGAAACCTTGGATTCCGTAACGTTAAACAATTTGGTAATTCGGTCGTAAAGGCGGAACGTCGTGAATGCGGAATTGACGATGTGTAAGGCAAGTGATATAGTTCGATAATAAAACAATTCAACGATCGAATGATTAGAGGGTGATACTATTGCTGGCAGGACCGAAGCTTAACGGTCTGATCGAACGTTACAAGACTGCCATGTTCACCGTGAACCGGCGAATGACCGCGCTGCTGCGGGACGAGATGCCCGGCGATCTGACGCTGGACCAGTTCGCGATCATTCAATACGTCGGGACGCGAGACAACTGTACGTCGACCGAGCTGGCCGACGTATTTTGCGTGGGCAAGAGCTCGATCACGGCGATCGTGTCGCGTCTGGTGGACAAAAGCCTGATCGTGCGCAGCCCCGACGACAAGGATCGGCGGGTTATGTACCTGCGGCTGACGGAGGCGGGCGAGCGGATGGCGGCCGACCTGAACGAGCGGATCGGATCGCTGCTCGGCGCGTACGTGTCGGCGTTCGACGAGGCCGAGGCCGATCAATTCATAGAGACCTACGAGAAGCTGGCGCGCGCCGTCATGGAGAGCGGCGGCCAGGCTTCCGGGGAGAGGAGCGGCGGGGATTCATGAGAAGCATCGTAAAATTCAGGTGGGCGGTACTCGCGCTCTGGCTCGTCGTCGTGGCCGGGCTGGTGCTCACGGCGCCGAACATGGCGGATCTGGTTCGGGAGAAAGGGCAAATCACCGTGCCGGACGGCTACACGTCGACCCATGCGGGCGAGCTGCTCCACGAGCGGGACGCGCAGCGCGCGGGCGACGGGGAAGGCGGCGGCAGCGGCAGCTCGACCGTGCTCGTCTTCCATGGCGAAGCCGCGCTGACCGACGCGCAGATGTCGGAGATCAAGGCGGGCATCGACAAGCTGAAGGCCGAGAAGGAGAAGCTTGGCATCGTCTCGGTCACGACCCACTTCGACACGGCGGAGCTCAAGGACCAGATGGTGTCCAAGGACGGCAAGACCGTGCTGGCGCTGCTCTCGGTGGATGCGAGCGGCCGCGAGCTTTCCGACGTTCGCAAGGATCTTGCGGACGCGATCTCGGACGTCAAGGTCGACCACTACTATACCGGTAACTGGATCATCCAAGAGGACGTCGTCCAGAGTTCCCAGGAAGGACTGCACAAGACGGAGTACATCACCGTCGCCTTCATTCTGGCGATTCTGTTCCTCGTGTTCAGGTCCGCGATCGCGCCGTTCATCCCGCTGCTCACCGTCGGGATCAGCTACGTCGCGGCGCAGTCGGTCGTGTCCTATTTGGTCAAATATCTCGATTTTCCGTTGTCGAACTTCACGCAGATCTTCATGGTCGCGGTCATGTTCGGCATCGGCACGGACTACTGCATCCTGCTGATCAGCCGGTTCAAGGAAGAGCTGGCGCACAACGGCGGCGACAAGGTCGGGGCCATTCTGGCGACCTACAGGACCGCGGGGAAAACCGTCATGTATGCCGGCCTCGCCGTGCTCGTCGGCTTCGCCTGCATCGGATTTTCCACGTTCAGCCTGTACCAATCGGCGGTCGCGGTCGCGGTCGGCGTCGCGGTGCTGCTGATCGCGCTGGTGACGCTCGTGCCGTTTTTTATGGCGGTGCTGGGCAAAGCCATCTTCTGGCCGACGCGCGGATCGCTGGAGCATAAGCCGAGCGGGTTCTGGGGCGCCATGGGCAGCTTTTCCCTGAAACGGCCGCTCTGGTCGCTGCTCGTGCTGGCGGTCGTGCTGGCGCCGTTCCTTTCCATCTATAAGGGCTCGATCTCCTTCAACTCGCTCGACGAGATCGGCGACCGCTACGAATCGGTCAAGGGTTTTAACGTGATCGCGGACAGCTTCGGGCCGGGCGAATCGCTGACGACGACGGTCGTGCTCAAGACCGACAAGGCGATCGACACGTCCGAAGGGCTCGCGATGATCGAGCGCGTGAGCCGCGAGCTGGCCGGCGTCGACGGCGTCAAGGCGGTTCGAAGCGCGACGCGTCCGACGGGCGAGGCGCCGAAGGATTTTCAGGTGACGTCGCAGGTCGACACGCTCGGCAGCGGACTGGACCAAGGCGCCGAAGGCATCGGTCAGGTGTCGAAAGGGCTGGCCGACGCGAGCAAGTCGCTTAGCGCCAACGCATCCAAGCTCAGCGGGGCGGCCGAAGGCGCCGACGAGCTCGTGGCGGGCACGCAGTCGCTGAAGAGCGGGATCGCGCAGCTGGAGAGCGGCCTCAAGGCGGTGCAGAAGGGACTTCAAAGCGGCACGTCGGGCGCCGGCGAGCTTCGGCAGGGCGCGGCGCAAGCGAAGAAGAGCGCCGATCAGCTGCTGGCCGCGAGCCGCAAGCTGGAGGCGAGCTATAAGCAATTGGCGGGGGGGCTCGATCAGCTCGGCGCGGGCTACGATGACATCGCCGCCAAGCAGAAGGCGCTGGCGGACGGCCTCGCCGACCTGGGCACGGGCATCGGGGGCCTCGGCGACAAGTATCCGGAGCTGGCGTCCGACGCGGATTACCAGCGCGCCGTGGCCTCGCTCGGCCAACTGCAGTCGAATGCTTCGCAGCTGGCGGGCGGGCTGTCGCAGCTCAGCGCCAAGCTGGACGGCGCGACGGCGGGGCTGAAGCAGGCGAACGCGGGCCTAGCGCAAGCGGCGGACGGCCAGGCGCAGCTATCGGCCGGACTGGCCAAGCTGGCTTCCGGCATCGCGCAGCTAGAGAGCGGGTTGGATCAGGCTGCCGACGGGCAGGGCCAGATCATCGGGCAGCTGCCGAGCGTGACCGGCAGGCTCGACAAGCTGGCGGACGGCCAGCAACAGCTGGGCGATGGTTTTGCGCAGCTGAACGACCAGTTGGGCCAGCTCACGAGCGGGCTGAATAAAAGCGTAAACGGCCTTGACCAGGTGTCGGGCGGCCTGAAGTCTGCCCAAGACTACATCGGCGAGCTGTCCTCGGCATCGGACAGCGATCTGAGCGGCTGGTTCATCCCGGCCGACGCCATTCAGCGGGCGGACTTCCAGCAAGCGCTGGACGTATACGCCTCGAAGGATCGCAAGATCACGACGTTCGACGTCATTTTCTCCGGCAACCCTTACGAGCTCGAAACGATGAAGCTCATCGATCCGCTGCAGGAAGCGATCGACCGCGGTTTGAAGGGCACGGCGTACGACACGGGCTCGACGCATGAGATCGGCGGCGTCACCAGCGCCAACAACGACCTGCACGAGATCTCCTCCGCGGACTACTCGCGGACGGTCATGCTCATGCTGATCGGCATCGGCCTGATTCTGATCTTCATGTTCCGGTCGATCGTAATCCCGATCTACTTGGTCATCTCGCTGCTCGGGACGTACTACACGTCGCTCGCGATCACGGAGCTCATCTTCGTGCGCATACTCGGGCATTCGGGCACGAGTTGGACCGTTCCGTTCTTCGGCTTCGTGCTGCTGATCGCGCTCGGCGTCGACTACAGCATCTTCCTGATGGACCGGTTCCGCGAATACCGGAACCTGCCGCCGCAGGAGGCGATCCTCAAGGCAATGCGGAACATGGGCACCGTCATTCTGTCCGCCGCGCTCATCCTGGGCGGCACGTTCGCGGCGATGCTGCCGTCGGGCGTCATGTCGCTGCTCCAGATCGCGACGATGGTGCTGTGCGGACTGTTCCTGTACGCGGTCATCGTGCTGCCGCTGTTCGTGCCGGTCATGGTGCGCACGTTCGGCGAGGCGAACTGGTGGCCGTTCATGGGGCGGCGTTCGGCCTCGGCCGGCGGCGACAGCGCCCTCGGGCGGGTATCGCACGACGCATAAAGCGGCGAGCGCTGCGAAGCGTGCAGTTAAGTATAGGAAAAGAAGCTCCGGCGACGGGGCTTCTTTTTTCGTATGTGGAGGAGCGGGCCATGCGCACGATTTGTTCGCTTGACGCTCGTTTCCGGACAGGAGATCCGCTATTCTCGCCGAAAGGGTGTGGTTACACATGGTTGCGGACTACAGTTCCGTTATTCAACCATGCTGCCGAGTTCATCGCGGGTTTTGGAGCAAATAAGAGATCCTCAGTCCGCGAACCGACTACATGCCGCCAATGAGAGAGAAATAACGGATGCGGTGTCCGCAGCGGTCGACGAGACGGCTGCGCGAGGGCGGAGAGTTCAAGGGAAATGTGCTTGAAGGGCGAGCGAGGTTCGGTTGCTTGCGGTCACGGCCCTCCATGCACAGAAAATGTGCATGGAGGGCACGAGCAGCCCAACTGCGTGCGGCTAAGGCGCGATGATGCATAGAAAAGGTGCATGAAGCCATCCGGCGGCACCAAAAAAGCTCCCGGCCGTCAAATGACGACCGAGAGCGGCTTGTTCCAATCTAGTCCGTCCTATTCCTTGGGATGAATCATGTCTTCCGGCTTCACGTACTCGGTGAACTGCTCGTCCGTCAGCAGGCCGGTCTTGAGGGCGGCTTCGCGGAGCGTGAGGCCTTCCTTGTGCGCCAGCTTGGCGATCTTGGCGGCGTTCTCGTAGCCGATGTACGGGTTGAGCGCCGTGACGAGCATGAGCGACTGCTCCAGATTGCGGCTCAGCACCTCGCGGTTCGGCTCGATACCGACGGCGCAGTGCTCGTTGAAGGAGCGCATGCCGTCCGCGAGCAGGCGGACCGACTGGAGGAACGCGTTCAGGATGACCGGCTTGAACACGTTCAGCTCGAAGTTGCCTTGGGAAGCCGCGAAGCCGATCGTCGCGTCGTTGCCCATGACCTGGCAGGCGATCATCGTGATCGCTTCGGCTTGGGTCGGGTTGACCTTGCCGGGCATGATGGAGCTGCCGGGCTCGTTCTCGGGAATCGTGATCTCGCCGATGCCGCTGCGGGGACCGCTCGCGAGCCAGCGCACGTCGTTGGCGATCTTCATCAGGTCGGCCGCGAGCGCCTTCAGCGCGCCGTGGGCGAAGACGGATTGGTCATGGCTGGTCAGCGCGTGGAACTTGTTGGGCGCGCTCACGAAGCCTTTGCCGCCGGTCGCTTCGCTCAAAGCCTGGGCGACGCCGTCGCCGAACGCCGGGTGCGCGTTGATGCCGGTGCCGACCGCCGTGCCGCCGATCGCCAGCTCCTTCAGCGTCTGCGCGCTGCTGCGGATCATTTGCTCGGTCTTTTCCAGCATCGCGTGCCAGCCGCTGATCTCTTGGCCGAGCGTGATCGGCGTCGCGTCCTGCAGGTGGGTACGACCGATTTTGACGATATCCATGAACGCTTCGGACTTCGCCTTCAGCGTCTCCTTGAGTTCGCCGAGCGCCGGGATGAGCACTTCGTCAACCGCAACGACGCTCGCGACGTGCATCGCGGTCGGGAACGTGTCGTTGGAGCTCTGCGACTTGTTCACGTCGTCGTTCGGATGGACGCGCTTATCCGAGCCCTTCGCTTCGAGCAGCTGATTGGCGCGCCGCGCGATAACTTCGTTGACGTTCATGTTGGACTGCGTGCCGCTGCCCGTCTGCCAGACGACGAGCGGGAATTCGGCATCCCATTCGCCGGCGACGATCTCGTCCGCTGCGGCGACGATCGCGTCCTTTTTGTCGGCATCGAGCTTGCCCAGCTTGTGGTTGACCTGCGCGGCCGCCTTCTTCAGTTGGGCGAACGCCGTGATCAATTCCTTTGGCATCCGCTCCGTGCCGATCTTGAAGTGCTGGCGGCTGCGCTCGGTCTGCGCGCCCCACATAGCGGTAGAGGGCACCTGAATCTCGCCCATCGTATCGCGTTCAATCCGGAATTCCATTGCTGATTCTCCTCCTGCACCCTTATGAGTTATGCGGTCCGTCCGGGCGGGACAACCTCCGCGGCTTTGGGCCGAACCGTCTTCCGATAAAAGCGGCCGCGTTCGCCGGAGCGCACCGCGAGGCCGTTTTTAACATCACGTCTTCCATTATAATGGCTTGCCCGCGAGGTTCCAAATGGAATTGCCAGGCCGCGCCCCGAAGTTCGAAGCAGAACGCGCATTCAAGTCGTGCCGTCTGCGGCCGGGATGAATACGATATGGCAATCATTTTTGAAAATACAATGCATGGGGGCTTGGGAGATATGAAGAAGTCATACAACGTAACCTGGAAGGGTCCGATACGGCGCGGCAGCGGTCTTGGCATCGCGAGCAGGCATTATGTCGACGCCTTGAGGAAGCAGGGCGTGCGGGTATCGATCGGCGGGGATAGCAGATCACGAGATTCGGCGAGCCGCGTGCTCATTTTCCATTATCCGCCCGACCGAATCCGGTTGAGCGAAGAGAAACGGCGCTATGATCGCGTGATCCTGAACGCGGTCTGGGAAACGACCCGAATTCCCCGGCGTTGGCTGAACAACATCAACCGGTTCGACGCGATTTTCGTGCCGTCAAGGCAGAACAAAGCAGCCTTCCGGGCAAGCGGCGTGACGGCGCCCATCTATATCGTGCCGCACGGCGTGAATGCCTCCTTCTATCGCCCTGGCAACCCGCCTTTGCGCATACCGGGTACGGCCGGCAGGTTCGTATTCGTGTCCGTGTTCGGCTTCCAGCATCGCAAAAATCCGGAAGCGCTGCTCAGGGCGTATTGGAAGGCGTTCTCGGCTCGCGACAAGGTTCATCTGGTTATCAAGACCAACGGATACGCGCCTTATGAAAGCAAGCAGTGGATCGAATCGCGGATTCGCGGTTTGAAGCGGAGGCTCGGTCTGCGCAAAAGCACGGCGCCCCTCACGGTGCTCGCGCATGGGATGGACGAACGCAGGCTGCGGGGAATCTATACGCTGGGAGACGCATTCGTGCTGCCGACAAGGGGAGAGGGCGTAGGATTGCCCTTCCTGGAGTCTCTCGCCAGCGGCACGCCAGTGATCGCGACCGGCTGGGGCGGCCATATGGACTTTGTGACGGATCGGAACGGGTTCAAGGTCGGTTACCGATTGCGCCCGCCCGCCGAGGGCATGAACAGGCCGACCGCGATTGCCCGCCGGTTCCGGCAACTGTTCAACGGTCCCGGACAACGGTGGGCCGAGGCGGACGAGGGAAGCCTGATGAGGCAGATGCGCAGGGCTTATCTGAATCCGGGGCTGTGCCGGCAAAAGGGACGCCGGGCCCGCCTGGATGCCGCCCGTCTCAGTTGGGGCAGGTCGGGAGCTATTATGAAAAGAGCCATCGGGCACGTCGCGGGGCGGCGGAAAAGAAGATAGTCCTGCAGCGACCGGCTTGCTCTGCGGCGGCTCCTGCTCGCGTGCGGACGGCACAGTCGCGGCAGGGTAGTCATAAAGGTTATGGTTGCGCTGGCGTTCGTCGGTAATCCGGGCGGGCGCTTTTGGCGTTTGCCGAGACGACTCGTTCCATTCTTGCCGCTGTTCCCCGCTGCGAGGTGTATGATATGCTAGGATAAATGTACGTACAAGTCATGATGGATGCCTAGGAGGATACGATGACAGCGAACGCGCAAGCTTATGAAGGTCAGTACCAGGGTTTGAAGGCAGTATGGCTGAAAGCGGGTCCGTACGAGGCGGCGGTGCTGCCGGAGATCGGCGCGAACCTGATCGCGTTCCGGGACACGGAGCGGGGATACGCCTTCTTGCGGGAGCCGGCCACGGATGAACTGCAGGGGTTCACGGAACGCCCGATGGTGCACGGCATTCCGGTGCTTTTCCCGCCGAACCGCTTCGAGGACGGCAAGTTCCCTTGGGAAGGCCGCGTGCTCGAGCTGCCCGTCAACGAGACCGATCGCAACAACCATCTGCACGGCTTCCTGTATAACATTCCCTGGCAGGTCGACGGCTTCAGCGCCGATGCGCTCGGCGCCCGTGCGGTATTCAGCGTGAAGGTGGCAAAAGGAGACGGGGTGTACGCGCGGTTTCCGTTCGCGTTTACCGTCCGGCTTGAGTATACGCTTGGCAGCGACGGCCTCCATCAGCGCGTCAGCGTGCGCAATGACGGCGAAGGCGCGATGCCTTGCCTGCTGGCCTTCCATACGGCCGTTAATGCGCCGTTCGTGCCGGGCAGCGCGCCGGACGATTATACGTTCAAGCTGACGGTCGGCGAACGCTGGGAAATGGGCGCGGACGGCCGGATGCTGCCAACCAAGCGCAGGCTGCCGCTCACGGAAGCCGAGGCGCGCATGCGCGACGGGACGCAGTCGCCGTTTTTCGAGTCGCTGGACAACCACTATACCGCAGTGCCGCAGAACGGCCGCAACCGCATGGAGCTGACCGATACGCGCACGGGCGTCAAGCTCGTCTATGACGTCGGCACTGGCTACAAGCAGTGGATGATCTGGAACGAAGGCGCCAAGGGCGGCTACTTCTGCCCGGAGCCGCAGGTCAACCTCGTGAATGCGCCGAACATCGAGCTGACGGCGGAGGAGAAGGAGCAGGCGGGACTGTTCGCCCTGTCGCCCGGCGAGATCTGGGAAGAGACGAGCCGGCTGTATACGATCGGCTGAGGAGACAAGGCGCTGCGTTGAGAAACGTGCGCGTGGCACGCGTTCGGGCGGCTACCGTAGCCGCGGAATTTGCGCTTGCGGAGCAGTAAGGTGCGGTAGAACTGCTGTAGGCGCAGAATTTGCATGTGCAGAGCAGCAATTCGCGGCGGAACTGCTGTTGGCGCAGAATTTGCGCTTGCGGAGCTGCAAAGTGCATTTGGAGAGGCTGTAGGCGCAGAATCTGCGTCTGCAGCCTTCTTCAGCTTATGGCGGCCGCTGTAAGCGCGGATTGTGCGGTTGCTGAATGACGCAGCGAGCGAAGAGAGCCAGCAGCCGCGAAAAGCGCGGCTGCAGCGACGCGCAGCTTATGCAGCCGCGGAAACCGCGCTTGCAGCGTATCTTATCTTGCAGAAGTTGGCTGTAGGCGCGGTTTCCGCGGCTCTAGCGCGGGGCGGATGAATAGGGCGATCGCCGCTAGGCATCCAGCAGCTTTCGCAGCTTCTCCTCGGTGCGCGAGTCGGCGGCGGGCGTGTAGACACTCAAGCGAAGATCGGCGCTGCCGTGCGCCTGAAGCGAGGTGAGATGGAAGAGCATCTTGCCCGCTTTGGCGTGCCTGAATTCGAGGGCGACCTCGGGCGCGCTGCTCACGCGGCCGTCGTTCCAGAGGCGCTCGAAGTCGGGATGGGCGCCTTTCATTTCCGCCAGGAACGCCTCGTACCACGCGTCCTCCACGTACTGCCCGTAGTACGCCCGGAAGATCGCGAGGAAGCCGCTCGCGAACGACTCCCAATTGACGGCCAGCCTTCTGAACTCCTTGCGCGTGAACACGAGCCGGATCATATTGCGATCCTCGGGCGCGATCCGGCCGAAGTCGGCGAAGACGCGGGCGGCCGCTTCGTTCCAGCCGACGATCTGGCATCGCCTGTCCGACACGATCGTCGGGCACTGCCGCAGCTCGTCCACGACGCGCGACAGCGAGGGCGTCATGACCGGCGGGGCTTCCCGCTCGTAGTCGACAGCGCCCGACGCGCCGCCGCTCTCGGCCAGCGAATAGAAGTATTTGCGCTCGTCGGCCGTCAGCCGCAGCGCCTCGGCCACGCACTCCAGCACGGCGTGCGAAGCTTGGATGTCGCGTCCCTGCTCCAACCAGGTATACCACGTGCTGCTCACGCCCGCCAGCTGCGCCACCTCTTCCCGACGCAGTCCCGGCGTCCGCCGTCTGCCGATGTCCGGCAGCCCCACTTCCCCCGGGGAGAGCTTCGCCCGCCGCGCCTTCAAAAACGCGGACAGCGCCTGCAATCGTGTTTGCTTGTTCATGCTCCCCGTCCTTCCCTGCATAGCCTGTTATTCAGGTGTTCTTTATACCAGTATAACCTATAACTTGTACTAGGATATTGGCATGTGAAATGATAGGACTATAGCAAGGTACACAGGATGGAGGAGATCGGCATGGCAAGAGCGGTCATCACAGGTATGGGCGTCGTGTCGCCGCTGGGCACGGACGTGGCTTCGTTTTGGGAAGGGCTCGTCGAGGGACGCTCCGGCGTTCGGACGATCGAACATATGGATGTGTCGGGGTACAAGACGCGGATCGCGGGACTGGTGCAGGACTTCGATGCGGAGGCGATGTTCGGTCGCAAGGAAGCGAGGCGCATGGACCGCTTCACCCAGTTCGCGATCGCGGCGGCGGATCAGGCGATCGCCCAATCGGGACTGGATATGGAAAAAACGGACCGCGAGCGGGTCGCGGTATACGTCGGCTCGGGTACCGGCGGCTTGAGGACGCTGAGCGACAACGAGTCGCTGCTGCGCGAGCGCGGTCCCGAGCGGGTCAGCCCGCTGCTCGTGCCGATGATGATCGCTAACATGGCCGCGGCGCAGATCAGCATCCGCTACGGCACGTACGGGCCGACGATGTCGCCGGTGACGGCCTGCTCGATCGGCAACACGGCGATCGGCGAGGCGTTCCGGCTCATCCGCGACGGCGAGGCCGACGTCGTCATCGCCGGGGGCGCCGAAGCGGCCGTGACGGAGCTGTCGCTCGCGAGCTTCGGCAACGCGACGGCGCTGTCCCGCCGCAACGACGAGCCCGGGCGGGCGAGCCGCCCGTTCGACGCGGACCGCGACGGGTTCGTGCTCGGCGAGGGCGCGGGCATCGTCGTGCTCGAGTCGCTCGAGCACGCGCTGGCGCGCGGCGCGCAACCGCTCGCCGAGGTGATCGGCTACGGCGCGAGCTCCGACGCCTATCACCAGGTCGCCACCCATCCCGAGGGACGGGGGGCGGTGCTGGCAATGCGCGCGGCGCTCCGCAGCGCGGGCATCTCGCCGGCGGACGTGGACGTCGTCAGCGCGCATGCCACGAGCACGGAGCTCGGCGACGCGACGGAGACGCTCGCGATCAAGCAGGTATTCGGCGAACGCGCGGGGGAAGTGCCCGTGACGGCCAACAAGTCGATGACCGGGCACATGCTGGGCGCCTCCGGCGGCGCGCAGGCGATCGCGCTCGTCCAGACGCTGCGCGAGGGGATCATCCCGCCGACGATCAATCTCGAACGGGCGGATCCCGCCTGCGACCTGGACTACGTGCCGAACGAGGCGCGCCGGGGCCAGAACCTGAAGGTGGGCCTGTCGAACTCCTTCGGCTTCGGCGGTCACAACGCGGTCATCGTGCTGCGCAGGTTCGACGAGGCGTGAGGCTTGCGCCGCGAATGTGGCACGAGGCTGCCTGACGGTGGCCGGTGGCCGGCAGCCTGCATCACAGCCTGCATCACAGCCTGCACCACAATCTGCACCCTGCGCTGCAGCCAGTGCGTTCAACCCGCCCTTCATTTTGTTGTATAATGGGCACATCTGAGGGTGCGAGGAGCTGGATGAAGAAGATGTTCCATACGAAAAAGGTGCTGCTGCTCGGTTCGGGCGAGCTGGGCAAAGAGGTCATACTGGAGGCGCAGCGCCTCGGCGCCGAGACGGTCGCCGTCGATCGGTACGAGGGCGCGCCCGCCATGCACGTGGCCGACCGCAGCTATGTCATCGACATGCTGGACAGGCAGGCGCTGCGCGAGTTGATCCTGCGCGAGCGGCCCGATCTGATCGTGCCGGAGATCGAAGCGATCGCGACGGCCGAGCTCGTGAAGCTGGAGGAGGAAGGCTTCACGGTCATCCCGACCGCGCGAGCCGCCCAACTGACGATGGACCGCGAGGGCATCCGCCGGCTGGCCGCGGAGACGCTGGGCCTGCCGACGGCGAAGTACCGCTTCGCGGATACCTACGACGAATTCGCCGAAGCCGCGCGCGCGATGGGCTTCCCCTGCGTGGTCAAGCCGCTCATGAGCTCCTCGGGCAAAGGCCAGAGCGTCTGCCGCTCCGAGGCGGAGCTGGCGGAGAGCTGGCGGATCGCCATGGAGGGCGGCCGGGTTCAGCATGGACGGGTCATCGTAGAGGAATTCATCCGGTTCGAATCGGAGATCACGCTGCTGACCGTCCGCACCGCCCAAGGGACGCAGTTCTGCCCGCCGATCGGCCACGTCCAACAGGGCGGCGACTATATCGAGTCTTGGCAGCCGCATGAGATGACCGCAGCGCAGCTCGAAGACTCGCGGCGCATCGCGCTCGCGATCACGGACGCGCTCGGCGGCGTCGGCCTGTTCGGCGTCGAGCTGTTCCTGGCCGAGGACAAAGTCTACTTCAGCGAAGTGTCCCCGCGTCCGCACGACACGGGACTCGTCACGCTTGTCAGCCAGAATCTGTCGGAGTTCGCGCTGCACGTGCGGGCGATCCTCGGCCTGCCGATCCCCGAGATCAAGCTGGCGTCGCCTGGCGCAAGCCGGCCGCTCAAGGCGCTGGAGGCATGGGACGGATATCGTCTCACGGGCGCCGCAGAGGCGCTCGCCGTGCCGGACACGCAGCTGCGCGTCTTCGGCAAGCCCGTGACCAAGCCCGGCCGCCGCATGGCCGTGGCGCTGGCCGCCGCGGACACCGTGCTCGAGGCGCGTTCGCGGGCGACCGAGGCGCTCGGCAAACTCGGGCTCGAGAGCGTCTAACCCGCTTTAACCATTCCGACCGCCCGAGCCGCCCGACAAAGCCCCTGCCAAGCCGCAAGTCAGCGGCCGGCAGGGGCTTTTTCACCCGTCAGCGTCCCTGCTCGGCCGTCCGTCCTCGCGCCGCCCTCCGCCAGTCCCGCTCCCCGCCGTTCGTCCCGCGCGGAGCATCCCTCTGAGCTTGGCGACCGTCCAATAGATCGCTGGCGTCAGAAAGACGAGCCAGGTGAAGATCACGAACGACGGCACCATCGTCAACTCCCGGAATTCCGCCGGGAAGCGGGAAAACTGGTAGGCGCAAGCGAATACGAAAGCCGTCAAGGCGAACGTCAGCGGCCGATGGGACTGGATGCCCGCGTACCGCATGGCGATACGGCTCGCCATGAACAGCAGGACGGCCGTCTTGATGAGGAGAGTCGCGGACCAGATGCCGATCAGGAGCGGATCGAGATTTTCCAAGACCTCGCCGAAGGAGATGAAGCGGACGGCCTCGAGCAAGGGATAGGACATGTTCCCTGCGAGTTCAGGACCGAACAGCAGTAGGCTGGATAGCCAGTAGGCGACCAAGACGACGACGATGAGCGTCTGCATGGAAGCGAGCTTGCGAAGGGGATTGGGCGCGGATTCGAAGAAGGGCGCCAGCAGGAACAGCAGGGACAAATCGTTCAGCCAGCCGACCGCAAAAAACGTTGAAGCTGCCAGCTTGGATGCCGACCAATGCGTAATAAGCGCGATCGTCATGTTGTATTTCATTTTAAACAGAAGCACGAACAGGACGGGTAACATCGTCGCGAATACGGAAAGGAAAAAGCCGTCGCTGAGCAGCGCGATCGAGCGGATGCCGGAGCGGGCGGCAAGCGCGGCGCACAGCAGGAAGCAGCCTAGCATCATCGGCGTGGGCGTCCCCTCCAGATAGACCGAGATGAACAGGTCGGAATAGGCGGACGCGCAGATCGAAGCGACCATCAGGCAATACAGGAGCACGATCGCGGAAAAGAAGAGGTGAGGCAAGCGGCCGACGATGCCGCCGCCGTATTCGGCCCACTCCCGTCCCTTGAAGGCGTAGGCGATGCGGATGGAGAAGAAGGCGAAGATCATGCTCGCGAGGCCGGCGCAGGGAATGGCGAGCAAGCCCAAGTACCCGCCCAGCGCATACATGGGGCTTAGCATGAAAACGATCGGCGCAGCGATCAGATGCAGCGCGAATATCCGCCATAGATGAACGAATTTAAGAGGTTTCATGCTTCGTTCAACTCCCAACTCCTCAGCTTTACCGCAAGATAGCGTCGGCCCACCCGAACAGTCCCCGAATGATCCAGACCGGCAGCGGGAGCCAATCGGCGAATACCGCGGTTCCCGCATAGCCGATACTCAGCAGCCATGCGGCCATCGTCGTAAAGCGAGCCCGTCTGCTCCCCGAGCGAAGCCGGTACAGCTCGAAGACTGCGACCCCTGCCATGATCAGCCATGCCGCCTTCATTTGGATATTGCCTTCTGGATTGTCCATAGCGGCTTGTGTTCCGAGTCCAAATGGGTCACGCGTATGCGGGTCTCCACCTTAAACCGAACTTCCTCGGCGTATACTTGCGTCCATTTATCCTTCACGCGCGTCCACAAGCGGGGATGGCGCCACTCCAGGCGCCGGCCAAGCTCCAGAATATCCGCGCCTGCCGCTTGAGACTTTTCCAGCGCGCTTTGCAGATCGGAGGAGATTGCCTCGTTCATTTGCCGCTCCAGCTTGTGGAGCGTGCCGGAAGAGGAGACGTCCTCGCCGCTTAGCGCGGATTCAAGCGAGGCCTCCGCGCTGAGCCGGACCCGGCACACGATATCGCCTGCCGGAGAGACGATAGGGTAAATTTTGGATTTTAGATGGTTCAGCCTATAGTCGAATTTCCCTTTGCCCGACAGCACGTCATACATCGGTTCGGAGAGATTGCCCTCCGCCCAGCTGGCCGCTTTGGCTTCCTCGATATTGAGCCTGCCCTTCATGCGCATGTCCTGGATCATCGCGGTGCCCGCGATGCCGGTCCAGGGGCTGACCTTGTTGCCTTCGCTGATCAGCGGTTTATGTCCGGTCCGCAGCAGCGGAACGGACGTGCCGACGCCGGCCGCGCTGGCGACGGCCAAGTCTTTGATCGTCGCTTGCCCGACGAACTTGCGGCTGCCGAACTTGCGCAGCACTTCGCCCGGGGCTCTCTCGTAGACGGGCGTCAGCTCCACGACTTCCTTGGCGAGCCCATCGGACACGAACACGAACGTCCGTAGCGGGAAGAAAGGGTTGCGCGCGGTCCATTCCAGCACTTCCTTAAGGCCCCTTTGCGCGGCGAAGTCCGCGCTGACGACGACGGCGCGTGTCTGCCCCCAGGTGAGCTTGCGCGTCAGGTCGTTCTGGATCTTGTCAAGCGCCTCCGGAATCGTGGATCCGGACGCGGTGTTGGAAGTGTAGGACTTGCCCTGCTGGGGAGCCGAGTCGGCATTGCCGATCGCTCCCATCCGGTTAGGCAGCGGCGAACCGACCGTCAGCATGACCTCGCCGGGATTTTCGCCCAGGTCGATGTATGCGCTCGTGATGAAACTGCGGTCATTCAGCTCTAACTTCGACCAGCAGCCGGAGAGCGGCAGGACGAGCGACGCGGCGACGAGCGTCGTTCGAGAAAATCTATTCATGGCCGGGCAGCCTTTCCGCGGGATCCAACTTGCGGTAAGCTTCTGGGCGCGAGTTCATCCGCGTCCAATTGATGCGGATGAACGTATCCTTCCAATCCCGCACGGACAGCGGCGCGAGGGGATGCATATATGGCACGCCGAACGAGGAAAGCGATACCAGATGCCAGAAAAGGATGAACAGCCCGGTCACGAGACCGGCCATGCCGAGCAGTCCGCCCAGGAGCAGCAACGGAAACCGCAGCAGGCGGAACGCGAGGCCCAGCTCGAAGTGCGGAATGACGAAGGAAGCGATGCCCGTGATCGACACGACGATGACGGTCGGCGCGGATACGATGCCGGCCTGCACGGTGGCTTGTCCGATGACGATCGCGCCGATGATCGATACGGTTTGCCCGAGGGGTCTCGGAATACGGATGCCGGCCTCCCGGAGACCTTCGAAGATCAGCTCCATGATGAGCACTTCCGCCAGCGCGGGGAACGGAATGTTTTCTCTGGCGGCCGTGATCGTCTGCAGCAGGTTGGCGGGAACGATCTCCGGATGGAAGGTCGTGACCGCCACGTACACCGAAGGCACGAGAAAGGACATGGCGACGAAAAACAGGCGGATCCACCGGATCCAGGTCGATGCCATGAAGTTCTGGTAGTAGTCTTCCGCCGACTGCATGAGCGAGAAAAAGGTGACAGGCACGATCAACGATTGCGGCGTGCCGTCCATCATCATGCCGATGCGTCCCTCCATCAGCGCGGCGGCCAGCGTGTCCGGGCGCTCGGAATACTGAACCGTAGGAAAGGGGGAGAACGGCATATCTTGCATCCGCTCCGCGATATAGCTGGCGCCGAGCACGCTGCTCACGTCCGTGGCGGCGAGTTTTTTCTTTACCTCGCCCAGCACGTCCTCGTTGCAGACGCCTTGGATGTAGACGAGGTAAGTTTCCGTCTTGGTGAACCGTCCGAACGTATACTTCTCGACTTTGAAATCGGGATGCTTCAGCTTATGGCGAACGAGGGCGAGATTGGTGCGGATGTTCTCCACGAACGCTTCCTGCGGTCCGACGATGACGGTCTCGTGCTGGGATTCCGTGACGGCGCGGTCGTTGTATTGCGTGACGGGGAACAGGCAAATGCCTTTCCCGCCTGCTTCGATGAGCAGTGCGGCCTGTCCCTCCAAGATCGACGATACGGCCTGATCGACGTCCCGTACGCGGGTGGCCGGAATGGAGACGAGCGCGCCTTCAAGCAGACCGTCCAGCAGCTCCTTCGCTTCGAGGGACGGCTGCTCGCGGAGCGGCCGGATCAAATGCGCGAACAGCGTGGTTTTGTCCACGATCGTCTCGAAGTACACGAGCGTGCAGGCTACCCCGCCTGCGGAGATCGGTTGGCATACCAGGTCCTCGGTATGTTGGAATGCTCTCAAGATGGCGGACTGCGGGTCTCCCGAAGCGGGGCGCGAACCGCCCTTCGCGGCGAACCGCGCGCCGAAGCCGCCCGACGCGGGCCCGGACGGACGTCCCTGGAGCGAATGCCGGAGCCAAGCCCGAATCAGACGTTTGAGCATGCCGGTGTCGCCTCCTCCTTGTCCGCGGTCGTTGACAATAGTATGCAACAAACCCAATCTTCGCATCCGCCCGCTTTTTCAGAATTTGTTCAGTAACAAGTGATATAAAAAGAGTATGTAAACGGCCGAGCACCAAAACAAGGAGGCACCATCATGCTGCAAACGATCAAATTCGAAGCGAACGAAACGGCAACCAATCCCGTCGGTACGGCAATGAGCGTCATCGGAGGCAAGTGGAAGGGCGTCATTCTCTATCAGCTCATCCAGCAGGAAGCCCGCTTCAATCAGCTTCGCCGGATGATTCCCGGCATTACGCAGCGCATGCTGGTGCTGCAGCTGCGCGATCTTGAGCGCGAAGGCCTCGTGCAGCGCATCGTCTACCAGGAGACGCCGCCGAAGATCGGCTATCGGCTCACCGATTACGGCCGTACGCTGGTACCCGTCATCCTGATGCTGAAGGAATGGGGCGAGAGCCACCAGTCAACCATGCATTGACATAAAGAGCGTGTCTCCCGTCCCGTTGACGGGGGCGACACCCCATGACCGACCATGCTTACCGCGAATGCGATGCCGCAGCGCGGTTTTTTTTGTTTTTCGGCAAGCGCAGCGCATCCCGCGCCTATAAACGAGCCGGTGTTTTAATACTCCGATAATTCCGGCTTTACAACGTCCGGCTACAATAGAGTTGCGGCCCGACATCATTTTACGCAAAGCTTGACAATCGCCGGTCAAAAAAGGAGAACCCGCCATGGGAATTCATGCCTACTTCAGATCGCTGGACGTGCTCGACCGGATCATTCGCTGCCCGGGCAAATTCAAGTTCGAGGAGCATAGCGTCGCCGCGCACTCTTGGAAGGTCGTTCAGTATGCCAAGACCTTCGCGGATATCGAAGAGCAGCAGGGCGCGGTCATCGACTGGAAAAAGCTTTACCGGATCACGAGCAGCCATGATTACGGAGAAATTTTTATCGGGGATATCAAGACGCCCGTCAAGCATTCCTCCATGCAGCTGCGCACGCTTCTTCAGCGCGTCGAGGAGGGCATGATCCATAATTTTATCGAGGAGCATATCCCGCGCGAGTTCAAGGCGATTTTCCAAGAGCAACTGCGCGAGGGGAAGGACCAGTCGATCGAGGGGCTGATCCTCGAAGCGGCCGACAAGCTCGACCAAGTATACGAGGCGTTCTCCGAGCTTCAGCGGGGCAACACGGAAAAAGAATTCGTCTCGATGTACCGGCACGCGCTCCTCAAGATTCGCAGCATACCGCTCAAGTGCGTGGATTACTTCTTCGACAGCATCTTGCCGGATCTCGTGAGCGAGGAGTCGATGTCGCCCGTCGACATCCGCAAGATTACCGAGGAAGCGCTGGCGTCCGCGCCGTCGCAGCCGTATCCGGCATGATGGCGCGCATCCGCTTTTCGCGCGATCGCCCAAACCAAACCCTTATACGCATAAAAAGAGGCTGTTCTTCCCGTCATCTTCATGACCGGAGAACAGCCCTTCTTATTTTAGTGCTTTATTCCGCCGTCGATACCCGTATGCTGCCGCTGTCCGTACGCACTTTAATCGTGTCGTTCGTCTGACCCGGCGAATCCGGCGAGTGGATCGAGCCGGAGTCCGAGCGGAGGTCATAGTGACCGGCGAAGGCCGCCGGCACTTCGACGCGTACGCTGCCGGAGTCGCTGGAGACGTCGGCGGAGGACGTGTCGGTCTTGGACAGCCGTACGCTGCCGGAATCGGTCTTGATCGAAGCCGTGCCGGTCAAAGACGAGATCCGGACCGAGCCGGAGTCCGACGAGGCCGTCGCGTCGGCCGTCACGCCGTCTGCCTCGATGCTGCCGGAGTCCGTCTTCACCTTGAGTTGTTCTGCGCGAACGGCGCCGAGCTTGACCGAACCGGAGTCGGATTTGAATTCGACCGTTCCCGCATCGATATTCGAAGCCCGCAGCGAGCCGGAATCAGAGCCGATCGCCACTTGCTGCGCTCTGGGGCCGTCCACGGTCACGGAGCCGGAGTCCGACTTGATCGTGACGTCGTCCAGCCGACCGGTCCCGCTCAGCGCGACGACGATCGTCTGCTTGTGGCTGCCGAAGTCGAAGTCCATGTTGAACCATCTGTCCTTGGCATCCAGATCGAGCTTCAGCTTGCCGTCCTGCACGGTCACGTCCGACAGCCGGTCGATGACCTCTTGCTCTTCTTCGCCGTTCAGCGTGACGGTGTTCTTGCCGTCCGCGCTCGCGACGAAGCGTACATCCAGGCTCTTCGCTTCACCGTCGATCTCGAGTGACCGAAGCGTTCCCTCGTCGAACGTCCACGCCTGCGAATGCGCCGTTAGCGGTTCCGCAAAGTGGAATTTGTAATATGCTGCGCCCCCCAAGCCGATGAGAATGAGGCCGATCGCGATCGTTACCCAGGATACTTTTTTCATTATAATGCCCTTCCTTTCCGAATGCGGGCCGATAAGGCGAGTCCGCCGGCCGTACAACGAATGCCGGCTTTGAATGCTGCGATCGTGCCGAGCGCGGCGAGCATGCCGAAGCCTGTTACCGCGAAGCTGACGAACAGGGCTGCCGGGTAGCGTTCTCCGCTCAGCGTCCAGTCCAGCAGTACCGCAACCGGAGCGGCGATGAGCGCGATATTGGCTGCGGCCAGGGCGGATAATACGGCCCACAGCGCGAGCCCCAGCGGGATGGCGAAGATGCCGAGTAGCCAGAGCAGCGCGACGGCCGCCGGACTAGCCGATCTGTTGTCGTTCACGTTTGTTCCCCATTTCTGTACGTTAGGCGGCCTGCATAATTCCAAGCCTGCCGCTTCATTATAGAATGAACGCATGCTTCCGGGGAACAGACGCCGGTTGGACCGCCGCTCCGCCTCAGGTCCAGGGAAGGGACGGCATCCGCGGGTTATATGAAGGGCGTTTCGTTTGGAAGCCTTTTCGGCCGGGTAAGAGGAAATGCGAGCGTGACGCAGCTTGAAAGTTGAATCGAAGCCGTCCTGCGCAGGTGAAATTTCGAATCTAGGCCGATTTAGACTATATTTTGTCACATTTCTGTGATAGAATGTTCACAGATAGCGTTTCCACTGAAGGGAGCTGTTCACATGAGAAAAGACATGACGATCGCGTTGAAATGGACGGCGGCGGTTATTATTGCATTCGGCGTCATTTGCAGCGCATTGAATATGAACGAATTCAACGACGGCAACCTCGGACTGATGATCGGCATCGGCTTCCTCGTAGGCGGCCTGCAGATTCTGCTGTTCGGCGTAGCCGCGCCATTGATGATGAAGAAGTCGGATCTCGAGCCCGAAGGTCTCGACAAGGTCGAAGACCTCGCCTGATCCGGCGCCCGCCGGAAGGATCCATTCAGCCAAAGACTGCCTGCGCAGAGAGACTTCTCCGCGCAAGGCAGTTTTTTTGTTGCGTTTGTTTGAACAAAGGTCGAATTGGTGAACAATTTATTGCTAAATATCAAACAAACATTGACGCATTTGTTAACAGCAGCGCCGCGGCCTTCGGTTTTTGATATGTTAATGACATAGCGCGGAGTTCTGACGAGAGCAGCCGCGGGCCCGGCGCCAAGCCGCAATCAAGGAGTGTGAGCAAATGAAGTACAAAGGGTGGTTCATGCGGGCGGCGGCGTTCCTGCCGCTGGCGCTGATGACGTTCCTGCTGTCGGGATGCGCGGACGTAGTCGTCCTTAATCCCAAAGGGGAGATCGCCAAGCATCAGCTTGATCTCATCTATATCACGACGGGACTGTGTCTCATCATTATCGTGCCCGTCCTCATATTGACGTTCTGGATCGCTTGGAAGTATCGGGCGAAGAGCAAAAAGAAAGAAGCGTACCAGCCCGAGTGGGATCACAGTACGAAGCTGGAAGCCGTCTGGTGGGGCATTCCGATCCTGATCATTCTGCTGATCGCGATCGTCACGGTGCAATACAGCTATAAGCTGGAGCCTTCCAAGGCGCTCGCTTCCGACGAGAAGCCGATCACGATCCAGGTCGTAGCGTTGGACTGGAAGTGGCTGTTCCTCTATCCGGAGCAAGGCATCGCTACGGTTAACTACGTACAGTTCCCTGAGAAGGTTCCCGTTCAGTTTCAACTGACCGCGGACGCGCCGATGAACTCGTTCTGGATCCCGCAGCTCGGCGGCCAGATCTACACGATGTCCGGCATGGCGATGAAGCTCCATCTGATCGCCGACGAGCCGGGCGATTACTTCGGCACGGGCGCGAACTTCAGCGGCGAATACTTCGGCAAGATGACCTTTAACGCCAAGGCGACGTCGCGGGCCGACTTCGACAAGTGGGTGCAAGACGTCAAGCAATCGTATCCGGCGATGAGCCAGGAAGGCTATAACGAGCTCGCGCAGCCGGCGACTTCGCTGGTGCGTTCGTTCTCCGCATTCCCGAACGGGATGTTCGACAATATCGTCAACAAGTACGTCGTGGCAGGCCAATCCGGCCATCATCACGGCGGAGATGCGGCTTCGTCCAACGAAGGCGCGGACGTCGCGGACGGTCAAGCCGGCCACGATATGAGCGAGATGGACATGAGCGAAATGGACATGTCCGACGCGGGCGATAGCGGCGCCGCGCATCAACATTAAGGAGGGGACCCGATTGAAGATTACCAAGCTATCCGATTTCTTCGTGACTGGGGACCCGCTCATCTACGGCGCCGACGTCGCGATCGGACTGACGATGGTCGCCATCGTTGTCGCGCTCACCGCGTTCAAGCGCTGGGGTTGGCTGTGGCGCGAGTGGCTGACGACCGTCGATCACAAGCGGATCGGCATCATGTACGTCATCGCTTCGCTGCTCATGCTGTTCCGCGGGGGCGTCGATGCCTTGCTCATGCGGACCCAACTGGCGCTGCCAGACAGCATGGAGTTCCTGAAGCCCGATCACTATAACGATATTTTCACGACGCACGGCGTCATCATGATTTTGTTCATGGCGATGCCGCTCATGTTCGGTTTGTTTAACCTAACCGTACCGCTGCAGATCGGCGCGCGCGACGTCGCGTTCCCGCTGCTGAACTCCCTGAGCTTCTGGCTGTTCTTCATGGGCGCGATGCTGTTCAACGTCTCGTTCGTCATCGGCGGTTCGCCGGAGGCGGGATGGCTCGCTTATCCGCCGCTCTCCGAGAAGATGTTCAGTCCGGGCGTGGGGCAGGACTTCTATATCTGGGGCATTCAAATCTCGGGTATCGGCTCCTTGATGACCGGTATCAACTTTATCGTCACGATTCTGAAGATGCGCGCGCCGGGAATGAAGCTCATGAAGATGCCGATGTTCACCTGGTCGGTGCTCTCGAGCTGCTTGACGATCATCCTGGCGTTTCCGATTCTGACGGTGACGTTGGCGCTGCTCTTCATCGACCGTTACTTCGGCGCCCACTTCTTCACGCTCGATATGGGCGGCAATCCGATGATGTATATCAACCTCATCTGGATGTGGGGTCACCCTGAAGTGTATATCGTCGTACTGCCGGCGTTCGGCATATTCTCGGAGATCGTGGCCACCTTCTCCAAGAAGAGGCTGTTCGGCTACGGCTCCATGGTGTTCGCGCTGATGAGCATCAGCATATTTTCGTTCTTCACATGGGCCCACCACTTCTTCACGATGGGTTCGGGCGCGAACGTCAACGCCTTTTTCGCCGTCACTACGATGATCATCGCGATCCCGACAGGGGTCAAAATATTCAACTGGCTGTTTACGATGTACAAGGGGAAAATTACGTTCGAGCTGCCGATGCTCTGGACGATGGCATTTATTCCATGCTTCATCGTCGGCGGCATGACCGGCGTTATGCTGTCCGTCGCGCCGGCCGACTTCCAGTTCCACAACAGCTACTTCCTGATCGCTCACTTCCACCAAGTGCTCATCGGGGGCGTCGTGTTCGGTTACTTCGCAGGTCTGTACTACTGGTGGCCGAAGGTGTTCGGCTTCAAGCTCAACGAGAAGCTCGGCCGCTGGGCGTTCTGGCTGTGGAACATCGGCTTCTACGTCTGCTTCATGCCGCAATACGTGCTCGGCCTCATGGGCATGACGCGCCGCGTCAGCTCGTACAGCTGGGACACCGGCTGGTGGAGCTGGAACTTCGTCTCCACGATCGGCGGCTTCCTGATGGGGATCGGCTTCCTGTTCCAAGTGTGGCAGATTCTGCACAGCATCAAGTTCATGGAGCGCGTCAAGGGCGATCCATGGGGCGGACGCACGCTGGAGTGGTCGATTCCTTCGCCTGCGCCGTTCTACAACTTCACGATCACGCCGAAGGTCGAAGGCAGAGACGACTGGTGGCGCCGCAAGGAGCTGGCCGCACAGGGCGTCCAGGATCCGCCGCCCAAGTACGAACCGATCCACATGCCGAAAAACTCGGGGACGCCAATCGTCATGTCCGTGTTCTGGTTCATCCTCGGCTTCGGCTTCGTATTCGACTGGCTGTGGCTGATCGTACCGGGCGCGATCGGGATCGCGGCCACCATGCTGTATCACTCGTTTAACTACGACACGGATTACTACGTAACGGCTGAAGAGGTTAGAAAGACCGAAGCTAAAGCGGGGAGGGTTGTCTAATGGCGCATGTCGCGGCTAACCAATCATCGCACGACCACGATCACGGCCATGACGGCCATCACGACCTCGAAGCGCTTCGGACGATGGGCTTCTGGATTTTCATCATTACCGACTGTATTATATTCGGCACGTTGTTCGCCACGTATGCCGTCCTCATGAACAGCACGGCGGGCGGGCCTACCGCCTCCGAGCTGTTCGAGATGCCGGGCGTCATCGCAGAGACGTTTATCCTGTTGACCAGCAGCTTCACCAGCGGTCTGGCCGTATTGTCCATGAACCGGGGCGACAAGAAGGGCCTGATCGGCTGGCTCATCGTTACGGCGTTGCTGGGCGCGTCCTTTATCACGCTCGAAGTGACCGAGTTCCTGAAGATGGTCGACGAGGGCGCCAAGATCTCGACCAGCGCTTTCCTGTCCGCCTTCTACACGCTCGTCGGCACGCACGGTCTTCACGTCTCCATCGGTCTCATCTGGATGGTCGCGCTGATGCTGCAGGTGGCGAAGCGCGGCATCACGCCGGTGACCAAGCGCAAGATCGGCAACATCAGCTTGTACTGGCACTTTCTCGACGTCGTCTGGATCTTCGTCTTCACGATCGTGTACATGATGGGGGTGAGGTAAGATGGCGCAGCATCATGACACGCACGCCTCGCACGGCGCCGACGCGCACGAGTCCCACGGCTCGCTCAAGTCCTACGTGCTCGGCTTCGTCCTGTCGCTCATTCTGACGGCGATCCCGCTGATCCTCGTGCTGAACGACATCGTCACCGGCAACGCCGCCGACGTCGTCCTGCTCGCGACGGCCGTCCTGCAATTCGTCGTGCAGCTGTTCTTCTTCATGCACTTGAAGGAAGAGAAGAAGCCGCGCTACAACCTGATGGTGCTCCTGCTCGGCCTCGTCATCGTCCTGACGATCGTCGCCGGCTCCATCTGGATCATGAAGTACAACATGGTGGCGCATTGAGGAATTAAGGTTCTATATAAGAAGGCGACCCTTAGCGGATGATCCGGCTAAGGGTCGCCTTTTTTGTATGCTCGGGCGCGAGTCGCATACGGAGCATGCGTATCCTGCAAACGTGCGCGATAGCTTGGCTATTCTCCCTCGTTCCACGGGTTCATATGGACGAGCACCTCGACCACGTCCGGATCGCTGTCCATGATGCAGCGTTTGAGCGCGCGGCCGATATCGTGGCCTTGCTGGATCGTATAGTGGCTCGGAATGCCGACGCGCACGTCTACGATGATATAGTGGCCGTGCTCGCGGGCGCGGACGCGGTCGATGCGCTTGATCTCGGGTTCGCTGGCGATCAACTTTTCGTACTGCGCGAGCTTGGCCGGCGATACGTTGCGCTCCATCAGGATGTCGATGGCGTCGGTGCCCATCTCGTGGGCGAGCTTGAGCACGAGCAGCGACACGACGATGCCGGCTACGGGATCGCCGTATGCGGCCCAAGACCAATCGAGCCGTTCGCCGATATAGGCCAGACCGATCCCGATCACGGCCGCCAGCGAGGCATACACGTCGGCGAGGTGGTCGTAAGCGGTGGCGAGCACGCTCTTGCTGTTGACGGCGCGTCCGACCCGGATTGTGTACAGGTACAGGGCTTGCTTCCAGACAAGAGAAACGACGGCTGCGGCGAGCGGCAGCAGGCTCTCGCTCTCCGGCGGCTCGCGAAGGGTCAGGATGGCATGATAGCCAATCCAGAGCGCGGCGATCGCCAGAATGATGGCGACGAGCGCGGAGGCGACGACTTCCGCCTTGCCATGGCCGTATGGGTGTTCTTCGTCCGCGGGTTTCTTAGACACCATGGAGGACGTCAATGCCGCCACGGTCGCAATGATGTCGCCGGCGTTGTGAATGCCGTCGGCCACGAGCACGGGACTCGCGAAGAGCAGGCCGACGACGATCTTGAGGATGGTGAGCGCGATGTTGCTCACAAGGCTGATCCAGATGGACAGCAGCCCTGCGTTTGCTTTTGAGGTCAACGGCGGTGGCTCCTTTTGCCAATCATTGTTTCGATATTTTATCATAGCGCCGCGCGGGATGCCTAATTCGGAGGCGGTCGGAGGGAAGGGGCGAATGGTTGGATGCTGCGTGCCGGTTATCCTCGGCATGATGAGCGTCGATGGTCGCTTGCCGAGTAGTAAAGATGACGAGATTTGTTGAAATTCTCTTCATTTCTGACGCGTGAAGTTATGATTGGGTGATATACGTCGTTAAAATTGTTTATTATATGTAAAATTTATTGACATGTAATTCACGGGAGAATATGATTCATTTAACAAACGGTTGCCGTCAGGCAGACGCCTATCGCCGGATCCCCGCCCGAAGGGAGGAATGGCTCTTGTCCTCCGAGTATCGGATCGGAGAGGAGCCGCAGTCATGGAATTATGGAACGCAATCACCTCGCTGTCGCCTCCTGCCTCGAAGTTTTACGACGAGATGTTCGAAGGGACGCAGGTCAGGGGTCATTACGAAAAGGTGCAAGCCATCCTCTCGCGTCTCAGCATCGACGAGCGCGCAGCCAGGCAGCGTCAGATGAACCGCCGGCTGATGGAGGAGGGCATCACCTTCACCTTGTCGCAGCCCGGCCAATCCGAGGCGCTTGAGCGTACGATTCCGTTCGACTTGGTACCCCGCATCATTCCAGGCGCCGAATGGGAGAAGATCGAGCGCGGCGTCTCGCAGCGCGTGCGCGCTTTGAACGCATTTCTAAAGGACGTCTACCACGAGCAGCATATTTTCCAGGATGGGCTAATCCCCAGGCGCATGGTGCTTGGCAACCGCTACTTCAGAGGCGAGATGATGCGTCTCTCCGTGCCGGGCGGCGCTTACGTGACGGCATCGGGCATCGACCTGATCCGCGACGAGAAGGGCGACTACTTCGTGCTGGAGGACAATTTGCGCTCTCCTTCGGGGTTCTCGTACATTTTCAAAAGCAGGTCCACCATGACCCACGATTTTCCGGAATTATACTTCTCCCACGCCATCCGCGGCATCGACCGTACGCTGGATGCTTTTCGATCCTCCCTGCGCGCCATGGCCCAGACGGACAAGAGCGATCCCGTCATCGCGCTGCTGACGCCCGGCAGCTTCAACTCGGCGTATTTCGAGCATGCGTTTCTGGCGCAGCAGATGGGCATCGAGTTGGTAGAAGGACGCGATCTCGTCTGCGAGGACCACAAGATCTACATGCGCGGCACCCGCGGCAAACGGCGGGTCGACGTGCTGTACAGGCGGATCGACGACGACTTCCTCGACCCGCTCGCCTTCCGGCCGGATTCGATGCTCGGCGTCGCCGGGCTGATGAACGCTTACCGCTTCGGCAATATCGCGATCGCGAATGCGCCGGGCACGGGCGTGGCCGACGACAAAGCGATATACACCTTCGTACCGGACATGATCCGCTACTATCTGAACGAAACGCCGATTCTTTCCAATGTGCCCACTTATCTGATGAGTCGTCCGGAAGAAAGGGAATACGTGCTGCAGCGGCTGGATGAGATGGTCGTCAAGGAAACGTCGCTGTCGGGCGGCTACGGCATGCTGATCGGTCCTTCGTCGACCGAGGGAGAGCGCGCGGCCTTCGCTCAGAAGATCATGGCCGATCCCGACAATTATATCGCGCAGCCGACGATCAAGCTGTCCACCGCCCCCGTCTGCATGGACGGACGGCTCGTATCGCGGCATATCGATCTTCGCGTGTTCGCGCTCATGAACGGCAGTCGGGTGCATGTGCTGCCCGGCGGGCTCACGCGCGTCGCCATGAAGGAAGGTTCGCTGGTCGTCAATTCGTCCCAAGGGGGCGGCTGCAAGGATACATGGGTATTAGCATGATCGTGACGAGGAGGAGACGCTATGCTGGACCGCATCGCGGAATCGTTGTTCTGGATCGGACGCTATACGGAGAGGGCGGAAAACCACGCGCGGCTCATTGACGTGTACTACCACCTCCGGGAGGATGAGCAGGGGCCGGATGAACAGGTGTGGCGCCGCATCGTAGGCGCGATCGGCGATCTCTCGGCTTACGAGGAGAAGCATGCCGCCTACGGCGAACGCGAGGTCATCCACTTTCTGACGCTGGACGCGACGCAGGCCAACTCGCTGGTCGTCTGCGTCTCCCAGGCGCGGGATAATCTGAGGAAGATTCGGGATCGGCTCCCTTCCGAGCTATGGAATCTGCTGAACGGCTTCTATCTATGGCTGAAAAGCTGCGATACGGCCGAGGTGCTCGGAGACTCGCCTCATCGGTTTTATCAGCGTATCAAGGAAGGCCTGGCGGCGTTCCAAGGGACGGCGGTGTCGATCGCGCTGCGCGACGATGCGTACAGCATGATGGAGAGCGGACGGTATCTCGAGCGTTCCGAAAATATCGTGCGGCTGCTTCAATCCGTGCTGCGATATACGGCGGAGACGGGAAGCTCTTCCTACGCCTACCTGATGGCCGTGCTCAAGTCGGTCGGCGGGTACGAGGCCTTTCGCAGGCTCGGCATCGAGGAGCTGAGCACGGAGGAGGTGTCGTCGTTTCTGCTGGCGCAAGAGCAATTCCCGCGGTCCGTCCACTATGCGCTCGCGAGCTTCTCGGACCACCTCAAGGCGCTGCGAGCCGGGGCGAGCCGGTCGGGCTCGGGGCTCGACCGGATCATTCGGACCGCCGACAAAGCCCGCTCCGAACTGGGGTGGCTGGAGCGCCCGGACATCAACGCCGATTCGCTGGACGCCGTCCTGCAGCAACTGCTCGCGACGAACAGTCAGCTCGGCGAGGCGATGGCGAAGGCTTTTTTTTCCCCCGGACGGGAGGTCACGGCATGAAGCTGGATATTACCCACGTCACGACCTACAGGTACGGCGCGCCGGTGACGGACAGTGTCAATGAGCTGCGGCTCGCCCCTCGGACTGACGAGCGCCAAGCCTGCTACCAGCACCGTCTGATCATCGAGCCCAACGTTTCCTTGATGTCTTACGAAGATTACTTCGGCAATCGCGTGCATGCCTTTACGGCCAACCATCCGCATCGGGAGCTCGTCATCACTTCCCGGTCGACGGTCGTCACCCGCGACTCGGAGATGAAGCGCAAGTCCGAGACCGAGCCGTTCGAGTCGTGGTCGCGGCTGCGCACCGACGCGTTTCGCGACGCCAATGCGGAGTATCTGCTGCCGACGCCCTTCGCGACCTTTCATCCGACGGTTGCGGGGTACGCCGAGGATGCGGCATGCGGAGCCGAGCGGGTAGGCGTATTCGACTTTGTCCAATGCGCGTCCGGCCGCATCTTCGGCGACTTCGAGTACAAGCCGCTGTCGACGGCGGTCCACACGACGGCCGACGAGATGATCGCCATCGGCTCGGGCGTCTGCCAGGACTTCGCGCATCTGCTGCTCGCGATCTGCCGCATGCGCGGCGTGCCCGCGCGGTACGTGAGCGGGTACCACTTCGTCGGCGACCTGCAGGGGCGGAATGCGGACTTCGAGCAGGCTTCCCACGCATGGGTCGAGGTGTACGTGCCCGGCATGGGCTGGCAGGGCTTCGATCCCACTAACAACGGGCTCGTGGACTGGCGGTACGTCAAGCTGGCGCATGGCCGGGACTACCTGGACATCGTGCCGGTCAAGGGCGTGTATCGGGGGACCGGCGAGCAGACGCTGACGGTGAACGTGGATGTGCAGCTGGCGGGATAACGCGGGCGAGGTTGGATGCAGGTAGCGGGAGAATTATATATTTGCTGCCGGCAGGGTGCGTATGAAAAGTTGTCCGGGAGTCGCGGAAATGCGGCGGCGGGCGGCTTTTTTTGTTGCGGGAGGCGAAGCCTGCTGACTAGTAAGCGATGGAGCCGGAAGCGGGCTGGGGAGTCGGATCGCATGCTGAATAGCAGGGGATGAGGCCGGAAGCGAGCTGGGGAGCCGGATCGCCTGCTGAATAGTAGGCGATGGGGCCAAGAACGAGCTGTGGGGTCGGATCGCATGCTGAATAGCAGGGGATGAGGCCGGAAGCGAGCTGGGGAGCCGGATCGCCTGCTGAATAGTAGGCGATGAGGCCAAGAACGAGCTGTGGGGTCGGATCGCCTGCTGAATAGCAGGGGATGGATCAGAGACACCTCGTTTTCAATGATGAATGTTCGGATTCTGGTCTAAGTAAAACGTGCTTCTTATTGATAATGTTAAAAATCGTCGCCTTTTACGTACGATTCGCGCAATTATCATTGACACGTACGCCTGACGCGCGTAAACTAACTGTCGGGAAGCAGTGAACACAACATTTGAGCGGCTAACCCAGCTGCAGCTGCTTTACCGTATCGCAAGACAACAATTTACCTAACCGCCATCAGGCATCGACTATACGCGCATTCGTATATCTCCGGCGATAAGGGCCGGTGGTCTCTACCGGGAACCGTGAATTCCCGACTACGAAGGAGCGGAGGGCATCTCCGTATCTTTTGGCGGTCGGGAATTTTTCATTTTCGGGAGGCAGAACAAAATGACGAATGCTTATGACGTCATCGTCGTCGGCGCCGGGCCGGCGGGTATTTTCGCGTGCTACGAGCTCTATCGCAAGTCCCCGCGTCTTAAGGTGCTGCTGCTGGACAAGGGCCATGAGATCCACCGCCGCCGGTGCCCGATCCTCGAAGAGAAGATTCAGCTCTGTCCCCCGGCTGCCGGGAAAAAAGAATTCGCCGGCTGCCTGCCGGCCTGCTCGATCACGGCGGGCTTCGGCGGGGCGGGCGCGTACAGCGACGGGAAGTTCAACATTACGACCGAGTTCGGCGGTTGGCTGACGGATTATCTGCCGGCCTCGCAGGTGCTGGGCCTCATTAAGTACGTAGACGAGGTCAACCTCTCCCACGGCGCGACGCATACCATTACCGACCCGACGACCGACGTCGTCAAGAGCATCGAACAGCGTGCTTATGCCGCCGGTCTGAAGCTGCTGCGCGCGCAGGTGCGGCACCTCGGCACGGAGCAGAACCTGGAGATTCTGAAGTCGATCGCCGCCTACCTGGCGGACAAGATCGAGATGCGGTTCAAGACGGAGGTCGCGGACCTGCTGACCGTAAAGGAAGGCGGCGGGCACCGGGCGACGGGCGTCGTCCTGAAGGGCGGCGAGGAGCTGTTCGCGGACACGGTCGTGGTCGCGCCGGGACGGGACGGATCGGCTTGGCTGACGGAGGTGCTGAAGAAGCGCCGCATCAAAATGCACAGCAACCAGGTCGATATCGGCGTACGGGTCGAGACGTCGGATGTGGTCATGCGCGAGATCAACGAGCATTTATACGAGGGAAAGTTCGTGTTCAACACGTCGGTGGGCACGCGCGTCCGCACGTTTTGCAGCAATCCGTCCGGACACGTGGTCGTCGAAAACCACAGCGGCGTCATGGCCGCGAACGGCCATGCGTTCAAGGATCCGGCGCTCGGCTCGTCCAATACGAACTTCGCGCTGCTCGTGTCGCACAAGTTCACCGAGCCGTTCGACAAGCCGAACGAATACGCGCGGGAAATTTGCGAGCGCGCGAACGACCTGTCCGGCGGCGGCGTCATCGTGCAGAAGTACGGCGATATCCTGCGGGGACGCCGTTCGACCGCAGCGCGGATCAAGGAAGGTTTCCTGGAGCCGACGTTAAAAGAAGCCGTGCCTGGAGATCTGGGCCTGGTCCTGCCGTACAACACGATGAAGAGCCTGATCGAGATGGTCGAAGCGCTGGACAAGGTAACGCCAGGCCTTGCGTCCGAGCATACGCTGTTTTACGGCGTCGAGGCGAAGTTCTACTCCGCGCGTCCGCAGCTGACGGACCGGCTTGAGACCGAGATCGCCGGATTGTACTGCGGCGGCGACGGCGCGGGCATCACGCGGGGACTCGCGCAAGCCGGCGCGGCAGGGGTATGGATCGCGCGCGCCGTCGCAGAGCGCATGAAGGGGAAGACCGACAGCTTGGGCGCGGCATCATCGGATATCGTCTCCGTATAAACCACGGTCAACAGTTTGTCTGTCCGGCGCTTCTCGAAGCTATAAAAATAAGGGGAGGCAGCGTATCGCGCTGCCTCCCTTTATTTTTATGCGCCGCCCTGCTCCGCGATCTTCCCGAACGCCTTGACGAATTCGGCGGCCGGATAGGCGCCGGACAAGCCGTACTTGCCGTTCAGCACGAAAAAGGGAACGCCCGAGATGCCCATGGCCGAAGCGCGCTCCAGATCCTCCTGCACCTCCTCGGCTCCGCGGCCTTCGTCCAGCGCCGTCTCGAGCGGGAAGGTCTCAAGGCCAAGGTCCGCCGCGATCTCGAGCAGCACGTCGCGCTTCGCGATATCTCTGCCGTACTCAAAATATGCCATCATGACGGCGTCGATCCAAGCCTCCTGCCGATCTGCGGGCAGGATCGCGGTCAGGCGATGCGCCAGCACCGTATTCGGCATCCGCGTCACGCGGTCGAACCGGAACGGCACGCCGACGGCCGCGCCGGCATCGGTCACGCGCTGCAGCATCTCCTCGATGCGGTGTTCGCCGCCCATTTTGTGCGCCATCGAAGCGCGGAAGGGCAACCCTTCGGGGGGCAGCGAATGATCCAGCAGAAAGGCATGATAGCTCACGGTGACGTCCTCTCCGGATTCCGAAACCCATTGTTCGATCGCGTCGATCACGTTCTTTTTGCCGATTCTGCACCAAGGGCAGACCATGTCGGAGTAAATGTCGATATGCATGAGCGTTAGCTCCTCGTCTTTTTGAAGTTGGGGCGGCGGGGCGCTAGGCTTCGCCGACACCTTGAGTATGCCAGAACGAGCGGTCGCGATCAACGTGCGGACCTTGCGTATCCGTGGTAACATGGCCTAAGATCGTCGCGAAAAGGAGTGGACGGGATGCGGTGGACGAAGGCATCGGCCGTGGAACTGCTGAACGGCGAATGGATGCCCCGGCTAGGGCTGGGCGTATGGCGGGCCAAGTCGGGCGCGGAAACGGAGAATGCGGTGAGGGCCGCGCTGGCGGCGGGTTACCGCGCGATCGATACCGCGTCGCTGTACGGCAACGAAGCGGACGTAGGCCGGGCGATCCGCGATTCCGGCATCGCGAGAGACAAGCTGTTCGTCACGTCCAAGGTATGGAACGACGAGCAGGGCTACGACGAGACGCTGCGCGCCTTTTACAGGAGCAAGGAGCGGCTCGGCATCGGCGCGGTCGATCTTTATTTGGTGCACTGGCCCGTGCCGGGCAAGTACAAGGATACATACCGGGCGCTGGAACGCCTGTACGACGAAGGCGAAGTGCGCGCCATCGGCGTCAGCAACTTCAAGATCCATCACTTGGAGGACTTGATGGGCGTCTGCCGAATCAAGCCGATGGTCAATCAGGTGGAGCTGCATCCGCTGCTGACGCAGAAGCCCTTGCTTGAATTCCTGCGGCGCGAAGGCATCCAGCCGGAGGCGTGGCGCCCGCTCATGCAGGGACGGCTGGACCTGCCGCTGCTGGCCGAGCTGGCGGACAAATACGGCAAGACGCCGGCGCAGGTCGTGCTCCGTTGGCATCTGCAACAGGAGATCGTCGTCATTCCCAAATCAGTGCAAGCGCGGCGCATCGAGGAGAACGCGGACGTGTTCGACTTCGCGCTCTCCGATGCGGACATGGCCCGGATCGACGGGCTGAACGAGGATCGCCGCTTCGGCATGGATCCGGATCTGGTCCGGGGCGATTGAGCGTGCGCGCCTTGGAATAGGGCGGGAGCGCGGGCGGCATGCTAAGCTTTAACCGTGTCGTATCTCCCCTTGACAGCTGCAACTGTAACTGTTAATATTACAGTAACCCGCCGGGAAAGGGGGCGCCGCATATGAACAGCGAATTTATTATTGCCGTACACAGTCTGGTCCTGCTCGCGCACAAGCCGGACGGCATGGCGTCGAGCGAAGAGATCGCGGCCAATGTCTGCACGCATCCGGCGCGGGTGCGGAAGGTACTCGGTTTCTTGCGAAAAAACGGCTACGTGACGACGCGCGAAGGCTCGGGCGGCGGATACAGGCTCTGCATCGATCCTTCGGACATGACGCTGGCGGATATTTACCGGACGATGGCGGCCGGCGCGATCACGCCGAACTGGTGCAGCGGCAATCCGGATATGGACTGCATGGTCGGTTCCAATATGCAGGAAGTGATGAATTCCGTGTTCTGCGGCGCCGAGAAGCAGCTCGAGAGCTATTTCCAGGGGATTACGATCGGTCAGATGCTGTCGCGCATCAAAGCGTGTCAGAAGACTTAGCCGCGGGTAAGGTTCGTTGTGCGCTCCGCGCGCGGGATGGCAGCAGTCGCAGGATGGAGCGGACCGGAGCCATGGCGCTTCGTCGTCCGATCATCATATAGGAACGATATACAGAATTCATTAAACCTCTGAAGGAGTGGATTACGATGGCCGTAGTCGTAACGAAGGACAACTTTAACGAGACCGTTAGCGAAGGCGTGTCTCTGCTTGATTTCTGGGCGCCGTGGTGCGGACCTTGCAAAATGCAGCTCCCGATCGTCGAAGAACTGTCGTCCGAGCTTCAAGGCACGGCGACGATCGCCAAGGTGAACGTCGACGAGCAGCCTGAGCTGGCTTCCCAATTCGGCGTCATGAGCATCCCGACGCTGATCCTGTTCAAGGATGGCCAACCGGTCGACAAGCTGGTCGGTCTGCAAAGCAAGGATTCCCTGAAGGCCAAGATTCAAAACCAGCTCTAATCGAGCCTGCTACGCGAACAAGCACCCCGTCCAAGGACGCGGTGCTTGTTTTTTTGAGCGGATCAGAGCATATGCGTTAGAAGGGCTGGAGCTTCCCGGATGATGTTGCGGGTCGAATAACTGCGTTTTTACACTTATTTTTTTACCGTATAGCGACGCTTTATGAAATAAATGCAAAAGTGCAGTTAAATTCAAAGAATGCACGATAATCAGGCTTAATTGGGGATTTAGATGCGTTTTTGCATCTATCCCTTCTAAAAGGGTCGAGTTCGGTTAAATTAGGTGCATTTTTGCATTTATTACGGCGAAGGATCAACGGGGGCGAGGCATAAGAATACGCCCATGCTGCCGTACTAAATTGTCCACTGCGCATGCGTCAGGGCGACCAGCCGCCAATCGCTGCCGTTCTGCACGAACGTAAGGATCAAGCTCTCCCAATCCATGCCGTCGGCGGAGTCGTCGAAGCCCGGGAAGTGGAATTCCACGAAGGCCGAGCCGGGATACGTATCTTGTCCGTTGTAGACGGAATTGCCTTTGCCGACGAGCTTGTTCGCGGAGATCGACGGGGCGGTATCGAAGTCCTTGTCGTACACGAACTTGTCGAAGTAATCGCGGAAGGACAGCTCGATCGGATCGCCGCTGCCGTCCGCCGTGCCCCATTTGATCTTGTCCTGGCTCTTGAAGGAAGGCAGCGCTTCGGGCTTGAATATTCGATCCGTCTCCGTCATCGCGGCGTAGGGCGAAAAGCGAAGCCCGAGCTTCGGATCGATCCACGAGGAAAGGCGCTTCAAATCGCGGTCGCGGAGCGCCTCCACGACATCCTTGGCCGCGGCGGACAGCGCCTTTTGGGAATCGGACGGAGCGGCGGAAGCCGAGGATGAGGATGAGGCCGTCGCGGCGGAGCCTTCGGATGGCGTTGAATCGGTTTGCGAAGCGACGGGAGTGCCCGAAGTCGCCGACGGAGCGGCATTGCGATCGTCGTTGCCTCCGCCGCATCCGGCCAGCAGCGCCACGGCGAGCAGCATGGCGAAGTATGGGAGCATCCTGGGTTTCATGATGTATAACCTCCTAGAAGAGATACGGAATTTAGCTCTTTTTTAAATTCGTATATCTTAGACGCAAAATGTCGCCGGATGTTCCGGTGCGGGGGCACGAATATTGGGATAAATAAAGCGCGCGAGGCGTTGGGAATCCTAGGTAACCACGGCTTTTCCGGTCGTAATGCTTTCGTAAGATTCTTTTAAGCCTTTCGTTGAAAATCGGTTAGCGGTTCGTTAGGCCTAAGCGGTACCCTGAGATCATAACGGATCGGGGAGGAGCATCATCATGAACAGAACAAGGGTGGAAAAATCGGGCAAGCCGCTCTGCCTGCTGCTGGCGACCGCTGCGCTGGCGGCTGCGCTGGCGGGATGCGGAACGGACAAGGCGAATGACAATCCGCCGATGCCGTCGGCAAGCATGAAGAATGACGGCATGATGTCGCCGGAAGCGAGCATGAAGGACGACGGCATGATGTCGCCGGAAGCGAGCATGAAGGACGACGGCATGATGTCGCCGGAAGCGAGCATGAAGGACGACGGCATGATGTCGCCGGAGGCGAGCAAGAAGAGTGACGGCATGATGTCGCCGGAGGCGAGCAAGAAGAGTGACGGCATGATGTCGCTGGAGGCGAGCATGAAGGACGACGGCATGATGTCGCCGCAGGCGAGCATGAAAGAAGGCGGCATGGGCGAAAAGTAAGCGTAACAATTCGCGCTGGCGGCTGTGCTATAATCTGGTTAATCGAATGAAGGAGAGATCTGGATGGCAGCAACGGTGCTGGTCGCGGACGACGAGCGGGATATTACCGACGTCTGCCGCAGATATCTGGAACGCGAAGGGTTCGAGGTGCTCGTCGCGGACGACGGCGATCAGGCGCTGCGGCTCTGGCGGTCGAGACGCCCGGATCTGCTCGTGCTCGACCTCATGATGCCGGGCATGTCTGGTTGGGACGTCTGCACCGCCGTTCGCGACGAAGAGGACGTGCCGATCATCATGCTGACCGCAAGGGGAGAGGAGAGCGATCGGCTGCTCGGCTGCTCGGCTTGACGCTTGGCGCGGACGATTACTTGACCAAGCCGTTCAGTCCACGGGAGCTTGTGCTGCGCGTACGCAACATTTTGCGCCGCGCGGCGCCTCCCGCGGAACCCGCCGACAAGCCGGCGCCAAGGGAAGAAGGCCTTCACTTCGAAGGCCTTTCCCTTTATCCGGCACAGCGCAAGGTGAAGGCGGGCGACCGGGTCGTGGAGCTCACGGCTATCGAGTTCGATCTCCTCGAATGGTTCGCGCGCCATCCGGGACAGGTCTTTTCAAGAAGTCAGCTGCTGAGCCGGGTGTGGGACATCGCGTTCGAAGGCGATTCGACCACGGTCACCGTGCACATGCGCAGGCTGAGGGAGAAGATCGAGCCGAACCCGTCCAAGCCGGCATGGCTGAAAACGGTATGGGGCATCGGCTACCGGTTCGAAGGGCAGCCCGCCGAATGAAGGGCCGGACGGTAAGGCTGCGCACCTATCTTCTGATATCCAATGCCGTCAGTTTGGGCGCTATTTTAGCCGTATTGTTCTATTGCTACAGCCGCATGCTGCTCAGCGCGCCGACGTTCATCTGGCTGGGCGGGGCCACGCTGCTGGCCGGAGGCTTGTCGTTCATCCTCCACTTCGTGCTGGTCATGCCGCTTGCCCGCGCGGCGAACCGGATCGGCGAAGCGTCCGGCAGAATCGCTTCCGGCGAGCTCGGCACGGAGGTGCCGATCGTAGGACCAGCCGAATTCCGACTGCTGGCGGAACGGTTCAACGCGATGAGCCGGCAGCTTAAAGCCAGCTTCGACCGGCTGACTAAGTCCGAGGCATCGCGCAGGGAGCTCGTGGCGAACGTCGCGCACGATCTGCGCACGCCGCTCGCGCTGCTGCAGTCCCACTCCGAGGCGCTGCTGGACGGCGTCGTCGACGACGAGGACGCGCGTGGCGATTACCTTCAGGTGATCCGAAAAGAATCGGTACGGCTCGGGCGTCTCGTCCAGGATCTGTTCGATCTGTCGAAGCTGGACGCCGGCGCAGACCCTTTTGAGCCTCGGCCCGCGGCGCTCGAAGACGTGCTGATCGATACGTTGAACGTCTACAGGCCCAAGCTGGAGGAGAAAAATCTGGAGGTCGTCGTAAGGCTCCCCGAACCGTCTCCGGTCGTGTGGGGCGTCGAGAGCGAGCTGCGTCGGATCGCGGCCAATCTGCTCGACAACGCGATTCGGCATTCCCCGAACGGAGGATGCATCGAATGGCGGGCGACGATCGGGGACAGCGGCATGGTCGCGGTCGCACTCAGGGACGAAGGGGACGGCGTGCCGGAGGAGGAGCGGGAGCGAATCTTCGAGCGCTTTTACCGTTCGGATCGAAGCAGGCGACGCGAGAGCGGGGGCGCCGGTCTCGGTCTCTCGATCGCCAGGTCGCTGACGGAGCGGCACGGCGGCGAGATCGGCGTGGCGCCTGCGGGCGACGGAGGAAGCGAATTTCGATTTACGCTGAAGCTGGCCGACGCCGGAAGCGGTGCGGCCCTCGGACGGAGGAGGGACGAAGATGAAGGAGCGTAAACGGGCGGGCTTCGGCAAGCAGCTGGCGGAGCTGCACCGCTGGAATGCATGGCTGGTCGTCGTGCTGGCGATCAGCGGATTGATCCTGTCGTGGGGCGCGGCGAGGGGATGGCTGGGCGAGGGGCGCGTCTGGATCAAGCAGCTCCACATCTACATCGGTCTCATCACGGGCATCGTGCTCGTCCTTTACGCGCCGCTGCTCAAGCGACATCTGAAGCAGCTTCGGGGCAGGCAAGGGCAGCGAGGCAATCTGGCGTTCGTCGTCTTCCTGCTGCTCGGCTGGCTGGCGTCGGGCATCGTGCTCTGGCAGCTGCGCCACCTGCCGCCCCGCTGGGCGACGAACGCGCTTGTCGTCCACGATCTGTTGACGTGGGTGGGCTTGCCGTACGCGGCGTATCACTCGATCACCCGAATGCGTTGGGCGAAAAAGCCGCAGCGGCGCGCCGTTCGAACGGATGAGGGGGCTGCGGCAGCGGCAGGCTCGGACACGAAGCGTCCGTATGCCGGCGGTCTGCATCCGGCCGCGAGCCCGCAGCCGTGGATGACGCGCCGCCAGTTCATCCGGAGCGCGGTCGGCGTGGCGCTGGCCGCCGCGGTGCTGCCGTCCTTTTTCCGCTGGATGGGCGGCAGCCTGAGTCTGACCTCCGGCTCGGGCAGCATCGCCGCGGACGAGACGGATGCGAACCGTATGCTTCCTGCGCCGCAGCCGCTGCCGGACTCGGCGAACGTCATCGGCGGCGGCGCGAAGGGCAGCTTCCGCCTCTACACGGTGACGCCGCTCCCGCATTTCGACTCGGATACTTGGCGCTTCACGGTCGACGGCCTGGTCGACAAGCCCGCGACGTGGACATGGGAACAATTTCTTGCGATCAAGCGCAAGGTACAGGTCAGCGACTTTCACTGCGTCACCGGCTGGTCGGTGTACGGCAATACTTGGGAAGGCATCCCGCTCTCGCAGATCCTGGACGCGGCAGGCGTGCAAGCGAGCGCGCAGTACGTGAAGTTCTACTCCGGAGACGGCGAATATACGGACGCCCTTTCCCTCGAGCAAGCGCGAATGAAGGACGTCCTGGTCGCCGTGCTCCACGACGGCAAGCCGATTCACCGGGATTACGGCGGTCCCGTCCGCCTTATCGTGCCGGGCATGTACGCGTACAAATCGGTGAAGTGGCTGGACCGCATCGAGCTGATCGACCGGCCCCATATCGGATATTGGGAAGAACGGGGCTACGACAACGACGCATGGGTGAAGGCCTAATCGCCTTCACCCTTTCGCTCCCGCTCCGTTTATTCGGATTTGCCTGCCTTGTCCGTCTCGTCCGCGCCGTCGGCTTGAACCTCCGACAGCGCTTTTTTCATGAGCGCCTCCGCCCCGGACTGGATCGCCCCGAACGCCTTGTCTTCCGTTTCCTTGTTCTCCACCACGTTTCGGATATGCCCGTTCACGAGCTCGGCGAACGAGGTGTCGAAGCTGCCGGGCCCTTGCGGCTCGCCATAATAATAACGATCGATCGTATTCGTCGGCCGCAGCGCGTAGAACGGCTTGTAGTCCGGGTCTTGCTTCCACTCGGGATAGTCTGCCTGAACGGACAAGTCCATGCCGCCGAGCGTGCCGCCGAGCGCGGCTTTGGCTTGACCGACGTGCGCCGACATGAAATAGGAGAGTACCTCCCAAGCTTCCTCGGCGTGCGACGCGGAGACGGGGATGGCGAACACCTCGTACATCTGCAGCTCTCCGCCGAAGGCGGGGTCGGAGCTGCGGGCGGGCGCCGTGACGACGCCCCAATCGAACTTCGGCTTGCCTGACTTGAGATTCGTCATCAGATTGTCGTCGTCGATCGTAATCGCCGCTTTGCCTTGCTTGAAGAGATCGACCGCCTCCATCGCCGCCTGATCATAGTAGGTCCGGCCGTCCGACTCCCTCGCCTCGGGCCAAGTGGCGACGAACGTGCCGCGCTTGTAGGCGGCGGCGACCTGCTTGAACAGACGCTCCCAGCCCTGCGAATCAAAGGTGACCGCGCCGGTCTTGGCGTTCGCGTAGGTCAACCCTTCGTTGCCGGCGATACGCTGCAGCAGGTCGAACGGGCCGCGGAGCCAAGGGATATGCAGTCCGACCTCGCCTTTTTCAAGCCGCTTGTCCTGCATGACGCGGTCGGCCAGCGCGATCGTCTGCTCCCAGTTCATGCCGTCCGTCGGGTAGGGAATGCCGAGGCGATCGAATATATTCTTGTTGTAATACATCGCGCTGGCGTGGAAGCCCGGGCCGATCCCGTAGAGCGGGCCGCCTTCCTCGCCGCGAAGGAAATCCAGCACGCCCGGCGTCACGGCATCGTTCAGCTTCGTTTTCTTCTGCGCGGCCCATTCCTCCAGGTTCTGGAGTTTATCCGCTTTGCGCATCAGGCTGTAGTCCGGGACGTTCAAAATGAGCAGGTCCGGCTTTTCTTTGTCCATAAAGGCGGCCAGCGTCTTTTCGTCGTAGGCTTTATAATCGTTGTCCGCCTGCATCGGTACGAAGCGGACGTCCCAGTCGGGGAAGCCGGCTTCGATAAAGTCCCTGAATTGCATGTCGTACGTGTAGTTCTGGCAGCAGGCGACGGTGAGCGTCTTCGGCAGGTCTTGGGTTTGCGCGCTCTTCGTGCACCCTGCGGCGATTGCAAGCAGGACGGAGAGCGCCATCAGCGCGGCAAGCCGCCTCATGGCGTTGCCTCCGTCTTGGCTTGACCGCCCGCGGAGGCGGCGCGGATCGCCTGCTCGGCTTTGGCCTGCAGCGCCTTGAGCAGCGCGGGCACGTCGAGCTCGCCGTCGTCCAGGTTCTGCGTCCTGTCGTTGGCCTCGGTCCAGACGACGCCGGCAACGCTTTTGTATGCCGGATCCGAATTCCGCGCGGCGGCGTCAAGCGCGCGCGAAGGATCGACGGCGGCGCGGTAGAATACGGAGGACCGCGCGTCGTCTGCCGCCGCGTCCGCCGCTACGGTCGGCAGGGAGTCCCCGTGCGGGAACCGAACCAACCGGTTCGCCTGCGACGGACTCATGATATATTTCAGCAGCTCCCAAGCGGCGTCCGCATGCGGGGATTTTTCTGGAATGGCGAACACGAACGGGACCTCGAAAGCGCCGTCCGTTCCGCGCGCCCCTTCGTCAGTGGGCGGGGACAAGACGCCCCAGTCTTGCTCGCCGAGGCCCATAGCGGATCCGGCTTGGGAGATGTTGTTGAGATAGGAACTCGAGGCGTAGGTCATCGCCGAACGGCCGTTCAGAAACGGATCGTGCGCGTACAGCTCCTTCATCTCGACGCTGCCCTCCCACTTGAGCGCCGGCTCGTTGCTGATCCAGCCCTCCCGATGGCCCGCCGCCAGCTTCGTCCACAGCGTCGTCCACGCGGGCGTGTCGACCGTTGCCTCCTTGAGTTTGGCGTCGGCGAGGCGCAGCCCCTGGCTGCTTCCGATCAGATTGGCTTCGAACCAGATCGCCGAATTGTAGCCGAAGCTGACGCCGTAGACCGGCTTCTCGTTTTTTTTCAAGCCCTCGAACCTCGCCGCCAAGTTCATGACTTCTGCCCACGTCATGCCGTCCGTCGGCTCGGGTACGCCGTTTTCCCGGAACAGCTTGCGGTTGTAGTACAGCGCGAATCCCGTGAATTCGGGGGCGAACCCGTACAGTCCGCCGCCGCCGGCTTCGCGCACGGTATTCTTGACGGCAGTCTGCCAGCTGTCATCCGATACGTTATCCCGCTTCATCCATGTATCCAGCGGCTTCAGCAGACCCGCGGCCGACAACTCCGGCAAGTAGGCGAGCGGGACCTGCACCAGGTCGGCCTGGCTCTTTTGCAGCTGCGCCTTGAATGTGTCGATGCCCGGCGTCAGGTTGAGCAGATTGGCGCTCTTGCCCGGGTATTCGGAATATTCGAATCTGACCGACGGATGCCGGATAATAAAGGGCTGACCGTACAAAGACATGAAGCCGCCGTTGTCCCAATACATAATGTTCAGCGTCGTCGTCTCCGCGTCGCTGATGACCGGCTTTGCCGCTTCTTCGTGCGTAAATAGCTCTGTCAGCTCGCCCCGGAAGACTACGGCTCCCGCGATCAGCAGCGCGACGACGGAGGCCGCGGCGGCGCGTCGTCTACGCCTGGCGCGTCGTTCCAGCATCTTGATGCGCTCCTTCACTTTTTTTATCGTCGGGGTGCCGAAGCCCCCGGAGCCGAGCGGCAGGTCCGACAGCGTGCGTTCCCAGCGGTCGCGATCGTCCTTCATGCTCGCCCGCTCCCTTCTTCGTCGTCTTCGCGCCCGTGTTCGAACTTCTTGTTCATCGCGGCCCGCGCCCTGTGAATGCGCGACTTGACCGTTCCTTCCGACACCTGGAGCAGCTCGGCGATCTCGGCCATGCTCAGGCCGTGGTGCGCCTGGAGCAGCAGGCTCTCCCGCAGCTTGCGCGGCAACTCCATGACCGTTCGCCAGATTTCCCGCTGTCGATAGGAGCCGAGCCATTCGTTCTCCGCGGACATCTGCGACTCGCGCACCGGCATGACCGCCGGCAGGCGAATGCGGCGATACCAGGCCGACTTGAAGTGATCCAGCGCCGTGTTGCGCGTGATCTTCAGCAGCCAGGCGCGGGCGCCCGATTCGCCGCGTAGCGTATGCAAGCTCTGATACGCCTTGATAAATACGTCCTGCGCGATATCTTCGGCCGTCTCCCGTTTGCCGGTCATGAAAAAGGCGTAATTCCACACGTCGCGGCCGTAAGTGAGCATGAGCTCCTCCAGCACGGCGTCGCGGTCGACGCCTCCGGTCATATGCTTCAAATAATCGTGATCCAACGCATCCACCTCTTCTCCTCGACGGCCGCAGCCGTTCCGGAGCCCCTGTGCATTCTATTTTTCATAGTAGCCTTCCGGCGCCGTCCGGGGAAGACCGCTTCGCATTCTCCTTTGCCCGATGATCGTGCGGCCGGCACATCTAAGGAACGACGGGCGCCGGTAAAAGTTCCCTATTCGACTTGTCGAATTTTTTTGTCGGTTTGATCGTTGTGGAGGAGGCGGGGGTATGGTAGGGTAGAGAGACTTTTGGCGGGAACGGCAAACAGAGCGGCATAGAAGCCGCTCTGCGGGATTCGTATCGAATGGACCGGGCAGCGTCAGTCGGTCTTTTTCTTCTTCTGCGGCGTCGGGGCCACGGACTTCGTGTTCTCCAGCGTGTCGTTTACGAACGCCATGTCTTGATTTTTGGCCGCCATCGCCTTCGTTCCCTTGTAATTGCCTTTATGGCTGTCGTTCTCCATGCGAATCCCTCCTTGGGCTCGTTCGAAAATGTAGGCGAAGCGGCGACCGCCGGCAAAGGCCGCAGCGCCTCGCGCAGCATAGGTTAACCGAATTAAAGGGGCTGTTATCCATCATGTCACGCCGATCCAAGCGACTGTCGTTCGTCGTAGTTATCATCGTCTTCGCGGCGGCGCTCGCGCTGACTGCCTGCGGCGGCGCGGGGCCCGCCGAGCCGGTCGCCGCTCCATCTGGGGTCGCGGAGCAAAGGGAAAACGGAGATGCGCCATTATCGGGCACGACTGTCGCCGGCGACGCTGCGGCTTTGATCGAGCAAGCCCGCGCGGCTATGTCGGACGTCGGGCGCTATGCATTTACGCTTCATCTCGTTCAAAAGCTGGGCGGAGGAGCCGCGGCCGACTCGGTGTTCGAGGTGACCAATGCGGGCAAGGTCGAGCGTTCCCCGCTCAAGCTCGACCAGACGATCGACAGCGTCCAGGACGGGGATAAGTCCACGCTGCGCGCGATCCTCGTGCCGAACGCCTACTATGTGTACGACCCTTCTTTGGAAGAATGGGGCAAGCTGTCCAGCGAGCAGGCCGCGGATATCGCGCGGACGCTGTCCGATTATCAGTCCGATCCCGCGGCGGCGTTAGCTTCCGCCTCTTCGCTCGGCGCCGGTCTTTCTTCCGTTAGCGAGGCGGGGCGCGACGTTGTCCGATATGAAGGGAAAGGGCCGGAGGCGCTGGCGTTTCTCAAGCACATTTTGGAGGGGACGCTCGACCTGGACAGTTTGGACGAAGAGGTGCAGCGCAGCATTCGGCTGAAGTCGCTGTCCGCCAGTTTTACGTTAGACGCCGCCACGCACTTGCCGCTCGCCTACCGCGTCGAATCGGAGATGACGATCGAATACGAGCCGGGCTTGCCGTCCGAGCTGAGCCAATTATTTGAAGGCACCTATGCGAAACACGGGGCGACCGAGGCGATCGCGGTGCCGAAGGCGGCGCTCGAGGCGCCGGAGCTCGATCCGCCGATCGACGATCCGGCGGCAACGGAGGGGGATCTGGGGACGCTGGACGATTTGGACGGGCTGGAGGGACTGGACTCGTATTGAGAATCGGCGGAGGACGTTGGTTTGAAGGCCGAGGTTGCCGGTTAGGTGGACGCAGGTCCCGGCCTTCCGTTATAATGTCTGAAGTATAATTGAACCGTGAACGGCCGTCCGGCGCTACTCCGCGAGGGCCGCGCGAAGTCAGGAGTGTATAGCGAATGCCACTGTCCTGTGGTATCGTCGGCCTGCCCAACGTCGGCAAGTCGACTTTATTCAATGCCATCACCCAAGCGGGTGCCGAGATGGCCAACTATCCGTTCTGTACGATCGACCCGAACGTCGGCGTCGTCGAAGTTCCGGACGAGCGCCTGCAGAAGCTCGCCGATATCGTTACGCCTAACCGGATCGTGCCGACCGCGTTCGAATTCGTCGATATCGCCGGCCTGGTCAAGGGCGCGAGCCGCGGCGAGGGCCTTGGCAACAAGTTCTTGGCCAACATCCGCGAAGTCGACGCCATCGTGCACGTCGTGCGCTGCTTCGTCGACGAGAATATCACCCACGTATCGGGCAAGATCGATCCGATCAACGATATCGAGGTCATCAACCTGGAGCTGATCCTGGCGGACATCGACTCCGTCGAGAAGCGCATGGATCGCTCCCGCAAGAACATGAAGGGCGGCGACAAGAAGTACGCCCAAGAGGTCGAGGTGCTCGAGCGCATCCACGCCGCGCTGCTCGAAGAGAAGCCCGTCCGCAGCGTCGAGCTGTCGGACGAAGAGCGCCTGCTCGTGCGCGACCTGCACTTGTTGACGATCAAGCCGGTACTGTACGCGGCCAACGTGAGCGAGGGAGAAGCGGCGAACGCCGACGGCAACGAGTACGTGCAGCGCGTACGCGAATTCGCGGCGGCCGAGGGCTCCGAGGTCGTGCCGATCAGCGCGCGCGTCGAGTCCGAGATCGCCGAGCTCGAGGGCGAGGACCGCGAGATGTTCCTCGAGGAGCTCGGCTTGAGCGAGTCCGGCCTCGATCGTCTCATTCGGGCGGCCTACAAGCTGCTCGGCCTGTACACGTACTTCACGGCCGGCGTGCAGGAAGTGCGCGCCTGGACGATCCGCAAGGGCACCAAGGCGCCGCAGGCGGCCGCCGTTATACACACCGACTTCGAACGCGGCTTCATCCGCGCCGAGGTCGTGTCGTACGAAGACCTGGTAGGCGCGGGCTCCATGAACGCCGCCAAGGAAAAGGGCCAGCTTCGCCTCGAAGGCAAGGAATACGTCGTCGCCGACGGCGACGTCATGCATTTCCGGTTTAACGTATAGTAGTTGGCGCTGCACAGCGCATGAAGAAGCCCGGGCGGGATGCCCGGGCTTTTTCGCGTAAAGAGGATGGGGCGGTTGATGCTGCAGGCAGTGCGGGAGGGAAAGCGAGTTACGCGGTTTTGCCGCGCAACTGCGCCCTTGGACCGGCAACCGCTGAGAGTTACACGGTTTTGCCGCGCAACTCCCCCTCAGGATCGGCAACCGCCGCGAGTTACGCGGTTTTACCGCACAACTAAGCCTCGCAAACTCGCCAACCGAGCATCCTCTCGGCTACGCCGCCCCGTATCGGGCATGCCGCCCAATAACTTGCGAAGCTTTTGAATACAATAGGAGCAGCGCTAATCGTCCAGATAGGTCCGATTGAACTTGGCGAGCAGCTCGCCGAAGCGGGTTCGCTCGTCCTCGGACCAGTCCTTCAGCAGCTCGTCGATTCGCTCGGTGCGCTGCTGGCGCGTCTCCTCCAGCATGCGGCGTCCTTCGTCCGTGAGCTGGTAAAAGTAGGCCCTGCCGTCTTCCGGATCGGGCATTTTGTAGACGTAGCCTTTTTGCTCGAGCGCGGACGTCTGCCTGCTGACGGTGGAGATGTCGAGGCGGAATTCCTCCGCGAGCGCCTTGACGCCGGCGGAGCCGTGCGATTCGATCTGGCCGAGCAGCAAATAGGCGGAACGATCGAGCGTTCCGAACTTACGGCTGGTCGAGATCGAAGTGAGACGGCGAATCAGAAGGGCGATCTCTAGCTCGATGCTGGTATTCGTTTCGTGACTCACGGATCTCACCACCTTGCTGCTTTTCTGTTCCTCATCGTACCATAAGCCGCGCGCATTTCAAGCTCGAGCCGTGGCATAGGGATTGACTTTTCGCAAAGTAGTTGTATAATACACTTAAATGTTTAGTTTTGCAATACAACTAAATGGAGGGGCTTCGCATGCTAGCTCAAGACATTATGATCAAGCAAGTGTACAAGGTCAAAGAGAGCGACACCGTACGCCGCGTGATCGAAAGGTTCATCGAGCACGGGATCAGCGGGCTGCCCGTCGTCAACGATCGCAACGAGATCGTCGGCTATGTCAGCGACGGCGACGTCATGCGGTACATCGGCAAGCACGAGGACCGGTACGTCGACTTTTTTTACGCATCCATCCTGATCCAAGGGGATAACGAGCAGTTCGAAGAACGCGCTCGCAGGCTGCTGGACCTGAACGTCATGTCCATCGCCAAGACCAAGGTGGTCAAGGCCATGTGGGACGACGAGGTCGAGAATATCGCGGCCATGCTGGGCAAAAAACAGATCAAAAAGGTGCCGGTGGAACGGGACGGCGTGCTGGTCGGCATCATCAGCCGCGGCAACGTCGTTCGCCATGCGTTCGAGAACTTGCTGTAAGACGAATCGCCGCACTGTTCACACTTCATATCTAAAGGAGCTATCGCCTCATGTCATCCACATCAAAAGCTGCCCCTGCCGCGTCCCCGTTGGCGCCGGAGGGAAGCTTGCTCAAGCAGCCGCGCGCCGTATGGGCGGTCGGCTTCGCCTGCGTTATCGCGTTCATGGGCATCGGTCTCGTCGACCCGATCCTGCCCGCCATCGCCAAACAACTGGAAGCTTCGCCGAGCGAGGTTTCGTTGCTGTTCACCAGCTATAATGCCGTCATGGCCGTCATGATGCTCATCACCGGCGTCATTCAATCCCGTCTCGGCATGAAAGGGACGCTGTTGGCCGGTATCGTCATTATCGCGATATTCGCCGCTTTGGGCGGCGCTTCCAACGGAATCTGGGCGCTGATCGGTTTGCGCGGCGGCTGGGGTCTCGGCAACTCGCTGTTCGTCGCGACCTCGTTGACCGCCATCGTCACGCTGTCGACGGGCAGCGTCGCCCGGGCGATCATTCTGTACGAAGCGGCCATCGGCCTCGGCATCTCGGTCGGGCCGCTCATCGGCGGCGAGCTCGGATCGATCTCCTGGCGGGGCCCGTTCTTCGGAGTCGCCGTGCTCATGGTCGTCGCCTTCGTCTCGCTTGCGCTTACGATGCCTAAGGCGAAGAAGCCTGCGGCTGCGGCTGGTCGTCCCAAGGCGTCCCTAGCCGATCCGTTTCGCGCGCTGAAGCATCGCTCGCTGCTCGTGTTCGGCCTGGGCGCATGTCTCTACAACTTCGGCTTCTTCACCTTGCTGGCCTATGCGCCGCTCGTGCTGGATCACTACTTCGGCTATGACGCGCACGGTCTCGGTTATATCTTCCTCGGCTGGGGCGTCCTGCTTGCCGTTACTTCGGTATTCATGGCACCGGTGCTCCAGCGCAAGTTCGGCACGCTCAAGTCGATGTACGCCATGCTGACGCTGTTCGGCCTCGTGCTGTTCGCGATGGGCATCTGGACGACGACCGAGTGGGTCGTCGTAGGCGCGATCGTGTTCGCCGGCGCGCTGCTGGGCAACAACAACACGCTCATCACGACGGCGGTCATGAACGCCGCGCCCGTCGAACGTCCGACGGCTTCCGCCGCGTACAGCTTCCTGCGCTTCATCGGCGGCGCGATCGCGCCTTACTTCGCCGGCAAGCTCGCCGAATGGTACGACCCGCACGTGCCGTTCGTCGTCGGAGGCGCCTTCGTGCTGGCAGCCGTCGTCGTCATCATGCTGAACCAACGCCACTTGCAGCACGTCGACAGAGCCGGCGCGCACTGACCCGTCGTCGATCTCGGCCGTTTCCCCGCTATTCGGGAAACGGCCGTTTTTTGCTTCCGTGCAACCTTTCGTGTAGGGGGCTCGTCTTGGGGAATGTGCGGATTTGCATAACTTGCCTTTATCGCCGCCGCGAATGGAGCAGCATAGCGTTAAGGCAACGCAACCTAGAGAGGAGCATCACTCATGAATCTTAAAAAGAAATCCGTTATCGTTCTGACCGCCGCCGGCATTCTCGGCGCTGCCGCGGTCGCCGGCGCTTCAGGCCTTACGCAGAAGGTCAGCGGCCTCCTGCGCGCCGACATTCACGTATCCGTCAACGGAGCCGCGTACGGCTCTATCCAGCCGGTCTACATCGACGGCAAAGCCTACGTGCCGCTGCGCGATACCGCAGGCGCTCTGGGCTACGAGCTTACCTGGAATCAACAAGCCAAGCAGTTCGACTTGACGCCGAAGAAGGAGGAGCAGGCGCCCGTGGACTACATCCTGAATACCGGCGTAGTGACGGACGCGCAGACGGCTGACGGCCTGACGAGCTTGAGCGTCATGGGCAAAGGCTCCGCGGGTACCTTCGACTGGATCATCGCCAAGGTTGACAAGGACACGGTCATCGTGGACGAGTCCGGCGCCGCCAAGACGGCCGCCGACATCAAGGCGGGCTCGCGCGTCGCGGTCCAATACGGTCCGATGGTCGCCTTGAGCTTCCCGGGCCAATCGCATGCGGCCAAGGTCACGCTGCTCGGCGAACGGTCGATCAAGGAAGATAAAGTCGGCGCCGTGAACAAGACGGACAGCGGCTGGCAGATTCAGCTCGGCTCGGGTACGGGCGATGCCGCCGTCTCTAATCTGGTGCTGAACGTCGGCGCCGACACGTTGATCGTGACTTCGATGGGCGAGCCGGTCAAGGCCGAGGATATCAAGGTCGGCGACAAGGTGCGGGCATACTACGGCCCGGCGACGACGCGCAGCATTCCGCCGCAAAGCGCAGCGGACACGATCGTCGTGCTGCCGGCGGACGCGAATTAATTTCAGCGGAATAGGTTAAGCGGAACGGTCCCGACGGGGGCCGTTCTTTTTTCGGGCGAGTGTTTACGGCAGTCGAATATCCTGTCGGGGCAAGCGGATGTGAGGCCGCGCCGATCTTGCTATAATCGAGCTACAAGGCAATTATCATGGATGATCGGAAAGAAGCTATGCGACCATGCGAAGATTAAGCGAAAATCACCAGGCAGGCGCAAAACTGTCGGACGTCAAGCTGTCCCGGGTTCTCATGTTGTTCAGGCCGTACGTCGGCCAGTTGACGTTTATCCTGCTGCTCTCACTTGCGGCGACCCTGGCTGGGCTGGCGGCTCCGCTCGCGACTAAAGAGCTCGTCGACCAAGCGATTCCGCAAAAGGACGCGGGACTTCTGCTGTTATTCGCAGGTCTCATGGCCGCGAGTCCGCTGGCCAAGGGCGTCTTGAACGTCTGGCAGACCCACCTGAACAATAAAGTCGGCCAGAGCGTCATGCGGGATCTGAACGATCGGCTCTTCCGCAACTTGCAGCGGCAGTCGATGTCGTTTTTCACGAGGTCGCGGACGGGCGAGATCGTCCAGCGCATCTCGGGCGACGTGCAGGCCGTACAGGGCGCCATCACGGGCACGATCGTCACGGCGATCACGCAGGCCGTCACGCTAGTCGCGACCGTCGTCATCCTGCTTCGGCTCGATTGGCGGCTCGCGCTCGTGTCGATGGTCGTTATTCCGGTGCTGTTGCTGCCTGCCAGAAGAATCGGGGCATTGCGCAAGTCGCTCCGGCTGCGCGTCCAAACGCTGCGAGGCGAGATGTCCTCCCATCTCTCGGAAACGTTCGGCGTATCGGGCGCGCTGCTGACCCGCATCTACGGCCGGGAAGAGGCGCAGGTCCGCAAGTTCGGCGAGATGAACGACACGGTGAAAAGCATGGAACTGCGGCTCGGCCTCATCGGCCGATGGTACGGGATGGCGGCGGGCGTGTCCAATCCGGTGGCGACGGCGATCGTCTATTTGTACGGCGGCTGGCTCGTGATCCATGGCGGCTTGTCCATCGGCTCGGTCATCGCGTTCGCCGCGTTGACCGGTCGCATGTACGAGCCGGTGTCCGGCCTGCTCGGCATGCATCTCGACTTGTCCGCCGCGATGGGGATTTTCCAGCGCATCTTCGAATATCTCGATCTGAAACCGGAGGTCGCGGACGAGCCGGATGCCCAGCCGCTTCAGCGGGGAAGCGGACTGGTGTCGTTCGAAGGCGTATCGTTCGCGTACGCGTCGGGCGGAGCGGCCGTGCTGAAGGAGATCGACCTGACCGCGCGGCCGGGGCAATTGCTTGCATTGGTAGGGCCGAGCGGCGCGGGCAAGACGACGCTGGCTGGCCTCGTCGGCCGGCTGTACGATCCGACGCGGGGGACCGTGCGTATCGACGGGCGGGACGTTCGCGGCGTGACGCTAGCGTCGCTGCGCGAGCAGATCGGTTACGTGACGCAGGAGCCCTTTTTATTTTACGGCACGATCGCAGACAATCTTCGGTTCGCCAAAGAAGACGCTACGATTGAGGAAATGGAGTCTGCCTGCCGGCAGGCCTATATTCACGACGTGATCGCGGGACTGCCGCAAGGCTACGACACGAAGGTGGGGGAGCGGGGCCACCGGCTCTCGGGCGGCGAACGTCAACGCATCGCGATCGCGCGGGCGATTCTGAAAAATCCGCGCATTCTCGTGCTGGACGAGGCGACCTCGCATTTGGACTCCAGATCGGAGGCGTACGTGCAGGAGGCGCTCGACAGCCTGATGGCCGGCCGCACGACGATCGCCATCGCGCATCGCCTGTCCACCGTCCGCGCCGCCGATACCATCGCGGTGATGGACCGCGGCCGCATCGTCGAGCTGGGCACGCACGAGGAACTGCTGGAGCGGGATGGTCTCTATGCCAAGCTGTATCGCACGCAGTTCGCGGAGACGCCGGCGGGGGCTGCGGAGTAAGTAGGTTAAAGGGGAGGAGCGGGAGTGAAGCGGGAATGGGGTGCGGGCGAGATAGCCGGGTACGAGGTTGGCGGGGCTGAAATAGCCGGAAAAATCGGCTAACGGAGCCGGAAACGAGGTTAGTGGGGACGAGATAGCCGAAAAAATCGGCTATCTCGTCTCTCCTCTTCAGACGACAGGCGGCTCCATGCCTATGTCGGCCCATTCCTCTCGCGAGGGTCCGTAAAGACCCGGTACTTGCAAGCCCGCCTGGCGCATCAGCACGGTCATCTGCCCCCGGTGGTGCACCTCGTGCTGGATGACGACGCGCAGCGTCAGGCCGTTCGGCCACTGCTCGCCGTACATGTCGTTCATCTCCGTCAGATTGGCGTCCGTCCACTGCCCGCGCACGGCCTCGGCGACCTCGCCCGCGGTCCGCGCATAGGCGGCCGCGATCTCCGCGGCCGACGCCGGCACGACATGCTCGTCGCCAGGCGCCGGCAGCGTAAGGCCAGTGCGCACCAGCATCTCGTACGGACTGTAGGTCAAGTGCCAGGCAAGCCGGCCCAGCGTCCGGAAGCCTTCGCCCACGCTTTGGGACAACGACTCGTCGGTCAACGCCTCCAGCAGCCGGCGCGTGCCGGCGGATACGCTTTCCCACTCCTGATTGAAGCTTTCGATACTCGTAAACATAACCATCATCCTCCCTGGGATCAACGGCTGCCGCCTGTCCGTGAAGACGGTCGCGCTGTACGTTGCTCGTCCAGCATATCACCTTGCTGCTGACAACAGCGTGTCAGCGGCAGGATAGAGCCGCAGCACTTCCTCGGCGCGTTCGCGAACGGCGGCGGCCAATTCCGGAGGCGATACGACGTAAGCGCTCGTGCCGAATCCCAGCAGCCACAAGTGCAGCCAAGGCTCGTCGGGTTGCGCCGCGCGCACGAGCAGGGAGCCGTCCGGCAGATCCTCCATGACCTGCATGCCGTCGATCGATCCGAAGTAATCCTCCGCCCGCGTCCGCGCGGCCGGCGCGAACCGAACGACGATTTCCTTAACGTTGGCGCACGTCTCGTTCGACATGCTGCTCCATGTGAGCGGCCGCGACTCCGGCTCCTCCCGGCGCTCGAACGTCTCGTCCGTCCGCGTCAGTTCCCTTACGCGCGACAGCCGAAACAACCGGAAGTCCTCCCGAATCAGACAATACCCGTACACATACCAGACCAGTCCCTTTAGCACCAAACGAACCGGCTCGCAGCGGCGCTCCGAGCGCTCGCCGGACATATCCGTGTAGGCGAAGCGTACGATGTGGCGGTCTCTGATCGCCTCCCGGAGCAGAGCGACCTTCGCCTTGTCCTGCGTGCCGCCGCCCCAAGGGTTAATATCGATGACCATCTGCTCCGACGCGTCCGTCAGACGGTCATGCTCCGTCCCGGACAGCATCGCGCCGACTTTGTCCAGCAGCCTGCCGATCTCCCTTTCTTCCAGCGTCGGCCGGATGCCCTTCAACGCGATGACCATCGCCTGCAGCTCCTCGAGCGTGAGGAACTGTCGCTCCAGCCGGTAACGCTCCATGATCTCGTAGCCGCCGCCTTCGCCCGCGTACGAGACGATGGGAATGCCCGCTTGGCAGAGCGTCTCCATATCGCGGTAGACGGTCCGAAGCGACACTTCGAATCGGTCGGCCAGCTCCTTGGCGCCGATTCGCCGCCTGCCCAGCATCAGCATCGTGATGGCCAGCAATCGGTCCAGCTTCATGCGGTAATCTCTCCTTTGCGCTTGCCTCGGCGCGCCGCCTTGGCTTGCCCGGCTTCCTGGGTCTGCCCGAGCTCTTGCATCCAGCTTCGATCCGAATCCCGATCCGGTACGCCTGCCGGTTCCCCGTCTGCGCCCGTGCCCGTGCAGCCTTCCGCCGCCGGACCGCCTTCTATGCCGCCCGACATACCGCCTTCGACCCGGCCCGCTGGACCGCCTGCGTACTCGCCCGCCGAACCGTCGGCGGCTTCCCGCGCGCCCGCCAGCTCCTCCATAAACAACGCGAGCGGCCGGCTTACATACGCATCCCTGCGCACGACGAAGTACGTCCGGATCCGGTTGTACGGCTCCGGCAGCGGGTGAACGCGCAACGCGCCCTCCGCGGCCGCTTTGGAGACGACGCTAAGAGGGAGCAGCGAGATGCCGAGGCCTGCGGATACGCCGCCGACGATCGCTTCCAGCGTGCCGAATTCCATGATCCGAGGCTGCGACCAGGCGCGATCCCTGGTCCAGCGTTCCAGCACGGACCGGTAGTAGCAGCCGTCCGTGAACACGAGCATAGGCGCGCCGGCCAGCGTGTCCGTCTCGATATGCTCCGCCGCGGACACCAGGACGATCTCCTCGTCGAACGCGGGCACGGCATTGATCTCGTCCTCCGGCCAAGGTCCCGCCAGAAATCCGCCGTCCGCTTCATACCGCAGCACTTTTTCCAGCACGGCGGACGAATGTCCCGTCGAGAGCGACAGCTCGACATCCGGGTACTGGCGATGATAACCGGCGAGCAGCGTCGGCAGCCGCACGGCCGCGCAGCTTTGCGTGGAGGCGATCGCGAGCGGTCCGAGCGGTCCTTCCAGCGACGATACGGCCTTGGCCGCCTCGTCCAGCAGGCCGACGATCCGTCCGGCATAATCCAGCAGCAGCTTGCCGTCGGCAGTCAGCGTCATGCCCCGGTTGTGGCGGTGGAACAAAGGCTTGCCCAGATCGGTCTCCAGCTGGCGGATGCGCGCGGTCACGTTCGATTGCACATAACCGAGCTTGGCCGCGGCGGCCGTCACCGTCCCTTCAAGCGCCACTGCCCGAAATACGCGCAAGTCCCCGCTCTCCATTACGGACATCCTCCTTTTAGCTATCACTATAGGTGATGGCGACCATGATTTATTTCTATTTTATTTGAACGCGAGCGACGATTACAATCATTTTTATCAAACGAATTCGCGAAGGAGAGAATACCCGATGAATCCCAGAGCTTACGCTTCGCTGATACTCGTTACCACTTTAACCATGGGGCTCGCGTTCCCGGTCGGCCGGATCGGTCTCGATTACGCGCCGCCTTTTCTGCTGATGGGCATTCGATTCGTGGCCGCCGGTCTGATCATGGCGGCATTCGCCGCGCGTCGGCTCAAACCGAAGGGCATCTCTTCCTGGCTGCGCATCGCGCTGATCGGCACGCTGAACTCCGCGGGCGTCATGGGATGCAGCTATTACAGCATGCGGTGGATCACGTCCGGCGAATCGGCGATCCTCATTTTCGTGAATCCGCTGCTCGTCATCTTGTTCGGCGCGCTGTTCATGAAGGCCAGATACAGAGTCCTTCAATGGGCTGGCGTAGCGCTCGGTTTCGCCGGCGTCTTCTGCACGATGGGCGCGCATCTGTCGATGAACCCGGGCACGCTCATCTCGCTGCTCGGCGCCTGTTGCTTCACGGCCGCGTCGCTGCTCATCAAACGATGGGGGCAGGAGATCGATACCTGGGTGCTGACCGGCTACCAGATGTTGTTCGGCGGCATCGTGCTGGGCCTGTTGAGCGCACTATTCGAACATCCGCATATCGAACTCGGAGGCGGATTTTACTTCTCCCTCGTCTGGCTCGTGCTCGTCAATTCGATCTTGCAGTTTTCCGGTTGGTCCTATTTGCTGCAGCGGGGCGACCCGGCAAAAACCAACGCGTTCCTGTTCCTGGCGCCGTTCTTCGGCGTCATCGGCGGGGCGGTGCTGCTCGGCGAGCCGCTCCATGCATACGTGGCCGCGGGAGGCGCGATGATCTGCGCCGGCATCTTCCTCGTCAACTGGCGCGGGGCGGCGCCCAGGCGCGTCGCTACTGCCGAGCGGGCTTAAGGCCCGTCGCGCGCCGGCACTTGCAACGGTATGATATAATAGTGGGACTACGATTACGATTACCGGAGGTTGGTTGAAGTGCTGGATCGTCTGCAGGCACTGGCGGACCGATACGAGAAGCTGAGCGAATTACTGTGCGACCCGGACGTGATGAACGATTCGGCCCGGCTGCGCGCGTATGCGAAGGAACAATCGGACCTGCAAGAGCCCTTTCAGGCTTACATGGAATATAAGCAAGTGTCGGAGCAACTGAGCGACGCCAAGGCGATGCTCGAAGAGAAGCTGGACGACGAGATGAAGGCCATGGTCAAAATGGAGATCGAGGAGCTCGCCGCCCGCAAAGAGGAACTGGAGGAGCTGGTGCGCGTCCTGCTGCTGCCGAAGGATCCGAACGACGACAAGAACGTCATCGTCGAGATCCGGGGCGCGGCCGGCGGCGAAGAGGCGAACCTGTTCGCCGCGGAGCTGTACCGGATGTACGCCAAGTACGCCGACAGCCAGGGCTGGCGCACGGAGCTGCTCGAAGCGAGCGTGAGCGACCTCGGCGGCTTCAAGGAAGTCATTTTCACCATCAACGGACAAGGCGCTTATAGCAAGATGAAGTTCGAGAGCGGCGCCCACCGCGTGCAGCGCGTGCCCGAGACCGAGTCCGGCGGCCGGATTCATACGTCGACCTCGACCGTCGTCGTCATGCCGGAGGCCGAAGAGCTGGATATCGAGATTTTGGACAAAGACATCCGGGTGGATACGTTCTGTTCGAGCGGCGCGGGCGGCCAGTCGGTCAATACGACCAAGTCCGCCGTGCGCGTGACGCACATCCCGACCGGCATTATCGCCACCTGTCAGGACGGCAAGTCCCAGAACGACAACAAGGCGAAGGCGCTTCAGGTGCTTCGCACCCGGATCATGGATATCAAGATCCAGGAGGAGACGGCCAAGTACGCGGGCGAGCGCCGCGAGAAGGTCGGCACCGGCGACCGCAGCGAGCGCATCCGCACGTACAACTTCCCGCAGAGCCGCGTCACCGATCACCGCATCGGCCTGACGCTGCACAAGCTCGACGCCGTGCTGAACGGCGAGATGAACGATATCGTGCAGGCGTTGTCGATCGCGGAGCAGGCGGAGCTCTTGGAAAAGGAAGGCATGGCTCAACGCTGATAAAATACAAAAAACTTGCGCAGCAGCAGTTGCGCAAGTTTTTTTATTTAGGGCTCGAATCGTTGAGCAGACGTTCTATCCTAGACGTCGTGTCACTTTCGGGCGAGGGCATGTTGACGATTACCGTCAGATGCGGCGCGTTCGACACGGTGAAGGCGGCTTGCTCGAAGACGAGCAGTCCCGCGGACGGATGATAGTTGCGCTTCGTGCCTTCCGGCCCGTTCAGCACGTCATGCGTCGGCCACCATTCCCGGAACTCGGCGCTAACGCGATTCAGGTCCTCGATCATCGCCAACCACCAGGGATCTCCGGCGAATCTGGCGTAGCCCGCCCTGAACTGGGCAAGCCGGTGACGCGCATGCGGCTCCCATCCTTCACGAAGCAGCTCGCGAACGTAGGGCGAGGTGAACGTCCGCCATACGGTGTTGCTTTCCCGCTGCGGCATCGCCCCGTAATCTCCGTAAATAAGGCAGGCTGGCCGATTCCAGGCGACGACGTCCATCCGCTGATCGGTCGCGATAGCCGGACAGGGCGCTTGCAGCTCGAGAAACCGCCACAGCGTTCGCGGCACGGCCTCGTCAGCCGGCTGCGGGTCGGCCGGCAGCTGCCTCAACGCCAGCAAGTACAAATGCCTCCGCTCGGTCGCGTCGAGCCGCAGGGCTGCGGCAATGCTGTCCAGCACCTGAGCGGACGCCTGGATGTCGCGCGCCTGCTCCAGCCACGTATACCAATCCGCGCTCACGCCGGCCAGCAGCGCCACTTCCTCGCGCCGCAGACCGGGCGTGCGCCGCCTGCCTCCGCCAGGCAATCCGACCTGCTCGGGGGAGAGCCGGGCTCGCCGCGTCTTCAGGAACAGCGCGAGCTCGCGCTGCCGCTGGTCGTTTGCAGGTTCCATGATCGGCTTCACTTCCTTTTTCGTGAGGCGCATTTATCCGGGGAGCGTCGCTCCCGGGATAAACCCTCCGCTTACGCATGCGTCAGCACCATTATAAACTGACCGGGATGCGGATGGCGACCGAAGCCGTCCGGAAAACGGGAGGGAACAAAAAAATGGAAACTGTCGCTCGAACGAGCGTATGGCGACAAACCAAGCGAGGCAGGGCCGCGCTGCTGCTCGGCCTGTCGCTCGGCTACTTTATGGTATTGATGGATACGACGGCGCTCGGCGTGGCGCTGCCCGCGATCCGGGCCGATCTTGGCGGAGGTTTGTCAGGCTTGCAGTGGGTGGTCAACGCGTACACGATCGTTTTTGCGGGGCTGCTCCTGTCCATGGGCGCGCTGGCCGATCGGCTCGGCGCGAAGCGCGTTTACTCGGCCGGGCTGGCCGTCTTTCTCGCGGCATCGGCGCTTTGCGCCGCTTCGCCTTCGCTGGGCGCGCTCGTCGGATTTCGCGCCGTACTGGGCGTCGGCGGGGCGGCCTTGCTGCCCGCTTCGCTCGCGCTGCTGGCGAAGTCTTATCCGGAGCCGGCCGCAAGGGCGAGGGCGCTCGGCATCTGGGCGGCGACGACGGGGGCCGCGATGGCCATCGGCCCCGTCGCGGGCGGCTTGCTCGCGGACGGCTTGGGCTGGCGGAGCATCTTCCTGATCAACGTGCCTCTCGCCGCCGTCAGTCTGATCTTGGTGGGGCGGATAGCGGGAGCCGATGCCGGCCGCGTTCGGCGCGGCCTTGATCCTGCCGGGCAAGCGACGTGCATCGCGGCGATCGCTTCGCTCGCCTATGCGCTCACCGAAGGGCAGACGCGCGGATGGACGTCGCCCGTCGTGCTAGGCGCCTTGGGCTTGTTCGCGCTCGCGTCTGCGGGCTTTGCGGCAGCGGAATGGAAAGGCAAGACGCCGCTGCTGCCGCTTCGTCTGCTTGCCGTGCCGACCGTGTCGGCCGGCATGCTGTCCGGGCTGCTCGTGAATGTCGGCTTGTCGGGCGTGCTGTTCGCGTTGCCGCTTTATTTTCAGCAGGCACGGGGTTACGAGGCCCATGCGGCGGGTCTGGCGCTGCTGCCGATGACGATCCCTCTCGCGTTCAATCCGATATTAACGGGGAGGATCGTCGGCCGCGTCGGCGCGAGACTGCCCATGACCGCGGGCTTCGCGCTGTGCGCGACGGGCATACTGACCCTGGCGGGGGCGACGGGAGAGACCGGCTACGTCGGTCATTTGATCGGCTTGCTGCTCGTCGGCTTCGGCACCTCCCTCGCCATTCCGTCCCTTATGGCCGCCGTGATGGCCGCTTCGCCGCCCGAGTGGACCGGATCGGCCTCCGGCGCGCTGAACGCGTCGCGTCAACTCGGCGCCACGCTCGGCGTCGTGCTGATGGGCGCATTTCTCGGGCATGCCGGTTCGACGGAAGCCGGCGTCCGGCAAGGATTCATTGCCCTCGGATTCGTCCTGGCTGCGGGCGCGATCCTGGCGTGGTCGAAGATCGGCCGGGAGCGGCGGGGCTAGACTAGCCCCGTTGCGAGGGCAGCTTGGCGCCGGTGCATGGATTGCGGTCAAAAGTGCCGCTATAGCAGGCAAAAAGTCCGAATACGCGCAAATAACGGTAAAAAGCTCCGCTATCGCGAGCAAAAAGCCCGCTCCCAAGCAAATAGCGGTCAATAGTTCCGCTATCGCGCCCAAAAAAGCTGTTCCCAAGCAAATAGCGGTCAAAAGTGCCGCTATCGCGCCCAAAAGGCTTCTCCCGAGCAAATAGCGGTCAAAAATGCCGCTATCGCGCCCATAAAGGCTACTCCCGATAAAATAGCGGTCAAAAATGCCGCTATCGCGCCCATAAAGGCTGCTCCCGAGTAAATAGCGGTCAAATGTGCCGCTATCGTGCCGAAAAAGTATGCGCCCGAGCAATTAGCGGTCAAAAGTGCCGCTATCTCGCCCAAAAAGTCTGCTCTCGTGTTAATAGCAGTCAAAAATGCCGCTATCGCGCCCCATTATGTAGCCTCCTCGTATAAATGAAGCCGCTTGTGGTACCATGGCGGTATATCCAAGTCCGGAACGCGAAGTCTATTCGGCAAAGGGAGGACGGCATGGAGCAAGGACGAACGTACGGCGAAGTGTGGAAGGCCGGTGCTCGGCGGTTGGCGGAGGCCGGCATCGATGACGCGGAGGCCGAAGCGGGGGCCGAGTTACTGATCTTGCACGTACTCGGGATCGGCAAGGCCGAGATGCTGCGGGATTTGCGGGAGCCCTTCCCGGAGGCGAAGCGGCAAGCGTGGGAGACGATGCTGGCGCGGAGGGCGGCAGGAGAGCCGGCGCAATACGTGACCGGCGAGCAGTATTTTTACGGTAGGCGATTCGCCGTGACCCCTGCGGTGCTGATCCCGAGGCCGGAGACGGAGCTGCTGGCCGAAGCGGTGCTTGAAGAGGCGGCGAGGCTCGTCGCGGCGCGCAAGGCAAGGCTAAGCGAGGAGCTGGCAGAGGCGGCAGGCGTCGACGGAACGGGCGAGAGCGCCAACGGGATGGCAGCCTCGGACGATGCACCGAAGATGGAGCTGCGCGTGCTGGACGTCGGAACCGGCAGCGGCGCGCTCGCGGTTACGCTGAAGCTGGAGCAGCCGGGCTGGCAGGTGACCGCCAGCGATCTGTCGCGGGAAGCGCTCGAAGTGGCGGCGGGCAACGCGTCCGCGCTCGGCGCGAGCGTCCGCTTCGTGCAGGGCGACCTGCTGGCGCCGTTTCTGGCAGGGGGCGCGCTCGCTGGAGAGCGGATCGATATTCTCGTTTCCAATCCGCCATATATCCCTTCGTCGGACCTGCCTGGTCTGCAGGCGGAAGTGCGCGAGCACGAGCCGCATCTTGCGCTGGACGGAGGACCGGACGGGCTTGCGCCTTACCGCCGCATGGCGGAGCAGTTGAGCGGGCTGGCCGAGTTGCCTGCGATGGTCGCCTGGGAGGTCGGCATTCATCAGGCGGAGCAGGCGGCTGCGCTTCTCCGCGAGGCGGCCGCTTGGGACGAGATCCGCGTCGTACGCGATTATGCCGGCATCGACCGCCACGTGCTCGCGCTTCGTTTCTAAAATCGAAAATTATAGATTGCTAGGTTTACAGATTCGAGGGAAGGACATAATGAGGACTAAGCCGTTCCGGAACGCATCGGCCGCACCGACGGGTGCGCACAAGGAGCGAGAACGATGCGTGGTCTTCGTCATTATGGTCCTTTTCTTTTTCTTCTTCTTATCGGTCTGTCGGGTTTTTCCACGTTGGCAGTGAACCGCGCCTCGGCGGATGCCGAAGGCGACGATACGATACCGAACCAGGCGATCCGTATCCGGATCATCGCCAATTCGGACAGCGATCGCGATCAGGCGATCAAACGTGAGGTGCGCGACGATGTCTCCGCATTAATCGAATCTTGGGGCGAGATGCCTGGTACGATTGAAGAAGCGCGCGCGCTCATCCGTTCGCGGCTGGCGGACGTCGAGGCGGTTGCGAACAAGTCGCTGAAGGGCTCGAAGGCCGGCTACGGCGAAAAAACGGAGCTTGCGGTCGTGGACTTTCCGGCGAAAACGTTCGAGGGCAAGAAGTATCCGGCGGGTCAGTACGAGGCGCTTCGGATTACGCTCGGCAAGGGCGGCGGCGCCAACTGGTGGTGCGTGCTGTTCCCGCCGCTGTGCCTGGCCGCGTCGGTCAAGGCGGACGATCAAGCCGCGTCCGACGCGAAGCAGACTGCCAAGCAGACTGCAGCGGCGCAAAAGGACGATCAAGGAAGCGCTGCTAAGATTAAAAAAGCGTCCGCGAACGCGGCGCAAGAGGACGGCGTCATCGCTGCGGCCGTGCCGGCCGAGAAGCCGAAGGCCGAGTTCTTCCTGCTCGTCCTGCTCGAGAAGCTGTTCAGCTTCATCGGATCGTTGTTCTCCTGAACGCTGTGATATAATCGTCCTAACTTGAACGAACGAGAGGGACGGACATGCATACGAAGACGAGATATTGGACGCCGGCGGACGGGGATGCCGGCTTGAACGAAGCCGCCGCGGCGCTTGCCGCAGGCGGCGTCGTGGCGTTTCCGACCGAGACGGTGTACGGGCTCGGTGCGGATGCGCGCAGCGAAGCCGCCGCGGAGCGGATCTTCGCGGCCAAGGGAAGGCCATCGGACAATCCGCTGATCGTGCATCTGGCGGATGCGGCGGACGTGGACGCGCTGGCCGTCGAGGTGTCGCCGCTGGAGCGGACGCTCATGGCCGCCTTCTGGCCGGGGCCGCTTACGTTGGTGCTGCCCGTGCGCCCGGGGGCGGTGGCCGCCCGCGTCACGGCGGGCCTCGACACGGTCGCCGTGCGCGTGCCGGCGCACGAAACCGCGCGGCTGCTCATCGCGGCCGCCGGCTGCCCGGTCGCGGCGCCCAGCGCGAACCGCTCGGGCCGGCCGAGCCCGACGCTCGCGAGCCACGTGCGCGACGACCTCGACGGGCGCATCGACGGCTTGCTTGACGGCGGCCCGACCGGCGTCGGCGTGGAGTCGACCGTCGTCCGCGTGCTCGGCGGCGACGTGCACATCCTGCGGCCGGGCGGCGTGACGGCCGAGCAGCTGCGCGCGGCGGCGGGCGGAGCGGCTCGCATCGTAGTGTCGGGCACGAGCGAGGCTGCTGCCGCAGTCGCGGGCGAAGGCCATGCCGGCGGCTCCGCCGGCGCCGCGAGCGCGATCGAAGTCGCCGGAGCGGATCCGGCGGCAGTGGGTGCCGCGGGCGCGCCGCGCTCGCCCGGCGTGAAGTACGCCCATTACGCCCCGCAGGGCGAAATGGCGATCGCTTCCGGCGCGCCGGAGGCCGTGCGCGCTGCCGTGCAAGCCGCCGTCGACGACGCGCGGCGGCGCGGCGAGCCTGCCGGCGTGCTGTGCTGCGACGAACACGCTGGATCTTACAGCGCGGACGCCGTCATCGCGCTGGGCCCGCGCGCGGCGCCGGCGGCAGCCGCGCAGGCGCTGTATGCGGCGCTGCGCGAATGCGACGCGCGGGGCCTGCGTTTCATCGCGGCCGAAGCCTTCCCGGAGGAAGGCATCGGGGCCGCGCTCATGAACCGCATGCGCAAGGCGGCCGGCGGCCGCGCGCTGCCGGTCTGATCGGCGCCGACTAGCGGCGCCGAGAAGGCATTTAGGCTCGCCGACGGGCGCGAGCCTGGCTTCTCTCCTCGCGGCTTCGCTTGCTCGCCTATTCCCGTACCGGACTCATCGTTTCGACATTGCACCTGCTTTCCTTTTAGCGCAATCCAGGTTCGCCTGCCCTTCGTCGGGTCATGTTCGCCTCCTTGTCCGCATATGCTCCCTATATCGGGCTAGCTGGACAAGGGGGCTAAAGCATGGAATGGTCTGCGGCGGCAGGGCATTTGATTACGATCGGCATTATGGCGGTCGCGCTCGGGATGGATGCCTTCTCGCTCGGCATCGGGATCGGGCTGAAGGGCGTCCGGAAGCTGGACGTGCTCAAGCTGAGCGCTTTGATCGCTTTGTTCCACGTTCTGATGCCGCTCGGGGGCATGCTGACCGGACATTATGTGAGCGGACTATTGGGCGGCGTCGCCACGTCGGCGGCGGGCGCGCTTCTGCTGCTCCTAGGCGGGCATATGGTGTATAGCGCGCTTCGCGGGGAGGCGGTCTCGTCGTTCAGCCACCGAACGTTTTGGGGCATGCTCGTTTTCGCGCTCAGCGTGAGCATCGACGCTTTTTCGGTCGGCGTCTCGCTGGGGATGTTCTCGGCGCATATGATGTTCACGGTGCTCCTGTTCGGGTTCGTGGGCGGGGCCATGAGCGTATTGGGGCTGCTGCTCGGGACGCGGGTGAGCCAGTCGCTCGGGGGGTACGGAGAAGCGTTCGGCGGGGTCATTTTGTTTGCATTCGGCCTGCTGTTTTTGATATAACTAGTTCACTATAAGATGACGAGGCAATGGTCCGTCCGAACGAGGAGGCTAGGATGATGCGGCGTATATTGATGGTGTGCACCGGGAATACATGCCGGAGTCCGATGGCCGAAGCGCTGCTGCGCGATTGGGCGAAGCGGACGGGCACCGAGATGGAAGTGCGATCTGCCGGGGTGTCGGCCCAATCGGGCATGCCGATCTCGGCGAATGCGGCGGAGACGCTGAAGCGCGGCCATGTCGCGCTGCCCGGCGCTTCGACGAGGCTCGACCGCGGGGACGTAGAGTGGGCGGATCTCATTCTGACGATGACCGCCTCCCACAAGCGCGCGATCGCGGAACGGTATCCGCACGCGGCGCCCAAGACCTATACGCTGAAGGAGTACGCGAGCCAGAGCGAAGCGCTGCTGCCCGACCTGAAGGAGATGGACCGGCTCCATGCGGAATTTCAAGTGGCGCTGGCGCTCGGCAAGCCGTTCCCCGAACAAGACAAGCGGCGTCTGTCCGAGCTGTCGCGGCGCGCGCCCGATCTTGACATCGCGGATCCGTACGGCGGGCCGCTGGCGGTGTACGAGGCTTGCGCGCGGGAGATTCGCGAGGCGATCGAGCGGGCTTTCGGCGGTCGTCAGGCTACTGATTGAAGCATGTATGATTGCGTATATAACCTTATTGAACGGCAAAGCGCCGCTTGCTCCGCGTTACGGAGTGGCGGCGCTATTTTAATGCGAATCCCGCAGCTTCGCGACCTCTTCCTGCGGCAGATCGAGCAGGTCGGCAATCTGGCCCGGCGTAAAGCCTTTGGCTAGCAGCTTGCGCACGCTCTCGGCGCGGCCGGCTTCTATGCCTTTTTCTTTTCCCTTTTCCAGACCTTCCTCGTAGCCCCAGCGCTTCCATGCAGGCATCAATTCCATAACGCGTTCGGCCTCCTCCGGATCGCGAGACTGAAGCTCGCGCAAAATGGACCGGTCCTCTTCGGGTTCGGGCCGGTAGTAGAGATCCGCAATCGACATGACGAGCGCCAGTTTGGCGTCGTCCAGCTTCGGATGCAGCCTCGCCAGCATTCTAAGGTAAGCCAGGCGAAGCTCGCGTCTGTCCTTTTCATTATAACCCATCCGTGACAACAGCGCAGCGGCTACAGGGTTGTCCGATTTGGCGAAGCGCCGCCAATCCAGGCGAGCGAGCTCCAGCTTGCGGTAGCGAAATTCCACGATGCTCTCCTCCTCGAAGCGCATCGAATATCCGCTAGGCTCGTCTCTTGCGCGGCTTCCGGTGAACACGGCCATAGGGACAATCACCTTATAGGTTTTGCGGTGACGTTCCAGCAACCTCGCAAAGTACAGGAACATCCGCTCGCCAAAATTTGCTTGCGCATAGGATTGAGGCTCCAGATGAATAAGGATGAATGCGTTTCTGCCGCGCAAGCGAACCTCAACCAGCAGATCTACCGTGCGTTTTTCGCGTCCAACGACGTCTACCAATAGCTCCTGCATGAGAAAGCGGGTATGGGAGAAGTCGATTAAACGATAAAGCTCGGGAAAAAACAAAGCCATGAATTCGGCGAAAAAAGCTTGCAGCAGCTTTTTGAATGCTTCGTCGTGCGGCGCCATATCGGATCGTCACGCTCCCCCGAAAAAAAGAAAAGCGCCGCAAACTCTCGTATGAGAGCGTGCGACGCATGCTTTGCGACCGTATTCGTGACATCAGTTTAACAGGCGCTCGGCAGCGAAGCAACCCCCGGCATCCATCAAATCTCTTCATTCCAGTCGCGGCCTCGGTCCTCGCCATTCTCCGCTTCGCCGATTCCGTCCGACATCTCGTACTGCTCTTCGTTCGCGGCGTTCTGAATGTCGTCCGAGCTGACGGATAGATACAGATAGCCGTCTTCGCGGCTTTTGCGAAGCGCCTTTTCCTTCATGAACTTCGGGCTGGCATCTCCGGCCTCCTCGTCGTAAACAAGGATGATGCCTTCCGTTTTGCGCAGGAGCAAGTCGTCCCGCGCAGCGAACTGCCAGGGGCCGCTGTAGGGCTGCTTGCTCACCGCGGCGCAGTAGTCGACGTTTTTCAGGATGCCGCGGTAATATTCCTGCTTGTCCTCGCTCCACTTCTCCTCCTGGCCCTCGAATGCCGTCAGGATCGACAGCCGCAGCTGCGGATAATCCTGTTTCAGCGCGATGACCGACTCGCAGGCCCACAGATCGACGCCGTATTGACCGGGCGTGATGACCCATTCGAGACCTTCCTCGATTAAAGGGATCAGTTTGGATTCGATCGCCTTGCGTATATAAGGGATGCCCTTGTGTTTTTGTCCGAAAATGCCGAGCTCGTGCGCGCGGTATCCGGTAATCAGCAGATTGTTCATGCTTGCTCCTTATTGAACCGTTATAAGCATTGATAAGGTTGATTATAGTCTATTTTCGATTGACTTCGGCATTTTCCTTCGCTATGATGTAGCTACAAGTTGCAGTTCCGGTGTAACTGGCGACACAAGTGGGGTTAACCACAGTGGAGCATCGGAATGTCGGCCGGTCGCCTGGGCAGAGAGCAGCGTGCTTTAAGCACGCGTGCTCTTTTTCGTCTTTTTGCGGCAAATTCGGTATAATACATCTGACAATCAAGGGAGGTAGGTACAGTCATGATCATCGCTATCGGCGCCGACCACGCGGGCTATCGTCTCAAGGACGTCATCGTCCCGTTCCTGGAAGCGCAGGGTCACCAGATTATCGATCTCGGATGCAATTGCGCGGATTCGGTGGATTATCCGGATTATGCTGTGCCCGTATGCGACAAAGTCGTCAGCGGAGAAGCGGACAGGGGAATCCTGATCTGCGGTACCGGGATCGGCATGTCGATCGCGGCGAACAAGACGCCGGGCATCCGCTGCGCGCTCGTGCACGACCTGTTCTCGGCCAAGGCTACCCGCGAGCACAACGACACCAACGTGCTGGCGATGGGCGAACGCGTCGTCGGTCCAGGCGTCGCCGAGGAGATCGTCCGCGTCTGGCTGGACACGCCCTTCTCCGAAGGACCGCGCCATGTCGGCCGGCTGAACAAGGTGAAGGCGATCGAAGAGCAGCAGGCACTTCATCCTTGAACGGACCGGGAGGCGCGATGCGACGATGACTGACCAAGACCAAGCGTTGCCCGTGGCGGGCCAAGTCGAAAAGGCGCTGTCCGAGCTGGCCGAAGCCGCGTCTTTGGGCGCTGGACGGATCGTCGTGCTGGGCGTCAGCACGAGCGAGGTGCAAGGCCGCCGGATCGGAACGTCCGGAGCGCCGGCCGTCGCGCGCGAGATCTACGAAGGCGTGCGGCGCGCTCGCGATCGGAACGGCTTCGAGACGGTATGGCAATGCTGCGAGCACCTGAACCGCGCGCTCGTGACCGAGCGAAGCTTAGCCGCCGCCCGAGGCTGGACGATCGTGTCGGCCGTACCGGTGCCCAAGGCCGGCGGCTCCATGGCTGCCTATGCATACAGTCAACTCAACGATCCATGCCTCGTCGAGGCCGTAGCCGTCGACGCGGGACTGGATATCGGCGAGACGCTGATCGGCATGCACCTGCGCCCGGTCGCCGTGCCGGTAAGACCGTCCGCTCGCTGGATCGGCGAGGCGCGGGTCACGATGGCTTATGCGCGGCCGAAGCTGATCGGCGGCGAGCGCGCGGTATACGCGCCGCCGACTACGCAGGCGCCGCCGTCCGGTACGTGCGACTGAGCCATCGTTGGCCGGAAAAAGCCGGCTAACGGCGCGCCCGGCCTCGCGAATGCCAACGCCTTTTCACCCAACTATCCCTTACAAATACAAATAAATCACTTTCCATAATCCTAAGGAGGACCACCCATGACCGCCAATCTGCGCAAGCAAGATCCCGAGATCGTCAAAGCCCTTAACCTCGAGCTCGGCCGCCAACGCGACAACCTGGAGCTGATCGCGTCCGAAAACATCGTGAGCGAAGCCGTCCTCGAAGCCATGGGCACCGTGCTCACGAACAAGTACGCCGAAGGGTACCCGGGCAAGCGTTACTACGGCGGCTGCGAATACGTCGACATTCCCGAGGAGATCGCGCGCAACCGCGCCAAGGAACTGTTCGGCGCCGAGCATGCCAACGTGCAGCCGCACTCCGGCGCGCAGGCGAACCTTGCCGTCTACCTCGCCGCGCTGCAGCCTGGCGACACCGTGCTCGGCATGAACCTGGCGCACGGCGGTCACCTGACGCACGGCAGCCCGGTCAACGCTTCGGGCATCCTGTACAACTTCGTCGCTTACGGCGTTGACGAGCAGACGTTTACGATCAACTACGACGAAGTCCGCAAAGCCGCGTTCAAGCACCGTCCGCGCATGATCGTCGCCGGCGCGAGCGCTTATCCGCGAATCATCGACTTCGAAGTGCTCGGCCAGATCGCCCGCGACGTGGGCGCGCTGTTCATGGTCGACATGGCGCACATCGCCGGTCTCGTGGCGGGCGGCCAGCACCCGAGCCCGGTACCGCACGCGCACTTTGTCACGACGACGACGCACAAGACGCTGCGCGGACCTCGCGGCGGCCTGATCCTGTGCACCAAGCCTTGGGCTGCGGCCATCGACAAAGCCGTATTCCCGGGCACGCAAGGCGGTCCGCTGATGCATACGATCGCGGCCAAGGCCGTTGCGCTCGGCGAAGCGCTGCAGCCGTCCTTCAAGGACTACGCGGCTAACGTCGTGACCAATGCCAAGGCGCTTGCAGAGTCGCTGACCGCAGAAGGCATCAATCTTGTTTCCGGCGGCACGGACAACCACCTCATGCTCGTGGATACCCGCAACCTGAACATCACGGGCAAGGATGCCGAGCACGTGCTCGACTCCGTGGGCATCACCGTCAACAAGAACGCGATCCCGTTCGATCCGACGAGCCCGTTCATCACGAGCGGCATCCGCATCGGCACGCCGGCCGTTACTTCGCGCGGCATGGACGCCGCGGCGATGAAAAAGATCGGCCAAGCGATCGCCATCACGCTGAAGAACGCCAAGGACGAGACCAAGCTGGAAGAGGCGCGCAAACTGGTACGCGAGCTCGCCGCGCAATATCCGCTTTATCAAGGTCTTGAATACTAAGATTCGTCCCGTCCAAGCCTCCTAAAAACAGGTACAGGCGCCCAATTTTGACCTTTCGAGGCCGAATTGGGCGCCGTTTGTTTGACGACTCGGGGCATTCGGTATAAACTAAGTGTACGCTTAATTCCCGGTATCGGCCGGGAAACGGGGGAACCGAATCTTTATGGGGCGAATTGAAGCCTTCACAGGCTTCATAGGGTACCATCTTACCCGAGTCCGTCAGCTAACCTCGTAGGCAGTGGATGGGTCACATCTAATTTATTGAAGCTTGAATGACCCTCGCCGGGTCTTTTGGCGTCTTTACAAGACCCCTCTGTCTGGCTAAGCGTACCGCGCGCGCCTAATGCAGAAGGGGTTTTTCTGTCCTTCCAGGCGTGTCGACTTTAGACCGGGAGAAGGAGGAATTCACGTTGGCCATGCCGGAATTCGCCAGAAACATGGACCAAGACGCTGCCGCTCCTGTTTGCACGACCGCGAATACGTATTATCATAGCCTCATCGATTGGGGCGACGCGAACGATCCGCTCCGCAAGCTGCTGTCCCCATCCCTGCCGGCGGCCGGCGGCAAGGGGATCTGGGGCGCCTCGGACGACGAAGCCGACTATCTGTCCCAAGGCTATCGCCACAAGTTTCGGACGTCCGCCTTCCTGATGCTTCCCGAGACGGAGGCCGAAGAGGGCGTGGCGCCTGCGCTCGAATACGTGGCGGCCCATCCCGAGATCCGGCAGGTGATCCTGGCGGGCGGCGACTGCTTCAGCCTTCCTACGCTCAAGCTGCGCAAGCTGATCCAGAGCCTGCGGGCCATCCCGCATGTCGGGATCATCCGGCTCAGCACGCGCATGCCGGTCATGGAGCCGGCGCGTATCGCGGACGACCTGGGCCTGCTGCGGCTGGTCCACGAATTTTCCACGCCCTCGAAGCCGCTTTATCTGATGGCGCATATCCACCATCCGAGGGAGATGACGGACCAAGCGATCCGGGCGTTTCGCTCGCTCGGCGACGCCGGGGCAGTCATCGTGAACCGGACGCCGATCCTGGGCGGGATCAACGACGCGCCGGAGCTGCTGGGCGAGCTGCTGGAGCGCCTCGAGCTTGCGGGCGTGACGCCTTATTACTTTTTCGTAGATCGTCCGAGCGAGGCGAGCGCCGAGTTTGCGGTGCCGCTGGCCAAGGCATATCGGCTGGTCGAGGCAGCCAAGCTGACGACGGCGGGACTCGGGCGGCGGGCGCGCCTCGCGATCAATCACGAGGCGGGCTTCACCGAGGTGCTGGCCGTCGAGGGCGGCAAGGCCTACCTGAAGTTCCATGCGTCGCCCGATGACGATGCAGGCAAGTTCATCACGGCGGACTGCCCCGAAGACGCGCTGTGGCTGACCGAACTGCCGGGCAGCGAATCGAAGATCGGGGCGCTGCGGATCGATTGGACAGACTCCGAAGATTACGGGCTCCACACTTCTTACGTCAAGCGGCCTTATCAGATCGGGGACTGACCGACAGCTTTTCGCGCCATACATTCGGCTTTGCCTTTCGAGGCGGGCCGGATGTATATTTATTTTACGGATAACCGCACGTCTCCGGGGAAATGTTGAAACGGTCGGCCTGCGTCCGCGTACTACATTACATAGCCGCGAACGAGCGGACAAGAGGAGGATTCGTGTAAATGTCTATTTTCAAACGGTTGCGCGATCTCACGCTGTCGAACGTATATGCCCTGATCGAAAAGGCGGAAGACCCGGTCAAAATGACCGATCAATATCTGCGCGACATGGCTGAGGATCTTGAGGACGCCGAGAAGGCGGTCGCAGCACAGATCGCGATCGAAAAACGCTTCAAGCAGTTGTACGAGGAGCAGTCGGCGCTCGTCGCCAAACGCGAGGAGCAGGCGAATATCGCGGCACAGGCCAAGAATATCGACCTGGCCCGTCGCGCGCTCGAAGAGAAGAAAGCTGCGGAGATCAAGGTCGGCGAGTACAAAGCCAGCTACGAGCAGAACAAGCAAGCCGCGGACAATCTCCGTCTGAAGCTCGACGAGATGCGCAAGCAGTTTACCGAGCTGAAAAACCGACGCGAGACGCTGGTCGCCCGCGCCAACGCGGCGAAGGCGCAAGCCGGCATCAACAAGGCGATGGCTGGCTTCGGCACCGACACCGCGATGTCCGGTCTCAGCCGGATGGAAGATAAGGTTCGCCAAATGGAGGCCCATGCGGAGGCAACCGAAGAGCTCAGCCAGTCCAAGGGCAAATCGCTGGATGACGAGTTCGCGACGCTCGGCAAGGACAAAGCCGTCGAGGACGAATTGGCGGCATTGATGAAAAAGTACGAAAGCTAAGGCGATCGAAGAGGACTCCCCCGCGGGGTCCTTTTTTCAAACGCCTATCTAAGCTAAAATAAGGAAAGAGTTCCATGGCGCGTCCGAAACGGAGCGCTTCGGGCGGATTAATTCCGCGCAGTTGGTGCGCAACCGCCCGGTTTTATCCGCGGGAGGAGAGACGTTAACAGTGACGATTGAAAACGTGGTCGGCACGCTGCTGTGGACGGCGGCGGGCGCGGTGCTTCTGTTCATTCTCATGGGCATCGACGCTTATTTTACCAAGTACAAGGATATGGCCGAGATGAAGCGGGGCAATACGGCGGTAGCCATCCGCTTCGTATTGAAGCTTGTGGCGCAGGGGTATATTCTTTCCCGCTCGATCGTGACGTCCGACGATCTCGGAGAGGCGCTGCTCGTTTCCTTCATTTCGTTCGTGATTCTGTTCGTGCTCGAGTGGATCGTCGAACTGGCGTTCCGGAAGATCGGGGACTTGCGCTTGGACGAAGGCGTGCGGGACGGCATCGTAGGGCACGGCCTGATCGCGGGCTCCCTGCATCTGGTCGGTGCGATGATCATCGGCTCGTGCCTGTAAGGCTGCGGGAGAGGAGGACAAGAGATGAGCCTGTTCAAACGGGTTAAAAATATTTTGAAAAAAGCCGAGCCGCTTCCGCAGGAGCGAAGCGTGCTGACGATGGGCCCAGGGGACGTATGCGAGGTGTCCCTTGTCACTTACCAGGTGACCGGGCGCACGAAGCCGACCGCCCGCAACGACGTGTGGCTGACGCTTCGGGACGGCGCGGACGTCCGCTACTTGAACATCGAGCAGCGGCTCGATATGTCATATTCCTTATTTAACACGATTGACGGGCGTCTCGATTCGATGGACGAAGTCCCGGCGCATATCGAGCTGGACGGCATCGATTACCACCTGGAAGACCAGTACAGCACGCGGATCGTCGAGGCGGGCAGCACGCCCTTTACCTCGGCCGGAGGCGAGCTTTACGTGTGGCGTTTCCAATCGGACGGGCGCAAGCTGCTCCGGATCGAGTGGCAGGACGGGCGCTTCATGCTGTATGAAGGCGAGAGCGTGCTGCCCGGCGACGTCGAGTGGCTGAGAGGAAGCGGACAATGAGCCGTCCGTCGCGCAGGCGATCCGGCCGCGGATGGCTGCGTTCTTCCATTCATCTGACCGTGATGCTGGCGCTCGTGGCGACGCTGCTTTCCGCTTGCGGTTCGAGCGTTAACGTTAAGGAAACATATCCGCTCGAATCGGTCAGCGGCAGTGGCAGTCAGACCTCGTACGTCTACAGGGCGGCGGGAGAGACGGTTCAGGAGGTCGCGACGGCGCTCGAAGCCAAGAAGAAGCCCGAGCAGGTGTCCAAGGACGATCCTGATCATATGTTCCTCGTCTATTCGGATCAGATCATTCACGTGCAAAAGGATCCGAACAAGCCGGAGGACAGCCTGGTCGAGGTCGACTCCAAGGAGTACGTGCGGCAGAATTACAGTCCCTCATTCTTGGAGGGCTACCTGCTCGCGAGCCTTATCGGCAATCTGTTCGATTCGTCGAGAGGCGGCTATTACGGCGACTACCGCGGCTACGGCAGCCAGAAGTCGTATCCGCCGACCACCGGCACCTACCGCACGCCGACGGTCAGCGACCAGAAGGTCGCGCCGCCTCTTACGGTGGACAAAAAAGGATCGATCTTCAAGCGCGGCAGCAAGTCCGGCTCCAGCGGCAGCGTAGGCTCCGACGGACTGTTCGGCAAGAAAAAAACGACGACGGGCAGCATTACCCGCGACGGCACGAGCGGCTCCGGCGGCAAGTCCGGCTCGAGCTTCAAGCCGCGCAAGACGACGAAGCCGCGAACGAGCTTCGGCGGTTCGGGGCGCATCAGGCGACGATGACGTTAACACAAACTATATTGGCGTGAAGCACATGCCGCTTGCCTTCCTCATCTACGGATGACGGGAGCGGGCGGCGTTTTTGTTTTTATTCAGCGCGCTGGGGAGACGAGCGGAGATGAATTTAGAGACGACTTTTGATTTGGTAAGATTTAAGTCCGATCCTCTATACAAACAAGGAGACCGGGAGATTAACCGACAATTTGAAAAGGCGTTCGCCTTATGGTGGACTGCGACGCTTCGCAATGCCAAGGGAGTTCGGCTTAAGCGGCTCAAGTGCGGCCTGACATATGCCTCTATGTATTTTCTGCGTTTCACATGGTTCGCCGCATTCGGCAGTCTAAAGGGACTTGTACCGGAGTATGAAGTTAAGGATTACAAGGACGGGTTCCGGTACATAGATTTCGTTTTCTTCACGAATGCGCACCGCGTAGCGATTGAGGTGGACGGCCGCACGTCGCATCGCTTAAACGCCACGCCGGTCGAATACGAGGATGAGCTCATGCGTCAGAATCATCTCGTCATCGACGGCTGGTCTGTAATCAGACTGGCATTTTTATCGATTCGCGACAAGCCTCGGCAGTGTCAGCAGGTTCTGCAGCAGATGTTGGGGAAATTGAATGCCGAAGTCGGGGAACGCTTGGAGCTGACAATCACCGAGCGAGTGATACTTGATTATGCGTCTCGTTCTTCGGAGCCCTTGGAGCCCTATGAACTACGCGGAGTACTGGGGCTACACCGTAATACGATATCAAAATACATCGCGTCTCTCGTTGAAAAAGGATTGATCGTTCCTGCGAGCATGGATCATAAGCGTAGGTATCGCTACCTGATTAGCGCAAGGAAATAATAAAGACACCCGCCGTGGTGCACAAGAAATGTGCATGGAGGCTGCGGGAAGCGGTGCGTCGCGGTCGGCGGGGGCGATGGTGCACAAGAAATGTGCATGGAGGCTGCGGGAAGCGGTGTGTCGCGGTCGGCGGAGGCGATGGTGCACAAGAAATGTGCATGGAGGCTGCGGGAAGCGGTGCGTCGCGGTCGGCGGGGGCGATGGTGCACAAGAAATGTGCATGGAGGCTGCGGGAAGCGGTGCGTCGCGGTCGGCGGAGGCGATGGTGCACGAAAAATGTGTATGGAGGCTGCGGCATGTATGCGCCAGTGGCGACAAATTAAAACCGACGCGATACCTGGTCGCGTCGGCTTTCCCAATGGCGATATGTCAGCGATGTCCGTAGTAGCCCCGCTCGTACGCCTTCGCGACGAGATCGGTTTTGCCGTCGAGACGGCGCAGCGCGTCTATTGCCCAATAAGGGTTGCGAAGCATGGCGCGGCCGATCATGGCAAGATCGGCGTCGCCGGATGCGACGATATGCTCGGCAAGCTCGGGATCGTCCAGCATGCCGACGGCGCTGACAGGGACGCCAAGCGCGTCCTTCAGGGCACGCGCGAAAGGAACTTGGTAGCCCGGATAGTTGCCGGGCTTCCCTTTCACCGCCGGACCGCCCTCTCCGCCGGTGGAGACGTCGAACATGTCGACGCCGGCATCGCGGTATGCGCGGGCGATATCGAGCATGTGCTCGAGACCGTAGCCGTATTCGGCATATTCGACCGCGGATACGCGCATGAGGAGGGGCATATCGGGGGGCAGGACGGCCTTGACGGCCTTGATGACCTCGACGCCGAATTTGGCTTTGTCGCGTCCGAATTCGTCGTCCCGCTTGTTGATGCCCGGCGAGTGGAATTGATGGATCAGGTAGCCGTGAGCGCCATGCAGCTGGATCGTGTCGAAGCCGGCTTGAACCGCGCGGGCTGCGGTATCGGCGAACTTGCCGACCAGCGCCCACGCTTCTTCGGTGCTGAGCGCGCGGGGCTGCTTGGCCGTATCGTCGAAAGGCTCGGTCCAAGGGCCGACCGGCGGCTCGGCGTCCAACGCTTTGCGTCCCGCATGCGCGATCTGGACGCCGATCTTGGCACCGTGCTTATGGACTTCGTCAACGATGCGCCGATAAGCGGGGATCTGCTCATCCGACCACAGGCCGAGGTCCCGATTCGAGATGCGGCCGTCCGGCTCGACATCCGTCATCTCGACGAGGATAAGTCCGGCGCCGCCGACGGCGCGGGAGACGTAGTGAACGAAGTGCCAATCGTTAGGGGCGCCGTCCTCGGCTTCGACGGAGTATTGGCACATCGGGCTCATGGCGACGCGGTTGCGGAGCGTCAGCCCTTTTAACGTAAAAGGGGATCCAAGCTGGCTCATCGACTTCACTCGCTTTCCTGGTAACTGTATACGAATTAGTATCAGTTGTTATTGTACCCGGATAAATATAGTTGTGCAACCAGATAACTCGGATAAACAGAACGCGCCTCACGGCTCTGCTTTTGACTGCGCGACTGCCGCGCGCCGTAGACGCTTGCGGAGCAGCACCCATACCAGCAGGGGGGAACTGCCGAACACGAACAGGAGCACGCGGATGAGCACGGGATTGGCACTAAGGGAAACGCAAACGATAAACGTCAGCGCGCCGACGAAACGCCCGGCATTCAGCGCCAGCTCGCGAAGGATGACGCGTTCCTCCCGCTGCTTGACGTCAGCTTCGTTGCCCCCGATCTGGTCGAACACGACCGACACGGAAGGGATGGAGAAAAGCGGCACGAAGACGGCGGTGCCCAAACCGAATATAAGCAGCTCTGAATAGCCTGTCCCCCACAATAGCGGAACGATAAACAAAGTCATCATCAGCGCGCCGGCGAGCATGCCCCAGAACCGCCTGTTCGGCTTCAGCAGCCTGCCCGCGACCCAAAAGCTGAACAACGCTGCGGCGGACGTATAGAGCGAGAAGCTCCCGAGCTTCATCTCGCTGCCGGTGGACGTATAGACGAGCAGGGCAATGACGAATCCGAAGATGCCTTCCCGCAGCCCCTGCGCAACCATCGCGCCCGCGATGGCTCGCCATGGGTTGCCTTTTCGAAGCAGGCTCCCTAGCCCGAGGCGCCAGTCGTACCGTCCGGACGGCTCCCGCTTGTGAAGGCCGAATGTGAGCGCGGCGCCTGCGACGAAAATGGCCAGGGAGATCGCGAAAATGAGACGATAGCCCGCATTGCCGCCGCTGCTCGATATGAGCAGGCCGGAGAGCCAAGGCGCCAGCATGCCGGACAACGAGCCGAGCAGCCCGGCCCAGCCGTTGAAACGGTCGCGATTGCCGGGTCCGGTGATCTCGAAGTAGACGATGTTGAACGACAGCCAGAACAAACCGGAGGAGATGCCCTGAACGAGCCCCAGGATAGGCACTGCATCCGCGGCGCGCGTTCCGAAAGCGAGCACCAGGCCGTAAAATGCGGCTGCCGCGATAACGCCCCCGCGCAGCGCGTTCATCTTGTTGCCTTCCTTGACCCACTTTCCGGCCAGCCAGAAGGTGAGGGACATCGAGAGCTGGTGCACGACGGCAAACCATCCGAGAAGCGCGTAGTCGTGTTTGATTTTCCAAATGTAAATGTTGACGAAAGTGGCGGATAACGCATTTCCGCACGTGAACAATGCATTCACGGCGAGCAGCAGCAAGGCTTGACGGTCGAGTTTTGTCGTTTTAGTCGCCCGCGGCTCGTCCTCTGAACGCCCGACATCCGTAAATTCGCGTCCCCGCTCGTGTCCTATTAGCGGAAAACGAGAGGATTTTGAAGAAGTACCCGGCATGCCGACCTCCTGAAGTCGCGCTGGAATTCAATGCCCGAACCGGGCGCAGTTTGATTAGGATGGTCGCGGCGGGGGAAAATCATGAATGAAAAAAATCCCGTCCCTCGTCGAGGGCGGGATCGAAGCGGAAAATCAAATGAGCAGCGTAATGACGAGCAGTTCGTACAGCACGAGCGTCAAGATCGAATTCGCGGCGAACGGGCCGAAAAAGCGGGCATCCATGGCGCTGGGCGCAACGGCCAGATGAAGGTGGCAGCCGTCGACGCCGACGACCGTTCCCTCGTAAGTGTGGCCGTCGATCGTCTTTACGCGCACGTTTCGGTTGTGGTGGGCGCCGCAGACGTCGGACAGCTTTTGCCGGATTTGCTTCGCGCCTGCGACCCAATCCTGGTCGGCCTCGTAGATCGGCGCGTTGGCGTCTATGGATTTATTTTTCGAAGTCATGGTCAATCCTCCCTGGGCTTTGTGTCATCAGCCTATGCGGAGGAAGGCCCAATGGTGACGAATGCCTAGACGGAGGGGCGACGCCGCCTCAGTCCGCGCTGCTGCCGACGGACATCACGGCGCGGTGCCGTTCTCTTTTTTGTTGTAGACGCCGCTGCCGACGCCTTCCTTCAGCTTCTCGTAAACCGTCTTGCCATCCTCGTCTTTGACCGCCCCGAATGCGGTGTTCGCGTACGTGAACACGGTCTCGCGAGTGGCGGCCTTGGTTTTGCTGATCCCTTTGGCGGAAGTAGCGTCCAGGATCCCCTTTTCCAACGCGGCTTTGACGTAAGCGGACGCCCAATCCGTCGTTGACGAATCCGGCTTGATGCCCAGGAACTTGCAAAGCAGGGCCACGGCTTCGGCCGACGTGACGTTTCCGTTCGGATTGAACTTGCCGTTGCCTGTGCCAAGGGTGTAGCCGTTGTCTTCGATCAGGGTCTTGGCCGCGGAAATGTAGCCGCTGTACCAGGAACCCGGCGCTACGTCGGTAAAGGTGGACGTTTGAACGGGCGGTTTGGCCTCGGATTCTAAGCCGAATGCGCGAACCATGATAATGGCTAACTGGGCTCTCGTGATGTTGTCGCCCAGATTGAGGTTGCCCTTCTGGTCGCCGGAGATGATGCCTGCGTCGATAAGCGCCTTAAGCTTGTCTTCGGCCGCAGAGCCTGCTGCAGTTGCGGAGCTGCCGAGCGCAGCTAGCAAGACCGCGCCTGCCGCCAGCGCTGATAATGCCTTCTTTGTCTTTTTCAAATGAATACGCCTCCCTTATACTTTCTGATATCATTATCGGCGGGCCGCGGCGATCGTTACAGAGGGATTTGAGCGGATAGGCGCGCGCTGGAAGCGTTGGCGACGCATGGATGCGCCGCGGGGGAGACAATGATATAATGGACGGGCATCTGAACGGACAAAGGAGAGGAACACCATGGGGCGATTGCAGGTTTGCGACCACCCGCTGATTCAGCATAAAGTCACTTTTCTGCGCGATAAAAAGACGGAAACCAAACAATTCCGGGAGCTTGTGGACGAGATCTCCACGCTGATGGCGTACGAAGCCACGCGGGATTTTCCGCTCACGACGGCGAAGGTACAGACCCCGGTCGTCGAAGCCGAGGGCAAGATCATCGCGGGCCGAATGGTAGGCCTGATCCCGATCCTCCGCGCAGGCCTAGGCATGGTCGACGGCGTCCTGAAGCTGCTGCCTTCCGCCCGCGTGGGCCATATCGGGCTCTATCGGGACGAGGAGACGCTCCAGCCGGTCGAGTACTACGTCAGCTTGCCGACCGACGTGACCGAGCGCGAGCTCATCGTGCTCGATCCGATGCTCGCGACGGGCGGCTCGGCCAACGCGGCGATCTCGATCCTGAAGCAGCGCGGCTGCAAGCCGACCAAGCTGATGTGTCTCATCGCGGCGCCGGAGGGCGTTAAGGCCGTCCAGGAAGCGCACCCGGAGATCGATATTTTCGTCGCGGCTTTGGACTCGCATCTCAACGAACACGGATACATAGTGCCGGGTCTCGGCGATGCCGGCGACCGGCTGTACGGAACCAAATAAAGACGAGCTAGGCTTGTGGGAGGAACGGACTTGTGAAACCGATAAAAATCATGTCGATATTCGGCGTGCGCCCCGAAGCGATCAAGATGGCGCCGCTCGTGCTGGAGCTGCAAAAATACCCCGGCCTGATCGAATCCACCGTCTGCGTCACGGCGCAGCACCGGCAGATGCTCGATCAGGTGCTGGATATTTTCAATATCCGGCCGGACTACGATATGAACGTCATGCAGGTCGGACAGACGCTGAACGAGATTACGATCCGCGTCCTGCAAGGACTGGAGCCGATTCTAGCCGAGGCCAAGCCCGACATGGTGCTCGTGCACGGCGATACGCTGACGAGCTTCCTGGCGAGCTATGCCGCGTTCCTGCAGCAGATCCAGATCGGCCATGTCGAAGCTGGGCTGCGCACATGGAACAAACTCTCTCCGTATCCGGAGGAGATGAACCGGCAGTTGACCGGCGTGCTGGCGGACGCGCACTTCGCGCCGACCCAGTGGTCGGCGGGCAACCTGCGCAAGGAAAGCAAACCCGAGGACCGCATCTACGTGACGGGCAACACGGTAACGGACGTATTTCAATATACGGTGAAGCCGGACTTTTCGCATCCTGTACTCGACTGGGCAAAAGGCAAACGTCTCGTGCTGATGACGGCCCACCGCCGCGAGAACCAGGGCGAGCCGCATCGCCAAATTTTCCGCGCGGTACGCAAGCTCGCCGAAACGCACGAGGATATCGCCATCGTCTACCCCGTGCATCCGAATCCGGCCGTCAAAGGTCCGGCCGAGGAGATTCTGGGCGACCACCCGCGCATCCGCTTGATCGATCCGCTCGACGTCGTCGAGCTGCACAATTTCTACAAGCACACCTACCTGATCTTGACCGATTCGGGCGGCCTTCAGGAAGAGGCGCCTTCGTACGGCGTACCCGTGCTCGTGCTGCGGGATACGACGGAGCGTCCGGAGGGCGTCGGGGCCGGCACGCTGGAGCTCGTCGGCACGGACGAGCATTTGATCTTCGATAGGGCGAGCGCCCTGCTCACCGATCCGGCGCTGTACGAGCGGATGAGCCGTGCCGCCAACCCGTACGGGGACGGGCAAGCTTCGAAGCGGATCGCGCAAGCGATCCTGCATCATTTCGGCAGGGGAGAGCGGCCGTCGGCCTTCGAAGGTTGACGGGTTTGGCGACGGTTCGGCCTATGGGGATCCATGCCCCACAGGCGGGCTGTCGCCTTTTGCGCATAGGCGAGGCGTCAAAAAACGACGGCGATTTTTTTCGAGGTATGGAGAATCTGCTCGCACGAGCGGCGGAATGAAGGCAGAATTGTCTACAGCGTACAGCGCAACTGTATGGTTTGAAAAGCGAAAGAATCCAGATTTATCAAGGGTTTGGCGGGCTTGCGTTCACATAATGTTTGAATTTATGCGAATTGACAAATCCCATCGGCCAAGGATACAATATTACCTGAACCATTAGGAAGAAAGGGCTTACTTTAAGTCGAATTTCTTGCTGATGGGATCGAAGGAGCGGATGTCCATGCCCGAGTCCGAACGAAAACCGCCTCTGCCGCCGGACGAAAATCCATGGCGCGCAGCCGGGCTCGTAACCGCTATCGGTATCGAACTGGCCGTGTGCGTCGGCCTGGGCTGGTGGATCGGATCCGTCGTTGACGGCAACCGCGGCACCTCAACTTGGTATCTGGTCGGACTTATCGTCGGCCTCGTCGCCGGCATCGGTTCGGCCGTGGGCCTCATTCGGAAGTTCGCCGTCAAGGGAAGGGGCAAATGATGGACGATTTGCCTGCTTTGATGAAGAAGGTTTCTCGCATTACGTTCTTTTTTTTGTCCATGGGATGTCTGGGGTGGGCGGTATTGCCCGCTTATAAGACTGTCTTCGGAGGGTTCCTGATCGGCGCGATCGGCAGCCTGCTCGTCGCGTGGCATCTGGCTTGGAAGACCGTTCGGATCGGCGAAGCCGCGTCCGGCGGCAGAAGACCCCGCTCGGGGTTCGGCTTCCTCTCCCGCGCCGCGCTCGCCCTGCTCGCCGCGTTCGTGTCGGTTCGCCTGCTCGAGTTCAATCTCCCGGCTACCGTAGCGGGATTAATTGCGGCGCCGTTGGCAACACTCCTACTGGGTATCTTGTCCAGACGCCGCCAAGGCGTACACGCCACCGATGAAAGGGGTGAAAAGCACTAACATGGATCACTTAGCGCCAATCGTCATTCTCGGCGGTGTGAAGTTCGACCTTGCGGCTATCATTATGGTCATCGTGACCAGCGTCGTCGCATTTGTACTCGCGCGCCTGTCCGTCCGCAACCTGTCCGTGGACAATCCCGGCAAGCTGCAGAACTTCATGGAATGGGTCGTCGAGTTCGTCAGCAACATCATCGGGATGGCGACAGACTTCAAACGGGGTCGCGTCTACCTGAGCCTCGGTCTTACGCTGATCATCTACATTTTCATCGGCAACATGCTCGGCCTTCCGTTCAACTTCATTACCGAAGCGCATCACGGTCACGCGACGTTCCTCGGTATGGACCTGTTCATGGACGGCGAAGAGGAAGCCCACTTCGCATGGTGGAAGTCTCCTACGGCGGACGCCGCTATGACGATGGGACTCGCCCTTACCGTCATCGTGATCTCGCACATTCAGGGTTTCCGTCACAACCGCAAGCATTACCTCAAGCATTACTTCGAGCCGTGGCCGTTCTTCTTTCCGATCAACCTGATCGAGACGGTCGCCAAGCCGCTGACGCTAGGTCTCCGGCTATTCGGCAACATCTACGCCGGCGAAGTCATGATCGGCGTTATCCTTGGCATGGGTTGGGTCGGGATTCCGGCGCTTCTCGTCTGGCAGGGCTTCAGTATATTCGTAGGCGCCATCCAAGCGTTCGTATTTACGATGCTGACCATGGTGTATATCGGTCAGGCTAGCATTCACGAAGAAGATCATTAATCTCAAAGTACCCAATTCGAGGAGGATATTCACAAATGGAAATCTATGCTCTGTTAGCAGCTGCAATCGTGTTCGGCCTTGGCGCGCTCGGCGCCGGTATCGGTAACGGCCTGATCTTCTCCAAGACGGTCGAAGGCATCTCCCGCCAGCCTGAGCTGCGCGGCGCCCTGCAAACGACGGCGTTCATCGGCGTAGGTCTGGTAGAAGCACTGCCGATCATCTCCCTCGTCCTCGCGTTCATCTTCATGGCGAAGTAAGCAATTTCATCTATAACGTTAGGCGCGGAGAGCCATCTGCCTCCACGCCTTCCTTATGCAAGAGGGCGCAATTCGGATTTGATCGACAGTTTTTGGGTGAAAGGAGTGGCTATCGTTGACCATCACATGGACCAACTTTTTTGTTCAAGTCGTCGCATTCGGCATCCTTTATCTGCTGCTGTCGAAATACGCCTTCGGTCCGCTGTTCGGCATTATGGAAAAGCGCCGTCAGCTTGTCAAAGAGCAGATCGACACGGCCGAGCGCAACCGCTCCGAGAGCGAGCGCTTCCTCGAAGAGCAGAAGCAATCGCTGCAGCAAGCGCGCAAGGAAGCCTATGATATTATCGAGCAAGCCAAGTCGACCGGCTCCAAGCAGGCGGACGATATCATCTCCGCGGCGCGCGGAGAATCGACTCGCCTGAAGGAAGAGGCGGTACGCGACATCGAAGCCGAGAAGAACAAGGCGATCGCGTCCCTCAAGTCCGAAGTCGGCGGCCTGTCCGTACAGATCGCCAGCAAGATTCTCGAGAAGCAAGTCGACGCGGGCGCCCAAGGCGAATTGGTCGATCAATATCTCAAAGACGTAGGTAAGTCGTCATGAGCCGCGGTACGGTCGTAGCCAAACGATACGCCAGGGCGCTCTTCGATCTGGCTCGCGAGCAAGACGCCGTAGCCAGCACCGAGAGCGAGCTGAAGCTGGTCGCGGACGCGATCGAAGCGAACGCAGACTTGCGCGTCTTCTTATCGGCCCCGAACATCACGCTGGACAAGAAAATCGCGCTGCTGCGCGGCACGTTCGCCGACAATGTATCGCAGAACGTGCTGAACACGGTCAGCCTGCTGGTCGAACGCGGTCGCGAGACGGAGATCCCGGCGGTACTGGACGCCTACATGTCCGTCGCAGGCGGCGTCCTCGGACGCGCGGACGCGCTGGTCACCTCGGCCAAGCCGCTCACGCCCGAGCAGACCGAAGAGATCGCGACGCGCTTCAAGGCCGTCATCGGCAAAAACGTGCGCGTCATCGGCGAGGTCGACGAGTCGCTGATCGGCGGCATCACCGTCCGCATCGGCGATACGCTATATGACGGCAGCCTGCGCGGCAAGCTGAACCGTCTCTCCAAAGAACTTCAAACGAGTCTGTAATATACGCATGTATCTTGTAAGTAGGAGACAGGGGTGAACGAATTGAGTATCCGTCCTGAAGAAATCAGCACGCTGATCAAGCAGCAGATTCAGAACTATCAATCCGATATCCAAGTCGTTGACGTCGGTACCGTCATTACGGTCGGCGACGGCGTCGCTCGCGTCCACGGATTGGAAAAAGCGATGGCCGGCGAGCTGCTTGAATTCTCGAACGGCGTCGTGGGCATGGCCCTCAACCTCGAAGAAGACAACGTCGGCGTCGTCATCTTGGGCCCGTACACCGGCATTCGCGAAGGCGACCAAGTCAAGCGTACCGGCCGCATCATGGAAGTGCCGGTCGGCGAAGCGATGCTCGGCCGCGTAGTTAACGCGCTGGGCCAGCCGGTCGACGGCAACGGTCCGATCGCCACGACGAAGTTCCGTCCGATCGAATCCCCGGCTCCGGGCGTCATGGCCCGTAAGTCCGTATTCGAGCCGATGCAGACCGGCATCAAGGCGATCGACGCCATGATCCCGATCGGCCGCGGCCAACGGGAGCTCATCATCGGCGACCGCCAGACCGGCAAGACGACGATCGCGATCGACACGATCGTCAACCAAAAGGGCAATGGCGTCATCTGTATCTACGTCGCCATCGGCCAGAAGCAATCGACCGTCCGTACGGTCGTCGAGTCCCTCCGCCGCCAAGGCGCGCTGGACTACACGATCGTCGTCACGGCGAGCGCATCCGAGCCGTCCCCGCTCCTTTATATCGCACCGTACACCGGCTGCGCCATGGGCGAAGAATTCATGTACAACGGCAAGCACGTCCTGATCATCTATGATGACTTGACCAAGCAAGCCGCCGCATACCGCGAGCTGTCCCTGTTGCTCCGCCGTCCTCCGGGACGCGAAGCTTATCCGGGCGACGTATTCTACCTGCACTCCCGTCTGCTGGAGCGCGCGGCCAAGCTGAACGACGAGCTCGGCGGCGGTTCCCTGACCGCGCTGCCGTTCATCGAGACGCAAGCCGGCGACATCTCGGCTTACATCCCGACGAACGTCATCTCGATCACCGACGGTCAAATCTTCCTCGAGTCCGACCTGTTCTACTCCGGCCAACGTCCGGCGGTCAACGTCGGTAACTCGGTATCCCGCGTAGGTTCGTCCGCGCAGACCAAGGCGATGAAGAAGGTCGCGGGCACGCTCAAGACCGACCTCGCCCAATACCGCGAGCTGGCGGCGTTCGCCGCGTTCGGCTCCGACCTCGACAAAGTCACGCAATCCCGTCTCGACCGCGGTATCCGCACGCTCGAGATTCTGAAGCAAGGCATCAACGTACCGATGCCGCTGGAGTGCCAAGTCGTTTCCTTGTACCTGGTCACCAAAGGCCACGCCGACAGCGTGCCGGTACAAGACGTTCGCCGCTTCGAATCCGAGTTCCTGGGCTATCTGGATGCGCAGCGTCCCGAGATCCTGGCGTCCATCCGCGATGCGAAGGACATTTTGCCCGACAACGACAAGGCGCTCGTCGAAGCGATCGGCGCCTTCAAGAAGAGCTTCGCTACGACCGCTTAATAGCGAAGGCTTCGGCCATAGAAGCTTCCGCGCCGGCGCGCGACCGCTAAGGTCGCCCGGCGCGGACAATAAGGTGGTGACATGAATGGCTAAAGGGATGCGCGAGATTAAGCGTCAGATCAAGAGCACGCAGAACATGAAGCAGATCACCAAGGCGATGGAACTTGTCGCGGCGGCGAACCTCAAGCGCGCGCAAAACGCGGCGCTCGCGGGCCGGCCTTATGCCGACAAGCTCAAGGAAGTCGTCTCGAGCATCGCCGGCGGCGGCGGCAGCGTCAAGCACCCGATGCTCCAATCCCGCGAGGTGAAGAAGACGGCTTATGTCGTCTTTACGTCCGACCGCGGTCTGGCCGGCGGTCTCAACAGCGGTCTGTTGAAGAAGTTCGTGGACACGCTGAAGAGCAAGCACAAGTCCAAGGCGGAGTACGATCTGTTCGTCATCGGACGCAAAGGCCGCGACTACCTGAAACGCCGCGACTACGCGATCGTCCAGGACGTCATCGGCGTGCCCGACTCGCCGAAGTTCGCCGACGTTAAAGCAATCGCGGCGGCGGCCGTAGGCGGTTTCGAGCAGGGGGCGTACGACGAGGTCCATCTCGTCTACAACCGGTTCATCAACGCGCTCACGCAGCTGCCGACGGTCAAGCAACTGCTGCCGCTCGACGCTTCCGCGCTCGGCGCGGCGAAGCAAGCGGGCCCGAGCGCCGGCTACGAGTACGAGCCGTCTCCGGAAGCGGTATTGAACGTCCTGCTGCCGAAGTACGCAGAGACTCTGGTCTACAGCGCGCTGCTGGAGAACAAGGCGAGCGAGTTCGGTTCGCGGATGACCGCGATGAGCAACGCGACGAAGAACGCCACCAAACGGATCAACGAGCTGACCCTGACGTACAACCGCGCGCGTCAAGCGGCCATCACGCAGGAGATCGCTGAGATCGTCGGCGGCGCGAACGCACTAAGCTAAACTTTCGCACGCGGCGGCCTGGCCGCCCAGCGAAGCGAAGGATACGGATATAGACTGAAGTTACAGGAGGGACACGAATGAGCAAGGGGCGCATTGTCCAGGTTACGGGCCCGGTCGTCGACATCGAGTTCGACAACGGCCATCTGCCGGACATCCTCAACGCAATCCAAATTCATCAGACCGGCGAACGCGAAGTCAAGCTGACGGTCGAAGTCGCGCAGCATCTGGGCGATAACATGGTCCGCACGGTCGCCATGTCTTCGACGGACGGCCTCATCCGCGGCACCGAAGCCGTCGATACCGGCGCGCCGATCACCGTACCGGTCGGTCCGGCTACGCTCGGCCGCGTATTTAACGTGCTGGGCGATCCGATCGACAACGCCGGTACGGTCGACCGCACGATCGCGAATCCGATTCACCGCCAGGCGCCTCCGTTCGACGAACTGTCGACGTCGCAAGAAATCCTGGAAACCGGCATCAAGGTCATCGACCTGATGGCGCCGTACGCCAAGGGCGGTAAGGTCGGCCTCTTCGGCGGCGCAGGCGTCGGCAAGACGGTTACGATGCAAGAGCTCATCCACAACATCGCTCAGGAGCACGGCGGTATCTCCGTATTCGCAGGCGTAGGCGAGCGTACGCGCGAAGGTAACGACTTGTACCACGAAATGAGCGACTCCGGCGTTATCGCGAAGACCGCGATGGTGTTCGGCCAAATGAACGAGCCTCCGGGCGCGCGTCTGCGCGTTGCTCTGACGGGTCTGACGATGGCCGAGTATTTCCGAGACGAAGAAGGACGCGACGTACTGCTGTTCGTCGACAACATCTTCCGCTTCACGCAAGCCGGCTCCGAAGTATCCGCCCTTCTCGGCCGGATGCCGTCCGCGGTAGGTTACCAGCCGACGCTGGCTACCGAAATGGGTCAACTGCAAGAGCGGATCACCTCGACGAAGAAGGGTTCCGTTACCTCGATCCAAGCGATCTACGTACCGGCGGACGATTATACCGACCCGGCTCCGGCTACGGCGTTCGCTCACTTGGACTCGACGACGAACCTCGAGCGGAACATCGCGGCAATGGGTATCTTCCCGGCCGTCGACCCGTTGGCATCGTCTTCCCGCGTCCTGGCTCCCGAAGTCGTCGGCGAAGAGCACTATGCCGTCGCTCAAGGCGTCAAGAAGCTGCTCCAACGCTACAAGGAACTGCTCGATATCATCGCTATCCTCGGTATGGACGAACTGTCCGAGGACGACAAGCTCGTCGTTCTGCGCGCGCGTCGCGTTCAACTGTTCCTGTCCCAGCCGCTGCACGTCGCCGAAGCCTTCAATGGCATGCCTGGCGTATACGTGCCGGTTAAAGATACCGTTCGCAGCTTCAAAGAGATCCTTGATGGTAAGCATGACGATCTTCCGGAACCGGCGTTCCACAACGTCGGCTCGATTGAAGACGCAGTCGAGAAGGCGAAGAAGCTCGCTCAAGGGCTCTAATCCGCTTTTGATGGAGGTATCGATATGAGCACCTTACGTTTGGAGATCGTCACTCCCGAGCGGATCGTTTACGAAAAGGACGTCAATATGGTCGTCGCCCGCGGCGTGGACGGGGATCTGGGCATTATGCCGCATCACATCCCGCTGGTGACGCCGCTCAAGATCGCGCCCGTCAAGGCGAAGATCGGGAACAACGATGAGTACATCGCGGTTCACGGCGGCTTCATGGAGGTACGCAAGGATAAGGTCGTCATCCTCGCGGAATCCGCTGAACTCGGATCGGACATCGACGTCACCCGTGCGCAGCAAGCCAAGGATCGCGCGCAAGATCGTCTGAACCACAAACAGACCGAAGTGGACCACAAGCGGGCCGAGGCTGCGCTGCAGCGAGCGCTCACCCGTATTCGGGTCGGCGGCGGAGAATAATCTTACCTTTTATCGCCGGGAGGCGGCACCTGTTCGCAGGAAGCCGCCTCCCGGCGATTTTTGCGTTTTTTACACCTGGCGTCACTCGGCGTATACTAAACTTAGCTATCTCAAGGAAAGGCGGACCACTGCGCAATGGAAGATATCGTCATCGTCGGAGCGGGACCTTGCGGGCTGTCGGCAGCGGCCGAGCTGCAAGACCAGGGCTTCAACCCGTTACTATTCGAAAAGGAAAACGTCGGGTATTCGATCTCCCGTTATCCGGTCAATATGCAGTTCTTTAGCACGGCGCCGATGCTCGAGATCGCAGGCGTGCCGTTCATTACGCCGAACGACAAGCCCTCCAGGCTCGAAGCGTTGAACTACTATCGCATCGTGTCGGAAAGGCGAGATCTGCGGATTCGTCGCTATGAAGCGGTCACGGCCGTCGAAAAGGACGGCGACGCGTTTCGTGTCACGTCGGTGGGCAGATCCGGCCAGCCTTCGTATACGTACGCTCGCAAAGTCGTCATCGCGACAGGTTACTTCGATCATCCGAACCGGATCGGCATTCCGGGCGAGGATCACGCGCATGTGAGCCACTTTTTCACCGAAGCCCATCCGTATGCGGGGACGCGTGTCGTCGTCATCGGCGGCAGCAACTCCGCTGTCGACGCGGCGCTGGAGATGGAGCGCGTGGGCGCGAAAGTGACGGTGGTATACCGGGGCGAATCCGTATCCGCCAACATCAAACCTTGGGTACGCCCGATTTTCGACAGTTATACGGCAAAAGGACGAATTGACCTGCGTCTGCAGAGCAGAGTCGTGGAGATCGGCTACGACCAGGTCATGGTCGAAAGCGTGAGGGACGCGGATTCGGCGGATGGGGGTACAGAGGTTGTTAAGGAGAATCTGCCTGCAGACTTCGTGCTGGCACTCACGGGATTCCGGCCTGACCGGGCGTTTCTGCGGTCAATGGGCGTCGAAGCGCCGGATGGGGTCATACCGCCGACGCACGATCCGGAGACGATGGAGACTAACGTGCCGGGACTTTACCTAGCTGGTGTCGTGTCTACGGGGCGGGATGCCAACGAGATTTTTATTGAAAGCGGACGTTACCACGGCCGCAAGATCGCGGAACATCTGGCTTTTCTGCGTACGGTTTAGAACGGCATTGTCCGAAAACTGCTTGAACGCCGTCCATTCCGGGTAAATCAGGAGAGCAAGCTTATCCAATCGGGAGGGATTCACATGCCTAAGATCCAGAACAATCTGAATCAAAATCTGGCGGACTGGAGTGTTATTTACTTCAAATTGCACCACTTCCACTGGTACGTGAAGGGGCCGCACTTCCAGACGCTTCACTTGAAGTTCGAAGAACTCTACGACTTCGCGGCAATATCGCTGGACGAAGTGGCGGAGCGGATTCTCTCGATCGGCGGCAAGCCGGCCTCTACGATGAAGGAGTACCTGTCGCTCACGAAGGTGAAGGAAGGCGGAGACGAGACGAAGGACGTCGACATGGTCAAGGCCGTCATCGACGACTTCATCCTGCTGACCAACGGACTCAACGAAACGATGGAATTGGCCGAAGAAGCGGGCGACGCGCCGACGGCGGATCTGCTCACGAAGCAGGTCGAAGCGCTGCAAAAGCATATTTGGATGCTGAGCGCGACCGCCGGCATCAACGTGCCGACCAAGGTGAAGGCGTAAGCCAAACATATACTTATATAGAATCCCGTTCGCCGGATCGAATCCCGGCGCACGGGATTCTTTTTTTTTGTTTTAAAGGGAGATTATGTGGCGGTCATTACAGAATCGATGACCGCGTATGACGATAATTGTGAAAGAAGTCGCATATATTCGCCGTTTTTCTAATCTATAATTGTGATTGCGGCATCTTTACATAGGCGAATGATCGTGCAAAAGCACTTATTTGGATACGGATTGGGAGTGTAGTTATGATTCGCAAATACGGTTTAACGCTGTTGGCGGCGCTGTTGGTGCTGCTGCCGGTATCGGCTGCGTTCGGCGGGGAGGCGCACGCGGCTTCTTCGTCGCGGATCGCGGTGATCAAGCAGCTGAGCGGGGACGTGCAGGTGCAGAAGGCCGGGGGCTCGAAGCAGTTCAAGGCGTTCGCCAAGCTGAGCCTGAACCAGGGGGACAAGCTGATCACGGGGAGCAAGGGATCGGCGGTGCTGCAGTTCGCGAACGGCACGTCGGAGGACGACAAGTTCACGGTCGGGGAGAACGCGACGCTGACGTTTTCGAAGCTGTCGGACAAAAAAGGCACGGTGACGAAAGTCAGCATGCTCAAAGGAACGGCCTGGGTGGACGTCAAATCGATCAAGAGCCAAGACGACGACTTCAAGCTGGAGACGCCGACGGCGATCATGGGCGTGCGCGGCACGGCGTTCTTCGCGCGAGTCAATCCGGCGACGGGCGGCACGAACACGGCAGTCATGTCGGGCGTCGTGCGTTTCACGTCCGAAAAAGCGGAAAAGACGGGAAGCGGAAGCGGCGAGAGCACAGGCGGTGCCGGCACGTCCGGCGCCAAGACGATCGACTTGTATCCGACGCAGCAAATCTCGCTCGAGCCGACGAGCGGCGTCGATCTGCGCGAGTTGACGACGCTCGTGGACATCGAGGATATCGTCAAAAACGCGTCGCCGGAAGTCATCGAGGCGATCTTGCGCAGCAAGGCGAAGGTCGACGAAGAGAACCGGCAGACGGTCGAAAAGTTCAAACAGACCGGCGTGCCGTCGGATCTGCAGCAGCAGCTGGAGCAGTTTATCCAGAACACGCAGGAGCTGCTAGGCGTCATCGCGAAGCAGGCGATCGAACAAAAGAAGCTCGACGAGCAGCAGGTCAAGAAGATAGAGGAGCAAGAGAAGACCTCTTTCGGGCTGGATAAGGATCAACTGAGCCAGCTGAGCGATAAGGAAAAGGCGAAGCAAGAGAAGGCAAGGCAGCTGGCGGAGGAGGCCGCGAAGAAAAAAGCGGCCGAGGAAGCGGCAAAGCTGAAGGAGCTGGCGGACAAGATCAACGCGTCGGCGCTGAAGGCGATCGAGGCGGCCAAGCAGGCGCAGGCGCAAGCGAACCGACTGGCGGCGGAGGCGGCGAAGCGCAAGGCGGAAGAAGAGCTGCTCAAGAAGCTGAACGAGCAGCAGAAGCAGCAGTACCAGCAGGACAAGGCGAACCACCAAGGCGGAACGCCCGTCACGCCGGGGACGAATACGAACAACCTGTCTTCCAACGCCAATCTCGGCTCGCTAAGCATCGCCGGAGCGACGCTGAGCCCGTCTTTCGACGCAGCCGTCACCGCCTATCGGGCAAGCGTGACCAGCGACAAGACGAGCGTCGTCGTAGGGGCGAGCGTGCAGGGAAGCGGCGCCTCGTTCACGGTCAATGGCCAAGCGCCGAGCGGCGGTCAGCGGACAGTTAGCCTCGCTTACGGCGACAACGAGATCACCATTCTCGTGATGGCGCAGAACGGCTCGACCCAGGCCTACAGGGTCACGGTGACCCGTCAACTGCTGAACAACGTCAGCGTCGTTTTCGCAGGTCAGAGCGGCATCGATATTGACTTCAACTCGACGAACGCTCCCGAGCCGCTGTCCATTCCTAGCGGATTGAGTAACCTGACGTTGGTGGTTCCCGTTACCGGACCGGAGATTGACATTACCGTCAATGGACAAAAAGTAGATCCGGAGCCGATGTTCATGGCGGCGCGTACGATCCAGCCGGGCCAGATCTCCTGGCGGTATATCATTCCGCTCGCACAGGCGTCTAACGAGATCGAGATCAAAGCGACGATCGACGGCGTCGTCAAGATTTATAAGCTGATCGCGAATCGCGCGCCCGAGACGGGGATGCCGATTGCCTATAATGCCTATTATGAGGCGGCCTACCAAACGCCATATTCAGGCGTATTGACTAGCAGCGGAGGCAGCGGCGCCAAGTACGAATTGATGGAGAACGGCGGACCTAGGAGTGGTACGCTAGAGTTAGGCGAGGACGGCCGCTTTACTTATATGCCGAACGAAGGCTTTCAGGGCGTCGATTATTTCACATTCAAGGCTATAGTTGGCGCAAAGGAATCCGAACCTGCGGTGGTCACGATTCGCGTCGTGCCGTATAACTACGAGACGATCGGATTGACCAACTGGACCTCGTCTTGGAACGGCGAAGCAGTCGACGACTGGTTGTTTATTTATAGTGATCGCGAGGGCGAATCCGTCTACAAGGATTACAACCTTTATCGCGAGCAGCCTTCTACGCTCCGCTTGAGCTTTGAGTTCGACCCGCTCGCAGTCTCGGATGCGCAGTTGACCTTTGGAGAACAAACGGAGGATCAGGACGAAGACGGGAAGCTTGAGGCGGACCTGGCGCTCAAGGCGGGGATCAACCGTGTGTCGCTGCGCTATTCCGTAGGGAACGATGGTGAGCGAACGTATTATCGCCTAAGCTTTGACGTATACGTAGGCATGCCTTCGGATTCAGGGATTATAGCTTATCAGAAGCCGGAAGGCATGGCAGAGATCGATCTGGTCCCGGCGGGCGAACAAGAATGGACGGCCTCGGTTCGAGGCGGAGCTAGCGGCGCGGATGAACAAAAGGATGAGTATAACTGGTTGCTGATTAATTATTCCAGGGTCGAGGCTACCACAGTCGAAGTCGTCGCAAATGGCGAGCTTGTAGAATTAGGGATTTATTATAGAGTCTTTTTGAAAGCCGGGTGGAACGAGATCGTCATTCGTTCTTATTATCCGGGCGGCGAAGTCGATGCTTTAGAACAGAAGATCCATGTGTGGCGTGGCAGAAACGCGCCTGAAGGCTACGCGGTAACTGGTATCTCGGGCACGGTCGTGAAAGTAGCCCCAGAGGCGTCGCCCGTACCGGTCAGTTTTATTCGGGACGAAAACAGGGCGGATGTATGGCGAGCGGCCGTGACGACGGATACGACGGCGCTTAAGATTCGGCCGAACCTTGCGGCGGGACTATCACTCTCGGACTTCTATCTCAAGGACGACTATGGCAATTATGTCAACGCCGAGGAGACGGAACCCGGATCCGGACGATTTATCGTCCCGACATCCGAAGCGTTCGCCGACGCTTATGCGGTCGTCAAGCCCGCGAGCGGAGGCAATCCCTTTCCATATCGAATACAAATCGCAAAAGGGGACCCGCCTGAACTAGGCTTCGTTCTCGGCTCTTATACCTCAGGATCCTCTGAGACGCCGGGCATGCTGCCGTTCAGCGACGCCGCCGGCGCTTGGTGGGCCAGGCTGGCGTCGGGCAGCGATCCGCACGGCTTCAAGCTAAAGATCATGGGAAGTCCCGGCTACCGGCTATTTGCCAACGGAGAACTGGTGCCGAACGCTTATCAGGTGTCAGTCGGCGGATATGTGTTCACTTTTGATCCGGTGCCTGGAAACCAGGTCTATACGCTCGAATTCCGCGATCTGTACGGACGAATCGTTATTTATCCGATCAACTTGTACTACGGGGAAGTGCAGGACAATCTGACCGTCGGGAACGGCGCGACGATCACCTACGGAGCCGGCAACATCCAATTGCTCCATCCGACCGCCGACTCGCTATCCGCGACTTTGCCTGCGGGGATGAAGTCGTTCAGCTTAGATCTGGATTTGGGAGAGCATGCCGCGGCTGCCGTGTTCGATGAGACCGGGCAAGAGATGTACGCATCCGGCGATCCGCTTGCTTTTACGCTTCCCGACACGGATCCCGAGAGAAATACGATCTTGACCTACGATGTCGTGTTGACGGATACCGATGATTCGACGAGCGGAAATGGCGATCAGGTGTTGTACACGCTCTACCTCTATATGGCACAGGATCACCAGCTGGCACCGGCGGATGTCGTTTGGAGCACGCAGGCGTCCGAAGGCGGCAGCTCGGCCGAGGACTACACCTGGGTATACGACCGGCTCAATCGTTATACGCTCAGCGTCCCGGAGAATGCAGACACGCTGCAGGTGTCTGTGACGCCAGGCTCGTACGTGTCAAGTGTCGCAATAACCGGACTATCCGGTCCCGATGGATACAATGGCTACTACGGATCATTGTCTCCAGGGCCCAACGAATTTACGATGACGGTCTCCTACACTGACGGTCAGCGTCGCGTCTATGAGCTGACTGCCTATCGCGGAGCGCCGGTGTCGCCGACGCTGCAGTTCGGAGAACAAACCTATTCTTTCGCTTATGATGAAGCTTTGAATGGTTATGCGGTTTACCTGGAAAGCGATCCTGGCAACGGTGCGTTCAATCTGGGGTTGCCAAACGGCACGGAAGTTGAAGAGGTGAAGTCGGAGGACGCGCCGCTCGAACAAAATGCGGATGGAACGTTTGTCCTAAACCTGGTCGGAGCGAGCGGTATTAAAGCCATATGGGCTTCAGGCGGTGACAACGGCGTTCCTTGGAGCTCTGATTTTTACGTATACTACGGCACGGTTTGATCGATAGACGCGATCGAAGTTAGAGGGTCGCTTCGCCTTCGGCAAGAAGGCGGGGCGGCCTTGAATTTTTCCATGCGCTTAACGTGAATAACGACAATAATCGCCATTTTTAAGGTATAATCGAAACGTGTATTCCAATGTTTTCATCCATTGGCAAGCGTCTTTATTACATTCATACATATACAGAAAACGGAGTGAAGTTCATGTATCGGAAGTTAAGCATGTACCTGCTTGCGGCGCTATTGGTGCTGCTGCCGGTATCGGCTGCGTTCGGCGGGGAGGCGCACGCGGCTTCTTCGTCGCGGATCGCGGTAATCAAGCAGCTGAGCGGGGACGTGCAGGTGCAGAAGGCCGGGGGCTCGAAGCAGTTCAAGGCGTTCGCCAAGCTGAGCCTGAACCAGGGGGACAAGCTGATCACGGGAAGCAAGGGATCGGCGGTGCTGCAGTTCGCGAACGGGACGTCGGAGGACGACAAGTTCACGGTCGGGGAGAACGCGACGCTGACGTTTTCGAAGCTGTCGGACAAAAAAGGCACGGTGACGAAAGTCAGCATGCTCAAAGGAACGGCCTGGGTGGACGTCAAATCGATCAAGAGCCAAGACGACGACTTCAAGCTGGAGACGCCGACGGCGATCATGGGCGTGCGCGGCACGGCGTTCTTCGCGCGAGTCAATCCGGCGACGGGCGGCACGAACACGGCGGTCATGTCGGGCGTCGTGCGGTTCACGTCCGAAAACGCGGAGAAGACGGGGAGCGGCAGCGGCGAGAGCTCCGGCGGTACCGGCTCGTCCGGCGCCAAGACGATCGATCTGTATCCGACGCAGCAGATCTCGCTCGATCCGACGAGCGGCCCTGATCTGCGCGAGCTGACGACGCTCATCGACATTGAGGAGATCGTCAAAAACGCGTCGCCGGAAGTCATCGAGGCCATCCTGCGAAGCAAGGCGAAGATCGACGAGGAGAACCGGCAGACGGTCGAAAAGTTCAAACAAACCGGCGTGCCGTCGGATCTGCAGCAGCAGCTGGAGCAGTTTATTCAGAATACGCAGGAACTGTTGGGCGTCATCGCGAAGCAGGCGATCGAGCAGAAGATGATCGAGGAGCAGTTGGTTAAAAAGATCGAGGAGCAGGAGAAGACGTCGTTCGGGTTGGACAAGGATCAACTGAGCCAGCTGAGCGATAAGGAAAAGGCCAAGCTGGAGAAGGCAAGGAAGCTGGCTGAGGAAGCAGCAAAGAAAAAAGCGGCCGAGGAAGCGGCAAAGCTGAAGGAACTGGCGGACAAGATCAATGCAGCAGCGCTGAAGGCAATCGAGGCGGCCAAGCTGGCGCAGGACGAAGCGAACCGGCTGGCGGCGGAGGCGGCGAAGCGCAAGGCGGAAGAAGAGCTGCTCAAGAAGCTGAACGAGCAGCAGAAGCAGCAGTACCAGCAGGACAAGACGAACAACCAGGGCGGATCGACTACCGCGCCGAATACGAACAACCTGCCGTCCAACGCCAACCTTGGCTCGCTGAGCATCTCGGGCGCGACGCTCAGCCCGTCGTTCAACGCAGCCGTCACCTCCTATCGGGCGAGCGTGACCAGCGACAAGACGAGCGTCATTGTAGGGGCGAGCGTGCAAGGAAGCGGCGCCTCGTTCACGGTCAACGGCCAAGCGCCGAGCGGCGGGCAGCGGACGGTTAGCCTCGCCTACGGCGATAACGAGATCACCGTTCTCGTGACGGCGCAGAACGGCTCAACGCAAGCATACAAAGTGACGGTGACGCGTCAACTGCTGAACAATGTCAGCGTCGTTTTCGCAGGCCAGGAAGGCATCAACATCGATTTCAACTCGACGAGCGCGCCGGCGCCGCTGTCCATTCCGAGCGGTTCGAGCAACCTGACGTTGGTGGTTCCCGTTATCGGACCGGAGATTGACATTGCGGTCAATGGCCAGAACGTCGAGCCGGAACCGATGTTCACGGCGGCGCGTACGATCCTTCCGGATCAGATCTCATGGCGGTATATCATCCCGCTGGCGAAAGCAGAGAATGAGATCGAGATCAAAGCGACGATTGACGGCGTCGTCAAATCGTACAAGCTGCTTGCGACTCGTTCGATGCCGAGCGACGCGGCGGTTCAAAGCGTGACGGCTACGAGCGAGGACGGTACGGCGGCATACGAGGTCAGGGCATCCGGCGGCAACGCTTGGACGGTGAAGGTGCCCGCCGGTACGAATGCGATCAAGCTGAAGATCAACACGATAAGCGCATCGGCAAAGATACTGTTAGGCACCAACGAATATGCATCCGGCGCGGAGATTCCGTATACGATCATTAACACGACCGTCCAATTCAAGGTGCGGGCTGCGGATGGGACGGTGCCTGATGTCATCAATTCCGTATCAATATCGCGCCTGCCGTCGTCCGACGCATCGCTTAGCGGGCTCGTGCTGTCGGACACTTCGTTGACGCCGTCGTTTAAGTCGGGGACGACGAACTATACAGCCAGCGTCGAAAATGCGGTCGACAGCATCACGGTGACGCCGACTGCCTCGAACGGCAATGCGACAGTCAAGGTCAATGACACGGCCGTGCAGAGCGGCAGCCAGAGCGAACCGATCTCGCTGAGTGTAGGAACCAACCAGATTACGGTCGAGGTTGCTGCGCAAAATGGATCGAGACAGAAATATACGGTTATGGTAACGCGAGAAGCGCTGCCTCCAGCTAAGCTACCCGAGGGCGTAGAGAGCTGGACACTGGGTGACGGCGGGGTTCTCCAGCTTGACGAAGTGCAAGATCGGTATTACGGAGTTTACGCCAATGAGCAGCAGAGCGTCAGAATGACGATGAAATTCAACGGCGAGGGCTCCGTAAACCGTGCAGAATTGTACAGTGAGCTGGACGAAGAGTCGGCGGCGGCCGCTTGGAACGCGCAGGTTAGCGATCAACAAATCGCGCTCCATCCGGGCTACAATTACTTCCGGCTGGTTCTGTATGATGAAAACAATAACAGTACGAACATTCATCTTTCGATTATGAACGGGACGGGGATCGTCCGCGGGCTTACGCAGTGGATCTCGTATGATTACGAGCGTCCGTTGGTATGGTATGCCGGACCGGAGGGCAGCAATGCCTTTTACGCGTATGCCAACGATGAGAACCCCAGCGCTAGGCTAAGAATGAGTTTTTCCGATCCGGACGTTACCGATGTCGAGTTAAACGCCGCAGACCAGAATCCGCAGCAGACGATCGAAAAGTCAGGCGAAAACGGTTATTACGATTTTAGCATCGGCGAACTAATGGAGGGCGACAATCCGTTTCAACTGACGGTCAAGCGCGGCGCACAGGAAGAGTCGTACATGCTACATCTAGTTCATGGCATGCCGGTTGGATTGCTACAAGCGGCGGGCGTATCGACTGCAGGTGAATTGGAGCAGCGCACAGCGATTGACGAACCGAATCACTATCGCGTATATTCGCTCGTCAAGGCGTCCGAACGTTCGCCTATCTCCCTTGATTTCGAGTTAGAACCGGGATCTCATGGCTATAAATTCTTGATCGATGGCGAGCCTCAAACGCTGCCTGCGGTACCCGTGCCAAACCTCTCGGCGACATTGCGTCTGGACGAGGAAAGCTATCATTTTGTCGAAATCCAGTATATGACCCGTGCGGGAATCCCTGTTGTCTATCAATGGGTGATCTTCGCCGGGAGCGGCGAAAGTCCGGAAGAGGAGATAGAATACGCGGACAACGATTTTTATTCGCGTCTGGAGGAAGCGGAGGACGGCACGCTGACGGGGCTATCCGGGAAAACGGCGGATGAGACTTCCGTTCCGATGGAGGCTGATACTTACGATCCACAATTTGTGCTTCAGAACGACGAATCTTCATTAACGCTCGAACTGAAGACGCAGCATGCCTACAGCATTTTAGAAGTCGGTCTTAACGGAGAATCGCTAGATCTGGCGTCCGAGAATGGGAACTACACGGTTTCTAATTTGGCAGCCGGTCAAAATACGGTTGTCGTAACCGTATATGATCCCACGGGGCTCGGCTGGCAGCAGTACTTCGTCCACATCTGGCGGACGCCGCAAATTCAGGTGTGGGCCGCTGATGCGGATCATGAGACAGGAACGCCGCTGCGCACGTACGATCTTTCTTATGACAAGGAATATCTGGGATCATTTAATCTGCCATCGAAGGATATCGGGGCGGTTCAAATTCGAGCGATCGTGCCGAATAACGGTTTGTACGTCAAGGTCGGTAACGATTATCAGTGGCTAAACGATGATGCGGAATGGAGCGACGATTACAGAGATATCTCGTCTGACGGACTCAGCCTATCGTTCGATCTGCCTCGAGAGGGAGAGGGTTCGTATTCTTACGGGCTGACTGTATACCCTTATCCCACGCAGTCCGTTGATGATCTTCCTGGCGTGACGGCATGGGGAAATACTGTTAACGGGCAAACGGTTTACTGGGAACCGGAGTGGCTCAGCGGCGAAGAGGGAATTTATTATTTCCTCAAGCTGCCGAGCGCCTCCGAACCTATCGAGAGCCGATTCCTTTTTTCGGGGGACGTAGTAAGCGCACGTCTAGAACAGCCGAACGAGGAAGAGCCTACTTATATTGCCGGGTACGAGGCAGATCCGGATCAACCGGAGCAAAATGCGATGGGCGCGACGCTACATCTTCAAGACGGCATGAACGAATTCAGTTTAAAGGTGCGGTTGACGGGAGAAGACTACGAACGCACGGTTGCGCTAAAAGTGTGGTCCGGACCGGTTTCCAATCCAATCGAGGGTATCCATATCGCTTATATGGACGCCGGTCACGAGGACTCGCCAGCTGTCAGTGCATCGGACGCTAACACGTATACCGTCGTACCCAGCCTGCCGTACCAAGGTTTATACATGAACGTGGAATGGTTGCTGCCGGGTTACGATGTCTCCGCTTTCCGCGTAGAAGAAGACGGCGAGATGGCGCAGTTGATGCTGGAAGGCAACTTTTTGGCGGTCGTATTCAGCAACGACTTGGCGAGCGGCTGGAATAAGATTGTATTCAAAGTGACGGATGCCGACGGCAATGAGGTGGGCAGCGATACTATCGTTTATGTATGGCAGCCGGAAGTTGTAGGGGAAGGCCCGTCTTCGCTTGACCTGGAATCCTTTAAATTGTACGCCGGCGATATGGCCTATTCGGTCGAGCCTAACGAGCAAGTATTCGGCAAATATTTTTATGAAGTGGACTTAACGGATCCGAATTTCCACTTTAACGTTAATGCGTCCGACGCTACGAGTAAGATAGAAGGGATCTACCAGCTCGGAGAAGACGGAACGAGGACGGAATTGTCTATCCCTGAAGGCGAGGATGACTACGCGTTTAACATCAACGAGGGCAACACGTTGGTCGTATCCGTCCAAGACGAGGAAGGGCGCAAGCTGGAACATCGGATCGAAATTTTCGAGTCGCCGCCCGAGTTGACTGGAAGCATTCAATTTTATAATATTTCCAAGGGTTGGTCGGTGAACTTGGAGGCTGCTTCCCAGCATGTTCGGTTGGACAGCAGCGACATCGTCGCAGGCGATCCGAATTACGCAGACTTTGCATTTAGTTTAAGTTCGGAAGCAGGTTCGGAAATTCATGTGTTCAGCGTAAATGGTGACGAGGATACGGAGATCCCAATTGACGAGCAGACGCAGCGATACCTTTACCATTTCACCGGTGACAGCCTTCGTTTGAAAATCGTAGTCTCATCCTTAGTATCACCGGCGGCCAGGACGTATGACGTGGACTTTACGCTTTATAACGGAGATACTTCTCTGACGGGACTCAGCACGAATATTTATTACCCGTCCAAGGTCAGCGAGGATCGGTACGTCATTCTGGACGCTGAGGCGGCTACGGCGCTGAACGGTTTGAAGTTTTCCGTGAATTCGAAGTCAACGCCTACCATTCAAGTCAATGATTCTTCTAACGGCGTGACTTACAATGCTGGCACGTCATCTTATGACATAGCTCTAAGCCCAATTGACGCAGACGTGATTACGATTAAGGTACTCGCCGAAGACGGATCGGAGAAAACGTATCGCATCGACGTGCCAAACGGCGCCAACAACGATCTTACGATAGGGAATATGACGGTAAATACCGATCTATCCGGTTCGTCGTTAAACGTTGAGCCATACGTGATCGGTGGGATCGCAATATTTAATGTCGGAGCCGCGACAGGTTTGTCCTCCGCAGCAACTTCATTTAAGGTGACGCCGAATCTCGCAACACTTCCTGAAGGGTCCGCGGTCATTGTGTCCACGGGATGGGATCAACAATTGATGGCGAATGAAGACGGTTCGTACACGATCGGTCGTCTGAATTACGGCTGGAACCTCGTTTACATGCGCGCCTTTGATCCAGAGACGGGCGAAGTGGGGCCGCGGCATCGGATAGAGGTATGGAAGACGGGCAGCATGGAACTATGGGGAACTGTCGAGAATGAAGAAGGGGGAGAGGAAGCGCAATTGCTGCAGACCTTCGACTCCCGTGACGGAAACGAGTTCGAGTACCGCATTCCTATCGGTGCCCACGACTTGAAGCTGAAGCCGGTGATTAACGCGCCGAACATCTCCGTAGTCAACAATGAATACGCGAATCCCATGTCTGACATCGTGTTGGCTCCTTTCGCGGACAAGGCGTTAAGTACGGCGTTTGAAGTGGGAGATCAGAATAAAAAAATTGCCCTGTTAATCACTCAAGAAGGTGCGCAGGGGTACTGGTTTACGTTAACGCTCCTCCCTCCTCTAACCGCTTAACAATCAAAACATTGGCCGCTTCTGTTCAGACAGAGGCGGCCTTTTTTTGTCCCCACCCATGACCTAAGTACTCTTTTTATCCCGAAAGAAGGAAAATGATGTCGAAAAATCGAATGTAATTAGGATATGAAAGCGACACGGTCTTGCAATGGGGGGGACGGTGCCGGGATTGGAGTGGTAGCCGACATCGATAGCGGTTGGATTATGAGAAAAAGATGAGACCGCGCGCTTCGAGCATTAAATATTATTAACTTGATAGGGCATGCGAATGCATGAATAATGAATGAGCGATATATATTAGGCTGGATTCGCGAAGACATGGTACTGCTCGGCCTTATGTCCCGCCCACGGATTCGAGATACATATGTCGAATGACGGATAAGTGTTGGTTGAACGCCAATATGTGGGTATATACTCATAGCTTCAACTTACTGACAGGCAAGGGCGTGGCAATAATGGCAGCAGAACGAAAGGGGAAACGGCGTACGGTTCGTACGGCGGCTGCGGCCGTGCTTCTTGGCACGGCCTTGGCTGCGACCGGTTCCCTGGATTCGCGATTGACGGCAGGGGACGGGCCGATCGCGGCAGCCGAGGCGGCGAAGCTCGGCGCGAAGGCTCCCTCTGCGACGACGCAACAGGCTGAGCCCATGGGCAAGTCCGCTCGGACCTCTGCTTCACGCAAGCCGGTCGCCATCTCGGCGTTGTCCGACGCTTCGTTTCTACAGGAGACGGGCATCGCTGCTGCATGGAAATTGCTGAGGCGCGACGTGACCGGTACGATCGCCATCGTCGACACGGGGATCGATCTGAAGAACGCGGCGCTCCAGCCGTATTTGACCGACGGCGTCAATCTGCTCGACGATGCCAAGCCCCCGCAGGACGACAATGGTCACGGCACGGCGGTGGCGGGCGTCATCGTCGCCGCGGCCGAAGCCGCGAAGGGCGCGAACGCGGAGGCGGCATGGAAGATGAAGCTGATGCCGGTTAAAGCGTTGGACGACAAGGGCGAGGGCGACGAGTCGCATTTGTCGGGCGGTATCCGGTATGCGATCGAGCATGGCGCGGACATCGTCGTGCTGTCCCTGGGGCTTCGCAGGGACGCGCCCGGCATGCGCAGCGTCATCGACCTGGCCGAGTCGAAGGGCGTGCTGCTCGTCGCCGCAACCGGCAACGACGCGGCCGATTTTGGCGAGCGCGCCGCCGTGCAGTACCCGGCCGCTTACCCGACCGTGATCGCTGTCGCGGGCGCGCAGGCTCGGCAAGGACAGATCAACTCGACGGGAGGACCCGAGGTGGATCTGTCCGCATCGTGGCAGGTCGATACGCTCGCGTTGGGCGGCGGACGCCTCGCTATGGAAGGGACGTCCATGGCTGCGCCGCAGGTCGCGGTCGTGGTCGCGATGCTGCGGGCCGCGCATCCCGATTGGAAGCCCGCATTCCTCCGCGAGACGCTTCGTCGAACAGCCGAGGATATCGGCGCCAAGGGCCGGGACGACGCGACAGGCTACGGTCTCGTTCGCACGGACCGCGCCCTGTCGGCCGCGCTCGCAGCGGACTGGCGCGAGCCAAACGGCGCGCAGCGGTCGGCTTCGCCTTTTCCCCCGGGCACGGAGGTTTATTCGGCGTGGGGCGGATCCCTCGATACGGACTGGTACGCGGTCGAAGCGCATGAAGACGGCATCTTGTCCGTACGGATGCAGACGAACCTGTTTGACATCGGGCCTGCTGCGGTTAAATTGTCGCTATACCGGCCTGGCGCCGCCCATCCGATCGCCGTCCACGGCACGAGCGGGGGAGCGATGACTTGGAAGGTATCCAAGGGCAGATACTACCTGCGGGCGGATGGCTCGTCGAGATCGTCGCCGCTGCCCTACCGGCTCACCTCCGGCTTCAAGATGCTGCCCGATCGGACGGAGCCCGGCTCCGACCGGGATTCGGCGTACGCAATCGAGCCACGAACGCAGACTTGGAGCGGAACGTTCGATCGCAAGGACGACGAGGATTGGACGACGGTCAAGCTCCCCCAAGCCGGTACCGTGAAGGTTACCGTCGAGACGGACACGACTCGCATCGATCCCGCGATCACGCTGCAGCGAGACGGGCAGGCCGAGGTTCGGACGGATACGAACGGTGACGGATTGCCGGAGACGGCAACGATGAAGAATGCGCCGGCAGGCAGATACTACATAGGGGTCAGCAATGCGGCCGCCGACGGAGCTCCACCCGTGATAGGGACCTATACGGTCCGACTGGAATACATTACTACGTACGCGGATTTGGGCGAGCCGAACGGCGGTCCGCTGACGTCCGCCTCGCTCGCTCCCGGAGCGGCAGGCATCCTCAAAGGGTTGATATCGTCCAAGGAGGATGCGGATTGGTTCCGGTTCAAGACGGCGGGCGGACGCTATGAATGGAAGCTGGATGGCATACCGGAAGGCTCGACGTTCAAGCTCGCGGTATACAGCAAGGAGTTGAAGCTGCTCGGCCAATGGTCCAGCAAGGCAAAAAATAGTTCCCTGAACGTCCTGCAAAAGCTGGCTGCCGGAACTTATTATGCCCGGATCACGGCCGATCGCGCGGATCGCTCCGCGTATTATCGCTTCGGCGTGATGAACGCCGATTGAACCGTATTGTAATCGCGGCCATAAGGAGCGTAATCGGCGAATGAATTCGATTTACTATTCGATGGGCTGGGACAGCTTGTTCTCCATTTTTATCACGCTTGGCTTCATCGCCGTGGCGTGGGTTGTGCTCCAGGAGATCAAGTGGGAGCAATTTTTTCGCCATCCAAAAAGCCCGAGAGCGCGGCTCGCGCAGCTCTTCCTGGCGATCATCGCAGGACGCCTTCTGGCCGGATTCGTACTGGATTATTGGAATTGGGCTTCGGCCCTGAAGAACCTGTTCAATTCGTCGTAGCGGCGTCTTTTCCGCATAACGTCGAATCAAAATGACCACAATGGGTAATAAAGCAGAAACGAGTCGTCCGAAGTCGAAACTTGACGGATCATCGTTTCGAATTTGTCAAAAGATGCCGCTTGTACCGAGCCGACGGACGGTGGTATGATGAAATTTGGGTTTTTTGGAGCCGGCCTCGGTGAAAGCACGGACTCCGAAAATGATTCTACACCCGCGGAGGGAACCACCCATGAGCAAAATCATCGTCCGCGGCGGCCGTCCCCTGAATGGGACTGTCCGCGTGCACGGCGCCAAAAATTCCGTCCTGCCGATCCTCGCCGCCACCTTGTTGGCGGAAGAAGGATCTTGCGTCATCGATGACGTACCCGCCTTGGACGATGTGTATAACATTCTGGAAGTCCTCTCGGCCCTCGGCGTTCAGGCGCTTCGCCACGAATCTCGAGTGACGCTGCGGGCCCACCGTCTCATCTCGCACGAGGCGCCGTACGAACTCGTCCGCAAGATGAGGGCGTCGTTCCTCGTGATGGGACCGCTGCTGGCCCGCGAGGGCAAGGTGAAGATCTCGCTGCCGGGCGGCTGCGCGATCGGTACGCGCCCAATCGACCAGCACCTCAAGGGCTTCGAGGCGATGGGCGCCGAGATCGGCTTTGGCCAGGGCTCAGTCGAGGCTAAGGTTGACGGCCGGCTGCGCGGCGCGCGCATCTACCTGGACGTAGCCAGCGTCGGCGCGACCGAGAACATCATGATGGCCGCCGCTACCGCGGACGGCGTCACGACGATCGAGAACGCCGCCAAGGAACCGGAGATCGTCGATCTCGCCAACTTCCTGAATGCCATGGGCGCGAAGGTGCGCGGCGCGGGCACCGGTATCATCCGCATAGAGGGCGTAGAACGTCTTAAAGGTGTTCGCCATACCGTGATTCCGGATCGCGTAGAGGCAGGCACGTACATGATCGCAGCGGCCATCTCCGGCGGCGACGTGTACATCGAAGGCGCGATCCGCGATCATCTGGGCCCGGTCGTCGCCAAGCTCGAGGAGATGGGCGTAGGCATCGAGTCGGACGATAGCGGCATTCGCGTCTTCGCGAATCGCCCGCTCAAGGCCGTAGACGTCAAGACGCTGCCTTATCCGGGCTTCCCGACCGACATGCAGGCTCAGTTCATGGCGCTGCTGCTCGCAAGCCCGGGCACGAGCATCGTGACGGAGACGGTGTTCGAGAACCGCTTCATGCACGTCGAAGAGATGGCGAAGATGGGGGCCGACATTAAGATCGAAGGCCGCGCCGCCGTCATCTCGGGCGGCAAGCCGCTGTCGGGCGCCCCGGTATGCGCGACGGATCTTCGTGCGGGAGCCGCGCTGATCTGCGTTGGACTCGCTGCCGAAGGCGTCACGGAAGTGACGGGCACGCATCATATCGACCGCGGCTACATGGATATCGTCGGCAAGCTGGCCGCGCTCGGCGCGGATATCAGTCGCCTTGGCGACGGCGAAGAAATCCCGGCGCCCGCAGCTGCCGCATCGGCATCCGTGCCGGCAGAGCCGTTCGCCGTTCGGAGGTCGCTTCAGACGGCATCCGAAGAGCGCATCGCTTCGGACAGCGTGGCCATGCTGCGCGTACAGCCGACGCTGGCTTGATTTCTTTTAAATGCACTTATTATCCCGCGCCTTCGCGCCTTGGACCGAGCGTTTCATCCGGTTCTTGGCGCGAAGGCTTTTTTGCGCTCTCTTGATCTTGTTCTATCGACTCGGCGCCGTTCATAGATTGGTAGCGTGCGAGGAAAAGGACAACGAAGAGAGGAAGTTGGAGGCATGCGAAATCGGAATGGACAAGCCGAGCCGAATAAAGAAACGCATTCAGTGCACCGTAAAAGACGCTGGGGCAAGCGTAATGGCGTATTCAAGCGAGGTAAAAGGGGAGGCAAGCCATCGGCAGGCCTATGGCTCATTTTAGCCTTCGGCACGGGTACGTTGATCGCGAGCTGGTCATGGGCGGAACGGCACGCGAGCGAAAGGAATCCCGCGCCGGTCATTGAAGAAAGCGCGGCCGTTGTCACGGACGGCGCAAATGCGGCGAAAGAGAAGCCGGGTCGCGGCGACGAGCCTGCCGAATCGTCCGTTAAGGACGGGAAGGCTTCTGACGGAAAAGCCAATGCTAAGCCATCGGGAACGCCGGCAACGTCCGGTAAGGCTGCCGGCGCGTTGTCCGCCTCAGACGCCGCGCGGGGGCTGCAGGCCGAGCAGAAGGACAGCAATCTCGTCGTTCGGGTCTATCTGTCGGACGACAAAAGGATCGAACGCGCCGGATTGGAGACGTACGTGAAGGGCGTCGTGGCGGCGGAGATGCCGACGGATTTCGCGCCGGCCGCGCTGGAGGCGCAGGCGATCGCGGCGCGCACGTATTTGATCCGCCGCCTGTGGAACGAGGACCGGTCGGGCGTCCCCGTTCGCGGCGCGGACGTGACGGACACGGTGACGCATCAAGTCTATCGATCCAAGGCGGAGATGGACAAGCTTAAAGAGACGGATCCGAAGGCGTGGACGGCGGTGGACGAAGCGGTGCGGCGGACGCGTAGCATCGTCATGGTTTACGGAGGCGTGCCCATTGAATCTCTTTACTTTGCCAGCAGCAACGGGTTTACGGAAAATGCCAAGGACGTTTTCCACGCCGATCTGCCTTACCTGGTATCGGTGAGCAGCCCGTGGGACCGCGAAGACTCGCCCCGCGCCGAGGAAACGGTAGAGATGAAGCTCAGCGAATTCTACCGCAAGCTTGGCGTCAAATCGATAGCCGCGCTGACGGGCCTCGGCAAACGGCCGGTGGCCGTCATTAACGGCTGGACCGAGGGGAAGCGGGTGAGCACGGCGACCGTCGGCGGCAAGACCCTGTCGGGAACCGAGGTTCGCAGACTGCTAGGGCTGCGGTCCGCCGCCTTCGATTGGAAGATCGAAAAAGGGAAGGCTACGATAACGACCTACGGCAGCGGGCACGGAGTCGGGATGAGTCAGTGGGGCGCCGAAGGCATGGCGAAGACCGGCGCGACCGCCGCGGATATCGTGCTTCACTATTATACGGGCATCCAATTGAAGACGCTGACCGCGCTTCAGTCCGCGCGCGCCGAGACTGCTAAGCTATAAATCCCTTAATCTTGCAAAAGGCATGTTTAAAAAACTATCACCTGGCAACACTCTGTTACTGAGGTGATAAAAAATGAGTGATTCAAACAAACCAAACGGCAAGATCGAACCAAGCAGTACGAGAAGTGTCGTCAGTTCGTCGTCCAGGCCTTCGGCAACGAAACGGTTTTTTGCCAAGCGGTGGGTATTCCCCGCCATGTACATGGCCGCAGCGGCAATCATCGTAACGATCCTCTGGCTGAACGCCAGCTCGGGAACGAGCGGCAAGCCGAAGGACGAAGCGAGCTCCGCAAGCGTCCAGCAAGAAGTAGGCGCGGACGGTCAGACCGCCGAAGATCCGGATGCGCTGCCTGTCGCGGCAAACGGCGAGACGCTCGCCTGGCCCGTGACCAACCGGGACGCGATGTCGGTGTCCATGCCTTACTTCAACGAGAACGGCACGGAAGAAGAGCAGGCGGCCGCCATGGTGCAACACGACAACCAGTTCACGCCGCACACGGCCATCGACCTCGCGAGCAAAGACGGCAAGGCGTTCGACGTCAAGGCGGCCATGAGCGGCGAAGTGACGGTAGCGGAGCAGACGCCGCAAAACGGTTACGAGATTAATATCAAGCATCCGAACGGGCTCGTCACCGTCTACCAAAGCTTGGCCGAGCTGAAGGTCAAGGTTGGAGATTCGGTGAAGCAAGGCGACGTGCTCGGCACGGCCGGCGTCAGCGAAGTAGAGAAGGACGAAGGCGTCCACGTCCACTTCGCGGTCAAGAGCAACAGCCAGACCGTCGATCCGGCCTCGCTGATCGAAGATCAACAATAATCTGGTACCTAAGACAGGGTTGTCCTGGCGCGCGGCGGCGCGCAAGGGCAACCCTGTCTATTTTTACAATTTAGTAGCTGACCAAATGATGGCATTTGTGTTACGATAGTACCATAATTGATACTACGGAGGATCTATCGACTTCAGAGAGGGCGCGTGATAGATGAAGCTCGTGACTGTAGACGAACTTCACCCCGGCGACGTGTTGGACAGGCCGGTATACGGTAAAAACGGATTGGTCATGCTCGAAGCCGGCACGGAGCTGACGGCGCAATACATAGATAGATTGCAGCTCCTCGGATTTCAGTCGGTCGCCCTTGGCAAGCGCGGCGCGGCGGCTGAAGCGATGCTGGCATCCCGCATGAAGGTTCGGCCCGACGAGCAGGTTCGCGACCTGAAGGAGATCGAGATGCTGCGCGCCGATCCGGTCCAGCTGCAGGAGACGCATCATAGCCTGATCCGCTTTTTGGAGACGGAAGAAAACTACAGCAGGCTCGCGCTGCCCCACGCCGAACTTGAGAGCTTCAAGCGGGGGTACCGGGAGCGCCTCCTCTCCGCGGTCAGCCACCGGGCGGTGGCCGAGGAGCTCAGCGTGCTGAGACAAACCGATGAGTCGCTGTTCGAACACGCGCTGCAAGTATCTCTCATGTCGGGGGTGATCGGCGCATCGAGCGGGATGGACGCGAATGCCCAGTACGAGCTAGGCGTCGGCGCACTGCTGTTCGACGTAGGCATGACGCGGATCTCGCCCGAGCTGCTCCGCGCCAAGCGCAAGCTCACGGACGCGGAGATGGCGGCGGTCAAGCAGCATACGACCCTCGGCTACCATGCGCTCGGGCGCATGCGGGAGGTTCCCGACGCGGCGGCCAAGTGCGCGCTGCTGCACCACGAGCGCTATCGGGGAGACGGCTATCCGTACGGAATCGCGCAGGACAAGATCCCGGACATGGCACAGATCGTCGGCCTGGCCGACGTGTTCGACGCGCTCCTCTCGCCGCGCCATTATCGCGATCCTTACCCGCCCTGCGAGGCGATGGAATATATGTTCGCCGCCGGCAATTACGAGTTCGGCATCGGCATCGTACGTTCATTCCTTAAGAACCTCACGATCTTCCCGACGGGCATGGCCGTGCTCCTCAGCAGCGGACAGACGGCGATCGTCAAGGATACGGAGGGGCGGCCGGCACACAAGCCGGTCGTACTGGTCGTACGCGAGGCTGACGGCCGCGTGCCGTCTCCGTACGAGATCGATCTCCATGAAAACGCTCGTATCTACGTATCCCGCGCCGTGCAGGTCAAGGGATGAGCGGGCGGCGATCAACGCTATGGTTTACGCCAGACGGGCCTTTGGGCTCGTCTTTTTTTGCGTTTATTAGGACGCCATGGAAGTTCATTTGACCCATAAGCCCCGCCCCCTGCGGACTTTATAGGCTTGTCAGGCTTGGTTACAAAGAATAAGTGAACGTCCCCCTCATATACTGTACCAATCAATCAGAGCAGGGAGGCGGGAGCGTGCACGATTACATCAAAGAACGGACCATCAAGATCGGCCGCAGCATCGTGGAGACGCGCAATACGGTTCGTACCATCGCCAAGGAATTCGGCGTCTCCAAGAGCACGGTGCACAAAGATCTGACCGAGCGTCTGCCGGAGATCAATCCGGATCTAGCCGATCAGGTCAAGCACATCCTCGAGTACCACAAGTCGATCCGGCACCTGCGGGGCGGCGAGGCGACCAAGATCAAGTACAAGAAGACGACGATCAAGAAGCGGGAAGTATTCGCGGTCGCAAAAGCGTAAATTTTGTCAAATCGTCAGAAATGTTAAAGGATTTTTAGAAATCATGGCGAATACTTAAAAGAATATCTATGCGTTGGAGGCTTGTTTTTCATATGTTCAGCAAAGACATCGGAATCGACTTGGGCACGGCGAACGTTTCCATCCACATCAAAGGCAAGGGCGTCGTGCTCGATGAGCCTTCCGTTGTCGCGATAGAGAGCGACACCCGCAGGGTGCTGGCCGTCGGGGAGGATGCGCGCCGCATGGTCGGCCGCACCCCCGGCAATATCATCGCGATCCGCCCGCTGAAGGACGGCGTCATCGCCGACTTCGAAGTCACGGACATGATGCTGAAGGCATTCATTCAGCGGGTCGGAGGCCGCAGCTGGTACGGGCGTCCGCGCATCCTGATCTGCGCGCCGACCAACATTACCTCGGTCGAGCAAAAAGCGATACGCGAGGCCGCGGAGCGCAGCGGGGCGAAGGAAGTCTTCCTGGAGGAAGAGCCTAAGGCGGCCGCGATCGGCGCCGGCATGGACATCTTCCAGCCGAGCGGCAATATGGTCGTGGACATCGGCGGCGGTACGACCGACGTCGCGGTGTTGTCCATGGGGGACGTCGTGACCGCCTCGTCGCTCAAAGTAGCCGGGGACAAATTCGATGCCGCTATTATGCGGTATATCAAAAATAAATACAAGCTGCTCATCGGCGAGCGGACAAGCGAGGACATCAAGATCAAGATCGGCACCGTCTATACCGGCGGCCGGAAGGAAGAGATGGACATTCGGGGCCGGGACATGGTCTCGGGATTGCCGCTCACCGTGACGATTCACGCGGACGAGGTCCGCGAAGCGCTATGGGAGCCCGTATCGTCCATCGTCGCTTCGGCCAAGGCCGTGCTGGAGCGGACGCCGCCGGAGCTGTCGGCCGACATCATCGACCGCGGCGTTATTTTAACGGGCGGCGGCGCGCTGCTGGACGGGCTCGACGCCCTGCTGGCGGACGAGCTCAAAGTGCCCGTGCTGATCGCCGAAGACCCGATGCACTGCGTCGTCAAGGGGACGGGCATCATGCTCGACCACCTCGACAAGATGGCGCGCCGCAAGTAGCTTTCTCACAACGGGAGGGAACAACGCAACATGATCAGAGGATTGTATACGGCGGCTGCCGGGATGATCGCGGAGCAGCGCAGGCACGATACGGTGACGAACAACGTCGCTAACTTGAATACGCCCGGCTATAAGGGCGTTAATTCGGTGAACCGGGCATTTCCCGAGATGCTCATCTCGCTGATGGGCAGCCCGGACGACACGAAGGGCACGATCGGCAAATTGAATACGGGCGTATTCGCCGAGGAGAGCCTCATCAACCTGAGCCAGGGCGACCTGAACGAGACGGGACGCAGCCAGGACCTTGCGCTCGTGTCGGACATCCTCGTCGACGGACAAGCCTTCGACGACTCCGGCAAGTTCGTGGACGCGAACGGCAACGTCACCTACCAGCCGCAGGCGCTGTTCACCGTGCAGAACGCGGACGGCGAGCGCCGGTACACCCGCGACGGCGGATTCCGTACGACGGCCGACGGCATGTTGGTCACCCCGGACGGCATGGAAGTGCTCGGCGTAGACGGACAGGCCATCCGAGTGGACGGCACTTGGGACAACGTACAGGTCACGTCCGACGGACGCCTGATCGACAAGGAGACCCAGCAGCCGCTGGCCGGCAGCCCTGCGCTCCTGCTCACCGAGGTGAACGACCCGAACCAACTTGTTCGCCAGGGCGACGGCAAGTACGTCTACGCGGGCGACGCGAACGGGCTGCGTCAGGTGCAGGCGGGCGAGCGCGTAGAGATCAAGCAGGGTTACCTCGAGCGCTCCAACGTGGACGCCTCGCAGTCGATGGTCGACATGATGAGCGCGCTGCGCGCTTACGAGGCCAACCAGAAGATCGTCCAGTATTATGACCGCAGCCTGGACAAAGCGGTCAACGACGTCGGCAAAGTCTAATAGAAGCGAAGGGGAATCGAGATGAACAACTCCATCGTCAGCGCAGCCGCGTCCATGGGCGCTCTCCAACAGAAGCTGGACGTACTCGCCGACAATATTTCCAACGCCAATACGAAGGGCTACAAGCGCAAGAGCACGGTGTTCGAGGACATCCTTACGAACATCCAGCCGCACGAAAAATCGTTCGAGCTGCCGGGCCGCCGGACGCCGCTGGGCTTCACGCAAGGCTGGGGCGCGCGCGTCGTCGGCCAACAGATCGACATGACCCAGGGCGCCATGCAGCAGACCGACAGCCTGACCGATCTCGCGATCGCGGGCAACGCCTTGTTCGAAGTACGCTCGGGCGGCACGCTCGACAGCGCGCGCGCCTTCACGAGGCAAGGCGCCTTCCAACTGTCGCCGACGGCCCAAGGCGACAGCCTGCTGACGACGGCCGAGGGCTATCCTGTCGTCGCCGTGAATCCGGATGGCCAGGATACATTCGTGCGCGTGCCGAACAATTATGAGATGATCGTAGGCGCAGACGGCAAGCTGACCGCCCGCTCTTCCGACGGCAACGAATCGATCGAGCTGGGCACGCTGCGGCTGGTCGAGGTCAACAAGCCCGAGCTGCTGCAAGCGGTCGCGGACAATCTGTACGGCGTGCCTTCCGACGTGAACGTAGCGGACGTCGTAGCGAACGTCGTCGCCAGGCCCGACGAGGCGGGCGGCGTCGCGATTCGCCAGGGCTTCCTCGAGGAGTCCAACGTCAGCCTGGTGGACGAAATGGCCGACCTCGTCAACGTACAGCGCGCCTACCAGCTCAGCGCGAGGGCGCTCAGCTCGGGCGACCAGATGTCCCAGATGGCGGCCAATCTCCGCGCCTGACGCGGCCTGACGACCGGCGGCGGGCAGGCGCTTTAGCCTGCCCCTCTGCCGGACCGCTTGCGCAATTCCGACCCAAAGCTTAGAATAAATTGACTCGAAAGCATAGGATTATTCGAGCTTCTTTATTCTGAAGGAGGATCTACCGTGTCAGCGACGAAGCGTCCGACGGACAAGAAGCAGCGATCCGCAGGACGGCTCATGATGCTGATCGTTTGGACTAGCGTCAAGATTTTGTTCATTCCGGTACTATGCATCGTGGCGCTCCTGGCGGGACTCGGGATCGGATACGCGGTGTTAGGCAAGCAGGATTGGTCGGACGTGTTCGACTGGAATACCTGGAAGCACATGTACGATCTCATCTTCGAGGGCAGCCGTTAGCGCCGTTCGGGACGGAGAGACATGCGTGCCGCGGATGCGCAGGCGCCGGTATTGAGTGGACTACAAGGAGGCTCCCCGTCTTACGGCAAGGGGAGTTTTTTTATGCGCAAATGCGATACATATGGTATCATTGACCCGTGACGAACGAACGGGATTTTACCCGGAGCGGGACTGGCGGTATAATAAAAGCTGACAACGGTCTTGCGATCGCGATCGCGGAGCCGCTGGCGAAATGGAGGCTCCGGCGGTGAATGTGCCGAATCTGTTGACGATGTCCCGCTTTGTCCTGATCCCCGTCTTTCTGGCGCTTTATTTGGACGGACACCCCATATGGGCGTTGATCGTGGTATTCGCAGCCGGGATTACCGACATGCTGGACGGCTATATCGCCAGGCGCAGCGGCCTCGTGACGCAGATCGGCATTATGCTTGATCCGCTCGCGGACAAGCTCATGATGCTCGCCGTCGTCGGCGCGCTGCTGGCGGACGGAGAGATCCCCTGGCTTGCAGCGGGCGCGATGGCATTCCGCGAGCTCGGGATGATCGCGGCCGGCACTTTCTTTCACTTCCGTGGCAAGCGGACGGTGCCCGCCAATTCGTACGGCAAGCTGACGACCGTCATCTATTACCTGGCCATCGTGCTGCTGATTCTCGATCAGCCGGGAGGCGTCGTCGCGCTCTGGATTGGCGTCGGCCTGTCGTTCGCGACATCCTTCGTTTACTTTACTTCATTTAAAGAACTGAATGGCGAGACGAAGTCCGCTTAAGCGGACGCAGCCGACCCGAAGGGCGACAAAAGGACTTGCCGCAGGGCCGCGCAGGAAGCGATCGGCACCGGAGGCAAGCCCTCTTATATTCAACCTTCGCGGCTGCAGGACGCGGAAGGATTATACATAGTATGGGCGCCGGGCCTCGCTGTTATTCCTAGGTCGCCGTACAATTCGGAGGGAGTACTGTTCATGCTCGACATCAATCAAATTCAGGAAATCATTCCGCACCGCCAGCCGTTCCTGCTCATCGACCGAATCCTCGAGCTCGAGCCGGGCAAACGCGCGGTCGGACTCAAAAACGTGACGATGAACGAACCGTATTTTGCGGGGCACTTCCCTGGCTTTCCGGTCATGCCGGGCGTATTGATCCTGGAGGCGCTCGCGCAGGTCGGGGCCACGGCGATCCTCGGACTCGAGGAAAACAAGGGGAAGATCGGCTTGTTCGCCGGCGTGGACGAGTTCCGCTGGCGGGGGCAGGTGACGCCGGGGGACACGCTGACGCTCGAGGTCGAGATTATCCGGCTGAAGGGACCCGTCGGCAAAGGACAGGCATCCGCGAAGGTGGACGGCAAGGTCGTGGCCGAAGGCGTGCTGATGTTCGCGCTGACCGATCCGGCGAAGGAGAGATGAACGAACGGCCCCGGCGCGCCGGGCTCTCGCTGTGACGGAGAGCGCGGCGCCTGGGTATAGATAAAGAGACCAAAGACGGAAGGATGAGAAATTGATGACCATTGCTGCAAACGAAGTGTATGAATCCTGGCTACACAATCCGAAAGTAGACGCCTCGACCAAAGAGGAACTGCGTTCGATCGCCGACAAGCCCGCGGAGATCGAAGACCGCTTCTACCGCGAGCTCGAGTTCGGCACCGGCGGCCTCCGCGGCGTGATGGGCGCGGGCACGAACCGGATGAACCGGTATATGATCGGCCGCGCGACGCAGGGCTTCGCCAATTATTTGCTGCGCAACTTCGAGTCCCCCTCCGTCGTTATCGCGCACGATTCCCGCAATAATTCCGATGTTTTCTCGCTCGAGACGGCACAAGTGCTGGCGGCAAACGGGATCAAGGCTTATTTGTTCCGCTCCTTGCGCCCGACGCCGCAGCTTTCGTTCGCGGTACGCGACCTGAAGGCCGCAGGCGGCATCGTCGTGACGGCCAGCCACAATCCGCCCGAGTACAACGGATACAAGGTCTACGGCCAGGACGGCTGCCAGCTCGTGCCGCATCAGGCCGAGCAGGTCATCGCAGAGATCCGCGAAGTCGACGCTTTCGACGACGTCAAGCGTATTAGTCAGGCCGAAGGCGAAGCGCAGGGTCTGATCGTATGGCTGGGCGAAAACGAAGACAATCGGTTCGTACATACGGTCGCCGCACAGTCCGTTCATCCCGAGGTATTGAAAAGCGGCGCGGGATCGGCGCTCTCCGTCGTCTATACGCCGCTGCACGGCGCGGGCAACATGCCCGTGCGCTGGGTGCTGGCCGCCGCGGGCTTCACCAACGTACACGTCGTGCCGGAGCAGGAGCAGCCGAACGGCATGTTCTCGACGGTCAAGTCCCCGAACCCCGAGGAGCACGAAGCGTTTACGCTTGCGATCAAGCTCGCGGACGAGGTGGGCGCGGACATCATCATCGGCACGGATCCGGACTGCGACCGCATGGGCGCCGTCGTCAAGAACGACAAGGGCGAATACGTCGTGCTGTCCGGCAACCAGTCCGGCGCGCTGATGGTGCACTATCTGCTCTCAAATCTGCAGGCCAAGGGACGCCTGCCGGCCAACGGCGCCGTCATCAAGACGATCGTCACGAGCGAGATGGGCGCCGATATCGCACGCTCGTACGGCAGCGCGGTCATCAACACGCTCACCGGCTTCAAGTACATCGGGGAAAAAATGACCGAGTTCGAATCCACGGGAGAGCATGCCTTCCTATTCGGCTACGAGGAGAGCTACGGCTATCTCGCCGGCACGTACGCGCGGGATAAGGATGCGGTCGTCGCGTCGCTTCTCATTTGCGAGGCTGCCGCTTTCTACAAGACGCAAGGCAAGACCTTGTACGACGTGCTGCTGGAGCTGTACGCGAAGTACGGCACGTATCTGGAAAAGCTGGAATCCCGCACGCTCAAAGGCAAGGACGGCGTCGCCCAAATCGCCGCGATCATGGCGGACTGGCGCACGAACCCGCCTGCCGAAGTGGGCGGCATCAAGGTGGATCAGGTGCTCGACTATGAGCTGGGACTGGACGGCTTGCCGAAGGAGAACGTACTGAAGTTCCTCCGCGCGGACGGCTCCTGGTTCTGCCTGCGTCCATCGGGGACCGAGCCGAAGATCAAAGTATACTTCGCCGTTCGCGGCGACGACCTCGACGGCGCCAACGCAGCGCTGGACGCGCTGGTCAGCGCGGTCATGGCGCGCGTGGACGCGCTTAGCTAAGCGAGGTTCGCGCCTTTCGGCCACCATTTAGCCCGCAGCCGCCTGCGCTCCGCACGGCTTGCGGGCGCTTGTGCGCTTGGGCCGAGGCGGGTGCTTCGTGGCGCCGGGTTGACTGATGGGACGAACGGGAGGACAGATGGCGGCGAGACGCTATTTGGGGAATGCCTGCGTCCTCGCGCTGTCGTATTCTGTCGCGGTATTGCGCGGGAAATGAAGTTTGGTGACGACAGCAGTAGAACGTGGCTCGAAACCTGCTTGGCGGCGCCGTCGTCTATATGGAAGACCGCACGAAGTCGGAAAAATCGTTTTGCACGGCAATGCGCAGGAAAATGTTGCGTTTTCGGCATTCAATGCACGGATAACTGCAATACTACATTTAATTCGCTGCATTGGGAAAATTGAGGCGTCCGCGCGAAGCGTTCGTATGCGACGCGCGCCGTCGTCGATGAGGATAAAAGGGAGTGGAAGCGGTGCCTGTATGGCTGGAACAATGGAATCGCAGATTGGCGAAGTGGCTCTGGTGGGTCGTGTTGATCGGCGTGCTGGGCTCGCTGCCCGTCGCTTATGCGCGCGTGCAGACCGAGCACTCGGCGAACAAAGTGGAAATCATCGTGGACTACAAAGACATTCTGACGATCGCGGCTACGCAAGCGGATCCGAAGGCTTTTGCCCAGGAGCAGCTTAAAAAGCTGAAGGACGCCGGCGTCAACGGAATGGCGGTGTTCGAGAGCAATCTGGACGAACTGAGCCTGACCGGGGACGTAACGGTATATACGGCGCAGCAAGCCGCGCAGTTGGTTGGCGAGCTTAGCGCGCCGGGCGACAATCGTACATACGTGATGTTCAACAAGCCGGATACCGAGCCCGCGATCAAGCCGATCGTGGAAGACGCATTCAACCAGGCCGGGGTGAGCGTCGAGTCTTGGTCCGCGAAGGGCCGCGACGGCATTATCCTCGGGATCGGACCCGATGACGCCAAGCTGCGTCCGATGGAACCGAACCCGCTTTCCATGCAGGCGATCCACGATGCGGGGCTGATGGTCGTACCGCGTATTTCCGATCGCACTCAGCCATACAACGCCGCTCGCGTGTCCGACTGGCTGGCCAAGTTCAAAGCGGTCGGCGCTACGCGCATTATTTTCGACGGCGAAGCCGTGACGGGTTACAACAACCAGGCGGATCAACGCAGCCTGGACGACTTCGCCAAGCAGCTCAAGGAAGGCGGGTTCGGTACCGCCGTCATCGAGAACCTGAAAGCGCCGCAGCTCGGCATGGGCGCGCTGGCCCAGAAGCTCGGTTACGATGCGGTCCGCCTGCATTCGGTGTCCGAGGGCGAGATGATGGCGATCAGCCCCGAGACGCTGAAGGACCGTCTCGTGCTGGCCGTGAAGGATCGCAACATCCGTATGATCTACCTGAACGCCGCGCCGGCGCGCGACGACAAGAAGGCGGTCGTGACCCACCCGATCGACAAGACGATCGTCACTGCGCTCTCCGGAGACGACGGCGCGATCGAGCGCATGCGAGATTTCGGCTTCGTGACGGGCGAAGCGCATGCTTTTAAGGTTCACAAAGCACCGGCCGAGACGGTGTGGCGCGGTCTGGCGATCGCGGGCGCGGTCTCGCTGATCGCGATCATGATCGGACTGTTCCTGCCGCCGCTGCTCCTGCCGGTTACGATCCTCGGCTTCATCGGCGGCGCGGGGGTGCTCGCGCTCGATTCGTCGCTGCTTACGCAGGCGCTGGCGCTGTTCGTCGCGATCGCGGCGCCGACGGTGTCCGTCGTGACGCTGGTCCGTCTGCTTCGGGCGAGGAGAAACCGACCCGAAAACTTCCGCATGTCCGCCGGACGTCGCTTAGGCTCCGCGATCTTGCTCTATATTCGTACGGCGATTCTTTCAGTCATCGCCATCCCGTTCGTCATCGCGCTGCTCAACGACATTACGTATGAGCTCGTGCTGCAGCAGTTCCGCGGCGTCAGCCTGCTCCATCTCGCGCCGATCGCGCTGGTGGCGCTCTATGTATTCTTCTACGGCTCGGCGAACGGATTCTGGGGCAACATCCGGCAGCTGCTGGTCATGCCGATCAAGGTGTTCTGGGTCATCGCGGGCGTCTTCATCCTGGCGGCAGGCTACTATTATCTGACGCGCACGGGCAACGGCGGTTCCGCATCCGGCATCGAGATGAAGCTGCGCACGTTCCTCGAGACGACCTTCCACGTACGTCCGAGATTCAAGGAATTCGCGATGGGCCACCCGCTCATGCTGCTGGGCCTGTTCCTCTCGCTCCGCTATCCGAAGTGGCCGCTCGTGCTCATCGTCGCCGCCACGATCGGACAGCTCTCGATGGTCGACACGTTCGCGCACATTCATACGCCGGCCGTACTGTCCGCGACCCGGGATCTGCTGGGACTCGGCATCGGCTTCCTGATCGGACTCGTGCTGATCGTCGTCTGGCAGGTGCTCGAACGTTTGTGGGCGGTTTGGAGAAAACAGTTGGCGATGAAGTAAGTTCCGCATTGGGCGGAAATCGGGTAAAGAGGAATGCGACCGTTAAGGGATCGATACTGCCGTCAGGCATGGCGGCGCGGCTCTCTTTCATCTGAATTTAAGGCAAACATAGGCGGTGCATGGCATAATGGGTATGGCAAAAACGGACCGGAAGCTGCGGCTGGTGCTGTCCGGCTACTACGGCTTCCGCAACAGCGGAGACGAAGCGGTGCTGCTCAGCATCCTGAACGCGCTCGAGCAGGCCGGCGAAGACCAAGGCGTATTCGTCGAGCCGATCGTGCTGTCCGGCGATCCGACCTGGACGGCGCGGCAGTACGGCGTCTGGTCGGTGCCGCGCATGAAGCTTCGCGAGGTGCGCGAAGCGATCGCCGCCAGCGACGGCGTGATCAGCGGCGGCGGCAGCCTGCTCCAGGACGCGACCGGTCTCGGGTCGATCCCGTATTATCTGGGCATCCTGGAGATGGCGCGCTGGGCGCGCAAGCCTTCGTTCATCTACGCCCAGGGCATCGGGCCGGTAAGGCGCCGGATGTTCGGGCCTTTCATCGCGCGGGCGATGCGCAAGGCGTCGTACGTGTCGGTGCGGGACGCCGAATCGGCCGCGCTGCTGGCCGGCTTCGGCGTTCCGGAGGACCGGGTCGCGGTCGTGCCGGACCCGGTCATGGGGCTGCCGCTGCCGCCGTCGGCCGGCGGGGCGGAGGTGCGCGGCGCCGCCGAGGTCGCAGGCGGCGCTGCGGGCGATGCGCCCCGCGCGGCCGACGGCACGGGGGCGATGGGGTTGGCCGGCGCGGCCGGTGCGGGCGCCGCGGGCGATGGGCCTCGCGCGTCCGAAGGCGCAGACGCGGCGCGCGCGGGCGGCGCGGACAGGCCGCCGCTGGTAGGCGTGTCCGTGCGGTTCTGGCGCGGCGACCGGTCCGATCTGGATCGGATCGCCGCGGCGCTGGCCGCGCTGGCGCGGCAGCGTCCGGTGCGGCTGCGCTTTTTGCCCTTTCACGAGGGCGCGGACGAGGACGCCTCGCGCTACGTGATCGAGCGGCTGGGCGATGCCGCCGCGATGGCGGAGATCGCGCCCGCGCATGATGCGCCGCAGGAGATGTTGCGAGAGATCGATCGCTGCGACCTGCTGGTCGGCATGCGGCTCCATTCGCTCATCTATGCCGCGAACCGCGAGGTGCCGCTGCTCGGCTTGTCCTACGATCCCAAGATCGACCAATTTCTGCATCGCCTCGGCGACCGGCCGATCGGCACGGTCGACGCGATCGATTTGCAACATTTTGCGGCCAAGGCCGTCCAATTCATAGAAGATCCGGCACAGTGGCGCATCGACCATTACAGCGCCATCCGGCGACTGAAGGAAGAAGCGGCCTTACCGGCGCAGCGAATCGTCGAAGCCTGCCTGGAACTTAGAGGGAGATAACCATGTCTCAGACCGCGGATGCGCGCAGCTTTCCGACCGTATCAATTTACGGCATCCCTTTTTCTAAAATGAATATGTCCCAGACGGTCGATTATCTCATCGGGGCGGTCGCGTCCGGCAAAAGCCATCGCATCGTCACCGGCAACCCGGAGATGGTCATGAAGTCGCTGCAGAATCCGACGTTCCGTCGGGCGCTGGCAACCGCCGAACTCGTCGTCCCCGACGGTACGGGCGTCGTGTGGGCGGCGCGCCGCGTCCGCCAACCCGTAGCCGAACGCGTGGCCGGATACGATCTGCTGCACGAGCTGATGCGCGAGGGAGATCGCCGCCATTGGAGCGTCTATTTGCTAGGCGCCTCGCAGGAAGTCGTGGATGCGGCCCATGCCAAACTGGCTTCGATCTATCCCGGCGTTCGATTCGCGGGCGTTCGCAACGGGTATTTTACCGACAGAGACGATGAAGCGGTCGTAGCCGCCATTCGCGAAGCGAAGCCCGATCTACTGTTCGTCGCTCGCTCGATGGATAACCAGGAGCCATGGCTGGCAAAGCACCAAGCTGAGCTCGGCGTACCCGTCATGATGGGCGTCGGCGGCAGCTTCGACGTACTCGCCGGCAAGACGAAGCGCGCGCCTGCGTTGTTTATTAAGCTGAGACTGGAGTGGTTCTACCGGCTGCTTCGGGAGCCGACGCGGATCAGGCGAATGATGGTACTTCCCCAATTCGCGCTCAAAGTCGCCAGAGACGGCGATAACCTTTTGCAAACGAAATGAAAACACGTGAAAACGAGCTTGAGTGAAGGAAAACAGCCTTTTTTGCCGGAATTCGGCGAAATTATTGGCTTGTTCATTTCCGTGCCGGAGCGTATAATTCATTCCGGTACATAAGCTAAAGGAGATGTAAAAATGCCGACAGGCTGGATGGTTGGAATCGGGATCACCGGATTTGTGCTATCGCTCGCGCTTGCGCTGGTGTTGACGCCGCTTGTTAAGAAGTTCGCGTTTCTCGTCGGCGCGATCGACAAACCGAATCATCGCAAAGTGCACACGCGGATCATGCCACGGCTCGGAGGTCTGTCCTTCTACGCTTCGTTTACGGTCATTATTCTTCTCTTATTGCCGCTCATTCCCGAACACTGGTTCAGCGCTCACGACAAGCGTCTCATCGGCGCGCTTCTGACGGGCGGTACGCTCATCGTGCTGCTGGGCGCGCTGGACGACAGGTTTCAGTTGTCCGCCAAGCTCAAGCTGCTCGTGCAGATCGCTGCGGCATGCGTCGTCGTTTTCGGCTTCGATATTCGAATGGACTTCGTTAATATACCGTTTGGCGCAGCTAGCCAATCTCTCACGGATTGGATCAGCATTCCGCTTACGATCTTCTGGATCGTCGGCGTCACCAACGCGATCAATCTGATCGACGGACTCGACGGCCTGGCGGCCGGCGTATCCGGCATCGCGATCAGCTCGATCCTCGTCATGTCCGCCCTGATGGGCCAAGGTACTGTCGTCATTCTGTGCGCGGTGCTGCTCGGCGGCATTATCGGATTCTTGTTCTTCAACTTCCACCCCGCCAAGATCTTCATGGGAGATTCAGGCGCGCTGTTCCTCGGCTTTGCGCTGGCGATGCTGTCGATGCTCGGATTCAAGCAGATCACCGTCGTCTCGTTCGTGACGCCGCTGCTGCTGATCGGCGTGCCGCTGTCGGATACGTTCTTCGCGATCATCCGCCGCCGCGTGCAGAAGAAGCCGATCTTCGAGCCGGACAAAGGGCATCTCCATCACTGCCTGCAGCAACTGGGCTTCAGCCACCGCAAGACAGTACTTATCATCTATGGCGTGGCCGCGTTCTTCGGCGCATGCGCCGTGCTCCAGTCGGTCTTCTCGAACTCGGGCGTCGGCAACTGGCTGACATTCGTCGTCATCTGCGTGCTGCTCGTCCTGCTGCAGATCGGCGCCGAGCTCATCGGCATCGTGGACAAGTCGAAGCGTCCGATCTTGAACTTCCTCGCGCGCATGCGCGTGAAGGAGACGGCGGGTACGCGTTCAAAGTAATTTAGAAATGGACGGCCCTGTTCCGCGTATGCGGTGCAGGGTCTTTTTTTGCGGGCGCCGAGATGGCCGTGTGCATGGCGCTTTTCCAAGTGTTTCCTTGCGGCGGAACTGGGTACGGAGTCTTATTGTGGAGGAAATGCCTAAACTATTGGCCTCGGGCGGCCGATAACAACAGTACGATAACTGTCTTCGAGGCAAGTTGGGTGGTGTTCGTTCCTTTATTCCGTTTTACGACGTTCCTATAACTAACGATCCCGCACAAGGAGGATTTTTCCTTTGAAACTTCTGAACACACGGTTTATCGCATGGATGCTGACGCTGGCACTCGTCGCGACGCTCCTGCCATTGACGCCAGCAGCACCTGCAAATGCGGCTTCGGCCTATTTCCAATTCGACGATTACAGCACGTCCGAACTAGCGCCCTCTGAGGTGAACAGCAACGTTATCGACATTGCGGGCACGTTTAGCGGCGTTTCCTCTACGACCATTAACTATAAGATCGAAAAGCTGATCATAAACGGTTCGACGACGAAGGTTGCCGAATCTTCAATCGGGTCGACGAAGCCGATCATTACCGGATCGAATTCCTTCCGTTTTACCGGTATCACGATCTACGACGGTCTGAATCGCATTACGGTCACCGGGACGAACACGGCCGGGAATATCGTAGACGGCACTGCTTACGTGAACTTTACGAACGTGCCAGTTATCTCGGACATCAAGCTGATCGACGGTACCGTGCTCCCAGAAGGCAATTCGCTTCTCGTGACCAGTCCGACTGCCACCATCTCCTTGAAGGCCCCTAACGCTACAGAAGTGACTATTAACGGCACGCAGATGTTCGGCGGAGCTGGTTCGAGCTACGTGTTGTCTGGTATCGCACTGAGCCACGGCTTGAATACCTTGACGATCGTTGCTAAAAACGCAACTAAAACGTACGAGTTAAAAAGGAACTTGGTTTACTATAACGGCTCGTTAACGGCTTATGGCGTTAAGATCGGTTCGCAGGACATCGGCGGCGAGCCGACGCTCAATACGGCGATCACTACAGGTGCCAATGTATCCGGGACGGTTGTCATTCCTTATACCGGTACGACTGTGCCGGCGGGCAATGTTACGGTGGAGTTGTGGAGAACTGGAGATGCCGCTGCCACTTCCGTATCCGGCAGTACTTACTCGCTGGTGAATACAACCCCCGGATATGTCATTTATAACTTCACAACAACTGGTACTTTTACCGTGCCTACGAATGGCGATTATTATTTGCGTATCATCGGTCCCAGTCCCACGCTGACAGATACGCTTCCTTTCAAAATGCTGCTGTCCAATTCGCCCAGTATCGCCGGTGTCAAACAGATGTATAATGCAGTGTTGCCTACTTCAGGGACTACAGTTACGGCCGCTTCAACCGCCAACTTTTCTAACAATGCAATCGTATCGCAGCTTCCGCTTTATCTGCTGCTGGATACACAAAATCTCGGCGCAAATACCGTCGATGTCAAAGTCGAACGCGGTACCGACAATGTTACGGCTCAATCTGATATTGTCAAAAACAGCTATTTTGACGCAGCAGGTAAACCTGTCGTAATCATTCGCAGCCTGCCGGCAGGTCAATTAAAGTTGACCTTCATGATCAAGGACAGCTCTTTGGCGACGATATACTCGCTTACGCGCACCATTACTTACAACCCGGCGCCGGCGATTCAAATCGCCAATCTGTACACAGGCATGACGTTCACGAATCCAAGCGACTTCCAGAACTACAGCATCGTAGGCAGCTTGCCTAACTTCAATTTGAACACCGCTGCCGAGCTTGCATCGCTTCAAGTCACGCTGAATGGCAGGACGGTGTCGTTAAAGCAGAGCACGAGCAACATCGACGTAAGTTCCGGTAAGTTCACGTTTGTTCCGGGGAATTCGACGCCTACGCCGGTCTCGCTGGTCGCTGGCGCGAATACAATCACGTTCTCGGGTACGGCAAGCGGTGTCCCTGTCTCTACTTCTTATACGATTTATTTATTTTCCAATGATGAACCTGCAATCACAAGCATTCGTCCAATACCTTATGTCCTGCCGCCGAACAATGACGATCCGGCACTGCCTAAGCGTAAATTCTCCGATCCTGACGTCAAGTTTGCGATAACGGACGACAATGAGTACACGACGACGGAAAAATCGCTCGATCTTCTATTTAAGGTCAAGGATTTCGACGCAATCGATATGTTGATCGACGGAAAATCAGTGGCGACTGGCGGATTCAATTCGTCTACGCCTGCGTTGCTTGAACTGGTCGATCCTGCGACGCCAGTGGATAGCATCAAACCATTTGTCGATATGAAGCCGAATGTAGCGCCGAATAACCAATATACCCTGCAGTCGGGAGAGACCGAATACCAGATCCGCTTGTCGGAGATCAAACTTCCGACTTCCGGTAAGATTACCTTTACGGTCATCTTAAGGAAAGGCACCGTTACCGTATCCCAGACGATCACGATTATACGGGATTACTCGCCTTACCTTGTGCTATCCCCGAAGCTGCCGAACGAGGCGGTCATCAACGCTAACTTCCTGCCGATCAGCATTAAGGCAGAGGGTGCGAATCAAGTGCTCATCGGCAAGGTTGAGATGACTAAAGGCGAAGGCGACATTTTCCGTTACGAGATGCCTAACCTAAAGGCAGGAAAGAACACGATTAAGTTTACAGTCGTCACAGGTACGCAAAAGGTCAACGGATCTTTTGATGTAACCTACGCGGCAGACAATTCGGTAGCCGCACAGTATAAGGCGAACGTATCTGCATCCGGCAAGGTCAATATTTTCAGCGGCGAGCTCCAAATGTCGTTCCCGAAGAATACTTTCCTGCGCCAAGCGAATACAAGTCCCGGGCAGGATGTCAAGACGGTTGATCTGTTCAATTCTCAACAAATTTACTTTGGCATTGCTGACCGGACAGATGGACGTACGGTGAAGAAGTACAATGCAGTTGGCGAGACGGATCTGGCCGGCAATGCGCTCGACGGTACGATCAAGGATGTGCCGGTGGACTCGTATGCAGTCGACCGTTTGACGCCAAAAACGAATTTTGCTTATGCCTCCAAGCTGTTCTGGATCGACGCGGGCTACTTTGATGCCACGGCGTCGACAACCAGCGGCGAATATACTATGGTAAAGGCAATGCAGCCATATCAAGCGTCGAATATGTTTTATGGCCGCGTGTACGATGCTTCCAAGTGGTTAGAGCCATCGCAGCGTGGTACGATTACCTTGAAGTATGACGCCAACATCGCCAACGTGTATGGTCAGAACCTGAGCGTTTGGCGCTACACGAACAATGGGTGGGAAAATATCGGCGGCGTTGTCAATACGTCTAACAAAACCGTAACGGCGCCATTTGATGGCTTTGGCTATTACACGGTCATGGGATTGCGGTACAGTTTTAGCGATATTATCGGCCACAAGTACGCAAGGCTTGCGTTAGAGTCGATATTCTCTCACGGCGTCATGAACAATAAGGATGGAAATTCCTTCGGCGTCTACGAAAACATCACGCGAGGCGAATTCGCGCAAATGCTCGTTAAGATGATGGGGATTCCGCTTCAGTACGATCCGAACAATATGACTTTTGACGACGTACAGCCGTTCGATTATCCGGACCAGCCATACTGGAACTATCGCTACGTCGAGACAGCGGTCAAGAAGGGTTATATTAGAGGCAAGTCGCCTCGGCTCTTTATGCCGAACGATAACTTGACTCGCGGCGAAGCGGCCGTCATGATTGCAAGAGCTCTCAACCTGGTCAAGAGCAATGCAGATGCGGAGAAGGATCTTGTATCGCTGCAGAAGATCTTCACTGATGCATCGACGACCGACACCTATGCGGTTAGCTCGATCCTGGCTGTAAACAAGGCCGGATTCATATCGGGCATTGCCAACACGGTCCCTGGTGGCAAACCGACGTTCCGCTATGAACCTGATTCCAACTTGTCCCGAGCGGATGCGGCGGTCATCGCGCAGCGCGTCATGAAGAAGCTTAAGAAGCTTTAATGTTCCGAACGGGAGTCACCGCAGTGGCGGGGGCTCCCGTTCTCATTTTTCATAGAATTGTGCGCAAGAGGAAAACTTTTGGCAATGACGACGTCGGCAGCGGTAGGCTATACTATGGAAGTCTTAAGTCATACATAGAAGGTTGAGATTGCAAGACGAGCATGATTGGAAGCCCCTGATTCCGTGTAAAAGTAGTCAGGACAATTCCGGAAAAAATTAGATCAAAAAAATTGGATTCAAACGCAACTTTTCCTGACGAACCGCGTCTAACATCATGTGACTTTCAAGAGGGACTTAAGTCATATGGCATGCTAGCATTTCCAAGAATTCTCTTTACGCTAGGTTTGCTCGCATGTATAATGATCAAAGTGGCATTATTACCCTGGCCATTTTCTGCTTGTTTACGAGTTTCTGCGACATGCTTCTACTTCCATAGACATGGTGCAGACATCAATTATAGACAACGCTCAACTCCGGAGAGGGGGTGACACACCGATGAGAGAATCGAGCTACAAATCTTCTACACAAACATTACAGAGTCCTTTCCGAGGAGGAGAAAAAAAGGTTATGAAGAAAAGTTTGTCTCTTCTCATAGCTCTGGCTATGGTATTCGGCATGTTTGCCTCTATGGCATCTGCCGCTACAGCTGAGCTGACTACAGCTCAAAAGTATCAATTGTTCGTTGATCAAGGCGTTCTGAAGGGTGACCCTAGCGGCAACCCGCGCCTGGACGCTACGCTGACTCGCGCTGAATTCGCGACGATCGTTGCAAGCGTTGGCGGTCTGAAGCTGGTCAACTCCACGTCTTCTTTCTCTGACGTGAAGGCTAAAGACTGGTACTTCACGGCTATCCAATCCGCTTCCGACGCTGGTCTGGTTAATGGTATCGGCGCTGGCAAGTTTGGTCCTAAGCTGAACGTTACCGTTGAGCAAGTTGCCAAGGTTGCTGTTATCCTCGCTGGCATCAAGCCGGTTGACGGCGCTGTTGTTGCAGGTTCGTCCGCATGGGCTGGCCCGTACATCCAAGCTGCGATCAACGCTGGTCTGGCTGTTCCTTCGAACTATAAGGCTAACGCTACGCGCGCTCAAACGATCGACCTTGCTTATGCTGTATACCAACTCAAGGCCCTTCCGGTTCTGAGCGACGTAACGGCTACGGTTAACTCTGATGACACAATCACGGTTTCCGGTAAGGTTGTCGGCACGGCTGACAGCGTTAAAGTTGCCCTGGGCACGGCTACTGCAGTTGCTGCTACGTTGAAGGATGACAAGACCTTCACATACACGACTGCTAAGCAAGTTGCTGGCACTTACAAGCTGACTGTTGTTGCTTACGACGGCACGAAGGCTTCCGTTTCTGTTGAGAAGGAAGTTACGATCGGTGGCTTCGTTGTTGAATCCGCTACGGCTGTCAACAGCAAGCAATTGGTTGTTAAGTTTAACAAGGCTGTTCAAGAAGGTGCATCTGTTGGCGGCGTAACATACGGCGTTAACAATACGAGCACTGCTGCTCAAACCAGCTATGTAATCTTCGGTGGCCAAGAACCGGCTTCGGCAACGGTTAGCGCCGACAAGATGACGGTTACTTACAACTTCGCTAACTGGTTCACGCAAAATGCATACAACCAGCTGTCGATTACTGGTATCAAGTCGGCTTCCGGTCAAGCGCTGACGGCTTATAAGTCCGCGATCCTGACGAACGATACGACTGCTCCTACGATCACTGGTGTTAGCTATACTGGCAATGTCGCTACGCTGACGCTGAGCGAGCCGGTTGAAGTTGCTGGTCTTGGCACGATCTCCATTAATGGTTCCGCTAAGACAATCGTTGCACCTGCTTCCATCCCTTCTTCCGGCCTTTATGTATCTTATGGCACGGACAGTGAAGGTAAAGTAACCACCGTCAAGGTTGGCGGTCTGGATGTTGCAACGAACTATGCATTCAACCTTGTTGGTGGTCATGACGTTAACAATCTCTACTTCGATTACAGCACTACGTTGAATGTTCCTAGCGACACGACTTCCCCGACGGTTACTTCGCTGACGGTTAACGGCGGCATTATCACTGCTAAATTCAGCGAAGCACTGAGCACTGCAGGTAGTGTTTACAACAACTCCGCTGTAGCATCCAAGGTTGACGGCGTACTGAGCAGCGACAAGCTGAGCGCTACGTACGACACCACTGCAGCTGGTGTTAGTGCACAATGGCTCAACGGCAACACGTTCCTGAATACGACGGCTGTACTGAAGGGTTACCAAGACCTCCTGGGCAACACGGGTTCCAGCTTCTCGCAAGCTGTAACGCTGTCCAAGGATACTACCAACCCGACGGTTGTTAGTGCAATGTATGACGGCACCTATGTTGTTATTAAGTTCAGCGAGCCGGTAGCTGTATCTGCTGGAACTGTAACTTACAAGTATACGAACACGAACTCCGTTGTTGGTGCTGCTCAATCTTGGAGTGGATTCACTTCCGGTTATGACATCGATAACAACCCGGATGTAGTGGCTGATGGTGAAAATCTCTACATTAAGAAACAAGTAGGCGCACTTGACGCTGGTACGTACAACATTTCCAGCATCCCATCTGGGACCGTTAAGGACCTTGCTGATCGTTCCAATGATGCAGGCAGCGCAAGCTTCACTGTTGCAGCCGGTTCTGCAACGGGTAGCATTGATCTGGTTTCCGTAGCAACCGAAGGAAACAGCAAGCTTCTCTTCACCTTTGATGAGGCGCTGGCAACTTCTGCACTTGACGTGTCCAAGTACACAGTCAATGGCGTAGCTCTTCCGACTGGTGCTAAGCTTTACTTCCAGGGTTCGCAATCCGTAGTTGCTGCTGAAATCCCGGCTGGAACTTTCACTGCTTCCGGATCCCGCGAATTCAAGGTTAACAACATTGTCGGCACGACGGGTAACACGTTGTCCAGCAATGTAAGCTACGTCCTCAACGTGAAGGAAAACGTTGCTCCTATCGCTACTACGGTTACTGTCATTAACGATCAAACGTTGAGAGTTGCTTTCAGCGAGACGGTTAACGATGATGCTACAGTGACGGGTGTTAGTGTTTACCTGAACGGCAGCACGTCTGCTGTAACGGGTCTGGGCTATGCTGCGAACGGTGGTTACCTGTATATCACCGGTTCGACAGGAACATTCTCCAACACGGCTGCTATCTCTGTTAAGTTTGCAAGCTCCGACATTGTCGATGTATCTGGCAACGCGGCTGCAGACGTAACGATCAACAAGTAATATCTCTCTACCAAAAGAGCAAGCCTTCGGGCTTGCTCTTTTTTTTTGTCATCACAACTTTTTGACTAGATCCGTCGTCTATAGTAATAGGTTAAGATAGGGTTCATGTAATATTCATGTACGAGCGCTATAATAAATGCAACTGAGTTTAGGGAGGATCGCCGGATGAACGGATCTAGCAAAAAGTTTAAAGTGCTGGTTGGAATCACCGCAATTATGCTGGCTGCGGCGCCCGTATCCGCATTTGCAGCGAACACTACAAATGCCGCTGCGACTAAGATAACGGCTGTATCGCAAATTGTTAAACCGATTTATTTGAGCAGCACGAGTTATATCAATCTGGTCGATGTGGGATTGTCGCCAGTAGATGGTGGACAAATTGCAGCATTTACATTAAGCATTTATAACGGAAGTTCGTCTGCGCTCGACCTATCGAATTATTGGTTCAGATTGTCCAATTTGTCAGGGAGCAGTTATTCCATAAAAACGTCAGCCGCGGATGCGAAACTTACTAAAGTTGCTCCAAATTCAAAGACGATGATTACTTTGTATGCAACGGTTGGCGAATCAGCGAAATTATCTGATTTGATCTTCAAAGTCGTCAAATTTAACTTCAATGTGGCTGGATACGAACAAGGCGTCGGGAGATTCACCTTTCCTAAAAACTTTAGTAACATCGTAGCGGCTGGCTCATATAAGTCCTTGTATTTTGCGACGACTACGCTGAATTCAAAAGTTACTTCTTCAACGATCGCAGCTTCCGGAGATGATCAACTCATCACCGTCAATTATGTATACAATAATATCGGCAAAAAAGCTGTTACGCTAAGCAAGTATAAATACTACCTCGCAACGGCTAGCGGGATTATGTATGAGGCGACGCCTTCGGTTACGGAAGATTTGACTATACAGCCCTTGACCCGAAAAGAATTTAGCATTACGGCTACTGTTCCCTCCACCTTGGCGAAGACGGGATGGAAGTTGATTATCTTAAAGGACAACGGAGGAGAGACGGCTGTAACGCTACCGGTTGGTACTTATAATCTTTACTTTAGCAATGGCACTCCAACCTCTACGGTTACCGATAGCTTTACTTATACAAATACCGAAGGTACTTACCAGTACAAATTGACGTCGCTGCTAAGAGAGCCATGGAATAGCCAAGATGTGCTCTCGGCAAGAATTAGAATTACAAATAAGTCGACGACGGCTGTTTCAATTCCTGCAGTCTCGGGCTATTTCTACTTGGATGATAAGACCAAGCTGGAATTTAAAACAATCACCGTCAATAATCAATTTGGATTGAATGCTGGCAGTTATGTGGATTTGGATGTGTATGCGAAACTACCCTCAAATTTCAATTTTGCAAAAGCCAAACTTGTTCTAAACAACAAAGTTGACGATAAGACGACAACTAAACTTGGCGAGCTGACGGGAACTTCGTATCTGGCACAAATTCCGAACTTTGCCGTTGATAAAGTCATGAACGTTGACCGTGAAGGCAATAAGATGACGGCAACACTGAACAACGTCAATGTTTATAATACGACGACTACGAAGATTTTCTCCGTCCAAATGACATTGACTAGCGAAGAAAAACGTACGATTGACCCAGTACGCTTGGTTGGATTGTTTAAGAGTGACAACGGGGACATATTCCCTGCAACCGCGACGATGGCCGAAGGTCAAGTGAATGCTTCGAACAAAGCGCTGCTTACGTTCACGGCATCGGTGCCTCAGAACTACGACACTAACAATCTTAAGTTGATCGTAGGCGAAGGCGTATCCGATACGAAGTATACGGACTCGAAGACTGCGGCCGATGGTTTCATTAATGCAGTCAGCTATAGCTTGCCGCAAGAACAGCGCTTATATAGCACGTTTAAGGATATTAACCTTCTGCCATACAAATTTACGATCAACAAGTTCTTCCCGACCTTGCTCGGCGATGACATCCAACTCACGCTGGACTACAACCTGGATAAAGATACTTTCTACAACTTGTACCCGACCGATCGCAAGCTTGTACTCGAAGTAGACGGCATTAATCTATCCGACGGCAAGGTCACGAATTATCTCTCGCAAGAGTTGACGATCGAGGGAGATGGTACGACTCCGACGCTCAAGGCAGGCACGAACCAAGAGCTGATTATCAAAAAGGCCAATCCAAATACGGGATACGATGGAACACTAAAGTATAGACTTCGGTTGTACGAGGTCGTTCAAGGCGCCAAAAAAATCGTCGCAGACCGGGCGATCGACTACTGGTTCATTACAAACGATTGGACTGGTGATACGAATAACTAATAACTGGTTACAAACGAGAAACTGTCGGTATTTATACAATACCGGCAGTTTTTTATTCACATAACTGGAAGAAAAATTCCACCCGCGTGTCGGAAAATGTGATAAAATAGAGATATCTATACCTGAATGTTGGTGAACGATTTTGGAGATTAATCGGGCTGCAAACACCAAGTCTTTAGCGCAAATGCAGTTTAAGGCGGTAGGCAACGCATCCAAGCAGCGGATTAAACTCGATAAGGTCAGAAGAATTATGCAGGTGCTATTCTTCTTTTGCGAATATAGCATCTACATCTTGACCTTTTACTTGCTAATGTACCTGAAGGTATTACCGGATTACGCTCTGGTCGATTCTTTGAATCCGATCAAATGGGCAGATGATGTCAATGTATTCGACAAATATCTGCTTTTTCTTGGCATGATGTTGCTGATACATGGGTTTATGCGTTCCCAAGGTTTTTTATTTTCAGGTAAGCGCGAACGTGGATTAACCGAAGATTTATTGTTCTCAGCCAAGGCGACATGTTACGCTTTTTTAATGTCCATTGGCATTACGTTTTTATTAAAGACGACTTTTATCTATTCACGCGTGACGCTCGTTACTTTTGCTGTGCTGATGCTAGTCGAAGGCGTCCTGCTTCGTGCTGCGTATAAATACGCAAGCCACAGGCTGAACGAGAGAGGTTTGCTGCAGGATCGGGTCCTTATCGTCGGGGCCGGTAAAGTAGGCAATGAGCTGCAGATCACGCTGGAAGCAGAAAAAAGGAGAAAATATAAGATAGTCGGTTACTTGGATGATTTTAAGGTCGGAACCGAGGTCATTGGCAAAACGACAGAGCTGGAATCGGTGCTACAGAATCAACATATCGATGTCGTGTATATAACGATCCCATCAGAGAGAAGGGTCATCGAGTCCATTCTCCATACGATCTACAAGTACAATGTGGATATCCGGATCATACCGGAGATGTTTGACCGCATGTCTACCGTCTTTGCCTTTCATACGGATTCCAATCAACCTTACATGGAGATTGTGAAGACTCCGTTAAGAGGAATAAATGTGTTGTTGAAGCGGTTGTTCGACATCCTCATTAGCTCGCTGCTCTTAATCCTGATATCCCCCCTATTCTTCGGACTAGGATTATGGACAAAATTAGATTCAAAGGGGCCTGTCTTCTTCAAGCAAGTGAGGGTGGGCAAGAACGGCGTGCCCTTTTCGATGATCAAATTCCGTTCAATGCGAGTGGATGCGGAGCGTCTGAGAGAAGATTTGGACAAGGATAATGCTGTTAGTGGGGGCCCTGCATTTAAGCTTAAAGCCGATCCTCGCGTAACGCGTTCAGGCCGTTGGCTTCGAAAGTACTCGCTGGATGAGCTGCCCCAGTTATGGAACGTACTACGCGGAGATATGAGTCTCATTGGTCCAAGGCCGCCTTTGCCAGACGAGGTGGCGCAATACACCAATTATCATTGGCGCAGAATGGACGTATTGCCCGGAATGACGGGTTTGTGGCAAGTAAGCGGTAGGAGCGATCTAAACTTCGAAGCCTGGATCGATCTGGACATTCAATATATCGAGCGATGGAGCTTTGCGCTTGAGATGAAGATATTGCTAAAAACGATTCCTGTGGTGATCAAAGGCACAGGCGCGTATTGATGAGGAGTGGCAGCGTTGAAGCGTCAAGAGAAGTCTGGGTTTAGAGAATGGTTTGCCTGGGGATGGATCGCGTTCATCTTGTTTATCGCGATGTTCAAGAACGGTATTTTCCTCGGTTTTGGCCTTCACAGCCCCAATCAATATCAGTTCGAGAGTCCAGCTTTCTTGGCGTTAATTGTATCGGCTTTCGTAACGTTGTGGCTCATTGTGCAAATCAGCGCTGACTCGTTTGAATGGACGCGTAGCAATTTGATCATCGGCGCGTTCGCGCTTCTGATACCGATCTTCTATTTGATCAGTTCATTCGATGCCTTTTCTCCGTACATGGCGAAGATCGGTATCTTAATTCATCTTGCTTTATTCTTGTTTTATGTAGCAGGCACTTTTTGGTCCCGGTCCAATCATTTGACGGATCGGTTTCCGCTTGTGTTTTTAGTGTTCGGTTACCTGCTGGTTGCATACGGCTTTCTGACGATGTTCGGCAATGCTTATATGCTTGATTCCCTGACGCCGCAGGATGGCATTCGGATTACTTCCGTCTTTCAATACGCCAATGCTTATGCGGTCCTACTGCTCATTATGTGGATCGTCATGCTGTTAGAGATTAATCGAACGCCGCGTAGAGGCATTCAGATCTTGCATGGTATCATGCTAGTGCCGGTGTTGGTGTCGTTCTTGCTGACGCTGTCGCGTGGCGCGCTGGTCGTGCTTCCGATCATCGCGATCGTCACGCTGGCAATGCTGCGGCTGAAGCTGCAAATTAAGCTGATTCTCTATTCTGTCATCGGCATAGGGATCTCTCTCCTTATATACTCCAAATTAGCGGATCGCGGGATCGAAGTCGTCAGCGGCATCCAAGCGGCTTTGAACGCCAAGCAATCATATGATACGGTCTCTATCTTTTCAGGGGACTCGATCGGATATTGGGCAATTCTAGTTGTTGCTTCACTTGTCATGGGTGCTATAACCTATGCGATAGAGAGATACATAGAGCCTCAGCTTCAATCCAAAGTCGAGACGAAAACGTCTAATCGCGCCGGGATCTGGCTGCCTCTCGGACTTATCGTTCTGTTTATTTTGGGCTCGCTCGCCGTATTGTCCGATACGCTGGTCAAATTGCTGCCTCCTGTTCTAAGAAACCGAATTGAGGGCGTAAATTTTGAAACACATAGCGTTTACGAGCGTCTAAGAATGTATAAGAATGCGATCCAACTGTGGAAGGAGTATCCGTTGTTCGGCGGAGGCAGCGGGGCATGGGAAGCTTCCTATGAAAAATATCAATCCTATCCCTACCTGAGCGCGCAGACGCACAGCTTTATTACGCAAATGCTCGTTGAAGTCGGCCTGATTGGCACGATCGTCATACTTGGCCTCATTGTATACTCCTTAATCACCTTTATTATCAAGTACAGGCGAATGTCCGAGGAGCTGCGCAATAAGTATCTGTTTTATTTTGTCGTACCCATTACGATTCTATTGCATGCTTCGATCGATTTTGAAATGAGTTATCTCTTCTACGACATTCTCGTCTTTATGTGCCTAGGCGTCCTGAGCGGCGCAGAGTCGGCAGTTAAGCATTGGGCTAAGAAGCAAGCAAGGCAATTAAAACAACTGAGTGGGGCAGCACTTGGCGTCGTGGGTATTGCGCTTCTTGTGATCGCTAGCCTTCGATTGTATAGCTCCAGCCAGATCGATAATGCCAATGAAGCGTATGCGATGCAGAAACCATTCGCCGATATCGTCAATCCGCTCAAACAAGGGCTTAAAATAACGTCTGGGCAGCCTGTACTGCTCCAGCAGCTGACGAGTTGGAACTATCAAGCGTATGACCAATCGAAGGATGAGAGTTACCTGCAAGAAGCGGAGAAGTATTTGGAAAAGCTCGTGAAGACAGAGCCCTACTATCGTCCCGGCATTGATCTTGATTATACAATTCAGATGGTGCGAGGCAATCAAGATAGGGCCATTCAAATCATGCAAAAGGCAGTCAAGCAATACCCGTTTGAACAATCTTTCTATGATCGCTTAGTCTCGACGTTGCTAGGAAAGTGGGAGCAGCAGAGTCAGGCAGGAGATCAAGAGGGAGCTAAGGGGACTGCTGAACAAATTCTGGCTCAGTACAATAAAACCATCGAACAGGAACTTGTGGTCAAAGAATTGCCGGCTACAGTTGAACTGGCGAGAACGTTCGTCGTCTCGAGCGCGGTCAGGCTGGCGGCTGGCGAAGTCACCTTCGCCGCTAATGACTATCAGCAAGCGGCAGATATTTTAAAGCCCGCCTTGCAAGATGACTTAACCGTTGAAGCAAATCGCAAGATCGCGCGATACTATCTGGCGACACTTCGGAAACAAGGACAAGACGACCAAGCGCTTTATGACAAACTTATCGCAGCCGACGCGAACGAAGCTACTCAACTAGATCAGCTCAAATAGAAAGGAGGGATAACGTTGAAGGTATCGGTTATCCTGCCGACGTTAAACGCGGAGAAATATCTTGTTAACCTGATAGGCAAGCTCCAAGAGCAAACGTTGCGACCGCACGAGATTCTCGTCGTCGATTCCCGTTCAAATGATGGGACGCTTCTGCTTGCAAAGCGGCTCGGCGCAAAAGTAATGTCGGTTGAGCGCAAGGACTTCGACCATGGTGGCACGCGAAATTTCGCAGCCCAGAAGACAACCGGCGACGTGATCGTCTATATGACCCAAGATGCAGTGCCGGAGCATGATCGCTTTATCGAGGAGATCGTAGCGCCTTTTGCCGATACGAAGGTGGCGGCCGTGTGCGGCAGACAGATCGCGAGGGCCGAGTCCAACGTACTCGAACGGATGACCCGCGACATTAACTATCCGGAGCTGTACATCCATAAGACACTGGCGGATCTCGATCGCTTCGGCATTAAGCTGTTCTTTTTCACCAATGTTTGTTCGGCTATTCGAAGGGACGTATTTCTGCAACTCGGAGGATTCCCGGCTCCGATCATCCTGAACGAGGATATGATGATCGCAGCAAAGTGCATTACCAACGGCTACGCCGTCGTTTACAACCCGCGAGCCAGCGTGGTGCATTCTCACGACTATAGTCTGAAAAAGCAATTTAAACGTAACTTCGATATCGGCGTATCCATGCGGATGAACGAATGGATCTTTCAATATGCCCGAGCGGAAAAAGAAGGCGGCCGGCTTGTCACCGAGCAATTAGGGCGCCTATGGAAACAAGGGAACTGGGCCTGGACTCCTCGATGGATCGCGGAAGCGGCAGCGAAGTACGTGGGATATCGGCTGGGCGTTTCCTACAAGAAACTGCCGTTCAAATTGAGACGCAAGTTCAGCATGCACCCTGACTTCTGGCTGAACTACGACAAGTCACAGATCGTCCGGGAAGCTGTCGTCTTCAAAGCCGAAGCGCAATCGGCCAGCAATCATTGAACGTGAAGGGATGGTCATCATGAATCGATATACGAAGATTTTCGGCATACTGGTCGCTGCAGCCGTCGTCGCGGGAGGCGTGAATTGGTATCAATCCGCGTATGCGGACGTACAACAGACGACGCCTGGGCTCGCAGACGATCCGATTGTGACCAAGAGCTATGTGGATCAGAAGATTGCTGAACTGTCGAATGGGGGCCCAACCGGCGCCAATTCCGGCAAAGATACGGCGTCCGAATCCAAACTCGAGGTTGTGACCGTACCTTTCGGCGCTAAGCTTATGGTTGGCGCTGGTGGAGAAGTCGTCGTCCGCACTGGTAAAGCCGTCGCCTACAGCGTGGATACAAACGGACTATCGGACCTCACGGCCGGCATCGATATCGCGCCCGGTATGGCCATCGCTACCAACCATTTGATTTTATTTCCGCGGGATGGTAGAGGCATTGAGCCCGATCCGAAGCAGAAGAATGGGCTGACGGTGTTGGTGCGAGGGAAGTACAATTTAGTTTAATACCTAAGTTTAAATTATGAATTCTATTTATTGTTCAAATTCCAATAACATAAACTTGATAGCATATCTTATTAATGGATGGTATTAAATAAAATGAAAATAAGCTCTGCGTTGAAATTAATATTTGATCTTTCTAAAAATGATTTTAAAGTGCGGTATGCTGGTTCGTTTCTGGGTGTAGTATGGGGGGTTGTAAACCCGCTTATAACCTTGCTGGTCTACTGGTTTGTTTTTGAAGTCGGCTTTAGATCGGGAGCCCGACCTGATGGAACACCGTTTATAGTATGGCTCTCTTGTGGTATGGTGATTTGGTTTTTTCTATCGGAAAGTTTATCGTCTTCATCGAACAGCTTCCTGGAATATAGCTATTTAGTCAAGAAGGTTTCATTCAAAATAATAATTCTACCATTAGTTAAAATCTTATCTTCCTTTTATAATCATTTGTTTTTCTTAGCAGTATTAATTCTAATTTTGTTGGTGCACGGGATTAAGGCTGATATTACTAACATTCAAGTGTTCTATTATTTGATTTGCTCCGCTTACTTGTTGATTGGAATCGGGCTAATAACCTCTTCATTAGTTGTATTTGTTCGAGATATCGGGCAAATAGTAGGTATTGCAATACAAATTGGCTTCTGGCTTATTCCAATTGTTTGGTCACCCGAAATTATATCAGAAAAGTACATTAAGTGGTTTAAGTTGAATCCAATTTATTATTTAGTTGAAGGTTATCGAGATACTTTTGTGGAAAACGTTTGGTTTTGGCATAGGTATAATCAAACAGCATATTTTTGGATATTGTCCACCATTATTCTATTTGTTGGATATAAATTATTTAAGAAGTTGAAGCCTCACTTTGCAGATGTTTTATAACGGAGTGGATAAAGTGGAAGAGATATCAATAGAATTAAAGAATATTTGGAAGAGATATAAACTCTACCCGAAACCGAGTGATCGTTTAAAGGAAGCAATTACGGGCAGGAAGACCCACGCAGAGTTTGTAGCGTTGAAAGATGTGAATCTACTCCTTAAAAAGGGAGAGACGTTGGGAATCATTGGAGAGAATGGTTCTGGAAAGTCTACGCTTCTAAAAATTATATCTGGTGTGCTGACTCAAAGTGAAGGTGCTAAAAGCGTTAATGGGCACGTTGCTGCTCTTCTTGAACTGGGGACAGGTTTTAATATGGAATACACCGGATATGAAAATATCTTCCTTAATGGTACGATGAGAGGCTTTTCTAAAAGCGATATGAACGCTAAGCTGAAGGAAATTATTGAGTTCGCCGATATAGGAGAATTCATAAATAGGCCTGTAAAAACTTACTCAAGTGGTATGTTCGCACGACTTGCTTTTTCCGTTATGATTAGCTTTAAGCCTGAAATTCTAATTGTTGATGAAGCTCTATCAGTAGGAGACGTCTTTTTTCAACAAAAGTGTAATCGGTACATGAAGGAAGAAATGAGCGATGTTACTAAAATACTGGTATCTCACGATTTAAGCTCAATTGCTGCTATGGCTACAAATGTTATTGTCCTTGCTAAAGGTGAAGTTGTTTTTTATGGAGAGCCTCTAAAGGCTATAGAATTTTATACAAAGAGAGTTCACTCAAAAACATTTCGATCTTCCTCAATTAAAGAACCAGAAGAGAAGACAAATTCAGTTATTCCTCAATCTCATTCAGATATTAAATGGACTCCCGTAGATCGCAGCTCGCTTGGAGGCGCGTTAGATTTACTTATAGAAGCCTATAGCATAAAAGTTGATAACGAGGATTACAAGGGATATATAACTAAGGATAATGTGCTGGAGATTTCACTACTTATACAAAGCAGGAAAGAGATTAACGAAGCAATATTTGGCTACCTAGTTAATGATAAATTTGGGAACTCCATTTTTGGGGAAAATACTCTCAGCTCAAATCTTACTATGGAGTATATGGAAGAGGATCAAAGTTACATAGTAAGGTTTACTATCGTATGGCCAGAGATCCAGGAGAATGATTATTTTATAACATTAGGAGTTGGCGAAGGCTTCCATGAATTACATCATACAATTCAATGTTGGGCTCATAATATTATTCAAGTGAAAAATATAACTAGTACTACAGTACATGCAATCTTCAATAATAAGATTGAGAGCATTTCGATTAAGAAATTGTAAACGAGGTTGGTGTACCATGGATTGGGAAATAAGTAGTCCTAAGTTTGAATCAGATGAATTAAATGATAAGTTAAGGGTCGCTCCTTGGGAGGGCCATCGTAATTTTGCATATGACCTGTTTAGATATATTGTTCCTCAAGTTAGTGTAGAGCTCGGAACTCACTACGGTTGCTCTCTTTTTGCTTTTGCTCAGTCTATGAAAAATCATGAGTTAGATGTTTCATTATTTGCTGTAGATACCTGGAGGGGCGATGACCAAGCTGGTTTTTATGGAGAGGAAGTCATAGGTTCAGTAACTGATATTATCAATAAGAGGTTTAGTAAACTAAATATAACTTTACTGCGAAAAACCTTTGATGAAGCACTTTCAGATTTTGCTGATGAAAGCATTGATTTGCTTCACATTGACGGCTTACATACATATGAAGCAGTTTCCCATGATTTTGAGACCTGGCTCCCTAAGGTTTCAAGTAATGGAATTGTTTTATTTCACGATGTGTATAGCCCTCTTGAATATGGATCCAATCGTTTTTGGCAAGAAATCAAGGAACAATACCCACACTTTGAATTTAGGCATAGCTGGGGTTTAGGAGTGCTTTTTCCAAAAGGAAATGATCGATATAAACTATTGGAAAATGTCAACTTCAAAGACAAGGCTTTAATTTATGAATACAAAGCCCTTTACAAATTTGAACAGTTAAAAAACCACGACCTTAATCAAATGGTTGTGGAGCGAGATAAAGCAATTTCATCAATTGAGGCATTGGTTATTGAACGAGATAAAACAATTTTTTCTAATGAAGAAATGATTATTGAACGAGATAATGTTATTTCAAACAATGAAGGGATGATTAGTGATTTAAAGTTAGCTTTTAAGAATAGTGAGCAATTAGTAACAGAGCGAGATAAGTTAATAAAAGAATATGAAACTAAGCTGCTGGATCTGCAAAATACTATTGCTAAAAATAGCATTTTGATTAACGAACAAGATCTTTCAATAAAAGTCTGTAACGAACAAATTGATAAGCTAAAACAAGAGATTAGCAAAAAACAAGAGATTATTGATTATGTGAATTCAAAAAGGATAATTTTTAATTTTAAAAAGAAGATTTAAGAATGGAGCATAGCAATGAAAGACGTAAAAGATATAATCATCCAAAATAATAATTTAAAATATGTTTTTTTTGATATTTTTGATACTATACTTTTACGATCTGTGCATCCAGAATACACCAAAATGATCTGGGCTAAACGCCTTAGCAACGAATTGGGCCATGGTTCCAAAGCTAAGGATATTTATGAATTACGCAATCAAATTGAATTGCAAATTGGCGAAAAGAATGAACAAGATGGTTGGGATCGAGAATTCCAATATGAACAGTTCTCTTTACGTTTGTATCAGGTGTTAGAGGCTAGGAACAGCATTAAATCGCTATATCAGTACGAGGATTTTCATCGTAAATGTTTAGATATAGAACTTGATGTAGAATTGTCAGTACAATTGGTTGATCCTCAATGGATCGAACTTATAACATATATAAAGTCGAACACTTTTCTTAAAGTGTATTGTGTCTCTGACTTTTATTTATCAAGCGATAGCATAAGAAGGTTATTTCAAGAACATGGTATATTGTCATATATAGATGAACTGATAGTTTCAAGTGATCATCTGATTACTAAACGCTCAGGCAGACTATATGCACATGTATTCGAAAAATATGGTATAGAACCTTCAGTTGTTTTGATGGTTGGAGATAACGAGCATTCCGATAATATGGTGCCCATTCAAAAAGGAATGAAGTCTTTCTTAATAGATCGAAAATCAGAACGTACAGTATATGATGACTTCATGCGGGAATATCATATAAGCAAGCAGATTAATAATAAGGATCAATTATTTAAAATTGCAAATCAGGGGAGATCTCAGACTCCCTTTCATAATATTATCTTTTCTCTTTTTTATTTTATAAAGAAACTCCATGAAGAACTCGTATTTAAAAGAGTGAATGATGTTTTTTTCTTGTCTAGAGAAGGAGAATATCTAAAAACTTTGTTTGACCTATATCAACAATCTGAAGGATTTCGATATGCCCATCGTATTAATACGCATTACTTAAAGGTATCTAGGAAGTCTACCTTCCTCCCGTCTCTTAAGAGTTTAAAAGAGGAGCGTTTTCTGACTCTTTTTCGACAGTATAGGATGATTAGTGCTTATGAGTTCATGGCTAGCCTTAATTTTGAAGAACACGTAATTCAAACTATTAAACATCAAACGGACTTCGATTTATTTCAAAAAGAAGAGGATTTTCCAACAAGCGAATGCTACAGGTGGCTTATAAACAACCCGGATTTTTCAAACTATTACGAAAATAACCGCCTAGAACAAAATGCTAATTTCAAAGAATACGTACGTGAATTAAACCCTAATTACAAAACGGATGGCCTCCATATCGTAGATATAGGATGGAAAGGGACAATTCAAGACCATTTATGGGATATCTTTAATCAAGAGGTCTGCATAAATGGTTATTATGCAGGACTGATTGCAGAAGGTAATGCAGACTCGGGTAACGAGAAACAGGGTTTGCTCTTTAGTTCTATTCCTATTAAATCTGATTATTTTGGAGTATTCAATGAAAATAGAGCAATTTTCGAAATTGTATTAGGAGCATCGCATGGAAGTGCTGAACGTTATGTTTTAACTGAGGGAACGGTAGTTGTTCATGTCAATCAAAATGAAAAAGAAATGGAGATTTTCAACAAGATCGTTTCCCCAATGCAGCGAGAAATGCTGATTACTTTTGAAGAACTTTGCCGCTATTTTTGTTTAAAAAGTTTTGATATCGAAGAAGATCTTGCATATTTCGCAGAAATTCACTCCCAGTTTGTGTTGCATCCGAACAAAAAAGAGTTAACGTTCTTTGACCAGTTGTATCACTACGAAAATTTTGGTGTGTTTGAATTTACAAAGTTTCGTACATCTGATACGAAAATATCTACAATATTAAAGCTTAGAAGTATGAGGCGTTTAGCTATGAATCCCAATGCTTTCTTTAGAAATAGCTTCTGGGGACCTTTAACCTTAAAAGAACAGGGACTAAGCTTTTTGATTCCTTTATATGCGAAATATAAAAGGAAAAAATACTTCACTGAAAAAACATCCTTAACATCACAAGGAACTGCTCTACCACAACAGAAGTTTGAAGAGAAATTGAAGGAAAATGCTTTAGCGATGAAAAATATGACACGAATGATTGATGATCGTGATGCAGCAATCTCAAATATGACCCGTATGATCGATGATCGTGATCAAGCAATAAAAAGTATGACTCAAATGATTGATGAACGAGATGAAATGATTCGCCAAATTAATATAAAACTCGAGGATCTAATGAAAAAGAGTTGAAAATGAGGGATTAGAATGAAATGGGCAGTATTAATGGGTTCACCCGATATTAGTGGCGGTAGCTATGTTATATTTGAACATTGTATTAGAGCAAAAAAACGTGGTGAAGATGTTACGATAATAACAGAAGAGAAGATCTCGATGGAACGCTTAAATTGGCATCCAGAAGCAAAAATGTTGAATTGGAATACGTATGACGGGGCTAAAAATGACATCTTCGATATATGTATAGCTACATGGTGGAGAACTGTCTATGAGATATCAAGAATCTCTGCTGGAACTTATGCTTATTTTGTCCAATCGATCGAGTCGCGTTTTTATGAGGAAATCGAAAGGCCATTAAAACAGCTTGTCGAATCTACATATCGAATGCCTTTGCATATTATTACTGAGGCGACTTGGATTCGTAATTATTTGAAAGAAAATTGCGATAAAGATGCTTTCTTAGTGAAGAACGGGGTTCGTAAAGATATTTATTCACTCGAGGGGCCGTGTATTGCTCCACGTGACCCTAACAGATTACGAGTGTTAGTTGAGGGGCCAATCGACGTTGAATTCAAAAATGTGCCTAAAACTATCGAGCTGTGCAGGCAGTCAAAAGCAGATGAGATCTGGCTATTAACGTCAAGCCCAGTGGCATCGTATCCGGGTGTCGATCGTGTATTTTCAAGGGTGCCTATCTTTGAAACCTCACATATTTATCGATCATGCGATGTAATCATAAAACTAAGTTATGTTGAAGGAATGTTCGGTCCTCCACTGGAGATGTTCCACTGTGGGGGGACTTCTATTACATATAATGTAACGGGGCATGACGAATATATTGTTCCAAACTATAACGGACTCGTTGCCGAGAGAGATAATGAATCTCAGGTAGTCGAGTTTATTAACTTATTGAAAAACAACAATACCAAACTCAAAGAGCTTAAAAAAAATGCTATAGATACGGCTGCACATTGGAGTGATTGGGATAACGCCTCTATGGAGTTTACGAGAGCTGTTTATGATATCGTCCAAAGTCGACCGAGTATTAACCAGAATGAATTAAAAAAGAGCCATGAGTTTTATTTCGATTGGTACGTTATTGCTGAAAATTATAAAAATAGTAATAGCTTAATCCACAACAAAAATGCTTATTTAGAAAAGGCTAAGCGCTATCTTAGAGTAAAACATCCGAAACTACACAAGAAGCTTAGAGATATTAAATTCAAATGGATCGTGAAACAGAAATCGAGGTAGAACATATGGATAAAATTCAAGTCTTGATGTCTACCTACAACGGAGAGAAATATCTGTTTGAGCAAGTAGACAGCATCTTTAGTCAGAGAGATGTCTCGGTATATTTGTTAATTAGAGATGATGGCTCGACAGACAATACGCTACAAATCATTAAAATTTTACAAGAAAGGTACTCAGGGAAAATCACTTTTTATGTGGGAGATAATATAGGGGTAAAGGCAAGTTTTCTCGATTTACTACAAAGAAGCAATGCTAACTTTGATTTCTATGCATTCGCAGATCAAGATGATGTATGGCTTCCTTCAAAGCTATGTGTTGCCTCTAGTAGATTAAAATCACTGCCAGATGGCCAACCGGGACTGTTCTGTAGTCGAACGCAGTTGACCGATGACCGTTTAAATTATTTAAATATGTGGCCGCCTATTCCTAGACGGCCTTTAGCTATAAGAAATGCATTGGTTGAAAATGTCGTTGTAGGATGCACAGCAGTGATTAATCGATCCGCACGTTCTTATCTAATAGAGCATATACCCCGCAGTAATGGTATTATTATGCATGACTGGTGGATCTATCTCTGCATTACTTACATCGGGCAAGTCATATTCGAAGAAACTCCATTGGTATTGTATCGACAACACGGCAATAATTTAATAGGCGGAGAGTTAAGTTTCTTTTCAAAATGGAAAAATAAAATTACTACCTTCGTACAGGGGAAGAATTCAAATATTCGTTCCAAGCAGGCTGAAGAATTTTATTTCTTAAATAATAACGAGAAGGAGTTAGATATTGTAAACGAAATGATTAGTTACAGGGAAAACTTAAAAAATAGAATTAGATTTCTAATTCATACAAGGTTGTATCGACAATCAAGTTTCGAAACACTATATCTAAAAGTTTTAATTTTATTCAAAAGATTATAATAATGTCTAAAACTGCGTAAGAGAGTACTATATTGCAAAGGGTGGGTCTATGTATTATCGAAAAATAATCCTTTCAGTGGCTGTAGCCGCACTATTTATAATTATGTTTCCCCTGCAATTTACTGAGAGCATTCATCTTGAAATCAAAGCAACAGGCCAAAAGAACGAAAGTTCCAAGGGCTCTGAGGTATGGCTAAGAGAGCTTAAAGGCGATAATGGATTGGTCCCTACCAGCGATATTTCTTTGGGGGGATGGGAAATAGAGCGTGAGATGCCAGTTTCATATCGTAATCAGCCGTCCACTATGACTTGGGAAGGCAAGGCCAATCAACTTACTATAACATTAGCAAGCCATCCCTACTCGGGATATGTAGATATCACGATTAATGGAAAAACTAGAACTTATGATTTATATAATACCTCAGATTCTTTGAAAACCTTACAATTCAGTGTCCCTCTGAGTTCTACGTCGTTACTTAAATATATGCTTATAGGATTAGCTCTCACCATCTTGTTCTATATACTATTAATAAAGGGACCTATTTTAAAGAAAATTCTCTCTAAAGGTTCGATTGTGTACTTTTTAATTCCTTTCGTTGTTTGGTTTACTTATTGGTTGGCGTTTTATCCGGGACTTATGAGTGGCGATTCCATCGATCAATGGAGACAAATCCAAACCCTTGAGCTGTATGATGCACATCCAGTGTTTCACACTTTAACAAATTGGTTGCTAACACGGATCTGGAATTCACCTGCAATTCTTTCATTATCTCAAATCGCTTTTTTTTCTATCGTACTCAGCAAATCGCTGATTTTATTGGAAAAGGATTTTAAAGTAAAAAAGTATGCAACTTTTATTTTGTGCTTGTTCTTCTCGTTGCTTCCTGTACACGGAATGCTTGTAAATACTATATGGAAGGATATTCCTTACAGTGTGACATTGCTTCTAGTGACATATATTCTAATGAAAATATATATTACCAAAGGGAGTTGGCTAGAGTCTCGTAAAAACCAAATAAGTCTTATTATAATTATACTCATAACAGCCTTATTCCGACATAATGGGGTCATTCCTGCCTTTGGAACTTGCGTTGCGCTCTTTATTTACTATAAACCTCAATGGAGAAATATCTTAAAAATAAGTTTGTCAGCAGTTCTTTTATTCCTGTTTATTAAGGTGTTTTTATATAGCTTTTTAAATATAGCGCCTACTCCAAAAGTTTTATCTCTATCTATTCCAATTCATCAAATAGGGGCTGTAATTCATAGCGGGGCTAAGTTGTCTGACAAGGAAGAACTTGTGATCAATCAATTGATGCCTGTTGAGAATTGGGCAGAGAACTATCAAGCTTATACAGTAGATACTTTGATATATAATCCTAAGTTTAATATGCATATTTTTGACGAAAGTCCTCTTACTGGCGAGTTTTTAAAGGTGTGGTTCTCACTGGCTTTAAAACATCCAGTTGTTGTTATTAAAGACTGGGCTTATATGACATCAATCATTTGGGAGATGAAAGAGCCTCTAAATAGCAGGAATTACTACGTTGAAACGGATATTGTAAAAACAGGGTCTGAAATTCTTGATAGATACCAGCTACATTCAATGTCAAAATTACCGAGTCTGAAGAATACTTTGCTAAAGATTGTAAATACTTCTCTTGATTTGAATCTATCCTGGATTTTATATCGACCAGCGGTGTATTTCTTTGCTCTCCTGCTTGCTCTTTATCTGTTATTAAAAAAATATTCTTTCAGAATTACGATACTGACACTTCCTTTACTTTTAAACACTGCATCACTTGTAATTGCAATTCCGGCCCAACAGTTGCGTTATGTGTACTCTGCCTTGATTATTATTCCGATTATTATTGCACTCCTGTTTAGACGGAATATAGATTCAAAGGAAATTGTTGAGGAAATTTAGAAGTGCTGAAACGAGGAGCCAGGCCTGTAATGAAGTAATATGAGCTTTGAGCAAAAAAGCGTTGCATTGGAAATGTTACGTCCCAAGAAGATCGAAGTGCAGCGTGTGGCGTGGGTATCAAGCGAACGGAAACGCTGGTCGCGGCCGCTGGGTCGTCCACTGGGCTGACTGAAGAAACGACAGCAGCGGCGCAATCGAGCTGAGCACGCTACTCGGCAGTACGATCTGTTCAGAGAGCAGCTGGCCAGCATCTGGGGACAGCGTGAATGCTGACCGTTTGAGGTTTCGGAGTGGTCATCGTCGCGGGGGGCTCGCGAAGGCCGGATATCTGTCCGATTATAACCACGGTCAGCAGATTATCCGATTGGCCCGATTGAATCTTAAGGAGAACAGCTCAGGCAAGCTAAGGCAAGACAGGCATCTCCAAGCGGTGGAGAACACGATTGAGGGCGCCGCTGTTCCGTGCGGTAAAACCGCTGATGGAGAAGAATGAGCAATCAAGTCGCTGCAGTTGAAATCCTGCGAATGAGTCAGAAATTATGTGAAAAACATTGCAATGGGAAGCTTATTTAAGCTCTCTTTAATTGAACTGAAAATAGAAGAATTTGATGGATATTCTATTTTTCAAGAATCAAATCTAATTTAATTGTAATATAGAAATGATAGAATTATTGTCGAAACTTATTGTGATGGAGGGAAACCTTTGAAGACGCTCATTATAGTTCCTGCATTTAACGAACAAGGAAACATAGAAATGTTAATTAAACGGCTTCAAGCATTCGATGTTGATATTTTAATCGTTAATGATTCCTCCACGGATAACACTTCTAGGTTATCACATGAACTAGGAGTAAAAGTAATTGATTTGCCCTGTAACTTGGGGATAGGAGGGGCGGTTCAGACTGGGTATAAATATGCCTATAAATATGAGTATGATTGTGCAATTCAAATTGATGGGGACGGTCAACATGATCCGACATATATTGAATCACTCATTCAGCCCATATCTAATTCAAAAGCCGACCTCGTAATTGGCTCTCGATATATTAATATGGAAGGCTTTCAATCAACTTTTATGCGAAGAGTTGGAATCAAGTATTTCAGCGTACTTATCCGATTGCTGACAAAACGTGTGATTACTGATCCCACATCTGGCTTTAGAGCGTGCAATAAAGTAGTGATTAAGCATTTTGCTGAGAATTATCCTGTTGATTATCCCGAACCCGAATCCATAGTCAATCTCTTGAGGAATGGACTGACAGTGGTGGAGCTTCCTGTTATTATGCATAGTAGGCAACATGGTAATTCCTCAATTCATAGTTTTAAATCTGTTTATTATATGATTAAAGTTTCAATAGCAATCCTAATCGACTCGTTAAGGCGCAAGAAGAGCGAGGGAGTATTAAACGGATGATTTCATTTAAATTGCAATTTATATTACTAATCGCAACGATTTTTTTATTTGCGTTTTTAATTAAAAGACTTCGGGAATACAAATTAGAACTGAAGTATTCATTGCTTTGGATTATTATTTGTTTTTTAAGCGTTATTGTTGCGATTTTCCCTCAAATTTTATCTACTTTTTCTGAAATTATCGGTATTGAGACTCCGGTAAATACTTTATTTTTGTTCGCCATCACAGCCTCACTAGTTATTCAATACTCGTTTACTTTGAATATTTCTAAGCTTGCCAGTAGAACAAAAGAGTTAAGTCAAGAGCTAGGCATTCTTAAGAATGAAATAAAAAACCTTAGAATAGAAAGATTAAAAAATGAAGACGATCATTAGAAAAATTGTCACGCCGGAGTTTGTGAAATATGGAATAATCGGTATAGCTGGAACTGTTTTGCATACTGGCATGATTGCGGTCGGGGTTGAAGTATGGAATTTAAGCCCGGTTTTATCTTCTTTTTTCGGTTTTATTTTATCGCTGCTTGTATCGTATGCGCTTAATTCAATATGGACATTTCGAAGCAGGTTCGATCTATTACTATTTTGGAAGTATGCCATTGTTTGTACAGCGGGGCTTTTATTGAATCTTTCGATTATCTATTTTTTTAATAATATACTTGGTCTTTGGTATTTGATTGGTCAGTTTGTTGCGATTGTTATCGTTCCAGTATTTAATTTCATGCTCAACAAGATATGGGTGTTTTATCGTTCCGAAAATCAGGAGGCTATAAGATGAAAGGCATAATACTTGCTGGGGGAACGGGCTCACGTCTTTATCCGCTTACCAAAGTCACGAATAAGCACTTGCTGCCCGTAGGTAGATATCCAATGATTTTCCATGCTGTGGCAAAGCTGAAAGAGGCAGACATCGTTGATATCCTCATAGTTACCGGCAAAGATCACATGGGTGACGTTGTTAACCTCCTCGGAAGCGGGAGGGAAATGGGTGTTACCTTTACATATAAAGTCCAAGAGGAAGCTGGCGGAATTGCCCAAGCTTTGGGACTTGCAGAAAACTTTGCGAATAATGACTCTATGGTTGTCATTCTAGGTGACAACGTATTCTCAGACAGCATTGCGCCCTATGTGCAGTCCTACCGTGAAAAGGGAAGAGGGGCCAAGATTCTAATTCAGGAAGTACATGATCCTAAACGCTATGGCGTACCAGAGCTGGATGGAAATAAAATTATCGCGATTGAAGAAAAGCCCCAGCAACCCAAGAGCAAGTATGCAGTGACCGGCATATATATGTTTGATGCGCGAGTGTTCGAGATCGTTCGTACATTGAAGCCTTCCGCTCGCGGCGAACTGGAGATTACGGATGTGAATAATGCTTATATCGCTGCTGATGAACTAGGCTACGATATTTTACACGGTTGGTGGACCGACGCAGGGACTCATGCTTCGTTCACGCATGCTAATGAACTGGCTAAGGATCTTTTATTTGGTGAGGAGTTCGGCAAGCTTAAAATGTAGCCCTGATTGGAGAAAATCGAGATGAACGTTTTAGATACCCACCTTCCAGGCGTTAAGCTGATCGAGCCTGCCGTGTTCGGTGACCATAGGGGCTTCTTTTTGGAGTCGTATAATCATAAGACATTTGCCGAGCAAGGTGTGAACAACACCTTTGTTCAAGATAATCACTCGTTATCAGCTGAAGCTTGCGTGCTTCGAGGCATGCACTATCAGTTAGAGCCGAAGGCGCAGACAAAGCTCGTTCGAGTGGCTGCAGGCGCGATTTACGACGTCGTAGTGGATATTCGCCAAGGTTCACCGACTTACGGTCAGTGGCAGGGCTTTATTCTGTCCGCAGCCAACAAGCGACAGCTGCTTGTTCCGAAAGGCTTTGCTCATGGCTTTTGCACGATCGTACCGAACACTGAAGTGCTTTATAAAGTGGATGAGCTGTACTCGCCGGAACATGATCGCGGCATTGCATGGGACGACCCGGCGCTGGGTATCGATTGGCCGACGCTGAAGCCGGTCCTCTCGGACAAGGACGCTAAACACCCGCGGCTTGCCGACGCCGAGGCGAACTTTACTTACGAAGGGTGAATGCGTGATGAAATTATTGGTTACCGGCGGCGCCGGCTTCATTGGCAGCAACTTTGTTCATTATATTTTACGAGAATATAAGCAAGATCAAGTCGTTAACATAGATGCGCTAACATATGCAGGGAATCTTGAAAATTTAACAACCGTTGAAAACAATCCAAACTATAAGTTTGTTCGAGCCGATATTACGGATCGGTCAGCGCTGGTGCCTCTCTTCGAGGACGGCGTGGACGTTGTCGTCCACTTTGCTGCGGAGTCGCATGTGGATCGCAGCATCTTGGAGCCGGACGTCTTCGTTCGAACAAATGTGCTTGGTACGCAAACGTTGCTTGAACTCGCCAAGGAATATAAAGTGAGCAAATTCGTACACGTCTCTACGGATGAGGTGTATGGCACGCTTGGAGATACCGGTCTTTTTACGGAGGAGACGCCGCTTGCCCCAAATAGTCCGTATTCCGCCAGTAAGGCAGGTTCGGATCTGCTCGTTCGCGCTTATCATGAGACGTTCGGCCTAAACGTGAATATTACACGATGCTCCAATAACTACGGACCTTATCAGTTCCCTGAGAAGCTGATCCCGCTTATGATTCAGAACGCTCTGGCCGACAAGCCGCTGCCTGTCTATGGCGACGGCCTTAACGTGCGCGATTGGCTATACGTTGAAGATCATTGTAGCGCAATCGATCTCGTTGTGCGCAAAGGGGTCAGCGGTGAGGTCTACAATATCGGAGGCAATAACGAGCGTACGAATGTTCATGTCGTTAAAACGATTCTCGAGGAGCTCGGCAAGCCTGACTCGTTGATCCAGTATGTTCAGGACCGCCTGGGGCACGACCGCCGTTATGCGATCGATGCCACCAAGATCCGAAGAGAACTCGGGTGGAACCCGAAGTTCCACTATGAGTCCGGTATTCGCGAGACGATTCGCTGGTATCTAGCCAATCAAGACTGGATGAATCAAGTTCGTTCCGGTGCGTATCAGCAATACTATGACACGCAATATGGCGATAGGCTGGGAGGCTAACGATGCCCTCAAAAAAGTCTACGATTCTCGTTACCGGTGCAAACGGGCAATTAGGGCAGGAGATCATTCGAATCAATGACGAAGATGTTACTCTTGTCGGCCTTGATCGAAAACAACTGGATGTAACGGACCTGAGCATGTGCAGGAAGGCTGTGGAAACTTATCGGCCTAGTGCCATCATTCATGCGGGAGCATATACGGCTGTGGATAAAGCCGAAGGTGAACCGGATGAAGCGTACAAAGTCAATGCATTAGGGACACGCAATCTGGCTATTGCCGCCCGGGAGGGATCGGCCAAACTTTGTTATGTCAGCACAGACTATGTCTTCGATGGTGCCGGTGACAGGCCCTACAATGAATATGACAACACCAATCCGCAGTCGGTCTATGGAAAGTCTAAGCGAGCAGGCGAAGCTTTGCTTCAGTCGCTTAGTGACAAGTGGTTTATCGTACGGACCTCTTGGGTTTACGGAAAGTATGGTAATAACTTTGTTAAAACCATGTTGAAGCTGGCGCAGGAGCGGGATGAACTTACCGTCGTTCATGACCAAATAGGCTCGCCGACGTATACGCGAGACCTGGGGCTATTCCTTTTCGGTCTTGTAAAGACCGAAGCATATGGCATTTATCACGCTTCGAATGCAGGCACATGCAGTTGGTACGAGTTTGCCACAGCGATCTTTGAAGAAAGCGGCAAACAGATGAAAATTAATCCTTGTACGACTGATGAATTCCCAAGGCCTGCGCCTCGACCGCAATATTCGGTAATGGACCATGCTGCGATCCGGCAGAATGGATTTCAAGACTTGCCGCCATGGCGCGAGTCGCTACGTGCATTTCTACAAGAGCTTTAAGGATGATTGAATGAAGGGTTGAGCGATGATGTCCGCGCCAGTTGTTGCCGTATGTATTGTTACCTTTAATAGTGAAAAATACATTCAAAACTGCCTGAGTTATCTCAGCAGACAAACCTAGCCGGCAATCCGAACTGTGGTGGTAGACAACGCGTCGGATGATCGTACGGTTGAGCTCATTCGTTCTCATTCATATTCAGTGAAGTTAATCGTTAACGAATTTAACAATGGCTTTGCCGGCGGCCAAAACCAAGCGATCGTCCAGTCGGAAAATGCCGATTATATATTAACGCTTAACGCAGATGTTGCGCTGGAGCCCGATTATATTTCTCGACTCGTCGCGGTTATGGAGGAGTCACCTTCTATCGGTAGCGCGACGGGATGTCTTCGATTGGCTGATGCGCCTGATCGTATGGATTCTGCAGGTATTGCGGTGAACTGGGCTCGAAGAGCTTGGGATCGTGGCGCAGGGGAGCCTGTGTCTAATTACACTTCCGCCGATGATGTTTTCGGTGTATCTGGAGCGGCGGGCTTATACAATCGGCGAATGATCGATTCCATTTCGATCGATGGCCAATTTTTCGATGAAGACTTTTTTGCATATAAAGAAGATGTTGATGTCGCGTGGCGGGCAGCATTGCTTGGCTGGCGATCCCGTTATGAGCCACTAGCGCAAGCTATGCATGTCCGACAGTGGCAATCGAGTGCGGGGCGCAAGCGGATGCTGCTTATCATCCGAAGACATTCTTATATCAATCGTTATTTGATGCTTATAAAAAATGGCCGTTTAAACGGGCGTCGATGGTTAATGCTTCCGTCTTTTGTTATCTACGAGGCGGCGCTGACCGCTTACTTTCTGATCAAGGACCCTCGCGTACTCGGCAGTTGGATAACAATGCGCCGGCTTATTCCGAATGCGTTTCGTAAACGGCTTATTTTTTGAAGAAAATGGAACTCAAATACCAACGGGATCAATCGGTGAACAAGTAGTCGCCTTTATTTTCCCCCTCACCCATTAACTCATACGCCTCCGGCGAAGCGGACCTGGTCATACTAGGACTGTCAAATTCTATGGAGGTGCATGACGAAATGGCTAACAGACGCAATCGCAAGCTGGTGCCTGAGAGCGCGAAGGCGCTGGATGCAATGAAGTACGAAATCGCTTCAGAACTTGGCGTGGACTTCGGTCAATACAGCGGAGCAGCGGGGGCAGGCGATACGGAATTTGCCGGCGAGCTTGGCGCATTCTCCGCAGGCGGTGGCGGTTCGCAATACTTGGGCAACCTCACTTCGCGTGAAGCGGGAGCGGTGGGCGGCGGCGTGACGAAAAGGCTGATTCAACAGGCGCAGCAATCGTTGATTTAACGCCGGGATAATAACCGGTTGACAAAAGGCTTGACCGTATTTTCCGCACGTTGACACCCCTCGACAATTCCGGTATCATTAATCAGAAGGTCTGTCTAACAACCTTTTCCTACCGGAAAAGGTTCATTTTTTGTGTAGGGGAGGTTGAAGATATTGTCGACGATTAAGGGCCGGCATCTCTTCACGTCCGAATCGGTCACGGAAGGCCATCCGGACAAAATTTGCGATCAAATCTCAGACGCGGTGCTTGATGCATTTCTGGCGGCTGATCCGAATGCGCGCGTCGCTTGCGAAGTATCCGTTGCTACAGGACTTGTACTTGTTATCGGCGAGATCTCCAGCTCCGCGGACTTCATCGACATCTCGTCGATCGCCCGCAAGACGATTCGCGAGATCGGCTATACCCGCGCTAAATATGGTTTTGACTCCACGACTTGCGCTGTCCTGACTTCGCTTAACGAACAGTCGGCCGACATCGCGCAAGGCGTTAACGCAGCGATCGAGAGCCGCGACGGCAAGGACGTACTCGTCGAGAACGCCGACATCGGCGCAGGCGACCAAGGGTTGATGTTCGGCTTCGCGACCAACGAGACGCCTGAGCTCATGCCGCTGCCGATCGCGCTGGCGCACCGCCTGTCGCGCCGCCTGTCCGAAGTTCGCAAGAACGAGACGCTCGGTTATCTTCGCCCGGACGGCAAGACGCAAGTCACGATCGAGTACGTCGACGGCAAGCCTGTCCGCGTGGATACGATCGTCATCTCTACGCAGCATGCCGAAGAGATCACGCTGGATCAGATCCAAGCGGACATCAAAGAGCATGTCATCCTGCCTGTCGTGCCTGAAGAATGGCTCGACGGCGAGACCAAGTTCTACATCAACCCGACCGGCCGCTTCGTCATCGGCGGACCGCAAGGCGATGCCGGCCTCACCGGCCGCAAGATCATCGTCGACACGTACGGCGGCTACGCTCGCCACGGCGGCGGTGCATTCTCCGGCAAGGATCCGACGAAAGTCGACCGCTCGGCTGCTTACGCAGCTCGCTATGTGGCGAAGAACATCGTCGCGGCAGGCCTTGCCGACAAGTGCGAGATCCAGCTCGCTTACGCGATCGGCGTAGCGAATCCGGTCTCCATCAACGTCGACACCTACGGCACGGGCAAGATCGCCGAAGAAAAGCTCGTCGAGCTGATCCGCGAAAACTTCGACCTGCGTCCGGCCGGCATCATCAAGATGCTCGACCTGCGTCGTCCGATCTACAAGCAAACTGCAGCCTACGGCCACTTCGGCCGCACGGATATCGACGTACCTTGGGAGCGCACCGACAAGGTTGAGCTGCTGAAGGCCGGCGCTTGGGCTTAATTTCATCTTCTCCATCATCGTCGACCGCCTCTACGGATTCTATCCGGCAGAGGCGGTTTTTGCTTATCCCCTAAATTTCCCTGTCCCCGGAGCCGACATAAAGAGTACAGTATGTCCTTAGGATCTGGAGGAATCGCAATTGCAGCGTCTTCAACTTCGTTTTCGTCTCGTCCCCGTTCTTTTACTGTTGACGATCCTGTCTCAATCGCTTGGCGCATTCGGCGCATCGGCTGCGAGCGGCGGCCCCGCAGCGGTAACGCTTCAGCCCGCGGACAACAATCCGGTCGTTCCGGCAAACGCGCAGCTTTCCGTCACATTCGACGAGGCCATCACGCGGGGTACGGCTGGTACCGTATTGATTAAAGAAGTTGCATCAAACAATACCGTAGCAAGTTACGACATCGCGACGGAATCGACACGTCTTTCGATCAGCCCCAACAATCAGCTGAATATTTTGCCCGCAGCCGGAGCCCTTCAGTCCGGCTTGGATTATTACGTTCAAATCACGCCTGGCTCGCTCGTCGGGAGCAGCGGCTATTTCGGCGGCATTACGGATGCGACGGCTTGGAACTTCCATGTCGTAGCCGCCGATACGACACCGCCTGCGGTCGGCGCCTTCGCCCCGTCGTCGGGCGATGCGATGTCAGCGACCGGTGCGCTGTCGATTACCTTTAACGAGCCCGTTCAAGCCGCATCCGGCAGTATCCAGATCGTGCGACGGGATACGCAGGACGCGCAGGTCATTTCCGTGCTGTCCTCCTCCGTCACGGGATCGGGGACGAACGTTATTCGCGTCCAGCCCCCGACGCGGCTTGCCGCCAGTACGCAATACGACGTGCTCATCGACAATGGCGCGTTCGTCGATGCCGTCGGCAACAAGTTTGCCGGCATCTCCGGTCCATACATATGGTCATTTTCGACTACGGCTTCCGCGGTAGCGGCGCCGCAGTTCATCTATCCTGCACGCGGCGCCGCCGCTGTGAACGGCGACGCTCCGATTACGCTTCGGCTTCAATTCCAGACGGGAATGAAGGCGGGATCGACAGGGAATATTACGGTCAAAAAAGTATCGAATAACGAGACTGTGGACACGATTGCCGCTGGCTCTTCGCGCATCGTGTTTAATGGTGCTGAAGTGAACATTTCCATAAGCACGGCTCTGGCGCGCAATACATCTTATTACGTATTAATCGACCCAGGCGTGCTGTTGACGACGAGCGGGGAAGCGTATGAAGGAATCGTAGATCCGACAGGCTGGAATTTCTCCACGTTGGCCTCCGTAGATTCGACGCGACCGACGGTCGCCGCTTTTGCCCCCGCTTCCGGCGGTTCGACTACCGATATTGCGGGCAGCCTGAGCATTCAGTTCAGCGAGCCTGTCGTCCCCGGCTCCGGCAACGTCATCATTCGCAATGCCGACACGAACGCGGTATTTTGTTCGATTCCGGTGACGTCGCCCTCGATCACGGGAGGAGGCACTTCCTTAATCGCGATCAAGCCATGCGCTTCCTTCTCGCCGAACGTCAGCTATGCCGTGCAGATCGGTACCATGGCTTTCGCGGACCTTTCGGGCAACTATTTCGCGGGCATCGGCACTTCGGATCTCACCACTTGGCGTTTCCGCGTGGCTTCGGATACGACGCCGCCCGAGTTGGTTTCCACGGATCCGGCCCCGCTGCTCAATAGCGTGCGTACGAATGCGGTCCTGCGGATGACCTTCAGCGAGCCGGTAAGACTGGCTTCCTCAACGGTCACGGCTAGTGCGATCCTCGCTAACGGCGGCACCTCCGTCAAAATTCCGCTCGCTATCGCCGTCGACGGTACGGATCCGCGTATCGTCACGCTGACGCCGGATACGCCTTTCGCCGTAGCCTCCCGATATGTCGTCAACGTCCCTGCGAATGCGATCGCCGATCTGGCGGGCAATGCGTATCCCGGCATTTTGAACGATTACCGTTGGACGTTCCAGACGGTCGGGACGGATACTACGGCTCCGGGGCTCGCAAGCGCGACAATGGATGGGGCGGCTGTCGTGCTGCTTACTTACGGAGAAGCGTTGGACGAGTCCTCGATTCCGTTTGCGTCCAATTATTATGTGACCGTGAACGATGTCCCCCGCCAGGTCAATGCAATCACGGTCAAAGGAACGCAAGTGCGCTTGGCGCTGCAGTCCGGCGTGGCCGTCGGACAGTCGGTGAAGGTCTCTTATACGCTCGGCGCTGTCACGCTTAAGGATCTGTCGGGCAATGCCGCAGCTGCTTTTAATGCAACGAATGTCGCGAATACGGCCGATACGACGCTGCCGCGTCCGTCGAGCGGCGTGGTGTCGGGCAGCGTTGTAACCTTGACCTTCAACAAGACGCTTGCTTCCGTGTCCTCGTCCGCTGCAAGTCAATTCACCGTGAAGGTGAACGGAAGCGCGCAGAGCATCTCATCGATCTCTTCGAGTGGCGCAAACGTGACGATCATGCTGTACAGTGCGATCGCAGGCAGTCAATCCGTATCGGTGAGCTATGTGCCGGGCAGTTACAAGCTTACGGATTTATCCGGGAACGATGCGGCGGGATTTACGGACTTCTATGTGCAAAATGCGAACGATACGACGCCGCCAGCGCTGTCCGGCGTAACGGTGCTCGGTACATCGGTCGTCCTTGCCTACAACGAGGGGCTCTTATCCGGCTCCGTGCCGCCTAAGTCGAGCTTCTCCGTGCTGGTCGGCGGATCGGCAGCGGAGATCACTGGCGTAGCGGTTGCCAACAATACCGTCACGCTGACATTGTCGTCCGCAGTAGTGCCGAATCAGACCGTGACCGTCACTTATATCCCTGGGGCTACGCCGATCAAGGATTTGGCGGGCAATCAGGCGATACTGTTCACCGGGTACTCGGTGACCGCGAGTTCAACTGCGGCGGCTATATTATCAAGCATCTCGATTGACGGAACGAAGCTGACGCTTCAATATTCGGGCGCGCTTAACGCCTCGATTATTCCTTACGTGGCTCAATATACGGTGAAAAACGCGGACGGCGGGCTGTTCGGCATCAGCAACATCACGGTCAGCGGTTCACAGGTTATATTGACGCTTACGGCGCCGGCAATTGCGGGCAAGGCGGTTACGGTGAGCTATTCGCCAGCCGGCAACGCGCTGAAGGAGGCCTCGGGTCAAGCGGTAGCCGCATTTGCCGACAGGGGAGCGACCAATCAGACGTCCGCGGCAGCCGGACTTCCAGATTACCTGTCGCTGGACGGCGCGGGCGGTCTGCTGCTTAGTCAGACCGTAGCGTCGAAAACTTCGGGCACCACGCCTTCCGGCAAGACCTCAGGGCGGTACAACCTAGATAGAGATAAAGTAACGTTGGCCTATACGGCGCTTGGCACGGCGCTTAACGCCGGTACCGTCAGCGTACCGCAGATTACTTTCAGCGTGCCGCAGAGCGAGGCGGGCGCGATCGTCGCCGTCCCGGTCATGGCGCTCGCCGGTGCGGTGTCGCAAAATGCCTCCGCTATACTCAGGCTGGACTATGGAGACCTCTTGTTCAGCTTGCCGCTTAAGGCCGTGAACTTCAGCAAGGAAGTCCAGACTAGCGGAGGGGATATGACAAGCGCCTATCTGCTGCTCAAAATTGAAAAACTGTCGAATACCTCTTTGGCATCGGCTCTGAATGCCAAAGGCGTCCAAATGCAGTCTCCCGCAGCGGACTTCTCCGCTTCGATTGAAGTCGGCGGATCCGCGCGAGCGATCGATGAATATAGCACGTACGTGACCCGGTCGTTCCTGCTGCCGACCACGAGTGCGAGCGCAACCGATGCGGCCGTCGTCCGGCTGGACGGAGACTCTGGGGAGATCGTCTACGTGCCTACGAAGGCCGCTGTCAGCGGATCGACGCTGCACGTTGATTTCATGCGCAAGAGCAACAGCGTCTATGCCGTCGTCGCTAAACCCGTCACGCTGTTCAGCGATATGACGAAACACTGGGCGGGACCTGACGTCGGGGCGCTGGCATCGAAGTTCATCGTAAAAGGGAGCACGAATTCAGCCTTTGCGCCCGAACGCAAAATTACGCGTGCAGAGTTTGCAGAATTTATCGTGCGCGGCCTAGGATTGAATGGGAGCTCGGCTTCGGCGGCCAAATTCTCCGATGTCGGGAGCGGAGGAGCATCTTCTGCATACATCGGAGCGGCAGTCAAAGCGAGCATCGTGCAGGGCGGGACCGACGGCCGGTTCCGGCCGAACGCGACGATCACCCGCGAGGAGATGGCGACGATGATGCTTCGCGCGATGTCGTACGTAGGTGTCATGCCAACCGTGACGGGTTCAGAGATTAACGCTTATAAAGACCGTACGAGCGTTAGCAGCTGGGCGAAGGACGCAGTCGTAGCAGCAGTTAAGACAGGGTTGATTAAGGGCGTAACGGCGACACAGTTGAAACCCAAAGATAACGCCACTCGCGCGCAAGCGGCGATTATCGTGAAGCGGTTCCTGGAGTATGTGGAGCTGATGTAGAGCAAGAATATAGCGAGGCATTAGCAAAGGGGATGGAGCAGATATGTTGCTTCATCCCTTTTCTTTTAGGCGATATGTTTACGTTATGTTAAATAAATTTAAACATCCAATTGCTACTTAGCTTTCAGATGATTCAGAGTTAATGTGTCGAAAATGTGAAGCACGGGTAATTATTTATATTAAATTTCCTTAAATCAGCCCAAAATGCGGAAAATATTCAGTATGCTAGGGTAAATTAGTTCCTATAGGACAACCTTTAATTCCAGTGCATATATATTAAGGGAAAAATATCCGTATATAAAGTTGACCTGGCTCCCAGGTATTCGATAGAATACTAGAGAGCTATCAATTTAATATATTTAACAAAACAAGTAGAGGTGAGACGTTTGGTACTGAAGAAAAAAGTCGTAGCGGGTACGATTGCCGCGAGCTTGGCTTTCACGGCGTTGGCAGGATTGCCGCTGAGCAACAAGGGTCTGGCAGAAAAACTGGGTATTAGCGTCGCATATGCGGCCAGTAACAATTTTGATGCTTATGAAGCGCTGGCCAATGCAATCAACACTAAGCTGTCGGCTAACGGTGCCGTATATGCTGCAAGCGTTGCGGACGCCGTTTATCCGAAGGGCAAGGACAATAATAGTGTCGCTAGTGTTACATACACGGTTCATACAGGCACTCCTGCTGAACAATCCGTTGAAAAAAGCGTGTATGATATTGGCGACAAACTGGTCGGCAAGCTTAACTTAGGTGATAAATCTTCCCCTGATCGAAAAGCGTTCGATAAGTTAATCGCCGCTTACCTCAAGTTCATCTTCGGACAGGACGCGGATAAGTTTAACGCAACTAGTTTGGAAGTTGCCAGCACAGTAAAGGAAGCGACAGGTCAAGATGTCGCCGACTTTAATGATTTCCTTTTCGGTACTCCTAGCGTTCATGGATCCGTATACAGCGTGCAAGGCACCGTATACAGCGTGCAGGACTCCGTATACGGTCAGCTGAGCGGCATGACGACTACCCAACTGAACGGTCTGACCGATCAAGACTATACGTCTGATTATGCTATTGTCAAAGCTTTGCTGGGCAAGGCGTTCGAGCAGGCGCTGGCGAATGGTTCCAATGTCAGTAAATATCTGGTGAGCAATGAAGTAAACAAGGCCGATTTCGAGTCGCTCATCGAGAATTTCCGCAATGCAGTCGGTACTGATGTATTCGACAAAGCAATCAGCGAGCTGTTCAAAGCTTACATTGATGCCAATGGCATCACCGGCACGCCGGATTATGTTGTCGGCCCAGGCGGCGGATCCGCAGTCGTTACGGATCCATCCGTTGCCCAACTGGCTCAAGAGCTGGCAGCCCTCAAGTCCAAGATCGCAACAGCTACTGGCGAAGAAAAGGACAAGCTGATCGCCCAAGCCATCGCTAAGGCGAACGAAGTCGTAGCCAAGATTCTGACGCTTGACCTCTCTTCCAAGGTACAGAACGTCAACGGCAAAGCAACGCTGACGCTGTCCGCAGCAGACGTCACCAAGCTGATCGCGGCTGTCGCTGACGCCAAGAAAGCCCTGGCTGACGCAGTCGGTACCGCTGACGGCCTCAACATCGGCGACATCGTGATCAACCTGGGCGCGATCACTCAATCGGGCGCTTCCGTGACGCTTCCGCAAGAACTGTGGACGCTGGCGAACGACGTCAAGGCTGACGGCGTTGCCATCAAAGTCGGCGCGCTGAGCGCAACGCTGCCAGTTGGCACCTTCACTGAAGCCGTTACCCTCGGCGTCACGATCGAATCCGGCGACGCTGCATCCTCCGTCACTTCGGGCGTATACGGCAAGTCCGTAGCTTCCGACGTTTACGGCTTCGATCTTCAAGTCGGCGGCAAGGCTGTCGAGCAGTTCAACAAGCCGATCAAGCTGCGTCTGCCGCTGAAGAACCTGACGGGCGTAGACAAGGAGCTGCTCACCACGGGCCGCGTCGAAGCTGACGGCAAGGTATCGACCCAAGGCGGTACGCTCGACGGCGACTTCATCGTAGAGCCGCGCTACAGCTTCTCGAAGTACTTCGTATTCGAGAACAAGGTATCGTTCAACGATATCGCCAAAGTCCAAAGCTGGGCTGGTCGTCAGATCGAAGTCGTAGCGGCTAAGGGCGCGATCGAAGGCAAGTCCGCCGGAATCTTCGCTCCGCAGGACAAGATCACGCGCGCTGAATTTGCCAAGATCCTGATCACGGCGCTCAACCTTGACAATACGCTGGCGACTTCGTCCAAGTTCTCCGACGTACCGGCATCGCACTGGGCTGCTCCGTACATCGCGGTAGCCGCCGAGCAAGGCATCATCAACGGCAAGACGGCTTCGACGTTCGCGCCGAACGCGACGATCACGCGCGCCGAGATGGCTACGATGATCGCTCGTGCGCTGAAGGCGACGCAAGGCCTGAAGGATATCGACAATGCCGAAGCGGCGCTGTCCGTATTCAAGGATGCCAACAAGATCGGCTCCGCGTTCCGCTCGAGCGTAGCATGGGCTGCAGCTAGCGACATCATCATCGGCGCTAACGGCAAGTTCCTGCCTAACAACAATGCGACTCGCGCCGAAGCTGCTGTCATCATCTACCGCGCGATCAACTTCAAGCCGCAAGCTTAATCCTTCAGTCATCTTCATAGCTGAATAACAGCAAAATTCATAACTCATCCTCCTCTCATGATTTGAGAGGGGGATGTTGCATTTTACTAGGCGATTTTGAGTAATTGTGTGTGGTATGCCAAAATGGAAGAGCTAGTATAAGCGCGATTCCGGAAATTGAACCAATGGGCGGATTTGGAAGCAGTGAATTGCTCTTAAGCTTCTTTAGATATGGACAAACGGCTCGGGACAACCGATATAATAGATTAACGACGGACAGGCTATTCTCGATAGCCGGCGCTTGCCGGCTGAGGGTAGCTTGTCGTACGTTTAATACAAGAATTATGTTTGTTGAGGAGCGTTATCGATGACGAAAACGGCGCTGATCACCGGTATCTCGGGGCAAGACGGTTCCTTCCTGGCTGAGTTTTTACTCGAGAAAGGATACGAAGTACACGGCATTCTTCGAAGAAGCTCATCCTTTAATACGGGACGCATCGAGCATCTATACATTGAAGAATTAATTCGGGATATGCATACGCGTACGAAGCTTCAGTTGCACTATGGCGATATGACGGATTCAACGAATCTAATTCGTCTTATTCGCGAGATTCAGCCTGATGAAATCTATAATCTTGCGGCGATGTCGCATGTCAAGGTGTCGTTTGAAGTGCCGGAATATACGGCGGACACCGACGGGATCGGCACGCTAAGACTGCTTGAAGCAGTAAGATTTCTTGGATACGAGAAAAAGACGAGGATCTACCAAGCATCGACCTCGGAGTTGTACGGCAAGGTGCAGGAAATCCCTCAGAGAGAGACGACGCCGTTCTATCCCCGAAGTCCGTATGGCGTGGCGAAGCTCTACGCGTTCTGGATTACAAAGAACTACAGGGAAGCATACGACATGTTTGCGGTTAACGGCATCTTGTTCAATCATGAGTCGGAACGCAGGGGAGAAACCTTCGTGACTCGCAAAATCACGCTGGCTGCCGCGAGAATCAAGAAGGGGACGCAAGAGAAGTTATATCTCGGGAACCTGGATGCCCGGCGGGACTGGGGATATGCCAAAGACTACGTGGAGTGCATGTGGTTGATGCTGCAGCATGAGATGCCCGAAGACTTCGTCATCGCCACGGGAGAGATGCATTCGGTCAGGGAGTTCACGGAACTGGCATTTCTGGAGGCCGGCATCGAGCTGGAATGGACGGGGCGGGGCGTCGAGGAGAAAGGGATCGATAAAGCGACCGGCCGCGTATTAGTAGAGGTGGACCCGAAGTACTTTCGTCCGGCCGAAGTGGAGCAATTGCTCGGAGACCCGACAAAAGCCAAGACGATTCTCGGATGGAATCCCACCGCGACCAGCTTTGAAGATCTAGTTAAAATCATGGTGCGCAGCGATATCAAATTTGTTGAACGGGAAGAGCGGATTCGAAAAGAGTTCGATTAACGAGGAGGGCCGAGACCATGAAGGCAAACGCCAAGATCTATGTCGCGGGCCATCGGGGCATGGTCGGCTCGGCCATTGTTCGAAGGCTGAAGGAAAAGGGCTTTACAAATATCGTCTATAGGTCCTCGAAGGAGCTCGATTTAACCAGGCAGGCGGCAGTCGAAGCCTTTTTTGCGGAGGAAAAGCCGGAATATGTATTTCTGGCAGCCGCCAAGGTGGGCGGAATTTTAGCCAATAACAACTATTCGGCGGATTTTATCTACCGCAATCTTATGATTGAAGCGAACGTTATCGAGGCTGCTTATAGAAGCGGGGTCAAGAAACTGCTGTTCCTTGGAAGCTCTTGCATTTACCCGAAGATGGCCGACCAGCCGATCGTGGAAGAAGCATTGTTAACGGGGCGGTTGGAGCCGACGAACGAAGCCTATGCGGTCGCGAAGATCGCGGGTATCGAACTTTGCAAGTTCTATCGACGACAATACGGATGCGACTTTATATCCGCAATGCCGACCAATCTGTACGGTACTTACGATAACTTCGACTTGGAGACCTCCCATGTGCTTCCGGCACTCATCCGCAAATTTCATGAAGCGAAGACGGAAGGCAAGTCCGAAGTGGTTCTATGGGGTTCCGGCAAGCCGAGAAGAGAATTTTTGTACGTGGACGACCTGGCGAATGCTTGCTTATTTCTAATGGAGCGCTATAGCGATGAGCTGCATCTGAATATCGGTACAGGGGAAGATCTTGAGATCGGCGAACTCGCGCGACTGATTAAAGACATCGTCGGGTATGAAGGCAAGATTGTGAACGATATGGCGAAGCCTGACGGCACCCCCCGCAAACTGCTTGACGTCTCGCGTCTGCATGGACTGGGATGGTCTCATCAAATGTCGTTAACGGACGGGATCAAACGGACATATGAGTGGTACCTGAACTCAGGCCGGGAGGAATAACGAATTGAAACTATACGGAGTTGTGATGGCCGGGGGAGGGGGCACGCGCTTCTGGCCTCTTAGTCGGCAAGACATGCCCAAGCAACTGTTGAACCTGAGCGGACGCGACGCGTTGATTAATGAGACAATCGCTCGAATTGGAAAGTTTATTCCCCAGGAAGATATCTATATCGTGACGAATAGGCGGCAGCATGAATCATTAATAGAAGTCACCGCATCGAGCGTTAAGCCGGATCGTATACTCCTTGAGCCGTCTTCGCGTAATACCGCGGCATGTATTGGATACGCTGCGTTTCAAATCGTGAAGAGTTATGGGGACGGCGTCATGTGCGTGTTCCCATCCGATCATTACATTCGGGACGAGGGGGCATTCTCTGTCACGCTGACCGATGCTGCACGGCGTGCGTCAAGCACTGGAAAGTTAATTACGATCGGGATTAAGCCAACGTTGCCGTCCACCGGGTACGGTTATATAAAACTACTCCGCGCGTCCGAAGCCGAATATAACGGAGCATTCTTCCATGTGGACGAGTTCGTTGAGAAGCCGAACTACGACAAGGCCAAGTCTTTTGTGGAGAGCGGCGATTATCTTTGGAATAGCGGGATCTTTGTATGGAAGGCGTCCACGATCTTGGATAATTTCCGGCGCTTTCTGCCAAAGGTGTACAACAAGCTGGATGAGATATTCAAATATCCGGACGGTTCCCTTTCAAACGAGAAGTTCGAAGAACTTTATTCGGAAATTCCGAACATCTCGATCGACTACGGCATTATGGAACGTTCGGACGAAGTAATGGTCATGCCGGGGGATTTTGGATGGAATGACGTTGGCAGCTGGGATAGCTTAGGCGCGATCTACCCGGCGGACGACCAAGGGAATATTGTAAACGGCGAAAATATTAAGCTGAATACGAAAAATAGCATTATACATAGTACGGGAAGGCTGATCGCTACCATCGGCTTGGATAACATGATCGTGGTGGAGACCAAAGACACCTTGCTGGTGTGCCCGAAAGACAAAGCGCAGGATGTCAAGCAAATCGTAGATTTGTTGAAGGAACAGGGCAAAGGGCATTATCTCTAATCGAAAAATGGACGTGGCGTCCGAGAACGGCAAGGAAGGTGAATTCTGTGCGAATTGCTGTAGCCGGTATTGGCTATGTAGGGCTCGTTACGGCCGTCTGCTTGGCAGAAAAGGGGCACCATGTGACCTGCGTGGACATCGATGAGGCCAAAATCGCGTCTATGGATAGGGGGAAATCTCCTATTTTTGAACCGGGCATTGAAGAGCTCATGGTCCGAAATAGAGATCGACTGAACTATACGGTCGAATATAAGGATGTATATAAGGCTGCGGAAGTCATCATCATCGCTGTGGGGACTCCGGAAAAAAAAGACGGTTCCGCCAACTTGCAATATATTTTTCAAGCGGCTCGCCAAATAGCGGAGACAGTAGAACATGACTGTGTCGTTGCTATTAAATCGACCGTGCCTGTCGGTACGAATGACAGGATCGAGCGAGTCGTTAGAGAACATCAAAGAAATAACATCCGTATCCACGTCGTTTCCAATCCTGAGTTTCTCTCGCAAGGTACGGCGATCAAGGATACTTTTGCCGCTCATCGCATTGTGTTGGGCGTCGAATCCGAGCAGGCTGAGCGTGCGATGAAGGAAATGTATGCGGCGTTCGAGCTGCCCTATGTCGTAACGGATCGAAGAAGTGCCGAAATGATTAAGTATGCGGCAAACGATTTCCTGGCGCTTAAAATCTCTTATATCAACGAGATCGCTAATTTGTGCGAAATCGTCGGCGCCAATATTGAAGACGTTACGCAAGGAATGGGCATGGATCCGCGAATCGGCAGTTTATTCCTTAGAGCCGGCATAGGCTACGGGGGCTCCTGCTTCCCCAAAGATACAAAAGCGCTTCACTGGTTGGCGAACTTCAACGATTATGAATTGAAGACGATTAAAGCAGCGATCGAAGTGAACGAAAACCAAAAGCTGCGTCTCATTAAGAGGGCTAGGAAGTACTACGATAGCTTCAGCGGACTCCGCGTGGCGGTTTTGGGATTAACGTTTAAACCTGACACGGACGACCTCAGAGAGGCGCCTTCTCTCGAGAACATTCCTCTTTTGGTTGAGGACGGGGCACAGGTCAGGGTCTGGGATCCGGTAGGCGCTGAAAATTTTAAAAAGAGCTACCCGACGGAAGTCGAATACTGCGACAACATCGAAGAGGCGATCGCCGATGCGGATATTTGTTTTATACTGACGGACTGGGAAGAGGTTAGGCGCTTTAATTTAAAATATTACAAGAATCTCATGCGAAAGCCGATTGTCCTTGACGGAAGAAATTGTTATGGATTAGAGGCTGCGAAGGCTGCCGGGATTATTTATGAATCAATCGGGAGAAAAAGCATCGAACGCTAGATTTAATCGCTAGTCTATCGCAGAATGGGGCGTCATCGTATAATGATAGTATAGTTTACGGGAGAGGGGCAGGATCGTTTAAATGGCGATTTTGGTTGCAGGCGGAGCTGGCTATATCGGCAGTCATACTTGCGTCGAGTTATTGAACGAGGGATACGACGTCGTGGTCGTAGATAACTTGTCGAATAGCAGCGAAGAGTCACTCTCTAGAGTCCGGCAGATTACGGGGCGCGAGGTTGCTTTTTACAATATGGATCTGCTGGATCGTGAGCAACTTGAAAAGGTCTTCGAGACGCACGCGATCGAGGCTGTCGTCCACTTCGCCGGTTCCAAAGCCGTGGGCGAATCGGTGGCGATTCCTCTGAAATATTATGAAAATAACATGATCAGCACGATCAATCTTTGCCAAGTCATGCAGAAGTACGACGTCAAGCGCCTGGTGTTTAGTTCCTCTGCTACGGTGTACGCGCCGACGGAAGCCGGAGCGATATCGGAAGACTTCCCTTTGGCGGCGTCCAATCCATATGGGCGTTCGAAATGGATGATCGAGGAAATGCTCAGAGACCTCTATATCTCCGACCCGGCATGGAGCATCGCGCTGCTGCGGTACTTCAACCCGGTAGGCGCGCATCCTAGCGGCCTGATCGGCGAACATCCGAACGGCAAACCGAACAATCTTACGCCTTATATTACGCAGGTGGCGGTCGGTAAGCTTGACAAGCTTTATGTCTTCGGCGATGACTATCCGACGCATGACGGTACCGGCGTGCGCGATTACATTCATGTCATGGACCTGGCCAACGGCCACCTGAAGGCGATTGAGCGCGTGATGTCGACGACCGGCGCGGAAGCCTACAATCTCGGAACGGGTAGAGGTTATAGCGTGCTGGAAATGATTCATGCGTTCCGAAGCGAAACCGGACGGGACATCCCCTATACGGTCGTCGATCGAAGGCCGGGCGACATCGCCGTTTGTTATGCGGATCCGTCCAAGGCGCGCGATAAGCTGGGATGGCTGGCGACCAGAGGCATTGAGGAAATGTGCGCGGATGCTTGGCGTTGGCAAAGCCAAAATCCGAACGGTTATGAAAAGTCGGAGCAAGAAAAGATGCAGCTCATCTAAAATTCTAAAATTCGCACAGCCCGATCCCGCCGGCCTCCGCCGGCAGGGATCATTTTTATTTTCTGCGCAAGCGAAATTTATATAATTCTCTTATCGCATGTAACTTTTTGTAGATTACGGAGTCTACTAATAGAGGGGAAGTATTGGGAGTTTGGTAGGAACCGGCTGCCATGCCACCCCGCGCAAATCTATGACAACATGGGAGCGTATTGCAACTAATGCCTGAATCGAAGTTTAACATTCTGAGAGCTGCTAGAGTCGTAAGTATACCGATGTTGGCGGGAACGCTCGTCGTCGCTTCGTTCACGGGCACGGGATGGGCGCCGCTCGCGCAGTGGCAGCCCGGCGTCGCTTCGGCGGCGACGGCGGCGGTCACGTACAAGCTGGTGAAGTCGGACGAGGCGATCGTGACGTCAGGCGTGAAGCAGATTAACTATAGCTGGGTGCCGTCGGACGCGAAGAAGAGCACGGAGCTGGTCCACGTGCTGCAGATCGATCTGACCAATCCGTACGTGCAAATGAACGCGTTGAGCGGGAAAAACGGCAGCGTCACGACCGGCCAGTCTGTCGGAGCGATGACGAAGGCGGCCGGCGCGGTAGCCGGCGTGAACGGGGACGTGTTCAACACGGGTTCGGCGAGCGAGGGCGCGCCGCTCGGAGCGGAACTGCTCTCGGGCCAGCTGCTGGTCGCGCCGACGAAGCTGCAGGGGATGTTCGCTTTTGCGCTGACGAAGGACAAGACGCCGATCATCGACCGGTTCGCGTTCTCGGGCAGCGTGCAGGCGGCCGACGGGACGAAGTTCGCGCTTTCGGGACTGAACAACTCTTCTTACACGACGTATCCGGACAAGACGGCGAGCCATCTGAACGCGTTGTTTATGTACACGAACGCCTGGACGGCAGCCAACCGCCCGGCCAACAGCGGCACGACGCCGATGGAAGCGCTGGTCGTGGACGGCGTCGTGACGGAGATCGGCGACGGGGTGCAGATCCAGACGGCGATCCCGGCGAACGGCTATATCCTCCGCGGACACAAGGGCAAGGATTCGGGCAACTTCATCCTGAACAGCCTGCCGGTCGGCACGCAGGTGACGAGTTCGTACAATCTCGTGTCGCAGACGAGCGGCAAGACGTACGGCGAGAGCGACTTTCAGATGATCGTGAGCGGGCACACGCTGCTCATGGACGACGGCAAGGCATCGGCGTTCAGCCGGGACGTCAGCGGCGTCAGCGGCTCAGCGGACCGGGCGCGCACGGCGGTTGCGTATTCGCAGGACGGCAAGACGGCTTACCTCGTGACCGTCGAAGAGTACGGCTCGCATGACGGCGTAACGCTAACGGAATTCCAGAAGATTCTGACGGCGCTCGGCGTGTGGAAGGCGGTCAATCTGGACGGCGGCGGTTCGACGACGATGATCACGCGTCCGCTAGGCGAGAAGGCGACGACGCTGGCGCATCCGACCTACTTCGGTACGACGCAGCGGGCTGTAGCGAACGGGATCGGCGTGTTCACGACCGCGCCGGCAGGCGAGACGAAGGGGATCACGGCGAACGGGCCGAAGACGCTGTTCATCGGACAGCAGGCGACGTATTCGCTCAAGGCGTACGACACGTACTACAACCCAATCGACGCCGCCGGATTGACGCCTAGCTGGAGCGTGAGCGGCGGGCTTGGCGCCTTCGCGAACGGCGTCCTGACGGCATCGAAGGCGGGCACGGGCGAGCTGACGGTGAAGGCCGGCGCGGCGACCGACAAAGTTAGCATCGAGGTCGTCGGCGGCTCGCAGATCAATCAGCTGAAGGCGACGCCGAACACGACGGTGCTCGAGCCGGGCGCGAAGATCGCGGTCAAGCTGACGGCGACGCTCGCGGACGGCCGCACGCTCGAGGTGCCGGCGGATTCCGCGAAGTGGGAGTTTAAGGGCTTCACGGGGGCCGCGAGCGGCGGCGTTATCACGATCGGCACGGTCGGCGAGCAGACGAAAACCGGCTATGCGATCGCCAGGTACGACGGCTTCTCTACGGCTTTTGCGCTGAGCGCGGGCGCCGAGAAGAGCTTTGAGACGTTCGAGAACGCCACTTACCCGGTGACGTTCGACAAGCTCCCGGCCGAAACCGCAGGCACGGCCGCAATCGTTACGGGGCTGCCGGAGCGCGAGACGTCCAAGGCGCTGCAGTTGACCTACGACTTCACGGCCGGCACCGGGAACCGATTCGCCTACGCGCTGCCGAACGGAAATTCGGGCTTGGCGATCTCCGGCAGTCCGAGCGCGTTGACGCTGGACGTCTACGGCGACGGCTCCAACAACTGGCTGCGCGCCGAGTTGAAGGACGCCAACGGCAAGCAGGCGCTAGTGGACATCGCTAAGATGGTCAACTGGACCGGCTGGAAGCAGATTCGCGTCGATCTGTCAGGCAGCGGTATCGCTTATCCAGCGACGCTTACAAGGCTTTATGTCGTCAACCTGGCCGAAGGACAGGACGAGCGCGCGCTGACGGGTTCGGTCGCATTTGACAATCTGTCGCTTCAGTACCCGTCGGTCATTGGCGATGACGCCCAGTCGAATATCGTGCTACAGCTGGGTCAAAAGTCCGCTGCGGTAGACGGCAAGAGCGTGGCGCTCGATATCGCGCCGCTTCTGCTGAACGGCACGACCTACCTGCCGCTCCGGTTCGTGTCGGATGCGCTAGGCGCGGATATCGGCTGGGATCAAGCGGCGCAGAAGGCGACCGTTACCGGCGGCGGCAAGCTCGTCGAGCTATGGGTCGGCAAGCCGGACCTGCTCAATACCGGCGTCCGCGCGACGGCCGCCGCGACGCCGATCCTGCGCAGCGGCAGAGTGCTCGTGCCGGTGCGCGTCGTTTCCACGGAGCTCGGACGCAAGGTCGGGTGGGACCAGAAGACCAAGACGATTACAATTCGCTAATCTTGCGCTGCTAGACCTAGCAGGCCCGTCCACGTCGCGCGCAAATATGATATGATGGAGGCATACCTTGTCTCCATTCAAGCCCGCCGGGGCTGAAAGCGTGCGACGCGGGACGGTCCGGAGTAGGGCGCGGAGGGGAGTTGCTCGATTGGACTATCGGGTAGAACAGATTGACCGGGTTATACAGAACGCGATGCGCGTCATGGAAGACAGCAAGATGCAAGTATTCGAGATCTGTGAAGCGGCGAGACGCGAGCTTGTATCGCTCGGCAAGGAATTGGAGAACGTCCTCAGGGAGACCTCTGACACGATCGACAAAGTCGACGCCCTCGAACGGGATTACAAGCTATCGCGCATCCGGCTCACCGAGGTGAGCAGGGATTTCGTACGATTCTCGGAGAAAGACATCAAGTCCGCCTACGAGAAGGCCACTCAGCTTCAGCTGGATCTGACCGTGTATCGGGAAAAAGAGAATTATTTGAAGGCGCGCCGGGACGATTTACAGGGCCGTGTCCGCAACGTGGAACTCTCCATCGAGCGCGCGGAGATGATCGGCTCGCAGATGAACGTCGTGCTGGATTATTTCTCGGGCGATCTTAACCAGGTTACCCGTATTCTCGAGTCCGCGAAGAATCGCCAGCTTATCGGTCTGAAGATCATCCTCGCCCAGGAAGAAGAGCGCAGGCGCATGGCCCGGGAGATTCACGACGGTCCCGCCCAATCGCTCGCGAATCTGGTGCTACGGACCGAAATTGCCGAGAGAATGCTGGATACGAAGGATTTGGAGCTTGTGCGCAGCGAATTGGTCGATTTAAAATCGCAGATACGTTCAGGACTGGGGGAGATTCGCAAAATCATATTCAACCTTCGGCCGATGGCGCTCGACGATCTGGGACTCGTCCCTACGCTCCGCAAATTCGTGCAGGACTTCGAGGAGCGCACCTCCATCCGTTCCGTCTTCGAGACGAGCGGGCGGGAGAAGCGAATCTCGACCGCGCTGGAAGCCGCGATGTTCCGGCTCGTGCAGGAGGCGTTCAACAATGCCTTCAAGCATGCCGAGGCGTCGTACATGTCGCTGGATATCGCCTATCTCGAAGAGACGATCCGGATGGTCATCAAGGACAACGGCAAAGGCTTTCATACCGATCTGGCGGAAGCGCAGGCGAAGAAGAATGCCAAGTTCGGACTCATGGGCATGAAGGAGCGCGTGGATCTGCTGATGGGGGATATCGTCTTCGATTCAGCCATCGGACAGGGTACCACGATTACCATACAAGTACCGATTAAAGCCGAAATGCGGAAGGAGTTGGACATTAATGGAGAGTAAGAATTCGAACATCGCCTCGGGCCGCAAGATTCAAGTCCTCCTTGCCGACGACCACCAACTGTTCCGCGAGGGACTCAAGCGCATCTTGAACATGGAGCCAGACTTGGAGGTCATCGGCGAATGCGGGGACGGCATCCAGGTGCTGGAGTTCTGCAATCGGCAAAAGCCGGACGTCGTTCTGCTGGACATCAACATGCCGACTGAGAACGGCGTGATCGCGACGGAGAAGCTGCGCGACATTTTCCCGGAGATCAAGGTCATTATCCTGTCCATCCACGACGACGAGAGCTACGTGTTCGAGACGCTGCGCAAGGGAGCTACCGGCTACCTGCTGAAGGACATGGAAGCCGAATCGCTCGTCGAAGCGATCCGCACGGTCGCGAACGGCCATGCTTACATTCACCCGAAGGTCACCGGCAAGCTCATCAACCAGCTGCGCCGCATGACGTATCTGGACGAGATCGGCGCCGCCTCCGGCGCGGCCGCTAGCCGCGAGACGATCACGAAGTTCGTGCCGCGGGGCAACAATCCGCTCACGCGCCGCGAAGCCGAAGTGCTCCGCCTCATGGCGGAGGGCAAGAGCAACAAGAACATCGGCGAGAGCCTGTTCATCAGCGAGAAGACGGTCAAGAACCACGTCAGCAGCATCCTGCAGAAGATGGAAGTCGACGACCGCACGCAAGCCGTCATCAACTCGATCAAGTTCGGCTGGGTGACGCTGTAAAGCCTTATCGCAAGATCGCAACAGCAGGAATCATACATATGCTAGCACGGGGCGCCATCCGATGATCGGGAGATCATGCGGGCGGCGTCTTTGTTTTGGAGCGACATCACGGTTGACCTCACTACAAAATGTAGTTGTGGACATTCGATAAATGACGGGTACAAAAGGGAATTTTTAGATTAAATACTAGTTGACAGGTCGGGATTAACCCTATAATATGAACTCAATGTAAACAAAGGCGATCGGAATAAAAGAGAGATCAAGAATCGACTGGACAAACCGGAGATTCAACTAAAGCGCTAATCGCGCCGCGGTTGAATCTTTTTTGTTTCCGATAGGCTGACACATCTTGGGGAGGATGATTTAGAAATGAAGAAACTCGCGCTTTCCAAACTGGCCATTTCCGTCGTTGCCGCTACCGTCGTATTCGGCGGACTGACCTATGCGGCCGTATCGGCCAATCAAAAGACGGAGGCTGCCGCTTCCGCGCCCGAGCAGCAAGCCGCCGTGCCGCAAGCGACGGCAGCGCCCGATCAGCAAGCCGCCGCACCGGCAGCCGAAGAGCAAGCCGTTGCGCCCGAAGCCTCGGCAGCGCCTGCGAGCGAGGCCGCCGCGCCTGCTGCGGAAGCATCCGGCCAAGTCGTCGAAGTCGCCGCCGCGTCCAATGCCAATGCCGACGTGAAGGTGGCCGAAGTGAAACAAAGCGAGCCTGCAGCCACTGCGGCATCCAGCGAGTCCAAGGTTGATAAGGCGGCTCCGGCCGAATCGAACGAAAAGGCGGCTGCAACTGCTGTCGTGAAGACCGCTTCCGTGCAAGCAGAGAAGACCGCGCAGCCGACGGCAGCGCCTAAGGCAACGCCTGCGCCAACGGCCAAGCCGACTGCGGCTGCGGTCGCGCAGCCGACCAAGTCGCCCGAGCCGACAGCCGCTCCGCAAGCGTCCGCCGCCGTTGAGAAGGCAGCAGACGCAGCGCCCGCCAAGGCCACGACGTTCGTCAAAAAAGTAGAAGCGCCTAAAGCGTCGGCCACGACCGCGGCTGCCTTTACCTCAAGCGCCTCGTCTTCCTCCTCGAGCGCCTCGTCCTCTTCGGATGAGATCTGCCCGCCTGAAGAAGAGATCTGCCCGTAATCGCAATATCGCACACCGAAAAAATATCGTAATCCTTAACCTGCAATCTCGCGACGAAACGAACTTATTTAAACCAGCAGATATAGAAACGAGGCGTTCGGATTGAAATTTAAAGCACAGCGGATTCTGGCTCTCCTGCTCGCCGTCTTCGTGGCGGTCCCGGCACTGGCGGCCCATGCGGCCGAGCAAGCGCCGGAAGGCGTCGTCACGTCAAGCGGCAGCGGCGTGAGCCATTACGATTACTTCAGCGACGTCTATCCGTCGCTGAAAAACGAGTCGCATGTATTTGCGACGACCACCTACGAGGATATCGCGCAGATCTTCAAGACGCCCGGCACCTATGCCGTCGTATTCGGCGGCGCGGCCAACTCGTCCACGCAGGCGCAGATCGCTTACATTAACCAAGTGGCCAAGGAGAAGGGGATCGAGAAGGTCTACAACTTCGACACCCGCCTCGACGGCAAGGACGATCTGGATATCGCGAACAGCGAGAATCCTTTTGCCTACAAGTATACGGATCTCATTCATGCCTATCTGACGAATGCGCCGGATGCGGCCGACGTGCAAAATCAAACCTACGTTTTTGTATATAACAAAGACAACGGCGGCGGACCGGTCGTCGCAGGCTTCAAGAGCGCAGCGGTCGCAGCGGACTTCCAAACGGGCGGCAATGCGGACGCGTCCAAGATCGACGCCTACAAGGCGCAGATCCGCAGCGTATTCGGCCAAGCGAACGCGTACAGCACGATCAGCGCTTACGATTTGATCGCGCCGGGCTTTAACCACAACGGCCCGTTTTACGCACCGACAGCCCCCCCGATCTTCGACGAGTCCGACAAGGACCTCGTGCTAGAGCACGTAACTTACGATGAGCTGATCGGCATATTGCGCAGCGAGGGAGACTACGTTCTGCTGTTCGGCGGCTCCTGGTGCCCCAACACGCAGGCGGCGGTCAAGTACGTCAACGAGTATGCGAAAAAGTACGGCGTGGACAAAGTATATTTCTTTGACCCGCGTATCGACGCAGGCCTGGACGTCACGAAGCCGGATGCCAATTATCACGACAACGACAAGCTGATGATTCGCGACAGCAAGAACGCTTATGCTTATCTGTACGTCGATCTGGCTAAGCAATATCTGACCAATCTGCGCGCGGAATACGAAACGAGAGCGACCTCCAACATCTCGTATACGGACGGCAATGGCGCCAAGGTAGAAGCCATTCGTCTTCAAGTGCCTTACTTCTTCACTTACAACAAGGACAACAAGGACGCGGACGGCAACGCTGCGCCGATCCTGGGTCATATCGAGCTCATGTACGGTTGGGGCGATACGTCCAAGAAGGACGCGGACGCGACCAAGTCCTATGCCAATTACATCGAAGCGCTGAACAGCGTGCTGTCCCGCACGGAGTCGCTGCCGAGCGGCCTCGTCGGCGCCCCGCCTTCCCAGCTCGGCGGCACGGACGGACGCATCGACGGCGTCGGCCAAAAGGCGCTGGAGTACAAGAAAGCGTCCGACACGGAATATACGGCCGTCGGGGGCTCGTCCATCTTGGGACTAGCGCCGGGCGAGTACGATGTCCGCTACAAGTCGATCTTCGGGGCGCAAAAGAAAAACTCGACGACGAAGAGCTACGATAAAATCGTCTACAAGCCTGGCCAGTCGGTTCGCATCACGGTTCCGGCGCGAGCCCCGCAAGGGCTGAAAGGCATCGCGACGACGGTCGCGAACGATGTATACGGCGGTCAGATCGCAGGTACGGCAGCCGGTCAGGAGTACAAGAAAGTCGGCGCGGATGCTTATCTGACCGCGACTACGCCTTCGATCACGGGACTTGTCTATGGCGATTATCTCGTACGTTACAAAGCGATTAACGGCACGAGTGCCAGCTTGGACACGCTCGTGACGGTGCCGAAGTTCGGCCAGCAATCTGCGCCGGCGGGCCTCGAAGGCGTGGCGCCTAGCGGGCCGGATCTCAAGGACGGCCAGATCACGGGCATCACGGAGGGACTCGAGTACAAGGATGCTTCCGTGGCGAATGCTGTCTATACCAAGATCGCAGGCAACGGAACAAACGGCGCATTGACCGGTCTCGAGCCGGGCACTTATACGCTGCGATACGCGGCCAGCGACAAGCTGGCGGTCGGACCGTCCGTCGACGTCGTCGTCCCGTCCAAGCAGGCGCAAGCCGTGCCTACCGGACTGCAAGGCGAAGCGCCGACAAGCTCGGCGAACAACGACGGTCGGATCACGGGCGTGAACGCGGATCTGGAGTACAAGGCACACGGCGCGGCCGCCTATACGCCGGTCACGGGATCAACGATCGCCGGGCTCGCGGCAGGCAAGTACCACGTGCGCGTCGCGGCCAAGCCTGGCTTCTACGCCAGTGCGGACGTCGAAGTAACGGTACCTGAATATGCAGCGCCTTATGTGCCGCCGGTCGGCACGCCGGCGACCCCGACGCCGACCCCGACGGCTCCGCCGGCAGGATCGGGCGCGGAGGACGGCAAGACCGTCGTCTCGGTTAAGCTGGCTGCCAAACACGATACGTCGAACGGTCTGACCTCGGCAGCCGTCACGGCAAGCGAAGTCTCGGGCTTGGTCGACAGCGCGAAAAAGGCCGAAGCGGAAGGCAAGAAGGTTGTCATCGAGCTGAACATTGAAGCGAACGCAGACACCAAGTCTGGGCTGCTGACCCTGCCGCGCGACGCGGTGAAGGCGCTCGCCGGCGCAACCCAGGCCGAGGTGAAGATCAACTATGCGGGCTTTGGCGCGATTACGTTTGACGCGAAGGCGTTCGCCAGCATCGGCGCTGCCGAAGGCACGGGCGACATCAGCATCCAAATCACCAAGTCCGAGCTGACCGAGGAAGGCAAGCAGGTGCTCGGCGATCGTCCGGTTTACGACCTGGCGGTCATCGCGGGCGACGCGAACGTATCCGTCTTCGGCGGCGGGAAGGTGAATGTCAGCCTGCCGTACACGCTGAAGAGCGGCGAATCCGCGAACGCGATCGTCGTCTACTACGTGAACGAGACGACGGGCGAGCTCGAGACGGTACGCGGGAAGTTCGACGCCTCGGCCAAAGAAGTGAAGTTCACGACTACGCACTTCTCGCAGTACATTGTCGGCTACAATCCGGTGAGCTTCGCGGACGTCGCGGCTTCGTCCTGGTACGGCGACGCCGTCGGATTCCTGGCGGCGCGCGGCATCACGACCGGCACGGACGCCGGGCACTACAGCCCCGGCGCGACCGTGTCGAGAGGCCAATTCGTAACGCTGCTGCTCAAGGCTTACGGCATTGCGCCTGAAACCGGAGCGGCGGACAACTTCGCGGATGCCGGAGACGCGTATTATACCGGCTATCTGGCGGCAGCCAAGCGCCTTGGCATCGCGACCGGCGCCGGCGGCAACTTCGCGCCTGACAGCCAGATCTCCAGGCAAGAGCTGTTCACGTTGCTCTACCGCACGCTGAACGTGCTCGGCGAGCTCCCGACTGCGAAGACGGGTGCAACCGTGTCCGGATTCTCGGATGCGGGAGCGATTGCAGCGTATGCCCAAGACGCATTTAAGGCGCTCGTCGAGAGCGGCGTCGTCTCGGGCAACGGCGGCAAACTCTCTCCTGCGGGCGTATCGACGCGCGCCGAAGTAGCGCAAGTCCTGTTCAACCTGCTGTCCAAGTAACCGGATAGCGAATTTATAGCGAGAAGCGCGAATGGGCGGCCTATGGCCGTCCATTCCGCCCGTGTTGATGCGGATGTACGAGGAGCAGCCTGGGCGATGAAAAGTAAACTGATAATCCTCGGCGCCGTGCTTGTCCTCTTTGCCGTCGCTCTCTATGTCTCCGGCAGCTTCGGAGAAGGTGGCGGCTACGCGCAGGTCAGGCAGGAGAGGCAGGCGAGTCTGGATAGGCAGGGAGCTCCGGAGGGCAAGGCAAGTTTGGATGGGGAGGCAGCTCCGAGTGGACAGCGAGGTGCGGATCAGACAGAAGCGCAGCTCGAGGAGGCGCCCGATTTTACCCTGAAGGACCTGGACGGGAACGCCGTGTCGCTGCGGGACCTGCGTGGCAAGGCTGTCTATCTCAACTTCTGGACCACCTGGTGCAAATGGTGCAAAAAAGAAATGCCTGCCATGAAGCGGGTTTACGAGTCGTTCGAAGGTAGGGACCTGGCGATCGTGGCGGTCGATATAGGCGAGGGCCGCGACAAGGTCGCTACGTACATCGACCAGGGCGGTTATCCCTTCCAGGTGCTGCTCGATTCGGACAAAAGCGTGTCCAAGTCGTACCGCGTAACCTCGATTCCCGTCTCCGTGTTCGTGGACAAGGAAGGACGCGTCGCATACCGGAAGCTAGGCACGATGAAGGAAGACGAGATGCGGTTGGTCATCCAATCGCTCGTCGAATGATCATAATCGGGAAGAGATGATATCAACCTTATGAACAGCGTAGACAACAATCTGCTCTCCGCCATCGAGACGAACTGGTACAGCTTCGTCGTCGCGATTTTCGTATTCTTCATTCTGTACTTCATGGCCAGAAAGCGCGTCGGCTTCGGCCTCCGCGTCATCACGGGCCTGGTGTTGGGCCTGCTCGCTGGCATCCTGCTGCAGAATCTGGACCTGGAAACCAAGGCGATCGCCACGTTCGGCAGCATCTACGTCAGTCTGATCAAGATGCTCGTCATCCCGCTCGTGTTCGTTTTGGTGCTCAACAGCATCGCCTCGCTGACCAGTCTCGAATATTTGCGCAAGATCGGCTTCAAGACGTTTGCCTGGTTCCTTGGCACGACCGGCGTGGCTTCGATAATCGGGCTGCTGATCGCGCTGCTTTTCAACCCGGGCAAGGGGATCCAGCAAGCCGTACCCGAAGGTTTCGAAGCGCGCGAGATTCCGACGTTCTCCCAGGTTATCCTCGACCTCGTGCCGTCCAATCCCGTGCTTGAAGCGGCCAACGGCAAAGTCGTGCCGGTGCTTATCTTCGCGTTGTTCATCGCCGTCGCGATCATTAAGGTCGGTTCGCGGAACGCGGAGGTCGTCCGTCCGGTGCGCGAGCTCATCGCGTCGCTGACGCAGGTGCTGCACCAGGTCGTCAAGTTCATCATCCGCCTGACCCCTTACGGCGTGTTCGCACTGATCGCGGGCATTACGGCCAAGTACGGCTGGGAAACGCTGCAGGAGCTCGGAAGCGTCATCGTCACTTCCTACGTCGCGCTGATTCTTCATTTCGTGCTCGTGTTCGGGGGGCTTGTGCTGGTCGTGGCGCGGGTCAACCCGATCCGCTTCTTCAAGAAGATCTATCCGACGATCGCCGTCGCTTTCACGACGCGCAGCAGCTTCGCCGTGCTGCCGGTAAACCTGGAGGTCATCACCAAGCGACTCCATGTCTCGGATAAAATCGCAAGCTTCGTCGCGCCGCTCGGCGCTTCGGTCAACTTCAACGGCTGCGGCGGCATCTGGCCCGCGATCGTGGCGGTGTTCACGGCGCAGGTATACGGCATCCACCTGACGGGAACGGATTATGTCGTGCTGGTGCTCGTCAGCGTCATCTCCTCGATCGGCGTGGCGGGCGTGCCGGGTCCGGCGGTCATTTCCACGACCGTCGTACTGACCGCGCTCGGTCTGCCGCTCGAAGGCATCGGCATCGTCGCCGGCGTCGAAGCGCTGATCGACATGGGCCGCACAGCCGTCAACGCGACGGGTACGACCGTCACCTCGCTGCTCGTTGCCAATTCCGAAGGGGAGTTCGACCGGGAGGCGTTTAATCGGGACGAGGATGAGGATTTGGTGTTGAATCCGGCTTGACTGTGATAGAGAGAGCCTTCGCATCTGCGCTTGCTGCAGGAGCGGAGGCTTTTTCTTGTGCGTCCGCTTTGCCGCAGGTGCGGAGCTCTTTCCCAGTGCGCTCGAGCGGCGGCCTTCTATGCCTTGGGCCGGTCTCTAGCTATGCGGGGCGGACGACGGAACCGCATCGTGCTGCGCGGCATATAGTGTCGGATAGCGGCGCGGCCAGTTCGCAAGAGGAAAGACTGTCTCTGGCAACGTGGGGACGGGGGCCGCCAAGTTCATGCGAAGGAGGTGGCGCCCATGATCGGATTGCTGCTTTGGATCGCCGCTTGCTACGCGGTCGCCGCGGCTTGCGCCTATCGTCTGCTGCGGCACTGGCGCAGACCGGTTGCCAAGCGGCACTACGTCATCGTCGCGGGCAATCACGAGGATCAGATCGAGTGGGTGATCCGCTCGCTCCGATATCAAGGCAGCCTGTCAGGGACGGACATCGGCATTACCGTGCTGCTCGAGCCGGAGGCGGCGGACGGCACCGCGTCGATCGTAGAGAAGCTCGTGCGAACGGAAGCAGGCGTGAGCATGATCCGCCAGCTGCCGGAGACGGGCGAAGACGACGCGACGGGGCGCAGGCGCTGGGAAGAGACGAAGACGGCGTACGCGGAAGCATGGAACGGGCCGAACACCGTGTGGATGGAGCTGCCGCGAAGCGGGGGCATTGAGGAAGAGAGCGGCGGAGATCGCTTCGGCGGCGGATTTGGCGGGGGCGCGGGGCAGGAGCCAGGGCGTCATACTCGGCAGGGACCGGCGCATAGGGACGATGAGGGGCGTTGGGAATTGACATCCTTTTCCGATCGGCTACAATAAAAGTAGGAAACGAGCGGCTCGGCGGACAATCCGTAGGGCGCGAGACTTTGAGAATATGAATCAATGATAGCAAGCAACGGGTGAAGCACACTCGCTAACGGCCGAAAAGGGCTGAAGCGGTGTGCTTTTTTTGCGTTCGAATAAAAGTTGAGGGGGTTCGGAATGAGGGCGACGGTCTATGCGGTACGACTGCGAACCGGGTGGCGGGCGAGGTTCACGGTCGATTGGGATACGGATGAAGGTTTTTGGCTCGACGCTGCGTATCGGGCGGGGATCGCGGAAGGTTGGGGAATGCCTGCCATGGACTTGGCGCAGGCTGGGGGTGCAATCGTCAGACTGAAGCGGTTGCTGCCGTTGGGCGAGGCGGAGGCAGGATGCAGACAAGTGCAGGCGATGTTGAATGGAGAGCGGGGGTTGGAGGCGGGAGAAGTGCAGGCGTTGCTGCTGCGTTTGTTTGACGATTTGGCGGAAGGACGCGGCAAATATGCAAAGCGCAGCGGATGGAGGTTCGGGCGATTAAAAGGGAGAGGGGCAAACAAAGCGAACGAAGCGAACGAATTGTCTAACGGAGCCGAAGAAGGGTGCGAAATATTGCGGGCGAGTGTGTCCCGCGAGGGGCGAGGGATGGGGGCGGCCGCTGCCAAGCTCCAAGCCATGCGGGTGCGTGCGCTATTGCCGCTGATGGAGGGGCGCTCGCTGCTTCAGGCGGAGGCAGCGGCGATGCTCGCCGATCGGGCGCCCGGCATCGCGCCGGGCGCCGGTTTGCCGGGCCTGCTGCAGCTGGGCGCGCTGCTCGGGGCTTTGCGGCTCGGCGCCGCAGTCGCGCCAGGCGCGCCGCCGCGGGCACGGCGCCTGCGCTGCCGGCGATGCGGCAGCGGCGAAGCCGCGCTGAGGCGCACCGCGTGCGCCTCTTGCGGGAGCGCCGCCTGCGCCGTCTGCGAGGCGTGCCTGGCGCTCGGCCGCAGCCGCGCGTGCGGGCTGCTCGTGCGCGGCCCGGCGCCGGCGGCTTCGCCGCTCGGGGCGACCGCGGCGGCCGCCGGGCCGTCCGCGGCGGACGTATGCGCGCGCTGGGGCCTCAGCCGGGCGCAGCGGGCCGCCTCGGAGCAGGCGGTGCGCTTCCTGCGGGCAGGGCGCGAGCCGGGTCTCGCGGTGGAGCGGGCCGCGCCAGGCCGGGCCGGTGCAGCCGAAGGGCTAGAGCCCGCCACTCTAAGACGCCAGGTTTCCCCTCGCGGGCATGTTCCTGCAGTACTCCCTCAACATTGGGTGGATAACGTACGAGCTCTGCTAAGACTTGGCTACGGACGGTTGCATCGGCGGCAACGTTCCGATGACGATGCGATCGCTCTTGAGACGCCGCATGGCGATCCATTGGCGATCCGACCACGTTCCTTTTTATTGTGGGCCGTCACCGGAGCGGGCAAGACGGAAATGATTTTTCCGCTGCTAGACGCTGTGCTCAGCGCCGGGGGCCGGGCCTTGCTCGCTACGCCGCGCCGGGACGTCGTGCTCGAGCTGGCGCCGCGGCTGGCGAAGGCGTTTCCGGGCCGGAGCATCGCAGTGCTGTATGGCGGCAGCGGGGACCGATGGCAGCAGGCCGACCTGACGCTGGCGACCACGCACCAGCTCGTGCGATTTGGGCAAGCCTTCGATCTCGTGCTGATCGACGAGCTTGACGCGTTTCCCTATCACGGCGACCCGATGCTTCATTATGCGGCTGCAGCTGCCCGCAAACCGGACGGCGCGACCGTACTGCTGAGCGCGACGCCGCCTTCAGCCATGCGCCGTGCCGTCCGCTTCGGCCGTTTGCCCTGCGCGAAAGTACCCGTTCGGTACCATCGACACCCGCTGCCCGTGCCGCACGTTCTCGTCATGGCGCCCCTGAAGCGTTGGAGCGGCGGCGCGAGCAACCACGCAAAAAATGTGCGAGGCTTAAACAATCGCATCGCCGATAAACAAGCGGCGACGCTATACGCCCGCATCGAATCATCCCTTGCGCGCGGCGCTCAAGTCTTTATCTTCGTGCCGTACATCAAGCAGATCGAGGCGCTGGTCGCGCTCTTCCGTCGCCAAGCGCAGCGCTGGGGCATATCGGCCACATGCATCGACGGCACGTCCTCGCAAGACGACGGGCGCCGCGATAAAGTGACGGCCTTTCGGGAGCGCGAGCTGCGCCTGCTCGTGACGACGACGATCCTCGAACGCGGCGTGACCGTTCCGCGCAGCGATGTCTTCATCCTTGATGCCCACGCCAAGCTGTTCGACGAGGCGGCGCTCGTTCAGATGGCCGGGCGCGCAGGCCGCTCGGCGGACGACCCGGACGGGCGGGTCTATTTCTGCGCCGCGTATCGAACCCTGGCGCTGACCGGCGCGATCCGGCAGGTAACCGCGATGAATCGGCTCGCGCGAAAAGGGGGTTATTTGGTCGAGAGGTCGCATGGAGGCAGGCGCATTCGTTTGAGCGGCGTCCGCAATGATAAGTTTAACCCGGGCCGTCGAGGGGGCGGTCGATGATGCGGGGCTTGCTCCGGGCCGTCTACGAACTTCTCCACCCCGTCCTTCAGCAATGCCCCGATGTCTGCGAGAGGTGCGCGGCGAGCCGTCTCCGGCTCCTATGCCGGTTCGGCAGCCGGATGCGAGAATGCTTTTGAACCGGCTATGCGGCGCTTGCCGGACCCGGATCCCCTGGATATGGGCGCCGATGTGTCCCGTGTGCGGCAGGCCGGGCCGCTGCGTCGATTGCTTGCGTCGGAAGCTGACCTACTTCAAGGGCGCGCGGTGCGCCGTGCAATACCGGGACGAGATGAGAGACTGGCTCGCCGATTACAAGTATAGGGGAGCAGAACGGTATACCGGAGTCATGGCCGCAATGCTATCCTGCGCCATGGAACAATTGAGGAATGACTTCGGGGGCGCCTTCGACCTGATCACCGCCGTTCCTCTCGCGCCGGGCAGGCTGGAGGAACGGGGATTTAATCAGGCTGAGCGTATGGCCGCCGCGATGGCCGCTTGGTACGGAATTCCGTATCGCCCCTTGCTGAAGCGGACGCGCGATACCGAGAAGCAGAGCGGCAAGGCGCGTCAGGGGCGCATCGCGGACATGCGCGGGTTGTTCGCGCCTGCAGACGACATTCCCGCAGCGCGTTCACTAAGCGGGCCGCGTAGGATTCTGATTGCGGACGATATATACACGACGGGGAGCACGATGAACGATTGCGCGCGCGCGATTCTCCAAGCAATGCCCGGCGCCGAAGTCTACGGTATCGCCTGGTCCAGGACTTGATGGGTCTTGCGTGCCAATTTCAAGAATAAGTGTACATGACCCGCCCGCATCCATTACAATAAAAGGACGATATCGAATGCTGTCGATCCTCGGATCGGGGACGGAGGTTGGCTTATGAATCTAGCGAATTGCCCAAGCTGCGGGAAGCTGTTCCCTCGCCATATTAGAGAGGTATGCAACGAATGCTTCGCCAAGGGCGAAAAGCAATACGAGAGCTGCCTGGACTATTTGAAAAAAAACAAAGGCACCACGATAAACGAACTGTCGGAAGCGACCGGCGTCAGCATCAAGCAGATTACCAAGTATATCCGCGAAGGGCGCATCTCGCTCAAAAACGCAGTTAACATGCACTACCCCTGCGAAATGTGCGGCACTCCCATCCGCGAAGGCGGCATGTGCGCGAGCTGCCATAGCCGCTTGCAGGCGGAGATCCGAAGCGCGACCAGCGCCAGAAAACAGGGCGAAGTCGCCGATTCGACAGGATCCGAGAATACGTATCGAATCAAGGACCGGTTTAACGAGCGGAATTAGGCATGACGTTCTATTAACTTCATACAGGATGTAGCCGATAATACCTGTAAAGGTTTATCGGTCTTTTATTTATTCGGGCTGATATTTTAAGTCGCCGAGGTGAGTCTTAATATGAAAATCAACGATACGCAGCGTATAGGCGCCTATAGAGCCTATCAGAATAACAACGAAGTGCGGCCGGGCAGCCAGACGGGGGCCAAGCGCAAGGACCAAGTGCAGATCTCGGAAGAAGCGAAGGAGCTGCTGGGCGCCCAAGGCGCTCAGGGCGCCGAGCGGGCGGAGCGGATCGAGAGTCTGAAGCAAGAAGTATCCACCGGCACCTACCATGTCGACACTTCGAAGCTGGCAGAGAAGATGCTGCCGTTCTTCCGGCCCATCCCACCCCAAGAATGAGGTGAATCCCCTTGAGTTTTCAAGGCTTGCTGATCGCGCTGAACAGCTTGATCGACATCCATGACGAATTGCTTCAGCTCGCCCGGGACAAGGTGACGATCGTCGTGCAGAACGACGTGGACGCTTTAATGGCGCTCACCGCGAAGGAGACCCGGCTCATCGCCCGCCTGGAGGACAGCTTCCGGGAGATGGGCAGTTCGGCTGCTGGCAGCTGGAAAGAGATCGGACTAACGGCTCGGCCGGGCAGCAGGCTGTCCGATCTCATTCAAGCAGTGCCGAGGGCCGATCATAAGACGGAGCTTCGTGCGCTAGCGGTCAAGCTGAAGGAGCGACACAACGAGCTGAAGGTGATCAACGAGCGCAATCAGTTGCTGATCCAGCAATCCCTTGAGCTCATCCGGTACGAATTGGACTTGATCGCGGGGCCTTCCGAGCAGGAGATCACGTACGCGCCGACGTTGGCAGGTCAAGGATATGTGGGCGGAGCGTCCCGGAGATCGTTCGATACGCGCGCCTAAGATCGCGCATTTATACAACCGAGATAGGGGATGAAGCGCTTTGAGATCAACTTTTCATGCCATAGAGACGGCCAAGCGCAGCTTATTTACGCAGCAGGCCGCCCTGCAGACGACGGGGCAGAACGTTGCCAACGCCAATACGACGGGGTATTCCCGCCAGACGGTCAATATGGTAGCTTCCCGGCCGATCGAGGCGCCGGGTCTGACGCACTCGACTTCGCCGGGACAGCTCGGCACGGGCGTCGAGTTCTCGTCGATCACGCGCATTCGCGAGAGCTACCTGGACAATCAGTTCCGCAATGAGAACCAAAACAATGGCAGCTGGTCGATTCGCCAGGATACGCTCCAGAAGCTAGAGACGATTATGAACGAGCCGACGGATTCCGGTCTTCGCTCCGTGTTGGACAATTTCTTTAATTCGTGGCAGGACCTAAGCGAAAATCCGGAAGACCTGACGGCGCGCAAGCTTGTACGCGAGAACGCGCTGGCTCTCACGGATGCCATCAATCAGATGAGCCGGCAGTTCGACGACCTGAAGAGCGACCTGACGACCAACATCGGGACGAAGGTGTCCCAGATGAACACTTCCCTTCAGACGATCGCGGACTTGAACACGCAGATTAAGCGCATCGAAGCATTCGGAGACAACGCTAACGATCTTCGCGACCAGCGCGACGTCCTGGTGGACGAGCTGTCGAAGATGGCGAACGTGTCGGTCACCGAGACCGCGGACGGCTATCAAGTATCGATGGGCGGACAGGTGCTCGTGGACAACGGCAATCCGGCGACGCTGGAGACCGCGGACGTGATCGGCGCGTTCGGCTCCGATCTGACCGGCGGCGAGCTTTACGGAATGATCATGTCGCGGGATCAATACGTGACGAACTTCCAGAGTCAATTGGATACGCTCGTAAACGGTCTGGCGAACGGCGAGATTACGGTGACGCTGCCGGCGGGATCCGTGTTGCCGGAGGGCACGGTGCTGAATGGCGTAACGTACTCGGGCACAAACCGCACGCTTGCTTCCGATTTGCCGGTGACCGTGAAGGGACTGAACGGTCTCCATCAGCTAGGTTACACTAACCAGGACCCGCTGAAGGCTGCGGCCGCTTTCTTCGTCTCGACCGATGGCTCGCCGCTCACGGCCGGCAATATCATGGTCAACAAGGATATTCAAAACGACGCCAACAATATTGCGGCTTCGATGCGAACCGCGACGAGCGGCGGCACGGAGTCCGTCGTCAAGGGCAACAAAAACTTGGCGCTGCTCATGGCCCAGTTCAACGATACGAAAATAAACTTCACCTCGGTCAATCCGGATGCCATGACCGGCACGGGGACCGTCAATGATATGTACAGCTCCATTATCGGGCAGCTCGGCATTCAATCCCAAGAGGCGCAGCGGCAGACGACCAACACGCAAGCGGTCGTCGACCAGGTCGATGCCCGCAGGCAGGCCGTCAGCGGCGTTTCCCTTGACGAAGAGATGGCGAACCTGATTAAGTTCCAGCATGCCTACAGCGCTGCCGCCCGTTTCATGACGACGATCGACGAGACGCTGGACAAGATCATTAACGGAACCGGCACAGTCGGACGCTAATTTACAACTGAGAGAGCGAGGGTGAACCCATGTTGGGTCGCGTGACTCAAGGTACCATCACGGCGCAGCTGCTGCGCAATATCAATTCGAATTTAAGTCAATCCTCGAGCTTGTCCGAGAAGCTTTCGACCGGACGCAATATCAATCGTGCTTCGGACGATCCCGTAGGGATCACTTACGCGCTTCGGTACCGTTCGGATCTGTCCGTTAACGAAGCCTATCAGACCAATGTCGACGCGGCATCCTCCTGGCTCGATTTTAATGACACGATGCTGTCTCAGGTGAATGACGTGCTGAAGCGGGTTAAGGATCTTAGCGTACAGGGCTCCAACGGGACCAATCCGCAGGTTGCGCTCGACAACATTGCCGACGAGGTCGATCAGCTTAAGGCGCAGCTCAAGGATATCGCGAACAGCCAACTGAAGGGCAAGTACGTCTTTAACGGTCAGTATACGGATACGAAACCATATGCCGACAACGCAGACGCTGCGTCGGTCATGACCGACGCCGGCAAGCTCGATTACATTGTCAATGCCGGTATTCAACTGACGGTGAATCTAAGCGGCAACGACGTGTTCGGCTATCCGCCGAATTCAGCATCTTCGACAGTGTCTTCCCCGCAGTATGAGGATGACAATGTCTTTAACGTATTGGATCAAATCTCCGCCAAGCTTCGCGCCGGAGACCAAAAGGGCGTATCCGCGCAGCTGGGCCTTCTGGATTCCCGTATGGACAAGGTGTTGACTGCACAGGCGCAAGTCGGTGCGCGCGTCAACCGTCTGGAATTGCTCCAGAACCGCCTCCAAGATTTGAACGTCAACCTCCAGGATCTTCAGTCCAAGACGGAGGATGCGGATATGGAAGACCTCTTGATTAAAGCAAAAGTGAACGAGAGCGTTTATCAGGCATCGCTTTCCGTTGGCGCTAAGATTATCAAGCCATCATTGGTGGACTTCTTGGGCTAATCGGACCTGTGGGGGGATAACGCATGATGCCTTTGCCGCAGATATCGATTCGATCGCAGGCCGGACGGATCGGCATCTCTACGGAGTCCGGGCAGTATGACATTCGAACGCGTCCGGCCTCCATGCAGATCGAAACGACGCCGCCGGCCTTTACCGCGGACAATGGTTCGGGTACGCTGGTCATAGATAAGACGCTTACTGACAACGCCTTGACTGGCGGCAAACCCGAGGCGTTCTGGCAGCGGATTTATTCGCAATACCAGCAAGTCGCGCGACAGAACCTCGAACGTATCGTCGCGGAAGGCAACGAAGCGGGTGATCTTCGGATCAAAGGCAATGTCATCGCCAGTCAGGCGCTGGACGAGTATCTGGAGGGTGCGCCGGATCTGCAGGTGTTCGGTTTCGCGGCGCCGGACAACACGAAGCTCAGCTATACGCCGAGAGATTTGAACATGGAATTCATTCCGGGTTCTAAAAACGTCGATATACGGCCGTCGAAGCCCGAGATCGAATTTCGGCGCGGATCCGTCAACGTCTACATGCAGCAGTATCCGAACGTCACGGTCACGGCGCCGTCGATCAATATAATGGCTTAAATATGATATGATGGGAGCGGCAGGCGGCATTTATGATGCGCTTGCCGTTCTTTCTACTTTTATTTGCGAAGCGGAGGCAGCGATAGATGATCGTTCAGACGGCTAATTTTGGCGACATCGAAGTTGACGAGAATAATTTGTATCTTTTCGAGGGTGGCCTTCCGGGCTTCGAGGAGAGCCAGCGGTTCATTCTTGTGAACGTCGAGGGGAATCCATCCTTCAATTATTTACAATCGGCGGATCAACCTGATTTGGTTTTCGTATTGGCCGACCCCTTCGCCTTCTTCTCCGACTATGAATTCGATCTGTCGGATGCCATGATGCGGGAGCTGGCGCTAGACGGTCAGAACGACGTATCCGTACGCGTTATTCTTAACGCAAGACAGGGACTTAGAGAAGCGACGGCGAACTTGACGGCACCGCTTGTATTCAATACGAAAAAGCAGCTCGGCAAACAGATCATCCTAGGTCAAAGCTCCTACTCCACGCGTCATCGGCTGTTCCCGGCCGCAGCCGGCGCCGCGAAAGGAGAATGACCGATGCTCGTTCTATCTCGAAAAAAGGGACAGTCTATTCTAATCGGTGAAGGGATCGAGCTGACGATCCTCGAAGTCGAAGGAGAGACGATCAAGCTTGGGATCGCTGCGCCGCGGGACGTGCAGATTCTGCGTTCCGAACTGCTGACTTCGGTGAAGGAGAGCAACAAGGAGTCCGTCGGGTTGCCGCAGGGATTAGACTTCGCGGGTTTGCCCGACGTTCTACAAAAAAAATCGCAAAAATAATCGGATTCACTATTAAACCGGCGCCGGATGCTGCCGATAAAAATAGCATGACGGGGTTGGGGCGTACGACCTAATCCCCGGCAAGCCGCAAGGAAGCGGCAAACCAACATTCAGGGAGGAATTTTATCATGCGTATTAACCACAACATTACCGCACTGAACACGCACCGCAACATGGGTCTGAACACCGATGCTGCCGGCAAGAACATGGAGAAGCTGTCTTCCGGTCTCCGCATCAACCGTGCTGCTGACGATGCAGCCGGCCTGGCCGTATCCGAAAAGATGCGCGGTCAAATCCGCGGTCTCGAGCAAGCGCAACGCAACGTTCAAGACGGCGTGTCCTTCGTACAAACGGCTGAAGGCGCGATGAACGAAGTTAGCTCCATGCTGTCCCGCATGAAGGAACTGAACGTTCAAAAGCTGAACGGCACTTACTCCTCCGGCGACAAGGCTAACATCAACCAAGAGCTGGACCAACTGGGCGAGCAAATCGACAAGATTTTCTCCGAAACGAAGTTCAACGGCATCAACATCACGTCCGGCGCGACGATCCAAATCAGCGACACTTCCGGCGTAACGATCTCGATCGATTCGGTCTCCACGACCGGTATCACGGGTCTGTCGAGCTCCACGTCCCTGACGAGCATCGAAACGGCTATCAAGAACACGTCCACCGAGCGCGCTAAGCTGGGTGCTAAGCAAAACCGTCTTGAGTACACGTCCAACAACCTGGGCACGACGGTAGAAAACCTGACCGCTGCTGAGTCCCGCATCCGCGATACGGACATGGCGAAGGAAATGGTTAACCTCACGAAGAACAACATCTTGCTTCAAGCTTCCCAAGCGATGCTGGCGCAAGCCAACTCGCAGCCGCAAGGCGTACTGTCCCTGCTCCGTTAATCTCAATCTTCCTAGAAGCCTTAGCTACGCTAAGGCTTCTTTTTTTATGGTTATACCTAATAATAAGGAGAAGGCATTCCGATAAATGGAATAGAAACATTTCTAAGTGCGGGGTGGATGGGGTGTCTATGAATATTTCTTCTGCAGGTTCTAGTGTGCAAGCAGGAAAAAGTATGGTGTCTACGCCAGGCGGAGTGCCGAGCACTGATCTGAACAGCGTAACGACCATAGAAGCCTTGCAGAAAGCTTCGTTATCCGGAGAACGTGTAACTGCAGGAGACGAACAGGTTATTAAGAAGCTGGATAAAATTTTAACGGCCCTTCAAGGCCCCAACACCTCCCTAGAGATGTCTATGCATAAAGAAACAAAGACTGTCGTCATCAAAGTCATGAATAAAGAAACCGGTGAGTTAATCCGCGAGATTCCTCCTGAAAAAACGTTAGACCTGGTGGCCAAGTTCATGGAGATAAACGGCATATTGATCGATGAGAAGGTTTAAAAGGAGGTTCCATGTATGGTAACGAGAATGAGTGGTCTCGCTTCGGGCCTTGATATCGACGGCATCGTAACCAAGCTAATGAAGGCCGAGCGGACATCGCTGGACGCATTGGTGAAGAAGCGCACCAAGATCGAATGGCAGCAGGAAGCGTATCGGGATATTAACGCCAAAATCGTAGATTTTAGAAATAATAAATTGGCGAACTATTCGCTTTCATCAAGCATCGGCGCAAAGACGAGCGATGTGACGGGCGATACCAATGCGATAACGGTTAATTCAACATCGAGCAGTGCTTCCGGTTCGATGAACATATCCGTCGATGCAGTCGCCAAGTCAGCCGTTACCGTGTATACTTATCAGCCCACGCCGCCGTCGACCGATCAGAATACGTCGGGTAAGACGTTAGCGGATTTGGGTTTTACGGGCAATACGTTGACGATTACCCAGCCTTCGGGGGGGACCGCTACGGTTACCGTAGATACCAGTAAGGATACGTTGGCCACGTTGGCTGCGAAAATCAATGCGAATAAGTCGGCAAATGCGACCGCCAGTTATAACGATGCCACAGGGCAGTTTTCGTTAGTCAGCAAAAGTACCGGAGCGGGCGAAATTAAACTCGACATTTTCGGCGATTTCGCCGAAAGTGCGAATGCGGGCAGCAATGCCAAAGCGACGATAAACGGAATTGCGTACGAGCAAGCGTCCAATACGTTCGATATGAATGGTTTCAATTTCACTGTACGGAACCAAACCGGTTCGAGCGGTTCCACGACGGTGTCAATTAAAACTGATACCGATAAGATTTTAAGCACCATCAAATCTTTTATTAACGATTATAATACGTTAATCGGCGCGATTAACGGTAAGCTCGGCGAAAAGTCCTATAGGGATTATATGCCTTTGACCGACGTTGAAAAAGGCGAAATGAAAGAGAGCCAAATTACGCTATGGGAAGAGAAAGCGCATAGCGGCTTGCTGAAGAACGACAGCATATTGAGCGGTCTCGTCAGTCAGATGCGTATCGCCACGATGGCCGATTATACGACCAAAACGAACCTGACGTCGATCGGGATCACAACAGGCGATTATACAACGCAAGGCAAACTTGTAATCCAGGACGAAAGTAAGCTGAAAGATGCCATCGAGGCGGATCCGCAAAAAATAATCGATATGTTTACGAAGGCTGCTCCGACAGGGACGAAGGTTACTGCCGATATGTCCGGCGTAGGCATTTTCCAAAAGTTGACCCAGTTTTCGATGACGGCGCTTAAGCAGATATCGGAAAAAGCCGGAACGCTTACGACGAGTGCCGATACGACAGCGGATTTTATCGAAAACTCCTTGCTCAGCGATACGATACGCTCCATGAAGGACAGGGAAACGGATTTGGCTGCGCGATTAAGCGATAAAGAGACGCAGTACTATAAGAAGTTTACTGCGATGGAAACGGCGATTAACAAAATGAATACTCAGTCATCCAGTCTATCCAGCTTCATGAGTTAAGGGGGAAATTCCTTTGTTAAAATCGCCTTACCAAGCTTATCAACAATCCTCCGTGCAAACGTCAACGCCGATTCAACTGGTTCTCATGCTGTATGATGGCGCTATAAGACACACCAGGGCGAGCGCGGATTCAATTCTATCTAAAGACTTTAACAAAGCTAATCTGAATTTAAAAAAAGCTCAATCGATCATACATGAGTTAATCGCTTCGCTTAATTTCGACTTCGAAGTGTCCAAGAACTTGGCGAGCTTGTATGAATATTTCCTTCATATGCTCATACAAGCCAATATAAAGAAGGATGCCAAGTTTGCCGAAGAGGTGGCGACACATCTCGTTGAACTCCGAGAAGCTTGGAGACAGACGGTGAAGTTGGCTGCAACGGAGCAAAGCCATGTGCAAGGCGGTAGCGCCTAGTATGGATAAGTTAGATATCCTCAAAGAATTTACGGAGCGGCTGGCGTTGCAGATCGACGATTCGGATAGCGAAGTTCTGGAACGCTTAATTGCTCTTCGCGAGGAAGTAATCGAGGATCTGCAGCACAGAGCTCCATTGTCTGACGAGGATAAGGCAAAGATTCAGATCATTCAATCCCATCATGACGTATTGGTCGGACGCATGGCGAAGTTGCGGGATGAAGCCTCCCAAGGATTGCAGCGGATACAGCAGACGCGACTTCAAAAGAGAAGCTATGAAGCACCCGGCAGCATAAACGCCATCTTTTTCGACAAGAAAAAATAATTGATCGCCAAAACAAGACTTATTAAGAAGCTGCGCCGACTTATAATCGGGGCAGCTTGTTTTTGTTTTCAGGCGAGACGTCCGGCGAACAGGGGAGATTTTCCTGAGCGTTTTTCTTATGGAATACCGCCATTTAACCGATATAAAAAACAAGTGGAGCAAGGGGGAATTTCAATGAAGGTGCAACAAGAAGAACTCTTTAACATACTTGAGGAAGTCGGCACCTTTCTGCCTCGACTGATCGAAGCCAGCAATGCGGTGGCGGATTCGTTTTATATACCGATTCAAGATGACATTTGGCCAAAATTCGGAGATGTGGTCGAAGGGATGGATGATTTGTATCGCACTGTCAATGCGATCATCGGGTCTCCAAATTTGACAAAAAACATGACTATTCTTCAGTCGTCACTTGAAGCCTTCGTAAGCGATATGGGAGATCGATTCAGCAAGATGAATCAACGAATGGATGCCGAGATGTACGTCGAGGCGGCCGATCAAATCATATACGAACTAATACCTCTATTTAAAAAACTTCAACATCAATTAAGCCCTTATCAAAATAAACTTCGACTGGAACAATACAATAAAAACTTGAACTTTATTCAGGAACGATTTCCTCATGTTCATCGAGAATTATTGCTCGTGCAGGATTCCGAGTCCGTTGAGATTTTTAGCGCACAAGACGGTACGTTAAACCTCCTTATCGATTCGGCGGAAGAAGAGGAAAAGGTTCCTTTTTATAGTAGGTATAACCCTAAGCGAGAAGCGAAAATCTGGACGGAATACACTTCCGCGCAGTTAGAGGGAAAAAGAAACGTGGTCCTCTACGGTCTCGGATTGGGATACCATTTAGAGGAACTCTCCAATCGATTTGAATCGCATCAATTTATTATATATGAACCCGATGTGCAAGTTTTTAGAAATACGATGTGCGTAATCGATCTTGAGCGTTTGTTCTCGCGTGACAACGTTAAGGATTTAGCCGTTGGCCCCAAGAAAAACGAGTTGGATCAATTGTTTTATCGGTTTCTAAGAAAAGTGAAGGGCGAGACGATCATTATCTCCCTTCCTGTTTATAATCGGATCAATCGCGAGCTCAAACAGAAGTTCGCGGATGAAGCGAGATTGGCTGTTTTGAACTTTGCCTATTCCAAATCGGCACATGGGAAGTTCGGCATTCAATGGACCCAAAACCGATTATATAATATGGCAGTTAATATCGATTCGCCGTCACTAATCGGATTAAAGGGCCAAATGAAGAATAAGCCGGCGGTCATCGTCGGCGCGGGGCCTTCTCTCGAAAATGATATTGAAGTCCTTCGGGAATTAAAGGGACATATCATTATTATTTCAGCGGGTTCCAGCATTCAGTCTTTGCTCCATTACGGGATCGAGCCCGACCTCATTGTCTCCATGGATGGAGGAAATCCCAATTACCGTCTCTTCAAAAATTTAAATATAGATCATATTCCATTCGTATATGCACCACAAGTGGAATATCACATTATTGAAAATAGACGCGAGAACATCGCGCACGTTTACTTTGCGAACGATCTTGTTACGCAAGTGTTGATGGGCGTTACGCATGAAGATCCGGTATTCGGGTCTAGCCACTCAGTCACTGGCACGGCCATTCAGGCGGCTGCTTATCTGGGGTGTCCGCACATCGCGTTTACGGGACAAGACCTGTCTTACCCGAACGATTCGATCTACGCTCCGGGTTCCGTTCATGCGCCAGAAGGGTACTATGAACGTGTTATGAGCATCGCAACCTTCGAAGTGCGTAATGTACAAGGGGGGATCAATCGAACGACGGAAGCTATGAAGCTGACACTGGCCGACATAGAAGAGATCGTGTCGAGATACCCGGACGTTTCCTTTACGAACTGTTCTTCCTTGGGCGCCGTCATTAACGGCGCTGAGTATCGACCCATGTCGGATTTTCTAGGGGAATGGATAAAAGAAAACGGGGATGCCGACTTTTTCCGTAAAGCTTTTCAAGCTTATCTGAAACCCTACGGGAAAGAAAGAAAAAGCGTAGCCATTTCTAAAGTCAACGAATTGCCTGAGCTACTGGATCGATTGGATCAGCAAATCGCGCTAATTCGCAAACAGATGGTCAAGCTTCCCGAATGGAGCCGAACCAAGCCGCTGCGTTGTCTTAATGCAATGGTAGCGATTGAAGAGAACTGGGAGCTTATCGTGAAGAGTATTCTTTTTAATACCCTATTCATGGCAGCCATCGAGAACGAGATTAGCAATTTTGATCGCCGGGTTTCCGAAATTGCGGAAGAGAACGATGTAATCAAAAAGTCCAATCTGTTCATTACGGTGCTGGGGCCGCTAGTCGATGCGATTCACGAACGGATTCCTCTTTTCCGTGATATGTTCCAACAAACCATCCTGCGCATTGAGGCGCGAACTTCATCAGTAACGGCAGAGGTGTAGGACGAATGTACAAAAACAAAAAGATACTCATAACCGGCGGAACGGGAACGATCGGATACCAGCTAACGAAACGACTGCTGCAGGAGGAACCGTCGGTCATTCGTATCTTCAGCCGGGACGAATACAAGCAATACAATATGGGAATCGATTTTCAATCGGATGCGTCCCGTCTTCGTTTTTTGATCGGAGACGTACGAGACCAGCAGCGCTTGGTAAGAGCAATGGAGGATATCGATTACGTATTCCATCTGGCTGGCATGAAGCATGTTCCCTTTTGTGAATATAACCCTTTCGAAGCTGTTCAAACGAACGTCATCGGCACGCAGAACGTCATTCAGGCAGCCATTCATTCGGATGTGAAAAAGGTGCTGTTTACGAGCACGGACAAAGCCGTCGCGCCTTCGAACACATACGGTGCGACCAAACTGACTGCCGAAAAGTTAATCTCTGCCGCCGGTTACCAGAAAGGATCGAAAGTGACTTCTTTCTCGTCGGTGCGCTTCGGAAACGTCATGGGATCGCGCGGTTCGGTCATTCCGCTGTTTATTAAGCAAATCATGGAGCAGCGTAAGATCACCGTTACGGATATGAATATGACCAGATATATGATGACGCCGAATCAGGCGATCAGCCTGCTGCTAGAAGCCAACGCGATATCCGGAGGAGGCGAAGTCTTCGTCTTAAAGATGCCGCTTGTCAAGCTGTCCGATCTGGCCGAGGTGATCATTGAAGAAGTCAGCGCCTCGTATGGGATCAAGGATGAGGTGCGGATCGAAGAGACCGGGTTAAGACGCGGAGAGAAGATGGACGAAGAATTGATGAGTTCGGACGAGTATTCCAAAGTCATCGATCACCCGCATATGTTCATCATTCCTCCGTTGTTCAATCAAATGAGCCAGAGGACGGAAGACGAAAGTTATATTAAATCTTCGGAAATGATCGGTTACACGATGAACGAATTCATCAGCAAGGAAAAGCTTCGGACCTGGCTCAAGCAAGAGTCGATGCTTACCTATGCTCGCTGATTCGGCGGCATTTTCGGAAGCGGGGATAGAGATGAAAGCAAGCGGCAAGAGAGAGCCGATTATTTCGATAATCACGGCCACTTTTAACAGCGAGCGTTACTTGGAACAAACCATTCAAAGCGTTCTGGAACAAACCGCTAACGCTCATATCGAATATATCTTAGTCGACGGCGCTTCGACGGACGGTACGATGAAGATTGTCGAGCAATATCGGCATGCGCTCGACGTCGTCATTTCCGAAAAGGACAAAGGGATCTATGACGCCTTCAATAAAGGAATTCTCGCTTCATCCGGCGATTATATTTATTTTTTGAATTCGGACGACTATTTATATGATTCGAGCGTCATCCAGAACGTAATCAACCGGATGCGGGCAAGCACGCCGGAAACCAAGGCATTCTATGGAAATGTCTTAGAAATTAACGAAGTGAATGGCTTTAGACAGATGGCCGGGCAGGAAATGACGGAAGCGTTGTTTCGGGACGGCAAGATGATCCCCCATCAAGGCCTATTTGCCGCAAGAGAATTGTTTTTACAATACGGACTGTTCGATCTTCGCTACCCGGTAAGAAGCGATCTTGATTTTATGGTTAAACTGTTCGGCGACTCGAACATTTCGCGCGAATATATGGACATTCCCATTGCGTATTTTCGCATCGGCGGCTTGTCGAGCGCAGTAGGAAGCCGGAATCGGATGAGGACCGAAAAAATGGAAATTTTGAGCCGCCGCTTTGGCGACTGGAAGATCGACCCTTACACCGATGCCGAGTTGAATATCGCTTACTATAAAAAGTGGATCGAAGCGCTTCTTTTCAACCGAGAACCGGTATCGAGCGTTTTGAAGCAGCGGAATATCCGGAATGTTGCTGTTTTCGGAAGTACCGAGATGTCTTTGTATGTTCTTAGAGATTTGGAAGAAAGCGATATTTCCGTCCATACCCTGCTTGATAATAACCCGCGACGGCAAGGTCTCATTATGAACGGAAAAACAATTCGCAGTGCAGAATGGCTGAAAGACCATGCAAGTTTTCTCGATGCGATTATCTTTGCGTTTGAAGGCAAGCACGAAGCCAACATTCAGCAGCAGATCGAGTCGTTACTGGGCGAAAGTAAGTTGCGATTCATTTCCTGGAGACAAATGGTGGCATGGAAAATAGAAAGTATGGCAGGGGAGGGGTATTAGTGCCTGAAATAAGCGTGCTGATGTCCGTCTATAACGGCGAGGCCTTCTTACGGGACGCGATCGACAGTGTCCTGCGCCAGACTTTTCGCGATTTCGAGTTAATCGTTGTAAATGACGGTTCGACGGACGCTACGCAACGTATTCTCGACGAATACACGGATCCACGCATCCGTACGTTTACGTTCGAGGAGAATCAAGGCGTAGGCGCGGCTTTGCACTTCGGGCTTAATCAGACCGTAGGGAAATACATTGCCAAAGCGGACGCAGACGATATTCACGCGCCTGAGCGCCTCTATAAACAAAAAAAATATTTGGACGAGCATGCTGACATTGATCTGGTAAAAGCGTTTATCCGATATTTCCCTCATGACCGAGCAGTCGAAGGGACTGCGCGGTTTAAAAACTATAAATCGTTTCGGGAAGATTTTAAAAACGGCGTAACATCCAGCGAGGATCTGTGCGAGAAAATTTATTGGACCTGCTGCATCCCCCACACCACGATTATGGCCAGAAGCGAATCAATGAAACGGATTCAGTACGATCCGCTCCTCAGAGTAGGGGAAGATTACAAGTTATTTTACGAAATGAACAAATCGGGATACCGCATGGGAACCTTAGAGGAAGTTCTCGTGGATATGAGGGTCTCCAACGATTCGACGACCGTTCGTATGGATTCCGTCTTCTGGGAGACGATATATCGCATCAAAAAAAGAGAGATCGATAGCTTGTTCGAAAGCGGCGAAAAAGTGTACTTGTGGGGAGCAGGTGCAAAGGGCGCTGCCGTTGCGCGTGAAATATTACCCCGCGAGCTTGAAATTCAAGGATTTATAGATTCGGATCCGACCAAGAAAAATTCGCTGTTGGATGGTTACCGAATTTTCGATCCGGAAGTTTTGAATCCGAACGACAAGGTGCTGATAACCTCTCAGCCCGGTCTCTATGCGATCGGAGAAGAATTAAAAAAACGCGGCTTCAAGCCGTTAAAAGACTTTATCGGCTTTTATTGATTGCCAAGGTCAGAGAGGTGTCGCTCGCTTGAACGCATATATCGGCTTCGCTTGCACGACTATTTTTCATTATGTTCATTTTAAAAATATCGCCGAATCATTTAAAGAGCGAGCGATATTCATCATCGCCACGCCGCGGCATACCAATCAGCGCTACGAGAAACTGGCGGACCATTTTGAAAAAAATGAAGTCGTCTATTGCGATGCCGCCGATATCATCTCGGGGCGCATCCGGTTGGCGGGCATCGTCGTTCCCTATTTCATGCCTTTGTTTAATTTTATCGATCCTGCCATATTGCGAATTCGCGTATTGTACGGCTACGCCAAGGACGCGTGGAATTATGCGGAATGGAATCGGGGCTTCGACCTGATCCTTGCTTACGGGCCCTACTCTCAAAGACGGCTAGAGACCTATGCGCCTACGCTGTCCGTGGGCCATCCAAGATTGAAGACAAAGAATCGCGACGAGAGCGTGCATGACATTCAAGGCAGAAGCCTGCGAGCGTGGAAGAACGGCATTCCCGAGCGTGCCACGGTACTCTACTGCCCGACGTGGGGGGACCTCACGTCATACGACTGGTTCAAGACAGCTTTGCAGCAATTGCTCGGAAAATACAATGTCATGATCAAGCTGCATCATGGCATCTCGCTTAGTAAAGACTTCTCCGCCGATGACGTCGACAGGGAGCGCGTTTTCATCTGCGATGAATCGGTCGATCTGTTCGATCTCTTTCCGGTCAGCGATCTGGTGATCAGCGACTATAGCGGCGCGATCTTCGACGCGATGTTGACTGAGAAGCGAATGGTGCTTATCAATTCGATCGATGAACAAGTGACGGACACCGGCGTACTCAACATAAGGAAAATGAGCAATATCGCTTCGCTGCCCGAGGGCTCGGCAGCCGTCAGCCTGGATATCCGCATGCGCGGTGTACTGGCGAGCGCCAACTCTCCCTCGGAATTGACGGGAAAGGTTGGAGACGTTCTGGCAGGTCCGGCACCGGATTACAAGGAAATCAACGCCGATCTATATTCGCACCAAGATGAGCATGCGGCAGAACGGATCAAACAGGCCATTGACAAAATCGTAGGAACAAAGCCTGCTAGAGACGAACGTCCGGCGTCATCCTACATCGCATTCGATATGGAGCGACTGCGGAGATTTGTAAACGAAGATCCTTCGGGCGCTTATGTGGTCTGGGGAGCGGGCGATTACGGACAATTAATCGCATCTTGGCTTGTTCATAACGGTTATGATGTCAAAGCGATTCTCGACAAGGAGTCTTCCAAGATCGGCAAGGATTTCATGGGACGTTGCATTCGCTCTCCTTTCGACTATGAGTTTGCGTACGATGATCGCTTAATCGTTTCGTTCTCCGTCGAATCGATCGGCCGGATCGCCGAGCCGGGGAGTCGCATAGCTTCGGGAGAGATTCCTTATGTCATCCCCTTTTAATCGTTATAAGGAGCGTGTGTACGCTTGAAAATTATCATATTGGCGGCAGGGATCGGGTCTCGTCTAGGCAAACCGCATCCCAAAGCATTGACCTTGTTGTCTAACGGCAGAAGCATTATGCAAAATCAAATTAAAGGACTGCTTCGTTACGTAGATATCGACGATATCTATATCGTGGTCGGCTTTAAAAAAGAGTTGATCATGGAGGCGTTCCCCGAGCTTACGTTCGTTTATAACGATTACTTCGACACGACCAATACGTCGAAGAGTCTCTTGAAAGCTTTAAAAAAGAATCGAAACGACGACGTGATCTGGATCAACGGCGATGTGGTGTTCGACCATGCGGTTATCGACCGGTTGATAAAGACGCCAGGCTCCTGCATGGCCGTAAACAATGAAAAGGTAGGAGAAGAAGAAGTCAAATACACGCTCGCCGAAAACGGTACGATATTGGAAGTGTCCAAGCAGGTTGAGCGACCGCGCGGAGAAGCTGTCGGCCTGAACAAGCTGATTGCGGCTGACATTCCTGTCATGCTGGAAATGCTGGAGCAATGCCGGGATAACGATTACTTTGAAAAAGCGATTGAGACGGGAATTCCGCTTGGACTTAACATGTACCCGGTCGATATTTCCGATCTCATATGTACGGAGATCGATTTTGAGGAAGACCTTCAGCGGGTTAACGCGCAGCTTAAGGAGTGAGCCGATTGATCAAGGCCGTTAGGCGCAAGTACGTCAACTTCCGAAGCAAATATATCGTCCAACAGCGGAGGCCTTACGAGTATGCGATCAATCGGTACTACGCGCATCTAATCGATCCGTTTTTTACGAAGCTTGTTTATGATTTGCGATTCACGCCCAATCTGGTGACCATCCTCAACGGGCTCGTCGGGGTCGCTGTAGGCGTGTCTTTTTTATTTCAGCATTGGCTCTTAGGCGGTATTTTGCTGCAGCTGCATCATTATCTGGATGGGGCGGACGGCAATCTGGCCCGCTTGACGAACCGATGTACGCCGCTCGGCGCTGAGCTTGATCGATGGAGCGATCAGATCGTTCGGTATGTTCTGTTCGTCAGCTTGGCCGTCAGCGTTGATCTACCTTTGTGGGCGCGAATTGCCTTGCCCGTCACGATGGTATTTGACGTATGGATCGTTCACTATTACGTTCTGCCTTTTGCGAGAAAGCATCCGTTGGTTCGGGCGAAGTGGAAACAATGGTTTTTGGATCGGGGCATTATACCGGGGGTTGATATTTTTAGCATATTTTTTATTATTACGATCTGCACGTTCGGCGGCTGGATGGCGCAAGCGGTATATATTATTCTGGTTCTTAAAAATTGGGACTGGACGTACCGGGTTTGGGAGTGTTTGAAGACAGCCCGGGCGGAGAGCGTCCGTTTAAAAGGGAAACGGATTATATGAAAAAGATTATATTAGTCGGGATCGTACAGTATTTTGAACGATACATTAAAATGCTGGATCCTGCAAAGACAGAAGTCGTTGGTGCGATGATTTGGAATATTGAGTCCTCTAATTTGTTTCAGGGCAGTCGAATTCACTCTTACGAAGAACTTCTTAGCTGGGAGTTCGACTATATTATCGTGACGAATGAGTCGGCTAGCCAGGCTTTTGACCAAATGGTTTCGTTAGGTATCTCTCAAGAGCGGATTATTAACGGGGTAAGCTATTATAAAAGTTTTTATTTTTTGAATCAAATTTTAAGTGACCGTCCAATTGGACTCTTCATAACAGGGCTTTCGTATGCTTTTGGATTACGCGAGCATCTTATACAAGCAAATGCCCTTAACTTAGCTTTCGCGGGACAAGACTTGCAATTAGACTACCTGCTCGCAAGGGCATTGATTGAAAAGCGCCAAGGGAAATTACCCAAATATGCAATAGTCGGATTATCCTATAATAGCTTTGATTACGATTTCTGGATGACAGGGGAGGTCGATGATCAAAATATTGTAAAACGTCGTTTATTATCTTGGCCTGGGCTAGTTGGGAGATTTTATTATAGCAACAAGCATACAAACACCATTGATGAGAGATTCATTCGCCATCCCGTTAAACTAGTTTCACAATTGCTCAAACAATCGGATTTGTTTATCTCTCCGCTTCTGAACCCAATTTGGGGATTCGATGCTAATATGGAGCTTTATAGAGCTACAGATAGCAAGAAGAAAATACAAAGCGATCAAGTTACGAAAATGGCTATAAAAGTTTCTAATAAACATTATCCCAATTCCGTACAACATAATGTTGAAGTATTAAAAGCATATTTGACCCTGCTAGCCGACAATGGAATTAAACCGATTTTGGTAGTCCATCCGCAACGTCCCGTATTTGTAGACCACTATTCTTTGGATGCCATTAACCGTTTTCGAAATATTGTAAGCAAAATGCAAACGGAATTTAAATTTCAAATCATTGATTGCTTTGCTTCGAACATGATGAACGAAGAAGACTTCCATGATATTGATCACTTGAATAAAGATGCCGAAGAACGTTTTTCTAATTATATTTTAAGCGCGATCGAATGGGATTAATTGCTTGGCGATTTGATCCATAGATCTGCTTCACTTTGCGTTTTCAAGAGCCGATAATGATTTTAGAATTAATCCCTCCCAATTGAAAGAAGGGCCACTATCTTTGAAAAAAATAATTGTCATTGGAAACGGTGGCCATGCCAGGGTAGTCGTAGATACCCTGCTGCAATTAAATAGAGATATCATCGGATTTACGGATATTCAAGACGGTCCCAATATTTTTAATCTGTGCTACTTAGGAGACGACCAGAGGATCCTGGATTATAGCCCTGACGAGGTCGAGTTGGCTAACGGCATAGGTAGCGCTCGCGGTCTTAATAAACGCAGACAAATTTTTGATTCTTTCACGTCAAAGGGATATAAATTCACTCAAGTGATACATCCGACTGCGGTGATAGGAGCGCATGTTCGGATGGGGGACGGCGTTCAGATTCTAGCCAATGCTACTGTCCAAACTTTCGGAAAGATCGGAAATAACAGTCTGTTAAACACATCAGCTATAGTTGAACACGATTGTAAAATTGGTGATCATTGTCATTTAGCGCCAAGAAGCGTTGTTTGCGGAAATGTCCAAATAGGAGATACAACTTTTATTGGAGCTGGGGCTATCATTCTACCTGACTTATCGTTAGGAAACGATGTAATTATCGGTGCAGGTTCCGTGGTAACTAAAGATATCATAGCCGGCAGTAAAGGCTATGGCGTACCATTTAGGAGCGTGGATCTTAAGCAGAATAGGAGCATATAAATGAATTTCAATAAGACGGTCAAGATCGGGCCCAAATCAATCGATTCTCGATCTTCGGTATTTATAATTGCTGAGGCAGGCGTGAATCATGGAGGAGACTTGTCGAAGGCATTTCAATTAATAGACGCTGCAGTAGAATCCGGAGCGGATGCAGTTAAATTTCAAGCATTTAAAACGGAGGAGCTTATTTTAAGTAACGTATCAAAAGCTCCCTATCAAAAACAAACGACGGACGCTGCTGAATCCCAATTTGATATGCTCAAAAAAATTGAATTAACTAAAGATCAGAATCAACTATTGTTAGAATACTGTCGTAAAAAACAAATCATTTTTTTAACGACTCCCTTTGACGAAGTTAGTCTTGATCTCTTGGATGATTTAAACTTGGATGCTTATAAGGTAGCGTCTACCGATATTAATAATTTGCCGTTTCTGCGAAAAATAGCTTCCAAAGGCAAGCCGGTTATACTTTCGACAGGAATGAGTTATATGAGCGAAATAGAACTTGCTCTGCAGACGATTTATCCAATAAACAAGGATGTTATTCTTCTTCAGTGCAGCGCGAATTATCCCTTGGCGGACGAGGAAGCTAATCTGAACGTCATCCATACGTATCGGAGCCGTTTGGATATTTTGGTGGGTTACTCCGATCATACGCAAGGTATCGGAGCGGCGCCTTATTCGGTACCAATGGGAGTTGTGCTAGTCGAGAAGCATTTGACATTGGATCGGGATTTGGAAGGGCCGGATCATAAGGCTTCGATAGATCCAGAGCAATTTCGAGAGATGGTTAGAGAAATCAGGAAGGTAGAGACGTATTTGGGGAGTTTCACCAAGTATCCGACATTATCCGAATTAGGCACAAGAACAAGCCTGCAGAAATACCTGGTAGCTTCAAAAATAATAAAAAAAGGCGATCCATTCAATGAATCTAACGTTATCGCCAAACGAACCGGGGGCAAAGGAATACCAGCCCTTTACTTCGACCATTTGGTAGGGAAGCCGGCGCCTAAAAACTTTAGTGAAAATGAGCTTATCGAATTGATCGAAAAAGAAGGAGGAGAATAGCGTGAATGTTTATGTTTCCACTTCTGCGATCAAGGAACCTTTTGATTTGGAACGCGTTTTGAATATATATGGGGACCTAGGTTTCAAAAATATTGAATTAGGCTCTTCACATACGTTTAGACAAGATGTAAGGGAAGTGATCACGTCCCTCCAAAACAAATATGGGTTTCATTACGTTGTGCATAACTATTTTCCTCCGCATGAAACAGCTTTTGCTTTAAATTTGTCTTCACTAAACGAATCAATACGCCGAAAATCCATTGAGCATGCGAAGGCAGCTATCGATTTATCTTTCGCCATTCAAAGCCCCATCTATTCGATTCATCCCGGAATGATTAGCGATCCCAAAGAAATTGCCTTTTTCACGGGTTTTACTTTCGAAGAGGCAAATAATAGTGAAACGACCTATCAAAAGTGTTTTGACAAGTTGGTGGCTTCTTGCAAAGAGTTAAATGAATATGCAAAACAGCGCGGTGTAAAATTCGCCATCGAAAATTCCGGGGGCCATCCTGCTAAATATATTTATTTAATGATGACAAGACATCATGAGTTCGAGCGACTCATGAAGGAAATTGACGATCCCAATTTTGGGATTTTATTTGATATCGGACATTATCATCTTTCAACGACCCTTTATGAAACGGAAAGAATGGAAGACTTCATTCTCTCGTTTAGAAACAGGATATTTCAAGTACATATTCATAGCAACGATGGTAGCGACGATCAACATTTACCGCCCACGACAAAGGAATGCGAGTTGCTGTCTATTTTCAATCCCAAATCGATTTTTGTGCTGGAAGCAATGAAGAATAGTCCTGATCAAATAGCCAATCTAGTAAAGCTTCTGCAACAAACAACCATGGAGGTTGATGAGTGAAAGATGAAGCTAAATCATATGATTTGCAATGAGCATAACTCTCTGTTGGAAGCTCTAAGGTCGATAAACGAAAACATGAAATCCACCGTTTTTATCGTTGATGATGCTTCGAAGTTAGTCGGCGTAATCACGGATGGAGATATACGAAGAGCACTGCTTGCAGGAAAAGGCCTTGAAACTACTTTGGGGGAAATCATTGGCGGGGGTTTTGTGTATGGACATATCGCAGACTCCATTGATACCTTAAAGGGAAAAATCAACGAAAAGATTAAAATCATTCCATTAGTCGACGAAAAACACCAGGTTGTTGATTTTTTTGAATACCATGCACACCTTCATGTTCCCGTTTCTTTTCCATACTTAAAGGGCAACGAATTAAAATATTTAACGGATGCATTTCTATCGACCTGGATTTCAAGTAGCGGAAAATACATTGATCTCTTCGAGAGTGCTTTTGCCGAGTTTGTAAATTCCAGTTACGCAGTTTCGGTATCGAATGGTACCGTTGCTATTCAATTGGCTTTGAAGGCGCTTGGAATAGGGGAAGGCGATGAAGTAATTGTTCCTGATCTAACTTTTGCCGCCACAATTAATGCTGTATTGCATGTTAATGCAACGCCTGTGATTGTAGATATTGAACCTGATAGTTGGTGCATCGATCCCAAACAGATTTCCCAAGCCATAACCAAGAGAACAAAAGCGATTATTCCCGTCCATCTATACGGCCAGGTTTGCGATATGGATGCAATCATGCAAATTGCCGAGCAGAATCAATTGTTTGTAATTGAAGACTGTGCGGAGTCGCATGGCGCTTTGTATAAAGGCAGAAAAACTGGATCTATCGGGGATATAGGTTGTTTTTCGTTTTTTGCTAATAAAATCGTAACTACCGGTGAAGGCGGAATGTGTGTCACTTCAAACGAGAAGCTTCAAACAAGATTAAGACTGCTTCGAGATCACGGTATGAGCAAAAATAAAAAGTATTGGCACGAAGAAGTTGGTTTCAACTTTAGAATGACCAATTTACAGGCCTCACTTGGCTACGCGCAAATGGAGAAAGTTAATCAAATGCTTGTTGAACGAAAGCAGATTGAAGATATGTATAAGCACTATTTAAAGGAAAATCACGCGATCTCTTTCCAAAGTGACCTTCCTGACCGCGATAGAGTCGTATGGTTAGTTAGCATTCTTGTACCGGCAGCGGTTAGAGAACAGCTATTGCTGAGATTGAGAAATAGTGGATTTGACAACCGTGCATTCTTTTACCCTTTGTCGGCTATGAATATTTATAAGTCTTATACTCATTCAAATGCGCAAAGTCGTCTGATATCGGAGCAAGGCTTAAACCTCCCAACATATATAGGCATATCCGAAGAGCATGTTGTTAAAATAACGAATCAAATTAATATGGCAGTGGGGAAGATCAAATGATCGGCGATAAAAAAGTACTGGCCGTAATTCCGGCAAGGGGCGGTTCAAAAGGAGTTCCGCGTAAAAACATCCGTTTGTTAAACCAGAAGCCACTTATTTCGTGGACAATCGACGAAGCCCACAGATCAGCGTTCATTGATAGATTGATTGTGTCGACGGATGACACTGAAATAGCTGTCGTCGCAAGTCAACATGGCGCAGAGGTGCCTTTCTTTAGACCCGCGGAAATTGCGGCAGATCATACAACTCATGTCGAGCCGATTCTGCATGCACTTTCTCTTATGCATGGCTATGATTATGTAGTTATGCTTCAACCTACTTCGCCGCTTCGTCAATCTGTAGATATAGATGGATGCATATCACTTTCTGCCTCAAATGACGGAGCGGCTTGCGTGACGGTCGTCGAGACGGACAAGACGCCTTACTGGATGTATACTATGAAACCTGATCAGCGCCTAGATCCTATCCTTACTGGTCATGCGATCACTAGACGTCAGGATGCTCCACAGACATATAATTTAAACGGAGCGGTTTATGTATGTTCAGTAGAACGATTCATTAGAGAAAAGGCATTTTTAACAAGCGATACGCTTGGCTATGTTATGCCTAAAGATCGTTCGTACGATATTGATTCTTTGTTTGACTTTAAACTTGTAGAGTGGATCATGGAGCAACAACTTTAGGACGGAGGTTGTAATGTGTCCCGTTACCAAACAGTGATACAGTTCTACAATGATATTGAAAAGAATTTCAACGTTGAGAACTGGCAACTAAACGGGGTGGATGTATGGCCTCTGATTCGGATTTTTTCAGGATTTCCCTTAACGATTCAGGTGCCGGAAGCTTCCCATGTGCAGGCATTTAGCGATTCAAATGATTTTCCTGTTCTTTCTGACCTGTTAAGCAATCGCGATTCACATATTGATGCTTTTTTTTTATTTGATTCAATTGGAAGATCGCGGCTGAATAACGTTTGGTACCATCGATTGATAGAACCTTGGATTGAAAGCCTCGAAAAAATAGGGATTCGGGCAGTAAGTCTTGAATATAACCAGTTTAATGTTCACCAACAACCGGTAAAATCGGAAACGTATTCGTTGACCCGTTTTTTCAAGTCCGTCTCTGAACAGCCAATTGACGAAGTGGATGTCTCTTTTGATACGAGGTTGCTTGAATCAATTGGCAGGGAATACGAAAAAAAATTTCCCGAATCCTCTTTTTTTCCTGATCTCCCGAAATTGATGAAGTGGGTTTCCGAAATCAAAAGAAACAGCGAAATGATGAAGGCCCTGCTATCAAAATACAAAGCAAAGATTGTATTTATGGTCAATTCGGCCAATTTGTCGAGTATGGCCTGGGCGCTTGCTGCGCGGGAACTGAACATTCCGTCCGTAGAGATACAACATGGTGTTCTGGGCGAGATTATTTATAAACAATGGAGTAACGTCCCCCAAAAAGGATTTAATACGATGCCATTTTATTATTGGTGTTGGAGCGAGGAAGAAGCCGAAAGTGTTAATCTATGGGCGGTCGAGACCGGCATCGCAAAGGGAATTGCAGGCGGAAACCTATGGAATGAACTTTGGAAGAACGATGAGAGTGAAATCGTAAAATCTTACGATAAACAACTTACTCATATGAACGACTCCCGTTATCATATATTGCTCACGCTGCAACCTTTATACGGTCTCGATGATTGGACGGACAATCTGCCGGATTGGGTTTTAAGTGCGATCGCCAAATCCCCGGATGCCTGGTTGTGGCATGTAAGGTATCATCCCCAAATGCTAGGCAGATTTCACCAGGAAGCAACGGAAATGAATAAGAAATTAGAGCCGTTGATTAAAGCCAATAAAATAGAAGTCGAAAAAGCGACAGCCGAGCCATTAATGGCTTTGCTGAAAAAGACCGATATTCATATAACAGCCTTTTCTTCATCCGTAGTCGAGGCAGCGGAATTTGGCGTCCCATCCATCGTGCTTCATCCAAATGCGAATCGGTTTTTCGCTGAGCAATTTAAAACAGGTTTGGTCTTTAAAGCCGAAACTACAAACGAGCTGTTGGATGCTGTCTTAAGGATAAAAAAACAAAAAAATCTCGCTAAAACTATTCCGCGTATTAACGAGAGACAAGATTCACAAACCATATTAAATAAATTAATCTACCCTGAAGAAGCAACCGTTTTAAAAAATCATTTATGCCATGAACGTCAATACCACGATATAAAAGGTTCCCTGGCTAAGGTCTTATATATCGATGGTTATTACGAATTATTAACTGAGAAATATAAACATAGTAACGATGTAAATGAGGTCTTTTGGTCGGGGATTGCCTATAATGCTTTAGGGAATGATAGGTTATCTTTTAAGTTACTTGACCAGCTAACAACGCTAGGGGCGGTTGACTCTAATTTATCGATAATGGAATTTAATCAAGTTGTGAAGCTTTATGTATATTTTAACCATCATAATTATATTAGCCAGCGTGATAGAGTCGGGGTATGTATAATGCGCTATTTAGAACGAAATAGAGGCGCGATCGGTTGGTATATTAAGATTCTCTTTGATCATGAACAATACAAGCCCATTATAAGATGGTTTTCCGATGATCCGCATCCCGACTGCTGTTATTATGTCGGTCGCGCCTTTATAAGGGAAGAACGGTATATGGAAGCGCGCGGTCCGTTGTTGTCGTACTTGCGGGAAGTAGAGAATAGTAATGATCCTTGGTTATTAGGACGGAAAGACGTTTATAAAGCATCCGCTTTGTTTTATCTAGGCGAATTATATTTACGAACAGAAGAAAAACGGAGAGCGGCAGAATGTTTTGCGGAATGTAAAAGGATCTCCCAAAAACCGCATCGAAAAGCCGAGGAATATTTAATGATGCTAGAAGAGGAAAAAAGAGACTAGATTGAAACGATAAGGGAGTTGTTTTCATTTGAATTCGATTCGTTTTGCTCTCGTCGGCTGCGGCCGGATTGTCAAAAAACATATCGAAGCCATATTGCAGACGGAAAACGCGGAGTTGGCCGCGGTTTGCGACTGCGATTTGGATCAGGCCCGTAAAGTCGGAGAGTCCTTTCAAATCCCGTATTACGACGACTATCATAAAATGCTCGAGCAGGAACAAATCGACGTCGTTAATATTCTAACGCCGAGCGGATTGCATGCACGGATCGCGATCGACATTGCGGCTAACTATCGCAAGCACATTGTCGTTGAGAAGCCAATGGCTTTGACGCTGCAGGATGCCGACGACATGATTCGCGTATGCGAGGAGAACGGCGTCAAGCTGTTCGTCGTCAAGCAGAACCGCTACAACCTTCCTGTATTGCAAGTTCGTAAAGCGCTGGAACAAGGGCGATTTGGCAAACTGGTCATGGGAACGGTTCGGGTGAGGTGGGCCCGTACGCAGGCTTATTACGATCAAGCCGCATGGCGCGGCACCTGGGCGTTGGACGGCGGGGTGCTGGCCAATCAAGCCTCCCACCATGTTGACTTGCTCGTCTGGATGCTTGGCGAGGTGGAGGAAGTGTACGCGCAGACCAGCAGAGCCTTGGCCGATATTGAGACGGAGGATACCGCTGCGGTCGTCTTGCGATTCGCGAACGGCGCGTTGGGCATTATTGAAGCGACCACTGCAGCGCGCCCGATCGATTTGGAAGGTTCGCTCTCGATTCTTGGGGAGCGCGGAGCAGTCGAAGTTGGAGGCTTCGCCGTCAACGAGATGAAGACGTGGAACTTTGCGGATCAGGCCGAAGAAATCGCCGATGCGAAGGAGTTCCCTCCAAATGTATACGGCTTCGGACACGCACGTTTTCTAGCGGATGTCGTAAGCGCGGTAAACGGATATTCCGGCCAGGCGGTCGAAGGACGCGAGGGACGGTATTCGCTGGAGGTTATTCAAGCGATCTACGAGTCCGCGGAGACTAAGCTGCCAGTGAGGCTTAAGGGCAATCGCTACCTGAATAGCCCTCTCGGGAAAAACCAAAGAGCTAGCGAAGGGATGCTCCCATGAGGAAAGGATTCTGGGATGCGTTTTGGAAAGATCGTACGGACGCCGAGCATCGTTTTCGAACAGAGGCTTTTTACGAAAAAGAGGCTAAAGAGAAACTATATCACATGCAGGGCGCTAAAAACGCGCTTCTGGACTTTGGCTGCGGAACCGCCGATCTGACGGTTTATTACGCGAAAGCCTACTCCCATGTGGTGGCAGCCGACTTTTCAAGCGGCATGCTTCAAAAAGCGAAAGAGCGGATCGATCTCAAGAAATTGTCTAATATTGAATTACTCGAAGCTAATGATACTACGGTTTGGAACGCTCTGAATGGGAAGCGCTTTGACGTGATTACGCTCGGACAAGTCGTTCAATATTTGACAGAAGAGCAGTTGGACGAATTCGTTAAAAAGGCACGGAACCACTTGGAAGATAATGGGGCTGTTGCTTTTTTCGATATTATCGATCCGAGAATTCATTTGTTATGGGAGTTAAAGCTTTTTACCAATCGCCCAATCCCCCCCATTCAAGTCGTATATCGATATATGAAGCTTCTCATGAAGCGAGTGACACGAAAAGTGAAAGGTCTTCCGTTAAACCAAAAAGGATTTTCGCACATGCCTCATGTCTTCCAACGAATTGCAGATAAGTACGGCTATCGTTGCGAAGTCGTTTCTTCAATGTACTATGAATATCGATATCACGCCTTATTGGAGCCGATACTTAAATGACATCCAACCAAGAAAAGTATCGGTTGATCTGCCGGAATGAAACATCGATTCCCATATTTTCTAGAGATTGGTGGCTAGATAGCGTTGCGGAGAATCAATGGGATGTAGCTTTAGCGGAACGAAACGGGATGATCGTCGCGGCTCTCCCATACGTTAAAAAAGAAAATAAAATTATTATGCCCAAACATACCCAAACAATGGGGATTTGGGCTGCCTACCCGCCAAAGCAAAAAAATAGTACTCGACTTGGATATGAAAAGGATATTTTCAATGAACTAATTGATCAACTCCCCACAGTCGATCATTTTTTTCAGCGATTTCATTATTCCGTAACGAACTGGCTGCCGTTTTACTGGCGAGGCTACCAACAGACGACAAGATATACTTATGTTCTTGATCAACTTGAGGATTTGAACCGCGTTTTCAATGAATTTCGAAGTAATATAAAGACGGATATACGCAAAGCCGTACGTTCGGTCGATATTAAAATAGAGGATGACATCGAGAAATTTTATACGGTTAATCAGAAAACGTTCGAACGGCAAAATGTCCCCATGGGTTATACATTGGATTATGTAAAGAAGATCGATCGCGCCTGTCGCGAGCGAAATTGCCGCAAAATGTGGTTCGCTTATGATCAGGATAACCGAATACACGCTGCCATTTATGTGATTTGGGACGAAAATAGCGCCTACTACATTATGGGCGGAGGAGATCCGGAACTCCGCAACAGCGGCGCAACCTCCCTTTTGTTGTGGGAAGCGATTAAGCATTCGGCGACCGTCACAGCCAAATTTGACTTTGAAGGCAGTATGCTTGAGCCGGTAGAGCGCTTTTTCCGCGCTTTCGGGGCCAAGCAAACGCCTTACTTCCTCATAACCAAAGGAGAAGCGAATTGAATGATCCCGCTGGTGAACCTAGAAAAACAATTCGAGAACATTAAATCGGAAGTGTTTGCTAAGATCGAGGAGGTATGCTTGTCCCGCCATTTTATCGATGGCAAGTATCTGGCCAAATTCGAGCGTGAGTTTAAGGAAATTCATGGTCATGATATTTACGGTTGCGGGGCCAGCAGCGGGACAACGGCTCTCTTTCTGGCTTTAAAGGCGCTGAATGTAGGGCCGGGAGATGAAGTCATCACGACGCCGCACACCTTTATCGCGACTGCAGAAGCGATCTGCCATGTGGGTGCAAAGCCGGTTTTCGTGGATATTCATCCCGACACCTATACGATCGACGAGACTAAAATTGAAGCTGCCATTACGCGCCGCACGAAGGCAATTATCCCGGTTCATATTTACGGGAATGTCTGCAATATGAAAGCGATCATGGACATTGCCGAACGCCGCGGACTTTACGTAATCGAAGATTGTGCGCAATCCCACTTGGCAACATTCGACGGACAGTTGGTCGGTACCTTTGGCGATGCCGCGGCATTCAGTTTTTTTCCGGGAAAAAACCTGGGCGCTTTCGGCGATGCGGGTTTTGTGCTGACCAGACATAAGCACTTAGAAGCGATCATGCGTAAATTGTCCAATCATGGGCGAACGGAAAAATACAAGCATGATATCATTGGATACAACTTTAGAATGGACGATATTCAAGCTGCGATTCTGTCCATTAAATTAAACTACTTGCAAGAATGGACGAACAAGAGACAAGAGAAAACCGCGATCTATAATCATGCTTTTGCCAAAGAGGGCTTTCAGATCATGAAAGTACCGGAAGAAGTCGTGCCTGTTTATCATCTCTATGTCGTTCAGGTTAGTAATCGTAACGGCACGCTCGATCACTTGCGATCTAAAGGTATTCTGGCTTCTATACATTATCCGATTCCGCTTCATCTCCAGCCGGCATTCCAAGATTTGGGCTATCAGCAAGGGGATCTCCCTGTCGTCGAGCGGATCGCCGAACGGGTATTAAGTTTGCCGCTTTGCAGCGAGATTACGCAAGAGCAGTTGGAGTATGTTCGAGATGAGTTTTTGAAGGTGGCGAAGATTTGAGTGAGTAAGCTTCGTATATTAAAAGTAACTGCCTTCTATAGGGAATATATTCGTCAAAGCTATCGCGATGGGATCGTATCGTCCATTTCCCCTTATCAGACTCAGTTCGAGGCGCTTTTCGGATCGGCTTTGCTTCCGTTGCACACGATTTCACGTTATTTGAACGCGTTCCCCGATCTTGAGGTCATCGACGTGATCGCTAACGCCGATTCGCTTCAGGCTAAGTGGGCGGAGGAGCACCAAGTAGCGGTGGCCTCCAACAAAAATGTTGTATGGCACCAAATTCGTCACTATCGGCCGGATATCGTCTTCATTCACGATTGGATGGAGTGGAATAGCCTCTTTATCCAGGAACTGCGTTCGTCCTTTCCTTTTATTCAAAAAATAATTTGCTACCATGGCGGTCCCCTTGAAGACAAGCGAGGAACGGACTTCCAGGCGTTCGACTACGTTATCACAGCTTCAGAAGCGTTGCGGAGCAAATATACTGCGTTTGGGGTTCAGAGCCATGCCGTTCTGCATTCCTTCGATCCCCGTGTCCTGGACTTGCTCCGCGATTATCGGTCACAAGTGACGGATACGTTCAGGAGGGATGCGTCCCAATACGATATCGTGTATTGCGGATCGTTGTTCGCCGGCGACAGTTTGCATAATGAGCGACTAAAGGTCATTACTTCGCTGGTCAGGCACGGCGTTTCTATGAAAGTGTTCGGGTTAATGAACGCAGAAGCAAAAAACGCATTGCTGGATCCCCAGTCCGATCTGTACTGCCCGACATTGATGGAATTGGTCGAACCTCCTGTATTCGGCTTGGATATGTTCGCGATTTTATCCGCTTCTCGGACGGTATTCAACTGTCATATCGACGTCGCCGAGTCAAGCGCGGGAAATATGAGAATGTTCGAGGCGACCGGCGTAGGCGCTTGCTTATTTACGGACTGGAAGTCGAATTTGCCAGATCTCTTCGATCCGGACAGCGATCTCATTTGTTATCGTAATGACGAGGACGCCGTAATGAAGAGCGAACGCATTCGTTCGAGGGCTTACGACTTCGAGAAGATTGCCAAAAGCGGACAAGCAAGGACGTTAGCCGAGCACAAACTTAGCGACCGGGCCTCGCAATTGAGGGATATTATTCTTCAATCCGTCTGATGCAGAAGGGATAGGCGCATGATCATGAACGTGCTTCATCTTCATACCAACGACTATACCGGGGGAGCCTCGGCTGTCGCCAAGGATTTGGTCAAGTGGCAGCGTGCGAACGGTCACAGCTCCAGTATGCTGGTCGGATACAAAGAAAGCGGCGATTCATGGTCCTATCCGTTCGACATCGGCACGAACACAGCCGCTGCAGCAGAGCTCAAGTCTTCCGGTTGGTTGGACTTCGAATATGAAGGTAGCCGCGATCTGGCAAGCAATCCGCTGGTACAAGAGGCGGACTTACTGCACCTTCACAATCTTCATGGCTATTATTTTCATCCTGCAGCCTTGCAGCCGCTGACTTCTTCCAAGCCTACGCTATGGACTTTGCATGATATGCAGTCAATTACGGGGCACTGCGCCCATTCTTTCGAATGCGGGAAGTGGGAGACGGGCTGCCACGCTTGCCCTGATTTAAATACGTATCCCAGAGTGCTGACCGATAATGCGGGACCGTTATGGACTTTTAAAAAAGAAATCTACGATCGTTCAAGCTTTCACGTCGCGGTACCCTCGTTATGGTTAAAAAAGAAAGCGGAAAAAAGCATTTTAAAGAATCATCCGATACGATTGATATACAATGGCATCGATACGGACGTCTTCAGCCCTCATCCTTCCGTTGCGAATCGCCAAGCCCTTCGCGAGAAGTATGGCATAGCGGAGACGACGCTTGTGGTAGGCGGCAGCGCAAACGGCGGCTTGTCGAATCCCTACAAAGGAGGCCAATACGCCGAAGAAGTGATTCGGCGTTGCAGCCAGAAGTTCGACGACTTTTTGTTTTTGAATATTGGAGGGGATGCCAGTTCCCCAAATCCCAATATAAGGAATATGGGATATATTCATAACAAAGAAGAACTGCGGGATGTTTATTCGCTCCTTGATTTATTTTTATTCACTTCCGTTGCCGACAATTGTCCGCTCGTTATTTTAGAAGCGATGTCCATGGGGATTCCGATCGTCGGTTTTGCTACCGGAGGCGTACCCGAATTGGTACGGGACGGCGAGGAAGGCTACCTGGTGGCGCCGCGGGATGCCGACTCGCTGACGGAGCGGGCGCTCTCGTTGCTCCAAGATCGGGAGCGCCGCCGACTGTTCTCGAAGGAGTCGAGGCGCAGGGCCGAGCGCCATTTTTCGCTCGAAGCGATGAACAATGCTTATCAGTCGGCCTATTCCGATGTCATTCAATCGCCAGAACGGCTGACGTTCCATTCAGCTAAGCGGACAGATGCGAATCCGCGCCCGTCAGTAAAAGCAAAGTTGATCATCGTTTTTGTGGGGAAGGAACGGCACGACAGCGCATTGTTGTTCGACCAAGCGCGCGAGAGCCTGTCCGATCTTTACGAGGTAGAACGATGGACTGAATCCCGTTTGTCCTCCCGCGAATTGGGGGCGAACGATCTCGTGTGGCCCATCCATTCGGAGATGAACGTTCAGCCCCAAGACCTGCCTTTTGTTCTCTACGATGCGCTGGATGTGGACTTCATTTGGACAGATCCGGTACTGCGCCGAAGGAGCGGCAGAAAGTTCTACAAACCTTTACGAATCGATTTGGAAGCGGACTCTGGTCTCGTTCGCCTTTCGACGCGCAGACTCGGAGCCGTCATCTTCAGTGGTTCTTTTTTCAATACTCATAAAGCCGCCATCATGAATGGGCATCCCATACAGACGAATGTCGGACGGCAAAAGCATTATCACACGGTTATGGTAAACTTGTTCTTGGACAATCATGTTCGGGAACAATTAAGGACGTCCGGCGCGGATCGGTTTTATCTTTACGGTGCGGGCGGACATACCTCAGAGTTGCTACGGGAGCTTGAAGGTAATACGGCATTCGAAGGAATCGTGGATAGCAATCCTTCGCTTAGCGGGAAAGAGATGGCGGGATTGCCGGTAGTTAATATAGAACAAGCGCTATCCGACGAGAAGATCGGCATTTTGATTTCTTCTTCCAGCTACGAGCAAGAGATTTTCGAACGGCTTGCGTCAATAGGGAACAATCCTATTATTCGAATCTACAGGGAAAGGGAGTGAGCATGATATATAAGGATAGGTCTGGCAGTCAGCCGCTCTCGGGGGGGCCAACCGCCCTTTTTACATCCGTGGGTAGAAGGGTGCAACTGGTCCGGCACTTCGCCGAAGCCGGCTGGCGAGTGATCGGAGCGGATTTAAATCCTGCCGACTGTGCGGCTCAGGTGATATGCAGCAAGGTGCATGCTGTGCCGCCCTGTTCGGCAGGGCAACGCTATTACGACAGGCTTTTGGAGATATGCCGGCTTGAGCAGATCGATTACCTGATCCCGTTGTACGAACCCGAACTCATCGGTTTGGCCGGAAGACAACGAGACTTCCAAGACTCCGGTACGACTGTCATCGTTTCTCAGGCCTCTTCTTTGGAGCTTTGCTTGAACAAGTTTCGTTTGTTTCAATTTCTTCGAAGTCATGAATTCGATACGCCGGATACCTACTTGGAACCGGACAAGATCGATCATACGGAACGGAAGGGCTCCCGATGGGTCGTAAAGCCGGTGACGGGCATGGGAAGCAAGAATATTCATATCGTCTCGCCAGACGAACTGTGCGCTGCTTATGGGCAAGTAAAATCGCCGCTTATTCAACGTTTCGTCCATGGGCAGGAATATAGCATCGATGCTTATGTGGATCAAGCGGGCAATGTACGATCCGTCGTGCCGAGGAAGCGTCTGGTTGTTCGCTCGGGCGAGGTCAGCAAGTCTATTACCGTTGAGGACGAGGCGGTTACGAGAGAAACGGTTCGACTTCTTGCGGCATTGCAATTGTACGGCCCGGTCACTGTGCAGGGAATTAAGGAGTCCGACACGGGACGATTTTATTTTATCGAAGTCAATCCGCGATTTGGCGGCGGGGTACCCCTCAGCATGCGGGCGGGGATTCCTTATGCGGAATGGATCGCCGACCGGAACTGCGATTGGAACGGAACGCTGCAGCCTTATCAAACCGGCCTTAAGATGCTAAGATACGATGAAGCCTTATTCGTAGAAGATTAGAACGGATGGTTGGATGAAAAACGTATTGATATACCCCTGCGGCACGGCAGAAGGTTTGGAGCTGAATCGTGCGCTTGGCCAGATGATCCATTATCGTCTCTACGGTCTCGGCGACAGGGAGGGTGATCCGGGCGAGCTCGCGTATCTTCGCTATGAAGGGTTTCTTGCCGTCGAAGACGCCAAAGCGTTGGAAAAGCTGGAAGAGATCGTAGACAGGCTTAGTATCGATTATATATACCCGGCCGATCCGGAAGCGCAGCGGCTTCTGATGGCAAACAAGTCTAAGCTAAGAGCTACGGTCGTCGGCTCCCCACACGATACGCTCGTGCTTTGCGGCGATAAACGAAAAGTGGACGCCCTTTCGGTACAGCTCGCAGCTTCTCTTGATCAGACGCCTGTGGATCCCGGGAGCAAAAAGGTTGAGGCTGAATATGAAGTTCTGGCTTTCACGGATCTCCAAGGACGGCTAAGATTCAGCAGGGCGCTCAGAAGCGAGGATTCTTCGATCTTAGAGTGCGACGGAGAGAGCCCGGTTGGACGGCAGTTAAGCGATCTCGCGGAGGCGTTAAATCGGCAGCTTGCATTTGAGGGTGCATGGTCCTTTCGCGTGTCCCATCCAGTCTCGGCTAACGCCAGAATCACGGGCATCGAATCGGGGTATAGCGCTCGCTTTGCTTATTATAGAAACAAAGGAATCAATATCGCGACGCTATCCTTGTTCGATCGCATGGGACATCAGATTGAGTTCCGGGAGCAGCAGCCGGGCTTGCGCGCCATGGAATATACCCAGTTGCGATACAGGCTCGAATACGAATATGATCACGTATATATCGACCTTGACGATACGCTGATCGTGAACGGCGCCGTTAATCCGATGCTTGCGGCCTTTATTTATCAGTGCAGGAACAAAGGCAAGTCGGTACACTTAATTACAAAGCATCGCGACGTGCTTCACGATACGTTGGAGAGATATCGGCTTCTCGCGTTGTTCGATCAAATCGTGTGGCTGAAGAGCTTGGACCAAAAGTGCTTGCATATGAAAAACAAACGCGCGATTTTTATCGACGATTCATTCTCGGAACGCAAGCAAGTGTCGGAGCGCTTAGGCATTCCCGTATTCGAGGTTAGCGCGGTGGAATGTCTATTGGATTGGAGACAATAATCGGTTTATGGGCCGATCGTCGAAGGAGAATTCGGATGAACAGAGATTTTCGCATAGTGGAACGCCAGATCGGCAGAGGATTTAAGCCTTTCGTGATCGCCGAGATGTCGGGCAATCACAATCAATCTTTGGATAGGGCGCTGGCCATCGTAGATGCGGCTGCTGACGCAGGGGTGGATGCGTTGAAGCTGCAAACTTATACGGCCGATACGATGACGCTCGACATTGACGAAGGGGATTTTTTCATCAGCGATGAAGCCAGCTTGTGGAAAGGGGCCTCTCTTTACAAGCTGTACCAGGAAGCTTATACGCCATGGGAATGGCACGAACCCATTTTTCAAAGATGTCGCGAACGGGGGTTGATTGCGTTCAGCACGCCGTTCGACGAAACCGCCGTCGATTTTTTGGAGCGGTTGGACGTTCCTGCATACAAGATCGCATCATTTGAAAATACGGATATACCGCTTATCCGCAAAGTGGCGCAAACAGGGAAGCCCTTGATCATCTCTACAGGAATGGCCTCCGTATCCGAGCTAGACGAGACCGTCAGAGCTGCAAGGGCAGCCGGGTGCAACAATCTGGTTTTGCTTAAATGTACCAGTACTTATCCTGCGACGCCGGAAAACTCTAACTTGTCTACCATGCCGCATCTGGCGGAGTTGTTCGATTGCCATGTCGGTATTTCGGACCATACGATGGGAACCGGCGTCAGCGTGGCCAGCGTAGCTTTGGGCGGTGTCGTCATCGAGAAGCACTTTACGCTTTCCCGCGCCGAAGGAGGCGTAGACTCGGCTTTTTCCATGGAACCTCACGAGATGGCGGCTCTTGTCCGCGAATCGGAGCAGGCTTGGCAGAGTCTCGGACGTATTCAATACGGTCCGACAGCCATTGAAGTGCCTTCTTTGAAACACCGCCGTTCGCTATATTTCGTCAAGGATATCAAAGCGGGCGAAGTGCTGGATTCGACTCATATCCGCGCGATTCGACCGGGAGCGGGACTTTCGCCCAAACATATGGAGACGATTTTGGGAAGAACGGTTAGCCGTGACATCCAAAAGGGAACGCCGGTCAGCTGGGAGCTTCTGTAGAAGAGATAAAGATTCGGCACCGCGTTAGTATGTGCAGCATGACACCGATTTCGAGGAATCCGAAGGAGTGACATCTATGCGTACGATAATAATCATTCAGGCCCGGATGGGGTCTTCTAGGCTGCCAGGAAAGGTATTGATGCCGCTTGGCGAAAGCTGCGTGTTGGATTATGTCGTAACGCGCTGCAAAGCGGTGAATGGAATCGCCGAAGTGGTCGTGGCTACCACGGCGCTCTCGCAGGACGACCCGATTGTTCAATGGTGCGCGGAAAACGGAGTCGCGTATGCCCGCGGTTCGGAGGAAGACGTGCTTCAGCGGTTTGTGGATGCCGCCGGTTCGTACTCGCCGGATTGGATCATTCGCGTCACGTCTGATTGTCCGTTCGTAGACTATGAGTTGGCATCCGATATGACGGCGTTGATAGGCCATACAGATGCAGTTCTCATCGTGTGGAGCCACGCCATGCCTCGCGGCCTCGCCGTAGAACCCGTTTCCTACGGAGCGCTATTAAAGATGGCTGAAGTTGGGACAGAGCCCAGGCACCGGGAGCATGTTACCTATTACGCACACGAATATCCGCAGGCGTTCCGGCGCACGGCAGTACAGGTTCCCGCCGCTCTTCAATATCCGGCGTTGAGGATCACGCTGGACACGGAAGAGGATTACGCGCTTTGCAAAGCGATAGCGGAAGCCTTCCCGGGCGACAAGCTGATTCCCTCCACCGAGGTCGTCTCCTTTTTGAATCTTCATCCGGACATTCGCGCGCTTAATGCCCATATCGAACAAAAGCCGGTCGTCTAAAGAGATGCGGACGGTCGTTTTTCGAGCGGATGCTTCCGTAGCGTCAGGAACAGGGCACGTTATGCGATGTCTGGCCTTGGCAGACGAATTGGCTTCTGCAGGATGGAGTGCGCTATTTATCTGCAGACGGCTCGAAGGCCACATCGGCGGTTATATCCAGGCGCGCGGCCACGAGCTTGCCTGGCTTGATTGCGACACGGCGCTAAAGCGGGAAGTGTCGGGCGCTATCGCGGACGACGCCGCAAGGACATCTCGAATTATACGGGACCTCGGCAAGCCACCAGCGCTGCTCGTCACCGATCATTATGCGATCGACGCAAAGTGGGAGAGTCTTTTGCGACATGACGTGGTTAAAATAATGGCCATTGACGACCTTGCTGACCGCTTCCATGACGCAGACTTGCTTTTGGACCAGAATTGGTTGGACGAGACGCTGGATCCGTACCGCGACCTTGTTCCCGCTCATTGCTTGACGCTGTTAGGGCCCAAGTATCTGCTATTGCGCCGGAATTTTTACGAGGCCAGACAAACATTGCGCCCAAGGGATGGCATTATACGCCGAGTATTGATTTTCTTCGGAGGAAGCGATCCGACGCAGGAGACTGAAAAGGCGTTGGAAGCATGGTCTTCGTTCAGGCATGACCTGGAGGCCGATGTCGTCGTCGGCGGAGCTAATCCTCGAGGTTCCCGGGTTGCCGAACTGGTCTCCGAGCTAAAAGGCGTGAGAATGCATGTGCAAACCGATAATATGGCTGCGTTAATCGCCTCGGCGGATTATGGGTTAGGCGCCGGCGGCGTGGCGTTATGGGAGCGATGCTATCTTGGCTTGCCTTCGTCCGTGACTGTCGTGGCAGAAAACCAAACGTATAGCACTTCTGAAGCCGATCGTTTAGGGGCGGTGCACAGCATCGGATGGCACGCATTCGTTACTTCTTCGCATTACCGGGCAGTTCTTGAGGAAGCTATGTCGAAGCCCGGACGGTTGACTGCTATGAGTCTGAAGGGAATGCAGCTGACGGACAGCCGCCAAGAGAAAACGAGAAGCTTAGTTGCGAGCGAGGTTCTTGCGGTAATCGAACGATAACGGAAGGAGATTAACGATATGATGAAGGTACTGCTGACGGGAGGCGCCGGATTTATCGGCCGATGGGTAGGTAAGCGGCTGTTGGAAGACGGACATTCCGTTTGGATTGTTGACAATTTGTCTAACGGCCGAAAGGAGAACCTCGACGAGTTTCGGCAGCATGAAGGGCTGAAGGCGTTTATTGAAGGCTCTATTCTAGATGAAGCGCTGCTTTCCACCCTTTTTGAAGAGGTGAAATTCGATGTCTGTTACCATCTCGGCGCCTCGATTAACGTTCAGGATTCGATCGATGACCCACGAACCACCTTTGAAAACGATACGGTTGGGACGTTTCATATTCTAGAACAATGCCGCAAGCATCAAGTCAAGGTCGTGTTCATGAGTACTTGCATGGTATACGATCGTTGTACGGACCAAACCGGGATCAATGAACTGCATCCGACCAAACCGGCTTCGCCTTACGCCGGCGCCAAGATCGGAGCGGAGAACTTAGTGCTCTCGTATTACTTCGCTTATGGCCTTCCTACCGTTGTCGTACGTCCGTTCAATACATATGGTCCCTATCAAAAGACCGGGGGCGAGGGCGGCGTAGTTGCGATTTTCCTTAAAAACAAGTTGGCAGGAAAGCCGCTTAGCATATATGGAGACGGCACACAGACCCGGGATCTGCTTTACGTGGAAGATTGCGCGAAGTTTGTCGTAGAAACGGGGTATTCGGACGCGGCGAACGGTCACGTCATTAACGCTGGCTTGGGGCGGGACATCTCCATTAATGACCTGGCGATGCTGATCGTAAACAATGAATCTCAAATTCGACACGTCGAACACATCCATCCCCAAAGCGAGATTCAAAAGCTTCTTTGCAATTCGGAAAAAGCGCATAAGTTAATCGGATGGAGCCCGGCTGTCTCGCTGGAAGAAGGGATTCGCCGTACCGAGGACTGGATTCGTTCGACCAATCTGATCTAAAGAAGGCGGTTAGCATGCTAGAGAAGAGAGCGGACATGCTTCCTTACGGAAGCCAGTGGATCGATGAAGATGATATCGAAGCCGTCGTGAAGGTGCTCAAAAGCGATTTTATAACGCAAGGTCCGGCCATTGCGGACTTCGAAAATGCAGTCGCCGCCTACGTCGGCGCCCGGTATGCCGTAGCGTTCTGCAATGGGACCGCGGCTCTTCATGCAGCCTGCTATGCGGCGGGCATTGGGCCCGGCGACGAGGTCGTCACGACTCCGATTACCTTCCTCGCCAGCAGCAATTGCGCGTTATATATGGGCGCTAAGGTCGTCTTTGCCGATATCGATCCGCATACTTACAATATTGACCCCGATGAGATCGAAACTGCGATTACGGATCGTACGAAAGCTATTATTGCAGTCGATTTAACCGGTCAGCCTGCGGAGATGGATCGCATCCTGATGTTGGCCAAAGACCGTGGAATCGCGGTCATCCATGATGCGGCACATTCTCTCGGAGCGAGCTACGGCGGGAGCAAGGTAGGCACTTTTGGAGACATGACCATGTTCAGCTTTCACCCCGTGAAGCATGTGACAACCGGCGAAGGCGGCGTGATCGTCACGGACGACGAGCGATTAAAGACGGCGTTGCAAATGTTTAGGAATCATGGCATGACGCGAGATTCGAATCTCTTGACGCGCAATGGCGAGCCTTGGTATTACGAAATGCAAGCGTTGGGGTATAACTACCGCATGACCGATATGCAGGCCGCGCTTGGCCTCTCCCAGTTGTCTAAGTTGGACGGATTCGTACGCCGCCGTCGCGAGATCGCGGCTCGCTATAACGCCGCCTTCGAAGAAATGGCGGACGTCGTCTTGCCAAGACAGCATCCGTTGGCGGAATCCAGTTGGCATCTATACGTCATTCGCGTAAACGACCGGAACGCGGTCTTCGCTCGACTACGCGACTTGAATATCGGCGTGAACGTGCACTACATTCCGATTTACAAGCAACCGTATTACCGTGGCCTTGGTTATCGGGACGATCAATGTCCGAGAGCTGAGCATTATTACGAGACGGCGATAACGCTTCCGTTGTTCCCCAAGATGTCTGATGGGGACGTGGAGGATGTTATAAAAGCAGTACAGTTTGCGGTTAACTTTAATTCAACAGACTGATTTTCGAAATTTTGTCCACAGAAAAAGTTAGCCGGTCGGCTTGCGCCCAAAAAGCGTTCATAACAGAATGGATTATCGAATGCATGAAAAAGAAATGAATAAGCATGAAATTAAGTAATCGCTTTCAAAACCCCCATTGACACAAAACTTTCCATGATGGTATATTCGGGGAGAGGGCCAGGCCAAATCGCCTATGTCAATCGAATTGATGATGAAGGGAATGTTATGTACATGCAAGGTAAAGTGAAATGGTTCAACGCAGAGAAAGGTTACGGCTTCATCGAAGCTGAGCAAGGCGGCGACGTATTCGTTCACTTCTCCGCAATCCAAATGGACGGCTATAAGGCGCTCGAAGAAGGCCAGCCGGTCGAATTTGACATCGTACAAGGCGCTAGAGGCCCGCAAGCGGCAAACGTTATCAAAATCTAATTCTAGGCGCTTTCGAGCACCTGCCTATAGAAAAAGCAATGGTCCTATTTACGATTTAAGGCCACCCCGCCTCGGAGAGATCCGAGGTTTTTCTCTGTTTTACAGCGTTTTCACGATTGTTTTCAAAGTTAACAGAAAATTCGAAAGAATCTGCATATTGCTTTGAATTCAACGGCGCGGGTATGTTAAAATGAAGTCAGCAAAGGAGGATGCAGCATATGAAATATAATATTCGTGGTCAGCGCATGGAAGTCACACCGGCTCTTCGGGATTACGTCGAGAAGAAGCTTGCCAGGCTGGAACGGTATTTTGAAGCGCCTCCCCAAACCGACGGCAACGTGACGCTTAGCGTGACGAAGGGCAGCAATGCCGTCGAGGTCACCCTTCCGCTCCAAGGGTTGCTGCTCCGGGCAGAAGAAAAAAGCAACGACATGTACGCGTCGATCGACTTGGTCGTCGACAAACTTGAACGCCAAATTCGCAAACACAAAACGAAAGTGAATCGCAAGATTCGTCAGACTGCGGGAGCAAAAGGCGTCTTCAAGGAAGAGAACGCAAGCTCCAACGCGACGGCGACGCTCGTGCGCGAAGATGAGGACGAAAAGTTCGAAGTGGTACGCACGAAGCGCTTCTTATCTCCGCCGATGGCCATTGAAGATGCGATACTCGAGATGAACCTGATCGGCCATAATTTCTTCGTCTTCGCGAACGCGGAGACCAAGGAGACGAACGTCGTGTATCGCAGGGACGACGGTACTTATGGCTTGATTGAATCGGCTGTCTGACTCTCTTAAAACATAATTTTAAATCAAAAACCCAGCCCTCTTATCCGATATACGGAGAGAGGGCTTTTAGATAGGCGGCCCTACTGCAGGGAAGGCGGGGCGGCGTCATTTGAAGGTTCAATATCTTAAAAGCGCTTCGGTGCTCGTGGAGCATGAAGGCGTTCGCGTATTATGCGATCCGTGGCTGACGGATGGCATCTATTATGGCAGTTGGTATCACTACCCCCCGCTAGAGATAACGCCCGAAGATTTTTCGGACGTAGATTATATTTATATCTCTCACGTGCATCCCGATCACTTGGACCCGGAGACGCTTCGCCGATTGCCCGACCATATTCCGGTACTGATCGCCAATTACAAGGACCGTTTTGTACATAGAATTCTAAAACAGTGCGGCTTCGAGCAAATTATCGAGCTGCAGGGTCATCGCCCGTATCGTTTAGCCGACGACTTCTTTATTGAAGTGCTCGGGGCAGACTTCTGCGATCCGGCGCTATGCGGACATTCTTTTGCGTGCCAGCCCGAACCGGACAGGATCACGTACGCGCTTGATACGCTAGCGATTTTCCATGGAGGCGGGAAAGTCGTCGTCAATACGAATGATTGTCCGTATGGATTGACGGTATCGGCCTGCAAATACATGGTGGATCATTACGGAAAGGTGGATTTTTTGCTCGTCGGTTATGCCGGGGCGGGACCTTATCCGCAATGCTTTGAACATCAGGATGAAGAAGCGCTTATGCTAAAAGGAGAGCAGAAGAAGCGCCAATTCATTCGACAATGCTCGGACTATCTTGAGGCGCTGCGTCCGGATTATTTTCTGCCATTTGCGGGGCAGTATACGCTGGGCGGCAGGTTGTGGCATTTAAATCGCTTCAGGGGCGTACCCGAGCTTGAGGATTTAGAACTATTGTTCGCTTCTGAGCGAAGCGCGCGAGGGATTGCGTCCGAAATGGTGCTGTTAAACTCCGGGGAATGGTTCGATTTGAAGGAAGGTATTGCTTCCTCTCCTTACCGGCCGATTTCAATGACCGACAAGCTTGCTTACGTTGAAAGAGAGCTAAGCGGCAAAAGTTATATTTACGAGTCGGATACTCCGTGTACGAGCGATGAGTTGCTATTAAAACTCCAGGAAGCGCAACGTCATATGATCGGACAAATGGCTACGCGCGGAATCCGTCCAAGGCTGCACGATTGGAACGTGTATATGGACGTCGGCGACGAGGAGGGAATTTTCCACGTGCCATTAACTGAAGGAGAAGTTTCTCGTATTCCAATTCGAGATATCGTGGAGCCGTGCCTGGCGGTGCAACTGGATGCCAAGCTGCTAAAACGAATGCTTGAACGGAAGGCACACTGGAATAACGCGGAAATCGGATCTCATCTGCGTTTCAAGCGCGCGCCGGACGTTTTTGACAGGCCTTTGTTTACCGCGTTGTGCTATCTCCATCTTCCTTCATCCATCAAAGGTTGAGCAAACGGCGCTTTTCTTGCCCCCCTCCCGCTTAACTGCTAAAATAAATAGATACGGTCATCCCGCATAAGGGGAAGGGGTATCATATGCTCGGAATAGTGAAGAAGATATTCGGAGACGCCAACGAGCGCGAAGTGAAGCGACTGTCCAAGACGGTCGACGAGATCAACGAGCTGGAGTCTTCTATTAAAGGGCTGAGCGACGAACAGCTTCGTGCCAAGACGGACGAGTTCCGCGAGCGCCTGAATAAAGAAAATTTTGAACTGGACGATATTCTGCCGGAGGCGTTCGCGGTCGTACGCGAGGCCGCGGTGCGGGTGTTGAAGCAGCGCCACTACGACGTCCAGCTGATGGGCGGCATGGTGCTGCACAGCGGCAAGATCGCCGAGATGAAGACAGGCGAAGGCAAGACGCTCGTCGGCACGCTCGCTGTCTATCTGAACGCGCTCGCCGGCAAGGGCGTGCACGTCGTCACGGTGAACGATTACCTTGCGCAACGGGACAGCCAATTGATGGGACAGGTTTACAATTTTCTGGGAATGACGGTCGGCTGCAACCTGCACGGTCTTTCCCATGAGGAAAAGCAAGCCGCTTACGCTTGCGACATCACGTACGGCACGAACAACGAGTTCGGCTTCGACTATCTTCGCGACAACATGGTGCTGTACAAGGAGCAGATGGTTCAACGTCCGCTCTATTACGCCATCATCGACGAAGTCGACTCTATCCTGATCGACGAGGCGCGCACGCCGCTGATCATCTCCGGCCAAGCGCAGAAGTCGACGCAGATGTACTATCAAGCGGATCGCGTGGCGAGCCGTCTGTCCGAGACCGAGGACTTCACGATCGACGTGAAAATGCGGAGCATCGCGCTGACGGAAGCCGGCGTGACGAAGGTGGAGCAGGCGTTCGATATCGAGAACCTGTTCGCGCACGAGCACGTGCTGATTAACCACCACGTGAACCAGGCGCTGCGCGCGCGCTTTATTATGAAGCGCGACGTCGACTACGTCGTGCAGGACGAGGAAGTCGTCATCGTCGACGAGTTCACGGGCCGCTTGATGGCGGGCCGTCGTTATAGCGACGGGCTGCACCAGGCGATCGAGGCGAAGGAAGGCTTGGACGTCCAGAACGAGAGCATGACGCTGGCGACGATCACGTTCCAGAACTACTTCCGGATGTACCGCAAGCTGGCCGGCATGACCGGTACGGCGAAGACGGAGGAAGAGGAGTTCAAGCGGATTTACGGCCTCGAGGTCGTGCAGATCCCGACGAATCGCACCAATATCCGCAAGGACGTTCCGGATGTCGTCTACAAGACGGAGAACAGCAAGTTCCGCGCCGTCGTCGAGGAGATCGTGAAGCGTCACCAGACCGGCCAACCGGTACTGGTCGGTACGGTATCGATCGAGAACTCGGAGCGCGTGTCGGAAATGCTTAAGAAGAAGGGCATCAAGCACCAGGTGCTGAACGCGAAGTATCACGCCGAGGAAGCGGAGATTATCTCGAGCGCGGGCCAGCGCGGCACGGTCACGATCGCGACCAACATGGCCGGCCGCGGTACGGACATCCTGCTCGGCGATGGCGTGCCGGACATTGGCGGCCTTCATATCATCGGCACCGAGCGGCATGAGAGCCGCCGGATCGACAATCAGCTCCGCGGCCGCGCAGGCCGTCAGGGCGACCCGGGTTCCTCGCAGTTCTACCTGTCGATGGAGGACGAGCTCATGCGCCGCTTCGGCGCGGACAATATCATGGGCATGATGGAGCGTCTGGGCTTCGACGAGGACTCCCCGATCGAGAGCCGTCTCATCACCCGCGCGATCGAGTCGGCGCAGAAGCGCGTCGAAGGCAGCAACTTCGACGCCCGCCGCGTCGTCCTGCAGTACGACGACGTCATCAACCTGCAGCGGGAGAAGATCTATGGCGATCGTCGCCAGATCCTCGGCTCGGAGAAGATTCGCGACGTCGTTATGCCGATGATCAAGTCGGTCGTCGAGCGCGCGGTAGACAAGCACTGCCCGGGCGACGATGTGCCGGAGGATTGGGATCTCGAGGGTCTCGCAGGCTACGCGCACGCCAACTTCCTGCCGGAAGATCGCGTGAACAAGGACGACCTGTGGGGCAAGGAAAAGGAAGAGATCGTCGAACTCCTCATGGCGCGCATCGAGCAGCTGTACGGCGAGCGCGAAGAGATGATCGGCGAAGAGACGATGCGCGAGTTCGAGAAGGTCGTCGTTCTCCGCGCGGTAGACAGCAAGTGGATGGACCATATCGACGCGATGGACCAGCTGCGTCAAGGTATCCACCTGCGCGCCTACGGCGGCAACGATCCGCTTCGCGAGTATCAGTTCGAAGGCCACAATATGTTCCTGTCCATGATCGAGCGGATCGAGGAAGAAGTGACGCTCTACATCATGAAGGCGCAGGTCGAGAGCAACGTGAAGCGCGAAGCCGTCGCCGAAGGCCAAGCCGTCGATACCAAGGCCGAAGCCGGACCGAAGCGTCCTGCCCGTTCGCCGGAGCAGCGCGTCGGCCGGAACGACCCTTGCCCTTGCGGCAGCGGCAAGAAATACAAAATGTGCCACGGTCGCATAGACTGATCGAAGGCACGGGAGCGGTGCTCCGCCGGGCGGCCTAACCGGGCCGCGTCCGGTGAGCATCGCTCTTGCATGTCGGGAGATCGGCTGCGATTGTTGAACTTACAGGGACAGCGAAGATACAGAAAGCAACTTCGGACCGCAAGCCGGGCCGCATTCTACGATGAGGTGATTTTAAATGGCCGTCAACGATTACACAGCCAAGCAAGACCTTCGCGAATCCGCGAAGCGACTCACGTATCTTAGGGGGTCTCTTTGACTTAGATCTCAAGCAGGAAATGATCGCAAACTTCGAGGAGAAAATGAGTGCGCCGGACTTCTGGGACGACAATGAGAAGGCGCAGGGCGTCATCTCCGAGCTGAATGCGGTCAAAGGCGTCGTGGAGCAGTATTCGACGTTAGCGGCCGAGCAGGAGGACCTGGAAGCGATGCAAGAGATGCTGGAGGAGGAGTCGGACGCGGACCTTGAGGTCGAGTGGGTCGGCAGCGTCAAAGCGCTGTCCAAGAAGGTCGACGACTTCGAGCTGCAGCTGCTGCTCAACCAGCCGTACGACAAGTCCCATGCGATCCTCGAGCTGCACCCGGGCGCGGGCGGCACGGAGTCGCAGGACTGGGCTTCGATGCTGTACCGGATGTACACGCGCTGGGCGGAAAAGAGGGGCTTCAAAGTGGAGCTGCTCGACTATCTGCCAGGCGACGAAGCGGGAATCAAGAGCGTCACCATCATGGTCCGCGGCTACAATGCTTACGGGTACCTGAAGGCCGAGAAGGGCGTGCACCGGCTCGTCCGTATCTCGCCGTTCGATGCGTCCGGCAGACGCCATACGTCATTCGTGTCCTGCGACGTCGTGCCGGAGATCCCGGACGATATCACGATCGAGATCCGTCCCGAGGATCTGCGCGTCGATACCTACCGGGCGAGCGGCGCCGGCGGCCAGCACATCAATAAGACCGATTCGGCGATCCGACTTACTCACTTGCCGACCGGGATCGTCGTCGCCTGCCAAACCGAACGCTCGCAGATCTCGAACCGCGACCGCGCGATGAAGATGCTCCAATCCAAGCTGTACGAAAAGAAGATCCAGGAGCAGCAGGCCGAGCTGGCCGCCATCCGCGGCGAGCAGCTGGACATCGCCTGGGGCAGCCAGATCCGCTCGTACGTTTTCCACCCGTACAGTATGGTGAAGGATCATCGTACAAGCGTGGAGATGGGCAACGTACAGGCGGTCATGGACGGCGATATCGATCCGTTCATCGACGGCTACCTGCGCAGCCAGATTAAGACAGATCCGGCTGCGGCCGCCGAATAACCGATCGGCACGCGCACCTTATTCGAATAAAGCATGCGGCAAGTTCCGACACTAATGGCAACGCGAGGAAACGTTTCTTCCGATCGCCGGCACTGCTCCCCTCAACGGGAAGCGATGTCGGCATCCGTTCGAAGTGAACCTATCTCGCCGGCCCGAGTGAAGGGGCTTGCCCTTTTTTGTATGCAACTACATGCTCTAAAATAAAAGAAAGTGGGCTTCCTACGATGGAAAATGCAAACGAAGCGAATGGCGCCGAGCTTCCTCTTCATCCGGAGCCAAGGCCGAACAAGCGCCGCCGCAAGCCGCGCTCGCCGCTCTATCGCAATACCGTGTCGATGGCGCTGCTGCTCGTCGGCTCCTTCCTGATTGCGGTCAGCTTCAACCTGTTCTTCCTGCCCAACAACATCGCCTCCGGCGGCGTCTCAGGCATCTCGGTCATCGTCAACTACCTGGCCGATATTAAGCCCGCCTACACCCAGTGGACGCTCAACATCCCGCTCTTCCTCGCGGGCCTCGCCGTCTTCGGCGGCCGCTTCGGCATCAAGACTGCCGTCGGCTCCGTCGTGCTGCCGCTGTTCGTGCTGCTCACCGCGCACTGGACGCCGCCGACGCACAACCCGCTGCTCGCCGCCATCTACGGCGGCCTCGGCGTCGGTCTCGGCCTCGGCCTCGTCTTCCGCGGCCAGGCATCCACCGGCGGCCTCGACACGGCCGCGCAAATCCTGCACCGCTTCACCGGGCTGCGCCTCGGTCTGGCGGTCGCCACGCTGGACGGCCTCGTCATCCTCTCGGCCGGCATCCTCATCGCGCCCGAGAACGCGCTCTACGCCCTCATCGGCTTGTTCGTCACGAGCAAGACGATCGACGTCGTGCAGACGGGGCTGCAGACGTCAAAGGCCGCCTTCATCGTGACGACGCAGCCGGAAAAGGTGTCGCAGGCCGTGCTCATCGACCTGGACCGCGGCCTCACCAAGCTGCAGGGCGAGGGCGGCTACACCGGCCAGCAGCGCCCTGTGCTCATGACGGTCGTCGGACAGAACGAGGTGACCCGCCTTAAGTTGCTCGTGCAGGACGCCGACCCGGGCGCCTTCGTCATCATCACGAACGCGGCGGAGGTGTTGGGTGAGGGATTTCACGAGCCGCATCCGCCAGCCAGGCCGAGCGTATCCAACAAGCCGAATGTGCCGGTCGCGCCGAAAGGGTCAAAACCCGGCGGCTAAGCCGAGCCATTCATGAATATCCTCGATACATCCATCAAAAATAACCTTACCTTCCAGCCGATTCTTTCATTGAATAAATAATCATTCGAATGTATAATGATACACATCGACAACCGGACCCCGCGTGCCGCCGAGCCGCCGTCCGCCGCGTCCCGCAGCGCCGACCTGGCAGCTGCATCTTACATAGCCGGGACGCGGCGGCGGGGCTCAACTTGTTTTAGACATCCCCATCGCGATCCGGTACAATGGGAATAGTTTGCCATGAACGGCGGGCGCGCGCCCCTTCGCGCTAGCGTCCCATTCCTTTATACAGCAAGGAGTGTATGTAAAATGCCATCATCTTCATCATCATCTTCGGCACCATCTAAGGTGCGCGCCGCCATCGTCGGATCGACCGGCTACGGCGGGGTCGAACTGATCCGCTTGCTGGCCGCCCATCCTTACGTGACGGTCACGTCCGTCATCTCCTCGTCCAATGCGGGCGAACCGTTCGCGGCCGGTTATCCGCATCTGACGGAGATCCGCACGGACATCCTGGACGCCGTCGATCCCGAACTGATCGCGGGCAAGGCCGACGTCGTATTCTTCGCGACGCCGCATGGCGTCAGCACGAAGCTGGCGAGTCAGTTTCTCGCGGCGGGACTCAAGGTCATCGACCTGTCCGGCGACTTCCGGCTGAAGAACAGGGACAGCTACGCCCAGTGGTACAAAAAAGAAGCGCCGCAGCAGGACGAACTCGAGCGAGCGGTGTTCGGCATGAGCGAGCTGTTCGGCGACGAGGTGCGCGGAGCTAGCTTCGTTACCAATCCGGGCTGCTTCCCGACGGCGACGACGCTCGGTCTGTATCCGGCGGTCAAGGCCGGCTGGATCGACCCGGACAGCATCATCGTCGACGCGAAGACCGGCGTGTCCGGCTCGGGCCGCGGGCTGAACATGAACGCTCATTTTTCCGAGGTCAACGAGAACTTCAAGGCGTACAAGATTCACCAGCACCAGCACACGCCGGAGATCGAGCAGACGCTGGCGCGCGCAGCGGGTGCGCCGGTGACCGTGTCGTTCACGACGCATCTCGTGCCGATGACGCGCGGGATCATGAGCACGATGTACGCGAGCCTGACGGACAAGAGCCGCACGACGGCCGATTTCCGCGAGCTGTACAATCAGTTCTACGAGGGCCGGCCCTTCGTGCGCGTGCGTCCAGAGGGGACGTATCCGTCGACCAAGGAAGTGTACGGCTCGAACTACTGCGACATCGGCGTGCTCGTCGACGAGCGGACCAAGCGCCTGACGGTCATCTCCGTCATCGACAACCTCGTCAAGGGCGCGTCGGGCCAGGCGATTCAGAACTTGAACTTGATGATGGGCTGGGACGAGACGACGGGTCTGACGTTCCTGCCGGTCTATCCATAACGGACGGGGGAACGAGAGCGACATGGGGAAGAGCTATCTCATCGTGCCGGACGGCGGCGTGACGACGCCCAAGGGCTTTAAAGCGGGCGGACTGCACTGCGGTCTGAAAAAAACGGAGCGTCACGATCTCGGCGCGATCGTCAGCGAGGTGCCGGCATCGGCTGCGGCGGTGTATACGACCAACTTATTTCAGGCGGCACCGCTGCAGGTGACGCGCGAGAGCCTGGCGGAAGAAGGCCTGCTGACCGCGGTGCTCGTCAATAGCGGCAATGCCAACGCCTGCACCGGCGCCCAGGGCGAAGCCGACGCGTACGCGATGCGCGCGCAGATCGCCGAGGCGCTCGGCGTGGCGAAGCACCAGGTCGCCGTCGCCTCGACCGGCGTCATCGGCGAGCCGCTCAAGATGGACCGCGTGAGCGCAGGCATCGTGCGTCTGCCTGAGCGCCTGAAGGGCGACGCGGCGGGCTCCGACGATTTTTGCCAGGCGATTCTGACGACCGACCTGGTCAAGAAGACCGCCTGCGTCCGCGTCGTCGTGGACGGCAAGGAAGTCACGATCGCCGGCGCGGCCAAGGGCTCCGGCATGATCCACCCGAACATGGCGACGATGCTCGGCTTCGTCACGACGGACGCCGCCGTCGGTTCCGCGGCGCTTCAGACGCTGCTGCGCGACATCACGAACCTGACGTTCAACATGATCACCGTCGACGGCGACACCAGCACCAACGACATGCTCGTCGCGATGGCCAACGGCCTTGCAGGCAATGTCGAGCTGACGCCTGCGCATCCGGACTGGGCGGCGTTCGCCGAAGGGCTGCGCTACGTGTGCGAGGAGCTGGCCAAGGCGATCGCGCGCGACGGCGAAGGCGCGACCAAGCTGATTGAGACGACCGTCGCGGGCGCCGCCAGCGACGCTGACGCGCAGGCAATCGCCAAAACGATCATCGGCTCGAGCCTGGTCAAGTCGGCGGCGTTCGGCGCGGACGCCAACTGGGGCCGCATCATCGCGGCGGCGGGGCGCGCAGGCGTTCCGCTGAACGTGAACACGGTCGACGTGCGGCTCGGCGACATCCTCGTGCTCGAGCAGTCGCGCCCGATCGCGTTCGACGAAGACGCGGCGCTGGCTTACCTCAAGGGCGACACGGTCGCGATTCGCGTCGACCTGCATATGGGCAGCGGCCAGGCGCTGGCCTGGGGCTGCGACCTGACCTACGATTATGTGCGGATCAATGCCGCTTACCGGACATAGGGGGGCGCAGCGATGGCATTCGTAATGAAATGCGGCGGCAGCACGCTCGCCGCGCTGCCGGACGCGTTCTTCGAGGATCTGCGCGACCTGCAGGAGAGCGGGGCGCAGCCGGTCATCGTGCACGGCGGCGGCCCGGCGATTAACGAGACGCTCGGCCAACTCGGCATTGAGAGCCGCTTTGAAGGCGGCTTGCGCGTAACGGACGAACCGACGCTCGAGGTCGTCGAGATGGTGCTCGCCGGCCGCATCAACAAGCAGATCGTGCGGCGGCTGCAGCAGAGCGGCGCGAAGGCGCTCGGCCTGTCCGGCACCGACGGGCGGCTGATCGAGGCGCAGCCCGTGGCGAACGCGGACGTCGTCGGCCTAGTCGGCGACGTGACCGGCGTCAATGCCGAGCTGATCCAAGGCATCGTGGCGCTCGGCTACCTGCCCGTCATCGCGCCGATCGGCATCGACGCGGCCGGCCAGCGGTACAACATCAACGCGGACACCGCCGCAGGCGCCGTCGCCTCGCATCTGGGCGTCGCCACGATGATCGTCGTGACCGACGTGCCGGGCATCATGCGGACTGTGGACGGAGAGAAGCAGGTCCTGCCGCAGGTCACCTTCGCGCAGATCGAAGAGATGATCGCGAGCGGCGAGATTTACGGCGGCATGATCCCCAAGGTGCGGGCAGCTATGGCTTGCCTCACCGGCGACGTGCGCGAGGTGCTGATCGTCGACGGCGCGGCGCCGCAGGTGCTGAGCCGGGCGGTGAGCGGGGGCAACCTCGGCACCCGCATCGTACGCGAATAATTCAATTCACGAAGGAGTGGAAAACATGAGCAGCTTGTTCCCGACCTACGCACGCTATCCGATCGCCATCGTCAAGGGCAAAGGCAGCCGCCTGTGGGACGATCAAGGCAAGGAGTATCTCGACTTTATGGGCGGCCTGGCCGTCACCAATCTGGGCCATGTGCCGGACGAAGTGAAGGATGCGCTCGTGGCGCAGCTCGGGGAGCTGTGGCATGCGTCCAACCTTTTCGTGAACCCGTTCCAGGAAAAAGCCGCCAAGCTGCTGACCGACAATAGCTGCGCCGACGCCGTCTTCTTCTGCAACAGCGGCGCCGAAGCGAACGAGGCCGCGATCAAGCTGGCCCGCCGGTATCACCAGAAGGTGCTGGGCAACAATCGCTATGAAGTGATCACGTTTACGCAGTCGTTTCACGGCCGTACGCTGGCGACGCTGACCGCGACCGGGCAGGATAAGGTCAAGGAAGGCTTCCTGCCGCTGCCCGAGGGCTTCGTCCACGTGCCGCTGCACGATCTGCCTGCGCTGGAAGCGGCGATCACGAACCGCACGGCAGCCATTATGCTGGAGCTCGTGCAGGCCGAAGGCGGCGTCATCGTCGTCGACCCCGAATTCCTGCGCGGCGTCCGCGAGCTGTGCGACCGCCACGGCCTGCTGCTCATCCTGGACGAAGTCCAGACGGGCATGGGCCGTACCGGCAAGCTGTTCGCGCATCAGCACTATGACGTCGAGCCCGATATCTTCACGCTCGCCAAGGGCATCGGCAGCGGCTTCCCGGTCGGCGCCATGCTCGGCAAGGAGAAGCTGATCCCTGCCTTTACGGCCGGCTCGCACGCGACGACGTTCGGCGGCACGCCGATCGCCTCGACGGTCGTCGCCGCCACGGTCGAGTCGATTCTGAAGCAAGACGCGCCGGCGCGCGCAGCCGCTTCGGGCGAGTACTTGATCGCCAAGCTGAGCGAGAAGCTGCTGGATCTGCCGATCGTCACCGAGATCCGCGGCCGCGGCCTCCTCATCGGCATCCAGTGCACTGAGGCGGTCGCCGATTGGGTGAGCGAGCTGCACAAGCGCGGCCTGCTCGTCGTCTCGGCGGGACCGACGGTTATCCGCTTGCTGCCGAGCCTGCTCGTGTCGCGCGAGGACATCGACCGCGCGGTCGAGCTGATCGCCGCCGTCCTGACCGAAGCGGCCGCGGCGAAAGCCTCGAACTAATCGCGCCTTGGCCGGCTGCACGCTCGATCGCGGCCGGCCGGCGTTTCGCCAACACTATCACTAACGCGGGGTCTGTGCGCCCCTTTTCATACCAAGGAGGTATCGCCATGCCTAACCCGGCCGCAAACGCCGAAGAACTCGCCCAAGGCCTCAAGGGGCGGGATTTCCTGGGGCTCGTCGATTACCAGCCTGACGAGATCCGTTACCTGCTCGACCTCGCCATCGATCTTAAGCGCAAGCAGAAGACCGGCGAAGTCTATCAACCGCTCAAGGGCAAGACGCTCGGCATGATTTTCGAAAAATCGTCCACCCGTACGCGCGTATCGTTCGAGGTCGGCATGTTCCAGCTCGGCGGCCACGGCCTGTTCCTGAGCAAGAACGACATTCAGATGGGCCGCGGCGAGACGATTCGCGATACGGCGCAAACGCTGTCGCGTTATCTGAACGGCATCATCATCCGTACCTTTGGCCACCGCAACGTGGTCGAGCTGGCCCGCGGCGCTACGATCCCGGTCATCAACGCGCTGTCCGACCAGTCGCACCCGTGCCAGGCGCTCGCCGACTATCAGACGATCCTTGAGCACAAGGGCAAGCTGGAAGGCCTCAAGGTCGCGTACATCGGCGACGGCAACAACATGGTGCATTCGCTCATGATCGGCGCGAGCAAGCTCGGCATCCACTTCGCCAGCGCTTCTCCGGAGGGCTATGAGCCGGATGCGGAACAAGTGAAGTTGGCGCGCGAGTTCGCCGACCAATCCGGCTCCAAGGTCGATATCGTGCGCGACGCGCGCGAGGCGGTCGAGGGCGCAGACATCATCTACACCGACGTGTGGGCGAGCATGGGCTTCGAGGCCGAACAGAAGGAACGCGAGCGCGCGTTCAAAAACTACCAGGTCAACGAGGAGCTGGCCAAGCACGCCAAGTCCGACTACCTGTTCATGCACTGCCTGCCGGCGCACCGCGGCGAGGAAGTGAGCGAGGGCGTCATCGACGGCCCGCACTCCATCATCTTCGACGAGGCGGAGAACCGCCTGCACGCGCAGAAGGCCGTCATGGCCGCGATCATGTAACGACCGGCCGACGCGCCGTACCCATTTTTCCAATAGAGGAGCGTTCATCCCTACCATGGCAAAAGAAAAAATCGTGCTCGCCTACTCCGGCGGCCTGGATACCTCCGTCATCCTCACGTGGCTGAAGGAGACGTACGACGCAGAGATCATCACCTTCACGGCCGACATCGGCCAGAAGGAAGAGCTGGACGGCCTGGAGGAAAAAGCGATCAAGACCGGCGCCTCCAAGGTGTACATCGACGACCTGCAGGACGAGTTCGCCAAGGACTTCATCTACCCGATGTTCCAAGCGGGTGCGCTCTATGAAGGCCAATATCTGCTCGGCACCTCGATCGCGCGCCCGCTCATCGCGAAGCGCATGGTCGAGATCGCCCGCGCCGAAGGCGCTACCGCCATCGCGCACGGCGCGACCGGCAAGGGCAACGACCAGGTCCGCTTCGAGCTGACCGCTGCGGCGCTCGCGCCCGACATCAAGGTCATCGCGCCGTGGCGCGACGAGGCGTTCCGCGAAGCGTTTCCGGGCCGCGCCGAGATGATCGCCTACGCCGAGAAGCACGGCATCAACGTGCAGGCGTCCGCCGCCAAGCCGTACTCGATGGACCGCAACCTCCTGCACATCTCCTTCGAGAGCGGCATGCTCGAGGATCCGTGGTTCGACTCGAGCGCGGACGACGTGCAGGACATGTACGTGCTGAGCGTGTCGCCGGAGAAGGCGCCCGACCAAGCCGAGTACGTCGAGCTCGACTTCGAAGCGGGCAACGTCGTCGCCGTCAACGGCGAGAAGCTGTCCCCGCTCGAAGTGATGAACAAGCTCAACGAGCTGGGCGGCAAGCACGGCATCGGCCGCGTCGACATGGTCGAGAACCGCTTCGTCGGCATGAAGTCCCGCGGCGTGTACGAGACGCCGGGCGGCAGCATTCTTTTCACCGCTCACCGCAAGATGGAGTCGCTGACGATGGACCGCGACGTCATGCACCTGCGCGACTCGCTCATCTCGAAGTACAGCACGCTCGTGTACAACGGCTTCTGGTTCGCGCCTGAGCGTCTCGCGATCCAGGCGCTCGTGAACGAGAGCCAGAAAAACGTCACCGGCACCGTGCGCCTCAAGCTGTACAAGGGCAACATCCTGGCCGCCGGCCTCAAGAGCCCGGTCAGCCTGTACAACCCGCACATCGCCACGATGGAGGCCGACCCGACCCAGGCGTACGACCAGGGAGACGCGACCGGCTTCATCCGCCTGAACGCGCTGCGTCTCAAGGTATCGTCCGGCGTGAACGGCGCTTCGGGCGTTTAATACAAATGCAAAGATAAGCGGTTCGTCCGCAAGCAACACCCGCAACACTCGCAACACCCGCAACACCCGCAACACCCGCAACACCCGCAACACCCGCAACACCACGGAGATAACTGCATTTCTGCAGTTATCTCATTCCCTTTTTTAGCCGAAGAATGAATAGATGCAAATATGCAGTTATTTGACCGGATATCCACGCATTTGCGGAGTAAGTGGTGAATTAGCTGCACATTTGCAGTTAATTGACGATCTGCTTCGTCACACTGCTCATTTAGCTGCATATTTGCAGTTATTCGCAAAAGAGGCACAGATCGCGAGGCTGTCGGACAAGCAAGCATCAGCAACCGCCGCCGGCTTAACCGCATCAAGCGACGAAAAGGGCAGCACGGAATTTGAGAGAGGGGCTAACTAGCGTCATGAGCAAGCTGTGGGGCGGCCGGTTTACGAAGAAGACCGACCAGCTGGTAGAGGAATATACGGCGTCAATCACGTTCGACAAGGAGCTGGCCGAGGAGGATATCCAGGGCAGTCTCGCGCACGTGACGATGCTGGGACGCTGCGGCATCCTGCCGCAGGAGGACGTCGAGACGATCAAGGCCGGCCTGCTGAAGGTGCAGCAGCGCATTCGCAGCGGGGAGCAGGAGTTCCTGATCGCGGACGAAGACATTCACATGAACATCGAGAAGGCGCTGATCGAGGAGATCGGCCCCGTCGGCGGCAAGCTGCACACCGGCCGCAGCCGCAACGACCAAGTTGCGACCGACATGCACCTGTACCTGCGCAAGCGCGTCGTCGAATTCGTCGGCCTGCTGTCCAAGCTGCAGGAGGCGCTGATCGGCCAGGCGAAGGCCAACCTCGACACGATCGTGCCTGGCTACACGCATTTGCAGCGCGCGCAACCGATTCTGTTCGCCCATCACCTGATGGCGTACGTGTCCATGTTCGGCCGCGACATCGAGCGCCTGCAGGACAGCTACAAACGCATCGACGCGCTGCCGCTCGGCGCGGGCGCGCTCGCGGGCACGACGTTCGCGATCGACCGCTTGTACACGGCGGAGCTGCTGAACTTCGGCCGCGTCTATGAAAACAGCCTCGACGCCGTCAGCGACCGCGACTTTATCGTCGAGTTTCTGGCCGGCGCCTCGCTCATCATGACGCATCTGTCGCGTCTGAGCGAGGAGCTCATCCTTTGGTCGAGCACGGAGTTCCAGTTCGTCGAGCTAGACGACGCGTTCTGCACGGGCTCGAGCATCATGCCGCAAAAGAAAAACCCCGACGTGCCGGAGCTCGTGCGCGGCAAGACGGGACGCGTCTACGGCAACCTCGTCGGCCTGCTGACCGTGCTGAAGTCGCTGCCGCTCGCGTACAACAAGGACATGCAGGAAGACAAGGAAGGCATGTTCGACACCGTCAAGACGCTGCAAGGCGCGCTCCAGCTGTTCGCGCCGATGATCGCGACGATGAAGGTGCGCAAGGACAAGATGCGCCGCGCCGTCGACCAGGACTTCTCCAACGCGACCGACATCGCTGACTTCCTGGTAAACAAGGGACTGCCGTTCCGCCAGGCGCACGAAGTCATCGGCAAGACGGTGCTGTACTGCATCCAGCAGAACAAGTTCCTGCTTGATCTTACGTTGGACGAGTTTAAGCAGTTCTCCGAGCTGTTCGACGACCGCATTTACGAGACGCTGAAGCCGGAGACCGTCGTCGCCGCGCGCAACGTTTACGGCGGCACGGCCGCGAACCAGGTAAACGATGCGATCGGTCGCGCGGAGGCCGCGCTGGCGCAGACGCAAGCCTGGACGGACGAGTACGCCGAGAAAAGCCGCTAGGCTTAGCGGCAGACGAGTCGCGAAAGCGAGCCTAGCTATAACTTTCGACCGGCCGATACGCAGCATCGTTTCCCGTCAATGTCGGCGCCCTCGGAGGCGCAGCGTTGGCGGGTCTTTTTTTGCATGGAACTTCTGGCCGCTTGGATTCAACCGCTTTGCGACTGCAGTTGCTGTGCGGCGTCCAGCGAGCGGAGCACGGAACTTGCTCGGAAAAGCTTGCGGCGCCTATACTTTGGAATAAGGAAAGCTTCGTTGGCATACGCCGGCGAGGGAGGAGCGTGTAGAGATGGAAGACCAGCTGCAGCGCAAGTCGCTCGGCGACTTTCTTAAATCCCGCAGGGCGAGCTTGTCGCCGCAAACGTTCGGATTCCGCGACGGATTCAGCCGCCGGCGTACGCCGGGCCTGCGCAGGGAAGAAGTCGCTCAGCTCGCCGGCGTCAGCCTGACCTGGTACACATGGCTCGAGCAGGGCAGAGAGATGTCCGCCTCGCACGAGGTGCTCGAGAGTATCGGCAACGCCCTTCGGCTCACGTCGGCCGAGCGCCAGTACCTGCACCGGCTGAACGGGCGCCAAGCCCCGCAGGTCGCGCCGGAAGCGTCTCCGCTCACCGAAGCGTTTCTCGAGATGGTACGGACGATGCCTTACCCGTTTTTCGTGATCGATCCGCGCAACAGGCTCATCGCCTGGAACGCGCTCGCCTGCGAGCTGGTCATGGACTTCGCCGCGATTCCCGCAGAAGAACGGGTCATGCTGAAGCTGATCTTCCTCCATCCGGCGTTCCGGGAACGCGTCGTGAACTGGGAGCAATCGACGAAGCTTGCGCTCGCTTACTATCGCAAGCATTACGATCTCATCGCGGATCAGGGCTGGTATACGGAACTCGTCTCCGAGCTGCGGGCGCGGAGCGAGCCGTTCGCCGACTGGTGGGTCAAACACGAAGTGGGGGAGAAGAACGGCATGCGCGTCGACATCGCCCATCCGGCGCTCGGCCTGCTTCGATTCGAGGTCGTCACCTTCGGCCAGATCAACGATCTCGAGGCGTACATGTGCTGCATGTACGTTCCGCTTCCCGGCTCGGGCACGGCGGAAAAGCTGGCGGATCTGAAACTGTAGCTGACTGTAATTGTCTGGCATTGCGCGATTAACGATCATGCTGCTCGCATGATTCGCGCTCTACGCTTCGCCCAAGGCGCATCGAGCGCCTTGGGTTTTTTGGCGTTTTCGCGGTGCATTCCCTTATACGCCGCCGCTTCGATCCTGTTAGCGATCATAATAGCTTAACTAAAATCTGGCTGGCCGCCGGACGCGCGCGTAAAGTAGGGACCAAGGCAATCGCCGCACCGAAATACAAACCAAAAGGAGCGAATGATGATGCAAGCATTCGTCGTAGAACAAACGGGAGAACATCGGATCATGAGGCTGCAGGAAGGACCGAGCCCGGAGGCGCTGCCGGGGAAATTGACCATCGATGTCGTCTATGCCGGCGTCGGCATGATCGACTCGCTGCTCAGCCGGGGTTACCTCGGACTGCAGACGCCGTTTGTGCCCGGGCTCGAGGTGTCCGGCTACGTGCGGGCGATCGGCGAAGGCGTCGAGGGCTTCAGGATCGGCCAGCCGGTCGTCGCGTTGACGCTGACCGAGCTGGGCGGCTACGCTTCGGTCGTCGCCGCGCGGCCCGAATTGACGGTGCCGTTGGACGGGCCGCTAGAGGGCCTCGGTATGGAACGGGCGGCCGCGCTCGCCGTTAACGCCGCCACGGCGTATCTGGCGGTGAAGAAAGTCGCGCAAGTGGAGCCCGGGCAACATGTGCTCGTACACGGCGCGCTTGGCGGGCTGGGCAGCCTGGTCGGACAGGTCGCAAGACGGCAAGGCGCGGCTCTCGTGCTTGGCACGGTAGGCAGTGCCGCCAAACGGGATGCAGCCAGCGGGGAGATAAAGCTGTTGCTGCGCGGCGAGTTCGCGGAAGAGACGCTGCGGCTGACCGGCGGCAAAGGCGTGCACCATGTGTTCGACCCTGTTGGAGGCGTGACCAGAACGCGCAGCTTCGAAACGCTTCAGCCGCTCGGGCGCCTCATCCTGCTCGGTAATGCCAGCGACGAAGCGGATACGGAGCTGCGGCTGAACGAGGCTTGGCTCGGCAACCGGGCTGCGCTGGGCCTGAACATCGGCGCCTACGCGGCGTTTGCGCCGGACGCTGTCGGGGAGGCGATGTATCAGGCGCTGGCGATGGCTGCGCGAGGCGAGCTTGAGGCCGACATCTATGGCGTGTATCCGATGGCGCAGGCCGAACGGGCAATCGGACTGCTGGAACAAGGGGGCACGACGGGCAAGCTTCTTCTTCGAATCTGACCGGAAGGAGGCCGGTCGTTGAAGGGCTAACCGAATAGAGCTTGGGTTTTGGGCTTCAAGCCGACACTTTAAACCCCCAGCTTCGCCCGCATAAAATCGATAAAAGCCGCCGCCTGGCGAACCGGCTCATCCTCCTTGCGATACGCGAGGCAGATCCGGCGGACGCTGACCTTGCCGGGCAGCTCCCGCAGCACGAGCTCGCCGGACAGCTCCTCCCGGCGCGCGCTGCGCCGCGGCAGGATGCCGATCCCCATGCCGTGCTTGACCGCTTCCTTGATCGTCTCGATCGCGCCGAGCTCCATCCGGATTTGCCAACTCAAGCCGTTTTCCGCCGCCCATCGTTCGGACAGTCTGCGCGAGGTCGAGCCGCCCTCGTGTACGAGGAACGGCTGTCCCTGCAGGTCCTCGATCGCGATCTCGCCCGCGGCCAGCGGGTGAAAGGGCGCGAACGCCAGCGTCAGCGGATCCTCGCCGAGCGGAATGACGTTGAGCCCGGGATAGGGTTCCTCGGACAAAGAGACGACGGCGACGTCGACCTCGAAGCTTGCGAGCAGGGCGAGCGCGTCTCCGGCCTGCTTGACGGTCAGCGTAGGCAGCGCCAGCGGGTACTGCATCTGGAACTCGGCCAGATAAGCGGGCAGAAAGTAGGTGGCCGGCGTATAGCTGGCGCCGATCTTCAGCTTGCCGCGGCCTTGCTCGCGGTAGTCGCTCATCAGCTGCGAGGCTTCGTCCAGCAGCGCCGAGATTTTGGCGGCATAAGGGAGCAGCGCTTCGCCCGCATCGGTCAGGCGCACGCGTCCGGCTTGCTTGCGGAACAGCGAGATGCCGGCCGACTGCTCCAGCTTCTGCATGTGAAAGGTGACGGTAGGCTGCTTTAAGCCAAGGGCGGAGGCGACCTCCGTCAGGCTGCGGCCGTCCGCGGCCTGCAGGAAAATTCGCAGTTGTTGGGGATTCATGGAGCGTTCGCCCTCACTTCATCGTCGGATATGCGCTACAGCAAATATAGATTTTATCTATGATTTTATCAATATACATAGAGGATATTTAACTTCGATTTGTTATCCGCTTTACGCCATGCTGACAAACCCCCCTTAAAGTGAAGTTATCACGAACGATTACGAGGGGGATATCGAAAAATGAATCTCATGCAGCACCGCAAGCTCGCAGCCCTGGCGCTGATCGGCTTGTCCTTGACCGCAGCCGGTTGCGGCAATGCGAACAACAATAACTCGGGCACCGCTGCTGCCACGGCTTCGGACACTGCCGCGCCTTCGTCCGCGGCGGCATCGCCATCTGTGAGCGCGGAAGCGTCGCCGTCCGAAAGCGCGAGCGCATCGACGCCAGCCGGCAACGGGGAGACGCTGACGGTTTACCTTAATGACTTCGACACGATCGTCAAGCCGATGTTCGAAGCCCAAACCGGATACAAACTCAACATCGTCAGCGGCAACGGCGCGGAGATCATGTCCCGTATCGAAGCCGAAAAGGGCAATCCCCACTGGGACGTCGTCTGGATGGACGCGATGCCTTCGATCGAGGGACTGGGCAAGGCAGGGCAACTGCTGGAAGGCTGGGAGCCGACTGCCGCTGCGGGTCTGACGGACTTTGCCAAGAGTTTCGTACCTGCGAACAAAGCGTACTACCCGACCGGCGCTCATGCCGCTGGCGTAATCGTCTACAACACGAAGTCGTTTGGCGCGGCCGATGCGCCTAAGAGCTGGTCGGATCTCGCCGACGCGAAGTTCAAGGGCACCGTCGGCATGGCGGACCCCGCGGTAGCCGCTCCGGCTTATCCGTTCGTGTCGTGGTTCTTCCAGGACAAGGGGATCGAAGGCGGCCAATCTTACTTTGACGGCGTGTTGAAAAACGGCGCGCACGTGTATCCGAAAAACCCGAACGTCGCCAAAGCGCTTACGGGCGGCGAGATCAAGGTCGCGGCGCTGCAGGAGAGCAACGCGTATACGCTTAAGAACGACGGCGAGCCGATCGAGATCGTCTGGCCGGAAGAAGGCGCGCCGGCTTCGGTACGCGTAGCGGCGATCCAGAAGAACAGCGAGCATCAAGACGCGGCCAAGGCATTCGTCGAGTTCCTGCTCGATCCCAAGACGCAGCAAGCGCTGATCGATCAAGGCGACGAGAGCTACTTCGAGCCAAGCGTCACGGGCGTGACGGCGAAGGCGGACCGCAACCCGAACGCCAAGCTTGTCGCGGCGGACGCGTCGTGGGCGTCGGAGCATGAAGCGGAGATCAAGAAGTGGTTCGCCGATCGCTCGGTGAAATAAAAATGCGCTTTACGATTTTCGCTCACGGAAGCAGGACGGGCTGGCTGGTGCTGGCCCTTCTTGTGTTGCTGATCATGCTGCCGCTTGCCGCGGTCGTCCTTCAGGTGCTGCTGCCGGGCTTCTTCTTCGGCAGCCGCCAGATCGGCGACCTCTCTTTGCTAGGCGAGATGTTCCGACGTCCGCTCTGGTACTTGTCGCTCAAAAACACGTTGGTTCTCGGCCTCGGCACGACGGCGCTCGGAACCGCGATCGGCGCGGCGCTCGCTACGGCGCGGTCCCGCTGGTCGTTCCCGGGCGCGCGGCTGCTCGACGGCGCGGTATGGCTGCTGATCGTGACGCCGTCCTTCATCCTCGCGCAGGGCTGGGTCATGTTCGCTTCGTCGGACGGACTCGCCGCGTCCTGGTTCGGCTGGCATTGGGTTCACGACGCCGTCTTTACGCCTGCCGGTCTGATTACGGTTATGTCCTTAAGCAAATTTCCGTTCGCCTATCTGGCCGTCTTTTCCGCGCTGGAATGGAAGATGGACCGCCTGGGCGAAGCCGGCCGCTTGAGCGGCGGCAGCGCCTGGACCGTGTGGCGGACGATCGAGGCGCCGTTGCTGCTGCCGGCCTATTGCTCGGGGGCGCTGCTCGTCTTCATGGACACCGTCGGCGATTTCGGCTTGCCGGCTTCCATCGCGGCCGTATTCCGCTTCCCGACGCTGCCTTATTCGATCTACTCGGCGCTGTACACCTCGCCGATCCGGTTCGATATGGCTGGCGTGCTGTCCTTCTATCTCGTCGTGCTGATCGCGCTGGCGATGAGCGTGCAGTTCTGGGCGTTGCGCCGGGCGCGCTTCGACTTCCTCGGCGGCAGGGCAACGCGGGCCAAGGCCGAGCGGCCGCGCAAGGGCGCTTGGCTGCTGGCGGGAAGCAACCTTATCCTGCTGGCCATCGCGGTGGGCATTCCCTTAGGCGCCAACTTGCTGACGTCGATCACCCGTCCCGGCAAGTCCGGCGGTTCGGCGTTCACGCTGGATCACTACCGGGAGCTCTTCGTCGAAGGCGGACAGTTGACGGACGCGCTGCTGCATTCGCTCTCGATCGCGGCGTTCGCCGCCATCGTCGGCCTGTTCGTCGGCTTGCTCGTCGCCTACGTGCTGACCTATTCGAAATTCAAGCTGAAGCGGGCGATCGACGTCATCTCGCTTATCTCGCTGGCGGTTCCGGGCGTCGTGCTCGGCATCGGCTACATCTTTATCTGGAACCAAGCCTGGCTAGAGCGCATCGGGCTGCTGCTCTACGGCAAGCCGGCCATTCTCGTGCTGGCAGGCGTCGCTGGCGCCATTCCCGTCATCACCCGGATCGTGACGGGGGCGATGGCCAAGGTGCCGCAGGGGCTGCTGTCGGCGGCGCAAATGCAAGGCGCCTCGTTCTCGCGCAGGGTGCGGACGATATTGCTGCCGCTGCTGCGCGGCGCGCTGCTCTCCGCCGCGCTGGCAGCGTTCGGGGCGAGCGTCTTCGACCTGGCGATGACGTCGATCCTGTTTCCGCCTAACTTCATGACGCTGCCCGTCGTCATCAACAAGGCGTTCGAGGACCTGAACTTCGGCTACGCCGCCGCCGCGACATTGACCGGCGGGACCGCGGTCGTCGCATTGATCCTCCTCGTGGAGCGATTGTTCAAACCGAAGGAAGCAAGGAGGCCAAGCCGTTGAATCCAATCTTAGAGATCCGTCAGCTTCACAAGTCCTACGGGGGCCAGCCTGCGCTTCGGGGCATCGACTTCAGCGTCTCCCGCGGGCAGATCATCAGCGTGCTCGGACCGTCCGGCTGCGGCAAGTCCACGCTGCTGCAGCTCATCGCCGGCCTGCAGCAGCCCGACGGGGGCGAGGTGCGGCTGCGCGGCGAGGCCGTGTCCACGGCTTCGAAGCTCGTGCCGCCCGAGAAGCGGGGCATCAACATGGTGTTTCAAGACTACGCGCTCTGGCCGCATATGAGCGTTTACGACAACATTTCGTACGGTTTGAAAAGAAAGAAGGCAGCGTCCGCCGACATTCGAACCAAGGTCGAGGAGCTGCTGCGTCTGCTGCATTTGGAGCCGTTCGCAGGCCGCTTGCCCGCGCAGCTCTCGGGCGGACAGCAGCAGCGCGTGGCGATTGCGCGCGCCTTGGCGACGCAGCCCGACCTGCTGCTGCTCGACGAGCCGATGTCCAATCTCGACATGCGGCTTCGCATCGAGATGCGGACGGAGCTGTCTTACCTGCTGCGCAAGCTGGGGACGACCGTGTTCCATGTGACCCACGATCCCGAAGAGGCGTTCGCGATGGCGGATCGGCTCGTCATCATGCGCAGCGGCGGCATCGACCAGATCGACAGCCCCGAGGCTTGCTATCGCCGGCCAGCCACGGCGTCCGTCGCGTCGCTGCTCGGCGCGGGCAACCGGATCGCGGGGCCGATCGCCGAGGGCGAGGCGAGGTCCGCCATACGACTGGAAGGCGCCCTCGTCGCCGGCCGGACAGCGTCCGATTGGAGCGCCCGCCGTCCGTCAGGGCCGGCGATCGCACTGTTTCGCCCGGATGCCGCCGCCTGGGAGACCGTGAATGTCGGGGCAGCCGATCCGAGCGAGGAAGTTGCCGCAGGGGCGGAGGCCGGTACGGCCGGCTCCAGAACCGCTTCGGCCTACAACCGGCTGGCCGCGCGGATCGCGCACAGCGCCTTCGAAGGCAACCGCTGGCGCGTGCTGGCGGAGACCGGAACCGGCGAGATGCTTTCTTTATTCCATCATGAGCCTCTGAAGGCGGGCACGCGCGGCTGGCTGCGTTTCCTCGTCGAAGAGACCTACTTGTACCCGGCGGACGCCGGCAGCGAAAGGTAGAAGAATGGACATGACCCGCATACTTGTCATCTCGGATATTCACGGCCAAGCGGCGGCGCTGCATTCGCTTCTGCAAATGGCCGAATACGCGCCGGGCAAGGATCGCCTGTACCTGCTGGGGGACTTCATCAACCGGGAGCGGGAGAGCTGGCCCGCGCTCAGGGAAGCGATGGCGCTGGTCCGGGAGGGCGCGCGCGCCGTGCTCGGCAATATGGAGCGGTGGCTGCTCGACGCGTCCGGTCGGGGCGAAGGCCTGCCGGCGGATGCGGAGGAGCTGCGATTCCTGAACGAGACGCCCTTGTACTGGCAGGAGGAAGGCTTCCTGTTCGCCCATGCAGGCATCCGTCCGGGATTGCCGCCAGACAAGCAAAGCGCCGCGGATTTGACCGAGATCCGCGGCGAGTTTTGGGCGGACGGCGGCCCGCTTCCTTATACGGTCGTCTTCGGCCATACGCCGACCTTCAAGCTCGGCGCGCCGGCAGGCGAGCTGTGGTTGGGCCGGGACCGGATCGGGATCGACACGGGCGCGAAGCATGGCTGCCGACTCACGCTCGTCGACCTGACCAACCGGATGGCTTATTCCTGCGGCATAAAGCAGGGGCGCCAGCAGAGCGATTGTCGCCTGTCTTCCTGGGAGCCGAAGTGAACCAACGATCCAAGCCGCCGGAAGCCAGGCGGCTTTTTCGCGTTCCCCATTACATCGGCTCTGCCGGCGTCCGGCCCTGCGGCGAAGGCTGCGGCTGCTCCGAACGCCCCGCCCGCGAATCCGCGGGATGCACGGCGACGATCGTGTCCTGCGCACGGTAGGTAGAGCGGTTCAGCTTGCTTCGAACGTGGAGTTGGCCGTCTACATACTTCAAGCGGTAGGTGTCCACGACCGCGCCTGATTTTCCAGCCTGCAGAAGACGAGACATGCCGACCGGGACATCCGCGTCTTGCCTGTACACGGTCCGGGGCAGGAGATCCTTTACGCGGACCGTTTCCAGCTCGTACCTGACGTTGTCCGCCATCGTGCCGAACAGCTTGACTGTGAGCCGTTTGTCGCGAACCGCGGCTTTGATCAATAGCCGTTTGCCCGTGTCGTTGCGAAAACGGAAATTGATATAGCCCTCCGCGAAGGTCGCGTCCATGCCCTGCGGCAGGTAATTCACCGGGAGCGAGTGGTTGTGCCGCTCGACGATCTTGAGATCCGAGGCGCGCAGGACGGCATTGTAAAGCGTGCTGGAGACCTGGCAGATGCCGCCGCCGATGCCCGGCACGAGCTTGCCTTTCAGGATGACCGGTGCCTCCCGGTAGCCGTAAACCCGCCGCGCTTCGGCGACGACGGCGCCGTAGTCGAACGTCTCGCCCGGCATAAGCATCGTACCGTCCAAGGCGTCGGCAGTGGCCTCGACGTTATGGACGCGGCCTTCGCCGCTCGCCGCGAAGGAGGTGGAGAACTCGGCGATCTTGCGCGCGATTCCCTGCGCCTGAAGCGACGCCTGCGTAATCTCGGGCGTAACTTGGATGACGGGCACTCGCAATTCAATCGACAACGGCTCGCCTGCGGAAGGCGGCGCTTCGTTTAATGACTTGGGCGCATAATTCTTAAATGCAGCCAGCAGCCGGGAAATGTCGAGCGTCTCGCCCGGCGTTTCGGGCGAATAGACGACCTGATCGTACGCGTCGATCGTTCGAACAGCATCAACCGGCTGCTTTTCCGCGAGCGGTCCCCACATCGCTTCCGCTTTTTCCGCGAACGTCTCCTCGTCCCAGACGGTTTCGATCGAAAAGCGCTTCGCGATCGCCCGCCCGGCTGACCGGCGTTTCAGCCAACCGGCGTCCCGATATCGCTCGATCGCTCGGAGAGCTTCCTCTGCGTTCAGCTGGAGCCCAAGCTCGCGCCAAGTCGGTCTCTCTTCTAAGGCTTCCACACGTCCGGTAACCAGCCTCACGCGCCCGTCGAGCGCGGCTTCGATCCGCGCCTGTACCTTGGCGATCGCGGCATCCGCGCTTAAGCCGCTTAGATCCAAGCTGCCTGCCGCGACACCGTCCGGCAGCGCGCGAGGACGCCGTTCGGCGTGTTTCGCCGTCTCTTTTACGGCAACGTCGTCGGCATCAGCTCTCCGAAAGGCCGATTCTACTATGGCGATTCGCGCATCGCCGACGCTAAAGTCTAACGGCTGCATATAGCCATTTGTCGAGCCTGCGGCCCCCGCATGCCCCGTTACCGCCGCCCCGGCGCTCACGCCGATCATCGCGAGGAACGCTGCCGCGATCCGTACGATCCGTTTGTCCATTTTCGGAATACCTCCCTCCGCGAACGCATGTGTCCCATAGGATTCCCTTCAGATTAAAAATTTCTCAAAATAACGAAAATCGACAAAAATGCACGCCGAAATAGGCGCGAATCCGCGTCCGGCAGCCAGATAAAGCTCGACAAATAAAGGATTTGCCGGCAAGATGTCGAAGTACCATTAGTCTGCGGAACTTTAGCCTTTCGACGGGAAGCGTCTCCCTGAACGTATATATGCATCGGCTGCCCAACAATGAAACAGGATGTGATCGCGTGATCGAAATGCACGACATATGGAAGACCTATCCGGACGGCACGCCCGCCCTGCAAGGCATAAACATCGTGATCGACCGCAACGAGTTCGTCTATGTCGTCGGCCCGTCCGGCGCCGGCAAGTCGACGTTCATGAAGCTGATCTATCGCGAGGAAGTGCCGACCAAGGGCCAGCTGTCCGTCAACGGATTCAATATAGGCAAGCTGAAGCAACGCAAGATTCCGTACGTGCGCCGCAATATCGGCGTCGTATTCCAAGATTTCCGCCTGCTCCCCAAGCTATCCGTTTACGAAAACGTCGCCTTCGCGATGGAAGTCGTCGAATCGCCGAAAAGGCAGATTCGCCGCCGCACGATGGAAGTGCTGGAACTCGTCGGGCTCAAGCACAAGGCGAGCAGCCTGCCCGCACAGCTGTCCGGCGGCGAGCAGCAGCGCGTCGCGATCGCCAGAGCCATCGTGAACAGCCCCTCCGTCATCGTGGCGGACGAGCCTACCGGCAACCTCGATCCCGAGACCTCCTGGGGGATCATGAAGCTGCTTGAAGAGATCAATTTCCGCGGCACCACCATCGTCATGGCCACCCACAACAAAGAAATCGTCAACACCCTCCGCAAGCGGGTCATCGCGATCGAACGGGGCACCATCGTGCGGGACCAGCAGAGAGGGGAATACGGCTATGAAGTTTAGCACCCTCGTGCGCCATATCCGCGAAGGTGTCAAGAACGTCTTCCGCAACGGCTGGATGTCGTTCGCTTCGATCGGATCGATCGTCGTGTCGCTGTTCGTGCTGGGCGTGTTCATGCTCCTCGCGCTCAACGTGAACCAATGGGCCGACCAATTCGACAGCCAGGTTCAAGTCAACGTATACCTCGAGTCGGATATCGGACAATCCAAGATCGACGAGCTGAAGACGCGTATCGGCAACATCGCTGAGGTCAAGCAGGTGACTTTCGTCTCCAAGGAAGCGGGGCTCGAGAAGCTCCGCGAGGACTTGGACGAGGACGTAAAGGGCGCGCTCGACGGCTATAAGGACTCGAATCCGCTCCCGGATTCGTTCGAGGTCGAACTGTTCGACGCCCAGCAGGTATCATACGTGGCCAAGCAGATTCTGGCGTTTAACGAGACGGACGCGGACAAGCCGATCATTAGCGTCAAGTACGGACAAGGCTACGTCGAAAAGCTGTTCCGAATCACGAACGCCGTGCGCAACGTCGGTCTCGTCGTCGTCGCCGGACTTGCGGTCATGGCGATGTTCCTCATTTCTACGACGATCAAGATGACGATCCTGGCGCGCCGCAGAGAGATCGGCATCATGAAGCTCGTCGGCGCCACGAACAATTTTATCCGCTGGCCTTTCTTTATCGAAGGAATCATCATCGGCTTGGCGGGCTCCGGCATTACGACGGCGCTGCTATTGTACGGTTATTCCGAATTGATCGCATCGACGCATTACAACATGGGCCTCATGATGATCGAGGTCGTCGACATGAACAAAGTCGGCTGGCTGGTCGGCGGCTCGCTCGTCGCGCTCGGCACTTTGATCGGCGTCTGGGGCAGCGTCGTTTCGGTTCGCAAGCATTTGAAGGTGTAGCTCTTGCCGTTCATGCTCAGATGATGGAGGAGAACATGGGTGAATAGAAGATTGATCGCGGTATTGGTCATGCTGCTGGGCGTCGTATTCCTCGTACGGCCGTACGAGAGCCACGCCGAGACGAAGATGCAGAAGATCGAGCGGCAGCTCAAAGAGATCCAAGCCCAGATGAACGCCGCTGCGGAAAATAAAAAGGAAGCCGAGCGTCGGAGCGAGGACCTGACGAATAAAAAGGCGCTCGCCAAGACGGATATGTTTACGCTGCTCAAGCAGATTCAGCAGACGGCGGATCAGCTCGACGCGACGCAAGCCAAGATCGACGCCGCCGAAGCCAAACTGCTGAAGACGACGTCGGAGCTCGAGTCCGCCGAAGCCTCCAGGCAGAACCGGGACGAGCAGTTAAGGGACCGCATCCGGCTCATTTACATGAACGGCTCCGTCTCTTATCTGGACGTGCTGCTGAGCTCCAAGAGCTTCTCGGACTTCGTCGGCCGGTTTCAGTCTCTGCAGTCCATCATGGAGCAGGATAAAGAAGTGCTGTCGCAGACCGAGAGCTACAAGGCGCTTGTCGCCGACAAGAAGGCGCAGGTCGAACTGGACCTGACTTCGGTCAAAAAGCTGTACAGCGACATGGCCGACAAGAAGGCCGAGCTTCAAGACCAAGAAAAAGAAAAAGAAGTGCTCGTAGCGAGCATCAATCAAAAGATCGAAGAAACCGAGGACATCAGCGAAGAAGCCGAAGCCGCGCTAATGGAGTTCGGCAAAAAGTATTCGAAGCTGCTGGAGCAGAAAAAACAGCTGAAAACCTACTATACCGGCGGCAAGCTGGGCCTTCCGCTGAAGCGGGAGTACCGATTGTCCTCGCCGTTCGGTTACCGGACGCATCCCGTGACCGGTCAGAGAAACAAGCTGCATACGGGCATGGACATGGCCGTTCCGGAGGGCACGCCGGTCTACGCAGCCGAATCGGGCACCGTCATCGTCGCCCAGTCGTGGAGCGGCTACGGCAACTGTATCATCATCAACCACGGCGGCGGGCTCTGGACGCTATACGGCCACTTGAAGCCGGGCGGGATCCTCGTGGAAAAAGGCGAGACCGTCAAGCGCGGCGAAAAAATCGGCCTCGTCGGCATGACAGGTACCGCAACCGGCTACCATCTGCACTTCGAGGTCCGCAAAGACGGCACGCCGGTCAATCCCGCGCCATATCTCAAATAAATAGCAGCCTCCCGCACAGCCGCCCCAAGGCGCCGCCTACCGTTCCAGTGGGCAGCCCGGGGCGGCTGCTGCATTTTCGGGCGTTTAAACGGTATCCCTTTCGAACAGGCGGGGGAAGAATAGCCTAAGACTAGGTGTCTGAGACGTTTGAACGGTATCCCCTTAAAACAGGAGGCAGGGATTCGCGTAACGAACCGGAGCCTAGTCATTAAACAGTATCCCCTTCAGTCAGATTAAAAGATTATCATGCTCAAGCCGGGACCCTTCACATTTTATCCCCTTCGTCCAGGACGGTTAAGCGACTGATATTCTTTGAAGCGATCCTTAAGAGGCTGTAGGCGCGCGTTCGCGGCCCTCCGGTGAACGCATTACCTGCACGAAGGGGATATCGTTAAAACGGAAAAAACAGAGTATTAAGATGAGTGTGTTCCACTATTTGTAAATTGCGAAAAAGCAGACCGGCAGGATTTGAACTTCCGTCTGTCGAATACGTATGGTCGGCATACATATCGGATTACGGAAACGAAAGGCGGGATTCGTCTTGGATCTGACGATCGATTGGTTGCGGTTGGCGGGCGAGAGTATCGGCGTCCTGTTCCTATCGCCTTTTCTATATATAGCGCTTGCGATGGTCTGGTGGCATTCGCGTCAGAGCAATGTGCTGCAACGCAGGTTGTTCCATGTCAGGCTGCGAGGTACGCTGCCGATGACAGCGGCCCGTATCGTCGCGGGTTTCATCGCGGGCATTGCATTATCCGCGCTTGGGTTTGCCGCTGGCGCACAGTTGACCGCCTCGACGCTCGTATGCGTCTGGGTCGCGACGTTCGTTCTAGCCCTGTTCAAGCTTCGATATGTTTGTCTCGCCTACGCGGCCGGCGCGCTTACCGTTGTTCAGGCGGTCCTGTCTTGGACAGGCGTTCCTGACGGTGACGATACGATCAACCGGGTCTGGCAGGCGGTGAACGATATCGATGGTCCGTCATTGCTGTTTTTGGCCGGTCTGCTGCATATTGCGGAAGCGCTTCTCGTTCGGCTGCAGGGATCGCGTTATGCTACGCCGTTGTTCCTCGAAGGCAAACGCGGGAAACCGATCGGCGCCTATTCGCTGTCCGGCCTCTGGCCCGTGCCGCTGCTATGGCTCGTGCCAGCGACTAGCAACAACGGGCTAGCGCTGCCGTGGACGCCGCTGTTCGGCATGGACGGCGGCCCTGCGATGAACGTAGCCGGTTGGACGTTAGCGGCTTTCCCGGTGCTGATCGGATTTACGGACCGGACGACGTCACGTTGGCCCGAAACCAAGGCGAAGGAAATGGCGGGCGGGCTCCTGGTTTACGGGCTGTCGATCGCGGCGCTTGCAGCCGGCGCAGCGTTTTGGGGACCGCTTACGATCGTGGCTGGGTTGGCGGCTTTCATTTTGCACGAAGGTCTGCTTTTCTGGGGAAGATTGCGCGAGCGGGGGCATCATCCTGTTTATGTGCAAGACGGCAGAGGCGTCGTGATCCTCGCCGTCCTTCCCGGCACGCCGGCGTCCGAGATGGGCTTGAGCGCGGGCGAGACGGTAAGCAAGGCCAACGGCGTTCGGGTACGAAGCAAGGAGGAGCTTCACGCGGCGTTGCAGCTCCAGCCGGCGTTCACGAAGCTAGAGGTGCTCAATCGCGACGGTAACGTGAAGTTTGCGCAGCGGGCAAGGTACGCCGGAGAGCACCATCAACTAGGGCTGATCCTGGCGCCGGACGAGGATGCCGAATATGTAGCAGCGCCGCGTTCGTCCTCGCTGCGCCAAGGGCTCCGTCTAGCGGGTGCAAGGTTGCGCGGAGAAGGCGCTCGCAGAAGCTTCGGCGGTTCGGAAGAGGCCGTAGCGTTGGAGAGCGGGCCGCCGCCCGAGAAAACCGGAATGTCGGGGAATGGCGTACTTGCTTTGACCGCGGGTACGCCGGTTACGGGGATGCCAGGTGAAGGTGAAGAGACAGCAGAGCAAGCCCTCGGGACTACGCTCGCCATGGCTCCGAAGCCCGTGCCTGAAGGCCTTCCTCCGCGCAGCGGGCGACGTAAGTAGAGAGCGGGCGAAGCGTGCGAACGGATTGTTTTTGAAAATCAAATTTGACAGTCCACCCGTTGTTCGTTAATATGGTTGGGATTCGTCCTCTAGGGTTCCGAGTCGGCTACGGCCGCCTGTCTGGTCCAAGGGAGGGCGCGCGCTGCCGATTGCGGCAGGCGTCACGGAGGGACAAAAGCCCGGGAGTATCAGAATGCACGGTCATGCGCGCCACTCGCGCTGCGTACCTTGCATGCCGATGCTTTCGGGCTTTTTTTGCATCTTGGACACAAGGAGTGGGGATCGACGATGACAAAATACTGGACGCTGCTCGTCGCAGCCGGCGTGACGGAAGTAGGCTGGGTGTCGGGCTTGAAGCATGCTTCAAATTGGTGGGAATGGCTGCTGACGGCGGTCGCATTAGCTTTTTCTTTTTGGAGCCTGATGGAAGTGACGCGCGTGCTGCCGATCGGAACGGCTTACGCTGCATTCACGGGGATCGGAGCCGCTGGGACGGTGATCGGAGAAGCCGTCTTTTTCGAAGGAGAACTGAATGCGGCTAAATTAGCGCTTGTCGCGCTCATGATCGTCGGCATCGTCGGTTTAAAAGCGACATCCGGACCCAAAACGAAATCGGATGTTGAAGAAGGGGGGGCGCACTGATGGCCTGGATCTATTTAGTTTGTGCGGGCCTGTTCGAAGTAGCGGGGGCGGTCGGTTTAAATCGCTGGAGCAGCCGCAGGGATGCGTGGGGACTTATTATCATCTGCGTGAGCTTCTTGTTCAGCTTCAGCCTGCTGACGGCCGCAATGCAGGATATCTCGATGGGGACGGCTTACGCGGTGTGGACGGGCATCGGCTCGGTGGGCGCGACCGTGCTTGGTATGATTTTTTACGGCGAATCGCGTCAGGTCATGCGTATCTTCTTCCTCGCGTTGGTAACCGCTTCGGCAGTTGGTTTAAAAGTGCTCGGAGAGTAACTCAAAAATAAGCAATGTAGCAAAATTAGTACCATTCTATCCAGAAAATTTCCTGATATAAAGGAAAAAGGTGGATTTATGTCGAATTACTCGATAAAATGCCAAATCCGAAATCATGCATGGAGTCGAGATATTAAATGCATACTGATCGTTGGAACTTAATACAATACCGTTTCCCTCAAACGAGCAAGTTATTATTGCAAGCTCCGGAAGCCACCGCCGCCCTTTCCTTGCGCATCGAGACTTCCTTGGAAGGAGCTTCGACTATTTTCGCCAAGGGACCGCACGGCGGTTCCTTTCTTCATCATCCTCAACGTCCTCTTGCCGAAGCCCATGCATTTGCGTCCACGCTTGTCAAACAGGGGGCGTCGCATGTCATTTTTTATGGAGTCGGCTTGGGGCATCATATCGAAGCCTTTCATCGCCTTCATCCACGCATTCCCTTTTCCATTTATGAGCCAAATGCTCAGGTTGCTCGCCTCTTTGCCGAAAAAGGTAGTGGTGAATTTCTTTTATCCAGCATGATTCGCGATTTTAAGGTTCAGTTCCGTCTGGAAGACGCCGCGCGCTTTTTAAGAGATTTTATCGACAAGACCGACGACGAGATCGTTCTTTGTGCGCTCCCTGGGTACATAGAGTTGTTTAAAAGTGATTTAGAACGCTTCAACGAAGACTTGCAGATTTTATTGCAGCATAAAGCCGGCAATTTGGCGGTCACGAAGCGCTTCGGAGAATTTTGGAGCGAGAACAGTCTTACTAATTTAAAGCTCACTTTGACGACACCAAACATATTTCAGATGAGAAGGCACTTCCAAGGAAAGCCCGCCATTCTTATTTCTGCGGGACCTTCCTTGTCGGAAGATATTCCGCTGCTTCGAAAAATTAAAGAGGAAAGCCGCGCCTATTTATTTGCGGTCGGTTCGGCTATACATACGCTGGTTCATTACGACATACTCCCCGACGCCGTTTGTACTTACGATCCACAACCGCACAACGATGTCATTTTTCAAAGCATGCTTGAAAAAAAGATCCGAACGGTTCCTATCGTTTTCGGAACCAGCGTAGGCGGACGGATGGCTCTTGATTATGAAGGCCCTAAGTTTCACATGTTGACGAGCCAGGATCGGATTACGCCGTATTTTGCGGGAGAACACGTTCTGAAGTATCCAGTTGTTCAAGATGCGACTACGATCGCTAATGTTACTCTACAATTGTTGGCGCATTTGGGATGCAATCCAATCGTGCTAGCCGGACAAAATTTGGCATTTAAAGAAGGAAAACAATATGCAAACGGAATTCCTTATAAAAGCAAAGGAAATTTGCAAAATCGCATTTCCGTTCCCGCTGTGGATGGGGGATATGTGCAGACGACGGAATCATACAACCGGATGAGATTGGAAATGGAACAATATATACGATTGTTGCATCCGATTGAAGTCATTAATTCAACGAAAGGTGGAGCGCTTATACAAGGAGCTCCGCATCGTTCGTTATTCGAATTAGTGGAATCCCGATTGCCGCAGGGAGCGGTTTGCTCATCGTGGTATAAAGATGCGGCCGTCGATATACCGAGCGTTCGAATTTCGCAGGCGATTGCCCGTTTGAACGAAGAATTAGCGGCGGTGATAGGTTTGTTCCAAACGTTAGCGTCTATTATGCAGGATATGTCTTCTATGCTCAAGCAAGGAGAGACGCGTGGTTTGGGAGGGATATTTCGATCGTTCGATCAAGCTTTCAGCGATTGGAAGGAAAACGAATATTCAAAATGTATTCTGATCCCGATGCAGAGAGCTGGTTATGAGCGTTTATATCAGAAAGTCGAGAAGGTGCGTTTGGAAAAAGACGTTTTAATGAAAGCTGCGTTGATTTTAAAAGAATACGGAACTTTTATTAGAGATTCCTATAATGCCTTAGAAAAAATAAAACCATTATACAAGGCCGCATTGGAAGAAGTCCGACCATTGAGCAGTGAGTTTGTAAATAGGGGGAAGGTACGTTGAGCAAAAAGAAAAGGCATTCGACGACCGGAAAAAAGAACCTTAAAAAATCGATGCAAATCAGCATTGCTTTTACGCAGCTGGCAAGCATGAACTTTCCGGGCATTCTTCATGCTGCGGAGGTAAACAAGCAGGAAATGCCTAGCGTTGTCCGTACTTATACGCCCAGCTCATATCCGGCATTAGCGAGTGTTTATACTTATTCGCCTCTCTCGCTGGTATCCTCGTATGACCCGTTGCGTATTTTATCGTATGGCCCGTATCGTACGAGCGTCGCATCGCCCACCCCTACGCTGTCGCTGCAGTTCGACAAGCCGATTCAATTGGGAACGGGTTTTATTCGAATCTATAACAGCACGGATAGCTCATTAGCTAGCAATATCTCGATATCCGGGGGAACCGTCCATAACGCTACTTATATATTAAGTGGGACCAATTTGCGAATTGATCCCGTAGCTTCGCTTGAAGAGAAAAATTCGTATTATGTGCTTATATCTTCTGGTACTTTTTTAAGTTACAGCGGATCCGTATATGGCGGGCTAGCGGATACGAGCGCTTGGACGTTCAATACGGGAGATTTTACGGCTCCAGTCGTTACTGGGTTTGTTACGGCTCATAACCCGGGGTATACGGCTCCGTTGGCCAAGCTTCAATTTGATGAAAATATCTCGTTATGGTCCGGCATGATCGCCGTTCGCCGTTCAGACGACGATTCACTCGTCGCCATGAATACTTACGTCGGCGGAAATCTATTTGAGATGGATTGGGGATATGCTTTCTCCTCTGGGAATCTCCTTAATTTTCAAGTTTATTCCCAGTTGGATAGCGGAATTTCATATTACCTTGATTTAGGTTCAATGACGGTTAAAAACGAGGCAGGTCTTTTTTATCAAGGCGTAAAAGTATCTCCGGACTGGGATTTCTCGACCATTGATACATGGTCTCCCTTAGTGACGAAGCTGGAACCGAGTGACGGAGAAGTGACTGAATTGCTGCCGGCATTGCGAATGACGTTCGATGAGCCGGTAAGATTAGGCACAGGCAGTTGGATCGTACGCCGCGCCGATACAGGGGATGCTGTACTGACGGTTCCGGTAGCGAACGGAATCGTGACAGATGGCGAGTATTACGTGTCGCTGTACGATTTGCTCCACGCGGATGTGTACCCATGGAACCCGCTTGATAGCGGTACATCCTACTACATTGACGTGGCTCCAGGTACGTTGGTAGACCATCAAGGCAATGCATATGAAGGAATTAGCGGGCCGAGTGGCTGGAACTTCCGGACGGTGAACAACGTGCCGAGTCTGCGCTACCGTGGCGTGAACCAGGAAGGCGCGACGCCGGAGCTTCGGATGCGGTTCAGCGAAGCGGTCGAACTGGGAACGGGCTTCATCGAGATTCATCGCCAGACTGACAACAGCCTGGCCGAGCGAATCGCGGTATCGGGCGGTGCGATGGTGGGCGGTACGTATCACTTTAGCGGCGGCAATGGCATTCGGGTGACGCTGGATCAGCCGCTGGCGGACGACCAATCGTACTACGTGCAGGTGACGTCGGGGACGTTCCGCGATCTGACGGGGCACGGGTTCTCGGGTGTCCATGCAGGGGCATGGACGTTCCGGACGGCGGACCTGACGGCGCCGACGGCGACGTACAGCCCGGACGATGGAGCGGAGTCGGGTGTGTGGCCGTACTTGCAGATGACGTTTGACGAGCAGGTGCGATTTGGCAACGGCAGCCTGATCCTGCGCCGCGCGGATACGGGAGAAGCGATCTCCACAGTTCTGATCACGAGCGGCACGACGTATTACGGGAACGAAGCCATGTGGCTATACAACAATCAGCTCGAATGGAGTCCACAGACGAGGCGTTTGGACAGCGGCACGTCGTACTACGTCGACATCGCACCAGGCACGTTCCGGGACAACGCGGGCAACGCATACGCAGGCGTAATCGGGCCAAGCGGCTGGGATTTCCGGACGACGGACTATGCGCCGACTCTGCGCTATCGCGGCGTGGACCAAGCGGGCGCGACGCCGGAGCTGGCGATGCGGTTCAGCGAGGCGATCGAGCTGGGAACGGGCTTCATCGAGATCCACCGGCAGAGCGACAACAGCCTGGCCGAGCGAATCGCCGTTTCCGGTGGTGCGATGGTGGGCGGTACGTATCACTTTAGCGGCGGCAACGGCATTCGCGTGACGCTGGGTCAGCCGCTGGCGAACGACCAATCGTACTACGTGCAGGTGACGTCGGGGACGTTCCGCGATCTGACGGGGCAAGGTTTCTCAGGCGTTCGCGCAGGGGAATGGAGGTTCCAGACGGCCGACCTGACGGCGCCAACGGCGACGTACAGCCCGGACGACGGGGCGGAGTCGGGCGTGTGGCCGTACTTGCAGATGACGTTTGACGAGCAGGTTCGTTTCGGAGCGGGCAGCTTGATTCTGCGTCGGGCAGACACAAGCGAAGCCGTCTATACGGTACCGGTGACGAGCGGCACGACGTACTATGGCAGCTATGGCATGTGGCTGTCGAATAACCAGTTGGTATGGTACCCGCAAACCCAGCTGGACAGCGGCACGTCGTACTATGTTGACATCGCGCCGGGGACGTTCCGGGACAACGCGGGCAATGCATACGCCGGTGTAAGCGGGCCAAGCGGCTGGGATTTCCGGACGACGGACTATGCGCCGAAGCTGCGCTATCGTGGCGTGGACCAAGCAGGCGCGACGCCGGAGCTTCGGATGCGGTTCAGCGAAGCGATCGAGCTGGGAACGGGCTTCATCGAGATTCACCGGCAGACCGACAACAGCCTGGCCGAGCGGATCGCGGTCTCGGGCGGGGCGATGACGGGCGGGACGTATCAGTTCAGCGGCGGCAATGGCATTCGGGTAACGCTGGATCAGCCGCTGGCGGACGACCAATCGTACTACGTGCAGGTGACGTCGGGGACGTTCCGCGATCTGACGGGGCACGGGTTCTCGGGTATCCATGCAGGGGCATGGACGTTCCGGACGGCGGACCTGACGGCGCCGACGGCGGCGTACAGCCCGGACGACGGAGCAGAGTCGGGCGTGTGGCCGTACTTGCAGATGACGTTTGACGAGCAGGTGCGCTTTGGAACGGGCAGTTTGATCCTGCGCCGCGCGAATACGGGAGAAGCCGTCTATACGGTGCCGGTGACGAGCGGGACGACGTACTATGGCAGCTATGGCATGTGGCTGTCGAATAACCAGTTGGTATGGTACCCGCAGACCCAATTGGACAGCGGCACCTCGTACTACGTCGACATCGCGCCGGGGACGTTCCGGGACAACGCGGGCAACGCATACGCCGGTGTAAGCGGGCCAAGCGGCTGGGATTTCCGGACGACGGACTATGCGCCGACTCTGCGCTATCGCGGCGTGGACCAAGCGGGCGCGACGCCGGAGCTGGCGATGCGGTTCAGCGAGGCGATCGAGCTGGGAACGGGCTTCATCGAGATTCACCGGCAGAGCGACAATAGCTTGGCCGAGCGAATCGCGGTATCGGGCGGAACCATGATGGGCGGTACGTATCAGTTCAGCGGCGGCAACGGCATTCGCGTGACGCTGGATCAGCCGCTGGCGGACGACCAATCGTACTACGTGCAGGTGACGTCGGGAACGTTCCGCGATCTGACGGGGCAAGGGTTCTCGGGCGTCCATGCAGGAGCGTGGACATTCCGGACTGCGGACCTGACGGCGCCGACGGCGACGTACAGCCCGGACGACGGAGCGGAGTCGGGCGTATGGCCAGTGCTGCGAATGACGTTTGACGAGCAGGTGCGATTCGGCAACGGCAGCCTGATCCTGCGCCGCGCGGATACAGGAGAAGCGATCTCCACAGTTCTGATCACGAGCGGCACGACGTATTACGGGAACGAAGCCATGTGGCTATACAACAATCAGCTCGAATGGAGTCCACAGACGAGGCGTTTGGATAGCGGCACGTCGTACTACGTTGACATCGCACCAGGCACGTTTAGGGACAACGCGGGCAATGCATACGCAGGCGTAAGCGGACCAAGCGGCTGGGATTTCCGGACGAAAGATTCCCCACCGAAGCTGTTGCATTTTGAAACGGATACGGATACGCTCGCGCCAACGCTCAGAATGCAGTTTAACGAAGCGATCGAGCTGGGAACCGGCTACATTAATATTTACCGCAACTACGACGGCAGCCTGGCCGAACAAATCGTAGTGTCCGATGGGGGGATGGCGGGGGCGGCCTATGAATATAGCGGCATATCAAGCATCAGAATTAAGACGCAACAACAGTTGGCGCAGGATCAGGCGTACTACGTTCAGATCGTCCCAGGTACATTCAAGGATCTGAAGGGGCATGGCTTCTCGGGTTATATGGAAAACTACTGGACGTTCCGAACGAAGGTTTTTACGGGGACAGAGTCCAATCCTTTACCTAACTCAACGGATTCAACGTCGCCGGTGTTGCCGACCGATGAGTCTAAGCCGCCGGTAGTTAACGTTAGTGGGCCGAATCAGGTGCTAGTTGTCCCGACCCTTTCAGAATCCGGACAAGTTTCTTTTACAATCTCCGCGGCTCCGGATAATGCAATGGTTTATTATTATCATGAGAAGTTTAAAAAGTGGATCGCCGTACCAAGCGTTAAAAACGGGGAGATACTGACTGCTACCGTACCAGAAGGAGCCTGGGCGGCCGTGATAGCCAGTGACGAGATTATACAACCCGCGGATACGGTGAAAAGCTGGGCCAACGCCGATATTTTGAAGCTCATCAGTATCGGCATCGTAAATGGTTACGAGGATGGCAGTTACAGGCCGAATGTCGAGTCCAATCGGTATGAAGTTGCCGTAATGATCGCAAGGGCATTGGCACCGGAGACAACTAAAGCCGATCAGACAGCGTTGGACCAGATGCCAGATCAAGAGTCTATCCCGGTCTGGGCCCGTGCCTCCGTGGTTTATATGGTCAGTCATGGTATTATGGGCGGCTCGGGCGGCGGATTTGACGGCAGCTCATCCATAACGAGAGCGCAATTGGCTACCATTATCGGAAGACTGCTGCCTGATCCATCTGATATGAAAAGCGTACTCTACAAAGACGGGGATGCGCCCGAATGGGCCAAGGAAGGTATTGCCAAAGCGGCGCATTATGGGATTATGAATGGATTTCCGGACGGTACTTTCGGTTCCGATCAACCCGTAACGCGAGAGCAACTCGCCAAAGTCTTATCAGCGCTGATCGAAATTTTATAGTAAATAAAAAAAGCTGCTTTCCGTCAGACCGTTGAAGGTCCGGGATGCAGCTTTCTTTTTATCGGGCATAATCCATGTATACCCAGACGAACGCCCCGACGACTGCCAGACAAACCATCGCGAAAAACGTTATCTTCCAAGCGCTGCGCGGCGCGTTGCCGGAGACGAGGCCGGTCTGGCCGTTGACCATGAATCGATACGGCTTGGATTTGTAGTTGTAGCTAGCGTTCCAGACCGGCAGCAAGAGATGCTTGAACGTACGGTTGAAGTAGTCGGTATCGATGTTCAGCGAGCGCACCTCGTCTCCGCCGATCTCGGCGCGAATGTCGCTGCGGAGCGCGTCGCCGATCCACTCTCGCGCTTCCCCCCAACCCTGCGAACGGTTGACGGAATAGCGTTCGGCGATGTAGCCGCTCAAATAATCGGGTTTGTAGCCGAACAGTCCGCCAAGCTCGAAGTTGCCCAGGCGCTCCAGCAGCTTGGCGTCGTATTGGCCGGAGGCTGGGACCAACACGTCGTTGAAGAAGCGGTCGTACTCGCCGCTCACCCAATGCCAGACCGTGTAGCGCTCCTGCTCGGTATAGGTCTCCGTTTTCCCGTTCACGACGCGCGTTTTGGTCACGGTCCGATAGTGGTAATCGCCGCGTTCGGCGGTGTATGCGGAGGAAGTATCCGCATCGTACGTCCAATACGGAATATAGATACCGGATAAGCGAGCGCTCGTATTTTCCCGTTTGAAGGCGCCGGGAAGAAACCAGCGTTTCTTTTTCCATGCCCGGAAGGCGGCCGTCGCGTCGTCTCTGTCGACTTGAAATGGGATGAGCGATTCCGGCTTAATATTTGCTGTAGCAGGTTGGGACAGCACCTTCGGCGAGCCGCAGAACGGGCACAAGGTGGCCGTCTGCAAGGCAGGTATCAGACTTTCCCCGCCGCAAGCCTCGCATTTGATCGTCTGCTGCGCTAAGCCCCAGTCCGTGTCCGCTTCTTCTTGCATGCCGTCGTCCAGCGCATGCTCCTGCGGAAGCTCGTTGTCCGAGTCGATCGCTTGCAGCCTGCCGCAATATTGGCACTTCAGCTGCTGGCTGTCCGCGTCGAACAGCATCGCTCCGCCGCAGCTCGCGCAGGGAAATTGTATGGCTTCCATCGCTTCGTTTGCGTCTTTCGCCATTCCGTTCTACACCTTCGTTCCGCAGTTGGAGCAGAACTTCGCGTTCGGCGCGAGCGGCTGCCCGCACTCCGAACAGAACTTTTTCGCCGGCGCCGTGCCGCCGTCGTCCGAGGCGACGCCGCCGACTTGCGCGGCACGCTCGCTTGCGGCCGCCCCGCTGCCTGGAGCGGCAGATCCTGCACCCGAACCTGCGCCTCCGCCGGCATTTGCCGCGTTCTGCTGCTCGTTTTGCCGCATCATCTGGCTCATCGCCTGTCCCATCGCCATGCCTGCGCCCAGACCGATGCCCGTACCCGCCGAGCCGTCGGCCGGGTTGTTCGCCGCTTCGCGCAGCGCTTCGGCAGTTTGATACTTCATATACTGATCGAGATTGCCCGCGATATTCATCGACGACCTGCGGTCGATCGTCTTCTCGACCTCTTCGGGCAGCGAGATGTTCTCGATCGTGAGGGCGGTCAGCCAGAGGCCCATCGCCATGAAGTGCGATTGGAGCTTATCGGCTGCGGCGCGGCTCAGCTCGTCGTACGAAGCGGCCAGGTCGATGACCGGAATCTTCGATTCGCCCAGCAGATCGCTCACGCCGGAGACGATGACAGACTTGAGGTAGCCGGCCACGTTTTCCGCCGAAAAGTCCTGCTGCGTCCCGAAAATCTCCTTCAAGAACAGCGCGGGGTCGTTCACCTTAAGCGCATAGTTGCCGAAGCCTCGCAGGCGTACCATTCCGAACTCCGCGTCGCGCATGATGACCGGATTCGTCGTGCCCCACTTCAGCTGCGTGAAATTGCGCGTACTCACGAAGAAAACATCCGCTTTGAAAGGCGAGTTGAAGCCGTATTTCCAAGACTTCAGCGCTGTAAGCACCGGCATGTTCTGCGTGCTCAGCGTGTAAGTGCCCGGACCGAAAACGTCGGCGATCTGGCCTTCGTTGACGAAGACTGCAGCTTGCGATTCGCGCACGACGAGCTTCGCGCCCATCTTAATGGCATTGTCGTAGACGGGAAAGCGGTATACCATCGAACCGGTATCGTCCAGCCATTCGATGACTTCGATGAACTGGCCCTTGATGAAGTCGAACAATCCCATATTCAGCCTCCGTTCGATCTCGTTTGCCTTCATTATAAGCTTTATTTCCCGTGCGTTCGATAAAATGTTGTTATAATGAAAACAACAAGCGCGCAAGCGCAGCAGGATGATGCGGGAGGAAGTTATGACTAAAATCGTTAAGGCGCAATTCGATACGACGGAGAGAGACCTCGTCGCGTTGAATACGAGACATTTCTATGGCAGTCCCGGTTATGTTTTTTTTATGCTTGTATGCGGCGCGAATTTCATTTACATGACGCTCGCGGTTATAAAGGAAGGATGGGGGGCGGCGGATCATTTTCATTTCCTCCAATGGCTGCTGCTGGCCTTCGGGCTGTTCATCCCGGCGTCCTCTTATCTTAGAGCGGTGCAAGCGATAAAAAGGCGTTTTGTGACGGAGCAACGGCAGTACGAGTTTGACGAGTCCGGTTTCCGCTATCGCACGTCGTCCGCGCAAGGGCTGGTCGCCTGGTCGGACGTTCGGCGGTTTACGATCGGTCGCCGCATGATCGTCCTGTACGTCGGCCAGAAGGGCGTGAGCCTCATTCCCGAGCGAAGCCTGTCCAATAGAGAGGATCTGGCGCAAGTGAAGGACTGGATCCGGCAAAAGGTGAGTCCGCCAATCGTGCGCCGCGCTGCAAGAAACCGCACGCTGCTATACGCAGGCATCTTGGCCGCCGTCATCGTCGCCGTCGCGCTTGCGTTTGCGTAGATGGGATTCGAACGATAGCTTCGAAAAAACAAAAGCCTCCGCAGCAATCGCTGAAGGAGGCTTTCACGTTCCCTAATGTTTTGCAGCTATTAAGCAGATCCTTCCGGTTGCCGCACCACGAGAATCTCCACGCGCCGGTTTTTTTGACGGTTGGCCTCGGTATCGTTCGCGGCGACGGGACGCGTATCCGCATAGCCGGCAATTTCAAATATTTTTTCCGGCAGCTTGCGCGTATCGACGAAGTACCGGAGGACGGACAGCGCGCGGCCCGACGACAAGCCCCAGTTGTCCCGAAACGCAGATCCGGGCTGAATCGGGAGGTTATCCGTATGGCCCTGGATCGAGATCGTCGTGTCCAGCTTCGTAAACAGGCTCGACAGCTTGTCCAGTGCCGGTCTCGCATCCGGTTTAAGATCCGCTTTGCCGAGATCGAACAGGAATCTGTCCGACAGGCGTATGGCGATGCCCTGAGGCGTGTCTCCGACGAACACGTCTTGCTGCAGTTTGTTTTCTTTGACGTACGTTTCGATGACCTTCAGCACATCCTGGAGCGCTTGTTCGCGACGTCTCGCGATCTCGGCTTCCAAGTCGGCCGAGGCGCTTGGCGACGGACTGGCCGATGGAGGCGGGCTTTCGTATTTGGCGACGTCCGTACCGCCTTCGAGACCGCTCCCCATCTCGATGATGCTGTCCGCCCGATGGAACTCCAATTGGAGCGACTTGGCCAGCGTGTCATATTTTTTGATATCGATCTGGCTCATCGCGTACATAATAATGAAGAAAATGAGCAATAGGGTGATCAGATCCGCATATGTAATCAGCCAGCGGTCATGGTTCTCATGCGCGCTTCGGCTGCGTCTGCTCCGTTTGCGCGCCATCTTCGTTCTCCTCCTTTTTCCGGTCGAACGACAGCGACTCCGTGTGCATGAAGGCAGTCAGCTTCTTGCGGATGAGCGCCGGATTCTCGCCGGCTTGAATCGCGAGTATGCCTTCCAGCATCATTTCTGTGAACTGTACGTTCTCGGCCGCGCGAATGCGTATCTTGGACGCGATGGGCAGGTAGAGAATGTTCGCGGAGGCAACTCCGTACAGCGTGGCGGTAAACGCCACCGCAATCGCAGGCCCGAGCGTGCCGGGATCCGCCAAATTGCTTAGCACGTGGATCAGGCCCATAACGGTGCCGATGATGCCCATCGTCGGCGCATACCCGCCGGCAGATTCGAATATTTTCGCCTGATTTTCCATCCGCTGCTCGATGGCGTCGATCTCGAACTCGAGGATTTGCCTGCTGAGCTCGGGATCGGTGCCGTCGACGACGATTTGCAGACCGCTTTGGATAAAAGGGTCCGGATGCTCCACGAGTTTATTTTCGAGAGAAAGCACGCCTTCGCGGCGGGCGATCGTGGCTAGTTCGACGAGCTCGTCGATCCGGGAAGCCGCCTCCAGCGCACCGGGCCGGAAGGCCGTCTTCAACGATTCGGGAATCTGGCGGAGCCGGGATGCCGGGAAGCTGATGGCGACGGCCGCGAACGTGCCTCCGAATACGATCAACAGCGCCGTTTTCTCCACGAGCCCCTCCCAATGCCCGCCTTCCCATAAAAATCCGCCTATCAACGCGGCAAGGGCCGCCAAAATGCCCCATGACGTCGTTTGATCCATGCGCTGCTTCATGCAGCTTCACTCCTTTGACTGGTTTCCGGGAACCCGATATAATGAATGAGAACACATATTCGGACTCGCTGGAAGGGATATCCTGTTTATCGGTCGGATGAAGCAGGGTACGATATAGGACTTTGGTCTACAAGACACGGAGGTGGGCTTAGACATGGCAGTGCCGTCCGGATTCAAGCTGCAATCGGAGTACGAACCGCAAGGAGACCAACCGGCAGCAATTAGGCAATTGGTAGCCGGCATCAACGAAGGGAAGCGGCATCAGACGCTGCTCGGCGCGACGGGGACGGGCAAGACATTCACGGTCGCGCAGACGATCGCCAAGGTGAACAAGCCCACGCTGGTCATCGCGCACAACAAGACGCTGGCGGCGCAGCTGTGCAGCGAATTCAAGGAATTTTTCCCGGAGAATGCCGTCGAGTACTTCGTCAGCTATTACGACTACTATCAACCCGAGGCGTATATCCCGTCCTCGGATACTTATATCGAGAAGGACTCCAGCATCAACGACGAGATCGACAAGCTCCGCCACTCCGCGACCTCGGCGCTGTTCGAGCGTCGCGACGTCATTATCGTCGCGAGCGTATCGTGCATTTACGGTCTCGGTTCTCCGGAGGAGTACCGGGACCTTCGCCTGAGTCTGCGCGTGGGGATGGAGAAATCGCGCAACGCGATCCTGCACAAGCTGGTCGACATCCAATATCAGCGCAACGATATGAACTTCACGCGCGGGACGTTTCGCGTGCGCGGCGATGTCGTCGAGATCTTCCCGGTATCGGTCGGCGACCGTGCCATCCGGGTGGAGATGTTCGGCGACGAGATCGAGCGGATCACCGAGATCGACGTCTTGACGGGCGAGATCATCGGCTCGCGCGATCATGTCGCGATCTTTCCGGCGTCTCACTTCGTGACCGCCCAAGAGAAGATGAAGGTCGCGCTGGTCAACATCGAGCGCGAACTCGAAGAGCGCCTCGCCGAGCTGCGCGAGCAAGGCAAGCTGCTAGAAGCGCAGCGTCTGGAGCAGCGCACGCGTTACGACCTCGAGATGATGGCGGAGATGGGCTTTTGCTCCGGCATCGAGAACTACTCAGGCCCGCTCACGTTCCGCGAGCGAGGAGCCACGCCGTATACGCTTATGGACTTCTTCCCGGACGACTACCTCATTGTCATCGACGAGTCGCACGTTACGCTTCCGCAGGTACGGGCGATGTACAACGGAGACCAAGCGCGCAAGACGGTGCTCGTCGACCACGGCTTCCGGCTCCCGTCGGCGAAGGACAACCGGCCGCTGCGCTTCGAAGAGTTCGAGGGCAAAGCCAAGCAGCTCGTCTATGTATCGGCGACGCCCGGTCCCTACGAGCTCGAGAACTGCCCGACGATGGTGCAGCAGATCATTCGTCCGACTGGTCTCGTCGACCCGATTATCGAGGTGCGTCCGACCAAGGGACAGATCGATGACCTGCTGGGCGAGATTCGTGCCCGCATCGAACGCGACGAGCGCGTGCTCGTCACGACGCTCACCAAGAAGATGTCGGAGGATTTGACCGACTACATGAAGGAAGTCGGTATCAAGGTTCGCTACCTGCACTCCGACATCAAGACGCTGGAGCGCATGGCGATTCTGCGCGACCTGCGGATCGGTACGTTCGACGTGCTGGTCGGCATCAACCTCCTGCGGGAGGGCCTGGATTTGCCCGAAGTCACGTTGGTCGCTATCCTCGACGCGGATAAAGAAGGCTTCCTGCGCGCCGAGCGTTCGCTGATCCAGACGATCGGCCGGGCCGCGCGCAATAGCGAGGGCAGGGTCATCATGTACGGGGATAAAATCACGGATTCGATGGCCAAAGCGATCGGCGAGACCGAACGCCGGCGCGCGATCCAAACGGCTTACAACGAGAAGCATGGCATCACCCCGCAGACCATTCGCAAAAAAGTGCGCGACGTCATCGAGGCGACGAAGGTCGCCGAACAGAAGAGCGCTTATTTGACCGGTCTCGAGGACGTCGACAAACTGTCCAAGAAGGACCGTCAGTCCGTGATCAACCGCCTGGAGGCCGAGATGAAGGACGCCGCCAAGAACCTCCAATTCGAACGCGCTGCCGAGCTTCGCGACGCGCTGATGGAACTCAAGGCAAGTCTATAAAGCTGCTTCGCAATCCTTGCCGGGATCACGAATCCTGGCAAGGATTTTTTGATTTGTAGGCACGGGGCTGAACTAGACAGCGATGAGGCGTTACAGTGACTTTTTCGCGTTTTAACGATATCCCCTTCAGACAGGTGCGTGATGACATAAATACGTTTTAACGATATCCCCTCCATTCAGGGATTGGCGCCCGAGATGCAGTCGTAACACAGATATCCCCGAAGATCAGGTTACAAAATGACGCTTTAAACAAATGGATCTATATGGTAAAATAAGAACAAATGTTCCCTTTTAATGGATGTGAGGATGATCCTTTTGCGTTCAACTTACGAGCAGATGCCGACTTTTCAGGAGGATGCCTGCGAGCTGGCTTTGTTCCAGTCCAAGTGGCCAAGCGGCTTTCGCTGTCCTCGATGCGACGGATCCGCGTATTACCGCATTGCTTCCCGAAGCAAGAGGCTTTACGAGTGTCGCGTCTGCCACCATCAAACCTCTCTGACTGCGGGGACGATCATGGAGGGGACGCGCACGCCGCTCGTAAAGTGGTTCAGCGCGTTATATTTGATGCAAAAGGGGATCTCCGCTACGCTATTGGCAGAGGTTATTCAAGTAACCTACAAGACTGCTTGGCTTATCAACCATAAGCTTAGACATGCCATCCAAGTGTGGGACGAATCGAGGCCTTTAAAAGGAGAACTGCGATTATACGGCGATTTTTATGCGCGTCCGGTTATGAGCGGCGTTTTTGATCCGCCCGATCAACGTGATCAACCGGCAGTTGTAGGGGCTTCAATCGATCCGGAATCCGGCGAGGTTGCACAAGTTAAAATTAAACGAGTGCCTCATACTGAATTTAGACGGCGTTTATATGGTGTCGAATCCTATGGCACTTTCCTGTGGCGCCATGTGACGGATGTAAAATCCGAAGTCCAAAGCATCGAAATCGTTAGACAAAGCGATAGCGAAGGAGTAACGGAGCTCGGTTTGATTAGGCGGGGGGCTATCGGGTGGCTGGCCAGAACGTTCGGCGGAATCGGCCCGAAGCATCTGCAGGCTTACCTTGACGAATATTGTTTTCGACTCAACGCACGTTCGGATGCGTTTGGTATGCTTTTATCTTTATGCGGAATGACTCGGACCGTGTCGCTTCGCGGACTAGTAAACAAAAGAAGAACTGTACGATCTGTAAGATGGACGGGATTAGCTAATTTTAAGCAGCAAAGGAACGTATTCCAGGTTTCTTAACAACGGTTCAAGTTTGTAAGATCGCGGCTAATTACTATTTTTTAAGCGCTGACCTGGATTCTTGGATAGCTTATTTGTGAATTTGAGAGTGGTAAATGTTGTCGGCGACCTGATCGAGGGGGATAACGATATAAAGGGGGGGAGGAATCAATTGGCTAGTTGGGATGGGTGTGGACTCTTGGGGGAAGCCGACGGACTGATTTTTTAGTTAAAGTAACGATTGCCTGTTCGAAGGGGATAACGTTGAAATGCCTTGAAAGACAAGCTGTTTGGGTCGGGAGCGGCCGAATCGGTGTAAGGACCAAATGAGCAGCGCTCTCCAAAGAACGCCGCGCCTTGGTGGGATTTCCATTTGCGAACCAGTTCGTCGGCAAGTATAATGAGATGAGAACACATATTCTTATGTGATGGAACGTGAACGGAGGCGGCGCGGAGAGCGAGCCCAGGCCGTTAACGACAGGAGGCTGTACGTTTTGGGAAGCGATCAGATCGTCATTAAGGGCGCACGCGCCCACAATCTGAAAAATATCGACGTGACCATTCCGCGCGACAAGTTCGTCGTGCTGACCGGTCTTAGCGGTTCGGGCAAGTCCTCGCTCGCGTTCGATACGATATACGCCGAGGGGCAGCGCCGGTACGTGGAGTCGCTCTCCGCGTATGCGCGCCAGTTCCTCGGGCAAATGGACAAGCCGGACGTCGACTCGATCGAAGGGCTCTCGCCGGCCATCTCGATCGACCAGAAGACGACCAGCCGCAATCCGCGGTCGACCGTCGGCACCGTGACGGAGATTTACGATTATCTGCGTCTCCTGTATGCGCGCATCGGGAAGCCGCATTGCCCGGAGCACGGCATCGAGATTACGTCGCAGACGGTCGAGCAGATGGTCGACCGGATCATGGAGTATCCGGAGCGCACTCGCTTGCAGATTCTGGCACCGATCGTGTCGGGCCGCAAGGGCGAACATACGAAGCTATTGGCCGATATTCAGAAGCAGGGCTTTGTTCGCGTACGGGTGAACGGGGAGATCATGGATCTGTCCGAACCGATCGAGCTGGAGAAGAACAAGAAGCACTCGATCGAGGTCGTCATCGACCGGATCGTCGTGAAGGAAGACGTCGCGACGCGTCTGGCGGACTCGCTCGAGACGGGGCTTAAGTTGTCCGGCGGACAGATCATCGTGGACATCATCGACAAGGAAGAGTTGATGTTCAACTCACATCTGGCTTGTCCCGTGTGCGGGTTTTCGATGGGCGAGCTGGAGCCGCGGCTTTTCTCCTTTAACTCGCCTTTTGGCGCTTGTCCGGATTGCGACGGTCTCGGCGTGAAGATGGTGGTCGACCCCGACCTGCTGCTGCATGATAAGAGCAAGAGCATCGAGCAGGGGGCCTTTTCCGCGTGGGCAGGCAGCACCTCGACTTATTATCCGCAGTTCCTCGCGGCGGTGTGCAGCCACTACAAGATCCCGACGAAGGTGCCGGTATCCGAACTCACGGACAAGCAAATGAAGCTGCTGTTGTACGGGACGGGTCCGGAGAAGATTCGGTTTAAATATCAAAACGAGTTCGGCTATACGCGCGACGCAATGGTCCAGTTCGAAGGCGTAGTGCCGAACCTGGAGCGCCGCTACCGGGAGACGGCATCGGACGGCATCCGCGAGTTTATCGAAGAGTACATGGGTGCCAAGCCCTGTGAGGGCTGCAAAGGAAAGCGGCTGAAAAAGGAAGCGCTGGCGGTTACCGTCGGCAGTCAGAACGTGGCGTACGTCACGGCGCTGTCGATCGGCGACGCGATGAACTTCTTCGGCGCGCTTGAGCTGAACGCCAAGGATACGCAAATCTCCAACCTGATTTTGAAGGAGATCAGCAGCCGTTTGGGGTTCTTGGTCAATGTAGGGCTGGATTATCTCACGCTATCGCGCGCGGCGGGCACGCTTTCGGGCGGCGAAGCACAGCGCATCCGGTTGGCTACGCAGATCGGCTCGAGCTTGATGGGCGTCCTGTACATCTTGGACGAGCCGAGCATCGGCCTGCACCAGCGGGACAACGACCGGTTGATCAAGACGCTGGAGCATATGCGCGATCTCGGCAATACGCTCATCGTCGTCGAGCATGACGAGGACACGATGATGGCGGCCGATTATCTGATCGATATCGGGCCGGGCGCAGGCATTCACGGCGGCACGGTCGTCGCGCAAGGCACGCCTGAAGAGGTTATGCGCGACGACAAGTCGCTGACGGGCGCTTATCTGAGCGGACGCCAGTTCATTCCTGTGCCCCTCGCAAGGCGCAAGCCCGACGGACGTTGGATCGAAGTGAAGGGCGCGACGGAGAACAATCTCAAAAACCTGAGCGCGAAGTTCCCGCTTGGCGTGTTTACGGCCGTGACGGGGGTATCGGGTTCAGGCAAGTCGACGCTGGTCAACGAGATCCTGTACAAGACGCTGGCCCGAGACCTGAACAAGGCGAAGGTGCGTCCCGGCCAGTACAAGGAGTTCCTCGGACTGGAGCATCTGGAGAAGGTCATCGACATCGACCAATCGCCGATCGGGCGCACGCCGCGCTCCAACCCGGCGACGTATACCGGGGTGTTCGACGATATCCGCGACGTATTCGCGATCACGAACGAGGCCAAGGTGCGTGGTTATAAGAAGGGTCGCTTCAGCTTCAACGTCAAAGGCGGCCGCTGCGAAGCGTGCAAAGGCGACGGCATCATCAAAATCGAGATGCACTTTCTGCCGGACGTTTACGTGCCCTGCGAAATATGCAAGGGCAAGCGCTATAACCGCGAGACGCTCGAGGTCAAGTACAAGGGCAAGAACATCGCTGAAGTACTGGAAATGACGATCGAGCATGCGACGGAGTTCTTCCAGAACATTCCGCGCATCCATCGCAAGCTTCAGACGCTGCTCGACGTCGGCCTCGGGTACATGACGATCGGTCAGCCTTCGACGACGATGTCCGGGGGCGAGGCGCAGCGCGTCAAGCTCGCGGCCGAGCTGCATCGCCGCAGCACGGGCAAGACGCTGTACATTCTCGACGAGCCGACTACGGGTCTCCACGCCCACGATATCGACCGGCTGCTCCAGGTGCTGCAGCGCCTGGTCGATTCGGGCGAAAGCGTGCTTGTCATCGAGCACAACTTGGACGTCATTAAGACGGCGGACTATCTCGTCGATCTCGGACCCGAAGGCGGCAGCGGCGGCGGCACGATCGTCGGCATCGGCACGCCGGAGCAACTATCGAAAAATGCGAAGTCCTACACGGGCAAGTATCTCGGTCCCGTGCTGGAGCGTGACCGGGCGCGCACCGAAGCGGCGTTGGCGACGGTCGAGGTTTAAGATTAGATCGACGCAACCTTTGCGGTCGAGGATAACAGACTGGCGTTGCCGGAGGGCAGCGGAGCAACGGAGCTTACGAAGCTGCCGGCGCTCCGCTGCTCTTTTTTACATCTTCGTAGAATGGGAAAATGGTAAGGTTAATTGCTATAATGCGTATATCCGATTGTAAAAGTCAGGAGAGCGGGAAAGGTGAGACATATGGCAATCGATCCGAAACGCCAGGCGGGCGAAGAGGCGGTCAAGCTGGTCGAAGATGGAATGCTGGTCGGATTGGGAACGGGATCCACCGCGTATTGGGCGATCATGGATGTCGGCAGGCGCGTCAAGGAAGGGCTGAAGATTACGGCGGTGCCGACGTCGATTCGATCCGAAGAGCTAGCTCTATCGCTAGGGATACCGTTGATTCCGCTGGACGGTATCCCGCCAGGCGGGATCGATCTGACGATCGACGGCGCGGACGAAGCGGATGGGGAACTGAACCTGATAAAAGGCGGCGGAGGGGCGCTCCTGCGAGAGAAGATCATCGCGTCGCATAGCAAGCGGCTCGTCATTGTCGCCGACGCTTCTAAGGAAGTGAAGACGCTGGGCCAGTTTCCGCTGCCGGTGGAGATCGTGCCGTTCGGCTTCAAGCTGACGATGGGACGCCTCGAGGCGCTAGGCGGTCATCCTGCGCTTCGCCTGACTGAAGGGGACGAGCCGTACGTGACCGACAACGGTAACTATATCGCCGATTGCCGCTTCGGCGTCATCGAGGACGCGGAGGCGCTCGAAAAGACGCTGAACCTCATCCCTGGCGTCGTAGAGAACGGCTTGTTCGTCGGCATGGCGGAGCGCATCGTCGTCGGCTGCGAAGACGGAAACGTAAGCGTTCGGGAGCGCGTTAGGCGAGGATGACGGGAGGCGTGAAAAAGGGTTGCTCTTCTCCGAAATGCCGGAAAGGAGCAACCCTTCTATATTTGCCGCCGGCCTACTGGCGCGTCAGCATGAGCTTGTCGATCGCGAGCGTGTAGGCGTTGCTGCCCGGATCTTTGCCGGTGATCTGGAACTTGAACGTCTTGTTGCCCGAGGCGCCGATCGTGACGGTGCCGATACCGACGGTGTCATAAAACGCGTTGGCGTCATACCAGTCGAGCGGGTTGCCGACCGCCGCCCCGTCCACGTACAACTGAGCCGTGCCGCGGTCCGGATGCTTTTTCACCCGCGCGCTGATCGCGTACGTGCCGGCTGCGGGCACGTTCACGGTATACTGCAGCCAATCGCCTACGGCGTTGAAGTTGCTGTAGCTCAGCGAGCCGCCGCTAGCCGCGGCGTCCGTTCCGTTCGTATACGAATCGCCGGATGTGACAGTCGTCGCGAGGCTCTCGGCCTCGTACGTGACCGGTTGCGGCGTCAGCGCGATGTAATCGGTCGCGAGCGTATAGGAGGAGCTGGCCGCGTTTTTACCCGTTGACTGGAATCGGAACGCTTTGCTGCCCGCCGAAGCGAAAGTCACGCTGCCTAGGTCGACGGATACGTAGCCTTGAGCGCTCTGATACTCGTCGATCGGCGCGCCTTGGGCGGCGCCGTCAATGTATAGCTGCGCAATGCCGCGGTCCGGATGCTTCTTCACCTGCACCTTCACGTTGTAGGTGCCGGCCGCGGGCACGTTGACCGCGTATTGAATCCAGCCGCCTACGGAGACCGGGTTGCCGTAGCTGAGCGCGCCGTTGCTGGCCGCTGAATCGCTGCCGACCGTGCTAGTTCCGCCCGAAGACGTCGTGACCGGCGCGTTCTCCGCTTCGTACTTGACGGCTTCCGGCACCGGCGGAGGCAGCGTCCGGTCCGGCGTCTTGTACGTAAGCCGAATCGTGTCCGTGGCAAGCGTGTATTGGCCGCTAGCCGCGTTCTTGCCCGTCACCTGGAACTTGAATGCCTTATCGCCCGCAGACGTAAAGGCGATATTGCCCAAGTTCACCTCGACGTAGCCCTGCGTCGCGGCGTACTCGTCGATCGGCGCGCCCTGCGCCGTGCCGTCGATGTACAGCTGCGCCGTCCCGCGGTCCGGATGCTTCTTGACTTGGACCTTGACGTTGTACGTGCCCGCGCTCGGCACGTTTACCGTGTATTGCACCCAACCGCCGACGCCGCCGGCGTTGGCGTAATTCAACGCGCCGCCGCTGGCCGCCGAGTCGGTGCCGTTCTCCTGCGTGCCGCCCGAAGACATCGCGACCGGCAGGCTCTCGGCCTCGTTCGCGATTCCGGACGAGACAGTGACGCTGCCCGTACCGCCCGTTCCGATCGCCACGTCCGCCGCGATCGTCTTATTCGCCGTGCGGTCGAACACGATGACCTTGCCCGTCGTGCCGGCCGTTCCCGTCGCATTCATCGTAATCGCGGAGCCGCTGGCGCTCACCGTGTACGCCGCGATCTTCTCGTCCGCGTACAGCACCTGCATGTCGGCCGATGCGTTGTCCTCCTGAATCCAGAACGCCTTGCCCTTGGACGTATTCTCGGCGAGGTTGACCGGCAGGCCCGGCGACTTCAGCTGAGCGCCCGTATACCGGCCTTTGTACCGGTAATTGATATTGCCGCTGTCGTCCATTGTGACGTCTTCGACCAGATAGGTCTTGTTGCTGTCGAGCCAGCGCAGGTTCAGCGTCAGCTCCGTGGCCGCCGCCGTCTCGCCAGCCGCCGTCGCGATGACGAGCGCCTTGCTCTTGTCGTCCGACGCGTACATCCAGGCATACGGACCGGACGTGTCGAAGTTGGGCCCGGCGTACAGCGGCCGGGTCATGCCGTCCGTCAGTGCGACGATGCGCGGATTTTTGCGCCATTCGTTGAACTTCTTCAGCGTAGAGACGCCCGCCGCGCTCCAGGTGCTGGGATCCTTCGCGAACTTAATGACGCGCGCCAGCATGTAGGAGTAGTAGTCCTCGGTCTTGCCGGTCGTCAGGCCGCCGTAGTAGACCGAGTTCATCGGCAGGTAGCCGAAGCTGTCAAAGCCGATGAGCATGCTCTTGTCGACGTTGCCCTTGGCGGAAACGAAGCCATTGTCCCCGATATGCAGCAGTCCGACATTGCGGTCGCCTTGGGTCGGGTAATAGTCGACTTCGCTCGTTTCCTTCATCAGAAAGTCCGGATGGCGCGAGACGACGTCGTTCATGTAATTGCGCACGTTGACGTTTTTCCGGTAAACGCTGTCGCTCGGATGCGAGGTCGAGGTCGCCGTCGTGTTCGGCCAGAATTCGGTCAGGTCGATCATCTGATGCGAGAGGTGATAGTTCGGGATCATGAAGTCCTCGACCTGGCTGCGCTTGAACTCGATGTTTGCGGGATCGGCCAGATCGCGCCCGGCGTTATGGTTGTCGCCGGTCATGCTGAACCACAGGCCGAACTTCATGCCCTGGGCGACGATCGTGTCCGTCAGCGCGGCGAGGTTGGAGGTGAACGCGCTCGCCGGCGTCGTCGTGTCGCGCGTCGTATTCCATAGGTCGTCGAGCATCACCATGTCCATGCCCGCTTGCACGGCCTTCGGAATGACCGTGTTGCGATAATAGGACTCCGTGCGGTTGTTCAGCCATTCCCAGTCGTTGGTCGTGAAGACGGCCGTCGTATTGTGATATTTAAAGCGCTTACGAAAATGCTCTTCAACAGCCATGCGTCCGTCCAGAATATCGCCCTTAAATACGGTCATATCCACGGCGATATATTCGTAGGTCTCTCCCGGAAACAGCACGAGCTGCAGCGACCCCGGGTTCGTCGATACCTTTACGTTGTCGATGCCGCTCCAGGCGTTGATGTTGGCGAACGGGAGATTGTTCGTCCCGCCCTGCGTCTTCCAGTTCATCTCCGGCTGGATCGTCCAGCCATCGCCCGTGTTGTATTGGGTAATGGCGTTCTTGCCCGCATTCGGGGCGAGCGCGCCGGAGGTGCTGCTCCAGGTCATGTTGGGCACGTAGTAGAGGGTATGGGCATCGTTCGGAAAATTGAGCGCGATGATATCCGATGCCGATATCGTTTTCTCCGACGTGCCGTTGTTCTTGAGGACGTTCGAATATTTAAGGCCCGCCCGGTCGTTGTAAAGCTCGAACTTGAGCTGGACGGTTACGTTTTGCGGCGAAGTGCGGCTGATCGGAATGGTCAGCTGCTTGCCCCAGGTCGTGCCGAACTTCGTGATGTCGCTGACGGTATCCGCCCCGAGCGTCCAACCGCCGTCGTCCGCGTACAGGTCGCTGCCGCCGTAGTTATAATAGAACAAATAACTGCTGCCGCTGCCCGTCAGATACTCCTTGCCCGCTTCTTTGTTGTAGAAGCTGGTCATCTCGATACTGCCGCCGCTGAACGTAATAACCGCCCGCAGCACGTCGTTCTCCAGCGTCCACGTATTGCCGCTCTTGACGATCGTCGAGCTCGCCGCGGCCGCTTTGGGCACCTGCGCCTCCTTCACGTACGGTATGCCTGTCAGCAGGAGGCTTACGACCATCGCGATACACAATCCAAGACGCATTCCCGCTTTCCAAATCATCATCCAAATCCCCTTTCGGCATATTGAAATAGACCCGCAAGCCGCCTGCGGCGGCTCGCGCAACCTTAGAGGCTTGCGGGCCCGGTGAAACCGTCTTATATAAAGCGCTTTACTTGCCGAGCGAATTCATGAAGTCGACGTATTCCTTCTCGGCGTCCGCCGTAGCCGGATACCATTCCTTCTCGAGGAAGTCCTTGAACTGCTGCTCGTCGATGCTGCCCGTGATGTACGCGATCTCCTTGTCGTCCTTCTTCTTGACGAGATCGGGGATGGTGCCGTTCAGGTTCAGGATCTTAGGCGAGCGCACCGCAGGGACGTTGACGACGGTCATTTGCGCGAGCGCGTCGTCCAACTGCTTCTTGTAAATGGCCAGACGTTCCGGCGTATCCGCGTTGACGATTGAAGCGCCGTCGCCGTTGATGGCATTGGCAGGCGTCATGTACGAGCTCGTGAGCGTCCCGAGCTTCGTCGTCTGGTCCGCGGTCCGAACGACCGCTTTGGTGGCCGGATCGTAGCTGTCGTAGGTCAGGCCTTTCACGCCAAGCTGGAACAGCGTGTTGGCTTCCGCCGTATTGCCCCAGTCGAGGAACTTCAGCACGTCGTCGACCTTCTTCGAGCCCTTCGGAATCATCCAGCCGCCCCACATCGCCGGCGTGACCCAGTCCGACGCGACGCCCTTTTCGTCTTTCAGAACGCCATGGTAAGAGAAAATCTTTTCGGAATCCGGAAGCTTGCTGATGTTGCCCAGCACGGCCGATTGGTGGCCGTAGACGATGCCGACCTTGTACTGGTTCAGCTTTTCCGTGTCGACGTAGATCTTGTTGATCAGGAACTCCGGATCGATCAGCTTCTCGTCGTTCAACTGCTTGAGATAAGTGAGGTAAGGAATGTAGCCGGACATCTTTTCGCGGATCTTGTACTGGCCGTCCGTGTCCTTGACGCCGTCAACGACCGGCAGGTCGAACGCCGCCGCCAGGAAGTTCGTGGCATTCCAGATCGTGTTGCGTCCGAGATCCGGACCGGAGAGCGACAGGCCGTACGTGTCGGCTTTGCCGTTGCCGTCGGGATCGTTTTTGGCGAACGCCCGCACGACGTTCGTGAACTCCTCGAGGTTCGTCGGCGCCTTGAGACCCAGCTTATCCAGCCATTGCTGGTTGATCATGTAGCCCCAGTGATTGACGACGTTCGTTCTCGGGATGATGTAGGTTTTGCCGTCGTTGACCGACTTGACCGCGTTCCACATATCCGGCGTGATGTTTTTCATCAGGTTAGGGTAATTGGCGATCTTGTCGTCCAGCGGCTCGAGGAGCCCGTTTTGCGCCCACTTTTCCATGTTCGCGTCCGCGCCGTTGCCTGCCGTGCCCCAGTTGTAGATCACGTCGGGCAGATCGCCCGAGGCCATGACGACCTGGAGCTTGTCCACGTAGTTGTTGATCGGCGGCGCTTCGATCTCGAGCTTCACGTTCGCCAGCTTGCCGGCTTCCGCGACGACGGGGTTGTTGTCGAGGACGACGTCCGCGTTCACCCGGTTGAACATCTTGATCGTCACCGGATCCTTCTGGCCGGCCGATGCGGAAGCGGGGGCCGAGGAGGAGGCGGCAGCGGATCCGGAAGGCGCAGCTTCGCTCGAGCTGCCGGCGTCGTTGTTGTTGCCAGAGGAGCAGGCGGCGAGCGCGGAAGACATGAGCATTGCGGATACTAGCAGGCTTGCCCGGTTAATGCGTTTGTTTCTCATGTTCATATCCCCTTCAAATTATGTTTTTTATAGTTAAGCCGCAGTAAATCTCGGCCTTCACCCGAGCGAGGTCTAGCCTTTGATGGAGCCGATGAGCATGCCCTTCATGAAGTACTTCTGCATGAACGGGAAGATCAGGATGATCGGCAGCGTCGAGAAGATGATGATCGCCATCTTGATCGTGAACTCCGTCACCCCGGAGTTGCTGGCGTCCAGCACGTCCCGCGCGACCCCGCCGCTGTCGACGACGAGGTCTCGGACAATGAGCATGAGCGGCCACAGGTCCCGTTTCGACGTATAGATAATGGCGTTAAAGAACGTGTTCCACTGGGTGACCGCGTGGAAGATGACGAACGTGGCGATCGCGGGCTTGGATAGCGGCACGATGATGCGGGCCAATATCGTCAGCTCGTTGGCGCCGTCGAGCGAAGCCGATTCCTCCAAGCTCGCGGGGATGCTGCCGATGAAGCTTTTCATCAGGATCAGGTTGTAGGCGCCGAGCGCGCCGGGAAGAATCAAGGCCCACAGCGTGTTGTACATGTCGAGCGAGCGGATGAGGTAGAAGTTCGGGATCAACCCGCCGTTGAAAAACATCGTGAAGGTGATGAGCAGCAGAATGACGTTGCGTCCCTTCAGATCGGTTTTTGAAAGCGGATACGCGGTAATCAGCATTAAAAAGATGTTCAAGGCGACGCCCGCGACCGTGATGATGATCGTATTGCGATAGCCGGTCCAGAGCACCGACATCTTGAAGATCTGCCGATAGGCGCCGAACTCGACGTGGGTCGGGATCATGCGGAGCGGATGCGCCAGGTAGTCCGTGTAGGGCGTGACCGAGTAAGCGGCCACGTAGACGAACGGGAACAGGCACAGGAGCGCGAACAGCGTGATGACGAAGTAGTTCACGGAATCGAAAATTTTATCGCTGCGAGAGCGGATGTTCACGGGAGAAGCCTCCTTTCTGGGCGCGTGGCCTTACCAAATGCCGTCTTCCTTCATCCACTTGGCGATCCGGTTGCTCGCGATCAGGAAGATGAGGCCGATCGCCGAGGTGAACAGCCCGACCGTGGCGCCGAAGGAGAAGCGGCCGCCGAGGATGCCGACGCGGTAGGCGTACGTCTCGAACACTTCGGATACGTGGAGGTTCATCGGATTTTGGAGGACGAAGATCTGCTCGAAGCCATTATTCATGATGTGGCCCAGACGCAGGATGATGAGGACGACGATCGTCGACTTGATGCCGGGCACCGTGATATGCCACAGCCGCTTCAGCCGGCTCGCGCCGTCGATGCTCGCGGCTTCGTACAGCTCGGTGTTGATGGAAGCCATCGCGGCAAGATAGATGATGCTCTCCCAACCGGAATCCTTCCAGATGCTGCTGAGCACGACGAGCGGCCTGAAGAAGGCGTTGTCCGCCAGGAAGAAGACGGGCTCGATGCCGAGCTGCTGCAGGAAGAGGTTGAACACGCCCCAGGTCGGCGACAGGAAGTTAACCAGGATGCCCCCGATGACGACCCAGGAGATGAAGTGGGGCAGGTAGATCAGCGTCTGGCTGAACTTCTGGTAAGTCCGGTTGCGCATCTCGTTCAGGAACAGCGCGAGCAAGATCGGGAACGGGAAGCCGAACAGGAGCTTCAGGAAGCTCAGGTACAGCGAGTTCAGGAATACCGTGTAGAAGTCGTCGAGGCCGAACATGTACTTGAAGTTCTCCATCCCGATCCAGGGACTGTGCAGGATGCCCCTGGCGAAGTTGAAGTCCTTGAAAGCGATGACGACGCCGTACATGGGGATGTAGTTAAAAATCAGGAAGTAGGCGATTCCGGGCAAGAGCATGAGGTAGAGATACTTCTTCTTGTTGAGGTAACGAAACGTCGATCTAAGACTGTTCGTCATGGAGTTTCACTTCCCCGCGTGTCAGAGTGAGAGGTTGGCGATGCTTAACCCTTGAGGCAAAGGGAAATCAAGTCGTTGACGTCCGCGGTGGCCAGGCACTCGTACGTGTCTCCCGCGCCGTAGTAGATTTTCACCTCGCCCGTGTCCTCCAGGATCATGCCGCCGGGAAAAATGACGTGGTTGCGGAATCCGCCGTCCTTCTCGTAGTCCGCATCCGGCGCGAGCAGCGGCTCCTTGTACATGCCGACGACGCGCTTCGGATCGTCCAGGTCGAGCAGCATGATGCCGGCGGTGTACCGCTTTTTCCAGGTCGGCTCCCAGCCGTTCTTGCCGCGCGACGGATCGATGTCCACCGCGTGGAACGTCGTCAGCCATCCCTTCGGCGTCTTGATCGGCGGCGCCGCCGGACCGAGCTTGGCGTTGGCGAACGGCACTTGCTCGACCGCCAGCAGCAGGTCGGAGTTGCCCCAGTACTTCAGGTCGGCCGAGTCGGAGATCCAGATGTCGAAGCGCTCCTCGCCTCCGCGGCTGTAGATCGTGAAGGGACGCTCGAGCCGGAGGTAGCGCCCGTTTCTTTTCTCGGGAAACAGCACCATGTTCCGGTTGTCCGGCACGCTCAGGCTGATCACCTCGAACTTCTCGAAGTCGTCCGTCACCGCGATGCCGCCGCGGATGCCGTGCCCGGTGTCCACCGCGAAGCACATATAACAGCGGCCGTCGATGACGGTGAGCCTCGGATCGTACGTCCGGATGATGTCCTCGCCCTCGAGGCTGAAGCACGGCTCGGGACGAACCTCCCAGTGGATGCCGTCGTCGCTGTAGGCGAGACCCAGGTTGGTCGTGTCGATGGGTGACAGCGTTTTCAAGTCTTCCTGACCGTAGTCGTTGCGGAATACCATCACGTACTTGCCCTGGAACTTCGTCACGCCGGCGTTGAATACCAGGGCGGGATTATAAGGGACTTGCTTGCTGGTCAGAATGGGGTTGTTCGGATGGCGAACGATCAAAGAACTGGACTTCAGGGCACCGATGGTCGGCAAACTCATGCGATAAATCCTCCCGGCAAAAATAATTTCTTGATGAAGACACCCCTAGTGTATGGTATATTCTAGCTGCGAATGGCCCGGATTTTTATGAAAATATCCCGTTTTTTTATCATTTGGGAGGGTTTTTATGACCGTTTTTCCTGTCAATAAAAACTTGAGCGACTATGAGATGATCGAACGCGACTTCCCGTTCTACGTCTCCATCAATGAGATTCGCCGCTTCTATCCCGCGCATCGCCACGACTTTTTGGAGTGCTCGCTCGTGATCGAAGGAGAGGGCTACGAGAAGATTAACGGCGTCAATCACCCGATGAGCCGCGGCACGTTCACGCTGCTGCTCCCCTTCCAGATCCACGAGATCGTCACGACCTCCCAGCAGCCGCTGCGGCTGTTCAACTGCATGTTCGCCATGGAGCTGCTGATCGCCTCGTCGAAGGTCGAATCGTCGCATCTGCGGTCGCTGCTCATGGAGAACCAGCAGCCGTACATCCAGTTCGGCCCCGACGAGCTGGCGCCGCAGGAGCAGCTGTTCGCCGAGCTGCTGCGCGAATACGCGGGCGATCTGCCGTACCGCAAGGAGATGCTGCCGCTCCGCCTGCACGAGCTGCTCATCCGCTTCCAGCGCAAGCGGCTGGCGTTGACAAACAACGCGAGCTTGGCCGATCAGGAGGGGCGGGGCGGCTTCGTCTGGCCGATCCTCGAGTACATTCACTACAACTACCGGGAGGATCTGTCGCTGTCGGAGCTGTCCGAGCGCTTCGACCTTCATCCGACGCGGCTCAGCGTGGAGATCAAAAAGCACGCCGGCATCAACTTCCTGCACTTGCTGCATCACATTCGGATCCGGCATGCCTGCAGCCTGCTCGTCGCGACGGACATGAGCATCCTCGACATCGCGATGGAAGTCGGGTTCAGGTCGTACAAGGTGTTCGCGCGCACGTTTCGGGAGAACAAAGGAAAGACTCCCGGGGAGTATCGCCGGGAGCATATGCATTCGTATTGAGCGAGGATGGAGGAAGAGCCGGGAGACGGCTTTGTCCCGCGTGCGAATTGCAGGGAGAGCGGCGGGGAGGCGGCGTTGATTCAGCGTATGAATGCAGAGGAAATATCGGGTGCCGGCTTCGTTCTAGCGCGTCATTGCGGTCTCGCCCGTCCGGGCGATCTCCAGAATGCCGTAGGCCTGGAGCAAGGTCAGCAGGGCGTCGTTTTTCTCCCGGTCGCCGACGGCCTGGATCATCATCGTCTCGGGCCCGACGTCGACGACCGCGCAGCGGAACGTCTCGATCAGGCCCCGGACGGACGCCCTCGACGCTGGCGGCACCGAAAGGCGGACCAGCATCAGCTCGCGCGCCACGGCGGGCGTGTCGCCGAGCGGCGAGACGGAGACGACGTCGATCAGCTTGCGGAGCTGGCTGGCGATCTGTCCGAGCTCCCGCTCGCTGCCGCGGACCGCGACGACGAGCCGGGAATGCGCCTCGAGCTCCGACGTGCCGACGGTGACGCTGTCGATGTTGTAGCCGCGGCGCGAAAATAGGCCGCTGACCCGCTGCAGCACGCCGGGGCGGTCCCGCACGAGCACGCTCAAATAATGCCGGTCCGTCATAAGTTTTCCTCCTTCATTGCCCCGTACAGGTCGGGGTCTCCCAGCAGCATGTCCTGCAGGCGTTGGCCTTGGGGCACCATCGGATAGACGAGCTCGTCCTTGTCGACGACGAAGTCGATCAGGACCGGACCGTCCGTCGCCAGCGCTTCGGCCCAGACGGCTTCCGCCTCCCGCTTGTTCGTAGCCCGCAGCCCCTTCACCCCGTACGCTTCGGCGAGGAGCACGAAGTCCGGACTGCCGCCGAGATCGATGTGGCTGTATCTACCCTCGTAAACGAGCTCCTGCCACTGCTTGATCATGCCGAGCGTCCGGTTGTTGATGACGACGATCTTCACGGGAATTTGCCGAATGGCGCAGACGGCCAGCTCCTGGGCGCACATCTGCATGCCGCCGTCTCCGTTGACGGAGACGACGAGACGGTCCGGATTGCCGATCTGGGCGCCGATCGCCGCCGGGAAGCCGAAGCCCATCGTGCCGAGCCCGCCCGAGGTGACGAGCGTGCGCGGCCGGTCGAAGCGGCCGTATTGGGCCGTCCACATCTGGTGCTGGCCGACGTCGGTCGTGACGATGGCGTCTCCGCCGGTCGTGCGGGCGATCATCTCGATGACGTACTGCGGCTTGAGGACGTCGTCGGAATCGCGGTAGCGGAGCGGGAAATCCTTTTTCCAAACGAATACGAGGGCAAGCCAGCCGGAAGCGGAAAGAGAAGCGGCGCCGGAGCGGCGGCCCGTCTCGTCGCCGACGGAGACGCGTACCGCCTCGGTTGCGTCGGAGACGCGGACCGGCACTGCGGTACCGGGGGACCGGTCAACCTCCGCGTTAACCGAGGCGAGGACAGCCTCGTCGCCGCCGGGAGCGACAAGTCCCAGCGCCCGGTTGAGCGCGGAGAGCGCGAGACGCGCGTCGCCGCTGACCGGATAATCCACCTGCACCAGCTTCCCGATCTCCGCGGCGTCGATCTCGATATGCGCGATCGCCGCCCGCTGCGCGAAGCCGTCGAGCCGCATCGTCACGCGATCGTCGAAGCGCGCGCCGACCGCGATGAGCAGGTCGCACTGCAGAATAGCCTGATTCGCGGCATACGTGCCGTGCATGCCCGGCATGCCGAGCCATAGCGGATCTTGGGCGGGCAGCGCGCCCATGCCCATCAGCGTCGTCGTCACGGGAATGCCCGCGCCGCGCGCAAGCACCGCGAGATGGTCCGCTGCGCCGCTCTGAAGGACGCCGCCCCCGGCCAGCAGCAGCGGGCGCTCGGCTTTGCGGATCGCCTCGGCCAGGGCTTCGACGTCCGCCTCGTCCGGAAGGACGGGGGACAGCAAGGATGGAGGCAGGTCGAGCCGCTCGGGATAGACGAATTCGACGATCTCGGCGGACACGTCCTTCGGGATGTCGACGATGACCGGGCCGGGCCTGCCAGCAGCCGCGATCGCGAACGCTTCGCGGATCGTGCGGGCCAGGTCCTCCGCCTTCGTGACGAAAAATCCGTGCTTCGAGATCGGCTGCGTAATGCCGATGATATCGGCCTCCTGGAAGGCGTCGGTGCCGATCAGCGACGTGGCGACGTTGCCGGTAATCACGACGAGCGGCACCGAGTCCATATGCGCCGTCGCGATGCCGGTGACGAGGTTCGTCGCGCCGGGTCCGGACGTGGCGAGGCATACGCCCGTCTTGCCCGTCGACCGGGCATAACCGTCCGCGGCGTGCACGGCGCCTTGCTCGTGGCGCGTCAGCAGATGCCGGAACGCGGGGTTGCCGTGCATGGCGTCGTAAATGTAGAGCACCGCGCCGCCCGGATAACCGAATACGCATTCGACGCCCTCGAGCAGCAGCATGCGAAGCAGAATCTCCGAGCCGCTGATCCGCTCCCTACGGCGTAGCCGCTGCCGCAGCTCCTCGCCCGTTTCTGCCGTTTCGATCCTTTCTGAAGTTACGATCCGTTCTGTCTTTTCCATCGTTCGAACGCCTCCTCCGGCTATGCTGTGCCGAGCGTACCACGGGCGAGGCGGCGGAGACGCTATCCTTTCGGATACATTGATAGTATACTTTTCGGTAAAAAAGGATGGAGGCTTGCACATGTCGGGAACGATCGGCGAGCGGCTCGCGAGGCTTATGGACGACTACTTCGTCGGCCGCGCCTTCGAGCTCGGGTTCTTCGCGGACTGGATCGGCGGCGAGGGCAGGAGCGCGGAGCGCCTGCTGAACGTCTACGGCCCGGCCGGCATGGGCAAGACCTACCTGCTGCGTCAGTACGCGGGCATCGCGAGCCAGGCAGGCTACGCGGCGGCCGAAGTGCAGGTCCCCGACGCGCTGCAGGGTCGCGACGAGTTCGTCCGCCGCCTGCTGGCGGCGCTCGGCGACGATGCTTCGGCGTCCGAAGCTTCTGCTGCTGTGCCCGTATCGCGTCCGTCCTCGGCTGAGGCAGCGTCAGCCGCGATCGGTATGGCGCCGGCCACCGCCCGAGACGATGAAGCGACGGGGACGCTCGAAGAGCGGTGCCTCGCCGTCATCCGGGAGCGGGATCGGGCGGGCGGATGCGTGCTGCTGCTCGACGGCTGCGAATCGCTCGGAAGCCTGGACCACTGGCTGCGGGAGTCGTTTTTCCCGCGTTTGCCCGGCCGCTGCCTCATCGTGATGGCCGGCCGGCGTCCGCTCGAGGGCGCCTGGACGGCGCTTCCCGCCTGGCGGCGGCTGATCGTCCGCTTGCCGCTGCGCGAGCTGTCCTACGACGACATCCGGACGTATCTCGCTCGGTGGGGCGTAGCGGACGAGGCGGCGATCGACGGCGTCTGGCTGAGGACGATGGGGCATCCGCTGGCGCTGTCCTTGCTTGCGCCGGAAGGCCCGGCCGCGACGAGCGTCGCGGATCGGCGGCGCGCCATGGCCTGGAGCGAACCGCCTTTGCCGTCGGACGGCGACCGGATGCCGGGGACGTCCGCGTTAGAGAGCCTCTGGGAGGCTTGGCTGGCGGAGGCGGCGGACGAAGCGCTGCTGCAGGCGCTCTACGCGGCTTCGGCGGTGCGTACTTTTAATCTAGAGACGCTGAGCGAGCTGACGGGCGGGACGCTCTCGCCGACTGCGTTCGCCGAGCTGTGCCGGCTCTCGTTCGTGAGCCGCAGCGGGGGCGGATGGCAGCTCCAGGAGTTCGTCTGGGAGCATCTGCGCTGCCGGCTGCGGGAGACGATGCCGCAGACGTACGCCAGGCTAGAGGCGCGCGCCGCGGCTTATTATCGCAGGCAGATCGAAGCGGAGCTGCGGAGCGGCCGGGGGCTCGGACCGGCATGGGGCGAGCTGCTGCGGCATGCCGGCAACCCGGTGCTGCGCGCGCACTACCGGCATGCGGCGGACGCCGGCAGCCAATGGGAGCCGATGCATGCCGGCACCCTTGGCGAAGCGTTGCGTTATATCGCGCGGCGTCGCCAGGAGACGCGCGACTGGAAGGTCGTCTGCGGCGACCCGGACTCGGGCGCCATGTTCCGCTTCGCGCTGCCGCAGGCGGTCACCCAGGGGCGGCTCGCGCACCTGGAGCCGGAGCGGCTGCTGGCGCTGGCGCCTGGCGCGGTCCGGCTGCTGCGCGACCGCGACGGCCATGTGGCCGGCATCGCGGCGATCGTGCCGATCGACGTACGCACGATCGGCGAGCTGTCGGCCCTGCCGATTTCGCGCGCTTACTTTGCCGCTTGGCCGGAAGTGAAGAAGCGCGCGCTCGCGGCCGATCCAGCCCGGCGAGAGGGATGGTACGTCTATGCGATGGACGCCGAAAACCTGGAGCGCGAGGATCTGAGGAGCGCTATGCTGCAGCCGCTGCTCGAGCTGGCCGCGGCAGGGGCGCTGCTGGTCGAGTCTCCGCCACCGCATGCGTATTACCGGCTGAGCAAGCGCAGCCTGGGTTTTGTCGAGGTGCCGGAAGCCGCGCATGCGGACTATGAGCTTGGCGAGACGGCAGCGACTTTCGAGCTGGATACGCGCGGGGACGCCATGCAGGCGTTTCTGCGCCGAACGGGCGCTTGGACGGACGACGCCGAGACCGAAGTCGAATCGCCGTCGCGCGCGGAATGGACGCCCGGCCTATCGCCCGAGAGCCGATTGGGCGACGTGCGACCCGAGCCCCTGACGCCGCGCGAGCGCGAAGTCGGCCGACGCCTAGTAATGGGCGAGACGAACGCGCAGATCGGCGCGTCCTTGTACATTAGCGAGGCCGCCGTCAAGAAGCATGTGAACGCCATGCTGTCCAAGTACGGGCTGCGGAACCGGACGCAGCTGGCCGCAAGGCTGCTCGAGGAAGGCGCCGAACGGCTCGGCCATTAAGGAGAAGGAGGACGCAAGGATGCTGTTCGTATGGCCGGTTTTGTGGGCGGTGGCGCTGTTTCTCCTGGCCGCGGGCTCGGGCTCTTCCGCATCCCGGCGGCTCGCCGCGGTGTCCTTCTTCGCCGGGACGGGCGCGCTTGCGGCCGTCCTCGACCTGAATATCATACCGGCGCTGGCGGACGGCGCGGTTCGCGACCGTTGGGAGCAGCCGCTCTATCATCTGCAGGCCGCAGCCTCCGTCGCCTCCTACTACGGCGTGCCCTACGCCTTTTTGTTGTTCGCGCTGGCGTTCCGTCCCGTGCGGATGCATCCCGCGCTTCGTCGCGCGCTGCCCGTCGCCCTCATGGCGCCGATCGTGCTCTGCCTGCTGCTGACGCCGTGGTATACCGAGCGCTATCCGATCTCCTTCGACATCGTCGTCTGGTGGGCGGCGCCTTACATGCTTTACGGCGCGGCGCATATTTTACTGCTGAGACCCCGTCGCTCGCCGCTCTCCCCGACCTACTGGATCGTTTGCCTTGCCGTCGTGCCGCCCATGCTGTTTCTTCTTGCGATGAGTTATGTGCTTCCTAGCCTCGGCATGCTGCGCATGTGGGTATACAACACATGGGTAGCGTCGCTGGCGGTCGCGGTGTTCCTGATCGGACTGTTCAGCTACGGGTTCATGGGTATCCGGCTGCTGGTCGACCGCCGCAGATTGGACACGACGTGGAGAGCCGTCAACGCGGGCACGGCCATTCTGAACCACGCCATGAAAAACGACGCGGGCAAGCTGCGTCTGTTCGGGGAGAAGACGAAGCGATATGCGGAAAAGACGGGCCAGCCCGAGCTGCTGCGCGATATCGAGACGATGCTGTCCGCCTCGCTGCATATGCAGGAGATGATCGCCCGCGTCCACCGGCGGACCGGCGATCTGGAGCTGCGGCGGACGAGCGTCCGCTTGGGCGAGCTTCTCCGCGATACGCTTGCCGGGCTTGAGCCGCAGTTCGACGGGATTCGGAAGCAGCTCCTGCTGCCGACGCGGGAGTGGTTGGCGGAGGTGGATGCGGCGCAGCTGGGCGAGGCGCTGAACAACATCGTCGCCAATGCCGCCGAGGCGATCAAGGGACGCGGCGGGGCGCTGACGGTGAAGCTGTCCGAAGGACGGCGCGAGCTCGTCATCGAGGTCGCGGACACCGGTCCCGGCATGACCCGAAGCCAGCGCGCGCATGCGTTGGAGCCCTTCTATACGACGAAGGGCGGCGGGACGAATTTCGGTTTGGGTTTGCCTTACGCCTACCAGGTCATGCGCAAGCACGGGGGATCGCTCGCGATCCGGAGCAAGAGCGGGCAAGGTACGAGCGTCTATTTGACATTGCCGATTCGGAGCGTGCGGGCGCACCCGGATCATTCGACGCCGTCGCGGGCGCCGAACCCAAAGGAGGCGGGGCTGGATGCAAGCCATTAAGATATGGATCGTGGAAGACGACGAAGATTGGCGCAGAGGGCTCGTCTCGTACCTGAACGAGGAGCCGGATCTGCAGGTGAAGCTGGCGAGCGGCGACCCCGACCAGGTTCGCGGCGCGCTCGCGCGGACGGAAGAGGCGGAGGATTCGCAGCCGCCCGACGTCGTCCTCATGGACATCATGCTGCACGGCATGCCCGAGGGCATCGCGCTGGCGGAGGAGGTCGCCGTCGCCGCCGGCGCGCGGGTCATTATGCTGACGTCGATGGAGGAGAAGGACCTTATCCTGCGGTCCTTCCAGGCGGGCGCCATCGACTATCAACTGAAGACGGACTTCGAGGGCCTGCCCGCGGCGATCCGGGCCGCCGCCCGGCGCGAGGCGCCGATCAGTCCGGCGGCCGCGGCGCGAATGCGGGAGGAGTTCAAACGCCTCAAAGCGCTGGAGCGGGAGTTCGAGGTCAAGAAGCTGCAGGACCTGATCACCCCTGCGGAGCTGCAGCTGCTCGAGATGGTCGACCGCGGCTATTCGCAGTCGCAGATCGCCGACAGGCAGTTCATCTCCGTCCGCACGGTCAAAAACCATATCAATCACATTCTCCGCAAGCTCGGCGTCCCCGGCTCCAAAGAGGCGGCCAGGCAGGCCAGGGACATGGGGCTGTTCAAGCCGAAGGAAGAAGCGGGGCACCCTCCGGGCCCCCGGGAATAAACGGTTCGCGGAAGCGACAAGATGGTACCACGTAAAGTTGGTACTATTTTTTTTGCCCTGATTTTCTAAAATGAGGATGAAGAGAGGGGGAGCGAGCATGACGTTTGAACCGTACGGGACACCGCATTGGGCGGCGCTCGGACTGCTGGCGCTGATCGTAGCAGCCGTGTGCGTGCAGCGGGGAAGGCTGCGAGGCTTGAGACAGGTCCGTATCGCCCTGGCCGCGGCGTCGGCCGCCGTCGAGCTGGCGATGCTGGCCGACCGCGCGATCACGCAGGATTGGGACATTTATGCGCTGCCGTTCGAGCTGTGCAGCCTTATGATCTGGCTGACCGCGCTTATGGTGCTGACCGGCAGCCGGCGGCTGTACGAGGTGACGTTTTTCCTCGGCATTCTCGGCGCGGCCCAAGCGCTGGCGACGCCCGACCTGACGGCTCCGTTTCCGACGTTCGGCTTCGCGCATTTCTTCCTCGGCCATATCCTCATCGTCGTTTCCAATCTGTACATGACGATCGTGGAGGGCTACCGCCCGACGCTCCGATCCGCCCTGCGGGCCTTCGGCTGGCTCCAGGCGCTTGCGGTGCCCGCCGCGGTCGCAGACATGCTGGCCGGGACCAACTTCATGTTCCTCGCCCGCAAGCCGCCTTCGGCGTCGCTGCTCGATCTGCTCGGTCCGTGGCCCTGGTACCTACTGGAGCTCGAGGCCGTAGCTCTTGCGCTCTGCATTCTCCTGCTTGGTCTCGTCAAGCTGGCCGATCGCTTTTTTTCAAGCCGTATTCCATCACCCAAGGAGGGTTCGCCGTCATGACCGACCATTTGCGCAAGCATTGGACATCCCTGCTAGGCGTAGCGCTCGTATTGACCGCTTTTATCACGCTGTTCCGTTATACGGTCGACCGCGGCTGGATCACCGATCCGATGAAAATCGGCGTCGGGCTGCTGGCCGGCATCGGTTTTGCACTGGCTGGCGCGCGTATCGCGACCAAGCCGAGAGGGGCGATGGCGGGCGAAATCGGGATCGGCCTCGGCGCTTGCGTCCTGTACGCCACCGTTGCATTCGCCGGCATCGCCTATGCGCTGTGGGCGCCCATGACCGTGCTGCTCGGCATGATCGCCGTCACCGCACTGGCCGTGGCTTACGCCTGGCGGTTCGGCTCCCGCCTGCTCATGCATATCGCGCTGGCCGGCGGCCTGCTATCGCCGATGCTGATGCTGCCCGAGACCGACCAAGTCTTCGCGCTGTTCCTATACCTGCTCGTGTTGAACGCAGCCTTTTTCGCGATCAGCATCGCGAAGGGATGGAGCGAACTGCGGCCGATCGCGTTTGCCGGCACCTGGGCGCTCTACGCGATCTACTTCTTCTGGTTCGACCCGTCGCTGGACGGCTGGCAGAACATGCCGATCCGTTACGCGCTGGCCGCCTTCCTGTTCTATCATCTCGGATGCCTGATCGCCAGCATGCGTCTGGGCCGCTGCTTCGACGGCTTAAACATGTATCTGAGCCTCGCCAACGGCATCTTGTTCGGCGTATGGTCGCTGATCATCTTAAAAGGCGAGCTGGATGACGGCTATACGTTGGCCTTTATCGGTCTGCTGTTCCTCGCCGCCGCGGCATTCGTGATACGTCAGACGGGCCGCACGCTCGTTTATGCGCTGAGCCACGGCTTGAGCGGAGCCCTGTTGGTGCTGGTCGCGCTCAATCAGCTCGGCAGCGGCCTTGAGACGAAGCCGATGCTGAACGTCTTCCAGTGGGCGGGCGTCGCGATCGTCCTTGCGGCGGCGGGCCGCATGCGGAAGCGGAAGCATTGGCTGCCGGAGACCCTTTCCATGACGATCTGGTTCATCGTCGGCGTCTACTGGTTTTCGACCACCTGGGACACGCCCCGGGGCGACTGGTTCGGCGTCTACGTTCCTTTCCTGAACTGGGGCGCCCTGTCCTGGATGCTGCTGGCCGCAATGGGCTTCTACTATGCGACGAAACGCCAGGCGGTCGGCATGGACGGCTCGGACCGCGCGCTTGTGTCGAATGCGCTTGCCCTTGGCGCTCATCTCGTCGTGGGCGGCCTGCTGACCGTGCAGATCACGGGGCTGTTCGAAGCCTACGACTGGGGAAACGGAGAGACGACGCTGCTTCGGATCGCCTTGTCGCTTGCCTGGGGCGTATACGCCTTGCTGCTGTTCTTTTGGGGCGCGTACCGCCGCGAGCCGCTGTTCCGCTGGTTCGGCTCCGGGGTCCTCGTCATCGTGGCGCTCAAGGCGATGATCCTCGACCTGCAAGGGGAGGAGACCTTGCTCAAGGTGCTCGTCCTGCTCGGCTTGGGCGGCATCTCGTTCCTCGTCACTTGGGTAAACGGCAGATGGGCGCCGCAAGCAGATAAGGTTGTAAATGGTAGATAATCCAGATGATTCGCTTTATAATGCGGGAGTAATGAAGCAGATGAAGGAGGACTCCGCTATCGAAATCAGCGCACTGCTAGTCATTGTCGTCGCGATGCTCGCCGCGGCAGCAGGCTGGCTCGTTCTAATGCTGGCCGTCCGCCGCGCGGTCGATTCTTCCGAGACTTCGCGCAAGCTCGAGCAGTTGACGGATGAGGTCCGCATGCTCCGCCGGGAGCTTCGCGTGCGGGAAGTCGTCCTGCGGAGCAGCGAGGCGATGGGGCATCAAGTCGACCGTCATGTCTAGCTCTGGCCGTCGAATGATAAAAAGCGGGCGCTCTCTCCGGCGGAGAGGCGCCCGCTTTTTCGCGTGGGACCGACGAGCGGATTACTTCGCCTTGAGGTATTTTTCCTCGACGATCCGCAGATGATGCAGTTCATGGCCGCTGTTGATACAGGCCAACGCCCGCACGCTGACGGGCTGCCCGTTCGCGTTGCCGATCCGCGTCCAATCCGCGGCCCTTAGCCCGCGCAGCAGCGTGAGCGTCGCCTCTCGGACCGTCCGGTAATCCTCGGCGAGCTGCGATAGGGTCCAGTCCTCGAACGGCCCGTTCGGCACGAGCTCGTCCTGCTCGTAGCCGGGCAGGTTCGTCTGATCGCCGCGGGCGATGCGGAGCAGCCGGTAGCTCTGGATGCGCTCGTTGTCGCTGATATGGCCGAAAACCTGCTTGAGCGACCACTTGCCGGGCGCATACCGGCTGTCCGCCTCTTCCTCCGTAAGTCCGGATAGAAGGTCGAGCGTTCGCGTCTTTTGCGACTCAAGAATCTCGATCAGATCGCCTTCGGGGACAAGCGAGACGTACTGGCCTTGGTAGGGCGTGTATTCGTTTGAATTCGGACGTTCGCGCATGGACGCATGGCCTCCTCAATTTAGGGTTGATTTGAGCGTAGTACCGGCAGGCGAGCGTGTCAACCCGGTACTATGCGAGTCGAATTTCGGGCGCGCCGGTTATAAATGTTGGCGGAGCTGGACATTTTATATTTCCAAGACGGTTCGCGGCGCTTGCCACGGCTCAGGACGATAAATGATGTTTAGGTCGGAGCGCATCGCACGTATGGGGCGCAGCTTGAACGTTAGCGCTTTCGCGCTTATTGTGACAAAGTTGTTACGGCGGCAAATTCGGACTTGCAACAAGGGTGCCTTATGGCTAACATAGAGGATACTGGGAAAGTTATGAGATAAGGGAGGACAACCCATGTTTCTCGCGGAAAATGCGGCTGAATCCGCAAGTACGTTCGCGGTATTCGACATTTTCATGGTTATCATCACGGTTCTGATCGTAGCAGGGCTCGTTCGCCTGGTGAGGCAGCGCCCGAACAAGAACGTTTTCGCCATCGGATTCACGGCTGTTTCCTTGATCATTTTCCTGATCGCGGACGTGAAGATGGTCAGCGGCTGGTAACCAACACGGCTGCCATCCAACCCATAACTAAGACAAGAGAGCCGGCATGCGAGCCCGGTTCTCTTTTTTTATATTTTCGACACGAATCGACATAATCTCCGATGTCGCGCTCGGCTGGATTCTGCTATGGTAAAAAGGTCTTTATTTACTAACGAGAGGCAGTTGGGGAGCGGGTTGTTTAAAAAGTTAAACGGTAAAGCGGCGATCGGTGCCGCGTTTTTTTCGTTCGGGCTGCTGATGGCCGGTTCGGCGACGGCTGCAGCGCCAACGTCGGGCGCGGTCAGCCTGCCGGTCAAGGTCATCAACGGCGAGGCTTACGTCAAAGCAACGTCCTTGACCGCCGCGCTAGGCGGCACCGGGACGTACGACAAGGCGAGCCAGACGTACAAGTATACGCCTGCCGTCGTGCCATCGGTCATCAAGCAGGTCGCGCCGAGCGTCGTCGCCATCATCGGAAAGCCGGACGCGAATGGCGGCCGGTTTGCCCTAGCGCACGGGACGGGCGTCATCATCAAGTCGGACGGGCTGATCGTGACCAACGCTCACGTCGTGCAGGACATGACGCGGATCGTCGTCGTTACTGCAGACGGCAAGGAGTATGAAGGCACGCGCAAGCAGATCGACGTAACCAGCGATTTGGCGTTCGTTCAGATCAAGGCCAGCGGTCTTAAGCCTGCGAAGTTCGCGGCGTCTCCGCTTAAGGTTACGGTCGGCGAGCCGGCGATCGCGATCGGCACTCCGGTGTCTTTCTCGCTGCGCAACACGGCAACGGTCGGCGTCATCAGCGGGCTGAACCGGTCCGTCTCCGACGACTACAACCTGCTGCAGACGGACGCGGCCATCAATCCGGGCAACAGCGGCGGTCCGCTCGTGAACATGAAGGGCGAGGTCGTCGGCATCAACTCCATGAAGTTCGTCGACGTCGATATCGACAGCATGGGCTTCGCGATTCCGGCGGATACGGTGCAGTACGTGCTGAACCAGTTCGCCAAATACGGCAAAGTCATGCGTCCTTCGCTGGGGCTTGAGCTCGAGGAGAGCTGGTCGGCCGTCGTCGGGCTGCCGACCGAGGAACCGATGACCGTCACCGCGGTCGTCTCCGCGGAAGCGCAGGCTGCAGGATTTAAAGTAGGCGACCAGATCTATGCGGTCGGGGGCAAGCAGATCGCTACGCTCGTGGAGCTGAGCGAGCTGCTGAAGTCGTATTTGCCGGGCGGAAAGATCGCCGTCACGGTCTTGGCGGACGGAGACCTCGTGTCCCGCCAAGTCGTTTTAGCCAAGAGCTTGTCTCAATAAAAAGGAGCCTAGATTAACTAATGTCTAATTCGAGAATCATCTTTCATCCTAAAATGTTCTTGTCTTTCCTGCTCGTCCTGGCGCTTGCCATCTCCTTCGGAACGGCAGCCTTCGCCGCTACGAGCGCGGCCGCGACCACGACGCAAGTGGTCATCAAGCTGAAGCTGGGCAGCGGGCAGATGACGGTAGACGGCGTCGCATCGACCGTGCAGCCGCCATTCCAGCAAAAAGGCGTCACCTTCATTCCGCTGAGCGTGCTCACCAAAGGAATCGGCGCGCAGCTGCAGCTGACCGACAATAAAAAGATGACGCTGACGCACAGCGCCAGCCTGAAGGTCGTCATGGCGACAGGCAGCAAGACCGCCTACGTCAACGGCGTTCAAAAAACGCTGCCTGCGGCGCCTGTCGTCGTCAAAGGCTTCATGATGGTGCCCCTGCGCGCAGCCGAGCTGCTCGGCGCCAAGGTCGCGTTCACGGCGTCGACCAAGGAGATCGTGATCAAAGGCGCGCGCGCCGCGACGGCTGGCGGCCAAGTTGGCATCGATACCGATGCCGGCAAGTCCAAGATCGGCGACAGCTACTTCAAGTGGTCGATGAACTATCCGACGGGCCTGGCGCAGAGCTATCAGTCGGGCACCGGCGATTTCATCGCGTTCCAAGACGTGAAGAAAAACTATTATTTGTCCATCTCCGTCGAAGAAGCGAAGGATCCGCTTACCGCAAAGGACCAACGAGACTACCTCGAAGGTTACATTGACGACGAGACGGTGTTGAACGTCAAGGAAATCACGCTGCCGTCGGGCAACTTCCAGACCATGGTGACCAAGAGTTCCGACGGATTTTATTACGAATATAGAGCCATTCAAGCCAACGACCGATTCTATATCCTCATGTTCGGCAAGTCGGCGAAGGCCGCGTCCGAGCTGACGGCCAACAAGCCGCTTCTCGATAGCTTCGCGCCTCAGTTCGATGCCAAAAACGCGGCGCTGAAGGATCTGAGCAAGGTCAAAGACGGAGTCGTCACTTACATGGACGCAGATTATGGCCTCACGATCCAGCTTCCTCCGGAGTGGGAAGAAGGGTACGAGGACGGAGTCAGTTACTATAATGGCGACGCTTCGATTACATTCGAGATTACGTCGCTTAAGGCCGGAGATACGCTGGATGCGTGGGTGAAGCGTCAGACCGAAGCGTTCAACAATCGCGTGGCCGACAAGTATAAGGAACCGACCGTCGTTTCGGACATCGTATGGAACGGCGTTCCCGCGAAGCTCGTGAAGTTCTCCTTCACGCAGGACGGCACGACGTGGACGGACTACTACGAGATTTTCGCGGTCAAGGGCGCTTACAAGTACGATACGGGGTACACCTACGATAGAGATGGCGAATCGAACCAAGGCGACATTCTTGGCATCCTGCAAAAGAGCATGAAGGTGGATTTCGCCAACGTCGAGAAGACCTTCGGTCAAGTGCCGGATGCAGCCGACGATATCGATCAAAACAAAACCGTAACGAAAACCAGCAAAAAGTACGGATACAGCGTGACCGTTCCGGAAGAATGGACCACATCGGGGATGGACATGGAACGGGATACTGCCACGTTCGATGCTGCGGGCTTTAACTTCGTTATCGTCATGGAAAAAGGCTCGACCATGCAGGGGTATCCGGAAATGATGGAAAAGGCGTATACGTCATCCGGGATCTGGAAGGTCGATAGCCGCACGAACGAAACGTTCGCAGGCGAATCGGCAGTCAAGATGACGCTCTCGCCGATCGTTACTTCTACTGCGGGAGGCAAAATTACCGCTTACTTGGTAGAAAAAAACGGCGGCATCTATCTCATCCAAGCCGCGGTGAGCGACGCGAGCGCGACCGATTTCAACCTGAAGCGAATCGAAGAAGCGTTTAAGTCGTTCAAGTTCAACGGTTGATTCATATCTTTCGTACCAGGCGGCCAACTCCGAAAAGCGGAGCCGGCCGCCTTTTTGCGTCCCAGCCGCCATTTTCCTTTGGTCCCGGCGGCGGGCTTTGCTATACTGATAGAGAGAACGCCGCCTCGAGGCGGCATGGAGGTTAGGCATACATGAGCGATCAAGCCGCGGTGCGGCGTGAAGATATAGAGCTGTTGGCTCCCGCCGGGGACTGGGAATGCATGCGGGCGGCCGTCGCGAACGGCGCCGACGCGATCTTTTTCGGCGTGGAAAAATTCAATGCGCGGGCGCGCGCGAACAACTTCAAGATGGACGAGCTGCCGGAGATCATGGCGTTCCTGCACAGGTACGGCGTCAAAGGCTTCCTGACGTTCAACATCCTTGTATTCGAGGATGAGCTTCGCAATGCGCAGGAGCTCGTCGAAGCATGCATCAATGCCGGCGTGGACGCGGTCATCGTGCAGGATCTCGGACTCGTCAAGCTGATTCGCGAGATCTCGCCCGATTTTCCGATTCACGGCTCGACGCAGATGACGATCACCTCGCCGGAGGCGGTCGAGTTCACCAAGCCCTTCGGCATGGAGCGAGTCGTGCTCGGGCGCGAGAACAACCTGAAGCAAATCGCCAAGATCGGCGAGCAGGCGAAGCTGCCGATGGAGGTGTTCGTGCACGGCGCATTGTGCGTGTCCTACTCGGGACAATGCCTGACGAGCGAGATGTGGGGCGGTCGCTCCGCGAACCGCGGCGAGTGCGCGCAGGCCTGCCGCCTGCCTTACGACCTGATGGTCGACGGCGAGCACAAGCCGATGGGCAACATCGCCTACCTGCTGTCGCCCAAGGATCTGGCGGCGATCGATATCATGCCGGAGCTGATCGAGGCGGGCGTCACGTCGTTTAAGATCGAGGGTCGCCTGAAGAGCCCCGAGTACGTGGCCAACGTCGTGAGCAAGTACCGCAGCGCCATCGACAAATACTTCGCCGGCCAGGACGCGAGGCCTTCGGCGGAGGAGGTCCGCGAGCTGCAGCAGAGCTTCTCGCGCGGCTTTACGCACGGCTTCCTCGACGGCACGAACAACAAGCAGCTCGTCGAAGGCACCTTCCCGAAGAGCCGGGGCGTGTATCTTGGACGCGTGGAGCGGCTGACCCGGGACAGCGTCGTCTGCCTGCTCGAAGCGCCGCTCAAGCGCGGCGACGGTCTGGTTTTCGATGCCGGCGACCCGACCAAGAAGGAAGAGGGCGGCCGTGTCTACGATCTGCGCCGCGGCAAGGCCAAGATCGAGGGCGAGGTCGCGCAGGGCGGCGAGATCGAGATCGTCATGGGCCGCAATGACGTCGACTTGACCAAGCTTCACGTCGGCGACCGCATCTGGAAGACGAGCGATCCGGCGCTCGACCGCCGCCTGCGGACGACGTTCGAGACGGACAAGCCGTATCGCACGTTCCCGGTGTCCGTCACCGTATCCGGGCGCGAGGGCGAGCCGCTCCGCACGATCTGGACCGACGCGCAGAAGAATACGACCGTCGTCGTCCAGTCCGACATGCCGCTTGAGCGCGCGATGAACCGGCCGCTCGGCCGGGAAGTGCTTGAAGAGCAGCTCGGCCGCCTCGGCGGCTCGCTGTATCATCTCGGCGAGCTGACCGTGTCGCTCGAAGGCGACGTCATCGTGCCCAAGAGCGAGCTGAACCGCATCCGCCGCGAAGCGGTGCTGCAGCTCGAGCCGCTGCGCGACCGGCCGCCGGTCTACGTCAAGCGGGACGTCGACGCCTATGGGGACGCGCCGCATCCGGCACCGTCCGTGCTCGAGACGGGCGGCGGCCGGCTGACCGTCCTGTGCCGGACGCTCGAACAGGTGCAGGCGGCCGTAGAGACGGATGCCGCGATGATTTACGCGGATTTCGAGTTCATCAAGCAGTTCCCCGACGCGATCGCGGTCTGCCGCGCGGCGGGCAAGCCGATCGCCCTGGCGACGCCTCGCATCCACATGCCCGGCGAAAACGGCTACCACCGCAACATCCTGAAGCTCGCGCCGGATGCGGTACTCGTGCGCAACACGGGGGCGCTCTATTTTTACCTGAAGGAACGGATGGAAAATCCGGACGCCAAGCACCCGACGCTCATCGGGGACTTCTCGCTGAACGTTGCGAACCACAAGACGGTCGAGCTGTTCCGCGAGGCCGGTCTCGATTGGGTCACGCCTTCGTACGACCTGAACGTCCAGCAGATGGTCGACATGCTGCGCCTGTCGGATACGTCGCGGCTCGAGTTGGTCATCCACCAGCATCTGCCGATGTTCCACACGGAGCACTGCGTGTATTGCACGTTCATGAGCGAAGGGACGAACTTCACGAACTGCGGACGTCCTTGCGAGGAGTCCCGCGCTTCGCTGCGCGACCGGATCGGATTCTCTCACCCCGTTCGCGTCGACGAGGGCTGCCGCAACACGGTGTACAATGCCATCGAGCAATCGGGCGCGGAGTATCTGACGACGTTCCAGGAGCTTGGCGTGCCGTCCTACCGGGTCGAATTCCTCGAGGAGGACGCGGCTAAGGTGCGCGAAGTGCTGTCGCTGTACCGCGCTGCCATGCAGGGCCGTATCGGCGGCACCGAAGTATGGAAGAAGCTGAAGGCGATCAACCAGCTCGGCGTGACGCGCGGGCAGTTGGTAAAGTAAGCAGGCAGGCTCGGTCTGCAAAATGAGGGGAAGCCGCTTTATCCTTCGGGATGGGGTGGCTTTTTTTGCTGCGAAACGCAGTCGAACGAAGGTTTATGTGCGTGTCGGTTTTTGGCGCCGGAACTGTTAGCGCAGGATGGATTTTACATTCCGTTAACCTGAAGCGCATTCAGGCTTGCGGTCTCGTTGATACAATGAACGGACGGCAACGGAATTCAAGGAGGGAACGTTTATGAAGATCGCGGTTGTAGGAGCGGGCATTGTCGGATTGACGACGGCGGCCGGATTCGCTGATTTGGGACACCAGGTATATTGCAGCGATTCGGACGGCGATAAAATAGAGCGAATCTCGAGCGGCAGGCTGCCTTACTGGGAGCCTGGACTTGCCGAACTGGTAAAGCGGGGACAAGACGCGGGACGGCTCGCTTTCGGCGTCGGCGCGTCGCCCGCGATCGACGAAGCCGAGGTCGTATTCCTCGCGGTCGGAACGCCCGCGACGGACGACGGGGAGATTCTGCTTGCCCAGCTGTGGGAAGCTGCGGATCTGCTCGGGCTGCGGACGGACGGCGCGCGCAGGCTGATCGCCGTGAAAAGCACGGTGCCCGTCGGTACGGCCGAACGGCTGGAGGCGCGTCTTCGGGCGAGACTGCCGTCGGAGTTCGGCGTCGACGTCGTGTCCGTGCCCGAGTTTTTGCGGGAGGGCTTTGCGGTGCGAGAATTCTTCGAGCCGTCGCGCGTTGTCATCGGTTCGGCAACGCACGAGGCGGCCGAATTCATGGACCGCCTGTACAGGAGATTATCCACGACCGTCGTTCACACGGATCGGCGTAGCGCGGAGCTTGCGAAGCTCGCGTCCAATGCAGCGCTGGCGATCAAAATCTCCTACGCCAACGAGATGGCCGCGCTTTCGGAGCAGACCGGCGCCGACTACCCGGACATCGCCCATATCCTTGGGCTGGATCCGCGCATCGGTCCGCACTTTTTGGGCGCGGGCCTTGGCTTCGGAGGCTCCTGCCTCCCGAAGGACGCGCGCGCGCTCGTCCGGCTCGCGAGCGAGGCCGGCGCGCCGCAGACGGTCGCTTCCGCCGCCATCCGCGCGAACGCCGTTCTGCCGCAGCGTATGGCGCGCAAGCTTGAAGCTGCGCTCAGCGGCTTGTCGCGGCGGCGCGTAACGCTGCTCGGGCTGGCCTTCAAGCCCGGCACGGCCGATCTGCGGGAAGCGCCCTCGCTGCGCCTGATCGCCGAGCTGAAGAAGCGATACCCCGGTATCGCACTTGCTGCCTATGATCCGGCCGTCGACGTCGCGATGAAGCGGCAGCTGCCAGCGGGGGTCGGGCTATACGGCTCCGCCGAAGAGGCGCTGCGCGGCGCCGACGCCGCGATCGTCGTGACAGAATGGCCGGAAATTCGCAAAATATCGGCAAATGACTACAAAAGCTGGATGAGCAGGCCTATAATATTAGATGGACGCAACTGTTTGGATGCGCACGCGCTGAACGCGCAAGGCGTCGTATGCATCGGAGTCGGGCGTCTGCCGGCCGCGCCGCCAGGAATACCGGCGTATCAAGGGCGGCACGCATAAATAGAGAGGATGCCTGTCTCATGAAAGTCCGCAAGGCCATTATCCCCGCAGCGGGGCTCGGAACTCGCTTTCTCCCCGCGACGAAGGCGATGCCCAAAGAGATGCTGCCGATTATCGACAAGCCCGGCATTCAATATATCGTCGAAGAAGCTGTCGCTTCCGGCATCGAGGATATTATCATCGTGACCGGCAAGGGCAAGCGGGCCATCGAGGACCATTTTGACAGCTATTACGAGCTTGAAGAGAACCTGCGCCAGAAGGGCAAGCTCGACCTGCTCTCCGAGGTGCAGCACGCTTCCGATCTCATCGATATTCACTATATTAGGCAAAAAGAAGCCAAGGGTCTCGGCCATGCGATCTGGTGCGCGCGCAACTTCATCGGCGACGAGCCGTTCGCCGTCCTGCTCGGGGACGATATCGTCCGATCCGAGACGCCGTGCCTGAAGCAGATGATGGACGTTTACGACCAGGTGCAGAGCAGCGTGCTGGCCGTCAAACGCGTACCCGACGACGAGATCTCCCGCTACGGCGTCGTCGATCCGGTTGAGGGGGCCGATCTGACCCAAGATATCGTCCCGGTCCGCGGCGTCGTGGAAAAGCCCGCGGCGGATCGCGCGCCTTCCAATATCGCGATCATGGGCCGGTACATACTAACGCCGGCCATCTTCGGTCTCCTCGAGACGCAGGACACCGGCGCGGGCGGCGAGATCCAGCTGACGGACGCCATCTTCCGCCTGCTGCAAAAGGAATCGGTGTACGCCTACGCCTTCGAAGGCGATCGCTATGACACCGGCGAAAAGCTGGGGTACCTCAAGACGATCGTCGACTTCGCGCTTCAGCGTCCGGATCTTGGCGCTGCGTTCAAGGCTTATTTGGAGAGCAAGCTTCGTTAAAAATGCGTGAAGCACACGCCGCTATTCCTTCGGGAATGGCGGCTTTTTGTTTTCATTTTCGACCTTTGGGAGGGAACGTCTTATGGCCAAAGATAAGAATGGCACCGCTACGGAGATCGTCCAAGCTTTTATCGAAGAGCAAAGAAAGTTCGCTGCCGGACAGCGGCTCGAGATGCTGAACCGCGACCTGAACGGCACGATCAAGCTGCTGACCGATATTTTACTGCCGGTATTCGGCTCACTAGAAGGCTTTCATTTGGAATACGAGATCGTTGGCACGAATGGGGTCAAGCTCTACGCCGACATCTACTACGAGCCGCTCGGTCTGATATTCGAATGCGACGGATTCGTCGCCCATGTCGAGCTGATGACGCGCGACCGTTTCTCCTTCGAACGCCTAAGGATGCGATCGTTCGTGATGATGGGATACAAGTACATCCCGTTCAGCCGGGACGAAATGGACAAGAAGCCGGAGATGTGCCGCCGGATGTTGTACGAGTTTTTGGGGAAGTACGGAAGATTGCGCGACGATCCGGAAGTACTCAAGCCCGCCGAGCGCGAGCTTCTTCGAATAGGCGCGAACGGCGATATTTTCACACAGAGAGACGTTAGACAGCGCTTAATGGTGAATTCGGACACGGCGCGCAAGATGATCAGAAAAATGCTATCAGACTCATGGATCGAAACGGTTGGCGGAAGCGATAAAAGACAGTATGCCTATAGATTAGGCCAACGGGGGCGAAAGTGGTTAATGGGATGATGAGGAGTGCCAAGTGAGCGGGGAGTTAGCCGAAGAAATCGGTTATCGGCCGTGGGAATGCGGCTGTTAGTGGGGAGATAGCCGAAGAAATCGGTTATCGGCCGCGGGAAAGCGGCGTCGCATAAGCAGTTAGCCGAAGTTGTCCGTTCAAAGCAGCTGCGCATCCGGCCATACGGCTTAAATTCGGGGTAAATTGGATCGCGAAATCCCCGCCGTTCGCCTTCCCCCTTGCCCCGATTTCCTGTAGACTAGGGGTAAACGCCGTGGAGGAACGCATGATCGCATTTTCGGATATGTATGCCGCGTGGCGGCACGTATTCAAGCTGGACCCGGACCGCGCGATTTCCGACGAGGCGCTGGAGCGAGTCTGCTTGTCCGGCACGGATGGAATCTTGGTTGGCGGTTCCAGCGGCATTACTTTCGACAACACGGTGGAGCTCATGGCCAGGATCCGCCGCTTCGAGGTGCCTTGCGCACTGGAGCTGACCGGCGCCGACAGCGCGGTGCCGGGCTTCGACGGCTACTTCGTGCCGATGGTGCTCAACGCGAAGCGCACGGAATGGTTGGTCGGCAGGCAGGTCGAGGCGCTGGCCGAGTACGGCGCGTTCATGCCTTGGGAAGTCACGGCAGCACAGGCTTACCTGATCCTGAACGGCGAGTGCACTGCGGCGAAAGTGACCGAGGCGCGGACGGAGCTTACGACAGACGAGGTGCTGGCGTACAGTCAACTGGCCGACCGGCTCTGGCGCGTTCCCGTGCTGTACCTGGAGTACAGCGGCGCGTTCGGGGATATGGGTCTGGTCCGCAAAGTTCGGGACCAACTGACGCAGTCGCGGCTGTTCTACGGCGGAGGCATCGCCACCCCCGAGCAGGCCAGGGCGGCCGCAGAGTCGGCACATACGATAGTCGTCGGAAATGTCATCTACAGCGATCTGCAAGCGGCGCTTGCGACGGTCGATGCCGCGAAGCGCGCGATCGGCGCGGGAGGCACGGCCTGACGGCCTGCTCGGCGAGGCGAATAGACGCCTCCCATAAGCTACAAGCAAAGGAGCGTTATCATCATGTTTTTTGAACCGGCGCAACCGTCGTCCCAGACGACGTTCAATATCGACGAGGCCGTGAACCGGCTGAATCCCAAGCAACGAGAGGCGGCCATCGCCACCGACGGACCGCTGCTCATCATGGCCGGCGCGGGCAGCGGCAAGACGCGCGTGCTCACGCATCGCATCGCCTACCTGATCGCCAAGCGAATCGCGGCGCCTTGGAGCATTCTCGCGATCACCTTTACCAACAAGGCGGCGCGCGAGATGCAGGACCGCGTCTCCAAGCTCATCGGCGCAAGCGGGCGCGACGTGTGGGTGAGCACGTTCCACTCGATGAGCGTGCGCATTTTGCGGCGGGATATCGAGCGGATCGGCTTCGGCTCCAACTTCAGCATCTTGGATTCGGCGGACCAGTTGTCCGTCATCCGGGGCGTCATGAAGGAGCAGAACGTCGACACCAAGAAGTTCGAGCCCAAAGCGGTGCAGGCGATGATCAGCGGCGCGAAAAACGAGCTGCTGTCGCCGGAGCAATACGAGGCGCGCGCGGGCGATTATTTTCAGACGATCGCGGCCAAGGTGTACACGCAATACCAACGACGCCTGAAGGCGAACAATTCGCTCGACTTCGACGATCTCATTTTGCTCACGATCCAATTGTTCCGCGAAGTGCCCGAAGTGCTCGAGTTCTACCAGAACAAGTTCCGTTACATTCACGTGGACGAGTACCAGGATACGAACAAAGCGCAGTATATGATCTGCAAAATGCTCGCCGCCAAGCACCACAACATCTGCGTCGTCGGCGACAGCGACCAGTCGATCTATCGCTGGCGGGGCGCGGACATTACGAACATTCTCAACTTCGAAGCCGACTATCCCGAAGCGCGCACGATTCTGCTGGAGCAGAATTATCGCTCGACCTCCAACATTTTGGAAGCGGCCAACCAAGTCATCAAGAACAACATGGGCCGCAAGGCCAAGAACCTGTGGACCGACAGCGCCGGCGGGGACAAGATCACCGTTTACCAAGGCGATTCGGAGCACGGGGAAGGATACTTCGTCGCGGGCGAGATCCGCAAAAACCGGCAGAACGGCCGTCGCTACGACCATCACGCCATTCTTTACCGCACGAACGCCATGTCCCGGGTGATGGAAGAAATTCTGATCAAATCCGAGATTCCGTATCAGATCGTGGGCGGCACGAAGTTCTACGACCGCAAGGAAATCAAGGACATCCTGGCTTACCTGCGGCTCATCTCCAATCCGGACGACGACATCAGCCTCAACCGGATCATCAACGTGCCGAAGCGCGCGCTGGGCGATACGACGATGGGGAAGGTGCAGGAGGAGGCGCAGCGCCAAGGCATTTCGATTTACAAGCTGATCAGCCAGGGCGAAGGCTTGCTTGGCGACGGCCTGTATCATTTGGATATCCAAGCGCGAGCCAAGGCGGCTCTCTCCGAGTTCAGCGCGTTGATCACGAATTTGACCGCCATGGTCGAATATTTGTCCGTAACCGAATTGACGGAAAAAATGCTGGAGCTGTCCGGCTACCGCATGGAGCTTCAGCGGGAGAATACGATCGAGTCGCAGGCGCGCTTGGAAAATATCGAGGAGTTTCTGTCCGTTACCCAGGAATTCGAGAATCGCAACGAGGACAAGTCGCTCGTCGCCTTCCTGACCGATCTGGCGCTGATTGCGGACATCGATTCGATGGGAGACGACGAGGACGACAAGGAAAAGGGCGATGCCGTCGTGCTCATGACGATGCACAGCGCCAAAGGACTGGAGTTCCCGGTCGTGTTCATCGTCGGCATGGAAGAGGGTATCTTCCCCGGCAGCCGGGCGTTTATGGACAACGACGAGATGGAAGAGGAGCGGCGGCTCGCATACGTCGGCATCACGCGGGCGGAGAAGAAGTTGTACCTCACTTGCGCGCAGAGCCGCCTGCTCTACGGGCGCACGGCGGCCAATGCGCCGTCGCGGTTTTTGGGAGAGATTCCGGATAATCTGAAGGAAGCGGTGGAAATGCAGGGCGGGCGCATGGGCGGCTCGTTCGGCGGGTTCGGTTCTCGGCTCGGCGGCGGGCGGGGGGCCGGCGCCGGCGGAAGCTTTGGCGGCGGAGGCTACGGCGGTGGCGGCGCGCAATCGGGCTTTGGCGCGCGGCCGCAGGCTGGCGGCTTCGGCGGAGCCGCGGGCGGCGGTTTCGGGAGCCGTCCGCAGGTCGGAGGCGCTCCCGGAGGGAGACCGACCGGGCAGCCGCCGGCGAGCTACGGCGTAGGCGCCCGTCCGGCCGCGGCCCCGCAGCCGGCGGCAGGCGGCGGCCAAGGCCTCTCCGTCGCGGCCGGCGACAAGGTGCAGCATGCCAAGTGGGGCGTAGGCACGGTCGTCGCGGTGAAAGGGAGCGGCAGCGACACGGAGCTTAACATCGCTTTCCCCGCGCCTGTAGGTCTCAAGCGCCTGCTCGCGGCATTCGCGCCCGTTACCAAGATCTGATTTGGGCAGCGAACAACAAAAAGCCGCCGCGCCTCAACGGAGCAGCGGCCTTCCCATACATAAAACTTAGTGATAGCCCGGCAGATGGGTATCGGGATCTTTCAAAACGTTGAGAATGTCCATATGGATGAGATGCCTTCGCGTCTCCTCCGTGCCGATCCTGAAGATCGTGCGGTAGATGTCGAGCATCTGCTCGTTGTACTTGTCCGTGGCCGGGTCGTGATCCGCCGACTTGTACGGGATGATGCCGCGAAGAGACGTCAGGTCGTCCGTCTGAGACCGCTTGGCGAACAGAGCCATCAGTTGGTCGATCTCCCTGTCCGTCGCATACACGCTCAGTTGATCGGTCGTATGGTTTTCTTCCTTCGTTATCGTTCCGGCAGATACCGAGACGTAATACGTCTCGCGAGCGGAAGAATGCCTCTCCTGGCTATCGTAATATTTATCCGTTTGATTATCCATGTTTGAACCCTCCCGTTTTGCCTCGGTTGTACCTTTTTACACGATATTCGGGGCGCTTGAATCAAATCCGCACCACCATCAACCCGGCTAGCCGGGGTCGCGAAAGAGGCCGAATAGCCATGACGGAGCCGCTGCAGCGGATGAGACAGCTGGTTGACGAACTGAATGTCCATGTCCGGCGTTACTATACCGAAGACAATCCTTCCATAAGCGATCGGGAGTACGATCTGCTATACGACGAGCTGGTTGCCTTGGAAAAAGAGACCGGGACCGCGCTCCCCGATTCGCCGACTCACCGCGTGGGCGGAGAGATTTTGAAGGGCTTCGAGCCCCATCGCCACATGGCGCGGCTGTGGAGCCTGGACAAGGCGCAGAACTTCGACGATCTCAATTCGTGGGCGCAGCGCGTGAATAAGCTGGTGTCGGACTACAACGCGCGTAATCCCGACACGCCTTTGCCTGCGCCCGAATACGTCATCGAGCAAAAGTTCGACGGCCTGACGCTCAACCTGACCTACGCGAACGGCGAGCTCGTCCAGGCGGCCACCCGCGGCAACGGCGCCGTCGGCGAGGGCATTTTGGCGCAGGTGAAAACGATTCGCTCGATTCCGCTGTCGATTCCTTATAAGGGCGGTCCGATCGAGATCCAGGGCGAAGGCATCATGCGGCTGTCCGTGCTCGAAGCGTACAACCGTACCGCGGCGGAGCCGCTCAAGAACGCCCGCAACGGCGCCGCCGGCGCCCTCCGCAACCTGAATCCGGCGGTCACCGCCTCGCGCAAGCTGGATGCATTCTTTTATAATGTCGGCTTCTCGGACGCCGCCGGCATCTCGTTCGCGAACCATCGCGAGATATTGGCCTTCCTTAGGGACAACGGCCTGCCGGTCAATAACTTCGAACGCTATTACGATAATATCGAAGAAGTCGCCGAGGAGCTGAACGCGATCGTCGTGTTCCGGCACGAGCTCGACTACCTGATCGACGGAGCGGTCGTTAAGGTGACGGATCTGCGTACGCGCGAAGCGCTTGGCTATACGGACAAGTTCCCGCGATGGGCGGTGGCGTTCAAGTTCGAGGCGGAGGAAACGACGACCGTGCTGGAGTCCGTCTCCTGGGAGGTCGGCCGCACGGGCAAAGTAACGCCGCTAGCGCGCGTCGAAGCCGTCGAGCTGGCCGGCGTGACGGTGCAGAACTGCACGCTGAACAATATCGGCGATATCGCGCGGAAGAACCTGACCCATGCGCTCGGGACGCGCGTGTTTATCCGCCGGTCCAACGATGTCATCCCCGAGATTCTCGGCAAGGCGGACGAGGAGCCGGGACGCGAGATCGCCGTGCCGGAGGTTTGTCCTGCGTGCGGCACGACGCTGGAGCTGCGCGGGGCGCATTTATTCTGCCCGAATCGGCTCGGCTGCAGCCCGCAGATCGTGGGACGCATTACGCACTTCGCTTCGCGCGACTGCATGGATATCGAGACCTTCAGTGGCAAGACTGCCGGGCAGCTTCTCGGAGCCCTCGACGTTCGGGATCCTGCCGATCTGTACGAGCTGCAGTTCGACGATCTGGTCAAGCTGGAGCGCTTCGGGGAAAAGAAAGCGAACAACCTGCTGGCCTCCGTCGAAAAGTCCAAATCCCGGGAACTGGCGGCTTTCTTGAACGCGCTCGGCATCCCGAACACGGGCAAGGCGACAGCGCGCACGCTCGCCGACCACTACGGCGACCTCGACCGGCTAATGGCGGCCGAGGCCGAGGAGCTTGTCACGCTGCCCGATATCGGAGGCATCGTGGCCGAGAGCATCGCGGGCTTCTTCCGCGACCCGCTCATGCAGCAGAGCATCGCCCGCATGCGCGCCGCGGGCGTCAAGGCCGAGGCCGACCGCCCGGCGGCGCAGGCGGCGGATGCGAGCCATCCGCTATTCGGCAAGACGGTCGTCCTCACCGGCACGCTCAGCCTGCTCACGCGCGACGACGCGTCCAGGCGTCTAGAGGCGCTCGGCGCCAAGGTATCCGGCAGCGTCTCCAAGAAAACCGACCTCGTGATCGCGGGCGAGAGCGCCGGCAGCAAGTTGGCCAAGGCGCGCGATCTCGGCGTACCGGTGCTTGAGGACGAACGTGAGCTTTTGAAGCTGCTCGGCATGGAATCCGCAGGCGAATAATCGTTTGACAACATAAAAGGCCGACGCCTTCCGAACGATTCGGAGGGTGTCGGCCTTGGCGGTTTAGGCGGTTACGAATGCCTGATACGCCTTCTCGCGAGAAATTGCTTGTACTGAAAGTAAATCGTGCAGCCGACGCAATAGCCCAGCAAGGCGGCGCCAGCGGCAACGAGCAGCATAGCGGCGAACGCATATCCGGCGACGGTCCAGCCGAGCGAGAAGCTGAGGACGGCCAAGCTCAGGAAGATGACCGCGAGCGTATTGTTGAAGCGGGCCAGCTCCTGCGCTTGGGTTTCTTTGCCCGCCGTCGTCAGCCACGGCTTCGCAAGTCTTATAAATAGGTTGTACTTGCCTCCCGTCGCGAGTCCGGCGACTTCGATTAACCATAAAAAGGCTAGCAGCCACAATGGGGCGAAGAAGAAAGACAATACGACGAACAGGACGATGCCGGTCTGGTTGGACTTTATATAGGGCATGGGGACTTCCTTCATGAGAGAGCCTCCTTCTATTCCATATCAATTCCAAGTTAATCCATCGGCATTGAGAAGTCAATGTGCCGCTCGAAATACAAGTATTGACAGTTGCATTTCTCTCGTCAGCTTGGTATATTAGTACTCGCCCCTTCGAGGGGACAGGCCAAAGCGAGCTTGAGCAGAACGGCTTCGGAAAAAAGAAGTTGACAAGCCCGAACGAACCTGATAAAGTTAACTGCTGTCGGCTCGGAGAACTTGCGAGAGCGAAGGCCGGCGAACAGTAACGAGATTGCTCCTTGAAAACTGAACATCGAGCGTTAAAACAAACGGACGCTGAAGCCTTTCGAGGCGGAAGCAAAAGTTATACCAGCAATAAAATGAGCAAGTCGAACTACCCTTTATGGAGAGTTTGATCCTGGCTCAGGACGAACGCTGGCGGCGTGCCTAATACATGCAAGTCGAGCGGATTTAGTTTGTAGCTTGCTACAAACTGAGTTAGCGGCGGACGGGTGAGTAACACGTAGGCAACCTGCCCTGAAGACCGGGATAACATTCGGAAACGAATGCTAAGACCGGATAGGCAACTTAGTCGCAT
>NZ_FOKE01000003.1:0-175631 GCF_900112065.1 Cohnella sp. OV330
CCCTATCTGTCGCGGGCGTAGGAAATTTGAGAGGGGCTGTCCTTAGTACGAGAGGACCGGGATGGACGCACCGCTGGTGTACCAGTTGTTCCGCCAGGAGCATCGCTGGGTAGCCAAGTGCGGGAGGGATAAGCGCTGAAAGCATCTAAGCGCGAAGCCCGCCTCAAGATGAGATTTCCCAATAAGTAAGACCCCTTGGAGAACACGAGGTTGATAGGCTCGGGGTGTAAGCACAGTAATGTGTGTAGCTGACGAGTACTAATCGGTCGAGGGCTTATCCTACGGTTTGCATGCATGCAGACCAACGGTTAAGCTACACAGGCAAGAGAATTTCTAGCGCAAATTCGTTTCGCATCCGGTTTTCAGGGCGCAAGCTCTGTAAAACATAAGCTCTCATAGCTCAGTAGGTAGAGTGCATCCATGGTAAGGATGAGGTCACCGGTTCGATCCCGGTTGAGAGCTCCAGCTTTATGGCCCGTTGGTCAAGCGGTTAAGACACCTCCCTTTCACGGAGGTAACGGGGGTTCGATTCCCCCACGGGTCACCATACATACGGAGGCTTAGCTCAGCCGGGAGAGCATCTGCCTTACAAGCAGAGGGTCGGGGGTTCGATCCCCTCAGCCTCCACCATCCATTATCTTATCCGTTGGGGATTAGCCAAGCGGTAAGGCAACGGACTTTGACTCCGTCACTCCTAGGTTCGAATCCTAGATCCCCAGCCATTTGGTTTTATTACAGCCGGCTAGACACTGGCCATCTGCGCGTATGGCGGAATTGGCAGACGCACCAGACTTAGGATCTGGCGGGCAACCGTGGGGGTTCAAGTCCCTCTACGCGCACCAACTTTATACTTTAATGATCGAAAACCTTTGACGTTCATTCAAAGGTTTTTTTGCATTTAGCAGAGTTTATCGTTGCTCGCATTAAAGGTAAACCGACTTTATGATTAATGATGAAAACCGCCGCAAGACTAAGTCTCAGCGGCGATTGGTCATAAAGCCGTAGGATTATCGCTCGAAAATCAAACTTCCGAAATATTGGCTGCGATGAAAGTCAGGCTTAACTTCCGGTATGTCGGACCATGAGGCATAATGCGGTCTGGGCGTAAGATCTCCGCATTTGTAGAAATTGCCCTTCATCGCCATCCGATCTGACGGGGTGAAGCTGGGGAACCAATCCGCAAGAACCGCAAATGGAATACGGAAGGATAACTGCCAGTAAACATGACCATGCTCGTCAAGAAGTCCGCGCTCTGCCTGAATGCCATAATGCGAAGGCTGATGACCAGGCGTTTGATCTCTGTTTTCTCTGTTGACGCCGAGGCCAAGCAGCAACGATCCATTCGAGTTGAATTCGAAGTTCAAATAACGCGGATCCTGGTCCGGCGCAGGCTGAAGGAAAAATTCGACGCAGCTATCCTGGTATACGGTGGGGTTAAATCCATCGTTATGTATGGCTACGGGATCGGATTCATACGTGCGGAAACGCGCGTATAGGGCCTCGTCCGTATAGTAAAGGCGTACCTGGACCTCCGGTCTGTAAGGCTCTTCGGCCGTTTCCCATAAAAAATGAGCGATATGCAACGGGGGAATCGCATCCCATTGCGCGTCGCCAAGCTCTTCGGCATGATATTGAACCCGATGACTCTCTGCCATTTTCAACGCCTCGCTTCCAAAAAATTGGCTCTATGCTCCATAGTGTACTCCGACCTGAAGGCCCGCACAATGACAATTCAATGCCATCGGGGACATTCTAGGTCGCCCACGACGGTCCGCACCCTGTATAATAGACGGCATGCAGATTTATGGATTCGAATTACGAGGTGAGACATGAACCGTTCTAACGATACGCCAAAGCAAGAGCGTCATTACGGAGATATGATCAAACGCTATTTGCTGCCTGAATGGCGAGCTCTCGTCTGGTTGGGCGTACTGCTGCTGTCTTCGATCGCGCTGCAGCTCGTCAATCCGCAAATCATCCGATACTTTATCGACACGGCGCAAGGACAAGGCAGTTTGACGCCGCTCTACTATGCAGGCGCATTGTTCATCGGGTTTTCCTTGCTTCAGCAAGGCGTGTCCGTCGTGGCGTCTTACTTCAGCGAAAATCTCGGCTGGAAGACGACCAACAAGCTGCGCGTCGACCTGGCGGCGCATTGCTTGTCGCTCGACATGTCTTTTCACAAGAAGCATACCTCGGGCTCGCTCATCGAACGGGTGGATGGCGACGTCAACGCGCTCGCTCAGTTTTTCTCCAGCTTTATGATCAATCTCGCGGGCAACGGACTGTTGACGCTCGGCATCCTCGTCCTGCTGTTCCGGGAAAACCTCTGGATCGGCATCGTGATGGCTGTTTTCGTCTTCGGCAGCATCTGGGCGATCCAGCGCATCCGGGCGTTCGCCGTCCCTGTCTGGACGCGGTGGCGGCAAGCCAACGCCGAATATTACGGCTTCATCGGCGAACAGCTTGAGGGGACCGAAGACACGCGAGCCAACGGAGCCGTCGGCTTCGCGATGAACCGCTTCTACGACATGACCCGCAGGATGCTTCCGATGCGCGTGCGGGCGTTTCTGGGCTACTTCCTCATGTGGAGCACGACGATCCTGGTGTTCGCGCTAGGCAACGCCGCGGCCTTCGTCGTTTGCGCGATTCTCTGGAAGCGAGGCGAACTCACGATAGGCTCGGCGTATCTCGTATTCTACTATACGGAGCTGCTCGCGAAGCCAATCGAGAAGATTCGGACCCAACTCGAGGATCTGCAGAAGGCCGACGCCAGCCTAGTCCGGATCGGCGAACTGCTCGCGACGCGCTCGGCCGTTCAGGACGGACCGGGAGCGTCGCTCCCGAGCGGTCCTGCCTCGGTCGAACTGCGCGGCGTTACGTTCGCCTATGAAGAAGAAGGAGAACCTACTTTGCATGACGTGAATCTGAGGCTCGAGAGCGGCCGCACGCTTGGCTTGCTGGGCCGAACGGGCAGCGGCAAGACGACGATCGCGCGCCTACTGCTCCGTTTCTACGATCCGCAGCAGGGCGCCGTCGTGCTCTCCGGTACGGACTTGCGCGAGTTCAAGCTTGGCGAACTGCGCGGCTACGTCGCGATGGTGACGCAAAACATCGAGATTTTGGCGGGCACGATCAGAGACAATCTCACGTTGTTGGACGCGCGTATTCCCGATAGCCGCATTATGGCTGTGCTGTCCGAGCTCGGACTGGACGGATGGTTCGCGGGCATGCCGGACGGGCTGGATACTTATTTGTCTTCGGGCGGGGCGGGCTTGTCTGCAGGCGAAGGACAGCTGCTTGCTTTTGCGCGCGTATTCCTTACCGATCCAAAACTAGTCATATTGGACGAAGCTTCGTCGCGGCTGGACCCGCTGACGGAGAGCCGAATCGAAGCGGCAGTAGACCGGCTGCTGCAGGATCGAACCTGCATTATCATCGCGCATCGGCTAGCGACGATTCAGCGGGCCGACGATATCGCGATCCTTGAGCAGGGGCGGGTCGTCGAGTACGGCAGGCGCGCTTCGCTCGCCGCAGACTCCGACTCCCGCTTCAGCCTGATGCTGGCCGTCGGCATGGAGGAGGTGCTCGTATGAAAACAAGCGGATTTTTCTGGCGGATGCTCGGATACCGGCCCGGCTTGTACCTGCTTAATCTGCTGGCATGGACGCTCATCCACATGGCGCCGCTGCTGCCGGGTCTGCTGACCAAAGCCTTTTTCGATCATCTGGAAGGCACGCATCCGTTTCCCTTCGGCGCCGGCGCGATCGCCGCGCTTCTCGTGGCCGCGGCATTGGCGCGCATCGCGCTGATTTACTGCGGGTTTTTGACGGACGTCGCGTTCCGGTACCGGATCTCCAGCCTGCTTAGGCGCAACTTGTTGGCTCACGTCCTGCGTGCGCCCGGCGCCCGCGCGCTCCCCGGCTCTCCCGGCGAAGCGATCAGCAACTTCAGGGACGACGTCGAACAGGCCGAAGAAGCGACGAGCTGGTCGGTGGATACGCTCGGTCTCGTCGGCTTCGTGGTCGCGGCCAGCTGGATTCTGCTCTCGATCGACGCGCAATTGACCGCGCTCGTGTTCGTGCCCCTCATTCTCGTCGTCACCGCCGCCCAGATCGCCACGACGCGCATCCGCAAGTACCGTGCGGCAAGCCGGGAGTCGACCGCCCAGGTGACGGGAGCGATCAGCGAGATGTTCGGCAGCGTGCTGGCCATACAGGTCGCAGGCGCGGAGAAACGGGTTGTCGACCGATTCGCGAAGCTGGGCGAGAGCAGGCGGCAGTCGATGATCAAAGACAAGCTGCTGACCGAGACGCTGTCGTCGGTGTTCAACAACTCCGTGAACCTTGGCACAGGCATCATCCTCTTGCTGGCGGGTATCAAGATGAGGGGCGGCGAATTCACGATCGGCGACTTTTCGCTGTTCGTCTACTATTTGACCTTCGTGACGCAGCTCATCTCCAATGTCGGCAACTTCATGACCTACTACAAGCAGATGGACGTCAGCTTCGGGCGGCTCAAGGAGATGCTGCGCGGCGCGTCGCCGGCGCTGCTCGTGCGGAAGGCATATATCGGTCTCGGTAAAAAGGAAGGACGTGGAAGCGCGCAACATGAGCAGGATAGGAAAGGTGGCGTAGCGCAGCATGAGGAGGAAGAGGCGCTCGCGCCGGTCGTTCGGGCGGAGCCGCTGCGCGAGCTTGCCGCTGCCGGCTTGACCTACCGGTATCCAGAGACGGGAAGAGGCATCGAGGACATCGATCTGACGCTGCCCCGCGGCTCGTTTACGGTAATCACCGGCATGGTCGGCTCGGGCAAGACGACGCTCCTGCGTACCTTGCTGGGGCTGCTGCCTGCAGAGCGCGGCGCGATCCGATGGAACGGCGAGCCCGTCGCGCAGCCCGCCGACTTCTTCGTGCCCCCGCAGAGCGCGTATACGGCCCAGATCCCCAGGTTGTACAGCGCCTCCTTGCGGGACAACATCCTGCTCGGCGCGTCCTCCACGCCGGAGGAGCTCGCCGACGCGTTGCACGCCGCCGTACTGGAGGAGGACATCGCGGGGCTGAGGGACGGCTTGGATACGATGGTGGGACCGAGGGGCGTGAAGCTGTCCGGCGGGCAGGCACAGCGTACGGCGGCGGCGCGCATGCTCGCGCGGGACGCGCAGCTGTACGTCTTCGACGACTTGTCCTCCGCGCTCGACGTGGACACCGAGAGGCGGCTATGGGAGCGCCTGTTCAAGGCAAAGGGCAGCGCGACCTGCCTCGTCGTCTCCCATCGCAAAGCGGCGTTGGCGCGAGCCGACCGAATCGTGCTGCTAAGCGACGGGCGAATCGAGGCGCAGGGCACGGCGACGGAACTGCTCGCGTCGAGCGAGAGCTTCCGCAAGCTTTGGCAAGGAGAGAGCGCGGAGGAAATCGGGGAAAAGTAGAATAAAGCGAGGAGGCAGCAAGGCATGGAGAACAAAGAGCGTTTTACCGATCGCGTGGAAACGTACGTGAAGTACAGGCCGAGTTATCCGGCGGCCGCCATCGATTATTTATACGGGGAGGCCGGTCTCCGTCGCGATTCCCAAGTAACCGATATCGGCGCGGGTACCGGGATCTTCTCCCGGCTGCTGCTGGAGCGGGGGACGCCGGTCACGGCCGTCGAGCCCAACCGGGCGATGCGCGAGGAAGCGGAGCGGTCGCTGGAGGGATATCCGGGCTTCAAAGCAGTGAACGGCGCGGCCGAGCAAACGGGGCTGCCGGATGCTTCGGCGGACTTTATCGTTTCCGCTCAAGCGTTCCACTGGTTCGACCAGGCGGCGGCGAAGCGGGAGTTCCACCGGCTGCTGCGGCCAGCCGGGAAGGCGGCGCTCATCTGGAATACGCGGCTTACGAGCGGTACGCCGTTCTTGGAAGCTTACGAGGCGCTGCTGCTTCGTCTAGGCACCGATTATGCCACGGTGAATCATCGCAATATTACGCCGGAGCAGCTCGCGGCCTTTTTCGAGCCGGGCACGAAGGGAGAGGCTCGGTTTCCCAACCGCCAGCTGTTCGACTTCGACGGCCTGAGCGGGCGGCTGCGCTCTTCCTCGTATACCCCCGTACCGGGTCACCCGAACTATGAGCCGATGATGCGCGACCTGCGCGACATCTTCGATCTTTATCAGCAGGATGGATACGTATCCTTTGATTATGAGACGGAGATTTACTGGGGCGAGGTATAGGGACGTAAAATTTAATATAAATCATTGAAAACCGATCGACATTATTATAATATTATTCCAAGTACAGAAGGACGGCATGGCAGCGGAATTCATTTTCTCCAGCCGTGCCCGTCGACGCCGTCTTTGCGGCTGTCTCCCTCAGGTAATCGAGACCTTTGGCTAGTTCTGCGTTAGCGGGATTGCTGCGGTCTTTTTTTGTTATCCGTCATCATCGGTGGACACCTTGCAATTATAATCCCTATTATTCGCATTTAATAAAAGGGTATTGTGAACGAGACCCGGCATGTCGATGAGGAACAGACTGCGTCATCCCGGCTAAGCGATCAAGCAGAACCAGCCGGTCTGCGCATAGGAGGCGTAGGAGACCAGAATCGGGGATCGGTCATCCGGAGAGCAAGCACTAAGAGACAGATCAAAAAACAAATGGAGCGTGGGAATCCCATGAGCAAAAAGTCGTTGAGCTTATTCGTACTTATTCTCGTATTCGCCGTCATCGCGTCCGCTTGCGGAAAAAACGGCAACAACAACGCCGGAGCCTCGGCTTCCTCGGCGGCGCCTTCGTCCCAAGCGGCATCTCCAAGCGCATCGCCCGAACCGTCGCCGAGCGCATCCTCCGGAGCCTCGCCAAGCGCCTCCCCAGCCTCCGCATCGCCTGAAGGCGAGATCGCCAAAGCGGACGAGCTCAGCAAGGTGACGCAGGTGCTAGATTGGTTCGCGCAACCGACGCACGGCGGCTTCTATGCGGCGAAGCAAAAAGGGCTGTATCAGGAAGCGAACCTCGACGTATCGATCGAACCGGGCGGGCCGCAAGTGTCGGCCGTGCAGATCGTAGCATCCGGCAAGGCAGACTTCGGGCTGGCAGGCGCGGACACGCTGCTGCAGGCTCGCGAGCAGGGGATTCCGGTCGTGGCGCTCGGCGCCGTACTGCAGATCAGCCCCTCCGCGCTCTTTTATCACAAGGAAGATACGAGCATCAAGGACTTCGGCGACCTGAACGGTCACAAGGTATCCGCCGTTCTGGCCGCGACCTACTGGCAATACCTGAAGTCGACCTACAAGCTGGACAAGGTCCAGGAGCTCCAGTTCAACGGCCAATACGCGAACTTCATCAACGATAAGACGGCCGTCACGCAAGGCTATGTCACCAACACGCTGGCGGATCTGACGGCGCAGGGCGTCGAGACGAATTATTTGCTCGTGGCGGATTCGGGCTATCGGCCTTATTACACGGTCATCTTCGCGACCGAGAAGTACGTGCAGGAGCATCCGGACATCGTCCGGGCCTACGTCGGGGCGACCGCAAGGGGCTGGGCTTACTATAAGGACAACGCGCCCGAGATCAATGCGGAGCTGGTCAAGCTGAACCAAGGCGCGAAGGTGGAGAGCTTCAATGCAGAGGCGGAGGCGCAGAAGCCTTATATATTCGGCCATGACGCCGAACAGAACGGCGTGCTGTACTTCACGAAGGAACGTTGGGAAGAGCTCTCCAAGCAGCTGCACGATATCGGCATTTTGAAGAAAAACGAGGACGTGGCGAAGGCGTTCACCATCGAATATCTGCCCAAGGCGTGATGTGGCGCGGAGCGTAAAGTCGCATTTACGAAGCGGGCGGGAGGGAACGGGATGGCCGGAAAAAGAATCATTTTGAACGCGATCGAGAAGGCTTGTCCGACCGATACGCCGGGTCTGTGGGCTCACCCCGAGGATCAGGGAGCGCGTTATACGGATCTGGCCTACTGGACCGGGCTTGCGCGTCTGCTGGAGGACGGGGGCTTCGACGCCGTGTTTCTGCCGGACGTGCTGGGGCAATACGACGTCTATGGCAACAGTCGCGACACGGCGCTCAAGCAGGCGATCCAGTCGCCGATCAACGATCCGGCGTACCTGCTGCCCGCGATGGCGGCCGTAACGAAGCATCTGTCGTTTGCGGTGACCGCCTCGACGTCATACGAACATCCCTACGCGCTGGCACGCAAGATGACGACGCTCGATCATCTGACCGACGGTCGCGTCGGCTGGAACATCGTCACTTCCTTTCTGACGAGCGCCGCGCGCAACTTCGGATTGGAGGGACAGCTTAGCGCGGAGGAGCGATACGCGCGCGGCGAGGAGTATCTGGAGGTCGTCTACAAGCTGTGGGAGCAAAGCTGGACGGAGGGGGCTGTCGTACGCGACCCCGCTAGAGGCGTGTACGCCGATCCGGCAGGCGTACGCGATATCGGGCATATAGGCGAGCATTACCGCGTGCCAGGCATTCATCTGGGCGAGCCTTCTCCGCAGCGGACGCCGGTGCTGTTTCAGGCAGGCGCTTCATCCAGCGGGAGAGACTTTGCCGCGAGGCATGCGGAATGCGTCTTCCTGAACACGCCGACGCTCGAAGCGACTCGCGCGATCGTGGACGACATTCGGCGACGGGCGGCGAGCTTTGGCCGGTGCAGCGAGGATATCCTGTTTTTCCCGAAGCTCACCGTCATCACGGCGCCTACCGACGCGGAAGCCGAGGCCAAGCATGCGGATTACTTGCGTTACTCGAGCACGGAGGGGCTGCTGGCGCTGCTCGGCGGCTGGTCCGGCATCGATTTTGCCGTCTACGGTCCGGAGCGGTTGCTGCAGTTCGCGCAGCGGGGAGGCAACCGCTCGATCGTCGAGTACATCAACGAGCGTCCGGAGCACCGGTGGACGACCGAGGAGCTGGCGAATCTGTACGCGTTCGGCACGAGCTCCCTCCACGTGGGCTCTCCGGCAGTCATCGCCGACGCAATGGAGCGGTTCATGGCGGAGACCGGCGTTGACGGATTCAATATTTCGTATCTGATCCGTCCGGGCTCGATCCGCGACTTCGTGGAGCTCGTCGTGCCGGAGCTTCGCAAGCGAGGTCTGGTCGGGGACTATGCGCCGGGCACGTTCAGGCAGAAGCTTTTCGGCCGCGGGGACCGGCTCCCGGAAGCGCATCCCAGGAGAAACGCAAAGATACCTTCCGGAAGCCAATAAGGGGGACACCTGAATGACCTATCGGATCCATATCGCGCTTAACGTATCGGACGTCGCGGCTTCCGCCGAGTTCTACGCCCGCTTGCTCGGCTCGCCGCCGGACAAGCGGAGCGAGGGCTTCGCGAAGTTCGAGCCGGCGGGAATCGCCCTTAATCTGGCGCTCATTCAGCGCGGCGAGACCGCTCGGCCGGCGTCCGGCCACGGCGATATCAATCATCTCGGCCTGCAGCAGCGGAGCGCGGAGGAGGTGCGCGCCGAAGCCGCGCGGCTTCGGGAGGCCGGTCTTGCGCCGGTGCCCGATGTCAGCCTGTCCGGCGAGGAGCGGGTGCTGCTCTACGACCCGGACGGCAACGAGTGGGAAATTTTTTATGCGACGGCGCTTCGGGCGCCGCAAGCTCCGGATGCGCCAACATCGCAGGAAGAGCGGGACAGGCCTCGGGGAGCGGGAGAAACGGAGCCGGACGGATCGCGGCGGGCGGGGAGGGATTAAAATGGCCGGGACAGTCTTGCGTGAAGCGCTCGTCGGTCGGGCATCATCGGGCGATCGATCGCCGCAGGAGAACGCGGCTTCGCAGGAAGCTCCGCTCGTCGTCCTGCGGGACGTCGTCAAAACCTACGCCAACGGCACGGTTGCCGTGAGCGACGTGAACCTGTCGATCCGCGAAGGAGACTTTTTATCCTTCGTCGGGCCTTCCGGCTGCGGAAAGTCCACGCTGTTTCGCATCATTGCCGGACTAGGGCGCCAGAGCGAAGGGACCGTCGACGTGTTCGGCGGAGATCCCGAGCGCTCTCGCAAGCAGGGAGGCGTGTCCTATGTGTTTCAGGACGCGACGCTCATGCCGTGGGCCAACGTGCTCGACAATGTCACGCTGCCGCTCAAGCTGGCGGGCGAGAGCCGGCGGGACCGGATCGCCCGGGCCGAAGAGGCGCTGGCGCTGGTCGGCTTGGCGGATTACCGGAAGGCGCTGCCCCGGCAACTGTCCGGCGGCATGCGGATGCGCGTCTCGATCGCCAGATCGCTCATCTCCAAGCCGCGGCTGCTGCTGATGGACGAGCCGTTCGGGGCGCTCGACGAGATGACGCGGCAGACGCTGCAGGACGAGCTGCTCAAGATCCGGGAGCGGGACCCGCGCCTGACGGTGCTTTTCGTCACGCACAATGTGTTCGAAGCGGTGTACTTGTCCTCTCGCGTCGCGGTGATGTCCGTGCGGCCCGGTCGCATAACAGAGGAGATCGCGATCGACGTTCCTTACCCGCGAGGCGAGGATTTCCGTACGACCCCGGTATTTTCAGAGCTGGTCAGGCGCGTTGGGAGAGGTCTCGCGCACTGATCGGCTATTGCAGACAAGGGAGGGATGAACATGACCGACCGTTCCGCGGCAGCGGCCGCAGGCGAGCATGGGGAACGGAGCGACGGCCGAACGCGCGAGGCGCGAGGCCCGGCCGGCCGTCGCGGCGATTCGGCTCGCAAGCACGAGGCGGGCGCCGGCTTCTTCGTCCGGTTGACAAGTCGATGGGGCGCCGGCGCGCTGCCGCCGCTCGGGGCGCTGGTCGTCGTGATCGCGTTGTGGCAGTTCGGCCTCAAGCTGCTCGGCACGCCTTCATATTTATTTCCGAAGCCGACGGACGTCGTCCGCGCCGCATCGGACAATTTTCCGTTACTGCTGCAATCCGTCTGGACGACGGCTTACGAGTCGCTCCTTGGCTTTTTGCTCAGCATCGTCTTCGGCGTCGCGCTGGCGATCGTGCTGGCGACTTCACGTATGATCGAGAAAAGCGTCTATCCCTACGCCATCGTACTGCAGACGATCCCGATCGTCGCGATCGCGCCGATCATCGTGATCTGGTTCGGCGCAGGGCTGAACGCGGTCGTCGTCATCGCTTTTCTGATCGGCTTTTTCCCGATGCTGTCGAACACGCTGATCGGCCTTCATTCGACCGACCAGAACCTGCGCAATCTATTCTATCTATACAATGCAGGCAAGTGGCAGACGATGTGGCGGCTGCGTATTCCTGCAGCGCTCCCATACATGGCCGGAGGGCTTAAAATCTCGGCGAGCCTGTCCGTCGTCGGCTCGATCGTCGGCGAATACGTCGCCGGAATCGGCGGCGGCAAGGGCGGTTTGGGCTTCGCGATCACCCAGGCCGCCATTCGAGTCCAGACGGATTATTTGTTCGCCTGCGGCCTGTCGGCATCGCTGCTCGGCATCGCTTTTTTCCTGGCGGTCCAAGGGCTCTCCAGATGGATGCTGAGCTCCTGGCACGAATCGGCCATGCGAATTGAGAACTAACACGATAAACGGAAATGGGGCCAGATCGAACATGAGCGAAACGGCGAAAGCCGGCGCAGCCGGGGGAGAGCAAGCCAAGCGCCTCCGGCTGAACGCCGTAGAAATGGCGTGCCCGCTGCAAGACAATTCGGGCATGTGGCACCTGGAAGACAACCAAGCCGAACGTTACAAGGATCTCGATTACTGGATCGACTTGGCGCGGTTGCTGGAGCGGGGGCGCTTCGACAGCGTCTTTTTCGCGGATATTTTGGGCGTGTACGACGTGTACCAGGGCAGCCGCGATACGGCGGTACGCGAGGGGCTGTACGTGCCGATGAACGACCCCTCCTACGTCATTCCGGCCATGGCGGCCGTCACGGAACACCTGGGATTCGCGGTGACGAGCTCGATTACTTACGATCACCCTTACTCGCTGGCCCGCAAGATGTCCACGCTCGACCATCTGACCGGCGGGCGCGTCGGTTGGAATATCGTCACCTCCAATCTCGACAGCGCGGCCCGCAACTTCGGGCTCGATGCCCAGATCGCTCATGATGAGCGCTACGACAGGGGGGACGAATTCCTTGAAGTCGCCTATAAGCTGTGGGAGAAAAGCTGGGAGGAGGGCGCCGTCCTCCGCGACCGTCAAAGCCGCGTCTACGCGGATCCGTCACTCGTCCGGGATATCCGGCATCATGGACGCTCCTTTTCGGTGCCCGGCATTCATTTGAGCGAGCCGTCTCCGCAGCGGACGCCTGTGCTGTTCCAGGCCGGCTCGTCCGAACGCGGGCGGGACTTCGCGGCCCAGCATGCGGAATGCGTCTTTTTGAACGCGATGACGGCCGAGGAGACGCGATATCTCGTGCAGGATGTCCGGGCGCGGGCCGCCGCGTACGGACGCAGGCCGGAGGAGGTCCTCTTTTTCCCGAAGCTCAATCCCATCGTTGGGCGCACCGGAGAGGAAGCGCAGAGCAAGCTGCGCGGTTACCTGGAAGCTGCCAGCGCGGAGGGCTCGCTGTCGCTGTTGTCCGCCTGGACGGGCATCGATTTCTCGACGTTCGGCGCGGACGACCTGCTCGGCTTCATTCGGCGGGGAGAAGAGCGCAACGGCAGCGGCTATTTGGCGGAGTTTTTCTCCCGGCGGCGCGACGGCGGCGACTGGACCCGCGAGGAGCTGGCCAAGTATTTTGCGTTCGGCGGCGTCGGCTCCGTCGTGGCGGGCACGCCGGAGGAGATCGCGGACCGGCTGACGGCGTTCGCGGACGAGACGGGCGTCGACGGATTTAATATCGCTTATATTTCGCGGGGCGAAACGTTCCGGGAATTCGTCGATCTTGTCGTGCCTGAACTGCAGCGGCGCGGCCGCGTTCAGACGGATTACGCGCCGGGCACCCTGCGGCACAAGTTGTTCGGAGAAGGCGCGCGCTTGCCGGACTCGCATCCGGGCAGCAAGATCACGATCGAAGAAGAGGTGCGGACATGACTAAAAAAAGAATCTACCTGAACGCGGTGACGATAAACGGTCCGACGGCATCGCCGGGTCTGTGGGCGCATCCCGAGGACCGCAGCGACGAATACACGAGCTTGAAATACTGGACCGAATTCGCGAAGACGCTCGAGCGCGGTCGTTTCGACGCCGTCTTTTTCGCGGACATGCTCGGGGTTTACGACGTCTACAAGGGCAGCCTCGATACGGCCGTCCGGCAGGCGATCCAAGTGCCGCTCAACGATCCGAGCTACTTGATTCCGGCGATGGCCGCCGTCACCAAGCATCTGGGCTTCGCGGCCACCTTTTCGACGACTTACGAGCATCCTTACGCCCTCGCGCGCAAGCTGTCCACGCTCGATCATCTGACTCGCGGCCGAGTCGGCTGGAACATCGTCACGTCTAACCTCGATAGCGCGGCGAAAAACTACGGGCTCGAAGGCCAAATCGGACTGAACGAGCGCTACGACCGCGGCGACGAGTACATGGAGGTCGTCTACAAGCTGTGGGAGGCGAGCTGGGAAGAGGACGCGGTCCTGCGCGACCGCGAGCGGCGGATCTATACCGATCCGGCGAAGGTTCACGACATTCATCATAAAGGCCGTTACTTCTCCGTGCCGGGCATTCATCTGAGCGAACCGTCGCCGCAGCGTACCCCCGTGTTGTTCCAGGCGGGCAATTCGACGCGCGGGCGCGAATTCGCGGCGAAGCACGCGGAAGCGATCTTCTTGAATACGCCGACGGCGCAGGCGACGAAGTTCATCATCAGCGACATTCGGGAGCGGGCCGAGCGGCAGGGACGCGATCCTTCCAAGGTGCTGTTCTTTCCCAAGCTGACGCCGATCGTCGGCCGCACGGAGCAGGAGGCCAAGGAACGGCTTCAGGAGTTCCTCAGCTTTTCGAGCGCGGAAGGCATTTTTACGCTGCTCGGCGCATGGTCGGGCATCGACTTCGCTTCGGCGGGGGAAGGCAAGCTGCTTGAGTTCGTGGAGAAAAGAGACAACCGCGGGCTGATCGAATCGCTGCGCCGTACCGATCCGAACAAGCGCTGGTCGGTGGACGAGCTGGCCAATTTCTTCGCGTTCGGCACGAGCTCGCTCACCGTCGGCTCGCCGGAGCAAATCGCGGACGAGATCGAAGCCTTCGTCGAGGAGACCGGCGCGGACGGCTTCAACATCGGCCACGTCATCCAGCCCGGCACGGTGGAGAGCTTCGTCGATCTGGTGGTGCCCGAGCTGCAGAAACGGGGCTTGACGCAGAAGGAATACGCCGAGGGAACGTTCCGCGACAAGCTTTACGGCGAAGGTCCGCATTTGCGGTCGGATCATCCGGGGCAGGCTATTGCGCGCGAAGGGAGGCTGGCGGCCCATGAGTGACTTCGTCGTCTTATTAAAGACGCTCGACGCGGACAAAGTGGACGCGCACCGGGAGACGCACATCGCTTTTCTGGAGGCGCTTCGGGCGGAAGGGAGCGTCGTCGCCAACGGCAGGCTGGCGGACGGTTCGGGCGGGCTCGTCATTTACCGCGGCGAATCCGAGGCGCAGATCAGGGCGCTGGTCGAAAATGATCCGTTCGTCGTCAGCGGCGCGCGCAGCTACGAGATTCGCGAATGGCTCGTTAAGTGGGGGCCGGCTGCGGCATCGCTAGCCGAGCCTGCCGGCGAAACGTATCGGAGGGCGCCGAGCGAGGAAGGCAGGGATGCCGGGGACCACGACGTCCAGCGCGAACGGCCGTGAGCGGCGGCGAGGGAGCCGATCTCCGGCTGATTCGCGCGAGACTGCCGTCGCTCGACGGCGATGGCGGCGGCCTGTACCGGTTAGAGGCGCGCCGAGGCGTCTGGACCAAGATCGAACGGCAGACGCCAGCGGACGATCCGCCGCATGGCGTGAGGGAGCCGCGGCAATCAGGCTGCCTTGCAGACGACGACGGGCTTGAAGAAGACGGCGCGATCGATTGCCGGGGAGGCATCGTGCTTCCCGGCTTCGTCGATTTACACATGCATCTGGACAAATCGCATTCGCTCCCTTTCGCAGGCAACGATTCGGGTACGCTCGGCGAGGCGATCGCGAGCTATTCGGCCGCTTATTCCAGATTTACGATGGACATGCTGAAGGCGCGCATCCGCAGGACGGCGCTCGATGCGCTGTCCAAAGGCACGACCGCGATTCGTTCGCACCTGGATTTTCAGGCGCGGCACGGCCGCGAAGCGGCGTTCCGCACCGTGCACGCGGCGCTGGAGGTGCGGGAAGAGCTACGGGACCTGATTGATCTGCAATTCGTACTTATGACGCCTAGCTTCGGGGATACGCCGGAGGTATGGTCCTGGATCGAGGAGACGCTGCTGCTCGGCGTAGACGGGCTCGGCGGGGCTCCGCATATCGCCCCGAATCCGAAAGAGCTGACGGACCGCATATTTAAGCTGGCGACCAAGCATAGCCGATTTATCGATCTGCACGTCGACGAGAGCGACGATCCGGCCCGGGATACCGCGCTCTACCTGGCGGACAAGACAATGGCCGAAGACTATCAAGGACGAGTCGTCGCGGGGCATTTGTGCTCGCTGTCCGCGATGGAGCCCGGACGGGCAGCGGTCATCATCGAACGGCTGGCGGAGGCAAGAGTCGGCGCCGTCACCTTGCCTGCGAGCAATCTCTATCTCCAGGGACGCGAGGATGCGGGCCTTGTCCGCCGCGGGATCACGCGCGTACGCGAGCTGCTCGTCGCCGGCGTGCCGGTAGCGGTCGCCTCGGACAATATCCAAGATGCCTTCCATCCGCTGGGCAGCGGCGACCTGCTGCAGATCGGGCTGCTGACGGCTTATGCCGCGCATCTGGGCACGGATCGCCATCTGGCAGAGCTCCTGCGGATGCTGACGCAAACGCCTGCTTCGCTGGCTTCCCTGCCGGAGTATGGCATCGAGGCGGGGAAGGAAGCGAATTTCGTCCGCTTCGAGGCGACATCGTTCCGGGAGGCGCTGTCTTACTTGCCGTCTCACCGCTTCGTCTATCGGAAAGGGAGGCTGCTTCGTCAGCCGCGCAGGGCAGAGGAACAACAGGGGGAGGCGGAAGTTGGATGGGCAAACGCATAAGGCTCCAGTTTATCGAGAAAAACTGCCCGACCGTCGACAATATCGGGATGTGGACGCATCCTGACAGCAAGCCTGAGCTGTACAACCAACTCGATTACTGGGTATCGCTGGCCCGGACCCTGGAGAAGGCCCGGTTCGACGGCATTTTTTTCGCGGACGCGCTTGGCACGTTCAGTACTTACGGCAATAGCAGGGATACCGCGGTTCGCGAAGGGATGAGCCTGCCCATCAACGATCCGATGTACCTCGTCCCGGCCATGGCCGCCGTCACGGAGCATCTGGGCTTCGCGGTCACCGGTTCGCTGACCTACGATCACCCGTACGCGATGGCGCGCAAGATGTCCACGCTCGATCATCTGACCGGCGGCCGCATCGGATGGAATATCGTGACCTCGAATCTGGACAGCGCCGCTCGCAACTACGGGCTGGACGCGCAGCTGGAGCACGACCGGCGTTACGATCGGGGAGACGAGTTCCTGGAGGCGTGCTATAAGCTGTGGGAGCGAAGCTGGGAGGAGGACGCGGTCGTCAGGGACCGGACGCGGGTCGTGTATGCCGAGCCTGCCAAAGTTCATGACATCGGCCACCGGGGCGAGTTCTTTTCCGTGCCCGGCATCCATTTATGCGAGCCGTCGCCGCAGCGGACGCCCGTCTTGTTCCAGGCGGGATCGTCGCAGCGGGGACGACGGTTCGCCGCCCGGCATGCGGAGTGCGTGTTTTTGAACGCGATGACGCCGGAGGAGACGAAGCTGCTGGTCGACGACGTGCGCGCAAAGGCGGAAGAGGAAGGCCGCGATCCGGCCGATCTGCTGTTCTTCCCGCGGTTCGTGCCGGTCGTGGCCCCGACCGAGGCGGAAGCGAAAGAAAAGTTCGAATCGTATCTGGCCCATGTGAGCACCGAAGGTACGCTGGCGCTGCTCTCCTCGTGGTCCGGCATCGACTTTTCCCGATTCGGCCGGGACGAGCTGCTGGCCTTTATCGAGCGCAAAGGCAACGGCAGCCAGTACATCTCCGATTATCTCGCCCGCGTCTCGACGGAGCGTCCGTTGACGGTGCCCGATCTGGCGCGCTTGTACGCGTTCGGGGGCATCGAGAACGTATCCGTCGGTTCGCCTCGCCAGATCGCCGAACGCATGATTTCGTTTGCGGACTACACGGGCGTGGACGGCTTCAATATCGCGTACGCGATCCGTCCGGACAGCATCGGGGACTTTGCCCGGCTCGTCGTGCCGGAGCTGCAGCGCGCCGGTCGCGTCCAGACGGAATATCGCCCGGGAACGCTGCGCGCCAAGCTGCTCGGCGGAGGGGATCGACTGGCGGCTGCGCATCGCGGCGCCCGGGTCGAGATCGGGTAATGCGCAGGCGTTCCGATACTGCCGCCGCTTGCTTGTGCGGCGGTAGAGGACGCCTGCTGGCCGATATGCGGCCACGCGCAATAAGCGCCCTGAATAGGGGCCAAGACGGTCCGCGAAAGTTTTTTTGAATTTTTGCTTGCATTTGTCTTGGGGATTTGCTAATATAAAAAAGTCGCTTTTGGGGGAACACGTTAACGAAGACAACGAGGCCATTTGCCCCCGGACTGACCATTATACGCGGAAATAGCTCAGTGGTAGAGCATCTCGTTGCCAACGAGAAGGTCGCGGGTTCGAATCCCGTTTTCCGCTCCATGATATGCGCCCTTAGCTCAGCTGGATAGAGCGTCAGACTACGAATCTGAAGGCCGGGAGTTCGAATCTCTCAGGGCGCGCCACTTTCATATTAACGGGACGTAGCTCAGCTTGGTAGAGCACCTGGTTTGGGACCAGGGGGTCGCATGTTCGAATCGTGTCGTCCCGACCATTTGTTTTGCGGGTGTAGTTCAATGGTAGAACCTCAGCCTTCCAAGCTGATGGCGTGGGTTCGATTCCCATCACCCGCTCCAATATCTACTTGCAAGCACCGGCCTTGCCATCAAGGCTTTTTATTTTGACTACATATGCGGAAATAGCTCAGTGGTAGAGCATCTCGTTGCCAACGAGAAGGTCGCGGGTTCGAATCCCGTTTTCCGCTCCATAACGAATCCAACATCCGCCGACGGCGGATTTTTTATTTTATCGAGGATAATGCCGATGCCCGCATCTACCGCCTAGAGACGAACGCGACAGCCGCGGATCGTCTCTTTTTTCGTATGGTCGCCAGGCCTCAGTAAAACCGCTCGATCGTGAAGTTCGGGAAATCTCCCCGGAAAATGCCGTAGTTGTATTCGAGCGGCGTGTTGTCCGTCAGATACGTAATCGTCTGCACCTCGAAGCAGGGCGAGCCTTCGGGGATGTTCAGCAGCTTCGCGACCTGTTTGTCCGCGAGCACGGGCTTCAGCTTCTCGACGGAACGGTGAATCTGCAGCTGGTAACGGCTCTGAATGAGCGAGAATAAGGAGCCCTCGTCATGATTAAGCGCAAGACCCGGCGCCAAGCTCCAGGGAATGTACGAGGTTTCGTAGATCAACGGCTCGCTGTCGGCGTACCGCAGGCGCACGAGCTTCGTCACCGGCGAATCGAGGGGGATGCCGAGCACACCGGCGAGCGGCGAGTCCGCGGGCACGACGACGGCTTCGAGCACCTTGTTGCTCGGCTTTTTGCCTTGGGCGCTGATATCCTCGGAAAAGCTGCGGGTCGCGAGCAGCTGGAGCTCTTTGCGCTTGACGAACGTCCCGCTCCCTTGAATCCGTTCGAGTATGCCTTCCCGCTCCAGCTCCTGGAGCGCGTATCGTACGGTCGTGCGGCTCACTTGGTACTGATCGCACAGCTCCGACTCTGTTGGCAATCGATCCCCCACCTTGTACTCCTCGGATTGAATTTGAAGCAGCAGCTTCTCCTTCAGCATCGCGTAAAGGGGATTATGTTGTTTCTTTGTCATTACAAATTACCTCCACTAAGTGCAACTGCCAACATTCATCATTATAAATGTATTCGTCATTTTTGTGAATCGAATCCTCGTTTCCGTGCAATTTCGCTATGTTTTTCTCAAAACCATTGTAAAGACAACGCTTCCTTCCTTTTCAAACTGTCCATTGCACACAAAAATATTTTAGACGATTGACAAAGGTAATAACAAATAATAACATGTACTTAATTCATTATTACCATTTAGAGACGAGGGGATAACGAAGGTACGAATTAACTGGCGGAGCAAAGGTTGGAAGAACATCCGATCATTGCTTGCATAACGCGAAAGCCGCAGGATGCACGATCCAGAGGGGCGCTATCGCGAACGGGCGAGCTACGCACAAAAGAAAGCGTTACCACGAAAAGCATGCAAACCGCGTCATCGAAACGAATATCAGACAGGGAGGTCATCCGTTTTGCCAAACAAACATTCCTGGCCCAAGTGGGCCGCGCCGGTCCTCTTATCCGCAGCGCTGCTGTCGGCCTGCGGCGTGACGCCGTCCGCCAAATCGGATGCGTCGCAGCCGGCTTCGTCGGCATCCGCCGGCGGCGCGCAAGCCGAGATGGATTGGTCGAAGCTCGGAGACGGCTCGCAGAAGGGCAAGAAAATCACCGTGCTGATGGTCGATACCGACGGACGCGTCGCTGAAATGGCTAAAAAGTTTACCGAAGAAACCGGCATTGAAGTGAACTTCATGGGCGTCGATTATAACTCGCTCTTCGGCAAGATCACGACGGCCTCGCTGTCCAGCTCCTCCGACATCGACATCATCGAGATGGATACGATCTGGGGCGGTCAATTTTACGAAGGCAAGATCGCGGCGGATCTGACGAACGTCATGCCCAAGGAGACGCTCGCGAACTACACGCAATCCTCGGTCGATTCGGTCATCTACAACGGCCACGTGCTCGCCATTCCTTATTACTCCAGCAGCAAGCATCTGTATTGGAACAAAAAACTGCTGGCCGATGCGGGCTATGACGCGCCGCCGAAGACCTGGGACGAATTCCGCGATATGTCCAAGAAGCTGACCAAAAACGGCGTCTACGGCTCGGCTTGGTCCTGGAAGCAGGCGGAATCGCTCAACATCGACTTCGATACGATCGTCGCGGCGTTCGGCGGCCAGCTGCTGGACGAACAGGGCAAGCTGCACGTCAATTCCAAGGAAGCCGTACAGGCGCTCACGTATATGACGGATCTGCTGCACATCGACAAGACGGTCGATCCTTCCAGCCTTCAATGGACGGAGGACGACGTGAAGAACGCCTTCTCCGCTGGCAAGATCGCCATGATGATCAACTGGGAGGGCATGTATCCCGACCTGAACAACGCGGAGATGTCGCAGGTGGTCGGACAGACCGACGTCGGCCTGATCCCGGGACAGGGAGACATCATGTCCACCGCCGTCTCCGGCTCGGAAGGCATCGGCATCATGCAGAGCAGCAAGAACAAGCAGGCCGCGCTGGAGTTCGTCAAGTGGATCGGAGAAAAGGGCTTCCAACTCGACAACTTCAAGGAGATGGGCATTTATCCGTCGCTGAAAAGCCTGTACGAGGATCCCGATATGATCGCAGCGGACTCGACCGAGACGCTGGGCAAGATCGTCGAGCAGTTCCAATACGGGTCCAATCGACCGAACGCGCCCGGCTACGTCGAGTGGGCAGATATCCAATCGAACGAAATTTACAACGCGCTCGTGAAAAACAAAACGCCGCAGCAGGCGCTGGACGACGCGGCTGACAAGATCGACCAAGCGATACAGCGCGCGGCCAAATAGCAAGGAGGAGCAGGAGTGGCTGAGCCGAACGCGGCACCGAAGAGAAAACGAGCGAAATTCACGCCCGCCATGCGACACGACGCGCTGCTGGCCTACGTGCTGCTGGTGCCGACCCTTTACATTCTGTTCCGCATCTTTATCGTGCCGATTTTCCAGTCCTCGGTATGGAGTCTCTACAAGTACAACCTGATGGACGGTTCGGATCCGAAGCCCGTGGGCTTTGGCAACTATGTCGACATCTTCAAGCTGCAAGACTTTTGGACGTCGATGGGGAACACCGTGTACTTCACGGTTTTCTCCGTCGCGGCCGAGCTCGCGATCGGATTTTTCGCCGCGCTGCTGCTGAACCACGCCTTCAAGGGCCGGCTGCTTTTCCGCGGCATGATCATGATCCCGTGGGCGATGCTGACGCTCGTCAGCGGCTTGCTGTGGAACTGGATCTACCAGCCGGGCTACGGCGCGCTCACGGTCGTGCTGCACAATCTGCATCTGCTGCCGGATACGTCCAACCCGCTTTGGCTGTCCAGCTCGACGAAGGTCGTCACGTTCTCGGCGATCGCGGATATTTGGAAGATGACGCCGTTCATGACGCTGCTGCTGCTCGCAGGCCTGCAGAGCATTCCGCATTCGCTGTACGAGGCGGCCGTGATCGACGGAGCGGGCTTCTGGAAAAAGCTTCGGCACATCACCGTGCCCCAGCTGCTGCCGACGGCGATCGTCGCGGTCATCCTGCGCATCATCGGGGCGTACCGGGTGTACGACATCCTCACGGTATTCACGGGCGACGCCAAGACCTCGACCTCGTATCTGACCTACAATTATGCCTTCCGCTATTTCTATCTCGGCAAGGCGTCGGCGATGGCATGGGTATCCACGCTGCTCATCCTGATCCTCGTCATCGTCTACATGGTGCTGCTGAGGCGCAACCAAGATTCCCACCTTTAAGGAGCCGAGCAACGTATGGAATCGACTAACCGCGGCGCCGGCATCCGGCGCTGGTTCACCAGGCCTCGCGAAAGCGATCTGATGCCGCCGTTCTATCTGTGGCTCGGCATCGTCTTGCTGACGCTGTTCACGCTGGGACCGTTCATCTACCTGCTGACCAGCTCGCTTAGCCTGACCCGCGATCTGTTGTCCGGACACCTGCTGCCGCATTCGCCGACCTGGCTCAACTATCGGCATCTGCTAGGCGGGACTGTCGGCAGCGACTTTTTCCACGCGCTCCGCAACAGCTTCACCGTGAGCGCCGCCACGACCGTGCTGACGATCGTCGTCGGCACGCTGGGCGGGTACGCGCTGGCAAGGCTCAAGTTTCCGCTGCGCGTCACGCTGCTGTTCATTATCCTGGCGATGCAGCTGCTGCCCTCGATCAGCATCATCGTCCCGCTGTACGTCATGATGCGGGACGGCATCGACTTCAGCATCCCGTTCACCGGCATCGGCTGGCATACGCCGCCGCTGCTCGATACGAACGCGGCGCTCATCGCAGCCAATCTGTCTTTTTCCCTTCCGTATGCGGCATGGCTTCTGTCGGGCTATCTGCAGGGCGTGTCCAGGGAGCTCGAGGAGGCCGCGTACATCGACGGCTGCGGCAAGCTCGGCACGATGGCGCGTATCCTCGTGCCGCTCGCGATGCCCGGCATCGCGGCGACCGCGATCTTCACGTTCCTCAACTGCTGGGACGAATTCATATACGCCAATGCGTTCACCCAGACCGCTGCCTCGAAAACGCTGCCGATCGTCGTGCGTGAATTCATCGGCAAGCACAGCATCGACTGGGGCCTCATGACGGCCGGAGGCGTCGTCGCCTCGCTGCCGCCGGTGATCATCTCGCTCGTGCTCTACCGTTATATCGTGAGCGGCCTGTCGGCGGGCGGCGTCAAGGAATAAACCGGCGGCGGGCATCGGTCTCGGGAAGCAAGTCAGCAACATGAAGGAGCGTAAAATCGTATGACCAGACAACATCTGAAGGTGGCCGTCATCGGAGGCGGCTCCTCTTACACGCCTGAATTGATCGACGGCATACTGCGGTATCACGACGAATTCCCGGTTCGGGAGCTCGTGCTGGCGGACATCGAAGCGGGCGCGGAAAAGCTCGCGATCGTCGCGGATCTGGCCCGCCGGATGATCGCGCGCAGCGGCAAGGAAATCGAGCTGCGCACGACGCTGGACCGCCGGGAGGCGATCGCCGGGGCGGACTTCGTCACGACGCAGCTGAGAGTCGGCATGCTGGAGGCGAGATCGCTCGACGAGAAAATCCCGCTGTCGCACGGCCTGATCGGCCAGGAGACGACGGGCGCGGGCGGCTTCGCCAAGGCGCTGCGCACCGTGCCGGTCATCCTGGACATCTGCCGGGACATGGAGGAGCTGGCGCCGGACGCCTTCCTCGTCAACTTCACCAATCCGGCGGGGCTCGTCACGGAGGCGGTGCTGAAGCACTCGCGCATCAAGACCGTCGGGCTGTGCAATCTCCCGATCGACACCAAGATGCAGATCGCGGCCCTCTACGGCGTGGAGCCGGAGCGGGTGTTCATCGAGATGGCGGGCATCAACCATCTGCACTGGACGACGCGCGTACTGCTGGACGGCGAGGACGTCACGGCTTCGTTCCTGAAGACGCTCGGATCGGGCAAAGGGCTGACGGTCAAAAACGTCCCCGATCTCGAGTGGGACGCGGCGTTCATCGCCTCGCTCGGCGCGCTGCCGTGCTCGTATCACCGCTACTACTATATGAAGAACGAGATGCTGGCCGAGCTGGCGTCCGACTTCGAGCGTACGGGCAAGACCCGCGCGGACGAGGTCAAGGCGGTCGAAGCCGAGCTGTTCGACATCTACCGACGGCCCGAGGTGACGGAGAAGCCCAAGCAACTGGAGAAACGGGGCGGCGCCTACTACTCCGAGGCGGCGGTGCGGCTCATGAAGTCGATCTACGCGGACAAGGGCGACATCCAGGTCGTCAACGTGAGAAACGGCGGCATCGTATCCTGCCTGCCCGACGACGCTTCGATCGAGGTCAACTGCGTGATCAAGGCGGACGGCGCGCATCCGCTGCAGCTGACGGCGCCGCTGTCCCCGCAGATCCGGGGACTGCTGCAGCTCGTCAAGTCGTACGAGGAATTGACGATCGAGGCAGCCGTGCACGGCGACCGCCACGCCGCGCTGCAGGCGCTAACGGTTCACCCGCTCGTCGGCGACGCCGTGCTGGCGAAGGCGGTGCTCGCCGATATTCTGGAGGCGAATGCGGCTTACCTGCCGCAGTTCGCGGCGGTAGTGCCGTGAGGTCGATCATGAACGAGACGAGCGCCGCGGATGCATCGGTCGCGGAAGCCGGACGGCACGCGAAGGGCGTGAAAGTCATGGTCCTGCCTTCCGCAGCGGATGCGGAGCATCACGTCGCCGCGCTGTTCGCGAAGCAACTGCGGCGCAAGCCGGACAGCGTGCTCGGGCTGGCGACCGGAGGGACGCCGGTCGGCGTCTATCGGGCGCTGGCCGCGGCGCATCGGGCGGGAGCGGCGGACTTCGCACGGGCGCGGACCTTCAACCTGGACGAATATGCCGGACTGCCGGAGACGCATCCGCAGAGCTATGCGGCTTATATGAAGGCGCACCTGTTCGACCTCGTCAACCTGTCGCCTGCGCGGACGCATCTGCCGGACGGCGAAGCGGCGAACGCCGAAGACGCTTGCAGGTTCTATGATGCGCTCTATCGCTATTATGGCCCCGCGGACTTGCAGTTGCTCGGCATCGGGCTGAACGGGCATATCGGCTTCAACGAGCCGGGCTTCGCTCCCGCTCCGGGCGGCACGCATGTCGTGCGGCTCGACGAGTCGACCCGTCGGGCCAATGCGCGGTTTTTCGGCGAAGGCGAGCAGGTGCCCGAATATGCGCTGACGATGAGCGCAGGGCGGATCCTTCAGGCCAGGTCCATCGTGCTGCTCGCCACGGGCGCGGCCAAGGCGACGATCGTCGTCAGGGCGCTCGAGGGACCGATCGGCACGGATTGTCCCGCGTCGCTGCTGCAGCTCCATCCGGACGCGACGTTTGTCCTGGACATCGAGGCTGCCGGCAAGCTAGAGCCTGAGACAGCGGCAGGGCCGCCGCTCGAGAGGGGCTGATCGGCCGGCGGCGCGGCGTCGGAGCGAGCGGGGAGCAAGGCAACAGAGGTTCGAGGCAACAGGGGTTCGAGACAACAGACTTCGATGTGTCCAAATGATCAACCGAGGAGGCTCGCAAATGGGAAAAAGGTGGAAGCAAGGAGCAGTGTCGCTACTGTCGGCGTCGGCGCTGATGGCGCTCGGGCAAGGCGCGTATGCCGCGACGTCCGCGGAGACGATTCCGGCCTGGGCATCGGCCGAGATTCAGACATGGCAGGAGCTCGGGCTGCTGAAAGGCGATCAGAACGGACTCGTCCGTCCGAATGGCGCCGTAACGCGCGCTGAACTGGCCGCGATGCTGAATCGCATATACGGCTATGAAGCGGGACGCGCGGCATCGTTTGCGGATGTGCCGGCGCAGGCCTGGTATGCGGCCGATATCGCGAAGGTCGCTGCGGCCGGCATTTTGCAGGGCGATGCGGCGGGCAACGCGACGCCGCTGGCCAACGTGACTCGCGAGCAAGCGGCCGTCATGCTGAGCCGGGCGCTGCACCTAAGCGCGGCCTCGTCGGACGGCGCATTCGCCGACGAAGGGCAGATCGCAGCCTGGGCGAAGGATGCGGTGCATGCGCTGCAGGAAGCCGGCTACATAACAGGGACGCCTGCGGGCGAGTTCCAGCCCAAGAAAAGCCTGACGCGCGCCGAGGCGGTCAAGATGCTGAACGGGGCGATGGGGACGCTGATCGCCGACGGCGCCGCGCACGAGGGCGTGGCCGGCGGCAATCTGACCGTCAACAAAGCGGGTTCGACGCTGTCGGGCTTAAACCTGACGGGCAGCCTGTACGTCGGGCCGGGCGTCGGGGACGGCGAAGTGACGATCGAAAGCTCGAACATCGGCGGCACGGTCTATGTGCTGGGCGGCGGCGCGCGTACGGTCGTGCTGAAGGATACGAAGGCGGCGCGCCTTGTCGTGGACAAGGCATCGGGCGAGATCCGGGTCAAGCTCGAGGGCGACACGAACATCGCGAACGTCGAGTTTGCGTCGGGCGGCGAGCTGGACAACGGGTCCAAGCAGCCGATCGGCCTCGTCGTAATCAAGGCGAAGCCTACGGACACGGTCCATTGGAAGGGCGCTGCGACGGAGCTGACGTTCGCATCGGGCCTGTCGTTTGAAGGTTCTGCGGGACATATCTCGAAGTTCACGGCAGCCTCCGGCTTGAAGAACGGTAAGATCGTGCTGGCACCCGATTTTCAGCTGGAGACGTTCACGGCCGACGGTCCCGTACAAGTGACGGGCGAAGGCAAGATCGGGACTGCGATCATCAACGCGGAAGGCGTCGAGCTGTCCAAGGCGCCGGGCGTGCTGACGCTTAATGCGAAGAGCGCTACAATCGCCGGCGAAACGAAAACGAGCGGCAGCACGGGCAACAACAGCAGTGGCGGCGGCGTTATCGACCTGAGCACGAAACTGTACAGCTACGCGGAAGCGTCCGCGCAATTGGGCGGCACGACGGCCGAGCTGCAGGTCAAGCAGTATATCGCGTTCCTGCAGGACCCGAGCTACAAGCCAAGCGTAGCCAATTCGGCGACCAAGGTGCCGGATCTGACGAATGCGACGACTTTCGTCAATTCGTCCTTCGACGTTAAGCCTTCGATCTTCGCCTCGCTCCGGGGCGTCAACGCTTCGGTGCTGGACGCGTCGCGTACGTGGCTGTGGCTCGGAACGAACGACGGCGTAACGCGCGTCCGCCTTGCGGACAACGAGATGAAGTCCTACACGACGGCAAGCAACGATCTGAAGGACGACAAGGTGCTGCTTCTGATCTCGGACGGCAGAACGGGCGTTTACGCGATCACCGCGACCGGCGTATCCCACATCCAACAATAAGGAAGGTGCCCCATGGCGAACAAAAAACTCAGCAAATGGACGACCGGCGCGCTGACCGCGACGCTGGCCGCCGCGATCGCCGTTCCGTCCGCCAGCGCGAACGTCGCGCTTCCCGGCGCGAGGTTCGCGCCGGTCCAGCTCCATGCCGCGGCGACCAAAAACGTCGCTTATTACAAAGCGGGCGACGCCTCCATCCCCGCGAATCTCGCATGGACGACCGCCACCGACATCCCGTTTCTGCCCGGCGCCGTAACCGGCGACGTCACCGCCGCGTTCAAGGACAAGAACAACGTTTACTGGATCGGCACCAAGACCGGCCTGCAGCGCGTGGACTTCACGGAATCCGATGCGCGTGACATCGTCCAGTACTTCGCGGGTCCGCGTTATCTTTACGGCGGAGACGACAATGTGCTAGCGCTGGCTACCGACGACAACGGCGGCGTATGGGCCAAGACGGCAAGCGGCGTCACGCACATCACGATGCCCAAGATGACGCTGCTTGAGCGGACCACCGTATACGAGAAGCTTGTCAAAGCCGTCAACGACCGCCGGGGCATGGCTTCCGGAGCATCGTTCACCTTCTCGGACGGCGCGAACGCGAGCGTAGACTACAATTCCGCTACCGGAACGTTCACGGGCTCGCCGGCGACGAGCGACAATGACGGCTTGTGGACGACGATGTACGCGATCGGCGAGATCTTCCGCTACCGTACGCTGAAGGATGAAGCGGGCGCGAGCCCGACGACGCGGCAGAAAGCGGATATCGCGGCCGCAAAAGCGGACGCGCTGCGCGCCTCCAAGGCGGTCCTGCTGCTGGACTATGTGTCCGGCCGCGGCAACGGTTTTCCCGCCCGCTCCTACATGCTGACCAGTGAAGGGCTCGCACAAACTACTGACGGCACCGACTACGGTTTCCAGAGCCAGAACGGCCTCTGGTTCCATACGATCGTCGGCGATAACGCGGTTAATCCGAACGCCATCATCCCGAGCATGCAGCAGGCCGGCAAGACGCCGATCGGCTACGGCCTTGTGCGGGTCACCAAGGACGCCGAGAGCAAAAAGGGCGACACGCTGTTCCCTTCCGGCGGTTCGGACGTCATGAACTACAACGGCTTCGGCCTGAGCCACGAGGCGATCGACGCGCTGAACGCGACCCGGCCCGAAGGGCAAAAGCTCGGCATCGAAATCAAGACCTCCGTCGCCAAAGACGTTTATCAGGTGCTGCCCGTCATCACCGCCAAGACGAACAACGCGAGCGCCGCGGAGGACAAGTCGACGACGGCTTCCAACAAGCCCCTGTTCCAGCTGACCGTGCCGGTTTACGAGAAGATCCCGACCTTCTTCAACGATCTGTTCCCGGCCAGCGCCATCGGCAGCGACGGTTATATCGACCAGAATCAGATCGTCTACAAAGCCGATACTTCCTCGGATGAGGTCGACGGCCACTATGCGCTCTTTTTCACCGCCTATCAATATTTGTGCGACGATGCTTCCGATCCCGAGCTGGCCGAGTTCAAGCGCCTGACCGCCGAGGCGACCGACCGGATGACGAATCTGATCCTGAAGGACGACCACTACTACATCGAGGACGCGACAGGCAAGTCGACCCAATGGTCGAGATGGCTGTCCAAATACTTCAACGACAGCTTGTCCGTCATGGAAAAGCAGGCGCTGTGGACGCAGCACATCGGCGTGGACGAGAACGGCGACGACGCGCTGTCCTACGGCTACGAAGACGGACCGCTCAACGCGCTCGAGATCATGTCCATGCTCAAGACGGCGATCACGGTGACCGCGGAGGCATACCCGCAGGATCAGGCCAAGTTCAAGGCGGCCTACGATCTGGTATACGACGGCGATTATAGCAAGGAAGAGCCGTTCGTCAACGGCAAGGGTTACATCAACATGGCGCTGAACTACCAAGAGCGCAGGCTCGTGCGTCAGGCGAACAACGCTTACGGCATCAACGACAACAATCCTGTAACGTACGAGAAGCCCGGCTACACGGGAGACCGCGAAGACGATTCCAACATCAACGGAACGCTGCACGGCGATTGGACCCAGTACATCAACTATTCGGACGAGGAGCTTGGTTGGTTCCCGGTCTACGAATTGATTTTGCAGGAACAGGATCCGGTCCGCAAAGCGCAGATCGTAGCGGCTTACGACCAATGGTACGCGAACGAGAAACGCGAGGAAAATCCGTTCTACACGTTCCTGTACCAAATGGCGCATCCGGAGGATACGAGCGTCGACCTCGCGTCGGCCGTCCGCTTCCTGTACCGCATGCCGCTGTACCGCATCGAGTTTGCCGCTCAATACGACCGTCAGGACGTCCTCTATATCGAACCGGGCGATCGCGACAAGTACAAGCAAACGAACTACGCGCTCGCGCCGGACGAACGGAAGATCATCAAGAACAACAACAACCCGTTCGCCCAGCTCGACGCGGCGTATACCGTCAATCCCAATTACGATTACAATCACGGCAGCATGGACACGTCCGCGGTGTTCACGCTTCCGTATTGGATGGGCCGCTACTTCGGCATCATCAAGGAAGCGCAGTAAATCGTCAGGCTGCAGCTGCGCATACGAAAAAAACGTCCTTTCGGGGACGTTTTTTTTGCCGTCGGGACGGCGCGACCGATGATATACTGAAGTCCATTAAGGGAGGTTTTCACATGTTAGGTCAAATATTTGCGGGCTTGGTCGCCTTGGAGCATGTCTACATTCTGATCCTTGAAATGTTCCTCTGGACGACGCCCCGGGCGATGAAGTCGTTCGGCACGACGCCGGAGACGGCCGCGGCGACAAAGTCGCTGGCTGCCAACCAGGGGCTGTACAACGGATTTCTTGCAGCCGGCCTATGCTGGGGGCTGCTGCACCCGAACGAACAGACGGGGCAGCAGATCGAGGTGTTTTTCCTGGCGTGCGTGCTGGTCGCGGCCCTCTTCGGCGGCTTCACGGCTAAGCGATCGATTCTGCTCGTGCAGGGGCTGCCGGCTCTGATCGCGTTGGCGCTGGTGTTGTGGGCGTAACGTCGAAATAGCGGCGAAAGGCGTTACTCATAGACGCGATGCCAGACGCCGGCGAACTCGGGCACGATGCGCGAGCCGCTCGTCGCGACCTTGTCTCCGGTCTCCTCGCCGAAGAAGAAGCGCGCCAGGCGCTCGGCTTCGGCGGCATCCGCGAACGTATAGTCGAATGGGAAGCATTCGTGGGCGAAGCCGTGGACATGCTCGAGCGCATCATAATAGGAAAGCAAAAAACCGGGCGGATTCGGCGCCGCATAGCCGGTGCCCATCGTTTCGAAAATAACGGCGGTACCGCCGGGCCGCAGCACGCGGCGAATCTCGTCCAGAATGGCGGCGAGCGTCGTACCGTCAGGATCCGTATCCGAGGCGGCCGAGTAGGCGATGCTCCAGCCCGAGACGACGAGGTCGGCGCTGGCGTCCTCGGCGGGGATGCGCAGATGCGTGCCGACGGCCGTGCGCCAGTTGCCGGCGCCCGACGCCGTCAGCTTGGACGCGGCCACTTCGAGCATGGCGGACGACAGATCGACCGCCAGCACGCTGCCGGCTACGGCGGCGATCGGCACCGTCAGCCGGCCGCTGCCCGCGCCGAGGTCGACGACATCGAGTCCGGCCAGCGGGCGGATCGCGTCGATGCGCGCGCCTAGCGAAGGCTGGGCGGAGATGAGCCGGTCGTATTGCTCCGCCTGGCTGCGGTAGATCTCGTCGTGATTCGGTTCGGACGAGGACGTGGTAGAAGATGAGGAAGAAGAAGTCATGGCGCAAGCCTCCGCGATTACATAATAGGTATATATTACACGCAGCGGCAATCTTCTGGATAGAGGCGCGCGGCGCATCGCTGGCGACGGTAAAGTCGTGATGCGGCTATGGCCCGATGCATGCAAGAGGCCGCGGCCGGCGCGGCATTTAAAGTTTATCCGGCGGCCGCGCAGCCCGGTTCCCGGCTAACCCGATGCGGGTACATTATTTTTGAGGGCCCGAGGCGAGGGGCAGATTTTGTAGATCATTTGTAGTATGATGTTTAGAAGATTGTTTAGCGTCGAAAGTCATGATTTTGAGGTGAATGGGATGACAGAAATGGCCACGGCAAGCCGCTCTTCGACCAACCATTTGCTGCGCCGGGACGTGCGGTTCCTGGGCAACATTTTGGGCGAAGTGCTGGTGCACCAGGGCGGCCGCGAGCTGCTCGATCACGTAGAGAAGATCCGGGAGACGAGCAAGGCGCTGCGCGCCGAATTCGTGCCCGAGCTTTACGAGGAATTCGTCAATACGATTACGGGACTGGAGCCGGGCGTCCGCCACCAGGTGATCCGCGCTTTCGCGATCTACTTCCAGCTCGTCAACATCGCCGAACAGAATCACCGCATCCGCCGCAAGCGCGACTACGAACGCTCCGCGGGCGAGGCGGTTCAGCCGGGCTCCATCGAGAGCGCGATTGTGGAGCTGAAGGACAAGAACCTCCCGCTGAACGAGGTGCAGGAGCTGCTGTCCGGCATTTCGCTCGAGCTGGTCATGACCGCGCACCCGACCGAAGCGATGCGCAGGGCCGTGCTCGACGTACACAAGCGAATTGCCAACGAGATGATGGAGCTGGACAATCCGTCGCTCACCTACCGCGAGCGCGAGCGTCTGCGGGAGCAGCTTCGCAACGAGGTGCTCACTCTTTGGCAGACCGACGAGCTGCGCGACCGCAAGCCGACGGTCATCGACGAAGTGCGCAACGGCATGTACTTTTTCCACGAGACGCTGTTCAACGTGCTGCCCGACGTCTATGACGAGCTGGAGCGCTGCCTGGCCAAGTACTATCCGGAGCAAAAGTGGCATGTGCCGACGTATCTCCGCTTCGGTACGTGGATCGGGGGCGACCGCGACGGCAACCCGTCCGTGACCGCCGACATCACCTGGCGCACGCTGAACATGCAGCGCAATCTGGTCATCCACAAGTACGAGACGCTGCTGAAGGCCCTCATGCGCAAGATGAGCTTCAGCACGACGATCGTCAAGGTGAATCCGGAGCTGCTCGAATCGATCGAGCTGGAGCGCGAGCAGGTCGAACTGCGCACGGTCGACCGCTGGACGAACGACCATGAGCCGTACCGCATCAAGATCACCTATATGCTCCAGAAGCTGCAGAACATGCGCGAAGAGAAATTCAAAGGAACGTCGCAGCGCTACCACCAAGTGTCGGAGTTCATCGCCGACCTGCAGCTGATCGATCGCAGCCTGCGCCATCATTACGCCGACTTTGTCGCCGACACGCATCTGAAGAAGCTGATCCGTCAAGTCGAGCTGTTCGGTTTCTATCTGGCCGCCCTCGACGTGCGTCAGCACTCCCAGGAGCACGAGAACGCGATGACCGAGGTGCTGGCGAAGGCAGGCGTCACGGATCGCTACAACGAGCTCGGCGAGGAAGAGAAAATCGAGCTGCTGCACGGGCTTCTATCGGACTCCCGTCCGCTTCTGCACGCGACGGCATCGCTCAGCGAAGGCACCAAGGAGTGCCTGGAAGTATACCGGACGATCTACCGCGCGCAGGAGGAGTTCGGCGAGAGCTGCATCACGACGTACCTGATCAGCATGACCCGCGGCGCGAGCGATTTGCTTGAAGTCATGGTGTTCGCCAAAGAAGCGGGTCTCGTGCGTCGCACGCCGGAGGGCAAGCTCGTCAGTTCGATTCAGTCGGCTCCGCTTTTCGAGACGATCGACGATTTGCACGCCGCGCCGGCGATCATGAAGACGCTGTTCGACCTGCCGGTGTACCGCGAAGCGGTCGCCTCGCGCGGCGACATGCACGAGATCATGCTCGGCTACTCCGACAGCAACAAGGACGGCGGCATGGTCACGGCGAACTGGGAGCTGCGCGTAGCGCTCAACAAGATCACCGAGACGGCGGGCGACTACGGCGTCAAGCTGAAGTTCTTCCACGGCCGCGGGGGCGCGCTCGGCCGCGGCGGCATGCCGCTGAACCGCAGCATTCTGGCCCAGCCGCCGCACACGATCGGCGCGGGCATCAAGATCACGGAGCAAGGCGAAGTGCTGACGTCCCGCTATTCGATGGAAGGCATCGCGTACCGCAGCCTCGAGCAGGCGACCAGCGCGCTCGTGAAGGCCGCGTACCTGGCGAAGCATCCGTCGCTGGATCAGACGGCCGACGCGCATTGGGAGGAGATCCTCCCGTCGATCTCGGAGACGGCCCAGACCAAGTACCAGGATCTGATCTTCCGCGATCCGGGCTTCATGACCTTCTTCAAGGAATCGACGCCGCTGTCCGAGGTCGGCGAGCTGAACATCGGCTCCCGTCCGTCCAAGCGCAAGAACAGCGAGCGCTTCGAAGACTTGCGGGCGATCCCGTGGGTATTCGCCTGGACGCAAAGCCGCTATTTGCTGCCTGCATGGTATGCCGCGGGCACGGCGTTCGAGAAGTACGTCGCAGGCGATCCCGCCAAGCTCGAGACGCTTCGCCGGATGTATCGCGACTATTCGTTCTTCGCGACGCTCGTCGACAACCTGCAGATGGCGCTGGCCAAGGCGGATCTCTTGATCGCGCAGCAGTACGCCGACATGATCAAGGACGACGAGATCCGCACGCGGATTTTCACCCTCGTTCAAGAGGAGTACGACCTCACCAAGCGCATCTTGCTCGAGATTACCGGTCAAGAAGAGATTCTGGACAACGTACCGGTCATCCAAGAGTCGATTCGCCTGCGCAACCCGTACGTCGATCCCCTCAGCTACCTGCAGGTCCAGCTGCTGAGCGAGCTCAGACAGCGCAGGGACGAGGGCGAGGACGACACGGAGCTGCTCCGCGAGGTGCTGCTCACGATCAACGGCATCGCCGCCGGCCTGCGCAACACGGGCTGATCTTGATACGCAGATAATGGAACGACGGGCCCGGGCGCATGCCCGGGTCCTTTTTTGGCGGATCGCTAAGGATAAGATTACGGGGAAATCACAGGCTTTGATTGCTTGCCAACCATTTGGCGACGATCGGCGGGAAGTTAAGCGGATTGGCGCAATGAGGACCTGCTGGCAGCGGTTGCGTGCAGGTTGGGCGGAGGGCGTCGGGACATAAGAGACGCTGGGACGCTGGAGACACAGAGACGAAGGAGACTTAGCGGACACAGGAGACGTTATTTTCGTAAAAACCGGTCCGAAGGCGATCGTATCGGACTGGAGGGACGCTATTTTCCTGGATCAAGGCTAAAAAAGGCCGGCAATCGCGAAATAGCGTCCGCTGAGTCCGCGAGCGGGCCGCGAATCGCGATATGGACAAAAATAGCGGCTCCTCTGTCCGTTCTGTCCGCGCCAATGCGCACACAAAGAGCGGCAGGCGTCTTTTTTAACAGCCTAAAAGAACAGTGTAATGGTCTTTTAGAAGGGGCGAAATTAGATGTCTTAGCAGTTAGTGCGAAGGCGGAGCGGCGGGCGACGCATAGGACAACAAAATGTGCGAAGGGGAGAGGGCTCCGAATACCCGCTTCTTGCTTTTTTGATACGTGTGCATTACCATTTTCTTGATCGCATCATGCGAAGGGTCTTCCCGACCCGGCCGGGCCTAGCCGTCCTGCTCGCCGGCATCGCGATGCCGAGCGGACGAGAAGGGCCGAGCGCCGGGCGACCGGCGAAGAAGGTGAGGGTTAACACGTTGAAGCCAATTGAGACGCGACTCGCGAAGCTGGCCCGCAAGGGAGATCAGCGCGCGTTCGCGGAGATCGTGGATTTATACAAGGACAAGCTGTATCATCTGGCTTACCGGATGACGAACAACCGGCAGGAAGCGGAGGACGTCGTTCAGGAGTGCTTCCTGCGCGTATACCGCAACCTGGACCGGTACGACGAAAATCAGAAGTTCTCGACGTGGATCTACCGGATCGCGACGAATCTGTGCATCGACAGGCTGCGCAAGCGCCGGCCGATCTACTCGCTGGACGCCGAGTCGTCGGACCACGAGGGTCTCGACGGATACGCGATGCTGCCGAGCGACGACCGGACGCCCGAGAGCGAGCTGATCCTGTCGGAGACGCAGCGCATCATTCGGGACGCGATCGATACGCTGCCGGTGAAGTACAAGTCGGTCATGGTGCTGCGCTATCTGCAGGACATGTCGCTGCAGGAGATCTCGGACGTGCTGGACATGCCGGTCACGACGATCAAGACGCGGGTTCACCGGGGCCGCGAGTTCCTGCGCAAGAAGCTGGAGCACAAGCTTTGACGGTCCAGCCTAATTTTCCGCCAAAGATGAAACCGCGCCGAGTCGGGGAACGTACAGTATAGGAGCATTCGCAAAGGAGGCTCTATGTTCTCCTGTGCAGAAAGGGATGGCTATCATGAAGTGCAACGATGCCGTGAAGCGAATGCACGATTATCTCGACGGGGATCTGCCCCGCGAGGAATCCGTGCTGCTGCAGCAACATCTTCGCGAATGTCCGGCCTGCGAGGCGCGCTACGGGGCGCTTGAGAGGACGGAGGCTTTGATATATGCCCAGCCTGTCCCGGCTGCGCCGTCCCATCTCGCCGACGCCATCATGGGCGCGCTGCCCAAGAAGCGGAGTCCGCGTACGTGGACCTCGTGGGTGCAGCGGCATCCGGCGGCTTCGGCGGCGGCGATCTTCCTGGTCGTCATGCTGTCCAGCTTCGTCGCGATGTGGAATCAGGACGATCAGCTCAGCCTGAGCGGAGACCTGTCGCATGTCGTGATCGAGGGCAACAAGGTCATCGTGCCCGCCGGCCAGAAGGTCGAAGGCGACCTGACGATCAAGAACGGCGAAGCCGAAGTGCTCGGCGAAGTCGAGGGCAACCTGACCGTCATCGACGGCAACGTGACGCTCGCATCGACCGCGCATATCGCCGGCAAGGTGAAGACCGTGGACCGGGCGCTCGACTGGGCATGGTACAAGGTGACGACCTGGTTTGACACGGTGGCCTACGGGACATGACGGCCGCCGTCCGGCGGCCAGACGAGGCGGCCTCCCTGGACATCGGGGAGGTTTTTTTGTATTCTAAACAGGATTTAGAAGTTCGTTTATAGAAAACAATATATACATATCCTAAGCGCAATCTGACAAGATTCGGGAAACCCGATCGAGACGCCAGACGGGGGGTGCGTCTTGGATTATTTCGAGAACTTAACGGTGTGGGGCGCCGTCAAGGACGCCGCGGACATCCTCATCGTCAGCTATCTTATATACCGCATGATCCTGCTGGTGCGCGGCACGAAGGCCGTCCAGCTTCTTAAAGGCATCCTGCTGCTCGTGCTCACTTGGGCGCTCAGCACGTGGCTGAACCTGTATACGCTCAAATGGGTGATGAACCAGCTGTTCCCTTTCGGGATCATGACGATTCTGATCATTTTCCAGCCGGAGCTTCGCAGAGCGCTGGAGCAGCTCGGACGCGGCACGCTGTTCAGCCGTTCCTCCCTGGAGGAGCACGACATCAGCCATCCGATCAACGAGGTCATTAAGGCCGTTCAATACCTCGCGAGGCGCAAGATCGGCGCACTGATCGTCTTCGAGCGGCGCACGGGACTCGGCGACTACATCGAGACCGGGATCAAGATGAAGTCCGCGATCAGCTCGGAGCTGCTCATTAATATTTTTATCCCCAACACGCCGCTGCACGACGGCGCCGTCATCGTGAGCGGCGGCGAGATCATGGCGGCGGGCTGCTATTTGCCGCTGTCGGAAAATCCGTTCATCTCGAAGGAGCTGGGCACACGACACCGCGCAGCCATCGGCATCAGCGAGGTATGCGACGCGATCTCGGTCGTCGTCTCCGAGGAGACGGGGCATGTATCGCTCGCTTTGAACGGACAGATCGTGCGGGACATCAAGGAAGAGTCGCTGATCTCCAAGCTGTTCGACGAGCTCCGCCAGACGAACGCGAAGAAGGCCAGGCGGAGCTGGAACGTCCCTTGGAAGTTCTGGCGGCGGAAAGGCGGTGACGGCCATGGATAAGTGGCTCAGCCATCCGAACGCCGTACGGCTCATCTCGCTGGCCCTCGGCATTCTGCTGTGGGCGGTCGTTCACTTCAATCCGGATTCGACGCCGAACAACGTCGCTTCGCTCATCGAGACGCGCACGTTCACCGACGTGAAGGTTCAGGTACGCGGACTGGACGAGCAGAGCTACGTGCTGAAGAGCATGGACCCGACGAAGGTCAAGCTCATCGTACGAGGCACGCCGAGCGACCTCCTGGCCGCGCGTTCGGACGGCGGGTATATCGTGGAGGCCGATCTGAGCACAGTCAAGGCGGGCACGCATACGATAACGCTAAGAACGGATCTGCCCAGAAGCATTCAGACGATCCAGGTCGAGCCCGCGACCGTGACGGTCGAACTGGAGGAGCTGCAGACCAAGGAATTCGAGGTTCAAGTGACGCCGACGGGGACGCCGAAGGAAGGCTACAAGGCAGGCGCGCCCGTGCTGCGTCCGACGAACCGGGCGCATGTGACGCTGCCGGCCAGCGAGATGGATCGCGTCGACCATGTCGGCGGCTCGATCTCCATCGAAGGCGCGGACAAGACGCTCAAGGACAAGAGCGTGAAGCTCGTCGCGTACGACGGCTCCGGGCAGGAGATTCCGGGCGCAGAGGTCGATCCCGCCGTGCTCGAGGTCGAAGTGCCGATCACCAATCCGTTTAAGCAGGTGCCGATCCAGCTGAAGCTGATCGGTCAGTTGCCCGCGGGGCTGAGCGTCGCGAATCTCGCCCCGAGCGCGGAGCAGGCGACGATCTACGGACCGCAGACGGAGCTGGACAAGATCGACTCCATCGAAGCGGATCTGAACCTGTCCGAGGTGACCAAATCGGGCAAAGTCGACATCACGCTGAACAAATCCGACGCCATCACGGAGGTGTCGCCGGCTACGGTCACCGTCGACGTGCAGGTCGTGCTGACGCAGACGCGCACGATTCAAGGCTTGCCGATCACGATTAAGGGGCTGGGCAACGGCCTCAAGATGCAAATCATGAATCCGACGAGCGGCCAGGCGGACATTACGTTCAAGGGCGCGCCGGCGGTGCTCGACAAGCTGCAGCCGGGCGACGTGAGCGTCGAGGCCGACCTGAGCGGGCGCGGGCCCGGCACGTACACGATTCCGCTCAACGTGAATTCGCCGCGGTTCGTCGACCAGAGCGGCGGCAACACCTCGATTGAAGTCGAGATCGCGAACATCGGCACGGAGCCTACGCCTACGCCGGGCTTACCGACATCGGACGAAGCCGCCTCGGGCAGCATCGACCCGGACGGCACCGAGCCGCCGGGTACGGAGGCGGAGGGAGCGGGCGGAAGCGCCGGCGGGTCGCCGACGCCAAGCCCGTCTCTGACGCCAACGCCGACACCATCGTCATCATTATCGTCATCGCCATCGCCGACGGATGGCGCTTAGACAGCAACGGTCGAACGAACAGCATTCCGTCGGGCAGAATGAATTGGGGACGAAGGGGTCAAGAGGAGCATGGGGAAGTATTTCGGAACGGACGGCGTTCGGGGCGTAGCCAACTTGGAGCTCACCGCCGAGCTTGCTTATAAGATCGGCCGCTGCGGCGGCTATGTACTGGCAGGTGGCGCGCAGCGCCCGAAGGTGATCATCGGTCTCGATACGCGCGTATCGGGCGCGATGCTGGAAAATGCATTGGCGGCAGGACTGCTGTCGATCGGCGCCGACGTCATCCGCCTCGGCGTCGTGAGCACGCCGGCGGTCGCGTATTTGACGCGCACGCTAGGCGCCGACGCGGGCGTCATGATCTCTGCGTCGCACAATCCGGTGCAGGATAACGGCATTAAGTTTTTCGGCGGCGACGGCTTTAAGCTGCTCGACGAAAAGGAAGCGGAGATCGAGCGCCTGCTCGACGCCGAAGAAGATACGCTGCCGCGGCCGGTCGGCAAGGACCTGGGCACGGTGACGACGGATCTGGCGCTGAAGCGGATGTACGTCGATTATTTGAAGCTGACGGTGAAGCATTCGTTCGCCGGCCTTAAGATCGTGCTGGACTGCGCGCACGGGGCGGCCTACGAGCTCGCGCCGACGATCTTCCGGGAGCTGGGCGCGGAGGTCGTCACGATCGGCGCGGAGCCTAACGGCTTGAACATCAACGAGGGCGTCGGATCGACGCATCCGGAGAAGCTGGCGGCTAAAGTGCGGGAGCTGGGCGCCGATCTGGGCCTGGCGTTCGACGGCGACGCGGATCGGCTCATCGCGATCGACGAGAGCGGGGAAGAGGTCGACGGCGATTATATCCTGCTTATCTGCGGCGAAGCGATGCGTGGCCGAGGCAAGCTGAAGCACGACACGGTCGTGACGACGGTCATGGCGAACATCGGCTTCTTCAAAGCCGCCGACAAGCTTGGCCTGACGACGGCGAAGACGGCCGTCGGCGACCGTTACGTGATGGAAGAGATGGTCCGCGGCGGCTTTAACCTTGGCGGAGAACAGTCCGGCCACGTGATTTTCCTCGATCATAATACGACGGGAGACGGCATCCTGACGGGGCTGCAGCTCGTCGACACGATCGTCGCCTCCGGCAAGAAGCTCGGCGAGCTCAAGCAGGTCATGCGCAAATATCCGCAGGTGCTCGTCAACGTCCGCGTGGCGGATAAGTCGAAGTACGAAGGCAATGCGGCGATCGCGGACGCCGTCGCTACGGCGGAGTCGGCGCTTGGCGACAACGGTCGCATCCTCGTGCGGCCATCGGGCACGGAGTCGCTCATCCGCGTCATGGCGGAGGGGCCGGACAAGGCGGAGATCGAAGGCCATGTCGACGCGATCGCCGACGTGATTCGCGCGGAGCTCGTCTAATTGACAGCATGCTGGCGCGCCCGGTGTCGACGATGCCGGGCGATGTCATTTCCTGGGCAATACCGTCATTTGGCGGAAAGTCGCGAATAAAGGTTGCGCAGTCATTTCAAAACGAATATGATGGGTTAGATTGTCGGCGCGAGCCGCGGGTAATGAAAAGAGAACGGATACGCCATTCAAGAAGGAAAGGTAGGGTTGAGGTCGCATAAGCATCATAAGCGCCAGAACTTGCCGCCGGCGCGCGGCGAGTTGACGAGGTGGAGGTGTTCGGATGATCGGCGGGGACCTCCCGGCCCAATCGGGGCCGTCAGCCGGAAGACAAATCGCTCAGGGCAACCGGGCGCACAATACGCCGGCACGATAAGAAAGACGAATCGGAATCATACTATAGCGGAATGTCCGGCGAACCGGAGCACGGGGACCTCGACATGTCGTGGATATCGGGTAATGCTTATCCTGCGCAAGGCTGCGGCCGGCGGGACGCCTGCGTGGCGTTCGGGCCTGACTTGGCTAGAAGGATATGCATGCATACCCCTGGTTGTCTGCGGTCTGCTATAGGCATGCGGCAGCCTGACCGGCTCCGGCGCGTCCAGGGACGTTGACCGAAGCGGAGGCATATATCAATGTGCGGAATTGTCGGATATATCGGATTTAGAGAGTCTCAGCCCATTTTGATCGAAGGGCTCAAGAAGCTGGAATACCGCGGGTACGACTCGGCGGGCATCGCCGTGCATACGGAACGCGGCCTTGAAGTGACCAAGGCGGTAGGGCGTCTGGTCAACTTGGAAAATCGGCTGACAGGCGAGCCGCTGTGCGGCACCATCGGCATTGGGCACACGCGCTGGGCGACGCACGGCAAGCCGTCGGATGCCAACTCGCATCCGCATACGGACAACTCGCTCAAGTTCTCGGTCGTGCACAACGGCATTATCGAAAATTACTTGGAGCTGAAGGAAGAGCTCATGCTCGCGGGTCACCGCTTCCTGTCCGAGACGGATACGGAGGTCATCTCGCACCTGATCGCCGTCGAATACGAAGGCGACATCGTGAAGGCCGTGCAAAAGGCCGTCCGCAAGATGCGCGGCGCGTTTGCGCTGGGCGTGCTGACCGAGCACGAGCCGGACCGGCTGATCGCCGTGCGCTATGCGAGCCCGCTCATCATCGGCGTCGGCGAAGGCGAGAAGTTCATCGCTTCGGATATTCCGGCGATCCTCGAATATACGCGAGACATCTATATCCTCGAGGACGGCGAGATGGCGGTGCTGACGCGCGACGGCGTGGAGCTGCTGACGGTCGAAGGAAATCCGGTCGCGAAGGAAGTCTTCCGCGTGAACTGGGATCTGATGACCGCTGAAAAGGGCGGATACGATCACTTCATGCTGAAGGAGATCTACGAGCAGCCGCGCGCGTACCGCGACACGATGCGCGGACGCATCAGCGAGGACGGACGCTCGGTCGTCCTGCCCGAGCTGTCGATCACGCCCGAGCAGCTGCGCGCGGTGAGCCGCGTGCACATCGTCGCCTGCGGTACCGCGATGCATGCCGGCATGGTCGGCAAGACGGTCATCGAGCGCCTGGCGCGCATTCCCGTTGAGGTCGACGTGGCGTCCGAGTATCGCTACCGTTCGCCGATCATCACGAAGGATACGCTGGTCATCGTCGTGAGCCAATCCGGCGAGACGGCCGACACGCTGGCCGCGCTGCGCGAAGCCAAGCGCTGCGGCGCCCGCGTGCTGGCGATCACGAATGTCGTCGGCAGCTCGGTCGCGCGCGAAGCGGATGACGTCATCATCACGCTGGCAGGTCCGGAGATTGCCGTCGCATCGACCAAGGCGTATTCGACGATGCTGATCGCCTTCTTCCTGCTCGGACTGTATATGGCGCAGACGCTGGGCACGCAGGATGAGGCAGAGATCGCGCACGTCCTGGCGGCGATGGACTCGCTTCCGGAGCAGGTCGAGCGTATCCTCGCCCAGGCCGACACGGTCAAGGGCATCGCGGAATCGATCGCGAAGTCGAGCAGCCTGTTCTTCATCGGCCGCGGCATCGACTACGCCGTCGCGCTCGAAGGCTCGCTCAAGCTGAAGGAAATCTCGTATATTCACTCCGAAGCGTATGCCGCCGGCGAACTCAAGCACGGCACGCTGGCGCTGATCGAGGACGGCGTGCCCGTCATCGCGCTGCTCACGCAGGAGGACCTGTTCGAGAAGACCGTTAGCAACATTAAGGAAGTGAAGGCGCGCGGCGCCGAAGTGCTCGGCCTCGTCAACGAAGGCCACGAAGAGGAGTCGGCGAAGTCGGTCGACCGCCAATTCGCCATCCCGCGCACGCTGCCGCTGCTCACGCCGGCGCTGTCGGTCATCCCGCTGCAGCTGCTGTCTTACTACGCTTCGCTGGCGCTGGGCCATGACGTCGACAAGCCGCGGAATTTGGCGAAGAGCGTGACGGTGGAGTAAATGCAAGAGAAGTAAGCTATATATTGTCAGAAGAAAACGTACAAAATGCTAAACTAACGGAAAACATTAGTTTAAAAAAACAAACCGGCAGCAGATCAGAGATCCGCTGCCGGTTTGTTGTTGAAGTAAAGGGAGATTATTTAGCTATGGTGGTAAGGATAACGACGGTTACCATGGTTAGGCGGCATTCTGCTGCTCATTCTTGCCGTCGGACTGGCTGGATTCTCGGCGTGGCGGTTCGTACAAGCCTTCGCGGATCCGGACGGTAATCACCTATCATGCAGCGAAAACGATCTTGGGCGCCCAGTCGTCTTCGGAAAACAGCGAACAAACGGTGACAGCCGTACTTCTGCAGCAGCCGCTTGGTGCTTCATTAATTGCTGCAGCCGGACTCGGCTTCGCTATATACGGGATTATTGAGCTCGTCAAAGCGACACGCAACTCCTTCATGGATCCATTCAAATTGAATGAAATATTACGTGCTATGTATCGATATCTTGTGGTTACGGCTAAGTTCGGTCTGTTTGCCAGAGTAGTCGTATTCGGTCTAATCGGTTATTTTCTCGTACGCACCGCCGTTTTCTCCGATCCTGAAGAAACGAAAGGTTTGGACGACGCGCTCGCGAGCTTGCACTGCAGCCGCACGGCCGCTGGTTGCTCGGCACAGCGGCGCTCGGGTTCGTAGCATACGTTAAAAAAGGTGATCGGTGGCCGAACAACGGAGTATTCGAATTTATCAGGTAATTGGATGAGGACGTGCTTTTTTATGCTCATTTTTTTTTCTAGTTGGTTTTATCATGGTAACTGTGATACTCATTTTGATCTTGCATAAGTTGATTGAGAAGTTTCTGAAACCCCGCAAACTGTATACTTGGATTCTTTCAGGTGCGATCGTATCCATTATTATGTATCTTTGGATGACAAGCTCGTTGAAGAATTTGCTAACCCCTATGCCATGAGACGATAGTAGAATGAACACGGCGGTAGCTGGCCATCTGATCGGCTGCCATTAAAAGTCGCGATAGTCGCGGCTTTTTTGTTTTATGGGATCAAGTTCTTGAATGACGTTGATTGCGCAACGATCCCGCACCTTTGGATCCGCTGGCCAGCATTGCACCGAATTACACTACAACGCAATTGTTTCAAAATTACATTTGCCTTAAAGTGTACTTTAAGGCTTAAGCTAAAAAAGACCTAGTCGGCCTTTCTAAAAAGGAGGGAGTATCCATATGTCATATACAATTAAAGAGGCATCGGAGCGGCTTGGTTGCCCTGCACATACGATTCGGTTCTACGAGAAGGAGGGATTACTTCCTTTCATTAAGCGAGATATACACGGGAATCGTATATTCGAGCAGGATCACTTGGATTGGATACGGTTAATGACGTGCTTCCGAGCCACAGGAATGAAAATTTCCTTGATGAAGCAGATGGTTAACCTCGCATTAGACGGCGATGCCACGATTCCAAAGAGAAAAGCGATCTTAAACCAGTACAAGGAAGAATTGTTCCGCCGCCAGAATGAACTGGCTGAAGCCCTTGATGCCGTCAATAACAAGCTTGCCATCTACGAAGATATTGAGGGAGGAAGGCTTCCCTCCGAGAGCAGATTGCTGAAACAACTGGAAGACCGACATAACCAACCAATTAAACGAGAATGAGGGATATAGGAATGAATCAAAGAGCATTGGGCAATAGCGACATTATCTTATCTGCGATTGGTCTTGGCATCATGGGCATGTCTCCGGGAATGTATGGCGAGACAAACGATGAACTTTCTATAAAGACGATTCATCGCGCTTTGGATTTAGGCGTCACGTTGTTCGATACAGCCGACGTTTACGGAAACGGTCACAACGAAGAGTTGCTTGGAAATGCAATCCAGGGACGTCGAGAGCAAGCTGTTATTGCGACCAAGTTCTCATACACCCCCAATTACGAGAGCCTCAGTGGCCATCCCGAGTACGTTAAGAGGGCAGTTGAGGATAGCCTGCGTCGCTTGAAGACAGATTACATCGATCTGTATTACCAGCACCGAGTCGATCCTCAAATTCCGATCGAAGAGACTGTCGGGGCAATGGCCGACCTGATCAAAGCGGGAAAAGTGCGGGCTCTTGGTCTGTCCGAAGCTTCTGCTTCCACCATTCGCCGGGCCCATGCCGTGCATCCAATTTCCGCACTGGAGAGCGAATACTCGTTATGGAGCCGTGACATCGAAGATGAGATTCTTCCTGCCGCAAAAGAGTTAGGGATCACTCATGTTGCATACAGTCCGCTCAGCAGAGGCTTTATCTCCGGCGAACTTCGTACGTTCGAGGATTTGGCTGCCGAAGATCTTCGCAGATGGATGCCTCGGTTCCAGGGAGAGAACTTCCGCAAGAATATAGCGATCGTCGATAAGATCAAGGAGATCGCAATAGAGAAAAACTGTTCGCCATCTCAATTGGCCATCGCCTGGACGATCGCCAAAGGAGCGCTGCCGATTCCAGGTACAAAGCGAATCAAGTATTTGGAGGAAAACGTCGCTGCTGTGGATATTGTCCTCTCGAAAGAAGATCTTCTGCGCGTCGAGAGTGTAAGTCCTAAGAACGTTGCCCAAGGCACTCGATACATGGAAGAACAAATGACGTTGCTTGATGGTTAAGTTTTAATTTAGTGGTCCACGTTATTTATGTCGGAAGTCAAAAACATTGGCCAATTCAAAGCCGCAATAGTCGCGGCTTTTTCGTTTTATGGGATCAAGTTCTTGTCATTGGCCGATGTCAAGAACTTGATCCCATTCCCGATGAGTGTCACTAACTTGGGAGTCAATAAATCCCACGGGTACCATCAGTGCAAGGATAAAGTATGTCAAAAAACACTTCACAAGGAATGCTTAGCGAATATGAAAGTAATAAGTGCTCATTTCATTTCCCAAATCTTCAATTCTGAAACGACCCCGCTTGAATCTTCGGAATAAAATCCGAGGCTTGAGAGCGTCAGCGGTTCATCCAGTCGATAAGAGATCGCGTAGTCATTATTAATGAACAGCTCGACGCATTCGTTGCGGGCGAAAACTTTGAGATCATACTCGGCGTTATACGCCAAAGTCCAAGGCTTGTTAGCCGTGATCTCGAGCACGTTCGGCAGTGCCCAGCCGTTTTTGACGTCGCCCAACTCCAGGCGGTTGTGCTTAAAATTCAGAAAAAGACAAAAACGCCGTTCTCCCAAAAAGACGCCGATCCCGGTGCCTTCCCGAACCGTAACCTTATATTCGACCACGCGCCCGTCGCTCCAGTCCGTGACATCTGCCGTCGGGGACGGCGTATGGTCAAGTGCGCATTCGATTCCTCCCGTGCTCCCTTGGTTGCCAAAAGTCAGCGTTTGGTCGTCCGGCGAATGCCAGACAACGGTCGGCAGTCGACCAGGTTGCCGCAGCACGCGGTACGCGGAAAAGGATATTCCGCTGCCGAGCAGCTTCCCTTTGACTGCCTCGCAACCTTCCCAATATTCCAGCTTCAGCACCCAAGGCTCTCGCTCGACGATCCTTTTTGGTAAACCCACTCTGCCGTCAATATGGTCGTTTCCCCAAAAATGATAGAAAAGGTAGCCGGACTCAAAAGGGATAACCCGGCCAACGTATGCCATCACGACATTGGCATGATCGCGGCTTCCGATCAGCATCGGATCCTCGGGCGGCAGCCGGTAGGGACCCTGAAGCTTGTCGGATACAACGTAATAAGTCCCGCCGGAGCGTGCCAAAGCCCGGTCGTCATATCTCCAGCCGTGCTGGGTCACGGTCGAGAACATCACGTAATGGCGGTCATTGAAGCTTAAATGTTCGGGAACCTCGAAATTGGGAAACAAATCCGCAGGGGTGCCCGGGGGCAACGCTTCCCAATGGATGCCGTCCATGGAAGTCATGACGCCGAGCACGCCGGCTTTCGCTTTCAGTTTGCGGTCGGCGGCATGGGCGGTCAGGAAGCCGGTGTACGGAGGCGGTGCGTCTTGCAAAGCGTTGACGATTCCTAGCGAATCCCAGCGCGGCAATTCCTCGCAGCAATCCTCGGGATCGTCCAGGTAATAGGCGGGATCGGGTCTCAGCACAACCTCCTCGATACGCTCCCAATTGTACAGATCCTCGCTGCGGGCAAAGCGGATTTGCTGGTGGCCGCGGACGAGCTCTTCGGAGTAATTCATGATAAAGGTATCGCCGACTCGCTGTACCATGCCTGTGCCGAGCCATTCGGCGTCGGGATGCTTTTCGAGAATAGGGCCGTGTTCCTTCCAGTGCAACAGATCGTCGGAAACGGCCATGCTTATCCCGTTCCAGCGGCTGGCTCCCGGCGTGATTCGGATATAGAACAGATGGTAGCGGTCGTTGTGCGGCACGATCCAGCAATCCCATAGACGATCCTCGTGCGGTTTATAGAGCATTTGTTAAATGGTCCTCCTAAAATTTAATATCTAAATACCAATATACCTATAACACAAATAAGTATAGATTAAGTTGTTTTTGCTGTAAAGCGGGATTCGCGAGCGGTACAAAACGAGAGTTGGCATACGAAGGTGGCTGAAAACGAGTCGGAGCCGTCCGATCGGGGAAAGGGCATTTCCCGATTGGACGGCTCCGCCGATTAATTGCGATCGTGTACGGGTCACCTTATCTCATTCGAAAGAGGGGCGGTGGATTGGCGCAGCACCAGTCGGGTCGGCAGCGTTAGCTTCTTCCTTTCCTGCAGCGGGTTGTCGATGATCGACAGCAGCAGCTTGGCGGCATCGATGCCCAGCTGGCTTTCTTGCTGCACGACGCAGGTCGGCGGAATCCGGGACAACGCGGAATGCTCGAAATCGTCGCAGAAAACGACCGACAGTTGCTCGGGCACCTTGATTCCAAGATTCGTCGCGGCCTGCAAGGTGGCCAACCCGCTGTAGGTCGTGGCGGCGAATACGGCCGTGACCGCAGGATTTTGCTCCAGAAAAGCCTGAATGCGCACCGTCATGCGTTCAAGTTGATCCGCTTGCGGCTCCCCGGACGGCGAGGCGTGTTCCCCGTTCTCCGATTCGAAATAAGCCAGCCGCGGACCGAAAGGATAGCGGCTGGCAGACAACGCCCGCTCATAGCCGGCGATCCGCTCCTCCAGACTCGTTGTCGTTCGGTCGTGAACGACGACAAAAGCAATATTCTGATGCCCCAGCCCGATCAGATGGGACGTGGCGTCGAACGCGCCGCCGATGTTGTCCGAGCAAACGCAATTGGTGTCCACGCCGCGCAAATAGCGGTCGATAACAACTACCGGAAACTTGTTCAGCGTCAGCCGAAGGATCTCTTCGTTGTATGTCTCCCCGTCGACGGGGAAAATCAGCACGCCCCGTACGCCGGCGCGGACGGATTCCACCAGCAACCGGCGCTCCAATTCCTGCTCGTTGCGCGTTGATCGGACGATCAGCTGGTAGCCATGGTCGGCCAGGTAATATTCCGCTCCCGTAAGTATGCTTGCGGACAAGCTGCTCTGAATATGCGGGGTGAGCAGCACGATCAGCTTCGCTGTGGATATGCCGGCATCGGTGGCGGGGGCAGAAACCGGGCGATGTTCGTCGCCGACCATCTGCGAGATGAAGGAGCCCTTGCCCTGTATGCGGTAGATAAGTCCTTCCTGGACCAATTCAGCCATTGCTTTCTTGACAGTAAAACGGCTGACGTTGAATTTCTCGGCCAGCTCCTGTTCAGTCGGCAATTGATCGTTGGCCTGCCAGTGCAGCTGCTGTATATTCGCAAGGATGTAATCCCGGATTTGTGAATAAAGAGGCGTACGTTTCTTGCTTGACGTCATCCGATCGTTCAACTCCGCTTCATCGACATTATGTTTTATTTTAGCACAGCCGGGCGAAATTTACACATAAATATACCTATATACCACTTTAAAACCTTGTGTCCAAGAGCAAAATTTCAGCGCTAATAAGTTCAAACTTTTAGCTTTACATCGCTTTTGAATTGTAATATATTTTACTTGATAAAAGGTATCTAAATATGAATAATTGGTATATAGGTATCTAATTGAATGGAGTGAACCAAATGCCAGTCACCATCGAGCGGCGCCTGAGACAGCTGCTGGGGCCGGAGCCGAAGAGCTACTGGGAAGAGAAAATCACGGAAAGGTACGGCTATTGGGGAGGACGAATTCTGGCGCAGCTATTTTTTGCCTATGAGTTGTCAAAGGTAAACGGCGGCCAATACGACCAAGCGATTTCGAAAGCGCTTACCCCCGTTGAGAACGGGCTTGCCGAAGAAGGCGTCATCGGCAAACAAACCGCGATCGCTGCCGAAGCGCTGCTTCAGGATATCGCAGCAGAGGCGAAGAGCTACGAGATTCTGGCCGTTGCGCACGCGCATATCGACATGAACTGGATGTGGTCGTGGGACGAGACGGTCGCCGTGACGTTGGATACGTTTCGGACGATGCTGAACTTGATGGAAGAATACCCTGCCTTCACATTCTCGCAATCGCAAGCGTCGATCTACCGCATCGTCGAGCAATACGCACCGGACATGCTTTTGGAGATTAAGCGGAGAGTCAAGGAAGGGCGCTGGGAAGTGACGGCCTCCCACTGGGTCGAAGCGGACAAAAATATGCCGAACGGCGAAAGCCTGTCCCGACATTTATTATATGCCAAACGTTATCTGGCCGACTTGTTCGAGCTTGATATCGACAGCCTGAATCTGGATTTCGAGCCGGACACGTTCGGCCACAGCCTTAACGTTCCCGAGATCCTGGCGAACGGCGGCGTCAAGTACCTCTACCATTGTCGGGGAAATGAAGCGCCGGTTTTCTACAAATGGGAAGCGCCTTCAGGGAAAAGCGTGCTGGTCTACCGGGAACCCACTTGGTACAACGATAATATTCAATCGTCGCTCGGCTCCTACGTGCCGGACATTTGCCGCCAAACCGGACTGAAAACGTACTTGAAGGTGTACGGCGTGGGCGATCACGGCGGCGGTCCGACGCGGCGGGACCTCGAGCGACTGCTGGATATGAACGATTGGCCGATTTATCCGCGTTTGAGATTCGGAACGTACCGTGAATTTTTCGCCATGGCGGACGCGATTGCGGACCGGTTCCCCGTCATGCGGGGAGAGCAGAACTTTGTGTTCACGGGTTGCTACACCTCGCAGACGCGGATCAAGACGGCGAACCGGATGGGCGAGGCGGCGCTGAACGAAGCCGAAGCGATCAACGCGTTGGCGAACGTCGAGACGGACAAGGCTTATCCGGCCGAAGCGTTCGAGGAGGCCTGGCGCAACGTGCTGTTTAACCAGTTCCACGATATTTTGCCGGGGTCGGGCGTGATCGAGACGCGCGAGCATGCGCTAGGCCTGTTTCAGAATACGATGGCGACCGCCAATACCTATCGCAAGCTTGCGATGGAGCGGATCGCCGCCGACATCGATACATCCGGTCTGGCCGGTGACCCAAGCCGGCTGACTTTGTCGGAGGGGGCGGGAGCAGGCTACGGCGCGCGGTCGTTCCGGATTACCCAGGTGGAGAGAGGCCGCGGCACCACCCGGATCGTACATTTGTTCAACCCGTCCGTACACGAGCGCGAGGAAACGGTTGAAATCGTGCTATGGGACTGGAAAAGCCCGATTGCCGCGCTCTCCGTCAAGGACAGCAAGGGAAATGCCGTGCCGTACCAGGTGATCGATCAAGGGTTCAACATCTATTGGGGACACGATTTTATCCGGATTGTGGCGCCGGTCAAGGCACCGCCGTTCGGTTACTCCACTTACACCGTCTCTGAAGGCGAAGCAACGGTCGGTCCTCTGCAGGCGACGGAGCCACGGGTCGACCTCGAGGAAAAGTTCGTGCTCGAGAACGAGCTGCTGCAAGCGACGTTCGATTCACGCGACGGCACCGTCCGATCGCTCATCCGTAAGGACACGGGCGAGCAACTGGTCGATCCGGCGAGGCCGGCCGGCGTGTTCAGGCTGATCCAAGAAGATCCCGAGCGGGCGATGACCGCCTGGAGAGTCGGCCGTTACATGGAAGTGACGAACCTGCACGGCGGCGCGGTGAAAATCAAAAAAGGCGTATGGGGACCGCTGCGGCAAACCATACATCTGGAATTCAGATTCAACCAAACGCTGCTTCGCGCCTACGTGTCGCTCGACTCTAACAGTTCCTTCATTAAATATGATCTCGAATGCGACTGGCACGAAATCGGCCAGCCGGGCCAAAGCGTTCCGCAGCTGAATTTTCATTGGCCGCTAGCCCAAGCCATCAAGTCCTACCGATACGACGTACCTTACGGTATCATCGAACGCGCGCCGTTGGATCATGACGTGCCGGGCAACAGCTTTGCGCTCGCCGTGCCGGCCGACGAGGCGGCGCAATCGTCCGTCATGCTCGTGACGAACAACAAATACGGTTTCCGCGGAACGGAAGATTCGCTCGCGGTATCGCTGATTCGCAGCTCCTACGATCCCGACCTCCATCCGGAACTGGGCAATCACCACCGTTCTTCCTTTGCGATCGGCGTGCTGCAAGCGAGTTCGGCAAACCAACACAAGATCGAGGCTGCCTATCGGTTCAATCACCCGCTGAACGTGATTTCCGGCACGCCTCATGCGGGCATGCGGGCGCTGGACGCCGGCTTTCTCCGGCTGGCGGAAGGAACGGCGGCGGTGTCCGCCGTGAAGATGCCGGAGGACAAGGACGGAAAAGCCTGGATCGTGCGCGTGTACGAGACCGAGGGGACGCCGACGACCGTTCGTTTGCATACGGCCGGACAGGCGGCTGAAGCTTATTTCGTGGATACGCTGGAGCGCAAGCTGCTGGAAGGCGAGGATGTTCGGCTCGAGGAGCCGGGTATCGTTGCATTCGACCTTGCGGCGTATGCGACGGCTGCGATTCGCCTGAAGTTTGTTTAAAATCGCCATAACCATAATGAACGAAGGAGGTGATTCATCTGAGCGCACGGGTTCATAAAACGAAGGAATGGAAGCTTCGGGATTCAAAGAAGAAGCTGTCGACGCGGATTTGGGAAGCCCGGTTCATTTACCTGCTGATCGTTCCGACCATCTTGTACTTCTTCATTTTTGCCTACCTTCCGTTTGTGGGATTGCAAATCGCGTTCAAGGATTTTCAGATTTTCAAGGGGATGTGGGAAAGTCCATGGGTCGGCTGGAAAAACTTCGAGGACGTGTTCCAGTCGGCGAAGCTGCCGCAGGTCACGATCAATACGATCACGATCAGCTTGTATCGCTTGCTGTTCGGATTCCCGGTGCCCATACTGTTCGCCTTGCTGCTAAACGAGGTCCGGGTGCTGTGGTTCAAAAGAACGATTCAAACGGTCACTTATTTTCCCCACTTCCTGTCGTGGGTCGTCTTCTCGGGCATCGTCTTCAACCTGCTCGGACCGCTGGGCATTATCAATCTGCTGCTGAAGAATTTGGGCTTCGAGCCGATCAACTTCTTGACGATGCCGGAATATTTTCGCTCGATTCTGGTCGTGACCGGCATTATCAAGGAGTTCGGCTGGGGGGCGATCATTTACTTGGCCGCGCTTTCGGGGCTCGACCCTCAGCAGTACGAAGCGGCCAAGATCGACGGAGCGGGCAAACTCCGCCAAATCTGGCACGTTACGCTGCCGGGCATCCGCCCGATGATCGTGCTGATGCTGGTTCTGTCGCTTGGAGGCATTCTGGATGCCGGCTTCGATCAGGTGTTCATGATGTACAACGGTGCCGTTATGGGTGTGGGCGATATCATCGACACCTATGTTTATCGGCTCGGGCTTATGGAAGCGCAATATGAGATGGCGACCGTCTTCGGATTGCTCAAGGGGATCATCGGGTTCACGTTAATCGTATCGGCCAACGCCATCATTCGCAGAATGGGGGAGAAGTCGTTGTGGTAACCGATCCATCCAACAACAAGGCGCCAATGGACGACGATCTCCGGGTTTCGCTGGCCGGTACGGGGCATCTGGACCGCAATCCGCTGTGGGCGCAGACGATCATCTACTTGATTCTGGTCGGGCTCGGCCTGGTCACCTTGCTGCCGATGGTTAACGTGTTGGCGGTTTCCTTGAGCGAGGGTTATGCGATTACGCAAAATCCGCTGATGCTGCTGCCTCACGACTTCACCGTGGAAGCTTACAAATATATTTTCGGCACGCAAGTGCTGTTGAAATCGTTCGGCATTACGGTGTATGTCACTGTCTTCGGCACGTTCCTGAACTTGGTATTCACGATCACGGGCGCCTACGGCCTGTCGAAAACGCACATTCCCGGTTACAAACTCCTGATGTGGCTGATCGTCATTCCGATGCTGTTCGGGGCGGGGCTGATTCCCTACTACCTGTTGCTCAAGAATTTGCACCTGCTGAATACGCTGTGGGTGCTTATCATTCCCGGGCTGGTGGCACCGTTTAACCTTATTCTGATGCGTAACTTCTTCTGGAATATTCCGGAGAGCCTCGAGGAATCGGCAAGACTGGACGGCGCGTCCGAACTGCAGGTGCTGTGGAAGCTGATCATCCCGCTGTCCAAGCCGGTGATCGCGACGGTCGGATTGTTTTACGCGGTGGGGCACTGGAATGATTTCTTCTCGGGTCTGTTCTTCATTAGCGACAATTCGAAGTGGCCGCTTCAGGTGGTCATGCGGTCGATCATCATCGATCAGAACATGATGAACATGGGCAGCGGTCCGTCGCAATCGGGCGACCTCACCAAGATCGTAGTCTCCCAGCAAAATATCAAGGCGGCAACCATTATTTTCGCCATTGTGCCTATTCTGCTCGTGTACCCGTTCCTACAAAAATATTTTGTCAAAGGCATTATGCTCGGTTCCGTGAAAGGCTGACCGCGTTGAAACTTCCCTAAAGGGATTTTTCATAAAATCAAACAAAGACGGGGTGTGCGATCTATGAAAAAAGGGAAAGCGGCAACAGGCGCGCTGACGCTGCTGTTGACGGCATCGTCGGTGCTGGGCTGCTCCAGCAATAACAATGAAGGAACGCCGACGGCAACGGGAAGCGCGCCGGTCGCAAGCGAATCGGCACCGGCCGAAAGCACGGCCGGCAACGCCAATCAGAAGGTCGTGAAATTCTCCTATCTGCGACCGACATGGGGGCCGGCGACATACGCCAAAGGCGGCGCCTACGAGAAAGAGCTGTTCAAGCAAGCGAACGTGGAGATCGACGTGCAGATCATTCCCGTCATCGACTTTGACGCCAAGATCAACACGATTCTCGCAGGAGGCGATTTGCCGGACGTTCTGTGGGCGAATGGACCGCTCATGGAGCGTGACCGGAACTTGCAGGAGCAGGGGGCGTTTCTGCCGATCAATGAATATCTCGACAAATATCCGGCGGTCAAGGAAGCGGTCCCGGACGGCATCTGGGAGCAGCTCAAGGCGAAGGACGGCAATAATTATTTTATACCGAACCTGATTTATCCGATTACCCCGGCTCCGATCATGTACCGCCAGGACTGGTTCGAGAAGCTGGGCATCGCCGAGCCGAAGACGGTGGACGAGCTGGTGGCGGCGCTGAAGGTCATCAAAAACAGCGATCCGGACGGCAACGGCAAGAACGACACGGTTCCGCTGACGGCCGGCTACGAATGGTCGTTCAAAGACCTCGCGACCGCGTGGGGTGTTTCGTTCAACGGCTGGACGCCCGACCCGAAAGACGCGAACCGGATCATTCCGTCCATCGCGAACGAGAAAAACATCGACTTCTATTACTGGCTGCAAAGTCTGTACAAAGAAGGACTTCTCGATCCGGAATTCAAGCTGAACAAGGAGCCCAACTTCGCCGAAAACAAATTCAACGCCGGAATGGCCGCCGTCATCGCTACGCCATGGGTCAGCTACATCGAAAAGGTGACCAAGCTGCAGAAGCTCGACCCGAACGCCAAGGTCGGCATCATGTCGCCGCTGGCTGGTCCGGACGGCACGCCGGGCGGCACGCGTTCGGTATTCCCGGTAGATCGCGGCTTCTACATTTCCGCCAAAACCAAAGATCCGGACGGTATTTTCCGCTACCTGAACTGGACGTTGACCGAAGGATCGGACTTCCGCCGATACGGCGTGGAAGGTAAAACCTACAATGTGGTGGACGGCAAGAAAGTAGTTATTCCGAACGAGCAACGCGAAACGGACTATAAAGGCGAGCAAATCGAGCCGCTTCATTTCCTCGATCCGATCGAGGAGAAGCTGGATTGGGACAGCCTGCAATTGGACTATGAAGGCGCGGGGATCGGCGATAAGTTCGCGTACGTGAAGGGGAAATTCGCCGAGTACGCGAAGATCGACTATCCGGACTGGCGAGATTATACGGTAGCGTCGCCGGCCGACGCCGAGCTGGGCGCACGGCTGTGGAACGATTATTTGCAGCCGGTCATCGACAGCGCCATTATCAACAAATCGTCGAATAAGCAGCAATGGCTGGATGCGCTCAAGAAATGGAGCGACGCCGGCGGACAGAAAATTATCGACGAAGTCAACCAGCTGCAGACGAACAAGAGTAAACCGGACTATGTGAACTAAATAGCGGTAAGGGACTGCTGTAATCCAATACATGGATAGGCGGCGAGGAAAGAGCAGGTTGGAAATCATTCCGTGAAAAGCACGTCGGTAATGAATCCATGAGGACCTGCTCTTTCTGCGCTTTCTGTTTGTGTTGCGCCGTTCCAATTCGAGTAAGAAAGGGATGGATTGATAATGACTGGGATGAATCGGTTTCAGGCAAAGATGGTTCTTGCGCTCGCAACTGCCGTGACAGTCCTCGCAAGCGGCTTGGGGTGGAGCGCGCTCCCCGGCAAGACGGAAGCGGCGACGACCTCGACGATCGTCACGCTCGATAACGCAGATTCGCTCTCCGGTTGGACCTCCTCCAATCCGCTGACGCTGGACACCGTGAATAAGCAGGAAGGAACGGCCAGCCTGTCGATGACGGGCAGCCAGGTCGTGCAATTCCAGAAGACGTTCGCTTCGCCGGTCGACACGGGGCTGACGCTGCAGCATGGCTCGTTGAACTTCTGGTACTATGTGGACGACGTGTCGAAGCTGGACGGCACGTACGGTCAGGTCGAGCTGACGAGCTCCGGCGGTTCCGACGTCAATGAATTTTACTGGGAATTCACCTCGCGGGTGTTGCCGCAGCTCGGCAACGGCTGGAATCTCGTGACGCTGGAGCTGGATGACGTCACCGGAACGCTGGGCGATCCGGATCTGGCGGCGATCGACTACTTGCGCATTTATTTCCTCAATTCGAAGTCTCCCGTCGTCAAGCTGGACCAAGTTTATTTTGAGGAAACGGTGAAAAGCCCGGCGTCCGCGATCGTCACGCTGGACCCCGTCGATTCGCTCGCCGGTTGGAGTTCCGACAATCCGCTGACCCTGGACACCTCGAACAAGCAGGAAGGCGCGGCCAGTCTGTCGATGACGGGCAGCCAGACGGTGCAGTTCCAGAAGGCGTTCGCCGCGCCGGTCGATTCGGGACTGACGACGCGTTATGGCACGCTGAACTTCTGGTATTACGTGGACGATGTATCGAAGCTGGACGGCACGTACGGTCAGGTCGAGCTCACAAGCGCCGGAACCTACGACGTCGACGAAGTTAATTGGGATTTTGCGACGCGCGTGCTGCCGCAGTTGAGCGACGGCTGGAACCTCGTGACGCTGAAGCTCGAATCCGCGACCGGCACGATCGGCACGCCCGATCTGCAGGCGATCGATTTCATTCGCATTTTTTTCTTCAATACGAAGTCCCCGGTCGTCAAGCTGGACCAGGTGTATTTTGAGGAGCGTCCGGCTTCTTCGGTCGCTATCACGCTAGACGCCGCCGATTCGTTAACCGGCTGGAGCTCGGCCAATCCGCTGACGCTGGACACTGCGAACAAGCGGGAAGGGACGGGCAGCTTGTCCATGACGGGCAGCCAGGCGGTACAGTTCCAGAAGGCGTTTGCCGCGCCGGTTGATTCAGCGCTAACGATGCAGTACGGCACGCTCAACTTTTGGTATTATGTGGACGATGTGACGAAGCTGGACGGGACATACGGTCAGGTTGAACTGACCAGCTCCGGCGGTCCGGATGTCGACGAGATTTCCTGGGACTTCGCGTCGCGCGTGCTGCCGCAGCTCGGCAACGGCTGGAACCTCGTGACGCTGAAGCTGGACGCTTCGGCCGTCGTGCTGGGCCATCCGGACTTCGAGGAGCTTAATTTCTTCCGGATATTCTTCCTGAATGCCAAGTCTCCCGTCGTTAAGCTGGACCATGTGTTTTTCGAACAGTTTAATCCGGGTGCCGTTGTGCTGGATCGTGCGGATTCCGCGGCAGGCTGGGTTTCCTCCGATACGCTGACGCTGGATACGACCGACAAAGCCGAGGGGCGGGCCAGCCTGAACAGGAGCGGGAGCGGGGCGGTCGAATTCGAGAAAACGTTCGCCACCCCCTTCGATACGCTCGTTGCCCAGGATGCCGGCGTGTTGAGTTTCTACTATTTTATAGGGAATATTTCCGCTCTGGGCGGGGCGACCGGCAAGGTGGGCTTTTCGAGCGCGGGCAGCCTGACGGCCGACGCTTATACGTGGGAAATGGCCGACGTGCTGAGCCAGGCGGTGAACGGCTGGAACTTGATCTCGCTGAGGCTGAGCGAAGCGGATATCGTCGGTCATCCCGACCTTGCGGCCGTCAATTATTTCCGGCTGGCGGTGAACAAGTCGGCGTCGACGGTTTCGAAGTTGGATACGGTTTATTTTGTCGAGCGTCAAGGTTTGGCCGTGCAAAATCACGCAGGAGCCGGCACCGATGTCCTGACGCTGGACGTGACGAACGCCGCGGGCTCCGGCAACAAATACGTGTATCATAAAATCGGAATGCCCGACTACAGGTTCCAACCGGGCGATTATATTGAATATGACGTCCGCATGGACGGCGCCGTGAACGGAGCGGGCGGCCTCGACATTTTGGCGCTGGAAGGCGGCAATTTCCGCGATACGGGCTGGACCGACCAGAATGGCCTGAGCGGTCACGGCGGCTCCGCCAATCTGTCGGCGTATGCCGACAACCAGTGGTATCATCGGAAGCTGAAGGTGCCTCTGTCCATGGTCCGCAAGCACATGGACCAACTGCTGCTCGTCGGCGAGAACGACAAAGGCGGGCTCAGCTACAGCACGGCGTACAAGAACATCGTCGTCACCGACAGACTGGGCAACCTGCGGCAATCGCTATTTACGGTCGCGGAGGAAAAGAGTCTGTTCGGCGTGGCCTACAGCAGCGGCGTCGCCGACAGCAGCGTGACCGGCGGACCGACCGTTTATGCGCCGGACGCCAAGGTGTATACGACCGTTTTCGCCTCGCAGGACGTCGTCGTCGCAGGGTTCGACGTAACTGACGTGCGTTATGGCGCGGACCCCACCGGGATGTTGGACGCGACAGCGGCGTTCCGGCACGCGCTGAACGACTGCGCGATCGCGGGCGGCGGCGTCGTCTATGCGCCGGACGGGCAATACAAGCTGCTGGGCAGCCTGTTTGTGCCGACGTCATGTACATTGCGGGGGGATTGGAAGAAGCCCTCCGACGTCGACAAATCCGTGGACGGCACGCTGCTGCTGGCTTATCCGGGACGCGAGGATGCGCAGGCGCGTCCGTTTATCACGCTCGGAACGGCTGCCGGCGTGCGCAACCTTTCGATCTATTACCCCGAGCAGACGATAGGGGATGTTAAGCCTTACCCCTACACGATCGATCTGACGACGCCGTCGTCCGGAACGGCAATGAACGTGACGCTGGTCAACGCCTATCAAGGGCTATCGACAGCCAAGCGGGTAAACGGCCTGCATTATATCCGCGACGTGTACGGCACGCCATTGCAGACAGGTATTTATCTCGACCAGGTCTACGACGTCGGCAGGGTGGAGGAAGTCGTATTCTCGCCGGCATATTGGGCCGAATCCGGCTTGCCCGGCTCGCCGAACGCCGCAGCCGTGGCAGCCTACACGCAAGGCGACAACGGTTCCGTCGGAATCGTGATCGCTCGCAACGACTGGGAGGTCCTGAACGGCGTCACGATCGACAGGTATGCAACCGGGATCAAGTTCATCGGCACGAGCGGCTTGTCGAACGGCAGCATCTACAATCTGACGGTAAAAGGCGCGCGCACCGGCGTGGACGCGGAAGCCGTCAGTCCGTACGGCTGGCTAATCTCGGCCAGCTCGATCGAAGCGGCGGCCGGGCCGGACCCGGTCGCCGTGCTGGCGCCGACCGGATTCGCGAATACGAGCCTGCAATTCAACAAAACGAAGCTGAGCAGCACGGGCGTCGCGGTTCGGCAACTCGGCGACGGCTTGCTCAGCTTCGTGAACGGCAGCTTCGAAGGCTGGAGCTCGACGGGCTGCGCGATCGACGCGTTAAATGGCAGCTTGCTCGTGCAAGGCAGCGCGTTCGCGGCTGCTGCAGGCGGCGGAACCTCCAAGCACGTCTGCCTGGGCAGCGGGGTATCGTCCGCAAGCTTGCTCAGCAACGATTACAATGGCTCTGCGGTCATTCAGAATGCCAATCCGTCTAACAGCCAGATCGTGATCGACCAATCTCCGCGAACGTTCGAGGAAATGGACGGCTCGCCGTATATCCGCTCCGTGCATCCGAAGCCGGCCAAAGTCGGAGCGAGCGACATGTTCGACGTGTCGGCGAGTCCTTACAACGCGGCGGCCGACGGCGTGACCGACGATACCGCGGCGATTCAGGACGCGCTGGACGACGCGGGCGCGAACGGCGGCGGCACCGTGTATCTGCCGGCCGGCAAATACCGGGTCGACGGCCACCTGGAGGTGCCGGCCGGCGTCGAGCTGCGCGGCGCGCAGGATGTGCCGTTCCATACGATGAGCCACGGCACCGTGCTATACGCTTACGTCGATGGCGACGCCGGAAACGCGGGCGGAACGCCGTTTATCAAGCTGAATTCCGATAATGTCTTGGGCGGTTCCGGCATTCGCGGTATCTTGATCTGGTATCCCGAGCAGGATGTCGACAACGTCACGGCCTACCCGTGGGCGATCCAGAGCCAGGGACCTCAGTGCTGGATCGTTTACACGAACGTTTCGAACGCCTATCAGGGCGTGGACTTCGGCACGTACAACAACAACGGCCATGTCATTGACTACTTGTCCGGCGCCGGCTTGAAGACGGGCCTGTTCGTCGGTCATACGTCGACCGAAGGCTGGGTCGAGAACGTGCACTTCAATCCGACGTACTGGTCGGGCGACGAGAAGCTGCTCAACTCGCCGACCGGCGCGGAGACGCTGGCAAAGATTTGGCCATGGCAGAAAGCGAACGGCACCAGCTTTGCGTTCGGCGCCGTGGCGGATGGCCATGTCAGCGAAACGTTCGTTTTTGGCGCCTACGACGGCATGCGGTTTATCGAGCAGCCGGGCCTTGGCAGCTTTCACGGCATCGTGCTGAACCACGGTACGGATGGCTCCAGGAACGGCATCCGATTCAGTTCGGTCGACTCGCAGGGCGTAACCCTCATTAACTTGGAGACCGTCCAATACGACAACGGCCATTTCGTCGCGGTCGACAACACGGTATCCGGCAGCGCGCCGATTCGCCTTTTCAACACCAACCACTGGACCAATCCGGCCGTGGGCTACGACATCCGAGGCGGCGACGTGCTGTTACAGCAAGGGCATTTTGCCGACGGGGGAACCAACGCGATCAAGGTCACGGGCGGCAGCGCGGACATTCAAACGAGTTATTTTGCAACAGGTATGGCGCAGATGATCAACAACGCCGGAGGTAACGTTAGCGTCACCGGCAGCGCCGCCGCCGACGGGCTCACGATTTCGGGAACTGTGACGCAGGATGGGAATGTGAGCCGGTAAAATCAGGGGAGCAGATCGCGGCCGCAACCGTTATCTGCTCCCTTGTGCTTTATGGTTTCACTATTCAATCGGATCACAAGCCGTATTATTTATGTCCGGATTTACAAGAACCTCGTTATAATTGTCGATTTTGTAATTGATAATTCTTTGTGTCTCCAGTAATCGACCAATCTCGTTTTCAATTTTATTCTTGTGCTCAACTAGAATGGAGACTCTTTGTGCGAGTGACGTTTCACCTTGTTCGTAAAGTTTCTGAAAATGCTTTATTTCTTCCAGCGACATTCCGGTTGATTTGAGTCTCGTTAAGAAGACCATGCCTTCCAAACGCCTTTTACTGTACGCTCTGCGCCCGCTTGCTGTGCGGTCGGCATAAGGAAGCAAGCCGATTTTCTCGTAATAACGGATCGTATCCTCTGTCAGGCCCGTGAATTCGGCCGCTTGTTTAATTGAGCTTGTGGTTTTAGCGTTGTCGATCACTTTGCCGCACCTCCTACCGTATTACCATGGTATCACGCCTTTTTCATCAAAGAAACCGCCTGTCGGGCCACTGTCCGAAAGGGTAGCGAGCTTAACGACAATAGTAGCCCCCTGTTCAACGGTGCGATAGCCCGTATGCCCATTCAAATCCGTAGCCGTAAAACCTGGATCCGCCGAATTGATCTTAATCGGCGTATGCTTTAATTCTTTGGCAAACAAGACAGTGAGTGCATTGACAGCCGTTTTCGAGCTCATGTAGGCGAGTAAATTAACGCCGAATTTTTCGGCGTCGGATTCCGGGTCATCGTTTAAGGCCAAGGAAGCCAAGCCGCTCGATAGGTTTACAATTCTGCCGGCTTGCGACTTTTTAATCAACGGGAGCATGGCCTTCGTGACAGAAAACATGCCAAAAACATTTGTCTCGTAAGTATTCTTAAGAACGGTCAATTCCAGTTGACTCGGAGGAAGACCTTTATCCAAGCTCACGCCTGCGTTATTAATCAGAATATCTAGCGAGCCATACTGATCTTCAATTCGTTTCGCGGCAGAATGAACGGTATCCTGGTCAGTAACGTCAAGCGTAACGGACTCGGCATCGATGTTTATGCTTTTTAGCGATTCTGCGGCTTCTTGCCCTTTAGATTGATCTCTTGAGCCGATCAAAATCGTGAATCCCAGCTTGCCCAGTTGCCTCGCACTCTCGTATCCGATACCTTTATTTCCACCGGTTATTAAAACAGTCTTCGAAGTGTTCATGATTAAGCCTCCATAGGATTGAATCGAATTTACTTGCTGGAGATCATGGTACAACTTGGAGCACACTCCAGGTCAAGAGCAAAATTCAGGGTGGCGCCGCTCGCATCCAGGGATCTAAGCAATTGGATATATCGTGATTCGCTTTGCACCGGACTTTTGTCTGGACGCCCGCCGTTGACACAACAATTCGACCATGATATATTTAGTCCGCTAAATATATACGGTTGCTAAGGAGATTTATCATGGCAGATACCGTGGATTGCGACATTCGTCAGTCGTTAGATCGGATTTCCTCCCGTATGCGCCGAGATTACAGCGAATCGCTTAGGGAGCTCAATCTTTACGTCGGCCAGGATAATTTACTTTCCCGTTTGTGGTCAGGCGACGGGATCACGCAGATGCAGCTTTGCGAACATTTGAAATGCGAGCCGCCAACGGTCACGAACATGGTGAAATCCTTGGAGCAAAATCAATTTATTTACCGCAAGCGAGATGAGCATGACGCAAGGATTATGCGCATTTTTTTAACGGACAAAGGCAAAGCATTAGAGGAGCCGGTCGCTGTGAAATGGAAGCGGCAGCAAGAGAAATTGCTGGATTCGATTTTACCGGAAGAGCGCCTCCTGTTGAGACGTCTTTTGAAGCAAATGGAGAGCAACTTATTGTGAGTTCTCTCCGATCATATATTTAGCTTGCTAAACACCATCTTATTACTTAGCCTGCTAAACAAAATGTCGTTTAAAGCAGATCAGTGAAGGAGAAGAGAACGGTGGCAAACGAAAAACAGATGCAGCTGGCTCTGCAAATGGTCTCGGGATACGGAGCGGAATTCAGCGCTTGGAGAATGCCGGGCACCGACCCGGCAGCTTACACCAACATGGACAGTTACGTAGAGCGGGCCAAGTTGGCCGAAAAGGGAAAATTTCAAATGATCTTCATCGCCGATACGCCGGCATTAACCAATGACTTGGGTCCGCAGACGCCGATGGCCCCTATGGATCCGATGCTGGCATTAATGGCCGTAGCCAGAGAAACGAAGCATATCGGGCTTGTCGCTACCCTCTCTACGACCTTTAACTACCCCTATAACATCGCGCGTCAATTCAAAGCGCTGGACGTGATCAGTCATGGACGTGCAGGATGGAATGCGGTCACCACGTCCGATCCGTTAGCGGCGGCGAATTTCGGCCAACAGCTGGCGAACCGCAAAGAACGATACGACATGGCGCATGAGTCGATACAGATCGTTCAAGCTTTGTGGGGGAGTTGGGGAGTGGATGCCTGGACGCTTGATGTAGAAGGCGGGCAGTTTGCCGACATGGACAAAATTCAACCGATCAACCTGGAAGGGCAATATTATGCCTCCCGAGGTCCTCTGCCGATTCCTCCTTCGGAGCAAGGGCAGCCTGTTGTTTTCCAGGCCGGCGGAGGGGAGCAGGGGTTGGAGTTGGCGGGGAGATACGCCTCCGGCGTTTACGCGAACCCTTACGATATAGCGGCTGCTCGCGAACACAGACAGGCGCTCCGGCATAGCGCTGCCCGTTTTGGCAGAAGTCCCGACGATATCAAGATGTTTGCCGGATTTATGTTTTCGCTGGGCTCGACCGAAGAAGAAGCTTTGGAGCGGCGAAGACAGCTCATGCGATTTAACCCGGAGGAGATCCCCAGTCGGGTCCGTTACCTGGGTTCTATGGTCGGGTTGCCCCTCTCGGTGAACGCGGTAGATATCGATCAACCTTTGCCGGCCGATTGGCTGAAAAATGCTTATGCAAACCCGCGGGATCCGCGCTCGCCAAGAGCCTTAGAGCTGCTAACAAAAGGACTGTCCATTCGCGATGTACTTGCCCATGGCGTCATTAACTATCACCCTGTAGTCGCGGGGACGCCGGTACAAGTCGCCGACTTTTTGGAAGAGTGGTTTGTGGCGGGCGCCTGCGATGGCTTCTCGGTCGTGCCGGATATATCCGACGATGGCGTCGCCGCTTTTGTCGATCTGGTCGTCCCCATTTTGCAGGGCCGCGGTTTGTACCACAGGGAGTACGAAGGCAAGACGCTGCGCGAGCATTTGGGGGTTCCTTATCAATACGGAAGACTGGCCTATTGAAACCCAAGAACGTTTTAATTGATGAATAAGGAGAATGAGGATGAACAAAACATATAATACGCGTGCCATCTTGGCATCGCTGCTCATCTGCGGTTTTGTCGGCATGTTCAGCGAGACCGCGTTAAACATAGCCATGACGAATTTAATGGACGTATTCGAAATTACGGCCGCAACCGCACAGTGGTTAACGACAGGGTTCCTGCTTACGCTTGGGATATTAATGCCCATGAGCGGATTGCTGCTTCAGATGTTTACGACAAGGCAGATGTTCGCGGGTTCGCTTATCTTCCTCACGGTAGGGACATTGATTGCCGCGCTCGCGTTCAATTTTGAAATGTTGATGTTCGCTCGCGTGTTACAGGCGATAGGCATGGGCTTACTTCTCCCCCTTATGTTCAATACGATACTTGTCATTTTCCCGCCAGAGAAGCGCGGTGCGGCGATGGGGTTCGTCGGATTGGTGATCATGTTCGCGCCGGCTACAGGCCCCACCGTAGGCGGTTTATTAATCGAATACTTATCCTGGCATTATATCTTCTGGTTTTCGCTTCTCTTTCTCATCATCGGGCTGTTGGTGGGGCTGAAGTATTTAGATAATGTCACCGAGGTCAAGAAGCCTCGAATCGATCTGCTGTCCGTCGTATTGTCGACGATCGGCTTCGGCGGCATCGTGTTCGGCTTTAGCAAGGCAGGCGAAGGCGCTGAGGGCTGGGGAAGTACGGTCGTGATCGCATCCATCGTCGTGGGAGTTGTCGCGCTGGCGTTATTTATCCTTCGGCAGAACTTGATGCACGATCCGATGCTGAACCTGAGCGTCTTCAAATATCCGATGTACGTCGTAGGGCTGCTGCTTGTGCTGTCCTGTATGTCGATCATTATGTCGAGCATGATTATCCTGCCGATGTTTTTGCAGAAGGGGACAGGGCTCTCCGTGTTTACTGCCGGACTTATGCTTTTGCCGGGCAGCGCGCTGAACGGTATTCTTTCGCCGCGCGTTGGGCGATTGTTCGATAGACACGGACCGAAATGGATCGTTATTCCGGGCCTCGCGGTCGTTGCCACGATGCTGTGGCTATTTAGTACAATATCTCCCGACTCTTCGGTCGCCTTTATCGTGGCTCTGCATATCGGGCTCATGGTCGGCATCGCCTTGATCTGGATGCCTGCCCAGACGAACGGGCTCAATCAACTGCCGCCGGAATTGTATCCGCATGGCACGGCGGTTATGAACACCTTTCAGCAGGTTATTGGTGCGATTGGAACTGCAGTCGCCATCAGTATTCTCACGAGCGGTACGGAGAATTATCTGCACGGCTCCGCTGCTCCGACAAAACCAAGAGAAGTCGCACTGGCCATGACAGCCGGCTCGCAACACGTGTTCTTGTTCACGATGACCATCGCGTTGATCGGCTTGGTCGTGGGCTTCTTCATCCGCCGCGTCATCGTCAAACGCGAAGTCGCGCATGCGATTCACTGATAGCATTTAACGAGGAGGCGTACAAAATGAAATTCGGAATCATAGGAGCAGGAAACATCGGGTCCATCATTGCAGAAAAGCTGGTTGCTAACGGGCATGAAGTTAAAATCGCGGATGCTCGCGGAATCAAGCGTTTAGAAGGAAAAGAACTTCCAGGAAAAAAGGTGACGGTTGAAGAGGCAGGTATAGCGATCGACGTGCTGATCGTATCGATCCCGCTGCACGCTCTGCCAAGCATTCGACATGTTCTAGCATCCGTTGGCGAGGAAGTCGTCGTTGTAGACACCTCGAATTATTATCCGCAAAGAGACAATAAAATCGAAGAAATCGAAAAGGGGACGGTAGAAAGCGTATGGGTTTCCAAGCAACTAGGCAGACCTGTAATAAAGGCTTTCAACAATTTATTGGCATCAACCTTGCAGAATGAAGGAACGCCGGAAGGGACTCGCGGACGCATCGCGATGGCGATTGCCGGCGATGACTTATCGAAAAAGCAAATCGTTATGGAGATCGTCAATGAAATGGGATTCGACACCGTAGACAGCGGTTCTTTGGAGGACTCGTGGAGACAGCAACCGGGAACGCCGGCCTACTGCACGGAGCTGACCAAAGAGGAGCTTGCCGAGGCCTTAAAGAAAGCCGACAAAGATAAAGCGCCGCTTTTGCGGGATCGAGCGATTGAGAAGCTTTCAGCGCCTACATCCGCTTTTTCAATTAAAGATGTCGTTCATATGAATAGGGAAATATACAATTCATGAACTGGGCACAGGTAGAACCGTATCGTCCCGACGTATTCTGAACTTGAGGCGTTTCCGTAAAATCCGATTTTCGCCGCAGCCGTTCATTCAATGACGGTCGTTAACAACCGATATTGTTAGCATCGCTTGAAAAGACGGTGAAATCATGATTAGGAAAAATGCCCTGTTGCTCGGAATGATCGGTTTGTTCGTTCTCGTTACGATCGTGAATGTATTTCAATGGCTTAGTCCCGCTACGCAGGCCGTGAGGGCGAGCGGCGGATCGTTGGATGCGACGCAGTGGGACTTTGCGAAGCAGGGCGTCCTCTCGCTGCGCGGGGAGTGGGCGTTCTACGAAGGGAAGTTGCTAGGGCCTGAAGACTTTCGAGCCGGCCCGATCGAAGGCCGTTTCGTTCAAGTTCCCGGAGGCTGGAAGAATAAGCTGGCTTCGGCAGACAAGAACGGTTATGGCGCCGGTACGTACCGGTTGCTCGTCCGCACGAGCGAAGCCGCATTGTACAGCATCCGGGCCAAAAAAATCCGCATGTCCAGCCGCATCTTCATGAACGGCGTCGATTTGGGCGGCAACGGCAGTCCTTCCTTATCGGCGGACGGCTTCGAGGCAAGCAATGCGCCGTTCTTCGGCACCGTCCAAGCCGATTCGGGAACCGTCGAGATTATCATTCAGGTCGCCAGCTTTAACTATCTGGAAGGCGGATTGGTGCAGCCGCCGGAATTCGGACTGGCGGACGACGCGATGAAGCGGCGCGACGATTCCAAGCTCGCCGATATGATTCAGACGACGATCTTGCTTGCGTTCGGATTGTATTATGCGGGCATGTTCAGACAGTGGCGCCGGGAACCGCACCTGATGCATTTTTGCCTGTTTTGTCTGGCGCTCGGACTGTTCTTCAGCATCGACAACGAAATACTGGCGCTTGACTTCTTGCCCGGATTGACATTCCCATGGCTTCAGAAGATGCTTTTCCTATTGCCGCTCTTCTCCTTTTATTTCTTCACGCATTATGTGTACCGGTACCTGAAGGAAAGGGATAACGTTGTATTTACTTGGCTTCGCAGAGCGACGTACGTTTATCTTGCGACCATTCTGCTGCTTCCCAATCGTTACTTGGTCAGCTTCCTGGACGTCGGGATCGCGATCGGGGCGGCCGCCTTCGGGGTGATGCTCTATGCCGTCTTCCGCGGCCGCAGCCGCGGTAACCATAGCAGCCACTACATCATGCTTGGCATCTTCTTTCTGTTTGTCAGTTGGCTCTATGCGCATCTGCGTTACCAGCTCGCGCTGGACAATCCCTATTATATGGTGGTGACGCCGGCGCTGCTCGTCTTGTCTCAGGCGCTGCTCATGTCCGACGAGCTTCAGCTGAGCTATCGAAGAAGCGAGCGGTTATCCCAGCGATTGCTGCGTTACGATCGCCAGAAGGACGAGTTTCTGGTGAAAACTTCGCACGAGCTGCGAACGCCGCTGCACGGCATCGTGAATCTGTCTCAGGCGCTGTTGGACAATCGGACGACCCCGCTTCAGGCGGAACATCGGGACAATATACATATGCTGCATTTGCTGGGCCGACGACTGGCGGGACTCGTGCACGATATCCTCGATCTGAACCGGATTCGCCACGGACAACTTCTGATTCGCACGACATCGGTCAACTTGGGTCAGTCGGTTCGATTCGTCATGGAGACGTTGTCCATCTCGCCGGTCAACAAAGAGGTGAGGCTCATGAATGCGCTGCCGGCCAAGCTGCCGCTTCTCCTTGCGGACGAAAACCGGGTGAAGCAAATTTTGTACAACTTGCTGGAGAACGGGCTGAAATTCACGAAGCAAGGGACGGTGACCCTCTCCGCGGAGCGGAGGGGGGACGAGTTGGCCATCTCGGTGACGGATACGGGGAGCGGGATTCCCGCGCATGAAATCGCCGGCCTGTTCCAACCGTTTGTCCAGTCGGAGGCGTTGGGGCATGCCGGCGAAGGGCTAGGTTTGGGGCTGAGCATCGCGAAGCAGCTGACGGAGCTGCAAGGCGGCCGGTTAGAGGCGGAATCCACGGTGGGCGTCGGCTCGCGGTTCACGTTCACGCTGCCGATCGATCTGGCATCGGAGGAGGCCGCTACGGCGGCCGCGGAAGCGGAGCTGCCTTCGCCGGTAGTCGTGCCGATGCGGGACAATCAGACGGCCGAATTTCACCTTCTGATCGTAGACGACGAACCGTCCAACCTGAAGGTGCTAATCGATGAAGTCTCTTCCATGGGATATGGTTATACGGCGGTGGGAAGCGGAGAAGAGGCGCTCGAAGCGTTGCGGCGCCACAAGATGAAGCCGGACTTGCTGCTGCTCGATCTCATGATGCCGGGCATCTCGGGCCTCGACGTATGCAGGGAGATCCGACGGCTGCAAGGACTTGCCGAGCTCCCGATTCTGATGATGACCGCCTCCGGACAGACGGGCGATATCGTGGCCTCGTTCGCCGCCGGCGCGAACGATATCGTGCAGAAGCCGTTCGAGCTGGCCGAATTGCGGGCGAGGGTACAATCGCTGCTGGCGATGAAGAGCTCCTCGGAACGCGCGGTGCGGCGGGAGATGGATCTCCTGCAAGCCCAAATTACGCCGCACTTCCTGTACAACAGCATGAATGCCCTCGTCGGGCTCAGTTATAAGAACGTAGACAAGCTCAGGGAGACGATTCACCACCTGACGACGTACTTGCGGGCCAAATTTACTTTCGTCTTCTCGGAGGAGCTCGTTCCGTTCGAACGCGAGATGGAATTGGTCGAGGCGTACTTGGCGATCGAACAGCTGCGATTCGGCAGCAGGCTGGCTGTCGAGATCGAGATCGAGGCGGGTTTCCGATGCATGCTGCCGCCGCTAACGCTGCAGCCCATCGTAGAGAACGCGGTGCGGCACGGCATCGGACCGAAAGCGTCCGGAGGAACGCTCCGAATTGCGGCATGCAGGCGCGACGGCGGTGCGGAAATAACCGTGGAAGACGATGGCGTCGGCATCGGCGAGGAATTGTTGCGCGTGCTGAAGGAAGGGCGAGCCGCAGGGGTCGGCGTCGGCAACGTCAACCGGCGCCTCCAGCTGGTATGCGGCGGCGGATTGGACATTCGAAGCGGCGACGGAACAGGGACGCTGATCAAACTGCAAATACCGGAGGCGAAATCAAGCCATGGTTAGGGCGATATTGATCGACGACGAGGAAATCGCGCTCGACGTGATGGAAATCTTGCTCCAAGAGGTCGGCGGGGTTACGGTGCTCGGCAAATTCAGTCTCGTGTCCGATGCGATCGCGCAGGCGGATGAGCTGCTGCCGGACCTGATCTTCCTCGATATCGAGATGCCCGAGACGAGCGGACTTGCGGCTGCGGCCAAGCTGCTCGAGCGGTTTCCCGACGCGGATATCGTGTACGTGACCGCTCACAGTCAGTATGCGGTGGACGCTTTCGATACGAAGGCGATCGGGTACTTGCTGAAGCCAGTCGCCAAGCCCCGGCTCGTCGCTGCCTTGGAGCGGCACGCGGAGCTTCGCGAGAAAACGGCGCGACGGGCCAAGGCTGGAATCTTGACGAGCGACCGGGACGGCGCACAATCCCCCGAGCCTTTCAGACGACCGCTGTCTCTGAAACTGCTCGAAAGCGTCGAGCTTTACGATGCCGATGGCCGGTTGATCACCTGGCGGACGAAGAAGACAAAAGAGATGTTCGTTTATTTGTGGCACCATGGGGGAACCCCCGTGTATCGATATCACATTCTCGAGCATTTGTGGCCGGAACTGGATGCCGAACGCGCGCAAGCGCTTTTTCATACGACGATGTACTACGTGCGGAATACGCTGAAGTCCGCGGGCTATCCGGAGATGATCGGTTCCGGGGACGAGCGTTATTGGATGCGAACCGACGAAGTCGCCTGCGACGTGACGCGGCTGGAAGCGTTGATCGGGGCGGGGAGACGGGCGAGCGATGCGGAGGAACTGCTGTCGCTCTATCGCGGCGACTATTGCGAGACGGAAAATTACGGTTGGGCGAACAGCAGAAGATACGAGCTGCGCGGGGCCGTCATGCGGCATCTGGAGCTATGCGCGGAGCATGCGGCCGACGGTTCGCTGAAGGAACGCATGCTCCGCAAGCTGATCGAACTGAATCCGTACGAAGAGAAATATTACGACCGGCTGGCGCTGCATTTGACGTTCCTGGGGGATGCTGCTGCCGCGGATCAGGTGAATCTTCTTAAAGAAACGACGTTTCGGGCCGACCTGGGACTGAATGTTGCCGACATGAACCGCGAATAATCGATTATGTTTGGAAAATGTTTAGCGTTCGGCTGTTACGCTTCTCCCATGCAACCCACGATTGAATTGCAGAGAGGGAGAGGTACATTGAAAGCACGATCGATGTTCCGTTTGTTGTCTAGAATAAAGCTTCAACTGCTGCTGGCCGTTGCGCTGGCGATTCCGCCCATCGCGATGGCCGGCACCGCGAGCGCGGAGCCGGATTCGTCGGGTACGTTCTCCGGCACGTTATTAGCCAGCTGCGAATACAAAAGCGACATAGAGAATGGAGACGTAACCGCTTCTTGTCCGGACGCGATATCCATCGGCGCAAATGAGTTAAACGCGTTTGCGGGCGTACTCAAGTTCGATTTGAGCGGTTTCGACGGAACGGTACTTGAGGCCGATCTAAAATTGTATGTAACCGCTAATAATGCCGATGAAGAAGCCAGTCCCGAGCTGACGATCTACCAGCATGACGGGAACTGGACGGAGCCGACGACCTTAGAGGCGGCTTGGCCTTCCTACGGCAGTGGATTGCATGCGAGAGCGGTTGCCGTAACGGAAAAAGACGGCGCATGGATGACATTCAATATTGCGTCGCTGGTGCGCGACAGTATCAATAAAGGACAAACCGAACTTGTTCTCGTGCTGGCGAACATGAGGTGGGATGCTGGGGGACAGCGGATTTTCCAATTTACATCGTCCGGTACGAATAGCCCACAGCTGGATATCTCCTATACGACATCTCCCGTTCAACTGCCGGCCCCGCATGCGCGAATTGCGGCTGGGGACGGATTTACGCTGTCGCTTCAGGATGACGGAACGGTCAAAGCCTACGGTTGGATTAACGGCAGCAAGATCGAAGTGCCCGACAACCTGACCGGCGTGCAGTCGGTGTACGCGTCCAATGCCTGCGGCTATGCCATCAAGACGGACGGTTCCGTTGCGGCCTTGGGCGACGGCTGCACGGTTCCCGCCGAGGTTCCGAACAGCAATGTGGTCGGGCTCGTCCTGGATGGGAGCGCCCCTGCCGTCTTGAAGAATGACGGGACGATTATCAATTGGGGATCGGGACAGTACAAGATGCCGGAGGAATGGGAAACCATTTACGGACCGTTCAAGTCCGTCACGGGAGGCTATAACCATGCGGCCGCACTGACGTGGGATGGCGATGTTGTCAGTTGGGGCTCTGCTTCGATGGGGGCGACGTCAGTGCCCGAAGACCTGCCGGAAACTGCAGCCATCGCTTCGGGAATCAATCATACGCTGGGGCTGTTGAAGGACGGCAGTGTCAGACTATGGGGTTACTGGAGCTTAGAACGCCCACCGGCAGACTTGCCTAAAGCAGTGGCGATCGGTGCGAACGATAACTACTCCGTGGTGGTTACACGCGACGGGGCTGTCGTCGTATGGGGTGACGGAGAACGATTGCAGCCGCCGGCCGGACTTAGCGGTGTCGTAGCCGTCGCGGCAGGTAGATCGCATATCGTCGCCCTGAAGTCGGACGGCACCTTGGTCGGATGGGGGAACAATCAGCATGGGGAGACGGTCACGCCGGCGCCGTCCGTAAAAGGGTTGTCCTGGTCGGCCGGCAGCGAGATCGGCACGACGAAGGCGATCATCGCGGACGAAAGTCTGAACGACGAGAACTACGGCGAGCTGACGCTGAAATATCGGATCGGCGCCGCGGGCAGCGTCAGACATCCTTATGTCGGCGAAGATCCGGCCGATCTCGGCTACGACACGGAGCTTCACGCCGGCGACGAGCTGACGGTCCCTGCGGGACAGCACGTATATGTCATGGCGGAGTACGAAGAGAAAGACGAAGAGGACAGCGCTGCGGTTGGCGTCAGGAAAGTAGCCTATTGGTCGGACGCCGACCCAATCGTAGCAAAAGCACCTCCTGAGGCGCCAAGTGTTACGGCCGACGATGCGGCAAACACGATCGCAGGTCTCACGACGGCGATGGAGTTCCAGGTCGACGACGGAGCTTACGTAAGATACGTCGGAACGAATGCGCCCGATCTCAGCGGCACGCATACGGTCAAAGTCAGAGTCGCGGCCGATCCGGCAACGGGAACGCCGGCTGGGGCGGCAGCCACGCTGAGCTTTACGACGAACCCGCCTGCCCCTGCAGCGCCAAGCGTAAGCGCCGACGATGCGGTGAACACGATCGCAGGTCTCACGACGGCGATGGAGTTCCAGGTCGATGACGGAACTTACGTGAAATACAACGGAACGAATGCGCCCGATCTCACCGGCACGCATACGGTCAAAGTCAGAGTCGCGGCCGATCCGGCAACGGGAACGCCGGCTGGGGCGGCAGCCACGCTGAGCTTTACGACGAACCCGCCTGCCCCTGCAGCGCCAAGCGTTACCGCCGATGATGCGGCAAACGCGATCGCAGGCCTTACGACGGCGATGGAGTTCCAAATCGACGGCGGAGCTTATGTGAAATACGACGGAACGAATGCGCCCGTACTCTCGGGCACGCATACGGTCAAAGTCAGAGTCGCGGCTGATCTGGCAACGGGAACGCCGGCTGGAGCGGCAGCCACGCTGAGCTTTACGACGAACCCGCCTGCCCCTGAAGCGCCAATCGTAAGTGCCGATGACGCGGCAAACACGATCATTGGCCTCACGACGGCGATGGAGTTCCAAGTCGATGGCGGAGCTTACGTGAAATACGACGGAACGAATGCACCCGATCTCTCGGGCACGCGCATGGTCAAAGTCAGAGTCGCGGCCGATCCGGCAACGGGAACGCCGGCTGGAGCGGCAGCCACGCTGAGCTTTACGACGAACCCACCTGCCCCTGAAGCGCCAATCGTAAGCGCCGACGATGCGGTGAACACGATCGCAGGTCTCACGACGGCGATGGAGTTCCAGGTCGATGACGGAACTTACGTGAAATACAACGGAACGAATGCGCCCGATCTCACCGGCACGCATACGGTCAAAGTCAGAGTCGCGGCGGATCCGGCAACGGGAACGCCGGCTGGAGCGGCAGCCACGCTGAGCTTTACGACGCCATCAACGTACGTACCGCCGACATCCACGCCATCGGCGCCGAAGAGTCAGGGAGTGGATGTACTCGTCAACGGTAAGGCGGAAAATATAGGCGCCGCCACAACGTCGACGAGAAGCAACCAGACCGTAACGACCGTCATCGTGGACGAGCGTATGCTGGAACAAAAACTTGCAGCAGAAGGCCAAAAGGCCGTTTTAACGATCCCGGTTAACAAGAAGTCCGATGTCGTAGTCGGAGAACTTAGCGGTAGAATGATCCAGGGCATGGAGCAGAAGCAAGCCATTATTGAAATCAAGACGGATCATGCAACCTACACGATTCCGACGCGGCAAATCAATATTAGCGCGATCTCCGAACAACTCGGAAAGACAATCGGACTGCAGGATATTACCATTCAAATCGAAGTGGCAGCTCCAAATGAAGATACCGTGAAACGAGTGGAGAGCTCGGCTAAAAATGGCGATTTTTCAATTATCGTTCCACCCGTTGAATTCACGATCAGAGCCGTCTCCGGAGATCAAACGATCGAGCTTACCCGTTTTGAAGCTTATGTAGAAAGAACGATCGCGATCCCGGACGGCGTGGATCCGAGTAAAATAACGACGGGTATCGTCGTAGAACCGGATGGAACGGTTCGCCATGTGCCTACCCAAATCGTTATGATCGGGACCCAGTATTTTGCAAAGATAAACAGCTTAACGAACAGCACCTATTCCCTCGTCTACAACCCGGTAGCGTTCGATGATGTAGATCGGCACTGGGCGAAGACGGAAGTAAACGACATGGGCTCAAGAATGGTCGTTAATGGCACCGGCAACGGTTTATTTAATCCCGATCAAGCGATTACGCGGGCCGAGTTTGCCGCCATTATGGTTCGTGGATTGGGCTTGAAATTAGCTGAAGGCGCGACTGCGTTCAGCGATGTGAAACCGACGGATTGGTTCGGCGGGGCGATTCAAACCTTGTATCAATACAAGCTGATCGACGGGTTCGAAGACGGAACCTTCAGGCCGGCGGATACCATTACTCGCGAACAGGCCATGAAGATCATGGCCCAAGCGATGGTGCTGACCGATCTCGAATCCAAGCTTTCGTTAGAAGGATCGGCTGAACCGCTAAAACCGTTCGCAGATGGAAACACAACCGCGGAGTGGGCTAAAGCTGGCGTGGCCGACGTGATTCAGGCGGGGATCATTAAGGGCAGAAGCGGCTCGACCCTTGCTCCGAAAGCGAATATTACAAGAGCGGAAGTCGCGGTTATGATTCGGAAATTGCTTCAATCTTCAGGATTGATCTAAGCAACTGCTTATCGTAAAACAAAGAGACCTATTCCGGCAGGAACAGGTCTCTTTTTCGCGTTTTCATGCGGCTTAAATGGTCTTGAATCCTATGATGCCGATCTGCACTTCATCTTTTTGCTTCTTCTCTCCCGTACAGCATCAGTTCAACCGGCAAGACCGTCCGTCGCGGCGTATAAACGCCGTCGATCTGCTCCCGCAGCTGTTCGACGGCTGCTTGGGCCAGGGCCTCTTCGTTCTGGCTGATGTAGGAAACGCCGGGCAGGTCGGGATCGTCGAACGAGATTAATTCCGTGTTTTCTCGCCCAAGCTTTTGAAGCGACCGGGCGGTGAATTGAGCCGTCTCCGCGGACAGGGCCAGGACGGCGGTCACTTCGGGATGGGCGCGCAGGAACGCGAGGACATAGGGCTCGCCGTCGTCGGTTCGCAGGATATCGAGCGGCACATGGCACCAGAGCGTTTTGTCGATCGAGGACCGGCGGTCGATATAAGCCTTCTCGAATCCTAGCGTGCGGTCTTCGATGGTCGAATTCGTATTGTCCGGCGAGACGAGCGCGATCTGGCTGTGCCCTTTGTCGAGCAGCATGTTCACGGCGTCGCAGGCGCCCGCCGCGTTGTCGGAGACGATCTGGTACGTGTCGATGTTGCGAAGATAACGGTCGATGAATACGAATGGGAATTTGTCCAGCGATAAACGAAGCAGCGACTCGTTGTACTTCTCGTCCTCCGTCGGAAAGACGATCATCCCCAGGGCGCCGCTCTCCGTCAACTGCTGGATCGCTTTGGTCTCCTCGGCCGAAGATTCGCGGGTAATGTGAAGGATCATCTGGTATCCGGCGTTCTTGGCGTAGTATTCGACGCCGTCGATCAGCTTGCGGATGACCTTCGTCTTCAACGTCGGGACGATCAGGCCGATCGCGCCTTCCGCCGCTCGGCTGGCCACATCCGATTCCCGTGACAAGGATCCCGCAGGAGCATCCGCCGAAGGCCGGGAGACAAAGGTTCCTTTGCCTTGGACGCGCGTGATCAAACCCTCGTCGGCGAGTGCCGTCAACGCGTTTTTAACGGTAATCTTGCTGACGTGGAATTCGTCCATAATCTCCTGTTCGGACGGCACCCGGTCTCTATGCCGAAGCGCTCCGGCGAGAATTTGCTCGCGATAATGATCCTGAATTTGTTTGTACAAAGGCAGCTTGGCCATATATCCAAACCTCCGGCCGTCTCATTTAGGGCATTCCATAGTATTACTATACCATCAAAATCCAACAAAATATAAATAAATATATTTTATAAATTTTATGATCAATTGGTTATATAAAAAGTTATAAAACCCTCCTATAATTCAATTTGTAAAGCGGTTACATTCCGAAAAAGAAAGAAAATAATCCGTGGAGGTCTACAAAATGAAAAAAGCGGTCACGATGGCTTCCGTCTCCATGCTGACGGTCGCCCTGCTGTCAGGGTGCGGCGGTAACAACAAAGAAGAAGGCGCTTCGCCTTCCTCCCCAGCTTCTTCTGCAACCTCGGATGCAAGCGCTTCCCAGGGTTCGTCCGCATCCGCTTCGTCCAGCGCAAGCGCGAGCGCCGGAGACAAGGTCAAGCTGACGGTTACGCATTATATGGTCGAAAAGCCGAAAGTGGATACCTTTAAGAAGCTCACGGACCGCTTTTCCGAGCTGAATCCCGGCGTAAGCTTCGACATTCAAGTCATGCCGGTCGACAAGTATAACGACAACATCAAGCTCAAGATCAATGCCGGCGATTCGCCCGACATCATCTTCGGCCGGCCGGCCGGCATGGTGGACATGACCAAAGCCGGCGCCTTCCTTGACGTGACGAACGAAGCGTTCGTCAAGCGCTTCGATCCCGCTTATATCCCGAACGTCTCGTACGACGGGAAAATATACGGCCTTCCCGTAGACCTCATGACCAACGCCGTCATTTATAACAAGGATCTGTTCAAGCAGGCGGGCGTCGAGGTGCCGAAGACGTACTCGGAGCTGCTCAAGGTTGCGGAGACGCTGAATTCGAAGGGCATCACGCCTTTTGCGGCTTCCTGGAAGGACGGCGCCTCGTATATGAGCTTCATGTGGCCGGACATGTGGGGGACGCTCCTCGTGCATAATCCGGATTACGCGGGAGCGGTCATGGCCGGAGACAAGAAGTTCTCGGACATTCCGGGCTACAAGGATTTCCTGCAGCGCATCAATCAACTGAGCGCCTACGCGAACGGCGACGCGAAGGATATCGACTACGATCGCTCGCTTCAGTACTTCGCCCAAGGCAAAGCGGCGATGGACATTATGGGCAGCTTCGCGATCGGCTCGATCCGTGGCTACAATCCGACCGGCAACTTCGGCGTGTTCATGTATCCGGCGACCGACGATCCGAACGACAACTATATGACCTACTCTACGGACGACACGTGGATGATCGGCGCCAAGTCCAAGCATCTCGACATGGCCAAAAAGTTCTTCGACTTCATGGCATCGGACGAAGGCGCGCAGATCTGGGCGGACGGCGTGCAGACGATCAGCACGATCTCCAAGGATATCAAGCCGGCGCAGCAGGACCAGATCGCGGCCGAGTTCCAGGCGATATTCCAGACGGGCAAGATCGTCAACAACCAGGTCAAGCCGCTTTGGTACGGCCAGTACGACGATACGTGGCAGAAGACGATGACCTTTTTCCTCGTCACGGATCCGGCCAAGCGCAGCGTAGACGACACGCTCAAGAAGCTTGACGACGGATTCGTCAAGATCAACAAGATGAAGTAAGAGACGGCTAGCCTTCGCGCCCGGCCCGGGCGCGAAAGGCCGGCCCTACGACAAGAATTCGGCGGTGATGGCATGAAGCGTTTGTACAAGGATCGGATCGTTACTTTTTCGTTTTTGATACCCGCGCTTTTCTTTTTTTCGCTGGTCGTCATCATTCCCTTTTTCCGGGGCTTGAATATCGCGTTCACGAACTGGGACGGGATCAGTCCGACCTACGAATACGTCGGCTTTCACAATCTGAGGCTGCTGTTCGGCGATTCGGACGCGCTCGAGCCGCTTCGCAACACGCTGTTTTTCGCCTTGTTCACCACTTTTTTCGTGAACGTCTTCGGTTTGCTGCTCGCTGCGGCGCTGAATACGAAGTTCAAGGGCGTCAACCTGCTGAAGTCGTTTATTTTCATGCCGATGGTCATCAGCCTTGTGTTGGCCGCGATTATCTGGCGTTATATTTACAGCGATATCTATCCGCTGCTGTTCCATACGGACGGCGGACTGCTCGGCAATCCGTCGACCGTCATGCTCGGCATCGCGATCATCTGCGTCTGGAAGGAAGTCGGACTCGCGATGGTGATCTACTACGCGGGCCTGCAGACGATCCCGAAGGATATGTACGAATCCGCCCGGATCGACGGCGCGGGGATCGTCCAGCAGTTCCGCAAGATCACGGTACCGCTGCTCATGCCGGCATTCACGTACTGCGTGCCGTTATGGCTCGGCACGGGACTTCGGCAGTTCGATTATCCTATGGTCGCGACCAAGGGCGGCCCCGGCACCTCGTCGGAGACGCTTGCCATGTACGTATATAACTATGAGTTCCCTTATTTCAAAGCCGGCTACGGCCAAATGTCCGCGATCGTGCTGTTCGCGTTCATCCTCGTGCTCACCATGCTCGTGACGCGTTATTTCCGTGGGAGAGAGGTGGAATATTGAACACGCATCTCTTAAAGAAGCCCCGCAGCTGGCCGGACCGGCTCCGGATCGCTCTCTTATACGCGATCGCCGTGCTTTTCCTGTTTCCTTTTTACATCGCCATCGTCTATTCGCTCAAGACGCCCGTCGAGACGGCCGCAAGCCCGCTTAGCCTGCCGAAGCATATCGCCTGGAGCAACTACGCGGACGCCATCGCGGCATCGCATTTCTTCATGGCGCTCCGCAACAGCGTCGTCGCCACGGTCGGCACGGTCGCGCTGACGATTCTGGTCTGCTCGATGGGCGCCTACGTCATCGCGCGCAATCAGAATCGCTTCTATTCTTTCTTCTATTACTTGTTCATGTCGAGCATCATGCTGCCGTTCCAGGTGCTGATGTTCCCGCTCTACAAGACGTGGGCGGACCTGCACATCCTCAACACGCTGCATGGTCTCGTCATCTCGCTGACGGGCGTGCAGATCGGCTACTTCTGCTTCCTGTACGTCGGCTTCATCAAGACCGTGCCGCGAGAGCTAGAGGAGTCGGCGCTGCTCGACGGCGCATCCAAGTACAGGACGTTCTTCTCCGTCATCTTCCCGCTGCTGAAGCCGATTAACGCGACGATCATCGTCCTGAGCGCGCTCGGCGCCTGGAACGACTTCGTCGTATCGATGGTGCTCGTGCAGAAAAAAACGGCATCGACGCTCCCGCTCGTCCAATTCCAGTTCTTCGGCGAATATACGTCGGAGGTGAACATGGCGTTCGCGGCCATCATTCTGTCGATGATTCCCATCATGGTGTTCTATGGATTCGCTCAGCGCTACATTATCGGTGGCGTTACCGCGGGTGCAGTCAAAGGATAAAAATGGAATGAAACGAGGTAATATGCATGAACCCATCCGCGCAAAAGGCAGACAAAACGATTTTTCCCAACCCCTTAATCGCCCAGCGGGCGGACCCATGGGTATACAGGCATGCTGACGGTTACTATTATCTGACGGCGTCCGTACCCGAGTACGATCGAATCGAGCTGCGGCGTTCGAGGACGCTGGCCGGCCTTGCGGACGGCGAACGGACCGTCGTATGGACGAAGCCTCTCTCGGGGCCGGCCAGCGCGCTGATCTGGGCGCCCGAGCTCCATCACATTGACGGTAAATGGTATATTTACTTCGCCGCAGCACCGTCGGAGGAGATCGTGGACGGACTGTTCAATCATCGGATGTACGTGCTGGAAAACGGATCGTCCGATCCGTTCGCCGGAGATTGGATCGAGAAAGGGCGTATCGCCACCGCCTGGGATACCTTCTCGCTCGATGCCACCAGCTTCGCGCACCGGGGAAAACGGTATCTCGTCTGGGCGCAAAAGGCACCGGATGTCGAGGGCAATTCAAATCTGTACATCTCGGAAATGGAAAACCCGTGGACGCTGCGGGGAAAACAGGCGTTGTTAACAAAGCCGGACCTTGCTTGGGAACGAATCGGCTTCCTGGTCAACGAGGGGCCGGCGGTGCTGGAGCGGGACGGCAAGCTGTTCATCACCTACTCCGCAAGCGCGACCGACCACCACTACTGCATCGGTCTGCTCGAAGCCGACGCGGAGGCGGACCCGCTCGATCCGTCCGCTTGGCGCAAGTGGGATACGCCAGTATTCACGACCAGCGAGGCGAACGGCATTTACGGTCCCGGCCACAGCTGCTTTACGGTGGCGGAGGACGGCGAGACGGACGTGCTCGTCTATCACGCTCGCAGCTACAAGGAGATCGTCGGCAATCCGCTGTACGATCCGAACCGGCACGCGCGCGCGCAGGCGTTCGGCTGGGATGCCGAAGGCCGCCCGGCGTTCGGCGAGCCGCTGCCGGAGATTTCTTAACTTCCGATCCGCCCGACGGGCGAGAGCGGAATGAATGTCGGATCGGATAGAAGACGACCTCAGCGCCGGATTCCCGGCACTGAGGTCGTCTTTTGTTCCTAGAGAAATAGCCAGCCGGCTATTATTACCGGCTGGCTATTTCATCCCGTTGTATTTTACAAAGACTGGCCTCTCAGCGAAGGCTCATACAGCTTCGCCCAATTCCGCTCGATATCCGCGATCAGTTCGTCCGGATCCTCGATGCCGATATACAAGCGTACGCTCGCCAGCGCGCTGCCGTCTTCGATATCTTTGGCGGGGGCGGCGCCGACGGTGACGAGGCTCTCGTATCCGCCCCAGCTGACGCCGATTCGGAAGTAGTCGAGATCGGTCGCCCACTGTTTCATGGTCTCCACGCTGTGGCGCGTCACGAACGAGAATAGGCCGCCGTAACCGCTCAATTGGCGGGCGGCCAGCTCCTTCTGCGGGTAGCCTGCCAGTCCGGGATGGTTGACGCGGACGACATCGCGCTTGGACGCCAGATGCGAGGCAATCTTGAGCGCGCTGGCCTGGTGACGCTCGAGACGCAGGGGCAGCGTACGGAGGCCGCGCGTGATCAGGGACGCGGTCTGCGGCGCCATAGCGGCGCCGAGATTCAGGTAGCTGCGGTGGCCGATCAGGCCGATCAGCTCGCGGCTGCCGATGACGACGCCCCCGAGACTGTCGCTATGGCCCGAGAAGTATTTGGTGAGCGAGTGCATGACCAGATCGACGCCCATCGCGAGCGGCTTCTGGAAATAAGGCGTCGCCCAAGAGTTGTCGATAGCCGTGATAATGCCGTTGGCTTTCGCCAGGCTGGCGAGCGCGGGGAGGTCCTGCATTTCGAACAGGCCCGACGTCGGGCTCTCCAGGTAGAACAGCTTGGTATTCGGACGGATCGCAGCCGCGAATCCTTCCGTATCTTTGCCGTCGATGAAGGTGACTTCGACGCCGAAGCGCGCCGACAGGTCGGCGAGCAGCTCGCGGGTCGGTCCGTAAGCTTGGTCGACGCAGACGATATGCTCGCCCGATCCGACCAGCGCGAAGATGACGGCGGAGATGGCGCCCATGCCCGAGGCGAAGCAGCGCGCGCTTTCTCCGCCTTCGAGCCGCGCGATCTTTTCCTCCAGGTACATGACCGTCGGGTTGTTGCCCCGCGAATAGACGGAGGCGGCCAGCACGTCCTGCATGGCCTCGTCGAACTTCTGGTGCGTCTCGAACGCGAACAGACTGCTCTGGTAGACCGGCATCGTGATGGCGCCTTGGTGGCGGCTGTCCACAGAGTCGTGCGATACTTGCGTGTAAAAATGGTTTTTGTCTCTCTCGCTAGTTGTCATATATACCTACTCCTATCCCGCAAGAAACTGGCTCAGCCCTTCTCTGCCCCTTGCGTCAAGCCCTCGACGATATAACGCTGGGCGAAGGCGAACATGATGATCGTAGGGATGACAGAGATGACGGTTCCGGCCGACATGGATCCCCAATCGATATCGAACTTGAGTACGAATGAATTCATCCCGACAGGCAGCGTCTTCAGCGAATTCGTATCGATAAACATGACGGCTTGGAACAATTCGTTCCAGTTCTGAACGAAGGCGAATATAAACGTGGAAGCAATCCCCGGCAGCATGACCGGGATAATGATGCGGAACAGCGACGTAATCCGCGAGCAGCCGTCGATCATGGCCGCTTCCTCGAGACTGGCCGGTATTCGCTGGAAGAAGCCTCTGAGCATAATGGTCGAGAAGGCGATGGAGCCCGTCGTGTACAGCAGGATAAGCGACATGCGCGTGTTCGTCAGCCCCATGTCGGACATCATCAGGTACAGCGGCGCCAGCGACACGAAGCCGGGCAGCATCTGCGTAAGGAAAAACGCGAGCATGATCTGCTTGTGGCCCCGAAACGAGAATCGCGCCATGACGTACGCGCACAAAATCGAGATGATAATGACGGCGACGGCGGACACGATCGACACGATCAAGCTGTTCATGATGTAGATATGGAACTTGGAAACCGTAAAAATGCGGTCGAAGTTGCTGAGAGAAAAATGCGTCGGCCAATATGTGATAGGCAGCTTAAAGATTTCGCCCTTGGGCTTGAAGGACGTGATGACGATCCAATACAGCGGGAATACGACCACGGCCAGGTGCAGCGCTAGGTAAACGATCTTTAATCCCTTGAGAGTCGCTTTGGCGGCCATCAGAAGTCACCCACTTTCTCGGACTTCGTCACGAACAGATAGAAAATCGTGTACAGCATCAGGATCGCGAGCATGATGACGCCGATCGCGGAGGCCATGCCGTAATTGCCGGCGAGGAGCTTCTCCATGAGCAGGGAGGAAAGCACGTGCGTGCTTCCGGCCGGACCGCCGTTGGTCATGCCGTAGATGAGCGTCGGGTCGTTGAAGATCCAGATGACGCGCAGCAGCGTCGTGGCGATGATCGTCGGCATAATGTAGGGAAGGGTCACGTTGAAAAACTGGCGGAACGCGTTGGCGCCGTCGATATCCGCGGCTTCGTACAATTCGCCCGGAACGGATTGGAGAGCGGCCAGCAGCATAATGGCGAAGAAGGCAATGCCGTACCATACGTTCGCGACGATAACCGAGAACATGGCCCAATGCGGGTCCGATAAGAAGCCGATCCGTTCGTGAATGATGCCGATTTTAAGCAGCAGGTCGTTGATCACGCCGTATTGGGAATTGAACAGCCATTTCCAGATCAGGCCGATCAGGAACCCGGACAGCGCCCAGGAATAGAACACGAAGCCTTGATAAACGCCGCGTCCGCGGAATTGCTTTTTGAGCATAAGCGCAAGCGCAAGCCCGATAAAGAACTGGAATACGAGCGAGAAGAAGACCCAATATACGCTGTTCTGTAACGCGGTAAGAAACTTGCTGTCGCGGAAGGCCGTCTCGAAATTCTGGAGTCCGATGAAATCCACGTTGTTGAGGTTGAACAATTCGTAATTCTGAAAGGCCATGATCACGCCGCGCAGGAACGGATAGAACGTGAAGACGGCGAGCAGCAGAAATGCGGGAAATAGGCTGAGCCAAATAAATGTACGCTGTTTCATCCGGAGTCACCGCCTTATGTTGCAGGGAATATGGCTTGCGGCGCAGGCCGCCCGCCATATTCCCTTTGTGGTTAACAGTCGCTCTGCAGCTTATTTCGCGTCAAGCTCCGCTTTGGCATCGATCCAGAACTTGTCCCATTTGGCCAGCGTTTCTTCTACAGACGCCTTGCCGAGCAGCATTTGTTGACCGGTCTCCATGGACACCGTGCCGAACTTGCTGTTCGCCGGGTAGTTGAACGGAGGCTTGTAGTTGACGAACGTCTTGGGATCGGCCGTCATATCCAGCAGCGTCTTGTAAGGACCGTCATTGAAGTATGCGTCTTCGGTCGCCGTGCTGTGGATCGGAATCGTGCCGTAGCTCTTGGACCATTCGACGTTCTGCTCGTTGGAGCTCAGGAATTCGATCAGCTTCCAAGCCGCTTCCTTCTTGGTCGAGAAGGACGTAATGCCCCACCCTGCGCCGCCGGCGCTGATCAGCGCGACGCCGCTCGGGCCGGTCGGCATCGGCGCGGTCGCCCAGGTTCCTTCTTCCATGCCGTCCTTCAGCGTGTTGATGACGTCGGGATCCTGAAGCAGGAAGGCCGTTACGCCGGAAGTGAACGCTTGTACTTGCTCGGAGAAGCCCCAGCCGACGGAGTCTGCAGGCGAGCCTTCCTTAAAGAGCTTAAGGTACAGGTCGAGCGCTTGCTTCGCTTCGGGGGAAGAATAGATCGACTTGCCGTCGTTCAGGAACATCGCGTCGCTCGTGTTGACGTTAGCGCCGTTGTAGGCCAGAACCATCGTGTCCGGCACGGAGTTCGCCCCAGGGCCGCCGCGGAACGAGAAGCCGTAGCGGTTCTTGGACTTGTCGGTCAGCTTGATCGAGGCATCGACCAGCTCCTGGTAGGTCTTCGGCACGGCGATTCCCGCATCTTTCAGCCAATCGGCGCGGTAGAACATTTGACGCTGATAGAGGCCGTTGGAGATGAAGTACAGCTTGTCGCCGATGCTGCCGACGTCAAGGGCCGTTTTCGTTACCGTGGAGAATTCGCTCCAGTTTTTCGTGTATTCGTTAAGAGGTTCCAGGTATCCGTTGTTGACGAATTCCGCTACGTTGAGGTCACGGGCTTCGACGATGTCGATATCTTCTTTGGCGGAGAGCATCGTACGGATCTTGTTGTCGGCTTGGTCGAAAGGAGGCGAGATCAATTCAACATCGATATTGGAATTGGCTTTCTCGAAAGCGTCGATCATCTTTTGAAGCTCGGCTGTCCGGGTGTCGGAAGTCAAGCTTTCGATCATGCGGAGTTTAACTTTCTCTCCGCCGGCAGAACTGCCCGCAGAGGCGCCGGCCGAAGCGCCCGACGAATTGTTGTTGTCATTGCCGCCGCATGCGGACAGGACCAGGGCCATCGCTACAGAAGATACCGCCAATTTTGAAATCGTTTTCATTCCACTTTGTGTGAACATTCGATTCCCCTCCTCTATGGATATCATACCGGCAGACTGTCTAACTATCAACCTGTATGATAGGTACAATCGTACTGTCTGGACCTATTTTTTGTCAACCGTTTTGTTACCTGGATGTTAATATTTCTTACAACAAGATGACTAGTACAAGTATTCTCTTTATTTTACATGCTCAAATCTCGTAGGATTTAATGATTTCTTCCAGGGAATTCATTAGCTTATCGAATTCGGACAGCGCCGTCGGTACATCGTGCGCCGCGATCGCTTCGAACATCGTGAAATGAAAGGGGTAAGTCGCGTCGAATAAACCGGCGTTCCCGAGCGGCTTGTCAAAAAATTTATTGTAAAGGACGGAAAAGGATTCTAAAACGCTTTCTAAAATGGGATTAGCGGCCGCCTTGTTGACAAGTTGATGAAAGGTAAAGTCGATCCTGGACGTGCTTTGGCCGTTTTCCTTTAATCTGCGGTATTCATTGAGGCACGACTGAATTTCTTTAATTTGCTTCGGGGTGATGCGTTGCGCGGCCAATTCGATCGCCTTGCCTTCGAGCGCGCGGCGGACGTCGAGCGTCGCGAGGAGCGAGCTGCGTTCCACCTCGATCTTCACCTTGCCTGAAAAGCGGAAAGAATCCATGTCTCTCACAAAAACGCCTTTGCCGTTTTCGATCCGGACGACTTCGTTCGCTTCCAGGTAACGCAGCGCTTCGCGAAGCGAAGAGCGGCCTACGCCGAACATTTCCGTCAATCTTTCAACGGATGGAAGCTTGTCGCCTTCCTTCAGTTCTTTCTCCTGAATATAGTTCTGAAGCTCCTCGGATACCTGCTCGTATAAATGGATTTTCTGTATCTTCTTCATGAACCTTTCCTTCTTCCCGTTCACCTATCAGACAGGTCAATCATAGTTAAAATGCCCATTAATGTCAATGGAAAATAGGGGCTGACAAGGACGTAGCTAGAATCGCAAGGCGCCCCCAACCAATTCCTTGGTCATCGGATCGAAATACATCGTAATGGGTCCCAGCAGGCCATCCCTGTCGGTGCTAAATTGAACGGATATAACGACTTCGAGCGTCTTGTTTTCAATCCAATGAGTCACGTTTTCTCCAGCCTCCAATACGACGATGGCTTTCTCTCTTGGCGTCGTCAACGTTTTTCTTTCTTCGTCGGACAGAAGGCCCCAGGCTATTTCCCGATACCGGTCTTCCTCTTTAACTTCGTCATAGTGGTAGACAAAATAGTACCAGTTGCCGCCCAGATCCGTGTAATCCTTGACGTAACTGAATTTCGAAGGATCATTTTCGAGCAATTCCGGCGAGCTGAAATAGGCGATGCCTTGTCGAAATAAGCCGGGTTCATCGTCTATCAAAATGTCGACCGTCTTCGTCGGGTCATCGTTTGAGGAAGAGATCTGCTTGATTACGCTTTCTTGGAATAGCCGATGAGCGAATGACTGAATAACGGGGTCTTGGATTTTGTCGACGGCGTGGTCTTGATGAAGGATGACGGGGCGGGTCCGGAATACACTTTCATTCTCGAGCATGTAGTTGCCCAAGTTCTCTAAATTCTCGCGTCTTTCTTGGAAATACTTAAGCACATCCGCCTTCGGATACCTCAATGCTTCGGCAATATTCAAGGGAATGATGAGATCGCTCGCTTTTACGCCGTCCTTGCCGGTACTTCCTAGGTGTCCGCATTCGCTTGCCGTAAGGATAAAGCAGATCAGGATCGGGATGATTTTACCGACAATGGCTTCATAGGGTCCCCTCCGGAGAATGGCTAACTTAGCAAGAAATGTTCAAGATGCTTTTCTATCGCTTCGATCGATTTAATAGAGAACTTAAAATACGATCCTTAGCCGGCAGCAGCGAGAGCCGGGCCGCGGTATCCGAACTTAAAATTAATTTGGAGCTTAGACCGAACGCAATCGTTTAGAAACCGCCGTTCAGATGAACCAGGACCAGACGTCCCGAGACAAAGTGGAGCTGGACTCTCGCCTCCTCTTTAAAAAGGCGAAACCGTTCCTTATACAAAAATACCTGATACGGCGTATCGTGAATGTCGCGCTGGGTGAGCAGCTCCGGCCTCTTGCCGACCACCTGAGTCATTTGCTCGAGGCTCATTCCTTCTTCGAGCTGCCGCTACTCCGCTTCGCTGATGACAGGAATATCCGCCTCTTTCATAAAAGCCACGAAAATCGACCAACCAAACACGGTCCCGACGATTGTGGAAATTACCAGAAATATAGAAATAAAATGCCTTAAATTCATCAGCCTCGCAAATTTAATGGGATGAAAATTTAACCATATCTCAAATGATACTTATAGTCCGTTGACCTTATTCTGCTTGGCTCAGTACGATTAAGATGCTAAAGAACCGAAGTCGTAAGACGTTTTTGATCTATTATATAGAAAAATAAAATATTTAAAATATGGAATTTTTTAATAGAACTTAGCGTCGTAGAGAGCGAAGTTCACCATGGGAGGTTGGATACGGTGCCGGTATTGGACAACAATTCGATTTTTATCCCGGTCAGCGTGCTGTCCAAACATTCGGGCATCAAGAGCAACATCGATCCGCAGACCAACATCTATTCGATGACGGGCGACAACCTGATGAAGATGGATATGATCAAATACACGCTCGAAGACGCCGAGACAGGCGCGATGATCGCGCCGCCGGGCAAGATCGCAAGCAACAAAGCCTTTGCGCCCGTCTCCTATACGTACGACGATAAGAAGGAGAGCTTCACCGTCAAAGCCAAGAACATCACGGGCGCCGATGTGCCAAAGGGAGAGGCAGACGTGGCAGCCTACCTGATCACCGATGCGGGCGTTCAGTTCTTGAACCCGAAGCGGGAACGGCCGGCCGTCAAAAAGGACGGGATCGTCACGGAGAGCATTCAGAACGGGGCGATCGGGGAAGACGTGAATTACTTGCTCGTGAAGGGGCGTTCGTTGGACCGCTAAGACCCGTAAAAGAATGAACTGCGTCAATGACAGGCAGCCGCTGGCGAGGTCGACACTCGCCAGCGGTTATTTTAACGGAAGGAGTTCGCTGCGCTTGGCGGTGCGTATGATTGTTTTCGCGCTATCTATCATTAATATATCGGAGCATCGTCTCGTTGGTCCTATCCAGGGACATTAGAAAATCTTGAGGAGGGAAATCATGCACGGCTGTCACCCATTGACAATCGAAGTGACGACTTACGGCGCGAGTCAAGTCATTACGCCTGTACTGCTGCACGACGGCGATGAATGTATCCTTGTCGATTGCGGGTATCCGGATTCCATTCCCCAGCTCGAACAAGCGATGGCGCTCGCAGGATTCACGTTGGAACGCATTACGAAAATGATAGCCACGCATCATGACATCGATCACATCGGGGCGCTCGGCGCTTTAAAGCGGTTGTTACCTGACGCCGTCCTTATCGCGCATGAGATTGAAGTCCCGTATCTCGAGGGGACGCAGAAATCTCAGCGACAAGAGCAAGCGGAGTCGACGCTTCATGCATTGCCTCCGGAGGCGGTGCCCGCCGCAGAACAATTCATTGCGTTGCTCGCATCCGTTGAGAAGGCGGCAGTCGATCGTCAAGTTCGTCATGGCGATATGCTGCCGTGGTGCGGCGGCCTCGAGGTCATTCATACGCCCGGGCATATGTCGGGGCATATCTCGCTCTATTTGCGTGCAAGCAAGACGGCGATCGCGGGCGATGCCGTAGTCATCGAAGAAGGAGAGCTTCATATTGCCAATCCGCAATATACCTTAGACTTGGAAGAAGCGGTAGCATCGGTGCGACGGCTGATGTCTTATGAGATCGATACGCTGATCTGTTATCATGGCGGATGCTTCCAAGGGAACGTACAGGATGCTTTGCGGGATTTGGTAAATCGCAATTCTACTATGGGACGAACCCATAAAGAAACAGAGTGACCTGAAGGAGAAGAGACTCATGTTGACCCGTCAAAGAACCATGATATTGCTATTGATCTGTTTCTTCATTTCCTATGCAGTAAGCTTCCCCGTACATGCAGCTCAATCCGCGGCTGTTAAGTCATCATCAACCAGTCGTCAGTTCGGTGCGGCGCCTTTTGATCCTGAGCGGACGTTCGAAGAGTATAACAGTAACTTAAAAGTACAGGAAAAAGGCGACTATACCATCGTTACCTGGTCGCCTATATACTCGCCCGACGGTCAGCACATTTATATGAGCGTGGCGAAAAAGGATAAGTGGCTTTTTCGCGGTAAAGAAGTGCTTACCTTTAATAAAACCGGCGATGGTTCATCGAAATCCATCGTTTTCGTGAACAACTCTATTTTTTTCGGAGATAAAAAGAGCCTTCAAGTAGCAACGATTAATTTGGAAGATGGTCTAGTCACTAGCCAGAAAACGCTGCATATCTGGGATAAACCTGCAGATTCCTATTCAACGGCGAGGAAGTTTTTCCCGATCGAAACGAATGACCGTTCAGGCGTAATCTATGAAACTGAAAAGGGGAAGTACGAGATTGTTTTCGAGGGCGAGCTTTCGAAGCCTTTAAAAATAGACGATCCGAAAAATAAGATAAAGCGCAACATCGCCTCGGAGATGATCTTGACCTCGAAACGAGACCGTCTTATTTTCAGGGGCGGAGCCGTTACAACCGTCTTTAATATCAATAAGAAAGACATGCTGTACGATGCGCGCGGGTACGATTGGGTTTATCGGGGGATTTCATTCTATGATAGCGGAAGATTTTACGCTTGCGAATCCGGCGATCTTTTTTCCATTCAAGCCATAGACGAAAATTTCAAAGTGCTTTCAAAAACTTCATTTAAGGTTCCTGCCGCGTCCGACGGATATTTTGCGGGCATAACCGTAAAAAACAACGTTGTGAGGTATTGGAACTTTAAAGCTTACCAGGGCACGAATTCGCTGCAAGTAACGAATTTCAATCTTGGGAAGTAGACGGGGGAATGCTGAACGATGATAAAGCAAGTTGTCCCGTATCACGATAACTATCAATTAGAAGTGCTAGATATTTGGTACCGAGCCGTAAAACTTACGCATACGTTTTTAACGGACGAGGATATTACGTTTTATCATCGGATGCTTCGAAACGGAGCATTGAATCAAGTTGAGATTTGGTTGGAGTTAAGTGATAACAATGAACCATCCGGATTCATCGGGCTTGATGGAACAAAGATAGAGATGTTGTTCGTAGATCCCAAATATCATAGGACGGGTGTCGGCAGCAGGCTCATAAATCATGCTCAATCCATCAAAGGCTGTCGCCTTGAAGTTGATGTAAACGAGCAAAACGAAAATGCATACGCATTTTACAAACAACTGGGTTTTGTTCAGATTGGAAGATCGGAATTAGACAGTTCAGGACGACCTTTTCCTTTATTGCATTTAGCATTAAATGAAAGGGGGTGTCGTTATGGTCCTTACGGTAAAGAAAATGAGAGCGATTTTAAGTCGTTTTGACGATGACGCTGTAATTATAACTACTTCTGATAATTTTGAACTTGAAAGCAGCATGGTTAATGCTAACGTGCATGAAATTCATTGCAGAAAAGTAAAAAGGGAATTCAAAGATGCGTTCGATGGCGAATGGTATAACAAAGATGTTTATGTTTATGATGAAGCCGGAATAAAAGCTATTAAAATCGGTGGATAAGAATGTACCTTTCAACAGAATGAAGGCTTAAGGCGCAAGCAAAAGCCCCTTCCGACGTTGTTTGCTCGCAAGGGGCTGCGTGTATTTTTGCGCACCGGATTATAAAAGCGGAAGCTCCTCTAGACGTTCATAAACGAGCATCCCCTTCTCTTTTGCGATACGAACCATTTCATCGGCCCCCGCAGAAGCGCCGCCGATTCGGAGTACGGCATCGCAGTGGTCCAGCAAGCGGATCGAAGAGGGATGGAAGATGCGCGTGAAAATCTCGTCGCCGAGCGCGTTGGAGCCCGCCGTTGCGATCAGAGGCAAGGCATACCACTCTCCCAGCACCGGCAAATGTCCCGCTTGATAGACTTGTAAAGCGATCTCGTTCATGCGCTTCATGTTGTTTTGTATTTTCGCGGGGTCGTCGTTCGTTCCCGAGCGGTAGGGGCCTGCAATCAGAACCTGCAGCGGTCTAGCCTCTGTTGCCTGCAGAAGACCATGGATCCGGGCGTATTGAAGCAGCATGATCGTCTTGCCGTCGCGGATCTCTCCGCTCTCGACCATCTGCAAGGCTTGACGGTAAGGGAGCTCCATCACTTCGATGTTTTCCTGTTCCTCGTCAAGTCCGCCGCCCGCGCCGATCGCCATGTCTTCATCGTACTCCGCGACGAAGAAGTGCAAGATTTCCGTCACGGAGCCGGGCGACATATACGCCTCGCCGATCTTCTGCACGCCTTTAATGCGGTATCCGGTTTCTTCTTCCGTCTCCCGCAGGATGCTTTTTTCCGGCGTTTCCTTGTCGAGCAGCCCGGCGCAGGCTTCGATTAACATGCCCGATCGGTTCCCGTTCTTGTAGGTGGGCATGCGGAATTGCCGCGTTAGCACGACCTTCTGTTTTTTTCGGTTATAGAGCAGTATCGTCGCGCCATTGCCGCGGTCGTATACTTCGCGGGATTGGGTCTCCCATTGTCCGTTGCCCTTCTCGTACTCGAACGTGACCTTTTTCAATACATACCAGTTGTCCGACAATAGCTCTTCCTTGACGATCCGCACCTGCGGATGCGGCTTCGTTGCGTTCATGGACGTTTCCTCCCCGTGAATATTCCGTTTTCTTTGGTCATACGCAAGCTCCCGGACTGCTTCAACACGCGTTCGACATATTCGCGAAAGCGGTCCAAGGCGGGGCCGACCAGTTTTTCTCTCGCGTTCATGGGCGTCGAAGTCATATATTCAATGAGGGGTTCCGCTTCGTTAACCAGCAGCTGATCCGGATATTGAAGCAAGCGAAGATCGGTAAAATAGGATGAGAGATAGGTCGCCCCGTTGTCGAAATGAAACCTGAATAGGGCTTGGTCCAGGACGTGCAGATCAGGATCGAAGGATGCGGCCAAATCCTCCAGCTCTTGCAGATGCCGCGTGCTCATGGTAGACGCGCAAAGCATGCCCCCCGGCTTAAGGACGCGGTGGATCTCCGCGACGGCAAGCGGGAGATCGGCGACATGGTAGAGCATGTTGTTGGCAAGCACCAGGTCGAACTGTTCCTCGTGAAAGGGAAGTCGCCCGACGTCGGCCGGCAAAAATACGAAACGCGACGGCTCGTGGCCTAACCGGGAGCGGGCGGCTTCAACCATGCCGTTCGACAGGTCGGTCAGCGTCACGCGCCAGCCCGCCGGAATTCGGTCGGCATTGCGAAGCCAGAAGGTTCCGTCGCCGCAGCCGACTTCGAGTATGCGGGCATCCGGAGCCGGCTCCAGCCGATCGAACAACCAACGATGCCACCCAAGCGGATTCGCGCTGAATTTGTTGTAGAGATGAATGCGCGTTTGCAGACGCGTCGCCGTCCGATATTGCTCGCCCCAATTTTCTTCGGTCTGCACGGCTCGAATCAGTCCTTCGATATGCGCCCAATCGGTCTCGTTCCCGAGCGATCCCAGCGTCTCGCGAATCGCGTGCACAAGGTGTTCCGCATGCGCGATCTTCTTCTGCAAGATGTCCAACTGGGCTTCCAGGGAACGGCGCATTCCCGCCTCGGATAACGATTCCTGATGTAAAATATCTTTGATTTCTTCAAGGGGCAGTCCCACGTACTTCAAGGTTTGAATCCGCTGCAGACGCTCCAAATTGCGCAGCGTGTACTTGCGCGAGTCGCCCGGGAGATGTTCTTGCGGCGCCAGGAGGCCGATCTGATCGTAATATCTCAAAGTTCTTAGGGTGATCCCCGTACGTTTGGCGAGCTCGCCGGTCGTTAGATATTCTCCGTGGGCCAAAGGCTCTCTTCCTTTCTGAACGTGCTGATCCTTCTTTAAACCTAAGTATACTGGGTGACGTTACGTAACCTGCAAGCTATTATTTTCGCGCCAATGCCGTTTTCGCTATTTATCGAAAATATTCATTTCTATCGATGCAGGCGCGATAAAGAGTGAACGATAGCGATACGCTTCGATGGATATTTGAATGGTTGGCCCATGCCTAACTTATATAATGGATTTAAGCTCCACGGAGATCGGAGGATCAAGATCATGAAACTAAAGGTGCAAGTCTACGATAAAAACAAAAAGCTAATTCCTTGTAAAATCGACTTATATCCGTTATCCGGCGAGGACGATTCGGTCGCGGACCGAGATAGAGCGGAGACCGTATACAGCGACGGACGGCATGAATTCGAAGTGGAAGCCGGCGCATATGCGATCGCATGCAAAAAAGGCAAGCTGTTCGTGCCGGCGCAGGAGTCGGTGATCGTCATGAACGAGGATGTCCAGGTAGACTTCGTATTGGAGGAAATCGTCGATACGAGAAATCTCGGGCTATACGCGTTTGACGCGCATTCCCACGTTGCGAGGAACGAGAGGAAGAAGAGCGATCCCCGGCGCGCCGCCGCCGTCATGAAAGCCGAAGGCTTTCATTTCTTTTTTGCCGGCTCTCCTTACGACGCCGAGACGCTGCTGGAAGATCGCGAACCGGCGCGTTCCGTGGGAGACATGCCGTACCGGGAGAGATTCCGCGATCTCCTCGAAGCCTCGAACGACGAAGATTTTATGATGGATATCGGCAACGAGATCGTAAAATGCAGATACGGGCATACGTTCCTCATGAATTACGAGCAGAAGCCGCCTTTTAGCAAATATTACGACCGCGCATGGGACCCTTGGTTGTTCACCAAAATCGGCGACGAGCCGAATTACGAGATTTTGTATCCCTACGAAGCGTTGGCCCAGGAAAGAGGGAGCAACTCGGTCGCGGTGGCCGCCCATCCGACGAGCTGGTGGGACCATAAGGGCGAATTCATCACGAACATCGCGACGACGTTAGGCTTCGACATCCTGGCGCGATCGATCGACGCGATGGTCGTTATGGGCTACGACGCCGATCACGTTCACTACCAGAAGCTATGGTACGAGGTGCTGAATCAGGGATACTTCATGCCGGGCGTCGCGGAGATGGATCTGACGTTCGATGCCCTCTCGCAGAAGCATCTTCAGTTTAAAACGTATGCGTACGCGGATGCGTTCAACATCGACGCTTTATGTACGGCGGTCAAAGCGGGCAAAAATATCGTCACGACCGGCCCGATCGTCCAATTGTTCGCGAACGATCAAGGTCCGGGCTCAGTGCTCGCATACGCGGCAGGCGAGACGTTTCGCCTTCGCGTCGAAGCCGTCGCCTGCTATCAGGCGCCGCTAAGCCGCGTTCAACTCATCGTGAACGGCGAGGTGTGGAAGGAATACGAAGCGAACGACGCCCGCTTGGAATGGATCGAAACGCTGAACGTCGACAGGGACGGCTTCGTGCTCGCGAAGTGCTATGACGGCGCAGGAAACGTCGCGATGACGAATCCCGTGTACTTCCGGAACAACCCGTTCGAAAACGAAGCCTTCAAGTCGAATCTGACCGTGCACGTATGCAAGGACGGAAAGCCGGCGGAGGGCGCGTTCTGGATCGGCGATCAACCGGAAAAAACGCCGTTTTCGGAACGAATCGACTGCCGGATTAACGTGGCGGCCGACGTGAATATCGAGGTCGACGGCGTCGTCCGTATCGTGAAGCTGTTCGAGCTGGAAGAGCTGCAGACGATCTTCAAAAACTTGTACTTCGGCTATTTTAATCAAGACCGCCGCTATGCGCCCGGAGAAGTGCCCGTCTCCGCCTACGAATTGGGACGAATCAAAGAGATTCTGAGCAAGGTCGACCTCCGGATCGGCTTTTAACGCATTCGGTATACCGAACTTCAAGGATTTTTATATCCCTTTTAAATTAGTTTGCTATATTAGTTGCATAACGACTGAACGCCAACGAAAAGGAATTCGCCTATGATCAAACTGCTGATCGTCGAAGATAACGATTTTGAGCGGAATGCCTTGCAAAATTACATGAATTGGGACATCCTCGGCATCCGGCAGGTGGAGACCGCGTTCAACGGGCTCGACGGATTGGAAAAAGCGCGTGCGCTCCTGCCCGATATTATCATCAGCGACGTCAAGATGCCCGGCATGAGCGGAATCGAGATGGCCAAGCAAATCATTCAATTTTGCCCGCAGGTGAAGATCATCTTTTCCAGCGGTCACGAGGACGTCAGCCTGATGCAGGAGGCGATGGAGGTCAGGGCGTTCAGCTACCTGATCAAGCCGCTGAAGCAGGAGGAGCTGACCGCGCTCATCAAGAAGACGACCTCGATCCTCGTCGACGAGAAGCTATCCCATGTCGAGAACAACAAGATGATCGAACAATTCAACAACAACCTGCGTTACCTGCAGTCCAAGTTTCTCGAGGAGCTGATCGTATCGGGCCGAAGCGCCGACGATTCCCGGTCGATCTACGTGCAGGCGAACGATTTGAAGCTGAGAATGATCGGCATGTACAGACTCGCCCTGATCGAGTTCGACTTCGGCGAGGATACGGACATTTTTGAAAATGCCAACATCTTGAATGTCATTCTCTACGGTCTCGAAAGCGTCGAGCGTTTTAAAAACGCGATCTTTTTAAAGAAATCGGGCAAGGGCGTCATCGCGCTCCTTCATACGCTGGTCAAAGGAGACGAAGAAAGCGCCAAAATCGTCCGGGAGATCGAAAATGAAATCGAGCGGTTAGCCAAGGAAAACAGCTACAAGTACATCATAGGCGTTAGCGATTTGTTCGCGAATCTGGACGAGCTGCACCTGGCCTACAAGCAATCGCGGACGGCAGCCAGAAAAAAGGTCGAGCTGGGCTATGGGCGAATCGTCTATTACGCGGACGATAAGGAAGCGACTGCCGCTTCGCCGGAATCCGAGCCTCAAAATCCGAAGGCGGCCATCTCGCAAATGATCGACCGGGTATGCGAGGGAGAGAGCAACGAGGAAGAGATCAACCGCCTCATTCAATGCATGCTCGCCGAACCGAACAAAAATATCGATTACGTCCAAAGCTTGTTTATTTATCTGTTTTCCAATCTGTCCAAGCGGATGACGGGAATGGACGAAAGCTTCGAAAAAATCGCCGAAAACGAGATCGACATTTTCAAAAACGTCATCAATGCCAAGACGATCCCGGATATGATCGTGTACACGAGCAAAATCCTAGTGTCCGTATCCTCGTATATGGGCCGCAAAAGGCTTAATAAAGACGACTACATCATCAAAGAAATATTAGACATCCTGAATCGTGAATACCGGGAGCCGATCACGCTCACCTATCTATCGGACCGCGTCTATCTGAGCCCGAACTACCTTCGGATCCTGTTCAAGGAGAAGATGGAGATCAGCATTCAGGAATACCTGACCCGCCTGCGAATCGGCAAGGCCAAGGAGCTGCTCAAGGAAACGCGCCACAAAATCCACGAGGTCGGCGAAAAGGTCGGGTACGAGAACAGCACCTACTTTAACATCGTCTTCAAAAACTACGTTCAAATGACGCCCGGGGAATACCGGAACAAGCATATGTAACTGACGGTACGAGGCATAGAGGGTGATGAGAGAAAATGGAACTCGCTTTAAGAAAAATGGATTTTAAATTTTTTCACATCATGCTGGCCATCAATATCGTGATCGTCCTCGTATGCTCCGTCACGATCAGCTCGATCATCTCCGGCAGATTGAACCGGACGCTGAACAGCCAAAACGAGGAGTTCATGCGTTATGCCACCTCGCAGGCGCTGAACGGCATCGAGAACATCATGAAAAACTGCGAGCTGACCGCCAGAAACCTATACTCCGACAGTACGATCGCCAGCCTTTTTTTGGGCAAACGCTCGGGCAGCGTCGACTACGCGCTTTTTCAGCAATTTATCGACATCAACAATCTTTTCGAAAACTATGTCACGACGAACAACGACATTAAAAGCATCGCCCTGTACAAAATCGATCCGGACCTCATCACGGACGGCAAAAACGTAAAGAGCATCGAGAGCTTTAGCCGGCAGGACCTTATGAAGAAGGCGATCGATGCCCGCGGCAAAGACGTCTGGGTCACGTTCGACGAGGACGGCGCGGGGACGCGGATCTTATTGTTGAAGTATATCAATATCAACCGGCCGGGCGGCGTGCTGGCCATTGAATTGAATCAAGACAGACTCAGCAGTCTGTATAAAGCGGACAGCGACGCGAAGTACTTGATCTATCTGCTGAGCGAAGGGGACATCATCTTCAGCTCGAACCCGAACGTGTGGATCAATAAAAAAACGCTGGACGACGTGGAAAGCAACGCGCAAACGGCGCAAACCTTCGCGAAGATCAAGCAGGGAAAAGACTTTTATTATACGTATCACGGCACCGTCAACAATGCGCTGACGTCGGTCATCCTCTACGACGCTTACAAGCTTGAGAAGGAGAAACGATCCATCGGCAATTACGTTTTGCTATGCACGTGCTTTTTCATCTTAATCGGCGTCGTGCTGGCGATTCTGTTCTCCAAGCGCTTCTCCCAGAGCATCGAGAAGCTGGCGCATAAGATCAAAGCGGTCGAAAAGGGCGAGCGGCATATCGTGCCGGGCACGAACCGCATCCGCGAGGTAGCCGCGCTCGACCAGACGCTGTGCAGCATGGCCCATCGGATCGAAGGGTTGACCGAGGACATCACGAAGACGGAACGGCAAAAGGTAGAGAGCGAAATCAAATACTTGCAGATGCAGATGAACCCGCATTTCTTGTATAACCTGCTATCCGCCGTCAGATGGATCGCGTTCGGCAAAAATGAAAACAAAATCGTCACGATTATCGACCTGTTAAGCGACTTTTATAAAATCGTGCTGAGCCAGGGCAGGGACATTATCCCGATCAAGTCCGAGATCAAGCTGATCGAGTATTACGTCGCGCTGCAGAACCTGTGCCACAGCGATCAGATCCGCCTGGACGTGCGCGTCGACCCGGCGTTCGAAGAGCTGCCGATCAGCAAGATGACGATTCAGCCGTTCGTCGAGAACAGCATCGTCCACGGCCGCATCCACGGGAAAATCATCCATATCGTCGTGGATATCCGCAAAACGGAGGAGCGATTCGCGATCACGATCCGGGACGACGGCATGGGTGTCAAGGAGAGCTTCATCGAATATATCGAGCGGCTTAATCGCGGGGAAGTGCCGGACAACAGGGTCGGGTACGGCGTCACGAACACCTTCATGCGTCTTCGGCTGTTCTACAGGAGCGCCAGCATCCATGTATACCCCGGCAACCCGGGTACGGTCGTCGAGCTTCAGTTTTCCGTCGACGCGCAGCACAAAACGATCGAATAGCGCAGCTTCCGCAGCAGACTCCCATCGTGGCGCGATTCAGGCCATGCTCGGGAAGTCTGCTTTTTTGCTTGTTAGATCGATTGTGGAATGTTTGTTCGATTGTGGAATTTTGCCGAAAAAGAGAGTTTTATTTCTATAGATTATGTTTATTTCTATGCTTTTTGCATTGAAAAAACGAATATGAATCGCAATAGAATTCGATGAATCCTTAAATTGAAGTCCAAGCGGCCCGCCACCATAATTGAGGTATGAAAGCCGGCAAGCGAACGCAAAAGCCGGGATACAACCGGGATAGGGGAGGAATTCGTTGAGCGTCCTAAGGAAAATGAAAAGACAAAGAGTCCATCTGCTCTTGCTGGTACCCTTTATCTTGTTCATGGTGATTTTTAAATACGGGCCGATGTACGGTTCGCTGCTCGCCTTCCGGGAATTTTCCTACCGGACGCCGTTCGGCGGGGATTGGGTCGGCCTCAAGTACTTCAAGACGTTTTTTAACAGTCCTGACTTCTCCTACGTCCTGCGCAATACGGTGGTCATCAGTTCGTTAGGCCTGGTGTTCTCCACGGTGGCGGCGATCGCGTTCGCGATCATGATCTGCGAAGTCAGGAACGCGGCGTATAAAAAGGTCATCCAAACCGTTTCTTATCTGCCGCACTTCATTTCGTGGGTCGTCGTGGCGGGCATGGCGATGACGATCTTTTCCATCGACGAGCTTGCGCCGCTGAATTCCTTATTGCTCTCTTTGAACCTGATCGACAAGCCGATCAACTTTCTGGGGGACGCGGATCATTTTTGGCCGATGATCACCAGCCTCAACGTATGGAAAAACGTCGGATGGAATTCGATCATCTATATCGCGGCGATCGCTTCCATCGACAAGCAGATGTACGAATCCGCCATGATGGACGGCGCGGGCAAGTTCAGGCAGATCTTCTACATCACGCTGCCTTCGATCATGCCGACGATCATCCTGCTCTTCACCTTCGGCCTCGGGTACATCCTCAACGCCGGCCTCGACCAGCAGCTGTTCCTTCAAAATCCGATGAACATGAAGCATTCCGAGGTGCTCGACACCTACGTACTGAAGTACGGATTGCAGCAAGCGGCATACTCCTACGGGGCGGCCGTCGGCCTGTTCAAGAGCGTGGTCGGCCTGATTCTGATCGTGATCTGCAATTACTTTTGCAGAAGATTTCTAAAGACGGGCATTTTCTAGGCGCTGTCTAAAAAGCAATGGGGGAACCTGGATGAGAGCGACATCAGGAGAACGCGTGTTTTATGCCGTCAACGGCATCATCCTGCTGTTGATCGGATTTTTAGCGGCATTTCCGTTCTGGAACATCTTCGTCGTATCCTTCAACGAAGGCCGGGACGCGATGAGAGGCAGCATCTACTTCTGGCCGCGGAAGTTTTCGCTGGAAGCCTACCGCGCGATTTTTAACGAGAACAACTTGATGCATTCGACCTATATCAGCATCGCCCGAACGCTGCTCGGCACGGTAGTCGGCGTCATCTGCACGGCGATCCTGGCTTACTTGCTCTCCAACCGGGAGCTCATCTTCAGACGCGGGATCCTGTTTTTCTTCATCATCACGATGTACTTCTCGGGCGGGTTGATCCCGGAGTTCATGCTGATTCGGGATTTGCACCTGTACAATCACTTTCTCGTTTACATCATCCCGGGAGCGGTCGGCGTCTGGAACGTCATGGTCATGAGGCAATTTTTCGAGGATTTGCCGCCGTCCCTGGCCGAATCGGCCAGAATCGACGGGGCTTCCGAACTCCGGACGCTGCGCAGCATCATCCTGCCGATGTCGACGCCCGTACTGGCCACGATCGCGCTGATGGTCGGCGTCGCCCAGTGGACGACCTGGTTCGATACTTATATGTACACCTCGGGTTCCCAGGAGCTTTCGACGCTGCAGGGCGTGCTCGTCAAAATATTGATGGAAACGCAAATCCAGTCGACCGACCCGACGCAGGCGGCCAGGCTGGAGCAATCCGGCGCGATCCTTACGCCCGAAGTCATCAAGATGGCGACCATCACCATCACGACCGTGCCTATCGTCATGATCTATCCCTTCTTGCAAAAGTATTTCGTAGGCGGACTTACCGTAGGTGCCGTGAAAGGATGATAGGCTTATCGGAACAACCGATCGCCTACTATTCATAAAAACAAGTTGAGAGGGAGAGGCAACGAACATGAAAAGGTATTTGAAGTCGGCAAGGTCCATGGCAGTCGCGGCGATCTGCGTCGCGATGCTCGGGGCATGCGCCAACAACGGGGGAAAAAACGCAAGCGAACCGACCGGCTCGAGCAGTCCGAGCAGTTCCAGCCCGCCTGCCAGCAGTTCGGCAGCGCCTGCGAAGGAAGAGCCGATCACGCTGACGATCGTCAACGCCGGCGGCGGCACGCCGAATTTTCCGACGGGGGACCCGTTCTGGGAGAACAATCCCGTCGCCAAGCAGATCGAAGAGAAGCTGAACATCAAGCTGAAGTGGGACGTCTTCTCGGGCGTCGGTCAGGACAAGCTGAACGTCATGCTCGCCAGCGGCGATTATCCGGACTTGATCATGATGTCGGATCCGACCCGCGTCATCGCGGACAAGATCGCCATTCCGCTTAATGACCTGATCGACCAATACGGCCCCGACTTGAAAAAGAAGTACGGCTCCGCCCTCAATATGCTGAAGCAAAGCGACGGCAACATCTATCACTTGACCAACAGCTACCTGCCCGAAGGCGCGACGCCTCCCGGATACGGCTACAGCCTGCAGGTCAGAACGGACATCTACGAAGCGCTCGGCTCGCCGAAGCTCGAGACGTCGGACGACGTGTACAACTACCTGAAGCAAGTCAAGGAGAAGTACCCGAAAACGGCCGACGGCCAAACGATGTACCCGCTTAGCGGCTTCAACCGCAACTGGGGATCGCCGTACTACGCCATGATCGCGATGGCAGGTTCCCCGGCCGATTCCAAAGTGTACGTCGGGCAGGACGATTCGATCAAGTTCTGGCCGAAAGCGCCTTGGGGCAAGGACGTACTGCAATTCTACAACAAGCTGTACCGCGAAGGCCTGATCGATCCCGAAGCCTTCACGCAGGACTATGCCACCTGGCAAAAATCCAAGCTCTACCCGGCGAGAGTCGCGGCCCATATCGGCGGCTGGAACCAAACGTACGACGTCTTGAAGACGTACACCGACGCGAAACTCCCGAACGCCGAAAAAATGTACTTCCAAAACTTCGTGTTCAAGTTCCCGAGCGGCGACAAGCCGGCCGTATTCTCGGTCAGCAAGAAGGGCATCGGCGCGCTGGTCATTACCGACAAAGCCAAACATCCGGAAGCGGCCATGAAGCTGCTCAACTACCTCACCACGGAGGAAGGCAACTTCCTGGCGATGAACGGTCCGCAAGGCATTCAGTGGGATATGGTCGACGGCAAGCCGACGCTCGTCAAGTCCTACCTGGACCGCTGGCTGGCAGGCGAGAAGCAAGTGAACATCGAGAAGGAAACGGGCATGGGGCACTACGCAAGACTGGTCGGCTCCGACCTTGGCAAGACGAGCTGGGGCACGTATTGGATCCTGAAGGACGACCCGATCGCCACGAACAATACGAGAGCGCAGCAACGAGACAAGGAACTCGGCCCGTACTGGTACGACGCGACCACGCTCGGGGACCTGATGGCCGGCGCGGATACGGACACGATCGCGAAGCAGCAAGCCGTGGACAAGCGGCTGTACGAGAACGCCTACTCCGTCATCCTGGCCAAGACCGAAGCCGAGTCCGCGGCAGAGTACGACAAGTACGTGAAGGAGCTTGACGCCGCAGGCGCCGTTCAGGTCGAGGAATACATGACCAAGATGCACAAGCAGTACGAGCAGCAGCTGGCGGGCAACTAACCAACCGGCTTCTGCGCACGAAGGCAATGGGTGGAGACAACAACCTTCATTCATTGCCTTTATTCATGAGCAAAGGAGAAGAGCGATGCGACTCACATTGATCAGGCACGGCCATATGGCGGGGGATCCGTTCATCTGCCCCGAACGGCCGGTGTCCGGCTGCTTGTCGGACGACTGCGGCGTGCTGCAGGCGGAGGAGACGGCGGCGGCTTTGAAGGACGAAGTCTACGATTATGCGTTCTCCTCGCCTTACGGCAGAGCGCTGCAAACCGCCGAGATCGTCCTGGCCGGCAGAGAGCTGGATATCCGAATTCTGCCGTTCATGCACGAATGGATGCCCAACCGCGAGTTGGAAAAGCTGCCGAGCACGGCCTTCGAGGCCATGCAGCGGGAAGCGGGAGGCGGCTATGCGGAGGAAATGTGGAAAACCGAGATGGGCGAAGGCTATTACGACATGTGCGCGAGGATCGTCCCTCCTTTCCTGAAGGAATTGGGCGGGATCGGCTGGCACGGCCGGATGGGCGGCTTCGTGCCGGATGAGGACGCCAAGTCGCGCTCGGCGGTCGTGTTCGCCCACGGCGGCTCGCTCGGCGTGCTGCTCGGCTTCCTGCTCGGCGTCCGGGCCTTTCCGGTCAGCAGCTTCGCGTTCGAGCATACGGGGATCGCGACCCTCGATTTTGCGGAACGGCACGGCATCTTTTACCCGCAGCTGGTCCTCCCGGCGCTGCACCGGGTCGGCAAGTAAGGCCGAACCGGCTATATACCATGGAGAAGAAAGGGATCGATCTTATGAACCTGCTCGACGAAGCCTACCAACAATCCGTTCTGGTCGTAGAACGGTGCATGCACGCGATCGGCGCCAAGGCGTCCGCTTTATCCGAAGGCTATAACCAAGTGTTCGCAAGAGACAGCATCATCACGTTTTTAGGCGCGTCCTTCGTCGAAAACAAGGCATTTCAGGATGCCTTTAAAATAACGCTCGAAACGCTCTCGAAATATCAGTCCGGGCTGGGCATGATCCCGTTGTCCGTCGACGTCGACCGTCCGGCGATCGAGCCGAACCAGGGCGCGGTCGACAGCAATCCTTGGTACGTCATCGGACAAAGCGTTTATTACTCGCGCTACAAAGATCTGCCGTTTCTGAAGAGCCACCTGGAAGCCATCAAAAAAGCGATGCTATGGCTCGAGTATCAGGACAGCAACAACTGCGGGCTGCTGGAGGTCCAGGAGGCGGCGGATTGGGGCGACCTGTACGCGAACAGAGGGAACGTCCTTTACGACAATGTGCTCTATTACAAAGCGCTGGTCGAATACGCCAAAATCCTCGAGCTGTGCGGGGAAAGCGGCGTCGCCTACCGTCTTCGGGCGGAAGAGGTGAAATTCAAGCTGAACCTGCTGCTTTGGCCGGGAGACGTCGAGGAAAAAACGAAAATCGTGAACGAGCGAGGGTACAGCCAGGAGTGGCTGCGAATCATCAGAATGAGCACCGAGCTGTACTGGTTCGGCAAATTCTATCTGCCCTACGCTGCCTTCCGGGACTTCGGCTACCACTGCGACGCGCTCGGCAACAGCCTGGCCATTCTGTTCGGCATCGCGGACGACGCCAAGGCGGACGCCATCGTCAATCACTTCGTTCAGACCGGCATGAACAAGCCCTATCCGATCATGGCCAACTATCCGCCGATCATGCCGGGCGACAAGGATTGGCGCGAGTACTACAGGAACGCGCACCTGAATTTGCAGTACCAGTACCACAACGGCGGCATCTGGCCGTTTATCGGCGGCTTTTACGTCGCGGCTCTCATGAAGGCAGGACGGAAGGACTTCGCCAAGGCGGAGCTGGAAAATCTGGCGAAGGCGAACAGCATCGGCAAACGATTCGAGTGGGAATTCAATGAATGGCTGAACGGAAGGAGCGGCATGCCGTCCGGCATGGCCTACCAGGCGTGGTCAGCGGGCATGTACATTTTCGCCTATCGTTCCGTCCTTGACGAAGAAGCGTTCCTCGAAGTCCTGTAGGGCGATCGCGGCGCATCATTCCAGGAAGCGGGGTTAAAATCATGCAGCAGACGAATTCAGCTACGAGATCGTGCGTCCCTATCAATCTGCGATGCGAATACCGGACGGCGCCGCTCGGCATCGACAAGCCGCAGCCCAAGTTAAGCTGGGAGACGGCTTGTACCGAACCGGGTTTTATGCAAAAGGCTTACCGGATCATCGTCGCTTCGCGTCCTTCCTATATCGAAGACGACATGGGCGACTTATGGGACAGCGGCCAAGTCGAATCGAGCGAGCAAAATGCCGTTCGCTACGGCGGCTCGGCATTAAAGCCGACGACCCGCTATTGGTGGAAGGTCAAGGTATGGAATGAGCTTGGCCGTGAGCTCGACTGGAGCGAAGCGGCCCTTTTCGAGACCGGCTTGTTCAAATTCGAAGATTGGGGATGCGGCTGGTTGAACGCCGAATATCCCAACAGCCCGACGGCCGTGTATTACGAGCGGCGCGCCTTCGAATTGAAGCAGGATGCGCGCGTCGCGTCCGCCAGAGCGTATATCGGCGCGACCGGCAGCAAGGCGAACGCTTACGAGGTGCGCATCAACGGGCGCAAAGTCGGCGAAGACCTGCTGAGCCCCGGGCAGACGCACTTCAGGCGGGGGCTGTACCGCACGCATGACGTGACGGAGCTGCTCGCAGACGGCGTCAATGCCGTCGGCATCATGCATACGAGAAAGGTCATTTTCCGGCTCGACGTCCGTTATGACGACGGCACGGTCGATACGATCGTCGGCGATCATACGTGGAAGCGGCTGAAAAAAGGCCCCTATACGGCCTTGCGCTATGCCGGGGGCAGCATCTCGGAGGGGAAGGGCGAGACGTACGACGCGAGGCTCGAGCCCGTCGGATGGGATCTGCCCGGGTACGACGACGCCGCGTGGGGCGGGACGATTCCCGACAGCGGCCCGCTGCTGCTCACCGCGCAGCTGGAGCCGATCCTGTGCACGGCCGAGATCAAGCCGGTTTCCGTTGCCGGCTTCGGGGCCGGCAAGTTCGTCGTCGATTTCGGCCAGAATTTGTTCGGCACCTTAAGCCTCGCGGTCGGCGGACCGGCGGGAACGCGCGTCGCGCTCCGTTATGCCGAGCGCCTCGGGCCGGACGGTTCGATCGATACGGGGAGCGTCGAGGCGGGCTGGCTGGCGGAGGGGCAGACGCATTACGACGAATATACGCTGCGAGGCGAGACGGAGGAGACGTACCAGCCGAGGTTTTCCTGTCACGGTTTCAGGTACGTCGAAGTCGCCGGCTATCCGGGGACGTTGACAGCGGATCGGATCGTCGCCAAGGTCGTGCACAACGATCTGTTGAACGATTCGGCGTTTTCGTGCGGCAATGAGCTGCTCAATCGGCTTCATCATGGCGCGGTATGGTCGTTCCGCTCCAATCTCGTCTCCGTCCCGATGGACTGCCCGACGAGAGAGCGGCAGGGCTGGCTCGGCGACGCCCATTGCCATTCCGAGGCGGACCTTTTGAATTTCGATATGGCCGCTTTTTACGAGAAGTGGTTCGACGATATCGCCGATTGTCAGTTGGACAACGGCATCATTCCCCTCATTTGCCCAAGCGAAGGCCATGAATACGCCCTCGATATCCCCTGGGTTTCCGCCGTCGTTTTTATTCCCTGGGAATATTACATGGCCTACGGAGACAAAGCGTTCCTGTCCAAGCACTATGCGACGATGAAACGATGCCTCGACGTCTTCAAATCCCGGCTGGACCGCGACGGCCTGCTGCAGGGCAGCGTCCTGTTCGGAGACTGGTTCGGCCAATCCAAGGACATATCCAAGCCATATCTGGCTTCGGCGTACTATTACAGATGCCTGACGCTTTTCTCGAAGATCGCCGGCGTGCTCGGCTACCGCGCCGACGCGGCCGCGTACGCGGAACGGGCGAGCCGGGTGAGAGACGGCGTCAACGCCGCGTATTTGAAGCCGAACGGATCCTACGACAACGATTCGCAGACCGCCAATGCGCTCGCGCTGCACTTCGGGGTCGTGCCGGAGGCGCACAAGGAGCGCGTGCTAAGCAGCCTGGTCGCGGACATCCGGTCGAGGCAGACGATGACCGTCGGATGCCTGGGCGCGGAGGCGATCCTCGCGGCGCTGGCGGACAACGGAAGGAACGACGTCGCCTACGCGCTCGCGACGAATACGCGCCAAGGCGGCTGGGGCTACTGGATCGAAAAGTACGGGGCCACGACGGCCTTCGAAAGCTTTGCGGACGACCGGTCGTCCAACAACCACGCCTTTCTCGTCGGGGGGCTCGACGCCTGGTTCTACAAGCATCTGGCCGGCATATCGCCGGCGAAGCCGGGCTACGAGGAGATCGCGATCAAGCCCTTCGTTCCTCCAGGACTGACGCATGCGAGCGGCCAGGTCCGGACGGTTAGAGGTCTCGTGAAGGCGAGCTGGCAAAGGAAGGGCGCGGAGATCGAATTGGAAGTCGAGGTTCCCGCCAACGCGACGGCGAACGTGCATGTGCCGTCCGACGAGCGGGGCGAACGCTATACGATTTATGCCGTCGGCTCGGGCCGTCATCGGTTTACGTCCATCATGGCCGCGCAAGGAGGTGATTGACCTTCATCCTACATTGAGAAGTCCCTATTCGTCGTCAGGGAACAGTCACGAACCATTAATGAGGAGGCACTCAAGTGATGGTAAAGAATAGGCTTCGCCGCGCACGCCGCGCCATGATCGTCTGGTTAACGGCATTATCCATGCTAATTCCTTTTTCATCCGCATTCGGCGCCCCGGTATCATCCGCTTCAAGCGCTCAAGCGAATGCGCTCAAAGAGCGCGCGCCCGTCGCGTACATTCCCCAAGTCTCCCATGCGAACGTGCTGAATTCGCAGTGGATGGAATATGTGCTGATCGACAATCCCTACGTCGACGCCAACGTAACCAACACGGACTACTACACGATCACCAGCTCGAACGACCCGAATTTTTCCGGCAACGGCGTCAAACCGGTGCTGGTGAATTACCGGTATTTTCCCGAGCAGGCGCCTTACAACCCGACCATGTCGGGGAACATCGGGAAGATCCAGGTCTTCTATCGTGCGTACCTCAAGCTGCCTTCGTCCGTTAAGTTCCAGGAAGGCAAAACCTATACGCTGACGATCGATCCCGCGGTCGCGAACGTCGGCGCGCTGAATTTTACGTTCAGCCTGAGCGAGCCGAACCTGATGATTCATACGAACCAGGTCGGCTACCCGGCGGAAGGGAAAAAGGTCGCTTACCTGAACCAATGGACCGGGCAGGGAAGCCTCGACTTCAGCGGCTACCCGAAGTTTTATATCGTGGCGGGGAGCGATACGACCAGCGTCGGCAAAAGCGTCTACAGCGGCGACATCCTCCCGCAGCGGGACGAGAAAACCGGCCAAATCGTCACGGACAGGTGGACGAAAAGCGTGATCTACGAGATGGACTTCAGCACGTTGAAGGCCGAAGGAACCTACCGTCTCTACATCCCGGGCATCGGCGTGTCCTATCCGTTCAAGATCGACAGCCTGATCTACAAGGACGAGATCGCGTATACGATCACCCGCGCCTTGTATTTGCAGCGCGACGGGGACTACGGAATCGACTATGACAATCACACGGCCTCGGAGTATACGCATTGGGATCGGCCGCCTTCGCACATGGACGACGCGATCGACCAGGCCGAATTCATCGACAACGGCGGAGACCTGGAAAAAGCGCGGGTCGACCTTACCGGCGGTCACATGGATGCCGGCGACCGGGGGAAATATCCGTACAACTCCGCCTATGTCGGCATCGACATGCTGCTCGGCGCCAAGTATTTCCCCGAACAGATCAAGGCGCTGGGAGAATCGCTGCAGATCCCGGAATCGGGCAACGGCGTGCCCGACTATCTGGACGAACTGGCGTACGAGCTCGACTGGTTGACCAAAGCGATCAATAATACGACCACCGACGGGACCCTGGCGAACTACCTGCGGCCGCAGACGCCCGGCAAGCCCGACGAAGGGACGTATGAAACCGGATCGCCGCTCACGGGCGCCACGAACCGGTTCTTCTACAACCGGACGCAGGGTCCGAACGTCGCGGAGACGCTGTTCGCCGCGGGCGTGCTGGCCCAGGCCTACAATACGCCGTTGATGCAGGAGTACCTCGCAGGCAAATCAAACGGCTATCTAAAGGCGGCGATTCGGGCGTACAACGGCTTCAAAAAGCATTACTACGATAACCAGGAGGATCCGAGACATAAAACGGATCTCGACGCGCTCACAACGAATACCTATTACGATGTCAGCCAGGAAGGGATCCCTCATCCGTGGTCCAACGAGATGCTGCTGGCGGCCAGCGCGCTGCTCGTTGCCATGGGGGACAACGATTACGTGGAGGATCCGAGCGTTCCCGGCAGCCGGATCACCGCGGAGGAGCTGCTGCACCAGATCCAGGAGGATATGCCCAAAAGGCCGACCCAGTACGACACGTTCAAGCGCTACACCTGGGTACTCGACCGCGCTTGGCTGGGCGTATTCGTCTCCATGTACGAAAACCCGCGCGTAACGGCGGAACAAAGACAGTGGGCTTATAACTGCATCATCGACTTCGTCGACAGGGAGATGAAGCACGAAACCCCGTTCGGCGCGTCGACGCAGGATGAAGGTTTCCCGGACAAGATCGGCTGGCGGTTCACGAGCTCGACGCTGATGCCGATCATCGTCGGCTACGGCCTCACCGGCGACCAGAAATACCTGGATCGCATTCAACAGACCTGGGACTACACGCTGGGCAGCAATGCCGTCAGCCGCTCGTTCATCACGGGACTGGGCGATCCGCAGCGCGAGCCGCGGTGGTTCGTGCACGAGATTAACCAGTATCAGTGGGTCCAGGAGCAGAAGCAGCAGGGCAACGGCTGGATCGAGCCGCCGCCGGGACTGCCGAACTCGGACATTCAGAGCGCCAAGTATCCGTCCTGGTTCAGCGATACGTGGAATACGGACGCGAAAACGAAAGCATTTCCGAGATACGAAGACCACGCGGTCATGTATCGCTATACGGATTCCTGGAACACGCAAAACGAATTCTCGGTCAACATCCTGTCGGCCAACGCCGCGAGCATGCTGCCGCTCATTCCGGTGGAGACGCGCACGCTTAGCGTCGAATCGGTCTACGGAGACGTCCTGCCCGCAGGCGGAACGTACACGAAGGGCATGCAGCTGAACCTGACGGCCAAAGGACACGTCGGCTACAAGTTCACGCATTGGAGCGGCGATATCGGCAGCGCCGACAGCACCGCCAGCTCGATCCAGGTCACGATGGACACCAATCGCGAGATCGTGGCGAATTATGAAGAGGTAGAGGTGCGCACGCTCGCGGCCACTGCCACGGAAGGCGGCACGGTGAAGCTGGACCATGCGGACGGCAAATACAGCGACGGCGACGTCGCCAACCTGACCGCCGTGCCGGCGTACGGCTACAAGTTCGTCCATTGGGAAGGCGCGTTGACGAGCGACGATCCGACCGGGCAGGTGACGATGACGAGCGATAGCAGCGTCCACGCCGTGTTCGCGGAGCTGCCGCGCCACGCGCTGACGACCGCGGCGGACCCGGTTCAAGGTTCGGTGAAGGTTAATCCCTCCAAGCCGAACTATGTCCATGGCGACGAGGTCATCCTGACGGCCGTCGACAAATTCGGTTACCGCTTCGACAACTGGACCGAAGTGAACAACGAAACCGAAGCGGAAAAGACGTATCCGGATAACCCTGCGACCGTGGTCGTCGACGCGCCGAAGCTGGTAACGGCCAACTTCATCAAAGTGCCGGAATACGCGCTCGACGTCGAGACGCAGGAAGGCGGCACGTTCAAGGCAACCGCCGACCGCCCGGCGAACGTATCCGGCAAGCTCTACGAAGCAGGCACCAAAGCGACGTTGACCGCCGTAGCCGAGCCCGGCTATCTGTTCACGGGCTGGACCGGCGACATCACGAGCAGCGCCAATCCGCTCGAGGTGACGATGGACGGCAACAAGGCGGTCACGGCGAACTTCAAGCCGGCCAACGCCTTGATGAGCGTGGATATCTCGCCGCCGGGAACGCCTGGCGCCACTTCGGTCAGCGGCGGCGTTTATACGCTGACGACGACCGGCAACCAATTCGCGCAAGCGCCCGACAGCTTCCGGTATATGCTGCGGCCGGGACTCAAGGGCAACGCCGTATTTACCGCGAAGCTCGATTCGCTGACTGCGAGCGGCAAAGCCGCCGATGCCGTAGCCGGCATTCAGATTCGCTCTTCTCTCGCGAGCGGCGCCCAATACGCCGCCATCCTGGTGAAGGACGGCAAGGTGATCGTGCAGTCCAGAAAAGGCGGCGACTGGTACAGCACGGACAAGACGATCGAAGCAGTATCGACGCCGGTCTGGCTGCGGATCGAGCGGACCATTAACCGCGACCTCACGATGTCCTGGTCGACGGACGGCGTCACGTGGAAGGACCCTATCAAGGTCACGATCTGGGATTGGGACAATGCCAACCTGGAGCTCACGATCGGCTTGTTCGCATCCGCGGGTCCGGCAGGCGGCACGGCAACCGCGCAGTTCAGCCACGTCAGCTGGCCGGATATGCGCACGCTGGCCGTGAACGCGAACGGACACGGCGCGGTATCGGCGGCGTCCGGCCTATACGTGGCCGACTCCAAGGTGAAGTTAACCGCGCTGCCGGAACTGAATTACACGTTCACGGGATGGTCGGGCGCGCTGGAGGGCAGAGTGAACCCCGCCTACTTGAAGATGGACGGCGACAAAACGGTCACGGCTACCTTCGATGTCATGCCGGAGGTGTGCAAGTTGACCGTGCAGCAGACGACGGGCGGTACGATCGAGATCGAGGATCCCTCGGCCGACGGCGGTTATGCGCCTTACACCGTGGTCAAGATTCAAGCAAAGCCGGCTCTCGGATACCGCTTCGTGCACTGGGAAGGAGACCTGATCGGGACGACGTCGGATACCGTCAATTTGATCATGGACGGCCACAAAACGATATCGGCCAAGTTCGCGGCATACAAGGACGCGGATATCGGTACGACGTACGCGGGCGCCACGACGGACGATACGGACGGCGTCACGATCAAGGCATCCGGCTCGACCGTCTGGGGAAGCAGCGATAGCTTCAGGTACACCTACGAGGACAACCTGAGCGGAGACGGCGCGATCGTGGCCAAGGTGAACGAGTTCGCGGCGACGGCAGGCGATGCCCGGGCGGGCGTCATGATGCGGCAGAGCACGGCCGCGAACAGTAACTACCAAGGCATTTTCATATCCAAGGATCGCAAAGTGTACAGCCAGTACCGGGACGGGTCGTACGTCATCCGTGAATATCTCTCGGACGAACCCGTTACCGGCCCCGTATGGCTGAAGGTTGAAAAGACGGGGACGAGCTTGAAGACCTACAGCTCGAACGACGGCACGAACTGGACGCAGCGCGGCTCGCGGACGATCGCTTCCTTCAACGGGGCGTACACGGCCGGGCTGGCCGTAACGGCCGGCCAGGACGGCAAATTCGTCACCGCGCGATTCGGGCAAGTCGACTGGCCTGCGATACCTTCGTATACGCTGCATACCGAAGCCGTTAACGGGACCGTATCCGCGTCGCCTTCGGTTCCCGCCTATCCGGCAGGCTATGCCCTGACTTTGCAGGCAACTCCCGCCGAAGGCTATGTCTTCACCGGCTGGAGCGGCGACCTGAGCGGCAATGCCAACCCGGCGACCGTGACGATGACCGGGAACAAGAACATCACGGCCAACTTTAGAAACGCCTCCGACGTCTACACGCTTACGACCGACGCGGTAAACGGCACGATCCAGCGAGGACCGGACCAGGCCGGCTATGCGGCCGGCGCCTCGGTTGCGTTGACCGCGGTACCTGCCCAGGGTTATGCGTTCATCGGTTGGAGCGGCGGCGGCCTGAGCGGCAGCGCGAATCCGGTCACCGTGATCATGGATGGAAACAAGACCGTCACCGCTAGGTTCGTCGAGATCAAAACGCCTGTCGAAGCGGAAATCGATACGGCGATCGCCGGTTCGACTTCGCAGTCCGGCGCGTCCGTGACGATGACGGCGGCCGGCACCAGCATTTGGGGGCAGACCGACAAGTTCCGCTACGCGTACCTCGGCGGTCTGCAAGGCGACGCTACGATCGTCGCCAAGGTCGCAAGCGTGAGCGTACCCGGCGGGAGAGTCAACTCGGACACCAAAGTCGGTGTGATGATTCGCCAGAGTACGGCAGCCAATAGCGCCTTCCAAGGCATTTTCACCGTCGGCGGAACCGAGGTCAGCAGCATCTATCGCGACCAGACGAATAATTGGGCATCCAAAAATACGGACAGTACGACGACAAACACGTGGCCGATCTGGCTCAAAGTCGAAAAGATCGGCAACGTCGTGAAGACGTACACTTCGGTCGACGGCGAAGCCTGGACCGTAAGAAGCACGCGAACGATCAACTTCACGGGGGCCTTTACGGCTGGTTTGGCCGTGTCCTCGGGCACGGAAGGCAAGCTGGCGGAAGTCGCCTTCGACACGGTCATTTGGCCGTAAGCGTTAAGCAAAACCGTTCCGACAAGCTGGCTCCGGCCCCGTGCCGGGGTCGGCTTGTTCCTTCATTTGCAAGTATATAAAAGAATGAGACTTATAGTCCGTCGACTCCGCGGCGAGAAACGGATTAACATGGAGGTAGTGCATGGGAATTTGTACCGAAGGAAGTTGTCCAATGAGTGTATTAGAAGATTTCGGTTTGCGCCTGAAGGAGCTGCGGCTTCGGTCGAACATGTCGCAGGACATGCTCGCCGCCCGCTCGGGACTCGATCGCACCTATATCGGCGGCGTCGAGCGCGGCGTTCGCAATATTTCGCTCAAAAACATCGAGCTGCTGTGCAATACGCTGGACGTCGACATTAGCTATTTTTTCCTTCACGAGCGCTTTTCCCTGCATTCGGCGTCTTTGAAAAAGGAGCTGGAGCGGCCGCTCCGGGATCGCTTCAACTATCGCGTCGACCCCGCGCACAATGTCATCGCTTGGCAAGTCACCGGCGGGATCAGCCAGGACGAGATCAAGCAAATCGTCGCCGATCTCAAAAGCGCCTGCCTGCGGCTCGTCTCCGGCAAAGTCAAACTGCTGATCGATAACCGGAAAATGATGATTCACGGACAACCGATCGTGTTCCAGCATGAAGTCAAGGAGAAGTGGGAGGAGCTGCAGCGATGGTTTCTGCCCCATTGCGAGCAAGTCATCGTCCTGTGCAACTCCAAGCTGATGCAAAACCAAATGAACCGGCTGGCCAAACGTAGCGGAATCATCGCCGTACAGAAGAGCCTGTTCGCCGAGGGCGAAGACTGGCTGAACGAAGACGTCGACCCCTGCGCGCTATTCGAGGCGCGTTAAGCCCGAACATTCACGCTGTACGATTGAAAAAGGAGAGTAATTATGAGCGCTTCACAAGCTTTAATCGAACCTAAAGGACCGAAAGGTTCCTGGATTGCCGGCAATCTGATGGAATACCGGAAAGATCCGCTCGGATTTTTGACGGAGCTGCAAACGAAATACGGAGGCGTCGTCAAAATCAGGTTCGGTCCGCAAAAAATGTACGTCATTTACGACCCGATGCTGCTGAGGGAACTGTTGATTACCAAACAAGATCAATTTATCAAGTAAAGGCCTTTCAAGAAGCGAGGCTGTTCGTCGGGGACGGCGTGGCGACCAGCACGGGCGAAAAGCATAAACGGGTCAGGAAGTTGATCCAGCCGCACTTCACCCGGGCGCATGTGCATCTCTACGCCGAGCAAATGGCGGACATCGTGGACAGGGAGCTGCGTACGTGGAAACCGGGAGAACACCGCCTGCTCACCGACGACATCTCGAATATTACCTTCGCGATTATCGCCAAGACGCTTTTCAGCTTGGACGGCCATGAACATTCGCGGTCGATACGAGAGCCGTACGAGCTCATCAACCGGATGTGCGCCGAGCGGATGCGCTCGCTCGTCTCGGTGCCGCTCTTCGTCGGGACCGCTAAAAATAAAGCTTACAAGTCCGCGCTCGAAGCGCTGGATCGCGCCGTCTACGAGATCATCAAGCAGCGTAGAGCGAACCCCGCGATCGGCGAAGGCGATCTGCTCTCCGTGCTGCTCTCGTCCAAGGATGATCAAGGGAACGGCATGACCGACCAGGAACTCCGCGACGAGCTGATGATCATGTTCATCGCCGGGCACGAGACGTCCGCCAATGCGCTGTCCTGGGCATTCTCGTACATTTTGAAGCAGCCGGAGGTCGAGCGGAAGCTATACGAAGAGTGGGATCGGGTCCTGCAAGGCGAGGCGCCTACGGATGCCGATTATATGAAGCTCACCTACACGCAAAACGTATTATGGGAAGCCATGCGGCTTCGCTCCCCCAGCTTCTTCACCGGACGTTCCGCGATCAGCGACGTAGAGCTTGGTCCGATCAAGATTAAAAAGGGACAATCCGTCCTGTTCAGCCCTTATGCGATCCACCACAATCCGGCCTATTTTCCGAATCCCGAGTCTTTTATCCCGGAGCGGTTCGAAAACGACTTCGTCAAGCGAATCCCGCAGTTTTCCTATATCCCGTTCGGCGGCGGACCGAGAGGATGCATCGGCAACCACTTCGCCATGCTGGAAATGGTCATCGCCTTGTGCATGATCGGCCAACGCTACCGGCTGCAGTTAAAAGCGGGGCATCCGCCCATCGAGATGGAGCCGCTCATGACGCTGCGTCCCAAAGACGGCATCGAAGTGCTGGTAGGAAGCCGTAAATAACCAATAAGTAACCGCCAATAAGGATAGAGCGCGGCCATCCGGCGTCGGATGGCCTCTTTAACGTATTTCGGCCTTGCGTTCGGTTAGCGAAGGGCGTGCAAGACCATTTGCTTCCCGATCCCTTTTCCCTGCCATTTTTCCGCAACGGCAACGTTCACTAACTCAACCGTCTCCGGCCTCGTAGGAAGAAGGACGTAGGTTCCGATCATTTGACCTTCCCTTTCGGCAACGAAGCAATCTCCTCGCTTTACGTATGCCATGACGATGCTTGGGGAGGGGTCTGCCAGCAGCAAGAGGTCCATGGGACACGCTTCGCCTTGATCTAATTTTCTGATGTTCACGCGATGCTCCTTTAGGGTCGGCTCAAAGACCGTTATTCGATATCTTCGCTTGAGCGGGAGGATGCAGCCTTGGAGATCAAACAATTGACGACCATCCAAATGATACTGAATAAGGGAAGTTTTTTAAAGGCGGCCGAATCGCTCGGGTACGCGCCATCTACGATATCCTTGCATATTCAGCAGCTGGAAGCGTACCTTGGCATCCGTTTGTTCGAAAAACGGGGCCGCAGCATGGCGCTGACGACGGAGGGGCAAGTTTTCTGGGAAAACGAAAGGCATTTGCTAGAGCAATTTACCCAGTTAAAGGATCATACCCTATCGGAGCTCTCAAAAACGATACAAGGCCACGAGATGGCGATCGCGGTCGTGGCTTGGAAAGGAAACGCTATCTATTAAAATGATACTCATAGTCCGTCGACTCCTCCCAATATCTGCGATTAAATGGAAAGGCGGCTTAGGAATGCACGCATGAGAGAATATCGATTATGAGTCTATCGGTGACTTCGTTTAAGCCTAATCTATGGGATAAGGGAGCGTATTTTTAAAATGAAAGCTTTGCGCAAAACGCTGCAGACCGCAGCCATCGGGACATTGGCCTTTCAAAGCTTGTTCGTAGGGGGGGCCGCCTTCGGCGCGGACGTAGCGCCGACGACCGAGCTGGTCAAGCAGTTCCGCTTTCTGGACAAGGAATTGGACCGCATCTCGCTGGAGAAGACCGGCGCCCCGGACGGCACGCGGGACGGACACCTCAGCCTGCTCATCGACGCGGGCGAAGGAACGGAGATCAAATCGATCGTGATGAAGACGGCGGACGGCAAGGGCGCCGACACGGGGCACGGCATCTGGGCGACCTGGAAGGAGCCGGGCGACGTCGGCAAATACCTGCTCGCCGTCGAGCAGGACGGGAAGACGCTGAACAATACGTTCAAGGATACGCTCGGCCAGTTCAAGGGCGTCAACCAGTTCGAGCTGTACGCCTCCGACAACAACAGCATGAAGGAAGGCGAGTACTACTATCTTGAAATTACGACGGGCACCGGCGTCGTCAAATCCGACGTAACGCCCTTCGCGGACGCCGATACGTCGTATGCGCCCGTCGTCATTCGCCAGTTCGCCTCCGTCGATCTGACCCAGGACAAGTTCGGCAGCGCCGCGGTCGGCGAGGACGGCAGCATGGACGGGCACTTCAAGCTTAACCTGGCGTTCGCGCAGAAGACGAAGCTGCTCTCCGTCATTCTTCGTCCGACCGACGAGGAGGGCAAGCCGGTATCGGCCGGGATCTGGCGTACGAACCGGGCTGGCGTCGGCTGGCTGCTGGGCATCGTGCAGAACGGCAAAGCCGTCAATCCTGAGTTCAACAAGGACGTGACGGCGCCGGTCGGCTCGTTCCGCGGCAGCATCTCCTTCGACCTGTACGCGACGAACAACGGGTCGATCAAGAACGGCCAGCATTACGTCATCGAGGTCGAGACGCAGTTCGGCACGGTGATGTCCGATCCGATCGAGTTCGGCAACAAAAACTCCGTCTTCACGGACAACACGGTGTTCCCGTTCAAGACGATCTCGTTCAAGCTGAACGCCAAGGACGCGTTCGTGGACGACAAGAGCTTCAAGCTCGAAGTCGCGCCGTTCACGCTGAACGGACGCACGATGGTGCCGCTCCGCTTCATCAGCGAAGCGTTCGGCGCGAAGGTCGGCTGGAATCAGAAGGCGCGCAAGGTCACGATCGAGAAGGGCGCGAACAAAATCGAGCTCGTGATCGATAAAAAGGAAGCGGTAGCGAACGGCGAGACCGTCCTGCTCGACTCGCCCGCGATCGTCAAAAACAACGTGACGCTGGTGCCGGTTCGCTTCGTCAGCGAGTCGCTGAAGATGAAGGTGTTCTTCGAAGAAGGCGAGCTGTTCGTGACCGACGCGATCGAGCAATAAGCGAAAAACAACTTAAGCGACGGTTCGCGAAGGCCATCCGATTCGGGTGGCCTTTTCTAACCGTAGTGCAAATCGAGATGAGGCACGAGGGCACCACAATCATGAAAGGGGAGAGATTGGCGTGAGTTCGTTGAAAGCAAAACGCTACGGCAAGAGGTGGATCGCGTACTTGATGATCGTCTCGTTGCTGAGCGGCAGCTTGTTCTCGGGTTGGGCGCGGGCGCAGGCACAGGAAGAGGAAGGCGTAACGGACGTGCTGTCCGACGTCTTGAAGTCCGAATGGCAGGCCGCGACCGCGACCGCGGAGCCTGCTTGGAATCAGCTCGCTAAAATATTCGAATACTCGGATTTTGAAGGGCTCGAAAACGTGAGGGTTACGCCCGATGGGCAATATGTCGCGTACCTCCAAAACAAGCTGGAGGGTGCCGAGTTTCATTCGCGGCTCCAGCTGTTCGACCGCAAGACCGGCACGCAGGAGTCGGTTCTGCAGGACGTTTCGGGCTTTGAGGCCGTCCAGTTCGAGATGACGCCGGATGCCCGTTGGTTTGCCCTGATAGGCAAGGAGAGTATCTTCTCCCAGGAAAACGCGCAGGTCTATCTGTTCGACCGCACGACCAAGGAAGCCGCCTTGATTACCAAGCAAGCGGGGGGCACCGCGCCTGCGAACGGGATGAGCGGTAACCCCGCGATCAGCGCCGACGGCCGTTATGTGGCTTATGACTCGAGCGCGGCGGATCTCGTGCCGGGCGATACGGACAATCGGGACGTTTTCGTATATGACCGGGATTCCGGCATGAACGCCATCATCAGCGCGGCTGCCGATCTTGATGGGGACTACAGCGAACGGCCGTCGATCAGCGCGGACGGGCGTTACGTCGCCTTCGAGTCGGATTCCCAGTCCCTCGCCGAAGGAGACGACGACTCCAACAAAGACGTCTTCATCCATGACCGCACGACGGGGACGAACCGGCTGATCAGCGGCGGGGCGGCGGCCTCGGGCGAGCCGAACGGAGAAGAGAGCGGCAACCCGAAGATCAGCGCCGACGGCAGCATCGTCGCGTTCGAGTCGGAAAGCGCCTTGACGCCGGACGACGGGAACGAACTCAAGGACATCTACGTTTATCGTGCATCCAGCAATGCCGTCGAGCGCGTATCCGTCGCGCCGAACGGCTCGGAGCTGGAATATGACAGCGCCGATCCTTGGATCACTGCGGACGGCCAATATGTCACTTTCGATACGACGACCGATTCGTCCGACATGTCGCAACCGCTCATCGCAATGCTCGATTTGGGCGTCACGAAGGAAGTGGCCGTCGACGTTGCCGAGCCCAAGCTGATGCTGCCGGTTACGGACCTGGCGATCGGCGACGGCGCGGAGGTCGCGGTATTCAGCGCAGGCTACGGCGACGCCGGGGCCGACCCGGACGAGCCGACGAAGGTGGCGTTGTTCGTCGCTTCGAAGGCGAAGCCCGACGACGGCGCCCCGAAGTGGCCGCAGGGCAGCAAGCTGGAGGCGAGCGACGTCCGCTCGGACCGGGCGACGCTGAGCTGGACGCCGGCGACGGCTGCGGGCGGCGTCAAGTCGTATCGCGTATTCGCGAACGACGAGAAGGTTGCCGACGTTGACGGCGCCCTGTTGACGTATACGGCCGAAGGGCTGAAGCCGGCAACCGTCTATATTTTTCGCGTAGAGGCCGTCAGCGCGGATAACGTCGCGACGACCGACGGTCCCGTCGTTCGCGTCGACACGCCGGCCGACGACCGGACGCTCGAGCTAAGCCTGTCGTTCGACAAGCTGACGCCGGATCGGCTGCCGAAGCTGGGCAGTACGATGAAGATCAAGGCCAAGGCAATGGCCGGCCGCGCCATCTCGGCCGAGATCGCGTACGAGACGTGGCTGGACGAGTCGGACGCGCGTCTGCCGGCGCCGCGGGCGACGTCGTCTTCGATCGAGCTCGCCGAGACGCAAGCGGGCTCGGGCGAATACGCGGCGACGTTCCCGGTGAAGGAAGGCATCTCCCGCATGCTGTCGGTGACCGCCGTCATGCAGGGGGCGGCGGGCGGACCCGTAGAGAAGGCGGCCGCAGGCTTGCCGCTCGTCGTTCCGGGCAATTTGCAGATCGCGTTCGACAATCCCGGCCAGGTCGAGCTCGACGGCGCGTATTTAACGGCATCCAACCCGAACGGGAACGGCGCGTCGATCAGACTCGGCGGCGCCGAGCCCGTTAAGCTGGAAGGCCTGGCGGCTTCCTCGGACTATACGGTCTCGCTCATGTCCGAGGACGGCAAGTCGCTCGGGCAGCAAGCGGACGTCGAAGTGTCCGCAGGATGGACCTCCGCGATGACCTTTGCCGTGAAGCAACCGGTCCGGCTGACGTTCGAGGTCCGCGACCAGGACGGCAATCCGGTGCCCGGCGTTTACGCGGAGCTGTGGGACGAAGCGCAGGAGAACTATCTGACGTCGGCCGTGACGGACGAAGACGGCCGCACGGACCTGATCGAGCTCGAGGACGCTGCGCCCAAGTATACCGTGAAGGCTAACCTGACCGATCCGGCATACGACGAGCTGGCGCCGTTGACGTTCCCGGTCGCCGGCGGCGATCAGACGGTCAAGCTTGCCGTCAAGCGTACGCCCGAAGGCAAGCTGAAGGGCCGGGTGCTCGACCCCAAGGGCCAACCGATCGCGAATGCGCAAGTATCCGCCACGCAGATGCATAAGGGCAAGCCGGTCGTTCGCAACGCGTATACGGGGCCTTCGGGTACCTATGAGCTGACGCTGTACGCCGGAGAAGCCGCGATCCAGGCAGGCAAATCTTCGTTTAACTACTTTTCCGAAGAAGGGTTGAAGGCCGACATCGTCAAAGGCGAGACGAAGTCGTTCGATATTTCGCTGACGACCTTCGCGACGGGACAGGTGACGTTAAAGGTCCACCTCAAGCCGATCGGCGGCGACTGGCAGGGGCCGATCGATATGGAGGCGCTTCGCTTCAGCGCCACATTGATGGGGCGAACGAGCAAACGCGTCAGCTTTTTCCACAACATCGTCATGCTTCAGGGCCTGCCCGGCGACAACGTCGAGGTATGCGTCAACGGCGCCATGACGCGGTCGTTCACGGAATGCACGCATGTCGTGCTCGACGCCGACGCCAATGCGACGGCGGAATTGTGGGTCGAAGAAAAAGGCGGGTTCGTCAGCGGCAGCTTCGATGCCAATGTCGACGTATGGACGAATGTCGCGCTGTACGATGTCAGCGGCGGCAGCCAATCTTATGTCGATTCCCAAAGCTACCGCGGAGGCAGCTTCCTCGTGCACGCGCCGACGCCGGGAACCTACAAGCTGGAGGTGACGCGCAGGGACCCGGATACGAACGCGCTGTCTTCGGCTACTGCCCAAGTAACCGTTCGGGAGCGGGAGACGGTGAACGTCGGCAAGCTGACGCTCGTGCCGGCGAGTTACTTCACCAGCTCCAGGTACAACGGCTTCATGGCGGAGCCGAGCGAGGTGTCGCCGGGCGCCGTCGCGAACTTGCGGGCGTATTATCAAAACGGCGCGAAAACCGCGATCGGCGGCGCCGTGCTTCGCGTAGAGCTGCCTAGCGGCGTGACGCCCGTGTCCGAAGGCGGCAGCGTCTTCGTCCGCGTGAACGGCGAGACGGAGAAGGCGTCCGTGAAAACCGGCGCCCTGGAAGTCCAGCTTGGCGACATCGCCCCGTACGCGAAGGGGACGGTCCTGTTCCAGGCGAAGCTGGCTTCGGATTATAGCCAAGGCCGCGCGAAGCTGACGGCCCGAATCGCCGGCGCTTCCGAAGGAAAAGCGCTGGACGAAGCGCTGGGCACCGCCGTGCTGGAAGTGCCGTCGGTCACCATCGAAGCGCCGGAGACGGTCTCCTCCGCCAACGTGAAGGTCGGCGGGCTCGCGCCGGCGTCGAGCCGGGTCAACATTTATGACGAGCAAATGCTGCTCGCCTCCGTGAACGCGACTTCGGCCGGTACATGGCAGAGCGAAGTTCAGCTCAGCCCTTCGGGAAGCTCGGACATGCACCTGCTATGGGCCGAGGCGGTGACGGGCGACCGAACGCTTCGCACGAAGCAAACGCTGGTGAGCTACGACGAAGCGGAGCCGACGCTCCAAACGATCGACATGGTTCAATATCCGGACGGCAAGTGGGTGCGTCTGGAGGTCGCCAAAGGGATGGTGCAGCTGCCCTACACGGTCGTGCCGGGCAATCCGTTCGCCTTCGTCCTGAAGTTCGACAAGCCCGATCGCGTGAAAAACGTGAAGGTCTACCTGGCCGGCCAGATCGGGCGGCCGGTCACGGCGGAGAAGCATGCCGACGGCGAATTCTGGGCGACCGTGCCGTCCACGCCGAATTCGCTCGGCGGCCTGTACGTCTCCTACGATACGGTGAAGCCCAAGGCCGTGATCACGCGGGATATCCCGACCGAGGCAGAGACGAACGCGCTGCTGCCTCCCGCATTCCGGAATTTTAAGATCGTCGAAAAGACGCCGTTTACGCTCAAAGACGACGTTTACGCAGGCAAAGCCGTGTTTGAATTCCCCGGCGCGGCGGATATCCGGCTCGAAGCGAGCGAGCGCATCGACCTGACGCCGACGTCCTATTTTCCGACCGTGGAAGAGATCGTTCAGGCGGAGGAAGAGGGCATCCCGATGTACAACGTTACCTTCGAAACGAAGGAAACGGAAAACGGGATCGAGGTAAAAATGAAAGGTTATATGCCGAAAGGATACTTGTTCCCGGAGGACAATGCGCGATCGGGCTTACGCGCGATGGCCGCGTTCGACGGCGATTTGGACCCGCTTGAGATGCTGGACGAGATGGGCATCGACGCGACGCCGTATCAGAAGGGAATGATCGAGGTATCCAGCGACTACAAGATGATCTCCACGGAAGCCTCGGATCCGCTCTTCTCGGTCAAGGATCAATACGAAGGCTACAAAGGCTACGCCGGCAAAGTGATGAAGATCATGGAGAACATCGAATCCTCGACGGTCTGCCCGGAAAACATGGAAGCGACCGGCGAGCAGGCGGGCAAGGCGCTGCTGGCGACCGTCGGCGGCGAGATTGCGAAAACCGCGCTCGGCGCCTGGACGGGGGCGATGATGCTCGAAGGACCTGTCGGCTTCCTGGGCGGCTACGCGAGCAAATACGTCACCAACAAGATCGACAGCTACGTCGACGAGCAGATCGGGCTTGTCGGATCGGCGGGTCCGACGGATCCTTCGAGCTGCCGCGATGACGACGAAGACCTCGAAGATCTGGAAGAAGAAAACATTTACAAGAAAAAACTGAAGAAGAAGGCCCGTATCAAATGGATTTACGATCCGAGCGGCTACGTGTACGAAGCGGTGCCCGCCAACCGACTGGAGCAGGTGAAGGCGACCGTGCTCTTCAAGGAATCGGGATCGGGCATGTGGAAGGTGTGGAACGAAGCGCCGGAATACGGGCAGATCAATCCGCAATACACCGACGCCCAGGGCCGATACGGCTGGGACGTCCCGGAGGGCGTCTGGAAGGTCGCCTGGGAAAAGCCGGGGTATGAAACGACGTACAGCGAGGAACTGAAGGTGCCGCCTCCGCACTTCGACGTCAATGCGGGGCTCGTCTCGAAGGCGCCGCCGACCGTCGTCGCGATCGAGGCGATCGCCGGCAGCGGCGAAGCGAAAGGCTATATCGACGTGACGTTCGGCAAGTATCTGAAGGCGGACGCGGCGATCGCGGACGGCACGGTCGTCGTGACGGGACCGGAGGGAGCCGTAGCGGGAACCGTCGCCTTTGCGGAGACGCAGGAGGCAGGCGGCGCGAAGCTGGCGCGCAAGATTCGATTCACGCCGACCGAAGGCGCCTTGGCGGAGGGAGCCGAATACGGCGTCGATATCCAACCCGCGCCGTTCGTCAGCTACGCGGACGCGAAGATGCCGGTCGGCGCGTCGCAGACGGTCAAGGCCGTGCTTCGCGACGCGAAGGGGCCGGTACCGACATCGGCCAAGGCGGCGGGCGGCAATGCCGCGATCCGGATCCAGTTCGATGAAGGACTGTCGCAGGGCGCGGTCCTGGCTCCAGAAGCGTTTACGCTGAGCGGCACGAACCGGACGGTTCAATCCGCCGTCGTAGAGATGCCAGCCAAGGGCGGGCAGCCGCAGGCGGCGATTCTGACGCTCAGCGGACCGATCGCCGAGGCGAACGGCGTCGAGGTTCATCTCGCGGCCGGCGCGGCAGCCGATGCGCTCGGCAATCCGAGCGGCGAAGCGACGCTCCGGTTGTCCGGCCCGAATGCCAAGCTGAGCGGGCTGGAGATCGCGGGCGGCAAGCTGACCGAAGCGTTCTCCCCCGACAAAACCGATTATACGGTTCAGGTCGGCGCGGACGTCGCGAAGATCGAGCTCAAGGCAACGCTGGCGCAAGCGGGCGGCAAGCTGAGCGTGCGGGACGTTCCGCTCGCGGACGGCGAATTCCGCGCGATCGGCATTCCGAGCGACGGCCTGATCCCGATCGCGGCCGAGGCCGCGAACTACCCTGACGTTCATCAGGTTTATACGCTGAAGATCGTACGCGTCTCCGAACCGGGACCAGGTCCTGGACCTGAACCCGGTTCGGGCAGCGGCAACGGCGGGACGAACGGCGGCGATCCTGCCGATATCGGCCGCGATGCCGAGGTGACGGGCAAGGAGACCGGAGGCCGCAAGCAAGCGGTCGTCTCGCTGAAGGCCGCTACGGTGCTCGCGGCGCTGAAGGCAGGGCAGGACGGATCGGAGCTGTACCTTAAGGCGCCCGCCGGATACGACGCCTATGACATCGTCATTCCGGCGGAGGCGTATCGCGCGCTCGCCGGAGCAAAAGCGAAAATGCTGTTCAAATTCGATTCGCTCTCCGTCGCCGTGCGTACGGATGGCTGGCAAGCGATGGGCGACAAAACGAAGCTCGTCCATCTGATCGTCGAACGGGCAGCGGAGAATGATGAACGGGCATGGGTGGAACGGCTGCAAGCGAGCTCGAACGGGATAGACGCGCGGACCGGACTGTATAGGTTCGCTCTGACGGCAGAGTCGGATTCGGCTCCGATCCCGCTGGCTGCCCTGCAGCCGGATGCGCTCTCCGTTCAATGGGCCGGCGTCGCGAACGACGACACGGCCGGGCTGTACCGCTACGATTCGGCTAACCAAAGCTGGCGCTTCGTCGCCGAAGCGCAGGGAGCCGCGGCGCTTGCCCATGGCGGCGAAACGGACGTCTCGGCATATTACGGCGTTGCGGTATACGCGAGTCCGTTTACGGATATCGGCAAGCATTGGGCGAAGGCAGACATCGACTGGCTTGCGACTCGCCTATACGTAAAGGGCGTGTCCGCCGATGCCTATCAGCCGAATCGCAGCGTGACCCGCGCCGAATTCGCGGCGCTGCTCGTGCGCATCGCCGGCGACGGGGCATCGGATACAGAAAGCCTATCGTTTAACGACGTGAAGCCGAGCGACTGGTACAACGATCCGGTGCGGCAAGCAGCCGCTCTGGGGTTGATTAACGGCGACGGCTCGGGCAAGTTCCGGCCGAACGAACGGATTACCCGCGAGCAAATGGCCTCGATGGCTTGGAGAGCCTACGCCAAGCTCGTGCCCGAAGCAACGACGGCGAAGGGTGCGGAGATTGAAGCGCTATTGCAGCCGTTTGGGGACCAAGACAAGATCAGCCCGTGGGCAAGAGCCGAGGTTGCTTCCGCGGTCCGTTCCGGCCTTATGCAAGGCGCGAGCGCTAATCGGTTCGACTCGTCCGGCATCGCTACGCGCGCGCAAGCAGCGACGCTGGTTAAGCGCCTCGCAGAGCGGCTGGGCGACCGACTCTCGAACGACGTTAAGGGAGGATGAATCGAAAAAGGCTCCTACTTTGACCGAATTGGATCGAACCGGTCGAGGCGCAGGGAATTTTCCCTGCGTCTTTCTTATTGGCTGAACGAGGCGAATGGCAATTTATATTTGAAACTTATATAAGTAATTGATATATTTTGATTATGAAACCCATACAACCCCCATCGGAGCTGAATGTCAACGACTTCACTCTCGTATTTGAAGACCTGACCCGGATCATCATCCGGCTGCCGTCCACGCAAAAGCTGAGCTTTACGACGCTGTCCGTCTTGCACACATTGTCTCGTAAGAGCCCTATGCGCCTTACCGAATTAACGGCCCACGAGCAGGTCACCCAGTCGGGAATGACGCAGCTGGTGACCCGGCTTGAGCGGGACGGACTGGTCGAGCGTCGGCCGGACCCCAAGGATGGGCGTGTCGTGCAAGTCCATCTCACTGAGCAGGGGGCAGCTGTCATCCATTCCCGGCGTAAGGAACGTATCGCGCGGATGATGAAGTTTGCGGAAGGACTCGCGCCTGAAGAAATGCAGGCGATCGCATCGGCGATCCCGGCCCTGCGTCGTCTCGTCGAATTGGGAGATCAAGTTTAGAGGGAGGCGTGCTTGTGGAAAACGTTTCGACTACGCTTCAACCGTTTCCTATTTTCGTATCGGATGAGATACTCGCCGATCTTGAGCGTCGCTTGCGATCCACGCGGTGGCCGCTCGACATCGGAAATGAGGACGGGTATTACGGCGTAAATAAGGGAGAGCTGCGCGAGCTCGTCGATTATTGGATCAACGCGTTCGATTGGCGCAAATCGGAGAAAGCCATCAACGCTTACGAGCACTATCGCGTAACGATCGACGGGATTCCCGTGCACTTTATGCGCAAACCGGGCGTCGGTCCAAATCCGGTCCCTTTGATCCTTTCCCACGGATGGCCTTGGACGTTCTGGCATTGGAAAAAAGTCATCGATCCGTTGGCAGACCCAGGGGCGTACGGTGGCGACCCGGCCGAAGCATTCGATGTTATCGTGCCCTCCCTTCCCGGCTTTGGATTCTCGACGCCGCTGCCGAACAACCCGGACATCAACTATTGGAAGATCTCCGATCTCTGGCACAAGCTCATGACCGACGTTCTCGGTCATGCCAAATACGGAGCCGCGGGATGCGACGTCGGCGCGCTCGTGACGGGCCAGCTCGGACACAAGTATAGCGAGGCGCTCTACGCGATCCATATCGGGTCCGCGCAGAAGCTCGACCTGTTCTCCGGGGATCGCGCTTGGGATCTCTCCGGCGGCCGCCCCCTTCCGGACAACCTCCCGGAATCGGTCCGACACCGCATCCTGGAGATGGACAGACGCTTTGCCTCCCATCTCGCGGTTCATGTGCTGGATCCCGGCACGCTGTCGTACGGGTTAAGCGATTCGCCGGTCGGCATGCTCGCTTGGATCTATGAGCGATGGGCGAGATGGAGCGACAACAAGGGCAGCATTGAAAATGTCTTTTCAAAAGACGATCTTCTGACGCACGCCACTATATTTTGGGTCAACAATGCCATCGAAACGTCCATGCGAATCTATGCGAACAATAACCGGTATCCCTGGTCGCCCGCGCATGATCGTTGGCCTGTCGTCGAGGCTCCTACGGGCATCACCTTCGTTGGTTATGAAAACCCGCCAGGCGTTACGACGGAAAGCCGCGTACCAAGCTTCCTCGAGAGCGATCGGGCTTCCTGGTATAATCACGTAAATATTACTGCCCATGAACAAGGCGGACATTTCATACCGTGGGAAATTCCGGATCAATGGGTCGACGACTTGCGCCGTACCTTTCGGGGGCGGCGGTAAGGGGTACGAAAGGACAGAGCCTTCATGCATACGATCGAGCGAATCGGCAAGCGTTTTTGGTATATGACGCCCGAAGCCGAGACCGACCGTCCCGTATTGGGGATGGTGGTGGGCCGGGATAAGACTTTAATGATCGATGCGGGCAACTCGGAAAATCATGCCCGATACTTCTTGAGCGAACTACGCAAAAGAGAGATCTCCGGTCCCGATCTTGTGGTTCTTACGCATTGGCATTGGGATCATGTTTTCGGTCTGTCTGCTTTGACGGATGCCGTGTCTATCGCTTCCCAAGCCACGAAAGAGGGAATGGAAAAGCTGCTGCCTCTCTCTTGGCGAATTCGCAAGCCAAAGAGAGATCAAGATCGTATTGCCGAATATGGGATTTGAAAATCGATTGGAAATCGACCTGGGCGGCATCGCTTGCACACTGGAGCGGGTTGGGGGCAGTCATGCTTCGGACGCTGTCGTCGTGTACGTGAAGGAAGAGAAGATTCTGTTTTTGGGAGACTGTATTTATGCGGATATTTACGCGAAAAACAGAAACTATAAAATCGATGAAACCATTCGGTTGCTCGACCGGCTAGCGGTCTTTGACGCAGAAACGTACATACTTTCCCATGGACAGCCGATTTCGAAGCAAGAATTTATTCAGGAAGCGACCATGCTTAGAGCCATCGCGGCCTTGACGGACCGGTTAAAAGGAAACATACCTAATGTGACGGAGGCCTATAAACAATCGGTAGAGCGGGATCTGACGGAAGACGAGCTGCAGGTCATCGACGAGTTCGCGATGGGCTGTTTTTTCTAAACGATGAAGTGAGTGATCTCCTTAAAGGGATCGCTCTTTTTTATTGTGCTAAACGTTCCGGAATCGATGGGTTGATACTTATAGTCCGTCGACTCCAACGCGCCTTTTCCCTATCATTGAGGTATGACATCATTCGACAAATATTTTGTTTCTCTACATGAAGAGGAGGATCGACATGTCCGTTGAAGTGCATGGATCGGCCGTCAAAAGCGTCATCGAAGGATGCGGCGTCTTTCAGAAAAGAGTAAAAACGCTTCTTGCGGAAAAAGGGATCGAAGAGCTGGACGTGAACGCCTGGTACTCGCTGGACGATGTCATCGCGGTCATTACGAAGCTTGCCGCTTCCGTCGGCAACAACCTGCTGCTTGAGATCGGGAAGTACATTCCGAAGAATTCGGTTTTTCCTCCAGAAGTGGATAGCTTTGAGAAAGCCGTCGTACTGCTGGACGTTGCCTACAAAATGAATCATCGCAACGGAAACTACGGCGAATATAAATGCATTCAAGAGGATTCTAAAACGATACGCGTGATTTGCAACGTTCCTTATCCGGCCATGGTGAACCTGGGCATCCTTCGCGGGTTTGCGCGCAGATTCCGATCCTTGGTCACCATCACGGAAGTCAGCATGAACGGTGGCGGCGAGTTTGTCGTGAAGCTGTAGTCTATCATGAAAACAAGGGACGGATCGCGATGATCAGAAGAATAAAGGCTATATGGAAGTTAAAAGAGGCGCTTCGTTCCGAACGGCCGGGAGCTGCGGAAGACGCCGAGCATAATCGCGCGCGCAAATTAGCGATCCTGGAGCTTCTCGATTCCACCGAACAAATCGCCTCTTATTCCGACGAACTTGCGGCAACGACGTCCGAGAGCACGCGAGGGATGACCGCGATCCAACGGAGCACGGAGCAAATCGCGCGAGGGAGCGCGCAAATCGCTGCGTTTAGCGATGAATGCGCCCGCTCGATGGAGGAAATGGCCGAAGGCATCACGAGAATCGCCGAAGCGTCCGCCATCGTTCACGAAGCGTCCATCCAATCCGCCGCAGAAGCCGAAGGCGGCAGTCTTTCCTTGGACGGCGTCATGATGCAAATGAACGCCATTACCGAATCCATCGACCAATCCGATACGCTTATTCAGTCGCTCGGCGAGAGCTCCGACAGCGTACGCAAAATCATCGGATTCATCTCCGAAATCGCAGCGCAAACGAACCTCCTCTCTTTGAACGCCGCCATTGAAGCTGCGCGCGCCGGCGAACATGGCCGAGGCTTTGCCGTCGTCGCCGCGGAAGTCAAGAAGCTTGCCGATCAGTCTTCGCAGGCCGCGATACAAATCACGCAAATCCTGGAAGACATTCGAATCAAAAACGAGCAGTCCATGCAGGCGATGTCGGCCGTTCGCGTCGAAGTCAGATGGGGCGTGCAGAAGGTCGAGGAGACAAGCGACGTTTTCCATCGCATCGTATCGGGAGCCAGACAAGTCGCCGAGCAAATCCACGACGTGTCCGCCGTCGCCGAGCAGCTGTCTGCCAGTTCAGAGGAAATCGCCGCCTCCGTGGCGGAGATGAACCATATTTCGCAAGCTACCGCTTCTAATGTCGAAGCTGTTCTCAACGCGACGGAGGAGCAGCTGGGTTCGATCGAAGAGATCGCCGCGCTGGGCGAGCAATTGAACCTGTTTAATCAGGACTTGGGGGATCGGATGTCCAAGGTGTTAGAATAAAGCTTAAGCTTGCTTCAGCATAAACGCTCTTCCATAATCTCCGTGATCATGCAAAATCGGGTGTTCGATCTGGATCGTTGAATGCTCGATTCCGTATTTATTTTTCAAAAGATGATTGATCGCCAGTATCGCGCAGAAGGGCTCCACCTCTTTCTTGACGAATACGTGCGCGGTCAGCGAATAATGCTCGGTTGTCACCGCCCACAGATGAAGCTCGTGAACGTCCGCTACGATGTCCAAGCCGTTGATCTCTTCGCGAATGGCATCAAGATCGAACTTCTCGGGGACGGTCTCCATCAGTACGAGATAGGATTCGCGGATAATTTTGAACCCTCCCAAGAAAATAATCCCCCCGACGACCATGCTGATCAGCGGGTCTATCATCAAGAAGCCGGTAAAGTGTATAAGAATAGCGGAAACAATAATGCCAACGGAGCTTAGCAGGTCCCCGACAAAGTGCCAAAGCGCGCTTTTCACGTTCAGATTTTCTTCTTTTTTCGTGCTGCGACTGAGTACGATCGTAAGAATGACGTTCACGGCCAAGCCGATGGATGCGATCGTTAACATGATGGGCATATCGACGGCTTGCGGCTGAATGATGCGTTTGATCCCTTCCGCAAAAATGCCTACGGCAATGACGGCAAGCGCCAGACCGTTAAGAAACGACGCAATGATCTCAAAGCGGAGGAAGCCGAACGTGTACTTCCGGTTGGGCTTGCGGGTCGCCATATAAATAGCCGCCATGCTCAAGCCCAAAGCCAGCACGTCGGAGATCATGTGCGCCGAATCGGAGAGAAGGGCGAGAGAGTTGGATACAAGTCCGCCTACGATTTCTACGATCGTAAAAAACATGGTCAGCAGCAGGGTAATCCAAAGCGTCTTTTTGGATGTGTTTTGTTCTTTTACGTGATCAAGGTGATGAAAATCGTAGTTGTTCATTCCGATCTTCCTTTCGCCTTACATTAGAATAATTATTATATAATAATTAATTAAAACTTATCATGATTCGTTCCTGCGCGCAAATGAACATTTAATGGATCCTATTAAAGATATTCATTATCAATGTGAGGATTAAAATTCCCCCAACATATCCATAAAAAGGAGTATTATACATTAGGTAAAGGAACAACGCTTGGAGAGGGGAGCACGCATGAAAAGACGGCTGACATACGCAACTTTCCTATTCAGAAGAACGATTTTTGTCGCATTGATCCTCATTCTAATTCCGAATTATATCCAGAAGTGGACGATAGATAAGGACCGGGGAAATAACGACTTGATCAAAGTGCTGCAAGCGGACGGCCCCGTTACAGAAATAACAGTCAACAAGAGCTTTCCGATCGACAAAGATACATTCACCGCCGATATCGTCTATGTGACGCCGAAACAAATCCAGGTGACTTATACGTTTCATACAAAACAGAAAAAGGGTGTCTGGTCTTTTCCGACGATGAGTCTGAAGCTCGTAACGCCGGACGGTCAACAATTGCTCAGCCATAATGCGGGATCCGATGGCAACTCTTCGGGAGAGACAGGTTATATTTCATTCGATTTGCCCAATAAGCCGACCGATCGGGCGACGCTCATCTACGAACTCTATGATCGATACGGCCAAATAGAGATTCCTCTAAAGAAGGCTGGTGAGGGAGCGTGAACCGAAAACTCATATTTGCGGGTTTCGAATGGATAGCCATTCTGCTACTGGTCTGGTTGGTCTTGCGAGAAGAGATCTTTACCCCTGGCAGCTCTACGCCCGAGCAGGCGCATCGGCTGTCGGAGAGCGGCTTTCATTATGGCCCTTCCAAGATCGTCCGCAAGGTGATGGTTCCTTACGACAAGCATCGGGTGATTTTCCTCGGTACTTATAAAGATTGGTTTTCCGCGGACACCATCGTTAAGAAAAAGGGCGGATGGGTGGCTGGAGGAGGGGTTGCCGGCATCAAGATCGATCGCGACAAAGCGCTCTCTTATAGCTGGGAAGGCAACTCCGTGTCTCCCTCACTCATGATATACAAATTTTTCGGATACGTATCCGACGACAGGGTAGCCACGGTGGAATTGCTCATGACGGATAAGGAGACGGGCAAGCTCGTGCCGATGCGCGAAGGCATTATGGATGATCGCATGTTCTTGTTTTTATGGGAAAGCAAACAAGGGAGTTCCACGTGGCAGGCCATTCGTGGCCTGGACAAGGAAGGCAATGTGTTGTATGAGCAGAATCTGAACTGAGGCGGTTCCTACAAGATAGATGGATATGATATTTCGTCACTACAACATTGCATAAGGCAAGCGTTGCCTTTCTATGCGGGGCGGACAAAACCGGATAAGCTGGTCGGCGTTAGGCGGTCGTAATTTTGTCGGACACACGATCCTTTATTTCGGTAAAATCGCCCGTTTTCTCTCTCCCACGGACACAGGTTCCGCTATTCGTCGCTTTGGGTAACACAGAGTCCCTCTTTTTCTCAAATAACGGCTCCTCAGTCCGGAACATCCGGCTTTGGACCGCAAACCTCAAAAATAGCGGCCGCTGAGTCCGCTCGGGGCCCCGCACGATCGTCTGCCGTCTTTGTTTCCAGGTGTTTAACGCAAAATCATAAAAATGTCCTTGTTAATCCCATAAAATGTACCTTTGACGAAATGGGAAGGGTCTTGGTATATTGGCGTGTAAACGCATTCAAACTTATGATAGTTGAACTTGCAACATTAAAGGGATGAACGAAGGATGAAAAGTATCGGGCGGTTGAGCAAGGTTGCCTCCATCGTCAAAAATATGAAGCTCCAGAACAAATTAATGGCCAGCTTCCTGCTCGCCTGCGTCGTGCCGTTGATCGTCGTCAGCGTCCTTATTTTTCGCCAGTCCGCGGCCGGCCTTGAGGAGTCTTCCGAAGAATTCGCCGCCTTATATACGTCTCAGATCAGAACCTCGCTGAACGAATTCCTTAAGGAATACGACAAGGTGACGAAGTCGGTATTGGTGGACAACGAGCTGATCTACAGCCTTGGAGACAAGCAAAGCAAGTCCATCGACGAACAAATCATTCAAAGCGTCGCGGTGCAGCGCCTGCTAATGCGGGTCGCCCTGCTAAAGCCGGAGATCGGCGCCGCGATGCTGATTAGCCGGGACAACGCCGTGTATCAGTATACGAACACGACGAGCAAAGTGAACGATAAAATGCTTTTGTCTCAAGCCTGGTTTAAACGGATAAGCAGCTCGGAGGATACCTTTTTTATAACGGGGCTGCATGACCGCGCTTACTATGAGGATAAAGGGGCAGGCGCGATCGTGACGGTGGGGCGGCTGCTGTACAGCTCCGACGGGGCTTATGCGGGCATCCTGCTGATCGATCTGGATCCCTTTTCGCTGCTGCCGCTGGACAACGACTTCGTGCTTGCCCGAAAAAAGTACGGGATGAGCGTCATCATCAGCAATCGGAAGCAGCAGATCGTCTATCATTCGGATGCGGCCAGCGGCCGGTTGTCCTGGGAGCAGGTGCTCGAGTCCGGCGCGGACGAAGTCAAGGACAACGGGACCAAGGACCGGATCGTCTTGACGGGAAGCACCGCGCAAGGCGAGCTGTCGATCAAGACCGAGATTCCCCGCGACAAGCTGCTGCAGAAGATCAACCGGATCAAGGGGACGACCCTGATCCTCATTCTGGCGAGCTGCCTGATCGTCACCTTGATCTCGCTGGGCTTAAGCTATACGATCACGAAACCGGTCAAGGCGCTTCGCCGAAGCATGAAGCAGGCCGAGGTCGGCCAGTACCTGCCGATCGAGAAAAAGCAGGCGAACGACGAGATCGGCAGTCTCGTGAACAGCTACAACAAAATGATCGTCACGATCCGCACGCTGATCGAAGACGTGTACATGGCGGAGATCAAGCAGAGACAAGCCAAATTTCTCGCGCTGCAGAATCAGATCAACCCGCACATGCTCTACAACACGCTCGAGTCCATTCGCATGAAGGCGCTCATGAAGGACGACGACGAGACCGCCGACATGATCAAGATTCTGGCCCGCATGTTCCGGATCGCGCTGGGCAAGGAGGGACATTCGCATTCGATTCGGACCGAGCTGGAGTATACGGTCTATTATTTGCAGCTGCAAAATATACGGTTCGACAACATGTTCAAGCTCGACATCGACATCCCGGACGACATGCTGGACAGCCGCCTAATCCCGCTTATTTTCCAGCCGATCGTAGAGAACAGCATCAATCATGGCTTCGAAGGCTACAGCCGGACGATTCATATCGAGATCCGGGGAAGCTGGACGGAGACAGGCCATATTCGGATTCGTATCTCGGACGACGGGAGCGGCATGACGTCGGACAAGCTGGCGGAGCTGCGGGCGCTCGTGGAAGGCGCGGGTACGGAAAAGTCCAGGCTCGAGCCTGAGGACGAACCGTCGAGCAAAGGGCTCGGCCTGAAAAATATCGCGGAGCGGATCAAGCTTCAATACGGCGAGCCGTACGGCTTGAAGCTGGACTCCGATCTAAACAGCGGGACCACCATCGAGATTTTAATCCCGAGGAACTGACGTGTGAAGATGACGACGCGAAACGGAAAGGAGCGATAGCGCGTGAACATCGTGCTGGTGGACGACGAAAAAGGCATCGTGGCGGGACTCCAAAAAATGATCGGCCGCCATATTCCGGAATGCGAAGTGACCGATGTCGCCTACAACGGCATCGAAGGCTACGAGCTCATTCATCGGCTGCGCCCGGATATCGCGATTACGGATATTCGCATGCCGCTGTCCGACGGCCTGGATATGATCAAGAAGCTGATCGAAGCGGGCAGTACGACGAAGTTCATTTTGCTGAGCGGCTATGCAGACTTCGAATATGCGCGCCAGGCGATGCAGCTGGGCGTTCGGTTCTATATCAACAAGCCCGTCGAGGAGGAGGAGCTGCGCGACTGCGTACGCCAGGTCATGGCCTCGATCAGCGCGGAGCGGGACAAGCTGCGGGAAATGGACGCGCTCAAGCAGGAGGCGCGCCAGCGCAATCAGGAGAGCGAATTGCCGCCGCAGAAAAAGGATCTGATCGCCGAGATCAAGGCTTACGTCGCGGCGAACTTCGATCAGCCGATCAGCCTTGCCGATCTGTCTTCGCGTTTTTATATCAGCCCGATCTATTTGAGCCAGATCTTTAAGCAGAAAACAGGGGAGACCTATGTGAACTTTTTGGCGAAGGTCCGGATCGGCAAAGCGAAGGAGCTGCTGGAGCGGACCGATCTGAAGGTATACGAAATATGCCAGCGCGTCGGATATTCGGACACCCAGTATTTTGCGCGGCTGTTCGAGAAATGGACCGGCTTAAAGCCCACGGAATACCGCAAGCGGCAGCCTGATGTTTGACCTTTCAACCACTCCATGCGGGGTGGTTTTCTTTTTTTAATCCTAAAAAATGCCCCTGTTTAACCTTGATTCTGTCCGATTGAGGCAAATCGCCGCCGCGGATATCATTGATTTGTAAGCGAATTCAAGTCAGGAGCAAGGAGGGGCAAGGTTGAGAACAGCCGCACTGCAACGGATGAAAGTGTATTGGCCGCTGTACGCCATGGCGATACCCGGAATCGTTTTTCTGATCCTATTCAAATACATTCCGCTGGCGGGCGCCGTAATCGCATTCAAGGATTACTCCGTTTTCAAAGGATTCGTCGACAGTCCCTGGGTGGGCTTCAAGCATTTCGAAACGTTGATTCATCATCCCGATTTCGCCCGCGTATTCGGCAACACCATGATACTGGGACTGCTCAAAATCGTGCTGGTGTTCCCGGTGCCGGTGCTGCTGGCGCTGATGATCAACGAGATCCGCAAGTCCGCGTTGAAAAAGGGCGTGCAAACCGCGCTCTACATTCCGCACTTTTTGTCCTGGGTCATCGTATCCGGCATCGTCTTCGACTTTTTCTCGCTGAGCGGACTGTTCAACGTCGTCCTCGGATGGTTCGGGCACGAGCCCGTGCTGGCGATGCAAGAGAGTGGGTACTTCCGCGTCATCTACGTCATCACCTCCATCTGGAGAGACGCGGGGTGGGGAACGGTCGTCTACATGGCCGCGATCAGCGCGATCGACCCCCAGCTGTACGAATCGGCGATGATCGACGGCGCATCAAAGGTGCGGCAGATTCGCCACATTACGTTCCCGCTGCTCCTGCCGACCGTCCTGGTGCTGTTTCTCCTCGAGATCGGCAACTTCCTAGACCTCGGCTTCGACCAGGTGTTCAACCTGCTCACGCCGATGACCTACAGCGCCGGCGACATTCTGGACACGTACGTCTTCCGGACCGGCATCCAGCAGGCGCAGTACAGCTTTGCCACCGCCGTCGGGTTGTTCCAATCGGTCATCGGATTTATCCTCGTGTTCGTCTTTAACCGGTTGTCCAGAAAAGTATCGGATGGGGGGCTCTGGTAAACGTGTTCGAATCGCGAAGCGAAAAAGTATTCGTGACCGCCGTGACCGCGCTGCTCATCCTGTTGTCGGTCCTCGCGCTGATCCCGCTCTTGTCCGTCGTCGCCACGTCGCTGAGCTCCAAAAGCGCCGTCGACATGAACCTCGTCACCCTTTGGCCCAAGCAGCTGACCCTGGACTCATGGCGCTACATCATCGATCGGCCGGACCTCTGGCGGTCGTTCGCCCTGACGCTCGGCTCGACGCTGATCGGCACCGTGCTGGCGCTGCTGATGACGGCGCTGCTCGCCTACCCGCTGTCAAAGCCGGAGTTCCGCTGGGGGGGCGTCGTGATGATCGCCGTCGTCGTCGCGATGATCTTCAAGGCGCCGATCGTCCCGTATTTTCTTACCTTGCGAGGGCTCGGCCTCTATAACAACCCGTTGGTCCTGATCGTGCCGCATGTGCTGAACCCGTTTAACCTCATTATCATGCGAACGTTCTTCAAGCAGTTTTCCAAGGAATTGGAGGAGGCGGCTTTCCTGGAGGGCTGCGGGTACTTCCGGATGCTGTTCCAATTCGTGCTCCCGCTGTCCAAAGCCGTACTGGCGACGCTGGCCTTATTCTACGGCGTCGTGCTGTGGAATCAGTTCCAGCATCCGCTCCTGTTCCTGCAAAATCCGGATTGGTTCCCGCTTCAGATCAAGATCCGGCAGTTCATCACCGACGATAACGTCATCATGTCGGGGGCGGTGTCGTCAGCCGATCTGAACTATAATGAACGGACGCTGAGAGCCGTCACCGTCATCTTCGCCATCATCCCGATCGTCGCGGCGTATCCGTTTTTGCAGAAGTACTTTGTCAAAGGGGCCATGATCGGCTCGGTTAAAGGGTAGAATATTCCTTTAGGTTTAGCGGCTAATCGCCTAAACATATCATTTCCGCATTCATTTTAAGGGGGAGCAACACATGAAGATGAAAAAGATGGGGCTGCTGTCGGCGGCCGCGCTGCTGGCGGTCGTCACTGCAACCGGTTGCAGCGGAAGCTCGAATTCCGCCGAGGGAACTTCTTCGCCTGCCGCGCAGAGCCAAGCGGGCAGCGATACGGACGTCGTCGATATCGAAGTGTGGGGAACGAACATCGGCTACAAGCCGGTCGAAAAGGGCAGCAAGCTGTACGAGCTGTACAAGAAGAAGCTGGGCGTCGGCGTCATCAACCCGTACGTGGAATGGAACGGCGGCACCAACTACCTGAACCAGCTGAACTTGAAGATCGCCGCGAACGAGATGCCGGATATGTTCACGCCGCAGCAGGGCATCGAGGACAGCCTGGCCAAAAACGGCGCGATCGCCGATTTGACCGACCTGCTGCCCAAGTACGCGCCGAACGTGCTGGCGGTCATTCCGGAGGAGATGTGGGACATCGTCAAGGCGAACGATCCGACCGGCCAAGGACGGATCTACTACATTCCCGGCTCGGTCGATTACGGCAGGTACGCCGGCATGATCCGCCAGGATTGGCTCGACAAGGTGGGCCTCACGATGCCGACGACCCAGAACGAATACGTGAAGGTGCTCGAGGCGTTCCGGGACAAGGATCCGAACGGCAATGGGCAGAAGGACGAGCTGCCTACGGGCGGCCGCCAGGAAGCGCGCTGGATGGACCACTTGTTCGCGATGTATGGCGTCGCGATGTTCGAAGGCTATCCGGACTGGGATCTGTACGACGGCCAGCTGACGTATTCCGCGGTGACGCCGAACATGAAAGCCGCCTTGGCGTTCATCGCCAAGCTGTACAAGGACGGACTGATGGATCCGGAAACGCTGCTGAACGACAAAGCCAAGTGGGACGGCAAGATCACGTCCAACAAAGCGGGCAACTACTTCCACTGGGTCGAGCAACTGAATCTCAACCTGGAAAATCTGCAGAAGAACACGGGCGTGAAGGCGCAATTTTCCGTCCTGCCCGTTCCTAAGGTCGAAGGCTACGATGGCTTCTACACGTGGAAGCGCGTCGGTCCGCCGCAATGGGTCGTCAAAAACAACAAGGACGAGAAAAAGCTGATGGCGACGTTGAAGCTGCTGAACAACATGTACGACAAGAAGAACTGGAAGGACCTGTACCTCGGCGTGGAGGGCATGCACTATACGATGAAGGACGGCAAGGCCGTCAAGCTGCCGGACGACAAGAGCACCCAGGAAAATCAAATCCTGAATCCGTACTCCAGCTCGGCTACGCTTGAGTTCACGACCGATCTGTTCAACAGCACCGCGTCCGAAGACAGCAAGTGGATCGCCGATCAGGTAACTGCGAACATGCAGGAAGCGCAAAAATACGCCAAGGTCATCGCCGGCGACGGCATGCCGGCCAGCGTCTATGAAGGCTATGCGGATATCAACAACCGCACGCTGTTCATCGAATACGCCAGCAAGATCATTCTCGGCAAATATCCGATCGACAAGTTCGACGAATTCGTGGAGAAGTGGAACAAGTCCGGCGGCGAAGAAGTGACGAAGCGCGCGAGAGCGTGGTACGACAAAGTGAAGAAGTAATTCGTTTGCAGGTGGTCCGCCCGGCTCGATAACGGGCGGACTCTTTTTATTAGGGGGAGCAGGGGGTTATCACATGAGCGATCGTCTTCAGGAAGTGCTCGAAGGCAAGGGGCAAAATTATATCCTTCCTTTTTTGTGGCAGCATGGGGAGGAGGAGCGGGCGATCCGGGAAGAGATGGCCCGCGTCCACGAAGCCGGCATCGGGGCGGTGTGCATCGAGTCCCGTCCGCATCCCGATTTTCTCGGTCCGAAGTGGTGGACGGATATGGACATCGTGATGGACGAAGCCCGCAAGCGCGGCATGAAGGTGTGGCTGCTCGACGACGATCACTTTCCGACGGGCCATGCGGTGGGAAAAGTAAAGGAGGTGCCGGAGGCGCTGCGTCGCGTATTTCTCGGCGAACGCCACGTCGATGTCGTCGGCCCTGCCCGCGGCGCGTCCTTGCTGTTCGACACGCTGCTGCTGAACGGACTCCGGCCGACCGTCTCCACGCCCGGGAGCGCGAGCGGCAGAAACAAGCTGATCTCCGTCGTCGCGGTCCGCCGGGACCCGTCGGACGGCGACTTGCTCGAAGAATGCGTCGACCTCACCGACCTGGCGCAGGACGGAATCCTGTATTGGGATATTCCCGAGGGCTACTGGCGCGTCTTCATCGTATCGGAAAACAAAGACGGCGGCAGCCAGGCGCAGGCGGATTATTTAAACCCGCTGGATCCGGCTTCCGTGCGGATTTTGATCGATACGGTATACGAGGCTGTTTATGAACGGTACAAGGCGGATTTCGGGAAGACGTTCGCCGGATTTTTCTCGGACGAGCCCGGATTTTACAACGACAAGACGACCTTCGACTTCGATTCTAAGCCCGGCAAACAAGGCGTAGTGCTTCCTTGGAGCAGCGAGCTGCCGGCCCTGTTGGCGCAGGCGCTGGGCGACGACTACCGCGAGCGGCTGCATCTCCTCTGGCACGATGCGGGGGAACGATCGCAGGTCGTGCGATACGCCTATATGAACATCGTCAGCAAGCTGTACGGGGAAAACTTCTGCAATCAGATCGGCGCGTGGTGCAGCGCACGCCGCGTCGAATACATCGGACATGTGCTGGAAGACAACAATGTCCACGCGAGACTGGGCTCCGGGGCCGGACACTTTTACCGCGCGCTTGGGGGACAGCATATGTCGGGCATCGATGTCGTGCTGTGGCAGATCGTGCCCGGCTTCGACGAGATCCCGTTCCGCTGGCCGGCGGGCGAGACCGACAGCGAATTTTTCCACTACGGCCTGGCCAAGCTCGGCGTCTCGCTCGCGCATATCGATCCGAAGAAACAAGGGCGTACGATGTGCGAAGTATTCGGCGCCTACGGCTGGGCGGAAGGATTAAAGCTGATGAAGTGGCTCACGGACCACATGCTCGTGCGGGGCGTGAACTATTTCGTGCCGCATGCCTTTTCCCAGAAGGCGTTCCCGGATCCGGACTGCCCGCCGCATCTGTACGCGGACGGGAAAAATCCGCAGTATCGCTACTACAAAATCTTAAACGACTATACCAACCGCATCAGCCATCTCCTCTCCGGCGGCAGGCATGCGGCGACCGCGGCCGTCCTGTATCACGCGGAAGCCGAGTGGTCGGGGCCGGCGATGTATTTTCACAAGCCCGTAAAAGCGCTGATGCAGCGGCAGATCGACTGCGACGTCGTCCCGGCCGATGCGCTCCTGGACGGAGCGAAAGTCCGCGAAGGCAAATTGCGCGTGCATCTGGAGGATTATGCTTGCCTGATCGTACCGTATGCGGAGGCGCTGCCGGCGGCGTTGGTTCGGCATATCGTCCGGTTCGCCGAGCAGGGCCTCGCCGTCCGCTTCGTGGACGGGCTGCCGACCCGGTCGAGCGAGGGCGAGGACGTGTCTGCCGAGCTGTCGCTGCTGGCCGTGCATCCGAACGTGAAGCGCGTATCGCTGGACGCGCTGGCGTCGAGGTTAATCGCGGACGGACACTGCGATATCCGTGCCGACGCCTACGAGCCGTATCTTCGGAGTTATCGATACCGGCATGACGGCTGGGAGGCGTTCATGTTTTTTAACGAGCATCCGAGCCGAACGATACGCACCAAGGTCGCGCTGCCGGTCGACGGCGACGTGCATGCCTACGATGCGTTCTCGAACCGGTTAACCCGATTAAACGTCGACGTCATTAACGGAGTTAACGGCGGGAAAGGGGCTTCGATCGAACTCGTCCTCGAACCGTACGAATCCGTCATCGTGCTCCACGGCTCCGGTCTTGATGGCTTTTCGGCGCCTTTGCGACCTTCCGCAGGTATGGCAAGTTCGGCAGGTTTGACCATCGAGCTGCGCGGGGAATGGGTCGTTTCCGTCGCCGATGCCGGGCGGTATCCGCATTTTACGGCGTGGGGCAAGCTGACCGAGCTGACGAATATGAGCGGACCGGAGGCTTTGCCGCGATTTTCGGGTACGATCCGTTACGAAACGGAGTTCGACTGGGACGAATCCGCGGCCGGCGAGGTTCTGCTCGATTTGGGCGAGGCGTACGAGACGGCGGAGGTTTGGCTGAACGGCGAACGGACAGGCGTCCGAATCTGTCCCCCGTACCGGATGGAAGCAACAGGTCTGCTCAAAAAAGGAAGAAACCGGCTTGTCGTCGAAGTCACGAATACGCTGGCGAAGGAACAGCGGGACTTCCTCTCCGCCTTTGCGCAGCAGGAGCCGAGCGGGCTGCTCGGGCCCGTTCGTTTAATCCATATGGAGGGGAATTGACCCGTTGCGCCCAGCTTGACGGTTAATCGGCACGGGTCAGATGCAGATTCCGAAACTGGAGCGGGGTCATGCCTTCCGCGCGCCGGAAGCAGGAGCTGAAGTAACTCGCCTGCGAGAAGCCGGTCTCCAGCGCGATCTGCTTGACGGACAGCTGCGTGGAGGCCAGCAGGCGCTTCGCGTGAATCAGCCTGGATTCCAGCAGGAAGTCGGGAAACGATTTTCCGAACGTCGCGCTGAACCTGCGGCTGAAATGGTGCGCGCTGTAGCCGGCCAGCGCCGCCGCCTGTTCGATCGTGAACGGCTCGCTGCTGCGGGCGCGCACGTAATTGGCTGCCGTCCGAATCCGGTCGGCGGCGGAGCTGGCGGGCACGTTCAATCGCGACGACGTTTCCTGCAATCTGGCCAGCAGCTCGTAAAGCGTTCCCGCCACGCTGTATTCGTCGTCGATCTGATAAGACCGCCCCAGTCCCAGCAAGCGATCGAGCAGCTCTTCGACGGGAGGCAAGTCCGACAGGGCGAACAGCCAAGGACCGTCGAGCCCCTTTCCGTCGAGCAGCTCCTCCAGACGTTCGCCGAAGAAATGCACCCACCGAATATGCCATGGATCCCCGGTATCGGAGCGGTACACCTGCCGAAGACCCGGACCATACAAGAATCCCTGTCCCCGCGTCAGCTCGTAGCGCTGGCCGTCCGTTTCAAGAAAGCCTTTGCCGTCGAGCACGATGTGCAAATTGTAGAGGCGATCCATGCGGCTTTCCTTGGTCTGATATTCGCGGCTCACTGCGTGCTCCGGGAAATGGCTGTAGCCTCCGATAAAATCCGGAAAGCAAATATGTCTGGGAAACAACGGCTTCGGCAGGAAAATATGCTCGCGCATGGGATGACCTCTATCCACGAAATTTTAAAGTGAGACCACAAGAGGGCCGCGATAACGGTCCTTTGTCGTTAACACAATAACAACATTTTAATAGAAGTCGCACGTATTTGTCATTTAAGCGCGGCCGTGACTCCTCTAAAATGAAGGTATCGACAAGCGAGGGGAGCCGAAGAAAGCGATGGCAAAATCGATCCGAATGGACGAGCTGCGGCTGGGCGTCTGCTACTATCCGGAGCATTGGCAGGAGGAACTGTGGGAAGACGACTTCCGGCGCATGCGGGAGATGAATATCACGGTCGTGCGGCTGGCGGAGTTCGCATGGGCCATGTTTGAACCGGAAGAAGGACGTTTCGACTTTTCCTTTTTTGTTCGGGCATTAGATCTGGCGCACGCGAACGGCATCCAGGTAATTCTCGGCACGCCGACTGCGACGCCGCCCGCCTGGCTGACGCACAAGTATCCCGAGGTGCTGAACGCAAGCGTGGACGGCGTTCTATATCGGCACGGCATGCGGCGGCACTACAATTATAGCAGCCCGCTCTACCGGCAATTGTGCGAGCGCATCGTGAGCAACATGGTGGAGGCGTATAAGGATCATCCCGCGGTTATCGGCTGGCAGATCGACAACGAGCTGAACTGCGAGACCAACGTTTTCTATGCGGAAGCCGATCATGTCGCGTTCCGCGAGTGGCTGAAGGCGCGTTACGGCTCGCTCTCCGCCTTGAACAAAGCGTGGGGCACCGTCTTTTGGAGCCAGACCTATACCGATTGGGAGCAGGTACATCTCACGCGGCCAATGGTCAATCCCTCGCCGAATCCGCATCTGGCGCTGGACGAAAAGCGATTTATATCGGACAACACGATCTCGTTCGCGAAGCTGCAGGCCGATATCATCCGCGAGCTTGCGCCGCAGCACTGGGTGACGACGAACGGCACGTTCGGCCATCTGGACAATCATGAATTAACGGATCGGGTGCTCGATTTCTTTTCTTACGATTCGTACCCGCAGTTCTCGACGATCTCTCCAAGCGATGAAGAGAAGCCGCTTCGCGATCGCGGCTGGAGCATGAGCCTGTCCAATGTCCGGTCGATCTCGCCCAACTTCTGCGTCATGGAGCAGCAATCCGGGCCGGGCGGCTGGGTGAACCGAATCGGCATGGGCGCGCCAAGGCCGGGACAGATCCGGTTGTGGTCGTATCAATCCGTTCTGCACGGCACCGACCTGCTCGTCTACTTCCGTTGGCGGACGGCCACGTTCGGCACCGAGATCTACTGGCACGGGATCAACGACTATCATAACCAGCCCAATCGCAGAGTGCGCGAGGTGGCGCAGGTCGGCGACGAGTTCCGGAAAATCGGCGCTGCGATCGCCGGAACCGTGTACCGGGCGGAAGTGGCGATTTTGCAGGATTACGACAATACGTGGGACGGGGAGTTTGACGAGTGGCACGGTCCGCTGCGCTGGCGGAGCATGGGAGCGTGGTATAAGCAGCTGCAGTACCGCCATATTCCCGCGGACGTGATCACGCTGCGTCAGGCGACCGCGCTGGCGGATCTGGCCAAATACAAGGTCATCGTATATCCGCATCCGGCGATTATGAGCGATGAGACGGCGGCGCTGCTTACGAAGTACGTCGAGCAGGGCGGGCAGCTCTTTTTCGGCGCGCGCACCGGCTACAAAAACCTGGACGGCCACTGCTATATGCGGCCCTTCCCGGGTCCGGTGGCCGAGCTTTGCGGGATCAACGTGGAAGACTTCACGTTAATCAAGGGCACCGTATCCGCAGCGGAGCTGCAATGGAAGGAAGGCCGCTTGCCGGCAGGCACGAAAGCGGAAGGCTTCAACGAAGTGCTGCGCGTCGAAGATCCGAGCACCGAGGTCGTAGCCGAATACGCGAGCGAATACTACGCAGGAGCGCCTGCGTTGACGAAGCGCGCGGCAGGCCAGGGAAAGGCCTGGTATTACGGTGCGGCTTACAGTGAACCGGTCGTCGATGCGCTGATCGACTCGCTTGGACTCGCGTCTCCGGCTTCCGATCTGCTGGATGCGCCGGCCGAGGTCGAGCTTGGCATTCGGTCCGCAGGGGAGAGAAGCTATCTCTTCCTGCTGAACTACGCCGACAAGCCCGCGGCGATTCGCTTCAAGAAGGCGGCGCGCGAGCTGTTGACGGGAGAGCAATTGGAAGGCGAGCGGGAGCTGCCGGCGTATGGCGTGATGATCGTGGAGCTTAACGCATAAATGAAGATCATTAAATAAACCAGCGGCAGTCTAGGACTTTGTTTTCAGTCCAAGACTGCCGCTGGTTTTATATATGGGGAGTTATTGGGGTCGAACTTAAGCTAAGCCGGATGGGGACAGATTTGTACGGAAAAACGCCGAGAGCTTCGTAATCGCAGGCAATACGTACTCGTCTTTGTCGTAAAGATCGACATGGGTGGCGCCATCTATCCAGGACAGTTCTTTGGGTTCTCGCGCGTTCGCAATGGCTTCGGTCGTCATCCAAGAGGTAACCGCTTCAGTTCCGGCGATCATGAGAAGCGGACGAGGAGCGATTCGGTCTATGAACCGGAACGCTTCGAAGGACGCGATGCGGTCTATGCTGTTCCAGGTAAAAAATTGAGCTGAGCGCGGGTGCTGCGCGCGGTCGGTGCAGTAATATTCCCAACCCTCGAAGGCGTGCAGATCATCCATTGCGCGAGCTTGGTCTTCGGTCTCGGGAAAAATCGGAAACCTGCCGACGCCTTCCCCGCGTGCTTCCGAGCTGCGGGCCGCCGCCGCCGCGTCAAGCATATTCTTGAAGATGGCAGGGTCCTGATTGCCAGCGCTGCCTTTTTGGAATTGAAGATTGATGTCAGCCGCGCTGACAGTGGCGACGGCCTTAATTCGGTGGTCAAAAGCCGTGGCGGGAATGACGTAGCCGCCTGAGGCGCAGATGCCGAGAACGCCGATGAGATCCGGGTCGACTGCCTGATGTGCGCTCAGAAACGAGACTGCGGCCTTAAAGTCCTCCACGCGGTGCGCGGGATCCTCTAACCACCTCGGCTCGCCTTCGCTTTCTCCCTGATAGGCCGCGTCAAAGGTAAGCGTAACGAAGCCTTGCTCGGCAAGACGTTTCGCGTAGAGTCCGGCAGTCTGTTCCTTAACGCCGGTGCCGGGATGGCCGACGACAATCGCAGGGAGCCGGCCGCCAAAATCTTCTTTGGGCGCGTATAGATGGCCGGCGATCTTCAAACCGGCGCTATCGAAGGCGACATCCGTTTTGATGTAATTCTGCATGGTATAATTCCTCCAATTTTTTTAATTAACATCTGTTCAGTAGTAAACCTTGACCTATTTGTTAACACGTTTATAATTATATCTGGGCCTACCATATCCGCAATTGTTAGATCAGCTTATTTTGTTAATTAGTGAACAAAGGCTTGAATATTGTATATTATTTTTTCTGAAAGTTCGGTGATTCGATGTCTAAAGTGGATCGAAGAATAGGTAAAACGCAAGAAGCGATTAAGAGCGCGGTTATCGACTTGATGTCTAAAAAGAATTTCGACGACATTACGATTCAAGACATATCCGACAGAGCCAATGTGAGTCGGGGGACGATTTACCTTCATTATGTAGATAAATTTGATCTGCTGGATAAGCTTGTCGAGTCGCATATCAACGAGCTCCGGGAAATTTGTATAGCGGGAGCGAATCTGGACTATTTTAGCGGCTCGCCGCTATGGACCGAATATTTCGAACGAAATTATTCTTTCTTTTCGTTAATGCTTGCGAGTAAAGGCGCTCCTTATTTCCGCAATCGGTTCCTCGACTTTCTGATCGAACAATTTACGCAAGAGGTGGACGTCGCCGATGGGAAAAACCAGGGATTAAAGGAAGAGGTAATCGTGAGGTTTGTCGCATCCGCATTCGTCGGGGTAGTCGAATGGTGGTTTATGAATGACAAGCCGATCCCGCATCATGTCTTGGCCGAACAACTCGGATTGTTGTTTGAGAGGAATTTGTAACGAATAAAAAAAGCGACGGTCCAGGACATTATTTTTCAGTCCAGGGCTGTCGCTTTTTTTAATTTCGGTGCTTATCGTTGAGTGGCGTGCGTCAAACAACCGGCTTGCCCGCGATGGCGCGATAGGTCGCTTCATCGGCTACGATATACAGCTTTGCGCCGGCCGGTATCGGCTCACGGAGCTTGCGATTGATGCCGAGATCGTTCCTGTCGGCGATCAATGTCGCCCCGCGCTCCAGCAGATCGTTGAAGGCGTCCCCGTACGTTAGCCATTCGGATCGAACGGGCACTTCGTATATATCGTCCCCGTGCTGGCGGCTGAGCAGCTGGTTGAAGATGTCCGCGTTGCCCTCTTTCATGGCCGCCCGCGCAGCCAGCCGAGAGATCGCGTCATAGGAGAGCACGAACTCGTTGACTTTGATATAACGAAAGTTCTGAATGTTTTTCTCTTGGATGATCTCTACGGTCGTATGGATATCGGGCGCGATTCGCTCCAAACTTGAGGCGATCAGCAGCGTCTTCCCGTCTGCCAGCGCCGCCTCCTCGATCCGGGCGTCCGCAAAGACGATGGCAGCGCGCGCAGTCTTAAGTCCGGCTTCTTCAAGCGTCTCTTCGGCGGAAGCGTCCCCGCAGATAAAGTGGACGTTGCTGTGCCGCTGCATGGGATGCCGATCGATCTCGTCGACGATGACGATCTGCGCATCGGGCAACCTGGCCAAGATTTCTTCTACGGCATACTGCGCTTTTTTGCCCCAATTTATGATGATAAAGTGATCTTTGCCTTGAAAGCTCAACAGGCCGGCCTCCCTCTGCCGTTGAATGAACGCAATCGAATCGAGGACCTTGCCGATGAGAACGCTCAGCAAGCCGATGCCGAAAATATACAGGAAGATCGTCAGCATCTTGCCTAGCGCCGTCTTCGCGTAATAATCGCCGTATCCGACCGTCGACATCGTCGTCAGCACCCAATACAGCGAATTAAACCAGTTGCGGAACGTGCCGGGCTCCAGCAAAAAGGCGGCCGAGGCGCTGAACAGGATGAAGAGGGCCGCCGTTAAAGCAATGGACGTATTTTTGAAGCGCATCGTCCTGACCAGCAATCTTAGAAAAAAGTGCATGCGGATTCCTCATTCTTATGGACAGGATCGATTCAGGCGTAATGCTAAGCGTAGGGCGATTATACGATCAGGCTGCTCACCGCAAAGCTGGTCCCTAAAAAGACGCAGCAGAGCAAAATGCCGATCGCCAGGTTGCCCTGCTGCAGATGCTCCGAGATCTTCAGCTTCGGCGTCGCCAGTTCGAAGATCCAATAGGAGGCCACCAGGCAGACGTAACCGACCGCAAACCAAAGCATCATATCCCAGATGGTCGAATTCGTGTACGCGGACACGCCGAGGATGATGGCGGTGCCCAGAAATTTGCCGCCGAAGGCCAACCCTACGGCCGCATTGCCCCGGCGCAGTTCTTCCATATCCTTGAACGGCGTCATCCAGCTGAAGATCAGCATGCCGAGAAGCTGCAGAACGATAATGACGATAACGCTGACGATAATATTGGTGACGACAACCATTACGCCCACCCCCTGAATTTTGCGTATGCCGAATCGTAATCGGCAAAGTCGTGAACCTCTTCGACCATGATGGGCACCTTTTTCAAGCTTTTGAGCTGATTAAAGCGCTCGTCGTCGATCGGCTGCTTGAGCTGGTTCCCTGAGGGCAGCGTGAGCACGGCGAAGTTGCGCGTTTTTCCTTGATACGAGGTTTTGTATACGCCGACTAACGGCACCGTCGTCTTCAGCGAGACCTTCAGTTCCGCAATGTCCGCCTTCGCCGCGCTCTCTTTGGCATAGGATTTGATCGGCGTCCAGGCGGACAGCTTGACTTCGCTGCGGCCGCTGTCGTTGGTCGTCATGTCGGCGCTCATATACTGCAGCGTCCAGATCTTGTCGCCTGTCGCAAAATTGCCGTCATTGGGCAGCAGCGCGTTATCGGGCAAGATCGTCATGTCGCTGCCGATCAGGTCGCCTACCGTTCCCTCTACCAGCTTGTAGTCCCAAGGGATCCGGCTTGCGTCGCCGGATACGGCGGACGTAGCCGAGTTTTTGAAGACGGATGGCTGGTCGCTTGCGCACCCGCCGACAAGAAGCGGCACGAGCAGCGCCAGCGCCGCCAAGACGGGGAATTTGCTTCGTACGCGAGGCAGCTTGCGCCCCGGCGCAGGCCGGTTTGAATGTCGATCGGTCATAAAGGCTCTTTCACTCCTACGGGGATAAAATGACTCGTATTGCCTGTAATCAGTCCGCCTGCCCGTCCCAGCACGCCGCTGGGCTTGCCGTCCAGCATGAACATGCCCGTCAGCAGACGGAACTCGCCTGCGGCAGTTTTGATGCGCGCCAGCTCGGCTCTTTTCTGATAGACCAGCGGGAACATGGCGCTCGTATCGAAGCCGTCCTCGTCCGCAAGCTCAAGCTCGCCCCGTTCGTCGTACAAGCGTACGGAGCCGCCTTCGCGTCCGAACATGGATTTGGAGACGAAGTTATCCTCAAGCACAGGCGAATTATAAGTAGGAAGCATGTACCGTTCGATGGCTTCCCGTTCTTCTTCGTCGAACAGCAGCCCCAGCTCGAACAGTCCCCAAGCGGCGGCCTGAAGTCCTTTCGATTGCAGGATAATGCTGTGCGGCCCGTTGAACAACGTCAGATTGCCGCTATCGATCGCGTAGAGCAGCGCTTCCCCGCCGTCGTCGAAGGCCAGCCACTCCTTGGGGTATAAGGCGAACATGCGCCGGATCGGAACGCCTTCGCCGTCCTTCAGCACGCCGTCTTCCACCCATAGCTCAAGACAATCGACGCAGCGGGCGTCAAGCCCGCTGTGGCGCACCAGGGCTTCAATGGTCCCCGAATCTTCCAGATGTTCGCCATAAGCCATGCAGGCTACAGCCTCCGGACGTTCGACCGACCATGCGGCGGCGACCTGAGCGGCCATCGCCCCGTTAGGGGAATCGATTCCCGCTTCCTGACAAAGCCAAGGCGTCGCTACGGCCGCTTCGACGTATCCGGTCGGCGTATCGGCGTTCAGCTCCAGCAGCTTGATCGCGCCATCGTCGCCGATCGCGAAGTCGAAGCGGGCATACCGGCTGATCCGCCCTTCGGGCGGCAGCGGCAGCAGATCGAGCGTGTCCCACAAAATATCGGGGATGCCGAGCAGCTCGTAAAATTCATGCTTGCCGGCGACGAAGCGCACCGTCTTGTCCAGGATGCGCCACAGCGCCGCCGAAGCCTGTACCAGCTCGGCGTAGAGCGCGGGCGGCATCGCGACGAGCTGGTCGAGCCAATATTCCTCTTCCTCTAGGTCCGCCCACGTGAACCCGAGCGCCTCAAGCTGCGCGACCCGCGCGGCACGGTCGGCATGCGGACGCCCCCGTACCTCGAATACGGAACTCATCCGCCGAAGCCGCCCGAGGAGGAACGGGAGCTCTTGGAGCTCGACGAAGAGCTGGATTTGGAAGAACCGAAGACGGATTTTTTCGAGCTGCCGGACGACGAACCGCTGAAGCCGCTGGATTTGCTCCCGATCCCGCCGGGTTGGGAGGAGGAGGAGCGGCGCGTGACCGTCCCGCTCTTGTCTACGGACTTCGGCCGTACGGAGGAGCCGACCACGGGCTTGCTCTGGAAGCTGTCGGCCGTATATTTCTTCGCTTTGTACGGCTTGCTGGTCCCGGCATAATAGGTCGTATGCGAGTTGTACCAGGACGTCGTGGAGTAGGACGCGCCGTTATTAAAGAGAAGATGGTAGAGAATCAGATCGTCCCAGCCGAGACCCGAACCGTAGTGGTTATTAACGACGACGGTGCTCGATCCGCTTTGTACGGCCGTGCCCGTGCCGGTTGTCGGGGCGGCCTCGCACGGAACGGCAGGATCCTGCGCGCTCTTGTTATCGGCATTGTCTTGGACGCAATCGTCTTCGCCCGGAACCAGCGGGATATTCCAATCCACCGCCGGGTCGAAGTAGGATTTGACTGCTTCGGACGACCAGGTCACGAGCTGCGGCTGCTCGCCCGCGGAAGCGCTTGGCGACGCGGCCGCCGAATACGCGACGGGTCCGATGGCCGCATTGGCCAGCAGCGCGATGCCTAGCGAAGTGGACAGCGTGCGCAGCGGCCTGCTGTCCTTTGAAAATAGCTTGTTTTTGACCGGTTCCTCCGGCCTATGCTCGGGCTTCAACCGCTTTTCCTCCTATCGGTATATCGATCAAACGTTTTCCGTCGGCGTCACTAAAATCTCCAGCTTGCCGCTGTCGAGATTCAGCCGGCCCTCCTCGGTCTCGTACTCCTGTCCGGAGATCGTGATGTAGTTGACATGCTCGAGCGAAGCGATCATATTCAGCGTCCATGTGCGTTCATCGACGAGGACCAGATTGTCGTCCAAGTCCTTCTTATATAGAATGACGGCGATCCCGTTATCCAACGGTTGCCCACCTTTCCGGTTATAATTATCTTCCAACGATTACAGTAAGCGAGGGTTCCAAGAGTTGTCAATACTTGTTGAAAAATAGGAGAAGCGAGGCATTTAAGTATTGAAGCAGCGAAGCTCCTTCAGAAGGCACGGAACAGGCACGCGGCATCGGAAGAGGTGAAAGCCTTATCGTTTGACGGATTAGGACGATCGTGCTAAAATTCAACTGATTTTGACGATCGTCCTAATTTTGATTTATAATTTAAAGGAGATGATTGATCGTGATGGAAAAAGACGTATTTGAGCCTGTTCAATTGGGCGATTTGACGCTGGCCAATCGGATGGTCATGGCGCCGATGACTCGCAATCGCGCTGACGCGCAAGGTGTCGTAACGCCAATGATGGTGACTTATTACCGCCAACGGGCCAGTGCCGGTCTCATCATCACCGAGTCCGTCCCCGTCTCGCCCGAGGCGATCGGTTATCCGTTAACTCCGGGGATTTACACGGAGCAACAGGTTGCCGGCTGGGTCCGCTTGACCGATGCGGTGCATGCGGCTGGCGGAAAGATATTTGTTCAATTGCAGCATTGCGGACGCATCTCGCACCCGAGCTTGCAGCCGGACAACGCGACGCCGGTGGCGCCGACTCCGCTTCGGCCTGAGGGCCAAGTCTATACATATACCGGCAAGCACGATTATGTAACGCCGCGCGAGCTTGAGATCTCTGAGATTCCGAAGCTTGTCGCGCAATTCAAACACGCCGCCGAGATGGCCAGACACGCGGGCTTCGATGGCGTAGAAGTGCATGGCGCCAATGGTTATATAATCGATCAGTTCCTCCGTGACGGCAGCAACCGCCGCACCGATGCGTATGGCGGAAGTGTGCAGAACCGTATGCGCCTTTTAAACGAAGTTCTCGATGCGGTTGGCACGGTGTGGCCGGCGCAGCGGATAGGCGTCCGCTTGACACCGGAGAATCGGTTCAACTCCATGTCGGATTCCAACCCGCAGACGCACTTCTCCTATTTCGTCGAGCAGTTAAGTCCGCGAGGATTGGCGTATTTGCACGTGCTTGAAGGTGATATGACGATAAAGGACAGCGAAGTGGACTATCGTGCTTTGCGTTCGAAGTATTCCGGTTCTTATATCGCCAATAACGGCTATGATCTGGCTCGTGCCCAAACGGCGGTCCGTAGCGGAAACGCGGACTTGGTTGCCTTCGGAACTCCTTTCTTGGCCAACCCGGATCTGGTAAGGCGTTATCGGGAGGGGTTGCCGTTAAACGAAGCTGATCGAACCACATTCTATCAAGGCGGCGAAGCAGGCTATATCGACTATTCCTTTTACAGCGGCGAGCAAGCATAAAGCAAGTCGACTATCCTAGGTGCGGTCGGCTACGGAGGTGTTCGACATGAAGGGGAAAATTACGCGCGAGTATATTGTGGAGTCGGCCGACCGGCTGTTTTATCAGCGAGGCTATGAGCATACCTCCTTTTCGGATATTGCCGATTTCGTTCAAATTTCAAAGGGAAACTTCTATTATCATTTCAAATCCAAGGACGAAATTCTGGCTGCCGTAATCCAATTGCGACTAGAGAACACCCGGAACATGCTCGCAAAATGGGAAGCTGACGGAGAACGGCCGGAGGATCGTATCATGAGCTTCATCGATATGCTGATCGCGAATCTTGCCGACATTAAAATGTACGGCTGTCCGGTAGGCACGCTGTGCACGGAGCTGGCGAAGTTGAATCATGCCTCTAGGGCGGAAGCGAACGAGCTGTTGTTCCTGTTTCGCTCCTGGTTGAGCCGGCAGTTCGTGTCGCTCGGCCTCGAAGCAAAGGCCGACGAGCTGGCGATGCATCTTCTCGCCCGAAGCCAAGGCGTCGCTACGCTGGCGCAAGCTTTTCAGGATGAAGGATATGAAGGATTCATCAAGCATGAGGTTGAGCAGATGCATGCCTGGTTGAGCTGTACGGCGAGCGCCGCGCAGTCTGCGCAGGAAGCGGGTGCGGGCCGATGAGCGCGACGATCGCGGGACAAGACGGTCGGCCGCGCTGCCGCTGGTGCGCTGCCGCACCGGAGTTTCTCCATTACCACGATACGGAGTGGGGATTTCCGGTCGGCGACGATCGAAGGCTGTTCGAGAAGCTAAGCCTGGAGGGCTTCCAATCCGGATTGAGTTGGCGTACGATTCTTGCCAAACGCGAGAACTTCCGCGCGGCGTTCCATCATTTTGACTTCGAGCGAATCGCGCGCTTTACACAGGAGGACCTCGACCGTCTGCTCTCGGATGAAGGCATCGTCCGGCATCGCGGCAAGATCGAGGCAGTGATCAACAATGCGCAGCGGGTGCAGGAGCTTATCCAGCGCGAAGGCTCTCTGGCCGCTTTTGTCTGGCGGTACGAGCCCGACGCAAGTCAGCTGGCCAAGCCGCAGACCGCATCGACCTCGGCGCAATCGATCGCGCTGTCGAAGGCGCTCAAAAAACAAGGCTGGAAATTCGTCGGGCCGACGACGGTATATGCGTTCATGCAAGCGATGGGGCTGATCAACGACCATGTCGAGGATTGCGCGATCCGCGCAGAGGCCGAAGCTGCGCGCAAGCATTTCCGGCGTCCTGGATAGGACAGCCTTCAACCTGTATGCCAACGTGCGTCCCGCAAAAAACATAGCCGGCATTTCGGGCGTCGTGGGGGGAGCGGACCTCGTCATTTTCCGGGAAAGCCGAGGCAGTCGTGAGACGGATCGAATCCATGCATCATCATGAGCAAACGAAAAAAGCGTCCCAATAACGGACGCTTTTTCGTTTGCTTATATGCATCGGGAAATCTTGCCCCTTACACGACCATCTCCATCTTCTGCGCGGTATACAGCTTGTAATACAGCCCGCGCTTCGCGATCAGCTCGTCATGCGAGCCGACCTCCGCGATGCCTTTGTCCGAGATGTACATGATCCTGTCGCAGTTGCGGACCGTCGAGAGCCGGTGGGCGATGATGAAGGACGTGCGCCCCTTGAGCAGCTCGTTCAGGCCTTGCTGGAGCAGCCGCTCCGTCTTGGCGTCGATCGACGAGGTCGCCTCGTCGAGGATCAGGATGCGCGGGTCGGCGAGCAGGGTCCGCGCGAACGAGATGAGCTGCCGCTGGCCCTGCGAGAGCTTCGAGCCGCGCTCGTTCACTTCCGTCAGGTAGCCGTGCTCGAATTCGCGGATGAACGCGTCGGCGCGCACGGTTTTGGCCGCTGCGACGACCTCTTCTTCGGTCGCGTCGAGGCGGCCGTAGCGGATATTGTCCAGGATCGTTCCCGAGAAGATGAAGCTGTCCTGCAGCATGATCCCCATCTGGCTGCGCAGCGACTGGAGCGTGGACTGCGCGATATCGTGCCCGTCGACCAGGATGCGGCCGCCCGTGACGTCGTAGAAGCGGGAGATCAGATTGACGACCGTCGTCTTGCCTGCGCCCGTAGGGCCGACCAGCGCGATGCTCTCGCCCGGCCGGACGTCGAACGACAGGTTCTCCAGCACGCTCGAGCCCGTATCGTAACCGAACGTCACGTTATCGAAGGTCACGCGGCCCTGGAGCTGCGGCAGCGTCTTCGCGCCCGGCGCGTCCTTGACCGATACCGGTTCGTCGAGCGTCTCGAAAATCCGTTCCAGGTAGGCGACGGAGTTGACGAAGCCGTTGTACAGGTTCGATAGGTTCAGGATCGGCTGCCAGAAGCGCGCCGCATAGCTGCTCATCGCGAGGATGACGCCGAACGTCACGTCCTGCGGGCTCAGCGCCAGCAATCCGACCATATAGATCAGCGTGGTGACGAGCGTCGCCAGGTTATCGACCGTGAACGGGATCATGGCGTTAAAGTGGATCGCGCGCATCCATTCGTGGCGGTAGTTCGCTGCGAGGCGGGTAAAGATGGCTTCGTTGCGGTCCTCCCGCGTGAAGATCTGCGTCACGCCGACGCCGCTGATGCTCTCCTGCGTGTAGGCGTTCAGGTTGGAGTTTTTGTTGGACACCGCCTGCCAGGAGCGCCGCTGCTTGTTCTTGATGAGCAGCAGGAACAGGGCGAACACCGGGAGTCCCGCCAGCGTCACGAGCGACAGCTTGACGTCGACTGCGAACATGAAGACGGCGATGAAGACGAGGTTCAATATTTCCAGGACAAAGTTGATGATGCCGTTCGAGAGCACGTCGGAGATCGAGTTGACGTAGTTGACGACGCGGATCAGAATTTTCCCCTGCGGGCGGTCGTCGTAGTACTTGAAGGACAACGCCTGCAGATGCTTGAACAGGTCCGACCGGATCTCGAAAATGATGTCCTGCCCGACGCTCGTCATGATCCGTCCTCGGACGGCGGCCAGCGCGACGCTGATCACGATCGTGGCCAGCATGAGCGCGGACCAGCCGACGAGCGGTCCGACCGCCTTGGCCGGGATGGTCACGTCGACGATATGCTGCGTGATGAGCGGCGCCGTGAGCCCGATGCCGGCGGACAGGACGCTGAGCGCGAGCGCGACGATCATCGGCCGCTTCTGTTTCTTGATATAGACGAGCGCGCGTTTGAAATGCCGGATGTCGAACGGGGACTCCAGATTCTCGTCGATGTCGAATTTATTTCTAGCCATTGGCCGCCACCTGCCTCTCGATGCCTTCGTTCTGCAGCATGAACACTTCGTAGTAATACCCGCGTCTCGCCAGCAGCTCGGCATGCGTGCCTTCTTCGATCACGCGCCCGGCGTCCAGGATGAGGATGCGGTCGGCCTTGGCGGTCGTGGAGATGCGCTGGGCGATGATGATCTTCGTGCACGGGGCTTCCAGCCGGTTCAGGCTGTCCTGGATATGCGCCTCGGTCTCGAGATCGACGGCGGACGTCGTGTCGTCGAGGATGAGGATCGGCCGTGCGACCGCCATGGCGCGCGCGAGCGCGAGACGCTGCTTCTGCCCGCCCGACAGCCCGACGCCCCGTTCCCCGATGATCGTGTCGTAGCCCTCCGGCATTTTGCGGATAAAGTCGTGCGCCGCCGCCAGCTTGGCGTATTTCACCGTGTCGTCCTCGGGCAGCTCGGGATCGCCGAACGCGACGTTGCCGTCGATCGTGTCGGAGAAGAGCAGCACGTCCTGCGTCGCGATGCCGACATTGGTGCGCAGCTCGCCGAGATCCAGCTCGCGCACGTCCACGCCGTCGATCAGCACGCGTCCTTCGGTGACGTCGTAAAAGCGCGGGATAAGATTGACGATCGTCGTCTTGCCCGCGCCGGTCGGTCCCATGATCGCGACCGTCTCGCCCGGATTGACGGTGAAGCTGACGTCGCTCAGCACCGTCGCGCTATCGTACTTGAAGGTGACGCGGTCGAACCGGATGCTGCCTTCAAAGCGCTCGCCGGCGCCAGTCTTGCGCCCGCCCGCGATCTTGGGAATCGCGTAGTAGATCTCGACGACCTTGGTCAGGCTGGCGAAAAAACGCTGGATATCGTTAATGATCATGCCGATGTTGCGCATCGGGTTGGAGATCGCCCAGATGAGCGCCGAGAACGCGGCGAATTCGCCGAACGTGATGCGGCCGTTCATGACCAGGATGCCGCCCGCGATCATAAGGACGACATTGAACGCCTGCGCGAACGACTCGAGATAAGGGAAGTAGTCGAGCCACACCATCGCGGCGGCTTTGTTCGCCTGTTGATAGTTCGCGTTGCGCTCGCGGAACTTCTCGATCTCGTATTCCTCCCGCGCGAACGCTTTGACGACGCGGTTCGCCGCGATATTTTCCTGGGTGGAGGAGTTCAGCTGGGAGAGACGCTCGCGCAGTCCCACGTACATCGGACGGACGCGCTTCGCGAACAGGTAGGCCGTGACGAAGATCGGCGGCGCGAGCAGGAGCAGCCACCACGTGAGCGCCGCGTCGATGTAGAAAAAGTAGCTGACGGCCGCGATGAAAATGGTAAGCGACTCGACGATCGTCTTCACGATCCATGCGAGCGAATGCCGGACCATCTCGAGATCGCCGGTCATCCGCGTCATCTGGTCGCCCGTACGGTTGCGGTCGAAGTACTCCCGGTCCTGACGCTGGATCTGGTTGTAGAGGAAGATGCGGACATTGTAGAGCATGTTCTGCGAGGCGCGCTCGTACTGCATCATCGTCACGTACGCGAGCCCCGTGCGCAGCAGCGAAAAGCCGATCATGCCCAGGCAGAGCGCGATGAGCAGGCCGCGCTTCCCGGTTAGATTCTGCACCGCGTCGTCGCCGGCGATGAACGTATCGACGATGCGCTGGCTGAGGTACGGGTTCGCGATCGTCAGGGACGACCCGATGACGGATAGGCAGAGCGCGAGGATATATCTTGCACGGTTGCCCTCCAGGTTTTTCCACAACCACTTGACTTCAAACATGCTGATTGACCACCTGTTCCTGTAAGTTCTGAAGTCGCAATGCCAATTAAGCAAACAAGGCGATTATACACCCATTTGGGCGCACGGGAAGACCCAATTTTAAGGTTGTCGTTATTTTGAAGAAGAAGGCGCGTTTCCGGAATGCGCGCTTGTCGCTCGAAGCGCTTCGCCCCGCAAAACCTAGCAGAATCGTGTGATTAAATAGCAGGAATGTTACTTTCCGGTCATAGCCCCGCGGCCTATGCTGTGGAGAGAAGCGACCTGGGCCAGCCTGGTCTGGGTTGTAGGGTTCGAGCATGGAAAGGGGGGCTTGCGGCAGTGAATGCGAAATATTCCGTCTCGGAGCGAAACGCCAGACCGAGGCTGGACGTGCAGATGTCTTGGTGGGGGATGTCGGGCCTTGCGGACAAAATGGGGACGCGAACGGTGGAAGAGCGCGTCGCGGCGATCGCCGAAGCGGGCTTCGACGGGATCAACGGGTATATTCCTCCGGCGGAGCAGCAGGACCGCTGGCGGCGCCTGCTGGAGCGATACGGTTTGTCCTTCAGCGTCAACGCGTATCCGAAGACGGCGGAGGATATGGACGGATTTTTGGCGCAAGCGGCCGCGTACGGCGGCATTCAGCATATCAACATTCAGGTCATGACGCCTTTTCTCGTGGGCGAGCCGGCCGTCGGTCTGCTCCGCGAGCTCGATCGATTGTCCTCGGAGAAGGGCATTCCGGCTTTCATCGAGACGCACCGCGGCACGATTACGCAGGACCTGCTCCGCACGCTCGAATATTTGGATGCATTGAAGTCGCTCAGGTTGACCGCCGATTTGTCCCACTATATCGTAGCGGGCGAGATGCATACCGTATCCGACGAAGCCGAGGTCTTACTCGGGCGGATCGTTCGGCGGGCCGCCGCGTTCCATGCGCGGGTGTCCAACGGCGAGCAGGTCCAGGTCGACGTCGGGGAAAACGGCGAGCATCCGATGATGCCGCACTTTAAGCGCTGGTGGGGCGAGGGCATGCGGCATTGGCAATCGGCGGCCGGTCCGGGAGACGTGCTGCCGTTCGTGGTCGAGCTGGGGCCGCCGCCGTACGCCATCACCGCGGACGAGCATGCGGGGCGAACGGCCGAGATCGGGGACCGGTGGCGGCAGTCGCTGCTGTTGCTGCGTACGATCAGAGGGGTGTGGGCGGATGCGGAGAGGGAGCGGTCTTAGCGATAAGGCACGACTCGCATCGCGGCCACGGCACGCGCGGCTTTCCTTGTTCGCGCGACTCGTACCCGCGGCCGCCCACGGGCTCATCCCACTCACGTGATACTCATAATAGCGCAAAATTGCGCTATTCTCGTACCCACGGCACCCGACCACTCACCCGCCGCCCACGTGATACTCAGAAATAGCGCAAAATTGCGCTATTCTCGTACCGCGCCTCCCACTAGCTACCCCGCAGCTCACGTGATACTCAGAAATAGCGCAAAATTGCGCTATTCCCGTACCCGCATCTCCCGTTAGCTAGCACGCAGCTCACGTGATACCCAGAAATAGCGTAAAATTGCGCTATTCTCGTACCGCGCCTCCCGCTAGCTACCCCGCAGCTCACGTGATACTCCAGAAATAGCGCAAAATTGCGCTATTCCCGTACCCGCGTCTCCCGACTACTCACCCGCCGCTACCTTTGGCTCCCCGCCGCTCGCCTGAGTGCAGGTTTGAGCAAGCCGTAAGCACGAAAAAGCAAAAAAAGCCGCCCCGTCATCTTATGACTTTGGGGACAGCTCTTTTGACGCTCGGCAATCTCCGCCGGCCAATAAACTTAACTTCATCCAAAGCCCCCGCACGATCAGAAAGACTTGTGCCGGTAATCTTGCGGCGTCAGACCGTAGTGCTCCTTGAACAGCTTGATAAAATACTGCGGCTTGTGATAACCGATCGCCGAAGCGACGTCGCTGACCTTGAGCTCGGGCTGCTCAAGTAGCAGCTCGCGCGCCCGCTGCATGCGCGCCCTGTACAGATAATCGCTGATGTTTTCGCTCATCTTGCTCTTGAACAGCGCGGACAGATACGCGGGATGCAGTCCGACGTGGTCCGCCGCCGACTGGAGCGTGGCATCGGCAAGCCGTTCCGCGATGAACTGCTGCACCTTGCGGATGAGCGCGGCCTGCTCGTTGTTCCATTCGCTCTTGGTCATCTCCTGCAGCTGCTCGAGCGTGTGCGCGACCCAGTCCTGGAGCTGGCGCATATGGCGGAACCGGTTGGCGTCGCCGGGCTTGTCGGGCTCGGACGGGAAGACGTCGTGGAGACTGAACCCGTTTTTGTGGGCAAAAAAGCTGAAGGCGCCCATCGCGTGATAATAAAGCTCGAGCAGCGTCTCCCGCGATTCCATCCCTTTGTCCCCGACCTCCTGGAAGACGACATCCCACTTCGCGCGGATCGCCTCCCATTGGCCGATCTCGGACAGCTGAATGAACGTGGGCGACTCGTACAAGCTGTGAATCCGATAGGGCATCTCTGGCGTGGCGGCGTCTTGCAGCCGGATGAGCAGATCCGTCCCGCCGCCGAGCTGGCGGGCGAATACGGCCAGCGAATCCCGGTACATGCCGCGCAGGCCGTGCGACATAACCTGCCAATCGCCCAGCACGATCGAGATGCTGCTCTTGAGAAATTGCCTGACGTGCTGCTGCAGCCGCGAGGCCAGATGCTCGAACGATTGCTGCCGGGCGAGCTCGGGCTGCGGATCCTGCGACAGCCAAGTCTCTTCCCGGACTTTGAGAATGAACACCTCGTAATCGTAGGCATCGCGGCCGTGCCAGACGTGGAACAGGTCCGAGAACGTCTCCTCCGCGATGTTGGCGACGGCGGAGGCGAGCAGGGACTGGTCCCGCCAGTTCAGCTCCTCCGCGGACGACTCGATGCGCAGCAGGCACATCGCCGTCAGATCTCCCGGACGAAACGGCAGCTGATAGTAAGCCAGCTTCTCCTCAAGCAGCTCCGGCGGCAGCTTCCGCCCCTGCAGCAGGTCCGTCAGCAGCTTCTCCCTGAACAGCGGCATGTGCTCGCGAACCATATCCATGGCCTTCTGTTGTCTGCCGCGCTCGTCCCACTCGAGGCGAAGCGCCTCGGTCAACCGGCGCACCGCGCCGGCCAGCTCCTCGTGATCCACCGGCTTGAGCAGATAGCCGTCCACCTGCTGCCGGATGGCCTCCTGCGCATAATCCCATTCCCCGTACCCGGACAGCAAGATGCTTTTAAAGTGCTTGTCGTATTTTTTGAGCTGCTGGATCAGCTCCAGGCCGGAGATGCCGGGCATGCGGATATCGGTGAGGACGATGTCGACGGGACTGGTCTTGCAAAATTCAAGCGCCTCTTCGCCGGAAAACGCCTTATGCACCTTGCCGATCCCCAGCGCCTGCCATGGCATGTTGCGTTCGAGACTGTCCACGAGGTGAGAGTGGTCGTCGACGATGAGCAGTTCGTACATGCAGGCTCCCCCCATGGTTCGATTCATTGCGATTCATTGCATACGCCTATTGCTTACGATACCACGGCAGCCGCGAGAGCGGCGCCTCTATCTCAAGTGCGACGGGGCCTTCGACGAGGCTGCCGTCATCGCCCTTCCAGCGGCCTTCGGGGAAATGTACGACTCTGGCCGACTGTCCCTTGACGACGACCGGCGCGACGAGCAGGTCCGACCCGAGCAGGAACTGATCCTGCACGAGCGCATAGCCTTGGCCCGGATACTCGAACTCCAGGCTGCGCAGGATCGGGAGGCCGTCGACCGCCGCTTGTCTGGCGAGCGCCAGCAGTTCCTCGCAGAGCTCGGTCCGCAGCCGCACGGCGTCCAGCGACCAGGTTAGCTCGTCGCCGCTCAGCACGCGCCAGGGTGCCATGGAAAACTGCATGACCGGGAACAGTGCGGCGCACTGCGCATACCGGACGAATAGCTCGCTGTCGAAGCGGAAGTCGGGAGCGTTGATGTCGCCGTCCATGCCGCCGCCGATCATGTCGGGACAGTTGAACGCGTAGCCGAGCAGCCCCTGCGCGATAGCGTTCGGGATCAGGCCGCCGAGCCCGCCCGCGTCCCAGGTGTGCGTCTTGTCCCGTTGGCGCTGGATGAGCGCCTGACCGCCGAGCTTCCAGCACATGCGCAGCTCAACGAGCGAGTAGCCGATGCCGAGGGACGCGTAGGCCTCGCAGTCCTCGAGCTGGCGCAGCGGGCGCGACCAGGAGACAGGCTGCGTCACGTCAGGCGCGCCCGGCAGGATCGGCTCGCCGGCGTCGAGCTTGAAGCCGTCCACGCCGTAGTCCACGATCAGCCGGTCCATCTGCCGCCTGAACCAAGCTGCGCCTTCCGCCTTCGTATAGTCAATGACGGCGCTGTAGCCGTTCCACCATTGACGGAGCACGGGCGCTCCGTCCGCGCCGGTCATGAGCAGTCCGCCGCCGCGAAGTTCCTTGAAGATCGTGCTGTCCGCGCTCACGTAGGGACACATCCACAGCATGACTTTGAAGCCCATGCGATGCAGCTCGGCGACCATCGCGCCCGGATCGGGGAACCGGTGCTTGTCGAAGTCCCACATGCCGTAGTCCTTCATCCAGTTGTCGTCGACAATGAGGATGCCCGGCGGCAGCCCGTTCGCCAGGATCGATTCCGCGTAGCGGATAATCTTGTCCTGCGTGGGCGCGTAGAACATCTCGATCCAGGTGCAGTATTGCGGCGCCGTAAAGGCGAGCGCGTCGGGAATTTGGCCGGACGGGGGAAAGTACGTGCGGCTGGCATGCGCATAGGCACCTTTCAGAGAGCCGTGTCCTTCTTCCAGGACGACCTCTCCGGCGCCGGGCGAGACGGATAGCTCTTCCTCGTCTGCACGGAAGGCGAACGGATCCTCGCTCCAGAGGTAACGGCCTTGGCTGGACAGCAGCAGAGGGGAGGCTTGATTGTCGTCCGTCATGCGCAAATCCCTGGCATGGACCGTTCGTCCGAACGGCATGGCGCTGCCTTCGTTGATGACGCCGCCCCACCAATATTCGCCGGGCAGCCTGGCGATCGTTTTGTCGGTCATGGCTTCATTCTCCTTGTCTGTAACGGACGGATGCGGGCGGAGGCCATCGTCTTTAGCGTCCTCGTTCAGCTGATTTTTGCTTCAGTTTTAATTATGCAGACAACGCAGACGGCTGGAAAGCGGATCTAAAGAATGTGGTTTCAATCTTAAAATCGGGGCATATCAACGCGCAAATCCCGTGCTTTATGATGAGAGCGTCAAGAGCTCACGACGATCATCAGCCAAAAACGAGGGGGATATCACGATGAACGTAAAAAAGAAATCGAAAGCGGCTTCGGCAGCCGGCGTACTGCTCGTCGCTTCGCTGGCACTGGCTGCCTGCGGCGGCAACTCGAATAGCGGAGGCAACGCGGCAAGCAGCGCGCCGGCAAGCGGCGCTTCAAGCCCTGCGGCCAGCAAGCCGGCAGGCGGCGACAGCGGCAAAGCCGTCACGATCTCCTACACGATCTGGGACAAGAACCAGCAGCCGGCCATGGAAGCGATCGCGAAGGCGTTCACCGACCAGAATCCGAACATCAAGGTCAAAGTCGACGTCATCCCCTGGGGCGACTACTGGACCAAGATGTCCGCGGCCGCGCCGGCAGGCACGCTGCCCGACGTCTTCTGGATGCACGGCGGCCAGTTCATCAAGTACGCGACGGGCCAATTCCTCGAGCCGATCACCGACAAGGTGCAGGCAGGCGAGATCGACCTGAACAATTACGCCGCGAACCTCGGTTCGATTTACACGCTCGACGGGCAGAACTACGGCATTCCGAAGGACTTCGATACGATCGGCCTCGCTTATAACAAGGAGCTGTTCGATCAGGCGAGCATTCCGTATCCGGACGATACGTGGACCTACGAGAAGCTTGCCGAAGTGGCCAAGAAGCTCAGTCAGCCGGACAAAGGCATCTACGGCTTCGGCGCCAAGCTGGATACGCAAGCCGGCTACTGGAACGACATTCTGGCGAACGGCGGCCACATCCTGAACGACGACATGACCAAGTCCGGCTACGACGAGCCGGCAACCATCGAAGCGCTCAAAGCTCGCTACCAGCTGATCGTCGACAAGGCTTCGCCGACGCACCAGCAGATGACCGACACGGACGCGGTCGAGATGTTCAAGTCCGGCAAGCTCGCGATGATTTTCGACGGCTCGTGGGACAATGGCAACCTGGCCAGCAGCGACGTCATCAAAGGCAAGTACGACTGGGCGAAGCTGCCTCAGGGCAAGGTCAAGCGCGGCAACATCATCAACGGCCTCGGCAACGTCATGTCCGCGAAGGGCAAGCACAAGGCAGAGTCCTGGCAGTTCCTGAAGTTCCTCGGCTCGAAGGACGCGGCCGACATCACGGCTCAAATGGGCGCGGCGATCCCGGCATTCAACGGCACGCAGGATGCTTGGGTGAAGTCCAAGCCGGACCTCAACCTGCAGGTGTTCATCGATCAGACGGCGGACGCGGTCCCTTATCCGAGCGGCTCCAAGTCGTATCCGGTCTGGTTCGCGAAGGAGAGCGAGATCATGTCCCAGGCATGGGGCGGCGCGATCTCGGTCGAAGAAGGCGCCAAGAAGGTCGCGGAAATGATGAATCAGGCGATCGCGGACGCGAAGTAAGCATCGTCTCCAGAGGTAAAATCGTCGAAGGCGATCCCGCTAGCGGGACGCCTTCGGCCATGATGGGGTGAACGCAATGAACGCAAAGAGCAGGTACGCATGGGCCTACGTGATGATCGCCCCTACCTTGATCGGGACACTGGTGTTCTGGCTGTGGCCAGCGATCTATTCGGTTTACCTGGGCTTCCTGAAGTCCGAAAATTTCGGAATGGACAATCACTGGGTCGGCCTGGCCAACTACGAGCGATTGTTCAAGGACGACGAGTTCTGGCAAAATCTTCGCAATACGATGCTGTATGTCGTGCTGTTCGTGCCGCTGACGATCGTGCTGTCCACGTTTTTCGCCGTTCTGATGAACGCGAAGATCAAGGGCAGGTCCGCTTACCGGGTCATCTACTTCCTGCCGCAGGTTACGATGGCAGCCGCCGCTGCGATGGTATGGGTCATTATTTTCGCGCAGGATTACGGCCTGCTGAACTCCGTGATCGGCACGCATATCGCATGGATCTCGGACAAACGGTTCGCCATGTACGCGCTCGTCATGGTGGGCGTATGGGGCGCGATCGGCTTCAACATGCTGCTGATCCTGGCCGGCCTCCAAGGCATCCCGCGTCCGCTGTATGAAGCGGCCGAGCTCGACGGCGCCGTGGGCTTCCGCAAGTTTCGCTACATTACGCTTCCGCTGCTGACGCCGACGCTGTTTTTTACGTCGATCGTGCTCGTCATCGGCGCCACGCAAATTTTCGACAGCATCTACCTGATCATCGGCAAGACGAACGTCGCGCTGCCTTCCGTGCGCTCGCTCGTTTACGCCTATTACCAAAATTCGTTTATCTACTACGATCAGAACTACGGGGCGGCGATCGTCAACATCCTGCTGCTCATCAACCTGATCCTGACCGGCTTCCAGTTCCTGATGCAAAAAAAATGGGTGGTTTACGACTGAGGAGGTACGAATATGAGCGGCGTCGCCTCTGCCAAGCGTAGAAGCAATATCGTCATTCACTTGATTCTCATCGCGGGAGCCGTCATCATGGTGCTTCCGTTCCTCTGGATGGTTCTCACGTCGCTCAAGACGACGACCGAGGCGACCCAGATTCCGATTCGACTGTTCCCTGCTGAGCCCAGCCTTCGCGGCTATAAGGATGCGCTCGCGCAGTCCCCTTTTCTGCACTACTACGCGAACACGCTGATGTCGGCGTTCATGAAGACGCTGTTTCCCGTCATTTTCAGCGCCATGGCGGCGTTCGCGTTCGCGCGCATTCGCTTTCCTGGCAGCGCCCTGTGCTTCTTCCTGATCATCTCGGTCATGATGGTGCCGAACCCGGTCTTTTACACGCCGCAATACATGATGATGAGCAAGCTCGGACTCGTCAACACGGTGACCGCGCTCTGGATCGCCTCGCTCGTCAGTCCGTTCGCGACCTTCTTGCTGCGGCAATTTTTCCTCGGCATCTCCAAGGAGCTGGAGGAGGCGGCAGTGCTCGACGGCTGCAATCCGTTCCAGATCTTCCGCCACATCATGCTGCCGCTTGTGAAGTCGGCGCTCGTCGCGATCGTCATCATCCAGCTGCTCTGGTCCTGGAACGACCTGCAATGGCCGCTCATCATCAACAGCTCGCCCGAGAAGCTGACGCTGTCGGCAGGACTTGCGACGCTCGTCTCCATGTTCGGCACGGACTATCCGGTGCTCACGGCCGGCGCGTTCATGGCCGTCATTCCGATGCTCGTGCTGTTTTTTATCTTCCAACGGCGGTTTATCGAAGGCGTTGCGTTTAGCGCCAGCAAGGGCTAAGGCGGCTTCGAACCTGGCATCCTGGCGGCGCCTGTGCGCTGCCGGGGAGTGTTGGTTTGTTAAGACCGCTGAAGTGCTTCCGCCCACTTAGCTGTAACCGCAAAAAGTGAGGTTGGAGCGGTGAAAGTAGCTGGCTTGGGAGCTGTAACCGCAAAAAGTGAGCTTGGAGCGGCGGGAGTACCTGGCTTGGGAGCTGTAAGCGCAAAAAGTGAGGTTGGAGCGTCAGAAGTAGCTGGCTTGGGAGCTGTAACCGCAAAAAATGCGGTTGGGGCGGCAGAAGTAGCTGGCTTGGGAGCTGTAACCGCAAAAAGTGAGCTTGGAGCGGCGGGAGTACCTGGCTTGGGAGCTGTAAGCGCAAAAAGTGAGGTTGGAGCGTCAGAAGTAGCTGGCTTGGGAGCTGTAACCGCAAAAAATGCGGTTGGGGCGGCAGAAGTAGCTGGCTTGGGAGCTGTAACCGCAAAAAGTGAGGTTGGAGCGGAGGAAGTAGCTGACTATGGAGCTGTAACCGCAAAAAATGCGGTTGGAGCGGCAGAAGTAGCTGGCTTGGGAGCTGTAACCGCAAAAAGTGAGCTTGGAGCGGCGGGAGTACCTGGCTTGGGAGCTGTAAGCGCAAAAAGTGTTGTTAGAGCGCAGAGGCGCGGCTGTAAGCGAGGAAAACGCGGTTGCAGCGCGGTGTGAACGTGCGAAGGCAACTGCAACCGAGAAATGTGCTGTTACAGCGCAGAGGTTCGGCTGCAAGTGCAAAAAGAGCGGCTGCAACGCGGCGCGGACGTGCGTAGGCAGCTGTAAGCGCAAAAAGCGAGCTTACAGCGGCAGAAGGCCCGCAGCTTCAAGCGGGCATTTTCAAATCGCCTTTTGATAGCGCTAACATTGGAAAAAATCGAACGAGGAGGATTCCGATGAATCCATTGTCTGCCCAGCAGATTCGAAAATCGTCATTCAGCGTTTTTCTCGCGATGTGTTTGCTCTTGAGCACCGTGCTGGCGAATACCGCGCCAAACAGAGCCAATGCCGCGAGCCCGGACCCGACGCGCGTGCCGGTCAATCCCTATCCGAGTCCGGTGGCGGACAGCGCGCTGGCCAGGCACGATCTGACCGCCGCGTCCAGTCCGCTGGACAATCCGCTCAAGGGCTTCGCCCCTTTTTATCCGTGGGACAACGAGACGTCGCTTCCCCACAGCCTGGAGTGGTTTTACGTACCGCTCAAGGCGGTCATGAACGGCCCGAATTCATTCACGTTCGACTCGGGGATCGAACCGCAGCTGAATGCCATTGCCGCAAGAGGCAATCAGGCGGTGCTTCGCGTCTATCTCGAATATCCCGGCGAAGCAGACGCGATCCCGCAGTTCATGCACGACGACGGTATTGCAATTCGTCACAACGATGCCTTCAATCAGGACGAACCCGACTACGACGACCCGCGCATGGTCGCGTATTTGACCAACTTCATTCAAGCGTTCGGCGCCAGATACGACGGCGATCCGCGCATCGGCTTTATTCATATGGGCCTGGTCGGTCTGTGGGGCGAGTGGCATACCTGGCCGTACGACACGGATACGAGCAGCGACAACTATCCGGATCACATGCCGAATGCTGACACGATCAACGCCATTTTTAGCGCCTACGACACGGCCTTTAATCACACTAAATTAGAGGTCCGCAATCCCGGCCTGCCCAATGCGGGCGATTACGACATCGGCTATCATGACGACTCGTTCGGCTTCAAGGAAGGGGATCCGCTGCAGAGCGTGACCCAGCCTGAAAGCATGGGCGGCGCCTACTATTCGTTCATGACGCAGATGCTGGATGCCGGCTCGGAGAACAAATGGATCACGGAATCGATCGGCGGCGAGGTCCGTCCGGAGATTCAGGAGCGCTTCTTCAGCGGCGGCGACGACGTCGACGATGCGATCGACGATATCGAGCTCACGCATGCGACGTGGATGATCAATCATAAGGGCATCGGCAGCTACAGCGCGAACGATGCCGCGGTGGCTGCGGGCATCCGCAAGATGGGCTACGATCTGAACGTGAAAAGCGCTTATTACAACGACGTGCCGCAGGGAGATCCGCTGAAGGTCGGCGTGACCATTCAGAATAACGGCGTTGCGCCGTTCTCTTACGCCTGGAAGGTACAGCTGGGCGTGAAAAACGCGTCCGGGAAGCTGGTCAAGCAATGGGACACGTCATGGGATATCACGAAGGTTCAGCCTGCGCAGATCCGAACGTACCCGGAATGGAATGTAGATGGCAATCCAAAATACGTGCCGTTCGGCGAGCCGTATTACTTTGATACGACCATATCCGATCCGGCCTTAAGCGACGGCTATTATTACTTGGTCATGAAAGTCGTCAATCCGCTCGAGGCGATTAGCACGAAAGCGAAAAAGGTCGGATTCGCGAACACGGATCAGGACAAGGAGGGCTGGCTCAATCTCGGTACGGTGCTGATGGGAGACTGCGCGTCGCCATGCTCGCCGCCGCCGACAACGCCGCCGCCTCCGCCGACGAAGCTGCTCGTCGATAATTACGACGGCACGCCCGCCTGGTCGGTAAGCACGCAGAACGATCTGAATCAATGGACCGGCTCGAGCAACTTCGCGAACGGGGGCGGCGCGGGCGTCGTCGAAGACGGCTCACTCGTCCTGCAGTATCAGAACATGTCGCGGTTAGAGACGAATATCGGCCGCAATCTGGCCGCTATGGGCAAGCTGGTCATTCGGGCGAAAGGCGCCATCGGCGGCGAAGAAAGCCAGGTCAACGTCACGATCGGCGGCGTCACGAAAACGCTCGGTCAATTCAGCGGCGATACATTAACGACAAGCTATAAGGATCTCGTAATCGATCTGCCCGCGAACGGCGTGGATCTGTCGCAGACGATCTGGAGCATCGCCCTCGCGCAAGCGACCTGGAATACGACGGGCACGATCTATATCGATGAGATTTACTTTACGGACAAATACGAATCGGATACGGAGACGGGCGGCGGCAACGGTCCGGGCACTGCCGCACCGGGGCTGATCGAAGACTTCGAGTCCTATGCGAACGATGAAGCCATCGGGCAAGCATGGACCGAAGCCTGGTCCGACAAGCCTGGCTCGGTGACGAGAGCGCTCGGCGATGCGAGCGGGAGCAAGGGCCTCCAGTTGTCCGTGGCCACCGCGGATTCGGAATGGGCGAATATCATCCACGCGATTCCTGCAGACAAGCGGGATTGGTCCCGGTATGACGGTCTAAGCTTCTGGGTGAACAACACGACGAGCGACAACAAGAATTTCAGCTTAAACGTCGCGCTCGAGACGCCTGTTGCGAACGGAGAGTTCGGGTTAAAAGACGGCGGATCGGCCCTGACGCTCGCCGCCGACGGAAGCTGGCGCACAGCGGCGTTTAACGGAGCCTCGCTGAACGTTCCTGCGGGATTCAGCGGCGTCGTCAGAATCCCTTGGGATCAATTCGTTCAAGCCGCCTGGCAGTGCGACGGCGATCAGGCCGCATGCGCGGCCGCACTGGACCCGAGCGAGATCGACGGCCTTCAGTTCGGCTTCCCGCCCAAGGGTTACATCTACAATGTCGTCACGATCGACGACATTGCGCTCTATCGTGCAGATCGCAGCCTGGACAGCTTCGATACTTATGCGGACGATGCCGCGCTGCAGAACGTCTGGAAGATCGATTGGGAGGACGGGGATCCATCCGTGCTTCGGACGCTCGACAAGGCGAACGTGGCGAACGGCACGCAGGCGATGAAGTTCTCGGTGTCCCCGACGCCCGGCAAGTCTGCATCCAATTGGGTCAATATCAAACGCGCGGCGTTTACCGGGACGGATACGGATTGGACCGACTTCGACGGTCTCGCCTTCTGGGTGAACAATACGTCGCCGAGCGGCAAAAGCATGGATCTCAACGTAGCGCTCGTCACCGACGCGTCCAAAGGCGAGTTTTCCTTAAAAGCCGGCGGCGCCGTCAAGTTCTATAACGCTGCGGACGGCTGGAAGACGACCACCCTCGGCGGAGGTTCGCTGTCGATCGCCGCGGGCTACAAGGGCATGGTCCGCATTCCTTGGGGCGCCTTTTCCCAATCGTCCTGGCAGGGCTGCGGCGCTTGCGACGCCGCATTCGACCGAAGCAAGGTGCTGCAAATTCAATTTGGCTTCGGCCCGAGCAGCCAATCGGACAATGTGCTCACGATCGACGCGCTTGGACTGTATGCGTTAGCGGGCAGAACGAGCGGCAACGGCGGCGGTCCTTCCGGACCGGAGCCTGTCGACCACCCGAGCGCGCCGGCATGGGCGACGGCAGAGGGGACGCATGCGCTCACGTACAGGCAGGCGCCTATAGATAATCCGCTTAAGGGCTTCCTTCCTTTCTACGATGCGTCCGAGGAATCGTACTTCACGGCTGGCGACGATTGGAGAGACCGTCCGACCCAGCTGCCGTACAGCATGGAGTTTTTCTACCTCCCGCTGAGCAAGCTGATGAACAATCTGAACGACTTCGATTGGACGGAACTCGACAAACGGCTGGAAGCCGTGGCCGCCAGAGGCAATCAGGCCGTGTTCAGAGTGTATCTGGACTATCCGAACAAGCCTTCCGGCATCCCGCAATTTCTGATCGACGAAGGGTTGAAAACTTTTGCCTATGAAGGTTACGACAATGGCAAGGATGCCACGAGCTTAGCGCCCGATTACAACGACGAACGCTTGATGGGCGCTTTGGACAATTTCATCGGCGCGCTTGGCGCGCGCTATGACGGCGATCAGCGGATCGGATTCATCATGATCGGCCTGATCGGCTTCTGGGGGGAATGGCATACGTACCCGTATGACGGGAATTTAAAGTCGCCGAACCTCATGCCGACCGACGCCAACCTGAAGCGCGTGCTGACCGATATGGATAACGCGTTCGACAGCACCCAGCTTGTGCTGCGGTATCCGATGGACAACAGCACGCTGAAAACGACGAATTTCGATGTCGGCTATCACGATGATTCGTTCGCGTTCCAGACGCTCCCGCCAAGCCTGGGCGGACAAAGCTGGCACTTCTGGGGCCGCATCAAGGACGCGTCGGCCACGGAATTCTGGAAGACGAACGGCATGGGCGGGGAGATGCGGCCCGAGATTCAGGTGAAGATGTGGAACAACGATCCGCCGCGCTACAATGAGCCGTCGACGCCGATCGAAGGCGCGCAGGGCGAGGATTATTACACCAGCTTGAATCTGACGCACGCTTCCTGGCTGATCGCGCAGGGCATCTTCCAGACGCCGCTGGCCCCGGAGGCGTTGGCAAGAGCGACGGAAGGCTCGCGCAAAATGGGATACGAGTACTACGCGCCCACAGCGTATCTGGATGCGGCGGGCGGGAACCTCAAGGTCGGCGTAGAGTTGGAGAATAAAGGCGTGGCGCCCTTCTACTATAATTGGAAGGTAGAGCTCGCCGCCCAAACGGAAAACGGCATCGTGAAGATCTGGGAGCCGGGCTGGAATCTGAAAAACATCCTGCCGAATACGAACGGATTCGACGGCAACAAGCTGTTCGAGTCGACGAGCAATCAGGCGCTGAGCGACGGAAGCTATCAAATTCTGATGCGCTACGTGAACCCGCTCGAGCAGGTCAATGCGGACGCCAAGCCGTTCCATTTTGCGAATGCCGAGCAAAGTGATGGCGGATGGCTGAATCTGGGCAGCGTCGTCGTATCCGGCAGCGCGGCCGAGGCGCCGGTGAGAGTGACGGGCATCACCTCCGACACCGCAGAACAACTGAAATTGGCGCCAGGCAATAGCAAGCAGATCAGTGTCGCTGCTGCGCCCGCAGAAGCAAGCAATACGAGGGTCGTATGGTCGGCGGCGGATCCGGCAGTGGCCTATGTTTCTGACGCAGGCTTGGTGAAGGCTGTCGGCGTTGGCCAGACTGTGATAACGGCCAAGACGTCGGACGGCAACTTCGCAAAGCAGTTCCAGGTTACCGTGTCTTCCGAGTCCGAGCCGGAGACCAATCCGCCTTCCGGCGGCACGAACGTAACGCCTGCGACACCGGCGCCGGAGCAGACGAAGGATGGCGTCAAGCTGGGGCAGGACGCAGTGAAGTCGGTTCAAACCAAGAATGCGGACGGCGTCGCCGAAACGACGGCAACGATCGATGCGAAGCGGCTCAAAGAGGCCTTCGACGCGCTCACGAAACAAGCGTCAGCGACCTTAAACGCGGTCACGATCGACGTGAAAAACGACGGCGGCAGCGTGAAGGTAAATGTCCCGTCGTCGGTGCTTGTCTATGCCGCGAGCAATCTGCCGGGCGCGACCATCCTTGTACAGACGGATCTCGGAAGCTACAAGGTGCCTGTCTCCGTTTTGGGATTGGCTTCGATGGCCGAAAAGCTGGGTACGAGCGCTGATGGAATGACCATCCGAATCGAAATCAACGAAGTGGCAGGCACGACAGCGGAGCAATTGTCCGCAGAGGCAGCCAAGGATGGCCTGACCTTGCTCGCCCCTGCGCTGGAATACAACATTATTGCGGAAGCAAACGGAAAATCCGTCGAGATCGCCGACTTTGGCAACACTTACGTCGAGCGAACGATCATCCTGTCCGGAACGGCGGACCCATCGAAAACGACAGCGCTGCTGTACGATCCGGCTGCAGGGAACTTCCGTTTTGCGCCGGCCGTCTTCCAGGCCAGCGGCGACCGCACGGAAGCCGTGATCAAACGGAACGGGAACAGCATCTACACGGTGGCGTCCAGCAGCAAGACGTTCGCCGATCTGAACGGCCACTGGGCCAAGGCGGACATCGAAATGCTGGCATCGAAGCTTATCATCAATGGCGTCACGCCAAGCAGCTTCTCGCCGAACAGTCCGATCACGCGTGCGGCGTTCGCGGCCCTGCTCGTTCGTTCGCTCGGATTAAATTCGCCGGCTGCGGCAGTTTCGTTCAGCGACGTCGCCGAAGCGGACTGGTATCACGATGCGGTCGAACAAGCGGTGAAGGCGGGTATCATCGAGGGGTATCAAGACGGTACCTTTAAACCGAACGACCGGATCACCCGCGAACAAATGGCGGTCATGCTGTCCAGAGCGCTGAAGTACGTGGGCCAATCCGCGCCGGCGGGAGATGCCCAGGAGACGATTCTTGAGCAGTACGCGGACAAGGGAACGATCGGCGCTTGGGCCAAACCGGCCGTCGCTCAGCTGCTTGCGTCCGATATTATCGAAGGAAGATCGGCAACGACGATCGATCCCGGCGCGAGCGCAAGCAGAGCCGAAGCGGTCGTCATGCTCAAACGGTTTTTGCAGCTCGTTCAATTTATGAACTGAATGTTGGAGCCTCGGCAGGATTCTGCCGGGGCTTTATACAATTGAATGGTATCGACGTTCTTTTTCCGGGGGAGACAGCTTAGGTGAAAACAATCCATCGTATTTTTCTACTATGCGCGTTCATCGCGTGGGTCGCGGTTGCCTCGGCCTGCAAAGGCGCGCCGGAGCAGGGCGAATCCACAAGCGCGGATGTGCCGCAGCCCTATGTCACGCTCAGCATGATCATGCCGGGGGACGAATCGGCGCGCATGCGGGAGTTCGTCGACAACGAGCTGAACGCGCGCTTGAAGCAGGAGCTCAACATCAAGCTCGAATTGACGTATATCCCCTGGGCGGATTATCAATCCAAGGTAGAGCTGGCGCTTTCCACCGGCGAGAACTACGACTTGTTCTGGTACGGCACGTCGTTCGTATCGGATTACAAGACGAAGGGCTACATCCAGCCGCTGGACGCGCTGCTTCAGACCTATGGACAAGATCTGACGGCGAACATCCCGGCGGACAACTTCAAGCAGTACGAGATGGACGGCAGACTATGGGCGATTCCTTCGCAGGCGTTTACTTCCGCCGGCAAGTTCACATCGGTGATGGTGCGGCAGGATCTGCTGGAGTCGGTCGGCATGAAGGACATCCGGACGATCGCCGATTTAGAAGCGTTTTATACGAAAATGCATGCGCGGGATCCGAGCTACTACGGGTACTTGGAAAACGATCGCGGCCAGGACGTCCTGTGGCGGGAGCTGTCGGATCAGCCGCTCACCTTCCTCGACGAAAATCAGATGTTCGCCGTGAACGAGAATACGGGCGAGTTGGTCGATTACCTGGAATCCGATCTGTACAAAAAGGTTGCGCAGGTTCGCAAGCGTTGGGTGGACATCGGCGTCATCGACAAGCGCCTGGCCGGCAATAAGGCGGCCAACATCGATCAGGAAGACGCGGGCAAGCTGCTGTTCCGGGTGGGCGCGGTCTCCCGGGCGATGGAGAACCTGCAGACGGTGCAGAACGCGGATCCCAAAGCCAAGCTGAGAGAATATTACTTGGCCCCGGACAAGCCGAAGTACGTCGTGGCGCCGTCCAACGAGGCGTATATGATTCCGACCAAGGCCCTCCACCCGGAGCGCGCCATGCAGTTTATGAACTGGATTTTGCAGAGCAAGGAGCATTACAACTTCATCATCTATGGCGTAGAAGGCAAGGACTATCGCATCGAAAACGACAAAATCCAGCTGCTTACGAACGACCAGTTCATGTACGAGTGGATGTGGCGCAACAAAAATTACTTCATGCCGACGACCAGCGTGGACGACTCCGTCGTAGAGGATATGCTGCATAACGACGACAACGCGCGGATCTCCAACATTTTCGGCTTTCATTTTAACCAGGAACCGGTCAAAAAAGAGTACGCCAAAGTGCTCGCGGTCTATAACGAGAAGTTCCTGCCGATCAATCTGGGCATCGTCGGCTATGACCAAGCCTTTCCGAGCTCGATGCAAGCGCTGAAGAAGGCCGGCTACGAGAAAGTATGGGCAGAATTTAAGCGGCAGTATGCGGAGTTCCGGTCTGCGCAACCCTCCGGCTCGGATCAGGAGGGATCGAAGTGAAATCCAGCATTTTCACGAGGATGGTACTCGCTTTGCTTCTGCTGCTGACCCCGATCATCGCGCTGTACGCTTACTCGAACCATACGAGCTCCAGCGTCCTGACGCGGGAGATCGTGAAGGCGAAGCGCACGCAGGTCGAGACGTTCGTCGGGCAGCTCGGGCAAATGTTCGCCCAATACGATTCCTATCAAAAGATGCTGTACGAGAGCACGGAAGTCCGCAATCTGGCCTATCCAGACCTGTTGAACGACGATCTGCTCTACTATCGTACGCTTAAAACCGTGTCCGAGGAAATCAGCAGGCTGGCGGGCTACGGGAGGTGGAAGGGCATCATCGCGGTCGTTTACCCGAAGACGGGGGTGGTGATCAAGAGCAATTCCAGCCTGGGCGCCGTGCCTGCAGAGCTGCCTGACAAAGACGGCTTCTGGAGCTATCGGACGAGCTCGAAGGGCAATGCCTATTTTATCGAGACGATCTCCAATCCGGCCAAGAGCGCCAGGGAAGAAGAGGCGGATCTGACGGTCGTCGCCAAAGTGGACGAAGGCGAGATCAAGAGCGATCTGTCCGAGATGAAGAGTAACGGGCTGGAGGATCCCTTTTTATACAAGCCTGGCGATACCCCGATCTACAACTATACGGCGAATCAGGCTCTCATTCAGGAGATGCTGCCCGAGCTTGACCCGGCGGGCGCCGACGGCGAATTCGAGCCGCTGCTCATCCGGACGAGCGGGGGCACGTACCAGGTGCATATGGACATGGTGCAGTCGCTGGGCTGGTATCTGGTAGACTACGTGCCGATCGACACGATCATGGCCCCGATCAAACGCAGCCAGACGATGTTCTACTCGATCAGCGGCATGATGCTGTTTATGGCTTGCATCCTGAGCTTTTTGCTGTACCGGAGCATTCGCATTCCGTTCCGCAAGCTGATGCAGGGCATGAATTTCATCGAGAAGGGCATCTATACGAGCCGGATGAAGGATCCTCCGAAAGGGGAGTTCCGATACGTCTATCAAAAGTTCAACTCGATGGCCGCGAGAATCGAAGAGCTGATCGAGGACGTGCTGAAGGAGCAGATCCGGACGAAGGAAGCGAACGTCAAGCAGCTGCAGTCGCAGATCAATCCGCATTTCCTCTACAACACGCTGGCGTATATCAAGAGCATGGTGGAACTCGAGGAAAAGGAAGCGGCCGTCTCGATGACGATGAATTTGAGCCGGTACTACCGCTATACGACCAAGCTAAGCAGCAGCTTCGCGACCATTCAGGAAGAGCTCAATCTGATCGAAAATTATTTGGACATTCACCGCATGCTGACGGACGACTTCGAATACGAGATCGATATCGATCCGGCGATGCTGAAGATGGAGATCCCCCGCCTGTCGCTGCAGCCCTTGATCGAGAACGTAATCGTGCATGCATTCCGAAAACCCGTGAAGTACGGAAGCGTCCGCATCCGGGGAACGCTGGAGGAGGGCGGCCTCGCGCGGCTCACGGTCGACGACAACGGCACGGGGATGACGCCGGCGCAGCTGGAGTCGCTGCGGACGAAGATCCGCACGGCGCCGAGCGATCAGATCGATTCCGGCTTGCAGAACGTTCATCAGCGGCTCATGCTGCTGTTCGGCAAAAGCTCCGGGCTGTTCCTCAGCCATTCGGAGAGGGGCGGGTTGTGCGCGGAGTTGGTGTGGCAGGTGCAAGTTGGCGAGCCGGAGTGATGGGAGGTTGTCGGGGGGACCGGTGGAAGGCTTTTGGGAAATCGTTGGGAGATCGTCGAGAGATTGTCGAGAGATGGACACAGGAGCCGCTATTCGGTAGAATTCGCGCCAAAAATGATCGGTTAAGGACTACCGTTCCGTCATCCTCGCTTGAAACTTAGGAAACTCGCTTGATTCGCCGCATGAACGAACCCTGTGACCGCAACATCGCCAAAGCCGTGATTTTGAGTAAATAACGCATTCAGTGTCCGGCCGCGTCGGCCGCGGTATCGCCTGCTGTATAGCAGGCGATGGGCCTACGGCGGAAGGGGAAGTTGGCATCGCCTGCTGAATAGCAGGCGTTGGGCCTGGGGCGGACGGAGA
>NZ_FOKE01000003.1:176051-329837 GCF_900112065.1 Cohnella sp. OV330
AGAAGTCGGCATCGCCTGCTGAATAGCAGGCGTTGGGCCTGGGGTGGGCGGAGAAGTCGGCATCGCCTGCTAAATAGCAGGCGTTGGGCCTGGGGCGGACGTAGAAGTCGTCATCGCCTCTCGTAGTGAAGGCGATGGACCCTCCGCGGCCCGCAAAACCGTCATCGCCTCTCGTAGTGAAGGCGATGGACCCTCCGCGCCTCGCAAAACGGTCATCGCCTCTCGTACTGAAGGCGATGGACCCTCCGCGCCCCGCAAAACGGTCATCGCCTCTCGTAGTGAAGGCGATCGACCTTCCGCGGCCGGCAAAACCGTCATCGCCTCTCGTACTGAAGGCGATGGACCCTCCGGGGCCCGCAAAACGGTCATCGCCTCTCGTAGTGAAGGCGATGGACCTTTTGTGGTCGGCGAAGCCAGCATCGCCTCTTGTAGTGAAGGCGATGGACCTTCCGCGGCCCGCAAAACCGTCATCGCCTCTCGTAGTGAAGGCGATGGATCTTTTGTGGCCGGGAATGCCAGCAACGCCCCCGTATAGCAGGCGACAGGCTTCCCGAGGGCCGCAAAACCGAGTCGAAGAACAAGCCTGGGTGTGCGGTTGCCGGCAACCCAGCAATCCAGCGATCTCCTACACCCGGCAACTGGCTGTTTCTAAAGGTCCTAAAGTGACCCGAGAGACAGCCTTTGTTTTGTTTGCCAGGCAACGCCCGATCCTGGATAGCGGATCTAAAGAATCTGGTTTCGATCTTAAAATCGGGGCCTATCAACGCGCAAAACGCGTGATTTATGATGATATCGTAAGCGCTTACGATCGCTTGCGGAGTCTTATGCGGTGCGGATCCGTACGTTGGCGTTGCGATCTGGACGCAGACGCGTGGCCGCGCCGGAGAGGGGGCGAGGAGCAGGGACGGCGGGCAGGCTCGCCGGTCGCTTCGGCAACATAACCCATGCGAACAGGAGTGAACGATGTAATGTCGAACGCAAGACCCGCAAGGCCGGCGCTCATCATGATGGTATTTGTCCTGGTCGGTACGATGCTGTTCATGAACCTCCGGCTGCCTCATGTCGCCGCCTCGGGCGAATGGCAAGCCCAGACGTACGACCCGAACAAGCTGGGGCTGGAGCAAAACCCGCTGAAGGGCTTCCTGCCTTTCTCTAAGCAGCCCTCGGAAAGCGTCGATCCGAATAACAGCTTCCCGCACAGCATGGAGTGGTTCTACGTATCGCTGCGGGATCTCATGACAGGCCCTAACACGTACAATTGGGCGCCGTTGGACGCCTATCTGAACGATATCGCGAGCCGGGGCAACCAGGCGGCCTTCCGCGTATACGTCGACTATCCGGGGCGCACGACCGGCATTCCGCAGTTTCTGATCAACGGCGGTCTGCTGACGCGAGATTACGACCAGAACGGCAACCACGACACGTCGACGCACAGCCTGGCGCCCGACTGGAACGACGCCAATCTGAACACGGCGCTGCGCCAGTTCGTCGCCGCGCTCGGCGCCCGCTACGACGGCGATTCGCGGATCGGCTTCGTGACGGCGGGACTGTACGGCTTCTGGGGCGAGTGGCATACGTGGCCCTACAATGCCGCCCCGAACGACTGGCAGATGAACCAAACGAATATGGACGGTCTGTTGACGGCGTTCAAGGACGCATTTCACACGACGCAGGTATTGGCCCGTTACCCGTACTCCGCGAGCACGGCGACGCTCAAAAACGCCTTTGGCTATCATGACGATTCGTTCGCCTGGGAGACGTTGACCCAGACGACGTGGGATTTCTGGAGTCTGATCACCCAGAACAACCTGCAGAACATTTGGCAGACGCATCCGATCGGGGGCGAGCTCTATCCGCCGCTCCAGCAGGATACGAGCTTCTGGCAGACCTGGCCCAACCAGAACGGCCAGAACTTCCAGACCTCGGTCGAGACGACGCACGCCTCCTGGCTCATGTACGATAAGGTGTACAAATCAACTCTTCCAAGCACGACCGCCACGGCCAATGCGCTTCGGGCGCACAAGATGCTGGGCTACACGCTGTACAACTCCGGCGTGCAACTGCCCGATTCGCCGGCCTCCTCGCTGACGGTCAACGTTAAGCTGCAGAACAAGGGCGTGGCGCCGTTCTACTACAACTGGCCGGTCGAATTCGGCGTGCTGAACGCCTCCGACGTCTGGGTCAAGTCGCTCGGCACGGCGAGCTGGAATCTGAAAAGCGTGCAGCCGGGCGGCTCGGATTATAGCTTTGCCTTCAGCGCGAGCCACAATCTCCCTGCCGGCGACTATAAGCTGGTCATGCGCGTCGTCAACCCGCTATCGAACGGCAAGGCGCTTCGCTTTGCGAACACGCGGCAGGACGCGAACCGCAGCGGGTGGCTGACGCTGTCTGGCTTCCATGTTACCGCGACCGCCACGACGTCCACGACGCTGGCCGACCCTCCTTTAACGGGCGGGGCGACGCCAACGCCGACACCAACGCCAACGCCAACACCGACACCGACACCAACGCCAACACCGCCGACCGGCACGACCTCCTATGAAGCGGAAGCTTCGGGCAACACGCTCGTCAGCCCAGCCGCCGTCTCGAGCTGCGCGACCTGTTCGGGCGGGAACAAGGTCGGCTACGTGGGCAATGGCACCGGCACGCTGCGGTTCAACGGCGTCACCGCGCCTGCCGCCGGCGATTATACGCTGACGATCTACTACCTGAACGGCGACGCGAGCCGTTCGGCCTCGCTCAGCGTGAACGGCGGCGCGGGCGCGTCGATCAGCTTCCCGAGCTCCGGCGGCTGGACGACGGTCGCGGCGAAGACGACGACCGTGCATCTGCAGGCGGGCGCCAACGCGCTGCTGTTCTCGCAGCCGACCGGCTATGCGCCGGACTTCGACCGTATCGTACTAAGCGCTAACGGCGGGGGAGGCGGCACGCCGCCGCTCATCTTCGATAACTACGACAATGCTTCCCAGTACAATACGCTGCTGAAAAACGATATGGGAGGCGGCTATTGGGGAGACGGCACCAGTTCGAGCAACGGCTCTGAGCTGACGCTCAGCGGCGTCAGCTGGTGGGACGCCACGTTCAGCGCCGCCGAGACGAACGTCGACCTGTCCGCCTATACGTACCTTGTATACGTCGTCAAGAGCACCACGAACGGCGCCTCCTTTAATGTGACGATGTGGGATGCTGGAGGAGCCAAGGGGACGAAGACCGTCACCGCGACGACCGCCTATCAGACGATCCGTATCCCGCTGGCCGACTTCACGGGCTTCGACAAGTCGACGGCGAGGAAGTTCAAACACGGCGCATTCTCGGGCAACTTTACGATCGACGAGATCCGGTTCGAATAGGCTTGTTTCAAAAAAACGGCAACCCGACTCGGGAGGCAGCGAATCGTGGACAGGTAGCATGCGGACGGCGGGTCAAAAAAACGGCATCTGTACATGTATTTTCAACCGACTCGAGACATCGGATGAAATGCATGCAAATATGCAGGTAAATTCAAAGCACATGCCGGAAATCCGGCCGGTAGAGGAAAATAACTGCGTTTTTGCATCTTTTATGTCCAAAAGGGTCGACATCGGCAAAAATAGATGTATATTCGCAGGTTTTACGGCGAAGGGTCGACGCGGGCGACGATCCCGTGCACTTATCCGCTGGCGACGATAAGCAGGCCCATCGGAACGGCTGTCGGATGAGCCATCGCTAGGCGATCCGCGCGAATCGAGTTCGGATATCCACCGAATTTAAAAGAACCGTCAGGGCGATCAACGATCGATCTCCCCTGACGGTTTTCTTGCGTTTCGCAAACCCGTTTCGCAAGCGCAGGACTGCAATCAACCTTTTACCGCCGAACCGACGGTCATGGCCTTCTCCACCTGTTCGCTGAAAAAGACGTAAATGAGCACGGTCGGAAGGGACGCGATCATCATGGCCGCACCCATGGCGCCCCAATCGGTCGTGAATTGTCCCTGGAAGAAAAGAAGGCCGAGCGGCAGCGTTTTGAGCGTCTCTTTGGAGATCAGCATCAGCGCGATCGGAAACTCGTTCCACGCCGCCAGGAAGACAAAGATGACCATGGTCGCAATGGACGGCTTGACGAGCGGCAGCATGACGATGCGGAACGTCTGATAGATCGTAGCGCCGTCGATGCAAGCCGATTCCTCGAGATCGTTCGGGATCGTGCGGAAAAATCCGTAGAACACCATGGATGCGAACGACACGTTAAACGCGATGTAGGGAAGGATGAGCGACAAATAGGTGTTGGTCAAATGAAAATCGCGTACCAGGATGGCTAGCGGAATCATGATGACTTGCACGGGCACGAACATCCCGATGACGACGTACATTTGCGCGGCGGTTTTGCCCTTCCAACGCAGCCGGGCGACCGAGTAGGCGAACATGATCGCCAGCGCGATCGTGCCGACGACCGTCGCGACCGATACGAGCACGCTGTTGAGAAAGTACTGGGGGACGTTGAATTGCGACATGGCCGCCCTGTAATTTTCAAATCGGAGATGGGTCGGGAAGCCGAACGGGTTGGTGACGAAAATCTCGTTGTTGTCTTTGAGCGAATAGAACAGCATCCACACTAACGGATAGAGGGAGATGAGGGCGTAAACCCATAAGAACAGCTGGAAGACCGGTTGCTTTTTGCGAATTCTTTTTAACATGGGGCGCCTCCTTCTAGTACACGATTCGCTCGCGGGCGATCAGCTTGTTGATGGCGAACGTGACGATGAGGCACTCGATAACGAGGAACGCCGCCGAGGCGCTTCCGTAGCCGTATTCTCCGACGCGGAAAGCGGATCGGTACATCATGTAAGTGAGCGTATAGGTCTCGGTGCCGGGGCCGCCGCTGGTCATGATGTACATGTTGGCGAAGGCGTTAAGGCCGCCGGTAATCGCGAGGACGAAGCAGAATTTATACGTTTCCGCCATGAGCGGGATGGTGACCTTCCAATGGGCTTTCCAGCGTTCCGCGCCGTCGATCCGGGCGGCTTCGAGATATTGTTCGGGAATGGAACGGGCAGAGGCCAGCAGCAGGGCGAAGTGGTAGCCCATGTACTGCCAAGCGTTGACGATCGCGATCGCGTAGATCGCAGTCTTCCCGTCGGACAGCCAGTCTTGGCGGTAGGATAAGCCGAGTACCTCGAATATTTTGTTGATAAGTCCGTATTCCCCGTTATACATCGCCAGCCACAGCTGACAGACGACCGTCACCGACAGCACGACGGGGATAAAATAGCTGATCCGAAGAAACTTCTTGCCCTTCACGGCCGTGCCGGCGATCGTCAGCGCCAGTATCGTGCCGATGCCGATTTGCAGTACCGCAAGCACGGCGGCGAAGATCAGGCCGTTGTACAGGGAGGTGTAAAATAGCCGATCGCCGAACATGCGCGCGAAGTTGTCCAGGCCGATAAACTGTCCGACGGTCAAGCCGTCCCACTCGTACATGCTCCGATAGAACACTTGCAAAATCGGCCAAAATACGATGACGGTAAAGAGAAGCAGCGTCGGCAGCGTGAACAGCGCGATCGCGCCCTTGTTTCCAAGAAATCGATTCATCAGGTTCCCTCCTTGCTCTTCCAATAGAGAGAGCCATTTATCGCGGGCGGACCGCATAAATGGCTCCCTTCCATGAAGTCGATACGTACCGCTTACTTCAGACCCGCAGCCACGTCCTCGATAAATTGATCTGCCGTGTAGGAGGATCCGCTGAGCAAGTTCTGGGAAGCATCCTCGATCGCCGCTTTGAACTTCGCGTTAGACAGTCCCCAAGCGAAGGCCGTCGTGCTCGTGATGTTCGGGATGTCCTTCGCCAGCGTCTCCATCATCGGGTCGAATGCTTTGACGACCGGCTTGTCGACTTTGGTCGAGACGATGGGACTTCCTTTTTCCGTGTACTTGAATTCGGCGTATTTCAGTGCCAGGAGGCTTGCGACTTCGGCCGCCAGATCTTTGTTTTTCGTGTTGGCGGATACTGCGAAGCCGCCCGGCGTACCGCCGCCGCTGAACGCGAACTTGTTTTTCTCGTAAGTGGCCGCGTCCGATGCCGGGTAGTACATATAACCTGCCTTGTCACCGAGCGCCTTGGTCGAAGCTTCGATCTCCCACTGTCCGTTGATGAACATGGCGGCTTTGCCTTCGTGGAACAGCGCGGCAGCCTGGTCATAGTTCATATTCGTCGAGCCCTTCGCGAGCAGGCCGGCCTTCACCAGATCGATGATGTTCTGCGCGGCTTCTTTATAGCCCGGATCCGTGATTTTCGCCGTGCCCTTGTCGAGAGCGCTGATGCCGCCCGTATTGTAGCGAGTCGCGAACATATCGTAGAAGCCGACGTCGGGCCATTTTTCCTTCGCGAAGATCGACATCGGCGTGATGCCTTTGCCCTTGAACGTATCGACCGCCTTTTTCAGATCGTCGAACGTCTTGGGAACTTCGAGCCCGTTTTGCTGGAACAGCTCCTTGTTATAGAAGATCAGCATGAACTCGTTGCCTGCATAAGGGAAGGCGTAAACGTGCTGGTCGTCCGTGTAGAGCGTATTGAGCGTACTCGGCTGCATTTTGTCCTTAAAGCCGAACTTGTCCACGTACTCGTCGAGCTGGAGAATGTTGTTGGATTTGCGGAACACGTTAATCTGATCCAGTCCGGTATTAAAAATGTCCGGCAGATTTCCCGTCGCGGCGTAGGTTTTAAGCTTCTGGCCGTCGTCCTGCGCCTGAATCTCGAGCTCGAGCTCGACGTTCGGCATTTCCTTGGCAAGTTCTTTGACCGCATAGTCGTAATAGCCTTTGGTGTCGTCGTCCGAGTATTGCGCGTACACCCGCAGCTTCGTTTTTTCGGCAGGCGCGCCGGCGCTTGCGCTGCCTGCCGCTTGCGAGGCCGGCTGGCTGGCCGGCGCGCTTTCCGACGCCTGATTTTCTTTGTTGCCGGACCCGCATGCGGCCAGTGCGGTCGACAGCATCAGACCGGTCATGCCAAGGGCGAGAGCTTTTTTCATGGATGGAACCCCCCGTGGAAATGTTCAAGTTAAGCTGTTCTCAGTATAGCGGGGCGCCGTTTCGATCTGAATGGACGGAACGCTACGGATTTGGACTATCCGCGCTTGTTTGGTTCGAATTCCTTCGGGGATTTGCCGAAGAACTTTTTGAAGGCCCGGCTAAAGTAGGCGGGATCGGAATAGCCGACGCTCTCGGCGATGTCGGACAGCTTGCGCGTCCCTTCCTGGATCAGCGCGCGCGCTTGCTGCATGCGCTTCTGCGTCAAGTAATCCGTGACGGTCATGCCGTGAACCTTCTTGAAGAGGCTTCTCAGGTAGCTGGGATTGATAAATACCTGCTGGGCGATCGTCTCCACGCGGAGCTCCGGTTCGGCATACCGCTCGTCGATGATCTGAAGCGCGGCTTCGGCGATATGGCCGGACTTGGTCTGGCGGTGCAGCTTCATATATTGGATGGCGTCCGAATAAAGCTTAAGAATCCAGCGCTCGGCTTCCTCAAGCGAAGGCAGCTCGGTAATCTCGCTGTACGGGTAAAAGTGTTCGCCGAAGCAATCTTCGATCGGATGTCCTTGCTCCGAGAGCGCAGACAGGCAGTCGGAGACCAGGCCCATGCAAGCCGTATAGACATATTCGATCGACACCTGCTTGGTACGGAGACCCGAAAAGACGGCGCGAATCAGTTGTTCGGCGGCGTCCCCGTCGGTCTTGCGCAGCGATAAGAGCAGCTCTTCGTTAATCTGCGCGTTGAGCAAGTCCGCCACGTCTTCCCAGGATCCCGCCTCTACCGAATCGTAAGTAATGACGCGTCCGTTCCCGATCACGAACTTGTGCCGCAGCGCCTCGAGCGCTTCCGCATAGGATTGCCTAATACCCGCATAGCCTAGTGCGCCGTGGAGCGTGCCAAGACCGATCGTGACTTCGAACCGGAGATATTTAAGAATGAGCGCGCGCAACCGTTCGAAGCCTGCCGCATAATCGACGTCGGCCGCATCGGCGCCCTCCGGCTCGTAGACGCAGATGATGCGTCCTTCGGGGCCGTTAAAAATCATTTGATTGCCCGGCGCGTCGATCGTTTCCCCCAATATGTTCGCCACGGCAAACTTCCATAGTCCCCGATCGTTCGTATCGCTCCAACGCGCGTCCATCCGATCGATCTCGATGCAGGCGACGCGAAAGGCGCCCGAGGCCGGCGGGAATCCAAGGCGTGAAAGCTCGCGCCGCGCGTCGTCTTCGCGGACCGGCTCGCCTGACAGCAGCCGATTCAAAAAGGCTTCCTTGCGCAGATTGTCGTTCTCGCGCTGGGTGACGCGTTCCTCCAACGCTTTATGGATATTGCTTTGCAGCTTGAGAAGCGTCAGCAGCAATTCATCCTTGGAAAAGGGCTTCAGCACGTAATCTTCGACGCCAAGCTTGAGCGCGCGGCGCGCATATTCGAATTCATTGTGCCCCGTGACGAGCACGATGCCGATATCCGGATTCAGCTGTTTTAAGTGAGCCGTTAATTCCAGGCCGTCCATAAAAGGCATGTTAATATCGACCAGCGCAATGTCCGGCAGACGAGCTGTGGCCGCTTCCAGCGCTTCTACGCCGTTTCGCGCTTCGGAGACGATGGCGAAGCCGTATTCCTCCCATGGCAGCACGACTTTCAGATAATCTCGAAAAATAAGCTCGTCGTCGACGATCATCACTTTAATCATGGTCGGTCGCTCCTTCGGCGTGATCGGGAAGAATGAAAGGCAGCCGGATCGTCACGGTCGTGCCCACGCCCTCGCTGCTGTCGATTTGAAGTCCATAGGCTTCTCCAAAAGAGAGCCGGATGCGTTCGTTCACGTTGCGCAGGCCGTACGATCCGTCCGTGTCCGCTTCGGCGGACCGCAAAAGCGTCGGCAGCCGCTCGGCGGATATGCCCGCGCCGTTGTCGATGACTTGGAGCACGATGCAGTCCGTCTCCTTGAATCCGAGCACGCGCAGCATGCCTTTGGACGGCTTCAGCTTTAGACCGTGGTAGATGGCGTTTTCAATCAGCGGTTGGACGGTGAGCTTGAGAATCGGGTAGCCCGCAATGTCGGGATCCACATCGATTTCAAAAGAGAAGACGTCCGCGTACCGGATATGCTGGATGGCCAAGTAATCGCGGGAGATCTTCAGTTCCTCGCCGATCGTGATCATTTCGCGCCCTCGGCCGAGCGTGCCGCGGTAAAAGTCCGCCAGCGCCTTGGTCGCCCGTTGGGCTTCCTTCGCCCGGCCCATCTCGGTCAGCGCATAGACGACATCGAGCGTGTTATATAAGAAATGAGGCTTGATTTGCGCTTGAAAAAGCGCCAGCTCGTATTCGCGTTTTTTCCGTTGTTCCGTCTGAACGTTGTCCAGCAGCGCCTTGACGCGGCGCGTCATCTCGTTGAAGCCGGTAGCGAACAACCCCATCTCGTCGCGCGATTCGACGTTAAGCCGGGTGTCCAGATCCCCTTCCTGGAAGCTCTTCATGCTTCTGGCGAGCCGTACGATCGGATTCGCGATCCGCTTGGATAGCTGCAGTGCGCCGAGTACGGCAAAAAAACAACAGATCCCCGCGATGATCCAAAGGGTTTGCCGGATACGGTCCAGATCCGTGGTGAGCGATTGAAGCGGGGTCGCGCTGACGAGCTTCCAGCCGAGCTGCGGAAAGCCGCGAATGGCAAGCAGCATGCGCTCCCCGCCGATCCGTTCGACTCCGGATGCCGTGACATGCGCGTTGACCCATTCGCGCAGGCCGACATCGGCGATCGGGCGCAGGAGCGGTTCGCGCGCGGAGGATACGACGCTTCCCCCGGCGTCCGCGATAAAATAGCTGGCGGAAGGCTCGGCGTTCATGGCGCTGAGCACGGCGGAAATCCGGCTCTCCTCCATATTCAGAAACAAAACGCCGAGCGTCGTGCCTGTATTGATGTCGACGATCTTCTTTCCCACGGTAAGGAGGGGGACGTCGGGGTCGACCGCCCACCCCTTGCGTTCGCGCATGGGGAGCCATACGTTAATGCCGTTGGTCCGATCGAGATCCCCATACAAAAGAAGCGCTTCTTCGGAAGCACTTTGCGTCTCGAGCCGGGGATGAGAGCCGTACGTCCTGCCGCCGGCGTCGACGAAAATAGCGGAGTCTACGTCCGGGAAGACGAGGCGGGCAAGGCTGAGCTGCGTCGTGATCGCCGTATAGCGAGGCAGATCGAAGCCTTCGTCCGAAGCGGGCTTGCCGGCTACGGCACGATTCAGATTCAAGGACAGCATATTGGCGCAGCTGTCCAGATTGCCCAGCATGCCGCTTAGGCGATTAATGATCAGCGCCGAATTGTCGGCAAACGAATTGGCCGTCTTTTCTACGATGATTTTCGAATACGTCGCGTTTGCGGTGTACCCGAGCACGATAAAGGGCAACACGAGCAGCGGCAAATAAACGAGCATGATCTTGGTGCGGATCCGCCGGTCGCGGACCCAACTATTTAACGTGCGAAGCATGGAAAGCAAGGCAGCTCACTCCCGGGTCCAGTAGCGTATCGATCCATGCAAAATGGGGGGGCGCCGAAGGGCGGCGCTTATGGGCGTGCGTGCCTTCCGGCCGTCTACAGACTTCTCCCCAGCAGCGTTCCGACTTGCTCGGCCATGACTCGCGGCGGATGGGGCATGCCGTTTTTGATCCACCATTCAATGATGCCGACATAGGCGGTCCCGGCATACTGCAGCATGACATCGTCCGTCAGATTCGTATTTCTGCCGCTATCCCGGTCGATCTCGTATTTGAAGCCTTCCATAAAAGAAGTGAGCAGCCGGGTTCGGAACGACGACGGGGCGCCCTTGCTAGCCAGCATGGTCGAGAAGAACAAATAATTTTTCTCGAAATATTCAAAATAAGGGACGAGCGCGTCCTTCCATTCCAATTCGCATGCCCATTCGTCCATTTCGCCCATTTCATTCAGGTGCGATTCGATGAGCCGATCCAGCAGGTCGAATTTGTCCTGATAATGAAGGTATATGGTGCCGCGATTTACGTCGGCCCGGTCCGCGATCTCCTGAATGGTGATGTCGTCGAAATTTTTCTCGGTCATCAGCTCGATCACGGCTTTTTTCAAAGCCTCCTGCGTTTTCGCGATTCTCCGATCCACTTTAACCATCGTCGTTCACCTAGCTTTCCGACATACTTAACACTTTTCGCAGATGCGTTCATCAATGAACAGATCCCGGCGGATTGACCATTGAAACCGATGAATTCGATTATATAATAATAGACATGAGTTGACTATTCGAAATGTTTCGATTAGGTTATGGAAAAGAATACAATTCGAACGGAGGAATGACGCATGGAAATCAGGAGAGTAGGGTCGCAGCCTTCCGGCAAAGGACCTTCCGATTATTTTACCGGCACGGTGCGCATCGATCCGCTGTTCGAAGCGGGCGAGCCCGCTCGGGGAGCCGGCGCGAGCGTGACGTTCGAGCCGGGGGCGCGGACCGCATGGCACACGCATCCGCTCGGACAGACGCTGATCGTGACGGCTGGCGCGGGACGAGTGCAGCGCTGGGGCGGCGAGATCGAGGAGATCCGTCCCGGCGACGTCGTCTGGTTCCCGCCCGGCGAGAAGCACTGGCACGGCGCTTCGCCGACGACGGCGATGACGCATATCGCCATTCAGGAGCGGCTTGACGGCAAAGCGGTCGAATGGTTGGAGCATGTGAGCGACGAGCAGTACGAGGGTTAAGACGCAGCGACTGAAACGAGGACGGCAATCGGCCGCTCCTCGTTTTTCCTGCTTCGCCGTTGCGAGCTTTCCCCCTACTGCCGATTTGGATAGGGTGCAGGAATATACAACTTTCACAGCGGAGCCTCATACCTTTTGTCGTTATTCATAGTTACGTTTTGCGCATTTAAATGTCAAACTGAATCTCGGAGGGGGGTGTAAAGTCGATTTGTCGCAAGCAACATGCAGGACAGTCCCAACCGCAACAACATATGACTCTAACGAAGCGAGGGAACGAACTGATGAGGCGAGAAATGCCTAGGAATGAGCGGACAGGCACCATGAAGTCCAAATTGTTCGGCTTGATATGCGCGGCGGCGATCGTCGTGCCGGTCATACCGGCGCCGAGCGCTTTTGCCGCGACGATAAATGTAACCGCTTTCGGAGCGAGCGGAAGCGACACGGCGGACGATCTGACGGCGATTCAGAACGCCGTCAATTCGGCGGCCGTCGGCGATACCGTGTATCTCCCTGCCGGCACTTATTATTTATCCGCCAACGTGAACGGCAAGACCGGCGTCAAGATCGCCGGCGCGGGACGCGATTCGACGACCGTAAAGATGACGTCGGGCTCCTCTTTCGACAAATTCTTCTACCTGCACAACGTGTCGAACGCGGAGATCGCGGACATGACGCTAGACGGCAACGGCAGCACGACGCTGCTGTCGGCCATCACGTCCGAGTCGGGCGACGGCAATAAGATGCGTCATCTGCGGGTCAAGGACCTGGCCGCATCCGCGGGCTTCGGTCCGTTCGCGCTGTACGGAATCGGCTCCACGCATCTCGAGATCTCGGACAACATCGTAACGAATACGGGCGTGAACTCCGATTGGGGCGGCGGCGTCCGCGTCGGTTGGGGCTCCAGCTATGCCCTCATCGAGAACAATACGATCGCCAATACCGGACGCGGGGGCATCTTCGTCAACGACGACAGCGCCTATGCGGTCGTACGCGGCAATACAGTGACGGGTACCGGCAAAAAGATGGAAGGGCTCGGTATCGAGCTGCATACGAACGCAGACTACTCCATTATCGAGAATAACAACGTCGACCACTGGATCAGCGCCGTGCGTTCCAAGTACATCGCCGTCCGCAACAATGTCGTCAAGGCGAACGACGGTTCAGTGGGCAACATGGGCCTTGAGGTGATGGTCGATCACGGTGTCACGTCGGGCAATCTCGTAGACGGCGGTCAGCAGGTCGGCATGCAGCAGTCGCCGGGCACCGGCTACCAGCTGTGGAACTACAATACGGTCCAGAACATCGTCATGTGGGGCATGCAGCTCCAGGGCGCGGGGACCGGCCAGACGGAGCAATATCAATATTTCTACAAGAACACGTGGAAAAACGGGGCAGCGGGCAATCCTGCCGCCGCTTATCCCGGTTATGACGGCAACGCGGTCCGAATTCACGGCGATACCAAGAACATCGTATTCGACGGCAACCAGATCTTGAACAACGGCCGCAAGGCGATCGAGATCACGACGGCCACCGGCACCGACCGGATCAGCTTTATTAATAATACGATCACCGGAAACGCCGGTCCGTCGATCGACCAATATCCGTCGTCCGCGGCGGATCTGGAGTGGAGCGGGAATACGGTCAGCGGCAACGGCACGAACACGCAGCTGACGAGCCGCGGCTTCTCCGATCCGAAGCCGGTCGCGAACTTCACCGCGCCGCTCACGGTGCAGCTCGGCCAGCCGATCACGTTCACGAATACGTCGACCGACAACGGCACGATCGTCGAGAACCTGTGGGATCTCGGCGAAGGCATCCCGGTGACGACGGCCAGCCCGACGTACACGTATCAGAAGGCGGGCACGTACAAAGTCATCCTGGGCGTCTGGGACAACGGCGGCCGCGCGAGCGTCAAGGAGCAGACGGTCACGGTCAACGCCGGACCGCCCGACACGACGGCGCCGTCCGCGCCGGGCAGCCTGAGCGCTGCGTCCAAGTCCAACGTGACGGTCACTCTCTCCTGGACGGCATCGACGGATAACGTCGCGGTCGTCGGCTACGATGTTTACAAAGGCGGCGTGTTGGTCGGCTCGACCACCGGCGCGACGACCTATACCGTGACGGGACTCACCCCTAGCACGGCATACAGCTTCACGGTCAAGGCAAAGGATGCCGCGGGCAACGTGTCTGCGGCGAGCAACACGCTGAACGTCACGACGGATGCCGGCGACACGCAGGCGCCGACCGCGCCGTCGGGCCTGACCTCCCCGGCGAAGACGGATACGAGCGTCAGCCTGTCCTGGACGGGCTCGACGGACAACGTGGGCGTCACCGGCTACAACATTTACAACGGCACGTCCTTGGTGGGCACGACGACCGGCGCGACTGCTACGACCGTCACGCTGACCGGCTTGTCGACGAACACGACCTATTCGTTCACGGTCAAAGCGAAGGACGCGTCGAACAACCTGTCGGCCGCCAGCAATACGTTGACGGTGACGACCGATCCGGCCGCGAACTGGGTGAACTGCGCCGGAGAAAACAACCTGTGCTCGTTCTCCGGCACGAAGCAGGTGCGCTACGGCGCCGCAGGCAGCTACGCCTACGGAACCTACACGAATTCGGTCATGTGCTCCAACAACGCTTTCGGCACGGACCCTGCCCCAGGTCAATACAAGACCTGCGACGTGAACCTGGCAGGCGGCGGCGGAGACACGCAGGCGCCGACGGCGCCAAGCGGCCTGACGTCCCCGTCCAAGACCTCGTCCAGCGTGAACCTGTCCTGGACCGCGTCCACGGACAATGTGGGCGTCACGGGCTACAACATTTACAATGGCAGCAGCCTCGCCGGATCGACGACCGGCGCGACGACGTATACCGTCAGCGGCCTTAGCGCGAACACGGCATATGCCTTCACCGTCAAGGCAAAGGATGCCGCGGGCAATCTGTCGGCGGCGAGCGGCACGCTGAACGTGACGACGAACGCTTCCTCCGACACACAGGCGCCGACGGCGCCGAGCGGTCTGACGTCCCCGTCCAAGACGTCGTCCAGCGTGAATCTGTCCTGGACCGCGTCGACGGACAACGTAGGCGTCACGGGCTACGATATCTACAACGGCAGCACCCTGGCCGGCTCCACGACGGGCGCGACGACGTATACCGTCAGCGGGCTGAGCGCGAGTACGGCATATACGTTCACCGTCAAGGCGAAGGATGCCGCTGGCAACCTCTCTGCGGCAAGCAGCGCGCTGAACGTGACGACGAACGCCGGCTCCACGCCGACGAACGGCCTGATCGGCACCTACTACGCAGGCAACTTCGGCACGCTGGCGATGACGCGGACCGACGCGACGATCGACTTCGACTGGGGCGACGGCCGGCCGACCGGCGACGTGCCGGGCGAATGGTTCACGATTCGCTGGACGGGCAAAGTGCAGCCGCAGTATTCGGAGACCTACACGTTCTACACCGATACGGACGATGGCGTCCGCCTGTGGGTGAACGGCCAGCAGTTGATCAACAACTGGGTATCCATGAACGGCGAGCTGAGCGCCACGATCACGCTGACCGCAGGCACGAAGTACGACATCGTCATGGAGTATCTCGAGAACGGCGGCAACGCGCACGCCAAGCTTTCCTGGTCCAGCGCGTCGCAGGCCAAACAGGTCGTACCGACCGGCAGATTGTTCACGAGCTGATCTCCGATATCGAAGAACCGCGCATGTTTACGCGAATTTGCCGAACTAGCCGAATTCTGCCTTCGGGCGGATTCGGCTTGTTTTCTGCGCGAAGCATCCGAGCGCGGCGCTTTTTTTGAATCGAGCAATCTGAAAGAAACGGCTCGCCCGGGCTGGGCTTATAATCGGACTATGACAAAGGAGGAATGATTCATGAGCCTGATCAAGCTGTTAAAGGAAGAGCTGCACCGTGAGGCGGCGTCTACCCGCCGTCTCATCGAGATTATACCCGAAGCAAGCCTGGCCTGGAGACCGCATGCCAAATCCATGTCGCTGGGACAGCTTGCCCTGCATTTGGCCGGCTTGTCCGAGGCTGTGGCCGCGATGCTGGCTTCCTCGTCGCATGAAGTTCCGACCGTTCCGCTGCCCGAAGCCGAATCCGTCCCGGAAATATTGGCGCTGTTGGAGCGTTCCACGGCGGCAGCGGCCGGCAAGATCCGCGAGTGGAGCGACGATGATCTCCAGCAGCCCTTCAGCTGGACGCTGGGCGGCAAGGCGATCGCCTCGACCTCGCGATACGAGCAGGTCCGTTCGACGCTTCTTAACCACTGCTATCATCATCGCGGGCAATTGACGGTCTATCTCCGCGTGCTCGACGTGCCGATTCCCGGCATTTACGGCCCGAGCGCAGACGAGCATTAGACCCGCCGCCTTTCTCGCTTGCCTCTCAAATGAGACATTCACGACAGCCCAGTCGTCCAGTCGGACGGCATGGGCCATTTGTCTTTTCATGCCATTAAATTTCGCATCATCGGTCAGGTTTTTCTCGATCATCGATCATTTACGGTGCGAAATAAAGATGAGATTCTATTGATACAGAACACGCGTTGCATGCGGCGAATGACACAAAGGAGCGAATCGAAGTTGACTATTCCAGGCAGATTGACGGTAAAAACACGGCAAAAAGGAGCGCCGCTGAGCGATCTTTTCGGCATCTTTTTCGAGGATCTCAATCACGCCGCGGACGGCGGGTTGTATGCCGAGCTTGTCCGCAATCGCTCCTTCGAGTTCGATCCGATCGATCATCCGGACTATCGCGCGCTGACGGGTTGGGAGAAGATCGAGCGCGGGGCGGGCAAAGCGGACCTCGCCGTCGAACAGGCGTATCCGATCAACGATCGCAATACCCACTATGCGGTCATCGACATCAAGCAGGGAGGAGAAGGCGTCGGCCTTACCAATCTGGGCTTCAATAACGGCATACCCGTTCGAGCCGGCGAGCAGTATCGGTTTTCTGTCTATGCGCGGCGGGATGCCTCCTTTGAGGAGCCCGTGCGTATCGCGGTCGAGGGCGAAGACGGATCGGTCCATGCGGAGGCGGCCATCCAGGTCGATTCCTCCGACTGGAAGCGGTACGAGGCGTCGCTGACTGCGCGCGCCACCGACTTCGGCAGCCGGTTGACGATCCTGACCCAAGGAACGGGGAGGCTGTATCTGGATATGGTGTCCCTGTTTCCTGCGAAGACATTCCGCGACTGGCCGAACGGGCTTCGTGAAGATATCGCGCAGCTATTGGCCGATCTGAAGCCGAAGTTCATGCGGTTTCCGGGAGGCTGCCTGGTGCACGACGGTTCGCTGAATGCGGAGGACCGGGATTCGATGTACCGGTGGAAAAACACGATCGGCGACGTCGCGCAGCGGCCCTCCAGACGCAACAACTGGCGGTATCATCAGACGCTGGGACTTGGCTACTATGAGTATTTTCAGTTCTGCGAAGATATCGGGGCGAAGCCGATACCGATCCTGCCGGCCGGCTACGATCCGCATCACAAGCGAATCGTGCCGATCGCGGAGCTGGGCCCGTGGATCGACGATGCGCTTGACCTGATCGAATTCGCGAACGGCGATTCGTCTACCGAATGGGGGAGCCTCCGCGCGAAGCTCGGCCATCCGGCGCCCTTCAATCTCGAATACATCGGCATCGGGAACGAAGAGGTGGGCGCGCCGTTTTTCGAACGGTATGCGCACTTCCACCGGGCCATCAAGGACAAGCATCCGGCGATAAAAATCATTAATTCCAGCGGCCCCTTCGCTGCGGGCGGCGAATACGAACGCGGCTGGCGTTCTGCCAGAGAGCACAAATCGGATCTGGTAGACGAGCATTACTACCAGTCGCCGGAGTGGTTTTTGGCCAATGTCCGCCGGTACGACAGCTTCAAGGCGGACGATCCGAAGGTGTTCCTGGGCGAATACGCTTCGTGGGGCAATGCCTATTACAATGCGTTGGCCGAGGCCGCCTTCATGACGGGACTCGAGCGGAATGCGCATGCGGTCGGTTTGGCGTGTTATGCGCCGCTGCTTTGCAACGTCGATTACGTGAATTGGAAGCCCGATCTGATCTGGTTCAACAACCACGAGGCGTTCGGAACCGCTAATTATTACGTTCAGCAGCTGTTCATGCGCCATCAAGGCGACTACTTGCTTCCCATCGAGGCAGCCGGCATGAAGGCGCCCGAGCCTATTCGGGAAGCGACGCCCATCCGCGGCAAGTTCGGGCTTGGCGCGAACGCGAACGCGGTCGAGTACACCTCGATCCGCTTTATCAACCATGCGACGGGCGAGACCCTCTCCTTTGCGGATACGGCGCTTGACCGGACGGGCGCGGGCGACAAGCAGACCGCCATGCTGGGCGCCACCGATTGGGAGGATTATACGCTGTCGCTCAAAGCCAAGAAGACAGGCGGCGGTCAATGGGGATTCGCCATTTACTTCGGGTGGGCCGACGACCGGCATCATTTGCAGTGGGACATCGGCGGCTGGCAGAACCAGGATTCCATGATCCACGCCGTAGTCGGCGGCAGAGGTTCGGTACTGACCCAAAGCTTGTTCGAAGTACAGAACGGCGTGGAGTACGACCTAGCGCTTCGCGTTACGGGGAGAAAAATCGTCGCCTCCATTGACGGAGTCGTCGTCGCGGAGACCGAGGACCATATGCCGTATATCGAGCCTCTCTATTATTCGGCGAGCTTGGAGGAAGCGACGGGCGACACGATCGTGAAGATCGTCAACGTCCGCGGCGCGTCCGAGACGGTGGAGCTAGCGTTCGAGGGCGTGGCAAGCGACCGTGCGCTCGTCGCGGAAGTTCATGAACTGAGCGGCTACGATCTCGAAGACGAGAATTCGTTCGAACAACCGGCCAAGATCGCGCCGCGCACGAAGAACCTCACGGTCGAGGGGCCGGCATTCGCGTACGAATTTCCTAAGCATTCGGTGACGGTTATTAGGGTGCGGGGGTAATCAAGCTACCCTCCTAGTTAATCCATATTGTCTGCTCTCTTCGAGGCCCTACGGACACGCATCCGACTTTGACGCCGGCCGTCTCTTCAACGAAGGAGATATAGCCGCGCGCTGCGGCCGGAAGCTCCGACAAATGGCGTGCGCCGGAGAGATCCGAGTTCCAGCCGGGGAGCATGCGATATACGGGCTGGGCTTCGTCTAGCTTGGCGGACACGGGAAAATGCTTCGTTACGCCCTCCGGCAGCTGGTAACCGATGCATACCGGAATTTCAGGAAAATAACCTAATACATCCATATTCGTCAGTGCGATCGTCGTCGTGCCTTGAAGCCGGCAGCCGTATCGCGTCGCTACCGCATCGAACCAACCGACGCGGCGCGGTCGGCCGGTGGTGGCGCCGTACTCGCCCGAGTCGCCCCCAAGTCGACGAAGCGTCTCTGCTTCCTCGCCATGAAGCTCGGTTATGAACGGCCCAGCCCCAACGCAGCTGGAATAGGCTTTGACGACGGCGATGATGTTGGTAATGGCGTAAGGCGGCAATCCGGCACCGACAGAAGCATAGCCGGCCAGCGTCGAAGACGACGTCGTGAACGGATAGATGCCGTGGTCGGGGTCTCGCAGTGCGCCTAACTGACCTTCGAGCAGTATCGTTTTTCCCGATTCATAAGCTTCCTGTAAAAGCACGGTCGTGTCGTCTGCGTACTGACGCAGCTTCTCTGCAAGCACCAACAGCGACGGCATTACCTTCGCAGCTTCGACTGTCGGAGCGCCATACAGATTTTCCAGCAGCACGTTTTTCGCCGTTAAGCTTTTTTCCAACCGCATCCGCAGCCGATCCGCATCGAATAGATCCGACATTTGAATGCCCAGCTTCGCATATTTGTCCGAATAAAAAGGCGCGATCCCTCTGCGGGTAGAACCGAATCCCTGGCTGCCGAGCCGATCCTCCTCCAGTCCGTCTAAAGCCCGATGCACCGGCAAAACCAGCTGCGCGCGATCCGACACGCGAAGCTTTGGCGCAGGAACGCCCGCGGCTTTTAGCTCCGCCAGTTCTGTTAAGAGGGTCTCGGCGTCAAGCGCGGCGCCCGGACCGATCACATTCGTGACCTGCGGATGGAACACGCCGGAAGGCAGCATATGCAGCGCAAATCTGCCGTATTCGTTCAAAATCGTATGACCGGCATTGCTACCGCCTTGAAACCTTACGACGAACGCCGAATCCGCCGCCATGGCATCCGTTATTTTTCCTTTTCCTTCGTCGCCCCAGTTCGCCCCAACGATCGCCGTCGCACTCACGATGCTCACGCCTTCCATCTTGTAGTGGTTTTACGTCTTTGAGTATACTTGGAGGATTGATATCAATAAAATTGATCTTAGTAATATAAGATATAAAGTGAGGTAATGAATGTGGATCAGGATATCAGCTTGGACTGGTACCGGGTGTTTTTCTGGACAGCGAAGACGGGCAGCCTGTCCCGAGCCGCCGAACGGCTCTACATCACGCAGCCGGCAGTGAGCCACACACTGAAGCTGCTCGAGAGCAAGCTGGGCGGACAGCTCTTTTTCGCACCTCAAGAGGCGTTCAACTGACCGCTGAAGGACAAGAGTTGCTGCGGCACCTGGAAGTCGCTTTTCTCGCGATCGAGAGCGCGGAGCGGCAATTAGCGGAAAGGCATGGATTGAGCAGTGGGGAGATCCATATCGGGGCGAGCGATACCTTATGCCATCATTACCTGTTGCCGTACTTAGAACGGTTCCGCAGGGAGTATCCGGGCATCCGAATCAGCGTGACGAACAGGACGTCGCCGGAGACGGTAAAGCTACTGAAGGAAGGCCGTATCGATTTTGGCATCATCAGCCTGCCGGCATCCGATCCGGCGATCGACGTCCGGGATAGCATGCAACTCCATGACTGCCTTGTTGCCGGGCGCGCCTTTTCGGACTTGGAGGGGCGCCTTTTTTACTGGCCGAATTGCGCGATTACCCGCTCTTGCTGCTTGAGCCGGGCGGGACGACGCGGCAATATCTCGATGCCTATGCGCATGCGCACGGAGAGACTTTACAGCCTGAACTTGAGCTGGGCAGTCTCGATCTTCTGGCGGCGTTTGCGAAGAGCGGTTTTGGACTCGCTTTTGTGATCAAAGAATACGTCTTGGAAGAGCTTGCTGCAGGCCGACTCGTCGAACTGGCGCTCGAGCCTCCGGTTCCCTCTCGACGGATCGGCATCGCGACGCTAAAAAACGGATCTGTGTCCGCGGCAGGCAAGGCGTTTATCGCCCTCTTGCTCGATGAAAAAAAGGCTGGGGCCGATTGAAGCACTCGGTTTGTCCAACGGGGGGAGACGTCAGTGATCCAGCATTTCGATAAAGGCTTTGGCTGAGAGCGAAGGCGCCGAATCCTTTCGCGAGGCCATTCCGAAGTGCCTTGCCGGCAGCGGAACTTGTGTGTTTAGCTCCAGCAACGAGCCGCTTGCAACGCGGGAAGCGATGAAGGCTTTTGGCACGAAGGCCACTCCGTAACCACGCTCCGCGAATTCTGCAAGCATCTCAAGACTGCTCAGCTCGAAGTCGGCCTCCGCCTCGATCCCATGCGATCGGAGCCAGCTTTCGATGAACAGCCGGGTCGAGCTGCCGGGAGACAGCATCAGAAGGGGGAGCTCCGCTAGCCGTCCCATCGACAGCGGCTCCTTGGCCCAATCGGCATGAACTTTTCCTACTACAGCACAATAGGGCGAAGCATGAGAGGCGCCTACCTTGATCTCTTCGTCCTCGAGGGGCAAATGAACGAAGCCCAAGTCTAGCGAACCCTCCTTTAACCTTTCCACAATGCGGCTGGTCCGTTCTTGCGACAATTGAATACGGATAGCGGGATATCGGGCGTGGAAGGCGTCTAGCGAGGGGAGTAGAAAGTCTTTAATGATCGCTCCGTTCGCACCGATCCGCAGCCGGCCCTCCTCGTATTGCTTCAACTGCTTCATATGATGCTCTGCCGAATCAAGTTCAGTAAATGCGTGCCGGATATATCGGTACAAGGCTTGTCCTTCCGAAGTTAACCGGACCCCTTTGGACAGCCTGTCAAACAAGACAACTCCCAGTGCCTCTTCCAGCTGCTTGATCGCATAGCTTACCGAAGGCTGCGTCATGTGAAGGCTTTGCGCGGCTTTGGTTAGATTGGCGGTCTCTGCGGCCTGTAAGAAAACGCGATACCATTCCATATTCGCGATCATGTGATATCGATCCTCTCTATGGCAAACGCCGATTTTTCTGATTTCATTTATTGCAAGTATATCTCTAAACTCATAGAGAGGGAATCTTAACGCGTCGGGAGGCGGCGGCATGGCTGGAAGTACATTCGGGGAACGCTTGAAAATGACGACGTTTGGGGAGTCGCATGGAGTATCCGTAGGCGTCATTGTGGAAGGCGTTACGCCGGGCGTTGAGCTTGACGAGGCTTATATCCAGGTTCAAATGGACCGGAGGAGGCCGGGTCAGTCCTCGGTCACGACCCCAAGAAAGGAATATGACAAAATTCGCATCCTGTCCGGCGTCTTTGAAGGGCGAACGACAGGGACACCTTTGTGCATCATGCTCAACAATACGGATATGATCCCTTCGGCGTACGACGATATCAAGTCGATGTACCGGCCCGGTCATGCCGATTTTACTTATGATATGAAGTACGGCTTTCGCGACTATAGAGGGAGCGGCAGGGCTTCCGGGAGAGAAACGGCAGCGCGGGTGGCGGCCGGGGCAGTTGCGCGCAAGCTGTTGGAGCGAAGAGGCGTGTCTATTCTGGCGTATACGACTGAGATCGGCGGCATCCGGTGCGAGACATTCGACGCGAATGCGATCGATCGCAATATCGTGCGAGCGTGCGACGCTGAAGCGGCGGTACGCATGATCGAACGCGTTGAACGATTAGCTGATGAAGGGGACAGCTGCGGGGGCATCGTGGAATGCAGGATCGGCGGCGTCGCGGCGGGGCTTGGGGAGCCTGTGTTTGACAAATTGGACGCGGAACTAGCGAAGGCGATGTTGTCCGTCGGCGCGATCAAAGGGATTGAATTCGGAGCGGGTTTTCAAGCCGCTTCGATGCGAGGAAGCGAGCACAACGACCAGATGGATGCAGACGGATTTGTGACCAACCATGCCGGCGGCATCGTCGGCGGCATCAGTACCGGTTCGGATATTGTGTTCCGCGTCGTCGTCAAGCCCACGTCATCCATCTCCCTCGCGCAAAGGACCGTTGACGCAGAAGGCCGGGAGCGGGACATCTCGACGATCGGCAGGCACGATCCGTGCATTTGTCCTCGGATCGTGCCTGTAATCGAAGCAATGGCGTGCATGGTCATCGAAGATCATTACAAGAGACAGGCTGCTTTATTAGATTAGCGCGAGCTCAGCCTCACCAGCCTCGCGCCATGCGACGCGACCTCCAGCTCCAGCTGCTCCCCGACCGGCGCAAGCGCCGACGAAGCCCACATATCGAACACCGTAGTGTCGGAGCCTCCTCTCAAGCCGAGCGCTTCCAGTGCGACGTCCACCTGCAGAGGCGCGTCGCCGGTGTTGAACAACGCGACATACCGCACGCCGTCCGGCCCGTTCGACGTCCAGACGATGCGGTCGCCGTCCCGCGACACCAGCCTGGCGTCCGTCCCGTCGCGATGCATCGCGAGCACGTCGCGGTTCGTGAGCAGCGACAGCGTCCAATCGTCGTTGTCGTTCAGTTCGCCGCCGAAGAACAGGGGAGAGCGGAACAGCGTCCATAGCGTCATCATCGTCACCTGCTCGTCCTTGGTGAAGCGCGTCCAGCGGTCCGCGCCGCCGCCGTCGACCGAACGGATGCCGATATGCCCGAGCGGCAGCATGTCGCAGTCCGGCCAATGTCCCGGTCCCGTCCGGCCCTGCCACTTTTCGCAGCGGTCGAACATGTCGAGCAGCAGCTCCCATAGGTCCCAGAAGTCGTCGGTCATCCGCCACATGTTGGCGTTCGCCTCCAGGAAATCGGCGTGCGCGATCGGCGCCGGTCCCGGCGACAGGCTCAGCGTCATCGGCCGTCCGCAGCGGTCGATCGCCGCCCGGATCATCGCGATCTCCGGCAGATGCGTATCGTACAGCCGGGATGCGGCGATATCGTCCACCTTGACGAAGTCGACGCCCCACTGCGCATACAGCTCGAACAGCGAATCGTAGTAGGCCTGCGCGCCCTCCTTGGATGCGTCGACGCCGTACATGTCGGTGTTCCACGGGCAGATCGAGTTCGGATGCGCGATGTCGCGCGCGGTGGCGGATGTGCCTTTGATCGGCGTAGCGGCATGCGCGGCTTGGCGCGGGATGCCCCGCATGATGTGGATTCCGAATTTGAGTCCGAGGCTATGAACGTAATCGGCGAGCGGCTTGAAGCCTTGGCCGTCTGCAGCGGAGGGGAACCGGTTCGCGGCGGGCATCAGCCGCGAATACGCGTCCATCTCGAGCGGCACGAACGAACGGTATTGCGAGGAGACGGCGCCAGGTTCGTACCACTGGATATCGACTACGACGTATTCCCAGCCGAAGTCCTTCAGGTGCTTGGCCATGTAGTCGGCATTGGCGCGGATTTCTTTTTCGGTCACGGCGGCGCCGTAGCAATCCCAGCTGTTCCAGCCCATCGGCGGCGTCGGGGCGATCAGATGATGATTCAAGCGGAGACACTCCCTATCCGAAGAGATATAATTGCGGTTGTGTCCTCATCATAATGCCGCCGGGACTTGCTGAAAACCGTAATTTTGGACGATGGATAGCACAAAATTGCTGCTCGTTATGAGTCGTAGAACAACCGGCTGTACGGGAGCTGACGGCCTTCGCGATACTGGCCGGGCGTCTGACCGGTCAGCCTGCGAAACACTTTGATAAAATAACTGCCGCTCGAATATCCGACGGCGGAGGCGATCGCTTCGATGCTCCAATCGGTCCGGCCGAGCAGCTCGACGGAGCGTTCGATCCGCACGCGGTTCAAATAATCGTTGGGTGTCTGGCCGACGTAACGCGAGAAAGTCCTAAGGAAGTGATACTTGGACAAGCCCGACTCGGCGGCCAGCTGCGATTGGCCGACCATCTTGGCGTAGTTCGCGTCGATGTAGCGGACCGCCGCGCGGACGGTATCCGGCCAAGCCTCCCGCTCCCGATCGGGAGCGGAAGCGAAGCGGGCGAGCGCCATGACGAATTGATAGACGTGGGAGGAGGCGGTGTACGGGTCCGTTATCTTGCCGTCGCGCGCTTCCTCGAAGATCGCCCGCAGCTTGCGGATGGGGGCGCTGCCCGCCGGCAGCTCGATGACGTCTCCCAGCTTGGACTTGATCGCTTCCCAAGCGGGGAGGAGAAGGCGCGGTCTGAACAGCAGAAAATAAAAGGCCCATTCCGCCTTGTCTGCAGGCAGGTAGTAGCAATGGTCCCCGGGAATCTCGACGAGAAAGGCCGAGCCCGTGCCTACGTCTTCCCGGCGCTCCCCGATCTCGACGGCGCCTTCGCCTGCCAGCGTATATTGAAAGAGCAGGAGTGGTCCGTCGTCGCGTTTCAGGCCGTCCCAGCGATACGTAACGCTGGTCTCCCGTTCCCGTCCGACCGCAAATAAGCCGCAAAGCGGCAGCTCGGGGGAATCGGCGAAGCGGAAGCCGTAGGTTCCGTATTCGGCGGCTTCGGTCATTTCATCGTCTCCTTTCCGCACCCCTCAAGGTCAATCATAATAGATGGCATCGTACGGGAACTCCAGCTTCTTCTTCCGGTACGCGACCGGCGACATCTTCATATATTCCCGGAACACCTTGCCGAAGTAGCTCGGACTGTCGAAGCCGCACCGCCTGCCCACTTCCTGAACCGGCAAATCCGTCGTTCGGAGCATCGCAATCGCGGCTTCCACCCTACGGTCCCGCAGGTAGGCAAGCGGCGAGGTGTGCTCGGCCTTTTGGAACAATCGGCAAAAATGATATTTGTTCACCCCAAGCGTCCGGGCGATCTCATCGAGCGTTAACGGCGAGGCGAAGTTCGCCTTCATGAACTGCTTGGCTTCTTGCAGAAGCGTGTGAGACTTCGAGCTGACTTCCCGCCCCGATTCCCGGCTCGATTGGAGCAGCGCGAGCATCCACTCGTAGGCGAGGACGGACAGCCGGTACTTATCCGTTATCTTTTCCTCGGAGATCGCCCGATAGAGCTTCCACAAATGCAAGATCAAAGGCGAATCCGCATCCCTGCGAATGACCGTCCCTTCCTGCTCAAGGACGAGGTCCCAGATCCGGCTGGCTTCGTCGCCCCGCAGATTGAGCCAGATGACTTCCCAAGGGGCGCCGTTCTCCTCGTAATAATAGCGGTGGCTGCTCGGAATTCGGACGAGAAACGCAGACCCTTTCGGCAAGGGAACGCGCTGCTGCTCGTATTCGATATAGCCTTCTCCGCTAAGCGTATATTGGAAGATGACATGCCCGCAATCCGGGCGGTTATCGCCCGAAAAGGCATATTCGGCGCTCCGGATGCGCTGCCAGCCGATCGAATCGACGGTCAACATCGCATGCTCTTCATGGCGGAATCCGTAGACGGATGGCTCCATCTTCTCGTTGTCTCCCATTTCACATAAGTCAATTTTGTTATAGTATAGCGCACAATCTTAAGATTGTCCTCCGAGGGGCCGGGCGGTAAGATCGAGGTGCGAAGCAGTCCCTTAAGGAGGCCGTATGGATAACGAAACGATCCGAATCAATTTGCTGGAAAACGAATATTGGTGGGGCGGGGCGGTCAGCGACGGCGTGCAAATGCCGTTCGGCGAGCGGGACCACCAAAGAGACTTGTTCGGCGACGCCGGCTACAACCAAGCGAGTCCGCTGCTGCTCTCCAGCCAGGGGAGAAGCGTCTGGTCGGAAGCGCCGTTCCGATTCGCGTTCGAGGACGGGGCGCTGATCGTCGAAGGACAACGGGGAACGATCAAGATCGAGCAAGGCGGGGAGAATCTGCGGGAGGCATTCGGCCATGCGTCGCGCGCGTATTTTCCGCCGTCGGGAACCTCTCCGGACCCGCAGTTTTTTAACGTGCCGCAGTACAACACATGGATGGAGATGAGCTACGATCCGACGCAGGAGAAGGTGCTGGCGTATGCGGAAGCGATCGTCGCGAACGGATTTCCGCCGGGCATTCTGATGATCGACGACAATTGGCATGAGGATTACGGCACGTTGACATTCCATCCGGGACGCTTCCCGGACCCGAAGGCGATGGTCGATCGGCTGCATGCGCTCGGCTTTCGCGTGATGCTGTGGGTCAGCCCGTTCATCAGTCCCGACGGGGAGGTGTTCCGGTATCTTCACCGGTACGGGTACCTCTTGCGCGAAGCGGACGGCGAGCCCGTCGTCCGGAAGTGGTGGAACGGCTACAGCGGGATCGTGGACGGTACGAACGAAGCGGCTATGAATTGGTTCATCGGGAAGCTCGATCGGCTCATGGAGACGTACGGAATCGACGGATTTAAGCTGGATGCCGGAGATCCGCAGTACTACAAGCCGTCGGACGTCAGCGCCCGGCCGGCGACGCCGAACGATCAGTGCGAAGCGTGGGCGCGACTGGGACTCCGGTATGCGTTCAACGAATACCGGGCCTGCTGGAAGCTGGCCGGCCAGCCGATCGTCCAGCGCTTAAGCGACAAGAACCACAGCTGGGACGGAGACGGCTTGGCCAACTTAATCCCGAACGGCCTGGCGCAGGGGCTGCTCGGCTACGCATTCAACTGCCCGGACATGGTCGGCGGGGGGCAGTACGAGGATCTGATTCGTCCCGACTTCGAGGTGGATCAGAAGCTGTTCGTCCGATACGCGCAATGCTCGGCGCTGTTCCCGATGATCCAGTTTTCCACGGCGCCTTGGCGAGTCTTGGACGATCGGCACTTGGCCTATTGCCTGGAGGCAGCCAAGCTGCACTGCCGGCTCGGGCCCGAGATCGAACAGCTCGTCGCGCAGTCCGCGGAGACAGGCGAACCGATCATGCGGCATATGGCGTACGTATTTCCGGAAGGCGGCTTCGAGAAGGTTTCCGATCAGTTCATGCTCGGGAACGACATCTTGGCCGTGCCGGTATTGGAGAAGGGGGCAACCTCGCGAAAGGTCGTCTTTCCGCAAGGAACGTGGCTGGGAGACGACGGCAGCACAGTTAACGGCCCCATCGAGATCGTAGTAGAAGCGCCGCTGTCCAGGCTTCCCTGGTATCGACGCGCTTTATCGTAAGAAAGCGAAAGAGCCCTCGTCGCAGAGGGCTCTTTCGCATTTCCCGATTGATAGGCGGAATCGTGCAAAAGGTTCGCGTAGTTGTCCGAAGGCCGAGATGATAAAATGGATGAAATAAATAGATACATATATAACGATAGGCGTGGAGGCAGCGGACATGGAGAGACCAACGATTGGCGTACTGCCCTTGTATGACGGAGACAAAGATAGCTATTGGATGCTTCCCGGCTATATGAAAGGAATCGAGGATGCCGGCGGAACGCCGTTCATGCTGCCGCTTACCTCGGATGTCGAGCAAATTGCTCGGATCGCCGATCTCTTCGACGGCTTTCTTTTCACTGGCGGACATGATGTGAATCCCGAGCTGTACGGGGAAAAAGCGGAAGCGGTATGCGGGGAGACGTGCGGCGAGCGGGATGCGATGGAGGCGGCCTTGTTCGACCAGGTCGTACGGCAAGACAAGCCGGCGTTCGGCATTTGCCGCGGACTGCAGCTGTTTAACGTTCTACTCGGCGGGACGTTGTACCAAGATATTCCGACGCAATTGCAGTCTGACTTGAAAGTCGCCCACAAGCAAGCGCCCCCTTACTCGAAGCCGGTCCACCCCGTATATGTAGCGCAGGAAACGCCATTCTCCGGCATCGTCGAAGCGAAAGTTTTACAAGTAAACAGCTGCCATCATCAGGGCATCAAGCGGCTGGCCCAGCAGCTTCTGCCTGCAGCCAAAGCCGAAGACGGCTTGGTCGAAGCGGCGATGATGCCGGACAAAAAGTTTGTTGTCGCCGTTCAGTGGCATCCTGAGTTTAACTACAAGACGGATGCGCCTAGCTTTAGACTGTTCGAGGCGTTCGTGAAGGCGTGCAAGAGCAAGAGTTAGGAAAACGATGCTCTATGCGATTCAAGTCCACCCATCAAGGTGGGCTTTTTTTGCTTGTTCTGATTCGCATGCACGTAGTGGCAGAATATGGTCATAGGAGGTGTCCGATGGGATCTCGGTTGATGCACTTAATCATTGGCGAGATGGTGGCTTCCAGCCTTGATTTAGCGGACAAAAAAGACTTTTTAATCGGTTCTATCGCGCCGGATGCGGCTTTCTCGCCTGAAAGGAAAATCGTTACTCACTATTTCGAAGGAGATGTAGACAAAAGAACGAGGCAGGTCAATTATCAAAGATTTATCGATACATACTTAACGGAAGCAAGGGATAGCTACTCGTTAGGCTATTTGACTCATTTAATCGCTGATAGCGTATGGATGGAATTCATCTACTACCCCAACGACTTTAAAGAGAAGCAAGATTTAGACCCGACTTTTCTCCCTAAATGGCACTCGGACTTTAGGAAACTGAATACAAAATTGCTGAGTCATTTTAAAATGGAATACCTTAAAGATTGGTTGACGGTCGATGCTCTCCCAAGAGAAATCGATGATATTACGCGGGACGACCTGCAAAAATTTATTGCGTGGATGTACGATGATTTTGAAATGGTAGAACAAAATAAAACTTGCGACCTTGAAGTGTACCATTTCGATCAAATCCTCGCGTACATCAACTTATCGAAATCAAAGGCTTCTGCCGTCCTTCAGTTACTCGAGAGTAAAAATTAAAGGAGGAACACAGATGACGGTGATCGTTAAAAATTACGCGGTCGTTCAATTGCCGGTTCGCGATTTGGAAGCTTCGATCGGGTGGTATAAGGATGCGCTAGGCATTCCGTTCACCTTCGCATACACACCCGGAGATCAAGAGGCATGGCTTAACGTCGGCGGCGTCGGTCTCGGGCTTATTCGCTGTCTAGAGGTGCCGAGTTTGAACTTCGCGAACAGCAGGGGAGAGCCTCAGCCGATCATTTCGCTGCAGGTCGACAATATTCACGAGGCTTACGAAACGCTGAAAACGAAGGGGGCAGACGTGGGCGAACTGGTGTACAAGCCGCAAGGCGGCTACAGCTTTACTTTCCGCGATCCGGACGGACATCTGGGTAATTTGTGGGGCGGATGGCCGAAGGAGGAACGCTAGAATTCAATTACTCCGGCAGTCCGCTCTTTGAGGAAGCCATCCCCGATGGTAAGATATAACTATGTCGACCACCATACTAGCCACCAAATTTCATTTACCGCAGCGCCGCCCCGGAACGGTGCTTCGCCAGCGGCTGATCGATAAGCTTCGGCAAGGCCTGCACCGCAAATTGACCCTGATCTCCGCGCCCGCCGGTTATGGGAAAACGACGCTGGTCGTCGAATGGATCGCCGATGGCGGCCGGCCGGCGGCATGGCTGTCGCTGGACGAAGGAGACGGCGAGCTTACGCGCTTTTTGACCTGCTTCATCTCCTCCCTGCAGACGATCGGGGAGAAGATCGGGGAAGGCGTCCTTGCCGTGCTTCAATCTCCGGCTCCGCCACCGGTGGAGTCGATTCTCGCTGCGATCGTTAAGGAAACCGCTGGCATGCCTCCTTTCATACTCGTTCTTGACGATTACCATGCAGCGAGTACGAAGCCCGTCGACGAAGCTGTATCCTTCCTGCTTAACCATCTTCCCGCACAGGTCCATCTGGCGATGATCACGCGCGAGGATCCGCTCATTCCGGTAGCCCGGCTGCGGGCGCGGGACCAGATGACCGAATTGCGCTTGGACGACCTGAGATTTACGCCCGAGGAGATCGAAGGATTCCTGAACGGCGTCATGGGACTCCATCTGCCCCCGGACCAAGTCGACGTACTGGAATCCCGTACGGAAGGCTGGATCGCCGGACTGCAGCTGGCTGCGCTCTCGATCCAAGGAGACCGCGGCACGGACCGTTTTATGCAATCGATCTCCGGCAGCCATCGGTTCGTGCTGGATTATCTAGTCGAAGAGGTTCTGCAGCGGCAGCCGGAAGCCGTTCAGGACTTTTTGGCCCGGACCTCCATCCTCGACCGCTTATGCGGCTCGCTTTGCGATGCGCTGCTGTCCGAGCCCGAGACACCGGGCGCGCAGCGGCTGCTTGATCTTGAACGCCAGAATCTGTTCATCATTCCCTTGGACCATGAACGACGGTGGTATCGTTATCACCGCTTGTTTGCCGAGTCCTTGCAGAGAAAGCTGCAGGACCGTCTCGACGCGAGCGGTATCGCGGAATTGCACGGCCGAGCTAGCCTATGGCATGAGGCGAATGGCTTCGAGATCGAAGCCTTCGGCCATGCCGCGGCGTCTGCCGATATCGACCGCGCCGCACGGCTGCTCGAGGGCAACGGGATGCCGCTGCATCTTCGCGGAGCGGCAAGCCTTGCGCTGCAATGGCTGGCTTCGCTGCCTCGAGCCGAATTGGACGCCAGGCCCGCATTGTGGGTCATGTACGGATCGGCGCTGCTGATCACGGGCAAGCCGACGCATATCGAGCCTAAGCTGCGAGCGGCGGAAGCGGCGTTCGAAGGCGCCCCGCAGGACGTCCGCGTGAGAGACTGGATCGGCATGATCGCCGCGACCCGGGCCGCGGTGGCCTCGCTCGCGATGGCTGCGACGCCAAGCGGATCCGAGCTCAAATTGCAGGCAGCCGAGGCGTCCATGCGAACGACGAAGCATGACGACAAGACCGAGGACTTGATCGGTCTGATCGCGCCTGCAAAGGATTCGGGAGCGGACCCGAACGGCGAGATTCTGGACCAAGTCATCGCCCAATCCAGCCGCGCGTTGGAGTACCTCCGTCCGGATCAACTTTCCGTTCGCACGTCTGCCGCATGGATGCTGGGCGTCGCGAGCCAACGGCGGGGAGACGATGCCCAGGCCAGACAGGCTTATCGCGAAGTCATCTCCTACAGCGGCCAGTTGGGCCATACGCTGATGGCCGTCCTGTCATGGATCGGACTCGGTCAAATTGATGAAGCGGACAAGGAACCGGATTCGGCGGCAGCGTGCTACGAAGAGGCGCTTCGGCTAGCCGGCGACGTGCCGCTTCCGGCGCTGCGCGAAGCGCAAGCCGGTCTTAAGCGCGTGCGGACGGACCGCCAGCCGGGAGCGAAGGGCGGCCTGATCGAGCCGCTCAGTCCGCGCGAGCTCGAGGTGCTGGCGCTCATCGCCGAGGGACTCTCCAATCGGGACATCGGCGAGCGGCTGTTCTTGGCCCTGGACACGGTCAAAGGGCACAATCGGAGGATTTTCGAGAAGCTGCAGGTGCAACGACGAACGGAAGCGATCGCGCGCGCTCAAGCGTTGAATCTGCTCCAGCCTCCCCAGGAACCACACTAAAGTGTCTACTGGCCGCCACGCGCCCTTCGCTATAATTCGTGTATCACAAGCGAAGGGGAGATCGGCATGAGCGGAATGGCAAGGGCGGCAGGGGCGTTGTTTTTATTATCGACGGCGGTCTATATGATCGGGAGCGGTCTGCTGAATCCCGTTCTTCAAGGGTCCGACGTCCTCGGGCATATCGAGGGAGAACGAACGAGCGTAATCGCGGGAACGCTGCTGGAGCTCATCAACGCCGCGGCGGTCGTGGGGATCGCGATGCTGCTGTACCCTATTTTAAAAAAGCAGCACGAGGCGTTTGCGCTGGGGTACTTCGGCACGAGGATCATCGAGTCCGCGATTCTGATCGTCAGTTTGATCGCTCCGATCGTTCTTCTCGCGTTCGGCGAGGACGATGCGGCGGCGTCGGCTTCCGATCGTTCCGCCTTTCAAGCGATCGCCGACTTCGCGGTAGAAGCGCATTTTATGCTTTTTCAGTTGGCGATGATCGTGCTGGGTTTAGGCAGCCTGCTATTTTGTTGGATGCTCTACCGTTCCAAACTGGTTCCTCGATTTTTGCCCGTGATCGGCTTCGTCGGGTATGCCGGGTTATTGACAAGCAGTTGTCTGTCGCTGGCCGGCCGGGATATGGGGGCCGTACTGTTTATTCCGGGCGCTCTATTCGAGATTGCGCTTCCGCTCTGGCTGATCTTTAAGGGCGTTAAGCTGAACGCGGAGAAAGCCTGAAGACGCCTATTCGTATACGCCTTGCTGTTTGACGTCATTAACGATATCCAACGCTTCGCGTAGATTGTCAAGATTTCCGTCGTCGTTGTATTTCTCCACCAGCTTCGCGGCGTACGACAGATCGTTGGATGCCCCATAATCGGTAACGGCATTCGCCAGCGCTTGATATACGGCAGGGTCAAGGGCGCGGCTATCGATACGAGCGATAGACGAACCCCGGTTCGCGACGATTCGCTCCAGCCGCGCGCTTGCCTCTTCCAGCGATAAAGTCACGGCGGGCCTGCTTGCAAAAGCGTCGGGCAGCAATGTTTTAAAAGCGATTCCCCCGACGATCGATAAGGAGAGAAGGAGCGCGATTCCGTCCTTCCACAAATGCTTCATCATGAAGAGATCCTCTTGAAAATTATAAATTAACCATATATGGGTAATGCCATTATAATGGATGAATGGTCATGCGCAGAATAAAAAAATAGAAGTTAGCGCGACATTCATCGCGTTTTTCGCTTAAAAAGTTTTTGAAATCAATTAGGAGGGACTTTACATCGTGGAATCGGACAGTCAGAGGACAAGCTTTATCGCATTGTTGAAAAAAGGAAATACCTCTTCGGCGGCGGCCGCCATCGGCAATACCGGGGTTGCGATCGTCAAAGGGATCGCCGCGGCCACGACGGGCAGCGGGGCGATGTTCGCATCGACCATGCACTCGATCGCCGATGCCGTAAATCAAGCCTTTGTCTTCGCCGGAAGCGTACTGGCGGAGAAAAAGCCGACGCGCCGTTTCCCAACCGGGTTCGGCCGGGTCATCAACTTGTTCTGTATGGTGGCCGTCATCGTCGTCACCATAATGGCATACGAGACCATGCTCGAGGGCTTCCACTTGCTGAAGCACCCTTCGGCTGAATCGCACGGTTTCTGGTTTAATCTCATTGTGTTGCTCCTATCCATCGCGGTCGACGGATTTGTGCTCATAAAAGCGATGAAAGAAATCGTCCATGAGTCGCGCGCGGAAGCGAAGGGGCTGGCGATCATCCCCCAAGCGTTCAAAAACGTAGGGCGCGCCGCGCCGCCGACGCGTTTGGTCTTTTACGAGGATCTCGTAGCGACGACGGGTGCGCTTTTGGCGCTGCTGGCCGTTGTGGTGACGTCGCTGACGAGCTTTCATCTGCTTGACGGCATCTCGACCATCCTCATCGGCTTATTAATGGTCGGGGTCGCGTTCAAGGTCGGCTACGATAACATGGTCGGGCTCATCGGCGTATCCGCGCCTAGGGACGTGGAGGATAAAGTCGCGCAGATCATTTTCTCCAACAGCTACGTGACCGATATTTATCAAATGCGCATTCTGCAAGAAGGCCGTTACTACCACGTCGAGGGACTGATCGAGCTGCGACCCGGTCTGACGCTTGCGGACGCGGACGATATTAAGTTCAAGATTCGAGATCGTCTGCTGCTGGACGCCGACATTGCCGACGTGACGATCGGGATCATCGAAGACAATGGCGTGAAGAACTGGAATCCGGAACCTGTTAACTCTTAAGAACGTTAACGAACGGTGATTGCTACTTGAATGTGTTTAGCCTGCCGGCGCAAACCGGCGGGCTTTTTTTATTGATGAGCGGTTCAAGCAACTTTTGATCCGAATGGATTCGTTCTAACTCATAATGGAAGGGGATGGATAAGATGAGAATCCTTATGCTTGTCATTTTGCTTCTGAGTATCGCTGCGACAGGGTGCGCGAGCGGTACAGGCGCGAATGGAAAAGTCATGCTGGACGGAAAAGAAATCGTGTCCGTCAAGCTGGAATGCGCGGACTTTTGTAAGCGTGCGGGGACGCCTCCGTTTGCGGAAAAGACTTTTACGAAGGAAAATGGCGATGCGCTGAAGGTATTCCATAAGGCGATCGTTAACGCGGAAAAAATGAATGGCATGCTGGATTATGGCGTCACTTTTTTCATGTATCTCGCGTTCGAGGACGGCACGCAAAAGAAATACGTACTCAACGTGGCAGACGAAGACGGGATGAATGGCTTGCTCGTGGATACGGAGGAGAGCAGCCAGGGATATACGATATCGAAGGATCTCACGAGTGAGTTGCGAAGCGTTATTTATGGGGGGAGTCGTAGCGAAGGATGAAATTGAGAAGAAATTTACTTGCCGCCGCTTTTGCACTTGTGGTCGCTATCCTCATCAGCTACAGCTATTACAATCAGCATTATTCCGAAAAAGCCATCTTAGCTCATGTTACAAGCCGAGATGGATACAGGCTTGATATGATTCAAGAGCAAGTGCCTATCGAAGTCTTTATCAAACCTGAATGGATCGCTTTTCAACCCGATGAGCGAAAAGACTTGGAAATAAGCTTAGTTCAGGCTCATCACACAACGATTCTTCTTGACGACGTATGGCACAGAGGGAAATTCGCAAACGACATCTATTTTAGCTCTCATGCTGTTTTTAACCTGAAGTTCAAATCCGGAGAGTTCTTGTACAATGGCGTTTTTCATGAGAACGGTTCTTTTTCATCGCCATCCCCGGGAGAAATAACGATTTACGATATCAATAAAAACAAGATACCAGTGGGCCAGCTAGGATTCGGTCCGGGCGCCGATTTTTCCTTTGGGATCTCGCTTGAAGACCAGAAACGGATTGAGAACGGATTTTATGTCAAATACACGGGTTATATGCTATACCATTATTCGAAAACCTGATACAAGGACGCGAGCCAATCCACAGCCTGCCTTTTTTCGGCAGGCTGTGGATTGGCCCGGGGACGGATCGCCGGAACTTATCGGCTTGATGCTGTCTCCGCTTTGCCTTCGAGCGTCAATTCCTTCGGGACGAACAAACTGTACTCGCTATTATAGGCGATCCGTAGAGCGTCTCCGTCGAAACGGCATCGGTACGTCTGCACGAAGGCTGTCTCGACCGGCCGAACGGCGAGCAAAAAGGTTTCCTCGTCTATCCAACCTCCGCTAGCCGCTACTATCGTGACACCGTCCGATGCCTTCCATTCATTTAACGTCCATGCCGGACAGCCGTACTTCAATATGCGCTCCTGTCCGTTATGCGTCCATACGACGGAGCCGCCCTGCTCGTCTTCGCGCAACTCCACTTCCGAGAGGCCTAAAGCATTGTCGGCCAGCCGGTAACGGACGCCCGACTTGTCTTGCCGCCCGCGCGGCGAGATTCCGGAAAGCCCCGCCATATGAAGCGAGGCCAGCCTGTCTACGAGCGCTTGGCTTGCCTCTGCAGAGGACTCGATCGCATCCGTTTCTTTATTCAGCGCCGGCAGCAGGCCGTCCCATACCGCATTCAAGACGGGCTGCATGTCGTTTACGGCGCTCGTAATCGCGAGCACCGCATCTTCCTTGGGGAATACGAAGATGAATTGGCCGAAAGCGCCATCCGCGCGATATGCTCCATGCCGGCATCGCCAGAATTGATAGCCGTAGCCTTGATGCCAGTCGTTATCCGGTTCGCTGCCGTTCTCTACGCGTTTGCCCGTAGATGCCTCGACCCACTGCTCGGATAGGATGCGGCGGCCTTGCCACTTCCCTTTGTTCAGATAGAGCTGCCCGAGCTTCGCTAAATGCTCCGTCTTCGCGCTAAGTCCCCATCCGCCGACCGTGATCCCCTTCGGACACGCTTCCCATTTGACGCCATGAATGCCAAGCGGCTCGAACAATCTCGTACGTGCGTATTCGAAGAGGGATTGGCCGGTCGCCCGCTGAACAATAGCGGACAGCATATACGTGGCGCCGCTGTTGTAGACGAAAACCGTACCGGGCGTATGCGCGACCGGCAGCGCTAGAAAGGCGCGCACCCAGTCCTCATCCGCCGTGATCGCGGGAACCGTGTCCGCTTGATGTCCGCTCGACATGGTGAGCAGATGCTCTACCGTCATGGACGCGAGGCGCTCGTCCGGATTCTCCGGCGCAAACTCGGGGAAAAACGAGAGCACCTTGTCCTGAACGGTCAGCAGCCCCTCATCCACCGCGATGCCGACGCAAGCCGAAGTAAAACTTTTGCTGATCGAATTGGTCAGCCTAAGCAGATCGGGCGAATACGGCTTCCAACCGCCTTCCGCAACGACCGTACCGTGACGGAGCAGCATGAACGTATGAATTTCGCCGCTGTATTCCAGGCGATCCAGGAACGCAAGCAGATCAGAAGAGCGGACTCCCTGCGCTTCGGGGGCGCTACGCTTTAATTCGAGACTTTCCATTTTGAATTGCCCTCCTTCGAAATCCATCGAAATATATAAATGATTCGAAACTTATCGAAATATACTATCAATCATAACCTTTCTTCTGGTTTGAATCCATGTCTAAATTTCGAATTCCATTGAAATATCCGCGCGCAACGGCAGTCACTGCAAGGGTACGGAGTCGGCTCTTCGCAACGAAGCTCGCCGGCCAGTACGATCGATGGTTCCGCGAGATCGAGCAAATGGACTGCGACGCCGCATCGTTCTTTCCATCAGTTTTGAAAGTCTGACATGGCCGCTCCTTTACTTTTTGCTTTTATGAGAACGAAACCATGGTAACATTGCTTTATAGGAAGTGGAAATTACTGGGCGAGAAGGTTTTAAGGAGGAAACTCGTTGAAGCTAATCTTTGTGGAAGGAATCCCTGGATCGGGAAAGTCGTCGACTGCCAGATTCATATCTCTGCAATTAGAAAGGAACGGCATCCACGCCGAACTCTTTCATGAATCGACTTACCCGCACCCGATTCGGCAGCCATAAACTAATGCCCAGAGACAAAAATAAATTTTACTTAAGCAACATTAGTTTGTCGTTAGAATTTTTGCCGAATGAACCTTTTAGCCCGCGTGAAGTTATTCTCTATGAGAAAGATATTGTCGGTAACCGTGCTGACACTGGAACAAAATTTATGAGGATAGAGGAATTGTAAGGAGGGCTTGATTGAGCGTTTACGGTGGGGATCGGGCGTTCGGAGCTTACTTTTGTGCTGACCCATGACGCCGAGGACCCTTTTTATCATTTTGCATTCGACATCCCTCGCAATAAAATCGATGAATCCATAGCTTGGCTACGATCGGCCGGCGTTAACATCTATGAGTTCCCGGACCATAGCGACAGGGTGTATTCTAAATCCTGGAATTCAACCTCCGCCTATTTTTGTGACCAGGGAGGAAATATAGTTGAGTTTATCGCCAGACATAACTGCGGCCATGACATACATACGCCATTTACAGGTGAAAGTCTTTTAAGTATTAGTGAGATCGGGCTAGCCGTTACCGATATCAGTGATATTAAAAACGTGCTGCACGCTAATTATTTCTTGAATGAGTTTAAGGATGGCAATGAGTCGTTTGCTGCGGTAGGCGACGAAGAAGGATTGTTTATCTTGTCGGCGATCCAAAGAGTCTGGCTGGGTTCCGATAAAAAAGCGCAAGTTTTTAAAACTGAAGCAATCGAAGGTACTCATGCAGGTGCATACGCGGTTGGAGAATATCCATACAAGCTCATTTTTAAGTAATGTTCCCGCATGAGCCGGGAGAATTGTCCAAGCCGACATAAGTCGCCGTGCCGTAGCGGCATTGTCGTAGAACATGTACCGGAGCGCCCATAGGATGGCGTAAACCCCAGCGCCAGGGTGAGCAGCATACTCGGCAATATGAATACGTAAGGTTGGATTTTTTTCATGGTCCTGCAACCCTCAAAACATGCAGAGGATTATGGGGTGTTGGATCATGCGCCTATAACAAAAAATTCCCGTTTTTGCGTTTTTAGCTGGGTCACGCGGAAAAATGCGATATTGAAAACGAGGAGGGAACGAATGACGCAATTTTATTTAATTCGCCATGGAGAACCTCATTGGGAAATCAATGAGCAGTATAAATTAAAGGGTCATGGCCGGGACTTGGTGCCTTTAACGCCTAAAGGGATTGAGCAAGTATACGCGGCGGCAAAGGATGACCGGCTGCAGACGGCTAATGCGATTGTTTCGTCCCCGTATACGAGAGCGCTTCAAACGGCTGCGATATTATCGAAGGAGCTCGGATTGGATGTTGTTGTCGAATTTGACTTGAGAGAATGGCAACCCGATCTGACTTTTGAATTCGATTCGTTGGAGAGGCTCAAAGAGCTTGGAGATGATTTTGACCGTCATGATGGAGTTTATCCTTCAGGCGAAACCAAACTGTGGGAGTCGAAGGAACTCCTAAAAAACCGCATAGAGAAAGTCATTCATAAGTACCTAGCATATGAAAAGGTGATTATCACTGGTCACGGCATGGCATTCCGCACTTTGGTCGGCGAGATCGGGGAGATCCCGCACGCATCGATTATCGAATATGCTGTGAAGCAAGATGACTAATGTCAGGGCAACTATTGCAAAACAAGGAGATGGTATTTTGAAGATGCTCACGGACCCTACGACACATGAAGACTGGATACCCCCGCATACGCTTCCTTGGTACGAGCAGCTGGGCAGATTGTCCGGGCAATATTCCCTCCCATGGAACGCATCCATCCCAGAGCCAAACGCTGAAGCTATTTTTGAAGAAGAGGTTGCTAAACTGGTTGAAAATCAAATGGTATTGGACATCGGCTGCGGTCACGGGGACTTCACCGTCCGGTGGGCGCAGCAGGCTAAGGAGATAGTAGGAATCGATATTACAAGCGACTTTATCAAAACGGGGAATAGCCATTCCTTTAAAAACGTTGCTTTTATCGTCGGCGATACAAAAAACAAGCTTCCCTTCAACGACAATGAATTCGACTTCGCTTACAATCGCAAGGGGCCGACTTCGGCTTTTCTTGATCTAAAAAGGGTCATCAAAAGCGGAGGTCGGATTATTTCTCTTCATCCCGGCGATCGGCTTTCCCCTGAACTGTCTCGACTTTTTCCTCATTTGTTTGAACCGTCGTCCGAAGAAAAGCCGATCTTGGAAAGAATCAAACGGAGTTTAGAGAGCGGGAGACTTCTTGAGCAGACGACTATCGAAATGATTATCGGTGCGTCTTATTTGAAATCTCCTCTCGACGTCATTAAGGTACGCTGCTTCGGTCAAACCTCAGCCGTTCACGAAATGGTTATTAGGGAAAGCATGAACGAGATTGAGGAGATATTCTGCAAGCATGCCACTAGCGATGGTCTAGCTGTCACTAGCCAAGCTTATATTGTACGTGGAACTGTTAAGAAATGACGGCTTCAAATGGATCATATCAAGTTTGATCCGTCATTGAACAAGGAACGAAGGAGACGACGGCATGAACAAAAATTCTGCGTATAGAACAAACATAATAGGTGGTGATGAGGTTAGTGCCGTCTCGTTCGACTTGGATAAGCGCATGATTCATGAGACAAACACCTTATTTTGGGATACAGAAGGTAATGATATTTTAGGAGCAATCTCGCTTCCGTTATACGGAGCATTTATTTCAGAAGAAGTGTGCCAGCTTTTTGGCGATGTTTCGGGAAGAAAGGTGTTGGAAATAGGCTGTGGAAGCGGACAATCCTTGCAATACCTGGGGGAACGCCAAGCATCCGAACTATGGGGGATCGATCTATCGGAAAATCAAATCGAAAAGACAAGGCAGCACTTGACGGGGCACGGACTTTCAGCGACATTAATCTGTTCTCCCATGGAAGAAGAATGTGGCATACCAGAGGATTATTTCGATTATGTTTATTCGATATATGCCATAGGTTGGACAACCGACCTTGAGGGAACTTTTCGTCGAATTGCTACTTATCTAAAAAAAGACGGTGTTTTTATCTTTAGTTGGTCTCACCCGATACACAAATGTGTTGCTGTTGAAGATGATAAGTTTGTTTTTAAAAAAAATTACTTCGATGAATCTTGGTATTCGGTAACTCTCGGCGAAAATACGCTAACGTTATCGGACCGCGAACTATCCACCTATGTGAATGCTTTAGCAAAAGCGGGATTTGTCATAGAGCAAATGATTGAGGATTCCGATGAAGAAATTATGCAATCGCAAAACAACGATTTTGCAAAAAAAGCGAAGATGCTTCCAGTGACCTTTGTCATCAAGGCACGAAAGCTATAGTCATTATAGTAAGTGGAGGACGGAGGAATTAAGGATGCCTGAACAAACAGTAGCCGGTAGGCTAGAAGCGTTAGGAATCATTCTACCCAGCGCCAGCGAACCAGCAGCAAAGTATGCAAACTTCGTAAATGTAAACGGGCTATTGTTCGTTTCGGGGAAGGGCCCTACAGGAAACCCAAAGGGTAAATTGGGCGAGAAATATACGACTGAGGAAGGGTATCAATTTGCAAGACAAACCGGGCTCGAAATGCGGACGCTAACTTTGAAGAACACCATAAAGTGTTAAATGGTTGCTCCGATCTTATGCTTGATGTTTTTGGAGAAAAGGGTATTCATGCACGTTCAGTTTTTGGAGCTATTTCCGTTAGAGATAATCTTCCCATCATCATTGATACCATATTTGAGGTTGAAGAGTAGGATGGTAGTGGTGGTTTCGAATTGAAGAACCATTTGATGTGTCCACTGCGCAAATCGAGAACGATATTATGGAAGAAAGAAGAATACATATCCTATTATTAAGGAGCTATCATCATGGGTTATGTCATGGAGTTAAGACAACTTATAGGGACATATCCCATAATCATGGCCGGCGCTTGTGTGTTATTAATTGACGATAAGAATCGCTTATTATTACAACGTAGATCCGACAATGGTTTATGGGGGTTGCCTGGTGGCTCATTAGAGCCAGGAGAGAGCCTTGCACAGGTAGCTAAGAGAGAACTTTTTGAGGAGACTGGTTTAATCGCGAACTCATTAACCTTGTTTGATGTGTTTTCGGGAAACGAGTTTTATTATAAATATCCTCATGGTGACGAAGTGTATAATGTCGTGACTGCTTATATATGCAATGATTATGTCGGCACTTTAGAATCGGATGGTGAAGAAGTGATGGAATTACGTTTCTTTGATTCTAAGGAAATTCCATCTGAAATCAGTCCGCCTGATTTACCAATCATCGAGCAATACCTGTTAAAGCGAGGAACTATTGTATAAAGGTAAATCACAAGGCTGCCACGAAATTGTAAGGCAGTCTTGCTTCGTTTTAAGAAGGATTTGCGATGCTAGGAAAATGGAGGAATACATGGATATTAAACTTGATAAGCTGATTTATGCTTTAAACCAACAGTTCAAGAAGGATATCATCGCTGTCGACTGCCAGACTATGCCGTTACAGGGCGGAACCGTGGGAAATGTGTACTTGGTATCGGGGACGGCAGAAACCGCGAAAGGCGAAAAATTGTCGTACCGTATCGTACTGAAAATCCAGAAGAAATGGGAGCGTTACGGCGATCCGGGTTCCTGGCGTCGAGAATATGATCTCTATTCGTCTGACTTGGGAGCGACTTTCTCGGAAGCCCTCCGCTGGCCGACATGTTATCATGCCGAGTTCAATGCTGAAGTCAATGAATACGATCTGTGGCTGGAATATATCGATGGCGTAACCGGTTTAAACTTGACCGGTGACATGTACGAGAAGGCTGCGCTTGAGTTAGGGCGGTTTCAAGGCAGGCTGTATGCAGAGCAACCTTCCGTGCTGCAGAGCCTGACCAACCTGAGCCACGCAGATCTCATGAAGAATAAGTATTTGCATTACAGGTCATGGCCGGTCGTCTACGACTATATACGATCGGAGGATTGCGAACTGCCGCTGCACGTGCGGCAAATGCTCATCGACATCGATGAGCAAGCAGACGACATATTCGCCCGTATTGAAAAATTGCCCCTCGTACTATGTCACCGGGACTTCTGGGTAACCAACCTGATCTATGCGGACGGGAGCTTCGCGCTCATTGATTGGGATACCAGCGGATGGGGCTATCTGGGCGAGGATCTCGCAAGCCTGATCGCGGACGAACCCGATATCGATCACATGATCGAAAGCTACCAACGATGTATCCCTGCGTATTACAAAGGCTTTTTGGAGCATACAGATGTAGCTCGAATCGAGGATCATTGTGTCTACGAGATCATCCTTCTCGTATTCGGATACAGGCTTGTGGAGGGATATCTCCACGCAGAGACTGATCAAGAGAAGATGAATTATGTTCGTACTCTCCAAAAAATCTATGAAATGAAGACCATACCCTTGATGGTCACATCAGCCTGAACTAACAGGGAAGCATATCTCGATCGAGCAGCCTGCCAGATTTAGCGGGCAGGTCAGTTAATCGGCAGAATGAGTAGTGATTGAACTGGATATTTTAAGCTTGGGGGTAAAGGCGAATGGAAGCCATAGCAGTCATTTTCGATATGGATGGCGTTATTATTGATTCTCATTCCGTAGCGTACCATCTACTATGTGCGACCGCAAATGTATTTGGATGTCCCATTGCTGTGGATGAAATAAAGTCATGGGGAAGTTTGAGCGCCAGACAATTTTGGAAGAAAGTCAAAGATGATTACGGATTACCGCATGATCTCTCCGAGTTGATAAAATCCTATGATCAGGATAAAGAAATTCAAATGTATAAGGACATGGCACCAATCGAAGGGGTAGTACAATTTATTTTGAAGCCGTTGTTTGCGACGAAGAAGTTACAAAATCAAAACCGGATCCTCAGATCTTCTTGCTCGCAAGTCAAAAGCTCTCCGTAAAGCCGAATCGTTGTATCGTGATCGAAGATTCTGAGAATGGAAAAGTAGCGGCTAAATCCGCTGGGATGAAATGCATTGGCTTTAAAGGACTGCCTCATGTTAATGAAAATATGGATGGCTGCGAGATGATCATTACCGATTTTGATGACCTCAAAATCGATCACTTCATACAACTTCTCGCATGAAAGGACCTAGAGTCTGTTCTTGATGCTGCGGAAGCATTCCAATTTATAGCGTTTGATCAAAATTAACGCTCCGCGGCAGCCGACCAAACGTCGACTGCCGTTTTTATTGAACGTAACGGACAGGTTGCTTCCAATATGTGCTAACATAAGTAAGAATAAACCTATATTTAGGAGGCAGAATTTCAATGAGTTTTAAAGGCGGATTTATTGAATTTCTATTCAAATCAAACGTTCTTATATTCGGTGATTTTGTAGAAAAGCGGCAGAGAGACACCTTACATGATAAATACAGGGAACTTGGTCCTGCCTATAAAGGAATTCCACTAGCAGTGGCTGCATCGACTGCTCTGTACAATAAATACAAAAGAGATATATCCGTCACTTTTAACCGAAAGGAAAAGAAAGATCATGGCGAGGGTGGACAAATCATCGGTCATATGCCTCAAAGCAACGATCGCATCGCAATTATCGAAGATGTTATCACAGCGGGCACTGCTGTAAGAGAAAGCTTGGATTTGATTGGAACTATTGCGGAGGCTAAAGTAAGTAACGAACTTAATTGTTTCTGTCGACCGTTTGGAAAGAGGACAGAAAAATAAAACGACTATTGAAGAATTAAATGAAGATTACGGTATTCAAACCAGTGCAATTGTGACGATAGAAGAGATTCTCGCTTATCTTCATAATCGAGAAATTGATGGGAAGATTGCGATCGATGGATCAATGAAAAATAAAATAGAAGAATATCTTAACCTCTACGGAGTTCGTTAACTAAATTGGTTTTCTGTTTGGGGGGGGATTGGAACGAAGACAAGGCTAGGAGTGGCAAGTGCTATTTTAATGGTGTTGGTCACGTTATTTTATTATTTTGGCGGGTACAAATTAAACGCATTAAGCGCTGCAAGAGCGAACCCATTTGTACCGAAAGATTCAGTTTTATTAGATAAAGTTAACTATTCATGGGGAAAAGTATTCATTTTCGATTCATCGGATAAGCCAGTTACAGCAATAAGTTACAAGCATCTTGGGTTTTTGTGGGTTTCAACAATGTCCACGTATTCTTTTCACAACGATGACTCCATTAAAACAATCGGCGGAATCATATATTCGGACGATAAAGGCAGAGCAGCGACCGTTCTAAGCGTTTTATCGAATGAGCCAGCGATATCTTATTTAGAGGTTGGACCTGAGGGGAATAGATTAAGAAAGAAAGCCGTATTAAATGAACCGATCACTTTTTATTGGGATCAAGCAATCCCGTGGAATGATTATAATGCTAAGGCTTTTAATGAAAACGGAAAGATCCTTTACGAATATCGCTATCCTGAAACTAATTATTTTAGATCTGAAGACTTAAAATGGTACCCCGTTTCGGCATGAAATTCGCAAGAAGATTAATCTACTGGGGAACATTGGATGACATCAAATATACGACGGCAGCTGATGTGTGGTTGCCGTTTCTTTTAAAGGACAAATAACGTTGGCAAAACCAAGCTGAGAAAGAAGGAGCACTAAATGCTAGATGATCGACATGATTTGGGAGTAAGGTAATAAACCAATAAAGGGGAGTAAAATGGCGTTTTTCATAGGAATCGTTCCACCTGAAGATTACAAAGAACAAATTTCGGTATTTCGTAATAAATGGGCTAGGGCATTTCGAAATCTTTGGGATAATAACGGATTTAGGAGTCCTGTAGAGCCTCATATTACTGTTAAACTCTCAAACGGACTTACGGAGGATATGAATTGGCTGGAAAAGGTAAGAGAAACGTGTTCTTCGTTTCCAATCTTCCAGTTAGCTTTGTCTGAACCAGGAACATTCGGAACAGCGGTTACATTCCTTAGCGTTGAATCGAAAGAGATATACAATCTACACAAGAATTTGGTAGATGCGCTTTCCCTTCCGCCCGAACTTATTGACAGTACTATAGAGCTGGATAACTTCATTCCACATTTGACTTTGGGTCAAACAAAATGGGGCATGAATGAAGCAGAAATCATAGAAATGAAATGGGCTGCGAGAGAAGCATTACCTCCTTTTCCAAGCTTCGATGTAACATTCGTGAGGGTATTTGATATCAAAACAAACGCACCTTTTGAAGATATCAAACTTGCCAAGTTATTCTAATCAGATCATTGAGCGATCCCCTCTAAATTATGAGAAATGAAGGTGACACGTATTAATGAGGGTGAATAATATTAATAAAAACAAAAAAAATGTTATTCTCTATCCTAACTTCAACAGCATTTTCGATAATTGGACTTATATTAATATTTAACGGGTTACTACACGGAAAAGATAATGCAATTAATAACTCGAGACCCCAAGGAGCATCCAGTTGGACGACATCCAATGAAGCAATCAGAGCTTATACATACATTCCAGTTATAAGTGGCGGACTGTTGCTTTTATTCGCAGTAATCATATTTTCCGTTACATTTTATTTTTAGATGAAGCATATACCAGAGAGCTTAAGCAAAGATTAACAAATTGACGCATCGAACTAACAGGATGCCTTCCTTTAACACTGCTTTTAAATAGGGGGCGTTATGAATATGAGAAAGGTATTATTTTCGCTCGCAGTCATCATCACTCTTGGTGTTGGCTATCTATACCGAACTTCCGTGACATATTCCATAAACAATAGTAATAAGGCTATTGACGTAGCGATCGAAAGCTTCTTGAATAAGGGAAGGATTAACGAAGAGCCAAAAACGATTGATATTCGACTTACAAAGGATATCGCAAACAAACGCATTGTCCTGTTTACATTGGATGACCAGACTGGCGTTGCAGAGTTAAGCCGTGGGAAAAACGGCAAATACAAAATTGGGAATGTCGGGTATGGGACCAATTGGATTCGTCACCGTGTTATTCAGACGAACAACGGAGTCTATTACCGAGCGGCAGGTAAAAGAGAAGGCATTGGCCGGATCCGCGTATATCTTGGCGAGGAAACCTTTGATATGCCCGTTGGAGACAGTGAGTATTACATAACTTACTTCAAACTTCTAGAGAAGCCCAAAGCTTCAATTGCGAACCGTATGGTCGTTTTTGGTACAGATGGAAGCGAATTGGCGCGATTCGGCATATCGAAAGATGAAGTCATACAATAGATCAACATCCCTGCTGAAAAATAATAGGGATCAATAAGACAGCGCGGCAGCTGGCCACTTGATCGGCTGCTCATAGAGGCAGCTTAACGTAGTGCCTGCCTAGAATATACTAATATCAAAATGAAGCAACAGGCTGGTCGACCAACGAACGATAGATAAATAAAGATGAGGTTGCCATCATTAACGACTGTTTTCACTCACCTAATTTGTAGTGATTGAGGTAAGAGAACACCCATGAAGAAGTCATTAACTATTTTCCTTTTTGCCATGATTCCAAGCATTGCAACTATGGTTTTATTAGTCGAATTCTTCCCATACACGGGTCTTGGAAGAGTTGTGAGCATCCCTGCAACAATATTTGCTAACACCACTTTTTTCATTTTGGTCCTAATTTACACGCGTCGTTTAAAATCCAGAGCACCCAAATATTTATTCTGGATTTTAGCCATATTATTAAGCGTATTATTGACTATTGTCTTACATCCCCAAGAATATTTGCCTAGCGTATTAACGCAACTTTGGGAATTGATGACGCAGGGAGTCTCAATACGTTAACGGGAAACGAAAGTTGACTTCACAGCCTGCCGGATCTTGCCGGCAGGCTATTCAGCTAAAGGCAGGTTGGTGGAACAATCTTCCTTATTAAAGCGTCTTTAAGAAATGTGGAAAATTGTAACGGAGTGCATAATTATGAAAAAGAAAATGATCATTTTAGGGGCTACCCTTTGGATTGTTTTATGCATGATTAGTGGTTGCAGTGCTTCTTCTCCTGAAGCTGAAAAAGGAGACTATGTTATTGATAAGGAAGAACAGAAAATTTTAGTGGCGACGGATATTTCCTCGAATGATGCTGAAAATCACACCTTTTTTGATTTGAAGAAGAGACATGTTGAAATGGTTTATTATATCGTAGAGGATGCGCAACTTTACAATGAAGTGACGATAGGTGATAAAGTTAAAATAACACCTAAAACGAATGACAAAGGCGAATACGTTGTAATGCAGTCTGACCCCCCGCAAGTTATTGCTGGAAAAATAGAAAGGCTGAGCCAGTAAGCGCTGCGCTAACGGGAGAACTAAAAGAAGTAGAACGAATGTGGAATGAGGATGTTTAATTACGCTGACTGGGAACGACCGCGGTATGTTTTTGCGATAAACAAAGGAGGCAGCCGATCAAAGGATCGGCTGCCGTTCATTTACTCGACAGGTTGCTGTTCGGCCGCTTCGGCTTTGATTATCGTTTTTTTCGCGCCTTCGAACCATACGGCTTTAATGGAGAGGGTATCCGAGATATGGGTTGTCGGATCGCCGTCGACCAATACGAGATCGGCACGCGCACCTTCGACTATACGGCCACGATCATGAAGACCGAACCGACGGGCCGGCTTTGAGGTAGCCGACTGCAGCGCTTCGATCGGCGTGAAGCCGGCTTTAACCAGCAACTGTAATTCATGATGCACGCTGGCTCCATGAGCGAGGCCGCCGAGATTCGGAACGGGAACAGGGGCGACATCCGTCCCGACCAGGATATCCACGCCGGCGCGGTGGAGGTCCATCACGTTATTAAAGCTATTTTCCAGTTTGCCTTGCGGAAAGGTATTAAAGCTTGCGTTCAGTATATCGATCCAGTCCGGGCTTAATTTGGAATGAACGCGAGCATCATTCGCCAACTCCGATGCCGGATTCCCAAGAATGGATGAATTCAATACCAGGCATGGCGTGACAAATGCGCCGGAATCGACGATGGATTGCACGACCTCCGGCGCGTACGTAGGCCTGTCGATAAACAGGTGACCCAATCCGTCCACGCCCAGATCGATGGCAGTTTGCGAAGATTGAGCAGTTAATACGTGAGCGATGACCAATTTATCGAACTTGTGGGCTTCTTCCACGGCTGCTTTTAGAATCTCGTCGCTTAATACAGGCAGACCGGGAGCGCCCATGACTGTTCCTTCTTCAATCATGATCTTGATATAGTCGGCGCCATTTTCCACCTGGGTATGCACATGTTTGATCGCTTCTTCCACGGTCGTTACTTGCGGCACTTCTTCATGATCGTGCGCATAAGCCGCTAGCATCGCTTCCCGGTCTTCCTCCGATAGCTTCTCTAATTCCTTTAATATGAAATCCGGAATCTCGCCATCATCGGGCAGCAATTCATCCGGATGTCCACCCGGAGCCGTGATTGCCATTCCTGCAGAACGGACATCGGCGACGTCATCCACGTTTTTCAATTGAATCGCGCGTCCTCTTTCCGTAAAATCACCGTTCATTTCGAGTTCTGTCGTTACGCCGAAAAGCAATGCGTCTCGTAATCCGCCGATGGAAGTGTGGACATGCGCATCGATCAAGCCGGGCAGTAATGTTGCACCCTCAGCATCGATGATCGTTGCATTCGCCGGAATTTCGCCGCCCACCGCAATAATCGTTTCCCCTTTAATGACAACGCTTCTTGATTCGATCACTTTATCGCCATCGAAAATACGCGCATTCGTAATCGCCGTGACTTTTTCTACAGTCGAGCTTTGGACTGAATCGTTCATTTGGTTGTTCCTCCTTGGCGTTATCATTGGAATACTTCGGAGTATAATTGTTAGATATCTAACTGTCAATAAACTAATTATTATTTGACACGAATGCTGGATCTCGATATAGTTTATTTGCTTACAGTTAGCCTTCTAACAATATGGGGGGACGATCATGAAGCCTCGCAAGGATACGCCTTATCTGGATTTGTTCCAGATTATCGGCCTTAAGTTAAAGAAAAAAGCGGACGAGAGCATAAAAGAGCTAGGATTAAACGCTCAACAAGGAAAAATGATCGGCTATATCTACGAGAACCAAGAAACGGAATTAATCCAAAGGGATCTTGCCGATCGGTTTCATCTGCGCGGGGCCAGCATTACGAGCATGCTTCAAGGTCTTGAGCAAAGAGGATATATCGAGCGGAAAATACCGGCTAATAACGAACGGCAAAAAAACATTTATGTTTTGCCAAAGGCCGTTGAATTGATCAAGGACTTTAACGAATCCTTCCAAAAGGTGGAGGATGAAATCGTTCAAGTTCTTTCGGAAGAGGAGAAGCAAACGTTAAAGGACTTGTTGGTTAAAATCAATGAGCGGTTATAAGAAAAGATGGCAGCGGACCTAAGAAGATCGGCTGCCATTTTGGTTTGAACGGGCCTTACGAATAGTGAGGTATTATCGTCCTCGATACTTCCGGCAGGCGTCTTCGGGCTGGCATGTTATTGTTGCTTCCGCTCCAGCACGCTTCGCGTGATTCGAGTGACAAACTTTCTTGGAAAGAAGCGCGGCGCTTGGGTGAGCAACCGGTTTTGGAGTCCCGGGACAACAAACGTCTTTTTTTTCATCAACGCCGCGTATCCAATTTCGGCAACGATTTGCGGACGCATGAGCGTTTTCGAATCGGCAATCTTTTGGCCGTCCATCCTGGATCTGCGGAAAAAATCCGTTTGGGTAGCCCCCGGGCAAAGTGCGGTGACGGTGACTCCGGTCCCTTGCAGCTCATTTGCAACGGCTTCGGTGAGCGAGAGGACGAACGCCTTAGAAGCGGAATAATTTGCGCTGAGTGGGCAAGCGTAAAACGAAGTGGTCGAGCCCACGTTCAGCACGTACCCGCTTCCGCGTTGAACCATACCCGGCAGAAACAACATCATCAGGTGGGAGAGCGACTGGACGTTGACCTGCAGCATCTCCAGCTCTGCGCTTGCGTCTTGCTCATGCAGGAGGCCGAACGAGCCGCTCCCTGCATTGTTGATGAGTACGTCGATCTCGATTTTTAGTTCTTTCAGTCGTTCGTGCAATAATACGGGGCCGGCACGCTGTGCCAGATCAACAGGGATGGTAAGCGCAGTAATTCCATACTGGTCCCACAGCTGCCGAGCAATACGGTTAAGCTTTTCGTTGCGGGATGCAAGTATGACGCGATCATTCTTCCGCGCGAACAGTTCGGCAAATGCTTTGCCGATTCCGCTGGACGCGCCAGTAATCAGGACGGTTTTCATGTCGAGATGCCTCCTAAATAAATAATGTATCTAAAGACCGAATAACTAAATATCTAATTATTTGGTTATTTAGCATGAAAAGAAAGGGCCTCATTCCGCCCCGGCAGTTTTCATTTCTATGATACGTTCCGTCGTTGCGAGGAATTCCTTCAGCTGCTGTACCGGTCCTTCAATATCCAGGGCGTAATAAATCTCGGTGGCTACCTTGGTCGAAGTGACGAGTTTGGCTTGTTTTAAAATTTTCAGATGATGGGAAATGGCGGATCGAGACATCGGCGATCGTTCAACGATCTGAGCGACGTTAAGCGAGTCGTGCTTCGTCAGCATCATAATGATATCTTGGCGGATCGGGTCGGCCAAGGCAAGGAAAACCGGGCTGCATTCCCTCAGTTGCCGATGAACGAGTGACTCCAGCTGCGACGAATGATCGGTTTGCATGTGTGCGTCGTCTCCAAACTTCGTTCAACTAAATAACTAATCTCTTGGTTGTTTGATCTTAAATCAAATTGGCTATAAGTGTCAAGAAATTGCTTTTATGGCGAAGTACCCGCTTTATCATCAAGCGCACGAAAAGGTGACCTCCAAACACAACGCATTGTTATCAAAAAATACGAACGATCCTAACTCAGGGATTTCAATGATTGTGACATCGGCATTGCTCAAGCGCTCGCGTAAGGCTTGTGCGCTGCCTCCGTCCGGCAGCCGTAGAGCTACATGAGGCACGAGGCTTTGCGGATGCGCGTCCGAAGCGCCGAGCGTCGTTTTTTCGATCTGGCGTTCGAAGAAATGAAAGCCCAATGCGTCTTCGTCGTTTGGCTTGACGAAAATGAGACAATGCCGGCCGCGCCCCTGTCGGGAAGGGAAGATCTCGCTGACCTGCATCCCCAACACATCCCGATAGAAGCGAATCGTTGCGTCCAGATCCGCCGTTAGCAAGGCAATGTGATGAATACCTTGCCAGGGGAGTTCGAATGATTGCGCTGCGAGAGACATTTTGCGCCTCCTCCTTCTTTTGTTAGACCATATATAAAGGCATCATGGCATGGCGAAGATCGGGAACGATTGGACCTTGCATTTTTCTCTGTTTGGCTCTTACGAGAAATGCTGTCGGCGTGCAGCCCGCCCATGTCTTGAATTCGTGGATGACGTGGGCTTGATCGTGAAAGCCAAGACGGGAAGCGGCGTCGGCGAATGAAAAAGCGGGCTCTCGAATAAAGGCGTCAAGCAGCGCCTCGAAACGGAGGATTCGTGCGAACATCTTGGGCGATAGGCCGATGCGCTGCTTGAATCGCCGTTCGAATTGGCGCAAGGAGAGCGCGCAGTCGGCGGCAAGTTCATGCATACGAATGTGACCCCGCGCCTCGTAAAGCCGTTCTAGCGCAGACCGCAGAAACATCAAATCGGCATCCGTCCAGCGCGTTCGCGCGTCGTTAAATGGTTGCGAGCCGAGGATTTGCCTGGCATAAGGGCTGCGGCGTACCGTTCCCTCCAAGGTGTGGGCAAGGCCGAGCCAGATTCCGTCGCGCGGGACAGCGAGCGGCATCGTTCTTTCCATGGTACGCCACCTCATCTTTTCTCCTAGAGCGATCATAACAAAGAACGGCATCGGACGTATTGTGAAAAAACGACGTTTTTTGTTTCCAACGTTGCGGCTGCTTGGCAAGATTGATTGTTAAAGGAGTTTGTATTTCGATCTCGAATACCTAAGCAACCGGATTTCCAAAATTTGATGAGTTAGGAGTCGGATGCTGTGATAAAGGGCTTTGGAGGCGTGTTTTGGAGAACCAACGAAGTTGAAGCGTCAAAGAAATGGTACAGCGAAGTGCTGAAGATCGAGATCGATAATTGGAACGGGACGATCATACAGCCGCAAGAAGGCAATCAGACGATCTTTTCCTTCTTCGCCGCGAACGACGGCTATTTTCCCGCCGAACAACAAGTGATGTTGAATTTTCAGGTACATGACCTGGACGAGATGCTTCAGCACCTCGAGCGGATCGGCGTGCCGCTTGCCAAAGAAAAAGAAGTCGGCGATTATGGAAAGTTCGCTTGGATTCAAGATCCGGAAGGTCGACTGGTCGAGCTGTGGGAAAAGTAACGAACTGATTTATATAGGCGGTTGAACCAACGGGGATCGTTCGTTCAACAAGTTGGGGGAGCAGATTGTCGAGGAGGCAACTGCTCCTTCTATATTGAATGAGGAGCCGCTTTAAGGAAACGAGCTTTCATGTGGTAAAATAAATGGACCTGGAAATGTGGAGGGGAATCATATGACGATCGGATCTCAGGACGATATCGACGCGCTCAAGGAAATCGGCAAAATCGTGGCCACGACCATCAGCGAAATGAAGCGTCAAACCCGCGTTGGAATGACGACAAAGGAACTTGATGAAATCGGTGGACGAATTTTGAAAAGTCATGGCGCCGTGCCGGCACCTAAAGCGACTTACGATTTCCCCGGTTACACTTGCATTAGCGTGAATCAAGAGGTTGCGCATGGAATACCGGGAAGTCGAATCATCCGACCCGGCGATTTAATCAACATCGACGTTTCCGCTGAACTGGGCGGCTATTATGCGGATGCGGGGCATTCTTTTCCGATCGCTCCCTACAATCCATCCTTAAAGCGTCTATGCGATTATACGCACCAGACGATGATGAAGGTCATCTCTTCGCTTAAACATGGCGTGAAGTTGAACGAGATCGGAAGGATCATTGAAGCCGAGGCTAAAAAGGGCGGCTACAATATCATTCAGAATCTGTGCAGCCACGGGATCGGGAAATCCCTGCACGAGGCGCCCACAGAGATTCTGCCCGTTTATAACAAGCACGACAAACGCGTATTAAAAGAAGGCATGGTCATCACGATCGAGCCCTTCTTATCGACCGGCGCAGGGTATGCCGTCGAGCAAGGGGACGGATGGACGTTATGCATGCCGGACAACGGCTATGCGGCACAGCACGAGCACACCATTATTATTACGAAGGATCGGCCCATTATCGTGACCGCGGCATAGATCATCGGCATAAACGCGTTTGTTCAATAATCAAGGAGCAGATTGCCGACGCGGCAACTGCTCCTTTTATGATGAAGCTTTTTTGACTTGCACCGTTTACGCGGTTCCATATAAGACTGTTTATCGGCCGCCTTGCGCCGCGTTCGATACGGACTCCCATGCCTCCCAAGCCGCTAGACGCTCGGTAAAGGCTTCGCGTATCAAAGGCAAGACCCCTGCGCCGACTGCGAACCGAAGAGGCGGGTCTTGGGCATCTACGATTTGGAGAATCGCTTCGGCCGTCGCTTGCGGATCGCCTCGTTCTGCGGTCGATAAACGGCCGACCACCCGGTCTCGAAGTTCGTCGTAGGCCTCCAATCCCCGGGATCTCTTCATCGACAAGGCGCTTCCAAAATCGGTTGCAAAGGCGCCGGGCTCGAGCAGCGTCACCTTTATGCCGAAGCCTTTTACCTCTTGCGCGAGGCTATCGTGAAGCGCTTCGAGCGCCCATTTGGAGGCGCAATAGAAGCCGATGAGCGGCGCGGCCACAAGGCCCATGGCGCTCGATACGCCGAGGATGTGCCCGCTGCCCTGTTGCCGAAGCAGCGGCAGGGCGGCTTGGATGACCCGAAGCGTGCCGAAGTAATTGGCGTCGAACAGATCGCGGACGTCGGATTCGTCAGCTTCCTCGGTCGTACCGACCAGCGAGTAGCCGGCATTGTTAAGGACGACGTCCAGCCTGCCGAAATGCGCGTGAGCCTGCCGAACGACCTGTTCAGCCTGCCGGCGATCCGTTACATCGAGCGCTAGGGGGAGGACGGCGTCACCGAAACGCGCCTTCAGATCGGCGATGCTCTCCATTGTGCGGGCGGTCGCGGCAACCTGATCCCCGCGCGAGAGAGCGGCCTCGGCCCAAATGCGCCCGAATCCGCGAGAGGCTCCTGTAATGAACCAGACTTTGTTTTTCATCGTGTATTCCTCCGTTACTGTTAAGTGGCATTGGCTAAGCTTCTGATGCCCGTTCGTTCTCCTCTAATGTTACGACGCAGCCGCTTGATACGGAATTTCAAAAAGGTTAGCATGGTGTTAACTATTGGTTCATGCAAAAAAGGAGAGCCGATCTGAAATGAATGAGCAACTGAAGACGTTTGTTCAAGTGGCGGAGTCCGGAAGCTTCTCTAAGGCGGCCGAGAAGCTATTCATCTCTACGACAGCCGTGATGAAGCAGATGAACTTGCTGGAAAAGCAAGCCGGCGTTCCTCTCTTTAACCGTACCAACCACGGCGTCCGGCTTACGCAGGCAGGCTCCGCCTTTATCAAGGATGCGGAATTTATGCTGCGGTACTATCAGGAATCGCTCATCCGCATGCATCAAGCCGCACAGGCGAATCGGCTTATGATTCGGGTGGGCACATCCATGCTCAACCCTTGTAAAGTTTTGATCGATTTGTGGAATGGCGTCAGCGACCGATTTCCGCAATTCGGAATCAACATCGTTCATTTCGATGATGACGCACATACGCTCCCGACCGCTTTCCGCACGCTTGGTCAATCGTTCGATATCATGGCTGGGCCGTTTCTTACAGATCGCTTGAACGATTGCTATCAAATGCTTGAGTTGGGGAGTTACCGCGTTTGCTTTGCCGTATCCCGGCACCATAGACTGGCCTCTAAAAAGATTCTTACTGCCCAAGATTTGTACGGGGAAAAGTTGGCGGTGGTAAACGGCGGCGAAAGTGCTGCGATCCAAGGCATTCGTGATTTCTTGGTTAGTAATCATCCGCGAATACGAATAAAAGATATTCCGCGCCTCTTTGATTTGGATGTGTTCAATCGCTGCGAGGAAAGCAATACGGTGATGCTGACCTTAGAGGCGTGGGCAGATATTCATCCATCCTTGGCGACGATTCCAAGCGATTTAAATTTTTCGGTTCCGTATGGTTTGCTGTATCCGCTGCATCCGTCCGAAGAGATCCGGCAGTTCATGGAGATCATAAGAGAAATGCAGCGGATTCCAACGCCTGGCTGAATGCAAGAAAAGAGCAATCGAAAAGAAATGAGAAGGCGCTATAAAGGATATATTTAGGACGCGGGAATTTTCGGTTCACAGGGCAATTCACAGAGCAAGCCGCGAAGGAGGAAGATTCATGCTATTTATGTTGATCGTCAAAGCCTCGAGGAATTCGGAGGCCGGAGGTCTCCCAAGCGCCGGGCTCCGTGAAGCCATGTCGAGGTACAACGAGGAATTGATTAAGGCAGGCGTGCGGATTATGGCGAAAGGGCTTCACCCAAGCTCGAATGGGATGCGCCTTTTGTTCCCCCATCCAGGCGGACAGCCGTTGGTTACGGAAGGTCCCTTTTCGGAACCTGAAGATGTGATTGCCGGGTTCATTCTGATAGACGTGAAGTCGAAGGAAGAAGCCGTCGAGTGGGCCATGCGGATGCCGGATCCGCAAGGAGACGGGGAAGGCCGGATTGAGCTGCGTCAAGTATTCGAACCTTGATCGAGGAATGAACTGGAGGGAGGACATGGCTATGCAGGACAATCAGGAACGCGATGAAAAGCTGGAGGACATTACGGGCGTAACTTGTATTTACGTGCCCGTGAATGACGTGTATGCGTCGATTCAATGGTATCGAAAAAATCTAGGGTACCAGCCGGCGAACGACGACCAAGTAGAGCCCGGTATGACGACGGCTATATTAAATGTGCCCGATCAGAATGGCAACCTGCCTTCGCCCGGGTTAAGGCAAGTCGTCCCTGCGCTGTTCCTTCGCCAATCCGATGAAGCTGGCGGTCGATTGCGCTTTTCATGGTCTTTGGACCAAGGCAGACCTCATGCCATCGCATGCTTCATATCGCCGCGGATCGAGGAATTGCTTGAGCGCTTCAAGAAAAACGGCGTACAAATTATAAGCGAACGGGTCACGAGCGGACCTAACATCACGTTCGCGGATCCGGACGGGAACCTCTGGGAAGTCTGGCGGCCATAATTCGTGTCGGTCTCCGCCTTCCGTTGTTACTACCTTTTGAATAAAGGAGTGCGGCCGTGAAGTTAAATCATCTCAATCTAACTGTCAGCGACGTTCAATCCACTGCGGATTTCTTGGTTCAATACTTCGGCATGCAAATCAAACACACGCGCGGCAGCGGCTTCGCTGTCCTATTTGACGATAGCGGGTTTGTGCTTACGTTGATGAAAGGCAAACAAGTCGCGTATCCCGACACCTTTCATATCGGCTTCATTCAACCCAACGAAGAGCAAGTGAACCAGATCAACCAGCGACTGAGAGACGATGGTTTCGACGTGGATCTACCGCAACGCTCCCATGCATGGACGTTCTACGTCAAAGCGCCGGGCGGGTTCTTGGTCGAGGTTCTTCATTAGTGAATGTTTTAAGTTGAAAGAATGGTTCCAAAGCGAGGATTACCATTTATAATGGAAAAGGAGCTGCCTCGCAGCAACTCCTTCGCAGAGGGGATAGATCATCCGGGCCAATGGATCTGATCTATTCCTTTTTTTAATGGGTCTTCGTCGGTTACTCGTGCGATGCAGACCTTGACGCCTTTGCTTTCTATTTCTTCGATGGCTTCCATACTCGCTTCTTCATCCGTGATCAGAAGGTCGATATCGGTAATCGGTCCCTCTTTTACAAAGAAATCAATTCCAAGTTTTTCGTGAGGCGCCAGACAAATCGTTCTCTTGGATATCTCGACAGCTGATCGACCAAGCATGGCTACTTCAGGCGTGGCTGTACTTACGCCATTTTTAGAAATGCCGCCTCCCGTTACAAAACAAATATCTAAAGTGAATTGTCTCAAAAATTCGTTCGCTAACGCATCGGTGATGCTGCCGGAACTTTTTACTTTACCTCCAAGCAAGTACACATCGAGCGCACTGCGATCCTTCAAGGTATTCGCGACCTTAATCGAGTTCGTTACAACTGTAAAAGGCACTTCGGGCAAATACTTAAGCATGCCATAGTGGATTCCCGCGCTGCCGATAAAGACGGTGTCGTTCTCCTTAATGTAGGAAGCGGCGAATTTGGAAATCGCATTTTGATGCGGGGAGCCGTCCTGGTAACGCAATTCAGGCGGAAGAGGCATGTTGCGCACTTTTGAAATGGGAATGGCGCCTCCGTGCGTACGTTTGAGAAGGCCCTTCTCTTCCATAATCGTAAGGTCCCTTCGAATGGAATCGATGGATAACTCGAACAGTTCGGCTAACTCTTTAGCCAGAACACGGCCGTTGTTTTGAAGCAGCTCCAGAATCTTGTCCCGACGCTCATCAGAAAACAATAACACCGCCTCCTTATGGAATTTGTCATCAAGTGACCATTCCAGTATATTCATGTATATTCCGTTTAGTCAACGAATTAATTCGATTTTTGTTCTGTTTTATTCATGTATTAGCGGTTTTCAAAAGGTTAGGCTGAATATTCGGGCAATTCCTCTTATACTATTATGAAGTACCGTAATCTCGCCGAAGGGAGCCATAACGCAAATGATTGCGATTCCCGAACCTTTTTTAAAAAGAATGAATCAACTCCATGGTGAGCAGGGATTGGCTTGGGCGAAGGCTTTGCCTGGATTGATCCAAGAATTTGCCGGCCGCTTCGACTTTATCCCGGAAATGCCATTCCCCAATTTATCCTACAACTTCTTGCTTCGGGCAAAGCGCAGCGACGGTAAGCCGGTCGTCCTTAAAGCCTCTTTCATGAAAGACGAGCTATCGAGGGAACTCAGCGTTCTTCGCGCCTATGAGGGGAGAGGAGCTATTCGCGTGCTGGAAGAAAACGAGGAGGGCGGCGTGGCACTGCTTGAACGCGTAGAACCGGGCACGCCGTTGTCGGCGATCGAGGATGATGCGCATGCGACGAACATCTTCTGCGACGTCTTCAGCCGCCTTCAGCTTCCTGCGCCGACCGACGCGCTGTATCCCTCCATGAAGCGGCACTTCGCGGGTATAGAGCGATACCGTGAGCGATTAGAAAATGGGGACATCCAAACTCCGTTGCCGGAAAGTTGGGTGGAAAATGCAGAGGAATGTCTGGCCTACCTCATCGCGACAACGAGCGATAACGTCCTTTTGCACGGCGATCTGCATCATGAAAACATCCTTCTGCAAGGCGAATCGCAATGGGCGGTCATCGATCCGAAAGGCATCATCGGCGACGTTCATTTTGACACGATTCAATACCTGCTTAACTACGAAGATCGAGGCGGCGATCGCGGGCAAGTGTTGCAAAACAGGATATCGATCATGGCCGAGCGTCTCGAGCTAGACTCGCGCCGAATTGCGATGTGGGGCGTAGCGCGAGGCGTGCTTGAAGCATGTTGGACGATTGAAGACGGGGGAACGGACTGGCTGAGGGGCATCCAAATATCGGAACGCTTCGCGAAATATTTAAACTGAGTTGGAGGACGATGCCTATGTTGGCTTTTCTTTTTAGCTCCATCTATCTTGTGCCGCTATTTAGTTTCGTCTTCATCGTTACATTATTGAGAGCGATTGAAAAAATCGTTAATAAAAGACGTTACGGCGCAGTGATGTTTTGGTGCGGTATATTTTTTGCTTTAGTAATGTGGTCTATTAGTGTATCAGCATCCGCAGAATCTTTGAACTGAGGGGAAGCTGAGGCAATCGGGAAAGGGGTATAGGATGATTAAACCTGATGTTTCTTTTGGAAGTAAAGAAGAACGTGATTATATTAGAAAAAGGCTTATTGAATATAACGCGCAGCATGTTCCTAAGAATTTAAGTTCACGCTATGAAGAAATCACGCTAACCATCAGGGATGAGGGGGGCGGGGTTATTGGTGGAATGCTAGCTACGCTTTGTTGGAATTGGATTGAAGTTGATATTCTTTGGATTGAGGAGTCGCAAAGAAAGATGGGTTACGGTACCCGACTGTTAATGCGAATTGAGAATATCGCTAGGGAAAATAGTTGTTCATTTATTAAGCTAAATACCTTCAGCTTCCAAGCTCCCGAGTTTTATGTTAAAAACGGCTATAAGGAAGTCGCAGTATTCGAAGAGGCTCCCGTTGGGAGTAAACATTATTATTTCAAGAAGGCTATTATACAGAATTAACTGGGAACGATAGCTCAGTTACACAGCCTGCCGACGAGTCGGCAGGCTAAGGATATGTTTGGAAAATCTCTACAAAAAATGCTTGCGTTCGAGTTTACTCGAAGGGATATACTGGTGTCATGAATAAGTCACTGACCATTCGGCAAGTCGCCGCTCTTACTGGCCTTAGCGTCCATACGCTTCGTTATTACGAGCAAATAGGTCTGCTCACTTCCATTGATCGAAATGATCATGGACATCGTTGTTTTACTTCTGAAGACGTAACTTGGATCGAGTTTATTAATCGTCTTAAAGCTACCGGAATGCCATTAACCAATATGCTCCAAATTGCGGAGCTAAAAAGGCAGGGCGATCCAACTCTCACTGCAAGAAGAATTCTTCTAGAAGAACATTACTCAGACGTCCAAAAAAACCTCATGGATCTTCAGACTAATCTTCATTTACTCGCAGAAAAAATTACCACTTACAAGGAATTGGAGAACAGGTACGCATTAAAGCAAAAGTTAATCGAACAACCAACAGACCGTTCAGCTGAATAATACACTGACAGAACAAGAAGTAGCTAACTTCTATGTGGCATAGGAGATGGCTCTCCACTAAAACCAAGTATAAACATATGTATAGTATACTATGTCCGCGGTTGAAAGGATGAAAATAATTGCAAACGAACAAGTCTTTATTTATCTTCCTTATCGCTCTTGGCGTATTTGGTATTGCCAATACGGAGCTTGGCGTAGTAGGGATTTTGCCTCAAATTTCTGAGCGCTTCCATGTCAGTGCTTCTCAAGCAGGTTTGCTCGTTAGCATGTTTGCATTGATCATTGCCATTTCTGGTCCGTTTATGACTCTTTTATTTTCCGGTATTAACCGAAAAAAGATTCTGTGCGGAGTACTTGCTGTTTTCGCCATTTCTAATCTGATTTCCGCCTTTGCCCCAACCTTTACTGCCTTATTACTGTTTAGACTGCTGCCTGCATTTCTTCATCCCGTTTATTTTTCCGTTGCATTTGCAGCAGCCGCCAACTCGGTTCCGAAAGAACAAAGTACCAACGCAGTGGCCAAAGTTTTTATGGGGTTAACGGTCGGGATGGTACTAGGCATTCCGGTCACATCGTTTATTGGGGATCGGTTTTCACTTGAAGCCGCTTTTCTATTTTCGACCGGAATAAATACGCTAGCCCTGTTCGGCATTGCTGCGCTCGTTCCATCGTTACCCGTACAAGGTAAATTGACCTATGGCCGACAATTGCGTATATTGGCAAAGCCGCAGCTATGGCTTAACATTACTACGGCTTGCTTCATCCTGGCGGCTTTATATTCTGTCTATGCCTATTTTGCTGCGTATCTCAAGATGGTGACAGGAATGAACGGTGAAACCGTCAGTTTTATGCTCGTTCTTTTTGGCATCAGCGGGATACTTGGGAATCTGCAAACGGCAAAATATTTAAGTAAGGACATGGTCAAAACCACCGTTTTTTATCCCATTGTGCTTATCGGTATGTATTTGCTGATATTTTGTCTTGGACGTTACTCCATTCCGATGATTGCCATCGTACTGGTATGGGGAGCCGTCTTTACCGGCGGTCTCATTATAAGCCAAACATGGTTAACCTCGGAGGCCCGTGAAGCACCTGAGTTTGCTAACAGCTTATTTGTCTCCTTCGGAAATCTGGGCATCACACTCGGCACTGCCCTAGGCGGATGGTTTCTATCCCATATGGGACCACATAACATTACGTGGAGCGGAATATTGTTTCTGCTGATTGCATTGTTGTGTATTGGATTGAAAATTAAGTTGTTTGATCTCAAAGAGGATAAAAATTTAAGCGTTAAGGAATCTCCAAGCATTCCATAATTCAACTAAATAGCCTGCAGGATCTCAAGTCGAAAACAGAAGAAAAATGGCCACAATAATCAACGATCCGCCCATCACCAGGTTTAAAACCTTAATGCCGTTCTTCGCTTTTATAAGAAACTGTAATTTCGATCCTAAAAGGGCCCAAGAGGCAAGTGAAAGATAACAAATGAGAAAATAAATACACACAAAGACAAGAAGCATTGAATAGGAACTATTCGATGCAAAGGCAGAAACACCGGAAAGACATGCAATCCAAGCTTTGGGATTAAGCCACTGCATGAGAAAACCGTGATAAAAGCGTGGCAGCTGTTCCTCTTTTAATTCGATTTCTGTATGTGCAATCATAACTTTGTAGCCAATATAACTCATATATCCTGCCCCTATATATCTTAGCACTTCATAGAATATAGGGGCTTGCGCTACGATATTTGATATCCCTAAACCCACAGCGGTAAGCAAGCATGTAAACCCGATTGTTGAACCGGATACGAAAGGTAATGAGTGCTTAAAACCATAATTGACTCCAGAAGAAAGAATTGTTATGTTCACTGGGCCTGGAGAGATCGACATGGATAATGAAAATAAGCACATGGCAATGAAAATAGACATCAGGGTAACTCCTTATATCATTTATCTGGGTTTACTATAGCTCAGCATAATTAAAACCGTCCAATTTCATGTTCTGATCGGACCCATCGGGAAAACGAAATGCTTCATGCAAACGCATCTGAGGAGGTTTAGATCGTTGGAGCTTTATCAATTGAAAACCTTTATAGAAATTGCCCGAACTGGCAACTTGACCGAAGCGGCAGCGTATCTTAACACAAGTCAGCCGGCTGCAAGTGCACACATCAAAACTTTGGAGAAGGAAGTTGGTTTTCCTCTCTTTTATCGAACTTCCAAAGGAATGACGATTACAGAAAAAGGTTCGAAAATGTTGTTGGAAGCACAGAAAATACTCAACTCCCTAGATGATTTCTATCTGAAGGCGAGTGACTTGAAGGCAGATTCAGACACCATTCGGATCGGGTTAAATACAAACGAGCAGCTTCTTCGAATAGAGAAATTGATCAGGATGATTTCGGAATGCATGCCGCAGGTAGAATTGCATTTTATCGATATTAAAAGCGAAGATTTCACCCAGGGTTTGACCAGCGAGAAAATAAGCGCGGGTTTTTATTATGGGAATGTCGCACATCCGTCCGTATGCTCCATCAAACTCCATACCTTCAAGATGGTTGTGGTCTATCCCAATAGTTGGGATAGACCGCCGAAGAATAGGTTGTCTCTGGAGTATTTTGCAGAGAAGCCGTGGATTTGGACAACACAGGGTTGCCCCTTCTATAAGCAATCCATCAATTACTTCCTGAAACAGGATATTGTTCCACAAAAAATCATGTATGTCGATGACGAATCCCTGATAGGGAAATTGGTTCAAGGAGAACTTGGTTGTTCATTGCTGGCGGAACCAATAGCTATGCGGTTTGCTCATGAAAACATGTTGCAGATCTGGGAGGGTATCGATCTCAATATTGATCTGCATTTTGGTTATCTTAAGGATAAAAAGAGCGATCCTTTGTTCCTTGAAATAGGCTCAATAGTAGATAGGATATGGAACGCGGATGGGATCTCGATAGTAAACAATTGTTTGTTGGATTAGGATGAGATTCGAGTTTAGGTATAATAGAACCAATAACCAATTTCAAAGAGAATCAATCGCGTATTACGGTGAGGTGCTAATGAGCTAATTCAAACAGGTTTTAAAATTGAAAAGGTAGTTGAAGATGTTGTCATCCAAGAGGAATTTAAATCGGGAGATCCGGCAGTGTGGTACACACATAAGAAGGCATCATTAATTCCTCCTGCTTTTATATAAAGTGCACTAAATAAAGCGCCACGTTTAACTAACGGAAGACGTTAGTTCAATAAACCAGCGGCAGTCTAGGACTTATTTTTCAGGTTCCAGAATGCCGTTGTTTTATATTTGGATCATTCTAAAACAAAAAGTGATCGGCGCACCGCCTGCTTGCAGATCATGGATAGCTCATCCGGATCCGCGCTCGAGAGCCGACCAGCGGAACAGCTGCAGCTCGCGCTCCTGGTTCGCGCGCCGCCGGCACGGTCGCCTGCAGATCATGGCCAGCTCATCCGGATCCGCCCTCGAGCGCCGGTCGGCGAAGCGGCTACAGCTTTCCCTCCTGGTTCGCGCGACGTCGCACAGCGATCGGTGGGAGCTGTAAAGCCGATTATCCGCTTAACAGCCCCTTTAACTCCTCATAATTCAGCCGATCAAATTGCAAACTAGTTGACGCGCACCATAGGTAGTTTATCAAGTCCGCCAAATCCGGTATCGTCCGCTGTGTTGCCGGAATACACGGTGCCGATGTCTTCGTGACTACGGATTCCGCCGCCATTTCCAGGGCCTGATCCGGTTTCGGATGCGTTCCCGTCACCCATGCCTTCATTCGAGCTTCCGGGAGCTGCCGCTGTTCCTATTGAGCCTTGAGTATCATAACTAGGCTCGAACAGGTTGGTGCCGCCGCCTACATGGTTTGCGCTATTGGTATTGGAACTGGAGTTCGAGCTGCTGGAGCCATTGTACGAATCGCCGTCGTTCTTACCCCATCCAGGAAGGTGGACTCCGATCTGTTCGAGTTTCCCGCCTAGACCGTTATCGGTACCGCTGCCTTCTTCGGGATTAGGTGTCCCGCCGGTGATTGGGCGTCCTTCGTCGTCAAGTTCCCACCTGCCTATCACTTGCCCTGTTTCAGCGTCATATATGGTTACGTAATGTGCGGTATCATCGGATTTATCGTCGTCTCCTTTGCCTTCTCCGTGATAATCATTAGAGGAATGCCCTTCTCCCTCACCAGAAGTTCCTCCTTTTGACGGGCCCTCCGTTTGCGTGCCAGATGAACCTGGTGCGCCTACAGTGCCTGGTGTAACTTGCGAACTTCCCGTACCTTTGGGAAGGCTCCCAATATCAATGCCGATTGTTCCCCCTGAACCTCCGATTGTTATCTTGCCTGCTAAGGTATCCTTGATATCCTTGATTTCGCCGCCAATAACAGCCTTCAAAATATCTTTATCCGCGCCTTCAACACCTACAGTAATGAGATAAACATCGATGAGGCCGCCTGTAAGGTCGTCTGCGAATGATTTGCCTGGATCTTTGCCTGTTGCACCATTTAGAATCGTATCCGCGGCCGTTTTTACGGTCGTCTTGATTATGGATTTGGCAACAACGTCGGCAAGCTTGGAGCTTTCACCCGGAAGCGCCTGCCCTATAATTTCCGTAATTGCAGCACTAGCCGTACCGCGGTCAACCGCGCTAATAATACTGACCTTCTTGCCGTTATCCGAGTCGGCGAGCGCTTCGCCAAAGTTGACAGCACCAGCCGCAGCGGTTGCACCGAGCACCGATGCCGCTCCTTTACCGATTTCCGGTGTAGCAACAACCGTAATAATCACTTTAGTAGCTGCAGAGACTGTATCCTTGATAGTATTGTAGCTGTCAGCAATGTCGGTATAAGTATCGCTAGGCACCCAACCTTTGCCGGGGACATATTCACCACCCAGTCCAGCTTCCCAATTGTCAGCATCTTGAAGTACGCCGCCACCAGTGGTTGTAATCGTTGTTCCATCTGTATTGGTCTTATCTGCTGCCCAGTTCCAGAAAATTCCGATAGGGGAAATTCTATTCCCTGTACTAGCTTGGTTGCTGCCAGCCCGTGCTGTATCAGCCGCAAAGCTGATGTTTGCAAAGCTGGTACTTAATATAACGCCAAGAATACTTCCGACAAACGCGACTTTCAGTGGTTTAAAATTCATTTTCATAATTCCCTCCAAGTTTTTAATTAAAATTTATCCTGCCTAGGCTAGGGCGCTGCACTATTTTCTAACAACTGCCTCCTTTGTATAACTTCGAACACTTTGCGTATTGTGCAAACCCGAATTTCCATGGCCTGAGGTTGATAGGATTATCTTAATCCAGGTCTAAGCAATTCAATATACTCGAATATTTGAGTAGTATCCATTTTTGTTGTTTGACCTATTTACTGGATGGCAAGACATTGGAAGCGCCGATTAAATAGACACTAGCTCGCTCGGAACGCCAAAGGCAAAAACCCGCAAGAAGGCGGCGAAAGCGCGCCTCTTGCGGGTTTTTTCGGCAATCGTTCGGTTAGATGTCGCCTCTAAGAACGACCGGCTCCGAGCGGTTGCCTGCGTAATCCTCGAGAATGACATACACGTTCTCCGCCGTCGAGGAGAAGGCAAGGCTTGCCTTCGTGCTCCGTCCGCGGATGATCCGGTCTTTGTCCCCGACGCCGTAGGTGGTCGGGAAGGACCGCAATACCCCATCCTCATACACGTACAGGTATCGCCAATCTCTCGTCTCCGGCATCGGCAGATGGAGCGTATCGCCCTCCCAGTACCATTTCTCCGCATATGGCTCCGCGACCGTATCGATAAACGAGCCGCTTACCGCCACCGCGTCCGCTCGTTTAGGGGAGATCGTCACCACGTATTCATCCCCGTTGACCGGCATCTTATCGAAGGTGACGGAGGTGGTGTCTTCAGATACGACTTTATTGAGCTTTACCGGGTTTTTGGACGTCACCGCGTTGACCGAATCGACGTTTATTTTCAGATTGCCTGCGGGCTTGGACGGGTTGGTCCAGCGGACCGTCAGCTTGCCGTTTGCCGTGGAGTCGACCCGCACGTCCGACACCGTATTCGTCAGGTTGAACGGAAGAACGGCGGCATCGCCCTCCAGCCCGTCGGCTCCTACCGGAACCACTTTAATCGTGCCGGATCGAGCCGGGAGATTCTTGATGTAGAAGACCTCGTCATACTTGCCGCCGACGAACGTGTCGTTGACGTAGACATTGTACTGCTTGACCTCTCCGTAGTTAGCGTTCATCTTCCAACGGATGTTCATCTCCCCGGTGTCGGCGAACGCCTCCGCGATCGCCAGACCCGACGGCGCCTTAGGGCGGACGGCGGAGCCGTCATGAATCCGGATTTCTCCTACGTTCATCTGGTACGAACCGATCTCTTCCTCTCCCGGAGCGAAGACGAGGCCGAAGGCCGCGATCGACCGGCCTGCATAGGCGCCAAGGTCCAACTCAGCCGTGCGCCAGCCCTTCGTCGCTTCGCCGCTATCCGGAACGGGAATCTTCACGACTTCCTCCGTACGATCCGCGAAGATAAGCCCGATCTGCATCGAGGAAGCATCCGCAGCCGGTTTGTTGAATGCGATCGACAGCTTGGCGTTCTTGTTGACGTTCAGGTCGGTCTCATAGAGATGCAGGAACGTCTCCGCATCCAGCTTGCCGCTGACGACGAGGGAGCTTCCTCCGTCGTATGCGCCGATCTGTTCGTACGTCTGACGGCCCGAATCGCCCAAGTCGTAATCCGGACCATAATCGAAGTCGACGGCAAGACGGCTGCCGGACGTATCCTGCCACCATTGCCAAGTGACCGGCACGTCCTGCAGGCTCATGTTCGACCATTCGTCCTCGTTCGATACCGCTCCGTCGCGATAGAAGGAGAGACCGTGCCCTGTGTTGAAGTCGGTGTAGAAGTTCGTGCCCCCGACGACCGAGCGCTCGGCGATGACCGAAGAGATGCCAGGCCAGTACCGGTTGTCGGCGTACGCGTCGGCGACCGTATTCGTGGCGGAGGTAGCCGTATTCTTCGGATCGACGTTCGGGCCGGACCACCAGAGCTGTTCGCGCAGGCCGGTCATCCACTGGTACGCATTTTCCGAGCGGCGCTGGACCGGCCAGCTCAGGTTCATATCCTCGTCCAGTCCCGCGTGCACGAAGTCGGCGCCTAGCGTCGCCAAGCTCAGACGAGGCAGGCCGTTTGCATCCAGCTTGTTTTTCAGCGCGGTGCCGTTGACGCTCTTGAACCGGTCGCGCCCGGCTTCAAGGCCCGCGAAACCGACCTTTTTCAGGTCGAAGTCCGTACCATATTGGGCGTTCAGGTTGCTCAGGTAAGAGGCTGCCGCGTTAATCTGGCTGTTCCCCATTCCATAGTCGAAGAAGAAAGACTGGGAAACTTGTTCGCCCGTCGCTTTGTCGTATAGGAACGAGACGTTGTTGTCTCTAATCGTCCGGGCGAACGTATTGGCGCCGGTCGCGGTATTCAGCGAGTCGTACCATTGAACGTACAGCCCGCCCTTCTGGAGCGTTTTCATAAACCCTACGTAGTCGGGAATGTCCGCCACGGCCACGTTGGGATTCTGCTCCTCCTGGTTAATAAAGTAACCGTCATAACCGAAATATTCTGCCATCTCGATCAATTTCTCAGCGACGGGGTAGTTGCCATTCTTATCCTTTACGATCATCTGCTTGTAAGTCTGCTGGCCGCGATCGTTATTGGAGGAGAAAATGCCGGCCAGCGACATCACGCCGTTCTTGTGCGCCGCGTCCGTGTAAGTCGGGTTCGGGATATTCAGCATGCCGAATTCGAACCACTTCTGCTGCCAATCCTTCTGGGCCAGCTCGTCGTAATACTCGGAAGGGGTGTAGGCCGTGGCGGTACCGTGCCAAGGAGACCAGTAATCGACATACTGCCAGAAATTAAAGTGATACTGGGCGAACTTGTTGGTGTAAGGCGCGTTCTCGATAAACGCATTCCCGTAGTCGCCGCTGACGTTCGTCATTTGGACGTTCGGGTTCAGATTCGGGTTGGCTTGCGTAGAGGCAAGAGGGGCGATCCGCCGTTGTAGCGGAACGCGGGAGCGGAGCAGAGCCGCATCGGGGTCGCGTTCGGGGCTCCAGTCGGCAATATGGCCGCTCGTGTAGCCATGTACGCTCGGTTGGTTGGCGCCGTGCGCCTGCTCCCCCGTGAAAGGCCACGTGTCCCCGGCCGCCGCCGTAAACGGGAAGCTTGCTGTGAATAGGGCTGTCGAAACGCTGAGCACGGTGAACTTGGACCAGGATTTCTTCTTGCCGAGAATCTTCAATCCATCCATCTCCTTTTCCGCTTTTTCCACATGAGAGCGTCATTCCGTCGTAACCGCTAGCCTCCTTTTCTTAAACGGTATCATTTTGAATCCCTACTACTCTATAATATGAAACCCCTTACAAATAGGGTTCGAATTAAAGGTTTAAGGGAGAAACTAAAGAAATAGTTAGCGCATTTGGGATGGACTTGGATTTGATCCACGTTATGAATCATAAGCAGGGCAGATGCGTAAATAATCAAAGGCATAAATCGACCGTTGGAAGGAGCGGATCCGGATGGACTACGAGGAAAAGGTCCGGCAGGAGCTGGGAAATTGGGAGAACAGTCTTTACAAGACACCCGGCCTGCTTGAGAAAGCATCGAAGAAGGTCGGAGACAAAATCAATGCCATCATTCCTGCCAAAGTGCAGAACACGATAACGGGAACCGTAAAAGCGATTGTCCGGACGACGCTTTTCGGAGCTGAATATACGCCTAAGAGAATGGTTGAGCGTTCGCTTACGTTGGAGCAGGCCGACGAGCAGGCGAGACAGGTCATCTCCCTCTATCAAAAGATCGCCGCAGCCGAAGGCGCCGGTACAGGCGCAGGCGGAATTCTGTTCAACGCGGTTGATTTTCCGGCGCTTATCGCGATCAAAATGAAGCTGCTTTTCGAGCTTGCGCATGTGTACGGCTATTCGACCAACGTTTTCTCCGAGAGAATCTTTATCCTATCGCTATTCCAGTTGACCTACTCGGAGAATAGGAAACGCCGCACGATGCTGAATCGGTTCAAGGACTGGAACAACGAAAAGCTTCAATGGTCGTCGGATGCAGAATATTACAAAGATCTGGACTGGGAAACCTTCCAGAAGGAATACAGGGACGCGATCGACTTCCGCAAAATGCTGCAGTTGGTGCCCGGTATCGGTGCGGTCGCCGGAGCTTGGGCCAACTACAGCATCGTGGAGGAACTTGGCAGGTTCGCGATTAACGGCTACCGGATACGGAGATTGGCGGACAACGCTCATCCCTTATAAGGATAGTAGAATCGGGGGAATGATCATGAATTAATCGATATATACGAATTATATTTAATTTGTATTTAGTGTATTTGATGTATGCGTGGTAATTGACTATAATGGGATTTGATTCTGCAGGAAGGGGGCTCGACATGAATAAAGCCATAGAGGATCAACAGTCTCAGGCGAAAAATAAATTACTAAAAAAATTAATCTCGTCCGTTATGAAAGACGGATTTCAACAATTGCGGATGGACGATATTGCCAAAGCGATGGATGTAAGCCGGGCAACGATGTATAAGCATTTTTCTTCTAAAGAGGAAGTCATCGAAGGCGTCGTACACGTATTCGTTGATTATATAAATCGCCTGGAAGCCCGGGCCTCCGACCAGGATGAAGAATCCTTTGCCGTATGGTTCCAGCAATTATTTGAACAGTCGGTTTCGCTGGTAGGCAATATAACGGACGTGTTTTTGAAGGACTTGCAGACGGCCTTTCCGGATCTGTACGACGAACTGAAAAGCGCGTTAAACAAACGCGAGCAAGAATCTTTGGCATTTTACCGCGAAGGCAAGGCCAGAGGCATCTTCAATCCGATAAACGAAAAATTCATTTTACTTCAAGACGATCTTCTTCTCCGGGAGATTGTCAACGTAAAGTATTTGCTTCATAACCAAGTCTCTATTCAACAAGTGCTTCATGATTTTTATCAATTCAAAAAGATCCAACTGTTTAAAGCAGATAAAATAACATTCGTTGACGACTCGAAAATGGATCCGGTCATTGAACATATCGTCGACAAATTCAATCGTTCCTTGTAGCGAAATAATAACCCGAACCTTATCCGGTTCGGGTTGTTTGTTTTTAATGCTTCATCTTTATTTAAAATGCACCCCGAATCAAACCGCCGTCCACCCGAATCGTCGCGCCGCTGATATATTCAGCATATTCGCTTGCCAGGTACGCCACGGCAGATGCAATCTCGTCAGGATAGCCGAACCGTTCCCTGTCATTAGGAATGAGCGAATTCACGGCGTTCGGCATTATTTCTTCCCAAGTTTCTCCCCAGCCCCGGGAAGGACCGATGTGTTCGACCAGATCCTTAACTGCCTCTACGAGAATCGCTCCCGGGGAGACGATGTTGGAGGTAATGCGAGTCCCCTTCAGCTCGCGAGCCAAGGAGACCGCCAGATTGTGTCGAGCCGCCAGGGTCGCATTGTACTGAGGGTGCGTATTCATGGGTTGAAGCGCGAGACCTCCCCCGATCGTAATGACACGCCCCCAATTGCGTTCGCGCATTTGCGGAACCAGGCGTTGAATCATCCGGACACCCGATACTACGTTGATATTATACGTCTCCGCCCATTCGTCCGCCGATGCATCCGTCCAAGACAAGTGACGATAGAATCCAGCGTTGTTGACCAAAATGTCTACAGGGCCGCCTGCCAGCGCAGCCGATGCAACCGCGTCCGCACCTGAATCCGTGGATAGATCGCCCAATGCGACAACTGCATGGCCTCCATCTGCACGAATGGATTCGGCTACAGCATTTGTACGAGCCTCGTCGCGGCCGTGTACAATTACTTCGGCGCCTTCCGAAGCGAGCAATCTAATCGTAGCCGCTCCCAGTCCGTTGCTAGATCCAGTAACAAGTGCACGTTTACCCTTGAGTTTCAAATCCATAACCTGGCACCACGCTTTCGAATCAGAATAAACACATCATAGCATGGTTTTTATACAAAGTAAACAAAATCAATAAAAAGTGTCTATATTGTACATTTTGTTTGTGCATAATAAAATTCGCTCATGTCATGGACAACGGCCTCTCTCAGGGCGTCGTGCCGTAAACCTGCAGCTCGACGAATTGATTGTACGGGTCGGTATGGCTCCCGCCGATCCAGAACCTCGCGTACCTCGCCAATATCGGCTGAAAGTTGACGGTTTTCCCGCTGGCGCCCTCTGTGTATTCTGCGTCCACGCCATAGCCTTGGCCGGCGCTGTTATCCTTATCGTTATTGAATACGGTCGTTACGTAGCTGCTGAAGTCTGCGGTCTGGGACAGTTGGACGATAACGTCCTTGTACGTTCTCCCCAAGAAGTGCCACATCTTCACTTTGCTGACATCGTAGAGAGCGCCCAGATCGATTTGCGCATAGACTTTCTCATAGGCATCGCCTACGCCGACATAGTAAGTCGTAGCGCCATCCGTCACTGTCGACGGCGAGGTCTCGTAGATTACATAGCTGCTGCTGTACGATGGCGTTCGGCCTGCCGATAGATTGGAGGGAGCTGCCGCCCCTTGCTGAATGGCGCCGATGCTCGGGGTCGTCGAATGCCACGGCTTGCCGTAGAAGTCGACGAAGCCGCTGCCTAGCGCTGCCGCATAAGCATTCGTGCCGGACGCTTTAATAAGCGAGCTGGCGCTTAACCGGAAGTCGCGGTTGGCATAGTCGACGAATCCCGGGTCATTTACTTTTACGTTCGCATCGCACGTGTCCGGCGTCGTATTCGGACATGCGTTAAGCCCGTTGATGTCATACAGGACGGATCTTGAAGGATCCTTGAAGCGAGCGACGTTCGAGCTGGAATCCCAGAATGCGTTGTTATTCAAGTATAGCGTACCCGTCACTGCGTCCGAGACATCGAGCGCGACTTCCCCAATCGCCCCATTCGGGTTGTCGTTGTAGCCATACTGTCCGAAAATATTATTGGCGATCACATTATTCGTCACGTTGCTTGGAGCGGCATTGTAGTCTGTCACCTGTATGGAAAAGTGGTCGGTATTGAGAAACGTATTGTTTACGATATACAGGTCTCGGGCTTCCATCGATCCCCAGGGAGCGATGTCGAGCGCGTAAGGCTGTTGGCTGTGTAGAGGTTGAGGAGTCAGTTTCACCCCCGCAAAAATATTGCTGTAAAAATGGTTGTCGCTTCCTCCGGCATGACTCACGCTCGTGAAATCATGAAAGTAGTTCCGTCTGACAATATTGTCGGTGGTCTCGCCGGGAAGCCCGTAAACGCCGAAGGCGTGCATGTAACCGGAATCGCCTGCCGAAACGTCGTTTTGCTCGACAATGACATGGTGGACGCCATGATAGCTCGTCGACACAGTGGAGGCTAGCTCTATGCCGCTGTGACCGAAATTAACGATTTTATTGCCGCGTATAAGTCCATCCTCTACCGCATCGTGCATATAGATCCCGTCTCCGTATAACTGGATAGCCGGATCGTTCTCATACGTCGTCCACACCTTGTCGATCACATTGTTCGTAATCGTTATATTTGAAACGTGCGCGCTGAAGTTGGCGAGGTTGTTCGTGCCGCTGTTATAAACCCGGATGCCGGTCTGATTGGATTGCCGGATCGTATTGTTATCGATTGCGATATGTGCGCTCGGCGAATCCACGCTGACGACGCCGCCTTTGATGTCGAGGTTTTGAATCGTCACATATTCCGTATTTCCCATCGAGACGGGCGCCGTGTTAGAGGCAAGTATCATCTCTACGTTTTTCGGTCCGACCGAAGAAGAACCGGAATTGGCATAGACCCAACCGGTCGTGGGATTGATGTACCACTCGTAGGTCTGATCGACATGCGTCTCGTTCGCGCCCGAATTGGTCGTAGTGACCAAGTATTTGGAAACGCCGTTTACGAACAAACGCAAAGCGTAGGTATTGATAGGCACCGCGTGCTTCCAACGGTTGCTGCTACCGTCGTAGATCCAACCCGCGTCGTCCAAGAGGTGTGTAGTCGCAATCATCGGCTTCGCTCCGCTGCCATACGCCCCGATCGTGATGGGGTTGGCACTGGTCCCTTTTCTACCGTAAAGAATGAGAGGGCCTCCGATATTCGCTCCGGTGCCGTTTACACTGTTCGAATACCAAGCGTCCCCGCGTTTGAAAAGCACGGTATTCCCTGCCGACATCAGCGCGTTCGCGGCTGAGATGGATTGTTTCGGCGTCGAGGCGGACGTCCCGTTATTGGCATCGTTTCCATTCGTAGAAAAATAATAGGTCGTTCCGGCTGCCGAGACAAGTTTCGGCTGTGGCACGGCAATAGAACCTAATCCGCTGGCCAGCAGCAGGAAAGCAAGACAAACCGACCTCCATCTTAAAACGCTACGAGCAGTAAACATCAAATCACTCCTCCCAAAATGTTCGTTCATGGAACTTAAGTGGGTGCGGACGGTTAACAGCCATCAGGAAGCAATTTGGTACCGCTTGCAAAAGTGGCGATCACCTGCCTTGACGAGTATCTCAAGCCAACCTCGCCGTTCTTGCTCATGGAAGCGAGCAAGCGGGGGAGGAGGCGGGATCTAAATAATATGCGAATGCACCGTATTTGAAAATCAACGATATTGCAGGAAATTAAAACTTTTCTCAGAAACCGGGTAATCGCTCAAATTCTGCGAAAACGACCATCGCGGTTCAACCTGAAAGAAAGTAGTTGACTGCTAACACCGCATTATTTATTAATCAATAAATAATCCTGAAGGAGATGAAGTTTAATGGTGAAAGTCATTTCGGGAAGATATTCAGCTCGTATGGATGGGGATTTCGTCGTCTTTATCATAGGGATGCGCGGCTTGGAGGAATTTTAATCGCCAGGTCGGAACGGATGGAACCGTGGGAATCTACCGCCGTATGGGAGGGGAGAGCGAGCCCGCCGTACCGACGCCGACAAACCCTCATTAATCGTTTATCGTCAATTAACCAGCGGCAGTCTAGGAATTTATTTTCCAGTCCTCGAGAGCCGCTGGTAATGTTGGGCTCAGTGTCCGGCTTGCTCGTCTAACTCAACCATGCACCAAAGCTGCCCGCAATGTCGTAATACCGTGTTCCAGGTAGCCTTTGAGGCAGGTCAACATATACACCCAGCCTTCTTTATTGCCTACGAGCATCGGGATCAAATTCTCGTTTTCCTCAAAACCCTCCTCGTTCACTTCCACAATGGTGCTCATCTTGTCCGTTTGCGTGAATGTGATGGTCACCAGGTGGATATTGCCGTAATCCCATTCGAAGGCGATTTTTTGGTCTTTCACGATTTCTTTAACCGTGATTTCGCCCTCCGCGTTGTATTCTTCATAGCGCAGCTTGATCGTCTTGCCCGTTTCCCATCGTTCGGAACTGGAGGAGAACCAAAAGTTTCCGATTTTTGCGGGGTCGACGAAGGCCTCAAACACCTCATGAGCCGGCTTCGCAATGATAAGCTTCGTCCTGTTATTCATCATATCCCTCTTTCATTCAGTTAGTTATTCTAATCGGCGAGCGTATCGTCAGCTTCGAAAAGCTTCGCATACTGGTCGTGCAGTTCTTTCCAGCCGTAGCGGAATGCGTGGCTTCCTGTCATCGAAGGCATCTGCTCGCCCGCGAGAATACCTGTTAAACCTTTCAGGCAAAGATGCCATCCGGCCGCGTAAGAAGGGGCCATCTGATAATCGGTGAAGCGATGGCGCAAAATGAGGATCGTGTGGCTCCCGATCGCGCTTAGTTCCCAGCGGAGAATGTCTTTGCCCCATCTGAAAACGAGAAGGCGAGGCGCTTCTACAGTCAGTACTTCGCCTTGCCTCTGCTCATCTTCTTCGGGATAGTTCATATGCTTCAATTGTACCGGTCCGACCTCTGTTAGATCCCGATCCGTGGCAAAGGGACCCCAAGCGGGCAACTGCCCGGATTGGGTCAGGGCGGCCCACACCTCTTCGATCGGATTCGCAAGCGTTCGCTCAAGCACGAGCTCCCATTTCTCATCGACACGTGTAAGGCTTGGCTGATTCGTATCAGTCGGATTCATTTTTTTCCTCCCGTAACCGTTTTTGCCGGTCGAGATGCGCTTCCAGCGCGTCGACATGTCGGTTCCATCGTTCGCGATAAGCGCTCAACCAATCGTCCACCCCAGCTAGAGGACCTGCATCCAGTGAATAGATACGACGTTGGGCCACTGCTTTGACACGGACCAGCCCGCTCTCGCGCAACAAGCGCAGATGGCTGGAGATCAGCGGCTGCGACAGGCCTAGCTCTTCGGTCAAATCTTTGACGGTGGAATCAGAACGCAGCAATCGATCCAGAATGCGCCGGCGGGAAGGCTCTGCGATTACAGCATATATGTCGGACAGGGCAATCACCTCACATTCGCATTTATTATAAGTATTCGTTTATATAAATGCAAATTTATGAAAGAGGGGGCGGAAAGTGGCTCGCGATCTCCGGCCGGATTGATGCGAATTGGCAGATTTACAAAAATTACTTTTTGTGATTATATTGGAACGAGGTGGAATTTGTGGCGCTGTTTTATTCTTCCCAACGGATAACGGACATACAGTAGCGTAGCGAAGCAGGAGGAGGAGTGGAATGCGACTAATAAAAGGAATGTATGTATTCACGACGCTAAGTATCGCCCTTACGCTATTTGCCGGGTCTGCTTACGCGAGCTGGGCTTATTCGTTTGTTGTTTATCACGGAAATACATATGTCGTTACGGATGAACGAGTCGAGCCAAGCCAAATTGGTTCGAGAATCGGCAAAGTCACCAAGTACTCGGACGATGAGGGCACCTACTCGGGCAATTTTTCGAATCAATATCCAAAGGGAACGAAGTATTACCATATCATTGGCGTTAAAGTTCGTGATGCTATCGCGGTTAAAGAGGCTGAAGACCTATACGTAAAAGCAACATATCGCGGTAAATATGCAGGCGGCAAAAATAGGGCGGTGGACGGCTGGCCCATTGTTCTAATCGCCCTACTCGTATTGTTGCTCGCTGGTTATTACAGAAAGAAGAAATCGATTCGATAGCTCAAATTCGCAACGGGAACGAAAGGAAGCAATCCTATTTATAGAATGGATGGAGAAACAAAGACGGCAGTCCCCCAGTGGGGGGCTGCCGTTTTTCGTTCAGTTAAGATCGTTCTTTGAACCTCTTCAACGCATCCTCGGTAACCGGAGCGAAGAGGTTGACCAGGTTGCCGTCGGGGTCGCGAAGCAGTGCGGACCGATTTCCCCAAGGCATCGTGGTCGGTTCCTGTACCCATTCGTCGACGAGCGGCTTCAGCCGCGCATACTCGACATCGACGTCTTGCACGCGAAACTCGATAATGAGGCTGCTGTTGTGGGCCGCGCGCGCGGAACCCGCACCGAAAAGCGACACGGTCTGTGAGTGACCGATCGCCAGCGTACAAGAGGGCAGAACAAATTCAGCAAAGACAGGCGCGGGACGCAGAGCCGATACTCCCGTCACTTTTTCATAGAATGCGATCAGTCCATCCAGGTCATCGGTAATGATTCTTACGGATGCAAAATTCATTCAAAATCATCCTTTCCGCTCCAACGAATTTACTTCTTAAGGGTTGATTCCGATTATAAGGAGACACTCCTGACAACGTCATGTCAGGAGTAAATCGTAAACTTAACTGATTAACATTGGCGTCTGCAAAAAATTCAGATTCCCCCCTTGTACCTTACGTAACGTAATGATTTATAGTAAGGTTATCAGCAGGACAAAACACAGGACATCGGCCAAAAAATCGAACAAGATAAATTCGAAATCGGAGGAGAAACGGACATGAGAAAACTCGTATTGTTCATGCATGTTTCGCTGGATGGGTATGCGTCGGATTCGAACGGAGGACTGGGTTGGATTCCGTACAACGAGGAATTCGAGAAATACGCCGAAGAAGTCGTAGCCGAAGTCGGATCTCCCGTTTACGGACGTACGACGTATCGGATGATGGAGAGCTACTGGCCCACGGTGCTGGATGATCCGGACGCGTCGAGGCACGATAAGGAGCATGCTGAATGGGTGCAGGACGTGAAGAAGATCGTCATTTCCGGCACGATGGACAAGGCGGAATGGAATAATACGATGGTGATCAAGGACAATATCGCAGAGGAAATCAATGCGCTCAAGGAGCAGCCTGGCAAAAATCTCGTTATCTTCGGCAGCCCGGGAGCTGCGAAGACGTTGGTTGAGCTCGGCCTGGTCGACGAATTCCTGCTGACGATTTGTCCGGTCGTCCTGGGCGGCGGAAAATCGGCATTCGACGGCGTCGTCGAGAAAACGAAGCTCAAGCTGCTGTCCAGCCGAACGTTCAATTCGGGCATTATCGCAACCCGTTATGCGTTGGAGAAATAGTCGCGCCATCCAAGGTGTTTCGCTTTAACGGGGAACGTTACTTTAGTAAACAGCCTGCCGGCGTGACGGCGGGCTGTTCTGATTTCGAGCATCTTTGCTTAATGAAATTATGTTAAACTTACTCCTACATCGTAAACCATATATTAATAGGGAGGAGTTGAAGGTTGGAGATGAGAAATTGGAAAAACATCGAGGCCGTTAGTTTCGGCGGCGGAGAAACAGATGAGGGATGGAACTTCTGGGAAGTGAATATTTTCGGTGATAACGATGCCCCTGATGACGAGGATGCTAACGACCTCACCGAGCTCGGGATCGTCCGCGTCGTTGCCATCGAAAAAAAAGACGTTTTCGAATTCGTAACGCATTTTATTTACAAGGCTCCAGAAGCAGAAGCATACGAGCCGGTAAGCTCGAAAGTTAAAGCCATCATGCTTGAGGAAAAAGAAAAATTGCTCGAAAGAGCCGCCTACGATATTGAACACGCGGGGGACCAAAAACACGACACTTTATGTGTCGACATCGATGACGTGATTTAAGCCCTAAACATAAGGAGAGGATTATGATTATGGTCAGTAAAGAAATAAGGAACGTCATTGAAAAATATCTCGAAGCATACAATTCTTTTGAAATTGAAAGAATGGTTGAACTCTTGCATAAGGACATCCTATTCAGGAATATTTCCAATGGAGAAACCACAACGGAGACCAGAGGAATACAAGCTTTTAGGGAGTTGGCAGAACAGTCGTCAACGATGTTCTCCAGCCGTCGCCAGACAATTACCGATTACAATGTTACAAATGACAAAGTAGAGGTCGGAATCGATTATGAAGGTATTCTTGCCATGGATTTTCCAAATGGGTTAAAGCGTGGGGATAAGCTGCAATTAAAAGGAAAGTCAACGTTCGGAATGAAGGAAGGAAAAATTTTATTGATTGAAGATTACAGTTGAAGTGACGGCCTGCACCTTTCAACGGCGTTTATTCCTCGAAGGGCATATCATATAAATTGGAGAATGACACCGCATGATTCAACGAATTAAAGCGTGGGCTAAAGCGCTTAAAAGAAAGGTTTTTGTCCTTTATTTTGCATATAGGGATGACCGTTCGCCTTGGTACGCGAAGTTGTTCGCGATATGCGTAGTCGCTTATGCCTTTAGTCCGATCGACCTGATACCGGACTTCGTGCCTGTACTGGGCTACCTTGACGATGTGATTCTCGTTCCGCTTGGCGTCGCGCTTGCTTTGAAAATGATACCCCATGCAGTGATCCAGGAATGTTCTTTAAAAGCCGAGGACCGATTAAAGAGCGGCAAACCGAAAAACTGGCTGGTCGGAAGCTTGATTATCTTGTTGTGGATCGCGGCTTTCCTATGGATTTCTTTTGCTGCCTATCGCTATTTTTCATAATTGAACATGAATAATCAAAAGAGCTTCTATTATTGATCTGACAAGCCCGGTTGCCCTCCCTCGCTTTGCGACCATAGATGGGCTTTTTGGATAATATCCCAGATGATCGGTCCTTTGCCCTCGACATATGCGATTCTCCATTGGCTGTCCATCGTCCGTAGCTTGCTCCTTCGATAAAAATCTAGCGCTATCCGCTTCTCGGCGCCCACAGCATGACCGATACGCCTATGAGGCAGATCGCGGCCCCGATCCAGTCGTACATATCGGGCGCTTTCTTGTCGACGAGCCATCCCCATAAGACGGCCAGGACGACGAACACGCCCCCATAAGCCGCGTACACCCGTCCGAACGAAGGGAAGCTTTGGAGCGTCGGAATAATGCCGTACGCGATGAGTACGAGACTCCCGACGATGCCATACCAAAGCGGCCTCGATTCCCGCAGCCACAGCCAGACCATATAGCCCCCGCCGATCTCGGCCAATCCCGCGAGCACGAATATAAAAACAGCGAACAGCAAGAAGCAAAGCCCCTTTCGAACAAACGCCCAGTAGAACAAGTTTAGCACGCCGGCAGCCATCTGTATTGTGCATTGGCGATCTTTGTCTGGTTCTTTTCCATGAAATGAGACTGCATGTTAGGTATTAGGATGGATATGCGTGTCGTAATCCAAATTAGTGCTTGAAATCCATCGGATATGTGTTATATTAACTAACATAAAAGTTTGAATCGCTTTATTTCTTGTCAGATAACCTGTTAAATCCAACTGCATACGAATTGTTTTCTAGGGTTCCGCGGCAGCTTTCATGCCGGTCTGGTCCGAGAGAAGACGCACGGCATAGCGGCCGTGTCCACGGAGGGATAAAAGCCCGGGAGGATATATTACATATCTTCCCGCGGCTTTTATTTTTTTGTTTTTTGAGACAGGGAAGGGGAGCTAAGGGATGAAACAAGAGGTTACGCTACGCCAAACGCTTACGCTGGTTCAAGTTGTCGCGCTGGGTTTGGCCTGGATGACGCCGATGATTTACTTCTCCGTGTTCGGCATCGCGTACGACGCGTCGAAGGGAATGATCACCGAAGCTTACTCGCTGTCGGTCGTGGCGATTTTCTTCACGGCATACAGCTACAGCATCATGGCGAAAGTTTTCCCCGGCTCCGGCTCGTCGTACACGTACGTGAAGAAGTCGATGCACCCGATTCCGGGCTTCACGGTCGGCTGGGCGATCCTGCTGGACTATCTGTTCTCGCCGATCATCGCATGCCTGACGTTCGGTATCTACCTGCACGCCCAGTTCCCGGCCGTTCCGGCCTTTGTCTGGATCATTCTGCTCAACATCGTGCTGGCCGTCGTCAATATCGCGGGCATCCAGTTTTCCGCCAGCCTCAGCAAGCTGTTCGTCTTGTTCCAGATCATATTCATCGCTCTGTTCTGCGCCTACTTGATCAAGGGCTTCCATGGGTTCGAGGGCGCCGCGCAGCCCTTCGCGAACCTCGATGTCGGCCTGCCGACCATCCTTGCGGGCGCCTCGATCATCTGCTTTTCCTTCCTTGGCTTCGATACGGTGTCGACCTTGGCGGAGGAAACCATACAACCCAAGAAAACGATCCCCCGGGCGATTATGCTCATCATTCTGATCGCCAGCGTGCTCTACGTGGTTACTTCGTACCTCATCCAGGTCTCGTATCCGCATCTGACGTTCGTCAACCTGGATTCCGCCGGCTTCGAGCTGATGAAGATGGCGGGCGGGGCGACGCTGGGCGCGATTTTCACGACCGTCCTGATCTTCGCGATCTTCACGCAGGGGCTGACGTCGGTGACGAGCGTCTCCCGGCTGCTGTACGTGCTCGGACGCGATTCGATATTGCCCAAAGGCTTTTTCGGCAAGATTCATCCGAAGTACCGGACGCCGGTGAACAATATCGTGCTGGTCACCATCGTCTCGCTGCTGGCCCTGGTGATCAGCCTCGATATGGCCGTGAAATTCGTCAGCTTCGGCGCATTGACCTCGTTCGCCTTTGTCAATCTATCTGTCATCGCGGAGTGCTATATCAAGCGCAGACAGCGGTCTTTGAAGCAGACGTTCCAGTACTTGATCTTCCCGCTGGCCGGCGCTTCGTTCATCGTGTGGCTGATCACGCTGCTGGACGCGAACGCGCTGACGCTCGGCTGCATCTGGCTTGCGGCGGGCCTGGCCTATTATCTGTTCCGCACCAGAAAGTCGCGCTCGTTCAGCGCTTCGGCGAACCTGTTCGAGGGCGCGCCTGCCGCGATCAAAAGCGAATAAATAATTATGTTATGTATATTGACATCGAACGGCGAACGGATTTATACTAACCGCATGTTAGAAAACGTGACAATTAAATCAAGGTTCTTGCAAGCAGCACATCGTCAAGAACGAAAAAGCGGTCTAGGGTTCCGTTGATGCTTCTCGCATCAAGACTGGTCCAAGAGACGGCGTATGGCGGCGCGGCCGGCGCAGATCGAGCAGATCATGCGGATCGGCAGGGCGATCCGCCATATGACACGGAAGGATAAAAGCCTGGGAGATGACTCTCCCGGGCTTTTTGTCGTTCGGACGACGCATCGCTAACCATCGAATTCAGCGGGAAAGAGAGAGGATCAGGATGTTGAACACCGTTATCGGCGCAGGGGGGAAATGGTCGGGCCGCATCGGCCGCGGCAAGCTGCTTCGCTTCACGGCACTCGAGGCGGGGGCGAACTTGTCGATGATGCTTTTTCACGCGCACGATCTGACCGAGCGCTACAACATGCCGGATACGTTGAAGGCCCAATATACGGCGCATCTGACGACGGGGCACACGCTCATGAGCGACAACGGCCGGGTGCTTGCCAGCATCGTGCAAGACGACCTCGGCTGGCACGATCCGATGGGCGGCTATACGACGAGGACGCTTACGGACGAACGGTACGGCCGCACGACCTACCAGGCGCTGCGCAACGATTGGCTGCGCAGCGGGCAGGAAAACTTCGCGGTCGAGCTGACCCGCCACGGTATGGGCATGCGGGACATGATGCCGGTCGTCAACCTGTTTTCCAAAGTGTACTGCGACGAGAACGGCGCGATGCACTACGCGAAGGACCACTGCCCGGCTGGATCGTCGGTGACGCTTCGCACGGAGATGGACGTCATTCTGGTACTGTCGAATACGCCGAATCCGCTGGACGGGCGCGCGTCTTACCCTTCGGTTCCCGTAAGGCTGGAAGTAACGCAAGCGGAGCCGGTTCGCGAGGACGACGTCTGCGTCAACCACCGCGGCGAGAACCGCCGCGCTTTCGAGAATACATGGACCTATTATTCGCTTATCTAGTCTAGCAACGGGAGGTAAAAGATATGGGCGCGTTTCACCGAGTCGAGAGTCCGCGCAAGCCGGAGCAGGCGGTCTATGACGACATCATTCTGGCCGGAGACGGATGGATGCGCGATCTGGAGCCCGGACAGGTGCTGCGGATCGTCGATCTGGAAGGCAACCAAGCCGCGGACACGCTGTTTTACGATGCCGATCATCCGGAGGATCATTATGCGGCGGCCGCGACGATCGCCAGGCAGGGCAATATTTACCTCACGACGGGATCGGTCCTGGTAGCGGAGTCCGGGAAGGCGCTGCTCACGATCGTCGCCGACACCTGCGGCAGGCATGACACATTAGGCGGCTCCTGCTCGGCGCAGAGCAACACCGTCCGCTACGCGCACGAGAAGGAACACATGCATAATTGCCGCGACACGTTCATGCTCCAGCTGGCCAAGCGGGGCGGCGACTACGGCAAGCGGGATCTCGCGCCGAACATCAACTTTTTCATGAACGTACCGGTCACGCCCCAAGGGGGGCTGAAGTTCGACGACGGCGTCTCGTCGCCGGGGGCTTACGTGGAGCTGCAGTCCCACGGCCGGACGACGGCGCTCATCAGCAACTGCCCGCAATTGAACAATCCGTGCAACGCCTACAATCCGACGCCGATCCGCGTCCTGATCTGGAACGAGTAACGACGAGCGAACATCAAGAGCCTTGAGGGAAAAAGGAGAGGAACGCCATGTTCACCAAAGTACTGATCGCCAACCGGGGCGCGATCGCCGTCCGGATCGAGCGCACGCTGCGCAAGCTGGGAATCGCGTCCGTCGCCGTCTACACGACCGCCGATCAAGATAGCCTGCACGTCGATCTCGCCGACGAAGCGGTGCTGATCGGGGACGGTCCCGCCAAGGAAAGCTACCTGAACGCGGAGCTCATCCTCCGCATCGCAAAGGAGCGCCGCGTTGACGCGATCCACCCGGGGTACGGCTTCCTGAGCGAAAATGCCGACTTCGCCCGGGCCTGCCAGGAGAGCGGCATCGTTTTCATCGGACCATCGCCGGCGCAGATGGAGGCTTTCGGGCTGAAGCATTCAGCCCGGGAGCTCGCGATGAAGGCGAATGTGCCGCTCCTGCCAGGCACGCCGCTCATCACTGAGCCGGACGAAGCGATCGTGCATGCGGATGCCATCGGCTATCCGGTCATCTTGAAGAGCACCGCCGGCGGAGGCGGCATCGGCATGCGCGTCTGCGCGGACGAAGAGGCGCTGCGCGCGGCGTTCGACAGCGTGCGCCGCCTGGCGGAGACGAACTTCAAGAACGGCGGCGTGTTCCTGGAAAAGTATATCGCCAAGGCGCGCCATGTCGAGGTTCAAATCTTCGGCAACCGGTTCGGCGAAGTCGTCGCGCTCGGCGAGCGCGATTGCTCGGTGCAGCGCCGCAACCAGAAGGTCGTCGAAGAGAGCCCGGCGCCGAGCTTCCCGGCCGACGTTAGAGCCGAGATGCTCGCCAGCGCGCGGCGGTTGGCGGCCGAAGCCGGCTACCGGAGCGCCGGCACCGTCGAATTCCTGTACGATCCGGCCAGCCTCCGCTTTTATTTCCTCGAGGTCAACACGCGCCTTCAGGTCGAGCACGGCGTCACCGAAGAGGTGCTCGGCATCGATCTCGTCGAATGGATGATCCGCGAGGCGGCCGACGAGCTGCAAGGCCTGGAGACGCTGTTCGCGGAGCCGGCCGGTCACAGCATTCAAGCGCGCGTCTACGCCGAAGACTGCCTGCAGCAGTTCCGACCGAGCGCGGGACAGCTCGATCAAGTGCGCCTCTCCGAGCGCGCGCGCAACGAGACGTGGGTGCGTGACGGCATCACGGTGACGACGTTGTACGATCCGATGCTCGCCAAGGTCATCGTGCACGGGACGGACCGCGCCGATGCGATCGCGAAGCTGAAGCGGGCGCTATCGGAGACGCGCTTCTACGGCATTACGACGAACCTGCAGTACGTCGAGGCGCTGCTGGACGAACCGGCCTTCGCGGACGGCGACGTGTTCACGCAGTTGCTCGGCGACTTCGCCCCGAGCGAGTCGGCGATCGAAGTGCTGGACGGCGGCGTGCAGACGACCGTGCAGGATTGGCCGGGCCGCGTCGGCTACTGGGATGTCGGCGTGCCGCCTTGCGGGCCGATGGACCCGCTCGCCTTCCGCACGGGAAACGCGCTGCTCGGCAACCCCGAGGACGCGAGCGGCCTCGAGCTGACGCTGCGAGGCGGCGCTTATAAGTTCCGCGAAGGCATGTGGCTGTGCATCACCGGCGCGAACATGAATCCGGCGCTCGACGATGCGCCGGTCCCGATGTACGAGCCGGTGCGGGCGGAGCGCGGGCAGGTGCTGTCCTTCGGCGAAGCGGGCGAAGGCCTTCGCGCCTACCTGCTCGTCGCCGGCGGCTTCGATATGCCGCTTACGCTGGGCAGCGCGTCGACCTTCACGCTCGGCGGCTTCGGCGGACACGGCGGCCGCGCGCTGCGGGCCGGCGACGTGCTGAACGTGCGCCGGGGAGGCAACGCGTGCCAGCCGCAAGGCGGGCTGCCCGAAGCGTATCGCCCCGCGATCGCGCGGGAATGGACGATCGGCGTCATCCCCGGTCCGCACTGCACGGGCGAGTTCCTGCAGCCGGAATATTTGCGGCAGCTCGCGGACACGCGCTTCGAAGTCCACTTCAACAGCTCCCGCACGGGCGTCCGGCTCGTCGGTCCGGCGCCGCTCTGGGCGCGCGAGGACGGGGGAGAGGCGGGGCTGCATCCGTCTAATATTCACGACAACGCTTATGCGATCGGCACGCTCGACCTGACCGGCGACATGCCGATTCTGCTCGGCCCGGACGGACCGAGTCTCGGCGGCTTCGTCTGTCCCGTGACGACCGCATCGGCGGAGTTCTGGAAGCTCGGCCAGCTGCATGCCGGAGACGCGGTCCGCTTTCGCCTCGTCACGCTGGAGCAGGCGGAGGAAATGCGGCGCGTCCAGGAGGCGCAGCTTCAGGCGATCGCAGGCGGCGCTCGCGAAGCGCTGCCGGTCGCGGCGCCGTCGCGGGACGTCGTCGCGTTCACGCCCGAATATCCGATCCTGCACAGCGAGTCCGAGGGGCGGAACTTCAGGATGACGATCCGCTGCAGCGGCGACGAGAACCTGCTGGTCGAATACGGCTCGCTCGAGCTCGATCTGCTGCTGCGCTTCCAGGTGCACGCGCTGATCGAAGCCATTCGCGCGCAGGACGGCATGCCCGTGCTCGACCTGACGCCGGGCGTTCGATCCGTGCAGGTGCGCATCGATCCGAAGCGCACGACGGTCGGCCGCGTAGCGAAGCAGCTGCTGGAGCTGGACGCCGCGCTGCCGCCGCTCGCCTCCATTCAGGTGCCGTCCCGCATCGTCCGCCTGCCGCTGTCCTGGGACGATCCGGCGACGCAGCTCGCGATCGACCGTTACCAGCAGAACGTTCGCCCGGACGCCCCGTGGTGTCCGAGCAACCTGGAGTTCATCCGCAGGGTGAACGGGCTGGGCAGCATCGACGACGTGCAGCGCATCGTGTTCGACGCCAGTTATCTCGTGCTCGGCCTCGGCGACGTGTATCTGGGCGCGCCGCTCGCCACGCCGCTCGATCCGCGGCACAGGCTCGTGACGACCAAGTACAATCCGGCCCGCACCTGGACGCCGGAAAACGCGGTCGGCATCGGCGGCGCCTACATGTGCGTCTACGGGATGGAAGGGCCGGGCGGATACCAATTCGTCGGCCGCACGATCCAGATGTGGAACAAGCTGCGCACGACGGCCAGCTTCGTGTCCGGCAAGCCTTGGCTGCTCCGGTTTTTCGACCAGATCCAGTTCTACCCGGTCAGCGCCGAGGAGCTGCTCGTCCTGCGGGAGGACTTCCTCCGCGGCCGCTTCGAGGCGGACATCACCGAGACGACGTTCGATCTGGGCGAGTATCTGCAGTTCCTTTCTTCGATAGAAGAGAGCGCCGGGCTGTTCCGCGCGCAGCAGCAGCAGGCGTTCCGCGAGGAACGCGAGGACTGGAAGGCGCGGGGGCTGGCGGAATACGTGTCCGAACAAGAGCCGAGCAAGGCCGCAAGCGACGACGAGCTGCCGGACGAGGTCGACGCGATCCGCTGCTCGATGCCGGGCAGCATGTGGAAGGTGCAGGTGTCGCCGGGAGAGCGGGTGCGGAAGGGCGATACGCTGTTCATCGTCGAGTCGATGAAAATGGAGTTTTCCCAGAACGCGCCGTTCGACGGCATCGTTCATTCGGTTCACGCGAAGCCGGGGGATACGGTGCACGCCGGGCAACTGGTCGTCGGCATCGCCAAGTCGGAGGAGAAGGAGCTGGCGGCCGTATGAGCGACACTGCGTTCGAATTCGCGGATCGACTGACGGTGGACTGGTTAAAAACGCAATACGCGAGCGGCCGGTTGACGCCGCGCGAAGCGGTGCTCGAGATCGTGCGGCGCGCCGAAGCGGATCGGGACATGAACATCTGGATCAGTCCGCCGACCCTGGCGGCGATCGAGCCTTACCTTGCGCGGCTCGGCGAGCTGGATCCGAAGCGGGCGCCGCTGTGGGGCATTCCGTTCGCCGTCAAGGACAACATCGACGTGGCGCACGTGCCGACGACGTCCGGCTGCGCGGACTATGCGTACGTGCCGTCCGCGCATGCGACGGTCGTGCGGCGGTTGGTCGAGGCGGGCGCCATCCCCGTCGGCAAGACGAACCTCGACCAGTTCGCGACCGGACTGGTCGGCATGCGCAGCCCATACGGCGAGGCGCATAACGCGCTGCGGCCGGAGCTGATCAGCGGCGGCTCGAGCTCCGGCTCTGCGGTGGCGGTGGCCCGGGGCCAGGCGGTCTTCGCGCTCGGCACCGATACGGCCGGTTCGGGCCGCGTGCCCGCGGCGTTGAACGGGCTCGTCGGCTGGAAGCCGAGCGTCGGCGCGTGGCCGGCGGACGGGATGGTGCCGGCCTGCGAGAGCCTGGACTGCATTACCGTTTTCGCCCATCGGCTTGACGATGCCGATCTGGTCGACCGGACCGTTCGCGGCCTGGCGCCGGACGACCCCTGGTCGAAAGACATCTCGCGCCGGCAGGGCTCGGAGCGAAGTCTCCCTGCCAGGGTTTATCTCCCAAGCGATCCGCCGGCGTTCTACGGTCCGTTCGCCGAAGGCTATCGTCTCGCCTGGGAGCGCGCCAAAGCGCAGCTCGAGCAGCTCGGCGTCGCGGTCGAATACGCGGACATGGCGTTGTTCGAAGAGGCCGCCGCGCTCTTATACGAAGGGCCGTGGGTCGCCGAACGTTGGGCGGCGCTCGGCGAATTCGTCGAGTCGCATCCGGGCAGCGCGTTTCCCGTGACGGAGCGGATTCTGCGGACGGGCGCAGATCCGGCGCACCATGCCGCGGACCTGTTCAAAGCGCAGCATCGGCTGCAGGCATTGAAGCGAAAGGCGCAGCAGCTGCTATCGGACGGTGCGCTCGTCCTGCCGACGGCCGGCGGGACCTGGACGCGCGACGAAGCAAGGCAAGAGCCGATCGCGACGAATCGCGCCATGGGACTGTACACGAACCATTGCAATCTGCTCGACCTGTGCACCGTTGCCGTCCCCGCCGGACTCGCGGGCGAGCGGCTTCCGTTCGGCATTACGCTGTTCGCGTTGTCCGGACAGGAGGATCTGCTGGTCGGGCTTGCGGATCTGTATGGAGACGGTCGATCGCATGCCCAAGCGCAGACTGCGCCGGAACTTCAATCTGAAACGCGGCGTGAGCCAATGTTGGCGTCGGCGACTCAACCGATTTCGCAGCCGACCGCCGAGTCCGCGACGCTCGTCGCCGTCTGCGGCCTTCATATGCGGGGCTTCCCGCTGGAAGCGCAGATGAAGGCGCACGGCTCGACGTTTATCCGCGAAGCGCATACGGCCGCCAAGTACAAGCTGGTGAGGCTGCCCACGCAGCCGGCCAAGCCGGGCCTGCTGAAGCAAACGGCCGGCGGCGCCGCCATCGCGCTCGAGCTGTGGGAGATGCCGCTCGACCGTTTCGGATCCTTCGCGGCGGCGATACCGGCACCGCTCGGGATCGGCAAGGTGGAGCTGTCCGACGGGACCGAGGTGCCCGGCTTCATCTGCGAAGGCTGGGCGGAGCGGGAAGCCGCGGACATTACGGCATTCGGAGGCTGGCGGTCGGCGATGCTGAGCGAGGTCTCGGCCAAGTAGGTTCAACGAATCGACTGCAGCTAAAATACCTCCTTTGGAAGGGCGGGCCGTTCGGCAGCGCTTCTGGAAAAGTTCCATCTATTGACATCCCGGTATGCGCCAGGTAAGATTTACTTTACTGGATATGAACGGAGGGGTTACGTGTGTTGAACTAATTCTTCGATACGCTAGCGCAAATGAATCAAGCCTCGACTAAGGCTTTTTTGCGTGCATCGTAATCGAAGAATGGTTTGCCTTCACGGAACCCAGCATCGTCTATTTGCGATGGAGATAGAGAGCCGCTCAGGTCTCTCTACCTCTGGGCCGCATTAGACTGGATTTGAGTGAATTCAAATCCTTTTTTCGATTACAGGATGCACAGGCCCGAGGCCTGTGTTTTTTATTTTTAAAATGCGATGGAGGATTCTCTATGAACGAACGATTGATCCAAACGGACGGCATCCAAATATGCGCAGAAAGCTTCGGAGACCCGCGTGACCCCGCCCTTTTGCTAATTATGGGCGCTCAATCCTCGTTGATCTGGTGGGAAGAGCCGTTTTGCCGGCGTTTAGCCGAGGGCGGCCGGTTCGTCATTCGTTACGATAATCGCGATGTCGGTCGCTCGACGACTTATGAGCCGGGAAACCCGGATTATACGTTCGAGGATATGGCGGACGATGCGATTCGCGTATTGGATGCTTATCAAATCGAGCAAGCCCACATCGTGGGAATGTCCATGGGAGGCATGTTGGCCCAAATGATCGCGCTGCGGCATCCGCGAAGAACGACGTCCCTCACCCTCGTATCCACGTCTAATTTTGCCGAGCATCTCCCCCCGATGGAAGAAGAGGTGATGGCGTTTTTCTCGAAAATGGGGACGATCGATTGGACGAGCCGACAGTCGGTAGCTGAATTTGCCGTACAAAGATCCAAAGTATTGGCAGGCTCCAAACATTTTTTTGATCGGAAAAAAACGAGCATGCTGGCCGAACTGGAGTTTGCGAGAAGCGCCAATATGGCCAGTATGGGCAATCACGCCTTGTTGGCCGGCGGCGAATCGTACCTGGCCAGGACGAACGAGATCGGCGTACCCGCGCTGATCATTCACGGCACCGAAGATCCGATTATCCCCTATGAGCACGGAAAACATCTTGCCGACATTATTCCGGACGCTGTTTTGTTGGCTTTGGAAGGTACCGGGCATGAGCTTCCCGAGGGCGACTGGGACCAGGTCGTCCAAGCGATTTTGGCGCACACCGCTACAACGCCTTCTGACCGACGATAGGTCTCAATTCGACAACCGGCCGCCTGCATTTAATGAGGCGGCCGTTTTTTTAACGCTCCTGGACTTCCTTTCCGATATTCGCTCGGACTCATTCCCATCCGGCTTCGGAACACTTGGCGAAAGTACGCCAGGTCCCGATAGCCCGTCATCATCGCGATGCTGGAAACTTTGTGCTCGCTCTCGAGCAGCAGCCTGCAAGCGGATTCGATTCGCCGGAGCTGTACGTACGCAGAGAAGGTGACGCCCGCGTAGGCTTGAAATTTTCGTATAAAATGCCGATTGCTCATGCCGGCTTGCGAGGCCAGGTCGTCCACGGTAAGCGGTTCGGCGGCATGAAGGTCGATATAGGCGAATATCGCAGCCATCTCGATGCGGCCCGAATCGGCCGGCTTCGCGTCATACCCATGAACGGCGTCTTCCTGCAGCAGCCTTGCGAGTTCGACCGTCAGCTCCATCACTCCCGCGAACAAGCTCGCTTCATAACCGAGCCGCCGCGCCGTATATTCGCGATGCAGGCGTTCGAACAGCTGGCCGAGCCGCATACCCCGATCCTTTAACGAGAGATAAGAGGCGTGAAGGCCGTCAAAAAGAGCGTGCGCGTCGCCGCTCGTCGCGTACGGCGCCAGCCAGCCGTTTATCGTCTTCACGAACGCCGGACGAATGCAGAGGTTGTAAACGACGAGCTTCCGTCCGGCCGAAGCGTCCTTCGGGCGCAGCATATGCGAGGTGCCGACCGGCAGCAAGTAAAGGCAGCCTTTGTTCGTGCGTTCGATGCGATCGCCGACGTAGTGGAAACCCTCTCCCGACATGACGTAGACGATCTCCAGGTAGGCGTGGTCATGCTCCTTGAGCGCGAAGCCTTCCTCCCAGCGATTGACGAAGATCGGGAAGTCGCCCTGAAAGTGCTCCGAGATTTCCGAACGGTAGACGGGGGCGCGCGGGGCTCTTTGCGCGTCGCCGGACCGCGGCGCGAAGTCATTAATGTCCATCATTGTTGTCACAACCCCCCGCCTTACAGGATGTGCGTTTAGTATACAATGTGGCTTAACGACAGGGAAGGAGCGATTCGGCCATGACGATGCAAGACACGATACAAGAAACGCCGCAGACCGCGACCTGGATCTGGTATCCGGGCGACTTCGAGATTCGGCTGCACGAAAAAATGTCCGTGAAACGGAGGACGCGCGGGGTTCCGTACCCGGCTTACTGGCGGCTGGACCGGCATTATTCGAATGTGAAGTTCCGGTACGTTTACGACCTGCCTCGCGAGGAGCAAGTCGCGATCAAGGCCGAAGGAGCCTTCTCCCTCTATCTAGACGGGAAGGACAACGACCGCACTGACGAGCCCGTCATCATGCTGCCGGCGGGCAAGCACGAGATCAGCGTCAGCGTCTTTAACGACGTCGAGATGCCCGCGCTGTACATCGAAGGCCCCAACATCCGGACGGATGCGTCCTGGGAGGCGACCTCGTACCAGAACGACTGGGTACCGGCCGGAATGTGGACGTTCGATTCGCCGTCCGCCCCGCCGTCCGCCTTCCGCCTGGCGGTCGAGCCGCAGGAGCCGGCGTCAGCCGAAGAGGTTCAAGGGCATCCGCTGCTTGATTTCGGCCGCGAGACGTTCGGCTACTTGCGCTTCCACAATCTCCAAGGCACGGGCAAGGTCCGGATCTACTACGGCGAATCGAGGGCGGAGGCGCTCTCGACTGCGGAGTGCTACAGCGTGGACCGATTCGATGCCGGAGAAGCGGCGAGGCTGGCCGAAGACGGCGTTTATACGCTGGGGGACGCGAAGGCCTTCCGTTATGCATGGATTCATGCCGACGCAGGCGTCAGCTGGGACCGCGTATCGATGCTGTACGAATACGTGCCCGTCACCTATCGCAGCGCGTTCGCGTGCTCGGACCCGAAGCTGAACGAGATCTACGAGATGAGCCTCTACACGCTTCATCTGAACGCCAGGGAGTTTTTCCTCGACGGCATCAAGCGAGACCGCTGGGTCTGGTCGGGCGACGCCTACCAGGCGTTTCTGATGAACTACTACAGCTTCTTCGATCTGAACGTGACGCGCCGGACGCTGATCGCGCTGCGCGGCAAGGATCCGCTGGTCATGCATTTCAACACCATTCTGGATTATTCGTTGTATTGGTTCGTATCGCTGTCCGACTATTATTTGTACACGGGGGATATTGCGTTCATCCGGCAGTATTACGACCGGGCGGTGTCGCTGATGGACTTCTGCCTCGCGCAGCGCAATGAAGAAGGGTTGGTCGAGGGCAGGCAGCAGGATTGGGTATTCGTCGATTGGGCGGATCTGGACAACAGCGGCGCCGTCAGCACGATCCAGATCCTGCTCGCGCGCGGGCTCGAAGCGATGAGCGCTTTCGCCGCCGAGCTGGGCGATGCCGCCGCGTCTAAGACGTACCTGTCGCTTGCCGACGACCTCAAGGCCAAGACGCTGTGCCTGTTCTGGGACGAAGAGAGAGGCGGGCTGCTGCACCATCGCGTGGACGGCGCCACGCAGCCGATGCTGACGAAGCATGCCAACATGTTCGCAATGACCTTCGGCTATTTGAGTCCCGCGCAGCAAGAGCGCGTGATTCAAAGCGTGATGCTGAATCCGGACGTGCCGCGGATCCGGACGCCGTACATGCGGTTCCACGAGATGGCGGCGCTGTGCGAGAGCAGGCAGCACGATTATGTCCTGCAGGAGGTTCGCGCTTACTGGGGCGGCATGATCGAGCTCGGCGCGACGACGTTCTGGGAGGAATACGACCCGTCTCTCGCGGACGACGCCCACTACGGCATGTACGGGGTAACGTTCGGAAAAAGCCTGTGCCATGCATGGGGAGCGGGTCCGATCTACTTGTTCGGGAAATACTTCCTCGGCGTCAAACCGCTTAGCGCGGGCTATGAGACTTTTGTCGTCGAGCCGCAGCTTGGCGGGCTGGCCTGGATGAAGGGGACCGTCCCGAACTCCGCCGGCGAAGTCGAGGTGGACATGGACGCATCGCGCATCCGCGTCCGGGCGACCCACGGTCATGGGGTGCTGAGATTCACGAGGGACGGCGAGACGGTCGAGGTGCCGATCCCGGCGGACGGCAGCTGGCTGGAAGCTAGCCTTCTTTAATACCGTTCCTGCGGCGATTTTTCAGCAGCGGCACCTTGCTCGGGAGCGAGAAGGAGTAACCACTATATAATGAAGCAAAAAAATTAGCCTGAGAAAAAGCGGCGCGGTCGATTCCCCGATCTCGCCGTTTTTGCGCGTTTTTGCGCGCGCTTGTCATAAATTGTTGTCGGAATTCGCGCGCGATTATGGTAGGATGGACTGGCCTTCAAATTGAGGCAATTACAGACACAGATAAAGATCAGGATTAGGAGATTGCCAACGTATGTCCAACAAGAACAATGCGCATGTCGTCAGACAAGCGCTTTTGCTCGGGCTGTTTTCGACGCTCGGGCCGTTTACGATCGATATGTACCTGCCGGCGTTTCCGGAGATCGTGGAGCGATTCGGCACGACCGCTTCGCTGGTACAGCTCAGCCTTACCGCCTGCCTGCTCGGACTCGGCATCGGCCAGCTTGTGATGGGCTCGCTCAGCGACGTCCACGGCAGACGCACGCCGCTGCTCATCTCGATGGCCGTCTATGTCGTCGCCTCGTTGGGCTGCGCGTTTTCGCCCCATATCGGCGTATTGATCGCCTGCCGGTTCGTGCAGGGCTTCGCCGCGTCGGCGGGGATCGTAATCTCCCGCGCGATCGCGCGCGACCTGTACGAAGGTCACGAGCTCACCCGCTTCTTCTCGCTGCTCCTGCTGGTCGGCAACCTGGGGCCGCTCGTCGCGCCGGTCGCCGGCAGCGGCATTCTGTCGTTCTCCTCCTGGATCGGCGTGTTCGTCGCGTTATCGCTGCTCGGCATCTACCTGTGGATCATGACCAAGTGGCGCCTGAAGGAGACGCTCCCGATGGAACGGCGCAGTCCGAGCAACTTCAAGCAGCAGCTGCGAAACTACGGCTCGCTCCTGCGCGACCGCCAGTTCGTCGGCTACATGCTGGCCCAGGGCATCATGATCGCCGGCGTGTTCGCGTACGTCTCGGGAACGCCGTTTATTTATCAAAATATATACGGCGCTTCGCCGACCTTGTTCGCGCTGCTGTTCGGCTCGAACGGCATCAGCCTGATCATCGGCTCCCAGATCGTCGGGCGGGCGTCGCACCGCGTATCCGAACGCGCCTTCCTGCTGTTCGGCCTCTGGATGGCCCTATTCGCCAGCGTCGCCGTCCTGATCGTGGCCTACGTCCACGGTCCGCTGTTCACGCTCGTCATCCCGCTGTTCGTGTTCGTCGCGTCCATCGGCATGACCTCCACGGCGGCTTTCCCGCTGGCCATGGAGAGCCAGGCGAATATGGCGGGCAGCGCCGCCGCGCTGCTCGGCGTTATCCCGTTCCTGCTGGGCGCGGTCGTCTCGCCGCTCGTCGGCATCGCCGGCGAAGACACCGCCGTTCCGCTCGGCGTCATCATCCTGGCGACGAGCGCGGCCGCGATGCTCGCTTATTTCCTGCTGGTGAGGAGAGGACGCGCGGCTGAGCAAGCTTAAGCTTGATGCAGTCGGCCCGTATCGCTTTTTGCCGCATTACCCTATCGGAGGTGCTCCTATGACCGTTAACCCGAAGCTGCAGCAATGGTTGGCCGAAGAAGGCGTCAAGTTTTCGGCTTTGGATATTTTTAATCAGGCATTCGATAAAGGACGCATGATGTCGCGGCGCTATGATGCCGATCAAGTGGACGCGTTTTTGGACCAGGTCGTGAAGGATTACGAAAAGCTGTACAAAATGCTGGGCGACACGCAGGTCGAGATCGAGGCGTTCCGCGAGTCCATCACGAACAAGGCTGAAATGTCCGTCGAGCATCTGCACGTACGGCTGAGGAAGATCGAGCACTATTTGCAAAGCAACCGTTAAAAGAGATCCATACAAAAATGAAAACATCCGACCAGGTGCCTATCGTTCATAAAACTGCACATTGTTGAGTTGTGCCGCCCTGCTGCCGCGCTTACCATGAGGCTACATTCCGACGAGGAAGGAAGTTTGTCATGGAAAACGCAAGCAAACTCAAGCAGCTCGATGAGGCAGGACCCGCCTGGCCCGCGGAACTGATGGCGAACGCCAATCTCCCGTTCCGGCCGACGGATGCGCTCGTGACGACGCAAAATCCGCCCGACTTCGATTGGCCCTTCGTCCCGGGCGCGGACCGGTACCGGCTGGAGCTCGCGCGCGATGCCGCTATGGACGGCGGCGCGATCGCGGCCGCGGAGCCGGCGATCAACTTTTACAACTTTCCCGAAACGTTAGAAGAGGGAACCTGGTTTTGGCGCGTGCGGTACCATACGCCCGAGGCCGGCTGGTCCGCCTGGAGCGAGGTACGCAGATTCCGGATCGCGGAGGGCAGCGTGCCGTTCCCCGTACCGTCGATCGACGAGATGCTCGCGCGCATGGAGACCGGCCACCCGCGGGTCTGGACGAACCCGCGCGAGCTCGAGGCTTTTCGCGAGCGACGCCTGCACGGCGTCCCCAAATCCGTGTTCGAGCGCGCACGCGCGTCGGTGCAGGCGCATATGGACGATCCGCTGCCGCCGGATCCGACCTTCCCGTACATGGACAGATCCATTTCCAGCGTATCGCCGGAGTGGGTCAAAGCGCTGCAGGACCTGCGCAAATACGCCGACACGACTCTCGACCATTTGCTCAAAGCCGCCTTCGTCTATCTGATCTCGGGAGACCGCGCGATCGGCGAGTATGCCAAGACCCATCTGCTGAACTTCGCCTCCTGGGACCCGGAAGCGGCGACGCGGTTCGATATCAACGACCAGGTCCATCGCGCCGTCGCGTATCGCTCCACCATCGCCTACGACTGGCTGTACGATCTGCTGTCTCCCGAGGAGCGGCAGGCCGTCCAGGACATGGTCCGCACGCGCATCGCCGTGTTGATCGAGCATTATCTGGACCGCCAGCCGATCTATCAGTATCCGTTCGACTCCCACGGCTGGACGATCGCGGGCTACATCGGACTGATGGGCACGATCATGCTGCACGACATTCCCGAAGCCGAGATTTGGGTGCGCCGCGCCGTACCTGCGTTTATCAATCTGCTCCCGCCATGGGGCGGAGAAGACGGCTCCTGGTCGCAGGGCACCGGCTACTGGCAGTGGTCGTCCGGTTCCAACAAGGAGCTGATGGACGTGCTGCTGAGCGCGGGCGCCATCGACGCGTACGCCAAAGCTTTCTCGAGACACGAGGGGCTGTATCCGATCTACATGTTCCCGCATGGCAGCCCGACCGGCGTGTTCGGCAACGACAGCCACTACCTGCCGGATTGGCCCAGCATCGGCCTGTTGAACCGGCTGGCGCAGGCGTACGGCGATCCGCGCATGCAGTGGGCGGCGGAGGCGATCGGCGAGCGGACGGCCGAGGGACTGCAGGATTATTTCTACGGCGACGAGCGCATCGCGCCGCGGCCGCCGGCCGACCTGCCGAAGGCGAAGTGGTTCCCGACGACGGGCCTCGTCGCCATGCACAGCGACCTGACCGATCCGGAGCGGATATCGCTCTACTTCAAGTCCAGCCCGTATGGCAGCTACAGCCATAGCCAAGCCGACCAGAACGGCTTCATCATCCATGCGTTCGGCGAGACGCTGGCGCTCAAGAGCGGGTACTACGATTATTACAACAGCGTGCACCATCGCGGCTATACCAAGCGGACTTACTCCGCGAACGCGATTACGTTCGACGGGCGGCAGGGCCAACCGATCGACGATTTCGACGCCAAGGGCCGCATGGTCGGCTTCGCGTCCCACCCGGCTTTCGACGCGGCGACGGGCGACGCGATCGCGGCCTATCGGGGCGGCGAGCTCTCTCGCGCGCTCAGGCATATCGTCTACATGAAGCCGTCCGTATTCGTCGTCATCGACGATCTGGCAGCATCCGGTCCGGAAGGCGTCTCCTTCGAGTGGAATCTGCATGCCGACGAGCGCCTGACGCTCGAACCTGAGAGCGGCGGCGCCACGATCGAGAAGGGCAAAGCCGGGCTGCAGATCCGTTTGCACGGCGCGGATTCGCGCGGCAGCAAGGCATCGATCGAGACCCGGTTCCTCGATCCCGAGGGGGCGGAGGCACTGCCGGTCGCCTGGGCTGCCGGCAAGTCGCAGGTGCATGCGTCGTTCGCGACGCCGAAGACGGATGCCGCGGTGCTGGTCGCGACGCTGGCGCCTTACCGGCTGGACGGCGTCGCGCCGGCGGCTGTCGCATCGACCGAGCATGACGGCTATGTCCGGCTGTCGTTCGAAGGGGACGCCGCGCTCTACGTTCGTACGACGCATGCGGGCATGGTCGATACCGGTGCCGACGGCTACCGCTTTGAAGGCGCGGCGCTGGCCGTCGCCGGCGATTCGCTGCTGCTCGTGCACGGCACGCGGATCGAGCGCGACGGGGGCGTCGTCTTCGAGAGCGACGCGCCGATGACGGTCGCGTGGGGCGACGGACGGCTGTCGGCGTCAGCCGACCGCGATGTCGCTCTCTCCCTGGCGGTGCCGCCTGGCGATGTCGCGCTGCGCGAGCTCGTCACCGGCCGCGAGCTGCCGGCGGACGGCGATCCGGCGGCACGGCTTGGCGGCCGGGGCGTGTACTGGACGGCGATGCCCGGGCGCTTGGCGCTCCGGCTGGAGCGGGGCCAGCACGCCTTCCGGCTGGACGACGCGCCGCTGCCGGGGCCGCTCGCGCCGGTGACGCTGCCGACCGAGATCGACGGCGTCGCCGGCGAGACGGCGCTCGAAGCCTGGCGCGACGTCGACGGCGACCGCCTCGCTTGGGGACGGCTCGCGCTCGAGGCCGGCGACTACGAGTTGCTCGAGGCGCACGCGGGCTTTACGTTCGCGCGGCACGGGCGCATCGGGCGCGGCGCGCTTGGTTCGAGCGAGCCGGTGCTGCTGCGCGGCGAGCCGGGCTTGCTCCGGCTGCGGCGGGTGGGCGAATCGCGCTGAGCCGCATCGCGAGTGCGGTGCGTGCTTAGGAGAATAGCGCAGTTTTGCGCTATTCCGCGTGCTGCGCAAGCACCGGGTGTGCGAATGCAAGGCGTGCGTACGAGAATAGCGCATTTTTGCGCTATTCCGCGTGCTGCGCAAGCGCCGGGTGTGCGAATGCAAGGCGAGCGTACGAGAATAGCGCAGTTTTGCGCTATTCCGCGTGCTGCGCAAGCACCGGGGTGTGCGAATGCAGGGCGTGCAAACGAGAATAGCGCATTTTTGCGCTATTTTGAGTATCGAGAGAGTAACCCGCATACGCAACAAACGCAAACGGGACGAAGCAGGTCATCTCTGCTTCGTCCCGTTTGGCTATTTCGGCTTGCTCGACTTCGGAGGGCTTTTGAGCCGCGTTAAGCCCGAATATAAAAATACAGCTCGCGTCCGTTTTTCTCGTGCTCGCGCTCCAGGATGTAGCCGTGCTTGACACTTCCTCCGGAACGTTGCGCTGCGAGGCGGGGCAGTCGGCCACGACCTGCAACAGCTGTCCTTTTTGACCGGGCGCTGTCTTATGATCGCGATTGCATATTTTCCAGAGGGACCAGCGAAGCGACTACGAACAGCAGCTGCTCCGGGCCGAACGGCTTGGCGGTGCCAACCGATAGAAAGGTGTCGCCCCGCTGCAGATACCAGGCGGCGGTGCCGGCCGTTTCGATCCAATAGGCCGGGCCGTCCTGCAACACGACCGATCAATTATTTATCAATTGGACGGGATGACCGGAGAAAGGGTTAACGGCGTTGCGTTTTCCGAGCAGGCAACCCTTGCAAAGTGAGCAATTCGTAAGAAACGAGGGAAGAATGGCTATGTTACTTTGAAGGAGGAACTTTAAAAAAAGAATCGGGACGGAGGCGTATCATGGGCACGTTGAAGCCGTTCATCCAGTCGGAGGACGCTAGAGCGCAGGCCGACTTCTACCTGCAGGCGCTCGGGGGCAAGCTAATGTCTGTCGGCACGCACGGCGAGCTGACGGGCGCGCAAAATGAATTCAAGGACAAAGTCATGCATATGTGCATCGCCGTCTCCGGGGAGAACTACGTTTTTCTGGCGGATGCGATCGAGCCGGTCGGTTCCGGCGCAGCCGTCGCGCTGTCGATCGGCTACGCGACGCAGGACGAAGCGCGCGAAGCCTTCGGGAAGCTGGCGGAGGGCGGGCATGTCAAGCATCCGATCGAGATGCAGCCGTTCGGCCTGTACTATGGCGAGCTGACGGACAAGTTCGGCATCCGGTGGATGATTACCGCCGGCTAGATTTTCGCTATCGCTAATAAAACTGCAAGCTGCCTCGAACGCGAACCGCCTGCCAGACTGGGGCGGTTTTTGCATTTGCCTTGGAATGGAGGAACCGCCGCTCTAGCACCACAATGCCGGGAGAAACGGCGTAACTCCGCACAAGCAACCGCAGTAAAACCACTGCCCTGTTCCTAGCTTTGCCGATAAGTGCAAAAGGGAGCTAGCTCCGCCTCCGAGGCGATTCGGGCTGTGCCGATAAGCGCATAAGGGAGCTATCGCCTCCTCAGGAAAGCTTTGAGCGGAGCCGGTAAGCGCGTAAGGGAGCTAACTCAGCCTCAAAGGTGCTTCGGGCTGTGCCGATAAGCGCATAAGGGAGCTAACGCGGCCGCCAAGGCCGCCGTTAACCGAAAAAACCGGCTATCTCAAGCTCGTCCCACCCGTCAAAGCCACCATTAACCGAAAAAACCGGCTATCTCAAGCTCGTCGCACCCGCCAAAGCCATCGTTAACCGAAAAAACCGGCTATCTCAAGCTCGGCCCACCCGTCAAAGCCACCATTAACCGAAAAAACCGGCTATCTCAAGCTCGTCGCACCCGCCAAAGCCATCGTTAACCGAAAAAACCGGCTATCTCAAGCTCGGCCCACCCGTCAAAGCCACCATTAACCGAAAAAACCGGCTATCTCAAGCTCGTCCCACCCGCCAAAGCCATCGTTAACCGAAAAAATCGGCTATCTCAAGCTCGTCCCACCCGCCAAAGCCCCCGTTAACCGAAAAAAACCGGCTATCCCAAGCTCGGCCCACCCGCCAAAGCCCCCGTTAACCGAAAAAACCGGTTATCTCAAGCTCGCTCTTCCGTGCCGCCAAGGCTACCGTCACATGGCGACGTTTTCTTTATTTACATATACCTATTAGGTATATTATACTGAGGCCATCTATCCGCGCGACCGGAGGTGGCACGACGATGGAATTCGTCATTTTAGGCTTGCTCTTGCTCCGCGATCTCACGCAATACGAGATCAAATCCATTCTCGAGCGGAAAGTGTCTCCGTTCTATAGCGCAAGTCTCGGCAGCATACAAGCCGCGTTAAAGAAGCTGGAGAGCGGCGGTCATGCGGACCGGCAGGAGGTCTTGCAAGGCGGCAGAAGGAAGCTCGTCTACGCCATATCGGACGAAGGGAAGCGCCGTTTCCTGGAATGGATGAAGGCGGACGTCCCCCTCAAGCAGCTGGACAAAGAGGTCACGACGAGGCTGTTCTTTCTCGGACTGCTCGCCGCCGAAGATCGGATCCGCGTCGTCGAAGCCGTGATCGGCACGCTGGAGGCAGGAATTCGCGACTTCGAAGCCGCGGGCGTCGCAGCCGGCAGCGTCCAGGTACCTGCCGACTTGACGGCGATCGCCAAGTATCAGTTCAAGACGCTGGAGCTCGGGCTGCATTTTCACCGCTCGATGCTGTCCTGGTTCCAAACGCTGCTGCGGGAAATCAAGGAGGAGGAGGAGGGACTCGCATGAACGAATCGGTCGTCCAGGCTGCCGCCATCATCGGCGCGGCTATCGCGCTGCTGATCGCGGTATTTCACGTGCTTCTCCTGGCAGGTTTGCCGCTGGGCGCCTATAGCTGGGGAGGCAAGTATACGGGCGTGCTGCCGCCGCGCGTCCGATGGGCGAGCTTGCCCTCGGCCATCGTGCTGATTTTGATCGCTTTGATGTTGCTTATATATTCGGACGTGATCCCAACGCGTACCGGCAAAGGCGCCATCATCCTAATTTGGGTCGTGACCGCGTTTTTCGGACTGAATACGCTTGGCAATCTCGCATCGAAGAGCAAGCGGGAAAAAGCCGTCATGACGCCTGCGGCCGGCGTCGCCTTCCTCTGCTGCCTCATAGTCGCGATCTGGGGCGGCTCCTAGTTTGTACCAAGTCGTTTGCGATGATATGCTTGATGCATATCTACGTAGGCAGAGGAGCGATGATGGGATGTATCAATCGATCGAACAAGTCGTGAACGACTGGAACCAGGAAGCGGCGCTGACGCTTAAGGTACTCGAGGCGATGACCGACGCGTCTCTGAAGCAAGCCGTGTCCGCGACCCGCCCAAGGACGCTTGGCGATCTGGCCTGGCATGTGGCCAGCGCGCCCGTCGGCATCCTTGGCAGCGCAGGGCTTCAGATCGCAGGACCGGATTTCAAACGGCCCGTTCCCGCGAACGCAGCGGAGATCGTCGAAGCATACCGCGGCATGAGCGCCGCCGTGGCCGAAGCGATCAAAGCCAAATGGACGGACGCGCGATTGTCCGAGAGCTTGCTCTTGTTCGGCGCGATGAACATGACATACGACGGCGTGGTTACGTTGGTCGTTCGCCATCAGATCCACCACCGCGGTCAGATGACCATCCTCATGCGGCAGGCCGACGCGGTTCCTCCGGGCGTATACGGTCCGAACGAGGAAGAAGGCGCCGCGATCAGAGCCGCGCGCGGCCAGTAATTCAATCAGACATACCTAAATTCCAAAGACGGAGACCTCCGCAGAGGCTCCGTTTTTTTCGTTCCGAGCGTCTGAATCCGCAGCCCTGCTAGCTGTCGCTCCCACCGTTTCCAATGATAGGGAACGGGGGCGGCTCGGTTTCACGGACGGCAAGGCCATGGTACAATAGAGCGATATGTAAGCGTTTGTACCCATGTCAATCCGATACGATCGCCGCATTCGAAAGGGGCGCACCACTTGCAGCAAAGCTGGTTTCGACGTCTGCTGTTATCCTACTTCCCCATTTTTCTGATTACCATCACGATCATCGTCTTTCTCTCGTTCTTGATGGTCAACGAAATCTCCCGCAAAGAAACGGCCAAGGCGGACGCCGTCTCCACCCGGTTCATCATGGAAAACCTGGAGCGGTCCGTGAACGATATCGAGATGAGCGTGCTCAAGGAAATGGAGACGAACGGAAGCTATTCGGCTTACCTGAATCGATCGTCCGGCGACGATGAATCGTTAATCTATTCGTTGGCGCCTCGTCTTCGCGCGCTGAACGAGAATAGCGAGCTGATCGAATCGGTCTATCTGTACCGGGACGCCGACAAGACCGTCCTTACGGAGAGAGGGAGGAGCGAGCTGTCCGCCTTTCCGGACCGAAGTTTCATCGAACAAGCGCTGCAGAAGCCCGATTACCGCGGCTGGTCGGACGTGCGAAGCTTGCGGGAGGTCGGCAGCACCGCCCCGATTCGGGTCATCTCGATGTACAAGCGTCTGCCGCTCCCGTTCGGCAGCCAGGGTATGCTGGTCATTAACGTCAGCATGTACCCGCTCGAGCAGATCGTGAACGCGATGACCAACGACAGCATTTCCTTCTTAATCATCAAGGACGAAGCGGGCGAGCCGATCTTCGAAGCGCACAAAGCCGAAGGCGTGGGCGGCTCCGCTTCGGGCGGCAAGGAGCTCACTACGCTGCACTCCGACCGGCTGGGCTGGACGTTCGAGAGCGGCATCCGTACCGGGCAGCTGTACGCATGGGTATCCGTCATCTCGTATGTTTGGATCGCGATCGGCATTCTGACGGTGCTGCTTGCCGTCGTCTATATCGTGTACATCACGCGCAAAAACTATCGCCCGATCCAACTGGTCATGAACCGTCTGCAATCGATCCAGCTGCGCACCGACGCGCCGCCTTCCAAGAAGGACGAGCTGGCGATGATCGACAACGCGTTGACCAGCCTGATCTCGAGATCCATGGATTACGAAAAGCAGTATCACGAAAACCTGACGCTCCAGCGCAGCCAGCTGTTCATCGACCTGGTCGGCGGGCACAAGCTTGGAGGCGATCTGGCCGACAAGATGCGCAAGCTCAGTCCGCTGCCGCAAGACGCGGAGACCCGATGCTACGCGATCGCGGTCGCCGAGATCGACGAATATCCGTTGTTTCAGAGCCAGTACTCGGCCAAGGACCAGAACGTGCTGAAGTTCGCCCTGATGAACGTCTTCCAGGAGCTCGCCCGCAATGAAAACCTGCATAGCTGGGCGGAGTGGATCGCCGGCGACCGCGTCGCCGTCCTGATCGCGCTGCCCGAAGGCGAAGGGTCGAGAAGCACGGAGGATCTGCGAGGCATCGCGGATCAGTGCCGCGTCTGGGTCGAGGACAAGCTGCGCATTCCGCTGCGCTTCGGCATCGGCGTGGCCGTGCGGCGCCTCGAGGAGGTCGAGCATTCGTTCCGCGCGGCGACCGAGGCGCTCAGGCATAAGCTCTCGCATGGCAAGGGCACGATATTGTTCGGCGAAGAGATGACGAGCGGCGATCTGAGTCCGGTGCTGCCGTACCTCGGGACGATCTCGGAGCTGGTCAAGGACTTCCGCATGAACAACGAGGCTTGGAGAGACGGCCTGCAGGACATGTTCGACCGCTTCCGCAAGGACAGGCTCAAGGACGATGCGATCCGGTCGCTGCTGCAGACGATGATGCGGATGCTCGGACACGAGCTCGATATCTTCTCCGAGGAGCTGAGAGACAGGCTGTCCGGCGATCAAGGAGAGAGCTGGCAGCGCATTCTCGACGCGTCGAGATCGCTTGACGAGCTCGAGGCCGGGATCGGCGAGTTCCTCAGCGAGACCTATCGTTCCTACGTCGTCGTCAGCAAGACGAATACGTACCGCGCGATGATTAACGAGATGAAGAGTTATATCGAGGAGCATTTTTCGGATCCCGACCTGTCCCTGAAGCATCTGAGCGATCGCTTCCAGATCTCCGGGAAGTACGCGAGCTATTTGTTCAAAACGGAGTTCGATATGAAGTTCGTCGACTTTCTCGTGCATCTGCGGATGGAGCGGGCCGAGAAGCTGCTGCTCGAGACGAAGCTGCCGATTCAGGACATCGCCCTGCAGATCGGCTACGCGAATTCGATCACTTTCGGCCGCGTCTTCAAGCGGACCTACGGCGTCGCGCCGGGAGACTACCGCAAGCTGAAGCTGCGTTCGTCGGGCGAATAATCGCGCCAGCCGCGGCGCGACAAGGGAAATACGCATCGAATTCCGTTAAAGTTTACTTCGGGAATTCGGTTTACTCTTCAAGATTTTGGTTGCGAAATGGGTGCGAGCTTCCGGATCGGAGCGCACTCGTTTCGTTTTTTTAATTCGGGAATGGCGTTCCGGTACGGTGCGGACGCCGGAATCCGGTGACGGTCGAACCGGCCGAACGCAGCTGCGAAGGGAGCGTACGGGCGTACCGGAATTCGGTTTAGTTCGGGAAAACGGTGCGCCTTGCCTGTCGTATCCCCGCGGGATGCCCGTAAGATAGCGGTCTCGCGTCTCCCGAATTTAGTTTATTGTCCCCGTGCGGGACCTGAGGGCATACTGGGGACATCCCGATCGAAGCGCTTTCAAGCGGCGGAGCACGCAGCGTTCATGGCGACTCCCCCAAGCGGCGGCGAAATGGGCGAACCTATTCATAAGATAAGGGGTTGTGACAATGGCACCAAAGATGACGAAGGCAGCAAGCCTGTCGCTGGCAGCCGTACTCGCAAGCATGAGCCTGCTGAGCGCATGTTCATCCAATTCGAATTCGAACGCAGGGAACGCCGGAAACGGCGGAGGATCGGCTTCGGCCGGCACCGCATCCTCGCCTGCCGCCTCGGGCAAGCAGGTCACGCTTAAGGTCGAACTGTTCGACCGCGGCAATTCGCCGAGTCCTTACACCATCACGAACAGCTATCTGACGAAATACATTCAAGACAACTTCGGCACGCCGAACAACATTAAGATGGAATTCGTGCCCGTGCCCCGCTCCGAAGAGATCAAGAAGCTGAACGTGCTCATGGCGAGCGGCAGCGACGTGCCGGATATCGTCTTCACCTACGACTCGGCCACGTTCAACCGCTACGCCCAGCAGGGCGGGCTGACCGACCTGACGGACCTTCTGAACCAATACGGCTCCAACCTGAAGACGTTCCTCGGCGACGACGCGCTCGAATACGGCGTCTATGACGGCAAGCAGCTCGCGATTCCCGGCAAGCGTTCGATCCTCGGCAAGTACGCCTCGTTCATCCGCACCGACTGGCTGGACGCGCTCGGCATGAAGGCGCCGACGACGACGCAGGAGCTGTACGATACGCTGGTCGCGTTCAAGCAGAAGGATCCGGGCAAGACGGGCGGCAAGGTGATCCCTTACGGCATGTCGATCGAGCCGGCGCAGTACGATCCGCTCATCTGGTCGTTCATTCAGCCGATGACCGACGAGCAGCGGTTCACGCTGACGCAGAAGCTCGGCTCCAACGAGTATCCGACGCTGCTGCCGGGCTTCAAGGACGCGCTGCAATTCTACAACAAGCTGTACAACGAAGGGCTGATCAGCAAGGACTTCGGTCTCGACAAGGACAAGAAGCAGATGACGCAGGACGTCCAGAACGGCCTGGTCGGATTCCTGACCGAGGATTATCCGAACCTGTACTACGCGGACGGCACGTACGAGAATCTGCTCAAGACGGTGCCGACGGCGAAGCTCGATCCGATCGACGCGTTCACCAATTCCGAAGGCAAGCACGCGAAGCCGGCGTACGCGCCGAACGGCATGTACATCATGATCCCCAAGTCGAGCGAGCGCGCGGCCGAAGCGGTCAAGTATCTGGACTGGATGGCGCAGACGGACAATATGCTGGCGCTGCAAAACGGCGTAGTAGGCGAGAACTACGAGATGAAGGACGGCATTCCGATCGTGAAGACGGACGCGCCGCAGGACGTGATCGACCGCATTTACAATTATGGCGACATCGTCATCCTAGCGAACGGCAAGTTCACCGGCGACGAAGAGAAAAACAAGCAAGCGTTCGCGGCAGGCTTCCCGCCGGCGTACCAGGAAAATCTCCGCAAGGCGCTCGACATCTCGGTCACCGATACGTTCGCGCCGCTCCTGATCGATCGTCCGATCGAGGCGGAGTCCAAATACGGCACGGCGCTGCAGGATAAGTACGAAGAGTTCATCGTCAAGGCCGCGACGGCCAAGCCGGCCAACTTCGAGAGCGCGTACGAGTCCGCCTTGAAGGACTACATGCAGAGCGGCGGCCAGGCGATCCTCGACGAGCGCACGAAGCTCTACCAAGAGAAGAAATAAGCCTAAACATCGGGCACGAGACAAACAAGGGAGAAGCGGCGGCCCCGCGGGGCCGCCCTTTACTTCCAGCCTCAGGAGAGGAGACCGGCAATCATGAGAGGAACCGTTTACTTTCGCCGTTATTGGCAGCTGTACGCTTTGCTCGTCCTGCCTCTCGCCTATTTTATCGTCTTCAAGTACGGCCCCATGTGGGGCGTGCAGATCGCGTTCAAGGACTTTAACTTTTTTCAAGGCATCATGGGCAGCGAATGGATCGGACTGGACGCGTTCCGCGAGGTGTTCCATTCCCATGATTTCTTCAATACGCTCCGCAATACGCTTATGCTGAACATCCTGGACCTCATCGTATCCTTCCCGGCTCCGCTCATCCTGGCGATCATGCTGTTCGAGGTCAAGTTCCAGTGGTTCAAGCGGCTGTCCCAAACGATATTGTACATTCCCCACTTTATCTCCTGGGTTATCATAGGCGGCATCGTGTATCAGGTTTTCGGCACGCAGTCCGGACTCGTCAACAACTTCCTCGCTGCGCTCGGGCTCGGTCCGGTGCCGTTCCTGTCGGACAAACACTATTGGCTGTTCACTTACCTGGCGACGGGCGTGTGGCAAAGCGCGGGCTGGGGCACGATTCTGTATCTGGCCGCCCTTACCGGCATCAATCGCGATCTGTTCGAAGCGGCCGAAGTGGACGGCGCCGGCCGGCTCAAGCGGATCTGGCATATCACGCTGCCCGGACTGAAGACGACGATCGCCACCCTGCTCATCATCAATCTCGGCAATATGATCGCGATCGGCTTCGACCGCCCGTTCGTCATCGGCAACAAGATGGTCATGGATTATTCCGACGTGCTCAGCACCTACGTGTACCGTACGGGTCTGGAGTCCGGCCAATATACGCTGGCGACGGTCGTCGGGCTGTTCCAGGCGGTCGTCGGACTGGTATTCGTCCTCGGCGCCAACTATGCGTCCAAGAAGCTGACCGACGAAGGAATTTTATAAGCTATCTACCGAAAGGAGCGGGCTACCGTGACCGAGCGTACGTCCAACCGCATCTTCGATACCGTCAACGTCATTCTCCTTACGATTTTCGTCCTCATCTGCCTGGCGCCTTTCTTTCACATCGCCGCGATCTCCCTCAGCTCCACCCGCGCGGTCGTATCGGGCGCCGTCACGCTGCTGCCGATCGATCTGGATCTAAGAGCGTATCGCAGCGTCCTGTCGGATATGTCGATGATCCATTCGCTTGGCTTCACCGTCTTTCTGACCGCGCTGACGACCGTGCTTTGCATGATTATGACGGTCGCGGCCGCTTACCCCCTGACGCATACCAAGCTGAAGGGCCGCAAGGTGTTCATGTTCATTATCGTCGTCACGATGTTCTTTAGCGGCGGCATCATCCCGGAGTACATCCTGGTTCAGAATTTGCATCTGCTTAATACGGTGTGGGCGCTCGTTTTGCCGGGCTTGATTAGCCCATTTTATCTGATTATTCTGATTTCTTTCTTCAACGGAATTCCGAACAGCCTCGTCGAGGCCGCCGAGATCGACGGCGCGACCCAGTTCGGCACCCTCTTCAAGATCATCCTGCCGCTCTCGCTGCCGGTCATCGCGACGCTCAGTCTGTTCTATGCGGTCGGGCGGTGGAACGGCTTCCAGGATTCGCTCCTCTATATCACCAAGACCGAGCTCTATCCGCTGCAGCTGAAGCTGTACCAGCTGGTGCAGAACAGCATGATCTCGGACGTGACGCGCAACGAGGGGCCCGGCGTCCTCCACTCCACGCCCGAGAGCCTGAAGGCGGCGAGCGTCGTGTTCGCCACCGTACCGATCCTGCTCGTCTATCCGTGGCTGCAGCGTTACTTCGTCAGCGGCGTCATGCTGGGAGCGGTCAAGGGATGAGCGGCTTGGACAAGGCATTGGATAAAGCGGACTATTCCTTCTCGACCTGCTGGAATATCAAGCGCCATACGCGGGGCAGCGACATGATCCAGGAGATCCGCGGTCTCGGCTTCCGTCAGGTCGAGTTGAATTACAACGTGACCGAGGAACTTCTGACGACGATCGAACCGATGATCGAGCGCGGCGAGATCGGCGTGTCGAGCGTGCACAACACGTTCCCGCACGTCGCGGATCCCGACTATGGCACGGACTCGGTGCTGCTCGGCTTCGAGGACGAGGAGAAGCGCCGCCGGGCGGTCGATCTGCTCGTCCACTCCGCCGAATACGCCCATCGCTATGGGGCGAAGGCCGTCGTCGTGCATCCGGGCGAGGTGCCTTTCCCCTACGATATCAGCCGCAGGCTCCAAGAGATTTACCGCGAGCAAGGACCGGACGCGGAGGCGTACCGGACCTTGTGGGACGAGATGCTGGAGCGGCGCCAAGCGCTGGCCGGCGGCTATCTCGCGCGTATCCGCGACAGTCTGGAGCAAGCGTCGGAGACATTGGCCGCTAGAGGGTACGACCTGATCCTCGGCATCGAGACGCGCTCGCGCTGCAATCAGATCCCGACGCTCGCCGAAGCCAGATGGCTGATCGACCAGCTGAAGGGCTCGCCGGTTAAATTGTGGTTCGACATCGGGCACGGGATGATGATGGAGCGGATGGGGCTGTACGACAACGCGGTCGAGCTGCCGGGGTTGATCGACGACATCGGCGGACTGCACATCCACGAGACGATCGGGCTGTCCGATCACTGGTGTCCGTACGTTCACAGCGGCGACGGCGAGACGTTCGACCTGTTCCTCGAGGCGATCGACCGCGTCCCGCTTAAAGTATACGAGCTCAAAGCGGCCTGCGAGCCGGAGGCGATTCACCGCAGTCATGGGATATTGCAGCAAAAGCTGGCGGCGCGAAAGGGATCACCCGCTTCGAAGCCGGCGGCGGACGGAGGGATTCAAGCGTGAAAAGCGCCTATCGGAACGTGTTCGAGATCAACGACAATTGGGTGCGGGAGGGCATGGACCGCCAGGACCTGGATGAAAAGAGCCGCAGCTACGGCGGCATCGTAAGCGCCGAGTACGGCCTCGCATCGCCGAACCACTCCACCGGAACGCCCATGACGATGGCCATCTGGGCGGCTTCGCTGCGCAATCCGGACTCGCCCTATTACCGGGACGAGGCGCTGGCGGCTAGATTCGCGCTGGCCGCCCGCTACATGGTCGGCGCGCAGCACGAGGACGGCACGATCTCGCCGGGCTGGACCAACTTCCACTCGCCGCCGGATACGGCGTTCGTCGTCGTCGGCTATGCGCAGGTGTACCAGCTGCTCGCGCAGGACGACTGGGCGCCGCTTGGCGAGGCGGCGGCCGACGTCCGCCTGTTCCTCGAGCGGACGATTCCGGCGCTCGTCACGGGCGGCGTCCATACGCCGAACCACCGCTGGGTCGTCAGCGCGGCGCTAGGATTCCTGCATGAGCTGTTCGGCGCGCCGGATACGCTGCATCGGGCGGAGCAGTGGATCGCAGAAGGCATGGACATCACGCCGGACGGCGAATGGACCGAGCGGAGCAACGGCATCTACAACGCCGTGAGCGACATCATGCTCGTCCACGCGGCGCGTCTGCTCGGGAAGCCCGAGCTGCTCGCGCCCGTCCGCGCCAACCTGCGCATGATGCTCTATCTCGTCCATCCGAACGGCGACGTCGTGACGGATTATTCCGGCCGCCAAGATTTTGGACACAAGCACGACCTATCCTCTTATTATCTGCCCTACGCCATGATGGCGCATCTCGACGGGGACGCCGAGTTCCAGGCGGCCGCCGATCTCGCCTATGGACAGCTGCGGCATCCCGGCAGCTGCCCGACGAACGCCGCGGTCCGGCTGCTGCTCGATCCCTCGCTGCAGTCGCAGGCCGTTCAGCCGGCCGCACTGCCGACCGAATACCGCAAGGTACTGCATGCGGACTTCCCGCGGCAGCAATACCTGGCGGCGATGGAAAGCGCGGGCCATAACGGCCGAATCTATCACAGCCGTCTGCATCCGGACTTCGGCGCCGCCGTCGCCCGGGTGCGCAAAGGGGACGAGAGCGTCACGATCAGCGCGGAGACGCCGTCGTTCTTCGCCTTGCGGCATGGCGCCGCGCGGCTGCTCGGCGTTCAGGTCGCGACCTACTTCGCGCCGGGCTTCGTTCCGATGAACAGCCTGGCCGAAGATGGCGGCGGATACCGCCTCGCAGGGGAGCAGCACAAAGGCTACTACGGCCCGGTGGCAGCCGGGCACCTGCCGGCGACGGCGGGCGAGGCGACCAGCCCGTGGTACCTGCTGCCTCACCATGTGCGCGAGGAAACGCACGTGCAGCGGCTTCGCGTCGAAGTCGACGCGCTGGAAACGGCGGACGGCTGGGAGCTCGTCATCCGTGCGAGCGAGCCTGAAGAAGCGATGTCGCAGATCTCCGTCATTCTGGCCGCGGACGGCGAGCTGTCCGGCGGCGAGCTGGCCCCTGCGGGCGCGGGCAAGCAGTTCTGGAAGTCCGGCACGCTGCGGTACGAAGCGGGCGGGGACGTGCTTGAACTGAGCGGCGGCGCGTTCGCGCATACGGCCGGCTTCGTCCGCGAGGCGAACCTGCCATTCGACTGCCAAACGCTGCTGCTGAACGTCGTCACGCCGTTCGAGACGCGGATCCGCATCCGGACCGTGCCGCGCGCGGAAGCTTGATTTCAATTTGCTTAATGAGCCTGGGGTGATCATCCATGACCGAATATATCGAACGGCGCGAGAGCATCGGCTATTGGCTGGGCGAGGACGCCGCCGGCATCCTCGGCGCGGTGGCCGGACGCTACCTGGGCGCGAATCCCGAGATTCCCTTCGCGCTTCGCGCATTTTCTGCGGACGGCATTCTCCAGACCGATGAAGGCTATTACGACTTCGATCTGGCAAGGCGGCTGCCGGAAACGCGGCACGGAGAGATCGCTTATGCGTGCGGACTCGTATGGAGCGACGACGAGCGCTCGCTGGACGCGGGGATCATGCCGTTCAGTCCGGTTCGTTTCTACCTGAACGAAGCGCTGCTGTACCGCTCCGGCGCGGTCGACGAGATGAAGCCCGACGCCAAGGCGGTCGTCCCGCTCCTGCTGCGCAAGGGCTGGAATACGCTCTTGCTCGAAATGCGCAAGACGGAAGCGGGCTTCGGTTGCCGCTTCGGCGCGGAGGAAGGCAAAGTGCGCATCCTGCAGGTGCTGGCGCCGTTCGCCGAGCGCCGGGAGACCGCAGGCTGGGCGTATACCGGCGCGCTGCCGGACGCGCTGTACGGCGAAGGACTCGGGTTCCCCGACTTCGGCGGGAAGGAAGCGGACACCGGCATCGCCTGGCTGCCGGCGCGCGAGTGGCCGGCGGCTGCGGCAGCGCGGCCGAACTTCGAGCGCATCTTCGGCGTTCAGCAGGGCGCTGCCGCGGGCTATGCCTGGAGCAAGCTGCCGCCGACGTCGCGAGGCGCGAGCAGCGTATGGCGGGGCTGGGCTTACGGCCCGCTGACCGTCTGGCTGGACGGCCAGCCGATCATCGAGCTGGCCGAGGCGGGCGCGTTCAAGCGCGAGCTGCCGCTGGCGTTCGCGGACGGCCATGTGCTGGTCCGCGCAGCGACGGGCGAGCAAGGCTGGGGATTCGAGCTGGCCGTGTCCGCGGCGTCCGGCGGTCCGGTGCGCTTTGAGCTGCCGGCGCCGGTCCATGGCGCAGGCGTGGCCGGCGGCTGGCTGTACGCAGGGCCGCTGCCGGCGGATCATAATGAGGCGCCTGCCGCCGTGCAATCGGTCAAGCGGCTGTTCAAGCTGGCCGAAGGCGCGGGCTCGGCGGGGGCCGGCGGCATGACCGGCTGGGCGCTGGACGGCCCGGGTTTCCGGCTGCGTCCTTATTATGAGAACGCGATGCTGAGCAACCGCTGGACGGCGGGCGCCGCGACCAATTTCGGCCGCTGGGACTACCCGCTCGGCGTGACGATGTATGGCCTGCTGCAGACCGCCCGCGAGCTCGGTCGACCCGAGATCGCGGAATATGCCCGCGCCCATATCGACAGCTGCACCGAGTGGTACGAATATTCTCTCTGGGACAAGGCTGCCTACGGCTTTCCTTCGATTAACCACCAGCTCGTGCTGATGAAAATGCTGGACAACTGCGGCTCGTTCGGCTCGGCGATGCTGGAGGCGTATCCGTCCGAAGGCAGCGAAGACTATCTGGCGATCGCGAACGTCATCGCGGACTTTATCGCGAATCGGCTGGAGCGGCGCGAAGACGGCGCTTATTACCGCCTGTGCGTCGGCGAATATTCCGCCGACACCATGTGGGCGGACGATTTGTACATGAGCGCGCCGTTCCTGAGCCGATATGCGGGGATCACTGGAGACCAGCGCTATCTGGATGACGCGGCAAGCCAGTTCCTGCATTACCGGCGCTACCTGTACATGGAGGACCGCGGCGTCATGAGCCATGTATACGACTTCAAATACGGCAAGGCGACGCGCATTCCGTGGGGCAGAGGCAACGGCTGGACGCTGTTCTCGCTGTCGGAGCTGCTGGAGCGGCTGCCTTTGGCGCACAAGGACCGGCCGGCGCTTCTCGCGTTTTTCCGCGAGCTGTGCGCGGGCATCGCGGCGCAGCAGGGCGAGTCCGGCCTGTGGCGACAGGTGCTGACCGATCCGGACGCGTACGAGGAAGCCTCCTGCACGGCGATGTTCGCCTACGCGTTCGCGCGGGGCGTCCGCTTCGGATGGCTGGAGGGCGCCGCTCGCTATACCGACGCGGCACTTCGCGGCTGGCGGGGGCTTGCGACGAAGGCGATCGACCGCAACGGCAACGTGCACGGCGTATGCAGCGGCTCGCGTTATTCTTTTACCGAGGACTACTACAAGTACGATCTGCTCACCGTCGTCAACGACAATCATGGGACCGGCATCATGATGCTGGCGGGCGTGGAGATCTGCCGCCTTGAGAAGTTCCTGCGCGAGCGGGATTCGTCGGGGGCGTCGTCGGCCGCGCAGGCCGGCGCCGGCGCGTGAACGACTGGCCGGGGAGCGGCCGAGAGGAGAGAGTGAATTGACCCTACGATTAACGATGGCCCAGGCGCTGCTGAAGTTTCTGGACAACCAATATATATCGGTAGACGGCGTGGAGACGAAGTTCGTGCAAGGCGTGATGGGGATCTTCGGCCACGGCAACGTGACCGGCATCGGCGAGGCGCTCGAGCGAAGCGCGGGCGAGCTCGTCTACGTGCAGGGCAAAAACGAGCAGGGCATGGTTCATGCGGCCGCCGCCTATGCGAAGCAGAAAAACCGCCGGCAGATCTGGGCGTGCACGTCGTCCATCGGCCCGGGCGCGCTCAATATGGTGACGGCTGCGGCGACCGCGACCGTCAACCGGATCCCGGTGCTGCTGCTGCCCGGCGACAACTTCGCCGGCCGCCAGCCGGACCCGGTGCTGCAGCAGCTGGAGGTGGCGTCCGACTACAACGTCTCCGCGGCGGACGCCTTCAAGCCGGTCAGCCGCTACTGGGACCGCATCGTTCGTCCCGAACAGCTGATGGCGGCGGCGCTGCAGGCGATGCGGGTGCTGACCGATGCCGCCGAGACGGGCGCGGTGACGCTGGCGCTGCCGCAGGACGTGCAGGCTGAAGCGTACGACTATCCGGACGCATTTTTCGTGAAACGCGTGCACGTCGTCGACCGCCGTCCGCCGTCGACCGCGGCCGTAGAGCGGGCGACGATGCTGATCGCCGGCGCCAAGAGGCCGCTCGTCATTGCCGGCGGAGGCGTGCTGTACGCGGACGCGACGGCCGAGCTGGCGGCGTTCGCGGAGCGCTTCGGCATCCCCGTGGCGGAGACGCAGGCGGGCAAGAGCGCGCTGCCCTGGGACCATCCGCTGAATCTGGGCGCCATCGGCGTGACCGGCTCGCTGGCCGCCAACCGGATCGCGGCGGAGGCGGATCTCATTATCGGGATCGGTACGCGGTACTCGGACTTCACGACGGCGTCGAAGCGGGCTTTCCGGGGCGAAGGCGTGAAGTTCGTGAACCTGAACGTGCAAGCTGCGGACGCGGCGAAACTGGAAGGAACCGCGCTTGTCGCGGACGCGAAAACAGGGCTGATCGCCCTGCAGGCTGCATTGAATGCGGCTGACTATCGCAGCGCGTATGCCGAGGGCGAGCTTGCGGCGCTGAAGGCGGAGTGGGATCGCGAGGTCGACCGTCTCTTCGCGGCGGAGCATGCGGACGGCCTGGCGCAGACGCGGGCGCTCGGCGTTATCCAGGAGACGATCGACCCGTCGTCGGTCGTCGTCTGCGCGGCGGGCAGCCTGCCCGGGGACCTGCATCGCCTATGGCGTCCAGCGCAGCCCAAGACGTACCACATGGAATACGGCTTCTCCTGCATGGGTTACGAAGTAGCGGGCGCTTTCGGCGCCGCGCTGGCTGAGCCTGAGCGCGAAGTGTACGCGTTCGTGGGCGACGGCAGCTACCTGATGATGCATTCGGAGCTGGTCACGAGCCTGCAGGAAGGCCGCAAGATTACGATCCTTCTTTTCGACAACCATGGCTTCCAATGCATTCACAACCTGCAGCGCGCGAACGGCAGCGACGGCTTCGGCAATGAATTCCGCTACCGCAGCGTCGATACGGGCCGCTTGACCGGCGCGCCTCTGCCGATCGACTTCGCCGCGCATGCCCGCAGCCTGGGGGCTGTCGCTTACACCGCACGGACGCCGGAAGAACTCCGCGAGGCGCTTGCGCAGGCCAAACGGGAGACGACGACCACGCTGATCGAGATTCCGGTCGTGCCCGGCACGAACACGGACGGCTACGAATCGTGGTGGCGCGTCGAGGTGCCGGAAGTGTCCGTCTCGCCGAAGGTCGGCGCGGCGCAGCGGGAGATGGCGGCGAGGACGGCGGAAGCGAAGCCTTACTAATAACGGCGCCTTATTAATATAGAGGAAGAGGTGAGCCGCATGGCCGATCGGCCGTTCAAACTAGGCATCCATCCGATCAACTGGGTGGGCGAAGACGTGTCTGAGCACGGCGCGCACACGACGTTCGAGACCATCGTGGACGATATCGCGTCCCTCGGCCTGACCGGAACGGAGATGGGGCGCAAGTTTCCGAAGGATCCGGCCGTGCTGAAGCGGGAGCTCGATGCCCGCGGCATCCGGCTCGTGTCCCAGTGGAAGTCCGTGCTGTTCTCCGATCCGGCGTACCTCGAACGGGAGCTGGAAGATTACCGCCGTCATGCGGCGTTTCTGGCCGAGTTCGGCAGCACGGTCATCAGCACGGCGGAGGTCGGAGGCTCCCTGCACTTCGACCCCCGGCGCACGCCTGCGGAGAAAACGGTGCTGAGGTTGGACGAGGCAGGCTGGGACAGTCTCGCAAAGGGACTGAACGCGGCCGGCGAGATTGCGCGGAGCTTCGGCATGAAGCTGGCGTACCACCATCACGGCGGCACGGTCGTCGAGCAGCCGGAAGAGATCGACGAGCTGCTCCGCCGGACCGACCCTGCGCTCGTTCACCTGCTGTACGATACGGGCCACGCCTTTTACGGCGGCTCCGATCCGCTGGCGCTGCTGCGCAAACATTACGAAAGAGTCGCTTATATCCACCTGAAGGATATTCGGCCCAAGGTGCTCGCCGAAGCCCGGACGGAAGACGCCGACTTCGTCACCTGCATCCGCAAGGGCGTGTTTACTGTCCCGGGCGACGGATGCATCGATTTTGGACCGATCGTGCGCGAGCTGCTGGCGCGCGGCTACGACGGCTGGGCGATGCTGGAGGGCGAGCAGGATCCGGCGCTCCACCAGCCCCGCGAATACGCGCGCAGGGCGATCGTTTATCTCGACGCGATCCTGGACAGGTTCAAGGGACTGCCGACATAAGGGAGGCTTAACAGCGATGGGAATCATCGATTTTAACGCGGATAAAAAGCTCGACTTCGCGGCCATCGGTCGCCTGTGCATCGACCTCAACGCCAACGAGATCAACAGGCCGATGGAGGAGACGCTCACGTTCACCAAATACGTAGGCGGCTCTCCGGCCAATATTTGCATCGGCATGTCCCGCCTCGGCCTCGCCACCGGCTTCATCGGCAAGGTGGCGAACGACCAGATGGGCCGATTTATTGCGCAATATCTCGCCAAAGAAGGCATCGACTCGTCGAGCGTGTCGATCGACCGCACGGGCGCGACGACGGGACTCGCATTCACCGAGATCAAGAGCCCGACCGATTGCAGCATCCTGATGTACCGCGACAATGCCGCCGACCTCCTGTTGACGCCGGACGAAGTTAGCGAGGCGCTCGTCGCGGACGCCAAGATGCTGCTGATCTCCGGGACGGCGCTCGCGGCCAGTCCGTCGCGGGAAGCGGTGTTCCTCGCGCTCGACTACGCGAAGCGCCACGGCGCGGTCATCGCGTTCGATCTCGACTACCGGCCCTATACGTGGCGCTCGGAGCAGGAGACGGCCGTCTACTATAACCTCGCCGCAGAGAAATGCGACATCATTCTCGGCACGCGCGAGGAGTTCGACATGATGGAGCGCTTCGAACGCAATCCGGACCGCGACGACCGCGTCACGGCATCCAAGTGGTTCGCGTACAGCGCGCAGCTCGTCGTTATCAAGCACGGCAAAGAAGGCTCCGTCGCCTATACGAAGGACGGGGCGGCGCACACGGCCCGCAGCTTCCCGGCCAAGGTCGTCAAGACTTTCGGCGCCGGCGACTCGTATGCGGCGGGCTTCCTGTACGGTCTGCTGCAGGGGTGGGAGGTCGAGCGCTGCATGGAATTCGGTAGCGCCGCGGCCTGCATCGTCATCTCCAGCCACAGCTGCTCGGACGCGATGCCGACGACAGGCGCCGTCCACGACTATATCGAGCGCTGCAACCGCGGCGAGATTACGGCAAACAGCTAATTACTAGAACCTATCAGATGGACATCGGAAAGGGGCAATCACGCCATGACGAATCGAATCGACGCCGCGGTGGGGACGCTGAGCAACCGGATCGGAGGCAAGCAGGTGCCGTCCGCCTCCGGGAAGGTAGAACCGGTGTACAATCCGGCCACCGAAGAGGTGATCGCCTACGTCCCGCTGTCGAGCAAAGCGGACGTGGACGCGGCCGTTCAAGCGGCCGCCGAAGCGGGACGCGCATGGGCGAAGACGGCGGTGCCCCGCCGCGCCCGGATCCTGTTCAAATACCAGCAGCTGCTCGTCGAACGCTGGGAAGAGCTGGCGAAACTCATCACGATCGAAAACGGCAAGAGCTATGCGGAAGCGTACGGCGAAGTACAGCGGGGCATCGAGTGCGTGGAGTTCGCCGCCGGCGCGCCTTCCCTCATGATGGGCAAGCAGCTGCCCGATATCGCGACGAACCTCGAGTCGGGCATGTACCGTTACCCGGTCGGCGTCGCGGCAGGCATCACGCCGTTCAATTTCCCGATGATGGTGCCTTGCTGGATGTTCCCGCTCGCGATCGCCTGCGGCAACGCGTTCGTGCTCAAGCCTTCGGAGCGCACCCCGCTCCTGGCGCAGCGGCTCGCCGAGCTGTTCGACGAAGCCGGGCTGCCGCCGGGCGTGCTGAACATCGTGCACGGCGCGCATGACGCGGTTAACGGCATCCTCGAACATCCCGGCATCGCGGCCGTCTCCTTCGTCGGCTCGCAGCCGGTGGCCGAGTACGTGTACAAGACCGCTTCGGCGCACGGCAAGCGCGTCCAGGCGCTGGCCGGCGCCAAAAACCACAGCATCGTCATGCCGGACGCCGACCTCGACGCGGCGGTCACCCAGATCGTCGCCGCCGCCTTCGGCTCCGCGGGCGAGCGCTGCATGGCCTGCTCCGTCGTCGTGGCGGTCGGCGACATCGGCGACGCGCTGGTGGAAAAGCTGAAGCAGGCCGCGGACGCGATCTCGATCGGCAACGGCCTGGAAGAAGGCGTCTTCCTCGGCCCGGTCATCCGCGATTCGCACAAAGCCCGCACGCTCGGTTATATCGAAGCCGGCGAGAAGGAAGGCGCGAAGCTCGTGCGCGACGGACGCCAGGACGCGGCGGCGGACGGCAAGGGCTACTTCGTCGGGCCGACGATCTTCGACGACGTCGCCTGCGAGATGAAGATCTGGCGGGACGAGATATTCGCGCCGGTGCTGGCCGTCATGCGTGCCGCCACGCTGGGCGAAGCGATCGAGATCGCCAACCGCTCCGAATTCGCGAACGGCGCCTGCCTGTTCACGGACAGCGGCAGCGCCGTGCGCCAGTTCCGCGAGACGATCGACGCCGGCATGCTCGGCATCAATTTGGGCGTGCCGGCGCCAATGGCGTTTTTCCCGTTCTCGGGCTGGAAGAAGTCGTTCTACGGCGACCTCCACGCGAACGGCACGGACGGCGTCGAATTCTATACGCGCAAAAAAATGGTGACGGCGCGGTGGTAAGCGGGTTCGGAAACAAGCAAACGGCGGATGGCCGGTTCACGGAATCAGCAGGGAGGAACCTACGTTGAGCAACACTTTGAAAACGATCGGCATCGGCATCGTCGGCGCCGGCCGGATCGGCAAGATCCATGCGGACAATCTGCTCCGCATGCCCGGCGTCAAGGTCGCGGCGATCGCGGATCCGTTCGCGGGCGAAGCGCTCGCGGCATGGGCCGCGGAGCGCGGCATCGCCCGGGTGACGGCCGATGCGAGAGAGATTTTGACGGATCCCGCAGTCGAGGCGGTCGTCATCTGCTCGCCCACCGACACTCACGTCCCGTTGATCGTGGAGGCGGCCGCGAACGGCAAGGCGATTTTCTGCGAGAAGCCCGTCAGCATGAGCGTCGAAGGGACGCGCGAGGCGCTGCGCGCGGTTGCGGTTGCGGGCGTCAGCCTGCAAATCGGCTTCAACCGGCGGTTCGACCATAACTTCCGGCGCGTGAAGGAGATCGTAGGGGAGGGCAGAGTCGGCGAGCCGCATCTGATTAAGATCACTTCCCGCGATCCGAGCCCGCCGCCGATCGAGTACGTCAAGGTATCCGGCGGCCTGTTCATGGACATGGCGATCCACGACTTCGACATCGCCCGCTTCCTCTCGGGCAGCGAGGTGGAGGAGGTATTCGCGCAAGGCGCGGTGCTGGTCGATCCGTCCATCGGCGAAGCCGGCGACATCGATACGGCGATCACGACGCTGAAGTTCGCCAGCGGGGCGCTCGGCGTCATCGACAACAGCCGGCGAGCCGTCTACGGCTACGACCAGCGGGTCGAGGTGTTCGGCTCCGGCGGCAGCGTGTCGATCGGCAACGACTATCCGAACACGGCGGTCGTGAGCGGACCGGAAGCAATTACGCGGGATAAGCCGCTGCACTTTTTTCTGGAGCGGTATACGGAAGCTTATCGGGACGAGATGCGCCAGTTCGTCGACAGCGTGCGAACGGGGCGGCCTGTGCCTGTGAGCGGCCAAGACGGCCTGCAGGCGGAGCTGATCGCCCTGGCGGCGAAGCGCTCGCTCGAGACGGGACGCCCGGTCAAGCTGGCCGAGCTCGCCGACGCCGGCCTGGCCTTGGAAGCATAAGAGAGGGGGAGCATGCATGGGCATGTCCGAGTTGATCGTACCTTCGCGCGCGGTTCCCGACGAACGGGGCTGCGTGCTGTCCGTCACGCCGGAGAGCGCCGGATGGACGTATGTCGGCTTCGAGGTGTTCCGGCTCGCGGCCGGGGACAAGCTCGGCCGGGAGACCGGCGGCCAGGAGGCGGCGCTTGTGCTGCTGTCCGGCCGTGCGGACGTGAGCGCCGGCGATCAGACGTGGCGGGGCGTCGGCAAGCGCATGAGCGTGTTCGAAAAGACGCCGCCCTACACCGTCTATGTGCCGTCGGGCGACCAATGGGATCTGGAGGCGCTGACCGAAGTGGAGCTGGCGGTCTGCCTGGCGCCCGGTCGCTGCGGCCATGCGGCGCGGCTGATCGCCCCGGAAGACGTCGGCGTGGAGCACCGGGGGAGCGGCAGCATGTCGCGCCTCGTGCACAACATCCTTCCGGAGAGCGAGCCGGCGGACAGCTTGCTCGTCGTCGAAGTGTTCACCCCGGCCGGGCACTGGTCGAGCTATCCGCCGCACAAGCACGACACGGACAATCTGCCGAACGAGTCGCTGCTGGAGGAGACGTATTACTTCCGCGTGCAGCCCGAGCAGGGCTTCGCGGTGCAGCGCGTCTACACCGACGACCGCTCGCTCGACGAGACGCTCGCCGTCAAGGACCGCGAAGCGGTGCTCGTGCCCCGGGGCTACCACCCTGTATCCGCGCCGCCGGGCTACGACGTCTATTACTTGAACGTCATGGCAGGACCGACGCGCACTTGGCGCTTCCACAACGATCCCGACCACGCTTGGCTGATGCGATGATGCCCTGACGCTTTTAACCGAACCACCCGAAAGAAACCGCGCCTAACCGGCGCGGTTTTTTTGCTGGAGCAGAACGACATGGCCCCCAAATAAGCATAATCGCAGGCTGCGGTAGAGGCCGGCAGGCTGGAGCGAGACGATAAGTGTTAAATAGCATCTATTTTCGTCCAGCGTGACCAGACGCGCCTATTAAGTGTTAAAAAGCAGTTTAACTCTCTCATTTCGCGCCGTTGCGGCGTTTTGGGAGAGAATAGCTGCTTTTCAGCAGTTATTTCTATATGAACGGGCTAGTTTTACCGGAATAAATGCTCTTTAGCAACTATTTCGGCGAGGCCGAGGGCGGGAACCTTTACACAAATTTGTTTTTTCGGACATACTGCTCGAACATTTCAGCTTTAAATTAATAGATGTGGGATCGTTCCCATACCATGGCATTTAAAAGAGGGAGTCCTGTCATGCTGATCGATATTCAAGCGAACGCGACCCCTGAAGACTCCCGTACGCATGTCCGCTTCCCCTTTAAGCTGAACGAACCGGCGTGCGCGATCGGCATTCATTTTGAATATTCGCCTAAACGTTTGGACGACGACAGCAGGGCGCGCGAGCTGCTGGAACAGAGCTTTGAACAATACGTCTTGCCCGAGCGGCTGGCGCTCGCCAAGGAGAGGACGGACCGGTATCTGCCGCTCCAGAATCTTATTACGTTATCGGTGGACGATCCGGACGGCTACCGCGGCGCCTGTCACCGCCACGATCCGGTCCAGTCCTTATGGATCTCCGAGCACGACGCTTCTCCGGGCTTAATGAAAGGCAAGATCGCGGCGGGGGAATGGACGATCACGCTTAGCCTGCATGCCATCGTCACCGAGCGCTGCGCCTATCGTCTGCAAGTATGGGCGGCGGACGAGGAAGAGAGGGGGGAGCGGCCATGAGATGGTTGGCATGCGAGCTGCACGCCCATACGCTTCATAGCGACGGGAAGATGACGCTGATGGAGCTCGCGTCGGCGGCGGCGAAGCTCGGCTTCGAGTGCGTGGCGCTCACCGATCACAATACGATGTCGGGCTTGGCGGACAAGGAAGCGGCGGAGCGCCGGACGGGGATCGCGATATTGCCCGGCATGGAGTGGACGACGTTCCACGGGCACATGGTCACCGTCGGCCTGGCGGAATACGTCGATTGGCGGGAAGCGAACACCCGCAATATTCATGAAGGCGTGTCCGCCGTTCATGCGCGCGGAGGCGCTGCCGGGCTCGCGCACCCGTTCCGCATCGGAAGTCCCGCTTGCACGGGGTGTTACTGGGAGTACGAGGTGGACGATTGGAACGACTTCGATTATATCGAAGCCTGGTCGGGCACGTTCGCGCCGATCAAGACGGACAATGCGCGCGCGTTCTCGCTGTGGACGGACAAGCTGAACGAGGGCTACCGCCTGGCGGCTACGTCCGGACGCGATTGGCACGACGCTGCGGAGACGGACGAACCGATCTCGGTGACCTATCTCCGCCTAGAAGACGAGTCTAGACCGATCGGCGAAGAGGCGATAGAGGCGCTGCGACGGGGACGGGTGTCAGTGACGATCGGTCCGCTGGTCACGCTGGAGGCCGAGACGGCGGGCGCCAGGTACGGGATCGGAGACGTCGTTCCGGTCGGCGAACGCGCGGCGACCGTCCGCATCGGGATCGATTTCTCCGTCCGTCAAGGGCTGTGGACGCTTGACGATCCCGCATGCCGCATACGCTTGTCCGGCAACAAGGGCGTATGGGAAGAAAGCGCGATTCGGGAAACGGAGGGGACGCAGGAATTCCGCATGTCCGTGGAAACGGAAGGCCTGTTATGGATGCGTGCCGAATTGTGGGGGATCGTCCGGGGCGTGACGACCATGATCGCGTTTACCAACGCCATTTATTTCGATTAGGAGCCGAAGCCGATGAACGATTTTCCGCTTATCACCGCGCATACCGGATGCATGGGCACGCCGGACAATTCCGTCGAGTCCGCCCGTGCGGGGCTGTCTCTTGGAGCGGACATCATCGAAGACGACATTCGAGTGACCCGCGACGGCGTCCTCGTGCTGAGCCATGACGATCGCGTCGTGCTGGCGGACGGACGGATCGCAAGCTTGTCCCGATTGACGCTTCAAGAGCTGAACGAAGGGCTGGCGGCGCCGATCGTCCGGCTCGAGACGGTGCTCGATCTGCTGGTCGGCGGCGCCGGTCAAGCCAGAATGAATCTGGATCTCAAGACGGACGATTGCGTCGAGCCCGTCATGGCCCTCATACGGAGGCGGGACATCGCCGATCGGGTGCTGCTGACCGGCTGCGAATACGGCAGAGCCGTTCGGGCGAACGACGCGGACGGCGGGATCGCGAAGCTTCTGAACGTCGATATCGGCAGGTTCCGGACGTCCGTCTACGCCGAAGCGGCGAGGACGGCCTGCGAAGAAGCGCTGCACGCCGGCTGCTTCGGTCTCAACGTGCCCTATCAGCTCGCGCTGCCGGAGCTCCTGGCACTCGCTTCCGATCGCGGACTGTCGGTATTCGTCTGGACCGTCGGCGAGGCGCAGGAGATGAGGAAATACGCGGAACTGGGCGTCCGGTCCATCACGACGCGGGACGTCGCGACGCTGCTGCGCGTCAAACAAGGCTGGCACGATGAGGGAGCAAAGCGGATATGACCTATAACATCAAGGAAATCGCTTCGCTCGCCGGCGTATCCAAGTCGACGGCGTCGAGAGTCATATCCGGCAACGGGTATGCGAGCCCCGAAGCCAGAGCGCGCGTGCTCGAAGTGGTCGAGCAATTGCAGTACAAGCCGAATGCGGTGGCGAGGGCGATGGTCGCCAAGCGGACGAACAACATCGGCGTGATCGTGTTCCGCGAGCGGCAGCCGATCGTCTCCCATCCGCTGTACGGCAAGCTGATCGACGCGATCCTCGAAGCGGCCGAAGGGCTGGGCTACTCGGTGCTGCTGAAGACCGACCGGGAGATGTCGGTGCGCTCGGCGGATCACATGCTGGAGCGGCGCGTCGACGGCCTCATTCTGATCAGCAGATTGCGGAAAAACGTCGTCGATCACGTCAAGAAGTACAACCTTCCTTACCTGATGGTGAACGGTTCGACCGACGATCCGGACGTCATCCATCTCGTCAGCAACGACGAGGAGGGCGGCGCCAAGGCGGCCGCTTACCTGCACGGTCTCGGGCACCGGCGGTTTTTCGTCATCGCGGGACCTCAGGAGCACCGAAGCCACCATCACCGGCTGGAGGGGTTCAGACAAGGACTGATGCGGCTCGGCGTCCAGGCGTCGGACCTGTCCGTCGTCCTGTCGCCGGAGTCGAACCTCGAGCTGGGCGCACGTCTCATGGCGGAGCACTTCGAGGCGTTCATCGGCGGCGGCTATACCGTGCTGTTCACCACGAACGACATGCTGGCGCTCGGCGCCATGAAGGTGCTGCTGCAACGATCGGTCCGCATACCCGGCCAAGCGGCGGTGATGGGCTTCGACGACATCGACTTCGCGGCGGCGTACTCGCCGGCGCTGACGACGGTCAAGGTAGACACGAACCGGATGGGGCATGACGCCGTCGCCTTGCTCGACCGTCTTATTCATCAAGAAGAGGTCCTGTCTAAAAAGAACGAATCCGCCAGCGAAATCCTGATTCGCGAGTCGACTTGAGAAAGGAGGAGCGAGCCTAGTGGGATGGTACTTTAAAGCCATCGGCAGACGAAGGATCATCGAGTTTGTCCTATTGACGGTTTTCGCCGTATTTTTCGCGGGGCCCTTGCTAAATCTGGTCGTGCTGGCCTTTAGCGGCCAATGGACGTATCCTGACCTGCTGCCGCATCAATGGTCGTTCAAATGGTGGAAGTTCGTGTTTAGCCAGGACGACGTCGCGAAGTCGATCGGGCTGTCCTTCCTGATCGCGACGATCGTCACCGCCCTGTCCATCGTTCTCTGCATTCCGGCGGCCTACGCGTTCGCCCGTATCCGTTTCCCTTTCAAAAAAGTGTTTCTGTTTTCGTTCCTGCTGACGCATGCCTTTCCGAAAATGGGCCTCTACGTATCGATCGCCGTGCTGTTCTACAAAGTGGGACTCATGAACACGATGCTCGGCGTCGTCCTCGTGCACATGATCAACGTCCTCATGTTCATGACCTGGATACCGACGGCGGCCTTCCGCAACATTCAAGCCGCCCAGGAGGAGTCGGCCCGGGACGTCGGCGCGACGCCGCTGCGGGTATTCCGCAGCATCACGCTGCCGATGGCGATGCCGGGAATCATGGTCGCCTCCGTATTTACGTTCCTCAATTCGCTCGACGAAGCGCAAGGGACTTTCCTGGTCGGCATCCCCGACATCAAGACGATGCCGATCATCATGTACTCGATCATATCGGACTTTCCGAGCAGCGCCGGCGCGGTATTCTCGATCATCCTGACGGCGCCGACCATCATTCTGCTGGTGGCCGCCCAGCGGCTCATCAGCGCGGACGTGATGGCCAGCGGATTCCAAGTGAAATAACGAGAAGGAGGGGATCGACGAGATGAGCGTCCAATTGGCCGTCCGGGGCCTGACCAAACGCTACAAGACGGGCGAGGGCGTCACCGGCATTAACCTCGAGGTGAACAAAGGCGAGCTCGTGACGCTGCTCGGGCCGTCCGGCTGCGGCAAAACGACCGTGCTCCGCGGCATCGGGGGATTCCTCGAGCCGGATGCGGGAGAGATTTTGATCGAGGGCCGGAGCGTAACCAAACTGCCGCCGGAGAAGCGTCCGACCTCGATGGTGTTCCAAAGCTACAATCTATGGCCCCATATGTCCGTCTTCGATAACCTGGCGTTCGGACTCAAGATTCGCGGCATGCCCAAAGCCGACATCAAGAGCGCTGTCTCGGACGTTCTGCGGCTCGTGCGGCTGCCGGGCGCGGAGAAGAAATATCCGACCCAGCTGTCGGGCGGCCAGCAGCAGCGCGTCGCGCTCGCCCGGTCGCTGCTGCTGAAGCCGGCCGTGCTGCTCCTGGACGAGCCCTTCTCGGCGCTCGACGCCAAGCTGAGGCACGAGATGCGCGAAGAGCTGAGGGACATCCAGACGCAGACGGGCCTCACAATGGTGTTTGTCACCCACGATCAGGAAGAAGCGCTCTCCCTGTCGGATCGGATCATCGTCATGAATCACGGGCATATCGAGCAGATCGCGCCGCCGCAGCGCATTTACAACGAGCCGGAGACGCTGTACGTCGCGCAGTTTATCGGGAAAATGAACTTTTTGGAGGGGGTGGTGGACGGGGAGTGGATTCGGGTCGGCGAGCTGTCGTGGCCGAACGCGAAGCGCCTCTCGGGGAAGGTCAAGGTGGCCGTCAGGCCGGAGGACGTCGGCTTGAACGCGAGCTCGAATCATCAGGACGAACAGGGGCAGGGATTGCCGGGGAAAATCAAACAAATCATGATTCTCGGACATTACGCGGAAGTTTCGGTCGACATGGACCAGCACGGCACTGTTAAGGCTTTTCAATCCAAGGAAGCCATCGAACGGCTGCGAACGGGAGAAAGCGTGCGCGTTTCCTTGGCATCAATGATCGCTTATCCAAACGATTGACACAATCTGAGGAGGATGATTATCCATGGTTCGTTTGAAGAAAAGCTTGACGGCGCTGTCTGCGCTGACGTTAACGGTTGCGGTATTGGCGGCATGCGGCAGCAAAAACGACGACAATGCCAGCCCCGCGGCTTCCGATTCGCCTTCCAACTCTCCATCCGGCTCCCCTTCCGCCGCTGCCTCGTCAGCGGAGCCCGTACAGTTCTCGTTCTATTTTACCGGCTCGCAGAACGTCAAAGACCTGTGGGACACGCTCATCCCGATGTTCGAAAAGCAGAACGACAAGGTCAAAGTCAAAGAAGTGTATATTCCGTCCGGCGCCGGCGCAGAGCCGACTTACGACCGGATTCTGGCGGCCAAGAAAGCCGGCAAAGGCTCGGGAGACATCGATCTGTACGAGGACGGCATCAACGTCGTGTCGCAAGGCGCGAAAGACGACGTATGGGCGGCGCTCGACACGAGCGGCATTCCCAATCTCGCCAACATCGATCCGAAGACGATGACCGACGTATCCAACATGGCGGTTCCTTACCGCTCCTCCGCCGTCGTGCTCGCCTATGACAGCGCAAAAGTATCCGCGCCTCCGAAGACGTTAAGCGAGCTGCTGGACTGGATCAAGCAAAATCCAGGCAAATTCGCTTACAACGATCCGTCTACCGGCGGCTCCGGAAGCTCCTTCGTCACGACCGTGCTGTACGACGGCCTGCCGGAAGAAGACATTCACAACAGCGATCCCGCCGTCATGGCCAAATGGGATGCAGGCTTCGGCAAGCTCAAGGAACTCAACAAGTCCGTGTACGGCAAGGGCATTTATCCGAAGAAAAACCAGGGCACGCTCGACCTGCTGGCGAACGGCGAGGTGGAGATCATCCCGGCCTGGTCCGATATGGTGCTCCAGCAGCTCGGCGAGAAGCTGCTGCCCGACACGGTGAAGATGCAGCAAATTACGCCGGGCTTCAACGGCGGCCCGACCTACCTGATGGTCAACAAGCTGTCGGACAAGAAGGACGCCGTCAATCAATTCCTGGACTTCGTGCTGTCCCCGGAGGCGCAAGAAGTGATCGTGACCAAGATGAACGGCTTCCCGGGCATCGAGCTCTCCAACATGTCCCAAGCGATGCAGGATAAGTTCAAGGGCGTATCTGAAGGCTTCCGCACGTTCAATATCGGAGATCTCGGCACGGAGATCAACAAACGCTGGCAGAGCGACGTAGCGGCGCAATGAGGAAGGAAGTCAAACAAGCGATCGGGGGGCTGATCATGGTCAGCCCTTCCTTCGTTCTGCTGCTCGTCATCGTCGTCATACCGATCGTTCAATCGTTCGTCACGAGCCTGGGCAACGGCGAAGGCGGGTACGATCTGAGCCGTTATCAATTTTTGTTCGCCGACAAGGGGATGCGCGCGAACATCTTCTTCACCCTCAAGGTCACGCTCGTCTCATGCGCGCTGGTGCTGCTCGTCAGCTATTCGCTCGCGCTGTACATGCGGTTCAGCTCGGGGAAGCTGGTCGACTGGATCCGCAAGACGTACATGATCCCGCTGTTCATCCCGGGCGTGATCGCCACGTACGGGCTGATGAACCTGCTGGGAAACCACGGCTGGCTGGCCCGGCTGCTGCTGCCGCTCGGCATCGAGCTGCCCCGCCTCATCTTCGACGAGAAAGGCATCGTCATCGCGAACATCTGGTTCAACATCCCGTTCGCCACGATGCTGCTGAGCTCGGCGCTGACCGGCATCCCAGCTTCGATCATCGAGAGCGCCCGCGACACGGGAGCGGGCAAGCTGCGCATTTTTCTGCGTTTTATTTTTCCCTTGTCCTACAAGACGTTCCTCGTCGCCCTGACCTTCGTATTCATGGGGGTCATCGGCTCCTTCACCGCACCGTTCCTGCTCGGACCGAACGCGCCGCAAATGCTCGGCGTATCCATGCAGCAGGTATTCGGCGTATTCCAGGAACGCGAGCAAGCGGCGGCCATGGCCTTCTTCACCTTTCTGCTTTGCTCGGTGCTGGGCTATTTCTACATCCGCTCGATGGCCGGCGAAGAATCGGCGAACCGCTAATCTCCCCTTCGGGGGAGATTTTTTTGCGCTTGGCGGCCTCGAACGGGCCGACCGAAGGCTGTTTGGGGCGAGGTTACTCAAAATCGGCTTGTTGACGGGGGAGGGGCAGGGCGCGGTAGCGGTGCTGGTGGCGTTGGCGATTCAGTTGGAAGTGTAGGTGGCAGTTGCAGATGCAGTTGTCAGTGGAAGTTACGGTGAAGGTGACGGTATGAAGAGAGCGATAACTGCAAAAGTGCATCTTTTTTCGCCTAAACTCCTCAGTATGCGTACGATACCTGCAAAGTGTAGGTATTTTCGCTCGATCGGGCCCAATCTCGCTTAGTCGGACAAAATAGATGCACATCTGCACTTATTATCAGGGACCAAAACCCGCTAACAAAAATAACTGCATATTTGCATTTATCCAACCGAACCGCCGGATCCTTGATCCTGACGGTTCTTCGTGCCGTTCACAATCGCAGTACGGTCACCTGCTCGCCATCGCAAATCTCCCCGTTTTCCCGGAAGCCGAAGCTTTCATAAAGCTTTTTGGCGGCGACATTGTCGCGCTTGTACGGGAGCCAGCACAATTGCGAGGGTCCGGCGGGGAAGGTGCGGATGAACTTTAAGATTTCCGCCATCGCTTCGCGGCCGTAGCCCCGGTTCTGATAGCGACCGTCGATCATCAGCCGAAGGATGCAGTAGCTGCCGTCGGCGACGGAAGGGAGCTCGTATCCGGTAATCCCGTAGGTCAACATGACAAATCCGACCGGCTGCTCATCCGCGTAGACGGCAAACGGAAATGGATGCCCCCCGTTGGTAGCTAACACGTAACAAGACGCGACGCTCGACAGATTCGATGCGACGTACTGGCGCTGATCCTCGGACACTTCGAGGTTAAACACGGCGCGCCGGTTATCGAGCGTGATTTTTCTGAGCGTGATTATGCCGAACCCTCCCATCCGATGCTTTTTAGCCGAGACTCTTCATCACTATTCCTCCCCGCCCACGCCGCCGCCCGCCCCGACGGCCGTCGCTTCGCGAAGCTCCTGCATGTCCTGCATCGGCGGCCGGCCGTACAAGCGGGCATATTCCCGGCTGAATTGCGACGGGCTCTCGTAGCCTACGCGAAAAGCCGCCTCGGACGCCGGCGCGGCTTCCGTCAGCATGAAGCGCCTCGCTTCTTGCAGGCGCACCGTTTTCTGATACTGCAGCGGGCTCATGGCGGTGACGCGCTTGAAGTGCTTGTGGAACGCCGACACGCTCATGTTGACGGCGCCCGCCAGCTCTTCGACGCGGAGCGGGCGCTGGTATTGCCGGTTGATTATCCGGACAGACTGGGCGATGAGGTGCGATTGGCTGCCGACCGTCGCGAACGAACGAAGGAGCGGACCTTGCTCGCCTTGGAGCAAGCGGTACACCATCTCGAGAATGACGAGGGGAGCCAGCACCGGTACGTCCTCGGGCGCATCCAGCAGTTCGACCAGCCGGCAGGCGGCTTCGAGCAAGGCGGGAGACATGCGGCTAACGGTAATGCCGCGGCTAGCTTCCGGCGAGACAAACTCGGGACGTTGGATCTCGCCGGCAACGTCCAAAATGACGTCGGCGTCGAAGCACAGCTTCAGGCTGAGATAGGGCACCTCGGGCGAAGCCTCGATGATTTTGCCGAAGATCGGCAGCTCGACGGAAGTCACCAGGTAGGTCATCGGGTCGTAAGTATAGGTGCCGTCCGCCACGGCTGCCGTTTTGGCGCCCTGCGCCACGATGCAGATGGAGGGTTTGTATACGGACTCCAGCGGTTCGGATGTCCGCACGGCATGCAACAGCGTCAAATCCGGTATGGAAGTGGGATGCGTGCCGCCGACAGGAGCATGGCGCCGTATGGCGTGCGCCAATCGCTGCCGGGCTTGCTCCATGCGCGTGGATTCATTCATCGCTCGCAGTCTCCTTCCCGCGCTGATCGCGTTTCTTTCATCATACCCAGCTTGAAGAGGATTAGGCAAGGATCGAAGACGACTGTTCTACCTGGCGGCGGCTAACCTTTCCTATAATGAGGATACGAGGTCGGACGCAGTCAGCGTGGCGGCCGGTTTAACCAAAAGGAGAGATTCGATATGGAATTGCAGGGAAAAGTGGCGATCGTGACGGGAGCTTCGAGGGGGATCGGACGGCAGATCGCGATTCAATTGGCCGGGGCCGGCGCGAAGGTGGTTGTCAATTATGCCTCGAATCCGGGCAAAGCGGAGGAGGTCGTACAGACCATCAAGCAAGCCGGCGGAGAAGCGGTCGCCATCGGCGCCGACGTGAGCAAGGTGAGCGACGTCGAAGCGCTGTTCGAGCGGACGCTCGGACAATACGGTCGCGTGGACATCGTGGTCAATAATGCCGGCATCATGGACAACGCGGCGATCGCGGACGTGACGGAGGCGTCGTTCGACCGGCAGTTCGCCATCAACGTGAAAGGGACGTACTTCGCTTGCCAGCAAGCGATGAAGCATATGTCGTCCGGCGGAGCGATCATCAACTTCTCGACCTCCGTGGCGGGCGCGATGCTTCCGACTTACAGCGTCTACGCCGCGACCAAAGGCGCCGTCGAGCAGCTGACCCGTCAACTGGCCAAGGAATTCGGGCCCAAGGACATTACGATCAACTGTATCGCGCCAGGGCAGGTGTCGACTGAGTTGTTCTTGACTGGAAAATCCGACGAGCTGATCGATTCGTTCCGGCGGATGAACGCGTTCGGACGTCTGGGAGAGCCGGAAGACATCGCGAACGCGGTGGAGCTGCTCGCCGGCGACAAAGGCCGCTGGATCACGGGACAGACCCTTCGCGTAAACGGCGGATTCAATTAAAGAGGCGACCCGGATACGGGCCGTCGCGGCAAGCTTAAGCTGCCGGTTTACAGCCCCTGCGATCAGCAGGGGTTATTTTAATATCCTTCATTTTGTGCCGGTTTGCCCTTCGAAATAAGCGAGGACGACCTCGCGGAACTCCAGCGCGGCCTGCGAGAGGTACCGGCTCTTGTGCCACAACAAAGCGATCTCCCGCTTCAAGTCGGCATTATCGATGCTCAGATACCGGATATTCGCCTGCGGATTCCTGGCCGTGCTCGGCATGAAGGCCAAGCCGATCTCGGCTTCGACGAGGGCGCTCAGCCTTGCGGGCTCATCTCCCTCGTACACGTATTGAGGCGCGAGTCCGGCTGCTTGGCAGATGGAATCGATCAGATCGCGAATGCCATACCCCTTTTTTACGCTGACGAACCATTCGTCCTTTAGTTCTTTCAAGGATACGCTGCTTCGATCCGCCAGCCGATGCCCCTTCGGGACCGCCAGGACGATCGGATCGACGAACACGATTCGACTGACGATGTCCTCCTCCTCGACCGGAGGCGAAGAGAGGCAGAAGTCGACCTCTCCGCGATGAAGCAGCGCGACCATTTCCTGCAGGCTCAGCATTTGCACGTGAAATTGGACCAAAGGACGCTTTTTCCGAAACTCCCGAAGGATAACCGGCAGCGTGCTCGCGGTCGTCACCGCCAATTTGAGCGTGCCTTCCCGAAGACCGGACAGATCGTCGATCTCCTGCTTTCCCTGCTCTAATTCGAACAAAGCCCTCTCCGCGCGCCGAAGGAATCCGCTGCCGTACGCGTTCAATCGCAGCTTTCTTCCCGTTCGATCGAACAGCGGCACCCCCAGATCCTCCTCCAGGCGCTGAATCGTTTTGCTGAGCGACGATTGGGTAACATGCAGGCTCCGCGCGGCGTCGGTCATATGCTCAAGTCGGGCTACCGCGATAAAATATTGCAGCTGTAGAAGCTCCATTCGGTCCCCTCAATTCATTGACTGTAGTCAATGATATTATAGATCAAAATGCGTTGGAGTAAATGAGCAGCATTCCGTAAGATAGCTTTATAACGCATGAGAGGGGGCGCGCAACATGGATTCTCGCAGCAGATGGCTCATGATCGCCGTCGGATTGGGGGTTTTATTAAACCCGTTAAATTCATCGATGATTTCCGTGGCGATCGCGCGGCTGCAAGCGGCGTACGGGCTCGATTATACGAATGTATCATGGATTATTTTTTCTTTTTACATCGCGAGCGCGATCGCGCAACCTGTCATGGGCAAGGCTAGCGATTTATTCGGGCGCCGTAAGATTTTCCTTGCGGGTCTGGTCGTCTCCTTCGTTTCATCCTTGCTGGCTCCGCTGTCGCCGAATTTTGGCTGGCTGATCGCTGCCCGTATCGTGCAGTCGATCGGCACGAGTATGATGATCGCGGTCGGGATGGCAATCGTGAGGGTGTACATTACGGAAAAACAAGGGAGCGCGCTGTCCCTATTGTCTATTTTCCTGTCCGGAGCGGCGGCGATCGGTCCTTTTGCCGGGGGCGTACTGCTGGCGCGGTGGGACTGGCACGCGATCTTTATCGTCAATATTCCTTTCGTGGCAGCCAGCTTCCTGTTAGCATGGCGGATGATTCCGAAGGATGAACCGGCAGCTGAAGTCGCGCGCAGGATGTCTTTACGGAAGTGGTTGGTTCTGATCGACGCGCACGGGATCGTGCTCTTTACGGTGGGGCTGGTGGGCGTGCTTGTCGGCTTGCTGTCCTTCAAGTCGTCCGGGCAGGTCTCCTTATGGAACATTGCGGTCGGGTTGATCGGCCTTGCGGCGCTGGTCGCTTTCGCGAGGCATGAGCTGCGCTCGACGTCGCCGTTTATTCCGCTGCGAACCTTTGCCAAATACCCTGCCATGACTTGGGTTAACGTTCAGTACCTGCTCGTGAACCTGCTGTTTTACGCGCTCTTCTTCGGGCTGCCTTCTTATTTGCAAACGGTGCGTCACGTCAGCGAGTTCCATACGGGGATTCTGATGCTGACGTTAGGGCTCAGCTCGCTCGTCGCCTCTCCGATCGCGGGGAAATGGATCGATAAATCGGGTCCCAGGCCCGCATTGATCGCGGCTGCCGTACTGATGGCGGCGGGATCGGCGTGGATCGTCACCTTGAACCAAACCTCGCCGGTGATCGGCGTGAGCTTGGCGCTGGCCGCCTTCGGGATCAGCAACGGGTTAAACGCCGTCGGCATGCAAGCTGCTCTGTTTAAGAGCTCCCCAAAAGAAATAGCCGGCGTCGCCTCCGGACTGTTCAATACATCGAGATACCTCGGGACGATTCTATCCTCGCTGCTGACGGGCGTTATCATGGGCGGGACATTCAGCTTTGCCGGTTTCCGGCTGCTCGGCGTTTTTCTCACGCTCATTTCGCTGGTCCTGGTGATCATGAACCTGCGGAGAAGCGCGCCGGAGAAGGCGGCGGCCGTCGCCCGCGATTAGCGGCATAAACAAAAGGAACCGCCCCAAAAGTCATTAGATGACGGGGCGGTTCTTTACATTTCCGGCCATCGACTTGCCCAACGTGCGCTCAGTTGAGTTGGCGCGGTACGGGAATCGAAAATAGCGCAATTTTGCGCTATTTGGAGCACTTCGTGAGCGGCAGGGGCGCAGGCGCAGGCCAAGGATAAGGGAGTAGCGCAATTTTGGAGACTCCCGTGAGCGGCGGGGTACAGGTGCGGGCCAGGGATTCGAGAATAGCGCAATTTTGCGCTATTCTACAGCATCGCTTAAGCGGTAGAGGGCCAGGTGGGAGCCGCGCAAGCGAGCTCTTAGCAGGACCGCATGAACGACCAGTTGCGATGTCCGGTCAGACCGGCGTGCCCACCGGCGCGACCGACTTGCGGACGATCAGCTTGTTCGGCGTGATGATCTTGCGGCGCTCCTGCTTGGGATTGTCGATGATCGACGCGAGCAGGCGCGCGGCTTCCTTGCCCATGAGCTCTTCTTCCTGGCTGATGCAGGTCGGAGGGACGCTCGACAGCGCCGACAGCTCGTAGTTGTCGAAGAAGACGATCGACAGCTGCTCGGGGACCTGGATGCCGATCTCGCGGGCCGCCTCGATCACCGTCAATCCGACCGCGGCGTTGATGGCGAAGACGGCCGTCATGTCCGGGTTTTGCCGCAGGAAGGCTTGAATCTCCTCCTTGATCTCCGGATCCGCGACGCCGTCCTTCAGCACGACGTTGATCCGCTCGCCGTCGAAATGGTGCAGACGAAGCCGATGCTCGACGGGAATCTGATGCTCCGCCAGCGCCTTCTCATAACCGACCAGACGGTCCTCGATGCTCGTCGTCCCCTGATAAGGCGTCGAGATGAAGCCGATCCGGTTATGGCCGTTTTCGATCAGATGCGCGGTCGCTTTGTGGGCGCCGTCCACGTTGTCCGAACAGACGCAGTTCGTCTCGATCCCCCGGAGGTAGCGGTCCACCACGACCAGCGGAAATTCGTTCAGCGTAAGCCGCAGAATTTCCTCGCTATAGGACTCTCCGTCGACCGGAAAGACGATAATGCCTTTCACGCCGAGCTGAATGACTTCGCGCAGCACTTCTTTTTCGGTTTCCTGGGAATCGTCGGTCTTGCAGAAAAGCAGCCGGTAATTCAGCTTGGTCAGCTCGCTCTCGATGCCGCTGAGCAGGTGGGCGGTAAACGTGTTCCCGAGCCTGGGCATCAGGTAGGCGACGAGCTGCTTTTCCTCGCGGAGCGAAGGCTCGCCCTCCTGATACAGCTTGGGCTCCCCCGCGAGATCGCGCGAGACGAAGGAGCCTTTGCCCTGGATCCGATAGATCAGGTTGTCCTCGATCAATTGCGCGAGCGCGTTTTTCACGGTAATTCTGCTGACGTTGAATTGCTCCGCGAATTCGTTTTCGGAGGGCAGCCGGTCTCCGGGCTTCCACACCTTGTCCGATATTTGCTTAAATACGTAATCGCGTATTTGCGTGTATAACGGGACCCGCTGCACGGCTTTGTTCATCGTTAACACTCCTAACATTATCTATGACAAATATATAACTTAACGCCTGGGTTGTACAGTTATATTCCTCAATTTACAGGTTGGCATGAACATGATAATATTTTATTACAAGCTTGTTATAAATTATACAAGTTAAATCAAAAAAAGAAATGTAACGGGAGGGGCAGAGATGGAGAAAGCGACGGTACACGTCATTTCGCATTCTCATTGGGATCGGGAATGGTACATGCCGTTCGAAAAGTTCCGGATGCGGCTCGTGAAGCTGATCGACGACGTGCTGGACTTGCTTGAAGCGGAAAATAACGGCTTCGCGTTTTTTCATCTGGACGGGCACGTGCTGCTCGTCGACGATTATCTCGAGATCCGCCCCGAGCAGGAGGGGCGCCTTCGCGCCCTTGTCAGGCAAGGCAAGCTGAGCATCGGTCCTTGGTATGTGCTGCAGGACGCGTTTCTGACGAGCGGCGAGGCGCAGATCCGCAACATGCAGCTCGGCCTGGCGCGCGCCGAGGAGCTGGGCGGCGCGACCGAGGTCGGCTACTTTCCCGATACGTTCGGCAACATCGCCCAATCCGCGCAGCTGCTGCAGGGTTTCGGGATCCGGCATGCGGTGTTCGGCCGCGGGATCAATGCCATCGCCGAGAACAACGGCGTCCGCAATACGGACAGCTCGGGCTACCCGTCGGAGCTGTGGTGGGCGTCGCCCGACGGCTCGCGGGTACTGTCCGTATTCCTGGCGAACTGGTACCACAACGGCATGGAGCTGCCGACCGATCCGGCGCGCGCCGCGGAGCGGGGCAGGCAGGCGCTCGACAACGTCGAGCGGTTCGCCACGACGCCGGATCTGCTGCTTATGAACGGCTGCGACCACCAGCCCGTCCAATCCGACGTAGGGCAGGCCATCGCGGCGCTGAACGAGGGCTTGCCCGCGTACCGGTTCGTCCACAGCCGGTTCGCGGACTACTTCGACAGGCTGGAGGCGCACGGCTCCCCGTCCGCGACGGTCGCGGGAGAGCTGATCGGCGAACGGACCGACGGCTGGACTACGCTGGTGAACACGGCCTCCTCGCGCATGTACCTGAAGCAGTGGAATGCGCGCGTCCAGGGCGAATTGGAGCGTTGGACCGAGCCTTTTGCCGCGATCGCCGGCCTGCTGGGGCAGGAATACCCGGCCGCCTTCTTGAAGCAGGCTTGGAAGCTGCTGCTCCAGAACCATCCGCACGACAGCATCTGCGGCTGCAGCGTCGACGAGGTTCATGAAGAGATGGTGACGCGCTTCATGAAGAGCGCGCAAATCGCGGAGTCGTTGAGCCTTGAAGCGATGACCTATATCGCCGATCGCACGGATACGTCCGCGTTCGCGGCGCAGGAAGAAGGCGCGCCGGCCGACATCCATCCGTTCGTCGCGTTCAATCCGCTTGGTTGGACGCGAGACGAATGGACGACGGTCGACATCGACGCCGAAGCCGAGCTTGCGCCAGATCGGTACGCGCTGCTGGACCGCGACGGCGCCGAAGTCGCGTACGCCTGGGAGGACCTCGGCTGGATCAGCGGATTCACGCTGCCGGACGACCGGTTCCGGATTCCCTGGCGGAAAAGGAGATACCGGCTGACCTTCCTCGCGAGCGGGATTCCGGGGACGGGGCACGCAGTCTTTGCCTGGGTGCGGCGGGCTGGCGATAAAGCCGCGACAATAAGGGACGAAGGCGAAGCCGCATGCGTCCTGGAAGCAGATTCGGCGATTTTAGAAAACGCTTACCTGAGGATCGTGGCGGATGCCGGCGGCATGTTGACGCTGGAGGACAAGGCAACCGGCCAAGTGTACCGAGATCTCCTGGCGCTCGAAGACAGCGGCGATATCGGCAATGAGTACTTGTACCGCGCCGCCGAGGACGCCCGGCCGATCGTGACTGGCGAGGATCCCGTCCGACTGGAGGACCGTTCGACCTTCGGCTGCGCGCGTCTCGTCATCCGGCACCGGCTCGAACTGCCGGCGGAGCGCGAAGGGAGCGGACGGTCGCCGCGCACGATCCGTCAGGAGGTCGAGGTCGTCGTCAGCCTAAGGAACGGCGCCAAATATGCGGAGATCGAGGTTAGCTTGGACAATGCGGCGAAGGATCACCGGCTGCGCGCGCTGTTCCCGAGCGACGCGGATACCGAATTCGTCCATGCGGACGCGCCGTTCGACGTGGCGAAACGCTCGATCGCGCCTTGGGAAGGCTGGCGCAATCCGTCGCGCAACGAGCGGATGCAGTCGTTCGTCGACTTGTCCGACGGCGTGCGGGGCTTGGCGATCGTCACGGAGGGACTGCCGGAGTACGAGGCGCTTCGCGACGGGCGGGGCACGATCGCGCTGACACTTCTCCGCTGCGTGGGCGAGCTTGGCGACTGGAATTATTTTCCTACTCCGGGCGCGCAATGCCTGGGGCCCTACAGCTGCCGATTCGCCATCGTGCCCCATGGCGGCGACTACCGCGAGGTCGTCCGTACCGCCCAAGCGTTCAACGCGCCGCTGCGGGCGGTACCGACCGGCGTTCATGGCGGGGCGCTGCCTCCGGCGCTGTCTTGGGCGAGCGTCCATTCGCCCGGCGGCGCCGTCGTGACGACCGCGCTCAAGCGGGCGGAGGATGCCGGCGGCGTCGTGCTTCGGCTGGTCAATCTCGGCGAGTCGGAGGAGGAAGTCGAGGCGACGGGACATCTGTTCGACCGCGCATCGGCCGTCAGCGAGCGGATGCTGAACGAGCGGGAGGTGGCTCCCGTACCGGTCGAGGCGGGACGGATCGCCTTCAAGCTCGCGCCGAAGAAGATCTTGACGCTAGGCCTTGAAGGAACATTCGCGGAGTTAAAATAACCCTTTACAACCTATTGTTCTAAAAGTATAATCTCAATATACAAGCAACATATAAGTTTATAACAAATATAACAAGTTGTGATGTTGGCGGTGTCCGGCAGAGGGGGAGGGAAGACGAAGCTTCGCGCCTCCTTAACAGCCGACAATTGAAAGCGCTTCATGATAGCGGTTACGAGAATACAAGCGAGGTGATCCGAATGAACGCAGAACGACAGCGCGCCAAAAAGAAGGGGATCGCCTTCGAGCTCAACAAAAACGCGTTCCTGTATTTGATGGCGGTGCCAGGACTGGTCGTCCTGTTCTTATTTAACTATATGCCCATGGCGGGCGTGCTGATCGCCTTCAAAAACTTCGACTTTTCCAAAGGGATCTTCGGGAGCGAGTGGGCGCGTCCGATCTACAACAACTTCGACTTCCTCTTCACCTCGGAGCAAACGTTCCGGGCGACGCGCAATACGATCCTGCTAAACCTGCTCTTCATCGCCTGCAGCACGCTCGTCGCGGTGGGGCTGGCGCTCCTGCTGAACGAGGTGAGGCGCAAGCTGTTCAAGAAATTCGTGCAATCCTTTACGCTTCTGCCTTTCTTCGTGTCCTGGATCGTCGTCAGCGTATTCGCCTACAGCATCTTCGCGTTCGATCAAGGCATGCTCAACCAGCTGCTGGGGTGGTTCGGGATCTCCAAGGTCAACTGGTACAACGCGCCCCAGGCGTGGCCGGTCATCCTGACGCTGATCATGGTGTGGAAAAGCGCGGGCTACAACTCGATCCTGTACATCGCAACGTTGTCCGGCGTGGACACGAGCTATTACGAGGCGGCGGAGATCGACGGCGCTACGAGATTCAAGCAGATGCTCTATATCAGTCTGCCGATGCTGAAGCCGACGATCATCATTCTGGTCCTGCTGGCGATCGGGCGCATCATGAACGCCGACTTCGGGATGTTCTACGGCATTATCGGCGACAATCCGAACCTGTACGCGACGACCGACGTGCTGGATACCTTTATCTTCCGCAATCTCCGGGTCATCGGCGATGTCGGCATGGCTTCCGCGGCGAGCTTCTACCAATCCGTCATCGCGTTCGTCATCGTGCTCGCTTGCAATCGTTGGGCCAACAAATATCAGAACGGCTCAGGCCTGTTCTAGGAGGAGACGCAGATGACTAACAAGCTCGGCCGTCTTCGGCTATCCGACGCGCTCATTTATTTATCGGTATTCGCGTTTTCGATCGTATGCCTGCTTCCCTTTCTGATGGTCATCGGGGGCTCCTTCACGGACGAGCTGGAGATTCAGGCGCACGGCTACCAGCTGTTCCCGTCGCACTTCAGCACGCAGGCCTACCACATCCTGTTCATTCAGTGGAAGGTGCTGGTGAACGGCTACAAGATCTCGACCATCGTCACGGTCGTCGGGACCGCGGCCAGCGTACTGATCTGCGCGATGCTGGCGTATCCCATGTCGCTCAAACGGGTGAAATACAGAAGGTTCCTGTCCGTCTACTCGATGCTGACGCTGCTGTTCAGCGGCGGCATGGTCCCGTGGTATATCATCTGCGTCAATTACCTGCACCTGAAGGACAACCTCGCGGCGCTCATCATTCCTTACTTGTGCAGCGCGTTTAACGTCTTCCTGATCCGCAACTACTTCGAGTCGCTGCCCGAGGAGCTGTCCGAGTCGGCCAAGATCGACGGGGCGGGAGAAGCTACGATCTTCTTCAAGATCATCATGCGGCTGTCGACCCCGGTCATCGCGACCGTATCGCTGTTCATCGCGCTAACCTATTGGAACGATTGGTACCTCGGCGTCATGCTGATCGACAGCAGCGACCTGCAGCCGCTGCAGCTGCTGCTGCGGTCCATCGTCTCCAACATCATGTTCCTGAAAACCTCGGACGCGGCGGCCCAGATGCTGTCTACCAAAGGGCTCGTGCCCTCCGAAGGAATCAAGCTCGCTACCTGCGTCCTGACGATCGGTCCGATCGTCTTCCTGTACCCGTTCGTCCAGCGATTCTTCATTAAAGGCATCATGATCGGGGCGGTCAAAGGCTGACTACTCTGGGGGTCAAACCCTTATGTAGAATATAGATGAAGGAGATTACGACGATGAAAAAAAGAACCATTCGTCTGACGGGCGCGGTGCTGTCCGCACTCATGCTGGGGGGCGCGCTGACGGCGTGCAGCGGCGACAACAATAACAACAACGGGAACGCCGCATCCTCTTCGGCGCCGGCCTCGGGAACCGCGTCTTCGTCCGCTTCGGCTTCCGCGCCGGCGGCGGAGCAGCTCGATCCGGTCACGCTCAAGATTTATTTCGCAGGCGACAAGAGACCTGCCACCGACGAAGTATGGAAGGCCGTCGAGGATTATACGAAAGACAAGCTGAACGCCAAATTCGAAATCAACTTCATTCCTTTCAACGACTATGCCACGAAAATCAAGCTGCTGGCCACGTCCGGAGACGACTACGACATGAACTTCGACGCGGACTGGCTCGCCTACCCGCAGATGATCAACAGCTACCTGGACCTGAAGGATCTGCTTCCCAAGTACGCGCCGAATTATTACGGCCAGCTGCAGGAGCGCAACATGGTCGACTCGATCACGGCCGGCGGCAAGATCACGGCGATGCCGTGGACGCAGATCACCAACGACCACCCCTTTATCTCGGTAGACTTCAAGCAATCGGGCCTGGAGGGCAAGCTCGCTCAACCGGAGAACGGCTCGATCAAGACGGTCGAGGAGCTGGACGCTTTCTTGCAGGAAGCGAAAAAGGCATCGCCGACGAGCCATATCCTGGAGTGGGACGGCGGCCTGACCTACAGCAAGATTTTGTCGATGCTGGCGCCCAAGTACAACTATGCCGATCCCGTAGACGGTCTCTACGGCCTCACCTACAAGCTGGACGATCCGGCGATGAAGCTCGTCCCGGTCGAGCAGACCGACTGGTACAAGGAAGCCGTCGCCTGGGCTAAAAAGTGGGCGGACGCAGGCATCATACCGAACGACCTCATGCTGAACCGCGACGCGCACGCCAACGAATCGAACAATCTGAAGGTCGCTGGATTCACCTCGAACGAATACATCAACTTCAACAACTTCCTGGGCAAGCCCGAGAACTTCTACTCGGAGCTGTATCCGGAAGGCAGCTACCTGAGACGCTCGCCGCTGGCCAACATGATGGCGATCAACAAAAACGCCAAAAACCCGGAAAGAGCGCTCATGTTCATGGACCTGATGGCGACCGACCAGCAGTTGTACGACATGGTGCTGTTCGGCATCGAAGGCAAGACGTACGTCAAGAAGGGCGACGCCTACGTCTATCCGGAGGGCATGACGGCCGAGACCTCGAACTACATGGACTGGCAGGGACAATGGGGCTTCTGGCGCGATAACCTGGTCAGGCCGACCGAATCCAGAACCGCCGAGGGCTGGAAGAACATCGCCGACTTTACGAATCAGCCGAACAGCCTCGTCACCAACCTCACCGGCTTCTTCCCGGTGACGGACGCGATCAAGAACGAGATCGCCAAGCGCACCGCGCTCACGACCGAAGCGGGCAAGCCGCTCATGTACGGCATCGTCAAGGACGCGGACAAAGCGCTCGCGGACTACATCGAAAAGCAGAAAAAAGCGGGCACGGACAAGATCGTGGCCGAGATTCAGAAGCAAGCGGACGCGTTCCTGGCCGCGAAGAAATAAGACCTACAGCTTAGCATTCCCCGTACCGGGCTGCCGGCGGCGGTCGCGCCTCCGGCAGCTGCATGACCTGTACCTCTACCCTATTCGTAAAGGCGGTCAATGAAGTGGGAAAAAGTCGAAGCGGATTAAGGAAGTATGCATGGAGCGCGGCGTTCGCGCTGGGTCTCGGCGCGTTGCTGCTCGCGGCGGGTCCGTCGGGCAGCGCCTATGCGGCCGGGGATGTGACCTACCAGGCGGAAAACGGCGTTATCGGCGGCACTGCCGCCGTCACGGCGGACAGCAACGCGTCGTCGGGCTATAAGGTCGGCAATCTGAACGACGTCGGTTCGTACGTGCAGCTCAATAATGTAAGCGTCGCCAACGGGGGCACCTACACGATCACGATCCGTTACTCCAACGGTTATCCGGATACCCGGACCAAGAGCCTATACGTCAACGGCGTCGACGTGGCGACGGTAAGCTTCCCGGCGACGGGCAACTGGAATATCTACTCCACCGTAACGGCCAGCGTCTCGTTGAACGAGGGCAGCAACACGATCAAGATCCAGCGCGACAGCGCGGACAGCCCGGCCAGCGACATCGACAGCATTTTCGTGCCGGGCGCGACGTCGGCCTGGACGGTCGTGAACAATTACGGGCCGTATTACTACGTCAACTACTACTCCCCGGGCGGTACGATCGTCTACGACGGCGGGGCGACGGGCTACTACAACAACGACGTCCAATTCTCCGAGACGACGAACGACGCGATCGAGTTTACGTTGCACGGTACGGGCGTCCGCTGGATCGGCGCCAAGAACAACAATCACGGCAAGGCGAACGTGTATATCGACGGCGTGAGCCAGGGGCAAGTCGATACGTACGGTCCGGTCTGGGAAAAGCAGCTGGTTCTGTTCGAGAAGCGCAATCTCCCGGAAGGCGTGCACACGCTGAAGGTCGCCGTCAGCGGCACCAAGAACGCGGCGTCCACGGGGAACGCGATCGACTGGGACGCGTTCGAGGCGATCCAGGGAGGCACCAAGTACGAGGCCGAGAGCGGCACGGTCGGCGGCGGCGCGGTAACCGCCTCGGATACGTACGCGTCGGGGGGCTCCAAGGTCGGGACGCTGAACAGCGACGGCGCGAACGTGCAGTTTGGCAGCGTGAGCACGCCGTCCGGCACGGGAGCGGGCTACTATGACGTGACGATCCGCTACTCCAACGGCTATCCCGACACGCGCACCAAGAGCCTCTACGTCAACGGGACGAAGGTCATGAGCGTCGCCTTCCCGGCGACGGGCAACTGGAACATCTATAAGGAAGTCAAAGTCGCCGTCCATCTGAACGCGGGCTCGAACACGATCAAGATTCAGAAGGACAGCGCCGATGCGGGCGGCACCGACATCGACCGGATCTACGTCGCGACGACGCCCCGCAAGACGAAGGTCGTCACGCCGACCTACGCGACGGAGGACGTCGTCATCTCCGACTTCGACGTCACCGACTATGGCGCGGACAAGACCGGCGCGGCCGACGCGACCGCAGCCGTGCAGAAGGCGCTCGACGATTGCTTCGTCATGGGCGGCGGCACGGTGTGGATGCCGTCGGGCACGTACAAGATCAGCTCCACGCTTAAAGTGTATGCGTTCTGCTCCCTGCGCGGGGACTGGCGCGATCCGGACAGCGGCACGGGCAGCTACGGCACGGTCATCTCGGCGAACGTATCGAGCGATATCGGGGAACTGATCCGGCTGCAAGGCACGAACGCCGGCGTCGTCGGGCTCACGTTCTACTATCCGAACCAGAACCATTCGAATCCGATCGTCCCGATCAATTTGGGCTATGTCATTCGCGCAGACCAGGATGCGGCATCGATTCACAACGTGACGTTCCTGAACGCGTACAAGGGCATTCTCGTCAGCGCGCTGCATGGCTTCGATACGTTCGACAACATCAAGGGCACGGCCCTGAACGTCGGCTTGGAGCTGCGGGAGACGGCGGCGGTCGATTCCACCCAGAAGATCACGTTCAGCAATGCCTACTGGGCGAACGCAGGCAGCACTTACAACGCGCCCGTCAAGAGCGTGATCGACGCCTATACGCGCGCCAACGGAACGGCGTTCCTGTTCTCCGATAACGACGCCGTCCAGCATTACAAGCTGAAGGCTTCGGACTATAAGTACGGGATTCGGGACGTGGACGGACCGCGCGACGGATCGTGGGCTTCCAACTTCGCGCTGCTCGATATCCAGAACACGGATTATGCGCTGAAAATGGAGTCGGGCTTCCGTAAAAACGCGGTGCTGCGGAGCACGCTCTCCGGCAGCGTGAATTCGATCAACTTCAGCCGTATCAATACGTACGCGGAGCTGTTCGCGTCGAACAATACGCTGACGGGCACGACGACGGGCACGGGACTCACCGTCTCCTCGCCGACCCCGGCGCCGCCGACATCCTATACGGAAGGCACGCCGAGCAAGACGACGAGCACGACGCTCTACGACGCGACCAAGGCGCCTTATTATGCGCCGTACGTCAAGGCGTCGCGCGGCAATCTGCCGACCGTGGACGCCACGTCGGCCATCCAGGCCGCGCTGAACGCGGCCGGCACGGCCGGGGGCGGCATCGTGTACCTGCCGCCGGGCTGGTACAAGGTGAGCACGCACCTGACGGTGCCGGCGAACGTCGAGCTGCGCGGCGCGAGCTCCACTGCCATCGAAGCCCGGGCGACCGGCGAAGGCACGGCGTTGTTCGCTTACGAAGGCGAGAACACGACGACGCCGACGACCGACACGGCCTTCATCACGCTGAACGGCAACAAGGCTGGCCTTCGCGGACTGCGCGTCTTCTATCCGAACAATCCGATGAACACGTCGACCAACATCAAGAAGTTCCCGTATACGGTGCGGATCAACAATGCGGACGACGTCTACGTCGTCAACGTCGAGTTCGAGAACGCCTCCTACGGCCTCGATATCGCGAACGGCAGCGACCGTCACTTCGTCAAGCGGCTGTTCGGCTTCAGCGCCGAAAACTTCGTACGGGTCGGCACGAGCACGGAGGGCTGGATCGAGCAGATGCACGATCTGAACCCGACGTCCATGGACGGCGAAGCCGAGCGGTACGGCATCGCCGGGTTCTTCAACAATTGGGCGGGCACCGACAACTTCTCGGCCATCCGCGACAGCTACATGTGGCTGCATACGCAGTGGATCATCGTCAACGGCGCTTCTAACGAACACTTGCTGAACATCGGCGGCTGCGGCGTCAAGAACGGCGTCGTCGTCAATTCCGGCACCGTCGAGATCTGGAACCTCGTGACCGACCAGCTGTCCAGGGACGACTACGCAGTCGTTGCCGCCAGCGGCTCAAGCGTTAAGGTCATGAACTCGGCGGCCGTATTCGGCCAGAATACGACCGGCGCCGGCATCCTGGCGAGCTACAACCCGACGCGGCACCTGGAAGGCCAGCCTTAAGCCTGCCTTACGGATTTGACTGAATTACGTCGCACCCGTCCGGCTTTTCCGGCCGGGTGCGACGCCATTTCATTGCAGAGAGGACTCATGCCCGATGAACGACACCGTCCTGAACAAAGAAACGCAAACGAACGCCCCAGCCAGCCCTTTTCTCCCTAAGCCGAAAAGCACGGCCCTCCTCTGGGGCGGCAGCGCCGGCTGGTCCGGCTGGACGTCGGCAAGCGGGTGGCGCCTGGCCGCGCGCGCGGACGGCGAAGACGCCGAGCCGGGCGCCGAGGTCTGGGAGAAGCTCGCGGGCGCTTCGGAGAGCTTGCGATCGCCGACGTTCACGATCGAAGGCGACCAGCTCCGGCTGCGGCTGGCCGGCTACGACGTCCTGAACCACGATTCCGCCTCCGGCGGCTGCTTCCTGCGGATGGCGGACGGCGGAGAGATCGTTCAGGAGGCGGCACCGCCGCTGAAGGAGACGTTCGTCGTCCGGGAATGGTTCGTCCGCCATCTGAAGGGCAAGCAAGCGTACCTGGAGATCAAAGGCAGCAAGACCTTCGCAGGCGAGGGCGCGAGCCTCGCGATCTCCCGCGTCGAGGAGATTCGGCTCCATGGGACGGAGACGCAGGACGTCTACTATTGCCTGGAAGCGCCGGTGGCGAATTCGGGCATCTGGGGGCTTGCGGATATCGATTACGAGGGGAACAAGACGGCCAGGCACTTGTCCTCTTGTCTTGCGGGCGACGACGGCGTCGGCATCATCCAGTCGCCTGTATTCGAGGTTGCGTCGCCGACGCTCCGGCTGAAGCTGCGCGGCTACTATCAGCTCTACCAGGTCAACAAAAACCGGGTCGAGCTCGTGGACGCCGCGACCGGGGACATCCTGCGCACCGTGTACCCGCCGAACACGAATCCGCCTGCCTGGATCGAGACGGACGCGGCCGACCTGGCAGGACGGACGGCGTTTCTACGCGTCGTGGATTGCGACAACGGTCCGCATACGGCTTGGATCGGCGTCGACGCGATCGACGCGGGCGAGGCGTTCAGGGTCGACTTCAGCGCGGAAGACGGAGACGTCCTGGCCGGATGGCAGGTCGTCGCCGAGCCGCCGAGATATACGGAGCTGTACGGCGTGCCGTTCGTGGCGGGCGCGAACACGCTGTTCGCGAGCCGTACGCCGTATACGCTGCCCGTCGGCATCGCGGCCAAGCATCTGCTCATCGCCGGCATGAAGGTCAGCGAGCGCAACAGCTACTCGCCGGAAGACAAGCAGGTGACGGTCGGGCAGGGCCTGGGCTCCTTGCGGGTCTGCTATGAAGACGGAGAGGTCGGCGTTTATCCGATCGTCATCGGCGAGAGCGCGTGGTGGGGGGAGAAGTTCGTCAAATATCCCGAGCCGTTCGTCTCATTCACCGAGGTCCGGCGCACGCTGCAGGAATCGCTGCGCCTCTACCCGGCGCAGCCGACGCCGACGCATCAGTATATCGCGTCGATCAATCCCGCGGCCAAGCCGATCGCGCGGATCGAGTACGCGCCTGAGCCTGGCTCGGGCCTGACGCCCGTCGTGACAGGCATCACGGTCGTCCCGCTTCGGGAAGGCGAACGTCCGGCGGGCAGTCTGCCCGCAAGAAGCACCGGCCTGTCGGCTGCGCTGACGGACAGCATCCGCAGCAGTCCCTTGCGCCTGGCGGGCGCGGACGAGGAGGCGTCGCTCGCGCGCATCCGCCAGCTGCAGGATTACATGTACGTAACCGACGACAACTTCCCGCAGACGTTTCCGCTTGACATCCCGATCGGCTACAAGGGACCGGAGGTTCGATTCTCGGGCGGCCGGGAAGCCGACTTTTTCACCAACGCGTTCTATCACAACGTGCTGGATATGGCAGGCAAGGTCGACGGCAAAGGCGTCTACCATACCTCGTCGGCAGGCGCGCTGTCGTACGGCTACGACGGCATCGGCGGCACCTTCTCGATGGACTTCAAGCTGTATCCGAACCAGGAGCACCCGGGCATGTACTACGATGAAGCCTGGTCGCGGGACATCGGCCGCACGCTCATGGAGATGATCGCCTTCGGCTTCGTGGACCAGGCGGTCGCCTGCGCGGACTGGTGTCTCAAGATGGCCCGGGTCTGGGAGGAGAACGAGTCGCTTACGGTGAACGGCTATCGTCTGCCGCGGCACATCCACCGCATTCTGCAGTTCCCGCGGACCGAGATCGGCACCGGCTGCTTCGAGAACGACGGGCACGGCCTGACGTCGCTCTTCATCTATCAGTTGTGGAAGCACCTGCCTGAGCGGGAGGCGTGGCTGCGCCCGAGATGGGAAGACATCAAGGGGCTCGGCGACTGGATCATCTGGCAGTTCGAGCATCCGGAGGTGTCCAAGGCAACGGAGGTGCTGTGGTCGGACAGCGAAGGCTCGGGCTACCCGATCTCCGTCGGCCACTCCATCTTCTGCGATCTGCCGTGCATCGAGGCGCTGCATGGCTTGGCGGAGATGGCCGCTTCCATCGGCGAATCCGAGTCTGCCCGCATCTGGGAGGAGACAGCGGTACGGCTGAAGCTCGCCAGCGAACGATTTTATATCGTAAACGATGAGGAAAAGGGCCAGGTCTGGACCGACCAGTACCGCGGCTTCGGCCGGGGCAGCCTGCTCGGCCCGCTGCTGCTGCCTACGGATACGAAGGGACTGTTCCCTGAAAATACGTATCCGGAGTGGTACGCGCTGAACGAGAAGGAGTATGCCGTCAACAAGGAGCAGTTCGTGCCGTGGGCGATGGGCTACAACGCGGCCTTCACGACGCAGGCTTCCCTGCTTCTCGACCGTACGGCTGACGCGTCCGAATTCATGAAGCTGAATGCCAAGCTTATCTACGGTCCGGTCTACCGCCAGTACATCGTGCCCGAGATCGGCGGCGCCGTGAACCGGGCCAAGAAGATTTATTCGCGCTTCGGCGATCTGGGCAACGCCGTTCAGCAGGCGGAGATCCTCAAGGCGCTCAAGATCATCATCGGCGTCGACGACAGCCAGCAGGCCGAGCTCGGCCTCATCTCGAGGCTGCCGCAGGGCTGGGACGGCGTGTGGGTCCGGGACTATCCGTTCCTGATCGAGGACGGCGCCCGCCGCCTGACGGCGAAGCTGGAATATGACCTGCGCCTCGCGGCGGACGGCGCCCAGATTCGCGTGCAATCGAGCGACGAGCTGCCGGCGGTGAAGCTGCGCGTCGGACCTTTCGATCTGCGGCATCTGGACGCCGCTCCGACGGTGCTCGCGGACGGCGAGCGGCTGGAAGGCGCGGTCGAGCGCAGCGGCGATGCCGCATGGGTGCGGTTCAACGTGCCGGCAGGCAAGCTCGGCTTCTCGGCGAGCGTTCAATTTTAATCTGGAGCTATTAACCGGGAAATTTGGATCGAGAAGTCGCCGTGAAGCGCCGAAGCAGGGGGAGCTAGAGAATGAAATACGAATTGAAGGATCTGGCGTGGGAGCTCAAGGGCTTCTATCCTTACGTGCCGCTGCTGGCCAACAGCGTGGAGACGGGGGAAGCCATGAAGGGCGTGACGGCGTGGATGCCCGCGGCCGTTCCCGGCGGGGTGCAGCACGACCTGTACAGAGCGGGCTATATTCAGCATCCGCACCAGGATTTGAACAGTCTGTCCTGCGAATGGGTGGAGCACCGGTGGTGGATGTACCGGACCTCCTTCCCGCGCCCGGCGCACCTGGGCCGCAAGGTCGAGCTCGTCTGCAAGGGATTGGATTACAAAGCCCATGTCTACTTGAACAATGTGCCTCTCGGAGCACACGAAGGGATGTTCGTTCCGGCCGTCTTCGATATTACGGACATCGCGCGAGCGCATGAGACGCTGGAGCTTCGCATCCTGTTCGAGCACGCGCCCCAGGAGCAGTCGCAGATCGGGCGGACGTCGCTGACGCATACCCAGAAAAGCCGGTTCGGGTACAAGTGGGATTTTTCCGCGAGGCTCGTGTCGCTCGGCATTTGGGACGACGTGTACCTTCGCGTCCATGAAGAGCTGTCGCTCGGCGAGGCGCATGTCCGCACGGATGTCGCTGAAGACGGCGCGGGCGTCGTGGGCGTGAAGGTGCGGATCGATGGGGCGCAGCCGGGGACCGATACGCAGACGGGGGTTGCTTTGGAGGAGGATTACGCCGCGGAGGCGGTGCTGACCGATCCGGAAGGACGCGAGATCGGGTCGCAGCGGATCGCCGTCGGTCCGGACCGGGCGGAGGCCGACTTTTCGTTTCGCGTGGAACGGCCGCTGCTCTGGTATCCGAACGGGCACGGAGAGCAGCCGCTGTACGGGCTCGAAGTGCGCCTGCTGAAGGGGAATGAGCTGCTGGACTCGTGCGCGTTCAAGCCGGGCATTCGCAAGCTCGGCTACATGCTCAACGAGGAGAGTCCCGCGTCCGCGCTGCCCTATACGTTTACGATCAACGGCGAGAAAGTGTACGTCAAAGGGGTGAACTTGACGCCGCTCGACATGTTGTACGGCACGGTGACGCCGGAGCGGTACGAGTGGACGGTGCTCCTGATGAAGCGCGCGGGCGTCAACATGGTTCGCGTGTGGGGCGGCGGCGTGATCGAGAAAAACGCGTTCTACGAGCTGTGCGACCGTCACGGCCTCCTCGTCTGGCAGGAGTTCGTCCAGTCCGGCTCGGGGATGGATTCGGTGCCGCCCGAGGATCCGAAGTATCTCGCGCTGCTGGCCGAGGCCGCCGAGGCCGCCATCAAGGACCGGCGCAACTACGTCTCGCTGGCGGTCTGGAGCGGCGGCAACGAGCTGAAGGAAGCCCCGAATCAGCCTTGCGGCTACGACAACGGCAATCTCGCGCTGCTCAAGGCGCTCGTTCGGGCGCACGATCCGGATAGGATGTTCCTCCCGACGTCCGCTTCCGGTCCGCAGGAAATGCTGTCTCTGGATGCGGGGCAAAACCATGACGTTCACGGCGGCTGGAAGTACAGAGGGCATCCCGAGCATTACGAATTTTACGGGCAGTCGGACAGTCTGTTCCACAGCGAATTCGGAGTCGACGGCCTGTGCGCCGTGAAGAGCATGCGCAAGTTTTTGAGCCCGGCCCACGTCCGGGTGTCCGATATGGACGAGAGTCTCGTCTGGCGCCATCACGGCGATTGGTGGGACACGCGCGAGCGGGACGCCTGGTTTTTCGGCGAGCCGGACGGCATCGACGCGTTCGTTCGCGGCAGCCAATGGATCCAGGCGGAGGGCCTACGGTTCATCGTCGAGGCCAACCGGCGCCGGCAGTTCCGCAACAGCGGCAGCATCGTCTGGCAATTCAACGAGCCTTGGCCCAACGTCGGCTGCACGTCGCTGACGGATTATTACGGCGAAGCCAAGATGGCGTACTACTGGGTGGGGCAGGCGTTCGCCCGGGCGCATGCGTCGTTGGATTACCGCAGGCTCGTCTATCCGATGGGGGATACGTTCCATGCGGATCTATTCGCGGAAAGCGGGAGCGGCGGACAGCCGGACGGCGATGAAGCGGAAGTCGAAGCGTTGACGACGGCGGGCAATCGACTGTGGCATGGCAGGTTCCGGGCGGAGCCGCGCGCAGGCATGCAGAAGGTCGCCGCGCTGGCTTTCGAAGTTACGCCAGACTTCACGCCGCTGTTCATCGTAAGGGTGCGCTTGCTGCGCGAGGGGCGGACGTTGCTTGAGAACGACTACTATTTCTCCACGCAGGCAGAAGAGTGTTACAGGTCTGTGCTCGGCCTTGGATCGAGCGGCTTCCGTATCGCGGCGGCGGGCGAGTGGGAGGAAGCGGGCGAACACCTGAAGGCCGAGTATCTCGATACGGTCAAGCGGACCTACCTGCTCGCGAACGAAGGCGAAGAAGCGATCCTCCACATCTATGCGGAGGAGCTGACGGACCGGTATTGGACGATGGCGGACGAAGGCTTCTTCACGCTTTTCCCCGGCGAACAAAAGCGTATAACGGTCTACTGCGCGAGCAGGCGACTGGGCGGACTGGGCGCAGATGCCGGCGAAGGCGAAGTTGAAGGTGAAGCGCCATCCAAGCTGCCGGACATTCGGTTCCGCCATTTGAATGCGATAGATTCGCAGGAAGAAAGGAAGATTTTCAAATGAGCGATTTGGCTAAAATCTGGGAGACGTACGAGCGGGGCAAGGGCATTTTCAGGCTTGCTCCCGTATTCGTCCCGCGCCGCTTCGCCCAAGCGGGTAAGCGTCTGCGGCTTCATCCGGACGACTATTACGCATATGGGGCCGCGCGCGGCTCTATCAAGGAAAGATGGTTTTCCTCGGTCATCCCCGCGATGAACGGGCCGCAGGCCAAGCCGGACGAGGGGATGAGCTACGTGGCGGCCAATGACGACGCGAGCGACAAGTTCCTGTTCCGCGACGCGGTCGAGGCGCTCGGACCCGTCATCATCGGCGAGACGCTGCACGCCAAATACGGGACTTGGCCGATGTATTCAAAGTTTTTCGACTATGAGACGCCGCTGTTCCACCATCTGCACCTGGACGAAGCGTCCGCCCAGCTGGTCGGCCGGATGGGCAAGCCCGAAGCGTATTATTTTCCGCCGCAGCTCAACAATCATCCGGGCGTCTTCCCCGCCACGTACTTCGGGTACGACCCGGATACGACGATTGAACAGGTGCGCGAGCGTCTGCTGCAGTTCGAATCGGGCGACAACCGCATCACCGAGCTGTCCCGGGCTTACCGGATCGAGCTCGGCACCGGTTGGTATACGCCGCCGGGCGTCGTGCACGCGCCGGGCTCGTACCTCACGTACGAGCCGCAGTGGAACAGCGACGTCAACTCCGTCCACGAGAACGTCGTGTGGGGCGAGGTGTATCCGTACGAGTTTCTCACGGAGAACTGCCCCGAGCCGGAGAAGCGCAACATCGACTACATTCTCGGACTGATGGACTGGGAGAAAAACGTCGACCCGCATTACAAGAAACACTACTTCCGCCCGCCGATCGTCTGCGCGCATTCGGACGAACGCCATACGGAGAAGTGGATCACTTACGGCAACGAATACTTCGGCGCCAAGGAATTGACCGTTCAGCCGGGGCAGACGGTCGTCGTCAAGGATCCCGCGGCGTACGGGACGATCCTGATTCAGGGACATGGCACGTTCGGCGTTCATGAGGCCGAGGCCGCCGTCATGCTGCGGTTCGGGCAAATGAGCGGCGACGAGTTTTTCGTCGGAGAGGCGGCGGCCCAAGAAGGCGTCACGATCGTCAATCGTAGCAAGTGGGAGCCGATGGTGTTCCTGAAGCACTTCGGGCCCAATCATCCGGATATGCCTTGATTGGGGCGGCCGCGACATAAAGGAGAGTAGAGGAACGATGATCCGACAAGCTTATGAACTGAAGAACGAGAAGATCCGCGAAGCGTTCGAGGTGCTGAAAAAGAACGATCCCAAGCGGCTTGAGCGGCGCCTGAATCTGTCCTGGAGCAATTGGGGCTTCGGCATGGAATCGCTCGCGGACACGGCCGAACGGCTGCAAAAGGCGGGCATCGGCTTCATCGAGCTGCACGGCAACCACTACGGGCCGGATCTCGGTTACCGGAAGGAGGAAACGCTGGACATTTTGGGCGCCCACGGCATCAAGGTCGCGGGCATTTGCGGCATGTTTTCGGCGGATAACGACCTGTCCAGCAACCGCGCCTTCCAGCGCCAAGCCGCCGTCGACTACCTGAAGCGGGAGATCGAGTTCGCCGCGTCGGTCGGCGGCTCCTACATCCTTGTCGTGCCGGGCGCGGTCGGCAGGCCGACGCCTTACGACGCGATGGAGCTCGCGCGCAGCGCCGAGACGCTCCGGCTCGTCGCGGACCTCTTCGTCTCGCACGGCGTGAAGGCGGCGATCGAACCGATCCGGTCCGCCGAGACGAGCTACGTGCACACGATCGCCGACGCCGAAGCCTACATTCAGTCCGTCGATCATCCGGGCGTGCAGCATATCAACGCGGACGTCTACCATATGCAATCCGAAGAGTCGCACATCGGCGAGGCGCTGCTGGCGGCCGGCGACCGGCTGCTCAATCTGCACATGGCGGACAGCAACCGCTGTGCGCTAGGCGACGGCTCCTTGGATCTCGACACCGTCATCATGGCGCTGTACCTGCTTGGCTTCAACCGCGACGGACGCTACGTCACGCCGGAGCCGCTGGGCCCTGGCGGCGACCCGTACCCGGCGATGTACGGCAAGCCGGACAAGGCGCTGCTGGATCGCATGGTCCTGCAGACGGCCGCCTATTTCCGCGAGCGGGAGGACGTGCTGCTGGGACGGTAGGCGCGCGCGCGGCAGAGGGAACGCCGTTGTGCGGTAGTATCGCATAGCTCGGACTTAACAGTTACGCGGAAAAACCGCGCAACTCCGCCCAGACTGCGGCGTGGCAGTGCCAGTTACACCGAAAAACCGTGTAACTCGGTCCAGACT
>NZ_FOKE01000003.1:330017-433606 GCF_900112065.1 Cohnella sp. OV330
TGGCAGTGCCAGTTACACCGAAAAACCGTGTAACTCGGTCCAGACTGCCGCGTGGTAGCGGAGTTACGCGGAAAAACCGTGCAACTCGGCCCAAACCACCGCGCAGGCGCCGCTAATGAGCAAAAAGACCGGAAACGGCGAGGGACCAGGTCCCTTACGCCGCTTCCGGTCTTTTTGTCTAACTTAGCCCTTCGTCGTCGCGATGCGAATGACGTTCCAAGAAGCGCGGCCCAGCACGGCTTGCACGCGTCCTTGATCGATCTTGGACTCGCCGCCGTTGCGCGGGACGACCCGGTTGGGATTGTTCTTGGTGTTGGTGGCCTTCAGATCGTCGCTCTCCAGCACGATGTGCTCCAGCAGACGCGTTTCGCCGAAGCTGCGGACGTCGACGTCGAGCGCCATCGATTCTTCCAGGTGACGGTTCACTGCAAAAATCGTCAGGAGGCCCTGTTCCTCGTCGAACACGCTGACCGATTCCAAATAAGGAACGTCCATGAAGTCCTTGGCGTCGTACTTCGGCGAGTCGACGACCGATTGCAGGACCGTGCCTCTGCCGTAATTCGAAGCATGGAGAAACGGATAGTAGGTCGTCTGCAGCCAGAGCGAACCGCCCGTCTCCGTCATGATCGGCGCGATCGTATTGATCAGTTGGGCGAGGCAGCCCATCTTAAGCCGGTCGGCATGCTTCAGCATCGTGATCAGGTAGCACCCGACGGCGAGCGCGTCTTCGAAGGTGTACGCGTCCTCGAACTCGGGCGGCGCGATCTGCCAGCGTTCGCTCGCGCGGCTGGAGCCGATCGAGTGCCAGACGTTCCATTCGTCGAGCGACAGCATGATTTTTTTCTTGCTGCGCTTTTTCGCCTGGACGTAATCGGCAATCGAAGCTACGCCCCCGATGAACTGGTCGAGATCGAGCGAGCTGGCCAGGAAGTTGGCCGTATCGCCCGCGTTATTATTGTAATAAGCATGCAGCGAAAGGTAGTCGACCTGATCGTAGGCGAGATCCAGGACGGTCGCTTCCCACTCGGCGAAGGTCGGCATGCCTCTGGAGGAGCTGCCGCAGGCGACGAGCTCGATCGTCGGATCGACCCAGCGCATCACTTTGCCCGTCTCGTTGGCAATACGTCCGTACTCGACCGCGGTTTTCGCGCCGATCTGCCAGGGGCCGTCCATTTCGTTGCCGAGACACCATGTCTTGAAGCGATGGGGTTCGCGATAGCCGTGGGAAATGCGCATGTCGCTGTAATAGGAGCCGGAAGGATGGTTGCAATATTCGACGAGATTTCTCGCAGCGTCGGGCCCTCTCGTGCCGAGGTTGACGGCCATCATCACTTCCGTGCCGGCCAGCTTCGCCCAGTCCGCGAACTCGTTCGTGCCGACGGCGTTCGTCTCGGTCGTCCACCAGGCCAGCTCCAGCTTTTGCTTGCGCTCCGACTTGGGTCCGACGCCGTCCTCCCAGTTGTAACCGGACACGAAGTTGCCGCCCGGATACCGCACGATCGGAACCTGAAGCGCCCGGATCGCCTCCAGCGCATCGCGGCGGAAGCCGTTCTCGTCCGCGGTCGGGTGACCGGGCTCGTAGATGCCCCCGTAAACGGCGCGTCCTAGATGCTCGATAAAGGAACCGTACATCCGGGGGTCCACGGCGGAAATGGCGAAGTGTTTGTCGATCAGCATATGAGAGCGGATTGTCATGAGATTGACCTCCTTAGGATTAAGGGGAAACGAAATTCATTGAAACTTGAAAACCTATATTATTCGTAACATAATAGAAAAAGTCAGACAATCTTTTATTATAGGATTCACTTAAAACGAAATCCTGATCGGATGGTGAGCGCGTGCTGATCTCTACCGATTCAAAAGCGCTTCGCATCTACGAGGCGCTAGCCAGCGAGGTCCGGTTAAAAATCATCGATAAATTGTACGAACGAGAGCGGCACGTAAAAGAGCTGGCGGCGGAGCTGTTCCTGAGCAACGCGGTCGTCAGCGGACATATCCGCAAGCTCGAAGAGGCCGGCATCGTCGGCAGCAGGATGAAGCGGATCGACGGCGGCACGTACAAGCTTTGTTATGTTAAAACGGAATTCCTGCAAATCAAGCTGTCTCCCGAAGCCCCCGCCTCTTTAAGCTGTCACGAGCTGTCTCTGCCGATCGGCCAGTATACTGATTACGAGGCTTGGCCGACCTGCGGCATCGCGACGACGGAGAAGGTCATCGGCCAGTTCGACAATCCGGTCTGCTTCATGGATCCGGAGCGGGTGAACGCGGGCATCCTGTGGATGGCCAAAGGATGGGTCGAATACAAGCTGCCGAACTACCTGTACAAAGACCAGCGCCTTCACGAGATCGAGATCTCGCTCGAGATCGGTTCGGAGGCGCCGAGCGTGAACGAGAATTGGCCTTCGGACATACGCTTCGATCTGGGCGGCAAGACCGTAGGGGTATGGACAAGCCCTGGCGACTTCGGGGATCGGCGGGGGCGGTTGACGCCGGAGTGGTGGCTTTCGGACGTCAATCAATACGGCATGTTGAAGGTGCTCCGCATCAAGGAGAAGGGCACCTACGTAGACGGACAAAAAATCTCCGGCGTCGGCCTCCGCGATATCGAGACGAACGCGATGAACTGGACGCTGCGGATCGCCGCCGAGGATACCGGACGAGGCCGGGGCGGCCTCACGCTCTACGGCAAAGGTTTTGGCAACTACAATCAGGACCTTGTCGTTCGGAGCTATTATGTGTAGGGATCGCGGAAATCAACTTCGACAGGACCGAGGGAAATTTCCCGGTCCTTTTTTGTTGCGTAGCAAGGTCTGTGCGGAGGATTTGCGGCGCTTAGCAGTGGACTGGGAGGTAGAAGTGGACACCAGTACGATGAGGGGCTGCCGCAGCGGACCCTGGTTCCGTTATTGTAGCGCGTTAAGCGAATATGAAGATGCTCGCGGACCGTGGTTCCGCTATTTCCTCCGGTTGAGGCACGAAACGCCGCTTTTTCACGAAATAGCGTCCCCTGTGTCCGTTAACTCTCCCAAACGCCGTTGTTGGCGCAAATAGCGGATCCTGGGTCCGTACGCGGGACCGGGGCGTCTGCGGTATCGCAAGTGAATGCATTTCCGAACGCCAAATCCCCGAACCGCTCTTAAAAATAAGGAATCAAACTAAAAAATGACGCGCTTATGGCGGCGGCCGGCGGCCCTTACAATGAAAAATGTAAGCGGCTAACAAGCTGCAAGATCATGAGGGGGAGTCAAGCATGAAGTCATTGAAATCCCAAGTTGCCGGCGTCGCCGTGGCGTCGCTGTTCACCGTCGCGCTTGCCGCGTGCGGCAGCAATAACAATAACAACGCGGCATCGCCGTCCGCCGCGAGTTCGTCGGCCGCCAGCCCGTCGGCGTCCGCATCCGCGTCGGCCAGCCCGTCCGACAGCGCCGCGAGCGCCGAGCCGGTCACGCTCAGCATGCTCGTCTCCGGCTCCAAGGCCGCCGACGGCGCCGACTTCGAGCTCGACACGCTGCCGAAGCTCGTCAAGGAGAAGTTCCCGAACGTCACGCTCGAAGTGCAGAAGCTGCCGGACGAGCAGTATTACACGTCGGTCAAGACGAAGCTGGCCGCGGGCGAAGGCCCGGACATCTTCCTCGTTTTCCCGAACATGGCCAACATGGGCGCGATCGAGGTAGCGAAGGCCGGCTATGCGGCCGACCTGTCCGGCCTTAGCTTCTGGAACAACGTGAGCAAGGCCGCCATGAACGACATGAGCTACGAAGGCAAGCCGTACGCGGTAGCCAAGGGGATGGACATCCTCGGCGCTTATTACAACAAGGATCTGTTCGCTAAAGCCGGCATCTCGGAGGTGCCGAAGGATTGGGACAGCTTCCTCGCCGCTTCCGAAAAGCTCAAGGCCTCGGGCGTCACGCCGATCGTCATGGGCGACAAGGACCCGTGGGTCGTGCAGTTCGGCATGTACCAGCTCGCCGCGAACACGGTCTATCCGTCCGATCCGGACTTCGACAAGAAGCTGCAGACCGGCGAGACGCAGCTGACCGACGCCAAGTGGGTCGAGACGGTCAACCAGTACAAGACGCTGTACGACAAGGGCTACGTGTCCAAAAACTCGCTCGGCATGGCCAGCGCGCAGGCGATGCAGCAGTTCGTCGACGGCAAGGCGGCCATGATCTTCACGGGAACGTGGGACCTGCCGGGCGTCACCGCCAAGGGCGCGGCCGACTTCGAACGCGGCTTCTTCTCCCTCCCGGGCAACAAGGCGGGCGAGCCGGTGTACGCATCCGCGGCAACGGCGGCGGGCTATGCGCTGAACGCCAAGTCCAAGCACCTCGACGCCGCCAAGCAGATCTTCGAATACCTGTACGACGGCCAGTCGCCGCTCTTCCAGGCGTGGGTGGAGTCGAACCCGTCCATCAGCGTATTTAACGGCGTGCCGCTCAAGAACGAGATCTTCAAGGACGTCTTGACCGAGATTCAAAGCACGGGCCATGCCTTCTACTTCTCGAACCAAATGTGGCCGGCGGGCGTCAGCGACGTCATGCAGTCCAAGTTCGCGGAGATCATCGGCGGCAAGAAGACGACGGCCGAAGACGTCACCAAGGCGATGCAGGACAAGTACAAAGAACTTTATAAAGGCTGATCGCCAGCGAGATCAAGGGGGAACGCGGTTCCCCCTTGATGCAATTTACGCCGAAAGGAAAGAAGCATCATGAACAGTGCCGTGATGAAAAAAACGATGTTTTGGTTCGTGCTCCCGGCCCTCCTTTTCTACTGCTTGTTCTGGGTATTCCCGATTCTCAAGCTTTTCCAATACAGCATCACCGACTACAACGGCTACGTTCAAAAGTTCAGCTATGTCGGCCTCGACAACTTCAAGACGCTGTTCCACGAGGAAATCCTCGGCTTGTCCATCCGCAATACGCTCATTTACACGTTCGTGACCGTCATCCTGGGCAACATCGTCGCGCTTGCGATAGCGTTCCTGCTGAATGCGAATATTCGAGCCAAAGGTCTGTATCGTTCGGCATTTTACATTCCGACGCTGTTCAGCGCGATCGTCGTCGGCTTCATCTGGAGCTACGTGTACATGCCGGACGAGGGACTGATTGCCTCTTTTCTCCATAAGATCGGTATCAACGGAATCGATACGAACTTCCTCGGCAGCTATGACAAGGCGCTTTACTCCATCATCGCGGTCGATATTTGGAAAAACATCGGCACGAGCACGATCATCTTCTTGGCCGGCTTGCAGACGGTACCGACGGACCTGATCGAAGCGGGTAAAATCGACGGTGCCGGACGCTGGAAGCTCGTGCGCTACATCAAGATTCCGCTGCTCGCCACGTCCGTCACGATCAACGTCACGCTGAGCGTCATCAACGGGCTGAAGGCGTTCGACTATCCGTTCGTCATGACCAACGGCGGCCCGGGCACGTCGACCAACACGCTGATCTACGCGATGTACAAGATGGCGTTCACCGACCAGCTGTTCGGCAAAGCGTCGGCGCTCGGCATCATCTCGTTCGCGCTGATCATCGTCATCACCGCCGCGTTCGTCTTCACGCTGAACAGAAGGGAGATATCCGCATGACCTCCGCGCCTGCCGTCAAGCGCTCGCTCACCCATATCGCGCTGCTCGCGCTCGTCTTTCTCAACTTAGTGCCGCTCATCATCGTGCTGTCCAGCTCGCTGCGGTCGCCGAAAAACATGACCGACCCGCTGAACTGGTTCAACGAGTTCACGTTCGCCAGCTTCCGCTCGGCTTTCACGCGCATGCACTTCCCGACCGCGCTGTGGAACAGCGTCGTGCTGACCGGCGTCTCGGTCGTCTTCGTCGTCCTGCTGGCCGCGATGGCCGCCTATCCGATGGCGCGCATCCGCAGCCGGCTCAGCAAGTTTTTGTATATCTTCTTTCTGTCCGGCCTCGTCGTGCCCGGCCAGATGGTGCTCATCCCGATCATTCAGATGATCAAGTCCGTCGGCATCCCGATGAATCAGTACACGCCCATCCTCATGTTCATCACGTGCAGCCTGCCGTTTTCCACGTTTCTGTACACCGGCTTCATCCGCAGCGGCGTACCGGAGGAGCTGGAGGAGGCGGCGCATATCGACGGGGCGGGCATGTTCCGCAGATACTGGCAAATCGTCTTCCCGCTGCTGCTGCCGGTGACCGTCTCGGTCGTCATCACGCAAGGCGTCTGGATCTGGAACGACTACTTCTTCAACATGGTGTTCATCACGAAAACGCTGGCGGCGCCGCTTCCGGTCGCCATGCTCGGCTTCCTCGGCGACCAGCAGAACCCGGCGCAGTGGAACGTGCTGTTCGCGGCCTGCATCCTGTGCGCGCTGCCGCTGCTGATCGCGTTCCTCGCGCTGCAGAAGTACTTCGTCGGCGGCATGACCGTCGGCGCGGTCAAAGGCTGAGCTTGCCGAACCGCGCGGGATGAACAAAAAAGAGCTGACGCCTACGCTGATTGGCTCCCGATATGGCAGACAGGCAAAACAAAAGCCTGCTGCCGTAAAGGGAGCTTTTTAATGATTTATTTGGATAAAGATGTATACTGGCATAGCGGATCTAAGACATTATCGAACATCGAAAGGGGATTCCTATTCCGTGCCAGGTTTCGACTTTCCGAGAAATAACGTGAATAAGGCGGGGTATACGTTAGTATTCGAGGACGACTTTGATTCGGGGGAACTGGACCGGAGCAAATGGTTTCCTTTCTATTTGCCGCAATGGAGCAGCCGCGCGAATACAAGCGCGAATTTCCGGTTCGAGGAGAGCCAGCTTATTTTGCAAATCACGGAGGATCAAGCGCCTTGGAGCCCCGAGTTGAACGGGGGCATTAAAGTCAGCAACCTCCAGACCGGCGTTTATTCCGGACCGCTGGGCAGCGAATACGGTCAGCACCGTTTTTCCAAGGACTGCCGCGTGCGGGAAGAACAAGCCGAGGAGCGGTTGTTTACCCCGCATTACGGCTATCTGGAGCTGCGGGCGAGCGGGTTGCATACGCCCCACAATTTGTGCGCTTTATGGATGATCGGGTTCGAAGACCGCCCGGAACGATCGGCCGAGATTTGTCTGTTCGAGATGAAGGGCTGGAACGGAGGCGGCGCGGAACGGTCGACGATCGGCTTCGGGCTTCACCCCTTCGGCGACCCGTCCATCGAGGATGAATTCTTCGAGCGGGAGTTTCCGATCGACGCCAGCCGATTCCACGTTTACGCGGTGGATTGGTCCCCGGAAGGCGTCCGTTTTTACATCGATAACGAGCTGGTGCACCACTCGAAGCAATCGCCGGATTATCCCATGCAATTGATGCTGAATATTTACGAAATCCCGCAGGCAGCGAACGAATCGGGGCAAGCGCCCGCGTACCCGAGCGAGTTCAGAGTCGATTATATTCGGTTTTATGAGAAGGATAAGCGGTAGCGTCCGCTTTGCGACCTTTACGGAATGAAGGGTTAATCTATGACGAACAGATGGAACCGATCGGCTCGCCGCACGGCGCTTGTCGCGCTGCTTGCTGCAGCGGCGGCGACGATTTCAGGCTGCGCGAAGACGGATGCTGACGCGGTCGTGCCGTCGCCGTCCGACGAGGCGGCGCCCGTGCTATACATCACGGCCGGCAATCCGAGCTCGGGCAGCACGAGCATCATCGGCGAGCTCGCGGCCGAATACGCCAAGACGCATCCGGACTTCAAGTACCGGGTCGAGAGCGTGCAGAACAACGATTTGTCGCAAAAGATGCAGCTGCTCGCCGCCAGCAATGACCTCCCGGCCATGTTCAGCTACCAGTCGGGCGAGCCGCTCATGGACATGATCCGCAGCGGCGCCGTGCTCGAGCTGCAGGGAACGTTCGAGCGGCTCGGCATCGCGGACCGGCTCAATCCGGTCGCCGTCGACCTGCTGAAGCGGATGACGGACGGCATGGGGCTGTACGCGCTGCCGCTCGAGCTCAATATCGAGGGCTTCTGGTATAACAAGACGCTGTTCGACCGTTATCGTCTGGACGAGCCGCGCACCTGGGACGAGATGCTGGGGGCGGCCGGCGTGTTCAAGAATGCGGGGATACAGCCGTTCGCCGTCGCCGGCAAGGACAAGTGGCCGATCACGCGTCTGATCAACGCTTACGCCATCCGCAAGCTGGGCGCGGACGCGATGGAGCGGGTATACCGCGGCGAGCTGAAGCTGACGGACCCGGGCTTCGTCGAAGCCGCAGGCGCCGTGCGGCATATGGCGCAGGCGGGATACTTCGGGCAGGACCCGAATATGGTCGACATCGGCTCGGCCATGCGATCGTTCACGCTGGGACAAGCCGCGATGATCTACACGGGCAGCTGGTCGATCCGCGACCTGAACAAGACCGTCGAAGGACGGATCGCGCCCGCGGAGATCGGCTTCTTCAGCATCCCGCTAGCACCCGGCGGCTTGGGCGCGCTGGACGAATACCCGGTGAATGCGGGGCTCACCACGTCCTTCTCCAGCGAGGCGTACGATGAGGGGCTTGGCGATTTTATCAAGTACGCGTTCGCGCGGTACGGCCAGCGGGCGATGGACGAGCTGGGCCTGATCACGGGCTTCAAGGCCGATACGACGGGCGCGGGCGTGCCGCCGCTCACCAAGATGGTGCAGAGCAAGCTCGATGGCGCCGCGCGGACCGCGCTCTGGTTCGAGGCGCGCTTTGATACGCGTACCCAACTGGCGGCTTGGGACGGCGCGCAGCTGCTGATCGAGGATTCAAGCTACACGCCGGCCGCCTATATGAGCGAGCTTCAAGCGGCGCTGGACGACCAAACCGGCTGATCCGGGCCGAGACATCGGCGACGCGCATTCCGTCTTCCTGCGGGGAGACGGATTTTTTTGTCTTAAAAATGAGGACTAAAACCAAAATTTGGCGCACTTATGACGCATTAAGCAACCGCTTACAATTGAACTTGACATCGGCGATCCTGCGTCGGAACGGGGGAGTGATGAAGAGCGCGAGGCAATGGGGCCTGAAGCGGCGGCAGGAGACGATCGATCCATACTTACAGAAACGGCAGGTGTGCAAATGAACAAGACAATCGTCCGCACGGGCAAAAAGAGCGTATCCGCGCTGCTGGCCGGCGTACTGTCGGCGGGCTTGGCGCTCGGCGCGCACGCACCGGCGGCATCGGCGGCGGAAACGGTCGGCGCCATCGCCTTCAAGACGCAGTCGGGCGGGGTATTCGACGGCATGCCGCTGTTCGACGGCAACCCGAGCCATCTCGACGCTTTCGTGGATACTTACTACGGCTACATCGGACTGGAAGGGGCGGCGTTGTACGCGACGGGCCTTCGGGACAATTATACGTTCGTCATGGACGACGCCTACAACAACGGACACAAGGGCAAAACGGTCCCCGGCGGTTTGGCCGCGGCGGACAACGTATACGGCGTATCGACGGACTTTCCCGCGCTCGTCGGTCTCGGACAGACCTGGAACAAAGCGCTGGTGTCGCAGATCGGCGAGGTCATGGGCAGCGAAAAGATCAGTCAGCTGAACGTCAAGCAAGGGACGGCCAACATTCACAACGGCGCCAATGCATCCAAGCCGATCGCGTTCACGGCGCTCTCCGACGTGCGCGTCAACCCGCTCAACGGCCGGACGCCCGAAGGCTACGGCGAAGATCCCTACCTGTCCGCGACGCTGATCGACAACATGGCATCGGGCCTGGCCGGCACCGACCAGGCGGCGAGCCAGGACGGCTTCTGGCAGCGCGCGGTCGTCGGCACGAAGCACTTTTCCTTGTACAACGCGGAGTGGTTCCGCCAGACTTCGAGCACGAACGCCGGCGCGCGGGCCATCTATGAATACCAGATTCCGTCGGCGTTCAAGGGGCTCGAGTCGGGCTCGGTAGCCGGCGTCATGACCTCCTTCGGCCGCACCAACGGCGTGCCGAACATCATCTCGCCCTACATGATTCTAGGCAGCCAGCTCGCGCGCTACGGCATGTATTCGTCGCCGGACTTCAACGGCGAGAATCATCTGTTCAACACGAGCTTCAGCAACGGGTTCGACGCGCAGTACACGCTAGACCGCAAGCATGCGCTCGCGCTGATGGTATTGGCGCATTCCGAATCCGTGCGCGCCATCGGCACGGACAAGACGGACGCCGTCACCTTGGCGAACGCGGTCAACGAAGGTCTCTACGGCATCACGCTCCAGGACGTGGAGGAGGCCGGCCGGCCGATCGTGAACCAGCTCGTGCGGCTCGGCATCTTCAACGAAGTCGACGCCGGCGGCGTGCCGATCGACTATCCGTTCGCCAATCAGGCGAAGGACGTGTCGTCGACGCTGACCGACTACAGCACGGCCGCGCACCAGGAAGTCGCGCTGCAGGCCGCGCGCGAGTCCGTCGTCCTGCTTAAGAACACGGACGAAGCGCTCCCGCTGTCCAAGACGAAGAAAGCCGCCGTCGTCGGCGCTTATGCGGACATGCGGATGCGGCCCGGCTACGCGGCGACGACGCCGACGGCGCTCGCTAACGCGGGCAAGACGCCGCTGTATTCGATCCTGAATACGATCGGCGCCGGCAACGTGAAGTTCTCGACCGGCAGCGCGGTCATCGCGCTCAAGTCGGCCGCCAACGACAAGTATGTCACGGCCGGCACGGGCGCAGGCTCGCAGCTGAACGCAAGCTTCGCGGGCGCTGCCGACGCGCTGACCGATGCGCAGCTGTTCGATTACTACGATTGGGGCCAGAACGCGGCCAGCTTGAAGTCCAAGGCGAACGGCCTCTGGGTGACGGCGCCGACCGCGAACAGCACGGGCGTGGGCAACACCGCAACCGCGAACCTGCTGCTGACCAATCCGGACTGGACGACGCTGGCATCTACGGGCAACAACAGCACGGTGCCTGCCAAGCTGCGCTTTGAATCGAACGGCGGCAGCTCCGTGTCGATCGTCTCGGGCGGCCTGGCGATTCAGACGGGTCTGTTCAGCGGACGCCTGCTGACGACCGGCGCCGACGGCGCCATCGCGACCGGGGCTTCGACGATCGGCACGCTCGCCAACTTCAACGCGCGGGACAATAGCGCCAAGTTCGACAAGACGGTCGTACAGGAAGCGGGCACAGGCGCCGATATCGCGGCGATGGCGAACACGCAGGACTACGCGCTCGTCTTCGTCGGCGCGCATCCGAATAACAGCGGCGGCGAAGGCTCCGACCGCGCCGACCTGTACCTGGGCGCCGACGATTACAAGATCGCGCACAACGTCGCGGCGGCGTTCGCGGCCAAAAACAAGAAGACGATCGTCGTGCTCCTCGCGAGCTCGCCGGTCATCATGGAAGAAATTCAGAAGGATCCGAACGTATCGGCCGTCATCACGCAGCCGTACTCCGGCGAGTTCGACGCGCAGGGCTTGACGGACGTCCTGTTCGGCGACTACGCGCCGACCGGCCGCCTGTCCGCGACCTGGTACGCGGATATGTCCGCGCTGCCGGCGCTCGACAAGTATTCGATTCCGGAAGGCAGCACCGTGGTCACGGCCGTCTACCAGCTGGACCCTCGCTTCGTATCCGACATGTTCAACGCGGATCCGGTCGAAGCCAAGCTGACGTATATGTATACGGACGCGCCGGTCACGTACGAGTTCGGCTATGGCCTTTCCTATGGCGAATTCACGTACAAAGAGTTCACGGCGCCTACGGCGGCTACAGCGAATCAGAAATTCAACGTATCCGTGGAGCTCACCAACGAAGGCTCGATCACGACCTCCGAGGTCGTGCAGCTGTACGCGCGGAAAAACGGTTCCGCCTACGGCGTAGAAGTGCCTGCCAAAAAGCTGGTGGCCTATGACAAGGTCGAGCTGACCCAAGGCGAACACAAGATCGTCACGCTCAGCGTCGATCCGAAGGACTTGGCGATCTGGGACGTGAACAAGGGCGATTATATCGTCGAAGACGGCGCCTATACGTTCATGATCGGCCGTTCGTCCAAGGATATCCGGGCGACGAAGGACATCTCGATCTCCGGCGATTCGCTGGCGACGCTGGATGCAAAGACGGCGTTTAACGTATTCGACCATGCGTACGATTCCAACGCGGTCGTCTACCGCGAAGCCTCCAAAGCGCGCACCGTCGAGAGCCTTCGCGACGACAAGATCGCTGGCGAATACTATGCGGTCATGTCCAAGGGCGCAGGCGCCTGGGTCGCGCTGCCGAAGGCGGACTTCACGGGCGCGAAGAAAATCGAAGCAAACGTAGGCACGAACGGAGCGGGCGGCAATATCACGCTGCGGGCGGACTCGCCGACGGCCGAGCCGTTCGCGACGATCGCCGTGCCGGTCACGGGCAAGACGACCTACACGATGCCGACGGCCTCCGACCAGACGGTCAACGAGCTGGGCTATCAAACGGTCGAGGCAGCCGTAGCGGCAGCGCCTGCGGGTACGCACACGGTATACGTCGTATTCGAAGCGGCCGACCTGCGCATCGACTCGCTGCAGGTGACGCAGACGGCCGTGAACATCGCGAAGCCGGTGGATGGCGCCGCACTGCCGGCCGCGAAGCCGGGCGTGGCGTACGATCAGACGCTGGCGCTGGAAGCAAGCGGCGGTACGGCTCCTTACACGTGGAGCGTGAGCGGGCTGCCCGAGGGACTGAGCTTCGACGCCGCGACGGGCAAAATCACGGGCACCGTGTCGGATGGCGCGGAGGAGAGCAGTCCCTATACGGTGACGATCTCGGCGACGGACGCCAATGGCGAGACGGTATCGGTAACGAACACGCTGGCCGTCGGCGGCGCGCTGGGTATCGGTTCGCCGGAGGGCGGAACTGTACCGGCGGCCAAGGTCGGCACAGCGTACAGCGTGCAGCTGGCGGCATACGGCGGTACCGAGCCGTATACCTGGACGGTGACGGGATTGCCGGAAGGTCTCGCGCTCGATGGAGCTACGCAAAAGATCAGCGGCACGCCGGCTGCGGGCACGGATGTCGACAGTCCGTACGAGGTCATCATCCGCGTGACGGATTCCGCCGATATTTCTCGGGAAATGACAGTCTCGCTCGACGTCGCGCCGTCGGATCCGGTCGATCCGGGTACGGTGGAGCTGGCGATTGTGACGCCGGCTGCAGGCAGCGCGATCGTCTCGGGCAATGAAGGCAGCGCGTACGATCAGGTACTGACACTGACGGCCACGGGCGGCACCGAGCCGTATGCGTGGAGTATCGGCGGATTGCCGAAGGGACTGACGTTCGATCCCGCGACGCTGCGGGTATCCGGTACGCCGACGAGCAGCGGTACGTTCCCGCTGACGATCGCGGCGACGGATGCGGATGGCCGCACGGCAACGGTGGCGGCGAGCCTGACGATCGCGCCGATCTATGTACCGCCGTACGTACCGCCGGTGACGACGCCGGTTACGGATCCGAGCCAGCCGGATGCCGAAGGCAAGTTGAAGGTGACGGACGCGATGCTGACGGTGGGCGACGCAAGCGCATCCGTGACGCTGCCGGCCGGCACGAAGACGGCGCAGCTGCCGGCAAGCCTGCTCGGCAAGGCGGACGGCAAGAGCCTGGAGCTGAAAGCGGGCGACCTGTCGCTCACGCTGCCGGCAGCCGTGCTGAAGCAGCTGGCGGCCGCGATTCCGGCGGATCGCCTCGGCGATGCGCAGGTGCAAGTGTCGTTCAAGCCTATCGAAGCGGCAGCGGCTGCGCAGGCAGTCGGCGATTCCACCGACGCGACCGCAGTGAAGCTGGCAGGCGACGTCATCGAGTTTACGCTGACTGTCGTGGTTGGCGACGCGAGCACGGCCGTGACGACATTCGACGCGCCGCTTACGCTGACGCTGAAGGCGGACGGCGTGACGAATCCGAAGCTCGGCGGCATCTTCTACCTGGCGGGCGACGGCACGCGCCAATATGTCGACAGCAAGTACGTCGACGGCGCTTATGTCGCGCAGATCCAGCACTTCAGCAAGTATGCCGTGCTTGAAGTAAATAAGAGCTTCGCAGACGTACCGGCCTCGCACTGGGCGATCGACGTGATCAAGGAGCTGGCGGCCAAGCAAATCGTCGGCGGCACGAGCGAAACGACGTTCGAGCCGGGCCGCACGATTACGCGCGCCGAGTTCACGCAGCTGCTGGCAGGCGCGCTGAAGCTGACGGACGAAGGGACGCAGTCCTTCGAAGACGTATCTGCAAGCGCATGGTACGCGAAGCCGATCGCGCTGTCGGCCGAAGCCGGCATCGTGACGGGCCGCGGGGACGGCACGTTCGACCCGAGCGGCGCGATCACCCGCCAGGAGATGGCGACGATGATCGTGAAGGCGTACCGCTACCTGCACGGCACCGCGTCAGCGGAAGGCGCGGGCACGACCTTCGCCGACGCGGACCGCATCGCCGCCTGGGCGGCGCCGTACGTGGCCGAAGCCTCGTCGCTCGGCCTGCTGTCCGGCCGCGGCGCCGGCCAGTTCGCGCCGCAAGGCGTGACGACGCGCGCCGAAGCGGCGCAGTCGGTGTACAATTTGCTGCAAAAGTAACAGAGAGCAACGAACGACGCCAAGCCTGCGGGCTTGGCGTTTTTTCTGCGCTGAGGTGAGGGCAGGAGGGGGCGGGAGAGATAATGGCTAAAAGGCAGTTCATTCCGTCCCGCATTCGTCGTATGTGCAAAATAGTTGCTAAAAAGCATTTAATGGCATCAAGGAGAGGTGAAGCTCATGCTTTTGCGGGAATTAGCGGCCTTTTGACACTTATTGGTTCAGCGAAGGCGCTAGGAACGAAATTAGCTGCCTTTTAGCAGCTATTCGTCCGTCTAGCGGGTTATGCTACGGCACACAGTCGGATCGTATCCGCGGACCGCCTTAAAAACGCGGAGCTTTCCCAAAAAATCCGTACCTTTAATATTGCGGTCGCGATTGGTTAAAATGAAAGGAAACGGGTCGCGCCGCCGCACCGTCATCCGCTATTCGCCAACAGCGCGGCATGCCTGGCGGACCGCATGTTTGGTTCCGCTTACAAGACGCCCGCGACGCCGTAAAGGATGCTTGCCATGATAACGAGGCTCCGCCGTTTTTTGCTCAAACTCAGGCCCCAGCGAATCCGTAGCCGATTTTTGGCGGCCATGATTCTGGTTTCGCTTCCGCCGCTGTTCGTGCTGGGCTACGTCTCCCTGAACATTTCCAAGGACATGCTCGTGCAAAACCATATACAGGCCAACGCGGACCACCTCAAGACGTCCAGCGAGGTCGCCGATCTGCTCATGCGCAACATCATCAACATGAACCGCATCATCCTGTCCAACGACCAGCTCCGGCAGGAGCTGTACCGGAGCGGCGAGGCGAAGGCGGACGGGGAGGGCGTCATCGACGTCCGCACGGCCAACCTGCTGCAAAACATCGTCGTGTCGAACCTGTTCGACATCCAGAACATCGACTCGATCTGCCTGTTCGATCGCAACTTCCGGTCCGTCTGCTACGGTCGCTCGGAGCAAGCCGGGAAGTACGGCTCCGAGGAAGCGCGCGGCCTGATCGAGCGCACGGACTGGTACGCGCAGGCCGAGCAGGCCAAGGGCAAGGAAGTGTTTTTCGGCTACAACGTGCTCGAGGAGTCGCCGTACGGCAACGCGTTTTCCAGCGTCAAGCTGCTTCGCGACCCGAACCGGCTGAGCGGGGACAAGATCGGCTTGCTCGTCATCAACATCCGCAAGTCGATCTTCGAGCAGACGGTCAACGAGAGCGACGAGAGCGGGTTTCTCGTGCTGGATACGCGCGAGACGAATCCGGTCGTCGTCTACGACCTGCGTCCCGAGCTCACGGCCGGCGTCGGCGTCGGCGGCAGCCTGGACGCGACGTTCGCGAACATGCGGGAGGCCGGCTACCTGTACAGCCAATACCGGAACGCGACGAGCGGCTGGATGTTCGTCCACTTCGTGGAGGCCAAAGCGCTCCTTCAACAATCCCAGCGCATCACGCTGACGACGGGTCTGCTGGCCGCGCTCATGGCAGGCATTGCGCTTGCGGTGTCTTATTTTGTGTCGGGTACGATCACGAAGCCGCTGCTGCAGCTGAAGAAAATGATCGGCGACTGGGCCAAAGGCCATTCGTCGGCCGATGCGGGCGAGGCGTTCCTTGCGGACGAGGTCGGCGTCATCGGGCAGACGTTCCAACGCGTGACGGCGGACTACCAGGTGCTGAGCGAGCGGCTGCTGCAGGCGCAGCTCAAGGAGCGGGAAGCCGAGCTGCGCTCGCTGCAGGCGCAGATCAAGCCGCATTTTTTATACAATACGCTAGATTCGATCTACTGGATGTCGATGCTCGAGGAGAAGCACGATATCGCCCAGATGGCGCTGTCGCTGTCCGAGAGCTTCAAGCTGAGCCTGAACAAGGGCAAGGAGACGATCCCGGTCTACAAGGAGCTCAAGCATATCGAGCACTATATGATCATCCAGAATCTGCGCTACGACAACCGGTTCAAGTACGAGCAAGCGGTCGATCCGGACATCATGAGCTACGAGATCATGAAGCTGATGCTTCAGCCGCTCGTCGAGAACGCGATCTATCACGGGCTCGAGCCGAAGGTCGGCGAAGGGACGGTGCGGTTGACCGGGAAAATGGACGGAGAGTTCCTGTCGTTCACGGTGTCGGACGACGGCGTCGGCATGGCGGATATCCGGAAAACGGAGGAAGGGTACGGCATGCGGAACGTGCGGGAACGGCTGGAAATTTACTACGGGCCGACGAGCTCGTTTACGATCCGCAGCCGGCCGGGTGAAGGCACGTCGATCGAGCTGCGTTTTCCGCACAAGCTATATAAGGAGGAGTAGACATGCTGAAGGCGGTCGTGTTCGACGATGAATTCATCGTGCTGAAGGGGCTGGAACGGCTCATCGACTGGCGCGAGCACGGCGTCGAGCTGGCGGGGACGGCCAAGGACGGGCTGTCCGCGCTGGAGATGTTCAGGGCGCTGCGGCCCGATATCGTCATGACCGACATTCGCATGCCGGGCATGGACGGGCTTCAGCTGATCGAGCGTATCCGCGAGGAGGCGCCCGATACGATGTGCATCGTGTTCAGCGGCTACAACGAGTTCGACTACGTCAAGCGCGCGATCAAGCTCGGCGTCGTGGACTATCTGGAAAAGCCCATCACGATCACGAAGATCCGGGAAGGCATCGAGAAGGCGGTCGCGCGCATCGGCGAGCGAAGCGAGATGTCGAGCCTGAAGCGGAGGTGGCAGGAGGGGCTGCTGGAAAAGGCGACGCTCGACCTGCTCCTCTACGGACGCGACGCCGAGGAGGAATGGCGGTCGCAATTCGGCCCGGAAGCCGAGGACGTACGGGGCGTCACGGTCGTCGCCAGCGCGGATTCGGCGTTCGAGCTGACGGAAAGCCCCGGCTGCCGCGTGGTTCCGGTCCGGTATGGCGCCGAATACTTGCAAGCCGTCTTCCATCTGGGGACCGTTGGCAGCGATTGGACCGGCGCCCTGACGGCGTGGGATCGGACGGCCGTCGGCTCCGGCACGACGCACGCCGATGTCGGCGAAGCTGCCGCCAGCTACCGCGAGGCGCTTCGGGCGCTCCGCTACGGCAAATATCTCGAGGGAACCGGCTGGACTCGGTACGAAGATTTGGGCGACGGCCATTCGCCCGCGCCCGAATTGTCCGATCTGGAAGAGGGTATCCTGTTCGACCTGCGGCTCGGGGATAAGGACAGCTTGATGCTGAAGCTGGACGACTATCTGGCGTCGTTCAAGCAGGGCAAGGTCGATCCGGAGATCGCCGAGCTGGAGCTGCTGAAGCTGCTGCTTCATGCCGCCGAAGCCGCCAAAGAAACGGGAGGCGACGCTTCCGAACTCGATCGCGCCGGCGAGCCGCCGCAGCTCGCGCTGCGCAAGCTCGAGACAAGGTCGGCGCAGGCCGCTTGGCTGCGGGCGGAGATCGAGCGGATCGCGGATTGGATACGCGGCGTGCGGATGCGGACGAAGCATTCGGCGGTGGAGAAGGCGCTCGCCTACATGGAGCTCCACTATGGCAGGGATCTGACCCAGCAAGAGGTCGCGGCCCACGTCGAGATGAACGCCGCCTATTTCAGCCTGCTTTTCAAGGAACAGATGGGGCTGTCCTATATCAAGTATTTGACCAAGCTGCGCATGGAAAAGGCAAAAACGCTGCTGGAGGAGGGCATTCCGACGCAGGAAATCAGCGAACGGGTGGGGTACTATCACGCGCGGCACTTCGCCGAGGTGTTCAAAAAGCAGACCGGCATGACGCCCGGACAATACCGGTCGACCGGGAGAGGCAGGTGAGCGGCATGGGGCAAACGGGAGGCGGCCGCTTGTTCCGGCTGCCGGTTCTCCGCCTGGCGCTGCCGGCGCTATCCGCGCTCCTGCTGGCGTCTTGCGGCGGCGCCCCGACGCCTGCGCTAGTCCCTTCCGACGATGCGACGACGATCCTGTACCTTTCCTCCAACAAAGAAAACGAAGGCAGCTCCAGGATCATCAGCGAGCTCGCGCGGGAATACCAAAACGAGCATCCGTCGGTCCGCTACAAGTTCGAGAACGTGTCGGAGAGCGACCTGAACCAGCGCGTGCAGCTGCTCGCGGCGAGCAACGATCTACCCGTGCTGTTCAGCTATCAATCGGGCAAGCCGCTGCTCGATCTCATCGACAGCAACGCCGCGCTCGACCTGGAGCGGACGTTCGCGGATCTCGGGATGGCTGACAGCCTGAATCCCGCCGCCGTCGAGCTGCTCAAGGCGTACGCGGAAGGGAAGGGACTGTACGCGCTGCCGCTGGAGATGAACATCGAAGGCTTTTGGTACAACAAGACCCTTTTCGCAAAATACGGTCTCCATGAACCGCGGACCTGGGACGAGATGCTGGCGGCGGCGGATACGCTGAAGCGCGAAGGCGTCCAGCCGTTCGCCGTGGCCGGCAAGGAGAAGTGGCCGATCACGCGCCTGATCAACGCGTACGCGATCCGCAAGCTCGGCGTCGACGCGATGGAAAAGGTGGATAAAGGAGAGCTGTCCCTCGCGGATCCCGGCTTCGTCGAGGCGGCGGACGTCGTGCAGCGGATGGGGCTCCAGGGATACTTCGGCTCCCGCGTGAACACGATCGATATGGGCTCGTCGGTCAACCTGTTCCTGCAGGGCAAGGCGGCCATGTTCTACATGGGCAGTTGGCAGCTGCGCGCGTTCAACGACGAGGCGCAGAACAAGATCGGGGCGGACAACGTCGGCTTTTTCAGCATCCCGCTCGTTCAAGACGGCTTGGGTACGCTTGACGAGTATCCGGTGAACGCGGGTCTAACCACCTCCTTTTCCAAATCGTCGTATACGCCCGAAGTCGGCGATTGGATAAAATACGTGTTCGAACGGTACGGCGACCGCGCCATGTCGGAGCTCGGCATGGTGACCGGATTTAACGTGAAGGACGTGCCGGAGGACGCGCCTCCGCTCACGAGAATGGTCCAGGGCAAGATCGGCGAGGTGAAAAAAGGAGCGCTCTGGTTCGAGGCCCGCTTCAGCACCAAAGCGCAGCTGCTGGCCTGGGACAACGCGCAGCTGCTCGTCACGAGCGCGGGCTATTCGCCGAAGGACTATTTGGGCGAGCTTCAGCGGCAGCTCGAGGCCGATCGCAAGGCGGGGCGGTAGGCGGGGACCTGCGAAGGGGCGCGAATGGATAGCCGGACCGGCAGATCGCCCGATCGTGACGGAATCGGATCATTTTATCCGGGATTCGGTTCTATGGGAGAGTCGGGCGGGCCTGCTAGAGTAAGAGACAGATGCGAATAGGGAGAGGTGCAAGATCATGGGGGATACGATCAAAATGCAAGCCGGACAGGTCGAGATCGTGCGGAATGAAGCGTTCGTCCGGAAAGCGGAGGCGCTGAAGCCGGCTTTGCTCGAAGAAGCGGTCAAAGCGGCGCGCGTCGTCGAGGTCGTCGCGGACGCCGAAGCCATGCACGGCTGGCGGGCGCGCGAGGCGGCGCCTGCCGAAGCGTTGGAGGCGCGCGAATTCAAAAAGGGAGACGCCGTCGTGCTGGACTTCGGCGATCATCGGGTCGGCTACGTCTCGTTCGACGTCCGTCCGGTCGGCAGTCCCCCGGATGCGCCGCTGAAGCTGAAGCTGACGTTCGGCGAGATGCCGGTCGAGATGGCGGAGCCGTTCTCCTCGTACAACGGCTGGATCAGCAGCTCCTGGCTGCAGGAGGAGATCCTGCTCGTCGACGTGCTGCCGGCGCGAATTTCGCTGCCGAGAAGGTATAGCTTCCGCTACCTGAAGCTGGAGGTGCTCGATACGTCGCAAAAATACCGCGTCGCTTTCGAAGGCGTGACGGTCCGAACCGTCACCTCCGGCGACGTGTCCGCAGTGGCCGAGCTGGCGCATCCCGATCCCGTCATTCGGGAGATCGACCGCGTGAGCGTCAAGACGCTGCAGGACTGCATGCAGGACGTGTTCGAGGACGGTCCCAAGCGGGACCGCCGGCTATGGCTGGGCGATCTGAGACTGCAGGCGCTGGCAAACTACGAGACGTTCCGCGGCGACGATCTGGTCAAGCGCTGCCTCTACTTGTTCGCGGCCGTACCCGACGAGCTGGGGCGAGTGACGGCGAATCTGTTCATCGAGCCGGATTTGATCGCCGACGATACGTATTTGTACGACTACTCGCTGTTTTTCGCAGCTACCTTGCACGATTACGTGGAAGCAACGGGAGACGAAGAGACGCTGCGGGAGCTATGGCCGCTCGCGCGCAGGCAGGTCGAGCTGGGACTCGAGCGGCTGGACGAGACGGGCGTACTGCGGGACGAAGAGACGTGGTGGGCGTTCATCGACTGGCACCAGTCGCTGAACAAGCAGGCGCCCGCGCAGGGCGTGCTGATCTATACGCTGAAGCGCGCGATCGCCATGGCCGAGCGGGTGGGCTGCGATTCGGCGACCGGACTCGCTGCGCGGCTTGCCGAGGTCGAGGCCGCGACGCTGGCGCGGCTGTGGGACGCGGAGCTCGGCTTCTTCGTCAGCGGCGCGGACCGGCAGGTGTCCTGGGCGTCGCAGGCCTGGCTGGCGCTGGCAGAAGTACTGCCGCCAGAAGACAATCGGGCGCTCATGCTGCGGCTGCTCGCCGAGTCGCCGGATATCGGCCCGACCACGCCGTACATGTACCACCATGTCGTCGAGGCGCTGCTCTTGACGGGCTGCCGGGACCAGGCGGTCGCGATGCTCAAGCAGTATTGGGGCGGCATGCTCGAAGACGGCGCGGACACATTCTGGGAGCTGTACGATCCGCAGGACAAGAGCTTCTCGCCATACGGCAGCCATCTGATCAACAGCTACTGCCACGCGTGGAGCTGCACGCCGACCTATTTGATCCGCAAGTTCGGGCTGTGAAACGGAACAGGACAAAGCAGGAGACTTGCCTGCTTCGTCCTGTTTTGCGTTTGCCGCCGACCCGCCCGGCGCGGTTTGTTCCCGGTTGGGAACAAATCGGCTCGCTAATCAGGGGCCCGGCGCGGTTTGTTCCTGGCTGGGAACACATCGGCTCGCCAACCAGGGGCCCTGCGCGGTTTGTTCCTGGCTGGGAACAAATCGGCTCGCCAACCAGGCGCCCTGCGCGGTTTGTTCCTGGCTGGGAACACATCGGCCCGCCAACCAGGGGCCCTGCGCGGTTTGTTCCTGGCTGTGAACAAAATCGGCCCGCCAACCAGGGGCCTGGCGCCCTCGCTAGCTTTGTGACCGCCTATACGTGCTCGGCGTCATCCCGAACCGCGATTTGAACTTGCGGTAGAAGAAACCGTGGCTCTCGTAGCCGCATTGCCGCGCGATCTCCGCGGCGTCGATCGCGGTCGTCCGCAGGAGCTCGGCGGCCCGGTTGAGGCGATACGTCTGCGCGAGCTCGCCGAACGTGCAGCCGGTATCGCGCTTCAGCAGGCGTCCCAAGTAATCGGGCGAGTAGCCGAACCGCGCCGCGAGCTCGCCGAGCGTGCAGTCGCGGTAGCGCTCGCGCAGATAGGCGAGCGGCCCCGCAAGTTCCCCGTCCGCCGGCGCGTGCTCGGGGTCGAACTGAATGTCCTCGTCGCGCACGCGCATCAGCTCGAGGAACAGCAGCGGCACGTAGTGATGCAGCATGTCCTGCGCGTATTCGCCGCCGCCGTAGTGCTCGCGCAGCATGTTCAGGATAAGCGCCCGCAGCCGGTCCCGCTCCGCCGTCCTGAACACGATGAAGCGGTCGTGCGTCCGGTTATCCGACAGCTCGCGCCCGATGAACCGCTCGACGAGACCGCCGCCGCGCAGGCGCTGCCCGTAGAAAGCGGACAGCGCCTCTTTTTGGATCAGGATGTTGATCAGGATATCTTCGTCGCCCAGCTCGTCGATCCGGTGCGTCGCGTCGCGGCCGAGGAGGCACAACTCTCCCTCGCGCAGCGTGAGCTGGCGCCCTGCGACATGCTGGCGGCAGCTGCCCGCGTACATATAGTTCAGCTCGAGGAACTCGTGCTTGTGCGGCACCATCTCCGCGAACCGGTGGTGCTTGTAGATCGACACCGAGCCGCCGCCTGCGAAAAAAGGCGCGGAGGCCAGCCGCGGGACGCCGTCCGTCTCCATGCGCAGCTCCGATCCGTCCAGCTCGCTGTAGTGGCGGCCGGTGCTCTTTTGAATGCGCTCGACCTCGTCGTAGCCGCGCAGCAGCTCGTCCAGCTGGCTTTCATCCATCGTCGTCCCGCCTTTTCCGCAGTTTTGCGCCGCCGTTATGCGATACCGCCGCACAACTCGCGCTTACGCCTCAGCCGCCTTGCGATAACCCGAGGGCGTGACTCCCGCGACCGTCTTGAAGATGCGGCTGAAATAATACGGATCTTCGTAGCCGACGAAGGAGGCGACCGCCTTGATCGACAGATCCGTCGTGCGGAGGAGCTGCTTCGCCTTTTCGATCCGCTTTTCGATGATATATTCGTTGGGCGTGCGATGCTTGTACTTCTTGAACAGCGAGCACAGGTACGAGTAGTTGAAGCCGAAGCTCGCCGCGATGCCCTGGATCGACAGCTCCGTATGGAAATGCGCGTCCATGTACGCCTGGATGTCGTCCAAAATCCGCTCGCTGCCTTTGTCGAGGGCGCGAATCTCCGATGCCGGATGCGCGACCTCGCGGCTGAAGGCCTCCAGCAGACGCCCCAAATCCTCGTAGCCGGCCGATGATGCGATCAGATCCTCCGCGGCGTCCCGCGGCTCGATCTCGAGTCCCGACCGCGCGATCAGGATTTGGCATACCTGCCGGAGCAGCTTCAACAGCAGCGGCTGCGTCAGATGGTGCTCGCGGCTGGCGCGAAGCATCTTCTTGAACAGCAGCCGGATCTCCTGCTCCTTGTCCTTCGCGGCGAGCGTCTTGAGCAGCCGAAGATCCTCGCCGAATTCGTCCGGCAGCCTTTCCGCCGCCGCGGGCCCGGCGTCCCGATCGATGCCGGCAACGACGGATTCGCCGAATACGAGCCGCTCGCGCATCGCCTGCTCCAACGCCGCGATTCGCGCCGGCAGCGCGGCGATATCGGTCGGCGCCGTCCCGTAGAACAACGCGGCCGGCACGTCCCGCTCCGCGAACCGGCCGATCTTGGCGGCAAGGCCATCGGCCAGCTCGGCGATCGGGAAGGCGGTATCCGCTTCCCACACCACGATCTTCTCGTTCGGGCATTTGCCGTTCAAGAGCCAGTAGAGACGATCCCCGGACAGCGAGGCAATCCATTTGTCCAGGTCCATCAGCCGATCCGCGCCCAGGACCGGCTCGAGCGGATTGCGCCGATAGGCGCCTACGCACACGCTTACCATCCAGTACGAGCGGCCCGGATCGAACAGCCCCGCAGGCAGCGGTTCGTCCCGCCTGTGCTCGAGATAGTCGTGCTGCCGCACCCGGCGCGCGCCGTCGAGCTTCGACTGGACCTGCGCCAGCACGCTCTCTAGCTGGGCCGGATTGATCGGCTTGATCAGATATTCCTCGACGCCGAGGGTGATCGCCTCCTTGGCGTATTCGAATTCCTTGTAGCCGCTCAGCAAGACGAAGACGGAACGGCAGCCTTCCGCCTTCAGCTGGCGGACGAGGCCCAGGCCGTCGACCAGCGGCATGCGGATATCCGTGAAGACGACGTCGGGCTCCGTCTCGCGGATCAGCTTGAGCGCGGACTGGCCATCGGTCGCTTGCCCGACGACGCGGTAGGCTTCGTTCGTCTGCTCGATGGATTGTCTGATGCTCCGCAGCGTGAGCGGCTCGTCCTCCGCGATAAACGTTCGGATCGTCATGTCTTCACCTCGTCGTTACAGAATAACGCGGATTCGCATAAGCGCGCCTCCGAGCGCGGGATCGTTGCCGATATGAAGCTCGGCGTTTTTGCCGTACGTCGTTTTCAGGCGGATGTACAGGTTGATGAGCGCCATATCGTCCGTGCGCAGGCGGTCGTAGCCTTCGTTCGATTCGAGGATGTCGTCCACCTCGCGCATCTTGCCGCGGATTCTGGCGATGGCTTCCGGAGAGAGTCCGCTGCCGTTGTCCCGAATCTCCGCGCGCCACTCGCGATCGTCGGCGACGCTTAGGACGCGAAGTTTGAAGGGCGGGACGATGCCGAGAAAGCCGTGCGTGAACGAATTTTCGATGAGCGGCTGGATCAGCAGCCTCGGGATGCGCACGCGGTCCGTCGCCCCGGACTCCTCGACCTCGTAGGATAGCAGGTCCTCGTAGCGCATTTTCATGAACGCCAGGTACGTGCGAACGATCTCGAGCTCGTCCGCCGCGGTTGCCTCCTCGCCGTCGCCGCTGCTGTAACGGAAAAGCTCGCCGAGCTGGTAGCACATCGTCTGCACCTTGAGGCTGCGGGCTTCCTGGCCCGCCGAGCTGATCGCCATGAGCGAATTGTAAAGGAAGTGCGGATTGATCTTGGACTGCAGCTCCGAGATTTTCAGGCGAAGCTGGCTCTCCTTGGACTTGACCAGCAGATTCGCCGACTGCTTGATCTCCTCGATGATCTCGTAGAAGGACGCTTCAAGCTGCTCGATCTCGTCGATCTTGGTCGAGGCGCTCTTGTTCAGCTTGTTCTCCAGGGAGACGTGCTGGACCGACCGGCGCAGGCGCACGAGCGGGCGGGTGACGAACCGGGTGATAAAGTAGACGATGACCGAGATGATCGCCGTGAACGCGATCCCCGTCGCGATCAGGATGAACAGCATCCGGTTGACGGACGAGAGGTACGCGGATTCCGGCTGAACGAGGAGCACGCGCCAGTCCGCGTTCGCGAGCCGGTGCGAGGCCGCGATCAGCGGCTCGTCGTATTCGGCGACCCGGATCTTGCTCAGCGTCCCTTCGCCGGATGCCGCCAGTGCGGCTTTTACCTCGGCCGTCAGCGCGCGGTCCGAATCGGTATACGGGTCGGCATAGGGATAGACGACGTTATTGCTCTCGTCGACGACGAACAGCCGCATGCCGTTTTTGTCGCGGTCCCAATCGCAGATTTCCCGTATTTTCTCGTAGCGCTGCTGCACCTCGATTGTGGCGACGTTTTCAAAATTGAAGTACGTCAGCGTGAGCGGCCGGATCAGAGAGACGACGGGCTCGTCTCCGATCAGCACGCCCCAAGGGTCACGGTGAGGCGGCAGCAGCTTGTACTTGGCGTCGCCGACGTCCCAGTACGAAGAGACCGACTCCCGGCGGATCAGCGAGACGGGCGGCAGGCTCATCAGCCCGACGAACGTCGAAGACGCCGCGAAAACGTTAATATTCTCCACGGTTTCCCGCGGAGAATTGTAGGTCCAGAGCGCGCCTTGGACGAGGCTGCGGCCTGCGAGATTTTGCTCGAAATAATTGCTCTTGCCGTCCGGGTCCGGGCCGATATCGAAAAAAGCCTGCTGAATGCTTTTGTTCGCGATGACCTGCGAGGAAACGACGTCCATGCCGGAGACCAGCTCGTCCAGCTGCCGGGCTGTATTTTCGACCGTCTCGTTGAAGTAACGCATGGAGGTGCGGTTGTTCTCTTTGGAGGCGTAGTAGTAATAAGCGACCGTAGAAACGAAAATGACGAAGCAGCTTAGAGAAGCGAAGATGAAGAACAGGCGTTTGGCGAACGATAGATGTCTGAAAAACCGCAAGCTGCCGCCTCCTGTCCGAAATGCGGGCCTAAGCGCATGCTGCGAAGAGCTGCTAGCCCTTGACCGCGCCGGCCGTCATACCTGAAATTATATGCCGCTGCGCCAGAATGTAAAGGAGAAGGAGCGGAAATACCGTCAAAAGGATATCGGCGAAGATGAGATTCCAGGACTGCAGGTAGGAGCCGTAAAAGTTGTAAACCGTCAGCGGCAGTCCCCACTTGTCGCCGTTCGCGAAGAAGAGGGGGATCTGGATATCGTTCCACGAGCCGACGAAGTTGAAGATCAGGAGCGTCATCGTGACGGGCTTCAGCAGCGGGAAGATGATCCGGAAAAAGAGCGCCAGCGGCCGGCAGCCGTCGATGATGCCCGCCTCGTCGAGCTCGGACGGAATGGTGCGGATGAATCCGGCGTACAGGAAGATGGACATCGGCAGTCCGAAGGTGGCCGACACGAGCACGAGCCCCGTATACGTATTCAGCAAATAAAGCTTGTCGAGCACGAGGTATGTCGGGATGAACGCTACGGGGACGATGAGCCCCACGATGAAGATATAATAGTAGATTTGCAGCGACCGGCGGCGCGAGCGGGCGATGGCGAACGAGGCCAGCGACGCGAGGACCAGGATCAGGACGACCGAGCCGACCGACAGGATCAGTCCGTTGGCGAAGGCGCGCCCGACGTTCGCGCTCTCGAAGACGGTCCTGTAATTAACGAACTTAAGCGACGCCGGCAGCGAGATGCCGAACAGGTTCGCTTCCTTGGCATCCTTGAGCGAATTGACGACGACCATCCACATCGGCACGATGTACACCAGGCTGAACAGGAACGTCGCCAGGTAATAGAACGTCTTTCTCGAGGTTTTTTTCCAGGTGGTCTCCATCAATATTCCACTTCCCTTTTGCGGAGAAACGCGAGAATGCCCAGCGTGAGAATCATGATGATCGCGGTCGTCACGAGGCCGACGGCGGAGGAATAGCCCAGGTAGCCCTGGCCAAAGCTCTTGTACAGGAACGTGCCGAGTACCTGCGTCGCGTCCGCGGGGCCGCCGTTCGTCGTGCCGTACACTTGGGCGAACACCTTAAGGCCGGAGATGATGCTGAAAATGACGGTGATGTTGATCGACTGCATCAGCAGCGGCAGCGTAATATGGAGCGTCTGCTTGAATTTCGAGGCGCCGTCGATGCTCGCGGCCTCGTAATATTCCTTGGAGATCGACTGAAGGCCGGCGATGAAGATGCACATGTTGAAGCCGGTCCACTGCCACACTTCCATGAAGGAGATCGAGGTCATGGCGATCTTGGGATCGAACAGCCAGTCGTTGGCCAGGCCGCCGAGGCCGACGGCCCGCAGTCCTTCGTTCAGTATGCCGTTCGACGGATTGTAAATGGCGACGAATACGATGGCGACGACGATCGAGCTGATCGTGATCGGCAGGAAGATGACGGAGCGCAAATAATTATTGTAGCGCGAGGGCTTGTGCACGAGCAGCGCCAGCAAGAAGCCCAGCACGTTTTTGACGATGACCGTGAGGATCGCGAAGTAAAACGTATTCTTGATGGCCGTGAGAAAGTTGGCCTCCGTGAAGAGGCGCTCGAAGTTGTCGAGTCCGTTGAAGCGGATGTCGTCGAAATAAAAAAGCGACCAGTCCGTGAAGCCGAGAACGAAGCTGGCGATGTTCGGCAAGATGAAGAAGACGAGAAACAGGATAAAGGCCGGCATGACGAACCAGGCGGAATAATAGCGGGACATGCTGCGGGATCTCATGGCAACTACCTTCTTCGTTCGTGGATTGGGAACATGGTGCGGGACCGGGTGCGCCCGTCAGAAGCCCCTGCCCGCGCGCGGACGCGGAGGCAGGGGATGCGAGCAGATCGGAGCGGGCGGCATCGTCAGATCAACAACGTCAGATAGAAATTGTCAGATCGGCAACGTCGTCAGAATCCGGCCAGTCTCCGCGCCTTGGCGTCGTCGGCGTAGGCCTTGTACCAGGCGTCGAGCGTATCCTTGACCGGTTTGCCCGCGAACAGGCCTTGGATCTGCTCGTTGAAGCGTCCGTAGAACGGGTCGAGCTTCGGCGCGCCGCCGAAGCGCTGCGCGGTGAAGTCCGCCAGGCGCGGCAGGCTCTCGGCGTACCCGTTCATTTCCTCGTTGAAGGGGCTCATTTTGAGGTCGTAGCCGAGGTCCTTGTACGGCGCGGAGCCCGGGGACAGCTCGTAGTACTTGGTCAGCACCGGCTGCGAGAGGACGGTATTGACGAATTGCTTGGCCAGATCCAGATTGTCGCTGGCCGCGCTGACCGACATGTAGGTGGACGATTGGCCGTACAGCACGTAGCCGTCTTTTTCGTCGTCCCACAGCGGCGTGTAGGTCATGCCGATGTCGCCGACCTTGTCCGGGTAGTTCTGGGACAGCGCCGCGTAGGTGGAGCTCATCTGCGCGTAGAAGGCGGCTTTGCCGTTCACGAGCGCCTCCTGGGCCATCGCGTCGGTAGCGGACATGTAGTCGTCGTTGATCAGCTTCTTGTCCTTGAGCGAGAGGACGTTGTCGAACAGCTTGACCAGCTTCGCGTTGTCGGACGGCTTGGCCTCGTTCGCGATCATGTTGTCGACGAACGACTCGTCGTTCACGAGCGGCGCGGTCATCGTCGTCAGCAGCAGAATCTGCGCGGTCCATACTTCTTTGTTGGAAATGTAGACTGGCGTGACGCCCTTGGCTTTGATTTTCTCGGCTGCGGCGACGAAGTCGGCGTAGTTTTTGATCGGAAGCGTCACGCCGGCGTCCTGGAGTACCTTCTTGTTGTAAAGGAGGCCCATGTTGGACTCGCCGCCGAGCGGCGCCTTCAGCACCTCGCCTTTGTCGTTGACGGTGAGCGGCTTGGTCGTTTCGGTGATCTTGTCGACCCAGTCGCCTTGAAGCGGCGCGAGATCCTTCGCCGATACGTCCGTCATGCCGAAGTTATGGATGATGATGTCGCCGGCGTTGCCCGTGGCGAGCTTCGTATTCACGATGTTCAGCATCTGGTCGTCGGGGAAAATGTCGTACTTGATCTTCACGCCGAGCTGGTCGGCGGCCGCCTGCATCGTCGTCTTCAGCGTATCGGGGCCGTAGTCGCCAGAGCTCATCATGATGGTGAGCGTCTTGCCGGCATTGTCCGATGAGGCGCTTGCGGGCGCCGATGCCGATGCCGAGGCCGATGCCGGAGTCGAGGCGGAGCCGGAGACTGCGGGGCTAGCCGCGTTGCCGTTGTTGTTGGAGTTGGAACAACCGGCGGCGAGCGTGGCGAGCATCGCGGCGGCGATTAGGGGAATGACGCGTTTTTTTTTCATGGACGATCGGATCCTCCCTTTTATGTGTAAGCGCTTAATCGGTGTCGGTACGGCGTCCCGCAGCTGACACGACCCATTATAGCCCAGCTATGAAAGCGCTTGAAATGGACGCGATTTCGATAAAAAATAGACTAATTTTGCAACTTGGGCATTCGTGCCGTTCCGCCGTTGACTTCGATTTTGGCCGGTGTTACTAATGGATTTGAAAGGGTGATCACGATGGAAAAAACGAAAATCGGCATCATCGGCTGCGGCGCGATCAGCGCCATCTACCTTGAGAACTGCACGAAGATGTTCGGCGTCCTCGAGGTGGCGGCCGTCGCGGACCTGGTACCGGAGCTGGCCAGGCGGCGGGCTGACGAATACGGCATTCCCAAGGCATGTACGGTAGAGGAACTGCTCGCGGACCCCGCTATCGAGATTGTCGTCAATCTGACCGCGCCTCATGCGCACACGGCCGTCAACCTGCAGATTCTCGAAGCCGGCAAGCACGCGTACGCGGAAAAGCCGTTCGCCCTGAACCGGGAAGACGCGGATCTGGTCCTGCGAACGGCGGAAGCGAAAGGCCTCCGCGTCGGCAGCGCGCCGGATACGTTCCTGGGCGCCGGCCTTCAGACCTGCCGCAAGCTCATCGACGGAGGCTGGATCGGCACGCCATACGCGGCGAGCGGCCAGATTCTGATGGGCAACGTCTACGACGGCATGCATCCGAACCTCCCGAATTTTCTGAAGCTCGGCTGGGATCCGCTGTTCGACATGGCTCCGTATTATATCACGGCGATGGTCAACCTGCTGGGGCCCGTGCGCAAGGTGAGCGGCTCGGTCGGACAGGTGAACCGCAGCCTGACCGTCGCGAATCCGCATTCGCCGCGCTTCGGCGAGACGGTGCCGGTCGAGGCGCCGATGCACGCGTCGGCCACGCTCGACTTCGAGAGCGGCGCGATCGCCACGCTGCAGGCCGGCAAGGAAAGCTTCGGCTATTCGCCGCGGCTGGAGATCTACGGCACCGAAGGCATTCTGTACGTCCCGGATCCGAACAACTTCGACGGTCAGATCCGGCTGCTCCAGCCCGACGGCCGAACGAGCGAGCTGCCGTTCACGCACGGCTTCGCGGACAACAGCCGCGGCGTCGGGCTCGCCGACATGGCCTACGCGATCCGGTCGGGCAGACCGCATCGGGCGAGCGGCCGGCTGGCGCGGCACGTGCTGGACGTCACGCTCGGCGTTTTCGATTCGTCGCGCGAGGAGCGCCACGTCGCCGTGGAGGCGAAGTGCGAGCGGCCGGCGCCGCTGCCGCTGGGCTTGAAGTACGGCGCGCTGGACCGATAAGGACGATTTGTCGCATACGGCTGCCGGACTTCGCCATTTTCCAATAATCTCGTTAAGGACGTGAATCATATGGCATTCCCCGTTGCTTTGCAACCGTTTACCATTCGCGAAGAACTCGATCGCGATTACCTCGGCGCCTTCGAGCGCGTCGCGCGGATCGGCTATGCCGCGGTCGAGATCGGCCCGCCGCCTGCGGGCATCGAAATCGCCGATATGAAGGCGAGATTCGATCGAATCGGCCTCCAGGTGATCAGCGCCCATGCCGGGATCGAGCAGCTGACGGACGGGCTGGACTCGCTCGCGGACTTCCTGAAGCTGTTCGGCGCCAAGTACGCCGTGCTGTCGCATCGCTTCGACACGCGCGAGGAGGTGCTCGAGAGCGCCGCGCTGTTCAACCGGATCGGCGAAGCCTGCCGGGCGCGCGGGCTGCAATTTTTGTATCACAACCACGACTGGGAGTTCGTCCGGTTCGGCGAAGAGACGGCGCTGGACCTGCTCCTGCGGGAGACCGATCCGGAGCTGGTGAAGATGGAGCTGGACGTCTATTGGGCGAAAATAGGCGGCGTCGAGCCGGCTGCTTACTTGCGCGGTCTTCGCGGGCGCTGCCCGCTGCTCCACGTCAAGGACATGGAGCCGGGGGATGAGCAGTTCTTCGCCGAGGTAGGCGAAGGGATTCTCGACTTCGGCGATATTTTGAAGGCGGCCGAGGAAGCGGGGACCGAATGGCTCGTCGTCGAGCAGGATCATTGCCGTAGGCCCGTCTTCGACTGCATCGAGACGAGCTACCGCAATCTGCAGCGGATGGGCGCGGTTCGTACGTGAGCATGAGGATGGAAGAGTGCGGGCAGGTCGGAGAGAGTGGGAAAGTCGGCGCAAGTGGGCAGGTTGAAGAGAGCGGGCGAGTCGAAGAGAGCGAGCAGATCGAAGAGAACGGGCAGGTTAGTGCAAGAGGAGAGAGCGCACGGATCGGTGCAAGCGGGCAGGTTGAGGAGAGCGGGCGGAGTGAAGCGGGTGAGCGGGTGCGCGAGAGCGGAGAGATTGGCGTCGGCCTGATTGGCTACGGCTACGCGGGGCGCACCTTCCACGCGCCGGTCATCGCGTCCGTGCCGGGGCTCGCGCTGCGCGCGGTCGTGGAGCGCAGCGGGGACCGGTCCAAGGAACGGTACCCCTGGATCCGCGTCGCGAAGGACGTCGCAGAACTGTACGACGATCCGACGATCGACCTGGTCGTCATCGCGACGCCCAGCACGGACCATGTCCGCTTCGCGCGCGAAGCGCTGGCGGCGGGCAAGCATGTCGTCGTCGAGAAGCCGATGACGACGACGGCATCCGAGGCCGACGCGCTCATCGCGCTGGCGAAGGCGCAAGGGCGGATGCTGAGCGTGTTCCACAACCGCAGATGGGACGGCGACTTCCTCACGGTCCGGTCGCTGCTCGGGCAAGGGCTGCTCGGTCGTCCGGTCGCTTGCGAGCTGCGCTGGGACGGTTACGATCCGGTCTTCGTCCCCGGCAATTGGCGGGAAGGCGGCGGCCCGGGCACGGGCGTGTTCTACGATTTAGGCGTGCATTTGCTAGATCAAGCGCTCAGTCTGTTCGGCATGCCGGATGCGATCCGGGGGGAGATCCGCTCGGTGCGGGAAGGCGCGGCGGCGGCGGACTCGTTCGAGGTCGAGCTGTCGTACCGGGACGGGCTGCGCGTGCTGCTCGGCTCCTCCCGGTTCGCCCGGGAGCCGAGGCCGCGATACGCGTTGTACGGGACGGCCGGCTCGTATGTTAAGTTCGGCACGGACCCGCAGGAGGCGGCGCTGATCGGCGGCGCGCGTCCCGGGGCGCCAGGCTGGGGCCGGGAGGATACGGCACAGTGGGGCCGGCTGAACGCGCAAGTCGGAGGCCTCCGCGTGGAAGGCCTTGTCGAGACGCTGCCGGGCGTCTATCAGGATTACTATCGGAATGTTTACGATCATCTGTCCACCGGAGCCGAGCTCGCGGTCAAGGCGGAGCAAGCGCGCGACGCGATCCGGCTGATCGAACTGGCGCTGCGCAGCAGCGAGGAACGAAGGACGCTGCCGGTCGCCGGGGTGACGGCTGCGAAAAGTAGAGGGGAGGAACAACATGTTTCCATTTAAAGCGGCGTTGAACGCATCGACCCTGTTCCCGTTCGAGCTTGAAGTGCCGGAGCAGATCGCCGTCGCTGCGAGGGCGGGCTATGGAGGGATCGAGCTATGGGTGCCGCAGATCGAGACGTATCTGGCAAGCGGTGGAACGGTCGAAGCGTTAAAAAATTGCCTGGACGAGAACGGGATCGCCTTCCCGAACGCAATCGCCTTCTTCAAATGGGCGGACGAGGACGAAGCTGTTCGCGAAGCGGCCTTTGCGCAGGCCGAGCGGGAAATGCGGCTGCTGGCGGCGCTGGGCTGCGCCGCGGTGGCCGCCCCGCCGTTCGGCGAAGTCGGGCGAGTCTCGGCGGAGGAGCTGGCCGCGAGGTTCGCCCGCTTGGTCGAGCTCGGGCGGCGCGTCGGCGTCGAGCCGTACCTGGAGTTCTGGGGGCGTGCGCCGAAGCTGTCGAGGTTAGCCGAGGCCCGAGACATCCTCAGCCGGAGCGGCGTCGCGGAAGGCAAGCTACTGCTCGACCCGTTCCACATGTACACGGGCGGGAGCGAGATGGCCGAGCTGGGCACGCTGACGGGCGCCGAGGTCGGCATCTGCCACGCCAACGATTACCCTGCCTCGCCCGGCCGGGAGACGATCGGCGATGGGGACCGCGTATTCCCCGGCGAGGGCGTTGCTCCGTTGCGGGAAGCGGCGGAGCTCCTGCACCGGATCGGGTACGAGGGCTATTTGTCCCTGGAGCTGTTCGTCACCGACTTCGGCGGGCTGAGCGCCGACGAAGCGGCGAGCCGGGGGCTGCAGTCGATGAGGGAAGCGTTCGACGTGGTGACGGAGGACTGAGGGGAGGATTCGGGAGCTGATGGCAAGGTGTGCGAGGCCGAGGTAGCCGAAAAAACCGGATAACGGCGCGTGGATTGCGGTGCGTAAGTCACGATAGTGTCGAAAAACGCTTATAGAAGGAGCGCCTGGGGCCGCGGCGGGTATGACTAAACGGTTCAGCAAAATGTAAGCGATATCATCATACTTATCGAGGAGGCTTCGATTATGTACTTGAAACGAACGTTACTCGCCGCGCTCGCGGCGCTGCTGGCACTTCCGCTCGTCCTGCTCGCCCCGTCCTCCGCAGCCGCGGCCGGCGGCGGCTCCGTGCAGGTCGTCTACAGTTCCTACAACAACACGGACACGAACAACCGGCTGACAGCCCAGCCGAGCAAGTCGTTAACCGCTATCGACCAAACCTCCGCCGACGCTACGATCGTCGTGGACCCGTCGATTACCTATCAGCCCTGGATCGGCTTCGGCGGCTCGCTCGAGCACGACAGCATTTGGGAGCTGAACCGGTTGTCCGCCGCCGACCGCTCTTCCGCGCTGCGAGCGCTGTTCGATCCCGCGACAGGCAACAACTACAACCTGATGAGGCTCGCGATCGCCTGCCCCGACTTCTGCCCGGATTACGATACGAGCAAGCAGGAAAAGGGGTACTGGACGTACGACGACATGCCCGCCGGCCAGACCGATCCGACGCTGGCGCACTTTTCCGTCCAGCGCGATATCGACCTCGGCGTGTTCTCGATGCTGCAGGAGATTTTAACGATCAATCCGAGCGTCAAGTTTTATGCCTCTCTTTGGTCGCCGCCTGCCTGGATGAAGGATAGTGGCTCGCTCCTCAACGGCGGCCACGTGAAGCCTGAATTTTACGGCGCGCTCGCGAACTACTACGTGAAGTATATTCAAGCCTACCGGGATCGCGGCATCCCGATCTATGCCGTCACGCTGCAAAACGAGCCTGCGATCTCCGTCGGATATCCGAGCACGCTCTGGACGACGGACGAGCAGATGAACTTCGCGCAGACGCTCGGACAGATTTTTGCCGCGAATAATATCAAGACCAAGATCTGGGGACTCGACGACAACGAGCAGAATACGTTCGACTACGCCAAAACCCTGGCCAATCCGGCGAGCGCGCAGTACGTGGAAGGCATGGGCTTCCACAATTACACGGGTCAGACCCTTTACCAGGGAACGCCGCTGCATGCCCAATATCCCGACAAAACGATGCATCTGACCGAGATTACGAACGGCGCGGCCAAGCTGATCGAGTACATGCGCAACTGGATGAGCAGCTACTCGTACTGGCTTACCTTCATCGAGTTCGTCAACCCCGGACCGGGACCCGGCTTCTGGCAAAACGAAAACCGCGATCCCGCGCAGGATCCGGACTTCTGGGTCGACTCGCAAGTATCCTGGACGGGCACGCCGGGGAGTAGCTCGTACAAGCTGAACGCCTGGTACTACACGTTCGGGCAATTCTCGCGCTTCATCCAGCCCGGAGCGGTCCGGATCGACAGCACGGGCACGGTCGCGAGCGACGTCACGAACGTCGCCTTCCGCAATCCGGACGGCACGAACGTCGTCATCGTCGTGAACCGCCGGCCGAGCGACAAGAACGCGACCGACATGAACACGTCCGCCAAGACGATCAAGCTGATCACGCCGGACGGGCAGATCGCCGACACGATCCCGGGCGATACGGTCGCGACGTACAAGTGGACCTCCACGACGGGCGACGCGCTCCCCCGCGCCGAATGGACCTCCGCCGCTTCGAACACGAACGGCGCATTCACGGCCATGCAAGCCATCGACGGCAACGCGGAAACGTGGTGGACGAGCGGCGCCAACGAAGCGTCCGGGCAAACCTTCACGCTGAACCTGGGCTCGCAAAAGACCTTCGACCAAGTCACGCTGAACCTCGGAAAGCTGTCCGCCGACGTGCCGGCGAGCTACGTGCTGGGAACGTCCAATGACGGCACGAACTGGAGCGACGCGGCGACCGGCCACGGAACTTCGGGCATGACCAATATCGGCTTCGCTTCGCTGACGGCGCAGTATATTCGCGTGCAGCTGACCGGCGCGGCCGCGCATTGGTGGAGCATCGCGGACGTCTCCGTCTATGACGGCACGTCGGGCTTGCTCCCGCGAGCGGGCTGGACGGCATCGGCCTCGGCGACCGGCGGCGCCGACGCGGCGGCGAATGCGCTAGACGGCAATCCGGCGACGCGCTGGACGAACGGGACGGCCCAGGCGCCGGGCCAGTGGCTGCAGGTCGACATGGGCGCCGTGAGGAGCTTCAACAAGCTGTCGATCGACGCCGGGGCGAACGCTGGCGATTATGCGCGGGGCTACAGCGTCTCCGTGTCGGCCGACGGCGCGAACTGGAGCGCGCCCCTCGCAACAGGCATCGGCCGCGGCCAGACGATCGAGGCCTACGTGCCCACGCAGTCGGCCCGCTATATCAGAATCAGTCAGACGGGCACGGCGTCCAACTGGTGGACCGCCTCCGAACTTCGCGTTTACAAGGCCGCGCCGAGTCTGCTGGACCGGTCGGGTTGGACGGCGACGGCCTCCGTCTCGGCCGGGGACGGTCCGGCATCGGCCGCGCTCGACGGCAGCCTCTCGTCCCGCTGGGCGACGGGCGCGGCGCAGTCGTCAGGCCAGTGGTTCCGCGCCGACTTGGGCAAGATCCAATCCATCGCCGGCATCGCGCTGAACGCCGGATCCTTCGCCGGGGATTACCCGCGGGGCTACAAGGTCGACCTATCCCTCGACGGTACGAACTGGCAGACGGTCGCCGAGGGCGCGACGCCCGCGCAGGACGTCATGATCGCCTTCCCGACGAACTTCGCCCGGTACGTGAAGGTCACGCAGACGGGTTCGGCCAGCGCCAACTACTGGTCCATCGCGGAGTTCAACGTGTTCGGAGCCGCGCAATTCCCCTCCCCCGGCACCCGCCTTTCCCATGCCGGATGGACCGCGACAGCCTCCCATACCGAATCCGGCGGCAATCCGAACGTCGCCCTCGACGGCTGGCTGCAGGCGCCGCGCAATGCGCCCTACGACGGCTCGGTACCGATCGACAACGCGGTCTCAAGATGGACGTCCGGCAAGGCGCAGTTGGGGAACGAATGGTTCCAGGTCGATCTGGGCGCCGCGCAAACCTTTGACACGGTCGAGCTGAACGCAGGCCCGGCTCCCGGCGATTATCCGCGGGCGTATACCGTCTATGTCTCGAACGACGGGTCGAACTGGACGCCCGTCGCTAGCGGAGAGGGCGCGGGAGCGGTCGCTCGGGTTTCGTTCGCGGCCGTGACGGCCCGTTACGTCAACGTCAACCAGACCGGCACGGCCGGCAGCAATTGGTGGACGATCGCCGAGTTCAACCTTTACAGGCACTGACCGCGCCAAACCAAAAAAATCGGACATCCGCCCCTAAAAAAATCGGATGTCCGATTTTTGTTGAATTCGTTTACAATTGAGGGAGAACTCGGCGGCCTGTCCGGCATTCGGCGATGACACGTTAAAAGGCGGTCGATTGGATGTTAGCCCCTATGCGGCTTGCGCTGCGACGCATGAGGCCTCGCAAGCTCCGGATCCGGATCCTGCTGGCGATGGTCATGCTGTCCGTGCCGCCCCTCATTTTGCTCGGCTATATTTCCTACAACATCTCCAAAAACACGATCGTCCGCAATCATATGGACAACAACGAGCACAACCTCAAGACGGCCAGCGAGGTCGCGGACCTGCTGCTGCGCAACGTCGTGAACATGCATCGCCTCATTCTGGCCAACGACCAGGTACGCGCGGACCTCGAGGCGGTCGGCGAGGACGGAGGGCGGACTCTCGACGTGCGCGCCGCGAACCGGCTGCAAAACGTGGTCGTCTCGAACCTAATCGACACGCGGCACATCGATTCGATCTGCCTGTTCGACCGCGGCTTCCACGCCGTCTGCTATGGCAGCACCGATGCCAACGCAGGCATCTATGCGAGTCCGCAGGGCAGGCTCGCTATCGCGGGCAGCTCTTGGTATCGAGAGGCGCTGACGGCGAAGGGCCGGGAGCTCTTTTTCGCCTACAACGTTCTCCAAGCCTCTCCAAGCAGCGGCTCTTTTTCGAGCGTAAAAGTGCTCCGTGACCCATCCGACTACGAGACGATCGGCCTTCTCGTCATTAATTTGAAGAAGTCGATGTTCGGCCAGGCGATGAACGACAACCAGGACAGCGGCTTTCTCGTGCTCGATCCCGCGGGAAGCCCAGTCACCGTCGTCTACGCGCAGGATCCGGCTCTCGTGCAGAAGTTCGCGGACGCGAGCGGGGAGGAGGATGCGTTTCGCGCGCTCCATCGGATGGGCTACCTGACGATCGGCTACCGCAACGACACGACCGGCTGGACGTTCCTCCACGTCGTCAAGGCGAGCCGGCTGCTGCAGGATTCCACGCGGATCGGCCTCGCGACCGCTTGGTTCGCGGCGTTTATCGGCCTGATCGCGCTGTTGCTGTCGCTGTTCGTCTCGGGCAGCATCACCCGCCCCTTGCTGCAGCTGAAGAAGATGATGATCGACTGGTCGAAAGGAAACGGGGAGCAGGCGCAAAGGACGGCTTTCGACGAGGACGAAGTGGGCGCGATCGGCGAAACGTTCCGGCGAATCTCTACTGAAAACGTGCAGCTTAGCGAACGGCTCGTCCATTCGAAACTCAAGGAACGGGAGGCCGAACTCCGCTCGCTCCAGGCGCAGATCAAGCCGCATTTTTTGTACAACACGCTCGATTCGATCTACTGGATGGCCGTCATCGCCAAGAACAAGGAAATCGCCGCCATGGCCGTCGCGCTGTCCGAGAGCTTCAAGCTGAGCCTCAACAAGGGCAAGGAGACGATCCCCGTCTTCAAGGAGCTGAAGCATATCGAGCACTACATGACGATTCAGAATCTGCGGTACAAAGGGCGTTTCCGGTACGTTGCGGAGGTCGAGCCGGAGCTGATGAGCCTGGAGATACTGAAGCTGCTGCTTCAGCCGCTCGTGGAGAACGCCATCTACCACGGCCTCGAGCCCAAGATCGGGGAAGGCGAGGTTCGCCTGACGGGCCAGCTGCGTGACGGCATGGCGATATTCACGGTCGAAGACGACGGCGTAGGGATGGAATCGCAGGAGCAGACGCAAGGCGGTTACGGTCTCGGCAACGTCCGGGAGCGGCTCGCGCTTTACTACGGCCCGGACAGCGCCCTGACGGTGAGGACCGCGCCGGACGAAGGCACGTCGATCGAGATCCGGTTTCGCCCGCTGGACATCAAGGAGGGATGAGGCATGCTGCGCGTCGTGATCTGCGACGATGAATATATCGTCCTGGAGGGCTTGCGCTCGATGATCGAATGGTCGGACTACGGCATGTCCCTCGTCGGTACGGCCGAGGACGGCAAGGCGGCTTGGGCGCTCATTCGCGAGCTGCGGCCCGACATCGTGATGACGGACATTCGCATGCCGGGCATCGACGGGCTGCGCCTGATCGAGCTTGTCATGGAGGAAGCGCCGGAGACGGTCTGCATCGTGTTCAGCGGGTTCAACGAATACGAGTACGTGCGGACCGCGATGAAGCTCGGGGTCGTCGATTACCTGGAGAAGCCGATCACGCTGGAAAAAGTGGACGAGGCGCTGCGGCGGACATGCGAGCGGATCGGCGGGCGTGAGGAACTGGCCGCGTTGCGGCGTGCCGCCGATGCGAGCCGGGAAGCGCTGCTCGAGCAGGCGACGCTGGCGCTGCTCCGGCGCGGAGCCGAGGCGCTGCCCCGTTGGCGCGCCTGCTTCGGCGAGGAGGAGGCGGATCGGGTAGCCGCCGTCACGGTTATTGCAGGCGAGGTGCCGGATGGCGCGCTGGAGGAGGCGCTCGCGCCGCTCGGCGGAAGCCGGACGGTCGTCGTGGCCGACGGGGACGAGCGGCTTGCGGCCGTCTTTCATTTCGCGTGCCCGGACGATGCAGGCTGGGAGGAAGCGCGATGCCGCCTGTCGGAGCTGCCGGACGCGGCCGGCGCGGGCTTGACGTACAGCGGCGTCGCCGACGCCGTCCGAAGCCGAACCGAGGCGCTGCGCGCGCTGCGGTTCGCCCGGTTTATGGAGGAGCGAGGCCTGACCCGTTACGCGCACATCGCGGAGAGCGGCGTCTTCCCCGAAGGGCTGACGGATCGCGAAGAAGCGATCCTGTTCGATATCCGAACCGGAGATAAAGAGGGGCTACACCGTGACCTGGACGCCTTCAGCAGATGGATGGAGCAGGAGCGCCTCGATCCGGAGCTTGCGGAGCAGGAGATTTTGAAGCTGGCTTACGTCGGCCGCCGTTCGGGGCGGGAGACGGTGCCGGGCGCGCAGCGAGCCGCCATGACCGCTAGGGCGGTGCCGCACCGGGAGCTGGCGGGTTTGCAGACGCGAGACGAGATGTTCCGCTGGCTCCGCGGGCAGTTGGAGACGGTCTTCGCCAAAACCGCCGAGGAACGGCAGGCGTCCCAGCACGCCGCGGTGGCCAAAGCGCTCGACTTCATCGGCCGACACTTCCGCCGCGATCTGACGCTCCAGGAGGTTGCGGATCACGTCGGCATGAACACCACTTATTTCAGCCTGCTGTTCAAGGAAAAAACAGGTGCCTCCTATATCAAGCACGTCACGCGGCTGCGGCTCGACGAAGCCAAGCTGCTCCTGCGCGAGGGCAAGCGAGTGAACGAAGCAAGCGAGGCGGTCGGCTATTACAACTACAGGCATTTCACGGAGCTGTTCAAAAAGCACGTCGGCATGACGCCCGGCCAGTACCGGGACGATCCGGTCGCGTCGGTGCGGAAGGAGGCGGACCATGGCTGATCATCGTGCCGGACGCGGGAAAGGGGATCATGCGCGGCTTCCGCCCGCGGCGCGCCGTAACCGGTTATTTTTGCAATGGACGCCATTGCTGCTCATCCTCATTCTGCTGCCCGCATGCGGCGGCGTATCGTCTTATTCCTCGGACCGTCCGGTCGTGTCCGATCCGACCCGCGTCATCCGCTACGTCTCCTCCAATCTGGAGTCGCAGCAGCCCCGCATCGTCAGCGAGCTGGCCCGGGACTACGAGCGGGAGCACCCTTCGGTCCGGTACGAATTCGAGAACGTCAATACGTCCGACCTGCTGCAGCGGATCCAGCTGCTGGCGGCGAGCAACGACCTCCCGGAGCTGTTCACCTACGAATCCGGCAAACCGCTCCAGCAGCTGTCCGAGCACGGCTTCGTGCTCGATATCGAGCAGGCGTTCGGGGAGCTGGGACTCGGGGACGCGCTGAACCCGACCGCCGTCAAGCTGCTCAAGTCGATGACAGGCGGGAAGGGGCTATACGCGCTGCCGCTCGAGATCAACATCGAGGGGTTCTGGTACAACAAGACGCTTTTCGAGCAAAACGGCATTGAGGTGCCCAAAACCTGGGACCAGCTGCTTCAAGCGGCCGAAACGCTTGAGCAGGCGGGCGTGCAGCCCTTCGCCGTGGCCGGGTCGCAGAAATGGACGCTCACTCGGCTGATCAACGGTTACGTCGTGCGCAAATACGGCTTCGACGCGATGGCGCGCGTGAGCCGGGGCGAGCTCAGCCTGACCGATCCGGGATTCGTCGAGGCGGCGGACGTCGTTCAGCGCATGGCGCTGCAGGGCTACTTCGGGGACCACGTGAACACGACCGACCTGGACGAGGCGACCGCGATGTTCCTGCAGGGGCGGGCCGCGATCTATTATACGGGGAGCTGGAGCCTGCGGGATTTCAACGATCCGAAGCAGAACCGCATCGGGGAAGACCGGATCGGCCTGTTTAATATTCCGCTCGTGCCGGGCGGCGCGGGCGGCGAAGGCGATTGGCTGCTTAACGCGGGGCTGACGACCTCCTTCTCCGCGGCCGGCTACGACGACGAGATGAAGCGGTGGATGAAGTCGGTGTTCTCGGATTACGGCAACAAGGCGATGAGCGAGATGGGCATTATTACGGGGTTTAAGACCGACCGTCTGCCGCAAACGCTGCCGCCGCTGACCCAACTGGCGCAGAGCAAGATCGACGGCGTCCAAAACGGCACGCTGTGGTTCGAGGCTTTCTTTAACGCAGAGACGCAGGCGACCGCCTGGAACAACGCGCAGTTGCTCGTATCGAGCGCGAGCTACACGCCGGCCATGTATATGGCCGATTTGCAGGTGGCGCTGGACAAGCAGTTGCGGAGCGAGCGATAAGAAGGAAGGCGGCCGGGGGACCGGTCGCCTTTTGCTATGCAGATTGTGCGGTTGGATCCAGCGGTTGGGTATTTTTACATCTTTTTTACACCTTGTTGAAACTATTGATAAGGGGTGATCGTCATGCACTGTATGGAAATCAATCATGGAAGGATGATATCATGAGTCTCCCATTCGCTAAACCTGTTTTACTGTTTACATTGGTATTCATGCTATTCGGCGCTTTAACTCAACCAATTTACGCGGACATGCCGCATTCGTCATACCAGGGGATGAACTGGACCTCCCCCGATACGACCGCTACCGTCAAACCAAAATGGACTGCTGCGATCGATAATCCCAAAGACTCAAATACAATTAATGCGGGTACGATTGCGACCGGGGAAGGCAAAGTATTTGTCTTCCAGCAGGGTCGCTTGTTCGCGTTAAATGCGAAGACAGGCAAGACGTTATGGACTTACGGCTCTAGAATGGTCTCACCTATAGCTTATCGTGATGGGGTCGTTTACGCGATTTCTAAGGAGGGGATTTTACATGCCATCCATGCAATAAATGGAAAGAAGAAGTGGGCGACCGCTAGCCGGACATCCGGAATTTCAAGGTTACTCGTCAACGGAAATAAAGTTTACATCTACAACGGCCATATACGCGCATTTGATGCGAAATCTGGAGCGTTACTGTGGATAGATCATTTCCCCAATGAATTTTGTGACTATGACATTAAGTTCGCTGCAGGAAAAGTACTGGTAAGTACGGCGTTTTCAGGTGCTTACACCTATGAGTCTCTTCTCGCATTCAATGAGAGCAACGGTCATCTTGCCTGGGAAGCACCTAACGCGAGCGCACCGTTAGATTTAAAGGAAAATCAAATACTAGTACAACGCACGTCAAACTTACTGGATCAACTTGAGAAGACAACTTTGGACACGATCGATCTGTTGTCTGGAAAGGTTGTCAAAACGGTTGAATACAAGGAAAACGGCAAAGCCTGGATTGATTCCGGACATGTATATATTTTTGCAGCGGGGGTCGTCTATGCCTATCCGTTGAATGCGGTTCCCGATCAAGTCACGAGGGATTCTTATCGGTCAGACAGCGCTTATAAGAATTTCTGGGCTGGGGGTCCGGACGCGGGGAGAATTTTGTTTACCGACGGAGATCAAATAACGGGCTCAAAGCTCGTCAATAAGTCAGTCGTGTACTACGGTTCGGCGGGTACTCAGGGTACTTCGATCGCCCGATTCGACACGTTCGGCAATGGCCTATACGTTGCTTACACTGATGGGAGGCTGGAAGCTAAAGATTTGATTACGGCTAAGAGAGTATTTGTCATTCACACCAAGGGGAGAGTCTTCGGCCCGACGCTACGTGAAGATGGCATGATCATTGTCCAATCTCAAGGAAGTGTCAATGCCGTGTCCGAACCGACACTTTTAAAGGTCAAGTAACCTCTTGCCTTAGAATTCTAGCATCGGGCGCTAAGATAACGTTCATTCTTTTTTATTTCAAAGAAACCTAGTCGCAACTTTCATGAGTATCTTTACGTCCCGCATTAAAATGGAAAATAAAGCAGGGTGATTTCGATTGTAAAGATGAATGTTTGGATTGCATTTTTTTGTTTTGTGTTTCTGATTGGTTGCAGTAAGGAAACAACGAAGCAGAATAACGTTAATCCTGTTGAATACCTCGAGTCGTTTGGTTGGCATGTGGATGGGAAAATGAGCAAAGAAAAGCTAGAAACAAAAAACGCAGACCCAAGTATAGCGGCTATTGTTGATTTGAAGCCGTATGTGAATAAGGAAATTTATATTACAACCTACTTGCTGAAAGAAAAACACAAAACAGGGAAGAAACTATACGCTCGCGTTTATCAAATTAATGAAGACATTATTGGCGGATACGGACATATAGAGACTTGGGAGCCTGGCGTTTTTTCTTTGAAGGATAAAGAAAGGTTAACTAACGAAGGAGCAATAAATCTAAACGGGGAACGTTAAGTTAAGGTAGAAATGTTCAATAATTCGTGGATGCCTCAGGTATGGCGAGTTTAAGGAGTTCGCGACAAAGATACTAGGATTTAAGAAGGTGGGTTAGGCTTGAAATATAATGAACTTTCAAAAATATTTATTAATGAATTTCCTAAATTCAGCGTTAACCTTATTGAACATGAAGTATTCTATGAAGAAGTCCTTAACCATGTATTTTTTGGTGAATTAAATGATTATTTGATCGAATTACTAAGGAAAGATATAGAAGATGAGTTGCTAATACGATTATTTGAATTTTATGAAAGGATGGAATTAAAGGGGGATACTCTAGTTAAAGAAGTTTTGTCTTGCACTATTCTAGAGCGACTCGGCGATGAAAAGGAAATACTAGAAATTGCTTATAGATACATGGGTAAGGAAACAAGAAAAGCGTCGGATCATATTGAAAAAGCGTGGGGGAGATTATGAGAATTTCAAGGTATCTCTCCTAAGCCACCGATAACCTCAAACACGGCATTCAAGTAAGCATGGCTTCATTATCATTTAATGAGGTGTCTGCATATGACATGGTTACGAGGCGGTCCGTTCTTAGAACTTAGCTTCATTATTAAAGAACCAGCTCGGATTGAAGATATCTTCTCAGAATTGGAAAAGACAACAGTTAAAATTGAGGTCCACGTAACTCCAGAACTAGTCCAGCAATATTACAAAGGCTATCCTTACGACGAGAAAGCCTCTAACAGTGTCATGATTCATAAGGCTACGATCAGCTTGACCGTCCATACGACACGACAACGAAATGCTTTGCTTTTGGTCGAAAAGATAAGCTCAGAGCTCATTTCATTTTCGATGTGCTTTTTTGGAAGTGCATTTGACGCTCCAGAGTGGAATCAACCTGGAATAATGGATGAAGAAGTAGACGAATTCGTTTCACTTCTGATCTCACTCCATAAAGAAATAAAGTTTAGCTTGGGCTGCTTAGCTTATGAAGAGGATATTAAGGGATTGTTTGATACTGAAGAAGTCTATCCAAGTGAAAAGTACGTAATTTCAAACCTTAATATAAAGGACAACTTTCAGAAGTTTCAAGCCATTATTATGAAGAAAACATTATTGGACGCTTTACAAGTTGGACACCATTACACGACGATTGATAATTCCTGTTTGCTTCGCCAAAGCGGAAGGCCCCTTATGAATTGGATTACTTTAACAAAACCAGAGATTGACAAGGCATGGAACTCTTTCGATCAACGTTTCAGTTTTTCGCCCAACGTAAATCCAAGCAATTGGCCCAGTATAACCGTCAATGACGATCATTTCATTTCATACGCTTTGACAGATACTTCGGACTCCTCCCTCCTTGATCTCGAAATGAAATGCCTTAACACTTTAAAAACATTGGTTAAACCAAATGAATACATCTACGCATTAGACTGGCAGCATGAAAGCTTTTGGTTCAATCCACATCTATCTTACGGAGAACGCAGTTGGACTATCCCTTTTTATCCAGACGGAGACTATTACATCTTCTTCCCTAAAGATATTAGATGGTGCTACTTTAGTCATCCTTGGGAACAATCCGTGACCTTGATAGGCGGGGATTTGATACAAGCATTTTCAAGTAATCAGCCAGCAATCTTTGGTAAAGTGCTGAGAAAATGTTTAAAGTAAGATGCCTAGTTCTCATGGAGGTGTAGATTGAAAATAAGGATAATAAAGAAAGAAAGGCTCATCGTTATTGATGAATACTTTAAAATCGGTGGTGCTCCAGAACCGAATAATTTCTGCGAAGCTTGCAAACACCAGCTTTATTACTACGACCGGTATGATGCTACATTTTGTGCAAACTGTAACGATTGGATAACGCCAAATTGCGGAAAGGCTGAATGCTTCTACTGCAATTTGAGACCCAATGTTCCGCTTGAACTAAAACGTTGGACTAATCCTTCATCGCTTATCAATCAATAGTTGTTACACTTTTAATTTAAAGGAGTCTCTTCATGGGCTGGATACCAGATCCTTCAAACCCACTGCTTAACAGGATCATGTTTATGTTTGTAGACCTTCATTACAGCATCAATCATGTTCGGAAAGATGTGCATACTTGGGGGAAGTTCCAGAAGATGTTGAACAAGCAATTTCTGAAGCGCTTCGGCATTTGAGTTTCACTCCATTGGTTGGTTATCTATCTTCAGAATAAAGTGATGGCCAGTCTAACGTATTACCCTGGAGGTATGAATGTATGAAATTATTAACTTGGAAATTTGATGATGAAATTCTTGCTCCAATAGATGAGTGGAATTGGGTTGAAATCACACTAACTTTTGAAAATGGCAGCAAACGTTGGAGCATTCTCTACACTCCCGAACGCCTGAAAAACAATCTTTCTCGTCTAAACATTCACCCGCCTGGGCTATTTATTCCGCATATGATTATAGTTAGAAGCTACGAGACTGATGATATTGAAATGGTCCTGAGGTATTTAGAAAGTGAAGGAACTTTACTAGCTGCTTCACGTGCTTTTGAGTGACGCTTATTTCTGTTGATTCTCTCGAACAACCCCATTGATCGGAGTGATACCATTAATGCGAAACCAATCAATCGAGCTTTACAAAGCCTTCATCGATGACCTAGTTCAATTAAGATCATGTGTCCTTTCACGATGGATCGTAGGCAATGGTTGGCCCCAAACATCCGACAATGAAAAGATAAACAAAGTTTTAGGTGAGTTAACAGCAGAACAAAAAGAGGTAATTGCAATGATCGTTCAGGAGGCACGAGATAGCGGCATTCATGATGTGCTTGCCTCTCTAACAGATCAGATCAACGTTGAAGGCCTCGAAATCGTAAAAAATGGAGTCACTCTGGCATCCGAACCCTTCGACACCCCTATGCACTATGATTGGGTTTGTCGTAAAGAAGGCGATCCATGGCCAGACGAGAACGGATAGTCTCATAGTGTGTTAGCCTGAAAACTAAACGAGGTGTGAAACATTGAACGAACAAGATTATGCGAGGTTTGTACCCAAACGGCCAGACGGAACCGTACTTTCGTTTTTGGTATTACGCGAAGTTCTTGTCAACAACAAACTGGATATTGCCTTCGACATTTTAGAAAGATATCGCTTTGACGATTTAAACGATGAAAGATATCCGATATTGGATGCAGTAGGTGCGTATGGTAACAAGACATTATTTCAAAAGTTAATTTCTCTTGGCGCAGATATTAATAAATCTGACGCAGTTAGTATTGCTCTTGGTTATAAAAATTTTGAAGGCGTTCGTGATCTACTTGATTTAGGCTTTATTATGAATCCTGTTCCAGCAGGGATTGCACTTCGAGAAGCTGCTTGCGAAGGTGAACTGGAAATGGTTCGCCTTTATATTGAATATGGTGCGAATGTTAATTTTAACGGCGCTGACTCAGTATTTCCTTATTGTACGACACCTGTTCAAATGGCCGCATCTGGCAACCACTTCGAAGTTGTAAAATACTTAGTAGAGCATGGTGCCGATGTAACGATAAAAGACAATTATGGTGGTCGTGCATACCTAGAGGCAAAGCGAAACAAGAACACAGAAATGATGGAGTACCTAAAGCAGCTTGAACCCCCTATCTGGCACGAAGCAGACAAAAGAGCCGCAGAACTCAAAAAGATTGGATTGCCAACGGAGATCATCAAATGGCTCGGAATTGAAAACCGAAAAATTGATCTTACTGGAACAAGCCCTATTGACTACATAGAGTTTCAAACGATATTTGATGTTAAGCCAATACAGCACCAAGGCAGAGTTCTTCTTGACTTAACCAAGGATGTCCAGGGATTTGAAAGTACTGGATTTATCATCTGGATTCCTGACTTAAAGTGTTTAGGCAGTTTTGATGTAGAACATCAAGAACTATACACATTCAAGGGTGTAAAATGGAATAAGTTCATTAAGAAGCTGCCTATCGTTATTGATCACTTGTTGGATAGTGCTCCCATTAATGAACTTTATACATAGTAAGACTCAAAACGATTTAGAAAGGAACTCCTCCATGTACACTTGTATTGTTTGTGGCTATGACGGATTGGATAGTGAGCAGTATACGGAAGATGGAGGAGCAATGTTCAACATCTGTCCTTGTTGTGGTTTCCAACCAGGTTATCATGATTTAGATAATGGACTATCGATTGAAGAATATCGCAATCGGTGGATTAGCAACGGAGCTTGTTGGACGTTTCCTCCTTCCCCTTTAAATTGGGATGTAAAGAAGCAGCTACAAAGAATTCACTGTTAGTGGAGGAGACACGCAGCTGGGCGTTGCAAAGTTCAAACACAACGGCAGGTCTTAATTCTAGTGTGTCTAACAAAACGATGAAGATTATGGACGAATCAGCCTCAATGTTGTCTAAGAAGATAAGAAATTTATAGTTTCCTATCTAGTAGCACAGTCAGATCAAGACAAGGCGCCTAAGGGAGCAGAGTTTGTAGACTCAGAAGATCATTATCGACAAGTTTGGGTCAGAGTACAGACTATCTTGGAATGACCGCATTATCACACCTCATTGTGCAAACGAATGAAAATGAAGTTCTTCAGGAGGGTTACATGAGAAAGCGTCAACGTAAAAAGAACGAGACACGAGTCTCACGCGTATGGAAGAGCGAAATGACGAAAAGATTTGGACAAGAGCCATTAGAAGGTATAGCAGCAATGACAAAGAGCATTAAGGAAGCCTACTACTCTCGTTTGCAAGATGATACAAAAAATGATATACGGTAAAAGACGTGTTAAGCAACAGCATTAAGCTCCCTCGGACGATTTAGTTTTCTCAAGAATGCTCGCTTATTCGCAGGATATCACTGTCCAAGTTAATAAAGGGCGTAGAATTACACGAATACTTATGGTGGCAAATATTTTATTAATACTCCTCTTAGGTTATTTTCTAGCTTAGTCTCTGTTTTCATTTCGACAATCATTAGCAGGCAAATTGATTGTTTAGAAGGTCAGTGATACGCCACGAGAATTAAGTTGCAAGCAAAGATGAAAGGGCGAGGATTCATGGAAGCAAATGTGTTAGAGCATTTACCAAATCCAGCAATCTTAAAAAAGCTAATGAAAATCCAAGCATCGCTAAATATCATTCTTTGTCGAGATGAATGGCTTCGTTACCATAGCTTTGTTCAAGATTGGGCCGAAGGTGTTTGTATGGCGAAAATAGATAATGGGGCAGGCGATCATCTCATTATTTTGTTTTCCCCTGAAGGTACCATCCTAAAAGGCTTCGATCATGAATCTGGATTAAGCCCCTATGCGCAAGATGAACATCAAGTATGGCAAGGGATTTATGATGACGTTCCAAAAGAATTATTGTCACTGCTTGAAGACGAAGCAATTGAAAAAGACGATGTGACTTTTTGTATTTGGCGTAAAAACAGCGACACTAACTGGCGCAAGGGAAAAGTGGAGATTCCACAAGGGGAAAGCGATGGTTCTGATTTTTTAGTGGGCTGTATATTCCATACGCCAGAGGATTTTGTAGAATTTGCGGTCGGTTATTTTGAAGTATCGCCATCATTGGATGTCGTTGCAAAAGTTTACGATGATGCTCCCATCACGGAAGAGATGATCCATATCTTAAATCCCGATTGCGATGCAAACGAAGTTCTTCGAGAATTAGAGTTATTGCGCTTAGGGAGTTAGTGAAGGTCAATAACATTGACCCATTTCCGATGGTTGTCAAGAACATGAGCCCATTCCCGACGACTATCAATAGCGCAAATAGCCGGCATGGGCCTGAGCTGATGTGGAGGAACACGCAGATTAAATTCTGAAATGTCAGAAGAGTGGGTTGTGGTAAAATAAGGACTAAGCTCCGCTAACCAAATTATTTCCATATCATGCACGGCACCACGTCGGCTCTGGCGATCCTCACTCCATGTCATGCACGGCACCACGTCGGCTCTGGCGATCCTCACTCCATGTCTCTACGGGTCTTTGCCCTTTCAGGCAACAACCAAAAAAGAATTACTCTACCTGCGTGCTTCCAGAGGGACATACCGTGGTGCACCAAATAATGGGGAAGAATTAAGCTCCCTCGGCGGCGCGGAGGCGCAAGTGAGTAGAAGAAGAAATTATCATTTCATACAGAAATGGTGATTGTACAATGATGAAGCAGGCATCGTTGTTGGCGAGCGTGGAGAAGTGCTTGGCATGGATTGAAGGACAGATGTTGACGTTCGACCGCGGGTATAATGGCGTATACGAACGGATCAGGATCGACGAGAAAATCCGGGTGAACTGGGTGAGGCCGGACTGCAATACGGAGATCGCTCGCGTGTTAACGCTGTATAAGCAGGTTACGGGCAGCTGGAAATACGAAGCCCTGAACGACAACATTAAGAGCTGGCTCGCGCGCGTGCAGGAGCAAGACGAAACGTCGGCTTGGTACGGCTCGTTCCCGTTTTATCTCGTGGACGGTTATGATTGGTATTCCAGAACCGGCTATTTCGTCTATCAAAACGACAATGGAAGAATCCTGCAGGGGCTACTGCATATGCACGAGCTCGAGGCCGACGAAAAGCTGCTGAACAGCGCGGTTCGGCTGGCGAATTACTGGGTTTCCCTCCAACGGCCCGAAGGATACTTCTACCGGAACGACGGACGAACGCAGTCTTGTTACCTGGGACAGGACTTCGTAGGCTGGTTGGCGTCCGGGTTGCTGAAGCTGTCGACGCTCATGGGCAATGAAACCTATCGCATCGCCGCGCTCAAAGCGTTCGATTACTTCTTGACGCTACAGTTGGAGGATGGCCGGATGCGCACGTCGTACGAGCTGATGAAAAGGGAGGACTGGCGTCCGTTATCATCGGAGACGTCGAAGGCTGTATACGCCTTCAGCGTGGCGTATCAAGAAACCGGCGATCCGAAATTCGCGGCCGCGCTCGAGAAGGCGGGACGGTACATCCTTCGCCTGCAGCACCAGGACGGCGGCATCCTGAACAACGATGAGCAGACGAAAGACGCCGCGTTGCAAAACAACGAGCAGCTATGCGATTTGGTATATACGCAAGGATTCGCGCTTATGGCGCTGTACGAAGCATGGAAAGCGACGAACGACGAAGTATACTTGCAAGCTGCGGAGAAGCTTGCCGACTTCCTCGCTTCGATCCAATGCAACGGCGAATCGCCACTGTGGGATGGTGCATGGAGAGGATCTTACAACGCAGCGACGCGGCAGTGGGACGGAAGGGCAGACCAGAACAACCACATCGACGAGGGCGGCATGTATTCGGTGTACACCGGTTGGTGCGCGTCCACCATCATGTACGGCATGCTGCTGCTTAACAAACGGTGAGTGCGGCATGACTTTAGGTATTATATCGGAAGAGACTTAGTTTCTTGGATAATTAAAAAATGTCTTCATAATAGGGCCTCGAATACTTACATGCCGATAATTCCATCCTTGACCAGCTTATCGATCGTTACGACCGACAATTCGTTTTCCATCGTCGATTGGACTTTCGTGTAAACGCCTTCTAATAAATACGGTATCTTACTTCCTACCGGACAGGTCTGGTTTGTATTCTTATGAATGACAAAAGCTTCCGGATCATCTTCCATGGTGGCACGGTAAACATCCAATAGCGTGATATGTTTCGCCTCTTTAGCCAGCCTTATAGCCGCATTCGTTCCAAGAGTAGATACAATAAGACCAGCTTTCGTAAGTCTTCTCATTATTCTTCTGATTGCTGCCGGATTAGCGTTCACACTCATAGCAAGTAACTCTGACGTGGTACGACCGTCTTTATTAAATTCAAGAAAACATAAAATATGAACCGCTACAGAAAACTGTTGGCTTCGATTTGCCATTTCGAAAGGGTCCTTCTTTCATTTTAAGCTTATAGTCAGTGTATTGATTTTTGAAATACAAATCAACGGATAACAATCACGGACCAACTTGACTTCAGAAGCATGCATTGTTAATATAGTCAGGAATAGTAACAGTAACTGTTACTATTACACATAAAGGAGTGAACCATATGTATTATGAGGTTAACGGCGTCAAACTTCATGTTCAACAACAGGGAGTAGGAGACACGGCGCTTGTGTTTTTGCATTTTTATGGCGGATCGGCACGTACTTGGGGTAAAGTTATTGACGTTCTGAAAAAGGGCTACACTTGCATAGCTTATGACCACCGCGGATGGGGAGATTCAGACAGGGCAGCTGAAACTTATACCATCAAAGATCTGGCCGACGATGCACAAGCTCTTATTCAAGAGCTTGGTTTGAAGCGGTATGTGCTCGTAGGTCATTCCATGGGCGGGAAGGCCGCACAATTGTTGGCTTCACGTCGGCCCGCTGGTTTGAAAGGTTTGGTGTTGGTTGCGCCTTCTCCTCCGACTCCTCAAGATATGCCGCAAGAAATGAGAGCGTCAATGGTTCATTTCTATGATAATCGGGAAGGAGCAGAAATCGCATTGAGTAATATTGCTTTACTTCCTCTTGAAGAGAATACGCGTGAAATGGTGCTCGAAGATATGCAAAAAAGCGCTCCTTTAGCCCGAGCGGCTTGGCCTGAAATGGCAATGCTTGAGGATATATCTGCGGAAATAAAAAACATCAATGTTCCTACACTGGTTCTAGCCGGAGAATCTGACCCGGTAGATCGGTTGGAAACGCTGAAAGGTGAGCTGCTGCCGCGTATACCTCAGGCAGAACTGCACATCATACCCCAAACGGGCCACCTTTCTCCTTTGGAAGTACCTGGTGAAATCTGTAAAGGCATCTCTAATTTTTTGGCCATTGGGAAGCTGTAAGCCACTTCAGGTGGGATTTAAGAAGATTGAATTGACGGAGGAAGGGGCGAAACACGACGCCGGGAGCATAAGTATCAGCGAAGTGATTTAGCTATTGCTTCCCGTAGCTGACCTTAACGAAGACTAAGCCGTCTCTCACTTATGTGGGAGGCTTTGTCTTCGTTAAGTACTTCAGGCCGATCATCTGTATCCCGGTGGGCAATTCAAGTTGGATCGAGCGGCAGAGCCGAATACGGGTGAACCGGGATACGCATTGGCGGCTCGGAGAGGAGATCGATGATCTCGTCACGGAGTTCGTCGGCGAGGGCACTGGTTTCGTAACGTTCTTTGCCTCGTCCAACAGCCTCTCCAGGCTGCCGCCATCTATCCGGGGCACCACGAAGGCATGCGCGCCGCTGGTTCTATGTTGCTGCCCCCATCGACCCATGTGGATTTCGCCGCCGACATCGTCAAAGTTGGTACTAAGAAACTTAGTACTGCTTTCCATACGAACTTCCCTATACAATCGATGAAATCGGAGAGAATGCGTTTATCTTTTTGACTTTCTTCTTATTTTTCTTAAGCTCTCGTTAGTGATTATGCTTTGCTCTGGTTGTGCAGGGAAATAAGCGGTATCCGGAAGTGCGCACGCCTATGGTTGAACGTGAGCGTATTGCAGTAGGGGAGAGCAATCGGGCATGGTCGAAGGATATTCCGTTCTCGTAATTGTGCAATGAAGGAGTGATAATTAAACTGTTTAGATTCATTCCTATTATATCTTACATAACGTGGTTTATATTTGTCCTAATATTGGTTTGCAATTCCATTTTAGATATGAGAGTTCACTTTTATACATTTTTAGTAGGTAGCTTTATCTTCGGTCTTTCCCAACAGATTTTCGCAAATAAAATAATGAATAAAGTTAGCGGCCTTACTAAACGAAAAACAATTTTGTATGTAATCTTAAATTTTATTCTAGGTATTCCGCTATATATAATGGTTTGGATTGTAAGTTTTCGAACAACGGGAGCTGATCCAAGTACATTGGTCGCTTCTCAACAATATTTAGCTTTGGTATATTTCATTATTTGGTTTGCAGTAAATTCAATAATTCTTAGCCCGATGAGAAAACGAAGTATTATTTTATTTCTCTTTAGCCCCTTCATTTTGATGATTTCAACTATAATTGCATTGTTATTTATCGTCAGTTTCTTCTCATAAGGTTTTTCAAAGAAGTCATTCAGCAGCTTCGTAGTTTCATGATAATTGCTTAGGGAAAGATGAAAGCGTGAGGAATCATGGAAGTAAGTCTGTTAGAGCGTTTACCAAATCCAGTAATATTAAAAAAGCTAGTGAAAATCCAAGCATCACTAAATATTATTCTTTGTCGAGATGAATGGCTTCGTTACCATAGCTTTGTTCAAGATTGGGCTGAGGGCGTTAGTATGGCGAAAATAGATAATGGAGCAGGTGATCATCTCATTATTTTGTTTTCCCCTGAAGGCACCATCATAAAAGGCTTTGATCATGAATCTGAATTAAGCCCATATGCGCAAGATGAACATCAAGTATGGCAAGGGATCTATGATGAAGTTCCAAAGGAATTATTATCTTTGCTTGAAGACGATGCAATTGAAAAGACGATGGGACTTTCTGTATTTGGCGTAAAAACAGCGACGCTAACTGGCAAAAGGGAAAAGTTGAGATTCCACAAGGTGCAAGCGATGGTTCTGATTTTTTAAGTGGGCTGTATATTCCATACGCCAGAGGATTTTGTAGAATTTGCAGTAGGTTATTTTGAAGTATCGCCACCACTAGATGTTGTTTCAAAAATTTACGATGATTTTCCCATTACGGAAGAGATGATCCATATCTTAAATCCCGACTGTGATGTAAAGGAAGCTTTTCAAGAATTAGAGTTATTGCGCTTAGGGAATTAGCGGAGGTGGAATGATTTAATGAAGCTGCCACGTCTTATATGATAGCCTCATTAAGCTAGAGGGCAGCATTCCTATAATGCAGAAATATCAGGTTTGAGAAATAAAAAGACTCCTTGGTAATATGTTTAAGGGTCCCGTAAGCTGGCGAGCGATCGGATCCCAAAACAAAACCAAGGAGACTACAACATGAATTCTGTTTAGCGGGACTTCCTGCCTACTCTATTTCTTAGACCTGCGCAGTCGGACGGATTACAATCTCATTCACGTCGATATCGTCCGGTTGCTCGATTGCGAATGCGATAGCGCGAGCAACTGCATTCGGCGGCATCGCCAACTCGTCCCGAATAGCGGTGAGACGGTCTCTTATCTCCTTATTCGTCACCCCCTCCGTGAAATTTGTTTGTACGATACCAGGCGATATGAGGGTTACGCGCAGTTGACTGCCAGCCTCTTGGCGGAGCCCTTCCGAGATCGCGCGAACCGCGAACTTCGTACCCGAATAGACAGATTGGTTCGGTACGGTTTTATGTCCTGCCGTAGAGGCGGTGTTGATAAAATGGCCAAAACCCTGATTGCGAAAAACAGGCAGCGCGGCGGCGATCCCGTATAGAACGCCCTTCATGTTAATATCGATCATTGCCTCCCAATCTTCAACACGCAATTCGTCAAGGGGTGAAATTGGCATAACGCCAGCATTGCTGATGAATACATCAAGCTTGCCGTACCGTTCGCATGCCAACGTGACAAGATTGGACAAGTCTTCCCGCCGTCTCACGTCTGTGCTTACATAAACGGCCTCGCCGCCTTGTTTGATAATGCGCTCCGCAAGTGCTTCAAGTCGTTCTGCCCCCCTTGCTCCAAGCACGATCTTCGCGCCTCGCTCGGCAAGCAGGAGTGCGGCTGCTTCGCCAATTCCGCTGCTTGCGCCGGTAATAACGACGACTTTGTCTTTGATTCCTGACATGATTACGTTTGCTTTCACGCTCATCGCCAAATCCTTCTTTCATTCTAATAGTAGTCGCAACAGTTGTTGACCTTACCAGTAGAAGTATATAAAGGATCGATTCTTATCAAGTAGACGATTCTTACGCGTTCTTTGCCTAATCCTGTCTGTCTGGCTACAATGAGCTTAAGATATTTTAGAAAAGGATTCGTGATTATGAACCAACCCTTTCCCGGGCTCGCCATTTCGGCTTATCAGCAAGAGCTGGCTCGGCTGATTCAACTTCATGCGCCATTTGACGGTACACATACGACAGCGATTGCCGAGCTTTGTTTCAGGCGGGCATCCCAAGAATCGGAGCCGACGCATACGGTCAACATGCCCTCTCTTTACGTGATCGCCCAAGGCTCTAAAGTCGCCACTTTGGGAGGGGAAAATGTCCGATATGATTCGGCTACCTATATGGTCGCCTCCGTTCATTTGCCCGTTATCGGTAAAATTACGCATGCATCGCCGCAGTTGCCCTATTTAAGTCTGCAGTTAACGCTGAGTCCGGATGTTCTTCTGGAAATCGTCAATAAGACCAGCCCGCAGAGAAGCAGGGAGACTGGAAGGGGGATTTTGGTGAGTGCGTCTTCACCTCTCTTGCTGGATGCCATTCTTCGTCTTATCCAGCTTTTAGATACGCCGAAGGATATCCCAATGCTTGCTCCGCTTTTTGTCCGCGAAATATTTTATCGGGTGCTGCAGGGCGAGCAGGGGGCGTTGCTCCGGCAGTTCGCGCTGGTCGGCAGCTATGCGCATGGCATATCCCAAGCGATCCATCTCATTAACCGAAATTTCGCAGAACCTCTTGTCATTCATGAATTAGCCAAAAGGGTTAGCATGAGCTCCACCTCTTTGCACAAGCATTTTAAAAGAGTAACGGCAATGAGTCCGTTGCAATATCAAAAGATCATTCGGTTGCAAACGGCACGACGCTTGCTACTCACGGAGAAGTTGGATGCAGCCACGGCAGGTTTTCGCGTCGGTTACGAAAGCCCCTCTCAGTTCAATCGGGAGTATGCACGCTTATTCGGACGTCCGCCAATAAGCGATGTCAATCATCTCCGCGATTCTATTTATGGTGGTCAATGATTTCATAATCACTTTTAATAGAAACAGCGACAGTCTAGGACTCATTTTCACGTCCATTTCTGTCGCTGTTCTATTTTTCTTCGTACATGCGCGCATGAGATAACAATGACGACAAAATTCTCACTGCCAGCAATCCAAACTTCGGCGTCACGGAAGCAGCGAGCGGACCTGGCGGACGCTATTTTTGAGGATTGCGCGCATGAAGCGGACATTTCGGACCGAGGAGCCGTTATTTGTGAACAAAAGGGGCTTCTGGGTACCTGGAGCGACGAATAGCGGATCCTGAGTCCGTGGATGAGGAAGAGCGGGCGATTTCGGACAAATAGCGAATTCTGGGTCCGCTCAAGGTTTCGCAGCCCTCCTCGCTTACTCGCCCCCAACCCAGTTCTTTTTCAACCCTTAACCGCCCCTGCCGTCATGCCCGCGACGATCTTTTTATTGAAGAAAATAAACAGGACGAGCGGCGGGATGGAGATCAGGATGATGTCGGCGAAGAGCAGGTTCCACGACGTGTTGTACAGGCTCGTGAAGTTATAGAGCGTGAGCTGGATCGTCGCGTTGCGCGCGCCGGGGAAGAAGTAGAGCGGGTTGACGAAGTCGTTGTAGATGCCGACGGCGGACAGGACGACCACGGTGGAGGTGACCGGCGCGAGGAGCGGGAAGATCATGCGGAAAAACAGCCGCAGGCTGCCGCACCCGTCCACGATCGCGGCTTCGTCGATCTCGCGAGGGATGGTGGCCATGAAGCCTTTGTACAGGATCGTGGCGAACGAGATGCCGAGCGCGACCTCGATCAGCACGATGCCGCTCATCGTTTTGAACAGGTGGATGGAGTCGAGCACCCAAATCGTCGGCACGATGGCGGGCGGGATCATGAGGCCGGCGAGCACCAGGAAACTGATCGTGCCGGACCACCGGTCGGTCCTGCGCTGCATGACGTAGCCGGCCATGGCGCAGACGACGACGAGCACGGCGATCGACAGCATCGTGATTACGGCGCTGTTCAGGAAAGCACGCGTTACCATGCCGTCCTGTGCGGTGAGTACGGTCTTGTAGTTGTTGTAAATCTCGAACGCGCCAGGCCAGCGGATATCGAGCAACGAGGATTCGGTGCGATTTTTAAAAGAGTTGATGATGACGAAGTAGAAGGGTACCCAGAAGACGACGACGGACAGCAGGAAGGCCAGCGCCTCGAGCGCGACGCGGCGGGCGGAGCGACTCATAGGTCCACCTCTCTCTTGTTGAGAAATTTAAACAGCGGAAACGCCAGCAGCGAGACGCCGATGAACAGGATGACGTTGCCCGCGGTCGCGAGGCCGTAGAAGCCGCCTTGGTACTGCTTGTAGATGATGGAGGCGATCAGGTCGGTGCTGAAGCCGGGGCCGCCCTTGGTCATTGCCCATACGAGGTCGAACGAGCGCAGTCCGCCGATGAAGGCGAGGATGATGACGGAGTTCATCGCGGGCGCGGTCAGCGGAATCGTGATATAGCGGAACTTGGAAAAGGAAGTGCCCCCGTCGATCTGCAGCGCCTCGTAGTACTCTTCGGGAATCGACATGATGCCCGCGATAAAGATAACCGTCGCCATGCCGACGCCTTTCCACACGTCCACCAGCGCGACGGACAGCAAGGCAATGCTTGTGTCGCCCAGCCAGTCCGGACCCGCGATGCCGACCGCCGACAGGCTGCGGTTGATCAGCCCCTGCGTCGGATGCATCATGCTGCTGAAGGCGATGCCGACGGCGATCGTCGAGAGCAGGGTGGGGAAGAAGACGACCGACCGCAGATAGCTTTTGACCCGCAGCGACGAGGTCAGCGCCACGCCGAGCAGCAGGCCGAAGACGACCTTGAGCGCGCAGGTGACGACGGCGTATATGAGCGTATTGCGGAAGCCGATATTGAGCGACGATTCGGAAAAGAAGGTCGCGTAATTGTCGAAGCCGATGAATTCCCAATCGACCAGGTCCCAGCGCGTCATGCTGAAGAAAAAAGACATGAGCGTCGGCAGCAGGAAAAAGATGAAGTAGACGATGCCGGCGGGCAGCAGGAAAGCGTAGGAATAAAATCGCCTGGATGCTTTGGTCATTCTCTCTCGCTCCTATCCGATTCATAAATCGGCCCTGCGATATCGCCGCAGGGCCGATCGATGGGGTGCTTGCTTGCGAGCCGCTTATGAGTCTATTTAGGGGCTGCTTACGCTTTGCTTACCAGCCTGCCAGTCCGAGCTGCTTGGCTTGCTTCTCGACGTCTTTGTCGTACGCCTTCGCGCTGTCTTCGGGCGACTTCATGCCGGAGCCGGCTTCGACCGTGATCTGCGGCAGGTTCGGGCCTTTGAGCGGCGACAGGAACTCGAGCGCAGGCGCGTTGTTGTTGCTGTCGAAGTAAGGCAGCATATCCTTGACGCCGCCGTATGCGTCGTCTGGGAGCGCGGCGCCTTTGATGACATAAGGGCCTTCCGGCTTCGCCTTCGCGGCCATGAGCGCCATCGCCTCCGGCGTGTCGAAGAAGGCGAGCCACTTTTTGGCGGCTTCCACGTTTTTGCCGTCCTTGTAGATCGAGATGGCGGCCGGCATCCACACGGTCAGGCCGTTGCTGTCCGCGCTGTCGCCGGGCTGGGCGAAGACGCCGATGTCGTCGATCTTGTCGGGATACGTGGCGAAAATGTTGGAGAGCGCGAACGTCAGCATCGGATACTGGACGCCGGTGCCGTCGACGAGCATCTTGAGCGCCTGGTCGTAGGTGGTAGACAGATAGTCCTTATTCAAGTAAGGCTTCATCTCGGCCAGCTTTTCGAAGCTGCGCAGCGCGGCCGGCGTCGTAGCGAACTTGGCCGTGCCTGCCGTGAAGTCGTCGGCAAAGGTCGGCGCGGCCGCCTGCACGTTGAATTGGTCGGCCAACAGAATGAGCTGCGACGTCCAGCTGTCTTTGTAGGAGCCGATGACGGCCGTTTTGCCCGCGGCTTTGATCTTCTCGTTGTTCGCTTTGAGCTCGTCCCAGGTTTTCGGTACGGACAATCCCAGCTCGGCGTACACCTTCTTGTTGTACAGCCAGGCGCCCGCTTGGGAGGAGCCGCTCGGTCCCGCGTATACGCGGCCGTTCACGCTGACCGTCGGCTTGAAGGAATCGACCACGTTGTCCATGAAAGGCTCGTCCGTGAGGTCGAGGAAGTATTTTTCCGGTTGGAGGGACTTGAAGAGCGAGCCTGCATTGTAAAAGTTGAGGTCGTCCATCTCGCCGGTCGCGAGCTTCGTCTTGACGAGGTTGTCGCCTTCGCCGCCGCCGGGGCGCAGGTCGAACTCGGTTTTGATGTTATAGCGCTTCTCGATCTCGTCGGTGATCGCCTTGATGCCTTCAGTCGATGTCTGGTTGTCGATGAGCAGCTTGAGCGTCACCGGCTTTTCGTAGCGCTCGCTCTCCGTGCTTGCCGAAGGGCTGGCCGCCGCGGACGAGGCCGGAGCTGAAGCGGATGCAGAGGCGGTTGCGGAAGGTTCGGCTGCGGAAGGTTCGGCTGCGGATGGGCTCGCCGAGGCGGCGCCGTTATTGTTGTTGCTGCCGCATGCGGACAGCATCGCGGCGGTCAGCAGAGTGCCGGACAGCACCGCGAGCGATTTCTTTTGAGTCTTGAGCATGTGAAAGGATCCTCCTTTATTTTCTTCGCCCGCCGGCAGCTCGCCGGTCGGGGAAGCCCCCGTGGCATTTGGCGTCTTCGGGACCGTGTCGCCCCGTGCTTCAAAGTGTAAGGGGTTGCACGCCGGCAGGTAAGCGTCCCATTTTTTGGCCGGCCGTCTGATTTTTTTAGGAGGCGCGTACAGCAGGGGCCAGCCGGTTGTTTCTTCGCTGCAGCCGCGGAAATCGCGCTTACGGCAGCGGGCAGGCACGAATCTGGTTCTGCAGCCGCACATTCCGCGCTTACAGCGCACGCCTCCGCTGCAACCGCGGAAATATCGCTTACAGCGGGGGTCAAGCACCTTTCTCGCCCTGCAACCGCACATTCCGCGCATACATCGCTGTGCCGCCTCTGCCGAACAAACCAGTTTTCTCTCTTTATAGGCCCTTGTACTACACATTCCTCGCGTACCTAAAAAATCAGCAGGTCCAGCCAAAAAATGGGGCGATTGCCGCACCAGTTGGAAGCGCATACAGTTAGGCTTGCAGGCAAAGAACGATCACTGAGGAGGAATCACTCGTGAGAATCGGTTCTAAACATGGCCTTTCGGCTTCACTATGGGCACTGCTCGTCGCATTGCTGGCTTGGAACGCCTGGCCCTCGGGCGCGCTCGCCGCGGACACGCAGGCGCCGACCGCGCCGGCAACGCTGACGGCGACCGCCGCGTCCGGCTCCCAGATCAACCTCGCCTGGTCCGCGTCGTCGGATAATGTTGGCGTCACCGGCTACGACGTGTACCGCTACGGCACGAAAATCGCGAGCACGACGTCGACCTCGTACAGCAACGCGTCGCTGACGGCATCCACTTCGTACAGCTACGCGATTCGTGCAAAGGATGCGGCGGGCAACGTCTCGGCGTTCAGCCCGACGGCCGCCGCCGTCACGTCGCCCGTCCCCGCCGGCGCGACGGTCAAGAAGGGCGTCGGCTCTTCCAAGTACCTGGCCAGCGGCCAGACGCAGTCCGACTTCGCGAAGCTGACCAACCTCGGCGTCGGATGGACGTACAACTGGTCGATCGATTACCCGGGTACGAACGGCACGTCGATCGAGTACGTGCCGCAGATCTGGGGGCCTGGCGCGGTCACGTCGGCCACGCTCTCCACGATCGCCCAGGGCAAGGCCGCCGGCAAGTTCAAGGCGCTGCTCGCTTTCAACGAGCCGGATCTATACGAGCAGGCGAACATGTCGGTCGAGTCCGCCGTGGCGCTCTGGCCGACGCTGATGAACGCGGGCCTCCGCCTCGGCAGTCCCGCGGTCGCCATGTCCGCCGAGACCTATGCGTACGGGCAGACCTGGCTTGAGAATTTCATGAGCCAGACCGCGGCGAACGGCTACCATGTCGACTTTATCGCGGTGCACTACTATCCGGACTTCATGCATCCGAACGCGGCCGAAAATCTGCGCATTTCGCTCACGAACCTCTTCAACCTGTATCACAAGCCGATCTGGATCACCGAACTCGGCGCGATAAACGCCGGCCAGCTGTCCGCGGCCCCGACGGCGGCGGGCGCCCAGAAGTTCATGACCGAAGCGGTCGCGATGCTGGAAGGCCTGCCGTTCGTGGAGCGCTACGCCTGGTTCGACGACAACTGCTCGAACGACGCCGGCTGCGCCTACACGACGCTGTACGACGCGAGCAACAATCTGACCGCGATCGGCACGACTTACAAGGCGCTGCCCAAGACGCCGCTTTTCCGTTTCGGCTGGACGGCGACCGCCAGCCCCGCAGGCATCGAACCGACGTCCAACATGTTCGACAACAATCCGGCGACGCGCTGGACGACCGGGCAGGCGCAGTCATCGGGCCAGTATTTCACAGTGGATATGACGGGTTCTCGCACTTTCAGCCGGATTGTCCTGGACGCGAACGGCAGCGGCGACTACGCGCGAGGTTATCAGGTGTTCGTCTCCAGCAACGGCACGAGCTGGGGCAGCGCCATCGCCAGCGGCACGGGCACGGGATCGGCGATTACGATCGACTTTGCGCCCGTGACCGCCCGGTATATCAAGGTCGTGCAGACCGGCACTGCGCCGTCGAATTACTGGTCCGTTCACGAGTTCAATGCTTATAGCTAAAACGAACGGCGGAAAAAGGGAGAGTCCAGATGAATAGAAGACCGCATTTGAGAAAACGGGGCGGCGCATTCTTAAGCGCCCTCCTGGCGCTAATCCTGACGCTAACGCTAGCCCTCGTCGCGCCGGGGAATCAAGCGGCAGCCGCGTCGTCAGCACTGCCATCGGGTGCGCTCGATCCCGCAGGCTGGAAGATTACGACCACGCTTGACGACGGCGCGCCCGATCTGAACACGATCTCGGCGGCTTTGTTCGACGGCGATCCGTCGACGGCCTGGACGAGCGCCAAAAACCAATCCCCATGGGGGCTCGTCCTCCAGATCGACATGCAGCGGCAGACCGCGTTCGACTCGATCGCGATCGATACCGGCGATTCCCCGAACTATGGCAGGGAATATACGATTCAGTCCGACGCCGACTGGTCGGCAACGCTGGCTACGGTGCCCGGCCAGTCCGGCGTGACCGTGATCAAGGTGCCGCGGACAACGGCCAGGCTGGTCAACGTCTGGCAGACCGGCAGTAATGCTTCGCCGTGGACGGTAGCGGAGGCGCGGCTGTACGATAGCGATAAAGCCTATCCGGGCGAATCCGGTCTCGCGGTCAAATGCACCTCGCAGTCCTGCGAGCTGAACTGGTCCGAGGTAGCCGGCGCGAGCGCCTACCGCGTCTATCGCGCGGGCGGTCCGACTGATACGTTCGAGCGGATCGGGGCCGGCGACGTAGTCGGCACGGTTTATTCGGATACGAACATCCAGCCGGGCCACACGTACTTTTACAAAATATCCGCCGTCGTCGGAGGCGCCGAATCCGGCTTGTCCGGCGCGGTGTCCGGCATCCCGGGAGACAGTCCGTTCGGGCCGTACGTGCATGTCTTCGATCCGTCCATGGGCGCGGCCGCGATCAACGCGGCAGCCGACGCGATCTTCGCCGAGCAGGAGCGAAGCGAATTCGGCAGCGGGCGGCATGCCATGCTCTTCAAGCCGGGCGATTACGAAGGCGTCAACGTCAAGGTCGGCTTCTACACGCAGGTGTCCGGACTCGGGCAAGATCCCGACGACGTCGATATCCGCGGCGCGGTGAACGCGAACGCCGACTGGAACGACGGCAACGCCTTGGTCAACTTCTGGCGGTCCGCCGAGAACTTCAGCGTCACGCCGCCTGCCGGCTCGTCCGCGCAGTGGGCGGTCGCGCAAGCCGCGCCGATGCGCCGGGTGCATATCAAGGGCCAGCTCGAGCTGTTCGACTTCGATCCGTGGTGGAACGCGGGACTTGCGAGCGGCGGCTTTTTGGCGGACTCCAAAATCGACGGAACGATCGTACCCGCGTCGCAGCAGCAGTGGTTTTCGCGCAACAACGCATACGGCAGCTGGTCCAACGGCGTCTGGAACATGGTGTTCGTCGGAGACGAGAAGCCGCCGGCAGGCACCTTCCCGGCGGACCCGTATACGGTCGTCGACAAGACGCCGGTCATGCGGGAAAAGCCGTACCTTTATATCGACGAGAAAGGGGCTTACCAGGTGTTCGTCCCGTCGGTATCCAAGGACAGCCAAGGGGTGAGTTGGCAAAACGGTTCGACGCCGGGCACCTCGGTTCCGATCGGCCGCTTCTATATCGCGAGCCCGGAAAGCTCCGACGCGGACAGCGTCAACGCCGCGCTTAACGAAGGCATGAACGTGCTTTTTACGCCGGGCATCTATCATCTATCCGATACGATTCGCGTCGATCGTCCGAACGCGAGCGTCATGGGGCTTGGCTTCGCCACCCTGATCCCGGCCGACGGCAAAGCCGCGATGACCGTGGCGGACGAAGACGGCATCATCGTCTCCAGCTTGCTGTTCGACGCGGACGCCGCCGGCTCTCCCGAGCTGCTCCAGGTCGGGCCCGAAGGCGCGAGCCGCGACCACGCGGCGAATCCCATCTCGCTGCACGACCTGTTCTTCCGCGTCGGCGGGGCGCATGCCGGCAAGACGGACGCGAACCTGGTCATCAACAGCGACGACGTCATCGGCGATCACTTCTGGATCTGGCGCGCGGATCACGGCGCGAGCGCAGGCGGGTGGCGGACGAACGACTCGATGAACGGGCTTGTCGTGAACGGCGAGGACGTCACCGTCTTCGGATTGTTCAACGAGCACCACAACGCTTACCAGACGCTTTGGAACGGCGAACGCGGACGGCTCTATTTCTACCAATCCGAAATCCCGTACGAGGTGCCCGATCAGGCATCCTGGATGAGCGGCGGCGGAAAGGTGAACGGATATGCCTCCTATAAGGTGGCGGACGGCGTCACGGACCACGAAGCGTGGGGGCTCGGCATCTACTCCTACTTCAGGGATGCCGTCGTGAAGCTGGACAGCGCGATCGAGGTGCCGGACGTGCCGGGGGTGAAAATCCACCACGCGACATCCGTGCTGCTGGCGGGCAACGGCGAGATTTCTCACGTCGTTAATCAAACGGGCACGGCCGCTAAGCAGGGCGGCGTGCGCCAGACCGTCGCCGAATACGCGGGCGGAGACGGCAGCGTCGTCTGGACGGCGCTGAATCGAGCGGACTGGATCGCATCGGCGTACAAGGATGCCGGCGGGGATACGGCGGCGGCCGGCGCGATCGACGGCAACGCCGGTACGCGCTGGGCGAACCGGGAAGCGCAGCTACCGTCGGGAGATCAGTGGTTTCAGGTCGATATGGGGACGGCCCGCGCCTTCGATCGCGTCAAAATCGAGTCGGGAGGCGACTATGGACGCGGCTATCGCATCCAGGTCTCGGACAACGGCGCGGACTGGACCGACATGGCTTCGGGGACCGGCTCGGAGACGATCGATGTGACGTTGGGGCGGCGGACCGCCCGCTACCTCCGCGTCGTTCAGACAGGAACGGCTTCATCGAATTGGTGGTCGATTAACGAGATTAACGTTTATGCCGGCGGGGCGGCGACAGCCGCGACGGGCGTCGAGGTTGCGCCGGCGGCGCTGACGCTTATGGAGCGCCAGTCTGCCGTACTGACGGCAACCGTAAATCCTGAGGAAGCCAGCGTCAAGACGGTGAGCTGGCAATCCAGCGATCCGGCCGTCGCGGCGGTCGACGAAGCGGGACGGGTGACGGCGCTTAAAGCAGGCAGCACGACCATCACAGCGACGGCGACCGACGGCGGCTACACGGCGCAGGCGCAAGTCACGGTCATCGCCGGCGATCCGCTGCCGCAGCCGATCGCCGTCAAGAAAGGCGTCGCCGCGATCAAGTATCTGTCGACCGATCCGGCCAAGCTGGCGGATGTCGGCGCAAGCTGGACGTACAATTGGTCGATTGACTACACGGGCAGCCTGACCGGCATGGAATATGTTCCGATGCTGTGGGGACCGGGCGCGGTGACGGACGATACGATCGCGAAGCTTAAGGAAGGAAAGGCTTCAGGAAGGTTCGACAGCTTGTTGGGGTACAACGAGCCCGAGCTGGCGGAGCAGTCTCAAACGCGCGTGGCCGACGCGATCAAGCTGTGGCCGCGGTTAATGGAGACGGGGCTGCGGCTCGGCAGTCCGGCCGTCGCGTATACGTACGACGATGCGTACGCGGCGGGGAAAGGCTGGCTGGACGACTTCATGACGCGGACGGCGGCGGTCGGCTATCCCGTCGACTTTATCGCGCTGCATTTTTATCCGGACTTCACCGATCCGGAAGCGGTCGCCAAGCTGAAAAACACGCTTACGGCTATTCACGGCAAGTACGGTAAACCGATCTGGATCACCGAGATCGGCGCGATTCCGTTCGGCGCGACGTACCGGACGCCGACGCAGGCGCTCGCGTCGTCGTTCGTCGCGCAGTTGCTGCCGATGCTTGACTCGCTGCCGTTCGTCGAGCGCTATGCCTGGTTCGGCGACAACTGCGCGCACGATCAAGGCTGCGCGTACACGTCGTTGTACGATCTCTCGGATCGACTGACCGCGACTGGGGCAGCGTTCAAGGATCCGGCAAGCGTCCCGCCTCCGGAACCTGCGGACGTGCGGCTCGACCGCGCGGGGTGGAGCGCGACCGCCTCGTCTACAGCCTTCGGCGCGGCGCCTGAATTCGCCTTCGACGGGGATGCCGGTCGGCAGTGGTCCACCGATGCCGGTCAAGTCGGCGGAGAGTGGTACTCCCTCGATATGGGCAAAACGAACCGCACGAACGGCCTCTGGCTGGACGCTGGCGCGAATGCTACATTCGACTACGCAAGAGGGTACCGGGTCGAATTGTCCGTTGATGGCGAGCGCTGGACGACCGCCGCGGCCGGAACCGGCAGCGCACAGCTGCTCAGGTTGAGCTGGCCCGCGCAGGACGCGCGGTATATCAAAGTGACGCAGACGGGGTACGACGGCTTCTGGAGATGGACGATCAACGAGCTGAACGTCTACGGTCCGGGCAGCGCTCCAACCGCCCCGCTCGCGATCGGGAAGCCAGTTGACGGCGCGAGTCTGCCGGCGGCACGGCCGGACGTCTCCTATGACTTGACGCTTGGGCTCGAAGCTTCCGGCGGAAGCGCTCCGTATTCGTGGTCGGTAACCGGACTGCCGGAGGGATTGAGCTTCAATGCTGCGACGGGGGACATAACCGGTACCGTGGCGGAAGGGGCGGCAGCCGCGAGCCCGTATACGGTCACGATAACGGTGAAGGATGCGAACGACGAGACGGTATCGGTAACGAACACGCTGGCTGTCGGTCAGTTGCTGGGCATCGGGCAGCCGGCGAGCGGAGATGCGATCCCGTCCGCTAAGGTCGGCGCGGCGTATAGCGTGCAGCTGGCGGCATATGGCGGGGCTGCGCCGTACACCTGGCGCATCGAAGGCTTGCCGACAGGTTTGGCGCTGGATGCGAATACGCAGGCCATTAGCGGAAAGCCGGCAGAGGGGACGGATGTCGACAGCCCGTACGAAATCTTGATCCGCGTGACAGATTCCGCCAATGTTTCCCGGGAAATGACGGCTTCTCTGACCGTCGCGCCGTCGGATCCGGTCGATCCGGGTATGGAAGAATTGGCGATCGTGGCTCCGGCTCCCGGCAGCGCAATCGTATCGGGCAATGAAGGCAGCGCGTACGATCAGGTGCTGACGCTGACGGCCACGGGCGGCACGGAACCGTATACGTGGAGCATTAGCGGCTTGCCCACGGGCTTGACGTTCGATCCCGCGACATTGCGGATCTCCGGTACGCCGGCTTCGAGCGGCACCTATTCGCTGACCATTACGGCGACGGATGCGGAAAACCGGACGGCAACGGTAGCGACTAGTCTCACCATCGAGCCGATCTATGTACCGCCTTACGTCCCGCCGGTGACGACACCGAACACGGGAACAGAAACGCCTTCGGCAGACGGCACGCTTAAGGTGACGGACGCGATGCTGACGATGGGTGACGCGGTCGCATCGGTGACGCTGCTGGCCGGCACGAAGACGGCGCAGCTGCCGGCAAGCCTGCTCGGCAAGGCGGAAGGCAAAGATCTGGAGCTGAAAGCGGGCGACCTGTCGCTCACGTTGCCGGCAGCCGTGCTGAAGAAGCTGACGGCCGCGATTCCGGCGGATCTCCTCGGCGATGCGCAGGTGCAAGTGTCGTTCAAGCCTGTCGAAGCGGCTACGGCTGCGCAGGCAGTTGGTGCTTCCACCGACGCGACCGCAGTGAAGCTGGCAGGCGACGTCATCGAGTTTACGCTGACTGTCGTGGTTGGCGACGCGAGCACGGCCGTGACGACGTTCGAAGCGCCGCTTACCCTGAAGCTGAAGGCAGACGGCGTCGCAAATCCGAAGCTCGGCGGCATCTTCTATCTGGCGGGCAACGGACAGCGCCAGTATGTCGACAGCAAGTACGTCGACGGAGCCTATGTCGCGCAGATCCAGCACTTCAGCAAGTACGCGGTGCTTGAAGTGAACAAGAACTTCGCCGACGTCCCGGCTTCGCACTGGGCGATCGACGTGATCAAGGAGCTGGCGGCCAAGCAAATCGTCGGCGGTACGAGCGAGACGACGTTCGAGCCGGGCCGTACGATCACGCGCGCCGAGTTTACGCAGCTGCTGGCAGGCGCGCTGAAGCTGACGGACGAAGGCACGCAGTCCTTCGCCGACGTATCGGCAGGCGCTTGGTACGCGAAGCCGATCGCGCTGGCGGCCGAAGCCGGCATCTTGTCGGGACGCGGAGACGGCACATTCGATCCGAGCGGCGCGATCACCCGCCAGGAGATGGCGACGATGATCGTGAAGGCGTACCGCTACCTGCACGGCACCGCGTCAGCGGAAGGCGCGGGCACGACCTTCGCCGACGCGGACCGCATTGCCGCCTGGGCGGCGCCGTACGTGGCCGAAGCCTCGTCGCTCGGCCTGCTGTCCGGCCGAGGCGCCGGTCAGTTCTCGCCGCAAGGCGTGACGACCCGCGCCGAAGCGGCGCAGTCGGTGTACAATTTGCTGCAAAAGTAACAGTGTGCAAGAACAACGCAATGAACGCCAAGTCCGCGGGGGCTTGGCGTTTTTGTTGTTTGACGAAACAAAATTACGGACGTTTTTATTTCCTAAGATTTCGCCGCCGTAATCATCCCAGTGGGTCCTAAGAAACTTAGTACTGCTCCACTTATGAACTTCTCGATACAATCGAAGAAATTATAGAAGGGATGCTTAGGGGGAGGGATATCTTGATTCGGTCGAACGTAGGGCAGATGTTTTTTCGCAAGCTAATCGCCGCTTATTATACTTCGTGGGCTATTTCCCTTTGGTTGTCCTTGCCTAATATCATTTTTGAAAGATCCACTGGGAATGCAGCTGGGGGTTATATTCTTTTATTCATAGTGATTGCTACGTTCGCGACACCCGTCATCTTTATCTATGGCATTCTGGTTTCTTCGCTACTCGAGGTAGCAGCAGTTAAGTTTAAATTCAAAGGCTCGACCGCGGTATTTGTATCGGGTTTGCTTCATGTCTTGTTTGGGCTTTGTTTGGGCTTCGTGTTTCCATCTACGCTATTTTTCATGATTGGAGGCATCGCGGCTTTGCTTTTCTTCATTTTTGATATAAGAGTCGTTCGTTACATCCTAAGAATTAAGCTAAAGTTACGGCTAATCTCGTTTGCAGCGCCTTTTCTCCCGCTAGTTCTTATCGCAGTCACGCTCGATGCGATATCGCCGTCGTAGCCGCCGTTCCCCGTTTTAACGATATCCCCTTTAATCAGGAAACGCGATAATTCGAGTCTCGGCAGTTCCGGAAGACGGGCGGCCATCCATCTTAAAAGGACGGTCCTGACGCAAAGGGATACCGCTAAAACACAGCTGATTTGCGTCCACAATCGCAAAACGAGCAAATGAATTGCTGAAAGGCAGTTAATGCCGGTGTGGCTGTGGACCACGCTTGCTGCGGATACGCCTCAGACGCGAGCCAGCTTGAGCAGCCAGCAGGAGGTGCGGTCCAGCGTCCGCGCATTCCGCGCGCTATTGCGGACGGATATGTTCAGGAAGATCCGGACGGCGTCGCCGGTCCTGTTGTTAAAAAGCACCTTGTTCGGCGTCAGGTCGCCCGCCCCGCCCCTGGCGGTAAACGATCCGGTCGAAGGCAGCGCCTCGACTTTGAAGACGAACGCATCGTTGGACAACAGGAAGTTCAGGCTTTTCAGCACCAGCTTTTTCCCTTTAGGCACGTCGATTACGATCGTCTGCACGTCGATGCTTTTCCCGGCACCAAGCGAGATGGACGATTTTCCGCCGACGATTCCGTTTAATTGAAGCACGGCCGCACCTCCGGTTGGAATATACGTCAGCATATTCGAAGCCCGAAGGACAAGTTTGGACGTTTGTCCGAATCGGCGAGCGGAGCGGACGGATGCCTCGGCATCCGTCTGACAATTGGTCGCGCTTGCAGGCATGCACGCGAACAATGTTCATGTCAGCATACTTGACGTCAACCTGAGGCCTAGTATATTTGGATGTAATTCACACAGGGAGGTCATCCAAATGATCAGGTTGGTTCATGCCAAACGCTCGACCTTGCTGACGCTTCTGACGATCGCCTTCTTCGTAATGCTGGCAAGCGGCTGCGGCGAATCGTCCAACGGGTCCCCGTCTTCGGCTAGCGCGGCTGCGAGCGTAGCGGCCGCCACGGCGCCGGACGCTTCTCCCGCGGATGCTTCTCCCGCGGACACGGAAGGCGCGAAGAAAAAACCGCGCGTCGCATTCGTGTATTTAGGCGTGGCGGGAGACGGAGGCTGGACGTACCAGCACGACGCCGGCGTCAAATACATGGAGCATGAACTCGGCATCAAGGCGGACATCGTCGAGAACGTGCCGGACACCGCGGACTCGGAGCGGGTGTTCACGGAGCTCGCGCAAAATCACGACATTATTTTCGGAACCAGCTACGGCTACATGGACGCGATGTATAACGTGGCCCAAAAGTACCCCGACGTCATCTTCATGCACTGCTCGGGCTACAAGACGCTGCCCAATATGGGAACCTACCTCGGCAGGGAATGGGAATCAAGCTACCTGGTCGGCATGGCCGCGGGCAAGATGACGAAAACCGGACATCTGGGATACGTCGGCGCTTTTCCCATTCCCGAAGTCATCTACACGATCAACGCTTTCGCGCTTGGCGCGCAGAGCGTGAACCCCGACGCGAAGGTGGACGTGGTGTGGAGCAATACCTGGTTCGATCCGACGATCGAGCGCCAAGCGGCGGATAGCTTGCTGGACAAAGGCGTCGACGTGCTGGCCGCTTACCAGGACTCGCCCGCAAGCCTGCAGGCCGCGGCCGAGCGAGGCGCCTTCGGCGTCGGCAACGATTCGGACATGGGCAAATACGCGCCGGACCATTACATTTCGAATAACGTCTGGAACTGGGGACCTTACTACGCGAAGGTCGTCCGGTCGGTTATGGACGGCACGTGGAAAAGCGAGGCCTACATGGGCGACATGAGGGACGGCCTCGTCAATCTGGCGCCGCTCGGCGCCGCGGTGCCGCAGGACGTGAAGGATCTGGTCGAGAAGACGAAGGCCGGCATTTTGGACGGGAGCGTGCAGGTGTTCAAAGGCCCGATCTACGACCAATCCGGCAAGCTGCAGGCCGAGGACGGAGCGGCGATGACCCTGGAACAAATCCTGGCGCAAGATTGGCTCGTTAAAGGCGTTAACGGAACCGTATCGTAGGAGGAGGCGAACGATGTGCATCAACCGGATCCCGCTTTGACAAAGGAATGGCTGCCGGCGCTCCCGTCCGACCGGCTGGGCGCCGAGCCGCTATCGATAGAACTGCTCGGCGTCAAGCTCGCGATCGTCCGGTTGGGAGACAGGGTCCGCGCTTTCCGCGACCTTTGCATTCACCGCGGCGTGCCGCTCTCCATGGGGCGCGTCGAGGGGGAGCGGCTGGTCTGCGCCTATCACGGCTGGTCGTACGACGGCTGCGGCGCATGCGTGCGAATCCCGGCCCAAGCGGCGAACAAAGCGATCCCGGAAAAAGCCAAGGTCCAGGTATTCGCTTGCGCCGAGCAATCCGGCTTGATCTGGGTCTGCCTGGGCGAACCGTCCGGCGATCCGCCGACGGCATCGCTCGGCGAATTCGATTCGCCCGCTTATCGCCGCGTGCATTGCGATCCTTATCTCTTGCAGGCGGCGGGGCCGCGGATCGTCGAGAACTTCCTGGACGTCTCCCATCTGATGTTCGTCCACGAGGGGCTGCTCGGCGATCCCGAGGCGGCGGAGATCGGGGAGCACCGGGTCCATCGGACGGCTGAAGGACTCGCGAGCGACGAGATCTCGGTGTACCAGCCCGATGGGGACGGCACCGGGCAAGGGATCGTCAACCGGTACATTTACAAAGTGCTGGGACCGCTCACGGCTTGGCTGGAAAAGCGCGATTCCGCCAACCCTCGTCACGTGTTCGGGCTGCTGCTGACGGTGACGCCGCATACGGAGCGGCTCAGCACGGCTTTTGCGGTCATCTATCGCAACTACGATCTGGACACGCCGGACGAAGTCTTCTCTTCCTTCCAGGACCGGCTGATCGAGCAGGATCGCGCGATCGTCGAGGCCCAGAAGCCCGAGCTGCTGCCGTTGGATCTGCAGGCGGAGCTGCACCTGGTGTCGGACCGCATCAGCATCGCGTACCGGCAGTGGCTGCGCGAACTGGGCGTCTCCTTCGGCACGGCGTGACGCGTCGCTCGCCTATGCTTAGAACCGTCAGCTTCGGCTGCCGGTTCTTTTCGTGCGTGCAACGGACCGTATGTCCGGCTTGCCGGGAGGCCGCGGTTGACCCTTCCAAATTAAATCGTTACGGTATAACGTATAAGCATGACTTTACGCGGCTGGAGATGATCGCATGTTCTTGCGCAGTCTGACGGTGACCGGCGGGGCGGATCGGAAGGGCTATCCGTTCGACATCCCGGCGATTCGGGGGCTTTCGTCGCTCGCTTTCGAATCCAACGTGTCCTTTTTCGTCGGGGAAAACGGGTCGGGCAAGTCGACGCTTCTGGAAGCGATCGCGTACCAATGCGGGTTCAACGAGGCGGGCGGCGGGAGGAACAATACGTACGAGGTGGATGCTTCCGGCTCGGCGCTCGGGGACGCGATCCGGCTGTCCTGGATGCCCAAGGTGACGAACGGCTTTTTTCTGCGCGCCGAAACGTTTTATCACTTTGCTTCGCATCTGGATACGCTGCCCGAGAGTCTGGGCGCCTACGGCGGACGTTCCCTGCACAGGCAGTCGCACGGCGAGGCTTTTTTGTCGCTGTTCAAGCACCGGTTTGGCCGAAAGGCGATCTATCTGCTGGACGAGCCCGAGGCCGCGCTTTCTCCCGCCAGGCAGTTGGCCCTCATGCGCATTATCAAGGATCTGGAGAAGGACGCGCAGTTTTTCGTCGCGACGCATTCTCCGATCCTGCTCGGCTATCCGGGAGCGCGAATCCTGAGCTTCGACGAGACGCCGATCCGGGAGATCCGGTACGAGGACACGCTGCACTATATCGTGACCAAGCGGTTTTTGGATCACCGGCACAAGGTGCTGGACGAGCTGTTCGACGACGGGGAGGAAGATTGAGGGAGAGGAGGGGCAGGGCATGTCGTACGAAGTTCACGACCAGCTTCGCGTCACCGTGCTGAACGTGACGAAGGTCCAGTACAAGTCCAGAATCATTTTCGATTATGTCCAATCCTGTTATACCGTCTCTTATATCCAAAAGGGAGAGGTCATCACGACGCTCGAGGACAAGGAGTTCGTGGCCAAGACGGGCGACGTGATGATCCACCGGCCGCACAAGCCGTTTAACGTCATCTCCCAGACCGACGGCGTGCATTACCTGTTCAACGTCGATATCAAGGTCAAGGGGGAGCAAGACTTTTTCGACGTATTCCCGCTCGGCAAGGTAGTCAAGGTGCGCGATCCCGGACTATACGAAAAAAAGTTCGACGAGCTCCGAAGCCTGTGGCTGCAGGAGGACGACGACTTTCGAACCGTGCAGACCGGCTTTCTCGCTTTTTTCCTGATGCATGAGATCCTGGAGAGCACGAAGCTCGGGGAACGGCGGTCCTCGCGGGATCCGATCATCACCGACCGCTTCAACAACGCGCTGCATTATATCGAGAACGGTCTCGAGGAAGACATCTCCCGCGAGGAGCTCGCCCAGATCTATCATATGAATCCGGTCTACTTCAGCCGCGCGTTCCAGAAGATCTACGGGATCACGCCGATGAAGATGCTCAAGAAGATGCGGCTGCAGAAGGCCAGGCAGATGCTCGAGAATACGGAGCATACGATCGACCACATCGCGCAGCAAAGCGGGCATTACGACGCGGCGCACTTCAGCCGGGCGTTCCAGAAGGCATTCGGACAATCGCCGACCGATTATCGCAAAAGTATCAAAACTACAAGAAGAAGCATCGTCCCTACATGGTTCGATTATCAAATCTAAATTAACATAAACTTCAAGAACGCCTGCTGTAAGCGTCCGTAAACGCTGAGAGCAAGGGGATCTTGAAGTTTTTTGTTCTGCGGATCCAACCAAATCAGAGGGGGATTATCGTTGAGAATGAAATGGAAGCACGCAGGAGCGCTCATGTTTATGGCGCTAATCGTACAAGCGATGTCAGCATGCGCGGGGTCCTCGAACAACGGGTCGAGCAGCGAATCGGCAAGCTCGCCGTCCGCATCCGCCGGCACGTCCGCCAGCCCTTCTTCCTCGTCACCGGCAGCAGCACCGTCCTCATCGTCCGGCGAGCAGGTCACGCTCCGAATCATGGACTGGGCCGACAGCGAAAAGTCCTACCGCGAACAATTCATCAAAGACTTCGAAGCGAAATACCCGAACATCAAAATCGAATACACGCTGCTGACGGTCGACCAGTTTCAGAATACGATCCTGACCGCCATTAAATCGGGCGACGCGCCCGACCTGTTCCCGATCCCCGCCACGATGAAGCTGAGCACGGCGGTGAAGGAAGGCTGGTACCAGCCGCTGGACGCTTATATCGACGACGCGTTCAAGAGCAGCTTCGTGGACGGGGCGTTCACCGAAGGCACGACGATGCTGGACGGCAAGGTCTATTCGATTCCCGCGCTCGCCGGCGTACCGAGCACCCTCGTTTTTTTCAACAAGAAGCTCTTCCAGGAAGCCGGCCTCGATTCGAACAAGCCGCCCAAGACATACAGCGAATTCCGCGATGCCGCGAAGAAGATCACGGCAGCCGGCAAAGGCAAGTACTACGGCATCATCGAAGGCGGCAAGCAGATCGGCCGCTGGAAGCTCGCCGCGACCGAGTGGTCGGCGCTCGCCGGCAGCGGCTTCGCCTCCGAATCGCCGGTCAGCCTGAAAGACGGACAGGCCTCCTATGATTCCGAAGCGGTGCTGGGCGTGTTCGACCTGTTCAAGGGACTGAAGCAGGACGGCAGCTACCACCCGAAGACGATGAGCCTCTCGGCGCCGGAAGCGCGCGCCTTGTTCGCCGAAGGACAGGCGGGATTCATCGTTCAGGGCGAATGGAACGTCGGCACCTGGACGAAGAACAATCCGAACCTGGACTTCGGCGTCATGGCTCCGCCGGTCCCCGACGCAGGCCAGAAGGGGTATCTGCCCCGCTCGACCTACGCGCCATGGATCGGCATGTCCGCCTCCACCAAGCACCCGGAGGAAGCCGCGATCTACCTGAAGGAATATTTCAGCAAGGAATATCAATCCGTCCTCGTCCAGAACGGAGATCGTTTCTCGATCCTGAAGGACGTGAACGAATCGTCCGCGGAAATCGCGCAGTTCAAGCAATACTACGAGATCGTGCAGCAGTACTCGCGCCTCGTGCCGAGCGTCGCGGTGCGCAACCCCGGAGCTTCGGCCGTCATGGCGAGCTTCAAGGACCCGAAGCCGGGCCTCGGCGATATTCTCCAAGGCGTCGTCGCCGGTTCGCTCAAGGATCCCGCGGCGCCGCTGAAGCAGCTGTCGGGCCAGATCGACAAGGCGCTGGATGCGGCGATCGACCAGGCCAAGGCAGGCGGCGCGAAGGTCGATCGCAGCGATTTCTCCTTCTCCAACTGGAGCCCCGACAAGGATTTTTCCGCCGAAGACTATCAAGCGCTGAAGTGACGACCGCTCAGCCGATGTGGAGGACAACATGGGACGGACTGGAGAATCCAAGAAGTCGCGCCGGAAGGTGCAGGCCTGGTGTTGGTTGTTTCTAACGCCCACGCTGCTGTTATTCCTGGCATTCCAAGCCTGGCCGATTTTGGCCGGCATCTACTACGCCATGCTGGATTGGTCGGGACTGACGTCGGACTCGACCTTCGTGGGCACGGACAACTTCGTCAGCGTAGCGAACGATTATTACTTCTGGAACGCGTTCAAAAACAGCTTCAAGTTCATGCTTGGCGTCGTGCCGCTGCACCTGATCGTCCCGCTCATCCTCGCCGTCATCCTGAACCGTCCCGGCCTTCGCGGCGCGAGCTTCTATCGAACCTTGATTTTCCTGCCCGTCGTCACGACGACGTCGATCGTCGGGATCATCATGGTGTTCATCTGGGGCAGCGACGGCGCGGTGAACGGCGCGCTGCAAAGCATCGGGTTGCTCGATGCGCCGATCGATTGGCTCGGGGATCCGAGCTGGTCGATGTTCACGGTCGTGATCGTATCGGTGTGGAAAAACCTCGGCATCAACATGGTGTATTGGTTGGCCGGGCTGCAGAGCATCCCGAAGGAGCTCTACGAGGCGGCGGAGATGGACGGCGCGCGCGGCTCGAAGCTGTTTTTCCGCATCACCGTGCCGCTGCTCCTGCCGATCGGGGCGGTCATCCTCCTGCTAAACGTCGTCAATTCGCTGAAGGCGTTCGACCTGATCAAGACGATGACGAACGGCGGGCCGTTCTTCGCCACCGACGTCGTGTCGACTTACATTTACCGCTATGCGTTCTCCAGCGAGATGGGGCTGCCGCAGCTCGGTTACGCCGCCGCCGCGGGCATCTTCTTCGCCGTCACGATCTGCGTGCTGGCCGTCGCGCAAAACGTGATCACCAAGCGGATAAAGGGGCGTTCGTCGCTATGAGGCAGCTTAGAAAATCGCTATTTCACCTGATCATGGTCGCGTTCTGCTTCGTCTGGATCTACCCGTTCTTGTGGATGCTGTCTGCCGCCTTCAAGACGGATGGAGAGTTTTTCTCGAACGGCCTTAAGCTGATTCCGGACCGCTTCAAGCTGGATAACTTCAAGCGCGCCTGGGAAGGGGCGAACTTCGACACCTACTTCCTGAACAGCGTCGTCATCTCCGCGAGCACGATCCTCCTGGTTCTATTCGCGACGGCGACCTGCGGCTACATCATGGGCAGGCATTCGTTCCGCGGCAAAAAGATCGTGTTCGCGCTCCTTGTGGCCAGCATGTTCGTGCCGATGGAGTTCGCGATCATTCCGATCTTCGATCTGATTAAAAATCTCGGTCTTATGAACAATCTGTTCGGCGTGATCCTGGCGGAAGCGGGCGGCAATCATATCATCTTCATTCTGTTGTTCGCGACGTTCTTCCGCGAAATTCCGAACGAGCTGGAGGAAGCCGCCGTCGTGGACGGCAGCGGGTTTTTCCGGACGTTCGCGCAGATCATGCTGCCGCTGGCCAAGCCGGTCGTCGGGAGCGTGACGATCATGCAGTTCATCTGGTCGTGGAATTCGTTCATGCTGCCGCTGATCCTGACGCTCAGCAAGCCCGATCTGCGTCCGCTCGCCGTCGGTCTCTACGCGCTCCAAGGCGAGAACGTCGTAGACTGGACCGGCATCGCGGCGGGCGGCGCGATCGCGATCCTCCCGATCGTCGTCATCTTCCTGCTGCTCCAGCGCTTCTTCGTAGACGGGGTCGCGGGAGCGGTCAAAGGATAAATACAGCAAAGGCAGGTACCGCATAATGAGAATTTTGTCTCTCGATCTGGACTCTCTTCGCCCCGATCATCTGGGCTGCTACGGCTATCACAGGGACACGTCGCCGAATATCGACGCGGTCGCCGGGGAAGGCGTGCGCTTCACGAATTACTACTGCTCGGACGCGCCGTGCCTGCCGTCGCGCTCGGCCCTGATGTCCGGCCGGTTCGGCATTCACAACGGCATCGTCGGGCACGGCGGCACCGCGGCGGACATGCGCCGGGACGGAGAGACGCGCGGCTTCAACGACCGGCTCGCGATGGAGAGCCTGCCTGCCGTCCTGCGCCAGTCCGCGATGAAGACGGCATCCATCAGCACGTTTTCCGAGCGGCACTCGGCGTGGACGTTCAACGCCGGCTTCAACGAGGTGTTCAACGTGGGCGCCAAAGGTCAGGAGTCGGCCGAACAGGTGCTTCCGGTCGCGCTGAAGTGGCTGGAGGACAACGGGGCGGAGGACGACTGGTTCCTGCACCTGAACTTCTGGGATCCGCATACGCCGTACCGCGCGCCGGCGGACTACGGCAGCCCGTTCGCGGGCGATCCGCTGCCCGACTGGCTGACCGAGGACGTATTCGAGCGTCATCTGGCGAAGAAGGGCCAGCACAGCATCGACGATATGAACGCGCTCGCCAAGTCGCACTACTACCGGCATCCGCGGCACGGGAAGCCGATCGAGAAGCGGGAAGACCTGCGGGAGATCCTCGACAACTACGACGCCGCGATCCGCTACATGGACGAGCATGTCGGCAGGGTGCTGGCGAAGCTCGGCAGTCTCGGCGTGCTGGAGAATACCGCGATTCTGATCAGCGCGGACCACGGGGAAAACATGGGCGAGCTCGGCATCTACTCCGAGCACGGGACCGCGGACCAGGCGACCTGCCGCATCCCGATGATCGTCCGCTGGCCAGGCGGCGCTAAGGGAGCCGTCGACGAGGGGCTGCATTATCATCTTGACCTTGGCCCGACGCTGGCAGGCCTGCTCGGCATCCCGGCCGCGCCGTCCTGGGACGGGGAGAGTTATGCGGAAGCGGTGCTGCAGGGGAGGCCCGCGGGGCGCGCATACCTCGTCGTCTCGCAGTGCGCGCACGTCTGCCAACGCAGCGTCCGCTTCGGCGATTGGCTGTACATCCGCACCTATCACGACGGCCATCACGGCTTCCCGCGGGAGATGCTGTTCGATCTTAAAAACGATCCGTTCGAGCAACATGATCTGGCCGGAGAGCGCCGCGATATCTGCAAGGAAGCCGTCTATCTGCTAAACGATTGGCACGACGGCATGATGGCCTCGATGCCGCACGACACGGACCCGCTGTGGACGGTCATGCGCGAGGGCGGGCCTTATCATGCGAAAGATTACGTGACACGATAGACATATAGAAGCGCCGAAAAGCCGCCCGGGTCGCCGGGCGGCTTTTGAAGTTTGACGCCACGCGCAAATGGCTCGGCTCTTTCTCACAGTACGCAACAAGTAGATACGAAAATCGTCTAACTTAGAAATAGGCGGAAAATAATCGGGCGGGAGGTGTGGCCTTGTTTAAAGCCTTCACCATATTATTGCTGGCTCTTATGGTTGCTTTCGTTCTTGGGTTCGTTCTAATGTTCATGGCCGTCCCGCTCGTCAATAACCATACGGCCTCCTCGATCAAAAAAGAGTTGGTCCGATTGCCGTTGCCGGAGCAAACGCAAAGAATAGATGCCGTATCGGCAGCCAGAAAATTAGTGGGTAACGGAAACGGCATGCAATTTTTCGGCGCGATGCTCATTAAGTCGGACCTGTCGTTGGAAGCGCTGAACGACTATTACTCGCGGTATCGCGAGGATGAGTTCAGCTGCATCGTCGAACCGCAAAGGGGCAGTGTAATTCGATTCATCGAAATCGGCGACTTACGCTTTAAAAAGATTCGTCCGGACGATACGCTAAGCAACCATTATATCGTCTATACTTGGGGAAGCAGCGATTTCTCGCTAAGCGACCTTGATATAAGAGGGCATTGAATCAGCCTAAACCTTAACCGAACAAGGAGTCCGAACATGCATGCATTGATTATCGGAGCCACGGGCGCCACGGGCGTAGACTTGCTGGATATCTTGCTCAAGGACGATTCCTTCACGCAGGTACATATCTTCGTCAGGCGCGCGCCGGATCTCCGGCATGAAAAGCTGAACGTGCACGTGATCGACTTCGACGCGCCGGAGCGGTGGAAGCACCTGGTGAAGGGCGAAGTCTTGTTTTCGTGCCTGGGTACGACGATCAAAGCGGCAGGGAGCAAAGAAGCGCAGTGGAAAATCGATTACGAATACCAGTATCAATTTGCCAAAATCGCGAGCGACAATGGAATCGATAACTACGTACTGGTATCTGCCGGTTATGCGTCGCCCAATGCTCGTTTCTTCTATTCAAGGATGAAGGGCAAGTTGGAGAAAGCCGTTAAGGCGCTGTCGTTTGAAAAGCTGACGATCTTCAATCCGCCCGTATTGATTCGGAAGAATAGCGATCGGGCAATGGAGGTAGCCGGCATGAAGGCGATCCGGTATCTGAATAAGCTCGGCCTGCTGCGCAGCCAGAAGCCGCTGCCGACGGAGGTGCTGGCCCGTGCGATGGCCAATTCGGCCAAACGACAAGAGAGCGGCATCGTTGCGCTGGAAGGTCGGGCGATCTGGGAAGCCGCTCGGGACTGAGCGGATGAATGGCATCTAGATGGGCAAACCCGATTAAATGGAGATGAAGGTTCATATGAGAAAGATCAATTCGTTCGCAGAGGCGGAAAGCTTCGCCGGGGAAGGGATAGCGGCGATTCTGAATGCGTCGCTCGTGTCCCCGGAAGCGGCGGGTATCGCCTCGGCCGGCGATGAGCCGGCGAAGGAGGCATCCATTACAGCTTACGTCCGGGAAGGCCGGGAGACCTCGGCGCATTACGTGCTTGATTGCCGTTCAGTCGCCGGACAGTCGTATTTGCTGTGCGTTCATGTAGGAAACGGGCCCTCGGTGCAGCATTTTAACGAGGATGATTGGCTGTGCTTTCGCGAAGCGTGCGAGGATGACGGGATTCTGCTAAAAGGCAAGCCGGTGCTGGCCTACACCTTTAAAGGGTTGGTGCGAGTGTTATAATGAGCCTGCGTATAGATTGGAGGAAGCGTAGGCATGACTGGATTCGCCATTTTGCTCGGGTTTAATTTGCTGGGATTGGTTGTCCAGCGCGCTTTGCATATGCCGATTCCAGGCAATGTCATCGGCCTTATTCTGTTCACGGCCGCGTTGTTCCTGCGTCTCGTCAAGCTGGAGTGGGTCGAGCGCTCCGCCGAGCTTCTGACGCGGCACATGATGCTGTTCTTCGTACCCTATATCGTGGGCACGATCGCCTTCCTGCCGTTATTGCGGGAGAACGGGCTCGCGATCGCCGTCAGCCTCGTGGGAAGCACCTTGATCGTCATGCTCGTTGCCGGGAGCGTCGCCGCCAAGGTTGGCCGCAAGACGTCGCTGGAGCCCGAATTCGAGCAGGGAAAGGCGAGCGCTAACTTATGAACTTGCAAGAGATATACGAGCACCCGCTGTTCGGCGTGACGGTGACCGTCGGCGCCTATGTCATTGCCCTGAAGGTGCAGGGACGTTGGAAATCGATCCATCCGTTGTTCGTCTGCTCGGGCGCGATCATCGCGCTGTTGCTGCTATTCGATATTCCTTATGAGAACTACCGGGCAGGCGGCGATCTGATCACTTTTTTCCTGGGACCGGCGACCGTCGCGCTGGGCGTTCCGCTCTACAAGCAGCGTCGCTTCTTGCGTCGTTACTTCACGGCGATCCTGTCCGGGGTTACGCTGGGATCGGTGAGCGGCATCGCCGGCGCAGGCCTGCTCGTCTGGCTGATGGGCGGGACGCAGGAGCTGATGGCGACCATGATGCCGAAGTCCGTCTCCAGCGCGATCTCGGTCGAGATCGCTCGCCAGGCCGGCGGTATCCCGGAGCTTACAGCCGTGCTCACGGTCCTGACCGGACTGCTCGGCAGCATGGTCGGCCCGGCGCTGCTGCGCCGGCTGGGCATCTCCGGCGATATGCCGATCGCCGTCGCCATCGGTACCTCATCGCACGGCATCGGCACCGGACGCGTGATCCGCGATTCCGAGCTGCAGGGCAGCATCAGCGGCGTGTCCATGGCGCTGGCGGGCATCGTGACGTCGCTGCTGTTTATTCCGTTGTACGGCTGGTTTCATTAGCGCGACCGAAGACGGATGGAGCTTGCCTTGCGACAGCGCTGCGGCTGGCAGTTCGCCAACCGCTCAGACGGCTTCATCCCCGGACCGCGCATCGTCCTCCTCAGCCCGGCGCCCCGCCAGCGTCAGCACGACCTTCGTCCCGCGTCCCGGCTCGCTCTCCAGCCGAACGCCGCAGGGCTCGCCATACTTCAGCCACAGCCGATTGTGCACGTTGCGGACGCCGATATGGCCGTCTGCCTCCGCGTTCCTGCTCGCGAGCGACGCCGTCATCCGCGCCAAGCGATCCGGCTCGATGCCCACGCCGTTGTCCTCGACGGCGATCTCGAGCCGTCCGTCCGCATCCTCCGCGGCGCAGATGAACAGCACGCCGCCACGGCCGCGGGGCTCCAGCCCATGTCCGAGAGCGTTCTCGACGATCGGCTGGACGATCATCCTCGGCACCGGGATGTCCTGCAGCTCCTCCGGACAGATCAGCTTGAACGTCAGCCTGCCGGGGAACCGGCCCTGGTGAATTTTGACGCAGGCTTCCGCGATTTTCAGCTCGTCCGCGAGACTCACCTCGTCCTTGCCCTTGATGCTGTACCGCAGCATCGAGCTGAGCGCCGTCGTCATCTCGAAAATGTCCCGGTTTCCTTTGACGATGGCGATGCCCTTGATCGAATCCAGCGTGTTGCTCAGGAAGTGCGGATTGATCTGGCTCTGCAGGTAGGCGTATTCGGCCCGCTGCTTCTCCAGATCGACCCGGTACAGCTTTGACGTCGCGTCCACCAACTGCCCCGTCAGGTCGTTGATGCGCCCCATCATCGTATTGAATTCGCTCGAGATGACCTCGATCTCCGCATACCCCTTCAGGTCCACCTTGTCGTGGAGCACCTCCAGATTGCCGCCCTTCAGCCGCTTCATGAACCGCATGAGCCGGGACAGCGGCCTCAATATGTTCACCATGAGCATCGCGTAAGGGACCGACACGACCAATAGCGTGACGGCGAGCAGCCAATAGCTGGTCTTGCGCAGCCGCTCGAGCTCCTTCATCAGATTGTGGATCGGGACGGCCGTCACGATCTTGCCCGAGATCTCCGGCAGCGCGAACGTCTGGACGGCGAATTTTTTGCCGCCGATTTTCCGGACGGCCGCTTTACCGGCTTCTGCCGCTTGTCCCTTTTTGTCCTCGTCGCCGATCCCCATACTGCCCATCATGCGCTCCTGCTCGGCGCCGTTCGCGTAGATGACGCCTTTGTCGTCCATCATGAAGAAGTTCGTGCCGGCCAGCCGAGGATAGCCCTCGAACGCCGAATGAATCGACTGAATATCGAGGATAACCAGGATGTAGCCGATCTTCTCGCCATAAAACTGGGTATCGCCCGAAGCGAAGATGTTCATGCCGAACAGCAGCTTGCCCTTGTCGAGCACCTTGTCGGGCGGACTATACCCGCGATAGTGGACGGTGCCGTCCCTGCCCGCCGTCGCCATCAGCTCCCGGATGTGCTGGGTTCTGCCGGCTAAAGACGTATATGAGCCTGACCGCCCGATTGCGACGATGTCGAGGATATCCTGGTTCGTATTTCGCACGATGCTCATCAAGCTCTCTACCTTCTGCGACAGATCGTACAGCTTCAGCTTGTCGGTCTCGAGGAGGAACTTCTGAAGGGTCCCGTCGTAGCCGAGATTCATCATGAGCCCCGATACGTTGGCATAGTTGGCCGATACGCGCTGCTTGAGAATCGAGACGAGCTCCGTGTTGTACTCCGTGTTCTGATTGATGATCGTCGCGCTGGACTGCTGATAGACGCGCACGATGACGAACGGAATGATGGCGACGATGAGGGCGCCGATCAGGAGCACCTGCGTGCGGATGGACAGCCTGCCGAAGGACTTCATGAGCGTTCTCGGTATTGCGTCGGCGTCATTTTACTGTACCGCTTGAAGATTCGGGTGAAGTAGAAGTAGTCTTGGAATCCGCACTTTTCCCCAACCTGGTAGATGGATAGATCGGTCTCCTCAAGCAGCTTGCAGGCGTATTCGATGCGCTGTCGCGAGATATGCTCCACGATCGTCTCGCCGACCTCCCGCTTGAACAGCTGGCATAGATAATTCGGGCTTAAATAGAACTGCTCTGCCAGGCTCTGAATCGAGAGCTCCTGGTTGAAGCGGTTGCGGATGTAGAGGACGATCTCTTTCACCTTCTTGTGGGAAATCCGATCTTCCGGCGCTTCGGCGCTTTCTGATAAGGAGTCGAGCGTCATCGTCGTCAGGTCGTCCGCCATCGACTCCGCGGTGCCGTATCGGTAATAGAGCTGCTCGTACCCTTCGAAAAAGCGTCCGCTGGGTTTCGAGCCCTCCCGCGGGAACAGATAGAGCACCGACGTGTAGAGCACGTACGCTTCCTTGATCGTGAAGGCGCCGTCGCGGAATCCCGCCTTGGCCGACTCCATAGCCGCGATGAAGCCCAGCCGGTCCTTGCGCTCGAGCGTCCGGGCGATCTCCCTGAGCCGCTCCTCGATCGGGCGTTCGGCGGCGGGCGCGGACGCCGGATAGATGCCCGGCCGCCCCGTGGCGAACATACCGTAAGCCGCGAGCGAGGCAGCTTCGAGGGCTGCGTCCAGCTCCGCGACTTCCGTGAGGGCCGGGCCTACGCCTATGCCGAATTCGATCGGACGTCCCGCGCCGCCAATCCCTTGGAGAAACGCCGCTTTCCGCCGCTCCTCCATTAAATAGCCATGCCGCCTGCTGCTCATAGGAAACGACAGGCAGGGAACGCCCGGCACGGAGGGCGGCGTATGCCGTCCCTGCACGACGATCGGGACGAGCGGCGTTCCGGTCGATACCGGCATGCCGTTCTTATCCAGGAGCCGGCCGATCTGATCCAGATCGCCTGCGCAGACGGCCTCGTAGAGCGCGTACGAATGGGCGGGCGGCGCCTTCTTTTCGCTCGATTCGAGATGCTGCGCGATCCGCGCGAGCATCCCGTGGATCTCGTCGATCTCGAAAGGTTTCAGGCAGTAGCCGAAGGTACCGTAGTTGATCGCCTTTTGAGCGTAGGCGAACTCCGCATGTCCGCTAAGAACGACGAACAGCGTGTCCGGGGAAACGGCTTTACCCCGCTGAATCAGCTCCAGGCCGTTCATTGCAGGCATCTTGATGTCGGTGAAGACGAGCGTCGGGCGCAGCGCCTCGATCAGCGTTAGCGCTGCCTGTCCGTCCTCGGCGTCCCCGATCACCTCGAAGCCGTACTTCGCCCAGTCCACCGCCGCTTTGATGCCCTCCACGATCCATGGTTCGTCGTCGGCGATTATCGCTGTATGCATGCTAGTCCTCCCGAATCGCTTTTTGCTCCCGTTTAAGGTTCATCCTATCGGCTCCCGCGAGGCGCGGGTATGGACGATTTTACGTTCGATATGTCCGATCCTCCGAACCTGCCGTTCCCTGCGCGGTCACGTATGTAAAGTCCACATCCCGGGATTGAATCCTCTATACTCGGCCTCTCCGGCGCTCCTTATAATTTAGCATATAAAACGCTTACTTGGCGCCAAGACAACGAAGGAAGGCGGGGAGAGGGTTGGCCGATCCGACGACGGCCCGGGCTCCGAGGCGGAGCTTGGGCAAGACGATATTGCAGTACAAATACTTCTATCTGATGGTGCTGCCGATTCTGGTCTGGTATGCGTTGTTCAGCTACGGACCGATGTACGGCGTGACGCTTGCGTTCAAAACCTTTAACTACGGGAAGGGCATCCTGGGCAGTCCGTGGACGGGCCTGGACAACTTCAAGACGCTGCTGACCGATCCCGAATTCCGCACGGCCTTCTTCAACACCCTCATCATCAGCGTCATGAAGCTGATCGTTCACTTCCCCATGCCGATCATCCTAGCGATCGTGTTGTACGAATTTTCCCGCAACAAGGCCAGAAGGTTCTTCCAGACGATCCTCACGTTCCCGCACTTCATCTCGTGGGTCGTGCTTGCGGGCATCATCATGAACATCCTGAGCAAGGACGGCATCTACAACCAGATCGCCATGCTGTTCGGCGCCGACCCGAGTTCGCCGCTCGCGGACGAGAGGGCGTTCAGGCCGATTCTGTATATCACCCACGTCTGGCGGGAAATAGGCTGGGACTCGATCATTTATCTGGCGGCGTTGGCGGGCATCAATCCCGAGCTTTTCGAGGCTGCCGAGGTGGACGGCGCCAGCCGTTTCCGAAGGCTGCTGAACATCGCGTGGCCGGGCATCAAGAGCACCGTTTCCGTGCTGCTGATCCTTCACGTCGGACAGATGCTGACGCAGGGGGCCAGCTTCGAGCAGATTTTCAACCTCTACAGCTCGCCGGTTTATTCCGTAGCGGACACGATCGATACGTACATCTACCGGACGTCCTTCACCGTCGGCGGAGACTTCGGCTATATGACCGCGGTCGGCGTCGTCAAGTCCGTCATCAGCCTCGTGCTGCTGTGGGCGGCCAATACGTTCGCCAAGCGGATGGGAGAGCAGGGGCTCTATTAACGAAGACAGCATAGGAGGATCGCCCATGAGCGCCGGCAAGGCCGCTGCGAAGAAAAAATGGAGTCCGTTCGATATCGGGGCGTTTATCGTCCTGGGGCTCCTTGCCGTCATTACTTTCTTTCCGTTCTACAACGTCCTGATCGTCTCGGTGGCCAAGTTCGAGGCGATCAGCAAGAGCGACTTCTACATCGTCCCGCTCTCGTTCGATCTGACCGCCTACAAGCTGCTGCTCGAGGACGCGAAGTTCTGGACGTCGTTCCTGAACTCGGTCATCGTCACCGTCGCGGGCGTCGCGTTCAGCATGGCCATCTCCGTGGCGGGCGCTTACGCCTTGTCCAAGCGGGGCATGCCGGGGCGCAATGCGATGCTGAGCCTCATCCTGTTCACGATGTTCTTCAACGGCGGGCTCATTCCTTTCTACCTGATCGTAAAGGACCTGGGTCTCGTCAACAACCTGCTGGTCATGATCGTCCCGGCCGGACTCAATACGTTCTACCTGATCATCATGAAAAATTACTTCGGCGGCATCCCGGAGAGCCTGGAGGAGTCGGCCAAGCTGGACGGGGCGAACGACCTGTACATTCTCTACAAGATTATCCTGCCGATCTCGGCGCCGTTCATGGCGACATTCGCGCTTTTCTACGCAGTGGAGCGGTGGAACGAGTGGTGGTACGCGCTTATCTTCATCAGCGACGCCTCGAAGGCTCCGCTGCAGATCTACCTGCGGGAGACGCTGATCACGTCCAACTCCATGCTGAGCTTGATGGCCCAGACGCTGGCGGAGCAGCGGCAGTCCGCCAAGGTGTACGCGCCGGCGCTGCAGATGGCCGCGATCGTCGTCTCGAGCCTGCCGATCATCGCCGTCTATCCGTTCCTGCAGAAGCACTTCGACAAGGGCATCATGGTCGGTTCCATCAAAGGATAGGGGCTATTTAAGGATAGGGACCATTTAAGGGCAGGGATAAGAAATTTTTTAACGATATAAAATTTTTATCCTATAATCGTCAAAGGGAGGATTCATACACATGGTTAAAAAAATCACGGCAGTCGCTGCCGGCCTGGCGCTGTCCACGGCATTGCTCGCCGGCTGCGGCGGCAACGACAACAACGGCAACGATCAAGCCGCATCCCCGGCGGCCTCCGGTGCGTCGCAGTCGCAGGGCGCTTCCGCGGCTGCGGACAATCCTTACAAGGATCCGATGGAGATCTCGGTCGCGTTCTGGGACGCGGACGCCGAGGTCGCCAAGATCGCCAAGGACCCGATCGCGCAGGAAGTGCTGCAAAAGTTCAATATCAAGCTCAAGCCCGTCAATACGACCTGGGACGATTACGCGCAGAAAATCCAGATGTGGGCGGCGTCGGATCAGCTGCCGGACATCTTCGCGATCGACGCGATCGGCACCCAGTATCAGCGCAAGTGGGTGGATCAGGGCGTCGTTAAGGCGCTGCCGGACCTGGCCAAGTACCCGAACCTCGCCGAATACTTCGAGGCGCCGGATATCAAGGGGCTGAACGTGGACGGGAAATATTATACGGTGCCGCGGAGAATGTTCCCGAGCGTCGACTGGAGCGCGCTCGACCGCATCGTGCTCTATCGCTGGGATCTGGCCCAGAAGGCGGGCATTACGAAGGAGCCCGAGACTTGGGACGAGTTCAAGGCGATGCTCGAAGCGATCACGAAGGCGGACCCGGAAGGCAAGCATATCGCCGGCCTCACGACGACGCAGAACAAGCTGATCGGCGGCCTGTTCTGGCTGTACGGCAATCCCGTCGCCACGAGCGACGGCAGCGGCAGCGATTTCAAGTGGATCGAGGAGGACGGCAAGCTCGTGCCGGCGGTATTCTCCAAAAAAGCGCTGCCCGCACTTCAAAATATGCGGGATATGTACGACAAGGGCCTGATCGATCCGGACATCGCGCTCGCCAAGGGCTCCGATTCGTACGATAAATTCGTGTCCGGCAAGGCGGCGGCCCTGCTCAGCGGCGGAGGGTTCGTCAACTTCAACGGCGATATCTACGAGAAGCGCTGGAAAACCGCGTATCCGGATACGGACATCACGCAGAGCGTCAAGGTGCTGAAGCCGCTCGTCGGTCCCGACGGGGAGCGCGCGCACGCCATCTTCAAGACGTACTGGTCGGAAAGCTACTTCAGCAGCAAAGTCGACGACAAGAAGATGGACCGCATCATGGCGCTTTACGACTATATCCTGTCGCCCGAAGGCAAGGACCTGCTGATCTACGGCAAAGAAGGCGTGGACTACAAGGTCGAAGGCGGCAAAAAGGTCATGATCGAAACGGCCTCGCTGAACGAAAAGTATCCGGCCCGCGCCTTCCTGCGGCAGCTGGTCGCCTACGAGACATCCGACAGTTACGACATGAACAACCCGCTCATCGCAAACGAGTCGATCCGCAAGGAAGCCGTCGATTACATCGATTGGGTCCTCAAAAATACGAAGGTGCCCGATTACGACATTCGTCTCACCTATATGTCCACGCCGACCAAGGATAAGTTCACCGTCCTCGACCAGGACGATCTGCTCAAGGTCATGCTGTCCAAGGATCCGGTCGAGCAGGCCTGGAACGACATCCTGAAGAGCTACAAGGCTAAGGGCCTCGACAAGATGATCGAGGAAGTGAACGCGAAGGCCAAGCAAGAGGGCATTCAGTAGGCGGGCATTCCGTAAAGAGGGCGTTCAGTAAGAGCGCATTCAGTAAAGAGGGCGTTCAGTAATACCGTCTTGCAGTCGCCGGACCCGGCCGGGTGCGGCATCCGAATCAACAGCTTCCGAAGCCCCGCTTGCGATCGCAGGTCTTCCGGAAGCTGTTCGTCTCTACAGCACCGAATCCAAAGGAGGAATATTCATGAAAGCGCAATATTGGATGTACGGCTTCGTCATTCTATTGGCTTGTCTCTTCGTGAACGGAACGGCGCATGCGGACAACAAGACGTATTATGTGGACGCGGCAGGGGGCAGCGATAGCAATACGGGACTGTCGCAGACGGCCGCCTGGAAGACGCTGGCCAAGGTAAACGCGATTACGTTCGGCCCCGGCGACAAGATATTGCTGAAGGCCGGGGGGACGTGGACCGGCACGCTGCAGCCGCAAGGCTCCGGCACGTCCGGCAGCCGCATCGCGGTGGACCGGTATGGCACGGGCGCGGATCCGCGGATCGACGGCCAGGGAGCGAACGCGGTCGTACGGCTATACAATCAACAATACTGGAGCATCGGCCATCTCGAGATTACGAATCAGACCGCCGCGCAAGGGACGACGGCCCGCAGCGGCGTGCTCGTCATCGGGGAGGATTATCAGGCCGGCGCCTCGAGCGATATCGTCAATGTCGCCGTGTTGCACGACATTCACCTGCATGATTTGTACATCCACGACGTTAACGGCCTGCACAGCAAGACGGTCAACGGCAGCGCTGGCATTAACGTGGTCGTGCGGGTCAGATCCGACGGCTCGCCGAACCGCGTCACCAAGTTCGATCAGGTGCTGATCGAAAACAACAAGATCGATCGCGTCACCCGCACCGGGATCATGGTCAACTCCGAATGGTACGATCGCGACCAGCAGGGCGGCGTCCGCAATGCGAACCGGCCATGGACGCCGGCGACCGGGGTCGTCATCCGGGGCAATGAGGTGCTCCACGTAAGCGGCGACGGCATCGTCCCGCACGTGTCGACCGGCGCGCTCGTCGAGCACAACCGCGTCGACGGCTACAACGAGGCGCAGGTCGATTACAACGCCGGCATGTGGACATACAACGGCGACTATACGGTCTATCAGTACAACGAGGTGTCCGGCGGCAAGACGATCAAGGACGGCATGTCCTTCGATTTCGACAACGGTACGAAGGGGCTCGTCTTCCAGTACAACTACAGCCACGACAACGAGGGCGGCACGGTGCTGATCTGCCAGAACGAGACGGGCGGCTCGGTGACGGACGGCGTCTTCCGTTACAACGTCAGCCAGAACGACAAGTATCAGATGATCACGGTGTGCAGCGGGGCCAACTACGGCAATATGCAATTTTACAACAACGTCTTCTACGTCGGCTCCGGGATCGCGAACAACCTGCTGGTGAATCAAGGCGGCAACGGCGTCGCGACGTTCAAGAACAACATTTTCTACAATCTGGGCTCGGGCGGCTATACGAAAAAAACGACCTGGACGTACGACAGCAACGTGTTTTACGGCAACAACGTGCCGACGGCGACCGTTATTCCCGACGCTAACGCGATCGCGTCCAATCCGCAGTTCGTCAGCCCGGGGAGCGGGACGGGGATCGGCTCGCTGGATGGCTACAAGCTGCAGGCTGCCTCGCCGGCCATCGACCGCGGCGTCGTCGTCGCAACCAACGGCGGCAAGGATTTCTGGGGAAATGCGCTCTATGTTCAGAAGCCCGATCGCGGCGCGTTCGAGCATCCGTCGGTCGTGAACGCGGCGGCGGGCAGGACGCCGACCTCGGGCAGCTTCGTGAATAATGCCGCCTACGCGACGGACGGCGCGGCAGGGGACAAGAACTTGTACGCGGGACTGGATCAGGGTCTGCAATACTTGCAGCTCGACCTTGGCTCGAGCTATGCCGTGAACCGCGTCAAGCTGTGGCGTTTCTACGACAACCGGATCTACAAGGACGTCATCGTGCAGCTGTCGACGACGGCCGACTTCTCCTCGGGCGTGACGACGGTGTTCAACAACGACGCGAACAACAGCGCAGGCAAGGGCGCGGGCGCGGATGCCGAGTATGCCGAGACGTCGGCCGGCAAAGAGATCGTCTTTAATCCCGTGACGGCGCGGTACGTGCGGATCTGGTCGAACGGCAGCAGCGTCAACGCTTGGAATCACTATGTGGAGACGCAGGTGTACGGCATCCCGCTGTAAGGCGGGACAGCAATAAACGGGAGGATGCCGCTGAGGTTGGGCGGCATCCTCTTGCTATGGGCGGCGAAGCAGGATGAGTTTAACTATACATGCGCCGGGATAAGCGAGGAACAGCTGTCGGCCGTCGCCGAGGTGGCGGGCGCGCTCGATATTCGGCTGGGAGAGGTGAAAAGTGCGGTTAGAACGGTGCAGTCGGCGGCGGAGGGGGCTCAAGCGGGGAAAGTGCGGCTGCACGAAGAGTTGATTAGTTGTTTTTGCCACTGCAACTTCGTTCGCCAGTCGTGCAAGCTCAAACACTGCTACAACCCCCACAACCACGCTAGCCAACTGTGCAAGCTCAAATTTTGCTGCTACAACCCCCACAACCACGCTCGCCAACTGTGCTAGCTCAAATTTTGCTGCTACAGCTACCGAGAAGTTGGGCGCCTTCGCGGCGTTTACGACGCTCCTCCTCGCGGTCTACCGATTCGGCTGCCGCACTGGCAGCTCCTCCTCAGCGCGACCGCGCGATGCGAAATCCGCAGTTGCCGCCGGAGCTGTCCGGCGTGTTCGAGCTGCGCGCGGCGACGCGGTACCGGTTGCAGTAAGACCGGTGGCACAAATAAGAACCGCCGCGCATCGACCGTTTGCCCGTCGGTTGGTCGAATCTTGGATTCGACGCGGCGGTAACCGCGTGGTAGGCGGGCGTGAACCAGTCCGCGCACCATTCCCACACGTTGCCTGCCATATTGTAGAGGCCGTAGCCGTTAGGGGCGTACGCGTCGACGGGCGCGGTGCCCGCGTAGCCGTCGCTCTCGCTGTTTTTCACCGGAAACTTGCCCTGCCAGATGTTGCAGCGATGCTCGCCGCCCTCCTTCAGCAAATCCCCCCAAGGATAAGTCTTGCGGGCGAGGCCGCCTCTGGCGGCATATTCCCACTCCGCCTCGGTCGGCAGCCGCCCGCCGGCCCAACCGCAGTAAGCGGCGGCGTCGTTCCAGGTGACGTGGACGACCGGATGGTCCATCCGGTCCCCGATACCGGAGTCCGGCCCTTCGGGCTTGTCCCAGCTGGCGCCGTTCACGACGTACCACCAGGGCGTCGATTGCGGCACGTTGCTCACGCTTTGATTGACGGCTTCGGAGACGAACAGATGAAAGACGTAGGACCAGCCAAAGCGCTCCGCCTCGGTGACGTACCCGGTAGCTTCCACGAACGCTTTGAATTGGGCGTTGGTGACCGCATAGGCCGATAGGTAGAAGTCGTCTACCAGAACGGAGCGGGGCGGGCCTTCGCCGTCCGCGGGAAATCCGTCGGCCGCGTCCGTGCCCATGACGAACTCGCCGCCTGGGATCCGGATCATTTGCGCCTCAAGCTCGGGTCCGGGGGATGTTCCGAGGCTCGGAGGAGCGATCGCTTCAAGTTGCGGTGCGACGGCTCCGGTCACATCCGCTTGTACGGACGATCTGCGTGCGGCGCAGCAAGGGCTGACTTGCTCTTCCAAAGTTGATTCGCTCCATTCGCTAGGGATTGAAGAATGCTCCAAAAAAGCCGGCTAGCCGTAAAGCGCGATGCCGACCAGGCCGGACAGAAGGATAACGACGAACGGATGCTTGTGCAAATAGATCAGCGAGAACAAGGAGCCTGCGAAAATGGCGATCTGGCACCAGGTCCGCCAGTCCGGCGTTCCCGTCCACAGGCCGGCATGCCGCGCGAACGATACGGCTGCGTATACGATCAATCCGACCACGACGGCCCGCAAGCCGTAAAATGCCGCCGCCACCCGAGGATGATCGCGATAGCGAAAAAACAGCTTGCCTGCCGCAAGAATCAGGGCGAACGAAGGCAGTACGACCGCAAGCGCCGCCAAGGCGGCTCCGAGCCAGCCGGCCTGCTGATAGCCGACCGCGACCGCGATGTTGGTGGCGATCGGACCGGGCGACATGCCCGCGACGGCCACGATGTCCGCTAGCTGTCCGGCCTCCATCCAATGGTAGCGTTTCAGAATCTCTTCCTGAATGAGCGGGATCATCGCGTAGCCGCCGCCGAAGGAGACGAGCCCGACGAGGAGGAACATGGCGAACAGATGGATCAGCATGTCTAAAACCTCATTTGCTCAGATTATATCATGTAATCGAAGACCGGCTCTTTTTCCTTGATTTTCGGGCTTTTGCCCTTCATCCCGCGGAATTGTACCCAGAGGATGCCGGCGGTTGCGCCCAGCGCGACGACCCATAGCGGATGGATGCCGGTGAAAAGCAGGAGCGCGGCAGCCGCGGCCAGCGCGCCGGAGGCGAAGTCCACGATCGAAGATCGGGCGACCTTGATCGCCGCGAAGGCGATGAGCGCGGCGACCGTGGCGCGTATGGCGGTAAAAGCCGCTTCGATTTTCGGATTGTCCTTGAATTGAACGTAGAAGATCGACAAGACGATCATGAGGAGGAAGGTCGGCAGACAGATGCCGAGCAGCGCCGCGATCGCGCCGGACACGCCGCCGATCCGGTAGCCGATAAAGGCGGCCGAATTAGCCGCGACCGCGCCGGGCACCGTTCCCGATACCGCGAACAAATCGGCGATTTCCTCTTCGCGAAGCCACTGTTTCTTCTCGACGACCTCGCGTTCGATCGCCGGGATCAGCGCGTATCCGCCGCCGAACGTAAACGGGCTCATTTTCAGAAATACGAGGAAGAGCGAGAGATGGAGCTTTCTTTTATCGGTCATGGCAAAGCCTCCCGTCTCCATCAGTATATCATCTTTATTCCAAAATGGTATTAAGTATTTATGGTGTGGGCCATAATAACTTTTTATAGAAGATGTATAGCGACACTTAAATTCATTTTGGGATTAATCCGAGTGGAGGACGGGGTGTAGATCACCACAGGGCGTTTCGATATAATAAAAAGAATGATTGCAGACGAACGAACAAGCGAGCGAGGAAGTGCCCAGTCCATGAACCGCGCGAATCGAGTGCCTACGTCCAAGGAATTGATCTATCGCCATATCGCCGAGCAGGGCTTCGCTTCGAAGGCCGAGCTGCTGGATCGTTTCCGGATTCCGAGCAGCACGCTTACGCGCACGCTTGAAGAGATGACCGCGGACCGGCTGATCCAGGCTTCGGGCCTTGGCCCGTCAAGCGGCGGCAGAAGGCCGATCGTGTACGAGACGAACCCGGCTTTCGGTTACTTTTTCGGCCTCGAGATTTCCCGGTCGCATGCCTCGCTCGGCTTCTTCGACGTCCGCATGAACCCGATGTCGTTCACCCGCTGGCGCATGGACGAAGCGATGACGCCGGACAAGCTGATCTCGCATGCGGAGAAAACGATCAAGGCCATTCTGTTCGACCACAAGATCGAGCCAAGCCAAGTAAAAGGCTTCGGCATCGGCGCCGTCGGCCCGCTGGACCGCGAGCAAGGCGTCGTGCTTCGGCCGCTTCACTTCGCGGCGCCGGGCTGGCAGGACGTCCCGATCTGCCGAATGGCCGAGGAGGCGACCGGATTCAAGGCGCGCCTCGAGAACGGCGCGAACGCGGCGCTCATGGGCGAGCGCTGGGCGCTGCGGCGTTCCAATCCTCAGCATATGCTGTACGTGCATGCCGGGATCGGGCTGCGGTCCGCGATGATGTCGAACGGCCGGATCGTTCACGGCTCGATCGACTTGGAGGGCGCCGTCGGACAGATGATTATCCAGGCGGACGGCACGCGGCTGCACGATGGGGGCAACTTCGGCGCCTTGGAGGCGTACGCCTCCATTCAGGCGCTGGAAAAGCAGGCGCAATCGCAGGCCAAACTGGGACGCGGCGGCTGGACGGAGCAGCTGCGGCTCGCGCCGGATCAGATTCGCTACGAGGATCTGCTGCAGGCGCTAAGGCAGGGGCACCAGCCCGCGGTCGAGCTGTTCGACGGCGCGGCGGCCTATCTGGGCATCGGCCTCGCCAACATGATCAATATGTTTCATCCGGAGACCGTCATCCTTGGCGGATCGCTCATCTACTCGGACGAGCGATTTTATCGGACCGCCATCGAGACCGCGCGCCAGAACGTTTACTACTATCCGGCCTACCAGCCGGTCTTCACCAAAGGCGAGCTTCGCGAAGACGCAGTCGCCACCGGCGCCGCGCTCATGATGTGGAGGAGCATGGAGGTTTAAAAAGCACGACAAAAGCCGCGAAGACGGCAGGAGCGTTTCCTGCGCGTTTTCGCGGTCTTTTCTTTTACCCAAGCCGTCGCATGACTCGTTAGCACGATCGCCGTCAGCGGCGAAGGCGTCCGAAAAAGATTCGCAGGTCTCCGGCTAATGCTTCCGGTTGATCGTATGCGGCAAAGTGAGTGCCCCGCTCGAATTCCGACCAGTGAACGATATTCGTATTGTCCCGCTCGGCGAATCTACGGATGGACTTGAAGTCGTCGCCGAATACGGCGAGACCGGTAGACATCCCGTTCGGACCCGCGGCCGAAGCTTCCGGATCGTGCGCGTTCTCGTAATAGAGCCGCGTTGACGATTCTGCCGTATTCGTCAGCCAATAGATCGAAGCGTTCGTCAACAGCGCATCGCGATCGATGGCGTCGACGTGGTCGCCGAAACCGTTGAACATCTCCGCGATCCAGCTTAGCTGGCCAGCCGGGGAATCGGTCAGCCCGTAGGAGAGCGTCTGCGGACGCGTGGATTGGATGGCGTTGAAGCCGGCCCTTTCATGAAAGTTCGCCAGGAACTGAAGCCGCCGTCCGTCCTCCTCGGTGAGATCCGCCATCTCCGCGGGATCGCCGGACGGGAACGAGAACAGCTGAAGCACATGCAGGCCGATCAGTCCATCCGGTTGCTGGAGGCCCATTTCCCGGGATACGAGCGCGCCGCAGTCGCTTCCGTGCACGCCGTACCGGTCGTACCCGAGGCGCGGCATCAGCTCCGCCCAAGCCTTGGCGATGCGTGCGATGTTCCAACCCGAATCCAGTGTCGAACCGGAGAAGCCGAATCCCGGCACGGAGGGAATGACGAGGTGGAAGGCATCCGCAGGATTGCCGCCGTGGCTGCGGGGATCGCTGAGCGGCCCGATGACGTTCAGGAACTCCGCGATCGAGCTGGGCCATGCGTGGGTCAGCAGGAGCGGGAGCGCGTCCGGCTCGGGCGAGCGAACATGGAGGAAGTGAACGTTCGCGCCTTGGATCTCCGTCGTGAACTGCGGGTACGCGTTCAGGCGCGCTTCTTGCTTGCGCCAGTCGAAGCCGTTCTGCCAGTAATCGGCCAACCCTTTGACGTACTCGAGCGATACGCCGTATTTCCATCCGGCGCCGTTCAGCGCGTTCGGCCAGCGGGTTCGAGACAGCCGATAGGCCAGGTCGTCAAGATCGGATTGCGGGATTTCCACGCGGAAAGGACGGATGTCCGCGTGTGCTGCGTTGCGATTAAGTTGGTCTTGTTTCATTTAAATGCCTCCTTAGGATCTCTTCCGTTTCGTTATCAACCTTACATATCTCATGATAGCGCAGGGTTTCTGACAACAGTTTGTCAGGAAGAAACGGAGGTTCCCGAGAATAAAAAAGGCCCGCTCTCCGGGTATTCCGGGAAGCGGGCCTGCGCGCATCATGAGGGGTAATGAATGAGCGTAATATAGGTAGTGATCTGGCCGGTATTGTTCCGGTACGCGTGCGGCTGGTCCGCGGGGAAGCGCACGGCGTTGCCCGCGGAGACCGCGTACGTCTCGCCGCCGACCTCGACGTCGAGCGAGCCGTCCGTCACGACGATATATTCCTCGACCGCTTCGTTGTGCGGCTCCGATTCGTGGCTGCAGCCGGGATCCATGTTGACCGCGTACATTTCGAAGCCTTTGCGCTGGTCGAAGGGGAACATCGGAAACGCGCGGTAGGCGCCGTCTTCCTCTAAAAACGGCTCGATCTCGGCCATATCGACGAACGTGACATCCGCCTTTGCCTCTTCGATAAGCGACGTAAATGAAATCTTTAATCCGTTGACGATTTTCCACAGCACGGAAATCGTCGGATTGGAGTCGCCACGCTCGATCTGGCCGATCATCGCTTTGCTGACGCCCGTCAGCTCGGCCACCTGGTCAAGGCTAAGGCCGCGCGATTTGCGCACGGCTTGCAGGTTTTTGCCGACTTTCTTATGAATCGCGTCCATCGTAACCACCTAAGTCCCGTTATTTTCTCTCCATTATACCGAACGCAAGGCGAATATAAACCCATATAATTAGATTGTGCAATATATAATACAATTGTATAATATGTTGTACAAAGCAGATTTAACTCGATACGAGGGTGATGAGAATGCGGGAGAAAACGATGCTCGGCCTGGTCAAGCCGAATCGGGGACCGGGCGCGGCGCTGATGGAGGTGCCGGTGCCGGTCCCGGGACCCGAAGAAGTATTGGTCCGGGTGAAGGCGTCCTCGATTTGCGGCACGGATCTTCATATCTATAATTGGGATTCCTGGGCCGAGAGCGCGGTCGTTACGCCGAACGTTTTCGGACACGAGTTCGCCGGCGTCGTCGTTGACATCGGCGAGCGTGTGGCGAACGTCAAGGTCGGCGACCATGTCTCCGGCGAAGGCCACATCGTTTGCGGCACCTGCAAAGCTTGCCGTACGGGCAATGCGCATGTCTGCGCCCGCACGCGCAGCTTCGGCATCTCGGCGCCGGGCTGCTTCGCCGAGTATGCAGTGCTGCCGGCCGGCAATGTGATTCACAACCGGCCGGAGATGCCGTTCGAGCTGGCATGCTTGCAGGATCCGCTCGGCAATGCCGTGCAGACAGTGCTTGCCGGCGACATCGTCGGCAGGTCCGTCGCCGTGATCGGTACGGGCGCGATCGGGTTGATGGCGATCGCCGTCGCGCGCGCGTGCGGCGCGGGCAAGATCATCGCCGTCGACGTCCGCGCCAACCGGCTGGAGATGGCGAAGCGGATGGGCGCCGACGCGCTCGTCAACAGCGCGGAGACGCCGATGGCCGAAGCGGTTCGCGCGCTGACCGAAGGCGAAGGGGCCGAGGTCGTGCTCGAGATGTCCGGCCATCCGGCGGCGATCCGGGGCGGATTCGAGGCGGCGGCGAACGCGGGGCGCATATCGCTGCTCGGCATTCCGACGGACGATGTGCCGATCGATCTGGCGCGCCATCTCATTTTCAAAGGGATCAGCGTCCACGGCATTACCGGACGTCGTATGTACGAGACGTGGTACCAGATGAAAGGACTGCTCGATTCGGGGGCGCTGCGGCTGGACGGACTGGTCACGCATACGTTCACGCTGGACCGCTACGAAGAGGCGTTCGAGCTGGTGAAGTCGGGCAATTGCGGCAAGGTCGTCTTTACGCACGGTTGAGCTTTGAAGCGAAGATTGGAAGGAGTCGACATATACACGATGGCAAACTTGGACTTTTTATCGAAGGAACTCGAGCAGCTTCGGGCCGACGGCAGATACCGGCCGCTCACGGAATGGGAGGGCGGATCGGGCAGTTGGATGACGCTCGGCGGACGCCGGGTGCTCCAGATGTCCTCCAACAACTACCTGGGCTTGACCGCGCATCCGGAGCTGAAGCGCGCGGCGATCGAAGCGATCGAAAAATACGGCGTCGGCAGCGGCTCCGTCCGTACGATCGCCGGCACGCTCGACATACACGGCGAGCTCGAGCGCGAGCTGGCCGCGTTTAAGGGCACGGAGGCGACGCTTGTTTTCCAATCCGGATTCACGACGAACCAGGGCATCCTCGGGTCGATCCTGGGTTCCGACGATGTCGTGATCAGCGACGAGCTCAACCATGCCAGCATCATCGACGGCATCCGGCTGACCAAGGCGAGCCGCAAAGTGTACGCGCACAAAAATCTCGACCAGCTGGAGCACGCGCTGAAGGAGAGCGCGTCCTACCGGGCCCGCGTCGTCGTCACCGACGGGGTGTTCAGCATGGACGGCGACATCGCGCCGCTGCCCGCCATCGTCGAACTCGCGGAGCGGTACGATGCCGTCGTCTACGTCGACGACGCGCATGCCAGCGGCGTCCTCGGACGCAACGGCAAAGGCTCGACCGACCACTTCGGCCTTCATGGCCGGGTGCACATCCAGGTCGGCACGCTGTCCAAGGCGATCGGCGTATCGGGCGGATACATGGCGGGCTCCGCGCTGCTCAAAGATTATTTGATCCACAAAGCGCGCTCGTTTCTGTTCAGTACGTCGCAGACGCCTGCCGTCGCGGCATCGTGCCTGGCGGCCGTCCGCGTGCTGGGGCGCAGTCCGGAGCTGATCGATCGGCTGTGGAGCAACGCGAATTATTGCAGGGAGAAGCTCCTCTCGCTCGGCTTCGACTGCGGCATGAGCGAGACGCCGATCATCCCGATCATCGTCGGCTCGCCCGCGGACACGATGCGCTTCTCCGACGCGCTGCTCGCCGAAGGCGTGTACGCGCAGGGCATCGTCTACCCGACCGTCGCCATGGACAAGGGGAGAGTCCGCCTGATCGTGACCGCTTCCCATACGCGTGAGGATCTGGACTTCGCCTTGGACGTGCTGGCGCGCACGGGGCGAACCGCCGGGCTGATCTGATTCATGCCGCCGCCCTCGGCCGAATAGGATAGGAGGTATCCACACGGTCGAGGGGGTATGGGATTGGAGTATCGGAAATTGGGAGCCTCGGGACTTAAGGTCAGCGAGATCAGTTTGGGAAGCTGGCTGACTTACGGCGGCTATGTCGGCAAGGAAGCGGCTCGTCAGTCTATACTTAAAGCATACGATGCGGGCGTTAATTTTTTCGATACGGCCAACGTCTACATGCAAGGAGAAGCGGAGCGGGTCGTCGGCGAGGCGCTGTCGCGGCTCCCTAGGTCTACTTACGTACTGGCGACGAAGGTCAGAGGGCCGATGGGCGATCTGCCGAACCAGCAGGGATTGTCGCGCAAGCACATCATGGAGCAATGCGACGCCTCGCTCAAACGGCTGGGCACCGATTATATCGATCTTTACTACTGCCATTATCCCGACACCGAGACGCCTATGGAAGAGACTTACCGGGCGATGGACGATTTGGTGGGGCAGGGCAAGGTACTCTACGTCGGATTCAGCAACATGTCGGCGTCGGACATCAAGCAAGCCGTCGGCGTCGTGGAGCGGCGCGGCCTGCGCCCTATCGTCGCGAACCAGCCGCTGTACAATATGTTCGCGGCGGATATCGAGGCGGAGGTGCTGCCGCTATGCGACCGCCATGGCATCGGGCAGGTCGTGTACTCGCCGCTGGCGCAGGGCGTGCTGGCCGGCCGGTTCAAGTCGGTCTCCGACTTGACCGGCTCCGCCAGGGCGGCCGACGCGAACGGCGGCGAAGCCGTCCGGTCCTGGCTGAAGGAAGAATACGTCGACCGGGCGCGAATCCTGCAGGAGATGGCCTCCGACTTCGGGTTGACGCTGTCCCAGCTTGCGCTCGCATGGACGCTGCGCCATCCGCAGGTCGCCAGCGCCATCGTCGGCGCCAGCAGGCCGGAGCAGGTCGAGGAGAACGTCCGCGCCTCCGGCGTTCGGCTCAGCGGCGCGCAGTGGGCGGAGTTCGAGGCCGTGCTGGGCGGGTAAATCAATTGACTGCGAACGAAAGCCCTTGTATATCCGGCCTTTGCCGGAGACAAGGGCTTTTTCGCGATGGTCGGATTTGGTTCGCTTTCCCTTGCGCTGCGCTAGCCCGGGGCCGCGGATTCTGATCTGAAATAAATATCGGCACGCTCGCGGACGGACGAGGGCGAGCCGTTCGACTTCAGGGCGCACGTGCAGCGCGAAGGCGAGGGGAATGGAGTTTGAGGCAAGTGGTTCTACGAGGCGAACGCGAGTCCGCAGACCCGGCATCACGAGCATGAGCGGGCGGCATCCGCGATCGCCTATGCGATTCATCTTGCGGGAGGCGGCGCGGGCTGGAACGGTTGGGACGGAGTTTTAGAGGGAAATTGCCCCATGCTATAGAGTATGGTGTTGCAGATTCTGATTGCTATACTGAAAGAATCAGAACGAACAGAACGAACGAGGAGCGTGGGGATATGCGGGAAAACAAATACGACGACGAGCGTTTTTTTGAAAATTACAGCGCATGCCGCGGTCGGTCGGCGGCTTGGAGGCGGCCGGCGAGTGGAACGAGCTGCGTACGATGCTGCCGGATCTGGCGGGCAAGCGGATGCTGGATTTGGGCTGCGGCTACGGCTGGCATTGCCGGTATGCCCGGGAACAGGGCGCAAAGTCGGCGGTCGGCGTCGACTTGTCCGAGAAAATGCTGTCTCGCGCAAGGGAGATGACCGACGACCCCGCGATCTCCTACATGCGAAGCGGCATCGAGGATCTTGACTTCGCGGAAGGCGCGTTCGACGTCGTGCTGAGCTCGTTGGCGCTGCACTACGTAGCGGACTTCGGCGCCGTCTGCCGGAAGTTGTATCGGAATATTGCCGGCGGCGGGGCTTTCGTATTCACGGTCGAGCATCCGATTTTTACGGCTTTGGAAGCGCAGGATTGGCACTACGGTCCGGAAGGGGAGAAACTGCACTGGCCGCTCGACCGCTACCACGAGAATGGACCGCGGCTTGCGAGGTTCCTGGGACATGACGTCGTAAAATACCACCGGACCGTCGCCGGCTATTTGAACCCCTTGATCGAGGCAGGGTTCCGCGTCGACAAACTGTCCGAGCTGAAGCCGACGGCCGACATGCTGGAGCGGCACCCGGCGTGGGCGGACGAAGTGCGCCGTCCGATGTTCCTCTTGGTCGCGGCGACCAGAGTCTGATGCGGGCGGCGCGTTATTGTTGAAAGGATGCTATTTATGATAAAGGGTCGGCTGGCCTGCGACTGCTTCACGGACCGGCCGGTCCCCGATACGAATGGCGATGCCTGGAGGACGAGCTTCGGCGCCTTTTTCGGCGATTTCTTTATCGCCCGGACTCAGCGCTTCCTTCACCGAGTGCGCGATCGTATGCAGCACGTCGCCTACCTCGTGCGTCGTCTCGAGCAGCGGATCGACGGTGTTGATGCGTCCTTTAACGTCCTTAACGGTACGGTTAACGGTATGAATTAACGCCGTAGCTTCATGCGTAGCCTGAAGGGCGGAGCTCTTGACGTCGACCAGCGTACGGTTCGCCTCTTCTAGCGTCGCCATTGTCTTTTTCATCGTCTTGACGGCATAGATGACGAAGACGGAAAGGGAGACGGAAGCCAGCGCCGCGCTTTTGCCGCGCATCGGTCACGCCTCCCGTGACTTGTGGGGAATGACGAGTTCCTTCACGGGCGTCTGCACGTCGCCGTCCTTGGCGCTAATGTAGACGCGCATCTCTTCGGCAGTTTCGGGAGCGGCGACATCCGGCAGCGGAGGCTGCTCGAACGAGACGACGGTCGAGCGGGGTTCTACGGCGCCGTACGCCTGGAAAATGCTTTCCACGTGCGACCGGCCCTCGTCGTTGGTCTTTACGATGACGAGCAGATGATCCTGCTCGACCAATGTCTTGTAGATCTCCGCTTCGCGGTCCGGGATGCCGAGTCCGGCGAGACCGCCGATGAGCGTACCCGTGCTGCCGCCGACGGCGGCCCCCGCGATGACGGTCGCGATGGGGCCGGCCGCGAGCAGCGGGCCGAGACCCGGGATAAATAGCAAGCCTGCCGTGGCGAGGAGTCCGGCGGTTCCCCCGAGGAAGGCGCCCGCCACGCCGCCCGTGACCATGCCTTCCGCGCTGTTCGTACCGGTGACCGTGTCCACGTGATGGACGGCTTCGCGTTTATGGCTGACGACGGAGATATCGTCCTTGTTCCAGCCTGCCGCCTTCAGCGCTTCGATCGCGCCGATGACGTCCTGTTCATTCCTAAACGTCCCCACGATTGGTGTAAGCATCGCAATCGCCTCCATGCTGTTTTTTTCGCTGGCCGCGCCAGCTGAATACTGATACTTCACCAAGTCGGAAATGGAAATAACAGGGTGGACAAGCGGTGGGCGAAGTTTATTTTCGAGGGCTTGTCCGTCGGAAGGTTTGTCCGTCGGGAGGTTTGGTCGGCTGGCGTGATGCAGTGATCGTCGCCTTCTTCAGGAGAGGCGATGCGGAATTGGCGGGCTACGCGAGGTTGATCGCCTTCTGTAGAGGAGGCGATGAGGGCTGGGAGGGCTATGCAAAGCCGATCGCCTTCTGTATAGAAGGCGATGCAGGCTGAGAGGGCAGCGCAAAGCCAATCGCCTTCTGTAGAGAAGGCGATGCAGGC
>NZ_FOKE01000003.1:433941-446606 GCF_900112065.1 Cohnella sp. OV330
AGAAGGCGATGCAGGCTGAGAGGGCAGCGCAAAGCCAATCGCCTTCTGTAGAGAAGGCGATGCGGGCTCGGAGAGGCTGCGCCTACCTCCGCGTAGCCTCCCAAAACAAAGAACCTGCCGTCTTACCCGGCAGGTCCTTTACGTTTGCTAGCTTTCTTTCGGCCTCCGGCCCCGTTTGCTCGGCGGCTTCGGCGCGTTCGGCTCGATTGGAGCGTCCTCAACCGCAGCAGACATCGTCACCTCGGCTGCCGGCGCTTGCTTCCTCGCACCCCTCGGCCTCCCGGCAGTCTTCCGCGTTCCAGGCGCTGCTGTCTCGCCGATCTCAGCCGGTTTCTCGCCCGCTGCTTTCCGGCCGGCATTCGGTGCTTCGCCATCGGCAGCTTTCCTGCGGACTCTCGCCGTTTTGCCCTCCGCAGTCTTCAGGCTAACTTCCGCAGGCTCGCGATGGGCAGCCTTCACGCCGATATCCGCCGCCTTGCTCTCCGCAGCTTCCTCGCCAGCGTCCGACCGTTCGTCGCCGATATCCGCCGCCTTGCTTTCCGCAGCTTCCTCGCCAGCGTCCGATCGTTCGTCGCCGACAACCGTCGCTTTCTCGTCGGCTGCTTGCTCGCCAGCCTTGGTCGCCCGATCCTCCGCAGCATCTGCCTCCGCCGCCTTATGGCGCTCATCGCCAGTTTCGCCTTTGGCTTCCTTGCGCTTAGCGGCTGTCAGCTTCGCGCGCGTTTCGTCGTCCAGATCCAGCTCCCCGAAACGCTCGATATCGATCTTCGGATAAGCGAGGTCCAGCGACTCGAACGCTTCGGTAATAATTTTCAGCACGCGATAATCGCGGTACCAGCGCTTGTCGGCGGGGACGATATGCCACGGGTTGCGCTTCGTGCCGGTCGCCTCGAAGACGTCTTCGTAAGCGCGCACGTACTCGTCCCAATGCTGCCGTTCCTTGAGGTCGTTCGGATCGAACTTCCACAGCTTCTCGGGGCGGGTCAGCCGATCGTGCAGCTTCTCAAGTTGGAATTCTTTGGAAATATGAAGAAAGATTTTGATGACCAGCACGCCGCTATCCGCGAGCAGCTTTTCGAAGTTTTTGATATGTTCGAGGCGGCGCGCCGTCTCTTTTTTGTCGATATTGCCATGAACGCGGGTGATCAGCACTTCCTCGTAATAGGAGCGGTTGAAGGAGGCGATGTATCCCTTTTGCGGGACCAGCTTGTGGGTTCGCCACAAAAAGTCGTGGGAGGCTTCCTCCGCGGTCGGCGTCTTGAAACTCTCGGCGCGGTAGCCTTGCGGGTTGAGAGCGGACAACACCTTTTTCACCGTGCCGTCCTTGCCGCTGCAATCCATTCCCTGGAACACGATCAGTACGCCGTGCGAACGGCTCGCATACAGCTTTTCTTGCGCTTCCTGCAATCTGTCGCGAAGATCCTCGATCTCCGCCTCCACCTGTTCTTTGTTCTCGATATCGCCCGTATCGCGGGGGTCGAAATCCTTCAGGGAAACGTGACGCTTGCGGTCAAGCCTGGTGCGGTCGGCCATGCGCTCTCCTCCGATTTTCGCTCGAATATGGGTCTGACCAGGTGCTCGTTTCTACAATTATAGCACTCTATGCCTTAAAACTAGAAACGCAATAAGCGAGCTGGCTAGGCTGTCTCTTAAAGCGCGTTCCATGTTATGATTTGGCTAATAACGGAAACCGGGCGGCGAAAAGGGGATGAACGGCTTGCTTATTCGCGTTCTGGAAGAGGCGGACGCCGGCGTGTATCGGCAAATTCGTTTAAACGCGCTCAAGAGCGACCCGGACGCGTACGGATCGACCTATGATCGGGAGGCGCGGTTCACGTTGGAAACATTCGCCGAACGGATCAAGCCCGGCGCTAAAAAGTTCGTGCTGGGCGCCGCTGGCCGCGAGGGCAACGGGGCGTTGGTCGGTATCGCGTCGTTCGTCCGGGAGGAGGGCATGAAGACCGCGCACAAAGGCAACGTGTACGGCGTGTACGTGGCTCCCGATGCGCGTGGCGCAGGCGTCGGCAGAGCGCTGATGCTCGATCTCATCGGAAGAGCTCGTGCGCTCGACGGCATGGAACAGCTCAACCTGACTGTCATGTCGGATAACTTGGCGGCCAAACGGCTCTATGCTTCCATCGGCTTCGAGATCTATGGCGTGGAGCGGCGCGCGATCAAGCATGGCGGGCGGTACTTCGACGAGGATCTCATGGCGCTGCGGCTTTGATCGATATTCGGACGGGCATAAAAAATATTTTCGAATCCATGTCGATTCGGCGGGCGGGCATTCGTCGTGATTATGAAAGCAAAGGAAGCGCCAGTCGAAAACGGCTGCGACTCCCAGTCAAAAGGAGGAAAACACATGCGTTTTATGATGATCGTCAAAGGTACGTCGGATTCGGAAGCGGGCGTTATGCCCAGCGAGGAACTGGTGGCGGCGATGCAGCGTTACAACGAGGAGCTCGCCAAGGCAGGCGTCCTGGTGGCCGCCGACGGGCTCCATCCCACTTCGTCGGCCATTCGGATCTCCTACCCGGAGGCGGGAGGCAAACCCAAAATTACGGACGGCCCGTTCACCGAGGCGAAGGAGATTATCGCAGGATTCACGATGATCGAGGTGAAGTCGAAGGAAGAAGCGGTCGAGTGGGCGCTTCGGATGCCGGATCCGCACGGGTACGGGCAAGGCCAGATCGAGCTTCGGCAGATCTTCGACATGTCCGACCTGACGCAGGATCCGGAGATGTTGGCCAAAGAGCAGGCGCTGCGCGAGCGGCTTGAAGGACCGAGAAAGGCATGAGCGACCAGGCCGCGCATCGCGCGATCGACGCCGTCTGGCGAATCGAATCGGCCAAGCTGATCGCGCGCCTGGCGACGATGGTGCGCGATGTCGGCCTGGCGGAGGACCTGGCGCAGGATGCGCTCTTGATCGCGCTCGAGCGGTGGCCGGAGACGGGCATTCCGGACAACCCGGGGGCTTGGCTGATGACGACGGCGAAGCGCCGCGCGATCGATCTGCTTCGGAGGAACAAGCTACGGGACCGTAAGTACGAAGAGTACGGCCGCGCCAGCCCTTTGTTTACGGAAGACGACGTGGAAACGGAGACGGGCGAGATCGGCGACGAGCTGCTCCGGCTTATCTTCGCCACCTGCCACCCTTCGCTCTCGCGGGAAGCGCGCGTCGCGCTGACCTTGCGGCTGCTGGGCGGCTTGACGACGGACGAGATCGCGCATGCGTATCTCGTCCCCGAGCCGACCGTCGCGCAGCGGATCGTCCGGGCGAAGAAGACGCTGAGCGCGGCGCGCGTGAAGCTTGACGTACCTGAGGGGAAGGAGCTGGAAGAACGCCTCTCCTCGGTGCTCGAGGTCGTCTATCTGATGTACAACGAAGGGTACTCGGCCACCGCAGGCGGGAGCTGGATCCGGCCGACGCTCTGCCAGGAGGCGCTGCGTCTCGGCCGGATGCTGGCGGAGGTCGCGCCGCGCGAGCCCGAGGTTCACGGCTTGGTCGCCCTGATGGAGATCCAGTCGTCGCGCTTTAAGACCCGCATAGGTCCGTCCGGCGAGCCGATTCTGCTTATGGACCAGAACCGCGCGCTATGGGACCGGCTCCTGATCCGCCGCGGATTGGCCGCGCTCGAGCGCGCCAGGCGCCTCGGCCGTCCGCTCGGACCGTACGCGCTGCAAGCCGCGATCGCCGCCTGCCACGCGCAGGCGCTGACGCCCGGCGACACCGACTGGGCCCGGATCGCGGCGCTCTACGAGGCGTTGTCGCGCGCGGCGCCTTCGCCGGTCGTCGAGCTGAACCGCGCCGTCGCGATCGCGATGGCGTTCGGCCCTGGGATCGGGCTGCAGATCGTCGACCAGTTGGCCGACGAGCCCGCTTTAAAAGATTACTACCTGCTGCCGAGCGTCCGCGGGGATCTGCTCGCGAAGCTCGGGCGCATGGAGGAGGCGCGGGCGGCGTTCGAGCGGGCCGCCTCCATGACGCAAAATTTGAGAGAGCAGGATCTGATGCGCCGACGCGCGGCGGAATGCGCGGATCGGGACATACGACAATGACATTTAGAAGCGAGGATTGGACGGACGATGAAGAGCGACTCGAGCCGGACGGCGCGATTTGCCGTATCCAAAGACGGGACGCGGATCGCTTACGATGCGGTCGGCAAAGGACCGGTAGTGATATTGGTGGGGGGCGCGTTCAGCTACCGAACGTTCCCGGGGCTGCAAAAGCTGGCCGGCCTTCTGGCATCGGACTTTACGGTCGTCAATTACGACAGGCGGGGCCGAGGGGACAGCGGGGATCAGAAAACGTACGCGGTCCGGCGGGAAGTCGAGGATCTCGAGGCTGTCATCGCGGCGAACGGCGGCGACGCGCGCATGTGGGGGCTGTCCTCCGGCGCGGCGCTGGCGCTGGAGGCTGCGGCGAGCGACGTCGGGATGGTCCGGCTCGCGCTCTATGAGCCTCCGTATCTGGCCGGCGGAAAGGGCGAGGTTCCGCCTGCGGAGCAGCGGGCGCAGCTTGAGCGGTTGATCGCGGAGGGGCGGAGGGACGAAGCGGTCAAATATTTCTTGCGCTTGATGGGTGCCCCGGGCTTCGCGGTAACGATGATGCGAATCATGCCGTTCTGGCCACGGCTTCGCGCCGTCGCCCACACGCTTCCTTACGACGCTTCGATCATGGGCGACTATTCGCTGCCCGTAGAGCGGCTCGCCTCGGTCCGCATGCCGGTGCTCGCGATCGGGGGTGCCAAGAGCCCGGCTGCGCTTCAAGAGGCGGTCCGGCAGGTAGGCGAGGCCGTGCCTCGCGGGGAGTCGCGTCTGTTAGAAGGGCAGAATCACAACGTATCGATGAACGCGCTCGCGCCGGTGCTGAAGTCGTTCTTCCTCGCTTGAGCCATCGTTGAAATTCATGCAAGGAGGGGATCGTTCATGCGATTTATGATCCTGATCAAGGCGAACGCGCGCTTCGAAGCGGGGATCGAGCCGTCGAGCGACAGGGCCGCTGCATTCGCGGCTTACAGCCGGGAGATGAAGGAGGCGGGCGTCCTGATCGAGTCCGCCAGCCTGCTGCCCAGCGCCGAAGGGCTTCGGCTGACGTATTCGGCGGCGGACGGACCGCCGGCGATGACGGCGGGACCGTTCGGCGACGCGGAAGGACAGGTCGCGGGGTACATGCTGCTGGAAGCCGACTCGGAGCGGGAGGCATACGCTTGGGCGTCGAGGATGCCCGATCCCTACGGCTTCGGGGAAGGCGGGATCGAGCTGCGCCGGCTTCGCGAGACGGCCGAGCCGCCGTTCGCCGCTGGCTTGAGCCCCATTGAGGCCGATCTGCGCGACCAGATCGGCGCTTTAAGAAATTTGCACGATTAGCGGGCAACGTGTCGATTCCGTCCGCCGCCGATCGTCGATGAATCATATACGCACATTGCCTTACAAAAGGAGCCGCTAACATGAACCCTGAAATCACGCAATTCATCGCCGATCTCAAAGAGCCATGGCAAGCCGAGCGCTGCAATGCGCTGCGGGAGATTACCTTGGAGGCCATTCCGGACGCGCTGGAGCGCATGCAGTACAAAAAGCCCCATTACCTCAAAAACGGCAAGTATGCCGCCGTCATTTCGACGTCGAAGGACGCGGTAAGCTACACGATTTTTAATGCCGAGGGCATCGCGTTCCCCGAAGGGGCCTGGAGCGGACCGCCCGAGCGCAAGACGATCAAGATCGGGAAGACGCAGGACGTGAACAAGGAAGAACTGGCGGATCTGCTCAAACAAGCTTCGGCCTCGCTTTAAAAGACGACGGGCGATTGATCGTTGACAGATCTGCCATTTTTGGACATAATCGAATCAATGAAAGAAACGGGGAAGCGCCCCGTCAGAGCCGAACACGAACCGTGTCGCTTTGACGGGGCTTTTCTGTGAGGAGGAAGCTTGGGATGGATCACAAGAAACGACCGGAGGATAAGAAACGACCGGAGGACCGGGTCGGCGAGCAGCAGGTGACGTACGACATTTATGCCGCGATGCCGGACGACGGCTTGCGCTACGAAGTGCTGGACGGCTCGCTGGAGCTTATGTCGCCGGGGCCGAATACCTCGCATCAGATTTTAAGTTACAATTTGCAGTTCACGCTGGCTAGCGGTTGCAGAGCTGAACATCTCATTTTGAGCGCGCCGCTTGATGTCATCCTCAGTCCTACGAACGTGGTGCAGCCCGACCTGATCTTTGTTCGTCCGGAGCGCGCCGACATCGTGACCAAGCGGGGCATCGAAGGGCCTCCGGACCTCGTCGTCGAGATTCTGTCGCCCGGCTCGCGTCACAGGGACCGCGTCCGCAAGCTGCGAATCTATGAAAAGCACGGCGTGCCGGAGTATTGGATTCTGGATCCAGGCGCCCAGACCTTGGAACAGCATCTGCTGACGGGCGATCGCTTGGAGCTAAGCCGCGTGTACGAAGGCGAAGAAGCGGTAACGTCGGACAGGCTCCCCTGCGTGTCGTTCACGGTCGCCGGGCTGTTCGACGATCCGACCCTGCGGCGGCTGCTGTCCTCGAACTGAATCGCCGCCCTTCCAGCATCGGCTTTACGCCGCCGACTAGAACAGCGCGTTCCAGATCCCTTCGATCCCGACGATAAAAAAGATCCAGACGCCGACCATGACGTGGGAGACGGAAGCGCCGAGGAGCGAGCGCTGGCGCGCGTACATCCAACCCCAATAGAGACCGGGGAAAAAAGTCAGCAGCGCGAACGTGAGGTTGAGATGCGAGTGCGCCGTAGAGAACATGAGGTTCGACAGGACGATCGCGATCCAGGTGCGGCTCCGGGTCGGCGGCAGGAAGTTCTGCAGCGAGGATTGGATGCCGCTGCGCGAGATGAACTCCTGCACCGGGCAGAACAGCGCATAGGCCAAGCCGTAAATGTAAAAGGTGCTGTCCACCTTCCGCCCCTCGATGATCGGGATGATGCTGAACACCTGGTCGTCGATCTCCGGATGCATGTACAGCACGACCCCTTTCAGCAGGGCGATGACGGCCAGCAGCGGCAGCGTCATCAGGAAGCTGCGCCAAAGGACGCCGCGCCAATCTTCCAGCGTCAGGCCGAACGTTTTCATCGGGTAGCCGCTTTTCTTGATCATGATGAACATGACGGCCGACATCAAAGCCAGTATCGCGATAGAGATCAGATTCGAGCCAAAGTTGATGACGAGCGTATTCAGCGATTTGAGCGCAAGCGTGTAGATGCCCAGCATAAACAAGAGATTGACGGTAAAAAGGCCCATGGCGATTCGGGCTTTGTTCGTCTCCAGATCGTTTTTCATCGCGGCGACGGTCATGTTGTTGGTGGCGTCGAGCTTGCCGGTCAGCGAAGCGGCGACATGGTTGAGCAGCTTGATGCGGACCGAATCGAAGGCGCGATCGCCGATCATCCGTTCCGGATCGATCCGGATCAGCGCAGAAGGCTCGGCGGTTCTGACGGTAGCCGTCCGCGCCACGTTTCCCTCGAGGATCGAGGTTTCCCCGATGCACGTCCCTGCGCCGAGCGTCGCCAGTACGAGCCAATTCCCCGAGCCCGGCTCCGCCTTCACGACTTCCACGTTTCCTCTTTCCACCAGGTATAATGCTTTGTCCGTTTCGCCCTCCCTGATAAATACCGTGCCCGCGGACAGCTCGGCAACCTCGGAGATTTCGGCGATGCCGGCGATCTCGTCTTCGGTCATCGATTGAAAAAGAGGGTTGGACTGAATGGAAGCTTGCAATCTGTCAAGTCCGATCGTCGTCATGGGTGCAAGGCTCCTATCTTCAAGTTGAGCGGACCGTCAGGGACGGTTAATGTCTTCGATCCGGATCGCGCGCGTGTGAACCGTGTGATTCCAGGTTTTCTTGTTGAAGGTGAACAGTCCGACCAGCGTGATCGGGAACCAGGTAAACTGGAAAACGGGGAAAAGAATCAGTCCCAGATAGGATTTGAGCGGCCGCTTCTCGATGGCCATGACGAGCGGGAATTGCAGGAACAGCGCGGCGTTGAGGGCGATCCACGCCCAGTCGGGGACGAGCCGCAGCACCTCGACCTGCTCGGAGAGCGGGGTGGCGAGCTGGAGGTAGGACATGACCCAGACGGCCGCGACGAACAGGAACCGGATCGGCTGGAACAAGTACATGACCGCGTCGAACAGGGCGAACTTGCGCGTGCGCATGGCGCGAACGAACAGCGGCAACATGAACCTGCGCGCGCAATCGGTATGTCCGCGCATCCAGCGCAGGCGCTGGCGGACGGAGCTGGCGAGCGTGACCGGCTTCTCGTCGTAGACGATGGCGTCCGGCGCCCAGGTCGGATAGATCTCGCGCTCGATGCAGCGCGCCGTGAATTCGACGTCCTCGGTGAGCGAGGTGGCGTTCCAGCCCATCTCCTTCAGCAGGTTCGCCTCGAAGCACATGCCGGTGCCGGCTAGCGTGCTGACCATCCCCCAGTTGTGTCTGGCCTGCTGCCACATCCGGTTGATGAACCAATAGGTGATCGCGTAAGAAAGGGAGACCCAGGAGTCGTATGGATTTTTGGTCTCGACATAGCTCTGGATGACGCGGTGGCCGTCCGACAGCTTGTCGTTCATTTCGCGCAGGAAGCCCGCGCTGACCAGGTTGTCCGCATCGAATACGAGGACGGCATCGTACTGGCGCTCGCGCTGCCAGAGGCGCTCCAGCACCCATCCCATGGCGTAGCCCTTGCCGATGCGGACCTTGTCGAAGCGCTCCATGACGGTCGCGCCGAACGATGCGGCGGTCCGCGCCGTGCCGTCCGTGCAGTTGTCGGCGACGACGAACACGTCGTACAAATCCTTCGGATAATCGAGGCGGTTCAAATTGTCCAGCAGCGGTCCGATGACCTTTTCTTCGTTGTGCGCGGCGACCAGAATCGCGAACGTTCGGTTAGGCGCGTGTTTGCGGCCTGTGTCGGCCTTCCGTCTGAAGCCCGCCAAGCTGATGAAAATCTGATAGGCCGTGACGGCGAAAATAATAACCTGGCAAGCGTCCGCGAGCAGCATAAACAAGGTGCGCATGATGATTTCCTCTCGGATTAAGGTGTCGGTCTAGGGGTGCGAAAAGAAAGGGAAAGGTCAAGCGCGCGCGAACGCGCATCGTAAGCGGCGATGTCGGTCTTGCCGTTGCCGTCGAAGTCGGCGGCGATTCCGATGCGGCTGCGCCCCGCGGCCCAAGGGCCGTAGGCGTTGTCGAGCGGCTCGAACCGGCCGCCGCCTTCGTTCGCGTAAACGCGCCAGACGCCGGTTTTCGCTGCATACGCGACGAGGTCGTCGAGACCGTCTCCATCCGTATCGCCGATCAGCAGCTGCTCGCCCTTTTTCAGGACGAAGCCCGTCACGGCTACGGGGGATTGCCCGGACGAGTTCTCCGCGTTCGCCGGAACGATGGACAAGCCGCCTTCCGACGAGGACGCATAAAGCGCGTCGTCGCGGTCCTTGCTCAGGAAGCGGCCCGCATAGAGCGCGGCGTCCGCCGGCAGCGCAGCCAGCCGTTCGGCGGAAGCAGCGAAGCGGCCGTCTTCGTACGCAATCAAGGAGAGGCTTCCGTCGCGGCTCGCTAGCAAGGCGGTCTCGCCGTTCTGCTCTCGCATCGGCAGCAGCCTGTCGATGCCTGCCGACAGCGTGCCCGCGGACACGGGCGCGGCGAACCGTCCGTCGTCTGCCCGGCTGACGCTGATTGCCCCCGTCCCGGGATCGTACGCGACGAGATCCTGCCTGCCGTCGGCGTCCATATCGGCCAGCAGCATCCGCTCTTGCGGCGGGAATTCGGCCTTGAGCCAGACTTGGGCCGCCGCCTGAGGCCGGTTGCGCGGCAAGTCGTAGTCGCCGGGGATGACCGAGATCCGATGCGCCTCGCGCACGACGACGTCCGCATGCCCGCTCCCGGTCACGTCTCCCAGCAGCACGTCGTCCGCGGCCGTGCCGAGCGGCAGCGTCACCCGATGAGCCGGCGTGAAGGGAACGACCTCATTCAACGACAGCCATCGGTAGCCCTCCCGGCTGAGCCCCTCCACGATCTTGTGCAGTTTGGATGGGGAACCGTCCCCTTTGTACCGGTAGACCGGCAGACCGTCCTTCATCAGCGTCCGGCCGTCCGCGCCCTTCACCGGCTCCAGCGCGGGAAACTCGAGGAACGGGTGGAAAAAGAGCGAGGCCAGCCCGTCGTATGTTTTCGCCTTTCGAAGCAGCTTGTCCACCGAAGCGTCGTCCGTAATATAACTAAGGGGAGCGGGCACGTAGACCGAGCCGAGGCTGTCCTGTCCGTACGTGTTGCGGCTCTCGTACATGTTCATGTCCTTGAAGGAACGGAGGGAGAACAGGTCCGGCTCGTAGAGGATGCCGACATAGGAGCGGAACACCTTCTCCTGCGCGCGCGTATCCCGGTAATGCGGCGATTCCCAGAAGGCGGGGCGGAGCCCGGCCCGCTCGAAGGCCGCCAGGCTGCTCTCGATGCGAGCGGCCGCGTATCCGGTATCCTTGGTCTCGGACGCGCCGGGAACCTTGAATTCGTAGCCGGTGCCGGAGTTCTGGCCGCCGCCCTTCATGACGGTATCTCCATATTGGTGCGTGTAACCGTGCATGCCCAGCGCGCCGCCGTTGTCCTCGGCTTGCCTGAGCAGCCGGACCAGCGACTGCGTGACGGCATCGGGCTGCGGATCGTCGATGCCGCGCTCTTGCCAGACGCCGTCGTTGCCCAGGCTGATGCTTCGCGGAATGACGGCCATTTGAAAGGGAATGTCTTCGGATTCAATATATTCAAGCACCGCGCGCAGCTTGCCGAGGCCTTCCGGCGTGCCGTATTCGCCGCCGGCCCCGATGTCCTCGAGCCGAAGCATGGCGTGATGCTTATCTTTGTTCGGAAAAATATTCGTGCCCGTGTACGTTAATGCGTACGCGGTCGCGGCGACGGCCACTGCCGTGCCGCCGGCGATGATGCCCGCCCACTTCCATCGTTTTCGTTTCAACTCGCCAGTCCCTCAGTTCAATTGCTTCCTATCGCTTGCGGCGGACGCCGCAAGCGCACTCTCTACTATAGCAAATGCCGGCTTGTTGTAAACTGAAAATCGTCGGCATTTTACGTGGGGCAGACAAATTCTAAACACGCGCTTAACGAAAGCGTTCTAGTATAAGCTTGTATACCAAATGTGGAGGGGAAACTATGAAACTTCGAGACAAGAAAGTATTCAAGGCAACGCTGGCCGGCACGATGACGGCAGCCATTCTGACAGCCAGCGCCGTCACGGCTCAGCCGCAGGACCGCGCGGACGCCGCATCCCCTCAAACGCAAAATGTCATCCTGTTCGTCGGAGACGGCATGGGTGCCGCGCAGCGCGATGCCATCCGCCTGGCGACAGTCGGCGAGAAGGGAAATCTGGCGATGGACGCCATGCCTTACGTCGGATTGATTCATACGAGCTCCACGGTGCCGGTCACGGATTCGGCAGCTTCCGCGACCGCCTATGCTAGCGGCGTCAAGACTTATAACGGCGCGATCGGCATGGACGCCAACAAAAAATCGGTCAAGACGATCATGGAATACGCTAAGGATAAAGGCAAATCGACCGGCGTCGTCACGACGAGCCAAGTCACCGACGCTACCGGCGCGGCCTTCGGCGCGCACGTCGAAGACCGCTCCAAACAGAGCGACATCGCGCTGCAATATTTGACCAAGAGCAAGATCGACGTCATTCTTGGCGGCGGCGAGGACTTCTGGTACCCTGCGGGCAACCCGGGCAAATTCCAGGACGAGCCTGCCGAGGATCCTTCGGAGAAGAGCAAGGGCACGCAAGGCAACCTGATCGACAAGGCCAAATCGCTTGGCTACAGCTACGTCTCGAATAAGGCGGATCTGCAAAAAGCGAAAGGCGGCAAGCTGCTTGGCCTGTTCTCCAATGAAGAGATGTTCCAGCAAAAGCCCGAAGGCGAAGGCGACATCTACAACCCGATCGTTTCCCTGCCCGAGATGACCAAGAAAGCGATCGATACGCTGTCCGCGAATAAAAAAGGCTTCTTCCTGATGGTCGAAGAAGAAGGCACGGACGAGTTCGCTCACCAGAACAACGCCAAGATGACGATCAAAGCCGGCCAGCAGCTGGACCAGGCCGTCCAGGTCGCCAAGGACTTCGCCAAGAAGCACCCGGAAACGCTCGTACTGGTGCTCGCCGACCACGAGACCGGCGGTTTCTCGATCGAGGAAGCAAACGCGGAAGACGAGTCGGGCGACGGCATCTCCAAGGAAGACGGACCGTTCCAAATCGTCGGCTCCGACCATAACTTCGTCGTCGACTGGACGACTTCCGGCCACACGGCGGTCGACGTGCCGATTACGGCTATGGGTCGCAATGCTCAGCTCTTCACCGGCATCTACGAGAACACGGAAGTGTTCACGAAGCTTAAGCAAGCGCTAGGGATCAAGGGCAAGTAAGCTTCGCGCGCGAAAAGAACGGCAGCGCTGACCTCTGAAAGAGCCGCTGAACCGAAAAGGTACAGTCCCTCGGAAACGCGGGTAACTGTACCTTTTTTACATTTCCGGCCAACTCGCTACTCTCGCTCCGCCAACCGCCTAAGTTACACGGTTTTTCCGGCCAACTTGCCACTCTCGTTCCGCCAACCGTCTAAGTTACACGGTTTT
>NZ_FOKE01000003.1:446956-566003 GCF_900112065.1 Cohnella sp. OV330
CGCCTCAGTTACACGGTTTTTCCGGCCAACTTGCCACTCTCGTTCCGTCAACCGTCTAAGTTACACGGTTTTACGCCTAATTCTCGAGATATTTGATTCACTTATCTAATTATTGGTCGCATTAATCATTTAATATTTATTTTAATGCTGCTTATTGCATTATTAATGACTCATATATATAATTATGACACACAATAAAATTTAAATGGCGGCATCATTCCGAACCGCCGGGAGGAGAATCAGCATGTCGAACGCCACGAACGCCTTACAGGGAACCGCGCCAGGACTCGAACTCGGTATGGTCATCTGCAAGCATTGTCAGCAGCTCATGTATACGATTCCGACCAACGGCGTGAAAAAAATATACGGCGTGTGCGGGCAGGAAGACTGCTTGGAGACGGTCGAAGCGAGCGAGGTCGAAGATTAATGAGTTTGCAATCCTGGGTTTATTCCTTTGAAGAAGGCAATGCCGGCATGCGGACGCTGCTGGGCGGGAAAGGCGCCAATCTGGCGGAAATGACGCGCGTCGGACTTCCGGTGCCTCCCGGCATCACGATAACGACGGAGGCGTGCCGGGCTTTTTTCCGAGCAGGCAACCGGATTTCGGGCGAGCTGCAGCTGCAGATGAGGGAAGCCGTCGCGCGGCTGGAGGAGAAGAAAGGGCAGCGGCTCGGCGATTCCGAAGACCCGCTGCTCGTATCCGTCCGGTCGGGATCGGTCGACTCGATGCCCGGGATGATGGACACGATTCTCAATCTGGGATTGAACGACGAGACCGTGCAGGGACTCGCCGCAGGTACGGGCAATGCCCGTTTTGCCTACGATTGCTACCGGCGGCTCATCCAGATGTTCGGTCAAGTGGTCCTCGGTATCGAGTCAATCCGCTTCGAGCGTCTGCTGCGTCGGCTGAAGCGGGAGCTTGGCGTCGAGCAGGATCAGGAGGTGTCGGCCGAAGGCTGGATGCAGCTGATCGGGGAGTACAAAGGCTGCGTCAAGGCGTATTCGGGCATCGACTTTCCCCAAGACGTGCATGAACAGCTCACGCTCGCGACCGAGGCCGTGTTCAAGTCCTGGCACAATCAGCGTGCGCAGGTCTACCGCAAGATCAACCGCATTCCCGACGAGCAGGGCACGGCGGTCAACGTTCAGAGCATGGTGTTCGGCAATAAAGGAGACGACTGCGGCACCGGCGTCGTGTTTACGCGCAATCCGTCTACCGGCGAGCGGGCGCTGTTCGGCGAGTACCTGACGAACGCGCAGGGCGAGGACGTCGTCGCCGGCGTGCGAACGCCGCAGTCGATCGCGACTTTGAAGGACGTCATGCCGCGCGTATACGAGGAACTGTCCGAGCTGTGCGCGCGCCTCGAGCTGCATTACGCGGACATGCAGGACATCGAGTTCACGGTGGAGCGCGGCGAGCTCTACGTGCTGCAGACGCGCGGCGGCAAGCGCAACGCCCAGGCGGCGCTGCGGATCGCCGTGGACCTCGCGGCCGAAGGCATCGTCTCGCGCGACGAAGCGCTGATGCGCATCGAGGTGTCCCATCTGGAACAGCTGCTGCATCGCGGCATCGACGAGACCGCGGCGGAAGAGCCGATCGCGTCCGGCCTGCCTGCGTCTCCGGGCGCAGCCGTCGGCATGGCCGTCTTCGACGCGGACACGGCCGCGGCGTGGGCGCAGGCGGGCAAGCCCGTCATTCTCGTGCGGGCCGAGACGACGCCGGAGGATATACACGGCGTGCTCGCCGCCGAGGGCGTGTTGACCAGCCGAGGCGGCATGACCAGCCATGCGGCGGTCGTGGCGAGAGGCATGGGCAAGCCGTGCGTATGCGGCTGCGAGGAGATCCGAATCGATCCGGCGCTGCGACAGGCGGCGGCAGGCGGGCGGACGATCGCCGAAGGAGATTGGCTGACGCTTGATGGCACCAGCGGCAGCATATTCGCCGGCCGGATTCCGCTTAAGGAGGCGGCGGTGACCGACGAGCTGCAGCAGGTGCTGCGCTGGGCGGACGACATCCGTCGGCTGCGCGTCTACGCCAACGCGGATACGCCGGCCGACGCCGGGATCGCGCGCGGCTTCGGCGCGGAGGGCATCGGGCTGTGCCGGACGGAGCATATGTTTTTTGCGCCGGAACGGCTGACGGTCATGCAGGCGATGATCATGGCGGAGTCGCGCGAGGAGCGGCTGGCTGCGCTGGAGCTGCTGCTGCCGATGCAGCAGGCCGACTTCGAGGGGCTGTTCCGGGAGATGGACGGATTGCCCGTTACGATTCGGCTGCTCGACCCGCCGCTGCACGAGTTTTTGCCGCATGCGGGAGAGCTGCAGCAGAAGCTGCAGGCGGCCGGCACGGAGGAGGAGCAAGAACAGCTGCGGCGGATGATACGCAAGGTTCATGCCCTGCACGAAGCTAATCCGATGCTCGGACAGCGGGGCTGCCGGCTGGGGATCGTTTACCCCGAGATCTACGACATGCAAGCCGAGGCCGTTTTCCGGGCGGCTGCGGCCTGCATCGGCGGTGGGACCTCCGTGCATCCTGAGATCATGATCCCGCTGGTCGGCGACGCGAGCGAGCTGAGCCTGCTGCGCGAGCGAGTCGACCGTGCCGCGGATCGCGTGCTCGGCGAGGCGGGCAAGAACGCGTGCGGCTACAAGGTCGGCACCATGATCGAGGTGCCTCGCGCCGCGCTGACGGCCGATCGCATCGCGGCCCATGCGGACTTCTTTTCCTTCGGCACGAACGATTTGACGCAGATGACCTACGGCTACAGCAGGGACGACGCGGAGGGCGGCTTCATGTCGCATTATTTGGAACAGAAGCTGCTGCCGCACAATCCGTTCCAGGTACTGGACCCGGACGGCGTCGGACAGCTGATCGAATTGGCGGCGACGAAGGGGCGCTCGCGCAAGCCGGGCCTGAAGACGGGCATTTGCGGCGAGCACGGCGGGGATAAAGATTCGATCGCGTTCTGCCATCGCGCGGGACTCGACTATGTCAGCTGCTCGCCGTACCGCATTCCGATGGCGCGGATCGCTGCCGCGCAGGCGGCAATCGAGAACGCGGGCGAGGACGCAAAGAGCCGGACCATTCAGGCGATCTAAATAGATATGGAAGAGGGGCAGGCAACCGGGCTGAAAAGGAGAGCCATCGTGATCCGGCGCCGATGCGCGACGGGGATGTGATCGGGACGCGGATCGGTTACAATGGGGGAAAAGAGTCGTCCAGCCTGGAGGTTGCCATGCTCGAACTATCAACGCGCCAGCTCGAGATCGTCGACTTGGTTCGCAAGCGCGCGCCGATCACCGGCGAGCAGATCGCGGAGGCGCTAGGCGTCACCCGCCCGTCGATCCGCTCGGATCTCGGCTTGCTGGCGATGCTGGGCTACATCGATGCCAAGCCTAAGGTCGGCTACTTTCCGGCCGCGGCGCCTAGCGATGCGGGAGCGTCCGGACAGGATGCCGTCCTGCGGATGCGCGTGAAGGAAATTATGGGCGTGCCCGTCGTTCTCCGCGAGACGGCGACCGTCGGCGACGCCGTCGTCTCGCTTTTCCTCGAAAACGTGGGCAGCCTGATCGTCGTCGATGCGACGGGTTCGCTGAGCGGCATCGTTTCCCGCAAGGATCTGTTGAAGGTCGCCGTCGGCAACGCGCACGCGGATGCCGTCATCTTGGGCATGGTGATGACCCGCTACCCCAACATCGTCACCGTCGCGCCGGACGATACGGTCCTCGACGCGATGCGCAAGATGATCCAGCACGAGGTGGACGGCCTGCCCGTCGTTCAAGCGCATCCGCACGGCGGGGCGCCGGCCGCCGAAGTCGTGGGCCGAATCACCAAGACGACCATCCTCAAGCTGATTTACGAGGCTGCGGTATCGAGGGATATTCCCTGAGGCCATGCTATACACCGATCGGCAAGAGCCGGAGGCGGTCCCGACGTCGCGAGCGACGCGGATCGGCCTCTTTCTCTTTGTCGGGACAGCTTTTATGAGAACGGCGCCAAGGCCGCCGACGATTCCCATCGTACCTTAGAACGGAGAGAAACCGCATCATGCTGCAAGTCGTCATCAACGCCTTTCTCCTCGCGCTCGGGCTCATCCTTCCGCTGGGCGCTCAAAATGTATTCGTGTTTAACCAGGGGGCTTTGCAGCCCCGGTACGTCCGCGCGCTGCCGATCACGATAACGGCTTCCGTCTGCGACACGCTGCTTATCTCGCTCGCCGTATTCGGCGTTTCCGCCGTCGCGCTGGGCATCGCCTGGATCAAGGTTTCGCTGCTTTCCATCGGCGTGTTGTTCTTGCTGTACATGGGGTGGGTCATCTGGCGGAGCAAGCCGAGCGCCGCGAAGGACGGACAGGCCCGGCGGCTCGGCGCGAGGCGACAGATCGCGCTGACCGCCTCTTTGTCGCTGCTCAATCCGCACGCGATCATGGACACGGTCGGCGTCATCGGCACGAGCGCGCTGCGCTACGACGGCTTGGACAAGCTCGCTTTTGCCGTTACCTGCATCACCGTGTCGTGGCTGTGGTTCCACGGGCTCGCGCTGGCGGGCAGAATCGCGGGCAAGGCCGATCCCTCGGGCCGTTTCCTTGTCGCGCTGAACAAAATCTCCGCGCTCATCATGTGGGGGACGGCTATATATCTCGGGCTGTCGCTGTTCGAATAGGCGTTGGCGAGGGACGCGATCCTGACCGAAGGGGATATCGTTCAAACGCGAAAAAAGCCGATTGCACATGGTCATAATACGTGTTATATTCTCGGTGAGGTGCGACTATGACAGGCAAAGGCAAGACGCCGAATACCGGCAAGCGAACGACGAGCTTCGACGTGGCCAAAGCCGCGGGCGTATCCCGTAGCCTCGTGTCCGCCGTCATCAACGGCACGCCGGGCATCGGCGTCGGTCCCGAGACAAGAGCAAAGGTGCTAAAGGCGATCAAAGAATTGAATTACCAAGTCGACGCGCAGGCGAGGGCGATGAAAACCGGGCTCAGCCGGTGCGTGGCCGCGTTCGGCGACATGAAAAACCCGCTCTTCCTTCAGCTGCTCGAGGGCATGCAGAAGGCGTGCGCGGAGCGCGGCTACCACGTGCTCATCAGCGGCCAGAGCGAAGACGACCAAGACAGGCTCGACATGCTCGACTTGTACCGCCAGCGCAAAATCGACGGTATCGTCACGCTCGACGATACGGACTACGAGAGCGCGACGTGGATCGAACGCGTCCGGGAATCCGGCGTCCCTTACGTGTCCGTCGAAGGCTATGCCGGAACGGAGGGCGTCGCTTCCGTGCTCGCCGACTACCGCGACAGCATTCGCGAGGCGCTGGACTATATGGGCGGTACGGCGGATCGTTATCCCGTGTACCTCGAAGCCTACGAAGACCGGCCCGAACGGAATTGGGCGGAGCGGGACCGCAATGCCGCGTACGAAGCCTGGTGCGGCGCGAGGGGCTGGACGCCCGTCGTCCATCGCTTTCACGTGCATGACGAGGCGTGGCCCGGCCGGTTCTTGGAGACGGCCGCAGCAGGCAGGGGACTGCCGCCGATCCTGATCAATTGGTCGGTGGGCGCCGTGCCGCTGTACAGGGCGGCATGGAGGCGAGGCATTCGCATCGGGGACGAGCTCGTCGTGATGGCCGGGGACAACACCCGCAGGAGCAACGCGTACATGAGTCCGTCTCTTGCGTCCGTGGAGATTCCCTATGCCAAAATGGGAGAAGAGGCGGTTCGCTTGCTGCTGGAGCCGTTGCAGGACGAGCGCGCTTCGAAGCGCTGGCTGCGTGCGTCGATCAGGCCGGGAGACAGTGCCCCTAAGGGAGCAGGCGGGTAAAGGCGCCGCTTTTTAAGCGTTTATAACACGTGTCATAATCATTTGGAGGAGGTCTTCATTCATGTTTTGGATCGTGGAGAAGCTTCAGAAAAGAATCGAGGAATTGGCCGCTTACCGCTACCGCCATGCGCTGGCGCTGGACGAATGGGAAATGCAGGAGGACGAGGCGGGCGCGAACGGCGTGCATCGTCCGCCCGAGATCGCGGGCGAGCTTCGGATGCGCAAGGGAGACCGCTGGGTCGGATACGACCGGTACGTCTGGCTGCGGCGCACGGTTCGCGTGCCCGAAGAGTGGCAGGGCCGGGAGGTCGTCGGTTTGTTCGACTTCGGCCTGACCGGATCGGGCAATAACTCTGCTTTCGAGTCGCTGCTGTATTTGAACGGCCGTCCTTTTCAAGGCGTCGACACGAACCATCAAGAGGTCTTTCTTCCGGCGGAGCTCGCGGGCAGCGAGATCGAGCTCGTCTTCCGGCTGTGGTCGGGACTCGAAGGCGGCGGAGGTCCGCGCGACCTGGAGCATCAGTTCAAGCGCGCAGAGCTTGCCGTGCTGGACGCGGCCGCCGACGACCTGTACTTCACGGGGCGAGCCGCGCTTGAGACGGCCAAGATTCTGGAGGAATCCAACACGTCCAAGCACGACCTGCTGACGGCTGCGGACAGGGCGTTTCTGCTCGTCGATTGGTCGCGGCCGGGCTCGGACGACTTTTATGCCTCGGTCGGTCTGGCTGCGGAGGCGCTTCGCACGGCTGTATCCGAGCTGGACAAGAACCATCCGGTAACCGTCCGCGCCATCGGGCACACCCACATCGACGTCGCTTGGTTATGGCAGCTCAAGCATACGCGGGAAAAGTCGGCGCGGTCGTTTTCGACCGTCCTCCGCCTCATGGAGAAATATCCGGAGTACGTCTTCCTCCAGACGCAGCCCCAGCTATACGCCTACATAAAAAAGGACTATCCCGAGATCTACGAGCAGATTCGCGAGCGGGTCAAGGAGGGGCGCTGGGAAGCCGGCGGCGCCATGTGGCTCGAGGCGGACTGCAACCTAACGAGCGGCGAATCGCTCGTGCGGCAGATTTTGCACGGCACGCGGTTTTTCCGCGACGAATTCGGCGTAGAATGCGACTACCTCTGGCTGCCCGACGTGTTCGGCTACAGCTGGGCGCTGCCTCAGATTTTGCGCAAGTCCGGCATCAAGACGTTCATGACGACCAAGATCAGCTGGAGCCAGTACAACCGGATGCCGCACGACACGTTCAAGTGGCGGGGCATCGACGGCTCGGAGGTGCTGACCCACTTCATCACCACGCCCGAATTGGCGGATCCGAACGTCTGGTGGTACACGTACAACGGCCAGATCGAGCCGTTCACCGTCAAGGGGATCTGGGACACGTACCGAGACAAGGATATCAACCGCGAGCTGCTGCTGTCTTACGGCTACGGGGACGGGGGCGGCGGCGTGAACCGGCATATGCTGGAGATGCGGCGGAGGCTTGACGAGATGCCCGGCTTGCCCAAGATCGTGCCGGGACGAGCCGGAGACTTTTTCCGCAAGCTGCACGAAACGGTAGACGCCACGGACCGGTACGTCCACACGTGGGACGGGGAGCTGTATCTCGAGTACCACCGGGGCACGTACACGAGCCAAGCCTACAATAAAAGGATGAACCGCAAGCTCGAGCTGATGTACCGCGAAGCGGAATGGCTTCACTCGTTAAGCGCGGTCGTGGGCGGCGGCGATTGGACTGCGTATCCCAAGGAGCAGCTGCACGAGGGCTGGACGACGATCCTGCGAAATCAGTTCCACGATATCATCCCGGGCTCGTCGATCGGCGCTGTCTATGAGGATGCGCGGTCGGAGTATGCCGAAGCGGAGCGCTTAGGCAAGGAAGCGATTCAGGCTGCGGCCGAGCGGTTGGCCGGGCAGGCGGACGATCCTGTCGTCAGCGTGTACAACGGTGCCGCGTTCGATCGGACCGAACTCGTCGGCATCCCGCTGTCCGAGGGCATAGGCACGAAGGGAGCATGGCTGTCCGACGACGGCCGGCCGCTCCGTGCGGAATACAACGGCAGCGAGTGGCTCGTGCTGGCGGAGAACGTGCCGGCGACGGGCGCGGCGACGCTGCGGTTCGATCCGTCCGCCGAGCCGCTCGCGGCGGCCAAGGCGTTCGAATGGGAGGGCGGCGTGCTTCGGACGCCTCATTATGAGCTGGCGTTCGACGGGGCCGGCCGCCTGGTCCGACTGTACGACCGCGGCCTGTCGCGCGAGGTGCTGCCTCGGGGGGCTCGCGCCAACGAGCTGCAGGTGTTCGAGGACAAGCCGAAAATGTTCGAGGCGTGGGACATCGACTTGTTCTATCAGGAAAAGCAGCGGGAAGTGACGGATCTGCGCAAGTTGGATCTCGTCGAATGCGGCGCGCTGAGCGCCGTACTGCGGTTCGAGTGGGCGTACGGCGATTCCGTCATCGAGCAGCGGCTAACCGTCTACGCGCACGACCGGCGGATCGACTTCGCCACGCGGGCGAACTGGCGGGAGCGCCAGCAGCTGCTGAAGGTCGCGTTCCCGGTCGAGGTTCGCGCCACGGAGGCGACCTACGACATCCAATTCGGCAACGTGAAGCGTCCGACGCATTGGAACACGAGCTGGGACCACGCCCGGTTCGAAACCGTCGGCCATCAGTGGGTCGATCTGTCCGAGCGCGGCTACGGGGTCAGCCTGCTCAACGACTGCAAGTACGGCCACGACATTAAAGACAACGTCATCCGCCTGTCGCTCATCAAATCCGCGATCGATCCCGATCCGAATGCCGACCAGGGAGAACATCTGTTTACGTATTCGCTTTACCCGCACGCGGGGGATTGGGCTGCCGGCGGAACGGCGACAGCGGCATGGGCGCTCAACAATCCGCTGCTGACGATTCCGGGCGCGAGCGCGTTCGCGGGCAAGTCGCTGCTGCGCGCGGACGGGGAGCATATCGCCTTCGACGCGATCAAAAAAGCGGAGGACGAGGACGCGCTGATCGTCCGGCTGCACGAATACGCGGGCGGGCGCGGCGTCGCGACGCTGACGTTGGGCTGCAAGATCGCTTCGTGGCAGGAGTGCGACCTGCTGGAGCGTCCGATCGGCGAGCGTCATGACGGCGCCGAACCGCTGCAGTTTGCGCTGGCGCCATACGAGATCAAGACGTTTATGATTCGGCTTTGCGATTGACGATTCGCGAATAGCAGCGCCAAAGGCTCCCTTGCAGCAACGCGAGGGGCCTTTTCTTTGCTTCGTCCCGCGCTGACGGCCGATCAGGGAACGTCGCCCTTATCCGCGCCGCCTTCGATGCCGATATAGACGCTCCCTCCGTCGACGCGGACGGGATGCGTCCGCAGATTCACGCAGGCGGGCGCCCGCTTGGCCTGTCCGGTCGGGATGTCGAAGCGCCCGTTGTGCTTGGGGCACTCGATCGTCCGTCCCGTCACTAGACCATCCGCCAGATGGAAGCGGCCGTGCGTGCAGTGGCCGTCCGTCGCATAATAGGCGTCGTCCTCCGTCCGGTAGACGGCATAGGTCGCGTCGTCGTAGTCGAACCGGATGACGTCCTCGCGGTCGATATCCGAAGTTGCGCAAGCTTTAACCCATCGAACGGATGCCATCGTTCGTCTCCTCCTTTCGTCGCGCAGCCGTTTCCGCGAACGCGCGGATGCGGGGAACGATATAGTCCGGGTCCCGCCGGATTCGCCGCAGCGCGGCGACCGTCTCGCGCACCGCGGCGAAAAAGCTCGGCGCGGGGACGGGACAATCGTGCTTGATCTCCTCATGCAGCGCGGGCAGATTGTAGTAGGGGACCATCGGGTACATGTGGTGCTCTACATGATAGTTCATGTTCGTGTACAAAAACCGGATGACGGGATTCGCGTAGAAGGTGCGGCTGCAGAGCCGATGGTCGAGCGTATCTTCGTACAAGCCCAGATGCTGGGTCCAGATGAGCAGGGCGTTCAGGTAGACGCCGTAGAAAGCGGGCAGGCCGACGAACATCAGCGGCGCGATTGTTCCTCGGGCGATGCAATACGCGGTCAGCGCGGCGTATACAGCGATCATCGCCTGCGCTTCGATAAAAAGTTTGCGATGCTCGGAAGCAGGTATGAGCTCGCGCTCCTCCGGCGTCATCCGTCCGATCGCGTGCAGGAACAGGCCGTTGAACGTCGGCAGGACATTGTCCCGGAGCAGCTGGCGCAGCAGCCGCCTCCAGCGCGCGGGACGCGGCTCGTTGATCTCCGGATCGCTGCCCACGATGATCGTGTCCGAGTGGTGACGGACGTGCGACCAGCGGAACCCCGTAGCCTGATACAGGATCAGGCACGAGCATATCTGATAAATCGCTTCGTTTAGCCAAGCCGTGCGAAACGGCGTCCCGTGGCAGAACTCGTGCCACTTGGAAGTGGCCGAGGTCGTGTAGACGCCGCCGTACACGGCGAACGCCAGAACGTACCACCAGGTCCCCCAGGACAGCCAGGCGATCCAGCCGGTCGCGCCCAGCGCCCACAACCACAGCAGCGTATCGCGCGCAGCCGGTCCGTTCCTGCGCCGCATGAGCGCCTTCAGCCGGTCGCGACGGACGGGCGTTTGATACCACTCGGCCGATACCAGGCCCTTGGCGATCGCTTTGTCTCTTTCCGGTCCGAGAATGCTGTAATCTCTAAGTGTCGCTTGCTCCATCGCGCTTCGTTCCCTTCTCGCCGTCGTCGTTTATGCCTTGAGTGTAAGAGATTTAAAAAAGATTGACTTCCCGAATCCCGTTGAATAGGATCAGAAACATCGGGAGGATGCGAAACGGAGGAATCCGGCATGTCCATACATCTCACGGACCCGCACAGGTGGGTGCTGCGCCCGGAACGGGAAGACGGCATGGAAGCGGCCGATTCGCCGGCGCCGGCCGAGCTCGTCCAACTGGGTCGCCAGCGTTATTCGGAGGCCTATCCGATCGGGCCTCATCGCCACGACGGCGCCTACGAATTCGTGTATGTAGAGCGCGGCGCCGTCACTTGGGAGGTCGGCGGATCGACGTATTCGACGATGGCGGGTCAATGGTTCATTACGCATCCCGGCGAGCTGCACAGCGCGCGGTTCGACCATATGGAGCCGAGCCGGATCTGGTGGTTGATCCTGGCGGCGCCGGACGAACGGCCGGGCTGGCTGCGGCTGTCGGAGGAGGAGCGAAGCTGGGTGAGCGGCCGGCTCGGCGGACTGCCCCGGGTATTTCCGGACGCGGGACGGGCGCGCGAGCAATTGGCGGAGCTCAAGTCCGCGCTGGAGGCCCGGGGCGCGGAAGGCGCGCTTGGCGCGAGGCATTGGCTGCTCGATATCGTCCTCGGCTTTTTTCGCGCGCCGGCAGCCCCTGCCGATTCGGCGTTGCTCGAGGCGATCAGGCGGTCCGTCGCGGACGCGGCTGCGCGGCCGGAGCAGCGCGTGACGGTGGCGGAGCTTGCGAATGCCGTGCATTTAAGCGAGTCGCACTATTTCAAGCTCTTCCGCGCGCTGTTCGGGTTGTCGCCGGCCGTCTATCTGGATCGGGCGAGGATGGAGCGCGCGTGCGAGCTGCTGCGGGCGGGCCGTTCCGTCACCGACACGGCCTTCGAGCTCGGCTACAAGACGAGCCAGCACTTCGCCACTTCGTTCAAGAAGACGATCGGACGATCGCCGCAGCAGTGGAGAGCCGATGACGAAAGGGGGCGCGGGCACGGGGGCGAATAATCGCCGGATGCGGAAGGGCAATGCGTGCGCGCCATGGGATAAGGGAGGCGATTGGCATATGATCCGGGAGGGCATGCTGGAGGAAGGGCTCATCGCCTTCACTACATGAGAGTAATGTTTATAAATGATAGCGATTCTATTAATAAATGATACTTTTATGGTACATGTTTGATAGTGAAATGGGATAACCAGTAAGCTCAGAACGTTGAACTTACTGGTTTTTTCATGAAATCGTTTATCGAAAGTTCGATCATCACGTTGCAGGACAAGGTATTGCAAAAAATCTGCAGATAGCTTCCCTAATCCAGTTGTTTTACAACATCTCCATCGTTTTTGCTCTGTGTTATAGTAATGACACCTACCGCAGCGTAGGCCCATTATTGAGGAGGTCGATGATGGCATGGCTGAGAGAATGAAAACGGCTCGTAAGATCATGTTGACTGTACTCTGTTTATTAAGTTTGGTGTCTGCCGTCTCTGTCGCATCTGCGGAAAGCATATCAACCATCGAAAGCAATGCTTCCTATCATGCCAAAAGAACTTTTGGCAGCGGGTTGTATGACAGTACGGCGAATAAGACCTTCGTGACGTATAGCGGTCCCCAGATGGACGTTTATGTAAAGGCTTACAACCATTCGACGAATAGCTGGGAATCGGCTATCAAAGTGTATGATTGGAATGACTCTTCCACGTATGCTTATCATGACTATCCAACGATGGTGCTGCTGCCGGACGGGAAGCTGGGCATATTCATCAACGATCACGCCACGGCCGCCTATTTGATTAAGGCCCCGAATGTGCATTCTTTATCCGGGACATGGGTGCGAACGCTGATTAGCAGCGATAAAAATGCTTATCCAATGCCAGTCATCTCCGGTTCCACCGTATATTACTTCTACTCAAAAAATGACGATCAATCCTTCCCCTATCGAAGCTATAAATATATCAAGTCGACGGATAGCGGTGTGACATGGTCATCCCCGCTTGCGATCATCGACACCCAAAAAACGAATGGCCAGTTTGACGAAGTCTATGCTTACGGCGTCGCAGAGAAAAATGGAAAGATCTATATTACATGGTCGATGTCAGGCGGAAGCGGCGGACACGATCATTCTTCAAAAAATTTATATCTTGCTTACTTGAATACAGCCGACGGAGCGATGTACAACGTTGCCGGAACGACGGCAGGCAATGTGGTCAACACCTCGGATCTCGCGGGCTGTCTCATCACGGAGGCCGAACCGCTCACGACGAGCAACGTCTATAACGATCGCCATCCCATTTCGAATTCGGCCCCTTCGGTTGCCGGCGACGGGACGGTCGTAGTGGGATTCGGGCAACAGAATACCGATGGTTCCGGCACCAAGACGATCAAGCTCGCCTCCTTCCTGAACGGGGTATGGTCATTTAAAACGGTAGATACGGCCGCTTCCGGCTTTATGGACCTGGTCAAGAGCGGATCCGGCGCGCAGCAGTTCGATATTCTGTTTAGCTCGTCAACAGCGACTGTGCTGACCAGCAAGCAAACGACAGATCTTGGGGGCAATTGGACGAATTTATATACCTTTAACGTTCCGTTCTCCTCCAATGCAGACACGATGGTATACGCCAACTTTATCGAGAACAGACAGACGGTTCGCGTTGTCGGAGGAACGATTAATACGAGCGAACGACAGACGGATTATACAGGAAAATGGAACATATTCGGAGTTCTTCAATAAACCATAGGGAGTTGGACAGTGAACCGGCCAAATATTTTGTTACTAATGACGGATCAACAGCGTTGGGATTCGCTTGGTTGTTACGGCAATTCCCTCATCGAGACGGCGAATCTGGATTGGTTGGCGTCCGAAGGTACCGTGATGACGCGCGCATACACGCCAAGCCCTTCGTGCATTCCAGCCAGGGCAAGCCTCCTGACGGGGATGGATCCCTGGCATACCGGGGTGCTGGGAATGGGACGCGGTCAAGGGCCGATGGGCACCGGCTTCAGCCACACGCTGCCAGGCGAGCTGGCCAAGGCGGGCTACCATACGCAGGGGATCGGGAAAATGCACTTTTTTCCGCAACGTTCGTTAAACGGTTTCCATCATACGCTGCTGGACGAATCGGGCAGAGTGGAGGATCCCGGATTTTTGTCGGATTACAGAGCTTGGTTCGAGCGCAATAAGACAGGCGATTACGGCTTCACCGATCATGGCATCGGTTGGAACTCCTGGATGGCAAGGCCCTATCACGCGCCGGAATTTTTACACCCGACCAACTGGACGGTGAATGAGTCGATCGCCTTCTTGAAGAGGCGGGATCCTTCGAAGCCGTTTTTTCTGAAAACGTCCTTCGCGCGGCCCCACTCTCCCTACGATGCGCCACCCTTTTACTTCGAGATGTACCTCGGTCGCAGCTTGCCTGAACCTGTCGTCGGCCAATGGGCCGAAAAGCATGACCGCCCGGAGGAGGCCTGCAAGCCGGACGCATGGAGAGGCGTACGCAACACAGAGGAAATAAAGCGCGCGCGCGCCGGATACTACGGTTCGATCCATCATATCGATCATCAGATCGGACGCTTGTTCCAGTATATGATTCAAGAAGGGCTGATGGACAATACGATGATCGTATTTCTGTCCGATCATGGGGATATGCTGGGAGATCACAATCTGTGGCGCAAAACCTATGCATATGAAGGAGTTGCCCGAATTCCGTTTATCGTTCGTCTGCCTGGATCCTTCGGCATGTCGGCCAAACGGATCGACGTTCCGGTCGCGATCTGCGATGTCATGCCGACGTTGTTGGAGGCCGCGGGCGTTCCGATCCCGGCATCCGTAGACGGGGTCAGCCTGCTGCCGGCGCTCAGTGGCGAGGCGGTAGGTTGGCGCGATTATATTCACGGGGAGCATAGCGCTTGCTATGCGGAAGAGCAAGAGATGCAGTATGTGACCGACGGCAAGATGAAGTATATTTGGTTTCCAAGAATCGGTTCGGAGCAGCTATTCGATCTGACGGAGGATCCGATGGAGTGCAACGACATCGCCGGCAAGAGAGAATATGCGCAACAGCTCAAGCATTGGAGAGACAGGCTAATAACGGAGCTTGAGCCTCGCGGCCTCGGACTGACGGACGGAGACCGGCTGGTCTGTCAGGCAGGCAAGCCGCCAATCATTTCTCCGCATTACGAATTGCGAATGAGTGGAAAGATTTGAACGAGTCTAAAAGCTGACCCTGCCCACACGGCGGGGCGGCTTTTTTGCGCAAGGGTTAATGACAAGCCCGGAAGAGGTTGTTATGTTAAAAGAAGACGGCCGTTTCGTTAAGCGCATATAAACTTCGATTCTCTCTCTGCAAGGAGGAGCCCGCATTCATGAAGCAATGGTTGTTCCGGTTATCGTTCAAGCAGCGGATCTGGGTCTCCTTCGCCATCCTCACGGCTGCCGCTGTCGCCGTCACGGGCTGGGCCTCCCACGCGATCTCGTCCCGCATCGTGGAGAAGAACGCGCTCCAGCTGCGGCAGGATACGATCAACAAGTCGGCGCAGGTGCTCGACGAGAAGCTGAAAAAGATCGTTCTGTCCATCTTGTCTCTGAAAATGAGCGACCCGTATCAGGACATGCTCCGGGATACGACGAGCGGCGACGCCAGCCATTACTACGCCCGATTGACAGCGCTTCAACCTATGTTGGCCCAGCTAAAGTTTATCGACAACTTCATTCAATCCATTCTGATCACGACCCCTATTGGGGATTTCTATCCTACCACCTATAGCAGACTAAGCGAGAACGCATTCCGGGATACCGAGATGTACAGGCAAGCCAAGGCGCTCAACCGGTCGGTGTGGATGCCCGGACACGAGGATGCGCTGTTCTACGGAAGGGAGCAGGTGATCTCCCTCGTGGTGGACGGCTCCGGCTCCCAGTACCTGTCCGACGTCTATATTGTCGTCAATATCAAAGTCCGGGACCTGCAGAATCTGATCGACAGCGAGATCAGCCACTCTAAAGGGTATTACCTGATCGACCGCAACGGCGACGACGTTCTGGGCGACGGTTCGGCGCTTCCGGGAAACGGCAGGCCGGATTCCTCCTTTTTATCTCTTTTCGAGCAGAAGCGGCAAGGCGACTTCAACTACGAGAACGGCGAAGGGACGTATCTCGTGAACTACGCGGGCCTGGACATGGGCGAGGATTGGGTGCTCTATGATATGCAGTCGAAAAAAGTCGTGCTGCAGCAGGTCGAGGCGATCAAGTGGGCGACGATGGTCGCGATCGGCGGGGCGGTGCTGCTCGTCCTGCTCTTGTCCAACGGCCTCACGAATCTGCTTTTGCGACCGCTGAGAAGACTCCAGCAATTAATGAAAAGGGTTGAACACAACGACCTGAACGTGAGATACGAGAGCGATTACCGGGATGAGGTATCGCAGGTGGGCATGCGCTTTAATTTAATGCTCGAAGAGATCAAGAAACTGATCGAACAGGTGAGAAGGGGGGAGGAGGAGAAGCGGCGTACCGAGATTAAGGCGCTGTCCGCGCAGATGGAGCCTCACTTCCTTTACAACACGCTCAACACGATCCATTGCAAATCCCTTCTTGGCAATATCGACGACGCGAACGAGATGATTCTGGCTTTGGCTTCGTTATTTCAGTTAAGCCTTAACCAGGGCAAGGACATTTTGAGTCTCCGGGACGAGTTGACTCATGTAAAGTATTATCTGACGCTGCAGCAGATGTGCTATGAAGATCGCTTCGACTATCGCATTGAGGTCGAGGACGAATCTCTCCTCGATTACGCCATTCCGAAGCTCACCTTGCAGCCGTTGGCGGAGAATGCAATTCTCCATGGCTTCAAAGATATCGAGGAGGGCGGATTGATCCGTATCGCGATCGCCCGGTTCGAAGGGGAACAAGCGATGCGTGTCGTCGTCGAAGACAACGGGGCGGGTATGGAAGGGGCCTTCCCGATAAAGACGCCCGGAGGCTTGCACAGCGGGTATGCCCTTCAAAATATCAAAGACCGTCTAAGGTTGTTCAACGGGAAAGAAGCGCAGATACACTTCACCAGCAAGCCGGGTTGCGGCTGCCGAGTCGAATTCGACATTGCGCTGCGTAAGGAGGACTCCACGAATGACAGCGACCGATCAGACGATTCCATCGCCATTTAAGCTCTGCGTGATCGACGACATTCGGAGCACCGTCGAGGTGATTAAAAGCAAGATTCCTTGGTCGGCTTACGGGATCGAAGTCGTCGGCACGGCCAAGAACGGACAAGAGGGGCTGGCGCTAATCCGAGAGACGCGGCCCGATATCATCGTCACCGATATCCGCATGCCCAAGATGGACGGACTCGAGATGACCAGACAGATCGTCGACACACTCCCACGCTGCAAGATCGTCATCCTTAGCGCCTATGCGGACTTCGAATACGCAAAGCAAGCGATCAAGCTCGGAGCCTTCGACTTCGTCAAGAAGCCCTTCGCGATCGACGAGCTGACCCGGGTCGTCCTGGACGCGACGAAGGCACTCGAGAAAGAGAGGGAGCTGGACCGGCAGCTGAGGACCATGGAACGGCAAGTGCAAGAGAGCTTGCCGCTTTTACGCCAGGAATACATGGGACGGTTGCTGCGCCATGCGCTTACCACGGAGGAAGCGGAGCGATATTGGACCGAGATGCAGGCGGGTACGGTTCCGGCATCATTCGCCGTCTTGCTCGTTGAGATCGACGACGTCGCTTATTCGTCCGCGCCCACGGCGGAAGGGGAGCTTGCGAGATTCGCGGTAGGCCATATTCTTGCCGAGACGCTGCGTCAAGCAGGCGGCCTCGTCTGCCGGGACGGGCCGAACGAGTACGCCTGCCTCATCCCGTGCGGGGAGACGGATACGGCAAGGGGGGTGGCGGAGACTTGTCGCGCAAGCATCGCGGAGCATACCGTCTTCTCGGTCTCGATCGGCATAGGCAAGCTCGCGCGGAGTCTGGGGGAGCTGCCCGATGCCTACAAGTCGGCCATGGCCGCGCTGGCCTTTCGGAAGCGGGAGGAAGGCAGCCCCGTCTTCGATTATGCCTCCGTTCGCCAAGCCGATACGGCGCGAACGCCTGCCGACCGCGACAAGGAGAGGGAGCTGGAGAAGGAGCTGCTCGACGCTCTGCGCGTAGGCGACCGGGAGCGGGCTTACCGGGCGCTGGATGCCATCTTCGCCGAGATGAACCGGCTTGCGCCGCTGCCCGACTTGGCCTATGAGCGGAGCCTCTATTACGAGCTCGCGCTTATCGTGCTTCGTTCTTTGCGTGAATGGGTTCCCCAAGCCATCGTGCAACCGTACGACCGGGCGATCCGTGGACGTAGCGGTCAAGAGCAGTTCACGGTCCAGAGCTTCCGGCAACTGCTGCGGGATCTATGCGCGGACGGCAGCGCCTGGATCGAGAGAGAGAGGGCAAGCGATTCGGAGAAGGTGATCTACCGGGCGATCGAATATATAAGGGCCAACCTGCATCTGGATCTATCTATCGAGCATTGCGCGAGACAGATGAATCTGAGCGGAGGATACTTTGCGAGCTTGTTCAAGAAATACGTGGGCACGACGTTCAACCAGTTCGTCACCGGAGAGCGGATCGAGAGAGCCAAGCAGCTGCTGATCGATAACTATCAGGTGCAGGAGATCGCCGAATCGCTAGGCTACGAACACCGGCGTTACTTCAGCGACGTCTTCAAGCGCGTGACGGGATCGACGCCGTCGGAGTTCAAGGATAACTATCGCAAGGAGAGATAAAGGGCGGATTTCTGCCCTTTATCTTTGTTTCTCCGCATTACGATCCGCCCGCTCTCCATTTAGAATAGGGTCAAGTACTACGGCATGAACACCAATGAACAAGGGGAGAAGCGGTGCATGAAGAAGAGCGCTTTGCTGGCAATGGGATTGGCGTTAGCCTTGGGAGCCACGGCTTGCGGGGGAGACAACGAGACTTCGAAGGAATCGGCGGAGAGTTCCGGCGGCGCCAAGACGGGGGAGAAAATCAAAATCTCGTATTGGACGATCGACCGTCACGACGCCGATTACATCAAGCAGGTCGTCGATGAGTTCAACGCGACGAACACCGACAACATCGAGGTCGAGTACGTCGTCAAGGCGGACGATTACGCGCAGGCGCTCGACCTGGCGTTCACGGCCAAGCAGGCGCCCGACGTGTTCCGGGCGAAGGAAGGCACCATTCAAACCTACTACAAAAAAGGTTACATGGCTCCGCTGGACGACTATATGACGGAAGAGCAAAAGAAGGAATTCCAGGCGATACCGGACCTGAACCAGTTCGACGGCAAGATCTACAGCTTCCCGAACTACGGCAGCACGATGCGGCTCGTCTACAATAAGGATCTGTTCGCAAAGGCAGGTATCGCGAACCCTCCGACGACGCTGGCCGAGTTGGTCGAAGACGCGAAGAAGCTGACGGAGGCGGGCAAAGACATCGGCGCGTACGGCTTCGCTCTTCCCTTTAAGAACGCGGGCAGCGCCTGGAACAGATCCGCGAGGGTGATCGCAGAGCTGAGCGGCTACGGAGGCTTCGGCTTCGACTTCAAGACTGCGCGTTACGACTTCTCGGGCTTCAAGGAGATCGCCAAGGCATTTAAGCAAATGGTGGACGACGGAAGCACGCTGCCGGGCATGGAAGCGCTTGATATCGACCCGCTGCGGGCGCAATTCGCGGAAGGCAAGATCGGCATGTACCTGTCCTACTCCTCGGAGCCGGGCGTCTACAAGACCCAATTCCCCGCGAAGATCGACTGGGCTGCGGCGCAGGCGCCGACAATCGACGGCACGGTCAAAGGCGCTTCCGGCTTCCTCGGCGGCCAATGGCTCGCCATCAACGCCAATTCCGAGCATAAGGACGCGGCGTGGAAGTTCGTGAATTACATGTACGGCAACGAGATCCTTAAGGAATATCAGGAGAAGGGCTACGGCATCTCGATGGTCGCCGACATCATCTCCTCGGCCGAGAAGCCGGACATCAACGGCATCGAAGGCTTCATGCCGAGCAAGTACGACGGCGTCTGGCCGGTGCAGCCGACGGTGACCGTCGAAGGATCCAAGGCCGAAGACGCGTTCTGGAAATACATCCTGGTCGGCGGAGACCTGGACCAGATTGTCGGGGACCTGAACGATCGCTACAACAGCGCGCTGGACAAGGCGATCGCCGACGGAGACGTGACGATCGAGCCCGACCCGGACTTCGATTCGACGAAGCTGGCGGGCGCGTTCGCGGAATAATCCATCTCAAGCCGGAGCCGGCTGCGCAGTTGCCGCGGGGCTCCGGTTTCTTTATACCGCGGCGCATTCATCTTTGAAGGAGGGACCTGCCCGTGCATCAGATTAAAAGAAAACTTCCGGGCTTCTGGTTTACGTTGCCCAGCCTGACGCTAACCGTCGTACTCGGCGTCTATCCCATCCTGTGGGCCATGCGCTTCATGTTCTTCGATTACCAAGGTTTCGGAGCCGAGAGGTTCGTCGGCTTCGCCAACTTCGACCGTCTGTTCTCCGATCGGGAGTTCGGGACGTCCGTTGCGAACACCTTCGTGTATGCAGGTGGCAAGCTCGCGCTCACGCTGCCGCTGTCCCTGTTGCTGGCCGTACTTTTGAATCGGGCGTTCCGCGGGCGTAATCTGCTGCGGGCGATCTATTTTCTTCCTACCATTATCAGTGCCTCGGTCATGTCGATCGTCTTCTTCATCCTGTTCAACTCGTATAACGGCGTCATCAATCAATTCCTGCTTAAGCTTGGCGTCATTGACGATAGTATCGCTTGGCTCGGCCCGGACAAGGCGATGCTGACCGCCATCCTGATCGCGGTCTGGGGGGCGGTCGGCAATTACATGCTGTTGTTCATCGCGGGGCTTCAGGGCATTCCCGCCGACGTGTACGAGAGCGCGTCCTTGGACGGGGCCAATGGCGCGCAGAAGTTCTGGTTCATCACGATCCCGATGCTAGGACCGGTGCTTCAGATGGTCATGATGCTGGCCATCATCAATTCGCTCAAGGGCTACGAGAGTATTATGGTGCTGACCGAGGGGGGACCGATCGGCAAGACGGAGGTTATGTTCCTTTACGTGTATAAACTGTTCTTCCCGATCTCCACCTCGGGCAGCTCAGACGTTCAGCAGATCGGTTACGGGAGCGCGGTCGGCTTCGCCACGGCCGTCATCGTCGGCGTCGTGACCCTGGTTTATTTTGCGGCGTCCAAGAGGTTGAATCGTCTTTATTGATCTACGGAGCCGTTTTTCGTTGCGCTATCGAGCCAGTCTATCGAACAGGAGGATTACGATGACCGTCAAAGCATATGAACTTAGGCGCCAAGTCGCACGGTCGACGAGCAAGCATCGATGGGGGCCGGGACTGGGCAAGCTCGCGTTATGGGCCTTTCTGATCGGGATGGCGGCCGCCCTGCTGTTTCCCATCGTGATTGCTTTTTTAGGCTCCTTCAAATCCAACGCGGAACTGACCGCCGGAGCGACCTTCCTGCCTTCCGAATGGCACTTTTCCAACTACGGCGAAGTCTGGGAGCAGGCGCATTTTTCCACTTATACGTGGAACAGTGCGTTCATTTCCGTCTTCTCCACGATCGGAACGCTTTTGATCGCTTCTCTTGCGGCTTACGCGGTCGATCGGATGGATTTTCTCGGCAAAAAAACGTACGTTATCCTGCAGTCGGCAACGATGTTCATCTCCATTGGAGCCGTCGTGCTGCGTCCGCAATTCGAACTCATGGTCAACCTGGGCCTGCATACTTCCTTGTGGTCGGTTATTCTCATTTTGATCAGCGGGCATGCGTCGACCTTTTTTATCCTGCTGAGCTTCATGAAGGGAATTCCGAAGGATCTCGACGAATCAGCCATGATCGACGGTTGCTCGAGACTGTGGACTTACTCCCGGATCATTCTTCCTCTGCTGGCTCCGGGACTCGGGGTCGCCGGGTTGTTCGCCTTCCGCCACGCCTGGAACGAATACATCCTGCCGCTCGTCTTCACGATGAGCCAGCCGAACCTGCAGGTACTGACGGTCGGTCTGGCCGGTCTCCGGTACGGTATCTCGTCCGCGGCGCAGACGCACTACATGATGGCCGGCGCGTGCTTATCCATACTTCCGCTGCTGCTCGCATACGTCTTGGCCAACAAATCGTTCATGCAGATGACAGCTGGCTCGGTCAAGGGCTGAGGAGCGCGGAGAAGCAGGGGAGGCAGCCATGAATCGAGAGCGAATGAATCGAATCCTTTTGCAGGCTGCGGATCCTGTTTATACGGCCGCGGTCGAACGGCTTCGGACGGAGGCGGAGACCGCGCTGCGAATCCGTTACGAGATAGGTTCGAGTGAACGGTGCGACTGGTCGCACTACTATTATTGTCCGAAGGACGGGACGCGGCTGGTCTTCGACTGGGATCGTCCAGGCGAGCACCATTGTTCCTTCTGCGGCACGGTCTGCCAAGGCGAACCTTACGATGGGGCTTGGAGGAAGCTCGCTCACGAGCGAATCGGCAAGGGCGCCCGTGCCGCTTCGATCTACGGATTTCTGGCGAACGACGCGGTCGCAGCGGAGTGGGCCAAATCCGTTCTGCTCGCGTATGCCGAGCACTACGAAGGCTGCGAGATTCACGGGGGCATCCCGTACAACGGTCCCGGCAAGCTATTCGCGCAGACGCTCGACGAAGCGCATTGGATCATCGATTTGTGCGACGCCTTTCGCTTTGCCGAATCTGCGCTAACGCGGGAAGAAAATGCGCGGGTTCGCGAAGGGCTTCTGCTACCGTGCGCACGCTTCCTCGCGGCTTATCAGGAGGAGCAGATCCACAATCACGCGGTGCTGATCGCTTCCGCCCTTTCCATACTGGGTCACTTGCTCGGCGACCCCGGGATTATTCGAAGCGGACTCGAAGGTCCTTACGGGCTTCTCAAACAACTGGAGAGGGGCGTCCTCGAAGACGGGATGTGGTACGAAGGCAACTTCCACTATCACTTCTACGCGTTCGAATCGCTGCTGCGGTGCGCCATGATGGTCGAAGGGACAGGCTCGCAGCTAAACGGCCTTCCCGTGCTCGAGCGCATGTTCAACCTGCCGCTCGGCTATGTTCTGCCGGACGGCCGGCTACCGAACGTCAACGACGCCAGCTACGGGATGACGCTGGCCGACTTAGCCCCCTACTACGAGATCGCCTACGGCTGGTTCGGGCGCGAACGCTACGCCGACGCGCTTCGGCTGGCTTACGGAATGGACAGCAGGGGAGTCTTAGGAGCCGGGTTTGCCCCTGCGAAGCGCGATTCGTTCCAGGCGCTGGCTTATGGACACAAGCTGTCCAACGACAGCGACGGTCCCTCCGATTCTCCGGTTTCGCTTCGTCAAACCGTACGATCGGATGCCTCCTCCCCATACTGCGGGCTGACGAAGCTAGTCAATCGGCAGGGCTGGCATTTGCTCGTCAAGCATAGCCCGTTCGGCGGCGAACACGACCATATGGATCGGCTCGGGCTATCGTTCTCGGTCGGCTCGTTGCCGCTTTTTGTCGATCCGGGAACGACTTCGTACGCGGTGCCTGCCCACTATGGCTGGTTCAAGCACACGTACTCGCACAATACGGTCTCGCTTAACGGATGCGATCAGCCTCCGGCGGACGGAGAGCGGGTTCAGTACCTGAAGGAGACTTGGGGCTCGTGGGTGGAGAGCCGGGTGGAATGGGCGGATGACGACGACCCGTCTCGTTATCGAATGAAGGGAGCGATCGTTCTGCCGGCGGAGATGTGCACCTGGGACGAGGACGCGTACCGCGGAGTCCGGATCGGTCGCATCGACATGCTGACGGACGAGGCGTTGCTCGATATCGTGCGGGTGTCGTCCCCTGCAAAGCGAGATGTGGATCTCCTGTACCATATGAGCGGCGAGTTAGAGGAGGAAGGCCCCGAATGGAACGAATGGTACGGCCGCTTAAGCACGGGATCGTCTGACTGGATCAACGAGGTGCGGCGGCGTCCGGACGAAGCCGAAAACATGCAACGATGGCGGGTGGAGGAGGGGGCGCTTCTACAAGCCGGCTGGTGTTCCCATCCTTCCGAGGTTCTGCTCGCGCGCACGCCCGACAATCCGCCGAGCAGGCAGCGACGGACGTGGATCCGCCGCGTCGCCGACGCAAACGGACGCGACGTCATTTTTATCCATGCGTTTGCCTATGAATCGAATGCCTCCTCGGCGGAGCCGAGGGAAGGGGCGTCTCTCTCGCTTTGCGTCGAGTCCAGGGAGGAGGGACGATTGCACATACGGCTAAGCGCGGGCGGATCTGAGCGGGAATGGGAGTTGGACTGGCAACACGCTCAAGCGTACTTGAGATTAATAGAATAGAATGATAGACGATCCGGGATCTCTGGCTGTAGGGCTCCAAAGTGCAAGAAATCCCGCACATCGGCCGATGGCGGCGATCGTGCATTAAAAGGAACCGACGAGAGGAGGACAGAACATGCCGTACGAGAAGGACGATTGGGAATCGGCGGAGCCCGGCATCAAACGCCGGGTGTTCAAGCCGGGAAGATCGCTAATGATGATGGAGGTGCATTTCGAAGAGGGCGCCCAAGGTTACGCGCATTCCCATCCGCACGAGCAGTTGACTTATTGCTTAAAGGGAAGCTTCGAGTTCCGCATCGATGGCGTCAAACATCTGCTCAAGCAAGGCGAGACGCTGGTCATCCCGAGCGGTGCCGTCCATAGGACGACGGCGATCGAAGAAGGGACGCTGCTCGATACGTTCACGCCGCTTCGAGACGACTTGCTTAAACGAGTTTGAATCGCCGGAGGAATCGCGGATTGATTGGAATTTGCGCCATACGCCAGCCCGGCTCGTATGCGAATCTGTCGTGTTTGACCGTCGGACCCGCAATGGCATGCCGCATTGGGCTTCATGAGAACGATTCTGAATGAGATGAAAGAAAGCATTATCTCAAGCGAATGAAGAGCGTTGTTTATAAACATTACCCACACGTGTGTTCGAAGTGAAGCTGTTTCGCGATCCGGCGAACGGCTTCTTTTTTTGCATAACAGCCTTGTGTTCCGGAGCGTCCCCTCATCCATTTTAAATCTTATAGCAGGGATCAGAGGCGATCGGCCTCCAGGCGCGTGCATGATGCTTCATCGCCTTCCCTACAGGAGGCGATCTGCCTTCGTGCACCCGCATGATGCTCATCGCCTTCACTACAGGAGGCGATCGGCCTCCAGGCGCCCGCATGATGCTCATCGCTTTCCCTACAGGAGGCGATCGGCCTCCAGGCGCCCGCATGATGCTCATCGCCTTCACTACAAGAGGCGATCGGCCTCCAGGCGCCCGCATGATGCTCATCGACTTCACTACAAGAGGCGATCGGCCTCCGTGCGCCCGCATGATGCTCAGCGCCTTCACTACAGGAGGCGATTGGCCTCCGTGCACCCGCATGCCTACGTACTTCCGCGTCCGCAATTGCTAGCCTCGGTTCGACCGCCCGCGCATACTTCATTCCGTCTTGTGGGATACCATAATTAGTCAACGTGGTTGCCGGGCACCGGCGCGATCGTTATAATAAGGAAGTTGTCGGTGTATTCGTCAGCATTCGACAAAAACTTTTGAAATAAATCTTGCAATCCCGAGTAAGCCGATGTACTATAATAAAACTGTTACAAAAACAGATACAGAGATACAGTGGAGGGTGAAACTATGCTTAACCGCAACAAAAAACGCTTTAGCGGCATCATCGTACTTGCGCTGCTGACCATGCTCGCAAGCGCGTGCTCCGGCAACAACAACGCGAACAACGCTTCTCCGAGCGCTTCGGGCACTGCGTCCGCCACCGCTTCGGCTTCCGGCTCGCAGCCGGCGGCAAGCGGCGAAGCCAAAGACGGCGGCAGCCTGATCCTCGCCGTCGCCGCGGATCCGGTCATTCTCAATCCGAACTACGCTGGCGACCGCGTCAGCCTGACGATCGACCAGGCGCTCTACGCGCCGCTGTTCCAGGTGAACAACGGCAAGCGGACGTACTATCTCGCAGACAGCCTCGACCTGTCCGAGGACAAGCTCACGTATACGATGAAGCTGAAGAGCGGCCTGACCTGGCATGACGGCCAGCCGCTGACCGCGGACGACGTTGTGTTCACGATCGACAAGATCCTCGACGAGTCGCAGAACAGCTTCCTGCGCGGCAATTTCATCATCGGCGGCAAGCCGGTCCAAGCGGTGAAGGTGGACGACACGACCGTGCAGCTCAAGCTGCCGCAGGTCGCGCCGGGCTTCGAGGCGACGCTGGTCCAGGTGTTCCCGATTCCGAAGCATATCTACGAGAACGAAGCGAACATCGAGAAGAGCCCGAAGAACCAAGCACCGGTCGGTTCCGGCGCGTTCAAGTTCAAGGAATACAAGACCGGCGAGTATCTGACGCTCGAGCGCTTCGACGGCTACTTCGGCGGCAAGCCTCATCTCGACTCGATCACGTACCGGATCGCCAAGGATACGAACGCGGCCAACCTGGCGCTGCAGAATGGCGAGATCAACGTCAAGTATCTCGATCCGCAGGACGTATCGACGATCCAGGCTTCGGGCAACTTCGAGATCCTGCCTTATAGCGAAGGCCGCCTCGCCTACATGCTGTTCAACCACAACAGCGCTTCGGGCTTGCTGGCCAAGAAGGAAGTCCGCGAGGCGATCGGCTACGCGCTGAACCGCGAAGAGCTGATCCAGGTCGCCTATGCTTCCGCCGACTATGCCGATCCGGCCCACTCGTTCTTGACGCCGGACGTGCTCTACCAGACGAACGACGTACCGACCTATGACAACGACGTCGCCAAGGCGAAGGAACTGCTGCAGACGGCGGGCGTGAAGAACGCGAAACTGCGCTTCATCGTATCGAGCGGCAACAAGGTGCAAGAAGCAATCTCGCTGTACGTGCAGCAGAAGCTGAAGGAAGTCGGCATCACGGTCGAGTTGAACAGCATGGACGCCTCGGCGTTCGGGGCGAAGTTCACCGATCCGAAGGCAACGGACTTCGATCTCGTCGTCGGCGGCTACATTATGGGCTTCGATCCGGATGCGTACAGCATGCTGTTCACCTCCGACGGATCGGCCAACTACTCGCACTACAGCAATCCCGAGGTGGACGCCCTGTTCAAGCAAGGCTCCGGCGAAGGGGATGCGGCCAAGCGCGAAGAGATCTACAAGAACGCCCAGAAGCTCGTCGCGGAGGACGCCGCGATCTACCCGATCGCGTACACCAAGACGATCGTGGCGGTCGACAAGAGATACGGCGGCATCGAAGAAGCCGTGCTTAAGCCGGTCGTCATCTTCGAGGATCCATCCAAGCTGTACGTCAAATAAGACGCTGTTGAAATACCGGACGCGCAAGAAAATAAGCTGGTTCGTCCAGCTTATTTTTTTGTACGTCTAAGGCCTGGGAGCGTACGGAATGAGACAACTCTTAATTAGAAGGCTGCTGCAGACGGTCCCGCTGCTGCTGTTCGTGTCGATCGTCTGCTTCGCGATGATCAAGCTCGCGCCGGGCGATCCGGTGCTGTCGTTCGTCACGCCGAACATGCACCCCGAGGACATCGAGCGCATCCGCCACAACCTCGGACTGGACAAGCCGGCTTACGTCCAGTACTTCCTGTGGATCAAAGAAGCGGTGACCGGCAATCTGGGCTACTCGCTGGTCAATCATCAGCCGGTCATGGATCAGATTCTGGACCGCCTGCCGGCGACGGCGGGACTCATGGGCTCCGCGATCGGGCTGGCGGTGCTGCTGGCGATCCCGCTCGGGCTGGCGGCCGGCGCCTACCGGGGCCGCTGGATCGACAAGCTCGTCAACCTGGTCGCCTACGTCGGCATCTCGGTCCCGCTGTTCTGGCTCGCCATCCTGATGATTTACTTTTTCTCCATCCATCTGCACTGGCTCCCGAGTATGGGCATGCGCACGATCGGCGTGAACAGCGCATTCGACGTGCTGAAGCACGGCATCATGCCCTGCGCCGTACTGGCATTCAGCTTCCTCGCGGTCTATGTCCGCTACATTCGCTCCAGCACGATCGGACAGCTGCGGGAGGATTACGTGCAGATTCAATACGCTTACGGCTCGACCAAGCGCATCGTGCTGTTCAGGCACGTGATGAAGCACGTCCTGCTGCCGATCATCACGCTGCTCGGCATGTCGATGGGCGAGCTGGTCGCCGGCGCGATCGTGACGGAGACGGTCTTCTCCTGGCCGGGCATCGGCTCGCTCGGCATGACGGCCGTGAGGGGCATGGACTATCCCGTCATCATGGGGATCACGCTGTTCTCATCCGTCCTGCTCATCCTGGGCAATCTGGCCGCGGACCTACTGTACGGCATCGCGGACCCGAGAATCAAATCGAAGAGGTGACCACATGAACCGGAGCAAATGGCGCAGCGTCGCGGGCGAGCTGCGGTCGAGCGCGTTCGGCATCGCCGGCATTATCATCCTTGTCCTGTTCACGATCGCGGCCGCGCTGGCCTTCCTGTCTCCTCACGATCCCAACGCGCTGAACGCGCTCGAACGGCTGAAGCCGCCGAACGCCGACCACTGGTTCGGGACGGACGACTACGGTCGGGATTACTTCACCAGAGCGCTGTACGGCGGCCGCGTCTCGCTGACGGTCGGCTTCGCGTCGATGATCCTGGCGACGGGCATCGGCGTCATCGTCGGCGTCGTCAGCGGATACTTCGGCGGATGGATCGACAACCTGCTTATGCGGCTCGTCGAAGTCATCATGTCGATCCCGTCGTTCCTCATTCTCCTGCTGCTGAGCGTATTCCTGAAGCCGAGCGTCGGCAACATCATTATCATCATCTCGCTCCTGATGTGGATGAACATCGCGCGGATCGTCAGGGCGGAGACGATGTCGCTCAAGGAACGGGAGTACGTGCTGTACGCGCGCGCGTCCGGGCAGGGCGCCTTCGGCATCGTCCGAAGACATATTTTCCCCAACCTGATGCCGGTCGTCATCGTCGGCGCGACGAACAACATCGCCTCGGCGATCATGATGGAGTCGTCGCTCAGCTTCCTGGGCTTCGGCGTCCAGGCGCCGAACGCGACGTGGGGCAGCATGCTGAACAACGCCCAGGGGCTGATCGGGCAGGCGCCTTATCTCGCGGTGTTTCCGGGCTTGTTCATCCTGCTGACGGTGCTCAGCTTCAACGTGCTGGGCGACATCCTGCGCGTCGGCTTCGAGCCGAAGCTCGTCAAGCGCTAGGAGGTTCAGATTCGCGCCACGCTGCCATGACGCAGTTGCTGACAAATGAGCTTTTCGGACACACGATCCGTTATTTTGCCAAAAGGGCGGCTAAGGCGTGGTAAGCGGACTACAGATCCGTTAAACGTGGAATTGAGCGCGGAATTCGGTATTTTCGGATCAAATAGCGGATCCTGGGTCCGCGGCGGACCGGATTCGGTTGCGGTTGAGAGGAATAGCGGAAGCTGTGTCCGTTCGATACGGCAGTTGAGGTTTGATATAGCGAGGAAGATCAAAGGCAAGGCACCATCCAATGTAAAAGGAGGGAACGGGGCATGACGGAACGGCTGCTTGAAATGGAGGATCTCCGCGTGTCGTTCTACTCCCGGAGCGGGGAGAACCAAGCGGTGCGGGGCGTGAGCCTGCACGTCGACGCGGGAGAGACGGTCGGGATCGTCGGCGAGTCCGGCAGCGGCAAGAGCGTGACGGCGAAGGCGGCCCTGGGCCTGATCGGCCCGCCGGGCCGCGTCATCGGCGGCGATATCCGCTACCGCGGCGAGAGCCTGCTGGGCTGGTCCGACAGCCGCTGGCGCAAGCTGCGGGGCAACCGGATCGCGATGGTGTTCCAGGATCCGATGACGGCGCTCAATCCGGTAAAAAAGATCGGCGCGCAAATGACGGAAGTAATCCGCAGGCACCGCGGGCTCGGCAAAGAGGCCGCGAGGCTGGAGGCGGTCGCCAAGCTGCGCGAGGTCGGCATCGGCGAGCCCGAACGCCGGCTGGAGCAGTACCCGCACGAGTTCAGCGGGGGCATGCGGCAGCGGGTCATGATCGCGATGGCGCTCTCCTGCGAGCCGGAGCTGCTCCTCGCCGACGAGCCGACGACGGCGCTCGACGTGACGATCCAGGCGCAGATCCTCGACCTGCTGAAGGATATCAAGGCGAAGTCGAACATGGGCATCGTGCTGATCACGCACGATCTCGGCGTGGTCGCGCAGGTGTGCACGCGGGTCGTCGTCATGTACGGGGGCATGGTGATGGAGGAAGGGACGGTCGAGGACATCTTCTATCGCCCCGGTCATCCGTACACGCAGGGGCTGCTGAAGTCGGTGCCCAAGCGCGGAGGAGGCACGCGCGAGCGGCTCGTACCGATCGAGGGGACGCCGCCGGATCTGCTGGATCCGCCGCCGGGCTGCCCGTTCATCGAGCGCTGCCCGCACGCCTTCGGCAAATGCGTGGAGCGGCCGCCGTTGTTCGAGCTCGGCGAGGGCCACCGCGCGCTGTGCTGGCTTCACGATGCGGAGCATTCGGCGGCGAGAAGCGGGAGGAGGGATTCGGATGGATAAGGCGGCCAAGACGCTGGTAGACGTCCGGGATCTCAAGAAGCATTTCGTCAAAGAAAAGGATGTCTGGGGCAGAACGACGCAGGTGTTGAAGGCGGTCGACGGCGTGAGCTTCGGCATTCGCAAAGGCGAGACGTTCGGCCTCGTTGGCGAGTCGGGCAGCGGAAAGTCGACGGTCGGGCGCTGCCTGCTGCGGCTGTACGACTATACGGAGGGCGAAGTTTTATACGACGGCCAGCCATTGTCCGCGCTCGACGACAAAGCGCTGCGTCCTTTCCGCCGGCGGATCCAGAGCATTTTCCAGGACCCGTACTCGTCGCTGAACCCGGGCATGAACGTGCTCGAGCTGATCGGCGAGCCGATGGACATTCACGGCGTGCATGCCGGGAGCGCCCGCAAGGAAGCGGTCGCGGACCTGCTCGTCAAGGTCGGGCTTAAGCCGGAGCATCTAACCCGTTATCCGCATGAATTCAGCGGCGGCCAACGGCAGCGGCTGTCGATCGCAAGGGCGCTCTCGGTTCGGCCGGAGTTCGTCGTGTGCGACGAGCCGATCTCCGCGCTCGACGTGTCCGTGCAGGCCCAGGTCGTGAACATGCTCGAGGACCTGCAGGCCGAATTCGGCCTGACGTACCTGTTTATCGCGCACGACCTGTCGATGGTCCGCCACATCTCCGACCGGATCGGCGTCATGTACGCGGGTCGCCTCGTCGAGGTTGCGGACAGCGACGAGCTGTACGACAACCCATTGCATCCGTACACGCAGGCGCTGCTGTCGGCGATTCCGGTGCCGGACCCGCGTGCCGCGGCCAAGCGGATCGCCTGGGACCGCGCGGCGTGGACCGGCGAGGGCGCACCGCTGCGCGAGGTCGGGCCGGGGCATTTCGCTGCGATTCCGTGAAGGACAGCGCGGCTGCACCGCGAATCGAGCCGCGTAAGCGAGGAAAGCGCAGTTGCGTCATGAATCGAGCCGTGCTATCGGAGCATTTATAGTGTCATTAAAGGAGCGGATGAACATGAGCACGACAAGTCAGGCGAGGCTGTCCCAGTGGGACGCGCTGTTGGTGGAGTCGTTGAGGTCGCTGGGATGGTCTAACGAGGAGCTGTTCGCGCGCGTCCGTTCGGGCGAGCTGCCGGTCGACGAGAGTCCGTTTCAGTTCAAGTACGAGGCGCTCTCCGCCTTCGCCGCGGAGGAGCCCGAGACGTTCGAAGCGGCCGTCACGCAAGGTTACCAGATCAAGTACAACACGGTGCGCGGCATTCACAGCTGGATTCGGGTCGCGCTCGGCCTTGAGCCGGAGTTGCTGCTGGAGGCGGGAGCCGAGGCTGTCCGCGCTTCGCTGAGTACCGACGAAAAGGCGCGCTTGGCATCCGTACTTTCCTTCGGCTGGCGCGTTCGCGAGGAAGAGGAAAAGGCGGCGGAGGTTTCGGGCGAAGGACGCAGCGTCTACGTGATCGAACCGATCCAGCGCTGAACGCAGCGGCATGATTGCTGAGTTGAAACTTCGTTGACAGAATATCCAGTCTTGTCCATAATAAGTACAGAAGAAATGAACGCGGGGAAGCGCCCCGTCAGAGCCGAACACGTCACGTGTCGCTTTGACGGGGCTTTTTTGCTAAAGGGAGGGTGCTTGCCATGGATAAAAAAAAGGAATGGGAAGCGGCGATCAGACAGAAGCGCGTGACGTACGACATTTACGCGGAGCTGCCGGAGGACGGGCAGCGTTACGAGGTGCTGGACGGGTCGCTCGAGCTGATGTCGGGTCCGTCGCTCGTGCATCAAATGCTTGGTGCCAAGCTGCATCTAATCACGCAGAGTTGCAGCTCGGAGTACTTTATTTTGCTTGCCCCGCTCGATGTCATCTTAAGCCCGAGAAATGTCGCGCAGCCGGACGTCATCTTCATTCACCGGGGCAGGACCGACATCATGACGATGCGCGGCATCGAAGGCGCGCCCGATCTCGTCGTGGAGGTGCTGTCGCCCGGTTCCAGGCACAGGGACAAGGTGCGCAAGCTGGACATCTACGGGAAGCATGGCGTGCAGGAGTATTGGATCCTCGATCCGGTGGCCCGAACGCTCGAGCGTTATGAACAAGAGGGCAACCGCCTGACGCTGACCGAGTTGTTCGAGGGAGAAGACCGCGTCGTATCGGACAAGCTGCCGTGCATTTCGTTCGCGCTCAGCGAACTGTTCGCGGAGGAGCAGATCGGTCGCTTGCTCGCAGGCGGCTGAGGCCGAACGATGCGCGCTTCAGCCCGGCAAGGTCAGTCCAGGCATGACGTTTGACTTGTTCATTCATGCGCTTATATATTAAGGCGGTAAAGGATTAAAGCCGCTATTTTCATAGCCGCTATCGCCATAGAGGAGAGATGGAACGCGTGAGCATTCAATTCAAGTGTTTTCCGGGAGGCCGGCGCAAAGCGGTCACGTTCAGCTTCGACGACGGCAGGACGCACGACCGCAGGCTGGTTGAGGCGATGAACCGCTATGGTCTCAAAGGAACGTTTCACCTGAACGCAGGCAAGCTGGGGTTGGAGGGCTACGTCGGCGCCGACGAGATCGCCGGCTTATTCGAGGGGCACGAGGTGTCTGCGCATACGATCAACCATCCGTTTCTCGACCTGCTCCCGACCGACGCGCTGGCCGGCGAGATCTGGGAGGACCGCAAGGCGCTGGAGCGCTTGACGGGCTATCCCGTCCGCGGCATGAGCTATCCGTTCGGCACGTACGACGACCGCGTCGTCGCGGCGCTGCCCGCGTTCGGCATCGAATACGCCCGCACGACGAACAGCCATGGCGGCTATAGGCTGCCGGCCGATTTCCTGCGCTGGCATCCCACCTGCCACCACAAGCAGATGGTCGAGCGCACGGAGGACTTCCTTGGCTATCAGGACCGCTTCGGCAGAATGTCGCTGCTCTACATTTGGGGGCACAGCTACGAGTTCGAGTCGGACGACAACTGGCATCTCGTCGACACCGTCGGCGAGCAGCTGGCCGGCGCGGACGACGTGTGGAAGGCGACCAATGCCGAGATCGTCGCCTACAAGCAGGCGCTCGACCGGCTGCGGTTTTCCGCTGATTGCACGATCGTGCACAATCCGTCCGCGCTCGAGGTTTGGATCGCGGCCGACGGAGAGGCCGTTCCGGTCGGGCCGGGCGAGCTGAAGCGTTTGTAAACATAAGCACGCTGGATTCCGCCGCGCGCGTACCTGAAGCAGAAAAAGCAGAGACCGCGCGGTCTCTGCTCTTTGCGCCGCAAGTACCCCGTCACGCCGGATTCAGAATCCGGTCGTTCGAATAGACGCATACCGCATAGTAGACGAAGTATACCGCGACATACGCGCCCATCGACAGCAGGATCGGGATCGTGAAGTTCATGCCGACGAGTCCGGCGGTGAATACCTTCATGATCACGTAGCCGTGAGCGGTGCCTACGGCGAGCGGCAGGACGAAGACGAACAGCGTCTGCCAGGCGATCGTCCGCCGCAGCTCCCGGCGGCTGACGCCGAGCTTGCGCAGCACCGCGTACCGCCCGATGTCCGCGTGCGCTTCCGTCATTTGCTTGAAGTAGATCATGCTGCCCGTGGCCGCGAGGAAGACGAGCCCCAGGAAGCCGACGATGAACAGAAACAATCCCGACTCTTCCTGCGTGCGCTTGTATTCCGCGTAGAACATGTTCAGGCGCGCATCGTCGCGGCCCGCGGCCAGCGCGCTTAGCCGGTCGGCGGTCGCGCCCGCCTGTTCCTGTCCTTCGACCCTGTAGACCTCGAACACGGTCGGCGCCGCGGCCTTCGCGAGCTCGGCCCATGTCCCGTCGTCCACGACGGCGAACAAGTCCGGGAACCGCCAGCTCAGCACGCGTCCTTCCAGCAAGGCCACGAAGGGCAGCGCTCTTTTCCCGTCTCCGATGCGCAGTTCAAGCGATTGCCCGGCGTATTCCGCAAAAGTTTGATCGTCCAGCATCGGCCGGATGGCCGCTGCTTCTCCTGACGCCAGCCGGACCGTCTCGTGCCTTCCGAGCGCCTTGGCCGCCTCGTTGTAGGCGCTGGCGGACAATATCGAGACAGACTTACCCGGCTCGGCGTACGAATAGTAGTGAATCGGAATGTCGCGCAGGTTGGTCAGGCTCGCGTCCAGCTCGACGACGGGAATCGAGAGATGCGAGACGACCGGGTGGTCCCTGTCCGCGCCGATGATATTCCGGACGGCTTCGTCGAACGCGGGATCGACGGACGCATGCTCGTAGCTGAACGGCCGGCTCTCGGCGGTGCTGCGTTCCGCGAAGTAATATTGGATGTACACGATGCTGAAAATGCCGAGGGTGATGCCGCTTAGCAGCGCGATCATCGAAAAGGTGCGGACATGGCCGCGCACGCGGAACAAGAGCTGCGAGACCCCGATCATGGCGGTGCCCCGGTAATAGCGGGATTTATTCCTGCGCCAGGCGGCGAGCAGCGCCGGCACGGCCGCGCGGAACAGCAGCCAGGTGCCGAGCAGGATGCAGACGAGGGCGATGCCCATATTGAGCGCGAACTGCTCGGTCGTATGAATCTCCCGAAGCGCCGCGATGTAGCCCGCCGCGATTAACAGCGCGGCAGCGAGCGCCGCCCACACCGAGACGCGGGGCGCAGGCTCGCCCTTTTTGTCCGCTCTGAACAGCTCGATGAGCGGAAACTTATAGATGAGCCGGTAGCTGTGGAGCGAGGTCGCCAGTACGATAAGCGCGAACACGGCGATCGTGTTCGCCGCCGCTTCGAGCGAGAGTCCGAAGCCGACGGCCGTCGTCGCGCCCGTGCCAAGCAGCCGGACCAGGATCATGCCGAACAGCTTGGACAGCAGCGTGCCGAGGCCGATGCCTGCGGCCAGCACGAGGGCGCTCAGGATCAGATTCTCGTAGAGCAGCATCCGTCCGATCGTCTTGCGCCGTACGCCGAGCAGCGCGTACAGCCCGATTTCCTTTTTGCGGTTGCGCGTGAAAAAGGCGTTGGAGTAGCCGATGAATACGGCAGCGAACAAGGCCAGCACGACCGACGAGCCCATGAATACCGTGCGCAGGTTTTGAGAAGAAGCCATCCCGGCTTCGATATCTTTGTTGTATTGAAGGCTGACGAACGTGAAGTAGATGACGACGCTGATCAGCATCGAGACAAAATAAATGCCGTAATTACGGGCGTTGCCTTTCATGTTTTTCTTGGCCAGATCCCATGGCGTCATGCCGAGCCTCTCCTTTCCGCGATCGCGCGGAGAATCATCCGCCGACCGGCGCGCCGCCGCCGAGTACCGACAGCACGTCCATGATTTTTTTGAAAAACAGCGGCCGTGCCGTCTCGCCTCTGCCGACCTCTGTGAAGACGCTGCCGTCCTTGATGAACAGCACGCGGGAGCAATAGCTGGCGGCGAACGGATCGTGCGTGACCATGAGGATGGTCGCGCGCTCGCGCATATTGAGCTCCTGCAGGCACTCGAGCAGGTCCGTGGCGGACTTCGAATCGAGCGCGCCGGTCGGTTCGTCGGCCAGCACGAGGCTAGGCTTCGCGACGATCGCGCGGGAGGCCGCCGTGCGCTGCTTCTGCCCGCCGGAGATCTGGTACGGGTACTTGTCCAGAATGTCCCGGATGCCGAAGCGCTCGGCGATCTCAAGCGCGCGGCGCTCGAGCTCCGCGAGGTCGGCGCGCGCCAGCGCCAGCGGCAGGACGATGTTCTCCCGGACCGTCAGCGTATCGAGCAGATTGAAGTCCTGGAAAATGAAGCCCAGCCGGTCCCTGCGAAATGCCGACATCCGAGCCTCGTCCATATTCAGAATGCTGACGCCGTCCACCTCGATCTCGCCCGAGGTCGGCCTGTCGATCGTCGACAGCAGGTTCAGCAGGGTCGACTTGCCCGAGCCGGACGGCCCCATGATGCCGACGAACTCGCCTTCCGCGACGGTCAGGTCGATATGCTGCAGCGCGGTGAACAGATTGCCTCTCGCGCCGTATGTCTTTTGCACGTTTCTCGCTTCCACGATCGTTTTCATCTTCTATTCCTCCATCTCCGCCATTCAAGAGCGTCAGGCCTGCGATATTTATTGTACAGGATCCCTTATGCGTTCAACCGAACAGCCGGGGCGCCCAACCTAACAATATTGTCACATACGGCGTGTTGCGCGGGGGGCGGCGGGGATGGTATGAATGACTCATGCGAAAAGGCGAACGGCCTGGGGAGGCAAGCGTATGAGCATGAAAATCATGATCGTCGAGGACGATCCGACGATCCGGGAGCTGATCGCCGAAGCGCTCGGCAAGTGGGGCTTCGAGACTTGTCTCGCGGAAGACTTCGGCCAAGTGCTGGCGGCATTCGTCCGGGAGTCGCCGCATCTGGTGCTGATGGACATCAACCTGCCTTCGTTCGACGGCTTCTACTGGTGCGGCCGGATTCGGGAGATGTCTAAGGTCCCCATCCTGTTCCTCTCCTCGCGGGACACGCCGATGGACATGGTCATGTCCATGAATATGGGCGGGGACGACTTCGTGCAGAAGCCGTTTCATATGGACGTGCTCGTAGCCAAGATCCAGGCCCTGCTTCGGCGGACGTATACCTATCTCGATGCGCCCGCCAGCGTCATCGAGCACGACGGCGTCGTGCTCGACCTTAAGGACGGGACTGTCATGCGGGGCGACAGCCGGGCGGAGCTGACCAAGACCGAATTCGCGATCCTGAGCCTCCTCATGCGGAACAAAGGCGCCATCGTCGGCCGCACGAAGATCATGCGCGCGCTTTGGGAGGACGAGAGCTTCGTGGACGAGAACACGCTGACCGTCAACATCGGACGGCTGCGTCGGAAGCTGGCGGAGCTGGGCCGTGAGGATTTCATCGCGACTCGCAAAGGACAGGGGTACATCGTGCCATGACATTCGCCGATTATGCCAGAGACAAAGCGCCTTTTTTTGCGTTCGCGGCAGGCCTGACGGCATTCGTCGCCTTGATGATGGCGGTCAGCGGCGTCGATTCGGGCACCGTCCTGTATACAGCCTCCGCTTGCATCGTTTTTACGATCGTATATGCATGCGCGGGCTACTTGCACCGAAGAGGGTTTTACCGGGAGATTGAGCTGAGCATGGACGGCAGGGACGTCAAGGTCGACCATCTGCCGAAGCCGCAGACGCAGGGACAAGCCCGGCTGCTGGCCTTCGTTCGGCGTCGTCAGGACGAGCACGAGGAACGGCTGAACAGTCTGCGGGCCGAGATTCGCGAGCATCAGGACTTCGTCATGTCCTGGATTCACGAGGTGAAGCTGCCGATCGCCGCCGTTCGGCTGCTCCTCGAGCGGGAGGAGGCGCTGCCCGAGCCGCTCGCGGACAAGCTGGAGGACGAGATCGCCAAGATCGACAGCTACGTGGAGCAGGCGTTGTATTTCTCGCGCATCGATTCCTTTTCCAAAGACTACTTTATCGCCGAACTGCCGCTGCAGACGGTCGTCAAGGCCAGCGTGCGAAAATACGCCAAGCTGTTCATCAACAAACGGATCGCCTTCGAGATTCAGGAGGGGGAGTTCCGTGCGCACAGCGACGGCAAGTGGCTCGCCTTCATCGTCGAGCAGATTATGGCCAATGCGCTTAAGTATACGCCGGAGCAGGGCCGGATCGCGGCGGGCTGGGACGAGGACGCGGCGGAGAAGCGGCTGTGGATCGAGGACGACGGTATCGGGATTCCGCCGGAGGAGCTGGGCCGCGTCTTCGACAAGGGCTTCACGGGGACGAACGGCCGCAATCATGCCAAATCTACGGGCCTGGGCCTCTACCTGGCACGGCAGATGGCGCACAAGCTCGGGCATCGGCTGTCGGTAAGCTCGGAGCCGGGCGCGGGCACGCGGCTTACGATTCATTTTCCGAAATTCAGATCGTACATGGACGTCGGTCCGCGCTGAGACAAACTTGCCCTTGCACCGGGTCGCGAATAGGCGTTTACTAGGTGGAGGAAGTGCGAGGCATCTAGAGGAGGAGGATCGACACCGTGAACCAACATACCGATATCGTCGCATTCGTCCAGCAAGGGGCGGCGGCGAGAGGCATTCGTCTGTCCAAGGTGGCTTTTCCGGACGAGATCGTCCTAGCGCCGGGCGCGGCCGCGCGTTTGCCGGTCTACTTGAAGGAAAAGGGCCATCGTCGCGTGCTGCTGGTCGGCGACCCGATCACGATGGCAGCGGCGAACGGCGAAGGGCTGGCCGAGGCGCTCCGCGGGCTGGGGATCGTCGCCGAGGCGACGCTCGTAAAGCCGAACGCGGCGGACGACGTCGTGGCGGACGAAGCGTCAATCGTGCAAACGCTGCTGGACATCCAGAAGCACGGAGCGGACGTCGCCGTAGCGGTCGGCGCGGGCACGCTGCACGACATCGCGCGCTATGCCGCATACGCGTCGGGCCTGCCGTTCGTCTCGATGCCGACGGCGCCGTCGGTCGACGGCTTTACCTCGAAGGGCGCGCCGCTGCTCATTCGCGGCGACAAAATCACGGTCCCGGCGATCGGCCCTTCGGCGATTTTCGCGGATACGGATATTCTGGCGCAGGCGCCGGGCGCGATGGTCGCAGCCGGCTTCGGCGATATGCTCGGCAAGTACACGTCCTTGTTCGACTGGAAAGTCGGACACGAAATCGGCGGCGAGGACTACGATCCGTATGTCGCCGAGCTGACCGCCATGGCGCTGGAAGAATGCGTCGCGAACGTCGAGGCGATCGGCGGCCTGACGCCGGCGGGCATCGAGACGCTGACGCGCGCGCTGATCGTATCGGGACTCGCGATGCTCATCTTCGGCCAGTCTCATTCCGCCTCGGGCGCCGAGCATCATCTGTCGCATTATTGGGAAATGGAGCTGCTGCGGACGGGGCGGCGGCAGGTGCTCCACGGGGCTAAGGTCGGCGCGGCATGCGCCGTTATCGCGGACCATTACCGCATCTGGCTGGGACAAGCATCGGAGCCGCAGGCTTCGGGTCCTGCTGCTGCGCTTGCCCTGCGGCTTGGCGACAGGCTGCCGGAGATTGCCGGCTGGCTCGGCGAGCTCCCCGATGCGGCGCGCATCCGGGAGCTGCTGCGGATCGCGGGCGGGCCTGCGTTGCCGGAGGCGCTCGGCATCGGCGACGAGCTGGTCGCGCGTTCGCTGCGCGAAGCGGACGAGATCCGTCCAAGCCGCAAGACGCTGCTGCGTCTCATCAACGGCAGACCCTGAAGAAGCTGCTCCGCTGCCGCAAGCCGGCGGCGGAGCAGTTTTTGAGTCGCTAAGCCGCAAGAAGTTCCAACCAAGACCACTTTGCCCCGCGAACCCGCCTGCCAGCCCCTCACTCTCCCAGATACGCGCGAATGTACTGCCGGGGCGACACGCCCTCCGCCTGCTTAAACGCCTTGCTGAACGCGTACACGCTTCCGTACCCGACCTCCTCCGCGATCGAGGTGAGCGAGCGCCGGCCGTAGATCATGAAGCCCTTCGCCTTCTCCATCCGCTGCCGGACCTGGAATTGATGCGGCGACAGCCCGAACTTCTCCTTGAACAGGCGGGAAAAGTGGAACACGCTGAGACAGGCCAGCTTGGACAGCTCCTCCAGGCTGACGGTCCGGTTGTAGTGGTCGACGATGTAGGTGACCGCTTGCTCCAGCGTTTTTTCGTGCAGGCTTAAGTGTGCCTTGTGCTGCGCCTCAAGTCCCGTGAGCAGCAGGTGCAGGATGTGCAGGACGAGCGATTTTTGCAGCACGATAAACGCTTCGTCTCTCCGGTCGTAAGCGTGGATCAGCTTCATCAGCAGCCGATGGATCTCTCCGTGTCCGCCGATCCGAATGACGTCGGGCATGCCGAGCACGCTCCCCAGGTGATCGGGGCGAATAAGCCGGGCTTCGGCCTCGGAGCATTCGGCGCGCGTCTTGAAGTTGACGGGGACGTCCTCGAACGACGCGTCGTCCAGGACGTCGAAGTGAATATGCGGCATCCAGCATTCGCCCGACGAGCCGAGAAATTCGTGCTCGACGCCGGGCTTCAGCAGCAAAATGTCGCCGGGCGCGAGCGTATGCAGCCGGTCCTCGATGCGGAGCCGCAGCTCGCCTTTTTCCAGATAGAGCAGCTCGTAGTCGAAAATGATGCGCGGCTTGAGCTGCATGCCGACGGCGCGATGGTTCCAGGCCCGGCGCACGTTGGGAGACATCTGTCTCATCAGCTCGCGCACGGCATCGGGTGCAGCGACCATGATGTTCCTCCTCCATAAAAGCAAGATTGGATAAATAATCACAATCCGCAATAAGGAACTTCCCTTAACAATTTGCTAATATCTTTGTTGCAAGCGCTATCACGGATAGCAAGCTTTATTATAATCCCGGACGCCGATCCTGGCTACGGCATACGCGATTCGCATGGGAAAAGGAGCTGGCTGCATTGAACGGTTTTAACGGACTGAACCTGGGCCTCGGCAATCTGGCGAGGCTGTCGGACGCGAAGTCGCGTTCGATAAGCGCCGAGAACTTTACCGGCGGCAAAGGCCAGGGGGCCATGGCGACCGAAGGGACGGGCGCGAACTGCGCGCGCGAGCTCGGCGTCGGCTGGAAGGTGTCTCCTTCCGTCGAGATCGGGCCGAACGCCACCTTCGTCATGGGCGAGATCGAAGGGCCGGGGGCCATCCAGCATATATGGATGACGGGCGCGCCGCATCATTGGCGCAACATGATTCTGCGCGTTTACTGGGACGACGAGGAAGAGCCTTCCGTCGAAGTGCCGATGTGCGACTTTTTCTGCAACGGATGGCAGGAGCGCGCGGACGTCAATTCGCTGCCGATCGCGGTCAATCCGGCGGGCGGCTTCAACAGCTACTGGCAGATGCCCTTCCGCCGATCCGCGCGCATCACGATGGAAAACCGAAATCCGGATAAGGCCGTGCTCTATTACCAGATCGACTACACGCTCACCGAGGTGTCGGAAGACGCGGCATACTTCCATGCGCAGTGGCGTCGCAGCAGCCCGGTCGCATACAAGGACGTGCATACGATCCTGGACGGGGTCCGCGGCAAAGGCCATTACGTCGGCGTCTACCTAGCCTGGCAGGTGAACAATACGGGTTGGTGGGGCGAAGGCGAGATCAAGTTTTATATGGACGGAGATAAGGAGCACCCGACGATCTGCGGCACGGGGACCGAGGATTACTTCGGCGGCGCCTGGAATTGGGAACAGCCGCAGGGCACGTATCGGACTTATTCGACCGCCTATCTGGGCATGCATCAGGCCATTAAGCCCGACGGTCTGTATCGCAGCCAACAGTGCTTCGGCATGTACCGCTGGCATGTGATGGATCCGATCCGCTTCGACAGCGATCTGCGGGTGACGATTCAAGATTTGGGCTGGCGTTCGGGCGGCCGTTACCTACCGCAGCAGAGCGACATCGCGTCGACTGCGTTCTGGTACCAGTCCGAGCCGCACGCGCCGCATCCGCCGCTGCCGGATAACGACGCACGCGAGGTCATTTAGCGAAGGACGAAGAGCGAAGGGCGGGCAGCAGACCGGACATCCGTTGTCCGCTTCCGTTCGACAGCTTTCTGCAATCGATTGCAGCAACGAGCCACGCAAACGCACAAGACAGACATGAGCCAGAAAGGAGAGGAACCCGGTGAAAAAGCAGTATGCGCTCGGCATCGATTACGGCACGGCGTCAGGCCGCGCGCTGCTCGTCGACATCGGCAGCGGCGAAGAGCTCGCCACCCACGTGACGGAATATCCGCACGGGGTGATCGACCAGACGCTGCCGGGCTCCGGTTTGCGGCTGGAGCCGGATTGGGCGCTTCAGCATCCGGACGATTATATCGAAGTGCTGCGGCGATCGGTTCCCGCCGTGCTCCGCGCGGCGGGAGCGGATCCGGGTAGCGTCATCGGCGTCGGCATCGACTTCACCGCATGCACGATGCTGCCGCTGGACGCCGACGGGACGCCGCTCTGCCTGAGGCCCGAATGGCGGGATCGGCCGCATAGCTGGACGAAGCTGTGGAAGCACCACGCGGCCCAGGACGAGGCGAACCGCATCAACGAGGCTGCGGCACGGCGCGGCGAAGCGTTCCTCGCCCGCTACGGCGGCAAGACGTCGTCCGAATGGATGCTGGCGAAGGCGTGGCAAATCCTGAACGAAGCGCCGGACGTGTACGAAGCCGCGGACCTGTTCATGGAGGCGGCGGACTGGGTCGTCATGCGGATGACCGGCAGCCTCGTCCGCAACAGCTGCACCGCAGGCTACAAGGCGCTGTGGCACAAGGGCGACGGCTACCCGCCGGCGGACTTTCTCGCTGCGCTTGATCCGAGACTATCGGACTTCTACGAGACGAAGCTCCGAGGACCGATCGCGCCGCTCGGCGCCAGGGCAGGCGGGCTCTCGGGGGAAATGGCGGAGCTGACGGGCCTGCGGCCGGGCACGGCCGTCGCCGTAGGCAATATCGACGCGCACGCCATGGTGCCCGCCGTCGGCGTCGTGTCGCCGGGCAAGCTGGTGCTGGCGATGGGCACCTCGACTTGCCACCTGCTGCTGAGCGAGCGGGAGGCGCCGGCGGAAGGGATCTGCGGCGTCGTGGAGGACGGCATCGTGCCGGGTTATTACGGCTACGAAGCGGGCCAATCCGCCGTCGGGGACATCTTCGCTTGGTACGTCGACGAAGCGGTGCCCGGCTACGCGCAGCTTGAGGCCGCGGAGGCAGGCGTCTCCGTCCACGAGCTGCTGGAAACCAAAGCGGCGGCGTACGAACCGGGCGAGACCGGCCTGCTCGCGCTCGATTGGTGGAACGGCAGCCGGTCGGTGCTGATGAATGCCGATCTTTCCGGCCTGATCGTCGGCCTGACGCTGCAGACCAAACCCGAGGAGATCTATCGCGCGTTGCTCGAGGCCACGGCCTTCGGCACGCGCTGTATCATCGAGGCGCTGGCCGCGGGCGGCGTCGCCATCGACGAGCTCTACGCATGCGGCGGCCTGCCCCGGCGCAACCGGCTGCTCATGCAGATCTACGCGGACGCGACGGGGCGCGAGATCCGCATCGCGGACTCGGCCGAGACGGCCGCGCTCGGCGCCGCGATGTTCGGCGCGGTGGCGGCGGGAGCCGAGCGCGGCGGATACGCGACGATCGCCGATGCCTCGCGGCGCATGGCCCGCGTCCGCGAGGAGACGTTCAAGCCGGATCGCGGTCGAGCGCTCGTCTACGACCGGCTGTACGACGAGTATATCCGGCTGCACGATTGGTTCGGCCGCGAAGAAGACATGATGAAGCGGTTAAAAGCGCTCAAGCGGCGCAGTTCCTCGTAAGCGACACCCCCTTTTTCCCGATCTGCAATCGATTGCCGAATCGCCGGATTACGCTCATGAACCGGTCCTGTTGCCCGCTTGCACGCATCCGCACTCCCAGACACAAAGGAGAACGTTCCCATGGAAATGCAGCAAAGCTTATCGACGCTCAGCCGGTCCAGAATCGGCAAAAGAAAACGCGAATCCAGCTACGATCGCACCGGAGGCAATAAAGATTATTTCTCGATCCGGCCGGGCGACAACGCGGAGATCTGCACCCTCCAGGGCGCGGGCGCCATCACGCACATCTGGATGACGATGGCGACCGACGCGCCTGCCGAGGAGGCTTATCTTCCCCGCAAAATCGTGCTGCGCATGTATTGGGACGGCGAAGCCGAGCCCAGCGTGGAGGTGCCGATCGGCGATTTCTTCGGGATGGGACACGGCATCACCAGAAACTATACGTCGGCGGCGCTCATGATGAGTCCGGAGGACGGCAAGGCGTTCAACTGCTTCTTCCGGATGCCGTTCGCGAGCGGCGCCCGGATCGCGGTCGAGAGCGAGGCCGACCATCCGATCAAATTTTACTTCTACGTTGACTATGAGGCTTACGACAGCCTGCCGGCGGGAGAGCTCCGCTTCCATGCCCAGTGGCGGCGGGAATGCCCGACGGAAGGCATCTCGGAAAATGGCGCGGACAACGCCGAATTCGAATTCGGCGGCAAAAACACGACGGGCGACGGCAATTACGTCATTTTGGAGGCGGCGGGCAAGGGTCACTACATCGGATGCAACTTCAACGTGCACAATCTTCGCGAGACGCGGGAATGGAACTGGTACGGAGAAGGCGACGACATGATCTTCATCGACGGCGAGCCTTGGCCGCCTACGCTGCACGGCACGGGCATGGAGGATTACTTTAATACCGCGTGGTGTCCGCAGCAAGAGGTGTGCACGCCCTATCACGGCATCATTCTCGGCGGCGGCCCCAATTGGAGCGGCAAAATTTCTACCTATCGCTATCACGTCCTCGATCCGGTCATGTTCGATTCCAACATCCGCGTCACGATCGAGCATGGCCACAACAATCACCGCAGCGACGACGTCTCTTCCACCGCTTACTGGTACCAGAGCGAGCCGCATCAAGCGTTTCCCGCGCTCCCCGGCGTCGCCGGCCGGCTGCCGCTGCCCGACATCAAGCCGTTCGATCCGGCCTCGCTGGGCCGCATCTTCGGCCATTCGAATCCGTAATGCCCATGTTGCGAAAGGAGGTGGGGGCTTGAAGCCCATCGCGAGCTCGGCTGCCTTGGCCGCCGTTCTTTTACTGGCGCTGACCGGCTGCGCGAGCGGCTCATCGGAAGATCCGATGCTGACGTCTGCGGGCAAAAGCTTTGTATTGCGCGGCATCTCGGGCGTGTTGCAAGTATCGCAGATCACGGGGGCGGATTCGCCGAACAAGACCGACCGCTATGCCGTCTACGGCACCGATCTGGGCTCTATGATGAACGACGGCGACCGGACGTACTTCGTCTTCGGCGACACGTTCGGGGAAAGGTCGGCGGACCAGATCGGCGGCGGCGGAAGCTTCTGGCGATCCAATACGCTCGGATTCACGAAAGACGACGATCCGTCGGACGGCATCGCGCTGAACGGCATGATCGCGGAGGAGGACGGCACGGCCAAGGAGCTGCTCCCTTCCAGGAAAATCGACTACGACGAGATGACGAAGATTCCGACGCACGGCGTGGCGGCGAACGGCGCGCTCTACCTGTACTACATGTCGGTGAGCCATTGGGGCGACCCGGGCCGGTGGGATGCGGGCTACGCGAGCTTGGCCAAGTCCGCGGACCAAGGACAGAACTGGACGCTGATGGACGGCGTGAGATGGCCGGGCGACAGCGGCTTTATCCAGGTGAGTCCTTATAAGGTGAATTCGGACGGAGGCCAATCGGAAATCTACTTCTGGTGCATCCCGGCCGGACGGTTCGGCGGCGTGAAGCTGATGAAGGTCGCGGAGGCCGACATCGAGCGGCAGTGGGCCTACAAGTATTACGCAGGCCTGGATGACATGCAAAAGCCCATCTGGAGCGAGGACATGGCGCAGGCCGCCACCGTCGTGGACGATACGGCAGGAGAGCTGTCCGTCGTATGGAACGCCTATCTCGGACGGTGGATCATGACCTATCTGCAGGAAGGGCGCGGCGTCGTCATCCGCGAAGGCTTGGCGCCATGGGGACCATGGGGCGAAGCGATCGATCTCGTAACGAAAGAAGAGCAGCCCGGTTTGTACGGACCGTACATGAACGACCGCTACGCGGAAGGCGACGGAAAGACGATCTACTTCTCGCTGTCGCTTTGGGATCCGTACAACGTCTTTTGGTTCAAGGCGACGCTCGAAAAATGAAAGCGCAAACAGAGAACGAAAATAGGGAGGACTTAATTCATGCACGCTAAAAAGGGCAAAAAGCTCCAATCTCTGACGGCGATGTCTTCCGCGCTCCTGACTTTGTCGCTCGCGGTCACGGCCTGCGGGGGCTCGAACGGCTCGGGCGAGGCCAGCCCGAGCGCATCGGCCAGTTCCAGCGCTGCCGCAAGTCCGAGCGCGTCCGCATCCGCATCTCCGTCGGCATCCGCGAGCGCCTCGGAGAGCGCCGCGCCCGCTGAGAAGGTCAAGATCGATTTCTGGACGCAGAAATTCGAGGATACGACCGACGCCTGGTTCAAGAAGTACGTCGACGCGTACAACAAGTCCCAGAGCAACGTCGAGATCAAGCTCACGATCGTGCCGGGCGACGCCTGGGACCAGAAGATGAAGGCCGCCCAAGCCGCTGGCAAGGCGCCGGAGATCCGCACGATCAGCTACGGCAACATCGCCAACGCCGCCAAGACGGGACAGATCCTGCCGCTCGACGATCTCATGGCCCCGGCCGTCTTCGACGACCTGTACGACAACGTCAAGGAATTCGTCAACGTCGGCGGCAAATATTATGCCTATCCGAAGCTCGTCGAGCCTTCGTCCGTCATGTTCTACCGCAAGGATCTGTTCGAGGCGGCCGGCCTCGACCCGGAGAAGCCGCCGACGACCTGGGCGGAGCTGCTCGAAGACGCCAAGGCGCTGACGAAAAAGGGCGTGTTCGGACTCTCGATCGCGCAGAACGCGCCGGACCTGGGCTGGTCGAGCTGGGGGCTGCAGTACAACGCCGCGGGCCATCTTGCGCTGACGGACGACTGGTCCAAGGCCGACATCAATAACGACGGTTACAAGGCCCTCTACAAGTTCTATCAGGACGCCTATCAATCCGGCGCCATGCCGAAGCAGCAGCTCGCGCCCTATGCGGACATCAAGGGCTTCGGCGAGGGCAAGGTCGCGATCCAGATTTGCGGCTCCTGGGCGATCGGCCAGCTTCGCAACTCTTACAAGAACCTGATCGACAAAGTCGGCATCGCCCCGATGGCCTCCATCGACGGCGACCAGACGAAGCCGACGGCGACGCTCGGCGGCTGGACGCTCGCCGTCGACGGCAAGGCGGGCCACCCTCAGCAGGCTGCCGACTTCATCTCGTACCTGCTGGCCGGCGACCCGCAGATCATGATCGACTTCTTCAAGTCGGCGCAGTTCTCCAAGTTCTCGCCGCGCAAGTCCGTCGACGAGGCGATGAAGACCGATCCGGACGCCTCCAAGGATACGTGGCGCGCGCTGATCGCGGAGAAGATCATCCCGTACGCGAAGGCGGAGCCGCTCTATCCGTGGGACGTCGCCCTGGCGGTGTCCACCGGGATCGAATCCGCGATGAAGGGGACCAGCGTCGACAAGGCGATCGCCAAGGCGGAGAAGGACGTCAACGACTTCATCGCGAAAAACAAGCTCGCCGGCACGAATCCGCGGGCATAAAGCGCGAGAGGAACGACTCCTCCGCAAGACAGGCACATGCGCGAGGACGGCGGACGCCGCGCGTCCGCCGTCCTCGCGTCCTCATCCCGAGCCATGGCGGTGATCAAGCATGCGAAAGACCCCAACGAAGCGGGACAACGGCCCTGCCTATCTCCTGCTCGCGCCCATATTGATTTTGCTGACGATCTTCGTCGTCATTCCGTTTTTCTATGCGCTCGTCGTGAGCTTCTACGACTGGAGCTTCTATCAGGAATCCGCGTTCGTCGGCGTACGCAACTATTACCTTGTCCTGACGGACGACTTGTTCCTCGAATCGGTCTGGACCGGCCTCAAGTTCGCGCTGATGGTCGTGCCCGCGATGCTGATCCTGGCCTTCCTGTTCGCGAACGTCGTCAAGAACCTGTCGCCCCGGTTCTCCGGCTTCGTCAAGACGTCGATCTACATCCCGACCATCATCTCGGGGATCGTCGCCTCCGTCATCTTCGTCTTCATCTACGACTATACCGCCGGCTTGGCGAACTATATTCTCGGCTGGTTCGGCATGGAGCCGAAGGCCTGGCTGGCGGAGGTGGGCACCGCGCTGCCGAGCATCGCCGTGCCGGCCGTCTGGCTGGGCTTCGGACTCACCGCGCTCATCATGCTGTCCGGCCTGCACGACATTCCGGAGAGCTATTACGAGGCGGCGGCGCTCGAAGGGGCCGGCACTTGGGCCAAGATGCGCCATATCACGATCCCGCTCATGCGCAACGTCATTCTTTATTTGCTCGTCACCGGCTTTACTGCGCAGATCTCGCAGTTCGAGCTGTCGCTCGTCATGACGAACGGAGGTCCGCTCAGCGAGACGGTGACGCCCAACCTGTACATCCTGAATCATTTCCGCAACGACGTGATGGTCGGCAATTCGATCGCCGCCTCGCTCCTGCTATTCGTGGTGCTGGGCAGCATCTCGGCTGTCATTTTCAGAGTGCTCAATTCGGAGAAAGCCGTCGACGGCTGATCCGCGCTACCGCAGAAAGGAGGATGCCTAGCATGCATACACTCACTCGCTTGCAAAAGTCGCTGATCGCGACAATCTCGGCGGTCGTGACGCTGGTCGCGCTTTTCCCGCTGCTATGGGTCGTCATCGCGGGCTTCAAGGAGCGGGCGGAGGTGCTGGCGACGCCGTTCCGCTTTTTCCCGAAGCGCTGGCTCGTGCAAAACTACACGGACATCCTCGGCGACGGGACGTTCCTGAAGTCGATGGCGGTCACGTTCGGCGGCGCCGTCCTGTTCGCCGTGCTCAGCCTCGCCGTCAACTCGGCGGCCGCTTATGTTTTCGCCAGGCTTGATTTCCGGTTCAAGCGGTTCCTCTGGGTGTACGTCATCACCACGATGTTCATTCCCGGCATGGCGATCCTGCTCACCTCCTTTATCGTCGTGAACAAGATGGGCATGCTCGATACGCTATGGGTGCTCGTGCTTCCCGGGGTCGCCTCGGCGGGCCATATGTTTTTTATCCGGCAGTTCTACTTGAACATTCCGCTCGCGCTGGAGGAGGCGGCCCTGATCGACGGGGCCGGACGGATCAAGATCTTCACGGCCGTCTTTCTGCCGATGTCGTTCCCCGTGTTCGTCATCGTCGGGATCGGGTCGTACCTGGGTTACTGGAATTCGTTCGTGTGGCCGACGATGACGATCACCAACCCGAACCTGTTCCAGATCATGCAGTACCTGTACACGTTCCGCTCCGAGCGGGCGACCGAGATGGGGATGCTCATGGCCGGTTCCGCCTTGTCCGCGCTGCCGACGATTATCCTGTTCCTGATCTTCCAGAAGCACATCATCTCGGGCATCAAGATATCCGGGTTGAAATAAGCGGGCGCGCGGAGGCGGCTATCGATGATCGTACTGGAAAATGAACGGCTGCGTCTGGAATTGGGGGAGCGCGACGGCGCGATTCGGGGTCTTCGGGACCTGAGGCGCGGCATCGATTATACGGCGGGAACGAGCGCCGCGCCTGTCGTCGCGTTCCGGGTGGAGACGGACGACGGCTTCGAAGAAGACTTCGAATCGTTCGAATGGTCGTGGACCGGCGAGACGGAAGGGAATGAGGCCGGGGAAACGCAGGGACAGGCGGGGAAAGAGCGCGGCGTCGCGCTCGTCTGGCGGACGTCCGGCGGCGTCACGGTGCGCGCGGAGGTCTCGCTGGAGGCGGAAGCGGAGACGCTCCGTTTTCGCTGCTCGGCGGACAACGCGTCGCAGGGGCGCCTGCACAGCCTGGAATATCCGGTGTTTCCGGATCTCGTCTCGCTGACGGCGGGCGGAGAGCAGGACTATATCGCGCATCCGTTCGCGACCGGCGTCCTCGTGCGCAATCCGATGAAGCATTTCTCGGCGAACGGCGCCGGTCTCCGGTACATGCCGTATCCCGAGAGTTTTTCCGGCGCATCGATGCAGTTTTTCGCCTATTACGGCGCGGGCAGGGGCGGATTGTACTTTGCGGCGCCAGACGGGAACGGGCATCCCAAGTGGCTGAATTTCTACAAAAACGGCGGCGGTCTGCTGGAAGCGTCCTTCATCCACGGATGCGAGGATATCGGCGCGGGCAAGGGTATCGCGCCGCCGTACGAAGTGCAGGCCGCCCTCTTGGACGGAGAGGGCTGGCACGAAGCGGCGGAGCGCTACAGGCAGTGGGCAGAGCGGCAGTTCTGGTGCGCGAAGGGCAAGCTCGCGGACCGCGCGGACGAGGACGGCGCCTGGCTGTTCAGGGACATGGGCGCGGCTACGTTCGGCATCAACGCGGGTGCGGATCGGACGGCTTGGCTGCATGCTTACCACGCGCGCATCGGCACGCCGATGTTCCACGTGCTCGGACCGGACTGGACGAACGCGCCCCAGACGTTCGGCAGCGGCGTGCCGGGGGGCATGGCCGATTGGTTCCCGACCCGCTTCAATCGCGCCAATCTGGACGTCATGAAACAATACGGAGACAAGTACGCGCCCTTCGAGTTCGACTATCTGTACCATTTCGGAGGCGCCGACGGCGAGTTGGGCCGCGCGGCCGCGCAGGTTTTTCCCGACAACAAGAAGAGCATCGATGCGTACCGTTTTCCTTTTCTGTGCCCCGCCCATCCGTACGCGCACGATTTTCACGTGCGGCGGGACGCGGAGCTCGCGCGGACGACCGACGTCGACGCGATCTATTACGATATCTCGGCGAACAACATTCTCAAGGTTTGCATGGACGAAACCCATGGTCATCCGGTCGGCGCAGGGCGCGCGATCGAGGAGGCTTATCGCCGCAACTACGCGGACACGAAGGCCGCCATGGACAGCATCGCAGGCCGGTACGTCCCGATGGGCACGGAAATGATGAACGAGACGATGCTCGGACGCATCGACTTCTACCAGGCGCGCGCGGGCGGCCAGCCGGCCGCGCCGCTGGAGATCTATCCGATGCGCGACCTGCTCAAGAGCGGGGACGCGGAGCTGATCCCCCTGTTTGCCTACGTGTACCACGACTACGGCATCTTGCGCCTTGACGGCTGGGGCAAGCTCGCGCGGGAGATCGGCGATCTGTTCTATTTTACGGTCGCTCGCACGTATCTATGGGGCGGCCTGTACGAGCTCAACTACGAGTACAGCCCGATGGAGTCGCTGGACGGCGCGGAGAACGCGCCGGAGGAGCACTATTATACGTTCGAGCCGAGGGGCTATGCCTTCGATGAATCGCGGGCGGATTACGTCGGCGTCTATGCGCGGCTTCGCGTCGGCGCGGCGAACAAGTACTGGGCGTTCGGTCGGATGCTGCGCCCGCTCGAATTCAAGCCGCCCCGCGTCGCGCTGGACTGGTTTCACTATAACCACGGCACGGAGTCGCCGGAATACAACGACGCGGGCACGCTGACGGTGGACGCCGTCGTTCATTCGGTCTGGCGGTATAAGGAGGAGAGCGTCGGGCTGTTCTTCGCCAACGCGAGCGGCGATCCGCAGCGAGTGAGCGCTGGGATCGATCCCGCCGACTATGGGATGTCGCGTATCGAGGCGTCCTTGCACGGAGCGGAGACCGCGGACGTCCCGCTGCTCGAGCGCGAGCCTGACGGCAGCTTGGCATTCGGGATTCCGGCGCGGGCGCTTCTCCTGATCGAGCTGTCCGGCCCGATTCATCGCGAAGAAGGCGTGGTACGATGAAGGCATTGGTCGGCATAAGGACGTGCCGGGCCGTCGTTTAATCTCGGCTAGCTATATAGTTGCGCTAAGGCGCAGACAGGAGGCCTGCCGTTTGAAGCAGACCGAATTCACTCATTTGTTCGATGGCAGGTTCGTCCGGCAGGTTCTCTGCGATTCGCTCGGAGCGGCGTCGCCCGAGGTGACTGTCGATTCGCATGAAGGGGAAGCGCTGCATTGCACGATGACCTTCACGCTCGGCGCGCCGACCCTGCAGGACGACTGGCGCCTGCGCCTCGAGCCGGCGTTCGAGCCGGATTTTCGCTGGGCGCCGCATCTGACGCCGACGGACCGGCATGTCATCGACCAGCATTGCTTCCGTTCGCCCGCGCTCATCGTCGGGAATCGGCAGCGAACGTTGATCCTGATCCCGGATCTCGATCTGCTCGCAGCGGATGCGCCGGTCAGCTGGTACATGGACCTCGACGCGCCGCGCAATTCGCTGACGCTCGGCATGAGCCGCAGCCGGCCGGAGGAGCATGTGCTGTTCGTCCGGGAGCCGGGAGCCGCTTATCCCGCGGGGACGGTGCGGATCGGCTTTTACCTCATGGCGTTCGAGGATGAGGCGGTCGCGGCGGACCCTTGGCGTCCCGCGCTCGCTTTCCTGTGGCGGCGCTGGGGCGCGGCCCGCATGCGCGCGGGCGCGCCGGAGACGGCGCCGCTGCAGCGATACGTCGAGCGGACGTACGCCTGGGCGTTCGATTACTGGGCGGACGCCGTCTGGCAGCAGTTCGAGCTGAACGGCCGGGAGGTGGGCGCGTGCGCGTTCATCGTCGACGCGAGCCAGAGCCCGAACTTCCCCGGGCAGGCCAACGAGCGGGAGCCTCGCTCGATCTGGAACCAGGCCTGGTTCAGCTCGCTGCGGTCCGCGCAGGGCATGTACCGCCACGCCCGCCGGACCGGGGACGAAGATCTGCTCCGCCGCGCCCGCCTCGCCAAGGAGCTCGCGCTCTCCGCGCCGCGGCGGGACGGCCTTTTCCCGTCGGTCGTCGCGACGGAGATGGAGCGCGTCATGGCATCGGACGGGACCGAGGTGAACCGCTCGCAGAGCTGGGAGGAGGCGTTCTGGGGCAACTCGAACCGCAACCCGCAGCATCCTTGGACGCTAGGCGGCACGATCCGGGAGGCGCCCTATCATATCCTCGACATGAGCTGGACCGCCTTCCTCATGCTGCGATGGTACCGGGAGCTGGAGCCCGACGAACGGCTGCTCGAATACGCCCGATCTTACGCAGAGGCGCTGCTCGCGCTGCAGGATGCCGAAGGATACTTTCCGGCCTGGCTGGACCAAGCGACCCTTCGGCCGCTCCCGGAGCTGGCGCAGTCCCCGGAAGCGTCGATGTCCGTTACGTTCCTGCTGGCGCTGGAGGAGATCTTGCCCGATGCCGGATACAAGGAAGCCGCGCTGCGGGCGATGGACGCCGTGCTCGCTGACATCGTGCCGGAGGGCCGGTGGGAGGACTTCGAGACGTACTGGTCCTGCTGTCCGTACGGCGCGGATTCGCTGCAGGGACGGCGGGTGACGCGCAACGGCATGTTCAAGCAGTGCAACCTGTCCATGTTCTGGACGGCGGAGGCGCTGCTCGCGAGCTGGCAGGCGACCGGCGAGCGGCGCTATCTCGCGGGCGGCGAGCGCTGCCTCGACGAGCTGCTGATGACGCAGGCGTCCTGGCAGCCGCCCTATATCTACGTCGAGGCGCTCGGCGGCTTCGGCGTCATGAACGCGGACGGCGAATGGAACGACGCGCGCCAGAGCCTGTTCGCCGAGCTGATCCTCCGGTACGGCATGGAGCTGGACCGGATCGAATACGTCGAGCGTGGCGTCGCGGCCCTGCGGGCGTCCTTCGTCATGATGTATGCGCCGGAGAACGCGAGGACGAAGGCGCAGTGGGAGCGGGCCTTTCCTTTTTTCGGAGAGGAAGACTTCGGCTTCATGATGGAGAATTACGGGCACGGCGGGCAGACGGGGCCGGACGGCCTGGGGATGGGCGGCTTCACGATCTTCGATTGGGGCAACGGCGCCGCGGCCGAAGCGTACCTGCGCATCCGGGACAGGTTGGGAGACGAGCTCGAGCGGCGTTACGGGCTCTGCTTTTAACGAGGAACGGGGAAAGAGGAAGGAGGTCGGAGGAACACGGTGGATAAGCATACGATCTATCATATCGCCGATCGGGTCGGCATGTCGCCTTCCACGGTATCGCGCGCCCTGTCCGGCCGAGGCTACTGCGGTCCGAAGACGAAGGAGAAGATTCTGGCGGTCGCCAAGGAGCTCGATTATGCCCCGGACAATGCGGCCAAGATGCTCAAGACGGGCCGGACCAACAAGATCATTTTCGCCGTTCCCGACATCTGCAACCCCTTTTACTTCGACATGATCAACGGCATCAACCAGGTGCTGGAGGCGCACGGTTACCTGATGATCCTTTTTTACACGAAGCACAGCCTGCAGGACGAGCTCAAGGCGATCCAGAATTTGCGCGAAAAGGTCGCCGACGGCATGATCATGGTATCCTTCAACTTCTGCGACGACAATATCGGCGCGATCAACGCGACGAACGCGCCCGTCGTGCTCACCAACGCGTACCGTTCTCCGCAGGGCGCCGACCGCTTCGACTTCGTGTACGTCGACACGTACGAAGGCATCCGGCTGGCGACCGCGCATCTGCTGGACCAAGGCATCGAGCGGATCGCTTATCTGGGCGGAAGCTTGAGCGAACAGACCGGCTATCAGCGCTTCTGCGGCTATCGCGAAGCGATGCGGGAGGCGGGCGTGCCCCTCGAAGACGCGTTCATCGCGGAGTCGGACTACACGGAGAAAGGCGGGTACCGGACCGCGCGCGCCTGGTTCCAGGGACCGGATCGGCCGCAGGGCATCGTGGCCGCCAACGACCTCATGGCGATCGGCGTCATGAAGGCGTGCGAGGAGGCCGGCTTGCGCATTCCCGCGGACGTGACCGTCGTCGGGATGGACAATCTCGACATCGCCTCCAGGGTCTACCCCAAGCTGACGTCCGTGGCGATGCGGCAGGAGGAGATCGGGAGGCAGACCGCCGAGGTGCTGATGGGGCGCCTGCAAGGGGACCGGTCGCGCCAGCAGGGCGTGCGACTCGCTCCTGCGCTCGTCGTGCGGGAGTCGAGCCGGCGGGCGGCGGCGGAATAAGGAAGCGGTATCGTCTTATTCAGCATAAAAAAGCGGCACGCCGCCAAGCCGGATCAGATTCCGGGAGGCGGAGGCCGCTCCATATGTTACAGCGCCGGGGCCGAACCGCCGTCGATGTTGACCGCGGTGCCGGACACGTAGGAGGCGGCGCCGGATACAAGGAACGCGATGACGCGCGCCGCTTCGACGGTATCGCCGATGCGGCCGAGCGGGATATTGTGCTTCGGATCGCGCGCGTATTGCTCCCAAGGGATGTCCGGCGCTTCGCGCCGCCACCGGGCTTCGAGCTGGTCGCTGCGGATGAGCCCGATGCAGACGGTATTGACGCGAATGCCGTCCGCGGCCAGATCGCGGCTCAGCGCTTTGGTCAGCGCCAGGCCGGCCGCGCGGCTGACGGAGGTCGGGAGCGAGGATGCGCCGGGCGTCTTGGCGAAGTTGGCCGTGACGTTGACGATGGCGCCCGCGCCGCTGCGCTTCAAGTACGGCAGCGCCGACTGCGTGAAGCGGATCGCGCCGAACAGCTTCAAGTCCAGGTCGTCGCGCCAGACGGACGGCTCGACCTTTTCGAACGGCGCCGCGTTCGACGTCCCTGCGTTGTTGACCAAGATGTCGATGCCGCCGAAGCGCTCCGCCGCTTTGACGACGGCGTATTCCACGTCGCTATCGCTCGTCACGTCGGCGACGATCGCGAGCGGCTCATGCCCCGTTTTCTCCTTGATGAGCGCTTCGGCCTTCTCCAGCTCGTCCGCTCCGCGGGCGACGATGACGACGTTCGCGCCTTCTTCCGCGAGCAGCAGAGCCGTATGTAGCCCGATCCCCTTGCTCCCGCCCGTGACGATCGCGGTCTTGCCTTTCAATCCCAAGTCCATGCCCGTACCTCCTCGTTAACTATGCTTGCGCCGCAGCGCCGTCCGGCTTCCGGTCGAGCGCCGTCCGCAGCACCTTTTCCACCTTGGATAGATGCAAGCCGATCCGCTCCGAAGCCAGGGCGGCCTCGCGCGACGCGATCGCGTCGTAGATGCCCCGGTGCTCCTCCAGCAGCCGGGAGGCCTCGGCCTGCTCCTGATAGAACCACAACTCCCGCGTCCGGCCGATCGTCTCGGACAGCCGCTGCGAGATCGAATCCATGAGCTGGTTCAGCACGGGATTGCCGGAGGCCGCCGCGATCGCTTGGTGAAACGCGAGGTCGGCGCGCTCCCCGCCTTCCGCATCGTCCTCCTGAAGCGCCCGCGCCATCCGAGCCAAGATCTCGCGCAGTCTCGCCAAGTCCTCTTCGCTTCGTTTCACCGCCGCCAGCTCGGCCGTTCCGCGTTCGAGTATTTTGCGCACCTCCAAAATCTCCATCACCGCTTCGGCGCCTTGGGACAGATCGAAGAGGGAGGGCGGCTCGCCGGGAAGCGACTTCGCCACGTACGTTCCGCCGCCGTGCCGCACGTCCAGCCAGCCCATCGCCTTGAGCGCGCTGATCGCCTCCCGGATGGTCGAGCGTCCCACGCCGTAGGCCTCGGCGAGCTTTTCGAGCGAAGGCAGCTTCTGCCCGGGCGCCAGCTCCCCGCGTTCCAGCTGCTGACGAATATGGCGCGAGACGATCTCATGTCCTTTTTGCGTCTCGATCTTGGTCGGTCGCATGTCCAGCGCTCCTTGCGTGTTCGGTATCGTCGGACGGCGTTTGAGGCCGTTGATATGTATTAGCATAAATGATTTATCCCGAAAAGTCTTGGCGCAGGAAACAAAGCGGTTCCGGACGCGGGAACGGCAGGAGGGACGGCAGCTTGCGTTGATTGGCTTCGGCCGCGCCGAAGGCTCGGTTCGCCGGAAACGTACGAAAGAAGCCGCGACGAACCGCCGCGACTTCCGCGAAAGCTTTTATTTTTCTTGTTCTTCGGCGGATTTGCGATGCGTGAACGTCTCCTCGACCGAGTCGACCATTTCTTCCACCGCGCCGCTCACCATGTCCGTGGGCGTGACGTCCTCTTGCCCCTCGGGCGTGGGGGCCGAGGCTTCGGTATAGGATTCGACGTCTCCGTCTTTGCGAATCATAGGAATCCCTCCTTGTTCTTCTTAGTTAAGATTACCCAGACTCGGCCGGCCATACCCAGATAGCGACAAATAAGCGCTGCTTGATCGGGCGAAAGGATCGTTGCCGTCGAAGCGTAACGAGCTGGCGCGTGCAGGATTTCGCGGAAAAGGGGATTTACGAATCGGTTCATTGCCGTTACAATAAAAGTCATCAGATGACCTGAACAATTAGGGGTGAAAAGTAACATGGCGGAAACGGCGCTTGCGTCCAAACTGCGTGCCATTGTCGGCGAACGTTACTATAGAGAGGATATGGAGGCCCGCGTCGCGCATTCCTACGACGGGACGCCGATGCTGCAGGCGCTCCCCGACGGCGTCGTCTACCCGGCTTCGACCGCCGATGTATCGGCTGTCATGAAGGTTCTTGCCGAGCACCGCGTGCCGCTGGTCAGCAGGGGCTCCGGATCGAACCTGTGCGGGGGCACCGTTCCGCTCGAAGGCGGCATCGTCATGGTCATGCACCGCATGAACCGCATTCTCGAGGTCGACCTCGAAAATCTGACGGCTATCGTGCAGCCGGGCCTTATTACGGCCGAGTTCATCGCGCATATCGAGTCGCTCGGGCTGTTCTATCCGCCCGATCCGAGCAGCATGCGCATCTCGACGATCGGCGGCAACATCGCGGAGTGCTCAGGCGGCCTGCGAGGCCTCAAGTACGGCACGACCAAGGACTACGTCATCGGTCTCGAAGCCGTGCTCGCGAGCGGCGAGATCATCCGCACGGGCGGCAAGCTGATGAAGGACGTGGCCGGCTACGACCTGACCAAGCTGCTGGTCGGCTCGGAGGGCACGCTCGCCATCATCACCGAAGCGACGCTGAAGCTCGTGCCGCCGCCGCGCGCCAAGAAGACGATGCTCGCCATGTACCGCGACCTGTATGGCGCGGCGCGCACCGTGTCGCGCATCATCGAGGCGCGGATCATTCCGGCGACGCTCGAGTTCATGGACAATCCGACGATCCGCGTCGTCGACGACTTCGCGAAGCTCGGGCTGCCGCTCGACATGGAGGCGATCCTCCTCATCGAGCAGGACGGCGATCCCGAAGCGGTGGAGCGTGATATCGCCCTGATCGAAGAGATCTGCATCGCGGAGCGCGCGGACCGCGTACAGGTCGCGGCGGACCGCGAGGAGGCGGAGCGTCTGCTGACCGCCCGGCGGAGCGCGTTCACCGCGCTCGCGCGGCTGCGTCCGACGACGATCCTCGAGGACGCGACCGTGCCGCGTTCGAAGATCGCGGACATGGTGCTGCGCATCAACGAGATCGCGCGCAAGTACAACGTCACGATCGCGACGTTCGGCCACGCCGGCGACGGCAATCTGCACCCGACGGCGACGACGGACGCGCGCGACCACGACGAGGTGCACCGCGTCGAGCAGGCGTTCGCCGAAATTTTCGAGGCGTCCATCGCGCTCGGCGGCACGATCACGGGCGAGCACGGCGTGGGCATCGTCAAGGCGCCTTATCTCGAGTGGAAGGTCGGATCCGCGGGCCTCGACATGATGAAGGGCATCAAGCAGGCGTTCGATCCGCACAGGCTGCTTAACCCGGGCAAGCTGTTCGCCAAGGAGACGAGAAAAAGGGTGGTGCTGCAGCATGAGTAGTCCAACCTTCGGCAAGCCGGACATCGCGCATGCGAACCCGCTCGCGCGCACGATGCTGAAGAAGCTCGATTACGACCAGCTCACCAACTGCATGCGCTGCGGCTTCTGTCTCCCGGCTTGTCCGACCTTCCGCGAGACGGGCGTCGAGCCCGAATCGCCTCGCGGCCGGATCGCGCTCATGAAGGCGGTCGTCGACGGCGTGATGGAGCCCGACCAGGCGTTCGAGGACCAGATGAACCACTGCCTCGGCTGCCGCGCGTGCGAGCCGGTCTGCCCGGCCGACGTCAAGTACGGCCAGCTCATCGAGCAGACGCGGGACGCGATCGAGGACCACGCGCATCACGGCGCGGTCGTGAACGGGACGCGCAAGCTGTTTTTCCGCGGCGTATTCCCTCATCAAAATCGAATGAAACTGCTGGGCAAGTCGCTCCGGCTGTACCAGAAGTCCGGCTTGCAAAAAATCGCGCGCGGCACGGGCGTCATGAAGCTGTTCCCCGCCCACATGCGGGAGATGGAGCAGATCTTGCCGGAGGCGGCTTCCAAGGGCGTCGTCGAGCGGATCGGCGAGCGTTACCCGGCCAAGGGCGAACGGATCGCGACGGTCGCTTTGTTCAGGGGCTGCATCATGGACGTGCTGTTCGCCGACACCAACGTGAACACGGTGAAGCTGCTGTCCGAAGCGGGGTTCGACGTCGTGATCCCGAAGACGCAGGGCTGCTGCGGCGCGCTTCACGCGCATAGCGGCGAGATGGACCAGGCGCGCGAGCTGGCCCGCGTCAACGTCAAAGCGTTCAAAGATGCCGGCGTCGACTATATCGTCAGCAATGCAGGCGGGTGCGGCGCGCTGCTCGTCGAGTACGATCACCTGCTGCACGAAGACGAGACCTGGGCGGCGGACGCGGCATGGTTCGCGAAGCGCGTCGTCGATATCAGCACGATCCTGGTGGACAAGGGCCGCGTGCCGGCCTTCGCGGAAGAGGCGGCTGAAGGCGAGGTCCCGGCGGCAGTCGCGGAGACAGCGGCCTCGGCGACGATCACGTACCAGGATTCCTGTCATCTGCGCAATGTCATGAAAGGCTCTACCGCGCCTCGCAAGCTCATGAAGTCGGTGGCCGGGGCGAACTTCTGCGAGATGCGGGAGTCCGATCGCTGCTGCGGTTCGGCTGGCATTTACAACGTTACGCAGCCGGAGATGGCGGGCCAGATTCTCGAGCATAAAATGGAGCATGCCAACGCGACGGGCGCGCAGTATCTGCTGACCAGCAATCCCGGCTGCCTGCTGCAAATGAAGCTCGGCATCGACAAGCACGGCCGGGGCGGCGACATGAAGGCGATGCACATCGTGGACTACTTGTACGAGCGGATCGCGCGTCCCGGCGGCGAGGCGTAAAGAATCGCAGATACAGAAGCGTGCCGTATTTTTGATGAATCAAAGATGTGGCGTGCGTATGGGCGGCCGAACCTATATAATGATAGTTAAACAGTCTAGGAGGTTCGCCGTTGAAGAAGTATAACTTCGTGCGCCCGGTGCTGCTCATCGTGACCGCGCTGCTCGTCAGAAGCATCGTTACCAACGCCTGCTTGCTGCTGGGCATGGAGGCCGAACCGGCGTCCAGCGTCGGCTTCATGGCCATGATCGTCGCCGCCTTCATTATTTTCTCCCGCATGAACAAGCGCCGCCGCAAGCCTTCGGACAAGTGAAGGCGATTCGTCCGCAAGCGACTTTTGACTTATAGATAAGCTCGAGCCTCGAGAGGCTGTTCCGACATGTCATGGCATGATCGGGGCAGCCTTTTTTTGGCGGTCGATGCATGTTTGAAACGCTAAAATAGTTTCGTTTTAAAATTAATTGTAGCGTCATGATGTTAATTATGATAAATTAATGTTACAAAATAACATTGTTAATACAGAGGAGATGCGAAAATGTCGCACAAGTACCGCTTGAACCGGATGTTCAGCGCCCAGGGAAAATGCTTTGACGTCGCGATCGATCACGGCTTTTTCAACGAGCATACGTTTCTGGCGGGCATCGAGGAGATGGACGCCGCCGTCCGCACGATCGTCGAGGCCGGTCCCGACTGCGTGCAGCTCAGCACCGGACAGGCGCGCCGCCTGCAGTCGCTTCCGGGCAAGAAGCCGGGGCTCGTATTGCGCACGGATGCGGCCAACATTTACGGCAGCGTCCTGCCTCGTTTCCTGTTCAGCGAGCTGATCGCAGGCGCGATCGAAGAGGCTGTCCGTCTCGATGCCGTCGCCGTGTGCGTCAACCTGCTGATGCTGCCGGAACAGCCGGAGCTGCACCATCAATGCGTGCGCAACGTGACCGCGCTGAAGGTCGAGTGCGAGCGCTACGGCATGCCGCTCATGGTCGAGCCGCTCGTCATGCTGCCGAACGAAGCGAAGGGCGGCTATATGGTCGACGGCGATCTGAAAAAGATTATGCCGCTCGTCCGTCAGGCGGTCGAGCTAGGCGCCGACGTCATTAAAGCAGATCCGTGCGACGACGTGTCCGAGTATCACCGGGTCATCGAGATCGCTTCCGGCGTTCCGGTTCTCGTCCGCGGCGGCGGCCGCGCGAGCGACGAAGAGATCGTCGCCCGCACCGTGGAGCTCATGAACCAGGGCGCCGCCGGCATCGTCTACGGCCGCAACGTCATCCAGCATCCGAATCCGGCCGGCATGACGTCCGCGCTCATGGCGATCGTACATCAGGGCGCGTCCGAGGACGAGGCGCTCGCGATTCTGAAGGGAGGCCGCGCGTAATGGCGAAGGACAAACGCATCATCCGTTTCGGCGTCATCGGCTGCGGTCTCATGGGGAAGGAGTTCGCCAGCGCCGCCGCGCGGTGGTGCCATCTGACGGACGTGGGCTTCGAGCCGCGCATCGTTGCCGTCTGCGACGCCAATCCGGTTGCGACCGAGTGGTTCGTCGACAATGTGCCGAGCGTCGTCCATGCTTACGGCGATTATCGCGAGCTGCTCGCCAATCCCGACGTAGACGCCGTCTACTGCGCCGTGCCTCATAATCTGCATCAGCAGATTTACGTCGATATCATCCGTTCCGGCAAGCATCTGCTCGGCGAAAAGCCGTTCGGCATCGATCGCGAAGCCAACGCCGCGGTTACCGAGGCGCTCGCCCGGCATCCCGAGGTTATCGTACGGTGCTCGTCGGAATTTCCTTTTTACCCCGGCGCGCAGCAGATCGTAAAATGGGTGAACGAGGGCCGTTTCGGCCGGATCATCGAGGTGGAGGCCGGATTCTGGCATTCGAGCGACCTCGATCCGAACAAGCCGATCAACTGGAAGCGGCGCATCGCGACGAACGGCGAATACGGCTGCATGGGCGATCTCGGCATGCACGTTCTGCATCTGCCGCTTCGCTTCGGCTGGAAGCCGAAGAGCGTGCGCGCATTGCTGTCGAAGATCGTGCCGGAGCGTCCGGACGGCAAGGGCGGCATGGTGCCGTGCGAGACGTGGGACAACGCGATTCTCGCTTGCGACGTCGAGACGGACGGCCAGCGGTTCCCGATGGTGCTGTCCACCAAGCGCATCGCGCCAGGACATGCCAACACTTGGTTTATCCGCATCCAAGGGACGGATTTCTCGGCCGAGTTCACGACCAAAAATCCGAAGCAGGTCGGCTCGCTTCCTTACGAGCCTGGCGCCGCGCAAGCTTGGCACGTCGTGGATGCGCCTTACAAATCGGCCTACGGGACGATTACGGGCGGCATTTTCGAATTCGGGTTTTCCGATTCGATCCTGCAAATGTGGGCGGCCTTCTGCGACGAGCTGGTCAGCCGCGACGGGATGAGCCAGCCGTTCCGCTGCGCGACGCCCGAGGAGGCGTCCGCCAGCCATCTCGTCTTCACCGCGGCGCTCGAGTCGGAGCGCACGGGCAACACGATCGCGATCGACTGGGAGGAATAAACGTGACCGACCGCGCAGCGGACATCGTCGTCGCCGGACACATCTGCCTGGATATCATTCCGGCGCTGCCCTCGCATCCCGAAGGCTTAAGCCAGCTGCTGGCGCCGGGCAAGCTGGTCGAGATCGGGCCGGCCAGTCTGTCGACGGGCGGCGCCGTAGCGAACACGGGGCTCGCCTTGCGGCGGCTCGGCTTCGGCGCGCGTCTCATGGGCAAGATCGGGGACGACGCCTTCGGGCGCTCGATCAAGGAATGCCTCGACGCCTACGGCGCCGGCGCGAGCGACGGGATGATCGTATCGGCGGGCGAGAGCAGCTCCTACACGATCGTCATCAGCCCGCCGGGGATCGATCGCCTGTTCCTTCACGCGACGGGAACTAACGATACGTTCGCCGCTTCCGACGTTTCTTCGGAAGCGCTTGCGGGCACGCGGCTGTTTCACTTCGGCTATCCGCCGCTCATGCGCGGCATGTACGAGCGGGGCGGCGAGGAGCTCGTTCGGCTGCTTGCGCGCGCGAAGGAGGCGGGGGCGACCGTGTCGCTAGATATGGCCAGGCCCGACCCGGCCTCCGACGCGGGACGCGCGGATTGGCCGGCGATTCTCGCCCGGGCGCTGCCGCATGTCGACGTTTTCCTGCCGAGCCTGGAGGAGATTCTGTTCATGCTCCGGCCGGACACGTACCGGGAACTGTCGGCGCGCAGCGGCGGCGAGGAGCTGCTCGGCTTGGCGGACGGTGCGCTGCTGTCTTCGCTCGGCGAGGAGCTGCTGGCCCTTGGCGTCGCGGTAGCCGGCATCAAGCTGGGCGAGCATGGGCTGTACGTCCGCACGGCGGCGGATGCCGCTCGCCTGCAGGCGATGGGCGCCTGCGCGCCGGGCGCGGACGCGATCGGCGACTGGCTGGGGCGCGAACTGCTCGCGCCGTGCTTCGCGGTCGACGTCGAGGGCACGACGGGCGCCGGCGACTGCACGATCGCCGGGCTGCTCGGCGGGCTCGCGAGCGGCTTGACGCTCGAGCGGTCGCTGCTTAGCGCCGTCGGCACGGGCGCGTGCAACGTCGAGCGTGCCGACGCCGTCAGCGGCATTCCGCGCTGGGAGGATCTCCAGCGCCGCATCCACGCCGGCTGGCAGCAGCGGACGCCGGTTCTGGCGCTTCGGGGCTGGACGCGGCTCGCGGAGAGCGGGCTCTGGAGCAGTGCGCGCTAGGTCTGGCGGGAGGCGCGTAGGGGGAGCCAGCTCGGTTGGGAGATAAGGCGCAAATGCGCTTATCTGACGGTGGCGGCAGCCTCATCTGGTTGAGATAGGGTGCAAATGCACCTATCCGCGGGAGACGGCAACCTGATCTGGCCGAGATAAGGTGCAAATGCGTCTATCGGACGGTGGCGGCAGCCTGATCTGGCTGAGATAAGGTGCAAATGCGCTTATCGGCGGGAGCTGGCAGTCTGATCTGGCCGAGATAAGGTGCAAATGCACCTATTGGCACTGAGTTACACGGTTTTACCGCGCAACTGGCGCTCGCAGCCCGAGGTTTGCCCGGAGTTACGCGATTTTACCGCGCAACTGGCACTCGCAGCCCGCGTTTTGCCCGGAGTTACACGGTTTTACCCCGCAACTGCGGTGCCGGCAGCCTCATCTAACCGAGATAAGGTGCAAATGCGCATATTGGCCGGCGCCGGTACCCAAATCGAGTCCTATACGGCATCTCCTATACAGACAAACATTTTAAAGAGGAGCGATACCGATGAGCATCAGACGCAGCGAGATTCGCGAGGCGCAGCGGCGCACCGACGAATTGTTTCGCAAGGCAGGCATCGTGCTGACCGAGGAGGAGCGCGCGGGCATCGAAGTGGCGGGCTTCGGCCTCGGCGAGTTGGAGACGGAGGGACTCGAGCTCGTCACCTACGTGAACACGGATCGCTACTGCGCCAAGGAGCTGGCGTTGTTCCCTTATCAGACGTGTCCCGAGCATCTGCATCCCGACGTCGGCGGCGAGACGGGCAAGATGGAGACGTTCCGCTGCCGCTGGGGGCTCGTTTACCTGTACGTCGAGGGCGAGCCTGCCGCGGACGTGAAGGCGCGCATTCCCGAGCGGAGCGCGGCGCACTATACCGTGCGGCACGAGATCGTGCTGACCCCAGGCGAGCAATATACGATACCGCCGAATACGAAGCACTGGTTCCAGGGCGGGCCGGAAGGCGCGATCGTGTCGGAGTTTTCCAGCACGAGCCGCGACGAGTTCGACGTGTTCACCGATCCGGCCGTCGTCCGCATCCCGCCGATCATCGAGGATTAATAGAAAAGGCTTGCCGGAGGAAGAGAGACCGGGCGGTTAGCGCTGCTACGAGACAACGAGGGAGCGGAGGCGGTCGAATGCGACTGTACAGCAAAGATTGGACGCGCCGCGAGCTGGAGGCCCGCGTCGGCCGCATGAGCCAGATCGGCGGCGTGCGGCGCATGACGCTGTCGGAGGGCAAGGAGGCGGGCGTCGAGCTGATCCGGGTGACGACCGGCGCGGGATTGACGCTGGACGTCGTGCCGTCCAAAGGGCTGGACATCTCGCGCGCGGAGCTGTGGGGCGCGCCGCTGTCTTGGCAGTCCGCGGCGGGCGACGCCCACCCGGCCTATTATGAGGCGGCCGGCACCGGCTGGCTGCGGACCGCGTCGGGCGGCTTGCTCATGACGTGCGGCATGACCCACGCCGGCTCGCCGTCGGAGACGCCCGGCGGCTCGCAAGGTCTGCACGGTCGGGCGCATCATACGCCGGCCTCGCAGGTAGCCGCGCGCGAGGTATGGGAGGGCGACGATCTCGTCTGGCTCATCGAAGGCACGATCGAGGAGAACGCGTTGTTCGGCGCGAATCTTAGGCTTCATCGGCGAATCTCGGGCAGGCTCGGCGCCAATGAGATTCATATCGAAGACCGCGTGGAAAACCTGGGCTTCACCACGTCGCCACACATGATGCTGTACCACTTCAACTTCGGATTTCCGCTGCTGGACGAGAACGCCTCCATCCTTTTGCCGCCCGCCGTCACTTCGGAAAGAGGAGAAGCCGGGAACGCAGCCGACTGTGCCGGCTGGGAGCGGCCCGACCCGGATGCCAAGGAGCGCGTCTTCTATCACGAGCTGGACGACCGCGACGGCATGGCCGAGGTTGGTTTGCGCCAGCCGGCCTTCCCGGCGGGGCCCGCGCCCGCGGACGTATTGGTCCGTCTGCGCTGGTCCGCGGACACGCTGCCTCGGCTCGTGCAGTGGCGCATGCCTGGCGCCGGCGCGCACGTGCTCGGCCTTGAGCCGGCGAACTGCCGGGTCGAAGGCTTCGAAGCGGAGGTCCGCGAAGGCGGACCGGCGATGCTCGCGCCGGGTGCTTGCGTGACGCACCGGCTGGAGTTGAAAATAGCGGCCGAACGAGCGATGATAGAGGAATAATGAGCGGACGCGAACGGCGGACGGAAGGAGCGGCGGCAGATGATCCACAATCAGGCGGACTGGAACGCAAGGCAGCGCCAGATCCATGAGCAGATCGCGCAGAGCGGGGAGGTCCGCATTTCGGAGCTGAGCGAGCGCCACGGCGTGACCGAGATGACGATCCGGCGCGATCTGGAAAAGCTCGAGGAGAGCGGGAGCGTCAGACGTACGTTCGGCGGGGCCATCTACGTCTACCGCGACGTCGCGCTGCAGGACCGCACCGGCATGCATACGGACGAGAAGGTACGGATCGGCCGGCACGCCGCGTCGCTGATCGCTCCCGGCGAGTCCGTGTTCCTGGACGGCGGCACGACGACGCTGCAGATCGCGCGGGCGCTTAAGTCCGGCCAGCAGATCACGGTCGTGACCAACGCGCTTAATATCGCGGCCGAGCTCGCGTCCAAGCAGATTCCGACGATCATGACCGGCGGCATGCTGCTCGAGTCCACGCACTCGCTCGTCGGTCCGATCGCCGCGCAGAGCCTGTCCGGCATGGCGTTCGACCGCGCGTTCCTCGGGGCGACGGGACTGAGCGAAACGCACGGCTTCAGCAATTCCAACCTGTACGAGGCCGAGATCAAGCGGATCGCCGTTCGCCAGGCGAAGGAGACGACGGTCGTGCTCGACCGCACGAAGTTCGGCGCGCGCGTGCTCGTGTCCTTCGCCGGGCTCGGGGACGTGAAGCGCATCGTGACCGATCATCCGCCGGGCGGCGAGCTCGCTCGCGCTTGCGCGGACGCTGGCGTTCGGATCGAAGCGGCCGAATAAGTCATCGGTTTCGCCGTCGATTAGCAATCGAGAAGAAACCCGCCTCTTCGCGCCGTGGTAAAATGACGTCAGTGTCCGATTCGGACGACAACGAAACCATGAGGTGACGACGATGGCCTTTCAAATTTCGCAAACTTTTCTTAACCTGCCAGTCAAGGATCTGAAGCGCTCCATTGCCTTCTTCGAAGCGCTCGGCTTCGCGTTCAACCCGCAATTCACCGACGACAATGCCGCCTGCCTGGTTCTCAGCGATACGGCGTTCGCCATGCTGCTGACCGAGTCCTATTTCCAGACCTTCATCAAAAAGGACATCGCGAATGCGACGAAGACGACGGAGTTCATCATGGCCGTCTCCGTGAGCAGCAAGGAAGAAGTACAAGAGCTCGTCCGCAAGGCGCTCTCGTCCGGCGGTTCGGTTTCGAACGATCCGCAGGATCACGGCTTCATGTATACGGAGAGCTTTCAGGATCCGGACGGCCATCTGTGGGAAGTATTCCACATGGATCCGACGTACGTGCACGAAGCCTGATTCATCATGCATTGCGGCTGTCGCCGTTAAAAGCCCGCTATCCCGTCCGCATGGACGCGTAGCGGGCTTTTCCAAATGCAGCAGACCCCGCGACCCGGAAGTCTCGACCAGCAACAAATCATGCCAGCCTGCAGCAACTCGAGACCCGGAAGTCTCACCTAGCAACAAATCGTGCCTATCCGTATCCCCTCGCATCTCGGAAGTCCCGACCAGCAACAATTCATGCCCGCCCGCAGCAAACGCAGTTTTTTTACGCAAGAAAAACGCGAAAAAAAAGACCGCCGAAGCGGTCTTTTACGTGCGCTATCGCGCTGTTAGCCTTGCTGCTGCTGCTCCGTCGACACCTGCCATTCGACGCCGTACTTGTCCTGCAGCGCGCCGAACAGCGCGCCCCAGAATTGCTGCTTCAGCGGGTCGTGAACCGTGCCGCCGGCCGCCAGCTTGTCGAATGCCGCATGGGCTTCTTCGGGCGTGTCGAACAGGAGGCTGAGCGCCGTGCCGTTGCCCCGTTCGATCTGCCGGCTCGGGCTGTCGGACATGAAGATGGTAATGCCGCCCGCGACCATGTGCAGGTGCATGATCTTCTCCTTCAGCGCTTCGGGCGTGCCCGGCGCATCGCCGAACGTCATGACGGAGAGGAGCTCGCCGCCAAGGGCGTCCACGTAAAACTGGGATTGCGACCTTGCGTCTTCGGAAAAAATATAGGGAACCAATCTTGCCATGTTTATCCGCCTCCTGAATTCATCATGCGTCAGCCGTTCCTCTTTTATTCTATCATTCGAGCGTTCCGCCGCTTTCTTTTCGATTGCTCTTTTGGGCGCTTTGAGGGACAATGTTCCTATTGTCCGGCCAACCTGCTATTGCATCATACGGAGGTTTTAGCACATTGATCAAGCGCGCTTCAAAAATAAGCATGAACGAAATATGGCTGCTGTCGATCGTATTCGGCGGCTTCCTCGTGTTCGGTTTGTCGGAAAACGTGAAAGGTCCCGCCATCCCGCGGATGCAGCTGGACTTCGGCTTGAACGAGGGGCAGCTCGGCTTGATGCTCGCGCTCAACTCGCTCGGCTATCTCGTCGCCTGTACCTTCACTTCCTATCTCGCCGACAAAGTCGGGATCAAGGTTACCAGCATCGCGGCGTTCGTGTCGATGGCCGTGGGGGGCGTGCTGATCGGCGTTTCGAACGGCTTTCAGGCGCTGTCCGCCTCGTATTTTTTTATGTACATCGGCAACGGCATGCTGGAGATCGCGCTCGCCATTCTCGCCGCGCGCATTTTTGTCAAGCATACGGGCTTCTTGATGAACCTCTCGCACTTTTTCTATGGTTTGAGCTCGATCGTCGCGCCGATCGCGGCCGCTTCGATGATGGGCTGGCGGCTCCCGGGCGGCGACGCGTTGGGATGGAGGGGCATGTACGTCATCGTGCTGCTGCTGTCGCTGCTGCCGATCATTCCTTCGCTCCTCGGACGGCTCCCGGCCGATCCTGCGCACGACGAGGCGGAGGAGCGCATCTCGTACCGCAAGCTTCTGAGAGATCCCGTCGCTTGGCTGATCGTGCTCGTCCTCACCTCCGGCGTTATCTCCGAGCTGTCGATCGGGAGCTGGCTCGCGAATTTTTTGGAAAAAGCGTATGACTGGAGTCCGACCGATGCGTCGGGCATGCTGTCTGCCTTTTTCCTCTGCTTCACGCTTGCGAGGCTGTTGCTCGGACCGCTCACGGACCGTTTCGGCTATACGATGTCGATGATGGTCCTGTCGCTGAGCTCGGGCGTCTGCAGCATCGCGGCGCTATTCGCGGGGGAGGGCGGCGCGATCTTGTTCGCCCTGGCGGGCGTCGGCATCGCGCCGATCTACCCGACCGTGATGGCGCTGCTCTCCAAGCGTTATCCCCGCGGCACGGGAACGGCGATCACCTTCACCGTCACGCTGATGGGCATCGGCAGCGTGCTCGGCAATCTCGCGATCGGCGGTCTGATCGAAGGGGTGCGCGATTGGTATTCGGGCAGGGGCGAGGACGCGAGCAGGCTGCTCGGCCTGCAGGCGGGCTATGGGTTTATCGGGGTGATGGCGCTTCTGTGCACCGCCGCATGTCTTGTGCTATATGTCTATTTGCGCAAAAGAGGGGAAAGGTACTAAGCCGCCATGGATCATCTGAGTATCGGCATGCTGGCGTTGATCGTCGCAGGCGGATTCGCGGCGGCCTTCGTCGACTCGGTCGTCGGCGGAGGCGGCCTTGTCTCGGTTCCCGTCCTGTTGACCGCCGGACTGCCGCCCGCGGCGGCGCTCGGCACCAACAAGCTGGCCGGCACGTTGTCCTCGCTCGCGAGCACCCTGTCCTTTTTCGCATCCGGCCATATCGACGTCCGAAGCGTGCGCGGATTGATCCCGCTATCCTTGCTGGGCGCGGCGCTCGGCACGCTCACGCTCCGGCATGTGCCTTCCGGCTTCCTGAAGCCGATGGTCGTCGTCATGCTGGCGGTCATCGCCGTGTACACGCTGCTCCGCCGGGAATGGGGCGAGCGAGCGTCTTTCGTGCGCTTCACCGCAGGCACCGCCTGGCTGACGGGGATCGCCGCGTTCGCGCTCGGATTCTACGACGGCTTCTTCGGCCCCGGTACGGGGTCGTTTCTGATCTTCGCCTTTCTGCTGCTTGGCTTCGACTTCGTGAAAGCCGCGGGCAATGCCAAAGCGCTCAACTTCGCCAGCAATCTCGCGAGCCTCGCGACCTTCCTCGCACTCGGCTCCGTCCACTACGGCGTAGGCCTGCTCATGGGCGCGGCGATGATCGCCGGCTCTTTGCTCGGCTCGCGCTTCGCGATCCGCCGCGGCCGGGCGTACATCAAGCCGCTCTTCCTCGTCGTATGCGCCTTGCTGATCGGCAAGCAGATGCTCGACTTGTTGTAAGCGCGCGTCGTCTCATCCACCTCGCCCATCCGGACCCAGCAGCCGCTATTTGTCGCCATTTGAACGAATAGTTCACGCTTGCGGACCGGAAAGTCGCTATTTCCTCCAAACTAACCGGATTACGCCTTTAAAAAGGCAATTAGCGGCTCTCCGGTCCTCCAATGCTTCAAACACACCATAAATCTGAAAATAGCGGCGCCTGTGTCCGCAGCCCAGGAATAACGATGCGCAGCATCGCTATTCGGCAGAATATCGGTTACTCTCGCGGAATAAGGATGCGCAGCATCGCTATCCGGCAGAATATCGGTTACTCTCGCGGAATAACGATGTGCCGCATCGCTATCCGGCGGAATTTCGGTCACTCTCTCACAATAACGATGCGCCGCATCGCTATTCCGCGGAAACTACTTCCGCACTTCGCCCGGCAGCGTCAAAGACAGCTCTCCTCTAGCTTGGCCGCCAGATTCGCCTGCGTTCGTGATGCGCGAGCCGAGGATTTCCTTCCCTGCGTCGCTAAGGCGGCCCGAGGTCAGCACGTTTGTCGTGAGGTGGTCCGTGCTGGACCAAAACAGATAGCTGCCTTGCAACTTCGGTGCCGTCCCTTTTTGATCCGTCACCTTCATTTCCCACAGCAGCTCGATCGTATCCTTCTCTCCGACGGGAATATGCGCTTGCCACTTTACGATCCAGCCGTCCTCGGTCAGCTCGGCGTACGACGCTTGATCTCCGTTCACGACGATCAAGCGGTCGGAACGGCCTTCGGGGAACAAGCACGTGACGTTGTAGCCTTCGCGCTCGTGCGTGTATGGCAGCAAGTCCACGGCATAATGCGTGAGCTCTGAGGGGAGAGACATCGCGAGGCGTCGCGCTTCGGCGAGATCGCCGTCGCGAAGCAGCGCGAGCTGCGACGCGTCCAGCGGCGCGCGAATCCGCACGTCCTGACCCTCCACGGACACACGGTAACCGAATTGTTCCGCCAGAAACCGAAGGGGGACGTACACGCGGCCTTTAACGATCCGCACGGGGCTGCCCAGCTTCATGCTGCCCATATGCACCGGATTGCCGCTTGCAATCGCGATGCTGCTGCCGACGGAGAGCTTGACGCGCTCGTTCCATTTGCCGAACGTGGCCGTCTTGGAGGCCGAATCCCAAGATAGCGACAAGCCGAGCGGCTCGGCGACGGAGCTGAGCGGTACAAGCACCCGGCCCTTTTCTACGATAGGTTCATCGGCCGCTTCAACCAGCTTGTCCTTCACGTAAATATGCGTGGGTGCCGCGGCAAATGTCGCTCCGCCGCCAACCACTGCGCTTGCAATCAAGGCGATGCAGACGATCCGCTTAAACATGCGTACACGCTCCTCTCTGACCGATTAGACGAAACTTGAGGTAAATAGTTTCTGGTTTTCCATACGTTTACTGCAAAACAATGCCCGCAAAACGCTCCCGGACAATCGCCCTATTCCACCGACGAACAATGCTGTTATAATAGCGGCAACCAATTGTCCGTCCATCCCTGCCGGCTGCGAAGCGGAGGCTACTCATGAACTTTATTCGACGTTACGCGTTCCTTCCTTCCCTCAGAGGGCGGCTGATCGTGATTCTGATTATCGCCGCGGTCATTCCGAGCCTGCTGACCGGGTACATTTCCTACCGCTGGATCTATATCGTGCAGACGCAAAAAATCGAACGGGACTGGGTAGCGAAGGCGGCGCGGGACCGGGACGAGCTGGACCGGAAGCTGGAGGAGCTCGCCAAGGTGTCGCAGCTGCTCGACGTCGAAGGCGGCATCGGGCGGGAAGTCGTGCAGTTCATCGGCAGCTCCGATTCGTTCGAGCGGTCCGTGCTGTACCGGAATATCGCCCAGTCGATGGCCAACGTCAACTTTTCGAATCCGAACGTCGGCACGATGTTTTTCTATGCCCCGGACCTTGAGGATCCGCTGCTGTTCCCCAATACGAGCGCGAAGCTGGCGTTCGATCCGCAAGCGCTGCCGGTCTTTTACACGCAGAAGCTGTTCTCTTACTTCGGGCCTTATCCTTCGCTCGATCCCGGCGACCGCAAATATCCGGTATTTTCGCTGCTGCGCAAGCTGCCGTACGGCAAAGGCCACTTCCTGTACGCCTATATCGAGACGAAGATAACGGGGCTCGAGGATATGTTCACCCCCGGCGATTCGCCCGCCGACTATCCCAATTCGCCCGTATTCCATGTCCTGACGGATCCGAACGGGAAGGTCGTCTACAGTACGATAAAGTCGGATGTCCCCAACAAAGCTCGCGAGGCAAATTTTGAAACCGGATACAAAACGTTTCGCGCCGAGGGCCGCCACGGCTGGACGGTCGTCCAGCTCATCCCGACCGCCTCGTACAACAGCGAGCTGAACCGGTGGCTGAGGGAGTTCGGCCTGTTCGCCTCCTTGTCGCTCCTGCTCGGCATTTTTCTCGCCTGGCTCATTTGGCGCATGGTCTATCGCCCGATCCGCATCATTAACAAAGAGATTACGCACTTCAGCTACAATCAATCGCCGACCAAGGTATCCGCCACCGGCCTCGCGGAGTTCAACCGGATTTTGACAAACTTCCAGCAGATGAGCCGGCGCATCGCGGAACTGATCACGGACGTCGAGGAGAAGGAGAAGCGCCGGGGACAGCTGGAGGTGGAGAAGCTCCTCGTGCAGATCAACCCGCATTTTCTCCACAACACGCTCAACACGATTCAATGGCTCGCCCGCATGCAGGGCCAGACCAACATTTCCAAGCTCGTCTCGGTGTTCACCCGCGTGCTGCACTACAATCTCGGCAAAAAGAACATGATGGTGACCGTCCGGGAGGAAGTCGAGGCGATCCGGGATTACATCGAACTGCAAGGTTACCGCTACGATCATGTGTTCAATGTCGGCGTACGGGCCGACCCCGCCCTGCTCGAGCTGCCGATCCCGCGATTCATCCTGCAGCCGATCGTGGAGAACGCGCTGTATCACGGCTTCGACGCGGACGAGGGCGGAGAGATCGACGTGGTCGTTTCCGAGGAGAACGGACGCTTGCTGCTGCGCGTGCAGGATAACGGGCAGGGCATACCGGAGGAGAAGCTGGCGGAGCTGCTCGAGAGCCGCGAGCCGCTCCACAAGTCGGGCCTCGGCATCGGACTCAGGTACGTCAGAGAAATGCTCGGCGTGTACTACGGCAGTTCGGCGGAATTGAAGATGGAGAGCAAGCCCGGCATCGGGACGACGATCTCGATTCGGCTGCCGTTCGACAAGACAGGAGGGCTCGGCATTGATTCAGGCATTGATCGTGGATGACGAACACTTGGTGCGCAAAGGACTCCGGCTGCTTTTTCCCTGGCAAAAGTATGGCGTGGAGATCGCGGGCGAGGCTGCGAGCGGCGAAAAAGCGATGCAGTTCATGCGGGAGCATCCGGTCCAGCTGCTCATGACCGATATCACGATGCCGGGCATGTCGGGGCTCGAGCTTATCCGCCAGGCGCAGCATCACGACGCCTCGATCAAGGCGGTCATCCTCACCTGCCACCAGGACTTCGAGTACATTCAGGCAGCGCTGCGCATGGGCGCGGTCGATTATATCGTCAAAACGCAGCTGGAGGAGATGGATCTCGACCAGGCGCTGGCACGGATCGTCAATGCCGTGCGCGCGGAGGCGCCGGAGCCGCGTGCCGGCGGCTCGCAGGCATCGCTGGTCAAGGACGTCGCCGAGCGGGCGGGCAGCGTGCGATGGGTGATGGACGACGACGGCTTCGAGTCGCTCCTCGAGGCGATCCGGCAGTTGAATCCGGACGCCGGACAGCTTGGGGAGATGTGGCAGTCCGCCATGGATCGCTTGCAGCTGAGCTTCCCGATGTTCGACTGGCAGGAGGTCGAGGCGGCAGCGCCGGCCGATGCCTACGGCTTCGAGCAGCGGCTGAGCAAGCTGCGTGCCGGCCTTCAGGCTTGGCTGCGCCGTTCCGGCTATTCCGAAGACATTATCCAGGCGATCGTCAAGGCCGTCGGCCGGATCGCGGAGCAGCCGGTCGCGCACGTGAAGCAGAGCGAAGTGAGCCAGTGGGTCAATTTGAGCAAAAATTACTTCAGCACGAGCTTCCGCGACATCATGCGTTTGACGTTCAGCCATTTTCTTCAGGCCGTCAGCGTCCGCGCCGCCCGGGAGCTGCTCGTCACGACCAATTATCCGGTCTATTGGATCGCGGAGCGGTGCGGCTTCGCTGACCAGCGGTATTTCAGCAAGCTGTTCAAGGAACAGACGGGATGGCTGCCGAGCGAGTACAGGCAGCGGCACGGCAAATAGCGAATCGCAGCACCCAGCGGGAAAAGCGGAGAATGCCGGCCGTTTCTTCAGCTGGGTGTTCGTCGCATGTAGACGATTTTCCGCGAGCAGGGGGAGGAAAATCGGCGGGCGCCGGGCGAATGCGGAAAATAACCCTACTCCGCTTGGAATCCCGTCGCTCACGATCCCGTCCCGCGCGTTGCTATAATTCGGATGAAAGATAGATACATCGACGACAAGGGGATGAGTAGCACGATGAAACGGCAACGGGTCAGCACGATTCTGCTCTCGCTCGCGCTCGTATCGGCGCTCGCGGCTTGCAGCGGCAATAACGGAAACAAAGCGGATCATCAGGCAAGCGGCAGCGCCTCCGCAAGCGCCGGGAGCGCAGGCAGCGCAGGTAGCGCGACCGCATCCGGCGAGGAGGCCGCGCCGGCCGATCCGCTCGGCAAGTACGACCCGCCGATCGAGGTGTCCGCGGTGCGTCCGATCTCGGAGGGCACCAAGTTCGGCGAAGGGGAGTCGATCGACGACAACGTCTGGTCGCGCGCCTACGCCGACCAGCTCGGCATCAAGATCAACTACTTGTGGACGACGCCGGCCGCGCAGTACGACCAGAAGCTCAACATCGCCATCGCGTCGAACGACCTGCCCGACATCATGTCCGTGAACGCGGCGCAGCTGAAGCGTCTGGTCGACGACGGCCAGGTCATGGATCTGTCCGCCGTCTACGACCAATACGGCTCCGAGCTGACGAAGAAGCTGCTCGGCGAAGACGGAGGGAACGCGCTCAAATCCGGCACGTTCGACGGGAAGCTGTACGGCTTCCCGAAGATGAGCTCGGGACTCGGGCAGGCGGACGTCCTGTGGGTGAGGACGGACTGGTTGACGAAGCTGGGCTTGTCCGAGCCGAAAACGATGGACGACGTGCAGAAAATCGCCGAAGCGTTCGTCAAGCAAGATCCCGACGGCAACGGGAAGCCGGACACGTACGGACTCGGCGCTACGAAGGACATCTTCGGCTTCTTCGGCGCATTGGAAGGGTTCTTTAACGGCTACCACGCCTATCCGAACATTTGGGTGAAGACGGACGACGGCAAGCTGGCGTACGGCAGCGTGCAGCCCGAGACCAAAGCCGCGCTGCAAAAGCTGCAGGAAATGTACAAGGGCGGCCTGATCGACAAGGAGTTCGGCACGAAGGACGCCACCAAGGTGAAGGATGCCGCCAACGCGGGCAAGCTCGGTCTTTTCTACGGCTACTTCTGGAACGCAGGCTGGCTGCTCGACGGCAAGAAGACGGATGCGGCCATGGACTGGAAGCCGATCTCGCTGCCTTCTGTCGACGCGGAGCCGGCGCAAGCGCAAGTGCCGTTTGCCATCAGCACGTATTACGTCGTGAAGAAGGACGCCAAGCATCCCGAAGCCGCGGTCAAGCTGCTGAACTTCGACCTGGAGAAGCTATGGGGCAAATCGGCCGAGCCCGAAGTGTATAACGCCGACAAGAGCGGCAATGCGGTGTTCGAATACGCCCTGCTGTACGGCGAGGCGCCCCGCAAAAATCTCGACGCGTACCTGAACGTGGTGAAGGCGCTCGAGGCGAACGATCCCGCCGCGCTCAACGCGGAGGAGAAAAGCTATTACGACAAGATCGTCTCCTACCGCGGCGGCGACGTCAACTTCTGGGACAGCGAAAAAATGTACGGTCCCGAAGGCTCGCTGGCGGTCATCGAGGGCTACGCTAAAGACGGCGCGCATACCGACGACGCGTTCTACGGCGCGCCGACGCAGGGCATGACGGACAACAACGCGACGCTTGGCAAGCTTCAGTTGGAGGCTTTTACGCGGATCATGATGGGCGGCTCCATCGACGAGTTCGACCAATTCGTCAGCCAATGGAATTCGCTCGGCGGCAAAGCCATTACGGACGAAGTCAATGCTTGGCAAGCGTCGCAATAACGAAGCGCAGTACGAATGCAGGAAGAGGCGAACACGATGAAGCGCAAGCACGGCGGCGAATGGCCTTTTCACCTGATGTTGATTCCGGGCGTCGTTCTGGTGTTCATCTATAGCTACGTGCCGATGGCAGGCATCGTCATGGCGTTCAAACGGCTGGCGCCGTCCAAGGGGATGTTCGGGTCCCCTTGGGTGGGCTGGCGCAACTTCGAGTACATGCTGCATATGCCCGAGATCTCGGGCGTCGTCTGGAACACGGTTTTTATCGCCGTCATGAAGATGGCCGCGGGCGTCGTCGTACCCGTTACCTTCGCGCTCATGCTGAACGAGGCCCGCAGCCGGCTGTTCAAGCGGAGCGTGCAGACGATCATTTATTTCCCCCACTTTCTGTCCTGGATCATACTCAGCGGTCTCTTAATCGACATCCTCTCGCCGTCCACCGGCGTCGTGAACGAGCTGCTCCGCGCGCTCGGGCTGAAGGAGGTTTACTTCCTCGGCGATCCCGGCTGGTTCCCTTATACGATGGTGCTGTCCGATACGTGGAAGGAATTCGGCTACGGCACGATCGTCTACCTGGCCGCGTTGACCGGCATCAACCCCGCTTTGTACGAGGCCGCGGCGCTCGACGGTGCCGGCCGGCTGCGCCAGACGCTCTACGTCACTCTGCCGGGACTGCTCCCGATGATCATCCTCATGTCCGTCTTAAGTCTCGGCAACGTCTTGAACGCGGGCTTCGAGCAGATTTTTAACCTGTACAGCCCGCAGGTCTACAAGACCGGGGACATCATCGATACGCTGGTGTTCCGGATCGGGCTGGAGAACGCGAACTACGGCGTCGCCACCGCCGTCGGGCTGTTCAAGTCGGTCGTGTCGTTCGGCCTGATCGGCATTTCGTACGTCCTCGCTTATCGATGGGCCAATTACCGGATTTTTTAGGAAAAGTGGGTCGGCTATGAACAACGATGCATCCTGGGAAAGACGAACCTTTGTCGCGCTCAATTACTTCCTGATGGCCCTCGTGGCCCTCGCGTGCCTGCTGCCGATCGTGAATGTACTGGCGATCTCGCTCAGCAGCAGCGCCGCCGTCGGTTCCGGACAAGTGAAGCTGTGGCCCGTCGGCTTTAACCTGAAGTCGTACGAATTCGTGCTCGGCAAGCCGGAGTTCGGCCGTGCGTTTACCGTCTCGCTGCTGCGCGTGGCGGTCGGCGTCCCGGTGAACATGCTGCTGACGATCCTCGTCGCCTACCCGCTGTCCAAGGAACGCAAGGATTTTCGGTTTCGCGGGCCGTACGCCTGGTACTTCGTGGTGACGATCCTGTTCAGCGGCGGGCTCATCCCCTGGTATATGACGATCAAGATGACCGGCATCGTCGATACCTTCTGGGCGCTGATCCTGCCCGGCGCAGTACCGGTGATGAACGTCATTCTTCTGCTCAACTTCTTTAAGTCGCTGCCCGACGAGATCGAGGAAGCCGGGTTGATGGACGGCGCCGGAAGGTGGCAGGCGCTGTGGCGCATCGCGGTGCCGCTGTCCGCGCCCGCGATCGCGACGCTGACGCTGTTCTGCATCGTGAATCATTGGAACTCGTGGTTTGAAGGACTCATTCTCATGAATCGCCCCGAGCACTACCCCCTTCAGAGCTATCTGCAAACCGTCATCGTGAACCGCGACATGTCGCTCCTGTCGGCCGCCGACGTCGCCAAGTGGTCCTTGATCTCCGACCGGACGTCGCGCGCGGCCCAAGTCATCGTCGCATTGCTGCCGGTGCTGCTCGTGTACCCTTTTCTGCAAAAATACTTTGCCGAAGGCATCGTCATGGGCAGCGTGAAGGGGTAGCCTCTATCAACTATCAGAACGGAGATTACGCACATGTGGAAACTCGCATCGCCCGATCGAAAGCTTACGCTGTCCGTATTTCAAGATCAGGAAGAAGGTCTTTACTATTCGCTTGCGTCGAATGGACGCGACGTCCTCGGCCGGTCCAGATTGGGCATGGCGACGAGCCTCGGCGACCTGCGCACCGGCTTCCGATTCGCGAAGAGCGAAGAAGCCGCTATCTCGGAGCGCTATTCGCTGCCGGTCAGCAAGAAGTCGGTCTATATCAACGAAGCCAACGAGCTCGCGCTGCACTTCGAAATTGAACGCTTGGCCGTATCCGTCTGCTTCCGTCTGTTCGACGACGGCCTTGCTTTCCGCTATGCGATCGGCAGCACGGAAGGCGATAGTGCGGACGCAGGCGCAGACGGGCAGTCCATTCGCATCTACGCGGAATATACGGATTTCGCTTTTCCGAAAACCTACGACGACCTGTGGCTGCAGGATTGGGTGAACACGTACGAGGGCACCTACAACCGCTGCGGCTGGGAAAAGGCGGGCCGGCGGGATTACGGCATGCCAGCGCTCCTGCACAGCGCAGACGACGGCCGCTGGGCGATGATCACCGAAGCGGGCATATTGAACGCGGGCGGCAGCTATTGCTCCAGCCATCTGCAGACCGAGCCGGGCGGCCGGATGAAGCTCGCCTTCGCGCCGGAGCAGCTCGAGCCCATGAAGGGCGAGCTGCCGCTCGCGACGCCTTGGCGAATCGTCACCGTCTGCGACACGCTGGATCAGTTGGTCAACAGCACGCTGAATTACAACCTCAACCCGCCGTGCGACTGGGAAGATACGTCCTGGATCAAGCCGGCGCGCAGCATCTGGTCCTGGTGGGCGTTCGAAAACGGCGCGCAGCTGTACAGCGAGCAGAAGCGCTACGTCGACTTTGCCGCGGCCATGGGCTTTGAGGCGATCACGGTAGATGCGGGCTGGGACGACAGCTGGGTGAAGGATCTGTGCGACTACGCGAGAGAGCGGAGCGTCGACGTCTGGCTGTGGTCGGACATGCAGGCGATCGACACGCTTGAGAAGGCGCAGGAAAAGATTCCGCGCTGGGCGGCATGGGGCGTCGTCGGCCTGAAGGTCGACTTTTTCATGAACGATTCGCAGCACACGATGTGGCAGTACAACATGATCGCGGATCTCATGACCGCGCACAAGCTGATGATCAACTTCCACGGCAGCACCAAGCCGGCCGGAGAAGGCCGGACGTATCCGAACATCATGACGGCCGAGGGGATCCTCGGGCTGGAGCATTACAAATGGAGCGGGCTGCCGCATGCCGTGCATAACTGCACCGTGCCGTTCACCCGCAACGTCGTGGGGCCGATGGATTACACGGTCACCGGCTTCTCCAACCTGAACCGCAACACGACGCAGGGGCATCAGCTGGCGCTCTCGGTCGTGTTCGATTCCGGCGTGCAGCACTTCGCCGATTCAATTTACTCTTATGAGGCGTGGAAGGGCACGGAATTCATGCGCAGGCTGCCCGCCAGATTCGACGAAGTGAAGGTGCTGACGGGCTTCCCGGGCGACCATGCGGTCCTGATGCGCAGGGCGGATCAAGAATGGTTCGTCGGCGGCATCGTGACGTCGTCGAGGAGCCTGACGCTGCCGCTGGACTTCCTGCCCGAAGGCGAGTACCAGGTGGAGATCTACAGAGACGGCAAGAACGGCGACGTGTTGAAAAAGGAAGTGCGACGGTTGTCCAACCGGGAAAGTCTGTCCGTCCAGTCGCTCGAAAACGGCGGCTTCGCGCTGTACATTAGCGACGGCAAGCGCGCGCTCAAGTCCGGCGTGCAAGGCGGGTATATGGATGCCGACGCGAAAGCTTATGCTTCGCTGGACGCCGCGCTTCGCGGCAGCGCGGACCGCGTCGCCTGCGAGAATGCCGCGGGCGGCAGCGCGGTTCGTCTGAGCCAGGCCGGCGGGCTTGTATTCGAAGGCATCGCGGCGGAGCGCGAGGGCCGGCATACGCTGCGGCTGTTCTATCTCTCGGCGGCGCCGAGCAGCCTTAGCGTCAGCGTAAACCAGGGCGAGCCGCAGCAGCTGTTCCGCCTGGAATCCTCCGGCGGCGACGAGGTCGTCCGCACGTCCGATCTCGTCGTGACGCTCCGGCAGGGCGAGAATACGATCGTGCTGGGATGCGGCGGCGATGGCGAGCCCGCTCCGGGGATCGATCATATCCGGGTCATCGGCTGGGCGCCGTACGAGGACTCCTTCTATCCGGCCGAGGCGGGCGTGCTCGCGGGCGGCGCGGGGCTTAGCCATGTCGACGGTTCAGCCGGCTTGCGGAAGGCGGTCGGTATCGGCCGCGGCGGCTCGATTACGTTCGATTCGGTCATGGCCGATGCAGACGGCGAGCACATCCTCACCTTGGACTATTATTCCGGCGAGAACCGGGCGCTGCTCATCGCGGTGAACGACGAGCCCGCCATCCGATCCGTGCTCTTCAATACCGGCGGTTGGGGACCCGCTCGCTGGGATATATCTGGCATCAAGGAAGTGAAGATCCGGCTCAGGAAGGGAGCGAACCGCATCAAGCTGTACCACGACGAGGAGCTTGCCCCCGAGATCGGGAGAATCGGCGTACGGCTGGAAAAGCATGCCGCGGAGGGTCAGACGAAAGGTCTGGCGGAAAGTCTGGAGAGCCGCAGATGATTCAATTCGATTCGGACCGCCGCTTGTTCTCGATCTCGACGGACGGCAGCTCCTATGTGTTCGGGCTAAACGATAAAGGCGTCCTGCAGCATCTGTACTGGGGAGATCCGGTGGCGGCCGCCGACTGCGCGCCGCTGCTCGGCTCCCGGCTCCACAGCTCGTTCGATGCCGCGCTCGACCGCGAGGCGGAGGAATTCGCCTATTGGGGCGGCTTGTCGTACATGGAGCCGTGCCTTAAGGTGCGCTGGTACGACGGCGTCCGCGATCTGCGCATGGCCTACGCCAGTCACCGGATCGAGCGGGCGGACGACGGCAAGGAGACGCTGACGATCGTGCTCCGGGACGAGGCATATCCGCTCGAAGCGCATTTGGTTTACGCGGTCCGGCCCGGACATGACTTGATCGAGCGGCACGTCGAGATCGTCAATGCCGGCGACCGCGACGTCGTGCTCGAGAGCGCCCAGTCTGCCGCCTGGTCGATGCCGGAGCTTCGCGACTACCGGCTGACGCACGTGACGGGCAAATGGGCCGGCGAGTTCCAACTGCGCGGCGCGGCGCTCACGGAGGGCAAGAAGGTGCTGGAGTCGCGGCGCGGATTCACCGACGGACATGCGAACCCCTGGTTCGCGATCGACGACGGGGCCGCGACGGAGGAGGCCGGGAGGGTGTGGTTCGGCGCGCTTGGCTGGAGCGGCAACTGGAAGATCGTGCTCGAGAATACGGCGTTCGGCCGCGTTCGTGTCACGGGCGGCATCAACGACTTCGACAGCGAATGGACGCTGGGCCCGGGCGAGCGCTTCGAGACGCCGTCGTTCGTCGGCGGATATGCAGCAGGCGGCTTCGGCGCCATGAGCCGCGCGCTGCACCGGTACCAATACGAGCACGTGTCGCCTGGCAAAGAGCTGCGCAAGGTGCTCTACAACTCGTGGGAGGCCACCTACTTCGACGTCAACGCCAAAGACCAGATGGCGCTGGCGGAGCGCGCGGCGAAGGTCGGCGCGGAGCTGTTCGTAGTCGACGACGGCTGGTTCGGCCAACGTCATCACGACCGGGCTGGGCTCGGCGACTGGATCGTCAACGCGGACAAATTCCCGAACGGGCTCGAGGAGCTCATCGATCGGGTGCGCGGGCTCGGCATGGCGTTCGGTATCTGGGTCGAGCCGGAGGCCGTCAACCCGGACAGCGAGCTGTACCGGAGCCATCCGGACTGGGTCTATCATTTTCCGACGCGTCCCCGGACGGAGCTGCGCAACCAGTTGGTGCTCGATCTCTCGAATCCGGCGGTGAAAAGCTACATCGTCGACTTCATGTCGCGGCTGCTCGGCGAACACGACATCTCCTTCGTCAAATGGGACATGAACCGGACCATCACGGAGCCCGGCATGCGGGATCATCCGTTGAACCGGCAGAAGGAGCTATGGATCCGCCACGTGCGGAGCCTGTACGAGATCTGGGCGGAGCTGCGTCGGCGCTTCCCCGGCGTGGCGTTCGAGACCTGCGCGGGCGGCGGCTCGCGCATCGATCTCGGGATGCTGCGCTATGCCGACCAGGCGTGGCCGAGCGACAATACCGACGCGTTCGACCGGCTTGGCATTCAGGAGGGCTTCTCGTATGCGTACGCGCCGAAGCTGATGACCTGCTGGGTGACGGAGGCGGTGAGCGGGATGAACAAACGGATCACCTCGCTGAAGTATCGCTTCCACAGCGCGATGACGGGCACGCTCGGGATCGGCGCCAACCTGAACGAGTGGAGCGAGGAGCAGTTGGCGGAGGCGGCCAGGTTGGTCGCGCAGTACAAGGCGATTCGGCCGCTCGTGCAGGGCGGCAGGCAATACCGGCTGGCGGCGCTCAAGCACAAAGGCGTGGACGCGGTGCAATACGTGGGCGTCGGCGAAAGCGGCGAGGAGAGCGTGCTATTCGCATTCCTGCACGCGCAGAAGCTCGGGGACGGGCTGCCGCGTCTCTGCTTGCTGGGGCTCGATCCGGATAAGCGGTATGAGATCGAGGGCGGAGCGTTCGACTGCGCGAAAAACGAAGAGCCGGAGAGCGAAGGCGCGAAGGGCGAAGGTGCGGAAATCGAAGGTGCGAGGGGCAAAGGAAACGATGGCGCGAAAGACGTCCGCAGCGGGAGGGCGCTGATGCGGATCGGCGTCGAGCTGCCGCTGCGCGGCGACTTCGACAGCCTGATGTATCGTGTTCGCGAGCTGCGGAGTTAGACTTCGGCGGTCAATCGGCACCCGTTCAGTGCGGTCACGCCGTCAGATGCTTCATCACCATGGCTTCCATGTCGTCCAGGATTCGCCGATATTCGGTCTCGTCCCCGTCGAGCAGGAAGCTCATGGCAAGTCCATCCCTAACGGCCCAGAACAGGTAGGCGGCCGAGGACTCGTCCAGGTCGGCGCGGAACTCGCCTGACTGCTTGCCCGACGCCAGAATCCGGTTCAACAGGTTCAGCGCTTTGTCGAGGTAGGCGCGGTTGGAGGAGATGAGCTCGGGGCGGCGCGACGCGTAGGTCGTGAATTCCAGGTGGAACGTCAGCCATTTGCGAAGCTCGTCCAACGGCTGCCTGCGGAAACGCCCGAACATATGCCGCAGCATCGCCTTGGCGCTCGACGTCTCTACGTACAGCGCGTTGAGCGATTCGATCATATCGTCCATCCGGGCGTGCGCCAGCTGAATATAGATTTCCTCCTTGCTGGCGAAGTAGCCGTACAGCGTGCCTTTGCTGATGCGAAGATGACGCGCGATGTCATCGGCCGTCGTCGCCTGAAATCCCTTGTCCAGGAAGCAGTGAAGCGCCCCCGTCAGGATGGAGGCTCGCTTCTCTTCCTTATATGCTTCCGTCACTTTGGGCGACATCTCGCTCACTCCTTTTCCGTCATGAGGCTGCTGTTTTCCGCGAAATGCACTATGGATTGAATATACCGTGATGAGAAGGCGCGCGCAATAAAGAGCGAGGGACGCGCAGCTTGGCAGCACCGCCGCCGTATGCTATTCTGATGCTGATCGACGAACGGTCATGAACGAACATGCGCGTGAAGCACACGCCGCTTGCTCCTATGGGAGCGAGCGGCTTTTTGTTTTTCGAAATTCGATCGAGGGGGGCACATTCATCGTGGTCAAAAAAGAGAAACGTCACAATGGCGGTCAAACGGCGGAGTCGATCGTCGCTGCGTTTATCGAAAAGCAGAGGAAGACGGCGAAGGGGCAGCGGCTGGAGATGCTGCAGCGGGATCTCAGCGGCACGATCAAGTTGTTGACCGATCTACTGCTGCCGGTGTTCGGGACGCTTGAGGGCTTTCACCTGGAATATGAGATCGTAGGAACGAACGGCATCAAACTTTATGCGGACGTGTTCTATGAACCGCTGGGACTGGTGTTCGAGTGCGACGGTTACGTGCCTCATGTGGAGCTGATGACAAGGGATCGCTTCTCGTTCGAGCGCATGCGGATGCGGACGTTCGCGCTGGGCGGGTATATGTATTTTCCGTTTAGTCGGGACGAGTTGGATAAGAAAACCGAGATGTGCAGACGAGCGGTGTACGAAGTATTGGGTAAGCGCGGTCGAGGAGGCGCAGGCCTTCGCGACCTGCCCGTGCATGAAAGGGAGTTACTCCGGATGGCGGTCGATGTGTCCATATTCGGGCCGGCGGACGTACGCGAGTGGTTAGGCATTCGGGAGGAAAAAGCTCGTTTACTTCTGCGGAGCATGACGCAGTCTCAATTACTCGTGCGCGTCGGTGGCGGCGAGCGAAGGTGCCACCGCTATTCGATCGCGGAGCAGGGCAAGGAACTGCTAAGGAAACCGTAGGATGGATAGCGAGGGCGAGTTAGCCGGAAAAACCGTGTAAGTGGGGCGGTTGAGCGGTGGGAGTGGCGAGTTAGCCGGAAAAACCGTGTAACTAGGGCGGTCGGGCGGAGGAAGTGGCGAGTTAGCCGGAAAAACCGTGTAACTGGGGGGGATTGGGCGGAGGAAGTGGCGAGTTAGCCGGAAAAACCGTGTAACTGAGGCTGTTGAGCCGTATGAGTGGCGAGTTAGCTGGAAAAACGGTATAACTGGGGCGATTGGGCGGAGGAAGTGGCGAGTTAGCCGGAAAAACAGTGTAACTGGAACGGGTGGGGCGGTGGAGTCGGCGAGTTAGCTTGAAATCACCGGATGCGGCCTGCTATGGTGAGATAGTCGTTTAATTTGCCATGACCGTTTATCGGGAGAAAGGTTGATGAATCAGATGAAGTTGATCGCGCTAGTAGGCAGTTTGCGCAGGGAGTCCGTGAATCTGAAGCTGGCGTTGACCATGCAGGAGAGGTATCGCGGCAAGTTCGAGCTGGAGATCGCGAATCTCGGCACGCTGCCGTTTTACGATCAGGACGAGGAGGACCGTCCGCCCGAGTCCGTGCGGAAGCTGAGCGAGCAGGTTGCCGCCGCGGACGGCGTGTTGATTCTGACGCCGGAGTACAATTGGTCGGTGCCGGGCGTGCTCAAAAATGCGCTGGACTGGCTGTCGCGCGGAGATAAGGTATTGATCGGCAAGCCCGTGCTCGCGGCGGGCGCGAGCCCAGGCATGTACGGCACGCTGCGCGGCCAGCTGCACCTGCGGGAGATTCTGTCGAGCCCGGGCATCCAAGCGGTGATGCTGCCCCCGGCGGGCAACGAGATCGCGGTCGCGCAGGCCCCGCAGAAATTCGGCGAGGGCGGCGCCCGCCTGACGGACGAGCGCACGTTGACTCATATTGATGTCGTCGTCGATCGCTTTTTAGATCTGATCAGACAGCGTTGATCCATCCGATCGTTTGAGGCCCGAATGTCCGCCGCGGCGGCGTCCGGGCCTTTTTATTGTTTGGTATGGCCAGGCAGGGGGTATAAGCGACTATCTTCTATGTTTTCCGTCCTTTCGGACGGTGCCGTCTAGTTGCAGCCGGCCATTCTATCAAGTTAAGCGAAAGGGAGATCGACGCATGGGCAAAATATTGATTGTCGGGGGCCAAATGGAAAATAAGGGCGCCCAGGCGATGACGTTCACGGTCGTGAACGAAATCAAGATGCGATATCCGGATAAGGAGCTCGTGCTCGTCTGTCCGGACGAGGACCGCAATTACGCGTTTCAACTGGTGAAGATGGGGAAGAAAATGAAGATCGAGCTGCTGGGCGGCGTGTACACGTTGATCGGCAAATTGATCCCGAACGACGAGCGCGTCAGCATCACCAAGGCGCAAATGAAGGAGATTTTGAAGGAAACCGACCTCATCGTCGACATCAGCGGCTTCGCCCTCTCCTCGCAGTTCAGCATCCGCCACACGATCAATTATTTGGCGAACATCCGGCTCGCCCGGCAGAACAAGATTCCGATGGTGCTGCTGTCCCAGTCGTTCGGCCCGTTCGAGTACACCGGCATTTACAAATACGTCATTCCGCCGATGATTAAAAAGTACATTCGCTATCCTAAATACATCTACGCGCGCGAGCAAGAGGGAGCCGAGTATCTCGGCAAATACACGTCCGGCAACCTGCGCAGATCCGTGGACATCGTGCTGCAGGGCGCGAATCCGTACAATCTGTCGCACCTGTTCCGCGACGGCATCTATATCAAGGGCGAGCCGCTCGCGATCAAGCCGAACGCGGTCGGCATCGTGCCGAACGTCAAGACGATGAAGTACGGCACGCGCCAATCGATGCTCGCGATGTACGAGCGCATGACGCGGCACTTGCTCGAGCGCGGCAAAAACGTCTACCTCTTCCGTCACTCCACGGAGGATCTGATCATTTGTCAGGAGATCAAGCGCAGATTTCCGAACGACGATCGCGTCGTGCTGCTGGAGGAAGAATACGACTGCATCGCGATTCACGACGTGCTCGTGCAGTTCGAATTTCTCGTCGCCTCCCGCTATCACTCGATCGTGCACGCGTACAAGAACGGCATTCCGGTCGTGGCGCTCGGCTGGGCGACCAAATACCGCGAGCTGCTGGGACGGTTCGGACAAGGCGAGTACGTGTTCGACGTGCGCGACAGCGCGCATATCGAAGCCAACATGATCGCGAAGCTCGACGCCATGATCGAGAAACGTGACGCCGAAGCCGTTAAGATTGACGATACGCTCAGAGAGATTCACCGGGAAAGCATTTTCGCCGAGGCGTTCGCGCTGTAGGCTGGACATGAAGGACTTGGAGACACGTGGAAAAGCAGCAGGCGGGGACTATGAATATAGTTCCTGTACTGCTGCTTATTTATAATACTTACGCAATAGGCGTCCCATTAGGTATTTCAACTTCCGGTCGCAAAAGAACGACGTCTCCCTTTTCCGGTACGCCGCCAAGAACCAACACTTCCGATTTGAATCCGGCGATGCGCCGGGGAGGAAAATTGACGATGGCGACAATTTGTTTGCCAACGACATCCTCGGCCGCGTACCGCTTCGTAATTTGCGCGCTGGACGATTTGATGCCGATCTCCGGACCAAAATCGATTTGAAGCTTGATTGCGGGAACTTTCGCTTCTCCAAAAAACGCGGCTTCTATAATCGTCCCCACGCGAATATCCAGTGCCGCAAAATCATCGATCGATGCCAAATTTTCTGCCTCCCGATTGAATCTTAGGCCAACTCGCAAATAACAAAGCTGCTCAGGCCCTTTGAGCAGCAGGCGTGTAGAATACGTCGCTATGCATATGCTGGACGTTGTCCCAATTGGCGGGATTGGTCGTGTCCGGCATGCGGCGCTCCATGATGGCTTGGTACAGGGCCGTTTTTTGTTCTAAATGGTCGATATGCCTTTTGGCTTCTTCGAGCCTCGCGCGCGCCGCTTCCTTATGCTCCATCATGAGCGCGGCTCGCTGCGGAATCGTCGAATCCCCTTCGAGGCACAGTTCGACGTACATTTTAATGACTTCGATCGGCATCCCGGATTGCTTGAGGCATTTGATTCCGTGCAGCCAATTGACGGCTTCCGCGTCGAACATCCGTGTGTTGTTCTTATCGCGCCGTACGCTCGGCACCAGTCCTTTATCCGTGTAAAATCGCACGGCATGCTCGGTGAGTCCCGTTATACTGGCGGCTTCTTTGACCGTATGCATGTGCAATCCCCCCTTGAAAATATTTTTCGTTAAGGCTTGCCTTCGTGTAACACGAAGGCTTTAAGCTAACTGTAACGCAAATCGGTCGCACGCGGAATACCCGCCGGAGGGATGATCCCGGGATGCGTGCCGTTTGCCGTTATACATTCGAAGAATGGGGGAAGTACTATGCAAACCGTAACGTTGAACAACGGCGTGAAAATGCCGATCATCGGCTTCGGCGTCTATCAGATTCCCGATGCGGAACAATGCGAAAACGCGGTGTACGAAGCGCTGATGGCCGGTTACCGCTTGATCGATACCGCCGCCGGTTACTTGAACGAGGAAGCGGTCGGCCGCGCGATCAAGCGCAGCGGCGTGCCGCGAGAAGAGCTGTTCATTACGACCAAGCTCTGGATCCAGGATGCCGGCTACGAGAGCGCCAAGCTGGCGTTTGCGAAGTCGCTTAAGAAGCTTCAGCTCGACTATCTCGATCTGTACCTCATTCACCAGCCCTTTGGCGATTACTACGGCGCTTGGCGCGCGATGGAAGACCTCTATCGGGAAGGCAAGATCAGGGCGATCGGCGTCAGCAACTTCCTGCCCGACCGCCTGATGGACCTCATCGTGCACAACGAGATCGTGCCTGCCGTCAACCAGGTTGAAACGCACCCTTTCTACCAGCAGCATGAGAGCGCCGAATTCATGAAAGAGCAGGGCGTGCAGCATCAGTCGTGGGCCCCGTTCGCCGAAGGACTGGGAGGCATGTTCGGCAACGAAACGTTGGTCTCGATCGCGGCAAAACACGGCAAGTCCGTCGCCCAGGTCGTGCTGCGCTGGCTCGTCCAGCGACAAATCGTCGTGATCCCGAAGTCGGTGCGGAAAGAGCGGATCGTAGAGAACTTCGACATCTTCGATTTTGAACTGGACGCGGGCGATCTTGAACGAATTTCCGGTCTCGATACGCGGGAGACGCTGTTCCTGTCCTATCGCGATCCGAAGTTTGCCAAGATGCTGGGTACTTTGCGGGTCGAGTTGTAAGCTTAAACTTTAAGAGAGGACAGGCAAGAGCAGCTGTCCTCTCTAACTTGGCTGGCCGGCTTATTAACTCCAAGTCTGATCCAGCTTATCCGAGTAAAATAAAATGGCTTTCTTATAGCTTTGAATGCCCTCATCCGTACTCGTTTCGGCTAACTGTTTCAATAAAGCGGCCATCGCTTCCCTATATTCACCACGGTTATACAGGACCATCGCGCGGAAGACTTGGTATTCTCGCCGATCGGGAAATTCTTGAATGGCCTTCTCAAAGAGCAAGTGGGCTTCATCGTACATGCCCAAGGTTCTATAGGTACTTCCAAGCCCTAACAGGGCGCCTTTCCTTTCTTCTTCCGTTAATCCGAGCTGTAGCGCTTTTTTGTAATAAGGGATTGCCTCGCGTTCTAATCCGAGAACGTCATGAATCCATGCGCATTGGTACCAGACAGAGGCATCCGATGGCCGTTCCTGCAGCAGTTCAAGGATGAACGAACGCGCTTCTTCTAATTTTCCCGATTCTCTTAGTTGAATGGCGGCTGTTAATCGATCCATATTCAATCCTCGCGTTCTTCATGGGTTAGTATCTCTGCTTATACATAAAGTCCTTGACGCTGCCCGAGAAGATCAGCACCACGGTAGTTACGATTGACAACGTCAGCATAATGACGGTTAATACGTTCAATAATAGAGAAGCTTTTGTAGCTATGGATCCTGCAAACAAAGCGTACAATAAATTAAGAATATTGAATGAATTGATTGCGATATATATCCATTTCGCGGCTTGAAAACCGTTATAGATCAATAAGCATAAAATAATCATCATGATGATTCCCAGCAAATTACCCAATATCCCATCCTTGAGACTGACGATGAATATCATCGCAAAGAGGACTATATTGGTTACGATGAGCGATTGGAGAATCCGCTTGCCTGCTTTCTCCTGTTTTTGGATGAGATCCTCATTTTCCATGCCATCCGTCACCTTCCTCCTCTATGTAAAGAATGATCGCTACGAATCATCCCTTACGATCCACAACTTCAAGATCATGAGCACAAGAACGCCGATCAGTAAGGCTTAGCTCACTTATGCTTTTTTGATTGTGTTTTAAATTGTACTATTTTTTCCATGATTTTGTTGCGCGAGCTGGGAGTGAATATAAAAAAACCGACCGGCCTGATGCCGATCGGTTTAATTCCTTTGCGCGATCCTCGCGGGAGAGCAAAGCTGCTTTACTTCAGCTCCAGCTCGACGACCGTCCCGCGCGCATCCGGCAGCGGGTAGGTGTAGTGCTCCGGACGCGCGAAGTTGAAGAAGGCGTCGGATTCGAACAGCGCCGCGTTCCACGGGCGGGATACCGGCAGTTCCGAACCGTCCGCGAGCAGCCGCGCGCGCTTGATGCGTCCGGCGAGCCCGGCCAGGTTGATCGCGCCTACGCTCTCCTCGAAGACATGCGCGTACAGCGTGTTCCCTTTTTGCGTATAACGCCCCCAGTCGGGCTTGGGCAGCTCCGCCTGTCCGCAGCCGTAGATGCTGTCGCCGTTCAGCGCCATCCAGTCGCCCACCTCGGCCAAAATGTCCAGCGACTGCTTGGGGATGCGTCCGCGCGCATCGGGACCTACGTTGAGCAGCAGGTTGCCGTTTTTACTGACGCACTCCACAAGTTTGCGGATGACGATGGTCGGGCTCTTATAGTTGGTGTCCGACGCGACGTATCCCCAGTTGTTGTTCAGCGTCACGCAGGCTTCCCACGGGATCGGCTGGCCGTCTTCGTCGGTCACGCCGGACGGCGGAATGATCTGCTCTGGCGATGCGAAGTCTCCCGCGTACGGCAGCGGCTCCTTCGTATAAATGCTGCCGCCGCCTTCGCCGCCGGCTTCGAGCCGGTTGTCGATGACGATGTGCGGCTGAAGCTCCCGCATCATGGAGATCAGCTCCGAGGCGCGCCATTTCTCGCCCTGCATGACGTCGTAGGAAAAGTCGAACCACATGAGGTCCAGTTTGCCGTAATTCGTCAGCAGCTCGCGCACTTGCCCGTGCATGTAGTCGAGGTAACGGCCGAACGTCGAAGGATCGCGCTTGTACGCCTCGTTGTCGCGCATCGGGTGGTGAAGATCGCCGTAAGCCGGAAAATCTTCGTGATGCCAGTCGATCAGCGAGTAATAGAGCCCGACTTTGAGCCCTTCCGCGCGGAACGCCTCCAGGAACTCCGCCACGAGGTCGCGCCCGGCCTTCGTTTTCGTCGACTTGTAGTCCGTCAGCTTGCTGTCGAACAGGCAGAAGCCGTCATGATGCTTGGCCGTCAGCACCGCGTACTTCATGCCTGTCTGCTTAGCGGCTCGCGCCCAGGCACGCGGGTCGTAGTCTACGGGATCGAACTCGTCGAAATAAGCCTGGTAATCCTCCACCGAAGTGCGTTCCACGTTGCGGACCCACTCGCCGCGCGCCGGAATCGCGTACAGCCCCCAATGAATAAACATCCCGAACCGGTCCTGCAAAAACCAGCGCGTCCTCTCCTGGCGGTCCAGCCATTCCTGATTATGTGCCATCGTCGCGACTTCCTCCGTTATAATAGGGATAGGCTCTCGGCCTTGTCAGCCCAGTGTACCAGCATCGGGCGGGAGGCGGGGAGGGACGGGGTTAAGGCTTGCGGGTATCAGATTAACCTCGTTCGAGAACGCTGCCAATTTACTTGAAAGCGCAGGGGAAAGCGATGGGCGACGGATCGGCCGGAATCAGCGCGCTTGACGATATTCTGCATCAGCTTCGGGTCGACGTGATCGAGGCGCATTATTCGCAGTGCAGTCCGGTGTGGCGGGAGATCGATTATGTGCCTGCCCACAACAAGCTCTATTACATATGCGAAGGCGAGGGCTGGCTGCGCATCGGCGACAAGGAGTTCCGGCCGGAGCCGGGGGAGCTCGTGGTGATGCCGGCCAATGTGCTTCAGTCGTTTTCGGCGATCGAAGGACGCAGGCCGTTTCTAAAATATTGGTGCCACTTCAACGCGGATCTCGGGGATGCGGGGCTGTTTTCGTGGCTTGACGTGCCGTACCGGATGACGGTGGACGCGGGGCGGCGGGAGGAGGTCGGCCGCAAGTTCGAGGCGCTCGTCGCGTGCGCGGCCGAACGGGGGATCGGCGCGAGGCTGCGCGAAAAAGCGTATCTGCTCGAGCTGCTGGCGCCGGTAGTAGAAAAGGCGGCGCTCAGCCGAACAGGCGGAACCGCCGAGGACGCGGAGCGGATCATGCTGATCACGCGGTACGTCGAGACGCATCTGGCGGAAGAGTTGACGCTGGACGGTTTGGCCGATTACCTGCATTTGCACCCCAACTATCTGGTCAAATACTTCAACCAGCGCTTCGGCATGCCGCCGATTAGGTACGTAAACCGCAAGCGCATGGAGCGGGCTCGCCTGCTGCTCCGCACGACGGACCGCAGCATCAAGGAGATTGCCGCGTCCGTCGGCTATCCGGACACGAATCACTTCGCCAAGGCATTCCGCCGCGAGACGAGCGCGAGCCCGTCGGCGTACCGGTCGGGGGGCGGAGGATCAGGCGAAGGGTAACCGGCGGGATCAGGCCGTCGACGCATCAAGCAAGGCATTCGGCCGACGGCTTCGTTGCCGCTACCCGTTCATCCTGTTTCCCCGATCCGAAGCACGATCTTCCCGCTGCCGTGTCCGCCGTCAATCTCGCGGTGCGATAGCTCGGCTTCGCGCAAGGCATAGACGCGCCGAATGCGCACGTCAACTTTCCCTTCTTCATACAGCTTCACCAGTTCCGACAGCCTGGCCGCGCTGCGAGCGCCTTCGAGCGGCGGAATGCCGAGCTCTTTAATCAGCGGACGGGACAGCATGGAGCGGATCCGAGATTTGTCCGCCACGAGCGCCGCGGATACGCGCAGCGCTTCTTCGCTGTCCACGGCCGCGAATGCCGCATCCACGCCCTTTGGCGCGACGGCGCGAACCCGCTCCTCCAATCCTTCGCCGTAAGCGACCGGGATCGCGCCGAGCTCTCGCAGATAAGCATGATTCCGCTCGCTGGCCGTCCCGATGACCGTATCCGCGCCCCAAGCCAACGCCAACTGGACGGCGAACGTCCCCAGTCCGCCGGCGGCGCCGTGGATCAACACGGTGTCGCCCGGCCGGATGCCGATGGCCGACAGCGCCATATGAGCGCCCTGACCGTTGCCGGAGAAGCCGCCGGCCGTCTCCCAAGGCATCGCCGCGGGCTTGCGGACGATCTGATCCGCGCTCGCGACGCGGTATTCCGCATAGCTGCCCAGCGTGCCGAACCCGAGCACGGCGTCGCCGGCCGCGAACGCAGTCACACCTTCTCCGACCTGGTCGACGATGCCGGCGAATTCGTTGCCCGGCACGAACGGCAGGGCGATCGCGGCGCCGGGCGGCGCGTAGCCCTGCCGAATTTTACCGTCGATCGGCATGACCCCGGCCGCCATGACCTTGACGCGGACTTCGCCGGGACCGGCCTGCGGAGCGGCGATCTCGGACAGCTTCAACGCTTCCGGTCCTCCGAACGAATCAATCACGATTGCTTTCATATGCTTCGCCCCCTTCATAACCACATCTTAACGAACAAATTTAATAATCGATAATATATCTTTATCTATGTATTCGATATACTCGAGTATATGGAAGGGGGGCTCTGGATGGAGCTTCTTCAGCTTCAATACTTTCAGAAAGTCGCAAAGCTCGAACATATGACGAAGGCGGCAGAGGAGCTTCGTATCGCGCAGCCTGCGCTTAGCAAGACGATCTCGCGGCTCGAGGCGCACGTCGGCGTGCCTTTGTTCGACCGGCACCGGGGACGGATTCGGCTGAACGATTTCGGCAGGGCCTTTTTGAATAAGGTGGAGCAGGCGATGATATTGCTCGAGGAAGGCCGTACGGAAGTTCGGGAGCTGGCCGGGTTGGAGCAAGGGAGCCTTCATATCGGCACGTCCACGACGGAATTGCTGTCGAAGCCGCTAGGCGCGTTTTTGGCTGAAAATCCCGGGGTGAAGGTGCAGATTACGCAAGCTCGGCCGCATGAGCTTGAAGCGCTTGTCGACGCCGGCAAGGTTGATCTAGGATTCACGGCTTTGCCCGTGCAAAGAGCCGGTCTTCGGCAAGCCGTCGTACTCCAAGAGGAAATCTACCTGCTCGTACCTCCTGCGCACCGGTTCGCGGAACGGGAGAGCATCGACCTGCGCGAAGCGGCGGAAGAGCCATTTATCGGATACAAAGAAAATTTCGGATTCCAAAAATTAAACGATGCCCTGCTCCGCGAAGCAGGCATCGCGCCGCGCTATGTCTGCCGGGTCGACGGACCTCAAGCCGTCGCCAGCCTCGTGCGGGCGGGGCTCGGCATCGCCTTCACCGGCTGCAAGACCGGCAGGGACAAGGGACTGGCACTCGTCCGGATCGAGACGCCTGCGTTTCAGCGCGACTTTCGAATCGTATGGTCGGAAAACCGATTTGTGTCCCAGGCGTCGCGCAACTTTCGAGATTTCGTGGTCCAGTACTTCGCTGGAATCGGCGCGTTCGCGGCAGAATAAAAATGTGTCGCATCGTTATTTGCGCCGCGTAACGTAAAGGAACGTCAGGGCGACCGCTCCCGACGTTCCTTTTTTTATATGCGTCTAACGACTTCGGCTCTCGCCGTCCGGCAGGCGTTCAGATGGCCTTCGAGACGGCCGATCAGGTCGTCGAGCCCGTCCAGCAGCGCCTCCGGATCGACGGTGGTGGCCGTCTGCAGCTCGGACGCCAGCGCGTCCGGCGCCGGCAGCGCCGCGAGCAGGTCGCGCAGCGTGGCCATCGTCCGCGCGCCGGCCGCCGCAGCCGCCATGGCCGCCACGGCCGCGGCCGAATCGGCCTGGCCTAATGCTGCCGCCCCCGGCGGTGCCGACGCCGTCGCAGCTGCGGCTTGCGCGGCTACGCCTTCGGCGGCCGGGCGCGGCTGTGCGACGCTCGCTGCAGCTTCACCCGCGGCTTCCGCCTTTTTCCGCTGCGCCTCTTCGCGCTCCGCTTCCTCGCGTTCGGCCTCGGCCTCCGCCTTTTTCCGCTCCGCGTCCGCCGCGGCGCGGGCCCGCTCCTTGCGGCTCGCCTCGTACGCGGACCAAGTGTCCAAGAGGCCCGGCCCGTCCTTGTACAGCAGCTGGCTCTTCGTGCGCTCCGAGATCGACGCATCCTTGAACAGCTTGGCTATCCGCTTCACGTCGATGACGGGCATCTCGTCCTTCGCCATCGTGAGCGCGAGGGGATCGCGGTACTCCATCGGCAAATCCTTGAGCGGGAGCAACTGATCCTCGGTCAGCGTGCCCTTGCGGATATCGGTGCCGCTGACGACGAGCTTTTTGACCGCGGGCCCGAACTTCAGCAGCTCGCATTTGTTTTTGATATAAGACTCCGGCTTGCCGAGCTTGGCTGCCAGAAACTTTACCGAGCTTGCGAACTTGGGATCGTTCAGCAGCTTGTCGAACGCTTCGCCTTCCTCGATCGGCGTGAAGCCTTCGCGCGTCAAATTTTCGGCGACCTGCTCGAGGTAGATCTCCGTCTCGTCCGTCGCTTCGGACACGATGGCTGGGATCGTCTCGCGGCCGAGCTTCGAGCAGGCGAGGTACCGGCGGTTGCCGTAAATGATCTTGTAGCGGCCGCCCTCGGCCTTGCGCACCTTGATCGGGGACAGCAGGCCGATCTCTCCGATGCTGTTCACGAGCTCCTGCAGCGATTCCTCGCCGAACCGGTAGCGGGGCTGATCCTTGTCTTCGTCGATCAGATTCATGGGCAATTCGATAATTTGCATGCGGCATAATCTCCTGTACGAATAATGGACGCCGCGCGGGCGCCATTTGCTTATCTATCTATTATAGTACAGGTTGTATCGGATAGGAACGCACGCTCCCCATTGTCTGGACGATCAATTCCTTCCTGCGAAAAAAAAGAAGCCGCGAACGCCGAAGCGTCGCGACCTCTCCCAAGTTTGTCCTGCCTTTAAGGTGCAGCGATATGTTCCGCACCTTGCGCGTCAACCGTGAACGTATGGTTGGTCGCGGCTTCTTCAACCTCGCTGTATGCCCAGTGGGAAGCAGGGACGTCCGAGAAGGTGACTGCCGTAGCCCCGTTCAGCGGTCCGCGATCGAACAGACGGTTCAGCACCTTAACGGCTTCCGCACGCGTCAGCTTCTGATCGGGCTTGAACGTCTGGCCGGCGTAGCCCGTCATTATGCCTGCAGCCGAGACGGACGAGATCGCGTCTGCGGCCCAGTGGCCGGCAGTTACGTCGCTGTAGCCTGCGGTGCTTCCCGGAACCGGGGTGATCTGCGCAGCGGTGGGTCCCTTCTGGAGCCAACGCGCGGCACTCGTAGCCATCTGGGCCCGCGTGACGGCGCCTTCCGGATCGAACTTATCCGTCGTGATGCCGTCCATGATGCCCGCTGCCTTGGCTTTGAGAATCTCGGCGAGCGCCCAGTGTCCGGCCTTAACGTCAGAGCCTGCCGTCGTGCCGGTAGTCGCCGTGGTGTCCGGCAGATTGCGCGCGAGCATTGCGGCCATCTGGGCGCGCGTCACAAACGCTTCCGGACGGAAGTCCGTACCGAATCCGTTGATATAAGGCGTATGCGTAGACGGCGTTTCGGTTTGGGTACCGTTCAAGCCGTCCATATAGACGAGCGCGAACGTACTGAATTTCTGAACGGTGAACTGGATGCCCGTCACATTGTTGACCGTGACGACCTTGCCCTGCAGTAGTTCCTTGGTACCGTCGCTGTGTTCGGCATAGATGCCGAGATGGTTCAGAATGCGATTGCGTTCGGTCGCATCGGTCGGCAGGCCGTCCTTCAGCGGCAGGAAGAGAGTTGCTTCCCTGCTTTGCATATTCGTATCGATTTGCATCGGACGACCGTAGATTTTAACGGATTCGTCTTTTACGAATTCCTGAACCGCCTTTTCCTGCTTGGCTCTCGTCTCGATCTGAACGCGTCCGTCCTCCGACTTGACCGGCACGAGGCGGAAGTACAGATCCTGGCCGAAGCCGGATAGGGAAGCCGTCGGGATCGTCACGACGCCGTCGATGGTGGACAGTTCAAGGCTCATCTTCGAATCGCCCAGCTGCGTCAATGCGGTTTGCGGAATGTTTACGGACACTTCCGACACCTTGTCTCCAGCGTCCGGGAGCACGATGCGAACCGTAGTGCCGCTTTGCGCCTTGGCTTTGTCTACGGCTTCCTTGGCAATGTCGGAAGAGAGCGTCACGGTGTCCGTCACTTTGCCGGAAGCATCCGTCGTGCGCGTCACCGGCGTGCGCGCCAGGCCGCTGCCGTTGCTGCCTTGCACGTCGACATACAGCGTTTCTGTGGTATTGTTCGAAGGAACGTACACATATGGCGCATTAAAAGTTACATTGGTCGTTGCGCCGGCCGACATTACGCCGTTTGCCTTGGCGCGGACGAGGACGGCAGCGTTGCCGGAGAAGACCGGCGCTTTTTCAGGGTCGTAGCTCGTCCAGGTCGTTCCGTTGTCGGTTGAGTACTCCATGGTCGCATCCGCGCCGACGAGCTTGTCCGCATTGTCGTCGGCGGTTACGGAAGGCGCAGCCGGCGTGAAAAATTGATCGAAGGCGGACTGGATCGCGGCCAGGTCGGCATAGCCGCCTTCGGGACGCTTTTCGAGCATCCAGTCGCTAAGCGCTTCATAGGTTTCCTGCGGGAAGGAAGGATCGTTGATCTTGGAAAGATCCAGATCCCAATCCTCGATGTCAGGGTTTGCTTGTCGGAGCGCTTCCGCCATCTTTTGAATGCCTTGGAGGAGTTGCAGCGCTGCCGACATTTGCGTCGTCGCCGAAGCGCTGTTTATCGCAGGAAAATTGGCCATCGGCATAAGCAGAATGCTGAAAAGGCCTCCCGCCACGTCTTCGATCTGCTGACCCTCGGGCGCATGATCCAAAGTTGTTAGTGCCAAGTAAATATAATAGGCATAAATCGATTTCTCTAAGGGTGTTAGCGAATGGTAGGCATCGGCCAACTGGATAAACATCTCGGCTCCCTCGACGTCGGGGAACACGGTGTCGAAGTTGGCGACGTGTTCGAATACTGCCTCGATTGCGGCATTGACAGTCGGCAAGCTCCGGTCGTCCAGCAATGCGATCGGGCCGGCCACCAGATCCGAGATGTACTGAACTTGTTCGACGTTCTTATACGTAAAAGGATCGGGCTCTTCGTTACTACCACTGCTGCCGGGGTTTCCGATCTTGACGTTCATGATAGTCTTGGCCCATGACAGCTTAATGGCATCGCTCCAATCATCGAAGCCCTCGGGCAGCTTAAGGCCCAGTTCCGGATTGGTCAGCGCGACCAGCATGCCCGCTTCGTTCTTGGCGGCGATCGCCGCATTAACGGCTCGTAGCGGGAGCATCTCGAAGAAGTCGTCGAATGCAGTCTGGATGGCGGTGAGGTCAGCATAGCCTTCCTGCGGACGCTGATCCAACATCCATTGTGCGAGCTCCATAAATTCTTCTTGTAACTCGGGATCCGCTTCCGGATCAACCATCGCTGCGGCTTTGTTAAAATTAATTCCTAAATCCGCAAGGGGGATGTTCTCATCCTTTTCTCTGACCATGGCGATAAACATCGGAAACTGAACCAACATCCCGATTACACTACCAAGCTGTTCCGCCGACTCAGGCATGTTGAATGCCGGAGATCCCGCAGCTTCAGGGTTTAAGACCAAGAACGTAAGCATAAAGGGCGTGTAGGGTTCTTCTTCACCGCCGCCGCCTCCACCTACGTTGACGCTCTTCGCAGCCAACTGCAGCTGTACGAAAGAATTAAAAAGCTGTCGATCGACCGGCGTCAATCCTTTGATCCAAGTCACGGTCTGTTGAATTTGCTTAGCTTTCGAGGAATTTGGAAATATGTCGTTTATATTCTCCGATAACGCGAGGATCCGGTCGATTTTGCCGTATACGGTCGCCGGTTCCAAATCATCGCGCGAGTCGAATACGGCGTCGAGCAGGTCCAGAACGTACTGGATTTGCGCAACGGTCTCATAGTTTGTGCCTTCAACGTCTGTATTGGGATCGATAAAGTTCTTAATGACCCCATATGCCGTCGCTAAGTCCTCTGGGCTCCATTTGGCGAAGTTGTCTACATCGACGTTTGGATCATCGTCCGGTAGCGTCAGATCGGTCGCATTTGTAAGCGCCGACACTAAACTCGCTACATCGTCTGCGTTATTAACGGCTTCCACAGTGGGGCTCGTAGCGGCCGCGGCGCGTCCCAAGCTGCCCAGCCCGCCTAGCAGTGGTTGCAGCAGTAGCAGGACGGCGAGGAGCCTGGCGACAAATCGAAATTTAGGTCTCATCTCTCAGTTCCCTTCTCAGTTGGAATTTTTAATCTCATAGAACGTTAAACGCTAGAAAAAGTTGTTAAACATATTAATAAACAGAATAATAGAGGAAAATTTTCTCATATTGACAAGGCTGGGCAACAAAAAGGGCTCTGCCCGCAAGCAGAACCCTGAATCTATTCGCTCAGCCCATCTCATCCGGCTTGCTTTTCCCCTGCATCTCCGCGAGCAGCGAATCGAGGCGGTCCAGCCGCGCCTCCCACGACGCACGGAACGCCGAGAGCCATTGATCCATCTCTTGCAGCGGCTCCTCACGCAGCTTGTACATGCGCTTGTTGGCCGCCGGCTGCGACTCGACGAGGCCCGCGTCGCTCAGCACGCGCAGATGCTTGGACGCTTGGGGCTGGCCCATGGCCAGCCGGTCGGCGATGTCTCCTACTGAGAGCGGACCGTCCCGCAGCAGCTCGACCATGCCGAGTCGGTGAGGCTCAGCCAGCGCGCCGAACGTAGCCGTATTCATATGCGAACCTCCTAACTCGTTGCCCTTGCTTCTAGTTGTCCATGACCGATCAACTGCGCATCATCGCGGGCAATACCTCTTGCGCGAGCGTGTCCAGCGCCATCGCCGTCCCCTCGCTCATACCCATCTTAAGCGTCTTCTGAAGTTCCTCTGCCGTAGGCAGGCTGAAGCTTAGGGTGAGCGTCGTCCGTCCATTCCCCGCGTCCGCGAATTCTACCGTAACCTCCTGCTTCGGAATCACATCCGTCGGATTCGCCTCCTCGTCCGCGAAGGTGATGGCGTACGATACGCTCTCCAACGGACGAATCTCCTCATAAATCCCCAGCACCCACTGCGTGGCGCCTTCGGGGGAGCGCATGCAGTAGTGCCATCTTCCGCCCGGCCTGAGGTCGATCCGGCAGACCGGAATCGTATAGGGCTTGGGCGCCCACCACTTCGACAGCAGCTCGGGATTCACGAATGCCTCGTAGACCATCTCCCTCGGCGCCTCGAATACGCGCTCCATGACGAACGTCCGGCCGCTGACGCGCGTGATCGGCTGGTTTGCGTCCTTTTGACTCATGGCTGTTGCCTCCTCTTTCATGATGACCTAAATATATCTAAATGGATATATATCTGTCAAGGTATATTCAGGTCAGCCGATGTATCTTTGTCCCAGTCTCGCATGACTCGGATCGCGCGAAGTCATGACCGGCATGACAAAAGCGATGACGCCTGTTCACTAGTGGGATCTGGCTCAGCGGCTTACGCTAGTTCATAGAATCATGGAGAATACGGAGGAATCGTGATGAGATTCATGCGAATGAAGCATCTGCATCTGATGCTGAGACAGATCGTCGTGGCGGCGCTGCTGGTCGGCATCGCGCTGCCGGGCGGACTGTCGCGGTCTGCGATGGCCGAAGAAACGGCAGGAGAGTCGATTTCCGAAGCGGCATCGACAGAAGCGGGGACGCCGCCCGAAGACGTAAGAAATCTGGACTGGAGCCTGATCGACTACAACCGCGTGCAGCTGCAGTGGGAGAAGCCCCTGCTGCCCGACGGTACAGGCGAAGACCCTGATATCGAGAAATACGAGGTCTACGAGCGGGGATCCAATACGGTGATCGCGGAAACGCAGGAAACGCATGCCGTCATCGGCGACCTGGCGCCCAAGCGGTTGTACAGATTCATCGTCAAGGCCGTGAATAGAGAGGGAGAGCGCTCTTCGGGCGAAGAAACGATTCCGGGCACGTCTCCGCAATACTCGGCCGAATTGGCGTCAGCCTCCATCGGGGGCGAGGATGACCGCATGATGGACTTAAGCGCGGATGGTTCGACGCTTCTGCTCGCCAAAGGCCATGGGTCCTCCATCTATGAATTCAAGACGGCGACAGGCGTTCTGCGCACCCTTCCCTTGACGGAAGACGCCGGCCCGCTGAACGAATCGATCAGCGGGCTGTCAGTCAGTGGCGACGGTTCGGCGATAGCGTTTGCCACGGCTGCCGGCAATCTGAAGGGGATTCCGCAAGCAAGCGGCGAGAAAACCGTATACGTGTACGACGTCGGCAACGATCTTCTGCAAGCCGTCAGCCCGCCGGGAGCGAGAAGCGCCGATCCTTCAATCAGCGGCGACGGCAATCGGATCGTTTACGTAGAAGACGATCAAATCTATCTTTACGAAAGGCAGTCGAACAGCCGTTTTCTCGTGAGCGCCAATTCGGAGGGACAGCCGAGCGACGACTTCAACTACCGCCCCGTGATCAGCGCCGACGGCAAGTATATTGCCTATTACTCCACGGCCTCGGATCTCGCAGGCGTTCCGGCGGGTAGTCCGACGCAGTCCCTGATCGTATACGACGCCGAGACGCGTGCCGTGGACAGCTACTCGCAAGAGGCTAGTACCTATAATACGATCGCGATCAGCGATGACGGCTCCAAGATTGCCTTCACGGCAAGATACTTGGGATTCGCGAAGCCCCACGTATTCGACAGAGTCACAGGCCAGACCAAATACTTGAACGAGGATCGTCCCGCGGCGGAAGATAAAAACAAATCCTATTCGAACATCTCCATTAGCGGAGACGGCCGAACGGTCGTGGCCGATCTCACTCACCACGACCCGGCTGCCGGCCAGGCCAGCGCTTTCGGCGAGCGTTTCGACTTGACCGAGGGCCAGAACGGAGAGATCGTCGTCGCACAGGCTTCGCAAACGTTCAATCCCGCGTATACGACCGCAAATAATACGCCTGATCATGACGGTAAGCGGCTATATTTGCTACACGTTGCAAAGCTTTATGTAGAGTGCAGCGAGGCATGCGGTTCCGGCGGGCCTGGCGGAGCCATACAGGCCATGTCTTGGAGCGTGCCGGGCGACGCCTGGGCAGGCGGCGAACTGAAGACGGGAACGACTTTGAGTCTGCAGGCGTCCGGTCAATCGGGGCTGCAGGCCGAGGCGGTTGTCGACTACAGCGCGCTGACCGAGTCGGGAACGCACGAGAAGAAGCAGGCAGTCGTGCAGCTGACCGAGGATGCGCAGGCGCCGGGCGTCTACCGCGGTCAATGGCAGCCGCCGGCTGAAACGAGCGCCGTCGACAAGCTGTCCGCCAGGGAGAAGGACGCGGGCGAAGCTGTCTCCGCGCCCGGGATGCCAATCCGGATCGCGGGCACGCTTCGCATATCGCTATCCGGACCGACGGAGTCGCTCCCTGAAGTCATGACGCTGACGGCGACGCACGAGGGCAAAGCGGCCGTATCGAAAACGATCCAAAAAGGCGCGGGAACGTACGACCTCCCGCTCGCGGCGGGCGCGGCGTACGCCGTCAAGCTGACCGCGAAGCCCGAGGAAGGCGCCGAGACGGAGCTCGCAGCGGCATCGGGCGTTCAGGTGACGGGCGGCGCCGTCACGCCGCTCACGTTGACGCCGGCGCTGACGGCCGGCCTGCAGGTCAAGGTCGAGGTATTCGGCGAGCCGGCGGAGGCGCTCAAGGTCGTGTTCAAGCGGGACGGCAGCGACGAGACGGTCGCCGAGGTGAAGCCGGACGCAAACGGGATCGCGGCGCTCCCCGGCAGCCATCCGGCAGGCGAAGCGTTCAAGGTGTCGGTCGCGGTTCCGCCCGGGTATGTCGCCGACGCGGAGAAAAAAATCGTACTTCAGCTCGGTACGAACACGCTCCGGTTCAACGTGAAACAAGCGGGCGCGGCGGTGCGCGATCTATTCATGACCTACGCGAAAAAGATTCCGGCAGGAACGTTAGATCCGCTGCCCGTGCAGGACAGCGATGCGACGCTCGTCGTGCAATCGGACGCCGGCCAGCAATTAGCCGCGGACGTCAGCTACTGGTTCTGGGAGAGCCAGGACGACGCGGAACCGGTCAAGCGGACGGCGCGCGTCTCGCTCGCCGAACTGGGAGAGGGCAGATACGAGGGGAACTTCCGGATCGCGGCCGGCATGTCCAGAATTGAATCGGCACGCGTCATTTATAACGGCCAGGCGGTCGACCGGGACTATGCGATCGGGAAAAATATTGCCGGCCGGATGATCCTCCGGATTCCGGAGCCCGCGGAACCGCTGGAGGACTGGGAGGCGGCCGCTGCGGGCAGCACCCTGCGGGTCGCCTACTTCAAGGACAGATATACGAATTATTCCGGGGGCGGCAACTTGGAGGAAGGGCTGGAGATGACGGTCGACGTGCCGTATCCCGGCGTGGAGTATGCGGCGACGCTGTGGCCCAAGTCCGGATCGCCGCTCTCCTACCTGCAATTCGCGGCCATGCAGACAGGCTATGGACGCAGCGACGTGATAGAGATTCCTGCGGCCTACCATATCGCGCTGGCAGCTTCTCTACGTTTCGAAGACGGCGCGGAGGGCTCGGCAAAATATTGGTTGACGAACCCGGACGGCGCGGTCGTCGCTGAAGGAACCGCATGGATAGGCCGGGATAGCACGCTTAAGCTCCCGCTGAAGCTGTCCTCGGGAGGGACGTACCGGCTGAAGCTGGTGCCGAACGATCCGGCTTATTTGCCTGAGGAGCAGCCGATCCTCATCGACCGCTTCGACGTCCATGCGAGCGTAACCTTGCATCCGAAGCCGCTCGGGAAGCTCGAAGGCGTCGTGAAGGGCAAGGACGGCAAGGCAGCGTCCGACGCCCAGATCGTAGCCGAGCTGCTGGACGACGGCAAGAGCAAGCTTTACTATACGAAAACGAATGCTTCGGGCGCGTATTCGCTGCAACTGCCGCAAGGTCAGGTTCTGATTCGCGCGATCGCGACATCGTCCGTTCAGGGCTATCAGAGCCAGCAGGAGTCCGTTCGGTTGGCGGCGGGCCAGACAGCGCAGCAAGCGCTTCGGATCCTGGATTACGCCGATGTGGGCGTAAAGCTGTACACGCTGCAGCCGGGCGGCACCTGGCAGGGGCCGATACCGATCGACGGGATCGTCGCAGGCTCTTACAAGTTAAGTTCCGATCGCATCATTCAATCGCTGCAGTCCCGCTTGCTCCTGCGCGCTCTGCCCGGAGAGACGGTCCAGATCTGCGCGGATGGCCGGGATCTAAGCCTGTCCGCCGAATGCAAGTCGGTCGCGATCGGCGAAGACGGCAAGGCCGAAGTCGAGCTCCGTCTTAAAAACGAATCATCCAAAGCCGCGATCCGGCTGCTCGGCACGGACGGACAGCCGCTGACCAGCGCCTACGTCGAGCTCTTCGACGGCGAGGGAGAATATGTACCCAACATAAACTACAATCTCAAGTCCGGTGAAGAGCGCGGCATCCTGAGTTTGCAGGGCTCGGGCAGCTATAAGGCGACCTTCTACGCGAACGGCGGCTTTGCGGAGATTGCGTTCAGTACCTCGCAAGGAGAGACGACCGACCTGGGCGTAGTCGCGCTGCAGCCTTTCGGCGCGTTTGCGAGCGGCAAAGTCAAGCAGGCGGTGACCGTTTCCGATACGAAGGTGGCGCCTGACAGCACGACGACGCTGCGCGTCCTCTATCAGAATTACTACGCGCCGACGGTCGCCGCGGAGAATGCAGAGATTGTCGTCGCGCTGCCGGCGGGCGCGGAGCCTGTCGAAGGCACGGCCGTCGTTGCCGGCAAGGCGGCGTCCTACAGACTGGACGGCCGGAAACTGACCCTGCCGGTCGGCACGGTAGCAGACGACAAGCAGCAGAGCGCGCAAATCAAGCTGCGGTTCGACGAAACGGTGGGCGACGAGCCCGCGATTCAGGCTTCGATCCGATACAAGATGAAGGGCGAGCAGTCAAGCGAACTTCTGGGAATGATCTTGCTGTCCAAAGTGCGCGTCTCGCTCAGGGCGCCGGCGCTGACGGTCAAGCGCCAGCTGTCGCTCGGCGGTTCGGCGCCTCCGGGAGCCGCTGTAACGATTTACGACGGCCGGAACCCGATCGGCACCGCCACGGCCAATAAAGACGGTATATGGTGGGCTGACTCGACGCTGACCGGGAGTGACGGCGTCTATATGGAGCATAGACTAAGCGTTGAGGCCGTCGATGGTGCAGGGGCGCGAGTCTCCGGCGAAGAAGCCGTCGTCGTCTACGATCCGAACGATCCAGGTCTGGTATCGATGACGATTTTGTCGAACCACAAGGAAGTAACCTTTAACGTTGAAGGCGGCGTCGCGGTATTTCCGCTCTCCGTCGTTACCAACGCGCCGATCGCTTACCGCCTGAACTTCAGGGATCCGGAGCGGGTGTACGACGTTCGCGTGCAGAACGGAGATACGCTGTCGCAGGCGGCGAAAGGGGACGACGGCGTATACCGGGGCGTGATGCCCTTCTCGAAGAGCTTCGGTCAAGTGTGGATCGACTACCGGACGAAGGCAGATTCCGCCGAGCTGGCCGCCCGGCCGGCGATCGCCGAGGAAGAGCTTCGGAGCTCGCTGCCGGCGGCGCTAAGGGAATTCGCCATGCCGCAAGTGACCAATGCGGGAGAAGAGACGCCCGGCGGCGAGCGACTGCCGGAAGGCGCATTCGAAGCCGAGGTCGAGCTGGCGGAGGGCGTCACATCCACGATTCGGGGAACGTTCGAATCGGTCGCCTATACGGCAAGCGACAAGGATTTAGCGTGGCAGTCAAGCACCGGTCTTCCCGTTTACAGGTTCAAGGAAAGCCACAGCGAGACCAAGGACGGCTCGCTGCAGACCTCAATCAGCTTTGTTATTCCATCGTCCGCTTCGGCTTCGGCCCGCGGCATTCAGGGCGCCTCGGTCGGCGGCATCGCGATCACGCTGAGCGGGTTGATCAAGTTCGGGGAAGCGGGTTTTAAGGGTTGGTCGGCGGCCAAAGCGGGGCAGGATACGCTGGCGAACTACCGGCGCGCCCAAGATCTGCTGAAGGCGGCCGAGGCGATATGCGAGCCCGAGGCCAGAGAATATTACACGGGATTTGCGAAAGAAGTGGTCTTCGAGGTTAACGCCCACTATACGGTGTCCAACATGCTGAAGGTCATCAAAAACTTCGGCAAGATCGATAAAGGACCCGGCGTGCTTTTCAGCGCCGCGAGCGAGTATGCTTCCATGACGTTCAAGGAAGTCGAAAACAACGATATGGACGAACTCGAAGAACATATTAAAAAGTATACGTGCAAGCTGAAGCCTTATCCGCCGACGGATCGCAAGGACTCGCCGGCCGCATCGCCCAAGTACATCTGGGATCCGAGCGGATACGTGTACGAAGGCATGCCGTCCAATCGCGTAGAAGGAGCGACCGCTACGGTCATGGAGCTGGTCGGCGACGTCTGGACCGTATGGGACAGCGAATGGTACGGACAAGAGAATCCGCAGTCGACCGACCGGGAAGGCCGGTACGGATGGGACGTACCTGAGGGCAAGTGGAAGGTTCGCTACGAGAAGGATGGCTTCGAGACGGCGTACAGCGATGCGCTGGACGTACCGCCGCCGCAGCTCGAGGTCAATGTGCCGATCGCCTCGTATGCGGCGCCGGAGGTTCAGTCGGTTCGTCCGTCGCCGGGCGGCACGGGCGTGACCGTATACTTCACGAAGCCGGTGAACGTCGAGACGCTAAGTGATGCGTTCGAGCTGAAGGATTCGGCGGCGACGAGCGTCGAGGGAACGGTCGAAGCCAAGGATATGTATACGGACAAGGACGGACTGTCGCTCGCGATGGCGGCCGAATTCGTTCCCGCGTCCCCGCTGCGGATCGGCGACAGCTATACCTTGACGGTGCGCGGCACGGTACAGAGCTATGCGCGTGTCCCGATGGGCGAAGAGGCGACGGCGACGTTTGTGGTGGAAGCCGCCGACACGACGCCGCCGGCAGAAGTCTCGGAGCTCGCTGGCGGAATGACGGACGAAGGCGCCATACTGACGTGGCGCGACCCGTCCGACAAGGATATCGCCGCCGTGCGGATTTACTGGAAAAAAGCGTCGGATGCATCGTTCGGCGAACCCGTCACCGTACCGGCCGGCACGATGTGGGGAGCCGTCTCCGGTTTGGATGCGTCTTCCGCCTATGAATTCAAGGCCGCTGCTGTAGATGAAGCAGGCAATGAAGCGCGCGGCGTCGCATTTGATTGGACGCCGCAGCGCGGCGCGGACGTCACGGCGCCCATGCCGATCTCTGCACTGGATGCAAAGACGCAAGGGGACAGTGCGATCCGGATGACTTGGACAGATTCGTCTTCCGTCGATCTGGCGAAGCTCCGTATCGAATGGCGAATCTCCGGTTCAGAAGACAAATACGCGACGGCCGAGGCGGAGAAAGGCAAAGGCGAGTTTACGGCCAACGGCCTGAAGCCGCTCACCGAATACGAGCTCCGCGTATTCGCGGTCGATGATTCGGGGAATGAATCCAAGCCCGTCGGCGTGTCGGCCTCGACCGGCGCGTCCGGGCAAAGCGGAGGACCGAACGGTTCGGGCGGAGACGGTCAGACGGATCCGAACGTGGAAAGCGCCGATCTGGCGGAAACGGGCGCAAGCCTGAGCTTCTTTGGCGGAAAGCTCAAGCTTCAGCTGCCGGGCAGCGGCGGAGCGGCGGGCTCGGCCAAGAAAGTGACCGTTTCGAAGGCTCCGAATTCGCAGGCTCCGGCGGATACGCACCTGCGTCCGGTGTCGGAGATCTATAGCTGGAAGCTCGACACGGACGGCAAGCCTTCGGCCGCAGTCAAGCTGACGATCGCATACGATGCGGCGAAGCTGGCGGGCGGCGATATTCGAAAGCTGGGGCTGTACCGTCAAGATACCGCCGACAAGACGAGGTGGATCTATGCCGGCGGCATCGTGGACGGCGTCGCCGGCACGGTTGAGGCGGAAGTGACGGAGCCCGGCGCTTATGCGGTGCTCATCGCCGAGTATACGTTCGGCGACCTGGCCAATCACTGGAGCCGCGGCGATGTCGAGGTGCTGGCGGCGCGCGGGATCGTGACCGGCGATCCGGACGGCTCGTTCCGTCCGAACGGGAAGGTGACGCGGGCCGAGTTCGTGAAGCTGCTGCTGCCGCTGTTCGCAGGCTCCGGCGCAGGAGCAGACCGCGCATCCTCCGCACCGCTTACCGACGTGCCGCAGGACGCCTGGTACGCTGAAGCCGTGGAGAAAGCGGCAGCTGCAGGCATCGTGCAGGGCGCGGGCGGAAAGTTCAGGCCTACCGATCCGGTCACGCGCGAGGAGATGGCCGTCATGTTGTATCGGGCGCTCGGGATCGTTACGGACGATCTGGATCCCGAGAAGCTGCTGGGCGTGTTTGCCGACCGCACCAAGGTTTCGGGCTGGGCGAGGATGCAGGTTGCCTATGCTGTCAAGGCCGGGCTGCTCAAGGGCAGCGGAGGCAGGCTGAATCCGGGTGCGACCGCCACGCGGGCCGAGGCCGCCACAGTCCTGCTCCGGGTGCTGGAGGCGCAAGATAAGGTTACGAAAAAATAAGCGTACGAGATAACGGGATCTAGAGTTGCCCCTGAAGTCATGTGAATGACGAGGGGGCAGCTTTTATTTTTTTGTGACTAGAAGCTTACGAAGTCATGACCGGCATGACAAAAGCGATGACGGCTGTTCACTAGTGGGATCGGCATCTAAAACTTACGCTAGAAATAGCCATTATCGCCAAATAAGGAGAATGATTAGACATGTCTGCAACATCATCATCCAGGACGATACAAAATCCTCAGATCGGGGACGCCGTAACCTTCCTGACGACGGCGCAGGAGTCGGGCGGCGCCTATGAATGGGTGGAAGTCCGCCTCCAGCCCGGAGGGGGCACGCCTTTGCATTACCATACGACGTTCGAGGAGGAGTTTGAAGCGCTGGAAGGCAGGCTGTCGCTCGACTGCGACGGCAAGACCCTGCTGCTCGCGCCCGGCCAGAAGGCGGTGGCGCCGCTCGGCTCGAAGCATCGCTTTTACAACCAGGAGAATACGGAGATCGCGTTCCGCGTGAAGGTGCTGCCGGCGCGCAGCTTCGAGAAGTTTCTGCGCATGCAGTACGGCTTGGCGCGGGACGGCAGAACGGGCGCGAACGGCATGCCGAAAAGCATGCTGGAACTGGCCGTCGTCATTCGAATGGGCGAAAGCTACTTGATCGGTCCGCCGGTCTGGCTGCAGAAGGGCATGTTCGGGCTGCTGTACCGGATCGCGCAGTGGCGCGGCGTGGAACGCAGGCTGCTGGCGCTCTATTGCTCGGCTTCGGAGGAAAAGAAAGGAGCGGGGGAGCGGTATGCGGAGATTTCTTGACCGGCTCGCATGGAAACGAGGTCTCGCCGGACTGCTCGCCGCTGTCTTGCTGACCGGAAGCCTGGAGCAGCTGGCGTATGCGGAACCCGCTGCAGCCGATACGAAGGATCTAACGCTCTCCGGACTGCTGGAGCAGCTCGGCGGTTCGCTCGAGAACGATCTTGAACCGTCGGTGAAGGACGGCGTATACGCAGACGATGCAGAGAAGATGTCCATCGCCGGCGCAGTCTACGGGCTTCCCGTCAAGATCAGTGCAGCCGTCGCCGGAGCGCCCGGTACGGGCGACAGCCGTTCGGCATCCGTGAGCGCCGACGGCAGATTCGTGGCGTTCGCTTCGGCTTCGACCAACCTGGTCGACGGGGATACGAACGGCAAGCAGGACATTTTCCTGCAGGACCGCGAGACCGGGACTACGAAGCGGATCAGCCGCGGGGCGGGCGGGTCGCAGGCCGACGGCGACAGCTACGCACCGTTTGTGAGTTTCGACGGCACCTACGTGCTATTCACTTCCAAAGCGCAAAACCTCATAAGCGGCGACGCGAATTTTTACGAGGATTTGTTCCTCTACGATGCTAAGTCGGAAGCGGTGCAGCGGGTCGCGCAGTACGTACCCGGCTCCGAATTTGCCGGAGCGGGAAGCTCCTATCAAGTCAGCGCGGACGGCCGCTATGTCGTATACGCCGGCAAGACGAGCAGCCAGGGCACCTGCGACATCTGGCTGCTCGACCGCAGAAGCGGCAAGGTCAGGCTCGTCGCGAGACAATTTTACATTTACGAAACCTTCCGCTCCAGGCTGTCGATCAGCGCGGACGGCCGCTACGTCGCCTTCGACTCCTTTTCCAAGGAGATCGTTCCCGACGATGTCGGCGGCAACTACTCCTACAAGTATCGCGACGTCTACTTATACGACGCGGCGCTGAACGAGATGAAAAAGATCAGCCGGGCGCCGAACGGAACGACGGGCAACAACTACAGCTATTACCCCGCGATCAGCGCGGACGGCAATTACGTGGCATATTTGTCCAAGGCGAGCAACATCGTCGCGGCCGATACGAAGCCGGCACAGGACGTTTACGTCTATTCGCGGCAGACGGGGACGACGGAGCTCGTCAGCTTGGACGGGACAGGCGCGCAGCCTGGCGTAGATGCCTACGATCCGTCGATCAGCGCGGACGGCCGCTACGTCTCGTTCCATACGGACGGCGCGTACGACGAGTCCGATACCGGGCGCACGGACGTGTACGTGCGCGACAGAATCGCCGGCACGACGATTCGGGTCAGCAAGACGGCCGGCGGCGCCAATGCCGACCAGCCGGCGGACAGAGGGACGCTGAGCGCGGACGGCGGCACGATGGTGTTCGAGACCGCCGCGACGAATATGGCCGAATCGGCGGATCCGGATGCATACAGAGACATCTACGCCGTCGCGTTGAATACAGGCGCCGAAGCGCCGGCTTGGCCGGACGGCGCAGCCGTCACGGCCGAGCCGGGCGGAACCTACGTAGCGCTCAGCTGGCCTGCCGTGCCCGGCGCGGCCTATTACAAGGTGCTGCAGGACGGGCGCTTCGCAGGCATCGTGACCGGCACTTCGTTCGCGGCGGACGGTCTGGCGCTTGGATCGCCGCACCGTTATCAAGTGGCGGCAGGGACCGCGGGTTATGCTTGGTCCGCCTGGTCGCCCGAGGTCGAAGCGCAGACGCTCGGCGCCAAGGAAACAAATGCGCCCGGAACGTCCGCCGCGGCGGTCGTTCCCGTCCTGGGCGGGGCGCAGGTATCCTGGAGCTATCCGGGAGATAGGGATATCGTCGGGGCGAAGGTGCGCTGGCGCAAGCCCGGCGGCGCGGCGTTCGAATCGCCGCTGTATCCGAAGAGCGTCGTCTCCGCGCTCGTGCCGAATCTGGAGAACGGCGAGTTCTACGAATTCGCGATCGCGATCGTGGACGGAGACGGCAACGCGGGCAGCGGCGAGTGGTCTCGCGTCAAGCTCCCGTCGGGTCCGGCCGTCGTGCGAATGGATGTGCTTCGAGGGACCGGCGGGCCGGCCGGCAGCCAGAATGTTTATGTCGCCGATATGAACGGCGACGGACGCTATACGCTGTTCACGAGCGACATGCACTTCCTGGTCCCGGAGGACGATAGGACGGCGCCCTACAACTCGTATTCGTCGACCACGCAGCTCTATCTCTACGACTCGGAGCTCGGCTCGGTCCGCCTGATTAGCCGGACGTGGGACGGCAAGCTGGGCAACGGCAGCTCGGGCGGCGCTTCGATCAGCGCGGATGGCAGGTATATCGTATTCGGCTCCGCGGCTTCCAACCTGCTCGAGGACGCGCCGGACACGAACGGCAAATGGGATGTTTTCCTCATGGACCGGGACGTGAACGGCAACGGGACGTTCGACGAGCAAGGGGATACATCGCTGTCCAAGATCAGCACGCCGTACGTGAACGGCGGACAGGCGAACGGGGATAGCTCGGGCCCCGTCATCAGCGCGGACGGCAGCACGATCATTTTCAGCACGAACGCTAAAAATCTCGTGGATGAGCCGCCGACCGATACCAACTACTACAATGTCATCATGAGCACGGCTGCCCGCGAACCGGAAGCGCTGGTGCTCCCGAACGGCAAGTCGCCGGGGGCGTCAAGCGGATCGCTGGACCTGAGCGCGGACGGCAAGACGATCGCGTTCAACACGTACTACTCCTTCGACGAAGAAGATACGGGCAGCGATTCGGATATTTACTGGTACGACTGGCACGATCCGGACGACAAGAAGCTCGTCTGGATCAGCGGGATGATCCAGGACCGGAAGTATTCGAACGAGATCAAGCTCGACGCCTCGGGCAAGATCGCGGTCTTTAATATGATGCTGCAGAACAACCAGTACCAGACGTATGTTTTCGACGCGAACGCGCCTCCGGGGACGATCCCCGCGCCGCTCATCGAAGTGCCGATCGAGAGCAGCACGTCGCTCGATTATATAACCGCTACGGCGATCAGCGCCGACGGCCGGCAGGTGCTGTTCGAGTCGTCGGGGAAAGACATCGTGCCCGGCCTTTCCGGCAACTACACGAGAGTCTATTCATGGGATCGCATCGCAAAGAAAGCATCCCTGGTCAGCCAGCCTTACGATCCGGCGCTGGCCGCGACGTCGAGCGCGTTCAAAAGCCGTATGAGCGGCGACGGCACGCGTGCGGCTTATGTTTCGACCATGATAAACATGGTTCGGGGCAGCGAACGCGCGGAATATAGCTATGGCGCGTATATTCAGCGGATCGCGCTGGCAGCGCCGGCGGCAAGCTGGCCCGCGGGCAGTTCGCTGACGGCCTCCGACGTCGGCAAAAACAGCGTGAAGCTGACTTGGACCGCCGCCGCCAACGCGACGGGAGGCTACCGCGTAGCGGGCGGCCCCACGCCGGTCGAAGTGCCGGTCGGAACGCTTGAGACCGTCGTGACCGGACTCTCGCCGTCGACCGACTACAACTTCGCGGTCCAGGCCTCGGCGGCGGGCGGCGTCTGGACGGCCGACGGACCGACGGCGACGGCGCGCACGACGGCGGATACGGGGCTTGCGGACCTGACGCTGTCGCTTCAGGCAGGCGAAGTACGCTTGGCCTGGGGCGAGCCGTCTGCCGGAGCCGGCATCGCCGCATTTCGCATCGTCCGCAAGACCGGCGGGAGCGAGTGGACGACGGTCGCGACGGTGAGCGACGCGGCGGCGCGCGGATACGCAGACCGGACGGCGCTCTCGGGCAGGACCTATACGTACGCGGTCCACAGTCTGGACGCGGCGGGGACGGAATCGCCGTATTCGGTCGAAAAGACGATCGCGGTCGGCGGGACCGACATCGCTTCCTTCACCTACGCGATGCCTTTCTACAACCGTCAGCACGTCGGCCAGGAGGATACGATCGCGCTCAAGCTGGTCGCGCCGTCCGGCGCCGAGGCGAACGCGACGCTGTCTTACAAGGATAAAAACGGCATCGCCAGAACCGCCGAATCCGAGCTTGCAGAGAGCGCGCAGCCGGGCGTGTACGAAGGCCGCCTGACGATCCCGAAGTTCGCGGTGAGCCTGGATTCGATCCTGGGCAAGATGACTTACGAAGGCGTCTCCGACGAAGCCGAGGCGCTGCAGAAGCCGATCGTCGTCGGCGGCACGGTCAAAGTGGCGCTCGAAGCCGGCTCCGAGATTCCGTTCGACAGCCTGCTGACCCTATACAGCAAAAAAGCGGCCGCATACCGGACCGTGACGCTGAACGGCGCGCTCGAGGCGAGCTTCAAAGGCTTGCCCGCGGCCGATGACTACAAGCTGACGCTCATCGGCGCCGGCGGCCTGGACCTGCTCGAGGAATCGCAGGTTCCGCCGATCGCGGCCGAGGCAGGCGGCAATCACGAAGCATCGACGAAGCCGCAGCTGCCCGCGCAGCTGTCGCTAGCCGTCTCTTATCCGTCGGGCTCGGCGCCGAACGTGCAGGTGCTGGTCTCGGATGAATCGGGCGCGACGCTCGCATCCGGCGTCACGCCGTTCAACGGCAATCTGTCTTTCCCGGCCTTCAAGGGAATGATCGGGAAGACCGTCACGATCCGGGCGATTCCCGGGGACGCGCAGTATGCGCCGCTCGAGCAGTCGCTGACCCTCGTCAGCGGCCGCAACCGGGCGGAGCTGCATCCGGCGCTGAAGACCGAAGCGACCTTTAAGGGCACGGTCAGCGATATGAACGGCTTGCCCGTTCGCGGCGCGACGGTGCAGGTCACATTCCGGGGCAGCTATTACACGGCCATGACGGACGACGCGGGCAAGTACACGGTGAACGCGCCGGCCGGAGAGGTTTACGTGCAAGCGCAGGTCGGAGGCTCGTTCAGCTCCGGGTGGATCAAGACGGAGGCTGTCGCCGGGCAGACGCAGACGCTGAATATCGAATACAAGCAGCGCATCCCCGCCATCGTCAGGCTGAATCTGTATACGGAATCCGAAAATGGCATGTGGATCGGGCCGTATGACCTCGATTGGCGCGAGATGGTCCACTATCACGTTTACGCGAAGGAGGGCATGGTGAGCAGCGGCAATCCGATGCTCGTGTACGCAGAAGCGGGACAAAAGGTAACGGTATGCGCGAATGGCTACGAGGCGGGCTATGCCAGTACTTGCGTCGAAGCCATGATCGGTCAAGACCTGCGGGGAGAGGCCACGATCCGGCTGGAAAACAAGATCAGCAAGGTGGCGGGGAACGTGTCGGACGTTCCTGCCACGCTCACCGTCTACCGGCTGGACGGTGCGAACCGTTCCTACGTGAAGAGCGAGGGCGTGCCGGCTGACGGCGACTTCAATGTCGCGCTGCCCGGCGCGGGCACTTACGAGCTCCGCGTGGCGGCTGGCGGCGGCAAGTCGCTGCTCCGGACTTTTACCGTCGCGGATCGCGATTCCGTCGATCTCGGCGAGCTGAAGCCGACGCTCGGCGGCGCGTTCGCGGGACAGTCCGGCAACGCCGTGCTGCTCGGCACGACCCGGCCGGCGCCGGGGACGGCGCTTCAGGTGCGTGCATCCTACGCCAACGTGACCTATGCGCAGATCGGCGGCGCAGCTCTCGTGCTGGACGTACCGGCGGAGACGACGCTCGTGCCGGACAGCGTGATCTGGAACGGCAAACCCGTGACGCCAACGCTTGAAAACGGACGTTACGTCGTGCAGATGGGGACGATTCCAGGTAGAGGCGCGGGAACGTTGCAGTATCAGCTCCAGATCGCGGATGAGCCTGAGGCGCGCGAGCTGGACGTATCGCCCCGCATCCGGTATGACGCAGAGGGCTCCCAGCAAGAAGAGGAGCTCGGAACCGCGCGGGCGAGTCTCTCGCAGGTCACGATATCCGCGCCGAGCCGGACGGCATTCCGCGCGTTTGTCGTGACGGGCTCGGCGCCGAGCGACAGTCAGGTCGCCGTACAGGCCGGCGACAAGATCGTCGCGACGGCGGACGCATCGCCCAACGGCAGATGGTCGGCCTCCGTCGAGATGCCTGGGGAAGGCAAGACGGCCGATTGGCAGCTTCGCGCCGTCGCGTCGCTGAACGGTAAAACCTGGAGCAGCGAAGCCGCGGGCGTCAGCTTCGACGAGGGGATCGCGGAGCCGATCGAATTCACGATGAAGCAGAGCGACGGCCGGACGATTCGGCTCGATCCGCGCGGCGGAGCGACGCGCTTCCCTTACGTATTCGCGCCGGGACTCCCCTTCGTCCTGACGCTTAAGTTCAATCATCCTGAACTGGCCAAGGACGTGGCCTTCTACATCGGCGAGACGCGCGTGCCCGCCAGCTTGAAGGACGGTGTCTACCAGGCGGTGCTGAACGGCATCTCGGATCCTGGCGCCATCGGCGTAGACTACGAGACGAGTGAGTCGCCGGCTTCCTTGGATCCGACGCCGCCGACGCCGACGGAGATCCGCGACCAGCTGCCGCAGCCTTTCCGCGACGCGGTCAGGGAGGATCTCGTCGTATCTCCGCGGTCCGACGGGGATCGCAGCCAGTCGATGTCGTACAAAGGCAAGCTGCCCGCATCGGTCGGAGACGCGAAGCTCACGATGAACGCGACGCTGGAGCGGACGTCGTATACGCCGAGCGCGAACGATCTGAGTCTCGAGCAAGAGACGGGCGTCCCGGCGTACGGCGTGAATCTGAAGCAGTCGTTTTCGGGCGGCGTACTTCGGCTCGAGCTTACCGGATATCTGCCGGACGATCAGTTCGCGGCGGGTCTGGACGCGAGCAAGGCGATGGCGCTTCTGGCGGCCGGCGCCGAGAACAAGATCTACGCCGGCATGGCCTCGGAGATCGGCGGCGGGAAGAAATCCGCGGCGGTCCATACGCTGAACGGCGCGGTCCGCGTCGTAGCGGCGCGCGTCGCGATGGCGTTCGAGTCGACGGCCGGGGAAAACACGTGGAAAACGATCGATGCGGCCTACAGCATCTACGACGGCCGGGGCAGCGGCGACACGCTCGCGGATCTCGAGTACCTGATGGATAAAGTGGCGCGTTACTGCGATCCGCATCTCGTGCCGGCCTATATGGATCATATCAACTTTCTGAAAAATCACCTGATCGCGGTCGAGCTGACGAAGGCGGCGATCATGGTCGCAGGAGCCGTGGCAGGACCGGCCACATTCGGACTGGGAACCATCGCCCTGTTCCTCGTCAGCAACGCGGCGGGCAAGGTGCTTGACGGCCAACTGGCGGGCATGGTCGCCAACCTGAACCGCGACATCGACAGCAATCCGTACTGTAAAATTCCGAAGAAGCCGAAAAAGCAGATCGCCGATCCCGAGTGGATCTACGATCCGAGCGGGTACGTCTACGAGATGACGGAGGACCGGCGGATCGAGGGCGTCAAGGCGACCGTCCTGCGTTGGAACGAGTCGACGAGCCGTTGGGACGTCTGGGACGCCGACTGGTACGGGCAGGACAATCCGCTCTATACCGACGCGGAGGGCAGGTATGCGTGGGACGTGCCGAAGGGCAAATGGAAGGTGTTGTTCGAGAAGGAGGGCTATCTGTCCGCGGAAAGCGAGGAGCTGACGGTACTGCCGCCGCACTTCGACGTCAACGTGGCGATGATCTCGACGCTGCCGGCAAAGCCGGTGCGGGTCGAGGCTGCGCCCGGCGGCGCTTCGGTCGACATTCTATTCGACCGTCACGTGAAGGGAGACGCGATCGGCGCCGATCTGCTGAAGGTGATCGATCCCGAAGACGGCGGCGAGATCGCAGGCGTCTGGACGGCGATCGATCCGGTCGCGGACGGTTCGGCGAGACATGTACGCTTCGTGCCGGATCAACCGCTTCGCGAGGGAGCCGCGTACAAAGTCGGCGTCGACGCGGCGCTGCAGAGCTACGCGGGCATCCCGCTGGGCGAAGCGTTCGAGACCGAAGTCGACGTATCGGAGACGGACACGACGCCGCCGGCGGCGGTGACGTCGCTCGAGGCTGAGGCCGACGGCAGCCAGGCGCTGGTCGCATGGAGAGACGCGGCCGACCCGGATACGGCGAAGGTCGTGGTCTCGTACAAGGCGCAAGGCGCGGAAAGCGGAAAGACCGTCGACGTGCATGCAGGCCAAAAATTCGCGTTGCTGACGGGCTTAAATGCGAATACGTCTTACGACATCGAGGTTCGCGCCTATGACGCGGCAGGCAACTATAGCGCCGCGAGGACGACGGCCGGCACGGCAGGCGCCCAGCCTGTATCGGGCGATATCGCGCCGCCGGGACCCGTGACGGTCGGTACGGTCGCTCCGGGCGTCGATACGGTGAGCCTGACCTGGCAGGACCCGGCGGACGGCGACTTGTCCGGCATCGGGCTGCAGTGGGCGGCCGAAGGGCAAGAGATGACCTTAGAGCCGGTTCGGGTAAGCAAGGGCGTCGGCAAGTACGCGATCGCCGGACTCTCTCCGTCGAAGTCGTACGAGATTCGGATCTGGACGATCGACGATGCCGGCAACGCGTCTCCGGCGCAGACGCTGTTCGTCACGACCAAGGCGGCTGGCGGCGGCACCGGAGGCGGTCCGGGCAATCCGGGCGGCAACCCGCAGGATCCGTCTCAGCAGGACGCCGAGAGCGGCGAGGTCGGCGCCGAAGGCGGGACCTTGAGCTTCTTCGGCGGCAAGCTGAAGCTGTGGCTGCCCGGCAGCGGCGGCGCGGCGGGAGCGGCCAAGAAGGTGACGGCTGCGAAGGTGTCCGGTTCCCCGACGCCGGCGGATGCGCATCTGAAGCTGGTATCGGACGTCTATGCATGGAAGCTTGAAGCAGGAGGCACGCTCGCGGCGCCGGGCAAGCTGACGATCGCTTATGACGCCGCGAAGCTGGCGGGCGCAGACATTCGCAAGCTTGGGCTGTACCGTCAGGACGCCGGCGACAAGTCCAAGTGGACGTATGCCGGCGGCATCGTCGACGGGGCTTCGGGCAGCGTGGAGTCGGCGGTAATGGAGCCGGGCACGTACGCGGTACTGATCGCCGAGTATTCGTTCGGCGATATGGCGAATCATTGGAGCCGAGCTGATGTTGAGGTGCTGGCGGCTCGGGGGATCGTGAGCGGAGACCCGGCGGGCACGTTCCGACCGAACGGCAGCGTCACGCGGGCCGAGTTCGTCAAGCTCGTTCTGCCGCTGCTCGCCGGCGGCGCCGGACCGGGAGTTGCGGCAGAGCGGTTCGCCGACGTGCCGGCGGACGCCTGGTATGCGGAGGCCGTGGCAACGGCGACCGCAGCCGGGATCGTTCAGGGCGCGGGCGGCAAGTTCAGGCCGAACGACCCGGTCACGCGCGAGGAGATGGCGGTCATGCTATTCCGCGCGCAGGGCATCGCGCCGGATATCAAGCTGAACGCCGACGCCCTCCTCTCCGCCTACGGCGACGGCAGTAAAGTGTCGAAGTGGGCGCGGATGCAGGTCGCCTATGGGGTGCAAAGCGGGCTGCTCAAGGGCAGCGGCGGCAAGCTGAATCCAGGCGCTACGGCCACGCGAGCCGAGGCTGCGACCGTCGTGCTCCGCGCGCTGGGTGCGCTCGGTCGTATCACGAAAAAATCCTGATCGGCACATACAGAGAGCCCCGGCGGAAAATAAGCCGGGGCTCTTCGCGTTACGCCCGACGTACCCGAGGCTACCTGGCTCGCCAGTCGCTAAAATGGTGTTCGGAAATAGCGCAAAATTGCGCTATTCTCGTAAGCGCGGATCCGCTTCTTCGTCTGCAACTACCTTAGGGCTCGGAAATAGCGCAATTTTGCGC
>NZ_FOKE01000003.1:566248-711165 GCF_900112065.1 Cohnella sp. OV330
GATCCGCGTCTTCGTCTGCAACTACCTTGGGGCTCGGAAATAGCGCAAAATTGTGCTATTCCCGTATGCCTGAATCCGCCGCTGCTTGATTATGCGGGACCGGCGGAACGTCGCAGAGGGAGGTCATTAGGACGATACGCCCGAATTTGGTAAAATAAGCGGAAAGTCCAACAATACGGAGAGAACCTCATGAAACTCGGCTTCGACATTGACGACACGCTGATCAATCTGCGCGAGCACGCCTTTCATTTATACAACCGGAAGCTTGGCACGCAGGTCGATATCGCGCGTATGCGCGAGCTGAACTGCATTCCCATTCACGAGGCCTTCGGCCTGTCCGCGGAAGAAGGCAAGCGGATGTGGGGCGAGCTGCGCGAGACGATCTACTTCAGCGATTGCCCGCCTTATCCAGATGCAGTAGAAGCGCTGACGGAGCTGGATCGGCAGGGGCACGAGATTTACTACATCACCGCCCGGGCGCAGGGACATTGCGACAGGACGCTTGAATGGCTGACGGCGGCGGGGTTCCCGGTGCGCCCCGGCAGATTTTATTGCGGCATGGGCGACGCGGAAAAGGTGCATGTGATCCGCGAGCTCGCGCTCGATTATTATTTCGACGATAAGCCCGCGGTCATCGATACGTTAGCCGAGCTGGCGATGAAGGTATACATCCGCGATCAGCCGTACAACCGGCATTTGGACGCGCCTCGCATTCATTCATGGGGCGAATTGTTGGGGTTGTTGAATATATCCCGGCTTAAATAACGAGAGTCAGGACAGCCGCTTCGCAAATTCAACGGTTGATACGGTTTTATACCGACTAGCGCGTACTGCGACTTGCCAAAAGAAAAGCCCGTAGGCGCCTGCTAGGCGTACACGGGCTCTTGCTGCGCGGTACTAGTGCTGCGCGGCGTACGCTTCGGCTTCGGCGGCCGGGTCCATGCGCTCGCGGCTCATGAGCAGCGCGGCGGCGAGCGCCAGCACGGCCGGGATGAGGCTCCACATGAAGGTGGCCGAGATGGAGGACGAGAGGCCGTCGGTGACCTTCGCCAGCAGGTCGTGCGGAATGTGCGCGCGGGCCGCGGGCTCCATCAGCGCATGCGGGTCACTCAGGTTGAGACCGCCAAGGCTATCGGGTCCGGCGCTGCCGCCTCCGCTCGCCGCGGCGCCGCCCAAGGAGCCGGCTCCCGTGTCGCCGGCCGTCGCCGCCGTACCGTCTGCGGCCGCGTCGCCGCCGAGCGAGCCGGCTCCCAGCGCATCCGACAGCTTGCGGGCCATCGCGTGGCTCTGGATGATGCCGAACACGGTGATGCCGAGCGTCATGCCGAGCGAGCGCAGGAAATTCAGCGTTGAGCTGGCGGAGCCGCGCTTGTTGGCCGGCAGGGCGTGGATGGCGGCATTGCCCAGCACGGAGAAGGTCGCGCCGACGCCGAGTCCGACGAGCACCATGTAGACCGTGACGATCCAGCGCGGCGTATCCGCGGTCAGCGTCGTCAGCAGCGCGATGCCGGCAACGAGGATGACGACGTTCGGGATGAGGATCGTGCGGTAAGACAGCTTGTTAAGAAGGCTGCCGCCGAGCGTCGCGGTCACGACCGTGCCCAGCATCATCGGCAACAGGACCATCCCCGAGTTCGTGGCGGAGCCGCCCAAGACGCCTTGCATGTAAATGGGAATGTACACGGACGCGGTAATGAAGGCCGCGCCGCTCAGCATGGCCAGCGCATTGCTCGTCGCGTACAGCCTGCTGCGGAACATCGCGAACGAGATGATCGGCTCGGCGGCGCGCCGCTCCGCCCATACGAACAGCAGCGCGAGCGCGGCAGACCCGGCGAACAAGCCGATAATTTCCGCGGAGTCCCAGGCGAACGTCTTGCCGCCGAGCTCCATGGCGAACACGAGGCAGACGATCGTGCCGACGAGCGAGGCGGCGCCGGTCCAATCGATGACCTGGCGGTCGTGCTGCGCCGATTCTTTGTAGAAGAAGGCGATCATGGCGAACGCGATCAGCCCGAGCGGCAGGTTGATATAAAAGATCCAGTTCCACCCGATATGATCCGTGATGTAGGCGCCGAGCAGAGGCCCGAAAATGCTGGAGAGGCCGAACACCGCGCCGAACAGGCCGCCTAGCTTGCCTCGGCTCTCCGGCGGCACGGCGTCGAACATGATGGTGAAGGCGATCGGCACGAGCGCGCCCGCCCCGATCCCCTGGACGGCCCGGTACAGGCTAAGCTGCAAGATCGAATCGGCCGTGCCGCAGAGAGCCGAGCCGACCATGAAGCAGATGACGCCGAAGACGAAGAAGCGCTTGCGCCCGTACATATCCGACAGTTTGCCGAAGATCGGCATGCCCGCCATTTCCGCGACCATGTAGGCCGACGTTACCCATACGAATTTGTCGAGACCGCCAAGCTCTCCGATGATGGAGCCCATGGCCGTCGCGGTGATGGAGTTGTCCATCGAGGCCATCAGGATGGAGAGCAGGAGCCCTGCGATCACGATGCCGGTGTTTTGCGTTTTTCGTACCACTCGAATCATTCCTTTGCGCTGGTTTGGTTCTGTTCGTTCTTGCTGTCTGTTCTCATTGTATGGGAGCGTCCTTGACAACAGTCTGTCAGTATTCGCGAGATTTCCGTTTACGAAGGGACGATTTTGTTAGATGATAAGAGGAACGGTTCAGAATAGACGGATTTAGGATGGGGAGCGAGCATGAGCTACAAAATCGTGTTTTTCGATATCGACGGAACGCTGCTGGACGAGGAAAAACGCATTCCCGAGGATACGCGCCTCGCGATCGCCGAGTTGAAGGCAAGCGGGATCGAGCCGGTCATCGCGACCGGACGCGCGCCGTACTTTTTTAAATGGCTGCTGGAGGAGCTCGGCATCGAATCGTTCGTCAGCCTGAACGGCGGCTATGTAGTGTACAAGGGCAAGGAGCTTTATGACAGGCACATTCCGATCGGCGATTTGGAAAAGCTCGTGGAGCTGTCGGGACGCGCGGGGCATCCGCTCGTATTCCAGGGCAAAGCCGCCTACAATACGAACCGCGAAGACGACGCCGGCGTCTGGAAAGCGGTCGATTCGCTGCGCGTGGAACGGCCGGGGTTCAATGCCGATTTCTGGCGGGGAGAGGGGATCTATCAGGTGTTCCTCCACTGCGCGGACGGCGAAGAAGCGGCGTACTTGCCGGAGCTGCCGGGTTTGCGGTTCATCCGCTGGCATCCGAACGCGCTGGACGTGCTGCCGCATACCGGTTCCAAAGCCGAGGGCATTCAGGCCATGCTGGACGCGCTCGGCATTCGAGCGGAAGAAGCGATCGCCTTCGGTGACGGCCTGAACGACAAGGAAATGCTGGAGCTCGTCGGTCTCGGCATCGCGATGGGCAACAGCCATCCCGAGCTGCTGGCGCATGCGGATTACGTGACGGGGCGCGCGGACGAAGGCGGCATTCGTCAGGGGCTTGTTTATGCGAAATGCATTCCGGAGGGGAAAGAGGCGACGGTATGAGCATGGAAGTGAAGTTTTGTTCGTCGTGCGGATCCCCTATGGAGACGCGCGACGTCGACGGCACGCCGCGGCGCGCCTGCACGGCATGCAGCTTCGTGCATTGGGGCAATTACAGCATCGGCGTCGGCGCGCTCGTGGAGCGCGACGGCAAGATCCTTCTCGTGCGCAGGGCGCAGGAGCCTGGCAAAGGGTACTGGACGAATCCGGGCGGATACGCGGAGCAGCTGGAGCAGATTCACGAGACGGTGCGGCGCGAGGTGTTGGAGGAGACCGGCATCGAAGCGGCCGTGACGGGCGTCGCGGCGCTGCGGGATCAGCCGAGAGTCGTGCACAACTTGTACGTCGCTTTCACGATGACGTACGTCGGCGGCGAGCCGGTGCCGGACGGCGTGGAGGTGGACGCGGCGGGTTTCTACTCGCTGGAGGAGCTGGAGACGATGAACGTCGCGCCGTTCACGCGCTGGCTTGTCGACGTGGCGATGAAGCGCGGCGGTTCCGCGGGCCTTGCCGTCGACGAAGCGCCGATCGTGCCGCTGCCGGGGTACGGGTTGTTCAGGTGCTGAAGCACATTTGACCGGTTCGGAACGGGGAGTTACCTCGAAAAACAGCGTAACTGCCGGTGATGTCCGGTGCATTTGGCGGAGTTCCCTCGAAAAACAGCGTAACTGCCGGGGTAGCCGGTGCATTCGGCGGAGTTGCCTCGAAAAACAGCGTAACTGCCGGGGTTGCGGGTGCATTTAGCGGAGTTCCCTCGAAAAACAGCGTAACTGCCGGGGGGGGGCGGGTGCATTTGGTGGAGTTACCTCGAAAAACAGCTTAACTGCCGGTGGTGGCCGGTGCATTTGGCGGAGTTGCCTCGAAAAACAGCTTAACTGCCGGTGATGGCCGGTGCATTTGGCGGAGTTACCTCGGAAGACAGCGTAACTGCCGGCGATGGCCGGTGGATGCATGATAAAGGCAGGTCTGATGTCGCCTGGGGCGGCTTCAGACCTGCCTTTATGCGGTTCTTTTAGCGGGACTGCTTCTGTTAAATCAGCACGCGCGGGTTCACGACGGGCGCCATGTCTGCTGCTCCCCGTCTTTCTCCGTGTACAGAATGAGCGTCGGCGCAAGCTTCAGGATGACATAGTCCGGATCCTGCGGTCCGTCGAGCCACTTTTCGAAGTAGCCTTTCCACACTTCCGACTTCAGCTCCTCGTCCGTCGAGATCGCGACCTCGCCTTGCACCTCGACGATCTCGCCCGGCCATATCCGGCCTTCCAGGCCGAGCAGCAGGGACGCCTTCGGATTCGCCTTAAGCTCGTCGACCTTGTGCGTGTCGCGGTGCGTCGCGAGCAGGATCGTCAGCCCGTCGTTGAACACCCTCATATATCGCAGCGAAGGTTGGCCGTCGTGGACGGTCGCGAACGCCCCGAATTTATATTTACCAATCGTTTCTGTCAGCTTCTTTTCCAGATCGCTCATACGGATCAGCTCCCATCCAGTTTTGGTCTCGTTTATCGTACCCGGAATTTGGAGTCGCCAACCAATCACTCGCCGGCCTGATAAATGCGACTCATCGGGGGTTCGGAACGGGATCGCGCAGATTTTCAGCGTTCTCCGGATGGCGAGGCGCAGGACGCGCGCTCGATAAACGCGCCATAAATGGAAAGCTTGGTCGGATTGCCGCCGTAGTCGATCTTGCGGATCAGGAAGTCGACGGCCTCGTAGCCGAGCTGCTCGCGCTGAACCTGGACCGTCGTAAGGGGCGGATTCGCGCTGGCTGCCTCTTCGATATCGTCGAAGGCCGCCACGGACAGAGCGCCGGGAATCTTCACGCCCATCGCGGTCAGCATCTCGATCAGGTTGACGGCGATGCGGTCGTTTGCGCAAAACCACGCCGTCGGATAGCCCTCCAGCCCCTCAAGCCAAGCCTGCACCTCGGACGGCTGCGAATGGAGCGTCGCAAGGGGCGCCTCGCCTGTCAGGCAGTACGCCTCGGGGATGGCGAGTCCGGCCTCGCTCATCGCTTGGCAATAACCGAGCCAGCGCTCCATGAAGCTGCGCGTCATGCCGATCGCGCCGATAAAGCCGATCTCCCGGTGCCCGAGCCCGATCAGATACGACACGATGCGGTAAGCCTCGGTCGTATTGGCGGTGACGACGGCGTCGAGTTTAAGCGTATCGTAGTCGTGATCGACGATGACGAGCGGTGACCCGAGGTCTAACAGATGGCGGACGTAAGCTTCGCGGAAGACCCCGACGAGCAGCAAGCCTTCGAACACGGCCAGATGCCATTCTTCCGGCAATCGTAACGCCTCCTCCATATGCTCCGTAATCTCGCACAGGACCGCCGTGCACCCGGTTTCCTTCGCCCGCCTGTCGATTGCCCAATAGATCTCCCTGTAGAAGCCTTGATCGTGCCGGATATACTTCGGAATGAGGACGAGCAGGTTGCGGGTCCGCCGGCCTTCCTTGTCCGTCCGCGCCCGGTAGCCGAGGCGGTTCGCGGTCTCGAATACGAGGTCGCGCAGCGCTTCGCTCACGCCGGGTTTGCCGCTTAGGGCCAGCGATACGGCGTTTTTGGAAACGCCTAGCGCGTCCGCGATCTGTTGCATGGATACTTTGCCGCTCATCGTCGTTTAACCTCGAATCTGATGGGATGCTGTTGCTTTACACATTGGAGTTTGTCAAGCCGTTTGTCAATTGATGCGCGCAAGGCAATGCTCTATGATGTGTGCGAAGGAAGACATACGGACGAGGAACGGGGCGGTACGAGAGATGAAGGAATGGTTGCTGAACGGCGAGAAATGGGAAGTCAAAGGCTATTGGCCGTGGGTGCCGCTCAAGGTGAGCAGCATGGAGATCGGCCAGGAGCTGCTGGGCGTGACCGACTGGATGCCGGCGACGGTGCCGGGCGGCGTGCATGCGGACCTGCTGCGCGCAGGGCTGATCGAGGACCCGTGGTTCGGCTTGAATAGCTGGAAGTGCGAGTGGGTGGAAAACCGGTGGTGGGTGTACCGCGCCTCCTTCGCTTGCCCGAAGCCGGCGAGCGGACGGACGGAGCTCGTCTTCAAGGGGCTCGATTACGAGGCGCAGGTGTTCGTGGACGGCAAGCTGCTCGGCGAGCACGAAGGTATGTACCATGAAGCAGTGTTCGATGTGACCGAGGCCGCGCGCACGCAGGAGCGGATGGAAGTGACCGTCATGTTCAAGCATGCGCCGGACGAGATGTCGCAGATCGGGCTGACCTCGCGGACGCATACGCAAAAAAGCAGGTTCAACTATAAATGGGACTTTTCCACGCGGCTCGTGAATATCGGCATTTGGGACGACGTGCTGCTGCGCGTGCACGAGGCCTGGACGCTCGACGACGTCTCGGTGACGACGGACGCGGATCCTGAAGCCGGAACAGGCGAGATCCTCATATCGGCTGCGGCTCGCGGCTTTGCGATTGCGGATGATGCTGAAGGAATTGCGGGCGACGCGCAAGCGCTGACGCTGCGAATCGACGTGACCGATCCCGAAGGCGTCATTGTCGCGCATAGAGAAGCGCCGATGGACGCGGACGGCAAGCTGGGAGAGCTTCGTATCCCCGTCGATCAGGTACGCCTCTGGCAGCCGAACGGCTATGGCGAGCAGCCTTTGTACGGCGTGCGCCTGACGCTGCTGGCGGATGGCGCCGTCATGGATGAGCGCGAGCTTAAGACAGGCATTCGTTCGTTGTCTTATGCGCAAAACGAGGAGAGCCCGGCGGAGGCGCTGCCTTATACGTTCGTCGTGAACGGCAAGCGCATCTACGTCCGGGGCGTCAACATGACGCCGCTCGACCATCTGTACGGTAACGTAACGCCGGAGCAGTATGAATATTACGTGCTGCTCATGAAACGCGCGGGCGTGAACATGGTGCGCGTCTGGGGCGGCGGCATTATCGAAAAAGAGTATTTTTACGACCTGTGCGACCGCCACGGTCTTCTTGTATGGCAGGAGTTCGTCCAGTCGAGCTCGGGCATCGACAACATTCCATCGAAGCGGTCGGAGTTCCTAGAGCTGATCGCGCTGACCGCCGTTAGCGCCTTGAAGACGAAGCGCAATCACGTTTCGCTGACCGTCTGGAGCGGCGGCAACGAGCTGATGAGCGAGCCGAACGTGCCTTCCACTTACGAAGACGCGAACCTGGCGATGCTGAAGAAGCTCGTAGAGACGCATGATCCGCGGCGGCTGTTCCTCCCGACTTCGGCGTCCGGACCGGTGCAGTATATCACGCCCGAGAAAGGCGTCAGCCACGACGTGCACGGCCATTGGAAATACCAGGGCAACCCGGGTCACTACGAGCTGTATTCAGACGTGGACAATTTGTTCCACAGCGAATTCGGCGTCGACGGCTTGAGCGCGGTCAAGAGCTTGAAAAAGTTTCTGCCGGCGTCCGAGCTGCGGCCGGTCTCGATGAACGACAGCCTCGTCTGGCGACATCACGGCGAATGGTGGGACACGTACGACCGGGACATCGAGCTGTTCGGACCGGAAGTCGGGGCCGAAATCGGCGTCTTCAGCCGCGCGAGCCAGTGGATTCAGGCGGAAGGGCTGCGCTTCGTGCTGGAGGCGAACCGGCGGCGTCAGTTCAAGAACAGCGGCAGCGTAATCTGGCAGCTGAACGAGCCGTACCCGAACGCTTCGAGCACGAGCCTCGTCGATTACTACGGCGAGAGCAAAATGGCTTATTACTGGACGCGCCGGGCGTACAGCCCGTTCTTTTCGTCGGCGGAGTACAAGCGGCTGAACTGGCGGACGGGGGAAACGTTCGAGGTCAAGCTGTTCGCGGGCGCTCATGCGGCGACGGTAGGATTGACGGTACGTAGTCGGCTGCTCGGCATGGACGGCGGACTGCTGCACGAGCAGTCGGATGCCGTGAGCGTCGACGGCGAGCATACGGCGCATGCGGGCGATCTGCACGTGCTCGTGACGGAAGCCTTCGGGACGTTGTTCCTGCTGCGTCTCGAACTGCTCGATTCTGCGGGCGCGGTGCTGCATGCGAACGATTATTTCTTCTCGACGCTGGAGCGGGACGTCTATGCGCCTGCGCTGGCTGGTGGCGATAGAGTTCGCCTGACGGCAGAGGCACTCGACGATTGGTCGGCCGAAGGCGGACGGCTCGAAGCAGTAACGCGTCGCTTCAAGCTGGCGAACGACGGCGATCGTGCGGCACTGCACGTGCACGCGGAGGAAACGACGAACGGCTGGTGGATGGCGGCCGATGATCTATACTTTACCTTGCTGCCCGGCGAGAGCCGCGAAGTGGTCTTCACCTGCTGGCGCAAGCGCGCGGGCGGATTTCTGGCGGGAGACGTGGGCGCGGCGGCTGATGCGCAGCCGGAGCTGGTCTTCCGGAGCTTCTAGAGGAAGCGGGGTTAAACGGTAGGATCGCACAACGGCGCGGGAAACGGGCCTGGCGAGCCGAGTTATGCGGTTTTACCGCACAACGGCGCGGGAAACGGGCTTGATGGTCGAAATTATGCGGTCTTACTGCACAACGGCGCCAAACGCTGCTCGCTTATTGTCCGCGTTCCCCCTCATCTGGCAGCTTCTCATAGGAAGAACGGTACGAACGGGGCGCGAGCCCCGTTATTTTTTTGAACACATCCAGGAAGTGGCCCCTGTCTTGATAGCCTACGGCCTCCGCTACCTCTTGGACGGAGAGGCGCGTGCGCCGCAGCAGCTCGCAGCTCCGCTCAATCCGGAGTCGCTGGACGTATTGGCCGAAGGTGAGCCCCGTTGCTTTGGCAAAGAGCCGGTAGAAATGCCGTTCGCTCATACCGCCCGCTTCGGCGGCCTGCGAAGCCGTGATCGGCGAGGCCAGGGAGGCGCGGATGAAGGAGAGCGCATCCTCCAAGCCGCCTGCATGCCCCGCGCGCGCACCGTGCGGTTCGTCTGCGAGCCTGCGTTCGATCTCCGTCAGCAGCACGATGAACAGCGCATAGATGCGCGTCTGGTAACCCGTCCGGCGCCCCACGAACTCCGGATAGGCTGCCGCGAAAAACGCCTCGAAGGCGCCGGTCCGGTCCTGCATTTTCCGCCAGCCGCCATCTCCCGGAGCGAGGTCCAAGCAAGCCAGCGCGCGGCCCAACCGATCGAGCCCTGGGAAGCCGCGAAGCGCTTCGGACATGCGCTCGGCTTCGAAGAGGAAGTTGTACACGACGAGCGGCCGGCCAGCGTTCGCCGAGCTCGGGCGAAAAACATGAGACGCGCCGAGCGGCAGCGTGAACAAGTCGCCCCGGCGAACGCGTAGCCGCTCCTCGCCGATATATTGATGCCCCTCGCCCTCGCCGACATAGCTGATCTCCGTAAACTCGTGGGCGTGATAGCCCAGCTCGTACGATTCGGATACGCGATTGATGTAAAAAGGCAGCTCCCCGTCGAAAAAGATATGGGAAGGCGTCACTTCGATTCTCCGCTTAATCATCGCATTGCCACTCTCCTCCATGTCAAACTTCGCCCCGGCGAGCCCAAGCCCTCTCGTAGAGGAGGCGATGGCGCATCCTGCGCGCCGCCGGGTCCAAACGCCTCTCGTAGAGAAGGCGATGGCGCATCCTGCGCGGCGCCGAACCGAATCCCCTCTCGTAGTGAAGGCGATGACGCATCTTGCGCGCCGCCGAGCCCAATCTCCTCTCGTAGTGAAGGCGATGACCCATCCCGCGTGCCCCCGAGCCGAAACACCTCTCGTAGTGAAGGCGACGGCGCCTCATGCGTCTGCCGTGCCGCTCCGTCTTCTCCATCGTCGGCCATGATGGCAGGATACACCGACTAGATGGCAGGATCAACCCTTTTCTTGAGCGGACGCGCAGCTACAATGAAGGATATGAAGACATTCGGCCGCAGGCCGGGGATGGAGGCAGCGCGATGGCAAGCAGGAATTGGAACGCTTCGTGGATCTGGGGAGGAGAAGAGGAAAGTCCGCGCAACGAGTGGCGGTGCTTCCGCGGGAACTTCGACGCGCCCGCGACGGCCGAGGGGCCGGTTATGCTGCATATTACGGCGGATTCGAGGTACGTGCTGTTCGTGAACGGCGAGCAGGTGGGGCGGGGGCCCGTGCGCTCTTGGCCGAAGGAGCAGTTTTTCGACTCGTACGACATCGGGGGGCAGCTGCGCCCTGGCTCCCGCAATACGATCGCGGTGCTGGTGCTCCATTTCGGCGTGTCCAATTTCTATTACCTGCGCGGACGCGGGGGGCTGATCGCCGAGGTTGAAGCCGACGGCCGCACGCTCGCGGCGACGGATGCCGGCTGGCGGACGGCGCGTATGGGCGGGCAGCAATCCAACTCGCCGCGGATGGCTTGCCAGCAGGCGTTTGCGGAAGTCGTAGATGCGCGCGAGTTGGCGGAAGGCTGGACGGAGCCGGCGTTCGACGACGGCGGCTGGCCAAGCGCGGAGGCGATCGGCAGCGCAGGCATGGCGCCATGGACGTCGCTGGTCCCGCGCGATATTCCTTTTTTGACGGAAGAAAAGCTGTACCCGGCCTCAATTCTGTCGCTCAGCCGCGTGAAGGCGCCGGCTTACGCGGCAGCGTTCGACCTGCGCAATCAAATGGTGCCGGAGAGCGTCGATCATGCCAACAGGATCGAATATTGCGGATACGTCGCGACGGTCGTCACGCTTGAACGCAGCGGCGTCGTGACGCTCGGCTTCCCCGTGGGCGTGCGCAATGACGGCGTGTGGGTCGACGGCGTACGGCAGACGGAATGGACCGGCGTGCAGCCGGAGCGGTACTACCGGTTGGACCTGGCGGAGGGCGAGCATCTGGTCGTTTTCGACGTTACAGGCAGCGACCACGGCGGCAGCTACCACCTCGCGATGGACGGCGATGAGCCTTTCACGCTGCGATCTCCTGCCGGCGAAGGGCCGCCGCTCGCGTCGATCGGGACGTTCGATTGGGCAGAGCTGCTCGACCACAAGCCCGGCAAGCAGATGCGGAAGGATCATCCCGATTATCTCGCTCTTCCGGAAGCCGCTCCGACCGTCGCGGCGCTTGCGGCGTATGCATCCTGGATCAAGCCGTTCGAGCCCTCGCTGTATACCGAAGAAGATGTATTCGGCGCGAACGTTTGGCAGACGCTTGCCGAGCGCAGGGCGGTGCCGAAGTCCGTCTTGAACGCGATCTTGCCGGTTCCCGAGCCTGGCGTGCTGCCCGTATTCGAAGAAGGGGACTGCGAGCTGGTCATCGATCTGGGCGTGGAGCGCTCCGGCTACGTCGGCTTCGAGCTGGAGGCGCCGGCCGGCACGATCGTCGACGCTTATGGCGTGGAGTATTTGCGGGAAGGGTACATCCAGCACACGTACGGTCTCGAAAATACGTTCCGCTATGTTTGCCGCGAAGGCAGGCAGTCGTATGTGTCCCCCGTCCGGCGCGGATTCCGTTACCTCATTTTGACTGTCAGGGGCAATAGCGCGCCGGTCAAGCTGCACGAGATTTATATCCGTCAGAGCACGTATCCGGTGGCTGACCAAGGACGCTTCCGCTGCTCGGATTCGCTGCTGAACGAGGCGTGGGAGATCAGCCGACATACGACCCGGCTGTGCATGGAGGATACGTTCGTGGACTGCCCGGCCTACGAGCAGGTATTCTGGGTAGGCGACAGCCGCAACGAGGCGCTCGTGAACTACTACGTGTTCGGCGCGACCGAGATCGTGGAGCGCTGCCTGAATCTCGTGCCGGGGTCGGCGGACGAGACGCCGCTGTATCTCGATCAAGTGCCGAGCGCCTGGAGCAGCGTCATTCCGAACTGGACCTTCTTCTGGATTCTCGCCTGCCGGGAATATGCCGAGCACACGGGGGACGACGCTTTCGCCGCCCGTATCTGGCCTGCCGTGAAGCTGACGCTGACGAGCTACTTGAAGCATATCGACGATAGCGGCCTGCTGAACATGGCGGGCTGGAACCTGCTGGACTGGGCGCCGATCGACCAGCCGAACGAAGGCATCGTCACGCACCAGAACCTGTTTCTGGTCAAGGCGCTTCGGGATTCGCGGAAGCTCGCCGCCGCGGCCGGCGCCTCGGCGGAAGCCGACGCGTTCGCGGAGCGCGCCGATCGTCTGGCAGAGGCGATCAACGCGGTGTTGTGGGACGAGGAGAAGCGCGCCTATATCGACTGCATCCATGCGGATGGACGCCGCTCCGGCGTTTACAGCATGCAGACGCAGGTCGTCGCGTATCTGTGCGGGGTCGCGGAGGGCGATCGCCATACCGTCATCGAGAGCTACCTCGTGACGCCGCCGCCCGCGTTCGTGCAGATCGGCAGTCCGTTTATGTCGTTCTTCTACTACGAGGCGCTTGAGCAGGCTGGCCGACAAAGGCTGATGCTGGACGACATTCGGCACAACTACGGCCAGATGCTGCGATACGGCGCGACGACCTGCTGGGAGATGTACCCGAACTTCGCGGAAAACCGGAGCAATCCGGACATGCTGACCCGCAGCCATTGTCATGCTTGGTCGGCGGCGCCCGGCTATTTCCTGGGCTCGAGCATTCTCGGCGTCAAGCGGGGAGCGGAAGGTTGGCGGTCGGTCGAAGTCGCGCCGCAGCCGTGCGATCTGACCTGGGCGGAAGGGGTCGTGCCGCTGCCGCAAGGCGGACATATCGCGGTGAGCTGGGAGGTCGTGTCCGCCGGCAAGCTGAAGGTGCGGATCGAGGCGCCCGAGGATATCCAGGTGAACCTCACGCTGCCCGAAGGAATGGAAGGCGACGTGACGCAGGTATCGTATTTGAGTTAAGAAGGACTTTGGTCAAGGAAACGGGGCATTATCGCTCTCCTCACGGTACGCAATCGTACCGCGGGGAGAGCTTTTTTAATTTATACACGCGCGCAGCCACCGGTTTAAACGACCCGCGGATAGCCGACACTGCATAACACTCTGGATCTATGTCAGCTCTCGGGGAGAGACTCGAATTGCCTTTGTTCGGAAATCGTACGCATCTTCTGTCCGGCAAGACTCGCCGGGGCAACCGCGGGCAGTCAGAGAGCCCTTCCGAACCGGACTCCGGGCGCGGGGACGGATCGCCGGTCCGCAAGCCGCTGAATGGGCGGCTGGCCGAACTGCTTGCCGACGTTACCGACGTGCTGGGCACGGATACGACGCTATCGGTTCGCCGGTTCCGGATCTTCGGCACCTTCCCGGCGGCCATGCTCTTCTTTCCCAACATGCTCGACCAGGCGGCGTTGAACGAAACGATCCTGAAGCCCGCGATGAGCGCTCCCCCCGGCTCGGACCTGTCCGATTGGACTGCGCAGCGGCTGATGGACCGTCTGGCGAACGAAGCGTTATGGCATACCGACTGCAGCGAGACGGAGGACTTCGACGCGCTCATCCAGGGCCTCCTTCACGGGGATACGGTACTGGTTGCGGACGGCTCGAACGCCGCGCTCGTCATCGGCACCCGGCAGATCGACAAGCGGGGCATCGACCAGCCCGGCACGGAGCAGGTCATTCGCGGCCCCCGCGAGGGCTTCGTCGAACCGATCGGTCCGAACCTGGCGCTCATCCGCTACCGCCTTCAGGCCGCCGAGCTTCGGATGAGGCAGCTGACGGTCGGTCGTAAAACGCGTTCGAAAGTCGTCATTTGCTACATGGACGGATTGACCGACCCTGCGCTGCTGGCGGAGGTCGAACGGCGGATCGGCGCGATCGACATCGACGCGGTACTCGATTCGGGTTATTTGGAGCAGTACATCGAGGATAACCAGTGGTCGCCGTTTCCCCAGGTCCAATATACTGAACGGCCGGACAAAGTCGTGGCGAACCTGCTGGAAGGCAGAGTCGCGATTCTGGTGGACGGATCGCCGCTGGCGCTGATCGTGCCGACCGTGTTCAACCAGTTCTATCAAGCGGTCGAAGACTACACCGAACGGTTCATGCAGATGAGCGCGATCCGGATGGCGCGTCTCGTGGCGCTCGTGTTCTCTCTCGTCTTTCCTTCCATCTATGTCTCCGTCATCTCGTTTAATCCCGAGTTGATCCCGACCGAGTTCGCCGTCGCGGTGGCCGGCGGCCGTGCGGGCGTCCCGTGGCCGGCGGTCGTCGAGGTGCTGATCATCGAGATCTCGATGGAGGTGCTGCGGGAGGCGACGATCCGGCTGCCGCAGCAGGTCGGCGGCGCGCTGTCCATCGTCGGCGTGCTCGTCATCGGCCAGGCCGCCGTGGCCGCGGGCTTCGCCAGTCCGATCACGGTCGTCATCATCGCGTTGACGACGATCGGATCGTTCGCGACGCCGGCGTACAACGCGGCGCTGGCACTGCGCCTGCTGCGATTCCCCCTGATCATCATCGCAGGCATATTCGGTCTATACGGCGTCATGATCGGCTTGATCCTGATCGCCAACCATTTGCTGTCGCTCAAGTCGTTCGGCGTGCCTTATCTGAGCCCGCTCGTGCCGGTCAACTTCGAAGGGATGAAGGACGTGCTCATCCGCGGACCCCTCTGGTGGATGAAGCGCCGTCCCGCATTTTTGAAGCCGGGCGATCGCGTCCGCGTCGGTCCGGAGATGACCGAGCCGCCTGAGACGATCGGCGAGGAAGGCGGCGCGTCCCCAACATCAACCGCAAAGGAATGACAACCATGACGAAGGCAACGCGGGACGTCACCGCCACGCAGGCGTCGGCGGTTCTGGTCAGCACGATCATCGGCGTCGGCGTGCTCCCCTTGCCGCTGTTCGCAGTTCGGGCGGCGGATACCGGCGGCCCGCTGGTGACGCTGCTGGGAAGCGTCTGCGCCTTGATCGGACTGTTGTTCGTGGCCGCGCTGGGCATGCGCTTTCCCGATCAGTCGATCATTCAATACAGCGAGCGGCTGATCGGCAAGTGGCCGGCGCGCGCGATCGGCGCGTGCCTCATCGTTTTTTTTGCGCTGCTCACTTCGTTGACCGCCAGAGAGTTCGGCGAGGTGGTGGTCACGTCCGTCTTGAAGCAGACGCCGGTCGAAGTGACGGTCATCGTCATGCTGATGCTCGCAGCGATCTCCGCCCGCAACACCATGTCGACCTTCGCGTACATCCATTTCTTCTATGTACCGCTGCTGCTCGTGCCCGTACTGCTGATCGTCGCGCTGTCGCTTAAAAACGCCGAGCTGCTCAATCTGCAGCCTTTCTGGGGCAACAAGCCCGAAGGCATGCTCCAAGGCATCCTGACGATCGCCGCGCTGTTCCAGGGCTCGTTCGTCATGACGATCGTCATTCCCGCCATGCGCAGGCCGGCCAAGGCGCTCAGTGTCAGCCTGTACTCGATTCTGATCGCCGGCGGCTTGTACGTCGTCATCGTCATCGCCGTCGTGGGCGTCTTCGGGGCGCAGGAAACCCGGAAGCTGCTGTGGCCCACGTTGGAACTGGCCAAAGCGACCTCCTTGCCTGCCAACGTGCTGGAGCGGCTGGACGGCGCATTTCTGGCGGTATGGGTCACGGCGGTCTTCACGACGCTCCTCTCCAGCTACTACTTGACCAGCCAATCGCTCAAGCAGCTGCTTCGTCTCGAAGAACCGCGTATCTTCACCTTCTTTTTGCTCCCCTTCGTCTTCGTGCTTGCGATGGTGCCGGCCAACATCGTCAAGATGTACGAGGCCGTCCTGAACGTGGGCAAGGTCGGATTGGCGCTGACGACGGTCTATCCGGGGCTTTTGCTGGTGATCGCCTGGGTACGCAAAAAAAGGGGGAGCGCGCATGAACGCTGATGCGCCTCGTCCCTTCCGGGGCATCGTGCGAAGGACGGCGCGGGCCTGCCCGCTGCTGCTAGCGGCCGCGCTGCTGTGCGGATGCTGGGACAGAACCGAGATCGAAGACCGGGCCATCGTGCTTGGGGTATCGATCGATAAGGCGCCCCCCGAAGCGGAGAACGAGGAAGAATCGGTCACGCATTACGTGAAGGGGCTCGGCCCGCCCGCGTCGGACTTGATACGCGTCGGCGTGCAGCTGGCGCTGCCGGGCCGGATCCCGCTCGGTCCCGGGGAGAGCGGCGGCGGCGGCGGCAACGATCCGCAGAAAACGGTATGGGTCGTCGACGTCGTGGGCCATTCCGTCAACGACGCGCTCATGAATTTGCAGCAGGAACTGTCCGCCAGGCTGTTTTTCGGTCATCTGCGGGTCATCGTCGTCTCGGAGGAGATGGCCCGATTCGGCTTGGAAAACATCGACGACTACTTCCATCGCAACTCCGAGGTGCGGCGCATGGCCTGGATGATGGTGTCCGAAGGGGAGGCGCTGTCCCTCATGAAGGCTTCGCCGAAGCTGGAGCGGGTCCCTTCCTTGTACCTGATGACGACGCTCGACGAGGGCATACGCATGGGCAAGTTTCCGCAGGACTATATCGGCATCTATTGGAGCCGCAAGTCGAAGCTGGGGCAGGAGGGCTTCCTGCCCTACGTGAAGTTGAAAAAAAACCAGACCTTGCAGACGAAGGGGCTGGCGCTGTTCCAGGACAGCCGGATGGTCGGCGCGACGAAGCCGCTCGGCATCGCCGTATACATGGCGCTTAAGGGCAACAATCCTGGCGGATACAGCGCGTTCGTCAAGGTAAACGGCACGGAGGTCATGACGCACGTCACGCACCGCGAGTCCAAGACGACCTTCGAGCTTCGCGACGGCAAGCCTTTTTTCAATTTCAAAATGGCGTTCGAGCTCAATTTGGAGGAAAAATTAAACGACGAGCTGAACATCCAGGACCCGACGACAATTCGGGAGATCGAGCAAAGCCAAATGGCGGGCGCCAAAAAGCTGATCGAGGAATTTATCGGGCAATCGCAGTCGCTCGGTTCGGACGTGCTCGGCTTGGGGGAATACGTCAGGGCAAAAGCCCCGGGCTACTGGAACAGGAACGTGCGCACGAAGGAGCGATGGCAGCGCATGTACAAGGAGATCGAATACAAGATCGACATCGACATGAAAATCCGCCGGATCGGCATGAAGGCCGAATGACGGCGCGGGAAAGGAGGACGAGGCCGCATGCCGATATTCGGCCAAGGCGTCAATTATTACGCGTTTTCGATCCCCATTTGGCTCGTGGCCGGCGCGTTGGTGCTCTTGGTGGACGCGCGCCGGTGCAAGGAGGCCGGAAGGCGGAAGGACGAGCGGTTCGCCCGGTTCGCGGGCTGGCTGAACATCTCGCTCGGCGTCGTCTTCCTGATTCGGGAATGGGTGGTGTAACGAAGGCGCTCGGCGCCGGCGCAGCGGCCGAATCGGCAGCATCGATCGTCGCGATCGATAACTTTCATCCCGCGAAGCCGCGGGATTCGTTACAATCAAGTTCATATTCCTGGAGGAAGAGGGGGACTTGAATGACGAAAACGATGACGGTGCGCGAGGCCGAAGCCAGGCTGCGCGGATGGATCCGGGAGCTGCCGCCGCTGCTGGCGGACAGATCCGAGGAAGCGCTGAAGGTACGGCCGGAGCCGGGCAGGTGGTCCCAGCTCGAGATTCTGGGGCATCTGTGCGACTCGGCGCTGCATAACCTGATGCGGTTCGTTCGGATTCGGATCGAGCCCCAGCCGTTGCCGCTGACGCCCTACGCACAGGACGATTGGGTGAGCGGACAGCGTTATCAGGCGGCGTCTTACGACCATGTGCTGAGCTTATGGCTCGCCCTGAATACGCGGATCGCCGACGTATGGGCCGGCTTGCCCGAGGGTGGCGGCGAGTGGACGTTTTTGCGCCCGGACGGTACGACGATCACGCTCGAGCTGTGGGCGGAAGACTACGTACTGCATTTGGAACACCATCTACGGGCGATGAATATCGATTGATCCGCGTGTGATCTGCTTGTGACCTGCGCGAATTAATCAATTGTTCAATAATTAATCATCTGTTCAAAAATGGAACATTATCCCTATCCACAACGCTGCGCCGATCCGGTATGATAGAAGCTTACTATCGCAGAATCGTGGTGCAGCTGCTTGAACAGACTTCGCGTATTTTTGGCCTCCTATCACCCCATCGTGTTTTCGCTGCTAATCGGTCATATGATCGCCCGCGTCGCCACCTCGATGAGCATGCCGTTTCTCGCGCTGTATCTCGCTGCGCATACGGACATGGGGCCGGGCGGAATCGGATTTATCGTCGGCGCAGGCGCGCTGGCCGCCACGTTCGGCGGCTTCCTCGGCGGCGCGCTGTCCGACCGGTACAGCCGTCGCTTGGTTATGTTTACCTCGCTGTTCGTATGGAGCGGCGTGTTCGTCGGCTTCGCGCTGACCGACTCGCCGGCCGTCCTGCTGCTGCTCAGCCTGATGAACGGCTTGTGCCGCTCCTGGTTCGAGCCGGTGTCCCAGGTGCTCATGGCCGACCTCACCCCGAAGGACCGTCGGATGAAAGTATTCTCCATGCGCTACCTGATGGCCAACGTCGGCGTCGCGATCGGGCCCGTGCTCGGCGTCTGGCTCGGTCTCGGAAACGGCGGGCTTGCTTTTATCATCACGGGAGCCATTTATTTCGTTTACGCAGTCACTCTCTATATTATGATGATCGGCTTCGGCATCAAGGACATCGAGGACGGCAAACAGACGGCGAAGGCGACGATCGCGGATGCGGGACGCGTCATTATGCGAGACGGCGCGCTGCAATTGTTCCTGCTGGGCGGCATCGTCGTCGGCATCGGGTACAGCCAACTGTTTGGCAACATGGCGCCGCACCTCGACCGGGTGTTCGGCAACGGGGACCGGATGTTCGGCTACCTGCTGACGATCAACGCGGTCACCGTCATCGCGCTCCAGATCCCCCTCGGCTGGCTGGCGAACAAGCGTCCGCCGCTGTTCGCGCTGCATGCGGGCAACCTGTTTTTCGCGCTCGGCCTCGCCGGCATCGGCTACGCCGAGACGTTCGCGCTGCAGGTCGTCGCGATGATCTTGTTTACCGTCGGGGAGATCCTGAACTACCCGGCCGCCACGATGCTGCTGGACAGGCTGGCTCCCGAGCATCTGCGAGGCGCGTACTACGGCGCGCAGACGTTCACCAATCTCGGCCAGTTCATCGGTCCCTGGGCCGGCGGGTGGCTCCTTGGCGAGTACGGCGGCCGGACGATGTTCGCGGCGATGGCGGCCGTCGTCCTGCTGTCCTCGCTCATCTACTGGGCGGGCAGCCGCGACGGCCGAAAAACGTCAGCCGCAGGCAAGAGCAGTGCGATGTAGCGCGAAGCAAGGCAGAGCCGGGGCCGCGGAGGCGGTGTCGGCTCTTTTTGCGTCTGGACTTGTCTCATCCAGCAGCAATTCCGTGCTTAGACGCTACCCCTCAAGCAAACTAGTCTCATCCGGAAACAATTCCGAGCCTCGTCGCGACTTCTTCACCAGAAAGCCATTTCGCTTCACGCCGCAGGTTATCGTGCTTCCAACTGATCCTGCGATCGCGCATCCTCGCGTGCGTTTGCCCGCGAATCGTGTTAAAATGCAGGCCAAGCGCGACTCGCGTCGCAAAACTTGGAGGTGCCTTGCCTTGACGGCCACTCGAACATTTGCTTTTATCGGTTCCTATGCGGACGCGGACGGGCCAGGCTTGTACGCCTGCGCTTACGACGAGCGCACCGGCGCGTTGACGCTGCTCGACCAGGCGGACGGTCTGCAGAATCCGACTTTCCTCGCCGTTAACGAGGATAGCCGCACGATTTACTCGCTCACGGAAGTCAAAGACGCCGAAGGCACGCGCCGAGGCGCGGCCGCAGCGTATCGCTTCTCTCCTGGAGAGGGTCGGCTGCAAAAATTGGACGAAGCGCAGACGATCCCCGCGACCGCTTGCCATATCGCGCTCGACCGAACGAACGGGCTCGTCATGACGGCGAGCTATCACGGCGGCCTGTTCGGCGTCTCCGCTGCTGAAGCAGACGGTCATATTGGGCCGACGCTCGAGATTCACCGGCACGAGGGGACGAGCGCGCTGCCCGTCCAGAACCAGGCGCGGGTTCACTCGGTCATCGTCGACCGCGACAACCGTTTTGCCGCCGTGTCCGATCTGGGACTCGACAAGGTGTTCCTTTACAAGCTCGATCTGCCCGGCCGCAGTCTGGCTCGCCATAGCGAGACCGACGTCGCTCCGGGCTCGGGACCGCGCCACTTCGTGTTCCACCCGCAGCTTCCTTTCGGATACGGCATTAACGAATTGAACAGCACGCTTACCGTGTACGCGTACGACGCGGAGATCGGGAGCTTGGAGGTCGTGCAGACGATCTCGACGCTGCCCGATTCGTTCGAAGGCGACAACGCCTGCGCGGACATCCACCTGTCCCCGGACGGGAAGTTCCTTTACGGCTCCAACCGCGGCCACGACAGCCTCATCGTCTGCAGAATTAACCCGGAGAACGGCCTGCTCGAGCCGGTCGAATACGCGCCGACGCTCGGCGGGCATCCGCGCAATTTCGCGGTGTCCCCGGACGGCCGATTCGTGCTCGTCGCCAACCGGGACGGCAACAACATCGTGACTTTCAACCGCGACGCCGGCACCGGCAAGCTGCTGCCCACCGGCAGCGAGCTGCGCGTGTCCAAGCCGGTGTGCGTTCGATTCGCGGCATTCGCCGACGAATAAGCGGGCGAAGCTGCCCGCTACCGCCTCACGTTCGGATGCGGTACCAGATACCGGCAGCCTCGTTTTTCGCGATCAGACGTTCTGGTCAGCCGCTCGCCGTGTTATAATCGGTCTATGAATACGATGACGAACCACGAACGATTTTTCGAGCGCAAGCGGCGGGAAGCCGGCGTTCAACTGAATAAAGTCCAGAAGCAGGCGGTCCTTCATACCGAGGGGCCGCTTCTTCTGCTGGCGTCGCCCGGTTCGGGCAAGACGACGACGCTGATGATGCGGACGGGATACTTAATCGCGGAAAAGGGGGTCAATCCGGCGCGGATCAAGGCGGTCACGTTCAGCCGGGCCTCGGCCCGGGACATGTCGGAGCGGTTCGCGTTGCTGTTCCCCGAGCTCGCCGGCGCCAAAGTCGGCTTTTCGACGATCCACAGCTTCGCGTTCGAGGTGGTGCGCGCGTACTACCGGGCGCGGGGCGAAGCCTATCAGCTCATCGAAGGCGAGATCGAGCAGGAGGAAGAGGACGAGCTGCGGGCTGCGGATCTGCCGGTGCTGCACAAGAAGCCGATTCTGCGCCAGCTCTACCGGACGATGACCGGCGGCGGGAACCTGACCGAGGATCAGATGGAAGACCTGACGACTTATATCAGCTATATCAAAAATAAAATGCTGCCCGAGGACCGCTGGAGCGAGGCCAAATGCGAGCTGAAGGATGCGGACAAGCTGCTGCGCGCCTACGAGCGCTACAAGCGCGAGGGGACCGACAGGCTGCTGCTCGACTTCGACGACATGCTCTCGGTCTGCCACCTCGCGCTGTCCGAGGACCCGCGGCTGCTGCGCCGCTACCAGCAAAGATACGACTATCTGATGACCGACGAGAGTCAGGACACCTCGCTCGTCCAGTTCGGCATCGTCGGCCTGCTGGCCGCCTCGCACGGCAATCTGTGCGTCGTCGCCGACGACGACCAGAGCATTTACGGCTGGCGCGGGGCGGAACCCGGGTATCTGCTCGACTTCAAGTCGCACTATCCGGCGGCAGAGGTGCTGAAGATGGAGCGCAATTACCGGTCGGCGCCCGAGATCGTGGAGACGGCGGCGCGCTTCATCCGGCGCAACAAAAACCGCTACGACAAGGCGATGTACACGAAAAATCCGGCCGGCGGACGCGTCTCCCTGCGCATGCTGGCCGACTACAAGGCGCAGGCGAAGTACGTGACGGCGGCGCTGACGGGAACGCCTGCAGGCTCGCCTTCGGGCACGACCGCCGTGCTGTACCGCAACCATACGTCCGCCCTCGTCCTCGTCAACGCGCTCGACCGCGCCGGCATTCCGTTTAACCTGAAAGACGGGGACAAGCGCTTCTTTTCCCATTGGGTGGTCGAGGACGTGCTGAACTTCATGCGGATGGCGTACACGGACCGCCGGCCCGAGCTGCTGGAGAAGATCTACCCGAAACTCGCCGGCTACATCACGCGGGAGCAGATGGGGGCGCTGCTGCGCATCGGAGGCGGTACGGCGTCCGTGTTCGACACGCTGATCGAGCGGGTGCCGCTCAAGGAATACCAGGTGAAGCAGCTGCGGGAAAACAAGGATACGTTCGGCCGGATGCAAGCGATGAACGCGCGGCAGGCGATACGCACGATCCGCTACAACCTCGGCTACGAGCGGGCCATCGAGCGGCTGTGCGAGCGGTTCGGCTTCCGGCAGGAGATGCTGCTCGGCGTGCTGAACACGCTCGAGGATATCGCCGACGGCCTGGATTCGATGACCGACTTCGCCGAGCGGCTGAAGTACTTGGAGACGCTGCTGCGCAGCGCCCGGTCGCGAAGCCGCGACCCGGAGGCGGTGACGCTGTCGACGTTTCACAGCGCCAAGGGGCTCGAGTTCGATCGCGTATACATGATCGACCTCGCGGAAGGCGTGATCCCTTCGAACGACGACATCAAAAAGTACGACAAAGGCGACGCCGCCGACATGGAGGAGGCCGTGCGCCTGTTCTATGTCGGCATGACGCGCGCGAAGCGGCACTTGGAGCTCGTGGCTTATCAGAAGAAGGACGGCGCGGCGATCAAGGAGTCGCGCTTCATGACGGCGGTCCGCAGCTTCGGCGCGGCAACTTCCGAAGGCGCAGAAGGACGGACGGCTGCCGGTTCGACAGGCTTTGGCGGCGCAGGTCGCGCCGCCGGACACGAAGGACGCGCCGCATACGCAGGACGCATCGGATTGGCAGGACACGCCGGAGCAGCGGGCGCGCCGCGCGGATCGTCGCTGCCGGCAGGCGCCGGCGTCGCGGGGCGGCCCGCGCAGACGGCGGTTTCCGCGGCGACGGCTTGGCAGGGCGAGCTGCCCGCGTTCTTGAAGCCCGGCGCGCACGTATCGCACCGAACGTTCGGGCCCGGCGTCGTTCTGTCGGCGGACGCTGAGGCGATCCGCGTATCGTTCGCCGAGGGAGACAAAAAGCTGCTCACGCAGGTGTGCATGGAGAGGGGGCTTTTGAAGCCGGTCAAGCAGCGGGTCACATGACAAGGCGTCGTGACGAGTCGTGACCGGAGTCACGGTATTCGGTGACCGTCGGGACGACACGAGTGACTGAAGACGGCGGCGGATTGGGCTATGATAGGGGAAGCAGACGAGAAGGAGGACTTCGCGTGTCCCGCTATTCGACCAAAACCCTCTCCGAGAGGCTGGGTCTTCGGCCCTACCAACGGCTCTATTTCGAAGGCGCATCCCTTATTTACTTGAATTCGCTTGGTCCGTCGCCGGCGGGCATACGGTTTTTGGATTCGCCGGAAGGGCCGATCGACTTTATTCATTTATTCGTCAAGACGCAGGCGGACTTGGAGGTGCGCGTGCCTCAGCTGGCCAAGCACCTGTCGCCAAGAGGCATGCTATGGGTGTCCTGGCCCAAAGGGTGCGCGATGCCCCATGCCGACGTCGGCGAAGAAGCGGTCGCGAAGATCGGCACGGCATGCGGCCTCTCCGGCGTCAAGGACTGCGAGATCGACGAGACATGGACGGGCCGCAAGTTCGTGTATCGGAAAAAGGGGCGTCCCCGGTCGACCGGATTTGCAAGCGTTCCGCATCCTGCGGCGGTCGGCTGGCCCGATCGGAGAGAGTTCCTATTGGCGTCCGCAGGGGCCCGATGACTTGCGCGCCGCTTAAGTGAACGGACGAGAGAGCCCTTGCGAAGGGCTCTTTTCGCGTTCTTCGGCCATTTTGACGGAGGTCCGGCTAGCGGAGCTGTCGCGTTTCGTTGTGCTAGGCGATCGGTTCAGAGTAAAATGGACATATAGCAGATACATAGGAGGAACCGATTTTCATGCGTATAGGGGCAATCGAAGCGGGCGGCACCAAGTTCGTCTGCGGCATCGGCAACGAGAACGGAAAGATCGAGGACCGGGTAAGCTTCCCGACGGAGCATCCCGAGAAGACGCTCGCGCAAGTCTTCGAATACTTTAAAGACAAGGCGGTGGAGTCGATCGGCATCGGCTCCTTCGGTCCGATCAATATCGACGAGGCGAGTCCCGCATACGGCTACGTGACGACGACGCCGAAGCCGGGTTGGTCCGGCTATCCGTTCCTCCCGGCCATGAAGCAGCAGTTCGACGTGCCGATGGGCTGGGATACGGACGTCAACGCGGCCGCGCTCGGCGAGGCGACTTGGGGCGCGGCGGCCGGACTCGACAGCTGCGTCTATTACACGATCGGCACGGGCGTCGGCGTCGGCGTATACGCGGAGGGCAAGCTGGTGCATGGACTCGTGCACCCGGAAGGCGGCCACGTGCTCGTGCGTCGCCATCCGGACGACGAATACGAAGGCTTCTGCCCGTATCACGGGGATTGCCTCGAGGGGCTCGCGGCCGGCCCCGCGCTTAAAGGCCGTTGGAAGGTGCCGGGAAGCGAGCTGCCGCAGGACCACCCGGCCTGGGCGATGGAAGCTTACTACATCGGTCAAGCCGTGGCCAACGCGGTGCTCATGCTGTCGCCGAAGCGCGTCATTCTCGGCGGCGGCGTCATGCATCAGCCGCAGCTGTTCCCGCTCGTGCGCGCGGAGGTGCTGAAGGCGCTGAACGGCTATGTGAGCTCGGACGCGCTGGCGGCGGGCATCGACGGCTACATCGTGCCGCCGGGCCTCGGCGACAACGCCGGCCTGACCGGCGCGCTGGCGCTGGGCCTGCGGGCGCTGGGCCGCTAAGGGCAGGGGCGGTCATGGACACGTCGCCCCAGCCGAGCGGAGCGCCGCAGGCGCAGACAGGCGCGGCGCCGACCGGCGTGCAGGTAGGCGCGCCGCCCGCGGCCGAGCGTCCCGAAGGACAGCGCGGCAGGCGCATCCTGCGGGTAGGCGTCATTCTGCTGGCCTTTGCGGCCGCGCTTGCCTTGCTGGCCTTCCTGGCCTTCCTCATGCTGCGCACGGGCGACGGCCGATCGGGACTGCAGGCGAAGCCGATCCCGAATCCGCCCTCGCATTACGATTACGGCACGGCCACGGCCGCGAACGGCATGACGCTCCACTATTTGGAGACGGCTCCCGCCAACGTGACGCTAAACGTCGTTCGCGACAATGTCGCCATCGCTCCCTATTACGGGATCAACGGCGGCTTTTTCTACGACAGCTCGCTGCTCAGCATGGCGATCGTCGACGGCGTACCCGCCGCGGGAGACGGCAGCGCGTCCGGCGGATTCGGATCGGGCGCGGAAAACGTGAAGTATGCCCGGGGAACGCTGGTGTGGGACCGCAAGTCGGAGCGGCTCAGCGTTCAAGTTGCAAGCAAGGCAGGGGAGCTCGACGTGACGGACCCTGCCCAATATTGGGCGCAAGGCGGAATTTCGATGGGCCTGGGCCGAGAAGCGACTTGGCATGACCAAGCGGTCGCCGAGCACGCGCCGTTCATGGACGAGCCCCGGCTGCGATCGGGGGCCGTCTATGACGAAGAAGGCCGCTTGTATCTCGTCGTCAGCGAGAACCGGGGGACGCTGGCCGATTTTCGCGCCGCGATCCTGGAGCTGCTCGGGGGACAAGGACGTCCCGCGCTCGCGGACGGCATCTTCCTCGACGGAGACGGCTCCTCGCAGCTTCGCAGCCGCGAGGCTTCCCTGACGGGGGATTTGCGTCCCGTCGTCCAGATGATCTCGCTGCTCGATTGATCGCTGCTCAAGTGATTCGTCCCCATCCACAACGATCATAGGAGGTTCATATGTCGGAATCCTACGCACCGCTGTTCGTCGGATCGTATCAATCGGCGGATCAAGAAGGCATTCATATACTGCGGCTCGACGCCGAGTCCGGCTCGCTGTCGAAGCTCGGCGGCGTCGCGGGCATCGACAATCCGTCGTTCCTCGCTTACCATGCCGAGTCGAGCGTGCTTTACGCGGTCAGCGAGACCGAGCCGGACGGCGGCGTCGTCGCCTACGCGTACGACGCGGCCTCGCATGCGTTGACCGAGATCAACCGGCAGCCCTCGCAGGGCGGCGCGCCATGTCATCTGGCGATCGACCCTTCTGGCGCCTGGCTTGTACTGGTCAACTATATGGGCGGCAACATCAGCCTGTATCCGATCGGCGAGCGGGGCGCGATTGGCGAGCCCGTCCAGTCGGTCGCTCACGAAGGCGGCAGCATCAATGCCGAACGTCAGGAAGGTCCGCATCCGCATTCGATCTATCCGGTGCCCGGCACTTCTTATTACTTGGCCTGCGATCTCGGGACGGACAAAATCTACACGTACCGGCTGGACGCGGCCACCGGCCGCCTCGAGGCCGTGCGCGAGACGAACGTGACGCCTGGCTCGGGGCCGCGGCATCTGGCGCTGCATCCGACCCGCCCTTTCGTTTATCTCATCGACGAATTGATGAGCCGGATCGTCGTGTTCAAGCTGGATGCCGACGAAGGCTCGCTCGAGGCGCTGCAGACCGTGTCCACGCTTCCCGAAGCGTATGGGGGGGAGAGCTACTGCGCTGAGGTGGCGGTATCGGCCGACGGCAAATATGTCTACGGCTCCAACCGCGGCCATGACAGCATCGTTTCCTTCCGCGTCGGGGAAGACGGCGGCCTGTCGCTGATCGGCCACACGCCGAGCGGCGGACATTTCCCGCGCCACTTCCTAGCGCTTCCGGAGGGCCGCTGGCTGCTCGCGGCCAACCAGAACGGCGACAACATCGTCGTCATGCGCGTCGACGAGGACGGCTTCCCGCGGCATGCGGGCAGCGAATACAAGATGACGAAGCCGGTATGCGTGCGTCTGGGCTAACCCTCGCGCGCGTAGCCAAGCAACCGCAAAAAGGACGATCCTGCAGGCGATTCGCCTGCAAGATCGTCCTTTTTAACATGCGCTTCAATCTTGACTCTCGTCTGCCGTTACGCCTTAATGCCTTACCGCGTCACGACGGCCAGCGTCGCGGAGCGCGCCGCAAGGCGGAGGGTCAGCTTGCCGTCCTCGCCGACCGCCTTCGTGCCTGCCGCGGACAGCCGTGTGGCTGCGTCGAAGCGGTACATCTCGGCCGAGCCGGAGCCGGCGGCATCGCCGAGACCGACGTTGACTTCACGGGTGACGGTGTCCTTGTTGAACAGCAGCACGTACAGCTTGCCGTCCGATCCGTCGATCGCGTAGGAGCCGACGGCGTCCGGCAGGCTCGAGACGGCGCGTACCGAGTCTCCGCGAATTTGCGAGCCGTTGCCGTCGTAGTCGAGATACAGCTTAAACGCGTCTTCGAGCGGCGTGCCTGCCGGCAGCGTGCCGAAGCGGGTGGCGAGGTCGAGCCCCTCGCGTCCGAAGATCGCGAGCGCCTCCGCCTGCGCGACCCCGGCGCTAATGCCGTTGCCGTTGCCGAAGTTGTACTCGGTCAGCGCGAGCTTCGTGCCCGGCAGCCTGCTGTCGATGATCTCCTTCATGCGGGGGATCAGCCGGATCGGCTCCTGGATCCACGAGTCGTCCACGTAATCCGGATCGTACAGCGCCTTCAGACCCTGGAATCGGCGTTTGACCGTACCTGGCCCTTCATCGGCATCCGGCACGCCGGCCGATTGCGAGTAGTAGTGAATGTCCAGGTAGTCCACGAGCCGCTGCCCGTCATGCGAGGCGGCGTAGTCGGCCACCTGCTGGAGATACCATTCCAGGAACGGCGTATTGCCGTGCGCCGCGCGGTCCGGCCCTTCGGCGCAAACGTCGGCGGAAGAGTAAAAGTACGCGCACCAGCCCCAAGAGGTCGGTCCGAACACTTTGGCCGTAGGATCCTTGGCCTTGATCGCGGCGCCGTATTTCTGCGTGAAGCCCCAGAGCTCGTCGTAAGTCGGCGCTTGCGGATGAACGTCGCGATGGGTCGAGTTCCAGATTTCCGGCTCGTTGTCCAGCGCGTAATAGTTCACGGCGTTTCCGCTGTCCTTCAGATGCTGCATCCAGTCGGTCACGAACGTCGGCCCGATCGCCTTGGAAGTGTCCTTCGGATCGTTGCCTGTTACGTACGAGCCGTCCTTCTTCACGCCGTTGCCGGCGTCTTTGACGTCGTCCGCGACGCTTTCCTGGGCGCCGTATTTCTTGACGGAGAAACCGTATCGGATCTCGCGGTCCTTCGGCGTCCACCCGATCGTCGGGACGGTCAGCAGCACCTTGCCGCCTTGCGCGTTCACGCTGGAGATGAGTTGATCCGTCACCGAGCTGTTCGGTTCCTCGCGCGGATCTTTTTCGTAAGGATAGTTGATGTAGTACCAATCGTTCGCGCGGTTGGCTACATTAAGCTGCCAATTGTAGCGCGTCGTGTTGTTGCCGCCCCAGCGCTGCACGGGGAACGGCAAGGTCGACTGCGTCGGATGCATGTCGTCGTAGTTGATGCCGTAAATCTCCGGATTGATCGGCTTGCGATCCGCCGATGTATCGACATTTACGCTGAGCTGCGGCAACCGGGGCTCGGGCAGTTCGCCCGCATGCAAGTTGCGCAGCAGGGACACGTCGTCGATGTACACGACGCCTTGGTCGCGATCGGTAGCCGCCTGAAAAATGAGGCCGTCGAAGCTGCCCGCGGACAAACCGAGGTCGGCCATGCTGACCGTTATTTCGGTCCATTGTCCGGTAGGCAATCCGCCTTCGGGCAGATAGTCGTTCAGGTCGATCGCGCCGATGCCGGCGTCGCCGTCGTACGCATGGACGAGCAGCTGCTGTCCGCCGGTCGCGCCGCCGTGAATCCAGAAGCGCACGCCGTAATATTGCTCGATGTCGAACTTGCCGTCGTGCGACAGCCATACGCCGTCCCAGCCGCTCGGGTTGAACTTAATCGACTTGGCGCCGCCGTGGACCTGCTCGGTATTGGCCAAGTCCTTGTCGTGCCAGCTGTAGTTGCGGAAGCCGTCAGCCAGCGCGTCGCCGTAGACCGGTTCGGCGGCCACTTCCGTCACCTGCACGTAAGCTTCGGTCGAGAACGTCTTGTAGGTCGCCGTCACCTTCGCGATGCCCGGCGAGATGCCCTTGATGGCGCCGCCGTCCAGCTGCAGCACGTCGGGGCGGTCGACCGTCCAGGTCACGCCGTCGGTTAACGTCTTCGTGTCGCCGCCGGCATAGTAGGCTTCCGCCGCGAGCGCATTGTTCTCGCCCGGCAGCATCACCGTGCGCGGCTTGTCGATCCGAAGCTCCGCGATCTGCGCCGAAGCGACGAACTTCTTGAGCAGCGCGATATCGTCGAGATAGGCTGCCGGCTGGACGCCGTTCGTCGCGCCCTGCAGCAGGATGCCGTCGAAGATGGCGCCCGGCAAATTCAGATCCGTCAGATTAATCGTGACCTCGCTCCACGTACCTGCCGCGATGCCGCCCGGCACGAGCGCATCCAGATCCAGCTCTGCCACCGGCGAGCCGCCTTGCGTCAGCTTCAAGCTGAATTGCTGGCCGCCCGTATCGCCGCCGTTCACCCACAGCCGCAACTTGTCGTAGGTTCGGGCGTTGACCGGCATGCCGCTGTACAAGTACAAGCCCTTGTCGCCGTCCGGTTCGAGCCTGATCGACGTTTGCCCCGTGCGAACGGTATCCGACTCCGCCAGATCGTGCGAGATGCCGCTATAGTCCGCGAAGTCGCCGCTCAGCGCATCGGCATAGACATAGTCGCCGTCGATCTCTTCGATCGGACCGGCCGGCGCACCTTCGACGACGGTCACGTCGATCTGCGCTTCGAAGCCCTCATAAGCGGCGCGGAGCGTCGTCGTACCGGGATGCAGGCCGGAGACGAGGCCGTTCGCTACCGTAGCGATCGAAGCGTCGTCCGTCGACCATGCGACGCCGGTCGTTACCGGCGCGGACGAACCGTCCGCGCGCACGGCGTTCAGGCCGGCAGGGCGAAGGCCGCCCTCGCGAAGCGTCAATATATTTTGCGAGAAGACGATGCCGGTCACCTCGGCTTGACCGGGATCCTCCTCGCCCGGTTCCTCGCCCGTTCCGGCGCCTTCGCCTTCGAAGCGCATATCGTCCAGATAGAAGGGCTCCTGTTCGCCGGCGCCCCAGACCCAGATGCCGTCGACGATTCCGCGGACGCCGTAGTCCGCCAGCTTCACGGATACTTTAGTCCAAGCGCCGCCTGGGATGCCGCCCGGCAGAAGCGCCGTCGAGGGGATTTCCGCGACCGCCTGTCCGCCCAGCGAGAATACGAGCTTGAAAGCCTGGCCGCCGGCTGCGCCGCCGTTCGCCCAGAAGCTGAATCGGCCGTAGTCGTCCGCGCTCATGATTCGATCCTTGTAAAAGTAGAGTGCTTGCCCTTCGTCTGCGTCCAGCTGGATGGAACGCGTACCCGAATGAACGGTGCCGGCTTCGGCGAGATCGGATTGCGCCCAGCCATAATCGGCGAATTCCGCCGACAGCGAGTCGTCGTAGACGGTTAAAATGCGTTCCGTATCCCCGTAAGACTTGGCCGGACCGACCGCGAGCTGCCCCAGCAGCACGGCGGATGCCAGGACGGCCGTCAGCGGCTTGCCCCAGGGCAGCTTCCTCCTGCTTGTTGTTTCCATCGTCAATATTTCTCCTCCCCGGAATTCCTGATCGATCGATCCTTACCAGCTTAATGAAGGCGGCCGTAATCCCGCCAGTGACGGTCTGTCACGACTATCGGTCATCTCTGTCATGTGACATGGACCATTTGGCCTATGACGCGAACGCTTCGGTCATGTATCGGTCACTGCTTTGTCCGCGGCTCTATTCGCTCGTCGGGGCGTCTGCTAGAATCAGGGGAGAACGGGTAGCGTACTCAGAGAACGGGGGCAAACATCATGGTCCGAATCGTCATCGCGGACGATCAGCGGCTGATGCGCGAGGGCCTGCAGACGATACTGCAGCTGGAGGACGACATGGAGGTCGTCTGCACGGCGGAGAACGGGAGAGAAGCGTACGAGGCGGCAGGCATCCACCGGCCGCATATCGTGTTGATGGACATCAAGATGCCTGTCATGGACGGCATAGAGTCGTTGAAGCTGATCAAGCGCGATTATCCCAAGACGATCGTGCTCATCCTTACGACATTCGCGGAGGACAAATACATCGTAGGCGCGATGGCCGGCGGCGCGGACGGCTTTCTGCTCAAGGATATCGCCGCCGAACGCGTCGTCCAGACGGTACGGGACGCGATGGTGGGCGAGCTGATGCTGCCTCCCGCGATCGCGGCCAAGCTCGCGTCCCGGCTCACGGCGAACGATTCGTACGATTTCGACGAAGCCAAGCTTCAAGGGATGGGACTCTATTTTACGGAGCGCGAGCGCAAGATTATCCTGCTGTTGATCGAAGGTTATTCGAACAAGCAGATCGCGGTCACGCTTTTTATGAGCGAAGGTACGGTGCGGAACTACGTCAGCGTCATATACGGCAAGATCGGCACCAACGACCGACGCGCCGCCGTCGGGATCATGAAGGAGCTGCTGCTGAGTGACTACCGCTGAACGAAGGTTTCCCTTTCCGCTGAAGGCCGCTTTGCTGCTCGCGTTTACGCTGCTTTCTTTGTTTCTGCCGCTTTTCTTTAAAGGCTCTCATGCCGAGTCGGAAGGCTCCGTCCTTGCGTCTTACCGGGAAAAATGGCAGGTGCGGTGGAGCGACGGAGACGCGAGCGGAACTGAGGGCTGGCGGCCTTTGAACGCGGCGGAGTTGGCGCGCTTCGCCCAGTATAAAGGCGTCGTCTGGCTGAGGAGGGACATGCCCAAGCTGCTGACGGACGATCCGCACGTGATGCTGCTGTACGGAAGGTCTTTCGAGGCATACGAGAACGGGCGTCTTCTGGTGAGCTACAATATGAGCCATCCGGATCCGTACGTGAACCACTACATTCCGGCGCGCATCGTCAAGCTGTCGCAGGGCGACCAGCCGCGAACGCTGGCTTTTAAGCTGTTGTGGAACCGGAACTCCATGCCGCAGGACTGGAGCGTGGTAGGCGACCGCCGCATGCTGGATCGGCTGATCGTGCAAAACGATTTTGTGCCCGCCGTTTTCAGCGTGCTTCTGACGGCCGCGTCCGCGGTTTCGCTGCTCGTTTTCCTGCGCCGGCGATCGGAGACGCTGTACGCCTGGTTTGCCCTCATTACCGGCTGCGCGGGAATCGGTTTCTTCTCGATGCTGATGTCCTTGCGGTTCTTTTTGGATTTGCCGGTCGCGCATTTTCAATATTTCAGAGATTTGCTCATCCCGATCGGCGTGCTGGGCTTCGTCTGTTTTTACGGCAGAGCCCTGCGCGGCTTGTACGTGAGAATGTACCGGATCATGGCAGTCTGCGTGCTGCTGTACACGGTTTTTACCGCCTGCTTGGCATCTATAGATAGTCATTTGTACGAAAAAGCGATCTTCGAATGGTCGCCGATACTCGTGATTCCCGTGTTCGTCCTGATGAGCTTCTCGCTGATCCGGAGCAGGCATATGCTGGCGCTGAAGGATGTCGAAGAATTCAGATGGTTGACGTTCGGCTTCGTCGCGTTGACGGTCGGCATGTCCTTCTATTTCTTTTCGGCAAACGCGCTGCGCTTCTTCGGCTCCAGCTTGGAGGGCGTGCTGCCGATATGGCTGTATTACGCGCTGACGTTCGCGCTCGAGATCGGCCTGCTCCTCTTCGTTGGCTGCCTGCTGATGGTCGTGCTCGGACGATTCTCGGGCGTGTACCGGGACCTGCAGCGCAACGCAGCCGAGTTGGAGACGGCAAACCGGGAACTGGAGACGCTGTCTCGTCTAAAAGACGATTTCCTGAGCCATACCTCCCATGAGCTGCGCACGCCGCTTCATGGCATTGCCGGGCTGGCGGATGCGCTGCTGGACGGCGCTGCGGGACCTGTCGGCCAGGAGATGGAGCGCAATCTGCGGCTCGTCCGCGGCAGCGCTGACCGGCTGCTGCACTTGGTGAACGACATCCTCGATATGGATCGGCTAAGACACGGCGATATGAAGCTGAAGCTAACCGCAGTGGACGCATTGGGCGCATGCGAAACGGTTGCTGCGGCGCTCGCCCCGCTGGCGAGGCGCAAAGGGCTCCAGTTGACGGTAGAGCGAGAAGATACGGTGGTTAAAGGCGACAAGCTGATCGTCAGCGCCGACTCGGGCAGACTGGAGCAGATCCTGTACAACCTGATCGGCAATGCCATCCGCTATACCGAGTCGGGCTACGTCCGGGTGACGGCCGCCCGGGAGGGCGAGAGCGTTCGCATCGTCGTGGCGGATAGCGGGCCGGGCATCCCGGAGGACCGCGCGGCAGAATTGTTCGAGCCGTTCGCGACCGCTTCGTCCGACTATGGCGGCGGCATGGGGCTCGGCCTGCCCATCACCAATCGAATGGTTCGCTTGCACGGCGGCGAGTTGACGATCGATTCCAAGATCGGAGCGGGCACGACGCTGTCGTTCGCGCTGCCAGCCGCGGGCGCCGAGGTCAAGCAGGCGAGCGACGTTGTGACCGGGAGCGGCACGGGTTCATTCGGCAATCTTGGCGAAAATGAAGAGCCAAGCACGGCCGCGCTGCCGGTGCTGCCCGCGAATCTGGACAGATTGGGCGAGGGATACGCGCAGAGTGCATTCGATGAACGAGGACGGGAGGCCGGAGAAAAAAGGCGGCCGCTGATTCTGGTTGCCGATGACGAACCGGTCAACCTCGAAGTTCTGCGGCATTATTTGCGGCGGAGCGGCTACCGTCTGGTCGAGGCGGCGAACGGTACGGAAGCGGCTTTGATCCTGGAGCAGGGCGAGAAGCCGGACCTGCTTCTGTTAGACGCCATGATGCCGGGCAAGACCGGATATGAGGTATGCCGCATCGCGCGCGAACGGTGGTCTGCGAGCGAGCTTCCGATCATTTTGCTGTCCGCGCAAAACCGATTGGACCGGCTGACGCTCGGCTTCGATTCGGGCGCGAACGATTATCTGTCCAAGCCGTTCACCCAGGGCGAGCTGCTCGCGAGGGTGGATATCCAGCTCAAACTGGCGCAGTTCCACCACTCCCTCGAAGAACTGGTCCGCACGCGGACAGAGGAGCTGGAGGCGGCGAACCGCCATCTCGCAGGCTCGGTCCGGGAGACGGCAGAGGCGCTGGCTGAGGTGTCCGTGCTTGAGGAACGCAACCGGATCGCGCACGATATGCACGATCTGGTCGGACACTCGCTCACGGCCGCCATCGTGCAGATCGAAGCGGCCAAGAAGCTGGCGGACCGCGATCTGCCGCGTTCCGTCGAGCGGATGAATGCCGCTGGCGAGATGATTCGGAAAGGCTTAAACGACGTTAGGCGGACGGTCCGGATGTTGAAGGACGACGAGGCGGGCTTCGATTTGCCCGTTGCCCTTCAAGAGCTGATTCGGGAGAGCGCGGGGCAGGCGGACGTCTTTTTCGAATACAATCCCGAGCCGCTGCCGCAAATGGGCGGACTGGCGCAGAAAGTCGTCTATCACGCATTGATGGAGGGAATAACAAATGGCCTCCGTCATGGGCGATGCAGCCGGTTCCGCTTCGAGCTCACAGAGGAAAAAGGCTGGTTGAGGTTCGAACTTGTCAGCAACGGAGAGCCTTATGGGGCTTCGAAGCCCGGCTTCGGACTCAGTGCTATGATGGAGCGCGTCCATTTGCTGAGCGGCACCGTAACCATAGGCGAAGCAGCGCCGGGCATCGGCTGCAGGTTGCGCATCATGTTGCCGCTGGAGGATACCGACGAACGGCTGCCGGAGCTGCCAGCCTAGTTAGACGACGCGCATTGAGCGCATAATGCTTCTCATGTCCGAAGGCAAGCGGGATTGCGCACGATATCCATCTGCGCGATTCCGCCTTTTTAGCGATAAATTGAATTTCCGCCCGCTATCAAACTACTATTTTTCCGTTTTAACAATATCCCCTTGAGTCAGGGAGCTGAGAGCAGGGAGCAGGGAGCAGGGAGCAAGGAGAAAGGAGCAAGGAGCAAGGAGTCAGGGAGTGAGGGAGTGAGGGAGTCAGGAAGCAGGGGGTCAGGGAGTCTGGGAGTTAGGGAAGTCAGGGGTCAGGGAAGTCAAGGGGGCAGGAGTCAGGAAGCAGGGAGTCAGGGAGTCAGGGAGTCAGGGAGTCAGAAAGTTAGAAAATCAAGATTAATCCCCTTGAGTCAGGAACGATCTAATCGACTAGTCGGTTAGAATAGGCACACTCACTTGAATTAAAAAACCTAAAAAACTAATCTAACCCGCACGTCGGCCGCTGCACGCAGGACGCCTGTACGCCCATGGAATCTGGCGAATGCTGGAGCGGGAGCCTACCAATCTTCGATAGGTGATGGTCTTCGTCGTGCCGCAGCAGGCGATGAGCTCGGCGAGCATGTCGTTGCGGCACAGGAGGCGGCGGAAGCAAAATTCGTTCAGGTACGCCTGCAGATGCTTCGGGCCGATCCCGCCGAACGTCCAAGTGAGCCAGCGAACGGCTTCCCGCCAGGCGACATGCAGCGCGGTTTGCCCCCGGTGGCCGCGCTCCAGCCGTTCCGCGCGATCGTCCGCGTCTCCGCCGGCGACGTGTTTTTGCACGAAACGTTCGGCCGCTTCCTCGCCGCCCGCCCCTCCGCGCCTTGCCGTATCGTCTCCTTCCGGCCCGTCGACGGCTTTCATTTTGAGATGAACGATATCGCCAGCGCCGTCAAGCGAAGCGCCGACGACGATCGGTTGCGGCTTAAGTCCTTGCTGCACGATGAGGCTGCCGAGATAGCGATGGTATTCATAGCCGTAATACTCGCCGAGCAGCTGCAGATCGCCTTCGAGCGGCCGCTCGCGGTCCCACTCGCCGATGGCGTGACGGAGCTTGTGGTTGATTAGCCAAGCCGTCTTGTAGGTCACGTCGATCAGCTCGGCCAGTAGCCGTGCGCTGATGCCGATCTGCATCAAGAACATCGCCTGGAACCACTTCGTGAGCGGCGTGCGCGAGCCCTCGAGCACCGTGCCTGCCGTCAGAGAGGCCTGGTGGGAGCAGGAACGGCACTCAAAAAGCCGGCGCCCGCGCGAGGACACTTCGTAATAATGCGGATGGCCGCAACGCGGACAGCGGAAGCCGTCCGGCCACTTGGCGGCGAAAAGCGCATGCTCGCAATCGGCCGTGCTGAAGGCAGGCACAGAGTCCCGAATCGAAAAGCGGCTTGGCATACCAAACCCTCCAGATCGAACATTTGTTCTTATTTTAGCAAAAGATGGATTGCCTTGCAAATATATATTTGAAAAAAGCAGCATCGCGCGGATGGCGGTCATCGGAAGGGTGACGACAGTGAATAGACATGAAGGAGTGCCCAAATTTAAATAGAAGGGCCAGAGGCAAACTCGAGGGACCTCTGTTCCTGATCGAAGGGGATATCGTTAAAACGGGAGGAACGCGTGTATGTAGGTGGGGGTCTGTATAAATTTGTAAACTGGAATGGAACCTGGCGAGCGCCCACTTGGACAATCCCGCCGTTGTCCCCTCCAAGGCTTTATACTTGCGGCATCGCGGATACGGAATCGTTTTGCGACCGGTCCGTTCGTTCGTTTGATGAAGCCTCTGATTCGGTGCTGAGATCTCCTGCGTTCTTGACCTCCGCATTTTCTTCGGAGCTTGTAAACTCGCCCGGTATGTTGCCTCCAGCGATGTTTGCGACGGAGCCGTGGAGGATGACAGGCCGACTGAGCTCGGCCCGGAGCTCCTCCAGCTGGCCCAGCTCTCGGCGGAGGCGCTGCAATTCGGATTCGCGCTGCCGGATCTGCATCACGACGGCCTTGATGCGCTCCTCCAGCTCGCGTACGTCTTCTGACTCGACGATCGCTGCTTCGAGATCGCAGCCGAATTGATCGGCCGCCCATAGATCCGCAGCAATGCGCCCCTCCGCCAGATAGTGTTCTTTGTACTGCTCGAATATCGCGTTAATGGCTCGGCGGCTGTCCCATCCGAGGATCCGCACGCCGCTCTTGGCATGCTCGGCCGCCATCGCCAAGTGGAATTCCTTCAGCGGTCCCCGCGCGGCCTCCGCTTTGTCGAGAAGGGCCGCAAAAGCGGGATAAATTAATCTGAACAGTTCGGCCGCTTCCTGAAGATCGAGCTCTTCCGTGCCGGCAGCTTCCGTCATGTTATCCCAACCTTTATACTCGAATTCTTCCTATCCTACCAAAGAACGGGCTCAGATTCGAGTTTCTCAGGAAATGTTAATCTGCAAAGGGCTGCCGGCCCCGGAAAACGCCTACAACGCAGCGACGATGGCCGCCAAAAAAAGTTACGGACGGATCGTCACCCGCGTGCCGATCGGTACGATCCGCGAGAGCGCGAGGACGTCTTCATTGTACATGCGGATGCAGCCGTGCGATACGAGATGGCCGATCGACGAGGGATCGTTCGTACCGTGAATGCCGTAATGCGGCGCGGACAGCCCCATCCAGAACGCGCCGAACGGTCCGCCGGGATGCGCTTGCTTGTTGATGATGCGGTACTCGCCCGTCGGCGTCTGCGTCACCATACGGCCGATGCCGACGGGATAGCCGTTCACGACTGTATCGTCTTGCAGCAGGTAAAGCGTGCGGTCCGACAGATCTACTATAATCCGGTATGCCATGCGGATCCCTCCCGTTCTATGGCCAGCTTATGCGAAAAGCGGTACCGCGTTCGCGTCTTGCGCGCCGGGCACGCATCCGATAAGCTTGGCATCAAGGACGGACGAGGGAGAGGGGGACGCAGCATGCTGAAACGGACGAGCCTGCGCATTCGGCTGACCGTATTGATGATCTGCCTGACCGCGCTGCCCGTCGTCACGGTCACTTGGCTGGCGGCGAACAATACGCGAAGCTCGGTCGAAAAGGAAATCATCGGCGCCGACACTTCCCGCATGCTGTGGGCGGATCAGTACATGAACGAGTTGATCGAGCAGATCGACATCCTCTTTTACACGCTTCAGATCGATCAGGAGCTGATGCGCGGACTCGGCGACATCGACAACCCCGATCCCGTCGTCCAGTTTAAGACGCAAGAGCTGCTGCGGGACAAGCTGACCTCGGCGTTTCATGCCAATTCGCGCAAGGTCGACGATTTGACGCTTTACATGCAAGCATATAAGAAAGCGTTTACGGTCAACTATACGACCAGCGGACTGATTCGTACGCTCGATATAACCGCCAATCAGCCTTGGGCGCGAATCTCTCGCGGGCCGGTTAATATGTACTTCAAGCAGACGCCTGACGGCACGTACGCGTATCACGGCATCAACAGGTTCGAGGACCGCGCCCTGATCGGCGGCATATCCGTTCGCATAGACCGGGAGGTGTGGCAGGAGGTTGGCCGGATTTTGCGCTCTGAGCCGGATAGCCTCGTCTACATGCTGAACGACGAAGGCGAGCTGCTGTCGGGCTCCTCCGAGCCGCCAAGCGACGTGCGCCTGGCGGAGCTGCTCCACGGTCCGGCGCCAGCGTTTGCGGACATGGAGTTCCAGCGGACGGACCGCTATTTCGTCTTCGAAAAAAGAATCGGAGACGGGCAGCTCGCAGTGATCAAAGCGGTCCCGATCTCGTCGGTCAGCCGCAGCGCGCGGCCGACGATCGAGGCCGGCGTCTGGACGGGCGCGCTGTTCGCGGCGGCGTCCGCGCTGCTGTCGGTCCTCGTCTCGCTCGGCATCAGCCGCCCGATCGTACGGCTGGCCCGGATGATGCGGACGACGCCCGTTCAAGGCTTCGAGTCGATGTCCGTGCGCAGCCGCGACGAGATCGGGCTGCTTGAACGCGGCTACAACTCGATGATGGAACGGATCAGGCAGCTGATCGAAGATGAGTATCAGCGGGAAATCGAGGTTAAAAATGCGCAGCTGCTGGCGCTTCAGGCGCAGATCAACCCGCATTTCCTGAACAATACGCTCCATATGATCGGCGGCATGGCGCTCAAGAAAAAGGCGCCCGAAATTTATGATGTCACGCGAGTCATCGGGGATCTGCTGCGCTATGCAATCGGCTCCGAGGACCGTACCGTGCCGATCGCGGACGAGCTGACCCATACCCGTAATTATCTCTTTATTCAGGAGCGGAGGTTCGCGGGCCGCTGCACGATCGCGCTGCATGCGGATCCGGAGGCGCTTGAGGGCCGGCTGCCGAAGTTCACGCTGCAGCCGATTGTCGAGAATGCCTTCGAGCACGGGCTTCAGCGCAAGCCCGGCAATTGGCGGCTCGAGATCCGTATCCGGCGCATCGGCGGCCGGATCGTGCTGCTCGTGCAAGACGGGGGAGCAGGCATGCAGACGGACGAGCTGCGCCTTATCAGAGCGGAATTGCGCTCCGGCGGAACCAAGCGCCCGGGCGGCATGGGCATTAGCGGGGGAGGAGCGGGGCCCGAACCTGCGCCGGCGGCCGAGCCGAAGCGAGGCCGAGGCATCGGGCTTCGCAACGTCGACGCCAGGCTGAAGCTGCAGTTCGGCGCGCGCTATGGGATCCGCGTCTGGAGCGGAGCGGGACAGGGAACGTTGGTCGCGATCGTCACGCCGGCGGCTAGCGAAGGAGGATACGGGAATGACGTATAAAGTGCTGATCGTCGACGACGAGCCGTGGTCTCGAGAGATCGTGAAGGACCTCGCGGATTGGGAAGGGCTAGGACTAGCGGTCGCCGGCGAAGCCGAAGACGGGGAGGAAGGGCTGCGCCGCATCGGGGAGCTCGCGCCGGATATCGTCGTGACCGACATGCGGATGCCGGGACTGTCCGGGACGGAGCTGTTGAACGAGCTTGGGGCGCGTTTTCCGGCGGCCAAGATCGTCGTCATGAGCGGCTATGACGATTTCGCGTATCTGAAGCAGGCCATTCGGTCCAAGGCGGTCGATTATTTGCTGAAGCCGCTCGATCCGGCCGAATTAAACGCCGCGTTGACGGCCTGCGTTCGGGAGTTGGATGCGGCATCCGCGCCAAGTCCGGGAATCGCTGTCGACTCGGATGCCGCGTCGGACGAGCTTGCGCGGGGGAGTGGCGCGACTTCAGACAATTGGCGCATTCCGACCGCGTTCGGCGATTCGGCCGTGCTCGAGCGCTACGCGCTGGAAAAGCGTCGCATCTACGGAAGATTGCAAGGGCTGGATCGGCCGGGGATCGAGGGGGCTTATGCCGCGCTCGGCAGGTATTTGGCGCGGGCGCTGACGCCGGAGGAGCTGAAGGGGCTGCCGACCAGACTGGCGCAAGACGCGCTGGCGATGCTGGAGACGTTCGCGTCCGAGCAAGGGATCGATATCGTCCCGATCTGGAGCGGGATCGAAGGGCGGCTCGGCCCCGGCTCCACGCCCGAAGAGGCGGCCATGGCGCTGGCGGAGCGGCTCGGGGAAGCCGCCGATGCGGCTGCGAAGGCGATCCGCGCCCGATCCCGGCTCGACCTGGACGAGATTCGCGTCTATATCGACGCGCATTTTGCCGAGGAGCTGACGTTGGAGTCGCTGTCGCACCGCTTCTTCGTCAGCAAGGAGCATCTTAGCCGCGCCTTCAAGGCGCATGTCGGCACGGGCGTCACCGACTACGTCACCATGCGGCGCATGGTTTATGCGGAATCGCTGCTTCGCGAAGGCAAAGTCTCGATCAAGCAGGCGGCCAAGCTCTCTGGCTACGAGGACTTGGCTTATTTCTACAGGGTGTTCAAGAGGCGCTTCGGCTTCTCGCCCGGCGAGCTGAGGAGCGGCGAATAGGCGGGATCCCCTGCTGCCCGTCTTCATATCAATATCGTCCAATATAAGGCGCTAATTTTCTCGAATGTTTCCGCTTACACTTCTCTCTATACTGAGCTTGCAGTCATTCGATAGAGGGGGTAACACTAAATGAAGAAAACGCTCTACGCCGCGTCCTCGATGACGCTTGCGGCTGCCATGCTCGCCGGCTGCGGCGGCAACGGCAACGATAATGCCTCTCCGTCCGTCTCGCCGTCCGTCTCGGCGTCCGCATCGGCACCAGCACCCGACACTCAGGCTTCGCCGTCCGCGTCCGCGCAGGAGCCGGCCCGCAAGGTCGAGCTCAAGGTGTTCATGAGCCTGCCGCGCTTCAAGGACCAGTTCGACAAATACTTCGAGCAATTCAAAGCCAAAGAGCTTGCGGATAAAAACGTCGACGTGACGATCAAGCTCGAGATGCCGAACTCCGACCAGGCCGGGCAGATTCTCAAGACCCGCCTATCCTCGAACGATGCGCCCGACCTGTTCACGCTGCATGCGATCGCGGATATCCCGACCTTTTACAAAGCCGGATACTTGAGCGACCTGTCCGACCAGCCGTTCGTGCCGAAGGTGTACGAGAGCGTACGCAAGACGGTGACGTACGACGGCAAGGTGGTCGCGCTGCCGCTCGAGAGCCTATCGTGGGGCTATCTGTACAACAAGAAAATGTTCGCCGATCTCGGCATCGCGCCGCCTCAAACGCTCGACGAAATGAAGGCAGCCGTGGAGAAAATCAAGACGACGAAAGCGGCGCCGTTCGAGCTGAGCTTCCAGGAATCGTGGATTCCGCAACTCATGATGGCCCTGTCGCTAGGCGGCGTCGTGACCTCGGCGCATCCGGACTGGATCGAGAAGATGAACAAGGGCGAGGCGTCCTATGCGGACGTGCAGGACGTGTTCAACGTCATTGACTTGATCATGGCGAACGGTACGGCAAAGCCGTTCGAGGTCGGTAGCGCGGCCGGCTCGACGGACTTCGCGAACGGCAAAGCCGCCATGTGGGTCATGGGGCCGTGGCAGGCCGAGACGATCCTGAAGGCGAATCCCGACTTGGAATTCGGCGTCGCGCCGCTGCCGGTAAGCAACGATCCGGCCGGCACGATGATCAACCTCGCCACCTCCACCTCGCTCGCCGTGTCGCCGACGAGTAAGAACAAGGACGTCGCGCTCGATCTGCTGAACTACATGCTCGACGACAATGATTCCTCGGCGCTGTTCGAGGAGCTGAAGTTCAATCCTGTCGCAGTGATGCACAAGTACGACACGTTCCCGTGGATCACCGAGGCGAGCTCGTACGTCGCCCAGGGCAAAGCTTACCTCGACCTGTCGCTGCCAAGCGGCGTGACCGACGAGACGGCGAAGCTGCTGCAGAGCTACTACGCCAAGAGCGTGACTAAAGAGCAGATCATCAAGACGCTGGACCGCACATGGGCGAACGCCGTCAAGAACAGCAAGTGATCCCTTCCGGCTCCGTCTCGCGGGTTCGTCCGCGGCGCGGGGCCGGATCGGCTTCGCAGGCGAAGGAGGGATCTACGAGATGATCGACAGGCTCAGACTTAAGCGGCACGGCATCTTGCTCGCGTTCGTGCTCCCGGCGCTTCTGTTCTACGCGACCTTTCTGCTCGCGCCGGCGTTCGGCGGCATCTGGTACAGCCTGACCGACTGGAACGGCCTGAACCCGCGCTATGCGTTCGTCGGGCTGGACAATTACGCCGAGGCGCTGACGGAGGACCCGTCGTTCGGACATGCCGTCTTTTTTACGCTCAAATACGTGCTCTTCATGGTCGTGCTGCAAAACGCGCTGGCCATCCTGGTCGCCGTGCTGATCGAATCGCGCGCCAAGACCAAAGCTTTTTTTCGCACGATCTTCTTCATGCCCAACATGCTCAGCATGATCATAGGCGGCTTCATGTGGATGTTCGTCTTCACCCGCGTGCTGCCCGACCTGGCGGTACGGACCGGTCTGAGCTTCCTCGACCGCTCCTGGATCGGGGACCCGTCCTTTTCCTTTTACGCGATTCTGATCGTCTCGCTGTGGGGCGGCGTCGGTTATCTGATGGTCATCTACATCGCGGCGCTTCAGGGCGTGTCGTCCTCGCTTAAAGAGGCCGCGGCCATCGATGGTGCGGGCGTCTGGCAGACGTTTCGCTACATCACGCTGCCGATGATTTATCCGGCGCTTACGATCGGTATTTTCCTCACGCTGAATTCGTCGTTTAAGGTGTTCGACGCCGTCTTCGCGCTGACGGGGGGCGGCCCGGGACGGGAGACGCAGGTCATCGCGCTTAATATTTTCGAAGAAGCGTTCGGCTTCAGCAACCGCTACGGCTACGCGAGCGCGAAGGCTATGATCCTGTTCCTTATCGTGCTCGTCATCACGATCGTCCAGCTGCGGCTGATGAAGCGGCGGGAGGTGGAAGCATGAGCGCGCATCGCTATGAAAGAAGGGAAGCCGGTCGCGGAGCTTCTCGCGGCATCGGAACGCCGCGGGCCGGCAAGAGTCGCGGCTCTAGCTCGCTGCCCGGGCTGCTCGCGCTGTTGACGCTGATCGTCGGCGCGGCCTTCACGCTGCTGCCCGTCTACATGGGCGTGCTGAATTCGGTGAAGACGGAAGGCGAGATGCTGAACGGCATCCTCTCCTGGCCGCGGCACTTCGCTTGGGGCAACTATGCGGATGCCTATCGGAAGATCGATTTTTTGCGCAGCTTGGGCAATACGGCGGCCGTGACCGCGGTCGGGCTCGCGGGCATCGTGCTGTTCGCCGCGATGGGGGGCTATAAGCTGTCGCGCACGCCGGGCAAACTCAGTAGCTTTTTGTTCGGCCTCTTCGTGCTCTCGATGCTGATCCCGTTCCATTCTATTATGATCACGCTCGTCCGCATCGCCAAAAACTTGACGGTCCAAGGCTCGACCGTGGGTCTCGGGCTCATCTATATCGGCCTCGGCGTGTCGATGGCGATCTTTCTCTACCATGGGTTCGTCAAGTCGATCCCGCGCGATCTCGACGAGGCTGCGGTCATCGACGGCTGCGGCGAGTTTCGGCTGTTTTTCTCCGTGATCCTGCCCCTGCTGCTGCCCGTCACCGCGACCGTCGCGATCCTGAACGCCCTGTGGATGTGGAACGACTTCCTGCTGCCGCTGCTTATGCTGACAGACTCCTCGAGCTATACGCTGCTGCTATCGACGAACATGCTGTTCGGCCAATACGGCAACAACGACTGGTCGGCGATTCTCGCCTCGCTCGTGCTGGCGCTGCTGCCGGTCGTCGTGCTCTATTTGCTGCTTCAAAAATACATTCTGAACGGAATTGCGGACGGAGCGATCAAAGGATGATTGGAAACGAAACGGTAAATGCCTGGCGCGGCGGAAACGGCGATGTCTACGGCTATGTACGCGCGGACGGAAAAGTATTGCGTAACAGCCGCGGTGAGGAGATCCTTCTGCGCGGCGTCGGGTTTGGCAGCTGGCTGCTGCCGGAGGGCTATATGTGGCGCTTCCCGGAGGGCGGTGATCGTCCGCGCCGGATCGAGCGGATGATCCGCGAGCTGGTCGGCGAAGAAAAGGCGGCGCGCTTCTGGGCGCTATACTACGACCGCTATGTCGCGGAGGCCGATATCGCGCGGATCGCGGCGGAGGGTTTCAACTCCGTGCGGGTGCCGATCCTGGCGCGCACGCTGCTGGAGGATGGCGAGCCGGTCCGGTTCAAGCCGGACATGATCGCGCGCATCGACCAAGTCGTCCGTTGGTGCGAGCGGTACGGACTGTACGTCGTCCTGGACTTGCACGGCGCGCCGGGCGGGCAGACGGGCACGAACATCGACGACTCCGAGCGCGATCTGCCGGAGCTGTTCCTGGACGGGGCGAACCGCATGCGCACGGTGGCGCTGTGGCGCCTGCTGGCGGCCCGTTACCGCGACGAATGGATCGTCGCCGGTTACGACCTGCTGAACGAGCCGCTGCCGGAATGGTTCGCGGCGCACAACGACAGCGTGATGCCGTTCTACGAGGAAGTCATCGCCGCCATCCGCGAGGTGGACGACTTGCATATGATCATCCTCGAGGGCGTTCACTGGGCGACCGACTGGTCGATTTTCGATGCGCTGCCGGATAGCAACGTGCTGCTGCAGTTCCACAAGTACTGGAACGCGCCGGACACCGCCAGCATCCAGGTTTATCTCGATCATCGCGAGCGGCTGAACGCGCCGCTGTTCATGGGCGAAGGCGGCGAGAACAACAAGGACTGGTATGCTGGGGCCTTTCGTCTTTTCGAAGACCATGGCATCTCGTGGAACTTCTGGACGTGGAAAAAGATGGACACCGACAATTCGCCTTGCTCGATCCGCCGCCCCGAAGGCTGGGAACTGCTCGTGCGATACCTGGAGGGCGGGGACAAGCCGGCGCCGGCCGAAGCGGAGCGCATCCTGTGGGCGTATCTCGACAATCTGTCGCTCGATCGTTGCGACTACGAGCCCGCCGTCGTGCGTTCGTTATTCGTACGCGCGCCGGTGCGCATACCTGCCGTTTTTTACGGATACGAGGGGGAGGGCAAAAGCTTTGGCTTGGCGCGTCCCCTGAGTGAAGGGGATAAGGCACAGGCGGTAGAGGGCTTTCGCTCGGGAGATGGCACGGACATTCGCTTCGTCGTCCCCGGACGGACGACACCGAACTTCCAACATGGCGGCGGCGAGGAATGGCAAGCGGACGAATGGATGTACGTGGCCTTGAAACCGGGCGATTGGCTGGCCTACGGCTGCGAGGCTGCGACGGCACGGGAGACGGCGGGCGGCTCGGAGGCTGAGCGAAGCTTGATCCGTCTGCGCGTGCATAGCGATGCCGGAGGCAAACTGTACGTCTCCGACGGGCGGGACGCGCCTGCGATGGCGGTCGAGTGGCCGGAGGCCGGCTGGCATACGGTAACGGCGGAGTTTGAGCGCGTAGGTCTTCCTGGTGCCGCCGTCCGGCATATCGTGATCAAAGCGGCCGATCGCCCGGTCGGCGTCGCATGGCTTGAGTTATTGACTTGATCGGCAGGCTGCCGTTTCTCTTCGGAGAGGCGGCGGCCTTTTTCGATAGAGACTCGGCGAATTGAGAGACGGGCCGAAATTCATTACAATAGAAGCAGAAAAGGCGACCGCTGTCCGAGAAGCGAGATGAGAATGGGAGGCGTGAGATGAGCACAGCTCCGACGGCGCAGCAATGGAAGGGACTATACGAGGCTGCGGAACGGTACAAAGAGGCCGCGATCTGGAGGTGGCTGTCCAACGGCCACTTGTTCGGCGTCCGGGATCCGGCGTCGGGCGAGATCGGTTATTGCTGCGTGTTCGGCAACGGCGGCGAGATGTTCGGCCTCGCGGTGTATTTGGGCACCGAGGGATTGCGGACCATCGTGGACATGCTGACGGGCGAGCCGGAAGAGGATCCGATGTTCAGTCAGCGCTGCCTGCTATTCTCGCTGGACGACAGAGCGGAGCTCGATCCCGCGGAGTACAAGCGAATCAAGCAACTGGGACTCGGCTATCGCGGCAAAAAAAGCTGGCCGACGTTCCGGCTGCACGAGCCGGGCTACTTGCCCTGGCCGGAGCTGTCTGCGGCGCAGGCGGTCTACCTTGCGCAAGCGTTGGACCAGGCTGTGCTGGTCGGGCAGAAGTTCCAGTTCAATCCCGACGAGCTGATCGACGGCGACAAAGATGTCTATTTCATTCGCGAAGCTCGACCCTCGGCAGAAGGCGGGCATTCGTGGCACGACGCATGGCTGGCGCCTGAGGATCCTCCAGTGACGGAAGAGTCGGCTGCGGGCGCCATGCCGCTGGACGAGCTCCGGATTGCCAAGGCGCTCAAAGGGGTCAGGAGCAGAGCGGGCATCTGGGAGTCCGACAGCTTTTACGTGGCCATGCCCTTGCAGGAGGGAGAACGGCCCTTTTACCCGAAAATGACGCTGCTCGTGGATCAGGCGACGGGCCAGATTCTCAAGTTTGCGCTGAGCAAAGAGGATGAGACGGCCGCCGCCGCCGCCGAAGATCTGCTGACGCTGGTCGAAGAGCAGCGGACGCTCCCGCAGGAGCTGTGGGTAGGCAGCGAGGCTGCGGGAGAAGCGCTGCTGCCGCTTGCCGAAGCGCTGAAGCTAGAGCTGTTGTGGTCTCCCGAGCTGCCTGCGTTGTCTGAAGCGCGCGCGGCGATGGAGCAGCGATTCGGTTAGTCCGGCGTTATGAACGAAGGCCGTCCCCGGCATTCCGGAGACGGCCTATTTTGCTATTCGCGCAACTTCCGCTCGCTCGACGAATCGTCTTTGCTGTCGGACTTGTTCGCTTCGTCCCGGTTCTCGATGCCGAGATCCTCGACCGGGATCGCGTCGACGTTGCGCTCGCTCAGGAAGGTGTCGAAGAGGCTTTTCTGATCCGTCGGATACTGCTCGGGATGATCGCGCTCGGCCTGCGGGCCGGCACCCGGTTTGTCCAGATCCGGCGGCCGCTCGAATTCGTTCATGCGTATCTCCTCCTTTGTGTATGCCGACTTTTCCCCTTCGGGGAGGCGGTTGAAACAAACGAAATATCGTTATAGCCGCTCCAGCGGCTTCTTGGCGGGGCCATGCATCACTTCGCCGTCAAAGGTAAACCGCGACCCGTGGCAGGGGCAGTCCCAAGTGCGGTCCCCGGCGTTCCACTCCGTCTCGCAGCCCATATGCGTACAGGTCGTGTCGACGACGTGCAGCTTGCCCTCGCGATCCCGATACGCGCCGCAGCGGCGGCCGTGAATACGGACCGCGGCGCCTTCGTCGAGCCCGAGCTCTTCGGGGTCCTTCTTCAGCCACTCGAGCTTGCCCTTCACGAAGTGATAGGCGACGTCCGCCGTTTCCTTCGCAAGCGTCCCCATGTCCGGATCCGCTTGAAAGCGCGACGGGCCGAAAAGCTCCGCGTACGGATTGTCCCGTCCGAGCATCAGATCCGCCAGGAGCCGGCCCGCTACCGCGCTCGTCGTCATCCCCCATTTGCGGTAGCCGGTCGCGACGAGCAGATTAGGCGTTCCCTCCCGGGCCAGTCCGATGTAAGGCAATTTGTCCGTCGACACCAGATCGTGCGTCGACCATCGATAGCGGATCTCTTCCACGCCGAAGGTATCCTCGGCGAATCGCTTCAGCGTCTCGTAATGCGCGATCGTGCACTCGCCTTGCCCGGTCTTGTGCGACTCGCCGCCGATCAGCAGCAGCTTTTCGCCGCCGTACGTGACCTCGCGAACCGAGCGCTTCGGCTCGTTCGCCGTGATGTACATCCCGCCCGGATAATCGTAAGGAGACTTGATCGCGATGACGTACGAGCTCTCGGCATGCAGCCGCGCGAAATAAAAGCCGTTATCGAAAAACGGGAAATGCGAGCAGGCCGCGACCGAATCGCAGGTGACCGTATAACCGTCCTTCGTCGTGACGCTGGCCCGTTCTCCATCGCGGAACTTGTCCATCGTCGTCTCTTCAAAAATCTCGCCGCCTAAGCGCACGATCTCGCTGGCTAGAAAGGCCGCGTACGGCGTCGGATGGAACCGGGCTTGCCGCTTCATGGACAGCGCCGCGGTCGCGCCGAACGGCAGCGAAAGCGTATCGTAGCGTTCGCCGGGAATGCCGAGCTTCTGATAGGCGTCGTATTCTTTCTCGAGCTTGTGCAGCCCTTCCTCGCGCGTCGCATAGACGACGGCGTCTTCGTCGACGAAGTCGCACGCGATGCCATGCTCGGCGACAAGTCCGCGCATGAACGCGAGCGCGCTCGCATTTGCCTCGTAGTACAATCTTGCCTTTTCCTCACCGAAGTGCGAGATCAATTCATCGTAGATCAGGTCGTGCTGGGCCGTGATCTTGGCGGTCGTATAGCCCGTCGTGCCGCCGAGCAGCCTGTCCGCCGTCAACAGCGCGACGCGGCGGCCTTCCTTGGCGAGCAGATAGGCGGTCGTGAGGCCGGAAAGGCCGCCGCCCACGACGGCGAACTCGGTCTCGAGATCGCGCATAAGCTTCGGGAAAGCAGGGAGTTCCGCCGTTCGGCGCCAATAGGATTCGGGATATTCGGGCAGCTGCATGGCGATTTCCTCCTCGGATGGAACGTTTTATCCTCATCATTTCTTTTTACACGGAAAAAGATACGATGCCCCAAAAGGTTCGGACATAAGCTGTTAGAAGGAGAGGGGGAGGTTCGGATGGCCATCCGGCCGAGAGCGCTGGTGAAGGGAGATACGGTAGGCATCGTCACGCTCGGGAGTCCGCTCGCCCGGGAGACGATCGACGCGGGAATCGCATATTTGCGGCAAATGGGGCTGAACGTCATTGTCGGGCGCCATGTATACGATGCGGACGGCTATCTGGCGGGTACGGACGAGGAGCGGGCGGCGGATCTGATGGACATGTTCGCCAACGGACAGGTCAGGCTGATCCTGCCGGCGCGCGGCGGCGTGGGCGTGGAGGGCATCCTGCCTTACCTGGATTACGACTATATCCGCGCGCATCCCAAGATCGTGTCCGGCTACAGCGACATTACGGTCCTGCTCAATACGTTCGCTCAACTCGCGGATCTCGTCGCGCTGCACAGCTTGCTGCTGATCGACTTCAAGCCCGAGACGCCGACGTACAACTTCGAGCAGTTTTTCGCCGCTACCTCGTCGCTTGTCGTCCCTAGACCGATCGCGAATCCGCCGGGCATGCCGATCCGGCCGCTCGTGCCCGGCGTCGTCTCGGGAGCGCTCGCGGGCGGCAATCTCACGTCGCTGACCGGTTCGCTCGGCACGCCCTACGAGATCGATGCCCGGGGCAAAATTTTGCTGCTCGAGGAGACGCACGAGCCGGTGAACACGGTCTACCGCTACGTCGAGCAGCTGAAGCTCGCGGGCAAGCTCGAGGATTGCGCGGGCATCGTCATGGGCGGCTGTCACGAATGTCCGGACGCATACGGCCGGACCTATGCGGACCTCATTCGCGACGTGCTCGTGCCGCTGGGCAAGCCGCTGATCGCCGGGTTCGCGAGCGGGCACGACGTCTACAAGGCGGCGGTGCCGATCGGCGCCTTGGCGCGATTGGATGCGGGCGCGGGGACGCTGACGCTGCTGGAGCCGGCCGTATCGGTATGAAAGAAAAGAGCCGGCACCCGAGGGGATGCCGGCTCTTGCTGCAACTGGAGTGTTGCCTTCTACCGGATGCGATCACGGCACGAATTGCTGCACGATGCGAACGACCTTGCCGTCGACCACCGTAATGTAATAAGGGAAGTTCCCCATCAGCTCCTGATTGTCCCCGCTGAACAGCGAGCGAAGCTTCGCGACGCTGATCGGCTCGTTTTCCACGATATCCGCGTCGTCCCAGCTGCCCGAGCGATTGTAGATCTGCATCAGCACCTGCGCGTCGGCCGCAACCGGCAGCGTATACGTCTTCTTTTCCTCGTTAAGGATGTAGTAACCGTCCGGCGCCTGGTCCATGCCGGCATCCGGCTCCTGCTGGCTGAATACCCGATCGGCCTCCGCGCCCTGCAGGAACTGAATGTAGTCGACGGTCACATAGGTGACGCCGTCCATCGACGTGATCTTGCTAATATAAGCGGGATACGAGGGGGCCGATGCCTGATTGATCGCCTCGCTGCCATTCTCCTCCGCGACGGCGGTCTCCTGCTTGTCGCTCACGCCCGACACGCTGAGCGGGATCAGGCAGATCCCCAATAAAACGACACACAGCAACAGTTTGCGCATCGGTACAGCCCCTCTCTCCGGTTAAAAACAGGTGATAAGTATCAATATTATTTAGACAATTAGAAGACGTTTTAAACATACGTTTTGTTGCCGGGAAAAAGGGGAGAAAGGGCTTATTTTTAGGCGGATATTTCCGGGGAAATTCGACAGCGAACTAAACGCCCGTTTTGATAAGAACGGCTTTGTGGACTTTATCGAAATCGAAACCTGCGAAGTCTATTCGATGGCGATGCTGGACTTTGCATATAAGAATGGCGCAAAATATCAGATGGTGAACGTAAAGGGAATTGTATTTTTCCTCTTGTCTGAACGGTGGAGAGAAAGCTGATTCACGCCATCCGATTTGGTAAGAATTGCTCAACGGATTGCATTTAAAGGAGGCAACGCCATGGCAACCATTCAACCCTTCGGCGACAAGCGGCCCGACATTCATGAGTCGGTGTTCTTGGCGGAGGGCAGCGTCGTGACGGGGGACGTGAAGATAGGCAAGGACACAAGCATCTGGTACAATGCCGTGATTCGGGGAGATGTGGCACCGACCGTAATTGGCGAACGGACGAGCATACAGGATAATTCGACACTGCATCAAAGTCCGGGCAAACCGCTGATTATTGAAGACGAGGTCATCGTCGGACATAATGCGGTGCTGCATAGCTGTATCATCAGACGCGGGGCGATGGTGGGAATGGGCGCAATTGTACTGGACGGAGCGGAGATCGGGGAAGGCGCGATGGTTGGTGCAGGCGCGTTGGTGCCTCCCGGCAAAAAGATACCGCCCCGCACGCTGGTCGTGGGTTCGCCGGCCAAGCCGATGCGAGAGCTGAACGAGGCGGATGAGGCGGATATGCGGCGAATCGTGAGGGAGTATGTGGATAAAGGACAGTTCTATAAAAAGCAGCAGGAGCAAAGCAAGTAAAGTAGAACCTAGGCAAGCGATTCGCCGATTAGGATCGATGCAGATTGCATCATGCGAATTTCCAAGGCGCTTCGTTATCGGGAGCTTATTTTGACAGCAAAACGACGTGGCCAAGCCGGCAGGGTGCACCTGCCGGCTATTTGAATTTCACTGCAGTCCACGTGCCGTACATGTTATTGCCCCGTCAAGGCTGGTACAACCGGACCGCATCGCCAAGCGGTCTTAGCGCCATTCTGTTCTTATACATATGGATGACGATTTGAAAGTCTACGTTCGTAATGCCAGGAAGCACGTACAGCTTTGTCTTCAAATAACCTTCCATCTCGACCTGGTCGATGAACTGACCGTACATATGCAGCTTGCTCGGACCGCTGAGCTGGTACAGCAGCGTAACCGGCGGATGGTCCATTATTTCCTCGGCAAGCTTCTCCAGCTCTCTCGGCTCGACGCTGATCTCGAAAAACGCAGTGAGATAGAAGCCGGCCGGCTCGGGATTGACCGCCAGCGTGAAGGACTCGATTACGCCGTTATCCACGAGCGACTGCAGCCGTAGCTGGACCGCGACGCGCGTCAAGCCGACCTCTTTTCCGATATCGGTGTAGGACATTCTGGCATTGTCGTTCAGCAGATCGATGATCTTGCGGTCGACAGAATCTAAAGTTACGTATGGGCGATCGTGCAGTGTTTTTATTTGCATTTCGCAAGCTCCTCACTTGAATGTTGGGCGAGATCTGCTGCTATTACTGAGAAGCCGACGGTTTTGCGATGCGCTTCTTGCGAATCGTAAAACATGGCGAGAAAATGTAACTTAATTGTGTTATGTTTTATTACTTAAACCTAACGCAATGTGGTTGACGTACATTTCATGGCGCTCTTATAATGATTTTATTCTTTCTGAAAGCAACAATAAAGAGAAAAAATTATCGGATTGCAAGGGAGGGGCAGTTTTGTTTGTCGGAATTCAGGTCGTCGCGGAATGAAAGGTGACATATGTTTTCGAAAAGGGGGAGGCGTTCGCATGAAGAAGATCCTAACATTAATCGTAATCGTCTTTTCCGTCTTTTCCGTACTGACAGCCTGCGGCGGCAAGGGAAACAACAATTCCGCCGCGGGCGCAGCTTCGGCTTCGGCTGGCGCCGAAGCCTCTGCGACTGGCTCGCCGTCCGGGACGGCGGTCGGGAAGAAGCTGAAGGTTGCGTTCGTCTACGCGACGCCGATCGGGGAGACCGGCTGGAATTATGAGATGGACAGAGGGAGATTGGCGTTGGAAAAGGAGCTCGGCGTCGAGACGATGGCGATGGACAACGTCACGGAGTCCGATGCGGGACGGGTGTTCGAGGATCTGGCACAGAAGTACGACGTCATCTTCGGTACGACCTTCGGCTATATGGATGCGATGAATGCGGCTGCGGAGAAGCATCCGAACGTCAAGTTCCTGCACGCGACGGGCTACAAGACGCTGCCTAACCTGGGCGTATACGCCGGACGCGAATATCAGAGCAACTATCTCGTCGGCATGGCCGCGGGAATGGTGTCCAAGAACGGCAAGCTCGGCTACGTGGGGACGTTCCCGATCCCCGAGGTCATCTCCGCCATCAATGCGTTCGCGCTCGGCGCGCAGAGCGTGAATCCGAACGCTAAAGTGTCCGTCGTGTGGAGCAACACGTGGTTCGATCCAACGACCGAGAAGCAGGCGGCGGGCTCGCTGCTGGATACGGGCGTCGACGTTCTGGCCGCTTACCATGACGCGCCGACCATTCTTCAGGCGTCCGCCGAGCGCGGCGTGTGGGGCAGCGGCAAGGATTCCGACATGAGCAAGTACGCGCCGGACACGTATTTGACCAACTTCGTGTGGAATTGGACGCCGTACTTCGTGGAGGCCGTCCGCGCGATCCAGGAAGGGACTTGGCAGGCTGGCTCTTACTATGGCGGAATGAAGGATGGCGTGACCGATATCGCGCCGCTGGGTAAAAACGTGCCGCAGGACGTGAAGGACGCGGTGGAAGCGAAAAAGCAGGAGATACTGGCGGGGACGTTCGACGTCTTCGCGGGCCCGATAAAGGATCAGGCAGGCACGGAGCGCGCCGCACAAGGCAAGGCCTTGACCGATGAAGAGATTCTCGCGATGAACTGGTTCGTGCAGGGCATTACGAGCAAAATTGAAAGCTGAACGGGAGGCGAAAGCGATGACGGAGCATGACAAGGTGCTAATGCGGCAGTGGCATCCCGTTGCTTTCGCGCACGAGATCGGGGAAAAGCCGGTCTCGCGGGTGCTGATGGGGGAAAGGCTTGTCTTGTTCCGCACTTCCTCGGGCGTTCATGCCTGGAAGGATCTGTGCATCCATCGCGGCGCCGCACTCTCGCTCGGATGCGTGAAGGACGACGCGCTAGTCTGTCCGTATCACGGCTGGCGCTACGACGGGACGGGGAGCTGCGTGCTCATTCCGCAGCAGCCGCCGGAACAGGCGATTACCAAGCAGGCCCGCACGACCGTGTACGAATGCAGGGAAGAGATGAACATCGTCTGGGCGCGGCTCGGATCGGATCGGCAGGCGGCGAATTTGCCGCCTTTTCCCGAATGGGACGATCCGGCCTACAAAACCGTCTATTGCGGGCCTTATCCGCTTCAAGCCTCGGCGCCCCGCGTCATCGAAAACTTCCTCGACGTAGGCCACCTGGCTTTTCTCCACGAAGGACATCTGGGGGATTCGGCTTATCCCGAGATTGCGGATTACCGCGTCGAAATCTCCGAGGCCGGTATCCGCTCCTCCGGGATCGATATTTATCAGCCGGATCCAGACAGCACCGGCAAATCGGGCATTGCCCGGTACGTCTATGAGGTTCTGGGTCCGACGGCCGCCCGCCTTAGCAAGACGGACCCGCTGACCGGCCATATCTTTTCCATCCTGTTCGCGGTCAGTCCGATTGCACAGACTGAATCCGTCGTTTTCGTCGCGTTGGCGCGCAATTATGCGTTCGATCTGCCGGACGCGCAGTTCGCCGACTTCCAGACCTTCATCCTGCAGCAGGACCGGGCCGTTCTGGAGAGCCAGCGCCCCGAGCTGTTGCCTCTGGACCTGCAGGCTGAGCTGCATTTGAAGGCCGACCGGCTGAGCATCGCCTACCGCAGATGGCTGCGGGAGCGCGGCGTCGTTTGGGGGACGGCTTGACGAGCCGGTCCTGAAGTGCGCGGCCGGTTCTGCTGCAGCTCGGACTGTCGTTGTCGCATCGAAGCATGAACGGACGCAACGAAAAAACAGGACGAAGCGGAAATTCGGGCTTCGTCCTGTTCGCGCAGCTGAATGCCGTCAAGCTTAAGCTTCACACATACGCCGTCATCCCCTTGTTCTTCAGCAGCACGACGATGTCTTTTACGTCTTGGGCGCGATCCTTGGCGCAGATCAGCAGCGCGTCCTTGGTGTCGGCGATGATGAGGCCTTCGATTCCGATGGTGGCGATCAGCCGCTCGTCCCCGTAGACGATGGAATCGCGCGTCTGGATGCCCAGGTGCTCCGCCTTGACGATGTTGCCGTGTTCGTCCGGCGGAATGATGGCGCCGAGCGCGTCCCAGCTGCCGATATCGTTCCAACCGAAGTTGCCCGGGATGACGGCCACGTCGACGCTGCGCTCCAGTATGCCATAGTCGATCGAAGTGCTCTGAAGCGTAGGGTAGACCGCTTTGATCAAGTCCATGCGCCGCTCCGGGTCCTCGCATGCCGCGAAGGGCAGCATCGCGTTGTGCAATCGGGGCAGATAGCGCTTGAAATTATCGATGATGACCGACGTTTTCCAGACGAATATGCCGCTGTTCCACAGATAATTGCCTGAGTTCAAATAGCCTTGGGCAATCGCGAAGCTGGGCTTCTCCACGAATTCAGATACTTCGTACACGCGGCAGGGCTCGGTTCGAAGCGTATCCGAAGCATGGGAGATATACCCGTAGCCAGTGGACGGAAAAGTCGGCTTGATCCCGATCGTGATCATCTTATCCGTCTCCTCGGCGACCGTGCACGCTTCGGTTAGCGTCTTCTTGAATTCGTCCACGTCCGTAATATGGTGATCGGAGGGGGATACGACCATCAGGGAGTCTCCGAATTGCCGGTCGATATGCATGGCCGCGAATAGGATGCTGGCCGCCGTATTGCGCGCGACCGGTTCGATGAGCACGTTGCCGGGCGGCACGCTCATGTGCATGATGCTCTCCAGCTGGACGGCTTGCGACGAATTCGTCACGATGATCGTGTTCTCCAGCGGCATGACGTGCTTGAACCGGTCGATCGTGTCGTTCAGCATGATGTCGTTGCCGCTCAGGTTGATCAACTGCTTGGGCATCTCCTGGCGGGACAGCGGCCAGAAACGAGTCCCTCCGCCGCCGGCCAGAATCGTCGCGAACCTATGCACGATGGATCACCGAATGCGCGATGCAGTAGGAGACGATATTTTCCGAGCCTTGATTGAGATTCAGCCCGCTGGCGTGGATGCCGTCGTAGCAGCCGCCCGTCTGCGGGTCGATCAGGGACAGCCCGGCGGAATTCCGTCCGTGGAACCAGTCTAGGCAAAGGCGGGCTTGATCCAGATAGGAGGAGGTGCCGAGCATGTCGTAGGCTTCGTGCAGGGCAAGCAGCGTCTCGCAGGCCTCGATCGGCTGCTCGTCGTACGGAGCCGCCGTCTCGCCGCGAACGAGCCAGCCATGACTGCCGACAGGCTTGAAGTAGCCTTCCTTCGAGAAGGTATGCGACGTCAGGAAAGCGAGGCTCGACTTCGCCGTATACCGCAGATCTGCCCTGCCGCTTAGCCTCGCCGCCTTGAGCAGCGCCCAGGGCAACATCGCGTTGCCGTAGGTGACGCTGTCCTCGAACCATTGCCAGTCTACAGTCGAATACTGCTCGAATTGCGTCAGCAGGCGATCCGCCATCTGCTCGATCAGATCGCGAATCTCCCAGTGCGGCAGGAATGACCTTGCCTTTTCGCTCTTGTCCATATAATCATAAGGGAAAGCATAACGGAGAGAGCCTTTGGTCTCGAGCATATAGGCAAGCCCGACAAGCGCGTAGGCGATCGCTCGAGGGGAGCGCAGCTCGGCGATGCGCGGAAGTGCCCTGTCGATCATGAATCTGCACGTATTTTGCATATTGTCCGGTACGGTCGGCTCGGAAAGCGTGAAGCCGAGCGCCCATACGCAGCGCCCGAGGCAGTCCTCCGACCCGACCGCCTCGGCGAAGCTGCGGTTGTAGTCCATGAAGTTGCGGAAACTGCCGTCCTCGTTTTGCGCATGGTGGATAAAGGAAAGATAGGTGCCGGCCAAGCGGAGCCAGTCTTCGCCCGGATGGTTGCGGTGCAGCAAAACGGCTGCGATGAGCGCACGTCCGTTGTCGTCCGAGGTGTAGCCATGAGTGCGGTCGGGCACGCCGAACTTCGTATGCTGGAAGATGCCCGTATCGTCCGTCAGGCTGCGCAAGTAATCGGCGTGAAGCGGCTTCACTTGGGATAGGTTCATTAGACCACGCTCCCTTGGACGGGATAGGACGAGCCGACGACATCGCGGATGAGCGCGGCGTATTCCTTGGCGATCTGGTCCCACATCATCTGCCGCCCCAGCTCTGCCGTTTTTCGCTCCATTTGCAGCTTTTTATCCGGATGGTCCAGTACGTCCAACAGCTGCGTCTGCAGCGACTTCGCGTCGCGGAAGTCCGCGAGCAGCCCCCGGCCGTCCCCCAGCATCTCCGTCGCATAGCGATACGGAGTCGATACGATGACCCGTCCGTAGCCGACGCCGTAAGCGAGCGTGCCGCTGACCGCTTGCTCGCGGCCCAGATAGGGCGTCATATAAATATCCGACAGCACCAGCGAATGGACGACTTCCTCTTGCGTCAGCAGCTTGTCGACGAAGCGCACATGTTCGTTCAGACCTAACCGCTCCACTTGCTCGGTGAGCTGCCGGCGGTATACCTCGCCAACCTCCTGTTTGACGACCGGATGCGTCTTGCCCCATACGACGTACAGCGCGTCCGGATGGCGGGACACGACGCTGCTCATGGCCTCGATGGCGTATTCGATGCCTTTGCCCGGGCTCAGGAAGCCGAACGTGGACACGATCTGCCTTCCGGCGTAGCCGTACCGGCTTTTGAGCGAATCACGCGATTCGGCGGACAGGCGAGGTACGCCGTGATGATACATACGGATCTTGTCTGCAGGAATGCCGTATATATGGCGAAGATCGGCCACCGTGCTCTGCGCCATCGTGACCGAGCGATCGCTCCATTCGCCCAGCAGCGAGACGATGCGGCGTTGGGCGGGGCTCGGAGCGGTCAGCACGGTATGGAAAATGACGATAAAAGGGATCGTCAGCCGCTTCGCCAGCTCCAAAACGTATTCTCCGCACTCGCCGCCATAGATGCCGAATTCATGCTGGATGACGAGAAGGTCGACATCCGAACGATTGAGTTCGTGCGCGATTCGGGCATATTCGCTTTTGTTCTCTTGCTCGAAGCTCATCATCACGTTTTTGCCATACGCATAAGCGGAATTGTTGTTGACCGCAATGACGCGCGGCGCACTAAAATCTTCTAATAGACCGAATTCGTGGATGAGGTCATGGGTGAAGGTTGCAAGACCGCATTCACGCGGAAGATACGTTCCCAGAAAAGCCACGTTGATGTTTTTGTTCGTTTTATTTTGCAAACAATTACCTCCTGATTTAATAATTAATTCCAAAAAATGAGCAATAAAAAAAGAAATAAAGATGGTCTTCATTTCTCGACGTAATGAAATATAAGATTGAGGGGGAGGGGTCAGAGGAAGTGGTTGATTTTCGGTTAACGACATGATATCATAAAATATTTTGGAAAATTGTTCTCCTATCAACAATAGCATCGTAAAGTGTATCTGTCAATTCGGGCGTCGCGGCTTCATTGACATGACATTTGTCACATCGCATCATGACGCTTGTGACTTATAGTGCCTCCCCTCCGGCGTTTACAATGAATATAACGTCGCGGCACTCCTGTCCGTCGGACGTTCACCGAGGGGGAATTGTGCATATGAAACACGCAAGCGAGATCGCCGAACTCAAAAAAAGCATGCTTCCTTTTGAAAAAACGGACGCGAAGTCCAGCATCCGGCAGCTGATCAATACGCTGGGACCGCTGCTTTTGCTATGGTACGCCGGCTATGCCAGTCTTGCCGTATCTTATTGGCTCGCCCTTCCGATCCTGATCGTCGCATCGGGATTCGTCATACGCACCTTTATCTTGTTCCACGACTGCTGTCACGGCTCATTCTTCAAGAGCAAGCGGGCGAACGACATCCTGGGCACGCTGCTGGGCGTGTTGACGCTGGTACCGTACCGGCAGTGGAAAAACAGCCATGCGAAGCATCACGCCACAAGCGGCAACCTCGACAAAAGAGGGGACGGCGACATCTGGATCCTCACCGTGGACGAATATGCTTCGGCTCCTTTGTGGAAGCGCCTGGCCTACCGTTTTTACCGCAATCCGGTCGTCATGTTCGGGCTCGGACCGGTCTTCGTCTTCATGCTGCAATATCGCTTTAATGCGAAAGGCGCGCGGCGCAAGGAGCGCCTGAACACTTATCTGACCAATGCGCTCATCGTCTCGCTCTATGCGGGCATGATCTGGGCGATCGGCTGGGAAGCGTTCGTCCTCGTGCAGGGGCCGATCTTCTTCTTCTCGGGATTGCTCGGCATCTGGCTCTTCTACGTGCAGCATCAGTTCGAGGATTCTTACTTTGAAAACGATCCGGACTGGAGCTACGTGCAAGCGGCCGTCGAAGGCAGCTCGTATTACAAGCTTCCCCGCGTCCTGCAATGGATCACGGGCAGCATCGGGTTTCATCATGTGCATCACCTGAATCCCAAGGTTCCCAACTACAATCTCGAAAAGGCGCATCTGGCCACGCCGCCGCTTCAGCGCGCCGCCACGCTTACGTTGGCGACCAGCCTGGAATCGTTGCGATTCCGCCTGTGGGACGAGGAGAACAAGACGTTCGTCGGCTATCGCAAGATCAAGCGGCCGGCCGTCGGCTTGCATGCTTCCGGCGCGGTATTGAAGAAGCCGGCCAGAGCCGGGGGTAAATAATTTTTGCATCCGGCCGGATTAGGCTACAATGAGAGGACGACGAACAACGAGGGAGGAGCGGGGTCCGTGCAAAAGTGGTATCACATTTTCCAGCGGAGCACGGGGCTCAGCCCGTATATATGGGTCGTCTTTTACATCCTCCCTTTTTATTTCGTGTTCCGCTCCTCGACGATGTACCACGCGCTGATCGGCATTTTTATGATCGTCGCGTTTTTTGTTTGTTATTTGCTATCGTTCAGTTCGAAGGGCTGGCTCGTTTATTTTTGGACCTCCGTGCAAATTTTATTTTCGATCGCGATGACGATGATGTTCGGATACGTCTATTTTTCCATTTTTACCGCCTTTTTCATCGGCAATATGCAGCGGAAGGCCGGCTTCATCACGCTGTACACGGTCCATTTGGCGATGACGCTGCTGTCGGTCTACGTCGGCTATATGCATGCCAACGCGGTGTTGATCGAGCAGGCGCCGTTCGTGTTCGTCTGCCTGATCGCGGCGACGCTGCTGCCGGTAACGACCTACAACCGCAACAAAAGCGAGCTCCTGCAGGGAGAACTCAACGACGCGAACAAGCGGATCTCCGAGCTCGTGAAGCTGGAGGAGCGCCAGCGCATCGCGCGGGACCTGCACGACACGCTCGGGCAGAAGCTCGCCCTGATCGGGCTCAAGAGCGATCTGATCGCCAAGCTGATCCGCAAAAACCCGGACCGGGCGGAAGCCGAAATCGACGACGTCCGGCATACGGCCCGCAACGTGCTTAAGGAGCTTCGGGAACTGGTGACGCAAATGCGCGGCACGCACGTGGAGGAAGAGATCTTCCGCCTGCGGCAGATTCTGATGGCGGCGGACATCGAATTCACGTTGACGGGCGATCCGAAGCTGGCGAATACTTCGCTGCTCAACGAGAACGTGGCGTGCATGTGCCTCAAGGAAGCCGTGACAAACATCGTCAAGCACAGCAGGGCTACCGCCTGCGCCATCGAGATCGAGCAGACGGCGGCCGAGCTGCGCATCCGCGTGCGGGACAACGGCGTAGGTCTCGGCACCGGCGCATCCTTTCATAGAGGGAACGGGCTTCGGGGAATGAAGGAAAGGCTTGAATTCGTGAACGGGTCTCTGGAGATCGCGTCGCGGGAAGGTACGGAGGTCGTCATCAAGGTGCCGAACATCTTGATTCAGGCGAAAGGGGAGGCGCAGCCATGATTCGAATCGTCATCGCCGAAGACCAGCGGCTGCTGCTCGGCGCGCTGGCGTCCGTGCTCGATCTCGAGGAAGACATGGAGGTAGTCGGCAAGGCGGAGAACGGCGTGGAAGCGCTGCGGCTCGTCAAGCTCTATCAGCCGGACCTGTGCGTCATGGACATCGAGATGCCGCTCAAGAGCGGATTGGAGGCCGCGGAGGAGCTGAAGGGCTCCGGGTGCAAAATCGTCATCCTGACCACGTTCGCCCGGGCGGGCTACTTCGAGCGGGCGGTGAAGGCGGGCGCGCACGGCTACCTGCTCAAGGACAGCCCGAGCGACGAGCTGGCCGATTCCCTGCGGACGATCATGTCAGGCCGCCGAATCTACGCCGCCGAGCTGGTCGACGAAGCGTACAACGAAGAAAACCCGCTCACGGAGCGGGAAAAAGAAGTTATCGGATTGATGGCCGACGGCAAAAACACGAAGGAAATCGCGAGCGAGCTGTTTCTGTCGAACGGCACCGTCCGCAACTATATCTCCGTCATCCTCGACAAGCTCGACGTCAGCAACCGGATCGAGGCGATCAAGCGGTTCAGGGAGAAGGGCTGGTTCAAGTGACTTGAGCCTGGCAAGAAGATACGAGCCCCCGGCCGCCTCTCTCGGTCCTTCTCAGTCCTGCTCCTCGCTTGCGACCGCCGCGTCCCGGATCTGCTCGAACGTGAGCGGCGTATAGTCCCAGTGCTCGACGCAAACGTTGAAGTAATTTTTACCCTCGTACTTCTGGCCGTGGATATGCCCGTGGACGTTGACGTACGGCATATGCTTGTTCATGTACATCGGCTCGTGCGAGAGGAAGAAGAAGTCTTTGTAAATGATCGGATACTCGCTTACCTGCTCGAATCCCGCCTCCAGCCACCAGCTCCGCGACCGCCCCCGGTCGTGATTGCCCAGGATCAGCGTCTTGCGGCCAAGCAGCCGGGACACGATCTCTCGCGTCCGTTCCAAATTCAAAAACGAAAAATCCCCCAAATGAAAGACCGCATCATCCTTGCCCACCGCGGCATTCCATCGTTCGATCATGACTTCCGTCATCTCCTCGGCGTCCGCGAAGGGCCGGGACTCGAAGTCGATAATGTTGCGGTGTCCGAAGTGATGATCGGAAATAAAAAATGTTTGGGTCATCGGCAGCCCCTCCCCTTCCTCAACGATTCGACGATCCTTTAACGATTCAAGGCTTTTTTCCGCTTTTCGTCCGCAAGCCGCTTCGCGATCCAATCCCGAATCGCGGCCAGCACGGGCTCGCGCGCCAGTTCGTTGTGCAGCTCGTGCTTGTAGCCGTGCCATTCCCGGTAATCGCAGAGGGGGCCTGCCCTTTCCGCGAACTGCCGGCTGGCCGCGACCGAGGTGACCCGGTCGTCGTCCCCGTGCATGAGCAGGGTGGGCACGCTTAGCTCGTCGGCGTGCTGGATCGCCCACGGTCCAGCGCGCTGTACGCCGAAGAAGAAACGCGCCGTGATGTGGCCATGGCCGAGCGGATCGCTGCGATATCGCTCAGCCATGGCGGGATCGGTCGTCAGGTGTTCGACTTTCATCGGCCGTTTGTTCGTGAAGCCCGGGTAGAGCCGCTCGACCAGCCGTCCGATGACGACCTGCGCCTGCGGCGGCGCGAACGCCAGCCTAAGCCAGGGGCTGCCGATGACCGCGCCGACGACGTTCGGTTTACGCCGCAGCAGGTAGTTCAGCGCCACGTTGCCGCCCATGCTGTGCCCGTACAAAATGACGGGGACGCCCGGATATCGCCGCGCAGCTTCGGCGAACAGCAGATTCACGCCTTCGAGCAGCCCCTCGTAGCTGGGCGTATGGCCGCGCTTGCCGGCGGTCCGGCCATGTCCGCGCTGGTCGAAGCCGAGCGCCGCGTATCCCGCTTCGTTCAACATTGCCGCGACGTGATCGTAGCGCCCCATATGCTCGCCCATGCCGTGCACGAGCAGCACGACGGCGGATGGCGCCTGCGCTTCCGTTCGTTCTGTGGCGCCTCGTTCGTTTGTTCCGCCTGCCGTCCACTCGCCGGCCGCCATGACGGTTCCGTCGGACAATGTCCTGGAGAAAGGTTGAAAGGTCACGGAGAGTCGCTCCTTCGCTCAAAAGTCGCCGGTGCATTTGTTCTATTATATGCCGACGCATGCCCGGGAAGGAAGCGGTTCGTCAATCGTGCCGGATTCTAGAAGAGGGCTCGCCTCGCTAGAGTACGCACCAAAGAAGCGAAACAGCGTTAGAGCGCCGCTGTTTCGCTTCCAAAGGGAGCCAGGCTTCCAAGAATAACGCTTAAGATTGGAGGGGCTATCCCGCCCGGGAGACCTCGGCCTGACCCTCGTTTAAACGAGGCGCCGGCGCGCGCACGCCGCGCAGCTTGTCCAGGCGCATCCATGCATAGGTGAGCGCCGCGCATTGCGCCAACGCGAGGCAGGATAGCAGTACCTCTTGCAGGACTACCGGGTTTGCGTTGGTCCATCCGAATACGAGCAGGTCTAGCTTGATTAGCAGCGTATGGCCGAAAAAGGTCACGAGACTGAACCGGTTGAGCAGACGGTGATGCCGCCTGACCGCATCCCACCGTATGCGCGCGATGCCATAGAACATCAGGATCGAGGCCGGCAGCGTCGAAAAGGCAAGCCTGTAATCGTCGCTCCAGTCGGCCGTTTCCCATAAAAAAGCCGTCTCCGCTGCGGCCAGCAAGCCGGTCAGCGCGAGCAGCGGACGAACCGGCAGCCTTTTGAACGCTTCCTCACGTCTTGCGAGCAGCACGCCGGCACCGACGAAGACGAGTCCGAAGCCGCCGTAGTTGACGAGCGCCTTCGCCGCCATATGCGCGCTTTCAGATCCGAACAAGTCCGGCCAAGCCGCTCTGACCAACCCGCTCGGCGTGCCGGCGAGGCATTCCGCTGCCGCAAGCGACAGCGCGGCGTACCCGATCAGCTGCCGTTCGCGCCCGGCGGAGACGAGGGCATAGGATACGAGCATGCCGAAGATCAGCGGCGGGATAAACCAAAGCTGCTGGTAAGCCCCTTCGACGAAAATCCGCAGCGCGACCCTTTTTCCCAAGGCCAGCAGTCCGCTCGCGCTCGTATCGCCGTGCAAAATCGCGCCCGCGATCTGTCGCCCCGTGTTGAGCAGGCACAATAGCCCGTAAACGATCGCGATCCGCGACACGTACCGTTTTACGTAAATGCCCGCATGCGCCGCCCGCGTCCAGCCTTGATAGGCGAGGAAGCCTGCGATGAGGTAGAACCCCGGCACGACGGTGCCGAACGATAGGCCGGCAAACGACAATTGCCGGTTGTCCAGCGTCGACATGAGGGGCAGAAACAGCTCGTGGGAGAAAACGACGAGGATGCAGCCCAGCACTTTGAACAGCGTGATGCCGGGATAATAATTACGCATTGAGCCTGCTCTCCGCTGGTTCTCCGAGTTGGGCGAGCGCAAGGCCGCGTACGTCCGCCACCGCGACCTTGCCCGTAGGCGACATCGGCAGGCTGGGCACGAAAAGGAAGTGCGCGGGAATCTTGAAGGCCGACAGCATGCCGGCGAGGTCATGCCTGATCTTCTCGGCGACGAGCGTCGCGTCGCGGCGAGGCACGATGCAGGCGCAGATCCGCTCGCCGTATTTATCGTCCGGCACGCCTACGACGAACGCCGCTTCGATGCCGGGGAGCTTCAGCAACGCATGCTCGATCTCGACGGGCGATATCTTTTCCCCGCCGCGGGAGATGATGCGCTTGATTCGTCCGGTGACGATCAGGTGGCCGTTCGCGTCCAGATAGCCGAGATCGCCGGAGCGGAACCATCCGTCCGCCGAAGGCCCGGCGTCCTCCGCATCCGACAGCCCTGCGTAACGCATGACCCGGTGGCTCCGGATGCGGATCTCTCCTTGTTCCCCGAGAGGCATCCGAACGCCTGTCGCGGCATCCACGATCGCCACCTCGACGTTTTTGTCCACCTTGCCGGCCAGGCTGTATTCGCACGCCATGAATTGCTGCAGGCCGATGAACCCGCTCACCAGCTTCGATTGCATGAACAGGCCGTAGAGCGGCGACAGAATCGGATGCGGCTTGCGGTCCGTCACGCATACGCCGTTCGCGACGGCGCCCGCTTCTGTCGAGCCATAGCTGACCATGAAAAAGTAGATATGCAGCTCGCGCGCGATGCGCTCGAGGACGCGGCGGTCGACGGCGGACGACGTGAAGACGAGCCCGAGCAGGCTGCGCAAGTCGTGCTTGTCCCTCGCTTCGGACGAGAGCATCTGCTCGATCATGAACGGCGTGCCGATGAGGACCCGGCATTTGAAGCGTTCGACGAAGGCGAGCGCGCTGTTCGGGCTGTAGTGGCTGAGCATGACGATGCGGATCGAACAGGCCTTCAAGGCGGTGAAGATCGTCCCGAACCCGCCCATATGGTACAGGGGCAGCAGGCTCATGACGCACAGCTTGCGCGTCAACCGGTCCGTCACGCGGATCAGCGCGGCGGAGGCAAGGCCTGTCCGCTTGGGCGATCGGGCGGCGGTCAAAAAGGATGCGGTGGAGCGGAGCACGCCCTTGGGTTTGCCGGAGGTGCCGGACGTATACAGCAGCACGAGCGGGTCGCGGATGTCGCGCCCGGCGGCGGCATCCCTGAACGCCTGCGGTCCGGCCTTCGGCGCTTCGTCGGCCATCTCGGAGTAGGCGCGGAAGGGCGCGCGGACTTCGGCCCGATCCGTGAGCACGAACAGATGCCGCGGGACCGGGCATTCGGCTTGGTTGCCTTGCGCGCCTCCCGTCTCCGCAAGCAGCTCGGCGACCATCGTTATGTAGGATTGGCGCTGGCCCTCTTTGTCCATCAACAAAGCAGCCGGTTTGCAGTCGGCGAGCAGCGCGCGGAGCTCTTCTTTTTTGCTGTATGTATTCAGCGGGACGGCGACGGCCCCGATGCAGGCGGAAGCGAAGATCAGAAGCACGAGCTCGATGCGTCCCTGCATGAGCAGGGCGATTCTGTCTCCCGGACGTATGCCGAGCGCGAGCAAACCCTCGGACAACCGTTGGACTTCCTCGCGGATCGTCCGCCAGTCGTAATGCTGGTCGAAGCTCGGGAAGCTGAACGCGATGTCGTTCGGCGAGCGTCTGGCGCGGCTTTGCAGCAATTCGGGAACCGTGTCGCGCGGCGCCGCCCATGCCCTGTCCTTCATAGGGCGTCCTCCTCATCGTTTGTGATACGAATAGTATACATAACGTTACAATTGGTTGATATAGGAAAATGAAGATGTGCCGGCATCCGACGGAATCTCCGTCTAACGGCGCGGAAACGACAAAAAAAGCCGGGACGGCCGTTGGGCAACGGTTCGTCTTCGGCTTATAGCGGGCTGGCACGGGTCAGGCGAGCGCGGTGCTGCCTCGAAGGGCGGAGGGAGAGACGCCGCAATAGCTCTTGAACAATCGGCTGAAATAGTAGATATCGCTAAAGCCGTGCTCGAGCGCGATCTCCGATACCGTCTTGTTCGTATATCGCAGGTCCTGCGCGCAGCGGCCGATCCGCACGAAGTTTACGTAGTCGGTGACCGAGCGGCTGGTAAGCTCCTTGAAGACGCGGCTGAAGTGATAGCGGCTCATGCCGGCGATGCCGGACAGCGTCTCCACGTCGAGCCGCTTGGCATAGTTCTCTTCGATATGCTGCAGCACGGGCTCGATGCGGGTCAGCCGCCGGATGCGGGAGGCGAGCTCGCCTTCGGGCATGCTTTCCGCGACGTGTCCGCGCAGCATGACCGCGAGCAGGCGGTACAGGCAGGACTTCACCGAGAGCTCATAAGCGATATCCTTTTTTTGAAATTCGCTGATCAGCTCGTCGAGGCTCTCCTTGATGGCCGAATCGCCGGCGATCAGGTTCGCGAAGCGGATGCGGGAGCGGACGATCGGCGTGATGAACTTCGTCTCGGCCGAGTCCAGCCGGTGGCTATGCAGCAGATCGGGGTCGAAAATAACCGCATAATAAGTCAAACGGTCCGACATGCACACGCCTTGATGCAGATCGGCGCAGTTCACGACGATCAGGTCTCCCGGACCGACGTCGTAGCTGTTGGCGTTGCACGTGATGCGCGCCGAGCCTTCGATGATATATAGGAATTCCATATGCTCGTGCCAATGCGGATAAAAAGCGGGCGTGCCCACGCGCTCGTATCGGCAGATATGGAGCTTGAGCGGAAATTGGGGATCGGGCATATCCATCGGCTCCAGCAGATCGGGATTGCGGTCCATGCGGCGGCACCTCCGTATCGCACAATATTACAAATCGCCAGCATAGCTATTCATGGCTGGCCTGCTCTATTCATTTTATAGTACAGGTAGACAAATGAGTAGAGGGAGGCAATACCTGTGAAAAAGCTGGGCATCGGCGTTATCGGCACGGGCTCGATCTCCGAATCGCACTTGAATGCATACGCGGCCAACAAGGACGCGACGATCGTCGCGGTCTGCGACCTGAACCGGGAGCGCGCGGACAAGGCGGCGGCCAAATACGGCGCTTCGAGCGTCTATACGAATTATCATGACCTGCTGGCGAATCCGGAAGTGGAAGCCGTCAGCATTTGCACATGGAATCATACGCATGCGGAGATCGCGATCGCCGCGGTCAAGGCGGGCAAGCACGTGCTCGTGGAAAAGCCGCTTAGCATGACGGTTGAAGAAGCCGAAGCCGTGCGCGAAGCGGTCCGGTCGACCGACCGCATTTTGCAGGTAGGCTTCGTCCGCCGCTACGATGCTAACGCCCAACTGGCCAAGCGCTTCACGGAGCAGGGAGAGTTCGGCGAGCTTTATTACGCGAAGGCTTCGCTCATCCGGCGTCTCGGCAATCCGGGCGGCTGGTTCGCGGACAAGGACCGCTCCGGCGGCGGCCCGCTGATCGATATCGGCGTCCACGTCATCGATCTGTCCTGGTATCTGATGGGCCGTCCGAAGGTGAAGTCGGTTAGCGGCAACGTATACAACAAGCTCGGCAACCGTTCGAACGTCAAGGGACTGTCCTTCTACCAGGCGGCCGACTACGACGCTTCGCGCAATACGGTCGAGGATCTGGCGAACGCGCTCATCCGGTTCGAGAACGGCGCGTCCCTGCTCGTCGAAGTAAGTTACGCGCTGCACGCCAAGAGCGACGAGTCCGCGGTCCGGCTGTACGGCACCAAGGGCGGGTTCGAGATCGATCCGGAGCTGACGATCGTCTCGGAGCGGCATGACACGATCCTGAACGTGACGCCGCAGGTCGACAGCCTAAAGTTTAATTTCCAGCAAGCGTTCCAGTCGGAAATCGACAGCTTCGTCGCTTCGGCGACCACGGGCACGGAGCCGCTGAGCCCGGTCGAGGATGGTCTCACAATGATGCGGATCCTGCGCGCGATCTACGAATCGGCTGAGCAGGGTAAAGAGATCGAGCTTTGATTCGCGCGATTGCGGGCGGCAACATGCATATGAAGGAGCGAATGAAATGAAGCTTGGACTCAGCACGTATAGTTTGTACCGCGCGATCGAATCGGGCGAGTTGACGGTGACGGGCGCGATCGACTGGATGGCGGAGCAGGGCTGCGAGCACGTCGAGATCGTGCCGATCGGCTTCGACATCCGGACGCCCGGATTGATCGACGAGATCGTCAGCCGCGCCGCGGCCGCGGGGCTCGAGATCTCGAACTACGCGGTGGGCGCGAACTTCGCGGTCGACGAAGACGAAGCGTACGAAGCGGAGATCGAGCGCGTCAAGGGCGAGGTCGATATCGCGCGCGCGCTCGGCGTGAAGAAGATGCGGCATGACGTCGCGTCCCGCCAAGGCGCGTCGGTGGGCCAATTCTGGCGCGAGCTGCCGAGACTCGCGGATGCTTGCCGCCGCGTCGCGGAATATGCGGCATCGGTCGGCGTCGTGACGAGCGTGGAAAATCACGGCTACTACATGCAGTCGAGCGAGCGGGTGCTGGGCCTGCTGGCGGAGACGAATCATCCGAACTTCCGCCTCACGCTCGACGTCGGCAACTTCATGTGCCTGGACGAGGATCCGGCGGCGGCCGTCCGGCGGTCGATCGGCGAAGCTTCCATCGTGCACCTGAAGGACTTTTACCTGCGGCGCGGCGACCAAGATCCGGGCGAAGGCTGGTTTAAGACGGCGGCCGGCAACTACCTGCGCGGCTCGATCTTCGGCCAGGGCGACATCGACGTGCGCGAGGTGCTGCGCGTCGTGAAGGCGTCCGGCTACGACGGCTATCTGTCGCTGGAGTTCGAGGGCATGGAAGAGTGCAAGCAGGGCTCGCGCATCGGTCTCGCCAACGCGCGGCGCATCTGGTCGGAAGTATAGGCTCGAAGGGTAAGGCAACTTGAAAGAGAAAGGGGACATACACGCATGGTGCAAATCGCGAATCCGATCGGCGTCATCGTCGACAGCTTCCGGGTCGGCGTGCGCGCCGGGCTGCTGAAGGCGAAGGAAATCGGCGCCGAGGGCGTGCAGATCTACGCGGTGGAAGGCGAGATGGATCCGGACAAGCTGGATGCGGCTGCGAGAACGGAGCTGCGCGCGTACGTAGACTCGCTCGGCCTGCGCATCTCCGCGCTGGTCGGGGATCTTGCCGGACATGGCTTCCAGGATCGGCGCGAGAACGGCTGGAAGGTCGAGAAGTCCAAGCGGATCCTCGACCTGGCGCTGGACCTCGGCACGAACGTGGTGACGACGCATATCGGCATCGTGCCCGAGGACGAGACGAGCGACGTGTACGCCGCGATGCACGATGCGGTCGAGGAGCTTGGCCGCTACGCGAGCGAGCGGGGCGCCTTTTTCGCGATCGAGACCGGTCCCGAGACTTCGGCGCGTCTGAAGGGTTTCCTCGACAAGATGAGCACGAAGGGCGTTTCGGTTAATTTCGATCCGGCCAACATGGTCATGGTGACCGGCGACGATCCGGTGCAGGGCGTCTATAACCTGCGCGAGTATATCGTGCATACGCACGCCAAGGACGGCATCAGACTTCAGGAGACCGATCCTCGCAACATCTACGGCGCGCTCGGCTACGAAGCGATGTCGCACGAGAAGCTGGCGGAGCAGGGCGAGTCGGGCGAATACTTCCGCGAGGTGCCGCTCGGCGAGGGCGGCGTGGATTGGCCCGCCTACCTGCAGGCGCTGCAGGATATCGGCTACGAGGGCTTCCTGACGATCGAGCGCGAGGTCGGCGCGAGTCCGGAGCGCGATATCAAGCTGGCGGTCGACTTTTTGAAGCAGTATCGCCGGTCGAACTGATCAAGGAAGCCGCCCATACGAGCAGGGGCAGCAAGAAACCGGTCGTCAAAGCATAAAAGGGCCATATCTCGGAAGCGAAGATTCTGAAGTAGACGATATTCGGATAAACCACGATCGACACCATGAGCACGATCATGGCGCATGGCACGATCAGGGGACGGTACGAATTCATTTTGAGCAGCTGTGCCAATCCTAACAGCGAGGCGTAAAAGCACAGCACGAGCTTGAAAAAAATCGTCAAAAACCAGATGATCGCGACCAAGACTTCGATTCGCTGCAGAAATTCGCCGACTTGAATTTTCTTGGCCAAGGTGTAGCTGGGAAAGGTATGTCTGGACGTGAAATCCCAGCCAAGGACGAAGACGCATAGCATGGTAATCAAAACGAGGACGGTGCCGCCGATCAATGCCCCTTTGATCATGGCGGCCCCTCTTCGATCCGGCTTGCCGACGTAAGGATAAATCATCAGAAAGACGACCAACTCCAAATAGGGAATGCTGATCACGGACAGACTTCCGCGAACGATCGTTTTTACGCCCGATTCGAACACGGGCTGGATGCGGTCCATTTCGATTTGCGGAAAAAGAAAGACGATTAGAAAGAAGAGAAGCATCAGCACCCACGGCAGAAAGATTTCCGCCGATCGGGCGATGACTTCCAAACCCAAGCCGACGCCCATCGCGATCGCGATCAGCAAGATGAAGTGCACGGATTCAATCGGAGTCTCCGGCATCACGATGGTCGTAATGAAGTCGCCCACGTTGCGAAGAACGAGCGCGGACAAGAGCAAAAAGAAAGAAAAGAACAGCAGCCCGACGATTTTTCCGACCCATTTACCAAGCAGGCGTTCGGTATACTCGATAAGGGTCAGATCGGGATGCCGAGACCCGAGCGCGTTGTAAAAAGCCAGAAGCGGGATGCCGGCGGCAACGCCGACGATGGCGGAAATCCAACCGTCCTGCATCGCCGCGGCGGTCAGCGCGGACGGTACGATCAGAATCGCGCTTCCCAGGCTGAAGAGCAAGGTTAAAATCGAAAATTGACGCGCGTTGATTTTTCCCTTTTCGATCATCCGCGGACCTCTCCTTTCGTCTTCCTAAGATAGCGCGGACAAGATGAACTTGCTCGCGGGCTTATACACGGCGCCGATCCAATCCAAGGGGTCCGGAATCGGCACGTGCGCGCTTCTGAGGATAAATAAAGTCGCGGCAAAACCGAGCAAGCACGCGGAGATGGACAGATCTTTGAACTGTTTTCGGCGATAGAGCCTGACATATTCGAAGCGGACGACGCAGGCAGCCGCGGCAAGCACGATCCAGACCAATTCAGGAATCCTCCATTCGTTCAAGAAACGATTCGACCACGGAGCCTGTACGGCGAATCTTCGCGTTAACGGTGACGTGGACGGGAAGATGAACGAATTCTTCGTCCCAGCGGTCCTTCAGCCGACTCCAAGTCCTGAAGTCCGCGCGATGAATGGCCGCTCCGAATCCGAAGATGTCCGACTTGTAATCTTTAGCCCGCGCGATTGTCGCTTCCATGCTTTCCTCGATCGCATCGCTTAGTTCTTTCTCCAGGCGGGGAATCGCGCGAGGCGTATTCAAGTTCATCGCGCACTCCACTTCGCCGATATTTCCCTCCGCGTTCAACCGCACGTCGATCTCGGGCTTTCCGTCTCTGATTTTCCCTTTGATGCGATGGCTCGTACGGATGAGTTCTACCGCGAGCTCGCCGCCTTTCGGACAAGGGAGCCGGACAATGGTGCTTTTGAGGCTGCCCCGAATGTAGTTGTAGCCTTTGCTTTGTTCGTCGTCCAGCCAGCCGACGAGTTTGTCTTTGCGGAACACGGCAAGGCCATGATACTTCAGCGTGGCGGGCGGGCGGACCGTTTGCAGATTCGCGTCCGTTCCTCCGATATTTTCGTTTCCTTCGATGACGATACCGGCCAACACGGGGTCTTTTCCTTTATCGACTAGGTCGTAGATCAATTGATGCAGATCGACCCGGGCGGTGATTCCCCAATTGCGCTGGGAAGCTTGGAGGGAAGAGAACATTTTGTCCGTCGGAATCTTCTCGAGCGGCGTCAACACCTGGAGGATCTCGCTCGCCGTTCGTTCGCGGGCTACGATGATATAAAAATCGGTTCTCAATTCATGGTCTCTGGATAGACCGTCCAGGAGCTTCGCGATTCCTGCCCGCGCCAAGTCTTCTCCGATGACGAGAATGCGCAGATGGGACGAATAAATTTTTCTGGGCGTGGTGGTCGTTAAAGCGCGAATCGATTCGAATAGCGTATTTCCGGTGGCCTGCTGAACCGTCACGACCGGCACCCGCCCCCCGCCTCCTTGTTTGTCGGCGATCTCGCCGGCGTTAACCAATTGTACGGACACGCGGTACCGGTCTCCGCGCGCGTCGAATCCGAAGGCGGTGGCGATCGAGAGCTCATTCAATTCTTTTCGATTCCAGCATCCCGGCAAAGCCAGGAGCGCCGCGGCCAGAAGCAGCAGCTTCAACCCCTTGTTCAGCGTGGTGTTCATGCCGGCATCGCACCTCCGATCGTTAAGTCGCGTCAAGGAGCCGGTTTCCGCGGCGGTCGATCCTTTTCCCGCACGAGATTGCCGTCGCTGGAATAGCGCGGACGGGTGAGCATCGCCCAACGCGGGAATCGAAAAATATTGTCCTTCTGATCTTCGACGATAAAAGGGGCGAACGGCGCCATGTAGGGAACGCCGAACGAACGCAAGCTGCATAAATGCAACACCATGACGATGGCGCCTACGAGAATGCCGTACAGGCCGAAAGAGGCGGCGAGAATCATGAACGGGAATCGGATCATACGGATCGATATTCCCATGTTGTAGGAAGGGATAACGAAATTCGAAATGGCCGTAATGGACACGACGATGACCATCGCGGGTCCCACCAGTCCGGCTTCCACCGCGGATTGCCCGATGACGAGCGCCCCGACGATGGATACGGCTTGACCGACCGTCCTCGGCATCCGTACGCCGGCTTCCCGGAGGATTTCGAACGTAATCTCCATCAGGAGCGCTTCTACGAACGCCGGAAAAGGGATGCCTTCCCGCGCCGCGATGACGCTAAGGAGCAGCGGAGTCGGAATCATCTCCTGGTGGAACGTCGTCACGGCGATGTAAGCGGCAGGTCCGAATAAGGCGATGAACAAGCACACGTAGCGCAGGATGCGAAGCAAGCTGCTGATATCCGCGCGCTGATAATAATCCTCCGGCGTCTGGAGAAAATGCGTAAACAAAGCCGGAACGACGAGGACGAAAGGGGTGCCGTCCACCAAAATGGCAATGCGGCCTTCAAGCAGCCCGCCGGCTACCGCGTCGGGCCGCTCCGTATTGAATATGGTCGGGAAAGGGGTATAGGTCTCGTCTTGAATCAGTTCTTCGATATAACCGCTCTCGAGAATCGAATCGATCCGAATCCGATCCAGCCGCATCCTGACTTCGTTAACGGTTTTGTCGTTTGCGATGCCCTTGATATACATGATCGCGACATCGGTCTTGGTGACTTCGCCGATCCGCCTGGTCTCCATCCACAGGTTGGGATTTTTGATTTTCCGCCGAACGAGCGCCGTGTTCGTCCGCAGCGTCTCCGCGAATCCTTCGCGTGGTCCTCTCAGCACGGCCTGCGAAGCAGGCTCCGATATGTTTCTATCCTTGGCGGCGCCGGTGCCGGCGGCGATCGCTTCGGACGCGCCGTTCAACAAGATGCAGGTATCTCCGGATAATATCGCGTGATAGAGCGTGCTGAGATCGGAGACGCCGTTGATCTGGCCGATCTTCAACAGATACTGGCGAATGAGCTGCACAGGCTCGACGTCTTCGGCGGATTGCAGGATCTCCTGCATGTCGCCGCTGTCCGCGAGCAGAGATTCCAGGAGCTCTTTGGGATCCGCCAGTCCGTCTATATATACGATCGCAGCCGGGTGCGGACGGCGGTTCATCATGATCGCGAATCTTCGAATCACGAGATCCGCGCTGCCGCCGAGCGCGTTTTTTACGGTCCGCAGGGTATCGTCGAGACTGCGGGACAAGGGAGCGGGCGGCTTGCCGCCGTCGCCCGCCGGTCTACGGGAACCGAGCCCCTTTTTAAGCAGCTTTTTGATCGGGTATAAGAAAGAGACCATGCGCACCGCCCGTTAGATGTTTTTACTAATATCTCCACAATCTTTTTTTTAAAACGCGATTAGATCCGCTGTCCGCGGCTTGCCGGATGATGGCTCCGGGGGTTGCGATTCCGAAGGAAAAGGAGATAATAAGAGAATCGAAAGGGTTCGCATAGATGGGAGAGTCGGAATGGGCGCAAGCGCAGAGCAGCCGATCATCCGCTTCGAGCGGGTGAGCAAACGGTACGAGGACGGGGAGACCGTCCTGAAGGAAGTGAGCTTCGAGATCCGGCGGGGGCAATTCTATACGCTGCTCGGGCCGTCGGGCTGCGGCAAGACGACGATTCTGCGGCTCATCGCGGGGTTTCAGGAGCCGTCCGCGGGCGAGATTTATTTTGACGGGAAAGTGATCAACCGCGTGCCCGCCAACGAGCGGCAGGTGAACACGGTGTTCCAGGATTACGCGCTGTTCCCGCACCTCGACGTGTTCGAGAACGTCGCGTTCGGTTTGCGCATCAAGCGCATGAAGCAGGCGGACGTCGAAGCCAAGGTGCTCGAGGCGCTTCGCTTCGTCAACCTGAAGGGCTACGAGAAGCGGCAGATCACCGAGCTGTCCGGCGGCCAGCGGCAGCGGGTGGCGATCGCGCGCGCGATCGTGAACGAGCCGCAAGTGCTGCTGCTGGACGAGCCGCTGTCGGCGCTCGACCTCAAGCTGCGCACCGAGATGCAGTACGAGCTGCGCGAGCTGCAGCGGCGGCTGGGCATCACGTTCATCTTCGTCACGCACGACCAGGAGGAAGCGCTGGCGATGTCGGACGAGATCTTCGTCATGAAGGAAGGCACGATCCAGCAGAGCGGCACGCCGACGGACATCTACGACGAGCCGATCAACCGCTTCGTGGCGGACTTCATCGGGGAGTCGAATATCGTGGCGGGCCAGATGGTGCGCGACTACGAAGTCCGCTTCGCGGGACGCACGTTCGAATGCGTGGACGGCGGCTTCCGGCCGGACGAGCCGGTGGAGATCGTCATCCGTCCCGAGGATCTCGAGATTACGCCGCCTGAAGCCGGCAAGCTGGTCGTGAAGGTCGACTCGCAGCTGTTCCGCGGGGTTCACTACGAGATCATCGGCTACGACGACGCGGGCAACGAATGGATGGTGCATTCGACGAAGCGCGCGACGGTCGGGGACCGGGTCGGACTCGGCTTCGATCCGGAGGCGATCCACGTCATGCGCTTCGGCGAGACCGAGGAAGAGTTCGACCGGCGGCTGCTCGCGTATGAGGAGAGCGCCAATGAACGCTAAGCGCAACGTCTACCTGGCGCCGTACCTGGCCTGGATGGCGCTGTTCATCGTCATTCCGATCGCCCTTATCGTCTACGATTCCTTCTTCGACATCGACGGCGGCTTCACGTTCGGCAACTACGAGAAGTTTCTGACGCCGATTTATTTGAAAATGACGGTCAGCTCGATCTGGTACGCCTTCCTGATCACGGCGTTCTCGCTGCTGATCGCCTACCCGGCCGCCTACGCGCTCACCAAGATGAAGCATAAGCAGCTGTGGCTGCTGCTGCTCATCCTGCCGAGCTGGGTCAATCTGCTGCTGAAGGTGTATGCCTTCCTCGGCATCTTCGGCACGTACGGCTTCGTCAACGGCGCCCTAGAGGCGCTCGGAATCGGCCGCCAGCAGATCCTGTTTACCGACTTCAGCTTCGTGTTCGTGTCCGTGTACATTTTTATCCCGTTCATGATCCTGCCGGTCTACAATGCGCTCGAGGACCTGAATCCGTCGCTCGTATTCGCGGCGCGGGATCTGGGGGCGTCCGGCTGGACGACGTTCCGCAAGGTCGTCTTCCCGCTGACGACGGACGGCGTCAAGGCAGGCTGCCAGGCCGTGTTCATCCCCGCGCTGTCGCTGTTTATGATCACGCGGCTCGTCGCGGGCAACCGGGTCATCACGCTCGGCACCGCGATCGAGCAGCATTTTCTGGTCACGCAGGACTGGGGAATGGGTGCGGCCATCGCCGTGTTCCTGATCATCGCCATGGTCGTCATCATGCTGCTGACCGGGACCGGCCAGGCGGGGAGGGTGAGACGATGAGGGCGGCAAAACGCTGGCAGTCGGCCTATCTGATCGTCGTGTTCGCGGTGCTGTACGCGCCGATCGCTTACATGATTTTTTACTCGTTCAACAGCGGCGGCACGATGCACGGATTTGAAGGCTTTACGCTCGAATATTACGGCGAAGTGTTCCAGGACGCGCGCCTGCTCATCATCGTGCTGAACACGGTCGTCATCGCGCTGCTGTCGTCGACGATCTCGACGATTCTCGGCGTGGTCGGGGCGCTTGCCATCATGCGGACGCGGACGAGGCGCTCGCGCAACGCGCTGCTGTCGATGAACAACGTGCTCATCGTCAGCCCGGACGTCATCATCGGCGCGTCGCTGCTCGTCATGTTCACGATGGCCGGCATCCGACTCGGCTTCACGTCCGTACTGCTGTCGCACATCGCGTTCAGCGTGCCGATCGTCGTGCTCATGGTGCTGCCCAAGCTGCAGGAGATGAGCCCGACGCTCATCGACGCGGCGCGCGACCTGGGCGCGACCGGCTGGCAGGTGCTGTTGCGGGTCGTCGTGCCGTTTATCAAGCCGGGTATCTTCGCCGGATTTTTCATGGCGCTGACGTACTCGCTCGACGACTTCGCGGTCACCTTTTTCGTCACCGGCAACGGCTTTTCCACGCTGTCCGTCGAGATCTACTCGCGCGCGCGGCAGGGCGTCTCCCTGTCGATCAACGCGCTGTCGGCGCTCATCTTCCTGTTCACGCTGCTCATCGTGCTCGGCTACTACGTGATGAACCGCCGCAGCGCGAAGCGCCTCGGAACGGGGGTGCCGAGATGAACAGCCTGGTCCGGACGTTCATCGCCGTCCTCGTCATCGCGGGCGGCCTGCTATTCGCGATCAACAGGCTCAATTCTTCGCAGGGTTACTCGGGCGCGGATACGCTGACCGTGTACAACTGGGGCGATTATATCGATCCCGATCTGCTGGACAAATTCAAGGAAGAAACGGGCATCAAGGTCATCTACCAGACGTTCGACTCGAACGAGGCGATGATGACCAAGATCGAGCAGGGCGGCACGACGTTCGACATCGCCGTTCCGTCCGACTACGCCATCGGCAAAATGCGCGAGGAAAACCTGCTGCTGCCGATCGACCATGCCAAGCTGCCGAATCTTGCCAATATCGATCCCCGTTTCCTGGACCAGTCGTTCGATCCGGGCAACGTCTACTCGATCCCCTACTTCTGGGGAACAGTAGGCATCGTGTACAATCCGGAGCTGGTCGGCGACCTGACGTTCGACAGCTGGGACGATCTGTGGGACCCGTCGCTTCGCAACAATATCCTGCTCGTCGACAGCGCGCGCGAGGTCATCGGGATGGGGCTCAACAGCCTGGGCTATTCACTGAACGATACGAATGAGACACATCTGCAGGAGGCGCTCGCCAAACTCAAGAAGCTGACGCCGAACGTGAAGGCGCTCGTCGGGGACGAGATCAAGATGCTGCTCGCGGGCGAAGAGGCGGCGGTCGGCCTCGTCTGGTCGGGGGACGCTTCGGAGATCATGGACGAGAACGACAAGCTCGACTACGTCATTCCGAAGGACGGCTCGAACCTGTGGTTCGACAACATGGTCATCCCGAAGACGGCCCGCAACCTGGATGGCGCGCTCAAGTTCATGAACTTCATGCTCGACCCGGAAAACGCGGCGCAGAACGCCGAATACGTCGGTTACGCGACCCCGAACGCCAAGGCCATCCCGGTCCTGCCGGCGGAGATTGCTGAGGACAAGCGGTTCTATCCGGAGCCCGCATTGACGGACAAGCTTGAAGTATACGATAATTTGGGCAAGCGGATGCTCGCCCACTACAACGAGCTGTTCCTCGAATTTAAAATGCACAAAAAGTAAAGAATTGGGTATAAAAAGAAACGCGGAACCCTACGCGGAAGGAGCGGATGATCGATATGAGCGAAAAGTTGGAAAAAGCGACGTTTGCAGGAGGCTGCTTCTGGTGCATGGTGACGCCGTTCGACGAGCTCCCGGGCATTCACGGGATCGTATCCGGCTATACGGGCGGCCATATGCCGAACCCGACCTACGAGCAGGTGTGCTCGGAAACGACGGGACATCAGGAGGCCGTGCAAATCACGTTCGATCCGGATCTATTCCCGTATCGCAAGCTGCTCGGCATCTATTGGCAATCGGTGGACCCGACGGACGGCGGCGGCCAGTTTTTCGACCGCGGGGAGTCTTATCGTCCGGTCATTTTCTACCATAACGAGGAGCAGCGGCAAGCTGCCGAGGAGACGAAGGCCGAGCTGGACGCCAGCGGGCGCTTCGACAAGCCGATCGCGGTGACGATCGAGCCCGCCTCCGAATTTTACCCGGCCGAGGACTACCACCAGGATTACCATAAGAAAAATCCGCTCCGGTACAAGATGTACCGCAAGGGCTCCGGCCGCGACGCCTACATCAAGCGGCACTGGAACACGGACAAGGATAAGGAGGCGCTGCGGTCGCGCCTCACGCCGCTGCAGTTCGAGGTGACGCAGAACAACGCGACGGAGCATCCGTTCCGCAACGAGTTCTGGGACAATCACCGCGAGGGGCTGTACGTGGACATCGTGTCCGGCGTGCCGCTCTTCAGCTCGAAGGACAAGTTCGATTCCGGCTGCGGCTGGCCGAGCTTCGCGAAGCCGCTCGAGTCGGGCGGCGTCCGCGAGGAAGAGGACCTCACGCACGGCATGGTCCGCACGGAGGTGCGCAGCCGCGAGGCGGACTCGCACCTCGGCCACGTGTTCAACGACGGCCCGCGCGAGCTTGGCGGCCTGCGCTATTGCATTAATTCCGCCGCGCTGCGCTTCATTCCCGTCGAGGACCTCGAGAAAGAGGGCTACGGGCGGTACAAGAGCGTGTTCGGCCAAGCGTGATCCGCTGTCTGCGCATGATCGGGACCGTTAAGCAGTTTTCGCTGCCTAACGGTTCTTTTGTTTAGAAAAACTTTATAAATCCTTCAGCTAAATTACAAGCTTGAGCGACGGGGCTTTTTTTATACTAGAAGCTAAACGGATAAAAGGGGAATGCCGGATGAATGCCGCTCAAATTCTGATCGCGGACGACGACCGGGAGATCGCGGACCTGATCGCCATCTATCTGCTGAACGAGGGCTATCGCGTGCTGAAGGCGGCGGACGGCCGCGAAGCGCTGTCGCTGATCCGGTCGGAATCGGTCCAGCTCGTCATCCTCGACGTGATGATGCCGGAGATGGACGGGCTCGAGGTTTGCCGCGCGGTGCGCGCCGACGACGCGGTGCCGATCTTGATGCTTAGCGCGAAGGCCGAGGACATGGACAAGATCATGGGGCTCATGACCGGGGCCGACGACTATATGGTCAAGCCGTTTAACCCGCTGGAGCTCGTCGCCCGGGTCAAGTCGCTGCTCCGCCGGTCGTTCGGATTGAACGCCAGGCTGCGGCAGAGCCGCGAGGACGACGATATCCAGATCCAGTCGCTTCGAATCAACAAGAATACCCACACCGTCATGGCAGAGGACAAGCATATCAATCTGACCTCGACGGAGTTCGATATTTTGCATCTGCTGGCCAGCCACCCGGGGCAAGTGTTCAGCGCCGAGGCGATCTTCGAGGCGGTCTGGAAGGACAAGTTCCTGGAGTCCAACAACACCGTCATGGTGCACATCAGCAATCTGCGGGACAAGCTGGAGCACGCGCTGGACGGCGCCAAGCCGATCCGGACGGTGTGGGGAGTAGGTTATAAAATTGAACCCTAACCCGCTGTTCGGGCTGCGCTTCAAGCTGCTGATCCTGGTCGCGCTCAGTCTCGGGTTCGCGGGCGGTACTGCGATGCTGCTGTACGTCCTTGCCGTCCAATTCGATATTACGATCCTGAATGCGCTGGCATGGTGGTTTTACGAACGCTTTGGCAGGTCGATCACGCTCGCGTTGGCGATTCTCGCGCTGTTTATCGTCTATTTGTTCGTCTTCAGCCATGGCACCATCCGTTATCTGCTGCGGATCACGCAAGGGGTGGGCGAGATCGCCGAAGGTAAATTCGACAGCCGCATCCCCGTCCGGACGGGCGACGAGCTCGGCGTGCTGGCGGATCGCATCAACCGCATGAGCGAGCAGCTTAAGCGCTCTATCGAGGAAGAACGGCGGACGGAGCGGGCCAAGACGGAGCTCGTTACCAACGTCTCCCACGATCTGCGAACGCCGCTCACCTCGATCGTCGGCTATCTGGGACTGATCGAGCAGGACCGCTATCGCGACGAGGTCGAGCTGCGCCACTACACGGGCATCGCTTACGACAAGGCGCTGCGGCTGCAGGGACTGATCAACGACCTGTTCGAATATACCCGCACGAGCGGCGGGATGCCGCTCCGGCTCGCGCCGCTTAACCTGGTCGAGATGCTGGGGCAGCTGGCCGTTCAGTTCCGGCTTCAATTCGAGCAGGCGGGGGTCGAAGGCGCTGCGACGTTCGCGGAGAAGGAGCTGACCGTGGCGGCGGACGGCGACAAGCTGGTACGGGTGTTCGAAAATCTGATCGACAACGCGATCCGTTACGGCAGGGATGGCGGCAGGATCGACATTCGGGCGCGGCGAGAAGGAACGGAGGCGGTGGCGGAGATCGTGAATTACGGCGAGCCGCTGCCAGCCTCGGCAATCCCGCTGCTGTTCGACCGTTTTTACCGGCTGGAGCAGTCCCGTTCGCGGCATACCGGCGGATCGGGCCTCGGGCTCGCGATCGCCAAAAACATCGTCGAGCTGCACGGCGGCTCGATCGCGGCTTCCAGCGGCGAGGGGGGCACGATTTTTGCGGTTCGGCTGCCCTTGATGAGGTAGGTGCAAAGTGAAGGATTAGGTTGGTACTAGCAGCGCCGGGTCGAAGTTGACCCGGCGTTTTTTCGGTTCCGGAAAAGCGCCGTTCACAAGGCTTTGTTTTCGGTTGATTGCTCCTTTTGACTCCGATAAGCGCCGAATTGAACGAATCGACGCAAATTGAAGTGTACATGAACGCGGGAGGAGGCTAAATTAAGGCTGCAGCGGTCGCATAAGCATCGCTCCCCGTCGTCCTCGGGACGCGGGACGCGCAGCATTCGTTACAAAGGAGATTGCAGGATGAAGAAGCTGAAAGTCGGGATTATCGGCGTTGGAGAGATCGCCCAAATCATTCATTTACCGATCTTGCAATCGCTGCCCGAGCTGTACGAGATCGTCGCCTTATGCGATATCTCTCAGCGGCTGTTAGACGTAATGGGGGAGAAGCACAGCGTGAAAAACTTGTACACAAACGCTTCGGATATGCTCGACCAAACCGGGTTGGATGCCGTATTCGTACTGAACAACATGGAGTATCATACGGAATGCACGGTCGCGGCGCTCCAAAGGAATCTTCATGTATTCGTGGAAAAACCCATGTGCGTAACCGAAGCGGAAGCTCGCGACATCATCCGGGCGCGGAACGCGTCGAGTGCGCAGGTGATGGTCGGCTATATGCGAAGGTTCGCGCCGGCTTACCTGCGCGCGCTGGAGGAGGTACGGGCACTGGGTCAGATCAATTATGCGCGCGTACGCGACATGATCGGGCCGAACGCGTACTTCACCGGTCAGTCGGGCATTCATGTATACCGGTTCGGCGATATTCCCGCCGAAGCCGTCAAGGATCGCAAGGAGAGAAATACAAGGCTGATGCAGGAAGCGATCGGCGAAGCCTCCAATGAAGACTATGCCGCGTACGGTCTGCTTCTTGGCTTGAACAGCCACGATATATCCGCGATGCGCGAGATGCTCGGCATGCCGATACGCGTGAAGGCGGCTTCTTCCCGGCAAGGCGGCAGATTCAAGAATGCCATCCTGGAATACGACGGCTTCGATGTCATGTTCGAGACCGGCGTGGACCAGCAGGGACGTTTTGATGCCCATATTGAAGTGTACGGCGAGCGCCGATCGGTTCTGGTTCAGTACGATACGCCGTATTTGCGCCAATTGCCGACGACGCTGCGGATTCGGGATACGATCGGGGATGCGCTGGAGGAGACGGTCGTCCGCCCGACGTACAAGGACGCATATACGTGCGAGCTCGAATACTTCCATGAGGTTGTCGCGAATGGCTTGGCTCCGAAAACGACGCCGGAGGACTATCTGCAGGATCTGACGATTATCAAAATGATCGCGGATGCGGTCCGGCGAGGTGCGGAGCGATGAGAGAGACGGGGGCGCGCGACGCCCGGCAGATGGATTCGAATATGAGAATCGGCGGGGGCGTCGCGCCGGACCTGGACTGGCTGGCCGTACCCGGCGCGCCCTTCCGCGTGACCGGATTGCCATGGCTGGAACAGGACGGCGTCTTCCGGAGGCTGCCGGTCCGGCCGAGCCATGCGATCCGTCCGGAAGTGGACCGGCTGGCGAATTTTACGACAGGGGTGCAGGTCCGGTTCAGGACGGATTCCCCGAGGCTGTACGTGCGGGCGAAGCTGGCGGACAAGTACAGCATGTACCAGCTGGCGGCGACGGGCCAATGCGGGATCGATTGTTATATCGGCGGGCTTGGCGATCAAAAATACATCAACACGACGCGCTTCGACTTCACCCAAACCGAGTATGTCTCCGTCCTGTTCGATGCTCTTCCGCGCGAACTGCGGGACATAACGCTCAATCTGCCTCTGTATCAAGGCGTGGAAGCGTTGTGGATCGGCGTTGAACCCGCTTCGAAGATGGCCGAATTCCCGGGCTTCCCCACTGACAAAAAGGTGCTGCTCTATGGCACCTCGATTACGCACGGCGCCTGCGCGACCCGTCCCGGCATGGCCTACCCTAATATTTTAAGCCGGATGTTCCCGCTTGAATTCGTCAATCTCGGTTTTTCCGGCAATGCGCAGGGAGAGCCCGAGCTCGCCCATCTCATCAGTCAGATCGCGTCTCCGGCCATGCTCGTTCTGGACTACGAGGCGAATACGCCGAGTACGGAGCGGCTAAGGGAATCGCTGCCTGAATTCATCCGGATTTACCGCAGCCGCCATCCCGCAGTGCCGATTCTCGTACTGTCGCAGATTCGCTTGGCTATGGAGTCGTTCGACGTCGCCGTGGCTTCCCGCCGCGACGAGCGCAGGCGGATTCAGCGAGAAGAGGTCGAGCGGCGCCGGCTGGCGGGAGACGGTCACATTCATTTTGTCGACGGCACGGATCTGCTCGGAGAGGCGGATCAGGACTGTACGACGGACGGCATCCACCCTTCGGATCTGGGTTACGACCGCATCGCAAGCAGACTTCGGCCCGTACTGGCCGGGCTGCTCCATCCAATCGTTGAAGCATAAAAGGAAGGGGCTGCTGTTATGAGCCGGTCCGAGACAATCAAGAGACTCCGGCGGGTTACGCTCGAAATGAGCTTAAAGCCATTCACAAGCATGGCGCTGCCGGCGATCGAAGCGGTATGCGAAGAAGCGATCCGTCAATGGCTGCCGCTGATCGACATGGCGGACGGCTGCTCGGTGCTGCTATGGGTTGCCGACGGCAGCGAGATTTTGGAGTGGGACGGCAACGGGGAGCGCGCGATCGAGTGGGGGCGCTATATCGGCTTTGCGAACGAGGACCGGTTCGGGCATATCCAACCGAACGATCCCCGGATCGCCAAGCTTTACCGGCCCGACGCCTGCGAGATTACGTACGATAACTTGCGGACGATCGTGGCGGCGTTCAAGCGGATCGCCCGCGACCGGTTCGGCGTCTCGATGGAAGTGGGCGCCACCTTCGACGCCGGGCCCGAGTTCGCCTACTCCGACTTTAAGTATACGCGGCATCCGGAGATCAACCGCGCGAAGCTGGGGGGCAAGGAGATCGCGCTCAAGGCCGATTATACGGTCGTCTGCACGTGGTCGGAGCTTTGCGGGGATTCGGTCGCCTATGCCGCCTATCCGGACGGCATTCCCGAAGGCACCCCGTTCGGCGAATTTCTCGGCCGGCAATGCGCGAGCTTCCTCCCCGCGCTCGGGTTCGACTATATTTGGTTCTCGAACGGCTTCGGGTTTTCCTATTTTCCTTGGACGTACCTGGGAGCGAACTACGACGGCACGTCGATGCCGACGGCGGACTACCGCGAACTGGCGGACCAAACGCTGTCGTTCTGGGAACATTTCAAGCGGGAATGCCCGGGTTATCGCACGGAAGTACGTGGCACCAACTTCGGAACGGGGATGGATCTGGCCAAGGACTTCATTCCGCTGCAGGAGATGTACCGCAGAAATTATATCGAGCTGCCGCCTCCGAATTCGCCGTGGGGCGCGCTCAACTTCGATTTCGGCCTGGAGATCGCGTCCTATATGTCCCGCATCGCGGTATTGCCGGGCGAGACCTACCCTTATCGCTTCTATCCGAACGATCCCTGGTTCTGGCAAAATCCCTGGTGGGATCTGTACGACCGGGAGCCGCACGACATTTATTGCCCCATGTCGGTCGCCCGGATGAATAGCGACGGCGAGCTGGAGAATCCGGGCATCGTCGAGCTGCTGACGATCGATACGGAGAAAGGCGAACTGAACGCGGATTGTCCGGCGGAGGTCATTCCCCACTTGCGCAGGGCGATCAAGGACTATCCCGATCAAGCCGGCATTCTCGCCTGGCTGTATCCGTTCAGCGAGTACCATGCCTCCGTCGAGCGATCGGCGGAAGCCGCCAAGTCGATCTTCTTCGAGGAATGGTTCGTGCGCAACGCGGTGAACGAGGGAATGCCGCTCAATACGGTACTCAGCACGGACGACTTGGCGGCGATGCAGGACGGGGCGCTGGGAAAGCTGCGGGATACGATCTTATGGACGCCGGCCTCCTGGCTGACGGGGGCGAACGCCGCAAGCCTGGCCGCTTTCATCCGGGAGGGCGGCAGAGCGATCGTTTACGGCAGCGTCGTAGACCCGGAGCTCCAGCAGCTGCTGAATCTCCGGCAGGATGCGGGAATCCAGGGCGAGATCGCGCTCTCCTGCGCGCTGCCGCAGGATCGATTGTCCGAGACGACCGAGTCGACCGCCGTTTTCCTGCACGATCCGCAGATCGGCGGAGGCGCGCTAGGCGAGGTACTGAACGATGCGGACGATCCCGGCACGAAGGTATGCGCGACCGGCATTCAAGGCGATCAGGTGCGCGTCCTGGCGCTGACGCGTGAACTGCCGGCGTGGAACGGCGGCAAGATCGGATGGGTTCGCGGCTCCTTGCCCTTCGAATCGGGCGCCGTATCCCATCTGCCGAACCGGCAGCCCGAGCGGTTCAAGGACATCTCGGTGCTGGCAAGGCAGCTGCTTGCCGAGTTCGGGTATGAACTGCAGCAGGTCAAGCAGTCGGAAGCGGATAAGCCGGCGCTCTTGTTCGTGACGCGCAGCGACAATGGCTTTTGGTTTACGGGCTGCCGTCAGGACACGTCCGTGACCCTTCGCCTGCGCTTTCCCGAAGGGGTACCGGCGATTATCGGGCAGACGACGAGGGCGGGGGAAGGCGCCGCGCCTTATGCGCCGGACCGCACCTTCCACGACGAATGCCGCGTCTTCGTCAAGCAGCGCGAGACGACCTCCGTCTCCTGCCGGGAGCTCGCGCCGGGACCGACGCCGAAGAAGAGCTCGGAGCGGATGCTCTTCGTCGCCGGTCTGCGGGAAGCGCAGGTGACGATCTACCCGCCGCTGGCAAACCTTCGTGCAGGAAGCGTAGAAGTGCGGGGAGAGTCTGCGTATCTGGATCTTACGGACTGCATCCGGGGCGATCGGCTCGTGTTGACGAATATCAGCGGCGCGATCGAGATCACATGGTAGAACTGGTAGAGATAATAGATATAGCAGAGAAGGGGGAAATCGAGTGAAGCACAAGTTTGCGGTGCAGCTGTACACGCTGCGCAAGGAATGCGAGCGGGATTTTCCCGAGACGCTTCGAACGCTCGGCCAGATGGGCTGGGCCGGCGTTGAAACGGCCGGTTTGCACGGCCATGACGCAGCGGAGATCGCGGAGGTGCTGAGAGAAGCGGGACTGAAAACGGCGGGCATGCATATTTCCGTCGAGCGTCTGCGCGCCGAGCCGGACAGCGTCAAGGCGGAGGCGAGACAGCTCGGCACCAACCGGCTGATCTGCCCGTCCGTGCCGCATGAATGGCGCGACGAGCAGGGCTATATCCGGTTGCGCGAGGAATTGAACGCGGCTGCGCGCGAGCTGCGGGACGAGGGGTTCACGGTCGCGTTTCACAACCACGCCTTCGAATTCGAGACGCGCGTCGGAACGACGGACGCCCTGTCTTATCTGCTCGATCCTGCGGCGGACAACGCCATATTGGCCGAGATTGATGTATACTGGGTGAGCAAAGCCGGAAAAGACCCGGCCGCATTCGTGGCGCCGTATCGCGGTCGCATGCCGACGATGCACCTGAAGGACATGACCGCCGACGAACGCAGAACGTACGCCGAGATCGGAACGGGCCTGATCGACTTCGAGCCCTTGCTTCTATGGGGGGAGCGCAGCGGCGTGGAATGGTATGTCGTCGAGCAGGATATCTGCGAGGGCGACGCGCTGGACAGCGTGCGGATCAGCCTGGACAACCTGCATGCGCTGGCCGACAGGCTGGGCGTCTAGACCGTTATATTAGATCAAAAGCAAGGGGCTGGCGGATGCCGGTCCTCTTCGGCATTTGGCACGCAAGGCAGCGAAGACGATCACCCCTGCCTCGAAGAAGGAGAGGAGATTCCCGCATGAAGCGATTCGGGGCTAAGGCTTACTATATCAAAATGCTGCTATGGATCAGCATGGCGATTCTGCTCATCGTCGTCGTGCTGTCCGCCGTCGTCTACATCAACGCCCAGAAGCTGCTCGTCAAAAACGAGTATGCCTCCAATCAGAAAATACTGTATCAAGTCAAATACAATATGGAATTCATGGATCAGACGATAGCGAGCCTGTGCCAGTCGCTTTATTTGAACAGCGACGTAGCCGCGGTCATGTACGCCAGACAGGAGAATATGGTCGAGGTTGCCAACAGGCTGAACAAAGTCACCAGCTCCGTCACCTCGGCCAATCCGTATATTCATTCGCTCACGATCTACAACCGGAATCTGGATCAGACGTACAATGCGGGGAGACCTTTGTTTTTTGAAGACCGGCTGCTAGGCGAGCTGTACGATTCGGACCGGCTGCTGCCCAAGATGAAGCCGATTTTCCGCAACATTCAGAAGCTCGTGAACGGGAAGACCGAGCCTGAGTACGTATTCTCCTATATGATGTACGAGACATCGGCGAGCGATCAGAAGCCGGACGGCGTCATCGTGGTCAATGTCCGGTCCGAATGGCTGCTCGACAACATCGGCGAGATCAACATGATCGACAAGCGCAAGGGCGACAATATATTCATTATGGACCAGGCCGGCGAGTACCTGGACGACGGTACGGGCGACCGGGAGATCATGAAGTGGCTGAAAAGCGACTTTGCGGCCTACCAAGCCGCGCATCCCGACGCCGATTCGGAAGGTTTTTTTCAGCGCAAGCACGGGGGCAAGCCGTATTTGATCACGTATTCGAACGTCGACGGCGCCGGCATGACGCTGCTCAAGACGCAGCCGGTCCTTGAAGTTTATCAATCGATCGACAGACTCCGGACCAGCATTCTGCTCATTACGCTGATCGCTTTGCTGCTGGCGTTCGTCGTCTCCATCCTGATCTCCCGGACCATTTACCGGCCGATCGGCAATCTGGTGAACGCGGTGAAGCAGAACAGGCCGGGCAGAGCGGTCGAGGCCGAGGTCGGCGACGAGATCTCTTATTTGAATACCGTTTATCGGCAATCGATGGAGGAGTTGAATCTTTTTTACAAGGAAAAAGATCAGTACAAGGATGTCATGAAGCATTATTGGCTGAGCCGGCTGCTCGCCGAGCGCTTTTCGATCCCGGAGCCCGAGCTGGCTTCCTTGTTCAGGGAGATGAGGATCTCCTTGCCGCCATCGGGCGCGTATGCAGTCTGTTTATTGAAAATCGACAACTACAAGGAATTCCAGCAGTTTTTCTCCGCTCGGGACAAGGAAACGATCCGGTTCGCCCTGATCAATATCGCCTCGGAGATCGTGGCCGGCAAGTATGCGAACGAAGGCATCGACATGAAGGAAGATCATGTTCTGCTGATCGTGAGCGTACCGGAGGAGAGCCCGGACTGGCAATCCGGACTCGCAGCGCTGATGGCCGAGGCGCAGGACAATTTCTCCCGTTTTTTCAAGGTGACGTTCACCGCTTCGATCAGCGGCAAGGCCGAGGCGCTCGGCGGATTGCACGCGCAGTATACGCAAGCGATGGACCAGTCGATGTACCGTCTGCAGTTGGGCCATGGCTCCGTCATCACGCAGGAGCGCCTCCGGGGATGCGCCGACAACAAAAAAACGGGTTACTCCAAGGAATTGGAAGATTGGCTGATGGAGACGATCAAGTCGGGCAACGTCGCCGCGATGCGGGACGTGCTGGCGAACCTGTTCGAGGAGATGGCGGCGCTGAATTATCACAACGCCCTGATCTCGATTCTCCGCCTGGCGGATGCCGTGATCGAAGGGCTGGACAAGGCAAAGGTGACGGCAGCTCCCTCTCTGCAGAAGGCATCGATCGGCAGGCATATCCTGGAGAAGGAGACGATGGCCGAGATCGAGCGTATCGTCTGGAGCGGCTTGCAGGACTCGTTCAATAAGGAGACGGCCGAGGATGCCGAAGCGCTCAACTACTTTGTCGTGGACGCCGTGACGGAATACGTCCATCGCAATTATCAGGATCCCTCCCTGAGCCTGTCCTCGATCGCTTCGATGATGAAGATCTCCTCGCGAAGCTTAAGCAAGATCTACAAGGAAGCGACCCAGCTGTCGATCGCGGATCTGATCAACGGCGTGCGCCTGACCAAAGCGGCGGAGCTTCTGATTCAGGAAGACTTGAGCGTGTACGAGATCGTGCAGAAGGTGGGCATCACGAACGAGACGTATTTTTTCAGCCTCTTCAAGAAGAAATACAAGATGACCCCCAAGGAATACGCGCTGCAGCGCAACGCGAACCAGATCAACTAGTCATGGCGTCATTTGGAGTTCTACTGAAAAAAATCCGCTTGAAAAGCAAGGTACAGTCCCATGGGAAGCTCAGGGACCGTACCTTTTTTGCATGGCATTCAAAGCTTGCGGGACCGGTCGATGCCACGCCTCTATAAAAGAAATCCGATAAGATGGTCTTTGGGGAGATTAGAAAGTATGAATATGGGCGGCAATTGCGGAATGTTAAACGCGACACGCTTTCGGCGTACCGCGGCTTTATGGAGGGGGCGGGCTAAAAAACTGCATCTGTACATGTATTTTCTAACGGCTCGCGCCACTCGATGGAATGCCTGCTAATGTGCAGGTAAATGCAATGCGCAAGCAATAAATCCGGAAGGTGGAAGGAAATAACTGCATTTTTGCATCTATCCCATACAAAGGACGCGAAGTTGGCGAAAAAAGATGTATTTTTGCAGGCATTGCGGCGAAAGAACGACGCTGGCAGCGATACGCTGGTCCGTTGAAAGGCAGTCGAAGCCATCGTTAGGCGTTCCGCGCGCGGTTCTACAGCGACCACCGCACCTCCGCGACCACCGCACCTCCGCGACCACCGCACCTCCGCGACCACCGCACCTCCGCGACCACCATCTTGCACCGCATTCCTTTTGCTTGAGGCTTCGGGAAAACGCATATTGCTCCGATCGGAGGCTTCAACGCCGGTTTTTATAGGAAAATGCCGTTTTTAAAATATACATTCCCGCCTTCCGCGCCTAAAGTTGGCTTATCACGACAAGCAATGCGAAAAGGAAGTGCAGGACGCATGATCAGGGCGATCAAAAAGAACTTCGGATTATCGATGTTGGCGCTGCCGGGATTTCTGCTCATTATTCTCTTTAACTACGTGCCCCTGTACGGCATGCTGCTGCCCTTCAAGAGCTACCGCTACAATCTGGGCATCTGGAACAGCCCCTGGGTCGGCTTCGAAAATTTCGGCTTCCTGTTCAACGGGGACGTGCTCTACCGGGTGCTAAGGAATACGCTCCTCTACAATATGACCTTTATCGTGCTGGGCACCACGCTGTCGGTGACGATCGCGCTGCTGCTGTACGAGCTCAGCCGCAGATTCGTCAAAGCGTATCAGACCATTCTGTTTATCCCTTACTTTATCTCCTGGGTCGTGGCGGGATTCGCCTTCCGCTCGCTCTTCGATATGGATTACGGCGTGATCAACAGGCTCCTGGTCACCTTGGGCAAAGAACCGATCCTCTGGTACAGCGATCCCAAGTACTGGCCTTACATTCTAGTGGCAGCCGCCGTATGGAAGGGACTCGGATACGGTTCGGTCATCTACTACGCCGCGCTGATGGGAATCGATTCGGAGTATTACGACGCGGCCAAGATCGACGGGGCGAGCAAGTTCCGGCAGGCGATCTCGATCTCGGTGCCGATGATCAAGCCGATCGTCATCATGATGGTCATCCTGCAAATCGGCAGCATCTGCTACAGCGACTTCGGGCTGTTCTACAACGTGACGCTCAATTCGTCGCTGCTCTACAAGACGACGGATGTCATCGATACGTTCGTCTACCGGTCGCTGATCGACATGGGCGACATCGGGATGGCATCGGCGGCGGGCTTTTTCCAATCCATCGTCGGCTTCTGCCTCGTGCTCACGACCAATTATATCGTCAAAAAAATCAATCCGGAAAATTCTCTTTTTTAAGGAGTGCAGCCATGAACGGTTCCGTATCGGCCCTCAAGCGGAGTCAACCGACCGCCGGGAAAATGTTTATTCATCTCGTCTTTATCCTTTTGTGCGTGGCCAGCCTGTTTCCGTTTCTCGTCATCATCGGCACGTCGTTTCAGAGCGAGAACGACATCGTCAAATTCGGGTATTCCGTCATTCCGAAAAACTTCACGTTCGACGCTTACCGCGTCATCCTGCACGAGCCCAAGGTGCTGTTCCAATCTTACTTCGTCACGATCGCGACGACCGTCATCGGCTCGATCGTCGGGATGTGGGTCACGACGACGTACGCCTACGCCATCTCGCGCAAAGACTACCGCTTCCGGTCGTTCCTCGCCTTCTTCATCTTTTTTACGATGCTGTTCCACGGCGGGATGGTGCCTTCGTACATTCTGATGGTCAAGTGGCTGGGACTGAAGAACAACATCCTCGCGCTCATCTTGCCCTATCTGATCAGCGGCTGGTTCGTGCTGCTGATGAAGGGATTTCTCCAGACGATCCCGGAGGCGGTCATCGAATCGGCGAAGATCGACGGCGCCGGCGAGCTGCGCATCTTCGCGCAGATCGTCATTCCGATCTCCAAGCCGGCCTTGGCGACGTTGGGCTTGTTCTTCGCCCTCCAATATTGGAACGACTGGTGGCTGACGCTGCTCTACGTCGAGCATGACAACCTGATGAAGCTGCAATATTTGCTCATCCGCGTTTTGAAAAATATGGAGTACTTGAACTCTGCTGAAGCCATTCAATACGGACTCGTCAAACCGGGCATGCTCGTGCCTTCCTTAAGCGCAAGAATGGCGATGTGTATTTTGGCTGCCGGTCCGATGCTGCTCGTGTTCCCGCTTTTTCAGAAATATTTCGTGCAGGGCTTGACGGTAGGCTCGGTTAAAGGGTGATAATTACAGCCGTAGAAGATGGGATGCTACGGCTGCTGATTATAAATGAAAGGCAATAGACAAGGGAGGCAATCCGAGTGAGTCCGACAAACCTGAAGAAAGCAAAATGGCTTGGAACGAGTACTTCCGCCATGCTGGCGGCGGCGATTATCGTAAGCGGTTGCAGTTCGAAGGAAGAGGGATCTTCAAGCCCCTCCGCAAGTTCGAGCGCAGGGGAGAGCGCCAGCCCGAGCGCCAGTCCGAGCGGCAGCACGCCTGCTTCGCAGCCGGCGGACACCGGCGGCGATACCAAGGACTTCGTCAAGCTCAGCTGGTATATGCCGAAGCCGATCGACAACATGAAGGATCAAGCGGACGTCGAAGCGGAAGCCAACAAGATCATCAAGGAGAAGCTGAACGCCGAGCTTCATCTCAATCTGATCGACAATGCCGGCTGGGAAGACAAGATGAAGCTGATCTCCGCGGCGGGCGAGCCTTACGACATCGTATTCTCCACGTTTTCCTCCAATCGCATCAGCGACAATGTGCAAAAGGGCGCCTTCCTGCCCCTGGATGAGCTGCTGCAAAAGTACGGCCAAAACATCCTGGCGAAGGTCGACCCTCGCGCCTGGAAAGCGGTCACCTACAAAGGCAAGATCATGGCGATCCCCGCACAGACGCCCTATGCGCCAGCCGGCGCGCACGTTTTCAAGAAGGATATGGTGGAGAAGTACAAATTCGACTACAAGAGCGTCAAGAGCATCAAGGATCTGGAGCCGTTCCTGGCCGAGATCAAGAAAAACGAGCCGAACATGATCCCGCTCCTGGCTACGGCCAACGGTACCGCGGCGGGCGTCAGCTTGTACGATTATACGACGATTACGCCCGGCATCTCCTACAGCGAGAAGGACGGAAAGATCGTCAAGATTCTGGACGTTCCCGAGAACAAGGAGAACTACCGGACGATCAACGATTTCTACAAAAAAGGCTATATTGCCAAGGACGCGGCCATCAAGACGGACTACCTGGCCGAGGCCAAATCGGGCAAGTATGCGGTCATGCGCGACTCGGGCGGTTATACGGAGGACGGCTCGAAGTCGACGGCGACGTACGGCTTCCCGACGGTGGAGACGCTGGCAGGCTATCCGACGATCTCGACCAACTCGATGACTTCCGCCGCGACGGCGATCAGCGCTACCTCCAAGAACCCCGAGCGGGCGATGATGCTGCTCAACGAGATCTGGGGCGACAAGTACCTGCTGAATACGCTGGCCTACGGGGTCGAGGGCAAAAACTATACGGTCAAGTCCGGCACCGTGAAGGACGACAATCCGACGATCGAGGCGACGACCGGCGCGGACCAGACTTGGGCGATCTGGCACAACTGGCTTGGACCGCTGTGGGATCAATGGGATTCGAACTGGAACTCCACCGCCGCGCTCGAAGCGATGAAGAAAAACAACGACAACGGCAAGGCGTCGGGCATCCTCGGCTTCATCTTCAACTCGGAGCCCGTCAAGACGGAGATCGCCCAGGTGAGCGCCATCCAGAAGGAGTCGAATCCGATCCTGACGACCGGCTCGATGCCTGACTTCGAGAAGTACTATACCGATCTGCAGCAGCGTCTGAACGAAGCGGGCATGGACAAGATCATGGCCGAAGCGCAGAAGCAGTTCGATGCCTGGAAGGCGGAAAACAGCTAAACGGAACAATACGGAACGGAACGGTTAGGCAAGGCGGCCCTGCTTCAAGCAAGTCGGGCCGCCTTTTTTATAAGCGCCTGTGCTTCTAATCGAATGCAAAGGGGAATCGATGTTGATGAATCCATGGAGAAACGGATGGACGGCTTTCTGCGCGGCACTGCTTGTATGCGTTTTCTTAATTGTCGCTGCACCTCGTTCCGCGTCGGCGAATACCGCGCCGGAGGGGGCCGCTTACCTGGTGGACGAGGATTTTGCGTTTCTCTCGAACCTGGTGCCGGGGGAGAGCCAGCCGTCCGGCTGGGACATCCGCGCTGCGGGCGGCGCGCTGACGAGCATTTATAACAACACGTTAAAAATCAGCGATGCCAGTACGAAGCTTCCCGTATCGATGAGCCGCAAGTTCCCGGCCCAGAGCGAAGGGACGCTGACGATGGAGTTTCGTTTCAGGCCGTTCAGCGTCATGGGCGGCTTGCATTGCCAGCTGCTCGGCGACAACACGCCCGGCGTCAGCATCGCGACCAGCGCCAGCGGGAGCAATCTCGTGCTGGAGACGTCCGGAGGCGGTACGGTGACCTTGCAGGCGTATGAAGCCAATAAAGAATATGGCGTCAAGGTCATTGCGAATCTGTCCACGCAAAAGGCGGATGTCTACGTCAACGGCATCCTGCGGGCGAGCGCCCAAAATTTTGCGAACGCGGTGTCCGCGCTGAACCGCTTCCAGCTGACGACGGGCGTCGCTTCGACGGGCGACTTCTTCTTTACGCCGCTTCATATCTATAAAGGCTACGCGGTCAACGAAAGGCTGCTGTCGGTGACCCCTGAATCGGGTAACTTGCCGCAGGATTGGACGGCCGCCCTTAACGGAGGCACGATTAAGGTCGCCGAGATGCTCAGCGCCCCGAAGCCGGACGTCAATAGCTTGAAGATCGATGCGTCCGCCTCGACCGGCAGCATGACGCTTGGGAAGAGCTTCGCCGCCATCTCGGGCGATCTGACCGCGGAATACAAGATTTTTATTCCCGCGAAAACGGACGGCCTCGCGGCCGAGCTCAGAAGCGGAAGTACGACGGCGCTCAAGCTGTTCACCTCCAACGGGAAGCTGTCGTACGAAGCCGCAGCGGGAACGCCCGTGGAGCTGTACGACTACAAGGCGAATCTGTGGTATCGCCTTAAGGTGGTTCTGAAGCCGGCCGCGCACAAGGCCGACCTGTACATCAACGGTAAATTGCAGGCAACGGACGTGAATATCGCGGCCGGCATCGCTTCCGTCGACGGTATCCGGTTCTCCACCTCCGCCGCGAACAAGGGCTTGATGTGGATCGACGATATCCTTGTTTATGCGAATACGCCGGAGCCTGCGGATTATGTGCCCGCGCCGGCAGTCGTGAGCACCGGCGATCAGCTCGTCGGGGTGCAGAGCTGCCCGATGTGGCGGGAAGGGCATCATCTGGGCTGGGACGTGATCAATCCGTTCCCGGACCGGACGCCGTATCTGGGCTTCTACGACGAAGGCAATCCGGAGACGGCGGACTGGGAGATCAAGTGGATGCTCGAGCACGGCATCGACTTCCAGATGTCCTGCTGGTTCAGGCCGATCGGGGGAGAAGGCGCGCCGATCAAGGATTCCTACCTGTCCGATGCGCTGGACGACGGCTACTTTAATGCCAAGTACAGCAATATGGCGCACTTTGCCATCATGTGGGAGAACCTGAACTCGGCGGCGAAGGACATCGCCGATTTCCGCGACAATCTGGTCCCCTACTGGATTGAATATTACTTTAAGGACCCCCGGTACTTGAAGGTTGACGAAAAGCCGGTGTTCACCATCTATAACTACGATCAATTCGTCAAACTGGCAGGCGGCACCAAAGAGCTAGCAAAGGATTTGATGGATGATCTGCGGGACGCGGCGCGCGATGCCGGCGTCGGCGAGTTAACCATTCTGAACGTATACAACGGTACGAACGCCCAGGATCTGCAGAACCGCAAGGCCGCGGGCTTCGACGGCGTCTACGCCTATTCGTGGGGCTCCTTCGGCGGGCATCCCGATTTTCAGAAGCTCAAGCTGACGCTGGAAAACAACGCCGGCGTGATGGACGTCATCCCCGGCCTCAGCATGGGCAGGGACGATACCGCCTGGGGGCTGAGCTCGGGGTATTATGCGACCCCGGCCGAATTCAAGTCGCTGGCGCAGTGGACGAAGGACACCTATATTCCGTCGCTGTCGGCGGGCAATCTAGGCAAGAAGCTCGTCATGCTGGACAACTGGAACGAATTCGGGGAAGGCCATTTCATCATGCCGGCAGGGCTCGCGGGCTTCGGCTACGTGGATGCGATCCGCGACGTATTCGCGGGCGTCAGTACCCATACGGATGCCGTGCCGACCGCAACGCAGAAGGCGCGAATCAACGTCCTGTATCCGGAAGGACGCGTCGTGCAGAACCGTACCTTGACGCCTCCGGCGATATCGAGCAATTCGGTCGCCTCGTGGGAATTCAACACGCCGGGCGACAGCGAGGGTTGGAGCGTGCTGAAGCAGATCGACGCGGTGAGCGTCGCGGGCGGCACCTTCACCGGTACCACCAACAACACGGACCCGGGCATCATCTCGGCGGACCATCTGGGGATTAAGGCGGAGGACGCGCCTTATCTCAAGATCCGGATGAAGAACAGCGCGAACGACATCGACGGCAGAGTGTTTTTCACGACGGAGCTGGACGGGGACTGGAACGAGACGAAGGCGATGGGCTTCTACGTGAAGCCGCAGGACGACGGATACACGGATTATTACGTGGAAATGTGGCGGAACAAGAGCTGGACCGGCAATATCCGGCAGATCCGGATCGATCCGATCTCGGCGATCGGCACGATCAGCATCGACTATATCCGGGCAGTCGCGGACGATTCTACGGACATCAAGCTGTATATCGACGGCAAGCGGAAAAACTTCAGCCAGCCGGCGCTCGTGCAGGACGGCGTCGTCATGGTGCCGATCAAGGATATCTGGCTGCAGCTCGGCGTCAGATCCGAGTGGGACGCGGCGAATCAGAAGTTCATCGCAGTCAAGGGAGGCAGCGTCTACGAATTAACGGTCGGCAGTACGACGGCGCTCAAGGACAATCAGTCCATCACGCTCGAACACGCGCCGGTGAAGCTGGCCAACGGAACGGTGCTCGCGCCGCTCTCGTACCTCAAGCAAGCCTTCGGGGCGACCTTGAAGTGGGACGCGGCCGCGCAGAAAATCCAAATCTATCCGGCAGGCGTCGTCTGGGACTTTGAATTCGGAGACGACTGGACGGCGAACGGGCGCATCGCCGGCGGGCAGGCGCTGGGCGGCCGATTCGGCGGCACCTCCTTGGGCGTATCCGGCGGGGTAGAACCTGCGGTCGAATCGCCGGATCAACTGGGGCTGGACGCGTCCACGATCAAGCGGGTCCGCGTGCAGCTCGGCAACCAGACGACAGGCTCGCAAGCGAAGCTCTATTATACGACGGACGCCGATCCCGTATGGAATGCGGCCAAGTCGTTCTCGACCTATATCCTGCCAAGCGATTCGACGCTCCGCGAGTACGTGTTCGATACGAGTTCCGCGGCAGCCTGGACAGGGACGATCAAGCAAATCCGGGTCGTGCCTACGCTGTCGGCCGGCAGCTTCAGCGTCGATTCCGTGCAGCTGGATACGGCAACCTCGCTGCCGATGCCGGGCGCCAACCTTGTCGCGGATCCCGGCATGGAAGGAAGCACGATTCAGGCGCGCGTGCAGAACGGCGCGCTGGGTCTGGACGTCACGCAGTATCACAGCGGCCATCAGTCGCTCAAGGTCGTCAAGGACAGCCGTTACGGCAGCGCTTCCTTCCCGATCGCCGTCACGCAAGGCCAGGAATACCATTATTCGGTCTGGGCGAAGCTCGCGAAGGCGCCGACGCTCACCGAACCGCTGCGGCTTTGCTTGCAGTATACGGTTGACGGCAATACCAAGCAGATGATCATTTACACCAGCGCCGGGCTCTCCGCCGATCAATGGACGCAGCTGCAGGGCAACTACACGATCGCGGAGACCAGTCCCATCTCCAATGTGCTGCTTTACTTTTACACGGAGATCGACGGCACCAACCACGACTACTATCTCGACGATGTCGAAGCGAGGCTCGTGACCTACTCGTCCAGTCCGACATGGACCTATGCGACGGGACTGAGTATCAACCCGACGACGACGATGAACATGGGCGAGACGAAGACGCTCGTTCCGACGTTCCAGCCCTCGAGCAGCGTCAATAACCAAGCGCTGATCTGGAACTCCGACAATCCGGACGTGGCCGTCGTAGACATCAGCGGCACGGTGTTCGCGAAGAAGACGGGAATCGCGAATATTACGGCCAAGGCCATCGACGGCGGATTCACGGCGACGACGGCGGTGACGGTGGCGCTCGGTTCCGGGCAGCCCGCCGGGGCGGTGCTGGGAAGCAATCTCATTCTCAACCCCGACATGGAGGGTGCCGCGATTCCTTCGTCTTATTACGGCTCCAGTGCGGGCGTAGCCTTGACGACGTCGGAGCATCGCCTGGGGACGCAGTCTTTGCAGGTGACGAAGCTGAACAACAACAGATTCGCGTCGTTCTTCATGCCCACATCGATCGAGCAGGGGAAGACGTATTATTACTCGGCCTGGGCCAAACTGGATGCAGCACCCGCGCAGCCTGCGCTGTTCCGGATTTGCCTGCAATATAAGGTGGACGGCGTCGGGAAGCAGATATATATATTCACCAGCGCGCCGCTGCTCAGGGGGGGCTGGACGCAAGCATCGGGCTTTTGGAAAATCGATGAGCCGGGGACGGTCAGCGATGTCCGGGTATACCTGTATACGGAACAAAGCGGTCCGGTGCAAACCTTCTACGTCGACGATATCGAGGTTCGTCCGGTCCTTGCAGACAGTACCCCGCCGGTCACGACGGCCGCGCTGAATCCGTCGGCGCCCGACGGTCCGGGCGGCGCGTATAACGGCCCGGTTACGCTGACGCTTGCGGCATCGGACAGCGTGTCCAGCGTCGCGCAGACCGTGTACAGCGTCGATAACGGGACGACATGGGCCCCGTACACGGCGCCGCTGGCGTTCGGCAAACAGGGCTCGTATACGATTCTTTACAAGTCGACCGACCTGGCGGGCAATGCCGAGACGCAGCAGAGCGTAAGCTTCAGCCTGGCCGCGACGGTGACCACGGTCTCCCTGCAGGATAGCGCGGGACAGCCGCTGAGCGGCGGCACGGTCAAGTATTACGACGGCAGCTGGAAGGACTTGGGGACGACGGACGCCTCGGGGCAGGCGACGAAGGCGCTGCCGGAGCGGAGCTATATTTTCTCCGTGACCTATCTAGGCACGACCAAGCAGTTGACGCAAAATACGGCGACAGGTCCCGCGTCCGTCGTCTTCCAGACGGTAAAAGCGAAGGTGCAACTCAAGGACAGTCAGGGCAATCCGCTGAACGACGCCGTCGCGAAGGTATATGCCGGAGGCAGCTGGCAGACGATCGGCACGACTGCGGGCGGCGAAACGACGAAGGAGCTGCTGTCGGGCACGTATACGTTCGGCATTACCTATGACGGCGTGTACAAGGAAAAGAGCCAGAACGTTGGCGACGATCCGGCCGTGGTATTCCAGACGGCGAGCGTTCTCATCCAACTGAAGGATGCCGGCGGCAGCCCGGTGAACGGCGGCACGGCCAAGGTGTATGCGGGCGGCAGCTGGCGGACGATCGGCAGCACGGCGGGCGGCGAGATCCGCTTGGAACTGCTGCCCGGCTCGTATACGTTCGGCATGACGTACGGAACGGCGCTCGCGAACATCGTGAAGGATATCGGGACGGATCCGACCGTCGTGTTCCAACTGCCTTAATCGTATAAGAACGCAAGAGGATGCTCCCGCCGGACCCTGGCCATGCGCGTCGGTCCGCGTCGGAGAGCATCCTCTTTTTGGGGAGGAAGATTGAAAATGAGAAGATCGATAGAGCTGACAGGCGCTTGGCAACTGAAAGGCGAAGGCATAGACCCTTCGGGAAAGGAAGCGAGCATCGCGATCGATGCGCAGATTCCCGGTCATGTGCACCAGGATCTGCTCGCGGCGGGCCTGATCGCGGATCCGGGTTACCGCAAGCAGGCGGACGATTGCCAGTGGGTGGAGCATTGGCGGTGGACGTACAGCCGGACGTTCGAGCTTGAGCGATTGGAGCCGGGACGTCCCCTGCTGGAATTCGAAGGGCTGGATACGTTCGCGGAAATCGAGGTGAACGGCGTCCGGCTCGCCCGGACCGACAACATGTTCGTCCGCTACCATTTCGACGTGTCGGGGCTGCTGCGGGAAGGCACGAACGAGCTCGTGGTGCGGTTCCGGACGGTCGCGGAAGGGCTTGCGGGCAAGTCGTACGCCGGTCTCGGCGCAGCCTTCACGAACGAGCGGCTGTTCGTCAGGCGCATGCAATGCACGTTCGGCTGGGACTGGGTGGGGCGCCTCGTCAGCTACGGCATATGGCGGCCGGTTCGTCTCGTGTTCGAAGACGTGGCGGCGATCGACGATCTCTTCGTGTACACGAACGCTTTGGACGCGCGAGGCGCGTCCCTTGCCGTCGCGGTCGAGACGCGCAGCCGCGCCGAAGAGCCGCTGCGGCTGTCGCTTGCGATAGAGGGTCCGTCCGGCGGAATCGTCTGGCAGGCCGAGCGCCGGCTGAACGGCGGCAAGCTGGAGCTGACGGCCGATCTGACGGAGCCGGAGCTGTGGTGGCCGGCGGGGTACGGCGGCCAGCCGCTGTATACGCTCGTCGCAAAGCTGTACGACAAGTCGGGATTGCTCGACGAGCGTTCTCGCGCGTTCGGCATCCGGACGGTGCGCATCGAGCAGCTCGCGGACCGGACGGGAAGCGCAGAGGCGCGGATGACCGAAAAGATTCGCTCGCAAGTCATGATAGGGGATGCGAACGCCGACAATCCGGACGGCATGGTCTGGGAGGCGAACGGCGACCGCCCTGGCAGCGGCTTCCGTTTGCTGGTCAACGGCGTTCCCGTCTTTTGCAAGGGAGCCAATTGGGTGCCGTGCGATCCCTTCCCCTCGCGCGTTCCGGACTCGCGGTACGAGCACCTGCTCCGGCTCGCCCGAGATGCCGGCATGACGATGCTCCGCTGCTGGGGCGGCGGCATCTACGAGCCGGAGCCGTTCTGGGACTGGTGCGACCGGCTCGGGATCGTCGTCGTCCAGGACTTTATGATGGCATGCGGGACTTATCCCGAGTCGGACCGGGATTGGAAGGCATCGCTGACGGTCGAGATCGAGGGCGTCATCCGTTCGCTGCGGAATCGTCCCAGTCTCGTCTGGTGGAACGGCGACAATGAAAACGGCATGTTCGCAGCCGAGGATGACTCGGATTATCCGGGTCGGAGCATCGCCGAACGAATCACGGGCCGGCTGTGCGCCGCGCTCGATCCGTCCAGACTGTTTCAACCCACGAGTCCTTTCGGCGGCAGCACCAACAATTCGTTTACGATCGGCACCGCGCACTATACGGGGGCGTTATTCGAGATGTTCGACGTGTTCCGCAATACGGATTTGCGCGACTACCGCTCTTACTTTGCCGGCCTGTTAAGTCGATTCTGTCCGGAGTTTCCGATGTTCGGCACGCCGGAGGTTCATACGCTGCGGCGGATGATGAACGACGAGGATCTGGCCGATCCGGCGTATGACATGCTCGAATACCATACGAAGAATCATCCGGGGCTAAAGGATTTCTCGCTCTTCCGTGCGCTCGAGACGCTGGCCGACAAGCTTGCCCCGCCCGCCGCGTCGAATGTCGAGCAGATCCAGCGCATGTCGTTCGTTCAGCACGAGCTTACCCGGCTGATCTTGGAGGCCTACAGGCGCAACCGGCATTACGCGGGGGGCATCCTGTTCTGGATGTATAACGATTGCTGGCCGGCGAGCGGCTGGAGCCTGGTCGATTATTACGGGTACCCGAAGGGCGGGTATTACGGATTCCGAAAAGCGGCCCGGCCGGTGATCGCTTCGATCGAAAAAAACGCGGCGGCCGGGACGTACGATTGTTGGGTATGCAGCGACAAGCCCGAGGAGATCCGGGGAACGGGGATGCTGCGCGTGCTGAAGCTTGACGGCTCGGCCGAAGACGCCGAGGTCTGGTCCAGGACGTTCGACTTCGGGGTGGAGGCGGGCGCTTCGGCAGTTGCTGCGGGGATTCCGGCGGCTGAGATGGATGCGCTGCTCGATCATCGCCACGTGCTGGTCATGGATATAGCCGGCGACTTTGGCGGCGATCGCTGCATCTATTTCGCGGGACTGCCGGCGGAAATGAAGCTCGCGCCTTCCGGTTTGCGGATCGCGTCCCGTGCAGGCGGGCCTGAGGCCGGAAGCGTGACCGTCGCGGCGGACCGCTATGCCAAAGCCGTACTCCTGCATGGCGCGTTCGTCTTTTCGGACAATTACTTCGATCTGCTGCCGGGAGAAAGCAGGACGATCGAGTACCGTAGTCTGAAGGCAGCGACCTATGCCGACGAACCGGGAGCCAAAGCAGGAGACGCGGGCGCGGGAGCCGAAGCGGGTGAGGAATCGGCAATCGAAGCGGGAGACGCGGGAGTCGAAGCAGGCGAGAAATCGACAATCGAAGCGGGCGAAGCGCCGGCGATCGAGCTGATCGCCTGGAACTGATTCGGCGCCGAAGCGGCGATACAAGGGCTATCGCGCAAAAGTACACGATCGAGAGCCGCACCTGTTCGTCGTTCCGCCTATCGCGCAAAAGTGCAGGATTTTTACCCGAAACACCCGGGTTCTCGCTTAAAGAAACGAGCTACCGTGCACTTTTGCGCGATAGATCGCAAAAATACGCCATACCGGCCTTGGATGATGCATTTTTGCAGGATAGCACTAGTGCCGGATCGATACCGATCCGGTTTTTTTGGCGCGATGACGCATGGCGGTCCGAATCGTTCGTAAGGTAGGGAAGCGGACGGCAACGGCCGCCATCGCGATGGAAAACGCGCAAACCGCGGCGAAGTGAATGAGGCTGTTGCCGATCAGCCATGGCTGCAGCCCCGTCGCTTTGGCGGCGCCGCGCACGAGCACGATGGCGAGCGGATGCAGGACGTAGATCCACGCGCGTCCCTCCCGAAGCGTACGGTTCGCCGGCCCTTTATAAGGGAGAGCCAGCAAGAGTAGAAAATAGGCGGCAGGCACCGCAAAAACGTACATGCTGTCGTGCCGCGGAATGTCGCCCGCGCGCAGCCAGACCGCCTCCGCGAGCATCGCGGACAGCGAAGCAAGGAACAAGATCGCATGCGCGAGCGGGCGTCTGACCGTTCGCGGTCGCCTTGCGACGGAGGCGCCCAGCGCCAGGTAGATCGGCGCGAAAAACAGGCCGTTGCGCGTATAGTCGAACGCGCGGAACATTCCGTTATACCATCCCGTCAGGACATCGCTGCCTGCGAGGAAGCTGTAATAGCTGTCGCCGAACAGTCCGACGGCATACAGCAAGCAAGCGACGGTAATGACCGCGGCCGGCTTCAGCGCGCGGTACAGTCCGTGCAGCATGGCGATGCCGATCATCAGCGCAGGCAAGTACCAGAGGTGGTAGAAGGTGCCGTCGAACGCAAGGTCCCGCAGCAACGAAAGCGTGCCGAACTTTGGGGAAGAGAAGTAACCATTGTATACGTTGAGCGGCACATAGAGCAGGATGGCGATCGCGTACAGTCTGGCGATGCTGCCGAGATAGCGCCGAAGATGGCGCCGGTCGGCGAGCGGGTCGCCCGTCAGCTTGCGGAAGTAGAAGAAGCCGGAGGTCATGAAAAAGATCGGTACGGCGATGCGGGTGAGCGCGCCGTCGACCAGAAAGTCCGCGGACGGGCCAAAGACGGCGAATGGGCCCGTATGGTTGGCGATGACGAGCAAGGCGGCGACGAACTTCAGCCATGACAGTCCGAGGAAATCCGTTTTGGCGGAAGTAGCCGATGTAGCCGATGTAGCCGATGTAGCCGATTTAGCCGACAAGGGACCGCCGCCTTTTGCCGCTGAAAGCCGTCACGATCAGGCCGCCCGCGTTGTCGCCGGACAGACGGTAATAATCGCAATCCGGAATCGGTACCTCGATAAAGCTGCCGTCGCCGATGGGGACGTAATAGATTTCGACGCGCTCGCGTTCGTCTTCGATGGCGAGCCGTTCTCCGCCGAACGAATATCGACGCAGCCGCTCGATGTATTCTTCGAGGCACAGATTCTCCCGTTCCATAAGCTCGGCGTGCGGGGCCCCGACGTAGCGGAAATGCCATGGCTCGCAGGCGATGCCGGTGAGGGCCTCCTTGCCCGCGCGGTATCGCTGGACGAAGCCGTGCTGCGCGGCGAGCCGCTTGAAGTCCAGGCAGGCGCCGCTATCGGGGAAGTCCGGCGCGATGAAGTCGAGCTCGCCGCCGCCCGCAAAGCCGACGTCCACGGCGAGTCCGGTCTGGTGCTCGCTGCAGCCGGGCCAGGCGACATACGCGGCCGTATACTGCGGCCCGTTGTCCCGAAGCGACGATTCGTAAATTTCAGTCTGCTCGGCCGCCGTCCGATACGCGCTCACCGCCACGATATCCGCCGTGCCGCGGCAGGCCGCCAGCAGCTCGCTTAGCCGGGCGAGCGCCGTCGTTTCCAGAAGCATTCCCGGCGCGAGCGCGCGCATCGCGGGATACGCGTCCAGATCCGCCAGCTTGTCCGCGGGGACCGGCTCGCGTACCGGATGCTGCCGATTGACGAGGATGAGATGGCCTTCGCGGACGGCCGCGACATCCACTCTAATCAGGTGATGATTGCGAACCTGCAGCTCCGTCAGATCACGGTCGGCTCCTGCCGCTGCGGTTGAAAATAAGCGTTGTTCCATGGACAGCGAACCTCCTTTGCGCTTGCGTATATTTTGGCGACGCGCTCCGTCAGCGCCGTCGTGATCGCTTGCGACGGGCCGTCGATATGGGCGGCCAGCTCGGCGAACGAGACGCGCTCGCCGCCCTGGCGACCGATCAGCGTCACCCGGTCCCCGGGCGCGCAAGGTCCGGGCAGCCGGAGCATCAGCTGATCCATGGAGATCTTGCCGACGATCTCGGCGCGCTGTCCGCGCACCAAGGCGGCGGCGCCCTGCATCCGCTGCGACCAACCGTCCGCATAGCCGATCGGGACCGTGCCGATCCATTCGTCGGCGTCGGCGCGGTAGGCGTTGTCGTAGCCGATATAGTCGCCCCGCCGCACGCGCTTCGCCTGCATGAGCGTACTGTGCAGGCTGAGCGCCGGCTCCAGTTCGACGGGCGGCGCGAGATGTCCCGGATAAAAGCCGTACATCGCGGCGCCGATCCGCACCATGTCGAGCGCCAGGCCGGGGAACCGCAGCGCCGCGACGCTGCCCGCGCAGTGATAGTGACGAATGGCGATGCCGCTAGCCTTGCTGCGCTCCATGAGCGCCGCGAATTGACGGGCTTGCCGCTCCAAGTATGCCGTATCCGCTTGCCCTGCCGTCGCGAAGTGCGTATAGAAGCCGTCGACGTCGATGTCCGGGGCGGCGAGCCACGGGACCAGCGCGTCCCACTCCGCCTCCGTCCGGAAGCCGATCCGGCCGAGCCCGGTGTCCGCCTTGACGTGGACGCGCAGCTTGCGGCCGGCCAACGAAGGCACTTGCCTTCGAAGCTCCCGGAACCATTCCGCGCCCGTGACAGTGAGCATGAGATCCTGCGCCAGCGCCAGCTCGACCTGCTCCGGGCGGATCGGCGTCAGCAGCAGGATCGGGAGCGTAGCGCCTCCGGCCCGCAGGCGCAGCGCTTCCTCGAGAAAGGCCACCGCCAAATAATCCGCTCCCGCCTGTCTCGCAGCCTCGGCGGTCTCAAGATCGCCGTGTCCGTAGCCGTTCGCCTTGACGACGGCCATCAGCTTCACGCCCGCGGGCAGCGTGCCGCGAATGGCTCGCAGGTTGTCCGCGATGCGGCCGGGCTCGATCTCCGCCCACGTCTCCCTCAGCATGTGCTTTTCCTCACGTATTGGAGCGTTTGCCTGGCTTCGTGTCGAGCGAACGCATAATCGATCAGCCGCTCGATCAGCGCCGCGTATGTCGTGCCGTCCGTCCGCTCCCACATGACTGGATACATGCTGGCGGACGTGAAGCCGGGCAGCGCGTTGATCTCGTTCAGATAGAACAGGCCGTCCCGGTCCAGGAAAAAGTCCACGCGGGCAAGCCCTTCGCAGCCGAGCGCCCGGTAAGCTTGCAGCGCCAACGACCGGACTTGTCCGATCAGCGCTTCGCTCACTTCGGCCGGAATCGACATGCGCAGCTTCGGATCCGAATACTTGGACGCGAAGTCGAAAAAGCGGTGATCGTGAATGAACTCGCCCGGAAGAGAGGCGATCGGCTCTTCGTTTCCCATGACCGCCACCTGAATCTCCCGTCCTTGCAGCTCGCGTTCAACGACCAGCTTGGCATCGTACCGGAAGGCCTCCGCGATGCCGGCCAGCAGCTCGCTCCGATTGTCGCAGCGGCTGATGCCGATGCTCGAGCCAAGCGATGCCGGCTTAACGTAGCAAGGATAGCCGATCTCATCCTCGAGCATGCCGATGCAGCCTTGCTCGTCCGCCAGCCATTGTCCGCGCAGAACGACCCGATGGTCGACCTGGCGGATGCCTGCCTGCGCGAGGACCTCCTTCGACATCGCCTTGTCCAGCGTGAGCGCCGCGGACAGCACGCCGTTTCCTACGTACGGCACGTTCAGCATTTCAAGCAGACCTTGCAGCGTTCCGTCTTCGCCGAAGGATCCGTGAATCAAAGGCAGGACGACCTTTTTGCCGGGCAGCGACAGCTTGCGGAGCAGGATGTCGCCGATCGAGGCGGCTTCGCTGTCGTGGGACGGCTCGGCGAGGAGACGCTCCGCCGCTTCGATGCCCGAGAGGCCCTGCGCGTCCGGCGCGCACCAGCGTCCATCCCTGGCGATATAGATCGGATGCAGCTCGAACTTGGATTCGTCGACCGCGCCGAGGACGGTGCGGGCGGTTTTTAGCGAAATCTCGTGTTCGACGGACTTGCCGCCATACAAGACGTACAGTTTGGTTTTCATCAGATGACCTCCGGTTCGCGATTTTCTTCGATGTCTACAAGATAACCGCCAACTTTTAAAAAGGTTGAAACGAAAGTTTAAGGATTGCTTAAGATTGCTTGAAGCGGGGACCTTTCTTTAAGTTGGATTCGCGGCGTGCGCGCGCTGTATAATAGGGAGGTTGGCGCCGCTTGACGCGTTCAAGCCGCGCCCCGAATCCAATCGCTAACGGAGGTTTGCCGCTCCATGAACAATTTTGAATTGTACAATCCAACGAAGCTGGTGTTCGGCAAGGATACGGTCTCGAAGCTGGGATCGCTGGTCGAGCCGTACGGCAAGAAGATCCTGCTCGTCTACGGCGGCGGCAGCATCAAGAAGTCGGGACTTTACGACCGCGTGCTGTCCGAGCTTGCGGCCATCGGCGCGACGGTGCATGAGTTGCCGGGCGTCGAGCCCAATCCGCGCCTGTCCACGGTACATAAAGGCGTCGACATCGTTCGCGCCGAAGGGATCGAGTTCATCCTCGCCGTCGGCGGAGGCAGCGTCATCGACGCGGCCAAGGCGGTGGCGGCGGGCGCGAAGTACGCGGGCGATCCGTGGGACTTCACGATCGGCAAGGCCAGGATCGAGGACGCGCTGCCGCTCGGCACGGTGCTGACGCTGGCGGCGACGGGCTCCGAGATGAACGGCAACGCCGTCATTTCCAATTGGGAGACGAAGCAGAAGCGCGGACTGGGGAGCAAGCTCGTCTATCCGCGCTTTTCCATCCTGGATCCGCAGTTGACCTATTCGGTCCCGCGCGATCAGACCGTGAACGGGATCGTCGATATCATGTCGCACGTGTTCGAGCAATACTTCACGTTGACGGACGGCGTGCCGCTTCAATCGCGTTTCGCGGAATCCGTGCTGTTGACGGTCATCGAGAACGGCGAGAAGGCGTTGGCGAACGGCGAGGACTACGAGGCGCGCGCCAACCTGCTGCTGGCCGGTACTTACGCGCTCAACGGCACGCTGCCGAACGGCGTCGTCACCGACTGGGCGACCCACGGCATCGAGCACGAGGTCAGCGCCATCTACGACATCGCGCACGGCGCCGGTCTCGCGATCGTTTTCCCGAACTGGATGAAGTACGTGTACGACGCCAAGCCCGAGCGGTTCGCGAAGTTCGCCGAGCGGGTATGGGGCATCGATCCGTCGGGCAAGTCGGCGGATGAGCTCGCGCTGGCCGGCATCCAGGCGACCCGCGACTACTTCACGCGCATCGGCGCGCCGGCTACGCTCGGCGAGCTCGGCATCGGCGCAGAGCAGCTGGACCGCATGGCGGACGAGGCGGTGCAGTTCGGACCGATCGGCTCCTTCAAGAAGCTCGAGAAGGCGGACGTGAAACGAATTCTCGAGATGAGTCTGTAGGAGGCTGCGGCATGGCGTTGAAGTGGGACGGACATACGCATACGAAATTTTGTTATCACGGCAGTCCCGCTGAGTCGGACGCGTATCTGGATCGCGCGATCGCGCTCGGCTTCGTCCGCTATACGCTGAGCGAGCATCCGCCGCTGCCGGACCGGTACGTGGACAATCCGAAGCTGATGGCGGAACTCGCGATGCCCGAGCGAGAGCTGCCTGAATATATGGCATACGCCGCCGAGGTCAAGGCGCGCTACGAGGGCCGCATCGAGGTCGCCGTCGGACTCGAGATGGACTATCTGCCGGGGATGACGGACTATTCCGACCGGCTGCTCGCGCCGTGGCTCGGCGAGCTGGAGGATATCGTCGTGTCCGTGCACTATTTGCCGGGCAAGGGCGGGATGCGCTGCATCGACTTTACGCCTGCGGACTTTGCCGACGCGTTCCTGGCGCATTACGGCTCGATGGATGCCGTCGCGGACGCTTATTACGATGCGGTGGAGGGCGCGATCGGCTGGGCTGCGACGCTGCCGAAGTCGATCCGCAGGCGTATCGGCCACGTCAACCTGATCCGCAAGTTCCATCGCGAGCTGCCGCCGATGGACGAGGATCGCGCGCGGGCGCGGCTTACGGCGCTGCTGCCGAAGCTGAAGGCGGCCGATCTCGCCCTCGACGTGAACGTGGCGGGCTTCCGCAAGCCGACCTGCGGCGAATCGTACGTGCCCGAGTGGCTCATCGATCGCTGCATCGCCGAAGGCGTCGGGCTGGTGTACGGCTCGGATACGCACAAGCCGGAAGAGGTCGGCGCGGATTGGGAATGGTTCGAGCGGGCGGTCGCCAAGGGCGGCGCACGTTGAGCGATTAACTAACGAAGGACGCGAATCCGCGAGGGTTCGCGTCTTTTTTACCGGATACGTTTCAAATGAGCTAAAGCCGTTAAACCTGGCGTAAACGGTTGAACTACAAGCCGTCAATCGATTATGATGGTTCCAAATCCCGGACGGAGTGTTGCGCATGAACCCAGAGACAGGCGGAGACCGGCTGGCCCGCATGATCGACACGGCGAAGATGTATTACGAACTGAATTACAGCCAGCAGGAGATTGCCGAGCGGCTCGGGATCTCGCGGCCGACGGTGTCCCGTTTCCTGCAACAGGCAAAGGACGAAGGCTACGTCCGCATTCAGATCGTCGATCCGCGCGAGAGCAACGACTCGCTCGCCGTCGGGCTGGAGCGCAAGTTCAAGCTTCGCAAGGCGGTCATCGTACCCGTGCCCCAATACGAGGATAACGTCGTTAAAAAGTACCTTGGCGAAGCGACGGCCGCCTATTTGCACGAGACGCTGGAGGACGGCGACACTATCGGCGTGACCTGGGGGACGACGCTCTACGAGGTCGCTTGCCGGCTGCGGGACCGGCAGCTTAAGGACGTGCGGGTCGTGCAGCTTAACGGCGGCGTCAGCCATTCGGAAACGAACACCTACGCGTACGAGATCGTCCAATTGTTCGGCAAGGCTTTTCACACGGTGCCGTACTTCATTCATCTGCCCGCTATCGTCGACCATGCGATCGTGCGGCATACGATCGAGGCGGATCGGCACATCGGCCGCATCCTGGCGCTGGGCAAGCAGGCGAATATCGCCGTAATCACCGTTGGTTCGCCGACCGACGATTCGGTGCTGATCAAGGCGAACTATTTTACGGAAAACGACTTGGCCCTGATCAAGGAGCGAGGCGCCGGCGACCTATGCTCCCGTTATATCGATCGCGAAGGCAATCTCTGTTCGGAGGAGTTGAACCAGCGGACGATCGGGATCGAGCTCGAGGACCTGAAGCACAAGGAGTGCTCGGTGCTCGTCGCGGGCGGTCGCAAAAAGGCCGAGGGCATTTACGGCGCTTTGCGGGGAGAATATGCCAACGTGCTGATTACGGATCAATATACGGCCCAATACTTGTTGGAGAGATAATACGAAGGAGATGGACTGACATGACGATGAACGGGACAAATAGGGCGAACCCATCCTCCGATTCGCTAGCCGCTTATATCGACCATACCGCGCTCAAGCCGGAAACGAGCCGCGACGATATCGTTCGACTGTGCGAGGAAGCGAAGCAGTATCGGTTCGCGACCGTCTGCGTGAACCCTTATTGGGTCAAGACTGCGGCCGCTCTGCTGGCCGGATCGGGCGTAGGAATCACGACGGTGATCGGATTCCCCCTGGGGGCGACCAGCACGTTCGCGAAAGCTGCGGAGGCCCGGGACGCCATCGCCGCGGGCGCGACCGAGATCGACATGGTGCTGAACGTCGGCGCGCTGAAGTCCGGGCTTTACGAGGAAGTCGAACGCGACATCGCACGCGTGGCCGAGGCTTGCGAAGGCGCGGCTGTGCTTAAAGTTATTCTTGAGACCGGCCTCCTGGCGGACGAGGAAAAAGTAAAAGCGTGCGAGCTTTGCGTCGCGGCGGGCGCGGACTTCGTCAAGACGTCGACGGGCTTCGGTCCGGGCGGCGCGACCGCGGACGATATCGCCCTGATGCGGCGAACCGTCGGGCCCGATATCGGCGTGAAAGCGTCCGGCGGCGTGCGCGATGCCGCGACGGCACGCGCGATGATCGCGGCCGGCGCCACTCGCATCGGCGCGAGCGCCAGCATCGCGATCGTATCCGGCGGCACGGGCGGAGGGTACTGAGAACGAGGCGTGCGGATCGATTTGATCGAATCCGCCGAACGTTATGATGGAGCACGGAATCGCCGCATTGGAGCGGAGATTCCGTGTTTTCTGTTTTCGTTATTTATTTCGTATGGTAATGTTGTATGCGAGTTCCATTTTCTGTTTGAGAACTGGGAATAGGAGGCGATTATGATGAATAATGCGGCCTACAAGGTAGAGATCGAGTTGTTTTTGACGGAGACGGAGAGTTTGAAGGCGCAGATACATAGCCTCAGGACGGAGAATAATATTCTAAAAGCCGAGAAGGACCGGCTTCTATCGGAGATTGAGCACCTGAAATCGGAAAAGGAACAAATGCATGCCCGGCTGCTGGAGAGTGGACGTAGGCTGCTGCTTAGTGGCATAGATGCAGCGGAGGTTGCGCGCATTACGGGCTTGTCGCCGGACGAGCTGGAAGCTTAGTTCGTCACGATCGTTTGTTATAGCGTCATTCGACAGGCTGCTCAGGCAGCCTTTTGCTGTTCAGTGTCATCGGCAACCACGGACACCTGTTGTCGGACCTAGGATCCGCTATTTTCGGATTTATCGACTTACTCCTGGGCTAACGGACCGTACGTCCGTTAAATAGCTTAAAACGACCTCTGACGCCCCGTTTTTCCTCAAATAGCGGCGCCTCTGTCCGCAATAACTGTTTTTTGCCCACTTCCGGCGCAAATAGCGGCTCCTCGGTCCAAGATAACCGCCACCTTTCCAGTCATACCGATGCCAAAGTTCACCTTAAACGCCTCACATCCGCGTTTTTCGTAGTTAACGCCTCCCCTGCTCGCCTTACCCGCCCCCAACAAGCATAGACGACCCGCCAAGCCTGCATATACAATGGCATCAGGCCTTCTTCATGTGCGTTATTACGCAAATCGTGCGCCGTCCCACGGACTTTTCGCAAACGCATACACGGGGACGAGGCCGATCCGCCATACTGGAGGAGCCGACAGACGACGGGAGGTCCCGCATTGAAGCTTCATCTGAAGAATCCGCTCACGAGAATGAAGGTCAAGCAGCAGCTGATCCTGCTGTTCCTGCTGCTGGTCAGCCCCGTGTTCGCGCTGAACTGGTACGCCAACGCGAGAGCCGAGGACATTCTGAAGCAGCATGTGACGAGCGCGTACGCGGAGCTGAACAAGCAGAACCTCGCGCTCATGAACCGCGACATGGACACGGTCAGCCGCGTGATGACGACGCTGATCCAGCATTCGGTCATCCAGTCGCTGAACCCGATGAGCGGCGATACCGCCGACCGAGTGCGGCAGTACGCCGACGCCGACAAGCTGCTCTCCTCCTATTCGATGGGGATGAACGGCGGAGAGGCCGTCTATTATTACTTATACGCCTACGATCCGAACAACCGTTACGAATTCGCGCCGACGCCTTCCTCGAAGTTCAAGGCGGTGGGCGGCGTCTACTTTTATAACGATCAACAGAAGCCCGAATGGATCGACGAGATTTTGAGCAAACGGGGCAAAGGTTATCTTCGCATCATGAAGGATCTGGGCTCTTCCTCCAGGCCGGATACGCTCGCTTACGTGCGAGCCGTGTACAGTACGAGTCAGGGCAACCAGGTCGTCGGCGTGCTCGTCGCCACGAACATCAACCGCAAGCTGGTCGAGTCGATGCGGACGGTCTCGCTGCCCGACAAGGGCGAGATTTACTTGACCGATTACGAGGACAGAGTGCTGGCTTCATCGACCGGTCCCATCGGGGATCGGCTCGCGCTGCCGGCGGAGCTTCGCGCGGGAGATGACGTCGAAGGGCAGTCCAACGTGATTACGGACGGCTATATCTATGTGCAGAGCTATCAATATTTGACGCAGCAGAAGCTGATCTACAAGATCCCGACGCGCTCGCTGCTCCAGCAGCAGAATGAGTTGAAGTTCGTCATCCAGCTGATCTCCATCGTCTACTTCGTCTTTTGCATCGTCGTCATGGCGTATTTCTGGCGCTCGCTCCTGACGCCGCTTCAGCGGCTCGCCGTGTTCACGCGGTCGTACGTGCCGGGCAAAAGGGTACCCGAGCAGGCGGCGATCGACCGCAACGACGAGGTGGGCGTGCTCATGCACTCGGTGTACGGGATGGCGGGGAGGCTCAACTCGCTCATCGAGGACCGCTACCTGATGGAGATCAAGCAGAAGGAGGCGCAGTTGCAGCTGCTCTACCAGCAGATTAATCCGCATCTGCTATACAATACGCTCGAGAGCATCTATTGGAAAAGCACGCTCGAGGGGCAGTCCGAATCCGGCGAAATGATCAAGGAGCTGGCCCAATTAATGCGAATCGGGCTGAGCCGCGGACGCGACCTGATCACGCTCGAGGAGGAGCTGGCGCATGCGAAGGCGTATACGAGCCTGCAGCAAAAACGCTACGAATACGGCTTTTCCGTGACCTGGGATATCGACGAGCGGACGCTCGCCGACCTGATCCCGAAGATCGTGATCCAGCCGTTGATCGAGAACGCGATCCTTCACGGCGTGCGGAATATGGGGGAGGACGGCGAGATCGCGATCAGTGCGAGATTGGCCGATGGCGATGTCGAGATCAGCGTCGAGGACAACGGCTACAAAGAGACCGACTACGAAGCGATCGCCCGCCTGCTCGAAGGCGATAACGGGAGCGAGGGAGCCGGCTACGGCATCCGCAACGTGCAGCAGCGCATTCGCCTGCAGTTCGGCGCCGAATACGGGTTGGCTTACCGGCCTCGCGAAGGCGGCGGTACGGTCGCGAGCATCGTGCTGCCGGCTAAGCGCGAGTTATAGAAGGGGGAACGGGGATGTACAACATCTTGATCGTCGACGACGAGCCGCTCATTTGCAAAGGCCTCGGCAACCTGCTGCTGTCGTCGGGATTGAACATCAAGGAGATCTTCTTGGCGGGCAGCGGCCACGAAGCGCTCGATTACTTGCGAATGGAAAATATCGATCTGCTGATCACGGACATTCAGATGGGCGCGATGAACGGCATCGAGCTTATGCACCAGGCGAAGATCATCAAGCCTTGGGTGCAGGCGATCGTCATATCCGCGCACGAGACGTTCCAATACGCGCAGCTCGCCATTAAGCTGGGCGCCAAGGATTATATCATCAAGCCGATCAAAAGCGAACAGTTCCTCGATTCCGTGCGCGAGGTGCTGCTTCATATGGATAAGCCGCTTCCCGCGGAAGGGGACCTGCTTTCCCAGCTTCGCGAGCATTTTCGCATGGAGGCACCCGGTCCCCATCGGACGGAACGGCTGAACGCCGTTTTATCCGGCGTGGAGGCGGTTCCCGAAGAGGCGGAGCTGGCGCGGCTTGGGCTTGCGGGACCATACTTCGCCGTCGTCAAGGTCAAGCTCGATCCCGATCGCGAGCAATCCGGCCGCCGCTACGGCGAAGGAGACGAGCCGCTGCTTCAATATGCCGCGCTCAACATCGTCAGCGAGCTCCTCGGCAAGGATTGGAGCTACGACGCCTTTTATACGCCCGGGATCGAAGTCTCCGTACTGATCCAATGGGACGACGAGAGCTTCGGCGACTCCAGCGTCGACAAGATCAACCAGCTCGAGCTGATCGGCCGCAGCCTCCACCACAACATTTCCAAGTACCTGAACCTGCCCTGCGTCGTCGGCATCAGCCAGATTCTTAAGGGAGCCGCCTTCCTGCCCGCGCTCGGGGAGCAAGCCCGCAAGGCGATCTTGTGGAACCGCGAGCACAAGGACCATCACGTGTTTTACTACGGGGACTTCAAGTGGAGCCTATTCGGCAAGGAGCCGACCGAGGAAGAGTGGACGGAGCAGAACAATCAGATCGTGGAAAAGGCAATGGCCTACATCCAGCAAAATTTCGCGCAAAAGGGCCTGACCCTGCATGAGGTGGCACAGCGGAATCACGTCAGTCCGAACTACTTAAGCTACCTTTTCAAGAAAAACACCGGCTTCAACCTATGGGAATACGTCATCAAGCTCCGGATGGAGGAAAGCAAGCGCCTGCTGCAGCAGACCGATCTGCGCCGCTACGAGATCGCCGAGCGGGTGGGCTACGAATCGCCGGAACATTTTAGCAAAATATTCAAGAAATACTATGGAATCTCGCCGAGCGAGCTGAAGAAGTAAGATCACTCACGATCCGAATAGATACGCACATATTCAGCGGGGGGCCCTTTTTCTACAATAAGGAGGAGGCACAAAAAGAAAGAGGGAGACCGTATGAATCAGACAACCGCCGTAGCCAGCCCGCTGAACGCGGATACGACCAAGCCGCGGGGCCGATGGAGGAAGCATGCGTGGGGATATGCCTTCGTGCTGCCGGCCGTCGCGATTTTTCTGCTGTTCCTGTGGCTGCCGATCGTCAAGGGGATCGTGTTCAGCTTTTACCACATCGACTTCGTGAAGGGCAATTCCTACGTCGGACTCGACAATTACAAGCTGATCTTCAAGGACCCCGACGTCGGGACCGCCGTGAAGAACACGCTGTATTATATGTTTTTGTGCATCGTCATCGGCTTCTGGGTGCCGATCCTGTTCGCCATCTCGATCTCCGAGCTGCGCCGCTTCCAGGGATTCGCGCGCATCGCCGCCTATCTCCCTTACGTCGTGCCGGTCGTCGTACTCTATGGCTTGTGGCGCTGGCTGTACGATCCGGTCGGCCCGTTTAACGCGGCGCTCGAGAAGGTCGGCATCACCCCGATCAGCTTCATGACCGACAAGAGCTGGTCGATGATCTCCATCGTCATCATGGAAACGTGGCAGCAGTTCGGATCCGCGATGCTGATCTATCTGGCCGCGATTCTGAGCATTCCCCGGGACTGGTACGAGGCGGCCGAGATCGACGGCGCCGGCGTCTGGCGCCGCATCTGGCATATCGCGCTGCCGTCCATCCGCAACCAGATCGGGCTCATGCTGCTGCTGCAGCTGATCGGCACGTCCCAAGGCTACCAGTCCCAGCTCGCCATGCTCGACGGAGGCCCGAACAACGCCACGCTGACTTACGCGCTCTACATCGTCAAATATGCGTTCAATAGCTTCAATTACGGCGTCGCATCGGCGCTCGGGGTGCTCATGTTCCTTGTCCTCGGCGTGCTGGCCGTCATCCAGCACCGGCTGTCCGCCAAAGGAGGGAATGCGGCATGAAAAGCGCTGAACGCGGCATCATCTCCAGCTACGACATGAAAAAGCCGCTGAACAAGGCGGTCTACATCCTGATGTGCATCGTCGTCGCCGTCATGTGTATAAGCATGCTGTACCCGATCGCGACCGCGCTCTTCAACGGGCTTAAGGCCAACGTCGAGGTCAACTCCTTTCCGCCGCACTTCCTGCCGCAGGAATGGCACTTCGATAATTATAAGAAGGGCTGGAGCTTCATCGATCTCCCGCTCTATCTGAGAAATACGATGCTCATCTTCGTCGGCAACATGGTCGTCACGGTCGTCGTCATCGGATTCGCGGCGTTCAGCCTGTCGCGGCTGGATTGGCCGTACCGCAAAGCCGTCTATTACTTCTTTCTGGCGACGCTGTTCATCCCGCCGACGACGTACATCATCCCGAACTTCATCAATCTGCGCGACCTGCATCTGATGAACACGTTCTGGGCATTCTGGCTGCCCGCCGGCGCAAACGCGTTTTACCTACTGCTGCTCAAGAGCTTTTTCGACGGCATCAACCAGGAGCTGTTCGAGGCGTTCCGCGTGGACGGCGCATCCGAGCCGCGCGTCTTCTGGCAGCTCGCCTTCCCGCTGTCCCTGCCGATCTTCGCGACGCTGGCCATTTTCGTCTTCGCCACGTCGTGGAACGACTGGTTCTGGCCGAGCATGGTCATGGGGGGAGAGCACTATCCGCTTGCGACCGCGATCAAGAAGTTCGTCATCGACGCCCGGCGGCTCGACCTGAACATCCGGTTCGCCATTCTGACGATGATCATGATCCCGCCGATCGCCATCTTCCTGATCTTCCAGCGCTTTATCGTGCGGGGCTTGCACCTGGGCGGCGTCAAGGGGTAAGCGATGCGTTGGAAAGCGTATGCTTGGAGCCCGATCCGCGGGCGTTATGCATCCGTCGGCTAAGGGCGCGATTTAGGCGGATGCGAGGCGCGTATGTGCGGTTCTACGCAGGGCGAATGTGCGATTTTACGCACATCGCCGGATCGTAAACCTGCACACGATCGAAGTAGGAATGCACATCGCGCCGGTGCAAACGCCTCCATTATGATGAGCGTGTAACCAATTCATACCTATCGAAAAGGGGAGTTACCATGCGCAAGACTTCAATGACCCTGGCCACGCTGGCCGCCTCGGCGCTGCTGCTGTCCGCGTGCGGCGGCAATAACAACAACAATGCTTCGAGTTCCTCGTCCGCCGCGCCGGCATCGTCTTCGGCCGCGCCGACCGCCGAAGCCAGCGGCAGCGCGAGCGCCGCGCCCGCCGACGATCTTACGCAAAAGAAAGTGACGATCAGCATCTACTACCCGACGCCGGACCTCGTGGAGAAGCGCGCGCTTGAAGACGACAAGATCAAGCGTTTTAACGAAGTGTACCCGAACGTCACGATCGTCAAGAGCGACTGGCAGTACAACCCCAACGAGATCGGCATGAAGATGGGCGCGGGCGAAGCGCCGACGCTGTTCAACACGTACGCCACCGAAGGCAAGTTCCTCGCCGAAAAGGGCTGGGCGGCCGACATCACCGACCTGTTTAACGGCTATCAGTACAAGGACCAGATGAATCCGATCCTGCAGGATCAGTTCATACTCGGCGACAAAGTGTACGGCATCGCGCAGCAAGGCTACGTGACCGGCACCGTCGTCAACAAGAAGCTGCTCGACGGCAAGGGCGTCGCTGTACCGTCCTACGATTGGACTTGGGACGACATGCTGAAGACGGCGCAGGCCGTCGCCGATCCGGCCAAGGGCATCGCGGGCATCGCGCCGATGGGCAAGGGCAACGAGGCCGGCTGGAACTGGACCAACTTCCTGTTCGAAGCGGGCGGCGAGATCCAGAACGTCGCGGACGGCAAGGTCACTTCGGCGTTCAATAGCGACGCGGGCGTCAAGGCGATGGACTTCTATAATAAGCTGGCATGGGAAGCCAAAGCGATTCCGAAGGATTGGGCGCTCGGATGGGGCGACGCCGTAGGCGCATTCGCCCAAGGACGCTCCGCTATGGTCATCGCCGGTCCGGACGGTCCCGTCGACCAGGCGCTGAACCAAGGCGGCATGAAGCCTGAGGACGTGCTCGTGTACCCGATGCCGGCGGCCGAAGCCGGCGGCAAGCACACCGGCGTGCTCGGCGGCGACTTCCTCGTCATCAACCCGAACGCCACCAAGGACGAGCAAGCGATCGCGTTCCAATACGCCGTGTTCGACTACTTCTCCGACAAGGGCCTCGCCTCCGTCGAAGAGAACATCCAGGCGCGCAAGAAGGACAACAAATACTTCATCCCGCCGGTCATCCAGTACTTCAAGGACGACTCCGAGTACGGCCAGAAGGTCAAAGCCGTCTACGCCAAGTACGACAACGTGTACCAGTACAACGCCGACTCCCAGGCGCTGCTTGACGGCAAGCCGGAAGCGCAGTACAACACGCAAGACTACTACGCCACGATGACTAACGTCATCCAGGAAGTGTTCTCCAAGAAGGGCACCGACGTCAAAGGCCAACTCGACGTCGCCGCCAAGACGATGCAGTCCAAGTTCTACGACGCCATCAAAGTCGAATAGTCGGTGAGACCATGCGCCGCGCGGGCCTATGCCTGCGCGGCGTTTTCTGCCCTTTGCGCGTGCTGGCTCCGCGGCCAAAGTAACGTTCAGCAGCGTCAAATCAGCTCCGGACCCCGGTTCCGCGGCCCAAGTACCGTTCAGCAGCGTCGCATTAGCTCTAGCCCTCGGCTCCACAGCCCAAGTAACGTTGTGCAGCGTCACATTAACACCGTTCCCCAGTTCCGCGGCCCAAGTAACGTTATTCAGCGTCAAATCAGCTCCGTTCACCGGCTCCCTGGCCCAAGTAACGTTCAGCAGCGTCACATTAGCTCTAGCCCTCGGTTCCGCAGCCCAAGTAACGTTGTGCAGCGTCACATCAACTCCGTTCCCCGGATCTGCGGCCCAAGTAACGTTCAGCAGCGTCACATCAACTCCGGTGCACGGTTCCGCAGCCCAAGTAACGTTGTGCAGCGTCAAATCAGCTCCGTTCACCGGCTCCCTGGCCCAAGTAACGTTCAGCAGCGTCACATCCGAAAAACAACTTGAACTCTTTCGCAAACTGCTTTATTCTTTCAATTAAAGAGGAAAGCAAAGCCTGAAGCACAGGCCGTTCGTACCGGGTTTAACCGGGCGGGCGGCCTTTTTTATTACTTTGGCGAGGGGCGATAGGATGGTTATCGATTCGGTATTCGAAGCGGCCTATGACGAGATGATGTCGCGAGCCGTTCAGACGAGTAGCGGGGAAAGGAGGAGAAGATTGATCGAAGGCAGTTTTACGAACGAAAAGTTGCTGCTAAAAAGCGTGTGGTGGCCCGCCAAGGGCAATCTGAATGATCTGCATTCCGAATACGAGTTGACCGATTACAAAGACGGCCAACGATTTGCGGACTTCGCTTATATATTGCCGGGCTTCTACCGAGGGCTGCTTCTGGAAGCGGACGCTTACGGTACGCATTTGCGCGACGTGAGTCGCTATCGATACGGAGATAATTTGGAGCGACAAAACCATCTTCTCATTGACGGATGGCATCTCCTGCGTTTCAGCAGAGACGATATGCTCGAGAGACCTAAGCGGTGCCAACAAACTTTGTTAACGGCCTTGGCCGCTTGGGGTTATGGCGATTCGGCGCAGTCTGTCTCCCTGAATCTGTACGAGCATGCCATTCTTCACTGGTGCGGGAAACGAAAAGCTTCCTTCAAACCGATCGAAGCGCAATCTGCACTTAAAATCGGGTATTACACTGTCGCGCACGCGTTGCGGTCTTTGGCCTCGAAAGGTTACTTGCAGGCGAAAAGCTCCCCAAGCGGGCGATCTACGAGCTATCACGTCATGCCAAAAACAAATAAATTGCACTAACTAGACGCCCAATTCCGTAATCCTGCACATACATTGCGTAGCCTGGGTAATATCAGTTCAATACGGCTCTTGATATGATGAATTCATCTTAGAAAGGCAGAGGTGTCATGAGCATGTTGAATAGCGAACAGATTCATCCCGATCACGTGGGGACGGGCCAGACCGCGGACAAGCCGGCGCTCGTGCGCGTCGGCAAGCTGACCGCTGCCGAACCGCTTGGCCAGCAAGGCGTCGTCTTCCGCGGAGAAAACGCGAACCTTGCCCTGATCGCGACCGCGGAGGGTATTTTAAGGCTGAAGTTGTTTTTCGGCGACGGGGATCCGGCGCTGGACGCGACGCCTGCGATCCTTCCGCTCGCGCCGACCGGCGGATTCGCGCTGTCCGAAGACGCGAGCGCTTACACGGTAAAGGCCGCTGGCTTGCGCGCGGTCGTCGCCAAGGCGCCGTTCGGCATCCAGGCGTTCGACGGCGATGACCGGCCGCTCGCCAGCGTGCTCGGCATCGAATGGGACGGAAAACGCTCGCAGACGATCGCGCTGGCGATGGAGGAGAGCTCACACTTTTACGGCCTGGGGGAAAAGACGGGCTTTCTCGATAAGCGGGGCGAGCGCTACGAGATGTGGAATAGCGACGTCTACGACCCGCACGTGCCGGATATCGAAGCCCTGTACCAATCGATCCCGTGGAGCATCCATTTCAAGTACGATCGCCCCGTCTACGGCGTGCTGCTCGATAATCCGGGCCGCACGGCGTTCGATATGCGTACCCGCAGCGATCGCTATTTGATCTCGGCGGAGACCGGCGCGCTTGACCTGTACTTGCTGGCTGGACCGACGCTCAAAGACGTCGTCGCGAGGCTCGCCGACCTGACGGGCCGCACGCCGCTGCCGCCGAAGTGGGCGATCGGTTACCAGCAATCGCGTTACAGCTACATGAATCAGGAAGAAGTGCTGAAGGTGGCGAGGACGTTCCGGGAGAAAAAGATTCCCTGCGACGTCCTGTACCTGGACATTCATTATATGGACGAGTACCGCGTGTTCACCTGGGATCCCGTCGCGTTCCCGCGCCCGAAGGAGATGATGCGGGAGCTCGCGACTATGGGTTTTAATCTCGTCCCGATCGTCGATCCCGGCGTTAAGAAGGACCCGTCCTACCGGCCTTACCGCGAGGGCGTCCACAACGGTTATTTTTGCCGGAAGCTGGAGGGCGAGATCTTCGTCGGGCCGGTGTGGCCGGGCCCGAGCGCATTCCCGGACTTTACCGACGACCGCGCGTCCGCTTGGTGGGGCGACTTGCACGTCCATTATGTCGAGCACGGCATCAAGGGCATCTGGAACGACATGAACGAACCGTCCGTCTTCTGCGAGTCGAAGACGATGGATCTGGACGTCGTCCACGCGAACAACGGCAACCCCAAGACGCATGGCGAATGGCATAATCTATACGGCATGCTCATGTCGAAGGCCACGCACGAAGGCATGAAGCGTCATCTGCATGGGGAGCGGCCTTTCGTGCTGACGCGTGCCGGCTATACCGGCATTCAGCGTTATGCGACGGTGTGGACCGGCGACAACCGGGCGTATTGGGAACACCTCGCGATGAGCATTCCGATGGTGCTTAATCTGGGCCTTTCGGGCGTCGCTTTCGCGGGACCCGATATCGGCGGATTCTCTCACCATACGACGGGCGAACTGCTGGCTCGCTGGACGCAGGTAGGCGCGTTCACCCCGTTTTGCCGCAATCACAGCGCCATCGATACGATCAGGCAGGAGCCCTGGTTGTTCGGGGAAAAGGTGGAAGACATCTGCCGCAGCTATATCGGTCTACGGTATCGGCTCATGCCGACGCTGTACTCGTTGTTCTACGAGGCGTCCGTCTCGGGACTCCCGATCGTGCGGCCGCTGCTCATGGAATACCCGGACGACGCGACCGTCTATAACCTGTGCGACCAGTTCCTCTTCGGTCCGCACGTTCTGATCGCGCCGATCTTGCGTCCCGGGACGTTCTCGCGCGCCGTTTATTTGCCGGCAGGCGTCTGGTTCGACTACTGGACGGGCGAGCGCCACGTAGGCGGCCGCTGGATCCTCGCCGAAGCGCCGCTTGAGACGATGCCGATGTACGTCCGCGCGGGCGGGATCCTTGCCGAGCAGCCGCTTGCGATGTATGCGGACGACACAGCCGCGCGGTCAGAGCCGATCACGCTGACCGTATATGCGGGAGGAAACGGGCATTTCCGTCTGTACGAGGACGACGGCAGGACGTACGCATACGAGCAAGGAGCGTACCGGCTTCGCGAATTCAGTTGGTCGGAGCAAAACGGCGCCGGCACGCTGCGCTGCGAGTTGTTGCACGACGGCTCGCCGCACGACCGCGAGAAGGAGGAGTCGGGGACGAACGCTGCCAAGCGGACACTTCGGATCGTCGTGCGGCAAATGTCTTCAGCGCCTGCGCAGGCGACGGCATCGGGCGCCTCGCTGCGCGAATGGACTTACGACGCCGAAGCCCGGCAGGTTCACGCTGTCGTCGAAGGCGCGACGGACAGCTTCGAGCTGCGGTTTTTCTAAGAAACGCGGCATCTGACGAATTGGCGGTGCGTACGCTCGATATGCCGAATACATGTTAACGAACAGACGGTCTCCGGCACTTCAGCCGGAGACCGTCTTCCTTTAGGTCGGAAACTTTTGGCGTACATGCCGCGTCTATTTCTAATAACAGGATATATACGGAAAGGGTGGGATTGGATTGTCGATCGTATTAAGAGGGTTGCCGCACGCGCTGCTGGCCGCAGTGCTTCTTCTGCCTGCAGGCGGCATCGCTTCAGCCGCTGCGCCGACGACCGCCGCCTCTTTTGCCGCTTCCCCGGCGGCCGCGTCGAGCATCGCCGCAGCCAACCCGACCGCCTTCGTTCAAGTCGCGGCAGGCGAGTATTACTCGACCGCCCTGCGCGCAGACGGTACGGTCTGGGCTTGGGGACGTACGCTGTTCGGCGAGCTCGGCGCGCTGGAGTCCCGCGTCACGAGCGACATCGACAGGCCCGTCCGTCTCTTCGGGCTCCCGGCGATCGCCGCGATCTCGACGAACGGCGTCGGCACGCAGACGGGCGTCGCGACGGACGGTACCGTCTGGGAGTGGGGCTCGAGAGGCGCGATACAGGGCGGCACGACGCTGCCGACGCCAATCCCGGGCCTGCAGGACGTGAAGGCGGCCGTACCGGGATTCGCCCTCAAGAAGGACGGCACGCTCTGGAGATGGACCTACGAGCCGCAGGCAGGGGACAAGCCCAAGATCGCCGTCGCGCAGGTCGCAGGGACATATCGCTTTGCGAGCATGACCGCCAAGGGCGACCTTGTCTATGCGATCGACGGCGCAGGCGCCGTCTGGGGCTTTGGGGCAGTCCGGAAGCACGACGGCAGCGGATTTGCGCCTTTGACCCCGGCGCGCCTCGCAGGATTCCAGGCGATGAAGCAGCTGTCCGCCTATCAGGATCGGCTCGTCGGCGTCGATACGTCGGGCCGGGCGTGGCAGGCGCAGTTGGACTTCGATGCGCTGTACCAGCAGGCTAAGGCTGGACCCGTTAAGCTGAAAAGCAAGCCGACGCGTCTTGCGTTGACGCTCAAGGCCGAAGAAGCAGAGATCGCGTACTTTGGCTCCGTGCTGATCCGGACGACCGGCGGCGACGTGTGGACGACGAACGGTTGGCTGACCGGCAAGGCCGGCAAGATCGGCGGTTGGTCCGGCATTCGCGAGATCGCTGCGGGCTACCATCATGGCCTGGGGATCGATTTGCTCGGCAGGCTGTGGGGCATAGGCGGAAACCAGTGGTTCGAGGCCGGCTCCCCTAACGTGAACGACGCACGGATGCTGTACAAGCCTGCGCTAGTGTTGCCTGCGATCGGCGTACAGGTCGACGGCAAGCCGCTCGCCTCTGGCTATCCGGCGGCGATGGCGGCGGGTCGCGCCTACGTGCCGCTAAAAGATACGGTGCGCGCGCTCGGCGGGACCTTCAAAGCGGCGCAGGACGGCACGTATGAGATCGCGCTCGGCGAGGCCGCGGCGGTTTTCCGGTTCAGTGACCTGCAAGCGACGATCAACGGCTCGCCGGCGACGCTGGCGGGCAAGCCGTATACGTCCGCAGGCGCGGTCATGGTGCCGGCTTCCTTGTTCAAGCAGCTAGGGTTAGCGGTCGTCTGGAATGCCAAGTCGAGCGAGCTTAGCTTGAACAAAGCTTAATGCAACGAAAACGAAAAAGAAAAGGATCAGGCCTCCTAACGGGCCCGATCCTTTTTTAGTAACAATGTGACTAACAGGTTCCACATGGCTTCCTTACAGCTTCGTCACCGTATAACCGTCGTTTTTCATATGCGTGACGATCCCGTCGTTGCCGAGCATATGGGCCGCGCCGACGACGACCATGCGGGTGACGTGATCGTCGTCGTTCAGGTAGCCTTCGATCTTGCTCGTCATGGTCAGGTTCCGGTCGATGACCAGCGCTTTATAATACTCCTGATCTTCCGCGGACGCTTTGATCATCTCGAGGAGCGCATCCTCGTCTCCCGTGACCCACATGCGCGTGAGCGCGTCTATCGCGGCGCCTCCTTGGGAGCTTGGGAGATTATAGCCGCCGATCGCCTCCTTCAGCTGCGCTTCCTGAAGGGCCGGGGAAAAGCGGTCGAACATGTCCAGCTGGCTCTCCGCCGACTCCAGCGGGACGATCAGCTTGTTGTCCTCGGCGGCTTTCCCCATGAAGTACGCGTCGATACCGAGATTCGCCTGGTATCCATCCTCCTCGCTCTGCAAGGAAGGGAGCGTTTGAGCGACGACCCACGGCTCGTATTGATCGAACGCCGTTACATCCAACTGGTTCGCCTTCAGGATGTTCACGAGCGCTTGATAGGTCGCGGCGGAGATATGGTCCTTCAGCGTCGTGCCGTCCTTATAGACGCCTTTGTCTTCGACCAGCTTCTCCATTGCCTCCGAGTCTACTTTTGTCATATCGACCTCGACGCCAAGATAGCTCGACGCCTTGTAGGCGGCCTCGATCTCGGGGCGAAGCGGATACATCCGCGCTTGGGCGACGTGAATGGACCCGAGCAGGTAGACGACGTTGCCGTTCTTCTCCGCCTTCCACAGGAACCCCGTGCTGCCGCCGGGCTGACCGGCCTGCGCCAGCGCCACCGCGTTGTTTTTCGCGTCCCAGGTCACCTTGTAGCCAACCGCTTCGGCTACGAAGCGCAGCGGGACATAGGTCGTGCCGCGGATGACGCGCGGGACCGCGTCGAGCTCCTCGACGACGCCGTTTACGACGGCCGTGTCGTTGCCGACTTGCAGGGCGAAGGATAACCCGCTTTTCGTTCCCGTTACCGTTTGATTTTTGCCGTCCCAATAGAGATTGACGCCGAGCTTTTCAAGCAGCGGCCGAAGCGGCACGAGCGTCGTGCCGTTTTCTACCATCGGCGCGCCTTGCTTGAACTGAACGGCCGCGCCGTCCATCCAGATGCTGACAGGTTTGGTCGCGGCAGAGGCCGCTCCCGAAAAGACGCTTACCGCCAGGATGAGAGAGAGAAAGAGAGCTCCGAACTTTTTCAATTGTGCAACACTCCTGTTCGTCGAATTGGCGATTGCCGGGTTTGAAACGATCATGATAAATCTTTAATCCTATCTGAATGTATACAAAAATAGGAAATATGAAACAGAGGGCGCGGGAGTCGTCGGTCCTCGGACATGGTACGAATGTGCAGTTGCGCTCGCCGAGCCGCCGGGTAAGAGCTATTAAGCAACTCGCTGGCAACTCGCCAAGCTACCAGCCGGTCATCGCAAAAGAAGAATGCGATCGACGGCATGGACGTTAAACCACGGCAGGAGGAAACCGATATGCAATGGCAGGGAAGAAGAGGCAGCGCGAACGTGGAGGACCGGCGGGGCATGAGCGGCGGCGGCAAGCTCGTCGGCGGCGGCATCGGCGGCATTATCGTGCTGGTGATCGCGCTGCTGTTCGGCGGCGGAGACATCGGCAGCATTCTGAATAATATGACGGGCACGACGACGAGCTCCGTCAGCGATACGCCTTATCAGGGAAGTCAGGAGGAAGATGAGCTGGCCCAGTTCGTTTCGGTCGTGCTCGCCGATACGGAGGACGTATGGACGCAGCTTTTCGCGGAAAAGGGATTAAAGTACGAGGATCCGACGCTCGTCCTGTACAACGACAGCGTACAGTCGGCTTGCGGCACGGCGGGGGCGTCGGTCGGTCCCTTCTATTGTCCGGGCGATCACAAGCTGTATATCGACCTCGGCTTCTACGACGAACTGAAGACGAAGTTCCAGGCGCCCGGCGACTTCGCCATGGCTTACGTGATCGCGCACGAAGTCGGGCACCACGTGCAGACGCTGCTCGGCACGACGAATATGGGCGCGAAGCAGAGCAACTCTCAATCCGTGCGCACCGAGCTGCAAGCGGACTACTTCGCGGGCGTGTGGGCCCATCATGCGCAGGACATGAACGTGCTGGAGCAGGGAGATCTGGAGGAAGCGATCACGGCGGCCAGCTCGGTCGGCGACGATACGCTTCAGAAAAAGGCGCAGGGCTACGTCGTGCCCGAAAGCTTCACGCACGGCACGTCCGCACAGCGCATGAGGTGGTTCCAGAAAGGTTTCGACAGCGGCACGATCGAAGGCGGGGATACGTTCAGCGCCAAAAACTTGTAGGCCGTACTTTATGAATGAAGCCGCCGGGCTATCCGGCGGCTTTCTGGCGTTGCGACGGCGCCGATAAGCGCAAATGGGCGCTAACGCCGGCTCCGAGGCGCACGCGGCTGCGCCGATAAGTGCAAATGGGCGCTAACGCCGGCTCCGAGGCGCACGCGGCTGCGCCGATAAGTGCAAATGGGCGCTAACGCCGGCTCCGAGGCGCTCGAGACGGCGCCGATAAGCGCAAATGGGCGCTAACGTCGGCTCCGAGGCGCTCGGGATTTCGCCGATAAGCGCAATAGGGCGCTAACGCCGTCCCCAGGGCGCTTTAGGCCGCGCCCGACAAACTTTCCGCGCACGCATGACCGCCAACTTCGTAGTTTTGCGCCTAGAACGCCCATAAACGCACATCGTCATGGAATCGTTTTCATTTTACGATGAGGTGGATTCCATTATATGGGGAGGCCACCAGACCATGTCCAGTTGGAAAAAATGGCTCGCGGCGTGTTTGACGGCGCTGCTGATGCTGACGTCGGTTCCTGCGTTCGCGGCGGAGATCGCGCAGCAGGAGCCGCAGGGCTTGCAGGAGGCGAACGCGGGAGGCGCAGGCGCCGCGACGCCGGCCTACATACGCATCAAGAATAAATGGCAGAGCAACTATTTATACGAAGGCTCGGACGGCATCGTTCGTTACGGGCGGACGGCGCTGGACGACGCTTCTTCACAATGGCGGCTCGAGCCGGCGCCCGATGGGACGCGCATCCGGAACCGCGCCACCGGCCACTATATCACGATCGCCGAGACGGCGAAGCGAAGGGACGCGCTCGTCGCCCGCGAGATCGGCGTCAGCACCGCTGCCGATCGGTGGCTCATCGAGGATGCGAGCCGGCCGGGCTACAAGGTGATCAAGAGCGCAACGGCCGACGCAAGCGCCAACCTTGTCATCCACGAAGAGGATCAGCTTGGCTATGCCGAAGCCAGCAATGACATCAATATTACGTACGAGAGCCCGCAATGGATGTTCGAGCCCGCAGAGACGCTGCAGCCGGTGCTCATCGTAAACGAATTCCGAGCAGGGCAGCTCCTGTACGAGACGGCCAACCCGGAGGAGGGGCGCACGAATAACGTGGTCGCCTTCGGCAAGATCGATCCGACGGATCCGAAGGCGCATTGGTACGTGGAGGTGGAGTCGGGCGAAGCCGGAGCGGCGCAGACCGTGCGTCTTCGCAACCGGGCGACGGGCGACTATATCGAGCAGTTCGACGCGGACAATTATTGGCGCAGAATCGAGACGGCCCCGGCGTCGGCGTCCGCGGCGCAGCGATGGACGATCGCGCCGGCCGCGGCGGAGAACGGCGATCCCGTGCCGGGATACGTCTCGATCTCGAGCGCGGGTCATCCCGCCTACGTGCTGAATACGCAGTTCGAGGACACGTACGCGCGGTCCAACGATTGGTCGAACGCGGGGCGGAGCAACGCGCATTGGAAAATCGCGCCCGCCTACGACGTCAAGCCGGTCCGCATCGTCAATTACGCGGCGGCGGACGTCGGCACGGACTATCTCTATGAAGGAGAGGGCGGCCTGCTGAAGCACGGCGCGCTGGCGGCTGGCAGGGAGGACGATCCGGCTTACCAGTGGATCGTAGAGGACCAGGACGGCAAGAAGCGCATCCGCAATGCGGCGACGGGCGGCTATCTGGCGTCCGGCGATCCGCTGGCGGTAAGCCCAGCCGCGTCGGTGACGTCGGCGGTGTACCAATGGCAGCTCGCGCCTTCGGACATGTACGACGACTACTTGAACATCGCCGCCGCGGACGGCTCGGGCCTGCTGCTGCTCCAGGACGGCGTGCTGCGCACTGGCGCCTCCGATCCGGATGCCGACGCCGCGCAATGGCTGTTCGAAGATCCGTCCGCGCGGACCGACGGATCGCCGCAGTACGTGCGCATCCAGAACGAGTGGAAGCCCTTCGTCTGGTACGAGGACGACGGCGGGGACTTGAAGTACGGCAATCCGCGCGCGGACGGCCGGGACCAATGGCTGATCGAGAAGTATCAGGGCCGCAAGCGAATCAAAAACCGCGCCACCAGCCATTATGTCAACCTGCAGAATATGACGGACGGCCATATCCGCGTCACCGACGTCATGGACGACTGGACGAGCGCCATTTGGGTCGTCGAATCGCTCGCAGGCGGCTCCAAGCTGATCTATAACGTGGCGGACCGGGTGAAAAACCAGGAGGTTCAGAAGCTGGTCAACCTGCAAAACCTGAACAAGTACGCCGAGTACGCCCAGATCAACCGGAACTGGGGCAGTCCGCACTGGACGCTGATCCCGGTCGACGACGCGGGCCCGACGCACCTGCGTTTTACGAACAAGCAAGGACAATCGCTCTATGAGGAAACGGAGGGCGAGGCGGCAGGCAAGGTACGCTACGAGGATCTGCCGGACGCCGACATGCGCGCCGTTTGGTACGTCGAGGATGCGGGCGGAGGGGCGAAGCGCCTGAAGAATGTCGAGACGGATCATTATATCGCGATGGAAAACATGGCGGGACACGAGTCGGAGGATGCCCCGAACCTGCCGCTCGGCACGGAAGCGGTCGTGTATGAGTCTTGGGGAAGCGCCAAGTGGTATCTGGAGGCGGCGTCCGAAAGCGGGTATACCGCGATCCGCAGCGGCTGGGCCGGACACTACATTTACGCGGACGGCGCGGGCGGCACGAAGGTGAGCAAGATCGTCAAGTCGGGCGGCGGCGACTTCGCCGACAGCGCGCTGTTCAAGGCGGATCCCGTCGAGCTGACGCCAGAGCTGCCCGAAGGCTACATTCGCATCCAGAATGAAGCGAACGGACAGTATCTTTACGAAAACCGTGGCGGCGTCGTTCTGTACGGCAGCATCGCGGACAACAACGGGTACGGCCATTGGCGGCTCGTCCGGCAGGATGGCGCGACCCGCATCGAGAACCGGGCGACCGGACACCTGATGGCGCTGACGCCGGATTACCGGTATATCGAGAGCTTGCCGGCCGCGAACACTGCGGATGCGGCCGCAGACTGGTCGATCGAGGCTTCGGCCGCGTCCGCAGGAAAATGGTTGATCCGCAATCTGGCAGCCGGCTATGACGACGAGTACGTCCATAGTGACAACGCTGCGGGCTACACGGAGCGCGGACTCGTGCCCGTCTCGTTCGGGACGGCGCGGTGGAGCTTCACGGCGGCGCCGGCGGAGTACGAGACGCCGGATGACGACGGCACGGCGAATACGGACACGGCGACGCCGGTATTCGACGATACCGCCTACACGCGGATCGGCAGCGGCGGTGCCTGGCTCGCGGAGCGCGGCGGGACGATCGCGCTTGCGAATGAGGGCGGCGCAGCCGCGCAATGGCTGCTGCAGGACTTCAACGGGCGCAAGCTGATCAAGAACCGGGCGAGCGGACGGCTGCTGGCGCTGGATCAGGCGGGACAGCCGATCGCCGCGGCGGAAGCAACGCGCGGTGAGGCAAGCTCGCAGTGGGAGGTCGTCGAGACGCAGGGGCGGCTGGAACTGCGCAGTGCCGCGGATCGCGCGGGCATGCTGCTCCATGCGGACGGCGCCGCCGTATATGGGGACGCTGAGGAGGCCGCGCAAGGGCGTTGGACTTATGAGCGCTTGCCGGGCGATGTCGTGTACGAGGCAGAAAATGCATTTATGGGCGGAGGCGTCGCTGCCCATCAAGATATGGCCGGCTATGCCGAAAACGGGTATGCATCCGGGTGGCAGGCGGACGATTCCGCGGATGCAGGCAGCCCGCACGCCAAGCTCGCCTTCACCGTCAACGCGCAGGCCGCCGGGGATTACGACGCGGTCGTACGCTACGCCAGTCCGGGCGCGTCCGCGCCGTCGACGCTCGGCGTCGCCGTCAACGGCCTCGCCGCTGCAACGCTCAGTCTATCGCCGACGGACGCAGGCTGGTCGACGGCGACGCTGCTGCTAACGCTGCGCCAAGGGCTGAACACGATCGCGCTGGCGCCGGCGGAAGGGTCCGCAGCTCCGGCAGCCGCGTTCGCCGTCGACTCGCTCACGCTGAAGAACAGCGTCGCGCCGGCGTATCGCGGCGCGACGACGCCTTACGCGACCTACGAGGCGGAGGACGCCGAGACGAACGGCGAGCTGCTGCGCGCTTCCCGGTCGTACTACGATCCCGCCTCCGAAGCATCCGGCCGCCAGGCCGTGAGGCTGAGCGAGACCGGCGACTATGTCGCGTTCACGCTGGCGCATCCGGCCAATTCGATCGTGCTGCGCTACTCGATTCCCGACAGCGCGAACGGCGCGGGCCGCACCGAGACGCTGGGGCTGTACGTGAACGGCCAGTTCAGGCAGAAGCTGACGCTGACGTCCAAGTACGCTTGGGAATACGGCAGCTATCCGTGGTCGAACGATCCGACGCAAGGCAGCGGGCACCGCTTTTTCGATGAAACGCACGCCCTGATCGGCGACGTGCCCGCAGGCGCGAAGATCGCGCTGGTCAAGGACGCCGACAGCCAATCTCCTTTTTACACGATCGATCTGGCGGACTTCGAGCAGGCGGCGGCTCCGCTGCGAATGCCCGAGGGCTACCTGTCCGTGGACGGTTACGGGGCCGCGCCGGACGACGGCATCGACGATACCGCCGCCTTCAAGCGGACGATGGAAGCCGCGAAGGCCGAAGGCAAGGGCGTCTGGTTCCCCGCCGGCGAATACGAGCTGCGGGACGGCCTGCTCGACCTGGACCGCATCCAGATCCGGGGCGCGGGCATGTGGCACACGCAGCTGACGGGCGCCAAATTCTTGGGCAGGGGCGACGATATCGGCGTCTACGACCTGCTCATCGACGGGGATATCAACGTGCGGGACGACGAGGCGATCACCAACGCGTTCCACGGCGGCTTCGGCCCGGGCTCCGTGCTGCAGAACGTATGGATCGAGCATACGAAAGCGGGGCTGTGGCTCACCAAAGTCAAAGACGGCGAGGCATATACGCACGGCCTGCATATGGTCGGCTTGCGCATGCGCAACCTGATGGCGGACGGCATCAACTTCAGCGTCGGCACGACGGACAGCATGCTCGAGCAGAGCGACGTCCGGTACCCGGGCGACGACGGGATCGCGATGTGGTCGACCGACGGGCGCTCGAGCGTGAACAACACGGCGCGTTTCAACACGGCGAGCCTGCCGTGGCTGGCCAACAACATCGCCGTTTTCGGAGGCACGGACAACCGGATTCAGGATAACGTAGCCAAGGATACGATCGTAAACGGCTCGGGCATAACGGTGTCCACGCGGTTCAACCCGCTGCCTTTCGCGGGGACGACGGTCGTCGAGCGCAATACGCTCATCCGCACGGGCAGCTACGATACGGGCCTGCAGACGAATCTGGGCGCATTTTGGCTGTTTGCCGATACGAAAAACATGACCGGCGACATCGTTCTGCGCGACAATACGGCGTTGGACAGCACGTATGCGGGCGTCGTGGTCAATGGGACCCAGGCGGTCTCGGGCGGCAGGCTCCTCCTGCAAAATCTTGTGCTCGACGGCGCCGGCACGGCCGGCGTGCAGGTCGCGCCGACCGTCACGGGCGGGGCCGAGATCGACAATGTCATCGTTCGCGGCGCGAGAATCGCGGACGTCGCGAATGCTTCTGCGGGCTTCGCCTTGCGGGAGGTCAACGAAGGCTTCGCGTCCGCGGCCAAACCGTTCGCTGCGACGGCCGAGGGCGGCTCGCTGAACGGCTTCGCCCTCACCGCCGGCGCTTCGCTGGCGATCAAGGTGACCGATGCCGCAGGCAAGGACGTTACGGCGCAGTCGACGTTCGCGACGGAGCAAGCGACAATCGCGGCCGCGGATGCCGCCGGCGCGCTGACCGGCATAGCGGAGGGCGAGACGCGCCTGCGCATCGCCTATGGCGGAGCCGAGCGGACGTACACGGTTAACGTAGCGTCCGCGCAGGCCGTCAACCCGCCGGCTAGCGGCGGGGGCGGCAACGGCGGCTCTGCCGGCAGCTCGCTCGACGCCGCGGCTGCGGCCAACGACGCCAAGCTAAAGGCTGCGACAGAGAAGGCTATCGCAGTATTCGCAGCGGCGGACGGCACCGCGCCGTTTACCGCGCAGGCGCTGCTCGCGGCGGCCGCGAGCCAACCGGACTCAGTCTTGACGATCGCGAGCGGCGACGCTACGTATCGGTTCCCGCTGTCGCTGGCAGCGAAACTCATCAAGGATCGCGGCTTCGATCAAGATCCGAAGGCGCTGTGGATTTTCGAGATCAAGACGCTCGAAGAAGCGGCTCTGCCGCCGATCCGGGAGGCGGCTGCGCTCCAGGGACTTGCGCTGGTCGCGGCGCCGGTCGAATTCGCCGTCATGCTTCGCGGCGGCGGCAAGTCCGAGACGATCGCCGACTTCGGCGGCGTCTACGTCGACCGCACGTTGAAGACGCCAAAGCGTCTTGATGAAGCGTCGGTCACGGCGGTCGTCTACCGGCCGGGCGAGGCTGGCGCCGGAACGTTCGTCTACGTGCCGGCGCTGTTCCAAGCCGACGGCGACGGGGGGACGATCGTCACGATTCGCAGCCCCGGCAACAGCGTGTACGCCGTCGCGTCCCATACGGCCTCATTCGCCGATCTGGCGAATCACTGGGCCAAGCAGGAGATCGAGCGGATGGCGTCGAAGCTTATCGTCAAAGGCATCGGCGGCGAAGCGTTCGGACCCGGTCGCAGCATCACGCGGGCCGAGTTCGCGGCGCTGCTCGTCCGGGGGCTCGGTCTCCGGGATCCCGGAGGCGACATTGGCTTTAAAGACGTGCTCGGCAACGCCTGGTACGCGGCGGAGGTGCGCACGGCAGCCGCATACGGTCTCGTTCGCGGCTTCGGGGACGGCAGCTTCCGTCCGCAGGCGACGGTCACCCGCGAAGAGATCGCGGTCATGGCGGCGCAGGCGCTGAAGCTGGCCGGCGCGTCCGCCCTGACGGACGGCGGGACGAAGCCGGCTGCCGCGTTCCAGGATGCGTCGGACGTTCATGACTGGTCGGCCGACGCGGTTCGGACCGCATCCTCGCTCGGCATCGTGAAGGGGCTGCCGGACGGCGGCTTCGCGCCGCGCGCGACGGCTACCCGGGCGGAAGCCGCCGCGATGCTGAGCCGCACGCTGCAGGCGGCCGGGCTCTCGAACGCGGCCGATTAACGGCATCGCCCGGCAACGCCGAACAACGCAAGCCGAATCGTAACAAAAACTCGAATCGCATCGTCAATTAGATTTGAACGCGGGAATGCGCGTCTTCGCTCCGAAGCGGGGATGCGCATTTTTGCCGGTTAGCGGACGACTGCGCCTTCACGGGCGCCGCGGCCGTCCGGGCGCCGCGCCGCTGGCGCGAGAACGAACAGATCGTCGGGGGGAAGCATGAGGAGAACGATAGGGGTATGGGTGTTGGCGCTGGTGATCGCCATGCTGGGCATCGCAGGCGGGTTTTCGGCCGCGCACGCGGAAGAGGCTGCGGCGCTCATTCGCAACGGCGGCGCCGAGAGCGCGGCGGGCGGGAGCGGGCAGCCGGACGGCTGGACGCAGGACGTATACGCGGCGGACGCGAACGGCACGGCGGTCAGCGCGCTGACGGTCGGACAGGACGGGGGCCATAGCGGCCAAGCCTATTTGAGCGTCTCCAGCGCAGGCGAGAACGACGCCCGCTGGATTCAGGCCGTACCGGTCGAAGCCGATTCCGTCTACAAGCTGTCCGGCTGGATTCGGGTCGCCGGCGGGCTCGCCGACCGCACGGGGGGCAACCTGTCCGTACTCGGCATCGCGGCTCCTTTCCCGGCGATCGGAGATTCCCAGGGCGAATGGCGCCAGGTCGAATGGTACGGCAAGACGGGTGCGGATCAGACGAGCATCACCGTCGCGGCCCGCCTCGGCAGCTACGGCAGTCTGAACAGCGGCCGGGCTGACTTCGACGACATCGCGCTCGAAAAGCTGGCGGAAGCCCCGGCCGGCGCCGTCGTCATTCCGCTGTGGCCCGAGGCCTACGACGGAGCGGCGGCAGGCGGCGGAGGCGCAAGCGCCGGTGGAGGCGCAGGAAGCGGGCACGGCACCTATACGGCCATGATGTTTTTGCTGGCCGCCGCGTACGCCGCCTTGGCCTGGGGGATCGTCGCCTACTTGCGCCGCGCGGGAGATGCACGGTTGCCCGGAGGCGGCAAGGCGCGCGAAGGCAAAGGCGCCGTCCTGCTGCTTTTCGCGGGCGCCTTGCTCATTCGCGCGGCTTGCGCGCCGATCATGCAAGGGCATCCGATCGACGCCCTGGACTTTTATTTTTGGGCGAATCATGCGTACGAGGCAGGGCTTCACGGCTTTTACACGGCGGATATATTCGTGGACTATCCCCCGGGCTACATCTACGTGCTCTACGTCGTCGGCCTGCTGCAGAAGCTGATGCACATCGGCTACCCGTCCGCCGGATCGTCGCTGCTCCTCAAGCTGCCGTCGATCGCGGCCGATCTCGCGGCTTCGTACGTCTTGCTCCGCATCGCGCGTCCGCGTTTCGGCGCCGCAGCGGGGACTGCGATCGCCTCGCTGTATCTTTTCAACCCGATGGTCTTCCACAATTCGGTCGTGTGGGGCCAGATCGATTCGTTCCTCGCGCTGTTCATCTTGCTGGCCGTATGGGCGATCGCGGAGGGCAAGCTTCCCTATGCGACGGCCGCCGTCGTCGCCGCCGTGCTGATCAAGCCGCAGGCGATCGTCGCCATACCGGTGCTGCTGCTGGCGCTGGCCGTTCGGCGCAGCCGCAGGGCTTGGGGCGAATCGCTGCTGTACGGCGCCGCCGTCTTCGTCCTGCTCGTACTGCCGTTCTCCATCCATCAATCCCCGGACTGGATCGCCGATCGTTACAAGGCGATGTTCGACAGCTATCCGTACGCGACGCTGAACGCCGCCAATCTATACGGCCTGCTCGGACTGAACGGCGTCAACGTATCGGCCGCGATGGCGTTCTGGAGCAATCTGTCCGTCGTGCTCATCGTCGCTTATGTCGTCTGGTTGGCCTGGCGGCATCGCAAGCTTGACGTCGCGTCGCGCTGGACGTACCTGGCGTACTTGACCTTCCTGCTCGTGTTCGCCCTCAAAACCAGCATGCACGAGCGTTACGGCTACCCGGCCGTCGCGCTTGCGCTGCTCGCGTTTATCCTACTTAAGGACCGCCGCTTGCTGTGGATGTTCCTCGGCCTTACGTTCACGCATTTCGCGGATGCGGCTTACGTGCTCTACTTCGGGCTGGACAAAAACTATTACCTGTCGGCAACGGATGGCTTTTTCCGCTTCCTGTCGCTCGTTAACCTGGCGATCTCCGCATACGCCGTCTATGTCGGCTGGACGCTGGACAAGGGCAAGGCGCTGGCAGCCGCGCCGGCCGCAACAGCGGTCTCCGCAAATAGCGGCAAAGGCGGTGCGTCTTCCAAAAATGTATCGTCCAAAATTGCGGCATCCAAATCGACGCCTGCCAAAACCGCCTTCGAGACCGCCGTGCCGGCGAAGGGCGCCAAGTTCTCCCGGCTCGACCGCCTGCTCGTCGGCGGCTTGACGCTCGTCTACGGCATCATCGCGCTCGTCAACCTCGGCACGATGCGCGCCCCCGAATCCGGCTGGACGCCGGCGGCGCCGGCTAGCGCGATCGTGTACGACTTCGGCGAGCCGCAGGCCGTCGCCTCCGTCATCTGGTTCGGCGGGACGCGCGACGAGGGGCGCGCGGAGGACAGCACGATCGAGCTGTCGCAATCCGCTGACGGTACGAACTGGACGAGCGCCCTGTCGTTCGCGCTGAACGGCGGCTCCGTTTTCCAATGGAAGGAACAGCCCGTCGCCATCAACCAGCGGTACGTGCGCGTCTCGGCATCGAATCCGGGCTGGACGCTGTACGAGCTGTCCTTCCGCGACGCGGAGGGACATGGCTTGACGCCGGCCAAGACGAGCGAAGGCGGTACCGCGCTGCTCGACGAGCCGGGCGACGTGCCGAAGAAACCGTCCTATCTCAACAGCATGTATTTCGACGAGATCTATCACGGCCGCACGGCGTACGAGTTCCTGCACCATATCGAGCCGTACGAGACGACGCACCCGCCGCTCGGCAAGGGGCTGATGGCGCTCGGCGTCTCCCTGTTCGGCATGAATCCGTTCGGCTGGCGGATCATGGGCACGCTGCTCGGCGTCGCGATGGTCCCGCTCATGTATTTGCTCGCCAATCGGATGTTCGGCCGCTCCGAGTTCGCCTTCGCGGCGGCGTTCCTGCTGACGTTCGACTTCATGCACTTCACGCAGACGCGCATCGCGACGGTCGACGTTTACGGCGTTTTCTTCATTCTGCTGATGTATTTGTACATGTACAAGTATTACGAACGGGCGCTGGCGGGAGAAAGCTTCCGCCGCGTCGCCGTGCCGCTCGCGCTGGCGGGTCTCTTCTTCGGTCTCGGGGCTGCGAGCAAGTGGATCGATATTTACGCGGGAGGCGGACTTGCGGTGTTGTTCGCGATCACGCTATGGCGGCGCCGGGCGGAGCATGCGTTCCTTATGCGCGCAGTGCTGTGGTGCGTGCCGTTTTTCCTGGTCGTGCCCGCGCTGATCTACACGGCGAGCTATATCCCGTTTTTTCTCGTACCGGGCCCGGGGCATGGCTTCCACGACATGCTGACCTATCAGAAGTTCATGTACAACTACCACGCGCATCTCGTGGCGACCCATCCGTTCGCGTCGAGCTGGTGGGCGTGGCCGCTGATGGTCAAGCCGATCTGGTATTACGGCGGCGCCGTCGAGGCGGACCAAGTGTCTAGCATCGTGGCGATGGGCAATCCGGCCGTTTGGTGGATTGGCATCGCCGCAGTCGCGGCCGCGATCTTCCTGCTCTTCAAGGGCCGGGCGCGCGACCCGCGGCTCGTCTTCCTGCTGATCGGTCTGGCCGCGCAGTACCTCCCTTGGGTCGGCGTGTCCCGCTTGACGTTTATCTATCATTTTTTCGCGAGCGTACCCTTTGTGATCCTCCTGATCGTTTACGTATTGAAAGAAGGCAGGGATCGCGGGCGGCTGACGCGCGGCCACGTCTACGGCTACCTTGGCGCAACGCTGTTGCTGTTCGTTCTGTTCTATCCCATCTTGTCCGGCATGACGGTGGACAAATCGTACGTCGTTCACGCGCTCCGCTGGTTCGATTCCTGGATTTTTAACGGTTGAGGAGGCGAGGAAGCGGATGATGACGGATAAAACGAACGGCGGGAGCGGAGACGCGGGAGGGCTATCGTACGACAGTACGGACCGCGCCCGATGCCCGCTATGCGACGGACCGAACGGCTGCGCGATCGAAGCGGGACGGGAGGCCGAGTCCTGCTGGTGCATGCGCACGGCAATCGGCGAGGACGTTCTGGCAAGCGTGCCGACGCCGCTTCGGGGCGTAGCTTGCATTTGCCAGAAGTGCGCGACGCGCAGCAGTACTCGTTGAGCCGCGGCGGCCGATCGCATTCCTGCGATTAAGCGACAGGGGGAGATCGTCATAAAGCTTTTAATCCTGGGCGGTACCGTTTTTCTAGGCAAGCATGTCGCGTTGTCCGCGCTACGGGCCGGACATGAGGTTACCTTGTTCCATCGTGGACGCAGCGCTGCCGGCGATGGCCCTGACGGGATCGAGACGTTGATCGGGGACCGAGACGGCGACTTGTCGGCGCTCGCGGGACGTAAGTGGGATGCCGTCGTGGATACCTCGGGCTATGTGCCGCGTATCGTGCGCCAGTCGGCACTGATGCTCGGCGAGTCTGTCGATCGTTATATTTTCGTTTCCAGCAAATCGGCTTATGCCGATCTGAGCCGGCCGGGCGTTAACGAGTCTTGGCCGACGCTGCGACTTCCGGAGGAGGAAGCGGACAGCGAGGACGTGCAGCGCTACTACGGCGCGCTCAAAGCGGCCTGCGAGGCGGAGCTGGAAGCGCTGATGCCGGGCAAGCTGCTCGTCGTGCGGCCGGGATTGATCGTCGGACCGGACGACCCGACGGACCGGTTTACGTACTGGCCGTCCAGAATCCGGCTTGGCGGCGAGGTGCTGGCGCCGGGCGATCCCGATGCGCGCGTCCAGTTTATCGACGTCCGCGACCTCGCCGATTGGATCGTTCGCATGGCGGAAGCGAGGGCTTCCGGCGTCTATAACGCGGCAGGTCCGGAGAGTGCGATCGGCATGATGGATTTTTTGAATGCCTGCGTTCGGACGTTGAACCGGGACGCGCGCTTGACTTGGGTGAGCGACGGCTTCTTGCTGGAACGAAGTGCGGGCCCTTGGATCGAACTGCCCCTGTGGATACCGCCCGAAGGCGAAACCGCCCCGTTCGCGCACACGATGTCGGCGGACTCCGGCAAAGCCTTCGCCGCAGGACTCGTCTGCCGTCCGATCCAAGAGACGATCCGCGATACGGCGGAATGGGATGCGTCGAGGCCGGCAGGATTAACGCGCCGCGCCGGCATGGCGCCCGAACGCGAGGCGGCGCTGCTCAAAGCCTGGAAAGACCGAGGCGCATAAAAAATGCTGTCCGGCCATGAGAATGGCCCGGACAGCATTTTTTGTTTTTAAGCCTTGCCGCCTGCTTGCTGTGCCCGCTCCTCCGCGAGCCGAAGATCCTGGGGCGGCCGATGTCCGCGCTGCAGCTCCGGGATGGACAGCCCGAAGTCCATCTGCAGGTGCGGATAATCCGGGAAGCTCTCCCAATCGCCGCCCCAGGCAAAGCCGAGCCGTTTGGCGATCCCGACGACTTCCATCCAGTCGGATTTCCCGTTGCGATTGCCGTCGTATTCCATATCCCAGAGCACGTCGCCATCCTTTGCGCGGATCGCGAAGTCGATGGCCAATCCATAGTTATGGTACGATTGGCCGCCCTTAGCATGGGTCACGATGGCGCCGGGAGCGCTCCGTCCCTTGCGATAGAGCGCGTCCTGCTCCGTCTCGCTGCGAAAGCCGTCCGTAATCGCGATTCGTATGCCTTGCGTTGCGGCCTCGGCCTTCAGCGTCTTCATCTTGGCAGAAACGAGCGGATGCAAGGCGACGACCGGAGGCACTTCGCGCCAGAGCTCGGCAGGCAGCAATAATTTAACGGCAGGCAAGTTCGCGACCACGATCAGCGCGGCGGCGATGCAAGCGGCCAGCAGCAGGCGACCTCGCCGGCGGGAGGGAGAAGCTCGCCTTCTCGCCAGCGATGCCCCGGAGGGTTCCAAGTTCATGTTTCCCTTCCTTTCGAATCTATCTTTTCTTCCTATTATTCTCCGATATGCGATTCGTAATCCTATCTTTTTATTATAGACGTGCGTAGGGATGAATCCCAGCCTTGTAAGGGGCAACTGGCATCCTATGTCCGTTATATCTACGAATACGACGGCCCGGGAGACATCAAGGTACCGCCTCACAAGCTGCGCAGAAGGGCCCGGTTTCCGGCTTTGCTGACGGTACCTTCCGCCCTCTGGCGACGATTAACAGGGCTGAGCTGGCGGCGCTCCTTGTCCGGGCAGCCGGACTGCAGGGACCATCAGATGTCGAGAGTTCTGCTCCGTCCTTTAGCGATGCGGACCAGATTCCAAAATGGGCGGTACGCTATATAGCGATCGCTGTGGATGAAGGATTGTTGCAAGGCGTGAGCTGCAATCGCTTCGACGCGACGGGTATCGTCACGAGGGCGCAAGCGGCGGCTATCATGAGGTTATTAAACGACTTTGCGTTCGCCTCGGGGCAACTTCACATCGTGCCTTACAAGGGACTTTCCAATGGTAAACATGCGACGAAAAGGGTGTCAAATCCGTTAAGATTTCATTAAGAGTACGCCGAAGAATCGGTTGCTATAATTCCTCCGATATGGAAGCGATTTGTCCATTCGATTTATTTTGATACGGCCAATTCAGCCCTGTATATCGACAACCAGCTGCTAGCAAGCGGCGACACGGCCGAGGTTAGCCTGACAGGCGCAAAAAAATCCCGACAAAAATATACCCGAAAGTAAAAAGGCTCATGTTTCTCGCGCCGCTCTCCTTCACTATGATGAGCATGAGAATTCACATACAAAGGGGAGACGACGATGACTAGATCTTTTTCGCCGCCTTCTCGGACGCTCGTTCCCGAAGGTTTCGCATCGCTCGAGCTGCAGCCGGGACAGTCGGTACGATTTGACTTCGGCTTAAAGCGGGCGGGATTGCTGCATGTGGAGCTAAGCGCGGAGACGCCGGCATGGAATCGAATCCGATATACGTATGCGAGCGACGAGAGACAATTCTCTTCGCTCTACCGGTGCTTCGAGGATGAGGGGGGGATCGCGGGCAGGTTCCCGTCGTACGTCCGCATGCGCCCCTACGGTACGATCGACATGTTCTCGGCCATCGGCAACGGTGCGCGCGTCGTGGAAAAGGATTTGACTGCACTTCGGTATTTCGAGCTGGACAAGTGCGCATTATATCGTCAACGATCGGACGACAGGCGACGGCGCGACTTTGAAAATCATGAAAAATAGCACGCAATTGTTGACAGCCTCCGTAGGATCCGCGAATTATGCGGCCGAGACAGCGAGCCATAGCGTCACAGTAAGCGTTAATGCAGGCGATGCAATTTACTTCCATGTTAATGCAAACGCCAACGTAGCCGGCGGGGAGTCGGTGTGGTGGAACCCGGCGATCTCGTACTAGGCCGTTTCAAGACTTTATGAGACATAAAAATCGCAAAAACCCGGGAGAGGCTCACTTTTGAAGTGGCTTCTCCCGGGTTTTTAAGCTCACCCGATCGGACGTATCGTAAAGCTGTACTCGTACTGCTTACAGGACTGCTACCCTTTCAAACAAAGGGAAGCTGTCCTTTTAAGCTCGTACGAGCTTCCGCTTTTCGGGAGAAATCGCCGGCAGTTGCATGATCGAATGTTCCCTTCGCACCAACCCTAAAATCTAGCAACCTTCACCTGAAATCTAGCGGATATCTTATAGGTCAGGTTTCTTCATATAATAATTATAAAGGTCGCGGACCGGTGGAAACGCTTTGCGGAAGAACATAAAGGGGGATACCCTATGGAATTGCGCCAGCTTGAATATTTTATTCAAATTTGCAAATCGGGGAGCTTCACCAAAGCGAAAGAAGAATTAGGCGTGACGCAGCCTGCGCTAAGTCAACAAATCCGGGTTTTGGAAGACGAGTACAATATTCCATTGTTCGATCGGGTGAGTAGGGGAGTTGAAGTAACGGAAGCGGGAAAAATTCTGTTGAACAAGGGTAACGCCATTATGAACCTTCTTGAAGAGGCGCGAAATGAAATATACGGCCGAAACCATAAATCCAGAGAAACGATTTCTATCGGATGCTGCCCTGCTGAACTTGAATATCTCGCTCCTTACTTCATGAGATTCCACCAAAAGTACCCGAATATTTTATTGAAAATTATCGAAGCGGAAGATGCCGGAAATGAAGTTTTGGAACAAAGCGTAGACATTGGAATCACCGCGCATCCGATACCCGCTCACGCTTCTGTCATTTCAACTCATTTATATAGACAAGATATGGCGCTATTGGTTCACGCAGACCATCCTTTGGCCGATAAATCTTCGATCCCTTTTCGATCTTTGAAGCACATGAATTCGATCATGTTCCGAGAACAAAACAAATCATTAATTGAAATGTATGGTTTCTCTTGCGGGTTTACCTTGAAGTCGATCATAGAAACGTCCTCCACATCCGTATTGATTCATTGGGTTTGTCGTGGACTAGGCGCAGCGCTTATACCGGCGTCTTTGCTCGATAGTCTAAGAGACGATTGTTTGCGTATCGTAAAAATAGAAGGCCGTGTTCCTAGCTGGGATATCTCTCTTGTATATCTTCATTCCGTTACGATGAGGTCCGCTGCACGCCTGTTCATTGAAGAGATCGATTCATATCTAAGAGAGGGTGAGGCGAATCTTTCATGTTCAGGCAATTAGCGTGTTTTATTCAAATTTGCAAAGAAGGAAGCTTTACGAAGGCTGCAGAAGTTTTAATGATTTCTCAACCTGCTTTAAGTCAACAGATCCGTTTTCTAGAGGTCGAAGTAGGAACCCCTTTGTTTGAGCGATTCGGTAGAGGGGTGAAGATTACGGCCGAGGGAGAAATCCTTTACGAAAAAGCGCTTTCCGTGATGAGGCTCGTTGAAGAATCGAAGAAAGAAACTTACGAGTTGCGCAATGCGCAGGCTCGGGAAAATAAACTTTCGATCGGCATCTCGCCTATGGACTTTTCCAGTTTAATACCCCGTTTTTTGAAATTTCATGAACAGTATCCTGATATGAAGTTGAAATTTTCTAGTTTAGAAAATACGTCACAGCAATTATTGAATAATCGTATCGATATCGGCATAACCGACAATCATGATCCGAACAAAGAAATCCATACGATGCACCTATATAAAGAAGAACAAGCGTTGGTCGTTTATGCCCATCATCCATGGGCAGATCGAACGTTTGTTTCTTTTCATGAGCTAGGAGATTTACAATCTTCCTTACTTGTTGGCGATCTAAGTATAATCGAGCATCTTCATCCATTCAGCGATAAGATCGCCAAATCCTTGCAATCAAAGTTTGAGTCAAATTCCACGGCCATTCTTCTTTCTATGGTACAGCAAAAGATGGGAGTAGCTATTTTACCTGTTTCTTTAATTGAAAACAATACGGGTCAGCCATTGAAAATGATTCGTCTTGTAGATCCAACGCCTGTTCGCGAGATCAAGCTTATTTTTAGAAAGTATCATTATAATAATCCTTCCGTTCAGAAATGTATCGATTTTTTTCTGGACCGATCATAACTAGAACCTCGTAGCAAATGAAATGGACCTCTGTCAATAAAGTAGACGCTCTCTAAGCTCACTTGTCCTTCTTGTTATAAAACTGGGTTCTGAATTGTTCTGGAGATAGGTAATCCAAAGAGCCATGAATTCTTTTACGGTTGTAGAAGAGCTCAATGTACTCAAACATCGCTTGCTGCGCCTGCGCCTTGGTCCTGAATTTCGTACAGTAAATAAACTCCTTTTTCAGCACGCTGTGGAAGGATTCAATGCAGGCATTATCGTAACAATTTCCCTTGCGGCTCATGCTCGCTTGCATGCCAAGTTGTTCTAGACGACCTCGATACGCATCGGAAGCATACTGAGAGCCTCGGTCCGAATGATGCAGTACGCTCTCGGAAGGTTGCTCGGACGCGTGAGCCTGTTCGAGTGCAGCCAGCACCAGGTCCGTCGTCATGCGGTCTGAGAGCTTCCAGCCGACGATGCGGCGGGTGTACAGGTCCATGATGCTGGCCAGATACAGACGGCCTTCCCGGCAAGGGATGTAGGTGATGTCGGCCATCCATACTTCATTCGGTAATGTCGTCTTAAACTGCTGATTCAGCACGTTAGGCGCAATCGCCAGGTCATGGTTGGAGTCCGTCGTGTTTACACGAAACTTCCTGGATACGCAGGATCTGAGGCCATGCTCACTCATGATCTGTCCCACCAGACGCTCGGAGACGATCCAGCCTTCGTTGCGCAAGATCCTCGTGATTTTAGGGCTGCCATAACGGCAATAGGAGTCGGTAAAAATCCAAGTGATACGCAGCAGAAGCGCTCTCCGGCGTTTTTGGTAGTTCGTCTCCTTGAGTTTTTCATTCATCCATTTGTAAAAACCGCTCCGAGAGACATTCAGTACGGCGCACATCTTCTCCAGTCGAAACTCGGAGCGGTGATCTTCGACAAACTGGAACCTTAGTTCCTTTCTTTGCTGAAGATGTGCATGGCTTTTTTTAAGATGGCGATCTCTTCCTTGAGATCTTCGATCTCACGCTCTTGAGAAGCAATCTGTTTTTCCTTCTGACGAATCGTTTCCCGATCCATGAGGGGCTCATTTTCAAACTTACGATGCTTGGTCATCCACTTCCTCAGCGTGCCGGCGGGGATGTCAAGTTCCTCTGCGATCTGGGGAATCGACTTCGTCTGTTCCTGAATGAACTTTACCGTTTGTTCGATGAACGCTTCGCTGTAATGTTTCCGCATCTCGCCCATGTAGGACACCTCACGTGATTTTTGTTTATTATCTCATGAGCTTAAGAGGTGTCCACTTTGTATTCTAGTTGCAAA
>NZ_FOKE01000021.1 GCF_900112065.1 Cohnella sp. OV330
GTAATGGGTGTAGCTGACGAGTACTAATCGGTCGAGGGCTTATCCTACGGTTTGCTTTTCAAAGCAGACCAACGGCCAAGCCGCACAGGCAAGAGAATTTCTAGCGCAGGTTCGTTTCGCATCCGGTTTTCAGGGCGCAAGCTCTGTAAGCTGCAAAGCTGGTTGGCAAATGCCAAACAGTAGGTCTGGCGGTAATGGCGGAGGGGTCCCACGCGTACCCATCTCGAACACGACCGTTAAGCCCTCCAGCGCCAATGGTACTTGGACCGCAGGGTCCTGGGAGAGTAGGACGTCGCCAGGCTAAGTGCAGTAAAGAGAACCACCTTCTTCGGAAGGTGGTTTTTTCGTTGGTTTTGCAGGTCGGCGGACAGGAGATCCCTTATTGGCTAACGGGTTCTCCATATAAATAAAGCAGTGGTTAAAATGGGGCATTCAAGATAGAATGGATGATGCATCCATCTTGGAAGATGATCTCTGTAAAGCGGTTCGAGGGAGGATTGAAATGTACAGTTTCGGCGGGTTTATCCTTATTATGGAAATCCTCATTTTCTGTTTCATAGCGGCTTTTCTGATAAGGTCATTAGTACGAAACAACGATCGCCAGAAGGAAACGACGAGCCCCGTCCAATCGGAAATGTTTCTGATGCCCGCCGTACTTGATCAAACGGATCATCCGTCCAGAAAATCGCATGATTCCGGTAACGATCACCATCATCATAACGGTCATGCGACAAATCATAACCATGACTCGACTTCAAGCCATCATGCTTCGCACGATTCAAGTTCATCTAGCGGGGGAACGGACGCGGGAAGCAGCGGTTCGGACTCGGGCAGCTCAGGCTCTTTCGATTAGCGATTGGAGGTCCCGATATGATTTCGGGGCCTCTTGTTTTCTATCCGCCGCGGATGCAGCCTCCCGGATGTAAGGCGCCGTAAGGTCAAAGGAGAAGCCAGCCGTCATCGCGAACAAGTCGCGAACCGTGTTCGTCCGCTCAGCCGGCTCTACCCACGGAATGCGCCAGTCGACGATGCGGTCGATAAACCGGGACAGCGGCGTGAAATCCGTCATTCCGTTCCCATCCTTTACATTAGGTTTCCCATCCATTATTGTGCAGAGAGAACCGTTCCTGCAAATCTAAGAACCAACCAACAAGACATAGTAGGAGGATGAGGCTCAGATGACGCATCCTTATCGCCCCTTGCACGCTCCCCAATTGCAGCCGCAGCTGCATCGCCCCTCGCACAGCTTCCGTGAGTTTGCGCCGAGCCGCCGCCTGGCGTCGCATGTCGCGACTTATTGGACGGTGGATTTCCTGCCGGTACCGGGCAATCAGGGGCATCGGGTCATCCCGGACGGCTGCGTCGATATTATCGTGGATCTGCGGGCTTCATCAAGCCGGCAGGCCGCCTATGTCGTAGGATTAACGACGCGTGTCGAAGTTTTGCGGTTTGCCCAAGCGCGCTCGGTATGGGGTATCCGGCTGTATTCGGAGTCGGCCGGCACGATCCTAAAGACTCCATTATCGACATTTGCGGCCAATCGCGTGTTTATGGAGGAGCTATGGGGACAGGAGGCGCTGGATTGGGTCGAAAAGCTGCTGACGGCCAATTCGATTACGGACAGGATCTCGGTCGTCGAGCAGCAATTGAACCGAATACTGGCTGCGGCCGAGGCGTCCGCACCCACTTTGGTGTACCAGAGCATGCAGTATATATACGATTACAAAGGCAATCTTTCCGTAACGGATTTGGCTGACAAAGTTAACTTCAGCGAGAGGCATCTTCGAAGGGCCTTTGATCGGGAGTTGGGCCTCAGCCCGAAGGAGATGCTCGGCATCGTCCGCTTTCAAAGCGTGCTGGAGGAATTGTACAGCGGAGACTATTCCAGATTGACGGATCTGGCGCTTCAACACGGTTACTACGACCAATCACACTTCGCCGGCGCGTTTATGCGTTATTACGGGCTTCCGCTCAAACGGCTGACCAGGCAGCAGTGAGAAAGTCCGTTTTTTACTATTTTGCCAAGCGGGACAATCGCTACAATGGGGGTGAAAGGAAGCAAGACGAGGGGAGCTGCCAAGCATGACGGTAAAGTTGAAGCGAGTCGGGATTTATGTAGCTAAGATGAAAAGGGCGTTAGACTTTTATCGCGCATTGGGGCTGGCTATTCCGGACGCCGCCGACGAAGCGCATCACGTCGACGTGGAACAAGACGGCATCGTGTTTGCTTTCGACCTGGTGGAATCGGTAAAGCGCGTTTTTGAAGGCTGGGACACGCCGGTCGGCTACCGGACCGAGCTCGCCTTTCAGTTCTCCAGCCGCGAAGCGCTGGACGACGCGTATCTTCAGTTAAAGGCGCTTGGACATCATGGCTATCTCGAGCCGCGGGATACGCCGTGGGGCGAGCGATATGCGATCATGAAGGACCCCGACGACAATCTAATCAGTCTCGTCGCTTAGCAAGAAAAGAACTGCCGCAATCAACAAGCAGATGGGAAGCGCTGACGCCGGCGCTTTCCATCTGCTTTTTTCGTCCATAACTTTAATCGAAACCTAATTCACCGAAAGGTAAAGATCGATAAAGTTCCGGGCCGCCTTCGACAAGCGGTGGTTGCGCAGCGCCACAAGTCCGATCGGCGACATCGTCCCTGATTCGCCGGATAGTTTTCGTCGAAAGATCGGATAACCCGGGTATTGGCGAAGCAACGATTCCGGAACGATGGACACGCCGGAACCGGACGCTACCAAGCTCATTAAGAGGCCGATATCGGAGCATTCCCCGAGAATCCTCGGATCCAGCCGAAGTTCGGAGAACGACTTTAGAATCAAATAATGGACGCCGAGCCCTTGCGTGCTCGGCAGCAGGAGAGGGAGATCGACGACGTCCGCGAGGGAGATCTCACGCTCATCCCCGAACGGCTGCTTGTCCGAGGAGATCACATAGAACGGCTCTTGTTCATGATGCAAGACCGTCAGATCGTCCCCGAGTTCGAGCGGCAGCCGGATGAAGGCGAGCTCAACCTCGCGTCCTCGAACCAAGCGACACAGATGGGACGATTCCCCTTGATGGATTTTGTAAGTCATCTTCGGATATTGCCGGTGAAAGCGCTGGAGAGCGGGGGAAAGCCCTGATACGGATAAGGTATTCACGCCAATGGAGAGCCGGCCGTTCAGCCCGCTGCCGACCTCCTTCACTTCGGACTTGGCCGCCTCCATCAGGTCAATCATCTGCAAGGCGTATTCGTACAATCGATTCCCCGCTTCGGTCGCTTCCAGCCGTTTACCGTTTCTCTCCAGCAGAAGGGCGCCAAGCTCTTCTTCCATCGCCTTCAACTGCTGGCTTAACGGAGGCTGGGAGAGGTGCAGCCGCTTGGCGGCGCCCGAAACCGTGCCTTCCTCCACGATGGCGGCGAAATAGCGCAGCTGCCGAATGTCCATGTCCGGTTCTCCTCCCGCGTATATATGCAAAAGCTTAGTTGAACGCTATAAAATCAATATTTTTCATATCGACCTCCTCATGCTACCATGATGGCATAAGAAAGAACAGGAGGGACAATCATGATTAACGAGACCGATCTTATGCAACTGCGCCGCTGCGTCGCGCTGGCGGAGGAAGCGCTGGATGCCGGCGACGAGCCGTTCGGCTCCATCCTCGTAGCGGACAACGGCAACGTGTTGATGGAGGACCGCAACCGCGTGGCGGGCGGAGACCATACGCAGCATCCGGAATTCGCGCTCGCCCGGTGGGCGGCTAATCATCTGACGCCCGACCAGCGGCGCGAAGCGACCGTATATACATCCGGCGAACATTGCCCGATGTGCGCTGCAGCCCATGGATGGGTCGGACTGGGCCGTATCGTATACGCGAGCTCCTCCGCGCAGCTGGCCGAATGGCTCGGAGAATGGGGCGTTGCAGAGCCAAGGGTACGTACATTACGGATACAGGACGTCATTCGGGATACGCCGGTCGAAGGACCGGTTCCGGAGCTGGCGGTGCAAGTGAAGGAACTTCATCGCCGTATGCGGTCCGCTCCTCAACAATAACGGAAGAGAGGGGGAGAAGCGCTTGTCCATCCGCGTTCGGCTGCTGCTAAGCTTCGGCTCGGTGCTGGCCGTTGCCGTCATTCTCATCTTGATGACCTCTTACTTGCTGTCAGTCGCGATCACGGGCGATATGAGAAGCATCAGCAGCTTTTACAAAATCCATTATTCCCTGCATCCGTTGACGGACGAGGAGGAAACGATCTTCCTGGACCTCAAGTACTTGGCCAAGCAGGATTCCGGACGGATGACGGATGAGGTTGTATTGGCGGATTACGACGGGCAGTTAAAGATGGTTCAGGCCGGATTGTTCGTCAGGAAGGACGATAAGTTGATCTATGCCTCGCCGTCGATCGGAGAACCGAAGATGTTGTCGGCGCTCCCCGGCTACGATGCGGCCAACCTCTCGATCCGGAGCACGCTCAACGTCGGCAGCCGATTTTTCTCGTATGCCAAATTCGACTTTCCCTATCCGGACGGCTCGCTCGGCAGCTTGTACGTAATGAAGGAACGAAGCCCTTTCGCGGAGCTTGTCCGAACGCTGCTTCCGATTCTCGTCGTCGTGCTTCTTGCCGTCATGCTGCTGACCGGCGTGCTTTTATACCGTTACATCACAAGGACCTTGATTCGACCCTTGGAAGTGTTGAAGCGTTCGGCCGACCAGATCAAGCAAGGGGATCTTCAATTCGAATTGAAGCCTCAGTCGCGGGACGAGATCGGACAGCTGAGCCAGTCATTCGAAGAGATGAGACGAAGGCTGAACGAATCCATCCAACTTCAGCTCCAATATGAAGAAAATCGCAAAAGCCTAATCTCCAACATCTCGCACGACCTCAAAACGCCGATAACGACGATCAAAGGCTACGTGGAAGGCATCCGGGACGGACTGGCCGATTCGCCGGACAAGCTCGATAAATACGTCGGCACCATCATCGGGAAGGTGAACGACATGGGACGGCTGGTTGACGAGCTGCTGCTCTATTCCAAGTTGGATTTAAAGCGCGAGCCTTATTCGTTCGACCGCGTCGATCTGATTGCATTCGCGCGCGATGCCGCGGAGGAATCCGCTTGGGAGCTGGCGGACAAAGGCATCGAGGTCGACCGGGACCTATCGGGATCGGGCCCCTTGATCGTCTTGGCGGACCGTTCGAAGCTGAAGCGCGCGCTCGGCAACCTGATCCAGAACAGCGTGAAGTTCATGAACGGCGATGAAAAGAGGATCCGGATTCGAGCGGGGGCCGAAGGTTCCCAAGCGCTTTTGGCCGTTGAAGATAACGGCCCGGGCATTCCCTCCGCGTCTTTGCCCTTTATCTTCGAACGATTCTATCGCGGGGACGCGTCCCGTAACAGCGGGATGGGAGGCAGCGGCTTAGGGCTGGCCATCGCCAAGCAGATCGCGGAAGGGCACCATGGTTCGATCGAAGTCGCGAGCGTCCCGGGGGAAGGCACCAGGATAACGATTCGTCTTCCGTTGGTCGATAAGGGGAGCGTGGACAGCACTGCTATCGAGTTACAGACTACCGGGAAGAGAAACGGGGCAAACGGATGAAACGAATCTTAATCATCGAGGACGAAATCCCGATCGCGGAGCTGGAGCGGGACTACTTCGAACTGAACGGCATGCGGGCGGAGCTCGCCCATGACGGCCCGCAAGGGTTGGAGAAAGCGCTCGAGGACCGGTTCGATCTCGTCGTGCTCGACCTGAATCTTCCCGGAGCGGACGGCCTGGAGCTATGCCGGCAAATTCGAAGCAAGCTTGACGTCCCGATCTTGATCGTCTCGGCAAGAAGCGAGGAGATCGATAAGATCCGCGGATTCGGGATCGGAGCGGACGATTACGTCACGAAGCCGTTCAGCCCCAGCGAGTTAATCGCCAGGGCCAAAGCGCATATGACGCGGTACGAGAGACTCGCAGGTAAGGCGCCCGACCAAAAGCAGATTCGCATACGCGAGCTGACAATCGACCGGACCGCGAGAAGGGTTTACGTCCGGGGAGAAGAAATCGGCCTGACGACGAAGGAGTTCGACGTGCTCTCTTTCATGGCACAGCATCCCAATCGGGTGTTCAGCAAGGAGGAGTTGTTCGAGCGGCTCTGGGGACTGGAATCCGCCGGCGATATCTCGACCGTGGCCGTGCACGTCCGCCGGGTGCGGGAGAAGATCGAGGCGCTGCCGTCCGATCCTCAATTCATTGAGACGGTATGGGGCGCTGGGTATCGCTTTACGGTCTGAGCCCTAATTGTTATGCTCCCGTTCATCAATTGTTAATCTCCTCTTTCGGGAATGTTCAAACCTTGGCATTAAGATGAAGTAAAGCCAAGCGTTAATGGCCATCCTAAGGAGGAATATATCGCATGAGAAAAGAATCCCGCACGATCGCTGCCTGGACATTGGCCGCGGCCATCGGCGTCGCAGCCATTGCGCCGGCCGCCGCTTCAGCTGCTGCCCCGAATTCCTCGCCGAAGGCGATCTCCATATCCGAGCGCATGGATGCTGCCGTCCAACTCGCCGTTAATCAACTTAAGGAGCGGGGCGTTCTTAACGGTTACGATAACGGAACGGTTCGGCCGAACCAGCAGGTAACCCAGGCGGAAGCCGCCAAGCTGATCGTTTTGGCCTTGAACCTGAAGCCGGCTGTCGCCTCCGAAGCGAAGCTCGCCAACGCGCATAACGGCAAGTGGTATGCGCCATTTGCCATGACGGCGATCGATAACGGCTTGTTCACGGCAGCTGACTTCGCTCCGAACAAAGCCGTCAGCGAGCAAGTCCTCGCGGCATGGGTTGCCAAGACCGTTCAGCGGGATGCGCTGAGCGCCAGAGGCTGGATGCAAGCCATCAGCGACGGCACCGACGCTGCCACGCGCGGAGAAGCCGCCCGTCTCCTCGTGAAGGCGGAAGCTTCCATTCGATCCGACGACGCGCGCATCCTATCGGTAAAAGCATTGGATGCCATCGCGCTTGAAATAACGACGACCGGTCCGATGTCACTGAACGACGAGGCGATCGAACGCTCTGCAGAGACCTTTCAATTCGACGGCGGCCTGACGATCGTCAATCAGCCGCGCTTGAAGACGGGCTCGACGAATACGTACATCGTCCCGGTTACGACGATGGAAGATGGGAAGCGTTATACGCTGACGTATAAAGGCGATCAGAAGCTCGCCTTTTCCGGAAGCGGCGAGCGGATCCGATTCGAGGAAGCGCGCCAAGTCACGAACGATACCTTCGAGGTCGAAGCGCTTCTCGCGAACGGCGTCGTCGACTATGGATATGTCATCTCCGCCTATGCGGACGGACGAGGCACGAACGCCATCGTACTGGAAGAGGGCAACGCCTTGAACGGCAAAACGATGCAGATCATCTCTTCGCTGCGGAACCGCACGGCCGTTCTTACGCCGGCAGGAGGCGAGCCGATGACCGTATCGTATGTCGGCTTCACCCAATCGACGGATGGCAAGCAAGAGCCGAAGTTCCGGCTCCCGGCCGGCCAGAAGCTGGTGCCTGGCTTAACGTACAAGGTATCCGCCGACTGGTTCGAGACGAAGAACGCTTCGTTCGTCGCCGGCAGCGTCGAGCCCTTGCAGCTCGCTTCCGCCCAAGCCATGGATTCGAAGACGCTCGCGGTTACGCTTGCAAGCGACCCTGGGGACGAGTTGTTCGCCTTCCGTTCGGTGAAGCTAACGGGTAACGACGGCAGCGAATTAACGGCGCAATATCGCGTGCAAACCCGTAAGGGAGCAACCGGCGCGTTCGATCTGCAGAATGGCGGAGCGCTTAAGGCAGGCGTAACTTATAAGTTAGCGCCAATCGGAGACTGGGCGGTAGGGAAGAGCGATATTACGATATCGGGCATTTGATTAATATCATTAAATATAGTCTATAGGTTTAAAAGCCGCATATCTGCGGCTTTTTTTTTGCGTCTTACAAAGTTGCAAGGTAGATGTAAGGCAAATCGATGGCTTGAGCCAGAAGGGCAGGATAATATTGGGACAAACATAAACTGATATTTTCAAAAAGGAGAATCGAGATGAGGCTGTTTGAACTGTTGCTTTTATTGTCAAACATCGGCTTGTTCGCGTTATCCATCCTATTGAAAAAAGGACGGCGTAGGATTCCAGTATTCGTAGCAAGCGGGATCGCCGCGCTTTTACTAATCGTTCACGGGACGGTGGAAGGATTCAGAATTCAGCTGGTTTTCCCCTATTGCATAACGGTCCTTTTTTTAGCCGTTTCAGTTTATCGATACTATAAAAAAAACGACGGAAGAAAAATCCCGCGATTCATGCTAGGTTCAGTTTATGCCGCCATAGCGATCATGCTGGTCGTAACAGCGGGTCTCCTGTATGCATTTCCTGTATTTAAACTGCCTGAACCGAAAGGCGAATTTAAGGTAGGAACGCAGGCTTTTCATTTCGTGGATACGAAAAGGGAAGAGATTTTCGACAAAACAAGAGCCGGTAAAAGAGAATTGATGGTTCAAGTATGGTATCCGGCTCAAGCCGGCACCGGCAAGCTCGCCCCTTTTATTCCCGATTCCCGGATTTTAAGCTATATGGCCGCGAACTATGGCCTTCCCGGGTTTACTTTGCAACACCTGAAGTACGTATCCAGTCACGCTTATTCGGGGGCCGAAGTCTCTTCGGCACAGACTTCCTATCCGCTGATCCTCGCGAATCCCGGCTTCGGCTCTTCCAGGTTCCTCCACGCGGCGCAAGCCGAAAATCTCGCGAGTCACGGATATATCGTGGCAGCGATCGACCACACTTACAATACATTCGCAACCGAGTTTCCGGACGGCCGAATCACGACCAGCACAACGAACGACTTATTCTCCTCCGAAAATGACTACCAGACGGAAAGCGGCAATCGCGACAAACTGGGAAAAGTTTTAACCGATGACGTGGCGTTTGCGCTGGACCAATTCGAGCTTATACAATCGGGGCAAATTCCAAGCTTTCTAAAAGGGAGGGTGGATATCGATCATGTCGGGGTGTTCGGTCATTCCATCGGCGGAGCGACGGCCTATGACGCTTCTTACGATCCTCGAATCGCGGTTGGCATTGACTTGGACGGAGGGCTTTATCGTCTGCGTGACAGGGAAGGTCTGCAGAAGCCGTTTTTGTTCATGAACTCGGAAAGCGAATTCGAAAGATTAAAGATGGTGACGGAAAACCATATCTACACGGATGCAGAGCTTAAACGCATGGGAAACACAAGAGCGTGGATGGATCAAGTAACGGCAGACAAAAAGTTAGAGCTTGAACGAATGCGCGAAACGGTTGCTTCGGGGGGGCAATTCCTCTATATCGACCATACGGAGCATTTGAATTTTACCGACGTACAGTTCATTTCTCCGGTTTTCAAATGGCTGGGCATTACAGGGAAGATTGCGCCCGATAGAGCGAACGCCGTAATCAATGCCTATATGCTGGATTTCTTCGACATGCATCTGAAAAATAGTGGCGGAAGCTTATTTGAAAGGCCGGATAGCCGCTTTCCGGAGGCGAAGAACGTAACCTCGCTCTTATAAATAGCGGCTCCAGCTTGAAATGCACCGCCCGTAGAGGGCGGTTTTTTACGCATTTACAGGTCATCGGCTCCTCCGCGAACCGACGAAACACTTGGCTCGATCCGATGGAAAACGCAGTAAAAAGTCTTATATGCAAGTCATATGACTCCCCTATGATTGCGGATCGGGCTGCAGGATAATATGGGCGAAATCGATATTGTAAAAATGGGAAAGGAGGTTCGGCTCAGCGTTCTGCTAAGATCGAATGCCAATCGATTAGGAGGATACTCATGAGCAAACGGGTTAAAGGATTGTTGGCTTTCCTGCTTTTCGCAAGCTTGTTTTCGCAAGTGATTCCATCGGCTTCCGAAGCGGCAGTTCCCGTTACGCTGGCGAATCCCGGTTTTGAGAGCGGGCTCTCCGATTGGACGCAGTATGGCAACGTCAATATCGCCGTATCCTCGACGAATGCGCAAGCGGGCAGCAAAAGTTTATTGCTCGCAGACACGTATACGACCGGCACTTATGGCGTGAGTTCCCAACGCGTGGCCGCTTCGGCAGGCGTTATTTATCGTGCCTCGGTCAAGAGATTCCCGGAGTCGGGTGCCATCGGCAATCTTGCGCTCGCGTTCTACAACAGCGCCAACGGGACGATTCGAGAAGAACACGCGACTGCCTCCAATGTCGTCGGGCAGTGGAATGACGTCACCGTTACCTTCCAGGCTCCCGCCGGTACGGTAAAGGTCGGCGTCCTGCTCATAAGCGGCGCGTCTCAGACCGGCAACGTGTATTTCGACGAAGTGAAGCTGGAGAAGTCGAACGTCATTTCCGGACAGGTGACGCTTCAAAGCCCGGGCAGTCCGCCTGCTTGGGCAAAGGTAAATCTGTATGATGCCGCCGATTCCGGTTTTACCGAAATTTTGGCTTCCGCCTATACGGACGCAAGCAATGCGTTCAAGCTGCAGGTGCTGGACGCCGGAAACTATAAGGTTCGCGTGATTCGAAGCGGCTACGTGTCGCAAACCGCTGCCGTTCAAGTGGTCGACGGCGTCGTTTCGACGGCGAACTTTGCGCTTCAGGCTGACGGCGCCGCCATAAAACGAACGATTGCCGGAACGGTCACGAACCTTTCCGACGGTCTGCCGGTCCCAGGGGCTACCGTCAAACTTTACCTGGAGCGCGATCATGAAGCGACGTACCAACAGGCTGCGAGCGTCACGACGGATGCCGCGGGAAAATATGCCTTTCCCGCCGTGCCGTCCGATCGATACTTCGTCAAAGCGGAGAAGATCGGTTACGTCACGACGCGCGAGCCGGTATACGTATACGGCGACCCGGTGACGGACGCGAACGTGCAGCTGCCTGCCGCGCCTGAGGTATTCAACGCAACATCGATACCGAAGCCGCCATCGGACCATCCGCGGCTGTTCGTTCGCCCGGGAGATATCGATACGATTAAAGGCAAGCGGACGAAGCCTTTTTTCCAGGAGAGCTTCGACGCATTCGACGCGCAGCGCGACGATCCAGGCTACACGGCCCGCAGCCAGCTCAATACGTCGACCAACACGTTCACTTTTCCGACCGTTCAGCAAGCGCGCTATATCCGTCTCGAAGGACGCGGCAACATCGGCATAACGGCCTCAAGCCAGAAAGGCATCGCGATCCGCGAAGTCGACGTCTTCAAGAGCGGTTCGGGCGGAGCTCGCCAGCTGGTGTCGACGACGATCGCGGTGTACGGAAACCCCGGTTACACCTGCGGCGGAACACTATCAAACGCCATAGATAACGATTCGACAACGCATTACTGCAATCCAAATGCAGACGGAACCCTCACGCTCGATCTGGGCTCCTCGATGAGTATCCATTCGCTGGACATCGCTTTCTACAAAGAGACGGAACGGGTCTACTTGTTCGATATCAAAGTTTCGCAGGATAATTCGACCTGGCAGCTGGTCGACCTCGGCATGGGATCGTCGGACTCTGGGGAGCTGCCGGCCGTTCCCGCGAACTACAGCAATGTCGTCGGCGCCGTGCTGCTCCATGCGAACGCGAACGCCTTCGCTTATCTGCTCGACCCGGTTCAATCGCATGCGAACGGCGAGAAGGCCGTCGATATGGCGCTCCATATCGCAAGCTCCGCGCAATATCCTTTATCCGACAATAATGGCATTACGGGGCCGTTATTGGAGACGATGGCGTTGGTCTACGATTGGTGCTACGACCTGTTTGATAATTCTCAAGAGCGGGATCAGATCTATAACGCCATTCTTCGGTTTGCCGGCGACATGGAGATGAAGTACAATGCGACCGGAACCCCGATCTTCCAATCCGACTTATTAGGAACCGGTCACGGCGGCGAAGGCCAATTGTTCCGGTATTTGCTGGGCGCGGCGATCGCGGTTTATGGCGAGCATCCCGACATCTATGATCGCGTTGTCCCCTTGATCTACAACAATGCGGTCCCCGTGCGCAACTACTTCTACGAATCGGAATCGCACCACCAAGGCGAGTCTTATACGGGAGCCCGGTACAGCAATGAATTATGGATGTCGATGCTGTTCACCAAGATGGGCTTGAACAATCCGTTTAACGGCAGCCAGCGCGATGTTCTGCTCAAGACGATTTACTCCCGCCGGCCCGACGGACAGAAGCTGCGAGACGGCGACGGGTTCAATTCGGTGTACACCTACCTGAACACCGTCTGGAAGGACCAGACAACCGACATGCTGGCGGCATCCTTATTCGACAATCCCTACGTGAACCATGAATTCATCGAAACCTACGAGCCTGGAAAGATGCCGATCTACGAGATTTTATTCCTGAAGGATAATCTCGCGACGAAGTCGCCGGACGATCTTCCGCGCAGTCACTACTTTAACGATCCGGAAGCGTCGATGATCGCCCAAACCGGATGGGACGCCGTCGATGCCGTCAACCACAATTCTCCGACGGTCATCGCGGAGATGAAGATCGGCAACCGCCGCTTCGGCAATCACGAGCATCTGGATTTCGGCAGCTTCCAGCTTTATTACAAAGGCGGGCTCGCCATCGATTCCGGCTTGTACGAGGGATCCGGCGGCGCTTACAACAGTCCGCATGACGTTAATTACCATAAACGGACCATTGCGCACAATGCCATGCTCGTCATGGATCCGAACGAACGGTGGGGCGGCAACGACGGCGGGCAGCGGTGGCGCGACACCGGACCGGGGCGTTCCGGCATCGACGCGCAGACCGTGCAGGACGTTTTCGGCAGCAACTACAAGTTCGCGGAAGTGCAGGGACGCGCTTTCGGCCCAGATTTGATCGTGCCGAATTATACGTACATCAAGGGAGACTTGTCGTCCGCCTACACGGACAAGGTGGAGCAGCATCAACGGTCGATGGTTTTCCTGAACTTGAAGAACGGCGCCCATCCGGCCGCGATGATCGTCTTCGACCGTGTCGTAGCCTCGGACCCGAGCTTCAAGAAATATTGGCTTCTGCACAGCATTGATGAACCTAATGTCAATCCAACGACCAAGACGACGACGATCACCCGCGCGACCAGAGGCGACACCGGCAAGCTCGTCAACCAAACGCTGCTTCCTGACAATGCGCAGATCGACAAGGTTGGCGGTCCCGGTCACGAATTCGACGTGTTCGGTACGAACTATCCAAGCACGCCGCTATATACGACAACATCCGATGAACAGGGCGCATGGCGTATCCAGGTGACGCCGTCGAATTTGTCTGCGCCTCAGAAGGAAGATTTATTCCTGAATGTCATTCAAGTGATGGATAGCGTCGGGAACCCCGCACCTTCGCCGTTGCCCGTTCAGAAACTGACCGCCTCGCTCGCGGTAGGCACGCAGACGGATGCCGCCGCTATGGTAGGCGCGCAGTTGGCCGATCGCGCGGTTCTGTTCAGCGCGTCCGGGAAGCGCTTGTCCGGAATCGTCACCTTGACGACTACGGGAAGCCAGGCGAACGTGCAGTATGTCGTCACGGACTTGCAAGCGGGAACGTGGAAAATAACAGGCAATGGCGTGGAAACCTACGGTTACGTCAGCGAAGAAGGCGGAGCGCTGTACTTTACCGGCGCGCCGGGGACGCATACGCTGACTCGAATGTTAAATGTCGCCATGACGCTGACCAACCCCGGATTCGAAAACGGCCTGACCACCGGTTGGACGCAGTATGTCCCAGCCAATCCTGCCGTAGCGTCCTCGGATCAAGCTTATTCGGGAGCCCAAAGCGTACTGCTCGACGACGTAAAGGTAACCGGAACGCCCCATGGCATATATGGCGTAAGCTCCGGGCGGTTTCCCGCTTCCGAGGGAGAAGTGTATCGCGCCTCGGCCAAATCGTATCTGGCGTCCGGAACAAGCGGGAGGCTCGTACTCGTCTTCTATAACAGCGCCAATCAGACCCTTGCGGGCGGGGAGATTCCCGAGCCCGTTCAGACCGCTGCCGGGCAGTGGAATACCGTGACCGTGATCGGCAAAGCCCCCGCCGGTACGGCGACTGTCGGCATCCGGCTATTAAGCGGCGATACGCAAATAAGCAAAGTGTATTTCGACGATGTGGCGCTAGAGCGAGCCACGCTTGTCAATCCCGGATTCGAGAGCTCCGAGAGCGACCCTTACGGACTTTATGGGTGGACGCAGTATGTCGCAGCCAATCCTGCCGAAGTCTCTACGGTTCGATTCCAGTCAGGAAGCAAAAGCGTGCTGCTCGACGATCAGAAGGACGCCGGCACGACGCCGGCGGGCATCTATGGCGCGAACGCTCAAAGCGTGGCCGCCTCGCCGGGAGAGAATTATCGTGCCACGGTCAAATCTTACCTCGAGCCTGGCGCTTACGGCGTTCTTGTTCTTGTCTTCTACAACAGCGCCAATGGGACCGTTGCGGGCGGGGAGGTACACAAAGCCGTAACGGGAACCGCCGGTCAATGGAATGAGGTGACCGTTACCGGTCAAGCCCCGCCCGGTACGGCGAAAGTCGGCATCCGGCTCATCAGCGGCCACACGCAGAAAGGCAAAGTTTATTTCGACGATGCGGTGCTGGAGAGGCAGTAGAGAAACTAAAACACAGCAGACGGGAAGCACTGTCGCCAGTGCTTTCCCGTCTGCTTTTTCTATTTTTACGACGACGATACGCGCTAGATCCATACGAAAGGGAGCCGCCTTAATTTCCTCCATGAAATCGAAAGTTTGACGGGGACCATTTTGATAGCGTTTCCATTAAGATGAAGGCGATTCATATCCTTGCGTTCGATAAGGCAGGTGATCGCCCCTCTAAACGATTGAGCAGATTGCATACAGCTGTCCCGAAACCAAAAGCGTCAGGCAGGGCTTGCATGAACGATCATTTGAGGAGGAATGAATGATGATCATCGTCCGTAAATGGAAAAGCAAGAGCTTTAAGCCGACCTGTCTAGCCTTACTTTTATTCGTATTTGCGTTAGGTTCTATTGTCGTTCCGCAGCCGAAGGCTGCTTCTGCCGCAGGTACGACCTATTATTTTTCCACATCGGGAAACGATGCCAATAACGGTACATCCCCCTCGACGCCAAAACAATCGATATCGGCAGCGAACGCACTGCTGACGCCTGGGAATACGATTCTTTTTAATCGCGGAGATGCTTGGTACAGAAACAGTGTGAACGGCTCCGGAACGAATATTGGAGGCTCGATCAATTTACACGGTAAATCCGGAACCGTCACCGATCCCATCTTGATCGGAGCGTACGGCAGCGGAGCGAAGCCCATTATTTCGATCACGTATTTAATTAGCAATACCGGGTGGGTGTCCGATGGCGTTAACCGGTGGAAGCATTCCATTCCCACGAGCGGAATCGGCACGCTTCGCTTGTTCGTCAACGGCATCTCCAAATTCAAGGTGAATACAATCGATACGACCGCAAACGAAACGGCAGTCGACCAACCTTACGAATGGTACGCGAATAGCGGCTGGGTCTACGTCGGCTCCACGACCGGCGCGCCGCAAAACGTAGAGCTGACCGGCAACGATATTGTCCCTGTTTTGATGAAAAACACGCATTATGTGACGATTCAGGATCTGGACATTAAAGGGGGCGTCGTCGATATCGACGCGCCGAGCTCCCATATCACGATCAATAATAATACGATCCGGCAAACCGTTCAGAACGGGATTCGTGCTTTTAATAGGGATCCGTTAACCGCTAGTAATCCCAATCCTACCCAGCAGCAATGGGATCAGTACGTGTCCGACCTAGTCATAACGAACAATGTGATCGACAAGGTGTGGTCGCATGAAGAGAATTATACGAACAACGTCCCCTATGGCGGAGAAGGCATCAGTCTCCTCGATGCGGTTGAAGGCGGACTCATTAGGGGAAATACGATCCTTAATTTCGGTCATGGCGGCATTTCATTGGAAACAAGTTTATGGCAAGGCACGAACCGAACACATGGCGTTCACAACGTGATTGTCGAATTGAATGACGTGTCGTCAGGCAACTCCGACTATATGCATGCCTTTGGCGTAATCGGATTACCGGGTAAAACGACCAACAATATTATTCGGCGAAACTATTTTCATGATTTCCAAGCCACAAGCCACGTTGGAGGAAAGGATAATCAATTTTACAGCAATATTTTTGTCGGGATTACGGAAACCCCTAAGCCGACAAAGCAGCCCTATGCGATGGACGTCGGCCCTTGGCCGGTGCCTGAAAAAGGCAGTACGGCAGTAACCGATCTGGAATCTCAAGATTTGTTTATCGTTAACAATACGATTGTGGATACCGATGGGTATGCGATTGAAGTGAGGGACTACAATAATACGAAAGGCAGCGTAAAGAATATACAAATCGCCAATAACCTTATTGGACAATACGCTAACAAAACAAATTATCTGCCAGTGGCGTTGAATGTTTCAAACGAGGTGACAGGGACGCTTACCGTGAATAATAACGCGTTCTGGGATTCCAGCACCACAGTGGCTCGCTACAAAAATCTCGCAAACGCTACGGTCGCCAATCTGAATGCGTGCGAAACGACGTACCCGTCAGACACCTGTAATAATAACGCGGCAGGCGACCCTCTATTCGTCAATTATGCAAATCGCGACTTTCATTTGACTGCCGCCTCGCCATTTAAAGCTGCCGGTTCGAATGCCTATATTGCGGCGTTCGGCAGCGGCTTCGTCGATTACTACGGCAACCCATGGAACTCGGCGAGCCCGAGCATCGGCGCGATCCAGTATTAAGCGGCTGCTGGGAATAAGCTAGCGTTATCGCAAAGAAGACCGCCGTCAAAAGCGGTCTTTTTGCGATTCATTCGCTTTTCCCGTTAATTACCTATGCATGAGGGCATGGCTATATTATCATCAAGGTCAGAAATCCAGAAAAGGAGTCGACTTCATGGAAAAAGGAAACGGCCGCACCGCCTCAGAGAGCAAGGGGTTCCACTTAAATCGCGCATCCGGCTATTTTGAAAATCAGGGCGTGAACGTGATGGCCTTCGACGATATATATCCGGAAGGGCATCAGTCCGGCGTAAGTATCCTTATGCACGGCAATCGCGTCGCTACGAACGGCGATATCCGGTTCGAGCAGACGCCGGGACAATGGCAGCCGGTACCCAAGCAGGGCAAGCGCGAGCTGGATGAAGCGGCGAATACGATCGTCACTTCGCTCCGTTTTCCGGACAAATCGAAACACTTAAAAGGCTTTAATCCGATGATCTATCCGGATTTCGAGTTTAATTACAACGTGATCGTCCAAGGTGAAGGCACGTCGGTCAAAGTGACCGTCGATTTGGACAGACCGATCCCGGACAAGTTCGTCGGCAAAATAAGCTTTAACCTGGAGTTGTTTCCCGGCGCGTTATTCGGCAAGCCTTGGATCATGGACAACAGATCCGGCATTTTTCCGGAGCAGCCGAACGGCCCGGTTTTGTCGCTGCCGACTAATCACGCGCATCCCGGGAACTTCAGCGAGCCCGATGCGAAAGCGGATCTTAAACTTCTGACAGGCGACAACGCGGGATATAATCCGATGATCGCCGACGATCTCATCGCTCAGCCGTATGCCGTTGGAAAACGTTTTACTGTGCGGCCCGAAGATCCGTACAACCGCTTCACCATCGAAAGCAATGGGACAGCGCTCAAGCTATACGACGGACGCATGAACCATAACAACGGCTGGTTCGTGATCAGCAGCGAAGTACATGCCGGAGCCACTAATCATGCGATCGAATGGGTCATTACCCCTAACGTCGTGGAAGACTGGCTCTCTCCAGCCGTCGTTCAAACTTCGCAGGTCGGCTATCATCCCGGCCAGTCGAAGACGGCTATCATTGAGCTCGATCAACGCGAAAGCAAACGCGAAAAACTGTCGCTATTCAAAATAACGGAGACCGGCGAAAAAGAAGTTTTCTCGGCGGACGGAGAGGAATGGGGCCAATTCCTCCGGTATCGCTACCTAAAATTCGAATTTACGGAGATCAGGGAGGAAGGGCTGTACAAAGTTCAATACGGATCGTCGCAGTCGTCCATCTTCCGGATCGCCGGCGATATTTACGACCGAGGCGTCTGGCAGCCGGTTCTTGAATATTTTCTTCCCGTCCAGATGTGCCATATGCGGGTAAGCGAAAAATACCGCGTCTGGCACGGCGATTGTCATGAACACGATGCCAGGATGGCTCCGGTCAATTTGAATCACTTTGACGGCTATGAACAAGGCCCGTCCACATTGACCGACTGCAAACCGGGTGACTTCGTGCCGGGTCTTAACGTGGGCGGTTGGCACGATGCCGGCGATTTCGACCTGCGGATCGAGTCGCAGTCCGGCGAATTCTATACGCTGGCGCTCGCGTACGAGTCTTTTAATGTCTTCTACGATGCGACGACGATCGATCAGGACAAGCGAATCGTCGAAATCCACCAGCCTGACGGCAAAAACGACATCCTGCAGCAGATCGAGCACGGCGTCTTGTCCGTCGTGGGCGGCTATCGCGCATTGGGGCGGCTTTATCGGGGGATTATCGAAAACGACCTTCGGCAATACGTTCACCTTGGCGACAGCGCGAGCATGGCTTCGGAACGCTGGGTTTTCACCGAAGACAATCCGACGCGGGAATTGACGACTGCCGCTCATCTGGCAGCCGCTTCGCGCGCCTTGATCGATTTTAACCCTGTTTTAAGTCAACAAGCCTTGCAGGCCGCCGCCGAGCTATTTAAGATAACGGATGGAAGCGGCAATGCCAGGACGGCAAAGGTTCATGCCGCCGCCGAATTGTTCGTGGCGACCGGAGAAGAACAATATAAAAACCATTTATTGTCGGAAGCCGATTTTATCGTCGAATCGATCGCCCAGGTGGGTTGGTTTGTCGCTCGCGCCGAAAAGGCGATGAATGATGCCGGCTTCACGCAGAGGATTCGCGATGCCTTGCCGGCCTTGAAAGAGCAGTTTGCGCGCCAAAGCGCCGAGACGCCTTACGGGATTCCGTATCGTCCCCATATCTGGGGAGCGGGTTGGGGGATCCAGCAGCAGGGCTACGAATACTATTTCCTGCATCGGGCGTATCCCGACCTTTTCGATCCCGAATTGATCTTTAATGCCCTTAACTTTGTTTTGGGCTGTCATCCGGGCGCCAACACGATGTCGTTTGCGTCGGGCGTAGGCGCCACTTCGGCAACGGTAGGATATGGTCTCAATCGCGCCGATTGGTCCTATATTCCCGGCGGCGTCATATCGGGTACTGCGCTGATCCGACCGGACTTCCCCGAGCTGCTGGTGTTCCCTTATTTGTGGCAGCAGGTGGAGTACGTACTGGGAGGCGGCTCTTCGCACTTTATGTTCATCGCCTTGGCGGCGCAGCAGCTTACGAGCGGTAAATCGTAAACGAATACAAAGGATTGTACGCCACAGCATCGAATCTACTTTCGAATGCGCCGCAGAGAGGGGATCTCTGCGGCGCATTTTTTTGCGATTTAAAGTTTGAATGATTGAATTGGATTTATCGATTAGTCAATGGTTTCCATGTAGACGTACAATGGATTAAATCTACTAAAGCAATGGCTCTACGACGTTCGTGCTCGGCGGCGACTTCAGGCAGAGCGAAAACGAACAGGAGGCTGCCGTATTGCCCGATTGGAAGCGCAACATGTACGTGCTTTGGTGCGGCCTGTTCATCAATGGCATGGCGGCCACGCTGTCTACGCCATTTTACCCTTTGTTCCTGCGACAGGACCTTGATGTCCATCGTCATGTCGAGACGTGGGCAGGCATCGCGATCTCGATCAGTTTTTTGGTAAGCGGCTTATGCGCGCCGTTCTGGGGCTCGCTCGCGGATCGCTTTGGCAGCAAGCCGATGCTGATCCGGTCCGGATTCGGGCTCGGGTTGGCTTTTATCGCGAATGTATTCGTCTTTGATCTCATCTCCTTTTTGGCCGTTCGAATCTTCCAAGGAATCATGGCCGGCTTCTATCCGGCATCGATGACGCTGGTCGGCACCAATACGCCGGAAAAGCATGTGGGCTACGCACTTGGCGTCATGTCGACCTCCACGGCCGCAGGGAGCATCATCGGCCCGCTGGCCGGCGGCTTGGTCGCCCAATCGGTCGGTCTACGGGGATGCTTTATCCTCTCCGGTGCGCTCATGATCCTATCCGCCTTGATCGTCATCGGCGTTCGGGAGGCCACCCGAAGGCGCGATACGGCTAGAGCCTCCATTCGGCAAGATTTGCGGCAGGCTGCGCGGACGCCCATGCTGCTTCGCATCTATGGCATCATCGTGATCGTGACGGTGTCCACCTACATGCTGGAGCCGCTGCTGTCTCTCTATGTCGTCGAACTCGGCGCGGACGAGCGTCATGCGATGCTTAGCTCAGGATTCGCGTTCTCCGCCGTAGGCCTGGCTACAGTACTGACCGGCGCCTTCTGGGGACGAATGGGAGGGCGCCGCGGCTTCGACAAAACGCTGATCATCGGCCTCGTCGGCGGCGGCATCGGCAGCTTGCTGCAAATGCTTGTCCCCGGCGTCGCGGCATTCACCGGCTTGCGCTTCGGCTACGGTCTTTTTTATGCGGCCGTCTTTCCGTCGCTGAATGCGCTCATCGTGCGATTTGCCGACAGCGATTTTCGGGGAAGAGCCGTTAGCCTGAGCCAATCGGCGAATATGCTCGGCTTTGTGCTCGGGCCGCTGCTTGGCGGAATCGTGGGCAACGCGTTTGGAATCTCGCTCGTCTTTGCGTTGACCGGAGGCGTTCTGCTCGGCGCAGCCTGGTTCATTCATGCCAGCAGATTCGATCGGGCGGCGGCCGCGCGAACGGGCGTAATCGCTGGAGAGCCCGCGCAGACTGCCAATTCGATTTAGCTGCTTTTCAGGACTGATCGTTTAGAAAGGAACGATCGCGCTCAGGCGTACGTGTCGAACAAACTGCGGACGACGAGTTGCTCGCGGAATTGCGGCAGACTAAGCGGCGTAGACAGGCTGCTCTTCGGTACGATTACCCTTTTGGTGCCGGACGCCGACAGATCGAAGATGTTGTCGCTCCAAGTGGCGTCCGCATCGCGCAGATCAACAGACACGAATTGGGCGAAGGCTTCGGCGCTGAGGCTGACGACGTATTCGTCTTCCTCTTCAGCGACTGCAGCGACGATGCGCGGATCCAGGTATTCAAAGTGCTTCGACTTGAGAAACAATACCGAACCTCCGCTTACTTCCCGGCCTTCTGCTGTCAGCGTAAACGCCAGGTAACGGCGGCGCAGCTTGTCCGGCGTATCCAACTCGTCAGCTAGTTCGAGCGCGACAGCTTCCCGAGAAGAGAGCGGGTCCACGAGGATCGGCATTTCTCCGGTTAGAATCGGTTCAGAGCGGTGATCGAGCAGCGACCAGCGCAGTTGTCCCTCGAAGCGCGCGAGCGAATCGTTCGTTATATGCAGCGAAACGTTTGTCCCTTGCTCGCAAGCGGAGACCAGCACCGGAGCGAAGAAACGTTTCGCGGCATGCTGCGTCGCCTTCCAGCGGCCGAAGTAATCGATGCTTGACCATGAGGCGCCTGGCCAGATGTCGTTCAGCTGCCAATAGATCGCGCCCATGCACCGGCCCGATTGCGGCGCCAGTGCTCGACGCCGACGCGCATGCCTTCGGCCTGAATGAGCTGGGAGACGTACAGCAGCGATTCGAAATCTTTGGGGTATTTGAAATATTCGCTGATATAGTAAAGAATCTTCTCGTTGCCGGTGCCGTTCTTCTGATGCGCTTCCATGACGTAGGAGAAGATGTTGCGGTCCTCCGGCAGCGTAAACGTCTCTACCGTCTTGAGCGAAGGGAAGGACTGCAGCCCGAATTCGGACATGAACCGCGGGAAAAGCGTCCGGTATTCGGCAATCGGCTTTCTGCCGTGCCAGACGTCCCAGTAGTGCATATCCCCGACGCTTGCCAGGTTCGGTTCGTCGATGCCTCCGTAGGATGAGGGAGAAGAACGCCAATAGAACGTGCCGGGATCGTGCTCCGCGTTCAACTCGGGCAGGAACTGCTCGAATTGGCGCAAGTAATCTTCGCGTTGCTTTTCGCCGTATCGCTCCGTCCAGCCCCAATTCGCCCAGGCATATTCAAGCTCGTTGTTGCCGCTCCAGATGCCGAGCGAGGCATGATGCCGAATGCGCTTCACGTTGTCGATCGTCTCCCGGCGAATGCTCTCCCGGAAAGCGTCGTTGAAATCGTATGTGCCGCACGCGTATAAATGGTCCTGCCAGACGATCAGACCGAGTCTGTCGCAAGCGTCGTAGAACGAATCGTCAGGATAATAGCCGCCGCCCCAAACGCGAATGCAGTTGAAGTTCGCTTCCGCGCAGCTTTGCAGCAGCCGTTCCGTCCGAGCGGGGGTGAGCCGGCCGAAAACATTATCCTCCGGTATGTAATTGGCGCCCATGGCGAAGATGCCGCGGCCGTTGACGACGAATTCGAACGATTCGCCCCATTCGTCCTTCTCCTGCCGGACGGTAAGCGTCCGCAAGCCGATCCGGAGCGTCCGCTCATCGGCAACGCCCGCTTCGCTTTGAAGGATGACCCGGAGCGTATACAACGGCTGCCGACCATAGTTGTGCGGCCACCACAGCTCCGGATTCGCGATGTCGAAGCTGAGCAGCGCGCCTCCTAAAGGAGCGGCCTCAGCAATGGCTTTGCGCTCTGAAACGGTGCCGTCCGGCGCCTCTAACACAGTATGAACGGTCAGTTCGGCGTTCGGCAGCCATCGCTCTACATCGATGCGGACATCGAGACGGACTGCGTCGGCCTCGTGGTCCTGCGTAATGTAGACATCATCGATTCGCCCCCGATCGTAACCGCGGATCGAGATATCCCGCCAGATGCCGGCATCCGGCAACTTCGGCCCCCAATCCCAGCCGAACATGCTATGCGCCTTACGAAGATGGGAGATGCCGGGCACGGCGTCGGCGCAGCTCGACAGATGGAGCTCCTTGTCCTTATCGATAGCAAAGCGCGTCGCCGAGCGGATGACGACACGAATTTCGTTCAAGCCGGCCCGAAGCATCTCCTTGACGTTCGTCTCGTACGTCCGGTGCATATTGTCGGCGTCCAGCGCGAGCCTGCCGTTAATGAAAACCTCGCACAGGGTATCCAATCCTTCGCAGCGGAGCAGGACGACATCGCGCGCAAGAAGGGCCTCGTCCGCCTCGAAGCTTCGCTCGTATTCATAATCGAACTTGGTCAGCTCGAGCGCGGCCATCTCGTTATCGCGATAGAAGGGATCTTCCATTTTGCCTGCCCGCAGCAGGTCATTGAAGACGGAGCCGGGAACGACGGCGTCGATCCATTCGTTATCGTCGGTTCGCTTCATTCGCCAATCGCCGTTAAGCGTCAGTAACTGCATTTCATTGCCTCCCGATTTCCTTTTCATAAATTGTGCTATTCCCGTATGCCAATCGTCCCGGCGGCGGAATAGACCGACAGGAATTAGCTAGATCATAGCATCGGAGGCTTAGGTCGTCTTGTATTTTATAAGCAAGTTTTTGTGCTATATTAACATCGGAACGGAGAAAAGCTGGATCTATTGGACGAAGGGGGGACGATCTGATTGAAAGAAAACTTGCTGCGGGCCGCGACGCTGATCGATCCGCAGACGCAATCCAATTACCATATCGTCGAATCCATTAAGCACGCCTTTCCGTTGCACGGGCATGACTTTTACGAATTGTTCGTCATTATGGCGGGACGCTGCACGCACCTGGTCAATGGCGAGACGCAGACGCTTAAAGCGGGCGAGATGGCGTTCATTCGCCCCGGCGATACGCATGGCTACGACTTCTGCGGCGAAGAGGACTGCCGCTTCATGAATATTAATTTCTATTCGGAGGCGGTGGAGAGCGCGATGGAATTCGTAGGCAGGCCCGGCTTCTCGGCAAGGCTGAAGCGGTCGAAGCTGCCGCCTATTCTCCGGCTGGCGCCTGCCGATGCGGACTATTTGACGCAAAAGGGGGGGCTGATCGGGGTATACGCGACGATCGACAAGTCGAAAGCGCGCTCGGCGGCACGCAGCTGGCTGGTCGATGCGCTGACGCTTTACTTCCTGGACGATCGGGACGAGAATCAAAAGGCGATGCCGGCGTGGCTGGATCATCTGCTGCTCGAGCTGCAGAAGAGGGAGAACTTCATTGATGGTCCAAGTCGACTGAGCGAGTTGTCGGGCCGCAGCGCCGGACATTTGAACCGCGTGTTCAATCAATACTTGCAGACGACGCCGACCGCTTACCTGAACCGGCTGCGCCTCGCGCATGCCCGCAACCTCCTGCTCACGACGAGCCTGGGCATTATGGAAGCCGCCTATGAAGCGGGGTTCGACAATCTGAGCCACTTCTATCATCTGTTCAAGAAGCAATACGGCGTCGCTCCCGGCAAAATTCGTTCCGGCTGAACCTTTTTAGAGACAGCTCTTGCCCATGTCGGCACGAGCTGTTTTTTTAGGCAAATCCAATCAGCGCGACAATAATCCAATCGTTGTTACGTTGTTGCCGTCCGAAGGCTGCCCGTATAATGGGAACCACTGAGGTGATCTTATGCTAGCAAGAGTGGCCAAATACCGTTGGCAGTATGTCATGATCGCGCCCGCCGTCGTCCTGCTGTTCTTGTTCAGCTACATTCCGATGGCAGGCGTGCAGGTCGCGTTCAAAGATTTCCACATCGGCGGCACGATCTGGAACAGTCCGTGGATCGGGCTCGACAACTTCGAATTTCTGCATGACGACCAGTTCTGGATCGTCGTAAGCAACACGCTGTGGATCGCCGCGCTCAAGTTCGTCTTCGGCTTTCCGGCGCCGATTATGCTCGCGCTGCTCATCAACGAGGTGCGGCACAACAAATTCAAGAGATTCGTGCAATCCGTCAGCTACTTGCCGCATTTTTTCTCCTGGATCGTCGTGGCGTACATTCTCCAATCGCTGCTGACGCTCGACGGCGGACTCGTTAACGCGTTCATCGCCGATCTCGGCGGCGATCAGATCTTCTTCCTCGGCTCGACCGAATGGTTCAGGCCGATGATCGTGGCGAGCGGCCTGTGGAAGGAAGTCGGCTGGAACACGATTCTGTACCTGGCCGCGATTACGGCGATCGACCCGCAGCTCTATGAAGCGGCGCGCGTCGAAGGGGCCGGGCGACTGGCGCAAATTCGCTATATCACGTTCCCCGGTATTCTGCCGACCGTCTCGATCGTGCTTATCCTGAGCATGCCGAGCCTCATCGCAGTCGGCATGGACCAGATCTACCCGCTGATGAACCCGGCCAACCAGCCTGTCGCCGACGTGCTCGATACTTACGTGCTGCGTAACGGTCTGCAGCAGGGCTACTTCGGACCGGCGACGGCGATCGGCCTGCTGTCCTCCGTCATCAGCCTCATCCTCGTGCTGGGTACGAACCGGTTGTCCCGACGACTGAACGGGGAGGGGCTCTGGTAACCGATGAAACGTTCCGCATCCGAAAAATTTGGTCAAGCGATGATCGCGGCCATCCTCGCATTGCTTTGTCTCTCCGTGCTGTATCCGTTCCTGTACATGCTCGCGATCTCTCTCAACGTCGGCAGCGACGCAGCCAAGGGCGGCGTCTACCTGTGGCCGCGGGATTTCACGCTATCGAATTTCCAAGTCGTACTCGGCAACGCCGTCATTCAGCACGCATACGGCATTACCGTGGCGCGTACCGCGATCGGGACGGCCGTCGGCCTGCTCGTCACCTTGCTCGCCGCCTTCGGCTTATCGTACCGCCAATTGCCGATGCGGGGAACGCTGCTCGGCTACGTGCTCATCACGATGCTATTCAGCGGCGGTCTTGTTCCGTTCTACATCCAGCTTCATCAGCTGTCGCTGCTCAATTCGTTTTGGGTGTATATCATCCCTAGCGCTTTCTCGGCCTGGAACATGTTCGTCATGATGAAGTTCATTCAGGGCATTCCCGATGCTCTCATCGAATCGGCCGAGCTGGACGGTGCCGGCCCGCTGCGAACCTTGCGGTCGATCGTCGTTCCCTTATCGAAACCGATGCTGGCCGCGATCGGGCTGTTCACCGGCGTCATGCACTGGAACGACTGGTTCGCCGGCGCTTTCTTCGTATCGGATCAAAATCTCATTCCGGTGCAGACGTTCTTGCAGCAGCTGCTATCGGCGCAGGATCTGTCAGCCGTGCTAGGCTCGAACAACAATATCGAGGCGATGGCGCGCGGTACGATCCTGTCGAACATCACGCTGATGTCGATCAAGATGGCGACCGTCATGGTGAGCGCCATTCCGATTTTGTGCGTATATCCGTTTCTTCAGCGGTACTTCGTCAAAGGCGTGCTCATCGGTTCCGTCAAAGGCTGATCGCGAAGCGGCCTAGCCGCCTCGCGCAGCTATCGCGCCATTCTAACGGGTATGAAGCTTCATCCTATACCAGCTATTCCGTCCATTGAGACAAGGAAGGGGACACCATTCATGGTTTTGCGCAAGGAGACAAAAAGAAAGAGCGTCATCGCACTCGGTCTCGCTATGTTGATGATGGGCACGGCAGCCTGCTCGAGCGGGAGCGACAAAGAGAGCAACGCCACTCAACCGGCCGTATCCGAAGGAAGCGCGCCTGCTTCATCCGAGCCGGCAAGCTCCGCCGGACCGAAGGCATTCAAGCTTTGGCTTGGCTGGAACGCCACGATCAACAATGACAGCATGGTGCAGAAGTATTGGCGGGAAAAAGGGCCGGGCATCGACGTCCAGCTGGAAGCGACGCAAGGGGACACCCTGACGGCGCTCAACCTGAAGCTGAACGCGGGCAGCTTCGATGACGCTGCCGTGTTCGCACGCAACGATGTCGTCGATTCCGCGATGATTCGTTCGGGACAAATCTTGCCGCTCGAGCAGTATTTCGACATGCCCGACAAGTATCCGAGCCTAGCTTCCATTCCAAAACTGTATCTGGACGCCATGAAGGACGCGGACGGTCATATTTGGTCGATTCCGAGCTGGTTCGATCAGAATCCGAACGATCCATGGCCGGGCTGGGCTTCCTTAGGTTGGTTCATCCGCACCGATGTGCTGGAGAAGACCGGCATGACGAAGGATGATTTGAAAACGCTTGACGGCGTGGAAAAATACCTGAAGGCCGCCTCCCAAGTGACGGACGCGTCGGGCAAAAAGCTGATCCCGCTGGACTTCCTCTCCGATGCGAGCGACGAAAACGTCATTCTGAGCACCTTCGGCGTCACGACGGCAACCGCCGGCGGCGTCATTCCCGTCGAGAAGAAGGGGGACGACTACCAGTTTATCTACGACGATCCTCAGTACAAGGCCGCTTATCAGTGGATGAACAAGATGTACCGCGAGAACCTGCTCGACCGAGAAGTCATAACCGACAAGACGGAGCGTTACCGGGAGAAGACGAAGTCCGGACGTATCGCGATGAATGCCGGCGGCTTCTTTAATATGGACGCGCATATCTGGGAAACGCTCGACGGACCGACGGAACCGGCCTGGTATTACGACACCATTCCGTATCCGCAGGTGCCGGGCGTCGACCATATCGGGTCCAATCAGATCGTTAGTCCATACCCTGGCAACGACGTCTATATCAGCAAAGATACGAAGAACCTCGAAGCGATTCTGTCGTTCATGGACTACATGCTGCAGCCGAAGCCGGAGATGCAGCAGATCGCGAACGAAGGGCCTCCGGGCGTCTATTGGGACTGGGCCGACAAGCCGCTGGGCAAGTGGAAGTACATTAATGCCGATTACTCGGCGCTGCACGATTCCGGGGATGCGGCGAAGAAAGCGAGCACGACGCCCGAACTGTATGGCTTGTCCTCCTACAACAACGAATGGTATCCGTGGTGGAACGTCGCCGTCATGGAGCCGAAGGGTCGCCAGAAGACGATCGATTTCACGGAAGCGGTCGGCAAAATGGGCGGCGTGCGCATCGCCGAGACGTACGATCGGGTGAAGGCGAAAACAGGTGGGCTGTGGGAAAAGTATCTGCCCGAGCTCGAGAACGTGCGCAAGGAGTACAAAGCCAAGCTGCTGATGGCCAAGGACGACGGGCAGTTTGAGTCGGTCTGGACCGATTTCCAAGGCGCGTTGGAGAAGCGCGCGCACTGGAGCGAGCTGAAGGATGAATGGCACGCGGAGCTGCCTCTGACAAAATGATCTCCTGCCTGACCGAAGTTAGAAGGGAAGCCGTAGCGATCGTTGCGGCTTCTCTTTCCTACTTCTAGCAGCCGGCAACCTCGCTCTGATATACGGACGTCCTTGCCGATCCGAATCGACCGTATTATACTCCGTTTATCTAAGGGAGGGGTAGCCTTGCGCAGGCTTCTGGAGAAGTGGATCATCGGGGCTACCCGCAAGCTGAACTTGCGCAGCAAAATTCTCGTGCTGTACGGCCTCATTCTATTGTTGCCGACGCTAGCGCTAGGGATAGGCGCCATCTATCTCGTGATCCACAGCTTTACGCAAAGTTATATGTCCGCTGCGGACGAAGCGGTCAGTCAATCGGCGAAAATGGCGGAATTCAGCAAGAGAAGCTACGATCTGCTAGCGGTAAGGACGGCGACCGACGGCGAGCTGATCGCCCGGCTCGGACGGGAATATACGGATATGCCGGAGATTGTAGACACCGTCAACTACGTAGACCGAACGTTTCTGATTACGAGCAAGTATTTGCCCGGCATCGCGGACTTCCGCATTTACCATACGAACGAGACGCTCGTCCAGGACGGTCAGCTGCTGTGGCGACCGGAAGACCGGATGCTGTCCGGCATGGACGAGCGGACCTGGTACCGCGAAGGGGTCGAATCGGACGCGCCGCTGGTATGGAGCAACGCAACGAACAATCCGAAAATGAACGTCATTACGCGTAAAATCATCGGCCCGAGCGGCGACGTGCTGGGATTGGTCTATATTCTGCTCAATTACGACGCCGTGTTCGGCGAGCTGCTCGATCATCCGTTTAAGGGCAGCGGCAGCTTGTATATCGTCGATGCGGCCAATCGTATTCTGGCTACTTCCGATGAAGCCCACATCGGCAACCGTATCAAACTGAGAAGCGATGCTTCCGCCGGCGACTCGAGTGCCGAGAGCGGAGGGAGCGCGCGCGTGCTTGACCTGAGCCGAAACCGGGAGCTGCAGATCGTCAAGCCGCTGGAATCCGGCTGGAAGGTCGTCGCGCTTATCCACATGAAGTACATGGATCGCCAGAACCTGACGATTCTGCTGCTGATCGTCGGCATAACGGCGCTTTTCCTGCTGCTGTCGGTGTCGCTCATGATGACGATCGTCAAAAATATCGTATGGCGCATCCGCAAGCTTGGCGCCCGTATGAGCGATGTCGCGCAAGGCGAATTCGAGGTGACGGTGCGCAGCCAAGGCCGGGATGAGCTCGGGGATTTGGAGAACGTATTCAATTCGATGTCGGTGCGGCTCGGGAGACTCGTCGAGGACATTACCCGCGCCGGTCTCATGGAGAAGGAACAAGCGTTCCGCTCGCTCCAAGCGCAGATCAACCCCCACTTCATCTATAATTCGCTCGGGCTGCTCAGGTGGCGGGCGATCTATGCGAAGGACGACGAGCAGATCCGCATCATCGATGCGCTGACGACCTTCTATCGGCTCACGCTCAACAACCAGATCAGCGTCATTCGCGTCAGGGAGGAGCTGGAGCACGTGAAGGCGTATTTGGACATCTGCCAGTTCCGCTATCCGGGACGCGTGCGGATCGAATGGGAAGTTGAAGAGGCCGCGCTCGACTGCTACACGATCAAGACGGTGCTGCAGCCGATCGTCGAGAATTGCTATCAGCACGGCGCGATCGCCCGCAGGCCCGATGCCCGAATCGTTATCGCCGCCGCTGCGGAAGACGGACGGCTCCGTATGACCGTATACGACAACGGCCTTGGCATGGCGGAGACGACGATGCGGGAATTGGAGGCAGGCGCGTACGCGAGCAGCTCGTCCAAGGCGAAGAATGGAGCGAACGGGTTCGGGATCGCGAACATCCGGAAGCGGCTGGCGCTCTACTTTGGCGGCGACGCATCGCTAACGTTCCGCGGCGAGCAGTGCGTCTGGACGCAGGTAGAGCTGAATATGCCGTCCTTGGCTTCGCCGCCGTCGATCAGAAGGGAGATGTCGAATGATTAACGTACTTATTGTCGACGACGAGCCGTCTAACCTCTATGGATTGGCGCGCACTATCGATTGGGAGGAGCTGGGCTACGAATCGCCGGCGCTCTTCGAGTCGGCCGAAGAAGCGCTGGAGGCATTAAGCCGTTCGTCGTTCGACGTGTTGATCTCGGACGTGTCGATGCCCGTCATGAACGGAATCGAGCTTGTGGAACGGGCGAAGCCCTTGCACCCGCACTTGCAGGTTCTCATGATCAGCGGTTACAGCGAATTCGAGTTCGTGCAGGACGCCATTCATGTGGGCGCGCAGGCGTACGTGCTGAAGCCGCTCAAACTGGACGAGGTGAGCAGCCGGTTGACGGCGTTTCGGAAGACGATCGAGAAAATGCGCCATGTCATCGCGCAGACCAACGAGCTGGAGAAGAAGGTGACGGGCAGCGCGAAGCTCGTCAAGGAACGCTTCGTCAGCGACTTGATCGCGGATATGCCGCTGACGGACGAGCTGATCGCATCGTGGAGCGAGCTGCTGGAGCTCCCGGACATCGGACGGGGAATCCAGACGATCGTATTCGGCCTCGATTCGTTCGGCTCGGCGGGACGAGAGGCGAAGGAGAGGATGCTGCTCGGCAGCGGCTTCAGGCAGACGGTCGAGGTCGCGTTGTCCGATATGGAATCGGTTTATGTCGCGCAGACGAGTCCGGAGGAAATGGTCGCCCTGCAGTTGAATCCGACTTCGGAGGAGCGGGCCAGGCTGGAGAAGCATCTTGCCTTCGTGCAGCGCATGATGTTAGACCGCTTCGGCGCGAAGGTCACGATCGGCTGCAGCCGACTGGCTGACCGATGGGAGGACTGCGCGCTCGCTTATAAAGAAATCAAGTTCGCGATGGCCAAGGCGCGCCTTGTTGAAGACGGCCAGATCGTCCGCTACGAGAGCGGCGACGCGAGCGAGTTCAAGGACTATCGGCTGCGCGAAGAATGGATGCCCCATCTTGTCCGACTCATGGAAGAGGGGGATGCAGCGAAGGTCGGCGGATATATGAACCGGATCCTTGACGTGTTGCTGTCCCAAGAGCCGGTTTCTTTCTCGTACGCCCAGGCATTTGGCATGAGCTTTTTGAGCGAGTTAATCCGCACCTTGAAATGGAAAAACGCGGCGGAGAGCGATACGAACATCCTCATCTGGCGCCGAATGCTCGATTGCGGCAGCACAGGCCAGATCGCGGAGCTTCTCGTCGAGTACGTGGACCGCTACATGCAGGTCGAGAAGAAGGACCGGCTCCATCAGCAGCATCATCTGATCCGCTCGATCGCCGATTTTATCGAAGCGCGACTTCAGGAGAACTGGACCGTCAAGCAGCTCGCCGAGCAGTTCGAGCTGAACGCGAGCTATCTGAGCGTGCTGTTCAAGCGCGAGATGGGCAAGACGATCTCCGAGTTCGTCCAGGCAACCCGAATTCAGCAGGCGATCAAGCTGCTCCAGGACCCCAACATTAAGATATACGAAGTGGCGGACCGGGTCGGCCTTCAGACGCAGGCTTACTTCACTTTTTTGTTCAAGAAGCTGGTCGGCTGCACGCCGCAGGAGTATCGCGATTACCGATACGACTCGAACGAGGGCTAAGCCGCGTACATACAGTCAGGTTGAAAGAAATAATCGGCGGAACGGTACGCCGAACGACGCAATTGTACCTATTTTTACTGCCAAAATGCTTAGATAATGAATCTAGCCCGCTAAATGAAAGCGCTATCATTTGAGTGTAAATTGATTAATTCGCTTGAGAATCATTCTGCCTGGAAAAGGGGGGATGCGGCGGATAAATGGCATGCAGCTGCATGACGGCCGCAGGGGAGTCAACGCGCCCTTCGGCGGTCGGTTCGTGGCTTCACGATCCAAAACAAAGGGAGATGATGTTTGTCATGTTCAAAACTTTTATCAAGCTTCGCATCCTCTTGCTGACCGTTGCCATTCTCGCGACGCAAGCGGGAATCGCGATGCCGCAAGCGCAAGTCGCCAGCGCCGCCATCAACGGGCTCGGCCAGAAGCCGTATATGGGCTGGAGCAGCTACAGCATGCAGGTTTATTCGGGCAGCAATCCCTTTATCACGGCAGCCCAGATCAAGGCGCAGTCGGATGCCATGCACGCCACGCTGCAGTCGCACGGCTACGAATACATCAACATCGACGCGGGCTGGAACGGAAGCATGGACGGATTCGGCCGGCCGATCCCGAGCACGACGCTTTACCCGAACGGCTTCCAGGACGTCATCGACTACGTGCACGACAACGGGCAGAAAATCGGCATCTATCTGATTCCTGGGCTGTCGAAGGACGCTTACAATGCCAATCTGCCGATTTACGGCACGACTTCCTGCCATATGCAGGATATCGCCGTCCAGCCGCTTACGACGGCAGACTACTGGAACATCGGATACAAGATCGACTTCTCGAATCCCTGCGCCCAAAGCTACGTCAACTCCATCGCAGATTTGATCGCGTCCTGGGGCATCGACTTCGTGAAGTTCGACAGCGTGACCCCGGGCTCCGGCCATAACGATACGTCGATCGACGCGCGCGGCGACGTGAAGGCGTGGGCGACCGCGCTTGCGCCGCACGGCATCTGGTTCGAGCTCTCCTGGGCGCTCGATCATAACTACGTCGATTACTGGAAGCAATACGCCAACGGCTGGCGCGTCGATTGGGACGTCGAAGCTTATCAGCCCGGCGTGAAACTGACCGAGTGGAACAATATCGCCCGCCTGTTTCCGGATGCGGAAACGTGGTGGCGCGACGCGAGACCGGGCGGTTGGAACGACTTCGACTCGTTGAACGTCGGCAACGGGGCAATGGACGGCCTGACCCAGGACGAGCGCCGCACGGCGATGACGTTATGGTCGATGTCGTCGGCGCAGCTCTATACGGGCAACGACTTGACCAATCTGGACAGCTTTGGCATCGGACTATTGACGAACGACGAGGTGATCGCGGTCAATCAGGCGGGGCGGCCGGCGCATCCGGTCTCGACCGCGACCAACCAGCAGGTATGGTACGCGAACAACGGGGACGGCAGCTACACGGTCGCCCTGTTCAACCTCGGCAGCGCTTCGGCTACGGTGACGGCGAACTGGAGCGACATCGGCTTATACGGCTCAGCAACGGTCCGCGACCTATGGACGCATACCGATCTCGGCAAGTTTGCGACGGGCTACAGCGCCGTAAACCTCGCGCCGCATGCGTCCCGGATGCTGCGAGTCGTCACGAACGGCGGCGCTAACGTCGTAAACGACGACGACACGGGCATCTCTTATACGGGAAGCTGGCAGCGGAGCTGGAATCGAGGGCTCGGCGATTTCAAGGACGACGTCCATTATACGCAGGCGAACGGAGACTATTTCGAATTTAAATTTAACGGAACCGGCATCGACCTGTATACCGAGAAGGATTCGTCGCAGGGGAATGTCGACGTCTACATCGACGGCGTGCTGAAGCAGACGGTCAATACTTACAATGCGACGCGTCAGACGCAGCAGAAGGTTTATAGCGCTTCGGGTCTCTCTAACGGCGTTCATACGTTGAAGGCGGTGAAAAAGACCGGTACGTATATGCTGCTCGACAAGCTCTCGTTCAACGTGGCAGCCCCGATCGAAGCGAACGATACGGATGCCGGCTTTACGTATTCCGGATCCTGGTCTACCAGCACCGCACGCGGCTTCGGGGATTACAACGACGACGTTCACTACACGATGACGAACAACGATTATTTCCAATACGCCTTCAATGGCACGGGGGTCGATCTCGTTACCGAGAAGGATTCTGCGCAAGGGGACATCGATATCTATGTAGACGGCGTCTTCAAGCAGACGGTAAGCACCTATAACGCGACGCGGCTCGCGCAGCAGACCGTCTACAGCATCCGCGGCTTGGCCAGCGGCTCCCATACGATCAAAGCCGTGAAAAAGTCGGGCACGTACATGCTGCTCGACAAGCTCAATGTCCGCAGCAGCCGTATTCAGCTGAATAATACGGATTCCGGCATTACGTACTCCGGCTCCTGGTCGCTGAACGCCGGCCGAGGCTATGGGGATTACAACGACGACGTGCACTTCACGGCTGCCAACAACGATTACATGCAATACACATTTAACGGTACGGGGATCGAAATGCTTGGCGAGAAGGCGTCGGATCAGGGCAACGTCGACATCTATATCGACAACGTCCTGCAGACGACGGCGAACACGTACAACGCAACGCGCCTTGTCAATCAGTCGATCTACAGCGTAAACGGATTGAACGCCGGCTCCCACACGATCAAAGCCGTCAAAAAGACGGGCTCGTATATGCTGGTGGATTCGCTGCGCGTGACGCCGTGATGCCTGGCTATAGCTAAACGAAAAGCACGCTTCTGGAATTAACTTTCCGGAAGTGTGCTTTTTTTCGTAGAGCTTTCAGGATATCAGTATCAACCATATAATTATGGAAGAAGTTAGACCTTTAAAAATCCAGAGAGAAACAGGGGACGTCCTTGATTAACTTCATAGAAGCCGCGAGTCTTTCGATTAAGGTGACATGCGACAGAGCAAGCAAGTCGGTGACGAAGGTTACGATCAATGACATTTCGTACGATCTGAATGCCGAACAATCAAGTGACATATCTGCGGGCACCGGGACTGCAACTGCCAAGCAGCTTTATCTGGATTTCATCGCCGAACAGGCGCCTTCCGATCAATGGGTACTGAAGGAATATGATGAAGAAGACTTGGATTCGGACGGAGAGAAGGAAGCGGTGCTTGCTTTTAGCGACCATTCCGACGAAAACCTGATCCATGCGATTTATATCCTCAAAACCGAGCATGGAAGGATCATTCAGATCGATGCGGAATTGGCCAATAGCGGTTACGGTGTTTATGAAGCCAGGCGATTATCCAGAAAAGGAGCACGAAGCCGTCATTCAATTCATGAAGTTAGCTGCGATTACTGACGAGACGGCTTCGGAAGCCAATCAGCGACTATCGGAGCTTTGTCCGTCCTGCACGCCACTGCAGCTGAGAAGTGCAGCGAAGTGGGTTTACGCCTCTCAATCGCTGTTGGATGATTGGGATTTTGATGTTCAAACCAGGGGTAATGAAGCCACCGTGCATATTACCGGGAGCGGCGACAACGAATCCGCCGCGACTTTTGCATTAATGAAAAAGAAAGGACGTTGGACGATCCTGACGATGAAGTTGACAGACAAGAACTGAGAAGAGTCTCGCAATCGTATGGGAATGTCCCACAATAGTTAAAATTAGACATGTATTCCAAACCGGTTACTTCTATTAAACTGTATGAAATGAAGCAAGGAAGTTCCGGCATGACAGGCATCATCGTGCAAATGAAAACGATAAGGGGAATCCATGATGAAGATGCATTATAGTATGGCCCATGAACCGCTGCTGGAATTATCCACGCGTGATGCGTTGGTTGCCAATATGAAGAAGGCCGGGATTGAGAAAATTTGGATTGCCGGTTTTTTCTCCGGCGACATGGTCGATCTCGAAGCGCTTAAGCAGGCGAAGGCTTATGCGGAGCAAAACGGGCTTGAAGTCGGCGCGCTGACGATCCCGGTCGGGCACCCGGGCAATTCGCTTAACCCGGACGACCCCGATTCAAAGCTGAAAATCCCCGATCATTGGCACTATCGGATCGATAAAAGAGGGGGAATCGCCTATTTCTGCGGGGCGATCGACACTTGTCTGATCGAGGACAACGGAAAAGCGGCCAAGCTGCTCCGCGATGCGGGCTTTAAAGAAGTATTTCTCGATGACGACCTTCGCATCGGCAACTTAAACGCAAATATCGAAGGCTGTTATTGCGATGCTTGCGTGGCGGAATTCAACGCGATTTACCGCCGTCAAGAAACAAGGGAAACCTTGAGCGCGCAAATGGCGGATAAGCAGGATACGGCCTTAATGAAGGATTGGGTTGCCTTTCAATGCGACAAAATTACGGCCGTCATGAAGGCGACTGATATTGAGGGCGTGCAGCCCGGGATCATGGTCATGCATTTTGGCGACGAACGGCACGGAATCGATATTCCCGCTATTCGGGAACAAATGCCGAACACGCTGTTCCGAGTCGGGGAACATCAATTCAACGATCATAAATTCGCCAATCCGTACGCAAAAGGCGAAGAAATGCTCGGTATTGCCTACCACCTGAACTTTATCGACAAGCCCTATGCTTATAGCGAAACGACGATTTTTCCTCCGCGGTCTTTAAAGGCGCATAACTTGGTTTATAAAGCGAAGCTGGCGATCGCAGGTGGCCTTGAAAATATCCTCTTCATGAGCGGCACATGGGCGATGGATGACAACTATTGGGAAGCGATTGCAGATGCGCTTCCGGTATTGCGAGCGTTAGACAAAGACTGCGCAGACGGGGAAAGAACCCATCCGGTTCACCTCGCTTACGGGACGCACGGCGCTTATGCAGAGCCCATTATCCCGACCAGTTTGCCGGTGCTCGCGGGCTTGCCGGTCAAACCCTTGCGTGCGGACCAGCGCGAGGATGACGGGGAGTTGCTCTTGTTTTTCGGCAATTATGAATTAACGCCGGAATGGCAAGAGAAGCTGCCTAGGTATAAACAAGTTATTTTTGACCAAAAGGCCGCGTTGAAAAATAAAGCGGATATCGAAGCGTTAAAGGCTACGGCTTCCAATCTTGTTTGCTGGGATTATGCAGCGACGTCAAAGCCTGACGCTGCCGAAGTATCGCTGCTTCAAGCGCGGATCGGTCAAGATGCGTGGGCGTTCCCGCACATCGTCGATGGAGGCCATATCGGGTTGGTATGGCTGATGAATAACGGGAAGGTCATTTTATATAACCTGTTGGAAACCGAAAATCAGGGCGTAGTCGAAATGTCGGGCAGCAAGCATCCCGTTCGCTTGAAGCCGTTGTCCTTCGCGGTTCTAACCAAATCAGGCTCGATAACGGAATACGATACGGAAATTCGGCTTTAAATGTAGAGATGCAATACAAACTTAGAAGAAGCTGCCGAGACGGGATCGGCAGCTTCTATGCGTTAGCGGGCATTTATCAATAGCACTTGTATTTATGTTCAAGATAATGGTAACATTTTATGGGATCATACGTTCGTTTGTTGTTAAGGAGCCGATATGTACATGATCCAATTGACGAACCGCCAGGCACGGCAATTTCTGCTATTAAAGCACGGATTGTTGGGCGAATATCGTTTTAACGAAAAGCAAGGCGTATTGGATTTTGTGCGGCAGGTCGGCTGCATTCAATACGATCCCATCGATGTTTGCGGAAAAAACGCCGAACTGGTGTTGCAGTCGCGAATCAAAGGATTTACCAAGAATATGCTCGCAGAGTTGCTGTATCAAGATAGAGCTCTTGTCGATTATCCCGACAAAAATTTGGCCATTATCCCTGTCGAGGACTGGCCGTATTTTGAACGTTACAGGCAGGCCGCCCGACAACATGCCAAACGCTATCCCGAAATGGACGCGTTGATGGAACAAGTACGCGTACACATCCAAAAGCATGGCGCGCTTAGTTCGGATGATCTTAAATTGGATGGGAATTTCGCTTGGCGATCGGCCATTCACTGGAGCAGCGGAAGCAATTCATCCCGGTCTGTGCTGGAGCAGATGTACTCGACGGGCGAATTGATTATCCATCACAAAAAAGGAACGCGCAAGTATTACGACATCGCCGGAAAGTACATAAACCCAGATCTGCTGAATGCGCCGGAGCCGCTGGAGGGCGAGCTTGAGCATCACAAGTGGCGAGTACTGCGTCGAATCGGCGCCGTCGGCCTGTTATGGAACCGCGCATCCGATGCCTGGTTAAACATATGGGGGTTAAAGGCGGAGCATCGCAACGAGGTTTTCCGCCAACTGTTGCACGAAGCTCGCATTGTTGCCGTTGCCGTGGAACAAATGAAAGATATCCTTTATTGCCGCGCGGAGGACTTGCCGCTTATGGAGGCGGTTCTGCAAAATCCTGCGCCGAAATGGCGCTGCGAGCTCATTGCCCCGCTAGATCATTTCATATGGGACAGAAAGCTGATTAACGAATTGTTTGGATTCGATTACACCTGGGAGATTTACACGCCTGCGATCAAACGGAAATTCGGCTATTATGCGTTGCCTTTAATATACGGAGAAAGCTTCATCGGCCGCGCCGAGATCATCGCGGAACGTAAAACCGGGACGCTCGTTGTTAAAAACTTCTGGTTCGAGAATGGCATAAAGCCAACAAAGCAATTGCGAACAGCCTTGAACGATTGTATTCAAAATTTCGCTTTGTTCAATGGATGCGAGACGACTTCTACAGCGGCTTTGAACTGGAAATAAGATGGTTGTGAATGGAGAACTAAGCCAATACCGATGCGCAAGTGCCTGTCCCTTTACCTTTCATGCGGCATAGGATAGTGAAGCATGACTCGAAGGGGGAGTCGATATGAAGTGGGATACGGGCTTAATCGCCAATGCAGGCCCGGGCCGGATGGCTGGAATGGTGATTACCGCAGCCAACCCATCGTGGAACTACGCGAATGTGCTGCTCGAAACGTATACTCGCACCGGAGATAGCGGTCCAATGACCGTATACGCGCAAAATTTGTTTACCGTCACGGACGGCTCGGTGGAAACCTATGCGTTCGCCGGGTTCGACCTGGTCGGGATCAGAGCTGTCGCCGCCGGTCCGGGATCGAACGGCGTGGCGCTGTCCGTAAGGGCTTTTAACGCGGAGGGAGGAGCTGCAGGGCAATTGCTCGTTTTTGCAGAGCCCACCTATCATTCTGCTCGACACGGGCGAAATCGCCAAAGTCGACGTGCGTTCCATGGCTATCCTCGATACTTTCTATCCCGGTTTCGCCGCGGCTGACTTGTTCGCCGCGAATGGCGGGAGCGCGCAGCCTTGAAGAAGTTAAATCTCGGTTTTTTATTTATTGGAATAGATGCAGCGAGAGAGGCATCGAATCATTTGTTTTAAACTTGATTCGCGTGCAGAAGGCTCCTCCCAGTCGAGTTAGCGTGATTGCTGCACTGACTGCCATGCAGATGAGTGATACGGCAAGACATTCAGTTTACTCAAGCATCCTGCTTAACGCGGGATGCTTTTGTCGTTTTATCGGGAAATATAGCGTTCGCAATTGGGATCAAGTTCCTGGCTGGTCATAAATGTCGTGACAATTCTCGTGACGGCCCGTCACTGGTGCGATACCCTTCGAATCTCTACGATGGAATTGTCGCGACACCATCTATTGGCAAAGGAGGACCGTAATGGAACGCATGCCTATCAACGAACCACCTCGGCATTCGGGTGCCGCGGAGCCGGCGGCCGGCGCGCCGCCGCTCCCGCAAATCGGGCTGCCCAAAGGCGGCGGCGCGATTAAAGGAATCGGCGAAGACGCTACCGTCGGGGCATGGAGCGGCACGGCAACGATGCGCATTCCGCTCGGCGTAACGCCCGGTCGGTCGGGGCTGACGCCGGGCTTGACGCTGCAGTACGATTCCGGAGCCGGCAACGGACCGTTCGGGCTCGGCTGGAAACTGACGGTTCCGTCCGTCTCGCGCAAAACGGAAAACGGCCTGCCGACCTACCGCGACGAATGGCGGAATGCCGAAACGTCCGAACCGGCCGGACAAGCGGATGATTTCGGGCAGCGCGCTTCGGATACGTTTCAGTTGGCCGGCGGGGACGATCTTGTTCCTTACGCGGGGCGGGAGAAACGGCTATCCGGCGAGTATGCCGTTTACCGGTACCGCCCGAGAATCGAAGGCGACTACGCCAAAATCGAGCATTGGGTACACCGGTACAGCGGCGAATCGTATTGGAAAACGGTATCGGGAGCCAATGTGACGAGCCTTTACGGCTTGTCGTCCGCGGGAAGGGTTGCCGATCCCGCCGATCCCCGCCGCGTCTACCAATGGCTGCTGGAGGAAACGGCGGACGACAAAGGCAACATCGTACGGTATGCCTATAAAGCGGAGAATGACGAACAGATCGACTGGCAAGCATCCAATGAGCGAAACCGCAGCCGTTCGGCCGGGCGTTACTTGAAACGGATCGATTACGGAAACCGGGAACCTCATATTCCGGACGGTTGGCTCTTTACGGTCGTTCTGGATTACGGGGAGCATGACGAGGAGGCGCCGACGCCGGATGAAATCCGTTCGTGGTATTGCCGGCGCGACCCGCACTCCACCTATCGTCCGGGCTTTGAGGTTCGAACCGCTAGGCTGTGCCGAAGAATGCTCATGTTCCACCGGTTCGAGGAGCTCGGCGAGCATCCGACGCTCGTCCGTTCCGACGCATTCGCCTACCGTGAAGCCGAGACGCACTCGGTTCTGGTTTCCGTCGTCCGGACGGGATATCTCGCGAGACAGGACGGCACGGCGGCCAGCCGCTCGATGCCGCCGCTCGAATTCGGTTACAGCGAAGCGGTCCCGGACTTTACGGTTCGGACCGTGGATTCGTCGGAAACAAAGATGCCGACCGGGCTGTTCGGGGACAAAGCGCGCTGGACCGATCTTTGGGGCGACGGGGTATCGGGATTGCTGACCGAAGAGGCGGGGGGATGGTACTTTACGCGCAATCTCGGCGGGGGCCGCTTCGAGGAACGTCAGCCTGTTGCGCTGAAGCCTTCGCTTGCCGAATTAGGCGGCGGCTGGCAGCTTGCGGATTTGGCGGGAGACGGCGGGCAGTACGCCGTCCGCTACCGCTTCCCGGTGCCGGGATATCATGAACGGCGAAACGGCGGGGAGTGGGGGCCGTTTACGCCGCTCGAAGCCGTGCCGACGCTGGACTGGAACGATCCGAACCTCCGTTTCCTGGATTTGACCGGCGACGGCAAGCCCGATGTGCTGCTGACGGAGCAGCATGCTTTCACCTGTTACGTATCGTCAGGCAAGCTCGGGTTCGAGCCTGCGCTTTCCAGACCGGCGTGGGACGATGAGGAGCGAGGTCCTACGATCGTCTTCGCCGACGGGACCGAGTCGCTGTTTCTGGCGGACATGAACGGCGACGGGTTAACGGACCTGGTGCGCGTCCGCCGCGGCGAAGTCGCCTACTGGCCGAACATGGGGTATGGCGCGTTCGGACCGAAGATCGTGATGGACGGTTCCCCCGCGTTCGACGGGCCGGATGAATTCGATCCCCGCCGCATCCGATTCTGCGATGTGGACGGATCGGGTCCAGCCGATTTGCTTTATCTCGGAAACGACGCCGTCTCGATCTGGACGAACGGCTCCGGCAACGGCTGGAAAGATCCGGTCATTGCTGCGGGACTGCCGCATCCGGGCGATGACGGCACGGCGGTCGATGTCGTCGATCTGCTAGGTACGGGCACCGTTTGTCTCGTCTGGTCGTCGGCCATGCCGGAGGATGCGGGATCGCCGCTGCGATACATGGATTTGACCGAGGGCGCCAAGCCTCACCTGCTCACGCGGATCGACAACAACATGGGGCAGGAAACGTCGATCCGTTATGCCGCCTCGACCTCCTTCAGTCTGAAGGCCCGAGCGGAAGGAAAACCTTGGGCGACGTCGTTGCCGTTTCCGGTGCATGTTGTAGAACGGATCGACAAAACCGACCAAATCGGCGGCCACAGGCTTACGTCGCGGTACGCCTATCATCACGGCTATTACGACCGGGAGGAGCGGGAGTTCCGCGGCTTCGGGCTCGTCGAGCAGTGGGATACGGACGGGTTCGAACGGCTGTCGGAACCGGGAGGACCGGACCATGTTCAACAGCTTCCGCCTGTTCGCACCCGGACCTGGTTTCACACCGGAGCCTTTCTTGAACGGGAAGCGCTCGAGCGTCAGTACGCGGGCGAGTATTACCGCGATCCCGACCTGCCGGCGGAGCGTCCCGCGTATCTTTCCCGCTCCGTCTTGCCGGAGGGGATCGACGCTGCAGGGCAGCGCGAAGCGGCAAGAGCGCTGAAGGGAGCCGTACTCCGAACGGAAACGTATGCGGACGACGGCACGGCGCGATGCGATATTCCTTATACCGTGACGGAGCGCCGATACGAGGTCAAGCTCTTGCAGCCGCGCTCCGGCGGGAGGCCCGCCGTCTTCCGGCTGGTAGAACGCGAGTCATTGGATGCCGCCTATGAGCGTATCGCAACCGATCCCCGTCTCTCGCACCGTCTGACGCTTCGCACCGATGCGTTCGGCAACGTGCTCCGAAGCGCTGCGGCGGCGTATGGCCGCCGCCGTCCGGATCCGCAGCTGCCTGCGAAGGAGCGCGCGATTCAGGCGGCGACGCGCGTCACGCTGCTTCAGAATACATTCACGAACGAAATCGACAGGGACGATGCCTACCGCATTCCGGCGGCATGGGAATCCCGCAGCTGGGAGCTGCACGGTTATCCCGATCCTTTCGTCATGATATACAGAGGAAACGAACTCGAGGCCGCGTTCGACGCTGCAGAAGTTCCGTTCGAGAGCGAGCCGGACGGGTCGCTGCAGAGAAGGTTGATTGCCGCTTCCGCCGTCCTCTACCGGTGCGACGATCTATCGGGGCCGCTTCCGGAAGGGAAGCTCGAGGCACTCGCTTTACCTTACGAAACTTACAGGCTCTCGATCACGCCGGGAATGCTGGATGCATGGCTGCCGAACGAGATAACCGATGCGGTTCTGGAGAACGACGGCGGCTATGTCCGATACGGCAGCGGCAGCGGCTGGTGGATCCGCTCGGGAAGGCTAGTCTTCGGACCGGAGGCTGAGAAACGGTTTTACCAGGCAGACGGATTTATGGATCTCGCAGGAAACGCTTCGACGGTCGCTTACGACCGTTACTTGCTGATGGCGGCGGAAAGCCGAGATTCGCTCGGCAGCGCGACGCGGGCGGCCATCGACTACCGGGTGATGCAGCCCTATCTTGTGACGGATGCGAACGGCAACCGGTCTTCGGTCGCGTTCGATGCGCTGGGGTTCGTCACGGCAACGGCGGTCGCCGGCAAAATCGGCGAAGCCGTCGGCGATACGCTGGAGGGCTTCGACGCCTCTCCGAACCCGGAGACGGTCATGGCGCTCTTCGAAGAGCCTCAGGAGTCGGGGCCGGCTTTTCTACGAGGGGCGACTACTGCGATGGCATACGACCTGGACCGGTATCGCCGCACGCGGCGGTCGGCCGAGCCGCAGCCGATCGCTGTCTGTACCGTTACTAGAGACCGCCACGACAGCGACGCGGAAGGCGAGCTTGCCGCAATTGCGATGGATCTGTCGTATATAGACGGCTTCGGCCGCATCATTCAAAGCAAGAAAACGGCGCCTCCGGAGGAGGAGGGAGGCCCCGGCCGCTGGTTAAGCTCGGGACTGGTCATTCGCAATAATAAGGGACTACCCTTCAAGCAATTCGAGCCTTTCTTCAGCGGTACGCACCGCTTGGAAATGCTGGCGCAAGGCGTCTGCACGACGGTGCTGTACGACCCGGCAGGCCGTGCAGCCGTGACGCTGCACGCCAACCATTCTTACGAAAAGGTAGTCGTAGAGGCCTGGAAAGAAGAGCGCTGGGATGTGCACGATACGATCCATCCCGCTTTTCGGTACGATCCGAGGCAAGCGTCCGCCTTGCCCGATCCGGCTTTCAATCCGGCAGACGATCCCGACGTCGGGCGCTATTTTCGCACGCTGGACCAAACGGAATACCTGCCCACCTGGTACGGCGTTCGGATGGACCCGGCCAAGGCGCAGCAGCATTGGCCGGACCGCGACCCCGTCACGGGGGCGCCGATCCCGGGGCAAGTAACGGTGAGGGCAGAAGAGTATTGGGCTGCCGAACGCGCGGGCAAGCATGCGGCGACACCGCTCGTCCGACATCTGGACCCGCTCGGGCACGCCTTCCTAAGCATAGCGGACAACGGCAAGGATGCATCTGGAAGCGACCGCCGCTTCGCGTCCTTGACCGAGTACGACATCGGCGGCAAGCCGGTACGGGTGTACGATCCGAAGGGCCGGGCCGTGTCCGTCGTCGAAGCCGACATGACGGGCAGGACGCTGCGCGAGACCGTCATGGACGCCGGAACCAAGACCGCGCTGCCGCATGCGGACGGAAAGCCGCTCTATGCTTGGAACGGAAGGGGCTTCCGTTTCAGACACACGCATGACGCGCTTCGGAGACCGCTCGCCGTATACGCGCGAAGCGACGCCGGGACGGAAATACTTGCCGAGCGTACGGTCTACGGCGAATCGCATCCGGATTCAAAGCTCGGCGAAGACGGGCTGCCCGCAGCCGGCGCACTCAATTTGCGCGGCCGCGTCTGGATGCGCTTCGACGGCGCCGGCATGGTCGACCAGGGTTTCGCGGCGGATGCGGGCTGCGACTTTAAAGGCAATCCGCTGGCTTCCGCGATGCGGCTGTCGCGGGATTATAAATCCGATCCGGACTGGAGCCGGATCGAGCCGGCGCTCGCCGCGACGGAGCGGGCGGAAGAGCCGGACGACCCGCTGGCTGCGCTGCTCGACGAGATGCTCGAGCCGGACGTCTTCGTTACCCGTACGCGCTATGACGCGCTGAACCGGCCGATTCGCCTCGACTCGCCTGACGGAAGCGTCACCATTCCGTCTTACGATTCGCTCGGACTTCTGGCCCGGTTGTCGGTCCGACCGATCGGTGACGGCTCGCTGGAGACGGTTTATGTCGACTCGCTCGTCCATAACGCGAAGGGGCAGCGGGAGCGGATTACGTACGGCAACGGCGTCAGCTCGACGATCTGGTACGAGAAGGATACGCTACGCCCTTCGCGCGTGACGACGCTTCGGTCATCCGAGGCGCTCCAGAATTTCAGATACGTCTACGATGCCGTCGGCAACGTCAATCTGATTCACGACGATGCGCAGCAAACGATTTACTTCAATAACCAGCCGGCTTCGCCCGGCTGTCATTATAATTACGATGCGCTTTACAGGCTCACGGATGCGAAGGCCCGGGAGCATATCGGCCAGGCGGACCGGCCGGCGTACAACTGGGACGATGCGCCCCGTTCGGGGCTGCCTCATCCCGGCGACGGAGCGGCCATGCGGGATTACCACGAAATCTACGTCTACGACGAAGCAGGCAATATGACGCAGCTGATTCATCAAGCGGGATCCGGTTCTTGGCAGCGTAAGTTTAACTACGAAGAAAGCGGCAACCGGTTGACCGGCTGCACGATCGGCAGCCTGACGGAAACGTACGGCTATGACGAGCACGGCAGCATGACGTCGATGCCGCATCTGGGCGCCATGTTATGGGATGCGCGCGACAAGCTGCGGAAAGTCGATCTTGGAGGAGGCGGAACAGCCTGGTACGTATACGATTCCTCGGGCCGCCGCATACGGAAAGTGATCGAGCGGCTGAACGGCACCCGTCAGAAGGAGAGGCTGTATGCCGGAACGGTCGAAGTGTACCGGGAATACGGCGGGGACGGGCAGGAAGTCAAGCTGGAGCGTTGCACGCTACACATTTCCGACGATAAGGAGCGAATCGCCTCCGTGGATACCCGCACGAAGGGCGAGGACGGCTCGCCGGCTCGAACCGTCCGCTATGCGATGAGCTCGAGGCTTCAATCCTGCGCCCTGGAGCTTGACGAAGCGGGCCGGATCATCAGCTATGAGGAGTACTCGCCTTACGGCAGCACGACCTACCAGGCCGTAAGCCGAGCGGAAGCCCCGCGCAAACGGTACCGGTACACGGGCAAGGAGAGGGACGAGGAGACGGGCTTCTACGATCATGGCGCCCGCTACTATGCGCCTTGGCTATGCCGATGGACGGCGGCGGATCCGATCGGGATCGGCGACGGTCCGAACGTCTATGCGTATGCCGGCTGTAACCCGGTCGCCATGAGCGACCCGTCCGGGATGGCCGGCGAAACGGAGGACGATCCTCCCGTCAAGGCCTACGATATACCGGAGGTGTCCGGAACGGACACGTCGATGTATGCGGAGCAGGGCTCCATCTCGGCAGCCTATGACCAGGCGGCTGCCAGTGCGGGAAATCCGGCCAATTCGGCGGGAGAACGGATCGTGAGCGGCGTGCTCATTCTAGCGGCGGCGCCGCTCGCGCTGGCCGAAGAAGCCGGGCGAAGCATCGTAAACACGCCGCACTACATCTACAACGCGGGCAAGAGCTTAGGCGAATGGTCCGCCCGCGCCTACATGATGCGCCAAGCCGGCGATACGGACGAGGCGGTCGTATCCGCCTTGCATGCGGTCACGTACGGCGCGGAGGGATTCATTCTGATCGGCACGGTGCTGGAGCCGATGAAGGCGGAGATCGGAGAGGTCGCAGCGGCTGCGGGCAATGCGGTGAAATCAGGCGTGGAATCGGCGGCAAACGCGGTGGTTCGAACGTCGAAGTCGGTGGGCAGCACGGTCAAAGCCCAAGTCGCGCAATGGGGACAGCAGCTGAAAAGCGCTTTGCAGCGTACGCCTAAGCCGACTTTCGCGCCTACTTATAAAACCGTTCCGAATGGCTCTCTTGGACCGGCCAACGGACTGACATGGCCGAACCTGAGTTTAACGAAGGGACCCATGCGTTTGCAAACCCCAGTGTTCAACCCTTCTGTGGAAGTCGTACAAAATCCGGTCAATTCCACGTTCCAAGGGGTGGTGGACCATGAACTGAAGCATTTCAGCGATATGGTGAAACACCCGCAGTTCAGCTATCTCGCTACGGTCGATCCGACGGGGTGGGAACGGATCATTCCCGGACGCGGCATTGCGACTTACATCATGGAATCACGCGGTTATTTCGCAGAACTCGGTTGGCGGGGTCTGAATCCCAATATCGTGAAGAACTCAATGGATGGTCGAATGGGATACCTCGCATACGACGCCGCATTTCTTGCGGGACTTTGGCTGGTCACCTACGGCTGGAATTTTTTCTAATCGCACAAGGGAGGAATCGAGTTGAAATCCGTTATGCATGAAAACAAGGAGGCGCCGCCGGTCGGCACCCGCCGCATCGCCGGTCAAATCCGCTACGCGGACGGACGGAGCGCCGACGGCGCCGTCGTCGCAGCCTTCGCGAAAACGTTCCGGACGGAAACGTATCTCGGGGAGGACACGACCGACCGGGACGGGTGTTATGAAATTCGCTACCAAGCGGATTCGGATACCGTGCAGCCGGAGACGCTGAACGTCCTGATCCGGGTCCGAAATCGCGACGGCCGCGCCGTTGCGGAGTCGCCCGTCTACTATCAGGCCGGAGAAGAGGAAACGATCGACCTTGCCGCCGACTTGCTCGGCGAGCTCGGCTTCCGGTCGGAGTTCGACCGACTGGATGCGGCGCTCGCGCCGCTGCTCGGCGATTCGGCCGGCGAGGAACTGTCCGATGACGAGTTGCAGCTGCTGGCCATCGATGCGGATGTACCGCTCCTCCGCGTAAAGGCATATGCACAAACGCTGGCAGCCGCGAAGCAGAGCGGTCTCGCGCCGGCGCCGCTATATGCTTTTCTCCGGAAGGATGCCGCAATTACGGTTAGCGCCCTTGCCGCCATTCCGTCCCGCGTCTTGCAGGCGGAGCTCGAAGAAGCGGCTTGGGAAGGCATCATCGGCCGGGAGGATGCCGAGCGGACGGACGATTTCGTCGAGTCGCTGCACGGCCGCCTGCTGGAAGAGCTTGCTCCTGTTCCTGGTCAGAGGAAACAGGAGGACAGAGCCGCATTCGGAACGCTGCTCGATACGCTGCCGCTTGCGGAAGAAGACCGCAAAGGGGTAGCCCGACTATTCCTGCAGCATGGCGAAGGCGAGGAATCGTTCTGGAAGAAGCTGAGCGAACAGGACGGGTGGCGGGAAAAGAAGGCGGTGGAGAAGTTGCCGCTCGCCTACAAGCTTGCCGATTTGACGGGAGGCAAACTGACGCTGGTTCAGGCGCTTCTGGAGCGTCTGGACGATTCGGACCCGCAATCGGCCCTGCGCAAGCTGGCCGAATGGCCGGTCGCAGCGTGGACGGAGCTGCTCGAGCAAGCCGGCGAACCTGCGGACAGCCTGCGGCAGACCGCCGCCGAGATCATGCGCGTGCTGGAGCATGCGATGCCGACGGCGTTCGCAGCAGGCAGACTCGTTTCCGGGGACGATCCGCTGAAGCGGAGAATGGGCGGCTACCTGCAGGAGCGTTCCGATTTCAATCTGCTCACATCCCGCATCGGTTCGGTCCCGGACGGAGAAGGGCTGCTGAAGGAAGAGGATCGGGACGGTGAAGACCTGGAGCTCGCAGAAGGACTTCGCAAGCTGCAGCGGGTCTATCGGCTAGCGGGAAGCTTCGACGCGGCGGACGCCATGCTGCAGGAAGGCGTACATTCCGCTTACGGCGCGGCACAGATGGGTAAGAGCGCCTTCGTGGAGCGGTTTGCCGAGGCGCTGGGCGGCGAACGGCCCGCCTCCGTCGTCTACGACAAAGCGTCGCAGGTGACCACAACCGCGCTCATGCTGGTCGCCCGCTATCGCGAGGAAGCCGAAGCGGCCTCGTTCCCGGCCGCGCTTGCGGGCGATATTTCCGCCCTGGCCGGTACCGGCACCGTGCTGCCGACTTGGAACGACCTGTTCGGTTCGAACGCCTTGTGCGATTGCGAGCACTGCCGGTCGGTTTACGGTCCGGCGGCCTATTTGGCGGATTTGCTCCATTTTCTGTCCAAGCGCCCGTCCGGAACGGCGGGCAAGAACGCCCTGGCGGTTCTGCTCGAACGGCGTCCCGATCTTGGCCGCATCTTGCTTTCCTGCGCGAATACGAACGTCACGCTTCCGTATGCGGATCTCGTAAACGAACTTCTGGAGAACCAAGTTTCCCCTGCGACGGCGGACGTAGCGGAGGAAACGTCGGGAACGGGCGAGGAGCGCGCGGCCGAACCGGAATACATGAATGCCGGCGCATACGACAAGCTCTCGCAAGCGCTCTATCCCTGGTCATTGCCGTATGACTTGGCGCTCGATCAGACGCGGGCTTATATGAACCATCTTCGGCTGTCGCGCCGCGAGCTGATGGAGGCTTGGCGGAGAGGCGGCAATCCCGAAGATCCCTACGCGCAAGCCGTCGCGGCGGAAGCGCTCGGCCTGACCGACTTCGAGAGGCGGATCGTTACCGGATCGCTCGGCGAGCCTCCTTTTTCGGGCGATTACGATCCGTGGAAATTCTGGGGACTGTCGGAGAACGTCGTCGTGGACGAGAACTGGGATGTCTATTTGAGCCGGGTGCCGAACTTTACGCGAATCTCGGGTTTTACGACGGACGAAGTCAAAGCGCTACTGTCGGCTCGCTGCATCAATCCCGACAGTTCCCTGCGTCTCGAATCCGCCCAGCCGGATTCGACGGGCGAAGCAACCGTCATCGTCAATTTGACGGAAGCCGCACTCGACCGGATCCATCGGTTTGCAAGACTGAGGCTCAGGCTCGGTTGGACGATTACCGAACTCGACAAGGCGATGACGGCGCTTGGAGCGACAGAGCTCGATGGACCGTTTCTTGTCAAGCTTGACGTGCTGTCCCGGCTTCGCCGATCGGTAAAGCTCGACTACCCGCTCTTGCTCGGCTGGTGGACGAAGCTGGATACGCATCCGTGGCCCGGCGAAGCGAAATCGGCCTATGAGCGGCTGTTCTTGAACGATGCAGCCGGCAGCCCGGACATCTTCCGGCTGCGCGAGCCTGACAGAGGCGAGTTGGCCGATGCGACGGCCCTGCTGGACGATCACTTGTCGGCCGTCTCGGCGGCGATCGGCGTCGGTACCGAGGAATTGCAGCGTTTCGCACATCTGTTTCTTCCGGACAATAAGCTCAATCTTGAGCATTTGTCGGCGCTCTGCCGCTATGTATCGCTCGCCAAGACGCTCGGTCTGACGGCTGCGGAGCTCCATACGTATGCCCGTATTTCGCTCTTTCCACCGTTCGGAGGCGAAGATAACGCGCTGAAGACGGAGTGGTTCATGGCGACGGTCCGGGAGATGAAGGCAACCGGCGTTAGCGCCGCGGAGTGGGCGTATTTGCTGCTCGGCTTTGAGGACGGTCCCGCGTCGGGAGCGATCCCCTCGTATCGTACGGGGATCTGGCTTAGCAATCTGAGAGCCGCGTTCCGAACGGTCGCTTCCGACTATGCGGCGCCGCCGGTTCCCGACGGCGAATGGACGATGCGTATGCTTTCTCTCGTATACCCCGCCTCCGTCGCCGGCCCGATGTACAATGTGATCGAGAGCGGAGAGCCCGTGACGGAATCGCAGCGGACGCAGATCGTCGTGCCTTATTTCGGCAGATTCGTCAATCCCGACGAGCTCGTCGAATTTTTCGGACAGCACCGGGAATCCGAAATGCGCTTCGGCTATTTGGCCGGTTATCTGTCCAAGCTGCTTGTCGATGAAGAACGGAGACGCGTGCTTCGCGAACGGCTGGCGGAGGAGCTGCGGATCGACGAAGCGACGTCGCGGGAGCTCATCGGAACGGTGAGGGACAGCTTCGGGCAGGGACGGCCGCTGTATGATATTCTGACCGACCCGATCTTCACGGACAGCGACGATTATGTGCTTGAGGAAAAGTACGCTCCGCAATTTGACGCCGTACTGCTCGCACGAAAAATTGCGCGATTCGCGCAGCTCTGGTCCTTAAGCGCAGATGAGCTCCGATTCGTACTGACAAGTACGAACCAGACCTATTGGCCAGAGCTGCAGCGTCTTCCTCTCCATGCGGTCGAGAATCCGCCGGTCTATGCCGAGCAGCTGCTGAAGATGCACCGCGTGTTGGCGTGGCGCACCCGCCTCTCTGGCAAACCCGGCGACCTGGTGCGGCTGCTCGGCATGATGGGAGGAGGAGAAACCGGCGGCGTACCGGCGTCCATTCAGGCGGACATTGCCGCGCTGACAGGCTGGTCGACCGCGTTTATCTCGTATGCTTCCGGACCCGAAGGGCTGGGCTTGGTCTATCCGTACGAATTCCAGACCGGCGAGGCGCTGCTGCAGCTGGATCGGCTGGATGCCGTCCTTCGCAAGCTCGGCGTACCGGTCGAGACGGCTCGAAGCTGGACCCTTGCGGAAGCGGATTGGCCTATGGCGCAGTCGGTGAAGGAAGCGGTAAAGTCGCGCTACGACCGGTCTCAATGGCTTTCTGTTGCAAAGGAGATTCACGATCCGCTGCGTGAACGCCGGCGCGATGCGCTTGTGTCCTGGCTCCTTGTCAACATGCCTGGCATAGACGATGCGGACGATCTGTATGCCCGCTTCCTTCTCGATGTGGAAATGAGCGCCGTGCCCCTTACTTCCCGGATCAAGCTCGCAATTTCGTCGGTACAGCTGTTTGTACAGCGCTCTCTAATGAATCTGGAGACGGGCGTCGTGTTCAACGCCGATGCGGCGAAGGAATGGCAGGCGCTTGCCGGCTACCGGACCTGGGAGGCGAATCGCAAGCTGTTTCTGTACCCGGAGAATTGGCTGGAGCCCGACCTGCGGGACGACAAATCGCCGTTCTTCCGCGAGATGGAGCAGGAATTTCTACAAGGCGAGGCTACGCCCGAGACGGCGGAAACTGCCTTCCTCGGCTATCTCAACAAGCTCGAGAGCGTATCGCTGCTCGATATCTGCGGCATGCACGTGCAGAACGAGGATCGCGGCGACGGCACGATGATCGATGTCGTCCACGTCATCGGGCGAACGCAGAATTCGCCGTACCTGTATTTTTATCGAAAGTATATCGACGCGTCGTACTGGACGCCCTGGGAGAAAATCGACGTCGACATCGAAGGCAACCAGCTGTTTCCCTTCGTGCATAACGGAAGGCTGATACTGTTCTGGCCGATCTACAAGGATGTGGCGAAATCGAACGGCGGCTCGTCTAGCGGCGTGCCTACGGAGACGGTACTGCAAGTGGGTATCGCATGGTCGGAGTATCGCAACGGCAAATGGTCGGGCAAAACCGTGGCGGAGAAAGCCGTGAAAATCGACTTTTTCTCGCCGTATCTGCCGCTGAATAAAGAGCAATTGTTCTTCCTTCCGAATTACGATTCGAACGGTGGCGCCCTGACCGTGAACTGCTGTATTTTCAGTCCGCTTCAGGAGCCAGACGGCTATTCGGGGTTATATTGGACACTGTTCAAATTTATTCTGAACGGATCGAACGGGAAGGTAGAGACGCAGCAGATTTATTCACAGAGCACCCCGACCCTTCCGCCGATGTTCGGCTTACCGAAAAAAGCGAATCTGGTCGATTCGCGCGTTGTCAGCCGGGATCATTCGGTTCCGCTTCGCCTGCCGTCTCTTGAATACGGCTACGGCGGGGTCGGCCAGAGGCAGAACGATACGTTTGCAAGAACGCCCAGGCCTTACCGAATCATGTTTCCCTACACCTATTTCGGCTTTCTCGCGAATTATCCGTTTATTTACCAGGACGGATCCCGGTCGTATTTCGGCTTTGCCAAGCCGTCGACCATGCTGTCGTTCAATCTCTTGTCCGGGGACGGCGACAGGCTTGCTCGAATGGGGCTGCAGCCGGACGCGGGCAGCACGGACGCCGTACAGGGCATCTACATCGGGGGAACCGGCCTGTTCGATACGTTTAAGCTCGGCTTCGCGCCGTTCTATCATCCCTACGCGTCGCAATTCATTCAGCGGCTGAACAAAGGCGGGATCGAACTTCTGTTGAAGCCGGATTCACAGGGGCTGAGCCGGAACGACTTCGGCTCGGAATACGGACCGCAGCCTTTCGTCGCAGGTCCATACCCGGTCGATAATGTAGATTTCTCCTTTGCCGGCTCCTATGCGGGCTACAATTGGGAATTGTTCTTCCATGCTCCGCTCATCATTGCGGACCGGTTGTCCAAAAACCGCCAGTTCGAGCAGGCGCAGAAGTGGTTCCATTACATTTTCAACCCGACGGACGGCTCGCAGGGCCCGTCGCCCAACCGCTTCTGGAAACTTCGGCCGTTCTACGACAAGGCGATTGATCCGCCGATCGCGGAACTGATGGAGCTGCTGCAATACAATGGAACGGACCCGGCGACGCTCGCGAGGAAGGATGAGTTCCGCAATCAGATCGCCTTCTGGCGCAAATATCCGTTCAATCCGCATGCGATTGCCCGCACGCGGCTTGCAGCCTATCAGAAAATGGTGTTCACGAAGTATCTCGACAACTTGATCGCATGGGCGGACGACCTGTTCCGGCAGGATACGATGGAAGCGATCAACGAAGCCGCCCAGCTATACGTGCTGGCGGGCGAGCTGCTCGGCAAGCGCCCGGCCGGAAGCGGTCCGGCAGAAGGTGCGGCAGCAGCGAAATCGTACAATGAGCTGGCGCCGCTGCTGGACGATTTCTCCAATGCGCTCACCCAATTGGAGAACGAAATGCCGTATCTGGAATCCGCGGATCCGGGAGATCCGGCCGCAGCCGCGCTGTTGTCCACGGGGACGGCGCTCTACTTCGGCATCCCGCAGAACGAACGGCTGTTCACCTATTGGGATACGGTAGCCGATCGGTTGTATAAGATCCGGCACGGCATGAGCATCGACGGCGTCGCGCGCCCGCTCGAATTGTTCGAGCCGGCGATCGATCCGGGGCTGCTCGCCCGCGCCGCCGCGGCCGGCATCGATCTCGGCGCATCCGTCCGATCGAACGCGCCGCTCGCGCCTTATCGGTACGGCGTCATGGCGCAGAAGGCTGTCGAGCTCTGCGGCGAAGTGCGGTCGTTCGGCGCGGCGCTATTGTCGGCGATGGAGAAGCGCGACGCGGAATCGCTCGCCCTGCTTCGCTCCGACCAGGAGATTCGGCTCGTCGGCGCCATGCGCGGCCTGAAGGAGCAGGCGATCGAGGAGGCGCGGACGGCGATCGACGGCTTGCGGAAGAATCGGGAGCTTATCGAGATCAGACTTCGCTATTACGAGAATCTGACGTATATGAACGCTTACGAAGAGGAGCAGCTGTACCGGCTATCCTCGGCGAACGACCTCTCGCAGAAAATGGCCGAATACGAAATCGCGGCACAGATCGCCTCGCAAATTCCGGACTTCACGCTCGGCTCGTCCGGCATGGCGAGTCCTGTCGTGACGTATCAATTCGGCGGCAGCAACATTTCGCGCGGGCTGTCCACCTTCGCGCGGTTCCTCGGGTACTTGTCGGCGGAGGACAGCTATCAGGCGCAGCGCAACGGCATCCTGGCCGGATACGACCGGCGCAGCGACGAGTGGAAGCTGCAAATGGCCGCGGCGGGCAAAGAGCTCGAACAGATCGATGCGCAAATCGCCGCTGGCGAGATTCGGCTCGCGATGGCGGAGCGGGAGCTGCAGCAGCATGAGCTTCAGATGGGCAATCTGCGCGAGGCCGACCGTTTCATGCGGGAGAAGTATACGAACCTCGAGCTGTATGAGTGGATGACGGCGCAGACGTCGGGCTTGTATTTCCAAAGTTACCGGCTTGCTTACGAAGCGGCGAAGCGGGTCGAGCGTTCGTTCCAGTTCGAGCTCGGTACCGATGCGGCCTATGTGACGAGCGGCCATTGGGACAGCCTGAAGAAAGGGCTGCTGGCGGGTGAACGGCTGCAAGGCGAGTTGAAGCGGATGGAAGCGGCCTATTATGAGCAGAACAAGCGAAGCTTGGAGGTAACGAAGCATGTGTCGCTCGCTTTGCTGGACCCGCTGGCGCTGGCCATGCTCAAGGAGTCGGGGGCTTGCTTCATCGAGCTGCCGGAGGCGTTGTTCGACCTGGATTATCCGGGGCACTATCACCGGAGAATCAAATCCGTCAGCCTATCGATCCCGTGCGTAACCGGTCCGTTCGCAGGCGTGAACGGCACGCTGACGCTGCTGCGAAGCTCCATTCGGGTGAACGACGCGCTCCATATGGGCGCATACGTTCGGGCCGAAGGAGACGATGCCCGCTTCACCGATCAATTCGGCATTAATCAGTCGATCGTCACCAGCTCGGCGCAGCATGACGCAGGCATGTTCGATTTCAGTCTCCGGGACGAACGGTACCTCCCATTCGAAGGCGCGGGCGCCGTCAGCCGCTGGCGCATCGAGCTCCCGGCGGAGACCAACGGCTTCGATATCCGAACCGTATCCGACGTGATCCTGCATGTCATGTATTCGGCGAAGTCGTCCGGCGGCATTTTCCGGAACGCCGTCATGGACGAGGTCGTCCGCAAGGCGCCGCAGACCGGCATGATGTTTGCGATATCGGCGAGAAACCGCTTCTCGGCCGAATGGCACCGGTTCCTGCACCCGGCGGATAACGCGGACGGTCAGACGCTGTCGATCCCGCTGACGTCGCTCGACGTGCCTTTCCGCCACCGCAGCGGTAATCCTGCGATCGTGAAAGCCGATGTTTTCCTGCGCGTGAAGGATGCCGGCGCTTACGGACAAGGACAGCCGCTCAAGCTCGCGCTTAAAGCGCCGAACGACGAGACGGCCGTACTGACGCTGTCCGCGGACGTGGCTTTCGGCGACACGCCGCATACGTCGGCTGAATTCGAACCGGTCGGCGTTGGCACGTGGACGCTTCATGCGGAAGAAGCCGACATCGCGCTGCTGCCGGAGGCTTTCGTCCAAACGGTGACGGCAGGCGGCACCACGCATGTCCGATTGAAGGCCGACATGATCGAGGACCTGGCGATCGTATGGCGCTACACGACCGAATGAGCGAAGTAACGGAACATTAACCGAACGGCCATCCTCGAGGGCAGTCATCCGCCCAAGGGGGTGGCCGTTTTTTATCGATTTCTTGGCGCCGCAATGGTAAAATAAGGGGCGGTTACGCATCGTAGAGTAAGGGTGATACTCATTGACTAATAAAAGCTCTCATAATTGCAATCTAAATATTAGATATTACTTACCTGAAGAAGAATGGAATAAAATTTCTAATATATATAAAAGTATGCCTGGATGGATCGGGTATAAAAATGGCGTTCCATATTGGTATGGACAAGAAGATGACGATATTTATATTACGGCTTCAGTCGAACCAAGTGGATTATCATTTTATGCACAGTTGAATAAGAGCGAATGGAATTCTTGGATAGAAAGGTTTAAATCGGCGGCGACAAAGGTATTAGGCTTTGATGTTGGCGAACCCGAGGATGGATTTTTGTGAATTGGGAGAGGAATGAAATTTATATAACGCGGGAGGAGATTAGCGTTTATGAAAAATCGATTAGAAGAAGACATCATTTCAACAGCTGAGAGCTTTAGACGATATTCTCGAAGAGTTACGTAATTATAAATTGGATAAAGACGCAATGGATTCTGTTTCGTCTATGGCTGGAAGTTACATCTTTGAAGTGGCAAGAAGGAATTATGGAGGCCAGTACTTTTGGGTACAAGATAGAGACCAACCTGTCTTAGTTACCGGTAAGGCTGAATATTCAATTTCTATATTTGCGTTCGTTAAAGTTAAAGGCAGAATTCAGAACGGCAAAGAAGATGAGATTCCATATTATTTTGACGGCTATATTGAGGCAGTTAATAAAGGTAAGAAAACCGGATATAGTGCTACAATAGTTTGAGATCATAGAGTATGACACATAGAGGTAAGGGAGAGGTATCCCTTACCTCTGTGTTTTTTAAGAGGCAAGTATGATGGTCCAGTCGCAATAGATGTGTGCTGGATTACCAATCAGTATGAAGGTCGTGAATTTCTGGATAGATGCGACAGGCCAAAATAAACTATATTATGTGATGGAATTTAAGGATATGGCGCAGCGTCAAAGGCTATGGGAGCAGTTTAAGAATGACATCGAATGGATTCAAGTAAAACGCAACTCGGAAGATAACGGAGGGCTCATAATCGAAAAAATGGATGATTATTTTATGAGTCAAGCTGATTTTTTCAGATCGGGAAATTGAACTCGCTAAAGCAGGTAATGTTTTACTGGTTTGACCGTGTGGGTAATGAGGGTTCGACGCATAAGCAGAGGGGAGGGAAGGCGAAGGCTAAACTCTTCGCCGAATGATGAGCGGCCTTAGAACAGAAAAATACGAGCAGAATATGCATATAAATGATTCGACTAGAACGAAATCACGAAAGGCGCTTCACGAAGCGGTGCCTGCGATCGATAAGTTCGCCAGAGCGGGCTATTTGGCAAAAGGGACTGTTTATATCATGATCGGGGCATTGGCAATGATGACCGCGATCGGGCATCGAAAGGAAACGACGGATACGAAGGGCGCAATCGAGACGATCGGCGCGCAGCCGTTAGGCGGCATTCTGCTGCTCATTCTTGCCGTCGGACTGGCTGGATTCTCGACGTGGCGGTTAGTACAAGCCTTCGCGGATCCGGACGGCGAGGGAGGGGACGGAAAAGGAATCCTAGTACGCGCCTCTCGATTTTGCGGGGGAATCTTCTATGCGGTAATCACCTATCATGCAGCGAAAACGATCTTGGGCGCCCGGCCGTCTTCGGACAACAGCGAACAAGCGTTGACAGCCGTACTTCTGCAGCAGCCGCTTGGTGCTTCGTTAATTGCTGCAGCCGGACTCGGCTTCGCGATATACGGGATTATTGAGTTCGTCAAAGCGATACGCAACTCCTTCACGAATTCATTCAAATTGAATGAAATAAAACCTGCTATGTATCGATATCTTGTGGCTACGGCGAAGTTCGGTCTGTGTGCCAGAGGAGTCGTATTCGGCCTGATCGGTTATTTTCTCGTACGCACCGCCGTCTTCTCCGATCCTGAAGAAACGAAAGGCTTGGACGACGCGCTCGCCGAGCTCGCGCTGCAGCCGCACGGCCGCTGGTTGCTCGGCGCAGCGGCGCTCGGGTTCGTAGCGTATGGGCTCTATATGTTCGGATTGGCTCGATACCGGAAGACGATCGGCAAGAAGCGCGAACGATGAATTGATTATAAAAAAACGTGATCGGCGGACCGAACAACGGAGTATTCGAATTTATCAGGCAATGGGATTAGGACGTGCTTTTTATGCTCATCATTTTTTTAATTGGTTTTATCATGATAACTGTGATACTCATTTTGATCTTGCATAAGTTGATTGAGAAGTTTCTGAAACCCCGCCAACTGTATAATTGGATTCTTTCAGGTGTGATCGCATCCATTGTTATGTATCTTTGGATGACAAGCTCGTTGAAGAATTTGCTAACACCTATGCCATGAGACGGCAAGAGAATGAACACGGCGGTAGCTGGCCATCTGATCGGCTGCCATAAAAAGTCGCGATAGTCGCGGCTTTTTTGTTTTATGGGAACGAAGAGTTGCTTGGAAAGGCAATCCAGGGACGTCGAGAGCAAGCTGTTATTGCGACCAAGCTCTCATACACCCCCAATTACGAGAGCCTCAGCGGCCATCCCGATTACATTAACAGGGCAGTTGAGGATAGCCTCCGTCGCTTGAAGACAGATTACATCGATCTGTATTACCAGCACCGAGTCGATCCTCAAATTCCGATCGAAGAGACTGTCGGGGCAATGGCCGACCTGATCAAAGCGGGCAAAGTTCGGGCTCTCGGTCTTCCGAAGCTTCTGCTTTCACCATTCGCCGGGCCCATGCCGTGCATCCCATTTCCGCGCCGGAGAGCGAATACTCGTTATGGAGCCGTGACATCGAAGATGAGATTCTTCCTGCTGCAAAAGAGTTAGGGATCACTCATGTTGCATACAGTCCGCTCAGCAGAGGATTTATCTCCGGCGAACTTCGTACGTTCGATGATTTGGCGGCCGACGATCTTCGCAGATGGATGCCTCGGTTCCAGGGGGAGAACTTCCACACAAACGTAGAGATCGTCGATAAAATCAAGGAGATCGCGATAGAGAAAAACTGTTCACCGTCTCAGTCGGCCTTCGCCTGGACGATCGACGTGGATGTCGGAAGTCAAAAACATTGTCCCATTCAAGCCGCAATAGTCGCGGCTTTTTCGTTTTATGAGATCAAGTTCTTGTCATTGACCGATGTCAAGAACTTGATCCAATGTAAAATAAGGCTAAGCTAACTGGCAGTATAGTGCAATAGGCGGTTAAGTGACTTATGATAAATAAAAACTCAATTGAGGTGTAAAGTGGAATGCATACATGCCCATGTTGCGGATATAAAACATTAGTTAGTGACGGGGAATATGACATTTGCACGGTTTGTTTTTGGGAAGATGACCCCTATCAAAAGTTACATGAATATGATTTAGGTGCAAATAAAATACCTTTGATAGAGGCACAAAGGAATTATATTCGTCATGGTGCTTGCGAGGAAGATGCAATTCAATATATTAGAAAACCAAGTGAGCAAGACAAAAGAGATCCTGATTGGAAGCCGATTAACGACAGCCTGTATGAATTCAGGTTAGCTTGTCGTAAGTTTATTGACGGCACTTATAGTATTTCTGAATTACAACATACCTTATCTTGGATCGCAGTACCTGATGAAATCTTTGTAGACATAAAACAAACTGATAATGATTTAGAAATGATTAGATTTTATTCTGCTGAATACAAACAGCAAGATGAAGCATTAGCTGTGATCAATGCATTGCTTAAAAAAATGAATATTACCATTGAAGTTTAATCTAAAGGATAAGTGGTAGAGAAAGCTTTTGAAATTGGTCGTTTACGCTCCCTCGGTAAAATGTAGTTTTCTCACGAATGCTCGCTTATTCGCAGGATCTCTCCCATGGATAAATCGCTATCCGGATAGAAGGGGCTTTGTACCGTCAAATTCGGCAACCGAAGCGTATGCGGGAACAGAAGGGGCGAGGTTTCGCTCCTCTTTTTACTGCTCTGCTGCACGCTGCTCCACATGACCTCCGGAGGCTTTCACTCCCATTTCTCGACGGGTCGATGCCCTTTCATTCCTTCGTTACGCCTATCCGGTGGGTGGAGGCCGGTTATCCTAACGGTACGGGTCTGTGCCCTTTTGCGTAATGCAATCCGGTACTCCGTGCAATCTTGAGAT
>NZ_FOKE01000013.1 GCF_900112065.1 Cohnella sp. OV330
GTTTGGCCGGGAATTACACGGTTTTTCCGCATAACTCCGTTCCCGAGCAGCGATCGGCCGGGAATTACACGGTTTTTCCGCACAACTCCGCTCCCCGCCGCGCGCATTCTGCGTGCTGCCTGCCGCAAATAGGCCTCGCCATCCTCGGCGAAGCCCTTTTCGACCTTGCAGCTTATTCGCGATTTTGCAGCCTATTCGCGACGTTTCAGCCGACTCGCGACATCCCCATCCGCACCCTTTTCACCAGCTGATTGACGACCTCGGAAAACACCAGCCCGACCGCGATCGCGCCGGACAGCATGAACGCCTTGGCCCCGAGCTGGACCGCGGACATATAGTCGTTCTGCACGACCCGCAGCATCGCGTCGTAGGCCATGCCGCCCGGCACGAGCGGGATGATGCCGGATACGCTGAATACGGTGACCGGCACCTTGAAGCGAATCGCCTGATAATGGGCGATGAGGCCGATGAGCACGGCGGACGCCCAGGTGGCCGCGATCGGGTCGGCGCTAGCCTGGATCAAGCCGTAATAAACGAGCCAGCCGACCATCCCCGTCAGGCCGCATTGAATCAAGCTGCGCTTCGGGATCTGAAAGATGACGCCGAAGCAGGCCGTGCCGACGAAGCTCGCGATGGTTTGCGATAAGTAATCTGCGATCATGCCTCGCTCGCCCCCTTATCCATTCAGCGTCAGCGCGATGCCGATGCCTGCGCCGATGGCGAAGGCCGTCAGAAACGCCTCCGCCCCCTTCGAGATGCCCGATACGAGATGCCCCGCCATCAAATCGCGAACCGCATTGGTAATGAGCAGCCCGGGCACGAGCGGCATGACGGACGCGATCATGATCGTGCTGTGCTGTTGGCCGATGCCGAGCCGCACGACCAGATAGGACAGCAGACCGACGGCGAGGGCCGCGATCAGCTCCCCGAACAGCCGGATCGAGCTGAGCTTCGCCATCCGGCCGAGCAGCCAGAAGCCCGTCCCGCCGCAGAGCATGGCCGCAGGCATGTCCGGCCAGGTCCCTTCGTACAGAATGAGAAAGCAACCGCTTGCGAGCGCCGCCAGCACGAGCTGGATGCCCAGCGGATAGACGGGCGCGCCGCGCTCGACTTCCTTGAGCAGCCTGCATGCTTCAGCCGGCCGCAGATGGCCGCCCGCGATGCGCCTGGAGATGTCGTTCACCTCGGTCACCTTGTTCAGGTTGGTCGAACGCTGCGAGATCCGAACGAGCCGCGTCGCCGACTCCGAGCCTTCGATGGCGAACATGATCCCCGTCGGCATGACGAAGCTCTGCGGCCCCTCCGCGCCGTAGGCGGACGCGATCCGTATCATCGTGTCCTCCACGCGGTACGTTTCCCCGCCGTTTTCCAGCATGATTTTGCCTGCCAGCAGGCACACCTCGACGATCTCTCCGCTGCGTGCGTTCATTGGTTCCATCGTATCGATTCCCTCGATCTCCGCCACCTCCCGCGCCGGCGGTCCCATCGGGAGGCCTTCGCTTGGAGATTGGGTACTTGTAAAGTAGTATGGGGTTAGAATAAGATGCAAACGGGGTGAGCGTCAAATGGCAGTCATTCGTATGGCGGACGGTCCCATCGTGACCGTCGGTCATGTCAAACCTTCTCGTCCGGATTTCCAGGTCGTAGGCGCCTTTAACGCGGGCGTCGCCCAACTGGGGGACGAGGTTATTTTGCTGCTGCGCGTGGCCGAGATGCCGCTGCAGCCGGAGTCCGGCGCCGTGCTGGTGCCGATGCTCGACGAGAGCGGCGGCCGGCTGGAGCTCGTCCGATTGGCGGCAGACGACCCGAATTACGACTTTGCCGATTCGCGCGTAATCAAAGGGTATGACGGTTCCTACGCCTACCTCACTTCGATGTCGCATCTCCGCGCCGCCCGCAGCCGGGACGGCGTGCGGTTCGTCGTCGACGAGACGCCCGCGCTGTTCCCGTCCGGCGAGGACGAGGCATGGGGCATCGAGGATCCCCGGATCACGCAGATGGGCGATAAATACTACATTACTTATAGCGCCGTCAGCTCCCGCGGCGTCGGCGTCGGGCTGGCGGCGACCCGCGACTTCGTCTCCTACGAGCGGCTCGGGATGATCCTTCCGCCCGAAAACAAGGACGCGATGTTTTTTCCGGAGCGGATCAACGGCAAATACTATATGCTGCACCGTCCCGTGCCGAAGTCGATCGGCGCGCCAGAGATGTGGGTCGCGGAGTCGCCGGACCTGCTCCATTGGGGCGGCCACCGCTACCTGATGGGCTTGCGTCCCGGCCTCTGGGACGGCGGACGCATCGGCGGCGGCGCCGTGCCGATCCGGACAGACCGCGGCTGGCTCGCGCTATATCACGGCGCCGACGCGGATAGCCGCTATTGCATGGGCGCGGCCTTGCTGGATCTTGACGATCCGGCGCGCGTGCTGGCCCGCTCACGCGTACCGATTCTGGCGCCTGAAGCCGACTACGAGGTGAACGGCTTCTTCGGCAAGGTCGTGTTCTCCTGCGGCGCGATTCTGGCCGGCGACACGATCCGCATGTACTACGGGGCGGCCGACGAAGTCATGGCCCGCGCGGATATCCCGCTCGCGGATATTTGGGACAGCTTCTGAACGATCGGCTGAACGCCCCCTAACGAACGCCGCCACGGGCCCGCAATCCGATATTCGATGAACGGAAAGGATGTCTGCTTACTTGTCCGCAAAATTGCCCGCTAAAATTTTAGTCCTCTTCACCGGCGGCACCATCGGAAGCCGGCGCGGCGCGCACGGCATCGACGTCGATGCGTCGGGCTCCTACTTCCTCATGGAGCAGTATGCCCAAATCGCCAAAACGCGAGAGATCGATTTCGAGACCGCGCAGCCCTGCAACCTGCTCAGCGAGAACCTCGTGCCCGGCGACTGGGCAACGTTGTCCGAAGCGATTCGCGCGGCCCACGGCGGCTACGCCGGCGTCATCGTCACGCACGGCTCCGATACGCTCTCCTTTACTTCGGCCATGCTCTCTTATCTGTGCTGCGACGCGCCTTTCCCCGTCGTGCTGACGGCGGCCAACTATCCGCTGGACGACCCGAGAAGCAACGGGCTCGCCAACTTCGCCGCGTCGGTCGACTTCATCGCGGACGCCGGACTGCCCGGCGTCTTCGCGCTGTTCGGCGACGACCGGGGCGACTCCGTCGTCTACCTGGGCACGCGTATCACGCAGGCGCTGCCGTTCACCGATCAATTCGACGCGCCGTACGCGGCGCCGTTCGGGCGCATGCGCGACGGCCGCTTCGAGCCGAACACGCATCCGCTCAACCCGGCGGGGGCGGAGCTCGCACGCCGGAATCCGCCGTCCCCTCCCGCGCCGCCGCCGCGGGAGGAAGCATGGCCGGCCGTGCTGTACATTAAGCCTTATCCCGGTCTGGACTACCGCGCATACGGCTTCGAATCCCGCCCGCCGCGCGCCGTGCTGCACGACACCTATCACTCGGGCACCGCAAACGCGCGGGACGGCGCGGAGGGGAGATCGCTCGTCCCCTTCATCTCTTACTGTCGCGAGCGCGGAGTCGACGTCTATCTCGTGCCGATGCGCAGTCCCGAAGGCGATATGTACGCCTCTTCGTCGCACCTGACCGGAGCCGGAGGGATCGCGCTCGGCAACATTTCGTCCGAGGCCGCTTTGATGAAGCTCCTCCTCGCCTGCGCCGTCTGCGCGGACGACCGCGAGGTCGAACGGTTCGTGCGAACGCCGTTGTTTTTCGAATACATGGCATAGTCAAACGAAAAGGAGGAACGGCGTCTCGATGCCGTTCCTCTTTTTTTGGATGCAGAGCTAGGCATGGAGCGTCGACGGGACGCCTTCTCGCGTCGCATTGCGCCCGAGACGCTTCGCCTCGTACAAGCCGGCGTCCGCCCTGGAATAAAGGGACTCGAACGTTCGGTCGTCGGGCCTCAGGGTAGCGGCGCCGATGCTTGCCGTGATGCCGAACGTGCCGCCGTGTCCATCCGCGATCACGGTGCCTACGATCCCTCGGCGGATGCGCTCCGCGCATTCGAACGCTTCGCCGGCCGACAGTCCCGGCAGCGCCAGCGCGAACTCCTCGCCGCCGATGCGGCCGAAGGGCCCCAGCTCTCCCGTCGTCGTCCGCACCGAATCCGCGAAGGCGCGAATCGTCCGGTCTCCCGTCAGATGGCCGAACCTGTCGTTCACGCTTTTGAAGCTGTCGATGTCGAGGACGAGCAGCGAGAGCGGCGTCCCCCGCTCCCTGGCGGTCTCCAGCACGCACGTCAGCTCCGCAATGAAGCCGCTGCGATTGTAGATGCCCGTCAGGCCGTCGGTTACGGCCGCGCGCCGAAGGGCGAGTTCCCTGCGGCGCTCCTCCGTCCGGTCGGTCAGCACCGACAGCGAGCCGAGCAGGGCGCGATTCCGGTGGAGGATCGGCCTAATCTTGGCAGTGAACTGCCGCTCGTCTTCCCCCTCCCCCAAGGCAAAGTCGAACGAGGCGATCTCGACGCGGTCCCGATGGGCCGCGAGCCACCGCTCCGAAGGCAGCGGCGTGTCGGAGATATACCGTCCCTGCCATTCGTCGCCGTCGACCCGAAGCATGCGTCTCGCGGCACCGTTAAGATCCTGAAGACGTCCTTCCCCGTCGAGCACGAGGATCCCCTCGCTCATCATGTCGAACAGGCGGTTGCGCGGAAAAGGAACCGAGTCGAACAAATGATAGCGGAACATGCCCCAGCCGATGATGACGAGCCCCGGCAAATAGGTGATGCCGATCGACGAAGCGTAGCCGCGCAGATCGATCACGCCGGTGCTGCGCAGGAGCGCGATCATCGAGGGAACGCACATCCCCGCGATCAGATACAACAACTGCCTGCGCTGGACTCCCCGCGTGTAGAATACGCTTCGGACGAGAACGAATAGGCCGACGAGCGACACGAGCAAGGTGAATCCGTAAATCGCCTGATTCAGTATCGTGCGCTGCGCGACGAGCATGCCGGCTTCGTCCAGAAACACCTTCGTGCGCATCAGGTGATGGAGCGGATCGGTGTAAACGAGGATCAGGCCTGCCGTCGGAATCGCAAGCGTCAAGGCTAGCGTCTGTCGGGACAGCCTGGAGCCTTCGCGCGTATACGTTAGGGCAAGCCAGAGCAAGGCGAGCGGGGCGTAAAGGTAGCCGATCTGCTGAATGTTGCGCCACAGCAGTTTGTCCTCCAGGCCGACGAGCGCCGCCTCCCTGCCCGAAGCGAACATGATGAGCCCCGTCAGGGCGAAAAGCGCGAACAGCGGAAGCGCGCCCGGCATCTTCCGCAAGCTATATGCATAGGCGACGCCAGTGAGCGAGAGGAGTCCGCCGAATAAGAACAACCATGCTGTCATGGAGATGGCACCTCCGTTCAGGCTTCCATTATATCACCTGATCGTTCGCGCCAATGGGATTTTCCGACAAGTTCCGCGCGGATATGATACCGCTATATAAATCTAATATTTCCTGATTTTTATATTTAAACTTCACTATTCGCATGGGCAGACGCGCGGCCATTTCCAAATATTGATCGGCCTTTCTTTGGCACCGAAGTGGAACATTTGCCTTCCCGGCTCCGTCAAGAAGTCAAACCTACTCGGAAACGGTGGTGTCCCTCATGTCGATCAAACTTTTCGGAACCGTCCTGCTGGCGGCCGTCCTGCTCGCCGGCGGCTTGCTCTTGAACGGCCCGTTGACGCCTTCTTTCGCCTTGTCCCCCGCCGAACAAATCGTGCCGCTGCCGCCCGTGCATCTCGACCTTCCCGCGCACGATCAAGGCGACGCAGCGGGCGGTCCCGCGGTTCAAGGCGACGCAGCCCGCCTGCTGAGCCTCATGAACGCGGCCGATGCCATCGTGACGGGGACCGTCATCGCCGAAGCGCATGCGCTTGACGGCAACTCCGCGGTCACGACGCTCGAGGTGCGCGATTGGCTGAAGGGCGGCACCGCGCGTTATATCCGCATCGTCCAATCCCCGAACGCAGGCGGCTCCCTGCTCTGTTCGGGAGAGAGCTACCTGCTGATGCTTCGCGCCGATCAGGCGCAGGCGACCGACTTATACCGCATCGCCGGTAAAGCAAGCGAGGGCAAGTTCGCGCAGCAGGACGGCCGCTGGGCGAACGACGATCCGCTGCTGACGACGGCGCTGCAGGCCTGGTCGCAAAAGCAGCCGGCCGCCCTAGTCAAAAAGTTGGCTGCCTGACCGCGATCCGGCCAACAGCTCCTATTCCGCCGGCCAAGCGATCGACGAGGCGTACCTGCTCGGGGACATGCCCTCCGTTTTTTTGAACAGCTTGCTGAAATAATACAGGTCGTCGATGCCTACGCGGGCGCCGACCTCCTCTACCGAGAGCTTGCGCTGCGCGAGCAGCTGCTTGGCCTGCTCCATGCGCAAGCGAAGCAGGTAAGCCGACACCGCGGCGCCCGTCGCCTGCTTGAACAGCGTGCCGAAGTACTTGGGCGAGAAGCCCGCCCGCCGCGCGAGCAGCTGCGCATCGATCCGCTCCGCATAATGCGCCTCCATGTACTGAATGGCTTCAAGCACCGCGTCCGCGTGCGGATGTCCGATCCGCACGCCTTCCCGCGTCATCAGCTCCTCGTACACGAGCCCGAGCAGCCGCAGCATGACCGACTTCAGCCGCAGTCCGGCGCCCACCCCGGCGCGGCCGAAGCAGGCGTTCAGCTCCTTGAACGTCTCGTAGAAGCCTTTGACGTCGCCTACCGCGATCGCCTCGGGAACGTCGAACTCCGACGGCTCGACGGCAGGCCGGTCGCCCAGGCGTACCGCGCCTTCCTCCGCGCCTTGCCCGAGGTATACCGCGTACGGCGAAAATTCATGTCCTTCTCCCAGATACATATAATCGAAATGCACGGCAAAGCAATCCATCGGCTGCGTCCCCGTTATCTCCATCGCATTGCTTAGATGGGGCCGGATGTAAAAAAGATCTCCCCCCTTCATCGCGTGCACGCGCTCGCCGAGCCGCAGCCTGCCTTCCCCGCGAACGACGAAAATGAACTCGTAATCGTAAATATGCCGATCGGCGATTCGGGCGCCGGCGGAGATCACGATCTCGTGCACATAGCGGACGTAAGGCGACAGCAAGCGATAATCGACCTTTTGCGGGACATTCATGTAAGCGCTCCTTATTTCCGACCTTTTTACAAATAGAGCGGAATTCCATCCATGCCAGCTCGCTCCTTTCCCCATTATGCTTGAAATACAGCAAACAACAAGGAGGATGAGCGAGATGACGATTCCGACTACAGTACAAACGCCGATCACGCAAGCGCATATCGACTTCTATCGGGACAACGGATTCGTGCAGGTGGACAACATGATCACGCCGGAGGAATTGGCCGAGCTTCGCGAGTATCTAGAGGAGGCTATGCAGAACGACGGCGACCGCGCCGTCCATACGGACAAAAAGGGCGGGCTCTATTACCGGGTGCTGAACCAGAAGGTGAACGTGTGGAGGGATCACGCTGGCATGGGCCGCTATACCGCGCATCCGCGCTTCGCGGAATCGGCGAGGTTGCTGACCGGGGCGTCCGGCATCCGTCTTTTTCACGATCACGGCCTCTGGAAGATGCCCGGAGACTCGAAGGAGACGCCGTGGCACCAGGATACGCCCTTCTGGCCGGTAAACGAGAAAAATCCCGGCATGATGTCGCTCTGGCTGACGCTCGACGACGTCGACGCGCGCAACGGCTGCATGGCCTTCGTGCCCAAGTCCAACCGGCTGGGGAAGCTGAAGGGCATCGACCTCGTCGACCCGCAAAATATATTCGACTACGTCGAGAGCGGCCAGGCGGAAGCGCAGAAGCCCGTGATCGTGCCGCTTACGGCGGGGAGCTGCACGTTCCATGACGGCCTGACCTTCCACTATGCGCACGCCAACGCCACGGACCGTCCGCGGCGCGTGTTAGCCATCATCTATATGCCGGACGGCGTCACCTATAGCGGCGACGCGCATGTCATCACCGACGGGAGCGGATTAGAGATAGGCAAACCCATCGCGGGCCCCCGATTCCCGCTGCTCGCGAAGGAGGGCTGAGCCCCATGACGGATACGCGCAAAAACGGCATTCGGGGAGCGGCGGATTAGCTCAAGGGCTTTGCCTGCATCGCGAAGCGGCCGGCACGGAATATGTGTACGCGGTATCTGATCCACCGCTACGACAAGGACGGATGCTGGCTGCAAAGCTGGGGTGGACGCGGAGACGGCGAAGGCGCCATTTATGTCGCGGAATGGGGGCCGGAGGGACGGATCACGAAGTGGGTGCCGCAAGGATAACGAAAAACAGCTGTCTGCCGCGTTGAAGAATAGCGGTGACAGCTGTTTTGGTTTTTTAAATGAATCCGCCGTTCGCGTGAACCGTCTGACCTGTCATCGAGCGGGACTGCTTGCCGACGAGCAGCTCAACCGCCGCAGAAGAACGAGCATAGCGGCAGTGGCACAGCGATTGCTGCATAAATGCAGCTATTCATTCTGCGCGCCTGCTATTTTTGAAAGTTAGCTGCAAATATGCAGGTAATGGAGCGCCATACGCGAAAAACGGCTGCAACCCGCTGTAAAAGCTGCGAATTTGCAGCTAATCCCGTTCTGCTCGAACGCCGCTTGGAATTAGATGCAGAATTGCATCTATTGTCCGTCCGGCCGAGATTCGGCGAAAATCGCAGCTCAACCGCTATTCCAGCGGCTTGACCGGAATGCCCGCCGCCACGAACTCGTCCAAATCGCGGTTCGCCTTGGTCTGGTTGCACAGATTGCAAGCGCAGACGCAGTTGTCCGGGGTCGTATGCCCGCCCTTGGAGCGCGGCAGCAGATGATCGATCGTGTCGCCGTATTCGCCGCAAAAATAGCAGGTATACTTGTCCCGGCTCAAGATCATCAGCCGGAAATCGCGGTTGCTCAGCAGCCTGCGGATCGTATGGCGATTGACGACGACGGCCGCGTGCTCCCGCACCAGCGTGACCGCCATCTCCAGGTCGATCTCCTGGTACCAGCCGCGCCCCTTGTCGGTTCGGCCGCGCATGCGGACGAACCCTTCGCGCGTCGCCTGGAGCTGCGACGCGTCATGCGGGTCGATGCCGCGCGCCGCGCCGCCCGGCGCGGTCGCCCGGGCGCGGGCCGAGCCGCGCGGCTGGACCCGCGGCGCAGCTTCTCCGGCCGGCGCACCCGGACGCTGCTTGGCCTGCTGCGGCCTCGCGGCGGCGGCCTTCGGCTGCGGCGAGGCCGCCCGTGCGGGCGCTGCCTGCGCCGCCGGCAGCACGGCAGCCTCGGCCGGCTGCTGCGCCGCGGGCGCGGGCGAGGCTGCCGCTGCGCCGCCGCGGCCCTTGCGCCGGCCGCGCCGCTTGCGCTTGGGCGCGCCCGACGCCGCGAGCGCGGCCGGCTCCTCCGGCGCCGCCGCCGGCACGGCCTGCTCCGGCGCGGGCAGCGCGCTCGCGCCGGCCGCTGCCGCCGAGCCGCGCTTGCGCCGGCCGCGGCGCTTGCGCTTCGGCGCGCCGGCAGCCGCTGGCGCAGCCTGCTCCTCCGCCGGCGCCGCGGGCGCGGCCGGCTCCGGCTGTGGCTGCGGCGCATCGCCGGCCGCGACGGGCGCTCCCCCGCGCCGTCGCCGGCGCTTGCGCGCGGGGCGAGGCGCCTCCTCAGGCGCGACGGCGAGCGCAGCCGCCTCGTCGAGCGCAGCCTCGGGCGCAGCCGCAGGCAGCCCGCGCCGTCGCCGGCCGCGTTTACCGCCAGGCGCCGGGCCTTCGGCGAAGCCGCCGGCGGGCATACCCGCCTCGGCCGCGGCAGACGGAACGCTCGTCTCGCCTGCCGCGAGATCCGCGCCGGAAGCGGCCGAGGGCAGGGACGCCCTGCACTGCTTGCAGATGCCCCTGCGCGCGTTCGCCCCCGCCCGCCGTCCGGATCTGCGGCGGAACTCCGATATCGGTTTAAGCTCGAAGCAGCTCACGCATTGCTTCAATTCCGCGGATGCCGCCTGGCCTTCCGGTGTCGATGTCGGCTTGCTCAACGCTGTCAGCTCCGTATCTCGTTAGTAGTGTTATGTCCATTATACTTGATTTGCCAACGTTTGGCTCGGTTGCCGCCCGCTCGTCGCCAAGCCGCGTTCCCCGCGCGCTCATTCCAGCGTCTCGCGACCGCCTTTTTCTCGAACCCGCGCGTCATTCATCCGCATTACATTTCGCATGACCCCGGTAACTTACCAATTACTGCATCTGCGTGCCACAATATGCCATAGTCGAACGTGCTTCAGCGGCGTTTGAGACGGAACGAACGAAGGAGAGATCGAATCATGAAGTTGAACAAAAACGCGCTTCGCCTGACTGCGGCGGCGGCGCTGGCCGTCGCGCTCATCGCGCCCGGAGCGGCCCAGGCGGCGGACGCCGTCGTCAAGACCGACAGCGAAAAGGGGTTCGCGGCCCTCCAGGTCGGCAACCGCGTGTTCGTGCACGACAGCGAAAAGCAGCTGTACCAGACGAACGGCAAATTCCACGACGGCAAGCTGATCGACCTGTTCACGCTGCCCTACGGACCGGCGACGATCCCGCTGATCCTCGTCTACAACGACAAAGCCGGCTTGACGGTGTTCAGCGACCTGTGGCCGGAGTTCGCCAAAGGCAAGGAAAAGAATACGACCGAGGAATACATGAGCGGCCATATCTCCTTCAAGCCGATGAAGAAGGCGGCCAACCGGACGAACCACAACTATGCCGAGCAGGTCGGAGACACCGTGCACGTGTATACGGCCAACGACTTCGGCGATCTGAAAAAAGGCTATCATGAATCCTACGCCGTTAAAGGCACGCTGCGCGGACTCATCCTGTACGATTGCTGTCCGTACGCGGTGCTCGAGAGCCCCGACGGCGGACTCGACGTGTACCATGCCGGCGAAGAAGGCCCGATGAAGGCCGGACATATCAATCTTTAAAAAATCCCGATCCGCAGGCCGGAGCGCTGACGCTCCGCTGCGGATTTTATGATCTGTCCCGCCCGTCCGCGCCCCACTCCTCGGGCAGCAACCGACTATATGGCGCCCGTCTGTACCGATCGTCGATCAATACCAGCACGCCGCTGTCGGACTCGCTCCGGATGAGCCGCCCGCCCGCTTGGAGCACCTTGTTCATGCCGGGGTACACGTAGGCGTAGTCGAATCCCGGCAATTCGGCGGCGTCGTAATGCGCCCGCATCAGATCCCGCTCGAAGCTCGGCTGCGGCATGCCAACGCCGACGACGACGACGCCCTGCAGCCTGTCGCCGGCCAGGTCGATGCCCTCCGAGAAGACGCCTCCCAACACCGCAAAGCCGATCAGCGCCTCGCCGTCGTCCGCTTCGAACGCCGAGAGATACCGGTCTCGCTCTTCCTCCGTCATCTCCGGCCGCTGCAGCATCGTGCGCAGGGCCTGTCCGCCCTGCGCCAGGAACGTCTCGTACACGGCGTTCATATAGGCGTAGGACGGGAAAAAGAACAAATAGCGTCCGGGCCGCCCGCCGGCCAGCCCCAGCATCCGGGCCGCGATCCGCTCGCGGCTCGTCTCCCGGTCCGCGTAGCGCGTGGACAGGGGCACGATCTCCGTAGCCCACTGCTCGGCTCGGAAGGGCGACGGCACCGATACGGAATAGTCCGTCTCTTCGGCGCCTAGCAGATCCATGTAGTAGCTCAGCGGGAACAGCGTCGCGGAGAAGCTGATCTGCGAGCGGTAGCCTTTGCGCATCTGGCGCAGCAGGCGGGACGGGTCCATGCAAAAGATTTTGAGCTTCAAATCCGCTCGCTGCCGTTCGGCATAGACGACGTGGCGTTCCGGGTCGTATAGCTTGACGGTACGCATCCAGTTGAGCGCCGCAAAATAAGCTTCGAGCAGCATCTCTTGCGGGTCCGTCGGCGCCTCGGCACTTTCATCGCGCGCTGCGGGCCCGCCCCTCAGAGCCTCGAGGCTGCCGCCGCTTGCTGAAGCGGATTCGTAATCGGCAGCGCGCCCGGCTACTTCCGGCGAAGCCTCGCCGTTCATCGCGATGGGCAAGACGTCGTCGCGCTCGCTCGCTGGCCCCCTTCTATCGAAGCTTCCGCTTCTCTCCGCCATGACCAGCGCGCTCTCGGCCGCGGCCGCGAACACCTCGACCGCATCGGCGAGCGCCTCGGGCACCCCTTCGGGCAGCAGAAACGCGCCCTGACCGTTCTCCCGCTTGCGCACGGCGAGCAGCGCGGCGTCGACCGCTTTGGCTGCGGCATGAACGGCGGCGTCCCTTCCCTTGAAGGCGCGGACGAGATTCAGAAAGTCCCGTTTGAAGAGCTCGGCCGAGTACATCTCCCGGGCGCGGTCCGGCAGGTTGTGCGCCTCGTCGACGAGCAGCGCGCAGGCGGCCTTCCACTCCGCCGCGACGCGCTTGAGCGAGATGCGCGGATCGAATATGTAGTTGTAGTCGCAAATGACGGCGTCCGCGATGTACGCCACCTCCAGCGACATCTCGAACGGGCACACGCGGTGCTTCCCCGCATACCGAAGCAGCTCCTCCTTGCGCATCAGCGTCTCGTTCGACAGCAGGTCAAGCACGGCGCCGTTGATGCGGTCGTAAAATCCTTCGGCGTACATGCACGCGCCCCCGGCGCATCCCGGGCCCCCGGATTGGGCGGCCGCCGCCGCGCAAAGCTTGTCCTTGGCCGTGATCGTCACCGCGTGCAGCCGCAGCCCGCCGTCCTGCATGCGCCGCAGCGCGTCCTCCGCCGACGCGCGCGTCGTCGTGCGCGCGGTCAGGTAGAACAGCCGAGCGAGACGCCCTTCGCCGATCGACTTCACGGCGGGGTACAGCGTGGACATCGTCTTGCCGATGCCGGTCGGCGCGCGCGCGAACAACTGGTGGCCCGCCTCGATGCTCCGGTACACCGCGCCCGCAAGCTTGCGCTGTCCTGCGCGGTACGCCGGATACGGGAAGGCCAAGCCGGCGATGCTCTCGTCGCGCGCTGCGCGATGCCGCAGCTGAAGCTCCGCGAACGGCGCATACAGCTCGACGTAGACCTGAACGCGCCGCTCCAACTCCTCGTAGTCGGCCGTCCGCTCGAAGGATCTCCTGGCCCCTCCGTCGCCCCGCGTCTCCACGTAAGTCATTCTCACCCGGATCCGATCGAGGCCCTCCGCCTTCGCATGCATGTAGGCGTAGCAATAAGCCTGCGCCCAGTGGACCTCCGGCGTCTCCGTCTCCGAAGCGGGCAGGTCCCCGCCGGTCGACTTGATCTCCTCGATCGTCACGCTGCCGTCTTCGCCGGTCAAGAGCCCGTCGCAGCGCCCCTCGACGACGAACAGCAAGTCCCCATGCTCGATCTCGGCTCTCAGCTGAACCTCGCGGCGATCCTGCTCGCCATAGGCTTCCTGCACCTGCTGGTGCGCCTTGACCCCGTCCGCCAGCGCGGATGCCTGGCGGAACCCGCTAATCAGGTCGCCGCTTCGCAGCGCGTATTCGACCAGCGGCCTGACCGCGATCGTGACCGTACCCCGCATATCGTCCGTCCCCCAAGCCATGTCGTGCTTCCCCGCCGGAACATTTGTTCTCTCATTGTATCACGAAGCGGACGGCATAGGAAAAGCCGGCAAAAACAAACCCGCCTGAACGCGATAACCGCGTCGGCGGGTTCGTCTCTTGCGGATGGCGGCGCGGTTAAGGCTGTCTTTGCGACAGCTTCTCCTGCGCCAACCGAATCATCTCGCGCACCATGGAGCCGCCGATCTTGCCGCCGATATGGCCGGCGTCCTCGGTCGTGAGATGGCCGTTGTCCCCCGGCGTCAGGGGCACGCCAAGCGACTTGGCGACCTCGTACTTCACGTCGTCCGGATGCGCGGGATCTACGGCATAGCCTTCCTTGCGCATAACCTCGGCCTTGAACGCGTTCACGCCTTGCTCGGCGCCCGGGACGGCGAGCCGCCGCGACCTTCTTCTGGACATCTCTCGCACCACCTTTTCGTCGGATGATGCTAGCTTGCGCGATCCCCGCGCCGTTATTCGGAAAAGAAAAGGAGCCGGCAGCAAATGCTGCCAACTCCTCTTGTCCCGCTTATTTGCCCAGCAGTTTGACGACGTCGCGCAGCTGCCATTGCAGCGCCGCGGCGCTGAAGTCGTTCCAGTGGCCGCTGTCGACCAGGTACACTTGGTTTTTCTGGACGGCCGGGATGTTCTTCCATGCCGAAGCCTTCAGCGAGTCGTACGTGTCGATGTCCGCTTGACCGTCGACCATGATGAACAGCCGGTCCGCATCCGCTACGTTGGCAGGTACGGCCTCTTGCGTCACTTCGGTCGTGGCGGTGAGCGTCTTGACGTGCTCGGTCGGCTGGAAGCCGATATCTTCGTACAGCGGCGTGAACACCTTGGTCGGATGCTCGTAAATCTTCTTGCTCCAGAATTGGAGAATGCCGACCTTCTCGCCTTCCGCGATCTTGCCCTTCAGCTTCTCCTTGGCGTCCGCGGCATCGGCCTTGAAGCCGTCCAGGAACGCCTGCTTCTGGTCTTCGACGTTCAGCAGCGCAGCCAGATCGTCCAACTGCTCGTACGGCGTGCGGCCGAACGTGGTCGCATAGGTCGGCGCGATCTTCTGCAGCGCGTCGACCACTTCGGGCTTGAAGTAGTTGCTTACGATGATCAGGTCGGGCGTCGCAGCCAGTACCTTCTCGTTGTCCGCGTCTTGGTCGCCTATGCTCTCGATACCCGCGACGGCTTCGGGCTCGTCCTTGTACTTGTCCAGGTAATAGTTGATCGTGCCGACCGGCTTGACGCCGAGCGCCAGCAGATCGCCGAAGTTGGAGATGGCGACGACGCGCTCCGCCTTCGCCGGCACTTCGACTTCGCGGCCCATTCCGTCAGTGACCTTCTTCGTTGTCGCGCCCGCGTCGGACGATGCAGAGGCGGAGGACGAAGCGCTTGCGCCCGCGGAAGCCGACGCGCTCTCGCTCGCGGACGGGGATGCGCCGGACGATGCGTTATTGTCGTTTTTGCTGCCGCAGGCGGTGACGACGCTGACGAGCAGCAGGATAAACGTGAGGAGCAGGCCGAATTTGCGAAGCTTAAACATGTAGGGATTCTCTCCTTGGAGGGTATGTTTGGTGTAAAGCGCTATCGTCACATTTGTAAACGATAACGATTCTCAATATCACTTGGACTATAATACCGGATATCGAGCGAAATGGCAAGACCGTTATTTCACGCTAACAATAGGCGAAAACATGCCGTCGCACCGTGCATCGCGCAAAAGTGCACGATAGACTTCCGTCTTGTTTACTTTTGCGTTTCTATCAAGCAAATCTGCGTGATATAACCCTTATCATCAACAATTTTGACGAAAGTAGGCGCTGTAACCTGCATATTTACACGATAGCTCCAAGCAAAAGCTTTTCCTCCGGTCTATCGTGCACTTTTGCACGATTCCGCATGCAGCCGCGGCGATTCGCTATCGAGTAAGCAAATATAAAAAAATCGTTCCCCGTCCGGCATGCGCCGGGCCAAGGAACGATCGGTAAGTCGATTCGACTAACAATGTAACGACTATTCAAGCACCGCGAACAAACCTTTGATGTGCGTCAGGTAGCGGATGTTGCTCATTTCCTTCATCAGCGTCGCAGGGAAGCCCTTGAAGCGGGTGCCGCTGGCGCCGACCGTGCCGACCGCGTCCTTGCGGCCCAGGCTGCCCAGCGTACCGGAGAATACCGGTTGGAACGTGTCTTGCACGCCGCCCTTGATCACGGCAGCCAGGTTGTGGCCGATGAGCTCGCCCATTTGCCAAGCCAGCTGCGCCGTCGGCGGATAAGGACGCGCGCCTTCGCCCGGGATGACGACCGCGCAGTCGCCTGCGAGGTAGACTTCAGGGTGCGAAGTCGATTGGAGCGTATCGGTGACCGATGCGCGGCCGCGGTTCACTTCGATGCCGCAGTTCGCGACGATCTCGTGACCTTGGACGCCGCCGGTCCAGATGATGGTGTTGGACTTCAGCGTACGGCCGTCCTTCAGGGAGACGGTGTCCTTGGAAGCTTCGGTGATCGCTACGCCGATGATGAACTCGACGCCGCGCTTCTCGAGGCTTGCTTGGGCGCGGGCGATAAGCTCCGGCGGGAAGATCGGCAGAATCGCCGGGCCGGCTTCGACCACGTACAGCTTGATGTCGGCCGGGTCGATGCCCTTGGCGCGCGCGACTTCAGGCAGCTTGTCGGCGAACTCGCCGACGAGCTCGATGCCCGTCAGGCCGCCGCCGCCGACGACGATCGTCGCGTCGGCCGGATCCTTGGACGCCTTGTAGGCGTCAAGACGCGCATGAACGTGCTCGCGGATCTTGTTGGCGTCGCTGACGGACTTCAGCACGAAGCTGTTCTCTTGCAGTCCCGGGATGCCGAAGTACGCCGTCTCGGAGCCGAGGGCGATGACGAGGTTGTCGTACGTGTACGAGCCTCCGCCGGCCGTCGTTACCTTTTTGTCGTTCGGCTTGATCTCCTTGACCGTATCGATGATCACATTGATGCCTTGGTTCTTCAGCAGCTTGGCCAGCGGCAGCGCGACAGCCGGTTCGCTGATCGTGCCTGCAGCCAGACGGTGCAGCTCGGTGATGATCTGGTGGGTCGGATAACGGTTGATGACCGTAATCGCCGCTTCGTGGACGCTCAGGTGCTGACGAGCCGTCAGCGCGCTCAGCAATCCGCCGTAACCGCCGCCCAGGATCAAGATTTGTTTAGCCATGGTCCATCCTCCGTTCGTGAGTCAGTGGTTTGGGGATTAGCGTTGCTGCTGGCGCTCCGCCAGTACGTTCAGGAATGCTTGGGTATAGCGCAGCGTCTTCTGCACTTGCGGATCCTTCAGCATTTTGAGCAGGCCGAACAGGCCGACTGCCTGCGTGTCGGCTTCGGCGCGGTCGCCCGCTTCGATGGCCGCGGATGCGAGGCCTTTGGCCTTGTCGACGACTGGCGTGAAAAACTCGACGATTCCCGCCTTCGTGTCGTTGATGAAAACTTGGTCCTTCGCGAGGCCGGATGCGAAGTCGTACGCCGCGGTCAGCGTCGTCACCATCTCGGTCAGCTTGGGCAGGTTGTCCACCAGCGTAGTGAGCGATTGTTGAACTTCCGGCTTCATCAGTTGATCCAGCACATCCTGGGCCTTTTGCGCGTCGACGGCTTGCTCGGCGCCTTGCGTTTGCGGTGTGGTAGTCATGAGACAAAGTCCTCCTTTACAGTAAGGTCATGCGGTCTCTTGCGATTCTCCGTCTCGGCGGACGAAGGGGCACGGGGAGGCGGGCGACATTTGTACCATTTTTCACATAAAAAGGCGTGCCGCTATTCCTTTGGCTTCTTCGTTTTCGATCCGGAAGGTCGAAATGAACCCTTGTTCACCATTTTACACCCGTTTGCGTCCTAGATGTAAAAAAATTAAAAAGGTTAATTGTGTCTATTTTGTGTCATCGCTTGTCGAATCCGCAGACGCCTGTGCGGAAGATGACGATACGTAGGCGGCGCGGCTCGATCCGAGCCCGAATACCGCAGCAAGCGCTACGACGACGACCATTACCACGAGCGGCGTCTGCCAGCCGCCGGAGCGGTCGTGCACGAAGCCGATAAAAGCAGGGCCGACCGCCGCCACGAGATAACCCACGAACTGAGCCATGCCGGACAGCTCCGTCGCCTCCGTCGCGGTCCGGGTGCGCAGCGAGAAAAACACGAGGCAAAGGCTGAAGCTCGCGCCCGCGCCGATCCCGATCAGCAGAACCCACGCGACCGTCAGAGGTCCCGTGCCGGCATCGAAAAGCAAGCCCGCGTAGCCGACGAGCAGCATCGCCATCACGACCGCCATGATACCCCGCTGGCTCGAACGCCGAGCGGCAAGCACCGGCGCCAGAAAGTTCGCGGGCAAGCCGATGATTTGCATAAGCGACAGCATCCATCCTGCCGTGCCCGCGCTCATGCCGCGGTCCTGCAAGAGCTCCGGCAGCCAGGTGACGTTGACGTAAAAAATAATCGATTGAAAGCCCATGAACAACGACACCTGCCACGCCAGGGGCGAACGCCACGGGCGCGCGGACGTCAAAGACGAGCTGCGGACGACACGCTCTCGCCGGCCGCGGCTCACTTGCGGCAGCCAAGCGACCATCGCCAGCGCCGAGGCAAGCCCCCATACGCCGAGCGCGCCGCGCCAGCCGAAGCCCGGCGCGTCCGCGATCGGAATGCTGACGCCGGACGCGATGCCGGCGACGAGCGTCAGCGCGACAGAGTAAATGCCGGTCATGAGCCCGGCCCGGCTCGCGAAGTCCCGCTTGATGAGCGCGGGCACGAGCACGTTGCCCAAACCGATGCCGACGCCGATCAAGACGGTGCCGGCGAACAGCAGCGCCGGGTAAGGCGCGGCCCGCACGATGACGCCGACCGTGATTAAGGCCATGCCGGCGAGCAGCGTGTTCTCCGCGCCGAAGCGGCGCGACAGCTTGGGCGCCGCCGGCGAGATCACGGCGAAGGCGAGCAGGCCGAGCGTCGTCAGCATGCCGGCGCCGGCGCCGGACAGACTTAAGTCGTCCTTGATCCGGCCGACCACCGGGCCGACCGCGGTAAGGGCGCCGCGCAGGTTGGCCGCGATGAGCACGATGCCGACGGCCAGCCAGAGCAGCCGTCCGCGCTTCGCCTTCTCGGCCCGCTCGCGCTCCTGGGCTTGTTCAAGGGCAAGCTCCCGTTCGAATTCGGACGGCGCGTCCGGACGCTCTTCGAGCCGCTCGCCCGTCATATAGTCTTTTTGCTTCGTATTGTTCTCCATCTTCATCGTTCCTCCGGGCATCACCTACAGCATACGCCAAACGCGTCGCGCGAATGCCGAGCCGGCGCTGTAACTTATCTCCGGCAATGCCCGAATTGTAACACACGGTGTCAAGTTCGTCACACCTCGAACGCCCGAACGAACCGCATAATCCGGCTTGACTCAAGGAAAACTACAAAGGCATTCGCATCGATGTTGAGGAGGAGATTACGATATGTCCGGACGCAACAGTAGACCCGAAAACGGCGGACCTGCGGGTCATCCCGGCAGATTGGACCAGTTCGGCGACAAGCTAGGCTCGCGCAACGAGGAAGAGTTCCGGTCCGCGGCGGATACGGCATGCAGCACCGGCGCGAAGGGCAAGAACAGAGGCTGAGCGTCTTTAGCGGTGGGATCCATTTTAAACAAAGAAATCATTGATCAGTCATTCCAAGGGGGTTCGCGGACATGAGCGATACGCATGCGTTCGTGGAGCAGGTCCATGACCGCCAACGCAAGGACAAGCGCAACAAAGCGCATCAGGGTCAGGGCACGCAAGGACAGAAGGTGTCTTCCCGCCAACACAGCACGAATAAATAATGCGGCGCGCCTCCGAACGAAAGCCGTTCGAAGGCGCGCTTTTTGCATTCTCCCGCCATCATCCCCGGCCGAGCGCAAGCTTGGCCAGTCTGAACGCCGAGCCGAGCCGAGGCCGCCGCAGCTTTTCCGCCACGTACCGGTAATCCGTCAGCTGCACGCCCGCTTCTTGCATCGCCGCCGCGAAGTCCGGATCGAGCATGAGCTTGTACTCCCACACCCGCTTTTCCCAATTCGGAATGCGCGCGCCGAGGTCGGCGTCCGGAAGCGCCGGGTGGATGTAGGTCTCCACGACGCCTTCGGGCAACGCGTACAGCTTGGCGATCAGCATCGCTTTAAACGAATCGTACGTCTCTCCCGGCTCGATCCCGTAGGGATGGCTGAGCAGATAGTCCGGCACCGCCACGCCGAGCGTGTCGCACAGCGCGACGGCCTTGGCCAGCGTCGCCTCCACGCCCGGCGCGTTCGCCGTCAGCGCTTCTTCAGGGTCGATATGGCGGAACAGCCGGAAAGGAAGCCCCCTGCGGGAGCACTGCCAAAAGACTTGCGGCAAATAGCTGCGGCCTGTGACAATGCCGTACAGGCTCCCCATATGATTGTCCGCGTGCGTCACGGCGATGCCTGCGCGATTGACGGCGTCGAACTGCGCGTTCATCTCGGCGACGACGTCCGCTTTGACGGATCCGCGTTCGAACGCCTCGACGGTCTTGTACATATAGCCGTCCGTATCCTGCAGCGACGGGCGGCCCGTCAGGCTCGAGAAGCGAACGGCGTCGTACTCGCTCGTGAAGGTCAGATGCAGGCCGATGCTCGCTTCGGGATGGCGCCTGCACCAGTCCGCGGCTTGGTCGAAGCCTTGGGCGGGCGTCATGATCGTGGCCGAGGAGACGCGGCGCTCCTCGAGCAGATGCATGATGGCTTCGTTCGCGGGCGCGCTCTGTCCGAAGTCGTCGCAATTCAAGATCAGCAGCTTGGCCATCAGGCGCCGATCCCTCCTTGCGCATGCGAAGCCGTAATGACCGGCTGCGGCTTGAGAAACAGCGAAATGACGAACGAGACGACGAGCAGGCAAAGCGGAACGATGCAAATCAGATAGCGGAACGTCTCCTCCGGATGCGGTCCCGGTTCGTCGCCGCTCACGTAGCCGAACATCTGCCCGACGGCGAAAAAGGCGAGCGCCGAGATCAGGCCGCTGGAACGCGTGAGAAAGCCGCCGACCGCCGTATACATCCCTTCTCTGCGGCGTCCGGTCCGCTGGGCATCCCGGTCGATGATCTCGCTGCTGAGGAGCGCCGGGGAGACGAGGAAGCCCGCCAATCCGAAGCCGAAGCAGATGCCGGCCGCGATGCCGGTCCCCAAATTGTTGGCGAACCAAAGCGGGATGACGGACAGCCCGTAGACGACGAAGGCGAAGCGCCAGCTGCGGTAGCCGCCGAGTTTTTTCACGATATAGAACCACACCGCGACGAGCGGGATGACCGATACGAAGACGGACGCCATCAGCAGCGTAACGTCGTCCTCCCCGACCCCGAGCGCGTACTTGGCGTAGAAGGGGATCATCGAGCTGACGAGGCCGTTCACCGTCTGGGCAAAGGAGCAAGCCACGTAGAACAGCCATAGTTCCTTGTTCTTCAGCGTCTCGCGGAACGCCTGTACGAGCGGCAGCGGCTCCTCCTTGGCGAACGCTTCGTCCTCGCGCACGTTCAGGACGAAGATCGTCATGAATATGCCGAATACGGCCGCGTACACGACGGACATCGTCCCGAAGCCAAGAGCCTCGTAGAGAATCGGCGTGAGCGCCGTGCCGATCAGAATGGCGAGGATCTGGTAGGCCTGCTGGACGGCGGATGCCTTCGCCCGCAGACTGTCGCCCGTGAAGAGCTCGGGGAAAAGCGCGCCGTAGTTCACCCATAAAATCGTGGCGACCGCCTCGAAGAGGATGAGCGCGACGAGAAACCAAGTAAATAAAGCGCTATCATGAAGGTTCGGCGGAACGGCGAACACCATGACGAAAGCCAGCATGAACAGCGGGATGGACGCGAAAATCCATGGCCTGCGGCGGCCGTGACGCGAACGCGTACGGTCCGACAAGTAGCCGGCCATCGGCTGGTTGACGGCGTCCCAGATGAGGTAGATCGTCCGCGCGAGCGTGGCCAGCCCCACGGCCAGGCCCAGCTTTTCGACGTAAAAATACGTGTAAAACGAACTGAAAGCCTGGCTGGGCACCATCATCGCGAACATCCCGAGCGCATAGGCCGTCGGGGAATTCAGGAACTTCCTGCTCATCGGCATTCTCCCGTCGCATGTAGATTCGCGGCATGCTCCGCCGGCTAGACGTCGGCCCGCGACGTCCGGCGCGGCACGCCGTTCTTCTACACCATTCTACAAACGGGTAGCAATTTCCTCCAATCCTGCAAAACACCGGAATTGCGAGGAGAAAGCCTTACGCAGACGGGTTTACCAGACCGGCCTGAACTTCGAGGCGCCCTCGCCGAAGGAGCGGACGATGTCGCGCATGCTCTGCGCCAACCGCTCAGCCTCGCGCTCCCCTAACCGCTCGCGCCATCTTCCTTCGATGGCGGCGAATTGCGCTTCGGTCGCCCGGATACAGGCCCATCCCCGCTCGGTGAGCACGACCAGCTTGCCGCGCCCGTCGCTCGGATGCGGACGTCGCTCGACGTAGCCGCGCCCCTCGAGATAGTCGATCATCTGGGTGGCCGCCTGCTTGGTCATATCCAGATGCTCGGCCAGCTCGATCCCCGTCGCTCCGCCGAACGAAAGCTTCTGAAACGCGTACCCGTGCGCCGGACGCACGTCGTCGAACCCCTGTGCGGCCAGCTCCCGGTGAAGCTCGTCTACCGCCGCGCGGAAGGCCGTCGCAAACAAAAACGTCAATTCGTAACCCCACGCACCCGTCTCGGACATGGCGCTTCCCTCCCGATCCCGTCCTGCTTGTCGCTGTCCATTGTATCACAGGAGTATCACAGGAGGCGGCGAGGGGTAGGAGCGCGTTGGAACCATTTGCCGACAAGCTGCGATGAGACGACGGGCCCGTTTGGCGGACATACGATCCGTTATTTTGTGGAACGGCCTTCATCCGCAGGCTTACCGGACCACAGATCCGTTATCATGACGATTTGCCTTCCATTCGCCCCATTCGGAACCCCGATAACGGATCCCCTGTCCACAAACGCCCATTTATCCGATGTATCGGGCAAATAGCGGATTCTGTGTCCGGCAAAATCGCCTTCGAGACAGTCATCTCCATTTTCCTAACAGGATCTCCCTCCCTTGACTACCCTCGCTACTTGCGCACCGGCGCCCCATTCACGCGGCAGGCAGGCTGCTCGCTGAGCTCCGCGCCGATCTGGCGCAGCAGCGCAGCGGTATCGAACAGCGCCCAATGCTCGGCGATCCGACCGTGCGAGATACGGTATTCCCTGTAAAGCTTGGCGTCGATCGGCTGCCCCGTGGCCGCCTTTCCCCTGAAGGTGCCAAGATGAGTGCCCGTCATCCGAAGCCGGACGACGACGCGATCCCCCTCGCTCGTGACGCTCTCGACCGTCGACCGCTGATCGGGAAACGCCGTCCGCAGCCTCTCCGCCATCGCGAGCAGTCCTTCCGCATTGCCCGGCTCGTAGGCATGATCGAGGTAGTCGTCCGTCAGACACTGCGAGATGCACGAACAATCGCCGGCGTTCCAAAAGCGTTCGATGAAGTCGAGCGCCACTTCCGCGGGTGCCGGCACCCCGTGTGCGGTCATTCTGTCAGGTTGATTGCCCCGCACGTTTTGCCCGATTTCGCTGCGTGGATTTGAAGCTTGCGGATGCTGGTTCAAAGGCTTTGCCTCCTTCAAATATAGTCAATTCAATTGACTATATGAGGATAGCATGCAACGAGCTATTTAGTAAAGTGAATTGACCAAAACGCACGGATGTTTATCGTAGACGGTCGGCGGGAAATTCGCGGCACGCTCCGCTATCGAGAGACTCGCTTGGCGGTCGCCCCCTCCCTCTCACTAGAGATGCACCCTTGTCAACCAGGTGATATAATCATGGTTAACAATTAAACGCAAGGAATGATGACGGATGACGATCAAGCTGCGCGGGCATCATCTGCTCTGCCTGCTGGGATACCGGGGCAAAGGGTACTCGGAGGGGTTCTGCGCGAATATGACGCGCGTATACGAGCGGTTGCGGACGGCGCCCGAGACGGAAATCGAGCTGATCCTCGGGCCCGACGACATCTGCGCGGCTTTCCCCGAGGACCAGGAGCCGCACTGCGAGAATGCGAGCGTGTACCGCAAGGACGAGGAAATCGCGCGGCAGATCGGCATTGCGCTCGGGGAGCGTCGCGCATGGGCGGACGTCGTCGCCGCCGTCGCAGAGCGCGTGCGGCCGAACGACATCGGCTCCCTCTGCAGCGATTGCAGATGGGAGCCGTATGGATTGTGCCGCGAAGGCGTCGCGCATGTTCATTCAACGCCCAGGCTGCGAGAGCTGCCGCCCGCCTGACGGCGTCAGACGGACGTGCGGCGCAGCAGCGCGTAGGATAGCGCCATGAACAGGAGCGTCAGCGGCGCGGTGCCGCCGGCGATCTCGAGCATCGTGCGGTCCGCCAGCCAATGGCCGAGATCGATCCACCAGCCTTGCTGCGTCATGACGTAGCTCCAGACCGTGCCGATCGCGAGGACGGCGATGGAGAGGATGAACATGCCGGTCTTGCCGAAGCGCTTGGCGACGCAGGCGATCAGGAAGCCGAGGTAGAACAAGAAGACGATCAGCAGGAAGTAGATGAGGAACTGAACTGGCGCGGAGCCCTCGCTGAGGTAGGGCAGGTGGAAGAAGTAGAGTCCGACTCCCCAGCCGTCGGTCCAATCGCTCTCGACGTACGACAGCAAGGTCAAACCGGCGGCGCAGACGGCGCCCACCAGGCCGATGACGCCCCCCGTCCCCCAGAAGTAATCCGACCTGCGGACGCTGAAGCCGAGCAAAAAAGGCAGGGTGCTCGACACCGACATAATGCCGGCCGCGAGCATGTAGATATACAAGGACGCGACGCCGCCGGTCGTGATGTCTTCCTGAGAAAAGAAAGCGATGACCAGATTCACGACGAAGCTCGATCCGGAGATGATCCAGGGCAGCAGGAACCAGCTGAATTTGTCCTTCAGAATCGTGGACGTGACCGCCTTCATTCTTCCGCGTTGGACGATATTCATAACGAGACCGCCTCCCTTTCCTCTTTTTTGCCGCCCGTCAGATGTACGATCAGCTGCTGAAGCGACACCGGCGCGAACTCCAGACCGCGCTCCGCCGCCTCTCTACGCTCCATTGCGCTTGCCTCTCCCATGACCGTCGCCGAAGCGATCGCGCCCATGGCGTCCCGCGACAACACCTTTTTCCCCGACACGAACGAATCGATCTTGGCGGCAGCGCCCACGACGCTGTAGGCCATTCCGGACAGTCGCTCCACGTCCTGGTCCAGCAGCAGCTTGCCTTGGTCGATCAGCAGTACGTGCTCCAACAGGCGGCTCACCTCGTCGATCAAGTGCGTCGACAGGATGACGGTGCGCGGATGCTCGGCATAGTCCTCCAGCAGCCGGTCGTAGAACAAGGTACGCGCGACGGCGTCCAGTCCGAGATACGGTTCGTCGAAGATCGTCAGGGGCGCCCGGCTGGCCAGCCCGACGACGACGCCGGCGGCGGACAGCATGCCCCGAGACAGCTTCTGCATCTTGCGCTTGAGCGGCAGTCCGAACGCTTCGGCCAATTCGGCCGCGTACGCCGCGTCCCAGTTCGGATGCAGCGAAGCGGACACTTCCAGCACGTCCTTCACCGTGAACATCGGCGGATACTTCTGGCTCTCCTTGATGAAGCAGACGCGGCGGAGTACCGACTCGTTCTCGAACGGCGCTTCGCCGAACACTTCAATGTCCCCGCCCGACGCGAACTGCTGCGCCGTCAGCATGTGCATGATCGTCGTCTTGCCGGCGCCGTTGCGGCCGAGAAGCCCGTAGATCTTGTTTTCCTCCAGCTCGAAGCTCACGCCGCGGACCGCCGCGGTGCCGCCGTAGGATTTGGTCAGGTTCGTTACCTTTACGATCGCGCTCATGACTTGTTGCCTCCCTTGCGGACCATGTCCGCGAGCTGATCCTGCGTGATACCGAGCTTCTCCGCTTCCCGCATCATCGCCACGACATATTGTTCGAAGAACTGCTCCTTGCGCTTCTCGACCAGGCTCGCCTTCGCTCCCGCCGCCACGAACATGCCGATCCCTCTCTTCTTGTAAAGAATGCCTTGCTCCGTCAACAGATTGACGCCCTTGGCCGCCGTCGCCGGATTGATCTGGTAAAATGCCGCGAACTGATTGGTCGACGGCACCTGGGACTCTTCCGGCAGCGCGCCTTCGATAATGTCGTTCTCGATGCGTTCGGCGATTTGCACGAATATCGGACGGCTGTCGTCGATCAGGAAGCTCATCGTTAACCTCACCACCACATTGGTTAATTACTTATGTAACTAACCATACAACACCTCGGATACTGCGTCAAGCGGGCGAGCGCCTTTTTTTAGAAAAAAGAGAAATTCGGATTCGAGCAATCGATGAGAAATCCGGTGGCGGAGGCGGCTACACTGAGGATAAACGCTAGATTAGTTAGTCGAGGAGCTTCGAGCGAACCGGCCGCGAGCCATGGAGGAGACAACCATGACCAAGGAATTGTGAATCAACCTGCCCAGCAAGGATCTGGCGCGTACCAGGCAGTTCTATCGCGATATCGGCTTCACCTTTAATCCGAACTTCCCCGGCGGCGATACTGCCGCGAGCCTGCTGGTCGGCAACCCGGCGGTCGTCGTGATGCTGTTCCCCGAGGAGACGTTCGCGGGCTTTGCTGCGAGCGGCGCCTCGGACGCCCGCGCGGCCGCGGAGGCGCTGCTGTCGATCGGAGCGGACAGCCGCGAGGAAGTGGACGAGCTGGCCGCGAAGGCGGTCGCCGCCGGTGGCCAGCTGTACGGCAAGCCCGGGGAGAGCCAGGGATGGATGTACGGCTGCGGCTTTGCCGACCCGGACGGGCACCGGTGGAACATGCTTTATATGGATACGGAGAAAATGCCGGGAAGATAAACGGCAGCGAGATGTTGGAGACCGCCCGAGGCGAACGCCCGGGCGGTCTTTGACGTTTCCGTTTTTTGTTTACGTTCGCGCGCCCGGCGCCTGTCTCGCGTTTGTTTTCCCGCGCCCGCCATTTGGGTTATGATGTGAACATACGCAGCTTAGCGCCGTACGAGCGCCAACTTGAGGAGGTGCCTGCCGTGAAGCAGGAATTAATCGACCGGTTCGTCAAATACGTGCAAGTGGACACCCAATCCGACGACAACAGCCCGTCGTGCCCGTCGACGCCGGGTCAATGGACCTTGCTACGCATGCTGGAAGAGGAATTGAAGAGCATCGGCATGGAGGAGGTAACGGTTGACGACAACGGCTATCTGATGGCGACGCTGCCTTCGAATACGAATGCGGACGTCCCGACGATCGGTTTTCTGGCGCATGTCGACACCGCTACCGACTTCACGGGCACGGACGTCAAGCCCCAGCTCGTCTACAACTACGCAGGCGGAGACATCGTGCTAAACTCGGCGCTCAAGCTCGCATTGTCGCCGAAAATGTTCCCCGATCTCGCCGGATACGTCGGCCACACGCTCGTCACGACCGACGGCACCACGCTGCTGGGAGCGGACGACAAAGCCGGCGTCGCCGAGATCGTGACCGCGATGGCCTATCTGATCCGCCATCCGGAGATCAAGCACGGCCGCATTCGCATCGCCTTCACCCCCGACGAGGAGATCGGCCGCGGCCCGCACAAGTTCGACGTGGCCGCGTTCGGCGCGAAATACGCCTACACGATGGACGGCGGTCCGCTGGGCGAGCTGGAGTACGAGAGCTTCAATGCCGCGGGAGCGGTCGTCACCATTAACGGGAACAACGTGCATCCGGGCACCGCGAAGGGCAAGATGGTGAATTCGGCCAAGATCGCGATGGCCTTTCATGCCCGGTTGCCGGAGGCGGAAGCGCCCGAGTTCACGGAAGGCTACGAGGGCTTCTATCACCTGCAGTCGATCGAAGGCGACGTGGAGCGGACGACGCTGCGCTACCTGGTGCGCGACCATGACCGGAGCCTGTTCGAGCGGCGCAAGCACGTGCTGGAGAATATCGCGGAGGAATTCCGCCAGACCTACGGCGAAGACAGCATCGAGCTGACGATGAAGGATTCGTACTACAACATGCGGGAAAAAATCGAGCCCGTCATGCACATCGTCGACATCGCCCGGGAAGCCATGGAGGGTCTCGGCATCGCGCCGATCATCAAGCCGATCCGCGGCGGCACGGACGGGTCGCAGCTGTCCTACATGGGATTGCCGACGCCGAACATCTTCACCGGCGGAGAGAATTACCACGGCAAATACGAATTCGCGTCCGTCGACAACATGGTGCAAGCCGTGAAGGTCATCGTCGATATCGTCCAGCGCTATGAGCAGCGGGCGCGTGTATAACGGGATTGGCGCAAGCGGGGAGCGTGCGGGTAACGCAGATGCGCAGGCAGGCGGTTCGGACTACGATCGCGCCTGGATGTCCGGGCTGCTGATCCTCGACCGGACGGACCGGCTGGAGGCGGAGGACCCGCTGTATACGTTCGCGCTGGACGAGCTGCTTTGCCGCGCCGCCGGCGTCGGAGGGCCGGCGATCTGCCATCTGTGGCGGCATCCCCGGGCGTTCGTCATGGGCCTGCGGGACAGCCGCCTCCCGCGTGCGCGGGAGGCGGCCGAGCGGCTCGCCGGCCTCGGCTACGACGTGGCGGTCCGCAATTCCGGCGGCGCCGCCGTGCCGCTCGATCCCGGCGTCGTCAACCTGTCGCTCATCCTCCCGAAGGACCGGGCCGAAGACATGGCGTTCCACGGCGACTTCGAGCGGATGTACGATCTGATTCGGCTCGCCGTCAGGCAGCTTGGGGGAGAGGCTTCCAAGGGCGAAGTCGTCGGCTCCTACTGCCCCGGGGACTTCGACCTGTCGATCGCGGGCCGCAAGTTTTGCGGCATCGCCCAGCGCAGGCAGGTGAAGTCCTATAACGTGCAGGCCTTCGTCATCGCCGATGGCGAAGGCGACGAGCGGGCGCGGGTCGTGCGGGAGTTTTACGAGCTGGCGGCCGAAGGCGCCGACCCGTCCGCGTACCCGGACGTCGGCATGGACCGGATGGCGAGCCTTGCGGAGCTGACGGGCGCGGATAGTGGCGCGGGCAATGCCAGTATTGGGAGCGCTGCAGGTAGGGCCGATTCTGGGCTTGCCGCACGATTCGCCGCCGCGGTAAAAGACGTCATCCGCTCGCATCAAACGCCGGCCGGCATCGCAAGCGCCGAAGCTGCGCTAAGCTTGCCCGCGCCGGACGAGATCGAGGCGATGGCGGCTTCGCTGCGAACCCGCTACGGCTTGTAGAGCGGCCCGGCATCGCGCGTTCAGCTCTAGTCCATCTAAGCGTAAATCATCTGTCCCTTACATGTGAAGATCCAGGCCCGTCTATCGCGCAAAAGTACACGATTTTAATCACCACCGCTACATCGTTCCGCCTATCGCGCAGAAGTGCAGGATGATCTCTTGAAACACACTAGATCTCACTCAACGAGGTGAGCTACCGTGCACTTTTGCGCGATAGATCGCCATAACCCGCCATTTTGGCTTTGGATGATGTAATTTTGCATGATCGTACTAGGTAGACCTTCAAACGTAAAAATAGCGGTTGCCATCCGCCCGCCATGCGCGCGGATCGTCCAACCGCTATTTTTACGTCTTCACCTCCGACAAATGCAGCCGCGCTTTCCTCGCTTACAGCCCGGTCACTCCACCCTGCACACCGTGCGGGCCCACCAGCCCGCCGGTCAAGCGAACGCCTCGTCCGTCATATCTTCGTTGATGCCGATCGCGGCGCGGGAGCCTTCGGCGGCGGCTACGACGAGCTGCGCCGGCATGATGCACGCGGCGTCTCCCGCCGCGTATACGCCCGGCACGCTCGTCCGGCCCGCGCCGTCCGTCTCGATGCCGCCGTAAGGCGTCATCGCGCAGCCGAGTCGCTCCGCGAAGGGCGCCGCCTGACGCAGCCGCTCGGCGACGATGCCTCCCGCGCGCGCGACCTCCTCCCCGTCCGCGAAGCGCACGGCGGACAGTTGCCCCGCCTCGCCGATTAAGCGTTCGATCGGGCGATGATCGATCCGGATGCCGCGCTCCCGCAGCACGCGTTCTTCCTCCGGCTCGAGCGAATCGTAACCGTTGGTGCAGACGAGCAGGTCCTTGCTCCAATTAAAGACCGTCTTGGCTAAATGGAACGTATGATCGTTGCCCGCGACGAGCACGAGCGGACGGTCCCGCATCTCCCAGCCGTCGCAGTAAGCGCAGCAGAACAGGCTCCTGCCATAAAATTCGCGAAGCCCCGGAATCTCCGGCAGCAGCTCCTTCAGCCCTGTGGCCAGCAGCAGTCTGGCCGCCCGCCAGCTTTCTCCCGCCGCATCCGTCAACCGAAAACCGCCATCCGGCTCCCTCTCCGCTTCCTCCACCCGGCTCCCGCAGACGCGAACGCTCGGATAAGCGGCCAGCTCGTCGTGCGCTATTTTCCGTATCGCGGCCGGCGAGACGCCGTCCCGCGTCAAAAAGCCGTGCGAGGCCAACGCCACCCGGTTCCGCGGCTTTCCCTCGTCGAACAGCGCGACGGATCTTCTTGCCCTGCCCAGGACGAGCGCGGCGCTGAGACCCGCTGGGCCGCCGCCTATGATTGCGCAATCGAACAAGTCCACATCCCCCTCCGTTACTCCTTCGTCCCAACCGTCGCCAATGCCTAATTAAGGTATTATACCCAAAACGCAAAAAGCCCCGCCGCGCGGGCAGGGCTGAAACATACTTCGGTTAGCTTGCATGATAAGCTGCATCGCCCGCGTTCAAGAGGAGATCGGCATCGGCAAAATGTCGAGGAAGGCGTCCACGACGTCCGGGTCGAAATGAACGCCGCGCTGCGCACGAATTTCGGCGATCGCTTCTTCGTGCGTCCATGCTTTTTTGTACGGCCGCTCGTGGGTGAGCGCATCGTAGAAATCGGCGATCGCGACGATGCGTCCCGACAAGGGAATTTCCGCTCCGCACAGGCCCCGCGGGTAGCCGCCGCCGTTCCATTTTTCGTGATGCGTCAGCGCGATCTCTCCCGCGATCTGCAGAACCGGGAACGAGCTCGTCTCCAAGATCCACGCGCCGATCAGCGTATGCCGCTTCATCTGCTCGAACTCTTCTGCCGTAAAACGACCGGGCTTCAGCAAAATCTCGTCCGCGATGCCGATCTTGCCGATGTCGTGCAGCGGCGTCGCCTGCTCGATCAGCTCGACCTCCTGCTGCGGCAGTCCCAGCGCGACGGCGACGTCGCGCGCCATCCGCCCGACGCGCTGCGTATGCTGGCCGGTCTCGTCGTCGCGATACTCCGCCGTGCGCGCGAGCAGGTGCAGAATCTCGAGCTTAGCCTGCTCCAGCTCGGACGTACGCTCCTGGACCCGCCGTTCGAGCGACTGGTTCTGTTCCTGCATCTGCAAGTAAAAATAGCGCGTCTTCAGCAAGTTGTCGATGCGGAGCACGACCTCGGACGCGTCGAGCGGCTTCGTGATAAAGTCGTTGGCGCCCAGATGAAGCGCCTCTTTGCGCGCGCCCGGAGAGTCGTCGGCGGTCAGCACCACGACAGGCAAAAAGCTGCTCTCTCCGATCAGGGGGCGCAGCTGCCGGAGCACGGCAAACCCATCGACGACCGGCATGTGAAGATCAAGCAGCACGATATCCGGCGACAGCTCGCAGAAGAGCGGCTCAGCTTCGGTCGAGTCGGTCGTACTGTGCAAATTCGCGAATCCGGCTCTTCGAAGCACATGCTCCAGCAGCATGATATTCGTGGGCTGATCGTCTACGATTAGGATCTTGGCATTCTGCGTCCACGCACGATTCATGGGCATCACCCCTCGGCAAATGTACCGTCATAGCCCTTTTTACCATCTACTCCGATTATAGGCGATCTTTGCCGCAAAGGGCAGACAGGATTCGCCAAATTTCGCAGTATTCGACGGACGTTAATCACAATCCTTACCCCATAGTTCCTAACTATAAACATAGTATATTTTATATATTTCCTATGGCGAAGAAGCGGCACTATGATTAAGGCAGTCAACAAACGAGGAGGGCATCCGATGAATCCGAACGTGAAAAAACAATTCGACGCCGCCGCAAGCCAGTACGACGAGCAGAGAAGAGGGCTCATACCTTGCTTTGACGAATTCTACGGCATGGCCGTCGCGCTGGCCGAGAGCGCGGAGGCCGCGCCTCGCGTGCTGGACTTGGGCGCAGGCACCGGCCTGCTGGCCGCGATGATGCGAAGCAAACTGCCGGAGGCCCGACTCTCCTTGATCGATATGAGCGAGAGCATGCTGGACGTCGCCCGCGAGCGGTTCGCAGGCGACCCGAACGCCCAATTCATCGTTGCCGACTACTCCGGCTATGCGTTCGCGCCAGGCAGCTACGACATCGTCGTCTCGTCGCTCTCGATCCACCATCTGACCCATGCGTCCAAGCGGGAGTTGTTCAAAAAACTGTATCAAGCGCTGGCGCCCGGCGGCGTATTCGTCAACGCGGACCAGGTCGCCGGCACGACGCCTGCCGCCGATGCGTACTATCGCAAAAGATGGTTAGCCGAGATCGCCGCCAGCGGACTGCCCCAATCGGCCATCGACGCTTCCGTCGAACGGAGAGGCGTAGATATCAACGCCAAGCTCGGCGATCAGATCGCTTGGATGACGGAGGCAGGATTCCCGGACGCGGAGTGTATGTATAAATATCTCGACTTCGCCGTTTTCTGCGGCTCCAAGCCCGCCGCCGCGTCTTAATTGACAATCTCGCTATACGTCTCGGGAGTATACGTAAAACCCGCTCCGGCGCTGCCAGCCGGTCGCAGTCCAAAAGGCGGCGCCCGCGTCATTGTCCTCCAGCACGAAAAGATGGCATTTGCCTATGCCGGCCTCCCGCAGCTTGTCCAGGCTGAGGGAGGCCAATTGCCGGGCAATCCCCCGTCCGCGATAGGCCGGATCTACGGCGGCATGGTACACGTAGCCGCGCCTTCCGTCATGGCCGCACAAGATCGTGCCCGCCAGCTCGCCGTCCGCTTCGCATACGAAGCTCATGCCTTCGTTGCGGCGCAAGTAGGCCGCGATCGCCTCTCTCTCGTCCGCCTCGCTCAGCGCCAAGCCTTCGATGCGGCGCCAAAGGGCGATCATCCGGTCGTAGTCGGCGATCTCCATGTCCCTAAATTCGATTTTCATCGGTCCGAATCCGTCCTCTCCTGCTCCAGCCGGGCCAGCTCCCGCTCGGCCTCTTCCAGCTGATCCTCTCCGAAAACCTTGAAGCCGTGCTTGCGCAGCAGCGCCGCCGTCTTTCCTTCGCCCTGGCGCTTCGCGCCGCTGAACGTACCGTCGTAGACGAACAAGCTGCCGCAGGAAGGGCTGCTTTGCTTCAGAATAGCCAGCGCCACGCCATGCGTTCGCGCCGCCTGCAGGGCGATCTCGGCGCCCCGATCGAACGCCTCCGTAAAGTCCTCCCCCTGTTCGGTCACGACCTTGTCGCCCCGAATCTGCGCCGGCGGACGCGGCGTCGGCAGCCCGCCCGCGACTTCGGGACATACCGACACGAATCGGCCTTCGGCCTGCCAACGCGCGAACCTGGGATCCTCGCACAGCTTGCCCCCGCCGTCGTAGCGCACCTGCTGACCGAGCAAGCATGCGCTGACCAGTATTTTCGCCGGCATCCGCTATCCATCCCCTTCCGGACTCGCCCCGTCCCATCTGCACTGCGCGAGGTCTACGCGGTAGTCCCCGTCGAACATCACGCCCTCCTCCTCGAGCAGCGCACGCTGCGTATACCGGGCTTCGTCGCCCGGCAGCGCGATCTCTCCCTTGGCGTTCACGACTCTGTGCCACGGAAGACCGTGCGCTTCGCTCAGCGAATGCAGCACCCAGACGACGCGCCGCGCGGCCCGCGAGCTGCCTGCAGCGGCCGCCACTTGCCCGTACGTCATCACCTTGCCGGCCGGTATCGCCTTTATTACTTCGACCACTTGCGCCGTAAATGGCTGCATGCCGTTCACCTCTACGTTACAGCTTATAATAGTTCGCTTAAAGACGCCAAGCCCCCGGGGCCGAAGCGCCCGGGAGCTCGATGATCCAGCTGTATTCGATTCGCCTGGAGCGTCGGCGTTAGAAGCCGCCGCCCGACTCCGCCGTGACCAGCAGGCCGTGAACGACCTTCGCCGCTTCGGCGCGCGTCGTAAAGCCCTGCGGCGCGAAGACGCCGTTGCCGCGGCCTTGCATCAGGCCTTCGTCCAGAATTCGACCGACCGACCCTTGTGCCCAGCTGCTGATCTTGCCGCCGTCCTTGAAGCTGGCGGTACCGGTCGTGCCGCCCGACTTCAGCGCCGGGATGCGCGCCAGCATGACCGCCATCTCCTCGCGGGTGATCGGCGCGTTCGGCGCGAAGCTGCCGTCGCCCTTGCCCGTGATGAGGCCGTTCGCGGACGCGATGCCCACGACTTCTGCATACCAGCTTCCCGATGCGACGTCCGTGAACGAGGCGCCGGTGCCTTGGGTTTGCAGCCCGAACTCTTGCACGAGCAGCTTGGCAAATTCGGCGCGCGTGATCTGCCTTTGAGGCGCGAAGTTCGCCGCGTCCACGCCGTCGATGAGCTGCTTGGCCGCCAGTTCCGCGATGACGTCCTTCGCCCAATTCGAAGCGGGAACGTCCGCGAAGCTGCGGTCGTACGTCAGCGCTGCATAGGTGCCAGGCTGCGTCACTTCAGTCGTCAACAGGCCGCCTTGCAGCTTGGCCTTCACGTAGACCGGCTTGCCGCCGTCGATGCGGTACAGGTTCGTCAGCTTCGCGTTCGCGCCGCTATCCGTCGGGATAGAGATCGCGATCGGCTCTGCGAATACGCTCAGCGTGCCTGCGGTGCCGCCGTCCTTCGTGACGGCCGTGAAGCCCAGCTTCGTCGCCGCGCCCGCCGATTTAATGTTCAGATTCGCGTTCTGCGAACCCGCCAGCAGCGTCGCCGCGGACTCGGTCGTCAGACGGCTATAGTTCAGCGACAGCGTCGCGTCCTTCGCCGCATCGCCCGATACGAGCTTTGCCGCATCCTCCAGCACCTTGGCCGGGATGGACAGGCTCACGCCGTTCAGCTCGAGCCTGACTTTGTTGCCTGCGCCAGCCAGCTCCGCGATGTTCAGCGGCAGCGAGATGCTGACGTCGGCCGCGCCGGCCGGAATCGTCACCGGCAAGCTCACGATGCCGTTCTCCGCCTTTGGCACGTCTTTCGCTTCAACGCTCACCTTCACCGGCGCGCCTGGCGTCGGGGTCGGCGTAGGGGTTGGCGTAGGTCCGCCCGGGTTGCCTGGGGTAACCGGCGGCGTCCCCGGTTTATTGTCAATGCGTCCTTCGATCTTGGCCGTGATCGGGCCGCCCTTGAACGTATCCACGATGTACTTGTAGAAAATGTCGAGGTCGGTCGGGCCCACTACCGCGCTCTTGGCTTCAGTGAGTACCTTGTAATTGTCGCCGCCCGCCGCCATGAAGTTGTTGACGACCGCCGTGTATTCCTTGTTGTCTTCGATCGGCGTGCCGTCCGTCTTCGTCAGGCTTGTGACGCGCTGCGGGACAGGCAGATCCTTATAGGCCGTATACTTCAGGCCCGAGATTTGCAGCGTCTTCGTGTCCGCGGTGCCGTCCGCCTTAACGCCCCACTGCTGCTGGAGCAGCGTGCGGATCTGCGCGCCCGTCAGCGTCAGCTTCACGAGCGTGTTGCCGAACGGCTGAACCTTGGCCAGGTCGCCGAACTTCACTTCGCCCTTCGGCAGATCCGCGCGGATGCCGCCCGGATTCATGAATGCGAAGTCCGATCCCGGGAACGCGCTGCGCATCGCGTCCGCGATTAGGTTGCCGAGCGGCGCTTCGTTGTTGTAAGCGTCGGTCCGGACGATCGATCCGTCCGTCGTGCCGACCGGATTTTTAAGCTCAGGGTGCTTGTCGAGATAGCTGTTTACCAGTGTTTCAGTCGCCTTATCCGGCGTCACGCCGTCCTGGAACGTCGTCGTGACCGTCGCCGACTTGCTCGTGATATCGCCCGTCGCCGGATCGACGACCAGCTTGACGTCCTCGAACGCCGTGCCGTAGGAGTAAGCTTGCACGACCAGCTTGCCGTCCACGAGGCCGTTGGCCAAAGCGTGGTTGTCGCCGGCCATAATGACGTCTACTTCGTCGTCGACGCTGTTCGCCAGATCGGCGGCTTCGCCCGTCGTCAGGCCGGTCGTCGCGTTCGTGGTCGCCGGGTCATGCGCGAGGATGACGATGCTCTTGATGCCTTGTTTTTTCAGTTCTGCTACCGCTTTATTCACGACAGGTGCCTGATCGACCAGCTTGACGCCCTTCAGCCCTTCGGGCGACACCTTGGTCACCGTCGCCATCGTGACGACGCCGATGAAGCCGATCTTCACGCCGCCGATCTCCTTCACCACATAAGGCGCGATGATCGGTTCGCCCGTCTTCTCGTCTACGACATTGGCGTTGATATAATCGAAGTTCACGCCTTTGTGGACGATCTTGCCGCCTACGGGATCGACGCCCCCGTTCAGCTGTGCCTTCAATGCAGCCACGCCTTGGTCGAATTCATGGTTGCCCAGCGTGCCGATGTCGAACTGCATCAGGTTCATCCATTCCAGCGTCGGCTCGTCGCGCTCCAGCGAAGAGACCGGCGCGGTCGCGCCTACGGAGTCGCCGTTGTGAACGAGAAGGCTATTTTCGTACTTGGCGCGCGCTTCCTTGATATACGTCGCCAGCGTCGCTGCCGTGCCCACCGGCTTGTTGTTCACGATCGAAGTCGTGTCCAGTTGGCCGTGGAGGTCGTTGATGCCGATCAAATGCACTTCGACAGGCTTGGTCGGCGTCGGCACCGACTCGCTCAGCTGCAGATTGTAAACTTCAAAATTGCCTTTTGTGTCGCCGCTGTCCGTGATCTTGCCGTTCGTTTGCGCCGCATACTTCGCTGCTGCAGGAGAACTCGTGAAGGTCACGTTCACCTTGCCCTTGATCGGCGCGAACGTCCAGTTGCCGTCCGCGCTCGGACTTACCGTCTTCATTTGCGAGATATAATCCATCAGCACCTGACGGTTCTCATCCTGGGAGTCGACAGCCAGCGTGGAGCCCTTAAGCCCCGGGAAGTTGCCGCCGCCGCTCGCGCGGTAGTTGTTGGTGACGACGATGAATTCCTGGTTGGGATCGATCGGCTCGCCATTATATTCGAGGTTCACGATCCGGCTGGACGACGCATTGTTGATGCTGCCGTCCGGCTTGTACTTGGCCGGCTTCGTTACGTCGATCTGATAAGTGACGCCGTCGATGACGTCATAGTTAAAGACGGAGAAATTCGGGTTCAACAGCGGCTGAGGCAGCGACTTCGTCCGATAAATCTGGTTGAAGGCGCCCGCGGACATCTCCAGCCATTCCTTGACCGTCGCGCCCTTGATTACGACTGCCTTCAGCGTATTGTCGTACAGATACAGATCGCTCGCGCTGCGGATCGTCAGCGGGCCCGTGTCGATGTCGGTATACTCGGACGGCCCGTTGCGTCCTGCCTTGAACGGCGCGCCCGCGCTCAGAATCGGCAGGTCTTTGTAGACCGTGCCGGCCACCGACTGCTTCGCGTACCATTTCTGCGCGTCCGTCACGATCTGGATCGACGGATCGTCTTGCACCATCGCGAAGTAGCTGTTGATCGGCGCATCCGTCTCTCCGAGCTTCTGCCCGGTATAGTCGATCGTTGCCTGATGCTCGGCATTGACCGCACTCACGACATCCGCATCAGGCTCAACATTGGCGTAGTTCACTTTGTCCACCGTGCGGTAGATCGAACGTGTGGATGACTGGGAGCCCGCCTTGTCCACCGCCCATTTGCCGTCTGCGTCCTTGACGAGCTTGAGGTCGATGAGTCCAAGGCTTGCGCCGCCGAAGCCCGATTGCACGGCGAATACGCCGTTGATCGTGCCGCCGCCGAGGCCGTAAACGTTGTTTACGACGCTGCTTGACGAGTTGTACGGCAGACCGGTAGACGGGTCCTTGAACAAGGCGTCCAGCGAGGTGTTGCTCGCCGTCGGGAAGACTTTATGCGTGTGGGAAAACGTAATCGCGTCGATGCCAGGCACCTTGCTCAGCGCGTTCACGTCGTTCTCCGAAAGATCGCCTATTTCCGCGTTCGCGTCGAAACCCGTGTGCGCGAGCGCCACGATGATGTCCGCGCCGGCCGCCTTCATGAGCGGTACGAAATGCGCTGCAGTCTCTGCGATATCCCGCGTCACGACTTCGCCGAACAGATTGGCTTTGTCCCAATCCATGATTTGCGGCGTCACGAGGCCGATGACCCCGATCTTGACGGTCTGGTCGACGCCTGCGTCGTCCTTGAACGTGCGGGTCAGAATCTCGAAAGGTTTGTATTTGTTGGTGGTCTCGCTGTCGTCGGCAACGCCGTCCTTGTCATCATCCACGTAAATATTGGCGTTTACATACGGCAGCGGATCGCCAGTGCGGTCTTTGGCGCCGGAGATCGCTTTGTTTAGAAAATCCAATCCATAATTGAATTCATGATTGCCGAAAGTCGCGGCGTCGTAGCCGATCAGGTTCATCGCCTTGTACATCGGATGGACGCTGCCCGGGTTCGACAGCTTGTCCACTTTGGCCATATAAGTGCCGAGCGGCGTGCCTTGGAGCAAGTCGCCGTTGTCGAACAGCAGCGCATTCGGCTGCTCGGCGCGTGCCTGCTTGATCAGCGTCGCGGTCCGGTCCAGTCCCACCGCTACCGACTCAGCGTTTTTAAAATAATCGAAGCCTCGAACATTCGTGTGCAGGTCCGTCGTCTCCATGATCCGCACGTGAAGCGGTGCATCCGTCGCAGCGGCAGCCTTGTCAGCCGCCAGCAGGCCGAATCCCCCGAACACCTGAGAGACCAACACCGCCGCGGCCGTCACGGTCGACGATCTTTTGCCCCAACCAGTCTTCCTGTTCAACATGCTCGCTCTCCCTTCGGTTCGCAATCTCTTCTAGTATAATAAAAGATATCGCTAGTTTGTCGCTTAATTTGTAAAAGATATGTAAAGGATCAAGAACAAGGGTGTTGGTAGAGGGGGGACACGTAACGCTGCAGAAGAAAGGGGGCAACCTCAAAAGGAGGCCCGTAGATCCACAAATGGCACGTTAGCGGGGAAGCGGCGCTCGATGTGTGCACGTAGATCAATAGTTGGCACGTTCGCGGGGGAAGCTGCGATCGATGCGTGCACGTAGATCAATAGTTGGCACGCTCGCTAGAAGGAGATTTGCAGAAAAACGGGACTATCTCCCGGGTCAAATGATTGACCCTGAGACACCCCCTCTTTGCGGCTCGAAACGCGAACCACTTCCCTATTTATATATACTGAATGTTCGACTGCGTCCCTAGCGGCAGCAGCTCGTAGAGGTACACGCCGAGGAGCTCGCGCTCGATCGGACTGATCGGCAGCGTCGAGCGGATCGTCAGATACACGGTCGCATTTACCCGATCGTAGCGCTCGAACGAGATGCGCCCGCCGGCCAGCATACGGTCCACGACGTCGATGATGTCGTGCAGGTCCGAGCCGCGGTTCATCGCCGCTTCCCTGACATCGTCCGGCACCTCCGGCGCGGCAGGCACCCGCTCCTCCCTCGTCAGTCCGTACGGCTTCACCTTGAAGCAGACGAATGGCGTCAGGTAGGCGGATGCGAACTTCAGCAGGTTCGCCCGATCTTCCTCGCGCAGTTCTAGTTGATCGTCCCAGGCGTAGATCGTCGCCGTCTGCTTGCCGCTCGTATGGATCCTCACGTATCGCAGATGAGGAAATCGCTCCCGGACGAGCGATTCGGACAACAGTCGCGTACTCATCGTGGGCCGCCCCCTTCTCGTTCGAATTTATACATTCAGTTTTGGCTACGCTTTCACAAGATGATGATTCGACGCCTCGGCTTCCCTTATGCTTCCCGTCGAGCGGAACGGAAGATATTCACTATTGTATTCCGCTCGCCGCGGGATGTATGTTCGCAAGCCTAAAGTTGCAGCGGAGAGAAGGGCAATGAACGCAAACAGGCCGCCGCCCGCAAGGGCGACGGCCATCTTCTTCGTTCAGGCTACCGGCTTAAAAACGCAGCTCCACCAACCGCGCCGTCCGCTCCCGCGGCAGCGTCACGCGCAGCGCGCCGGCTTCGGCGTCCCAGCGGACGGCGCTGCCCTCGTGCGCGGCCGGGTACGCGATGCGCACCTGCACTTGAACTTCACCGCGCGCGCCTGCATCGCCAACACCTCCGCCAGCTTCCGCCGCCAGCCAAGGCAGCGGCAGCGCGATCTCGGCGGATTCGCCGCCGATGCGCCAGACCGCGACATAGGCGCGGCCCTCCGAGCGGATGCCGAAGCAGATCCAGTCGTCCTGCTGCGTCGGCAGGCCGAGCGGCCAGAACGGCAGCCCGGCGGCGATGTCGGCGCGCATCGTCTTGTAGTAGTCGAGCGCCTCCTTGACGAGCGCGCGGCGGCGCGGGCTCAGTTCGGCGACGTGGCCGCTCTGGTGGACGCGCAGCAGCATCGCGTTGACCATGTTGAACACGACTTCCTCGTCGTCGCCCTCGCGCAGCGGATACGACCAGATGGCCGATTGCTCCGGCGTCAGCGCGGACGGAGAAGCGGCGGCGATCGCCGCGTATTTCACGTAGTCCTCCTGGTCGCTGGTGGACTGGATGCTATGCCGGCTCAGCATGGCGTAGTCCATGCGCATGCCGCCGCTGGAGCAGTTTTCGATGACAAGGTCCGGGTACCGCGCGAAGATGCAGTCAATCCAAGCGAGGTAAGCCCGGTTGTGCTGCAGCAGGCCGTCGCCGAAGCTGTCCGCGTCGGTCTCGGTGCCGATGCCCGCGTTGATGTTGTAATCCATCTTGATGTAGCCGACGCCGTAGTCATCGACGAGACGCCGGATAACTTCGTCCGCGTGGGCGACGACGGCCGGATTGCGGTAGTCGAGCTGGTAGCGGGAGCGGTCCTTGACCCGTTTGCCGTGGCGCATGAAAAACCAGCTGTCGTCCGCGTCCGCGAGCTTCGGGCTGTTGATGCCCATAACCTCGAGCTCCAGCCAGAGACCCGGGATCATGCCTTTGCCGCGGATATAGTCAAGCACGTACTTGATGCCTTCGGGGAACCGCGCCTTGGACGGCAGCCACTCGCCGACCCCGTCCCACCAATCGCCATCCGCATACCAGCCCGCGTCGATGCAGAAGTATTCGCTGCCGATGTCGGCAGCCGCGTCTATAAGAGGGAGCAGCTTCTCGGTCGTCGGCTGGCCCCACAGGCAGTTCATGTAGTCGTTGAAAATGACGCGCAGCAGCCGGTTGTCGTCGTTGGGGCGCCGGATCGCGCGACGGTAGCGCGTCAACTCGCCGATCGCCGCGTCGAAGCCGCCGCGCGTCGCGCCGACCGCCGCCGGCACGGAGACGAACGATTCGCCCGGCGCGAGCTCCAGCCACCAGTGATTGTCATGCTCGGTCGGACCGCTCACGAGCAGCGTCAAATAATCGAACTGGTCGATGATCTCCCAGTGCCACGATCCGTTGTGCTCGATCTGCCAGAACAGCTGCGTGTCCGTCTCGCGATTGTCCAGCACCGCCATCGGGATATGTTCGGCAGCCGCCCAGGAGCCCGTGTTGCTGCAGGCAATGCGCTTCGAGCTGCGGTCGGTCACGTGCGATAGGCCAAGCTCGGGCAGCGAGTACGTCCGCCATTGCAGCTCGCTCTGCCAGCCCATATGCGGAATGGAGACGGACATCTTGTCGTCGCGGTCCAGCGCGCCTTCTTTGTCGAGCCCGGTCAGCGCGAACGTGGATACGTACTCGACGCCCAGCGTCGCGGCGCCGCCGTTGCGCAGCGTCGTCCAGCAGCGCGCGACCGCAATGCCGTCGTAGAACTGGAAGTGCGACACGGCCTCGAGTCCCGTATCGGGATCGGCGAGCGTCACTTCGAGCTTGCGGCCCGGACCGCTGCGCGCGTCGCTGTGCGACCGGTACTGCATGCGCAGGCCCGGAAAGGTCGCACGGTGCGTGCGGCCGTGGTATTCGGCACGGTCTTCGCCGGTCAGTTGCAGCTCCAGCAGCCTGAAACCGGGCGCCTGCTTGACCGAGACGGCGCCCGGCCGGTAGAGCCCGGGTCCGAAATGCATCAGCCGCGCATCCCCCTCGTCCGTCACTTCAATATATAAATGCAGGCCGTTTTCGGCGATCTCGATCGCTTTGCTCATTGTCGCGCACGCTCCTTGCGTTCATTTAAGATGAATAAGGTCCGAAAACGCGCAAAACCCAGTCCCGGAGGGCTGAGTCTTGCGTGTTTCTATTCCGGTTCGGCGCCGGGCGCCTTGCCGTTACGATTATTATTGAGCGGAGCCAAGCTGCGTCCACGCTTGCTGAATCTCGGTGATCGCCTGGTCCTTCGTCTTGCTCTTGCCCACATAAGCCTGCATGATCTCGCCAAACTTCTGGTGGAACGTGTCGAGCGAGTAGTTGACGGACAGGTCGCCGGACTTCTCGGTCTTCAGGATCTCGTCCATCGCCTTCGGCATTTGCAGATCCGGCAGCGGCGCGTCCTTGATCGGCGGGATGACCTTCGCGACGTTGGAGAACCAGCTCTTGCCGTAGTCGGACGTATACAGCCAGTTGAAGAAGTCGATCGTCTCGCGGGCGACCTTGGAATCCTTGTTGATGCGCAGCGCTTGGTCGGCGCCCGTGATAATGACCGCTTGCTCCGGCTTGTCGCTGACCGGGTAGCCCATGATGCCGATCTGGATGTCCGGCGTGATCTTCTCGATCGCTTCTTCGTCCCATGCGCCCTTGCCGGTCATGATCGCGGCCTTGCCTGCAGCGAAGTCGCTGACTTCTGCGTTGCTGTCGCGTTCAAGCGGCTTGTCGGTGCCGTGAGCGATCGTCGTGTCGACGAACTTGAAGAAGTTGTCGGCCAGCACCGGGTGATCCTTGAATGTCGTCTTGCCGGCGATGAAATCGGCGACCAGCGACTTGGCGTCCGTGCCTGCATCAAGCGCGGCAGCATCCACGAAGTGTTGGAACACGTGCTTCCACGTCCACCATTCTTTGTAGGCGTTGGCGAAAGGCGTGATGCCCTTGGCTTCGAGCTTCGCGATCGCGTCGTCGAGCTGCGCGGTCGTCTTCGGCACCTCGGTGATGCCCGCTTCTTCGAACAGCTTCTTGTTGTAGATCAGCGTGAACAGGTTGCCCTTGACCGGCAGACCCAGCACCTTGCCGTCGCTGGACGTCATGTTGTTGCGCACGGCGTCCGTCATGGCTGCGGCCAGCGGTTCGCTGGTCAGGTCCGCGCTGTATTCGGCGAAGGTGTCGATATCTCCGCCTGCCGTCGTCTGGAAGACGTCCGGCGTGTTGCCGGAAGCGATGCGCGACTTCAGCACCGTGTTGTAGTCGGCCTGCATGATCTCGAGGTTGATCGTTACGTTAGGCTTGACCTTCTTGTATTCGGCGATATAGGCGTTAAAAGCGTCCGTGTACTCCGGCGAAGCCGTGAACATGTTGATGGTGACCGGCTTGTCCGAGGTGCCGGCCGAGGCGCTAGCCGACGAGCCTGCGCTAGCCGATGCCGCTCCGCTCGACGCCGCGTTGTTGTTGTCGTTGTTTCCGCCGCATGCGGCCAGCAGACCGGCCATCATCACCGCGCTGACGGATACGCCCGCGATCTTTTTGAGCATGTATGTTGCCCCCGATTCGTTTGTGATTTTGCGCTACGATGCTTATATTAAAGAACCGCGGTCGGCAACCCAATGCATTTAAGTAATCTTTTAAGGGTAAAAAAGCGGCCTGGCCGGCTGTTCGCTTTTTTACCCTTCTCCCGAACAAGGGAAGTTATGCGTGACAAGAGAGACCCGTTAGCCGATAAAATCGGCTATCTCCTCCAGCTTCACGCCCCGGGCGCTCCCGTTAGCCGATAAAATCGGCTATCTCCTCCAGAATCACGCCCCGGGTGCCCCCGTTAGCCGATAAAATCGGCTATCTTCTCCAGAATCACGCCCCGGGTGCCCCCGTTAGCCGATAAAATCGGCTATCTCCTCCAGGACCACGCCCTGGGGACCTCCGTTAGCCGATAAAATCGGCTATCTCCGCTCTCACCGCTCGCTTGGTGCGCATCTTTCGTGCTCGTATCTTCCATACTTGCATCTTCCGTACTCACATCAACCGTTCTCGCGTCTTCCGCTCTCACATCATCCATGCCCTTTGACCAGCCAAACCCCAACTCACGGCGCTTCCGTCCCCTGCGCCCGGTACTCCGACGGCGACAGCCCCACGTAGTTGCGGAACGCCTTGGAAAAGTAATTTTTGTCCTTGAAGCCGAGCATCTCGGAGATCTCCTGGATCTTCAGCTCCGGCCGGTCGAGCAGCGCCTTGGCCTTGTCCATGCGCACCTTCTGCACGTACTCGTGGATGCCGAAGCCGTATTGCTGCTTGAACAGCTTCATCAGGTATTCCCTGCTCAGAAAATAGCGCTCCGTAAACATCGAGATCTTGATGTCCTCGAAGTAATGCTGTTCGATGTAGCGCTTGATCTCCCCCACATCGAAGACGCGCTCCGGCGACAGCGAGGCGCGCGCCAGCTCGGCGTACCGCTCGCAAAGCCCGCAGAGCAAAGCCTCGTACTCGTCGAAGCCGGCATAATCGGCGGACAGTCCGAGCGCGCCCAGCGCCCCGTCGCCGCGGATACCCGCTGCAGCCCCGCCGTCCCCGCCCGAGCCGCCGCTCGCAGCGCCGGCTGCCGGCAGACCCAGCTCGAGCGCCAGCTCGCCGAGCAGGAAGATCAGCTCCTCCAGCAGCCGATCCGCCTGCTTGAAGCTGAAGCGGCCCCGCTCCCGCACGCCGGCCAGGAACTGCTGGGCGACCGTCCGCGCCTGCGCTGCGCTGCCCGCCTCGATCGCCGCGCGAAGCTGCGGCATTCGCGCCGCGAATGAAACGGCCGGCGCGCTCGCCTCCTTGCGTTCCGCCGCGGGCGGCGCCGGCTGAAGCGCGTCGCGGCGGAACAGGTCGGCGTCGTCCGCCGCCTCGGACGCGGCGCCGTAAGCGTCCGCCAATCCCCCGACCGCGACGCCGGGTCCGCTCAGACCCGCGACCGTGCGGATGCCGAACAGGTCGCTCAGCCCCTGCGCGATCTTGCGCGCGAAGTGCGCGGCGCGGAACGCGAGATCCTCGGGATAGCCGCCCGTCATCGAATGGATGACGATCAGCTCCCGGTCCCGCTTCGGATTCGCCAGGCCGAAGCTCTGGAAGCCCGCCTCGGCGAACTCGCCGACGACGTTGGCCGCCGCGTAGTGCAGCAGCGCCGTCTCGCCCTTGAACCGGCCGGCCGCGACCGCGTTCAAGTTCAGCAGGCGAAGCACGGTCACGCCGAACCGCGTACCGGGATCGTCCGCGCCGATGAGCCGCAGGTACGCTTCGCTGCTGCCGGCCCTGAACGTGCGGGCCAGCAGCGACAGGTAGATGTTTTCCTTCAGCTTGGGCAGCGACATGTTGAGCGCGATATCGCGGTCGATATGGTCCCGCTTGCTGTCTCGCCGGGCGTCCAGGACGCCCGCCGCCTTGGCGAGCGCCTGGTTGAGATCGCCCCGGTTGACCGGCTTCAGCAGGTAGTCGACGACCCGCGAGCGGATCGCCTGGCGCGTATAGTCGAAGTCGTTGTAGCCGCTGATGACGATCGTGAACAGATCGGGATAATCCCGCTCCACGACCTGCAGGAATGCCAGCCCGTCCATGACCGGCATCTTCATGTCGACCAGCACCAGGTCGGGCCGCTCCCGCTCCAGCAGCGCCAGCCCTTCCTTGCCGTCGGCCGCCTCGAGCACCTCGCCGATGCCGTGCCGCGGCCAATCTCCCAGGATGCGAATGGCTTCGCGGGTCGGCTCCTCGTCGTCGATGATCAACGCTTTATACAAGACGTCCGCCTCCTCCCGGGATCTTCATGCGCAGCTCCGTGCCGATTTCGAGCGCCTCGATCTCGAGCCCCGCTTCCCCGCCGAACAGCAGCTTCAGGCGCGCGTCCAGATTGCGCAGGCCGATACTGTCGCCGGTGCGGGCTTCCCATGCCTCCTCGAAGGAAGCGCGCACCTCCCGCAGGCGGTCCGGCGCGATGCCCGGCCCGTAGTCGCGTACGGCGATGACCGCCCGGTCTTCCTCCATATAGACGGATAGCGCGATCGTGACGGGCCGCTGCACCTTTTCGACGCCGTGCTTGATCGCATTTTCAACGAGAGACTGAATCGACAGCTTCGGGATCGACAGCTGGAGCAGCGCCTCCCCGATGTCGTAGGACATGGCGACGCGGCTGCCGAATCTCGCCTTCTGCAGCATCATGTACCTTTCCACGTGCTTCAGCTCCTCATTCAAATAGACGATATCCTTGCCGCTGATGCAGTAGCGGAGCGTGCCAGCGAGCGCGTCGACCATGTCCGCCACGTCGTCGTTGCCGCTCTTCAGCGCTTTCGTCGATATCGCCTGCAGCGCGTTGTATAGAAAATGCGGATTGATCTCGGCTTCCAGCGCCTTCAGGATCGCGCTCTGCTCCGTAAGCTTCATCTTGTACCGCTCGTTGATCAGCTCGTTCGTCCGCCGCGCCATCAGGTTGAAGTGCTTGGATAAATATGCGATCTCGTCGAGCCCGCGCACCTCGGTCACCGTCTCGAAGTCGCCCGCGCCGAACCGGCTCATCTCCTTGGACAGCCGCTTGAGCGGACGCGTGATCGCGTTCGAGGTCAGGATGACGAGCCCGACCGCGACGGCCAGGAACCCCAAGCCGATCCAGATGCTGATGCGCCGCGCCTCCACCGCCGTCCGATAGATCTCGCTGAACGGAATCGGCTTGACGAGCCGCCAGCCGTCCTGCCCGTCTACGTTTTCGACGACCAGATAGCGCCCGTCCGGTCCCTGCCAATTGAATCTCCCCTTCGTCTCCTCCGCGTGGAGCAAGGACGTGAAGTCCTCGTCGCCCGAGGCGGAAGCGTAGAAGCCGGGATCGTCGACATGAAACGGCGTGTCGTCCGCGTCCAACAGAATGGCGTGCTCTCCGGCGGTCTTGGGCATGTCGGCCATGATCGCGTTTTTGGCCGAATCGTTCACGTAAAAGCTGAGGATGGCGCGCGCCTGCCGATCCTTCAGCGAGCGCAGCACCCGGTGATACGCCATGTAAACGCCCTCCGGCGCGGTGCCGTAGCCGGTGGCGCGCGACAGGACCAGCGATTGCACGCTCCGGTTGTACGGATCCGCCATCGCCCGCTCGTACCAGGCCTGCCCAGGGATGCCGTCGTCCAGCGCGGCGCGCACCGTTACGTTGTATCGCTCGCGGGTTACGTACAGATACTTGCGTTCGTCCACCAGGTACAAGTAGATGCTCTGCAGATCGGACCTCGCGTAAAAAAGCGAACGCAAATAGTCCTCCAGATACAGCCGGGAGGCATAGTCTTCGTCCTCGCGCTCGATAGCGCGCATCAGCGGGTCGTAATCGATCTGCGGCAGCGACAGCTGTTCGAGCTCGCTCATGTACTTGGCGTAGTTCTGGTTTACCAGCTTCAGGTTGCTCCGGTTGCTCGCGATGCTGTTCGCCACGGATTCCCGCTCGATGATCTTGTATGCGATGACGGTGAGGCTCGAGACGATCAGAATGATGATGGAGGTGAACAGCAGGATCAGCTTGTTCACCAGCCTGCGGGAAGGCGCCTCGCGCAGCCGGCGCGCGGTCCGCCGCAGCCATTGCGGGAAAATCTGCATAAATGCCTCCAGTTCACCTTATTACCCTTAAGTGATTACTTAAATCCATTTAGGACGTATTCGGCGCCGTTTTATAATGCATTATAGCCTAAACCCGTCACACCACAAGAGAAAGAGGTGCCGCTATGGCCTCGTTTTACCGCAAATGGCGCGATAAGCTAGAGTTCGGCATATTCACGCTGCCCGTTCTGATCTGCGTGGCCGTCGCCTTTTACATTCCGTTCGTCATGACCGTCCGCTACTCGCTGACCAAGTGGAACGGCATCTCCAAGCATCCGAAGTTCATCGGCCTGGACAATTTCAAGCAGATCTTCACCGGCGACGCCAACTTCACGAACGCGGCCTGGTTCACGGTCAAGTACGCCGTGCTCTATATCGTGCTCATCAACGTGCTGGCCATTCTGCTGGCGCTCGTCCTGGATGCCAAGCTGAAGTCGAAGACCTGGCTGCGGGCAGCCTTTTTCATCCCGTACATTCTCAGCCTCGTCATCGTCGGCTTCATCTGGAAGTTCATCTTCATGCAGGGCTTCGAGTCGCTCGGCAACAGCACGGGCTGGCATATTTTCAAAATGAGCTGGCTCGGGGAGCCGGGACTCGCCTTCATCTCCGTCCTGTTCGTCTCGATCTGGCAGTCGATCGGCTTTTATCTCGTCATATACATCGCCGGCCTGCAGTCCGTTCCGGGCGATCTGAAGGAAGCAGCCGTCGTGGACGGCGCCGGCCCCGTCCGCCGCTTCTTCAGCGTGACGCTGCCGCTGCTCGCGCCTTCGATCACGATCGCCGTCTTCATGGCGCTGACCAATTCGATCAAAGTGTTCGACGTCATCCTCTCCCTCACCGGAGGCGGTCCCGGCGGCACGACGTACAGCGTCGCCTACGACATTTACCGCGACACCTTCACGAACAACCTGTACGGCTACGGCACCGCCAAGGCGCTCATTCTGTTCGTCGCCGTCCTGATCATCACCGTCATCCAGCTCACCATCTTCAAGCGCAGGGAGGTTGAAGCCTAATGTCCGCTTCTAATAAAGCGACCCGCTGGGCCCTTGAGATCGTCATGATCCTCCTCTCCCTCGTGTTCCTGTACCCGCTCTTCCTGGCGATCTTCAACTCGTTCAAGAGCTTCCAGGAAGTCATGTCCGACGTCATCGCGCTGCCGCATCACTGGACGTTCGCCAACTACTCGTACGTGTGGAAGTTTATCAACTATCCGCGCCTGTTCTTGAACAACACGATCATCACCGTGCTGGGGCTCGCCGGCATCGTCCTCGTCTCCTCGATCGCCGCCTACAAGCTGGCGCGCACGAAGTCGAGACTGAGCGGCATCGTCTACTTCATTTGCATCATGCCGATGCTCATCCCGTTCCAGTCGATCATGCTCACGGTGCTCAAGACCGCGCGGTTCCTGCATTTGTCCGACAGCACTTGGGGACTCGGCCTGCTGTACTGGGGCTTCGGCGCTCCGCTGGCCGTCTTTATCTATCACGGGTTCGTCAAAGGCATACCGAAGGAGCTCGACGAGAGCGCGATGATCGACGGGGCTTCCGGCTTCGGGCTGTTCTTCCGGATCATCTTCCCGCTGCTCAAGTCCGTCACGGCGACGATCGTCATCATCGACGTCATGTGGATCTGGAACGACTTCCTGCTCCCGCTCCTCATGGTCAACGGCTCGCCGACGACCAAGACGCTGACGCTCGCGGCCTACACGTTCGTCGGCCAGTACACGTCGGACTGGCAGTACGCGATGACCGCCATGGTGATGGCCGTCCTGCCGTCGATCGTCGTATTCATGTTCCTGCAAAAATACATCGTCAAAGGCGTCGTCGCCGGCGCGGTGAAGGGTTAATCGAAGCTTGACGCCATACGAAAAATACGAAGACCGCCTGGCTCGACGCCGGCGGTCTTCGATGCGTTTGATGCGTTTCTACCCTGCAGGCTGCCGGCTACGAATGTCGTGCGCGCCAGGCATCCAGCTGCCTTTGCACTTCCGCCCGCACCTCGTCCAGCCCTGCCTGCCTCAGCTCCGCATTGAACTTGGGCAGTACGGCATCCACGTCCACGCTGCCCGTCATCAGGCCCGGATAGTACTTTTCCCACACCGTTCGGATGTTGTCGATCTGAATGGACATGCCCGCCAGATCCGGCGTGAATCCGAACAGCTTGGATTTGACGTACTCGGCGTTGGCCGCCCGGTACCGGTCCCACTTATCCAGCGGATCCGGATATTCGCCGCCGATCGTCTTGAGGATAAACCAGTTGCCCTGCGTATACTGCACCCCTTCATAGCCGACCGCCGCGCCTTGATCGCCGCCGTCCCGTGAAGATTTGAGCAGCACCTGCCCGTTGTCGTCCAGCGTGTAGTGCACGCCTTCGATGCCGTAATTGAACAGATTGCGGAGCTCGGGATCCGTGTTGAGCAAATTCAGGAACTTGACGCTCTCGGCCGGATGCGCGGAGTTGGCGTTGATCGCCATGATCCCGCCGCGCGCGGATTCCGTCGTGATCAGAGGCAGCGTTACCGGTTGGGCGACGACCTTGTAGCCGCGATCCTTGCTCCAGCTGTTCTCCGCGAGCGGACCGCCCCCTGCCGGCTTCCAGAATACCAGATCTCCCCGCTTCAGATTCTGGCTCTCCCGGAGGGCCGCATCTTCATTAATGTAGCCCTTGAGATAATAGCGGCGGAGCGTATCCAGCACTTGCCTGGCTTCCTGCGTCTCGAAGATGTTGACCACCGGCGCTCTCGGATCCAGCGAACGGACCATCAGCGGCAGCGGCTTGTCGATCACGTACTCGTAGCCGTCCAGCGCGAAGAAGTTCTGGGAATCCTTGTCCAGCTCCATCGGCTGGTAGGCGGGCTCTTTGTCCTTGATCATGCCGAGCAGCGGCTCGAGCGATTCCAACGTGCCGTACTTGGCGATATCGATGCCGTACTTCCGTACGAGCGACTCCGGATACATCCACTGCATCCGGACCGCTAGCTCCTTGTTCGTCGGCACCCCGTAGATCCCGCCATCCTCCATGCGGACGCCCTGCCACAGCACGGGATCGATCGCGTCGTACATCTCCCGGCCGAGTCCGGACAGATAGTGGTCCAGCTTGAGCCACGCCCCCCGTTGCACGAAGCTCGCGTAGTCGGTCGCAAAGGCGATGTCGAAGGGCGTGCCCGTCGAGATCAGCGTATTGATCCGGTCGCTGTATTCCTGCCAGCCGACCTTTATATAGGTGATCGTGACCCCGATTTTTTTTGCCGTCACTTCATTGATCTTGTCGTTGACCATCTTCAGATCGGGATCCGGATTGCCGAGCGTGTAGTAGATCAGATTGACGGCGCCGCTCGCTTGAACCGGCAGATCTCCCGCGGCCGATTCGGACATGCAGCCGGACAGCGGCAGCGCCAGCAGCGCGGCAAGCATGGCCGCCTTGAGGATCGAGCCGCGGATTCGTCGGTATCGCATGGCCGCCCTATTCCTTTCTCCGCAGATCCGAAGGCGACTTGTGAAAGTACGCGTTAAAATGCGTATAAAAGTAATTCAGGTTGGCGTAGCCGACGGACTGGGCGATCGTCGCTATTTTCTCGTCCGTCGTCTGAATTCGTTCGCGCGCCCGAAACATTCGGTAGGCCATAAGGTACTCCGAAAATTTCATCTGCGTTTCTTTCAAAAAGAGCTGTCCGAGATAGGTTCCGTTCATGCGAAAGCGTTCCGCCACCGTTTTGAGGTTCAGATTTTGGCCGTATTCCGCCTTGACCATCTGCAGAATGCGGTTCGTCAGCTTGGACAGGCTGTCGTATCGCACGCCGAGTATGGGGTCCGCGTCGCGGTCGTCCGGTTCCGCCCCCGCCAGCGTACCGTTCAGATCTTCGACGATAATCCGCTGTACCAGCGCTTGCAGCTTGGCGCGCTCGATCGGCTTGAGCAGATAGTCCTTGGCCCCGCAATGAATCGCCTGCATGGCGTATTCGAATTCCTCGTAACCGCTCATCATAATATAGGTAGCCGGAAGCCGTATTTCCTTCAGCTTGCGGATGGCGTTATAACCGCGTTCCTTGCCGATGCAAACGTCGAAGATGGCCAGGTCCGGCCCGAACTCCACGGCTTTGGCGATCGCGCCCTCGTACGTCTCGCTGGTCTCGATCCTCGCGAAGCCGAGCTTCTCCCAATCCAGCGTTCGCTTGACGCCCTCCAGAATCTGCGGCTCGTCGTCCACGAGCAGAAGCTTATACATGGATTACGCCTCCTTCGCAAAGGTCAAGGTGATCTTGACGCCGGCTTCCTCGTTATTGTCGATTTGCATCGCAAAGCCTTTGCCGTGAAAAAAATGAAGCCGCGTATACACGTTTCGCAGGCCGATGCTCTCTGTGGCCGAATCCTCGTTCAGGGACAGATGCCGGCGGATCTCGGCCAGTCGTTCCTTGGAGATCGAGGTCCCGTTGTCCACCATCTCCAGCACGTACGCGTCCGCGCGTTCCGTGCCGTTCAGGACGAGCAGGTTGAACTCGCGGTCCGGATCGAAGCCATGGACGAAAAAGTTCTCCGCGAGCGGCTGCATCCAGAACTTCACGGTGGGCAGGGACAGCAGCGATTCGTCCACGTTAAGCTGGTAAAAAAAACGGTCGGGGTATTTGAATTCCATGATCTTCAAATATTTTTGCAGCAAGGCGAGCTCGCTGCCCAGCGGAATGATGTTTTCGTTTTTGACGATCTCGCGGTACAGCGCGCCCAGCGTCGCGATCGCTTCTGCCGTATCGTCCGAACGGCCCGACAGCGCTGAGGAACGGATAATTTCCAGCGTATTGTACAAAAAATGCGGATTAATCTGGTTTTGAAGCGCCTTCATTTCTGTTTGCTGCTGTTTCAGCTTGAGCAGGTATTCCGTCTGAATATGCTTATTGAGCTGCAGCGTCATATCGTCGAGCTCCGCAGCGATCATGCCGTACTCGTTTTTCCGGTAGCGCGCAGGGCTGACGGGCGTGAAGTTGGCGGATTTGACCCTTTCGATCGAATGGATGATCCGCCGCAGGAAGCCCGCGGCTTCGCGCAGATTGTACGCGGCCAGCAGGAGGATGCTGCCCATGGCCGCCCACACCACCAGGAATACGATGAGCAGGATGCCGGCCTTCTGCCGAAAGAGCGCGGACAAATCTACGATACTGACGAATTGATAGTTGAACGCCTTGGACGGATAGGTCACGTAAAACGCGCGGCCCAGTTCGCCCAGGCGAATGAAGCCATGGCCGCTTGGGTTCGCCGCGGCCTTGCGGAACAAATCCGCGTCGGCGCGGTCCCCGCCGCCGGCGAGATACACGTCGCCGGCACTGCTGACGGCGGCGGATGCGACCCGCCGATTGTTCCGCACGTCCGCGAACAACGCGTCGCTGCTGACCAGAAACCGGAATTCGCCGAGCTGGCGCGAGATTTGGTTCGGATCCAGCAGCTGCTTGCGAATGACGAATCCGCGTTGGATCGTCTCCCGGAATAGATCGTCCGTGTTCGGCACCTTGAACTTGAAGCTCGTGCCGCCGCTGCTGCCAAAGCGCACGACGTTGCCTTGTTCCCCGGTATGCAGGCTCACCTGCACGATGCGATTCTGTCCGCCGTTGCCGAGAAAAGCCTTCATATCCTCCGGAAACGAGACGAGCGTCTGGTCGTAGCGGCTGTTCTGGAGCCTGACCGTCAGATAGCCTTCCGCGCTGTTGCCCAAAAAATAGCGAACGTCGGCCACGAGGCCGCTGTTGGAGTAAACCCGCTGCAGGTAGGCGTCGATCCGCTCGGAATCGTTCTGAAGGGCGCTCTCCACCCTGGAAAAGGAGTCCGCGGACTGACTTTTCGCATTCTCGAGCCATTGCTCCAGCAACACGTAGGTGGCCAGCGCGCTTAAGCCCAGCCCCATTAGAAACGCAAAAACCGCAAACGCAATGAACTTGCCGCGATAGATTTGGATTTGAAAAAAGGAAAACATGCGGCGCTCCCTTGCTGTCGGACTTTTGACGAAGTCATAGTCTAACCATATACCGTATGCTTCGGATAAATCAATCCTCGTGCCCGCTGGATGCAAGACCGGAAAACCCGAACGTCCTGAGAGGCGCGTTCGGGCTCTTTTTATCCGTTTTTAGACTTAGGCCTTGAAGTAGGCGTCGATTTGCGCCTGCGCGGACTGAATGATCTTATCCATGCCGGCCTTCCGCAGCTCTTCCGCGATTTTCGGCACTTGCTTCTCCGGATCGGAAGCGCCGGTCACCAGCTCATAGCTGTATTTGCTCCAGACCGATTTCACGTTGGCGACTTCCGTGGCCAGATCGGTGAGGTCAAGCGCAAATCCGAGGATCGTGGAGGAGGTCGCGGCTTCGTTCAGCTTGCGCACCTGATCCCACTGATCTTCCGGCGCGCCCTTGGTGACGGCCAAGTTGAAGAACGTGCCTTGCGTATACGCAGCCAGCGGCCAAGTATCGGTTTTCCGCTCGACGACCTTGTCGCTGACATAATCGAAGTCGACGCCCTCTTCGCCGAATGCCAGCATGTTGCGCAGCTTGGAGTCGGTGTTGACCAGTTGCAAATACTTCAGCGCCTCTTCCTTGTACTTCGAGTTGGCGGAGATCGCGTTCATCGAGCCCTGGATCGTGCTGGTCGTATAGATCGGGCCCGCTATTTGCACCATGTCGTATTTCTCGATGCCCGCGTTGATCTGCCAGTTCACTTCGGCGCCGGGGAATGCCTGCGCGCTGAAGAACGGACGGTACGGATCCGCTTCGATCTTGGTCGGCGCGTCCGGATTGATGATGCCGTCCTGGTACCATTGGTGCATCAGCTTCAGGTTGGCCATCGTATCCGGCTGCTCCAGCACGGAGACGACCTTGCGCGAGGCGTCGTCGGTCTTGACGCCGATCGGCGCGAAGCCGAGCGTCATATCGTCGTAGGCGTTAAAGAAGCCGTTGAATCCCTCGCCTTGCGTCAAGGACAGCGGGTAGTAGCTCTTGCCTTCGCCGGCTTTGATATCTCGGAACGGTTTATCCAGATCCTGCATCGTCTTGATGCCGGCGAGATCGATGTTGTACTTTTTCACGAGCGCATCGTCGAATACCCAGTACTGGGTCGCGGACGAATCCTTGTAAGTCGGCACCGCATAGATTTTGCCGCCGATCTTGGTCCCGTCCCACACCATCTTCGGCACCAGGCTGTTCAATTCCGGGGTCGCGCTCTGCACGAGGTCGGTAATGTCGGCGAACGCGCCCATGTTGACCTGCTGGCTGTACTTGCCGTTATTCGTGAACATGATGTCGAAAGGTTCCCCGGAGTTGACGATCGTGTTGATCTTGGTATCCCATTCGCCCCATCCGGCGACGCGGAGATCGATTTTGACGCCGATCTTCTCGGCCGTGTATTCGTTGATCTTCTCGATGGCCTTGTCGTAGTTGGCCGGTATTTGCCCGCCGATCGTCCACCATACGAGCGTGGGGATATCGCCGGACTTCGTGGCGGGCGCGCTCGATGCCGCGGATGCCGTGGATGACGCGGAAGCTGCCGGCGAGCTGGCTGCCGCGCCGTTCGCCCCATTGTTGTTGTCCGATTTGGAGCACCCGGCCAGGCCGGTCATCGCCAACGCGGCTGCGCCGATTAAGAGCGGGGATTTCATGAATGATTTCATCTTATTTCCTCCCTCATGTCATTTAAGCGTGTACCTGTATGGCTGATATGATAAACCCGAGACGTCCGGGCTTATTTCGGCTTATCCCTTAACGGCGCCTACCGTTAGGCCGGATATGAAGTACTTCTGAAAGAACGGATAGGCCAGCGCGACCGGCAGGACGATGATGATCGCGACCGCCATGCGCGCCGATTCCTTGGGCATCGTGGCGACGAGCTGCGCATAGCTGACGCCCATCGTCGAAGCGTTCCTCGCCAGCGCGTCGACGTTGCTCATCAGGCTGTTCAGCAGCGCCTGCAGCGAATACAGGTTCTGGTCGTCGATATAGAGCAGCGACTGGAACCAGTCGTTCCAGTACGAGAAGCAGAGGAAGAGTCCGATCGTCGCCAGGACGGGCAGCGAGATCGGCAGCACGATCGTGAAGTAGATGCGGAACTGTCCGGCGCCGTCGATCTCGGCCGATTCGATCAAGCCGTCCGGAATCGTCGATTTGAAAAAGGTTCTGCAAATGATGACGTTAAAGGACGACACCGCGAGCGGCAGAATGAGCGCCCAGATCGTGTTCTTAAGCCCCAACAGCGACGAATTGATGTAGTAGCTGGACACCAGGCCGCCGTTAAAAATCATCGGGATAAACACGATCCACGTCAGCAGTCCGTTCAGCTTGTAGTTCGGACGCGACAGCACGTAGCCCATCGACGTGGTGAGCAGTACGCCGATCAGCGTGCCCGCTGCCGTGACGAGCACGGAGACGCCGAGCGCCCGCGTCATCATCGAGCCCTGCTTCACGATATAATTGTAGGCATCCCCGGACAGGACGGTCGGCAGGATGCGGTAACCGCTCTCGCGAATGGAAGACTCGTCGGACAGCGAGATGGACAGCACCACCACGACGGGAATGAGGCACAGCAGCGCCAACAGAATAAAGATCAGGTGAAAGACGAGGTTCGTTCCTCTGCCGATTCGATTGAATTTTTCCAGACCGGAATCGTAGCTCGTTTGCGTGGACATGTGGATGCCCTCCTCTCTAGATCATCGCGCTATCGGGATCGACTCTGCGAACGACCCAGTTCGCGGTCAGTATCATCGCGCAGCCCAGCACCGACTGCAGGAAGGAAGAGGCGGAAGCCATGCCGACCGTCGCGGTCTTGAGTTGCTTGAACACGAGCACGTCTACCGTCGTCGTCACGTTATACAGAGAGTTGGAATCTCGCGGCACCTGGAAAAACAGGCCGAAGTCCGTGGAAAAAATGTGGCCGACCGCCAGGATGAACATCAGCACGATAACGAACTTCATCAAGGGAATCGTAATATAACGGGTCTGCTGCCACTTGGTCGCGCCGTCGATGACGGCCGCTTCGTAATAGGTCGAATCCATGCTCGTGATCGTCGCCAGGTAGATGACCATGCCGTACCCAAGGCCTTTCCACATATTCATGAAAACGAGAAAATAGGGCCAGTAGGACGCTTCCATGTACCAGTTCTTGGGACTTCGGCTGAAGTCGGACAAAAATTGGTTGAAGATGCCCTTGTCATAGCTCAGGAAAGCCCAGACCACGGCGGATACGACGACCCAGGAGAGGAAGTAAGGCAGGAACATCATCGTCTGATAAACCTTGGCCGCCTTGCGGCTGTGCAGCTGTCCGACCATCAGCGCGAGCGTGACGGGGACCGCGATGCCCAGAATAATAAAGATGATGTTGTAACCGATCGTGTTGCGAATGACGATCCAGGCGTCGTTCGATTTGAAAAGAAATTCGAAGTTCTTGAAGCCGACCCACGCGCTGTTAAAGACATTGTGGACAAAATTACCGTGGATCCTGAAGTCCTTGAAGGCGATAATGACGCCGAACATCGGCAAAAAACAGAACAGAACGTACCAGATGGCGGTCGGGAGCGCGAGCAGCGTCAGCTCGGTATCGTGCTTGCGCCAGCGCGTTCGCTTTCCCTTGCGGTCGACCCTTGCGTCCATGAACATCATTCCCTTCCTGTTGTAAAGGCGGAGGAGCAGGTTCTGATGGCTTGCCTTGTAACGGTTCGATTCTAAAGCGCTTTCATTTCCTGATAGTTGTAATTCTAAAAAAATCGCTGGACGCTTCCTAGACCAAAAACAACAGACCATAGTCAAAAAACGTTAGGTTCGTACTGCTTATTTTGCGAAAAACGCTCCCCTCGCCTATAAACCTTAAAAAAACGCCTGACGATATGAAGATTGGTTATAGTGAACGACGATCGGTCAATGTATAATATTGCCATCATCAACATTAGATGGCGCCGATACCGACACTTGTCGAATCGAATCCCATCCTAGATTCGTCCGGCGCGACGGCTTTTGCGAAAGGTGTGGAGCGTTCCTTGCAGCCAACAGAAGCAAGCATTGTAAGCGTTTCCGGTCTAAAACGCGCCTTCAACAGCGGTCAGGGGACCGTCGAGGTATTGAAGGGAATCGATCTCGCGGTCCCGGCCGGCAAGCTTGTCGTGCTCAAAGGCCGTTCGGGCTCGGGCAAGACGACGCTGATCAACCTGCTGGGCGCGCTCGACCGGCCGACCGAGGGCAAGATCGAATTCGCCGGCCGGGATGTCACGGGGATGAGCGACGGCGAGCGGGACGCGCTGCGGCGCCAAGAGATCGGACTCATTTTCCAATCGTTCGCGTTGTTCCCGCTCATGTCCGCCTACGAGAACGTAGAGTTCGTGCTCCGGATTAGCGCGAGCGCCAAGGAGAACCGGAAGGAAGCGGCGATCCAGGCGCTCGAACAGGTAGGCTTGAAGCCGAGAATGCATCACCGGCCCTTCGAGCTCTCCGGCGGGGAGCAGCAGCGTACGGCGATCGCGAGGGCGATCGCGCACAAGCCGCGATTGCTGCTGGCGGACGAGCCGACGGCCGAGCTGGATTCGAAGACCGGCCTCCATATCATCAAGCTGTTCAGGGATCTCGTCGAGCAGCACGGCCTGTCGATCGTGATGACGACGCACGACCCGGCCATCATGGAGATCGTCGACCACATTTACGAACTGGAGGATGGTCAAATTGTCTCACAGGTATAGACGAATGGCCGCAGCGGGCATGGCCTTGGTGCTCGGCGGCGCGCTGGCGGGCTGCTCGCTGCTCCCCCGCGAAGAGGAGGCGCTCGCCCCGCCGCTGGTCAAGCCGGCCGCCGAGAACTACCAAACGGTCAAAGCGGTCAAGGGACCGATCGAAAACGCGCTTCAACTGGGCGGAACGTTCGAATCCCTCATCTCCGACGTCGCCCAATTTACCGGTACGGGCGGACGCATCTCCAAAATCGACGTCACGTCCGGGCAAATGGTCAAAAAGGGCGACCTGCTCGCCGAGCTCGTGCTGGACGACCTCGATCTGCGCGTGAAGGAGCAGGAAATCGCGCTCTTGCGGGCAAAAGCGGAACTGAAGTCCGCCGACAAGCAATACGGGGACAAAAAGGACGAGGACGGCCAGTCCGCGCTTCGCGTGGCGACGCTGCAGCGGGATATCGAGCAGATGAAGTACGACCGCCTGCGCGAGCAATACGAGAACAAGCTTCTTTATTCGAAGATCGACGGCCAGGTCGTCTTCGTGGAGGATCTGCAGCCCGGCGATTACGTAGACGCCTACCAGACCATCGTGAGGGTCGCGAATTTGACGAAAATGCAGCTCGTGACGACGGGCGCCACCGCCGAGCAAGCCGGCAAAGCCGAGATCGGCCTCAAAGCCGAAGTCACTTATAACGGCGCGGACAACAAAGAGATCAAGTTCGAAGCGAAGGTGTCGCAAACGCCCGGGAACGCGCCGCAGACGCAGAACAAGCAGCTGGCCGAGAAATACGCGACGACCTTGTATTTCAGCGTCCCCCAACTGCCCGAAGGCGTCGAGCTCGGTCAAAGCGTCAACATCCGAATCATCCTTCAGCACAAAGACGGCGTCGTCAAGATTCCCCGCAGCGGGCTTCGCGCCAGCATGGGCCGGAACTACGTGCGCGTGCTGCAAGACGGCAAGCTTCGGGAGGTCGACGTCGAACCCGGCATCTCCGCTCCGACGGAAGTCGAGATCGTCACCGGTCTGTCCGAAGGCGACAGCGTCGTATTGCAGTAGAAATCGGGCACCGGGAGGATCGCACCATGGCTTTGTTGGTCATGATATTGCGCAAGATGGCACAGAACATATGGCTGGTGATCAGCCTTTTCCTCGGCATTCTCATCTCCGTGGCGCTGGTCAGCAGCATGCCGATTTACAAGGAAGCGACGCTCTCGCGGATGTTGGTCAAGGACCTGCAGACTGCGCAGCAGAAGTCCCGCGTCTATTCGGGATCCGTCTGGTCGCGCGTATCGTTCGACGCGCAGACGACCGCGCAGCGCGGCCAGATCATATCGGATCTCGACGCTTTCGTTAAAAAGGAAGGCGCCCCCGCGTTCGGCCTGCCGATCGTCGATATCGTCAGGGAGTCGAATACGGAAAGATTTAATGTCTTCCGCCAGGGATTGCCCGAAAAAGAGCGAAAAAACGCAGCCAGAAGCGGCCGGTTTACGAGCCTGGAAGGGCTGCAGCAGCATATTCGCCTGAAGGACGGCGTCCTGCCCTCGACGGAGGCGAAGGATGGAATCTACGAAGCGCTCGTAACCGAAGCGGCGCTGAACAATTTTAGAACCGTGCTCGGCGTCGTGCTCGAGGTCGACGACGCCAAGCTGAACCGCAAAATCCTGATCAAGCCCGTCGGCATCATCGAGCCGCTGCGCGAGGACGATCCGTACTATCGCGATCCTTCGTTCGAATCGCTCTCCCAGTCCTTCATCGTCGACGAGCGGCTGTTCGATCGCGAATTCGTGAAGGCGGGCGTCGTCCCGGTGTTTACGGCCGGTTGGTATATCGTGCTCGACTACGCCAAGCTGGAGGTGTCGGGCATCGGCCGGTTCGAAGCGGCCGCCAAGCAGATTCAGGCGACGGCGAACGGCAGGGTCGCGCTATTCCGCAACGAATTCAGCTTCCCCGCGGAGAAGACGATCGAGCGTTACCAGGAACGCGCGAAGCAGGTTCAGAAGCTCGTGTGGTCGCTTAATATGCCGGTCTTGATCATGCTCGGTTTCTATATGTTCATGGTGTCGAATCTGATCGCCGGACGGCAGAAAAACGAGATCGCGGTGCTCCGCAGCCGAGGCGCGTCCCGCTTACAGATCCTGCTCTCCTTCGCCGTCGAAAGCCTGCTGCTGAGCGGGCTGGCACTCGCCGCGGGACCGCCGATCGGCCTGCTCCTCACGAAGGTCCTCGGCGCCTCCAGCGGATTCCTTTCCTTCGTGCAGCGCGCCGGCCTGCCGGTCCGCTTGACGGCAGAAGCCTACCGGTACGGCGCGTGCGCGGCCGCCGTCTCCTTCCTCATGCTGATGGCGTCCGTCGGGCTGGCGACGCGAGCGAATATCGTGGGCCACAAGCAGCAGTTGGCCCGCCAAGGCAAGACGCCGCTCTGGCACAAGCTGTACCTGGACTTGATCGCGCTTGCGCTCGCCCTATACGGACTATATACCTTCCGTTCGAGGCTGCAGGACATTCAGCGTCTCGGGCTGGGCACGGACGATCTGCGCATCGATCCGCTCCAATTCATCGTGCCGGCCTTGTTCATCCTCGGCGGGGGTCTCCTGCTGCTCAGGCTGTATCCGTATCTGTTGAGACTCATCTACGCGGCCGGCCGCAAGTGGTGGAGTCCTTCCGTCTACTACACGCTCATCCAGGTCGGCCGCTCGAACAGCCAATATCAATTCCTGATGGTATTCCTTATCCTGACGATCGCCACGGGCTTGTTCGGCGCGAGCGCCGCCCGTACGATCAATGAGAATACGGCCGATCGCATTCGCTATTCGGCCGGATCGGACATCGTCGTGACGGCCGAGTGGCCGAACGACAAGCCCCCGCCCCCTGCGCCAGGGGCCCCGGCTTCCGAGCAAGCGCCGGCGACGGGGTCCCGCGTCATCCACTATGTGGAGCCGTCCTTCGATCCCTACACGAAGCTGCCCGGCGTGGAGCAAGCGGCCAAAGTGTTCCGGAAATCGGTCGGCTTCAGCGCGGCCGGCGACGGCGAGACGGCGAGCAGTTCTGGCAAGGCGACGCTGATCGGCGTCGACACCGACGACTTCGGCCGCGCGGCCTGGTTCAAGAACAGCCTGCTCCCGCATCCGTTTTACGAATATCTGAATCTGATCGCCGGCGACTCCAAGGCGGTGCTCGTCTCGGCCTCGCTCGCCCGGCAGATGAAGGTGAAGCCTGGCGATACGATATGGATCGGATGGGACAACGTCCAGCAGCGGCCGTTTACCGTTTACGGCACGATCGATTACTTCCCGACGTTCAACCCGCTCCCGCCGACCGGAACCGTCACCGCCGGCGACGCGGACGCGCAGGCGAACGCGCCGATGCTCATCGTCGGCCATTTGTCCCGCATCCAGTTCCAGCTCGGGCTCGAGCCTTACGAGGTGTGGCTGAAGATGAAGCCCGGCTTTAAGTCCGCCGAATTGTATCAAGCGCTGGAGGACAGCCCGATCGCGATCACCTCCGTGCGCAACGCGCAGACGGACCTCATCGAAGCGAAAAACGATCCGTTCCTGCTCGCGCTTAACGGCATCCTGACGCTGGGCTTCATTTTATCGATCCTCGTCAGCTTCGTCGGCTTCATGCTGTACTGGGTGCTGTCGCTCCGCAGCCGCGCGCTTCAGAACGGGGTCATGCGCGCGCTCGGCCTGTCCGTCCGGCAGATGGCCGGCATGCTCGCCGTGGAGCAGCTGCTGACGTCGGGCGTCGCCGTCGTGATCGGCGTCGTCGTCGGCAATCTGACGGCGCGTCTCTACGTGCCTCATTTCCAGATTGCGTTCAACCCTAGCACGCTGGTCCCGCCCTTCGAAGTCATCTTCGCGCGCTTGGATTATATCAGGCTCTATTCGACGGTGTTCTTCATGCTGGCGGTCGGGCTCGGCATACTCGGATTCATGCTCACGCGCATCCGCATTCATCAAGCGCTGAAGCTGGGGGAGGATTAATCGATGATTCAATGCGACGGCCTGGTGAAAATCTACAAAGCGTCGAATCTCGAGGTATTCGCCCTTCAAGGGCTGGACCTGGCGGTCGAAAGCGGAGAGCTGATGGCGATCATCGGCAACAGCGGCAGCGGCAAGTCCACCCTTCTCAATATGCTGGGCGGGCTGGATCGCCCCACGGCAGGCTCGCTCACGGTCGACGGAAAAGACATGCTAAAAATGAAAGAGTCGGAGCTCGTCCGTTATAAACGCGAAAGCGTAGGGTTCGTCTGGCAGAACAACGCCCGCAACCTCATCCCGTATCTGACGGCGCTGGAAAACGTAGAGCTCCCGATCCTGCTGTCCGGCCGGCGCAAGCGGCTGCGCGCGCTGGAGCTGCTGGAGGCGGTCGGGCTCGGCCACCGGGCGCATAACAAGCTGCATCAGCTGTCCGGCGGCGAGCAGCAGCGCGTCGCCATCGCCATCGCGCTCGCCAACCAGCCCCGATTGCTGCTGGCCGACGAGCCGACCGGATCGGTCGACTCCCGCATGGCCGAGCAGATCCTCGATCTGTTCCGCGACCTCAACCGGCAGCTGAACCTGACCATCGTCATCGTCACGCACGACCCGCTGCTCGCGAAGAAGGTCGACCGCGTCGTCGCGATCCGGGACGGCAAGATCAGCTCGGAGATGCTGCGGCGCAAGTCGTACGACGAGGAACTGAGAGAGCTCGAGGCAGGCCACGCGCAGGAAGAGTCGCATGTCGAGTACGCGATCCTGGACAAGGCGGGACGGCTGCAGGTGCCCTCGGACTATCTGCAGGCGATCGGCATTAAAGACACCAATAAGGTTAAGCTGGAGCTTAGCGACGGGCAAATCATTTTAACCCCGCCGGAGAAGGGCGCCTGATCGATGTTCATGACAAGCGGAGCGGCCTCGCCCAGTCAAAGACTGGCGGGACCGCTCCGTTTATTGATTTTATGTTTTTGCAGCCGGCAGTGCGGGGGATGCCTGCTTCTTTTTCCCCGCTAAGTACACGCCGCAAAGAATAACGATCAGCCCCGCGAGCGTATTCCAGCCGACGTGCTCGCCGAGCAGCGTATACGCCCAGACCAGCGCCGTGCAGGGCACGAGGTAAGTGACCATCGTGGCGAATTCGGCGCTCGCCGCCAGAATGATGTAGTAGAACAGGATATAGCCGACGCCCGAGCCGAAGACGCCGAGTCCCAGCAGCATCAGCAGGTTCGTGCCGTCCGCGAGCGGCTCGATCGGGAAAGGCTCGGCGACGAGCGCCATGACGCCGCTCGCGACCGTGCTGCATAACAGCGTGCCGAAGGTCAGCTGGTACATAGAATAGCCGGTCAGCACACGTTTGGACAGCTGCGAGCCCAGCCCGTAGCACAGCGCGGCGGCCATCATGAGCAGCAGGCCGGTTGCGTCGATCGACGAGACGGCGGACGGCGTGATGCCGAGCAGCAGCGCAACGCCCGCGAAGGCGATCGCGATGCCCAGCCACTGGTAACGGTTCGAGGACGCGCGAAACGCAGCCACGCCGATCATGATCGTCCAGAGCGGCGTCGTCGCGTTCAGGATCGAAGCGACGCTGCTGTCGAGCCGCGTCTCGCTGCGCGCGATGAGGAACCAGGGCAGGGCGGTGTTCACGATCGCGACGAAGGCCATCGCGGGCCAACGGATGCCGCGGAGTCCGAACGGCTTGCGCATTGCGAGCATGATCGCCGTCACCGCGACAAGACCGAATGCCGACCGCAGGAAGGAGACGCCCCACGCTCCGAAGTCGTCCACCACCATTTTAATAAAGTAGAACGAGCCGCCCCAAATGAGACTGAGTACGATAAGCGCGACATAGACGATCTTGGGCATAAGGCCGGTTTACCTCCACCATTCCGCAGTCGCCCCGGTCTTCGTGCCGTCGATCTCGACGGTCTCCCCGATGCGCGGCGAGATGATCCGCACGCCTTTGCGGGCCGCTTCGGCGGACGCCCTGCGGATCGGATCGTTCCAGTCGTGCAGCGCCAGCGTGAACGCGCCCCAGTGAATCGGCAGCAGCGTTCCTCCATTTACGTCGATATGGGCCTGGACGGTTTCCTCCGGCGACATATGAATGGCCGCCCAGCGCGGGTCGTACTGTCCGCATTCCATGAGCGCGAGATCGAACGGACCGAATCGCTCGCCGATCTCCGCGAAGTGCGGACCGTAGCCGCTGTCGCCGCTGAAATACACCTTTTGCCCCCCGCCTTCGATCGCCCAGGAGCACCACAGGGTCGCGTCCCGCCCGGTCAGCCCTCTGCCCGAGAAATGCCGGGCCGGCAAGCACGACAGCCGCAGCCCTTCCCATTCGAACGTCTCGTGCCAGTCATGCTCCTCGATGCGGCTCTCGTCGACGCCCCACCTGCGTAAATGCGCGCCTACGCCTAGCGGCACGAAGAAGCGGCCGACCTTGGCATGCAGCCGGCGTATGGTGCCGTAGTCGAGGTGGTCATAGTGGTCGTGCGAAAAGACGACCGCGTCGATCGGCGGCAGCTCCTCGATCTCGAAGGGCATCGTATCGGCGTAGCGCTTGCCGCCGAAGCGGGGGAACGGCGAAGGGGCGTGGCCCAGCATCGGATCAAGGAGAATCGTGCGGCCGCCGATCTCGAGCAGCGACGCGGAATGCCCGAACCAGGTGACGCGGAGCGGCCCGGGACGGCCGATCGCGGCCGTATCGAGCTTCACGACGGGGAGACGGCCGGGCGCGGGCCGCGCGTCCGGCCGCCCCTTCGCGAAGTCGCGCAGCATGGACAGCTTGTCCGCCGTCGAAGTCGCCATCGAAGTCGGCAGCGGGTAGCGGAACTTGCCGTCTCTGAATTGCGGAGAATTGTGAAGGCGATGTCCGCGATCCCGGTAAGCCTGCGCGCCGAAGACCGGATCCAAGGCGAGCACGGCGTAGACGGCCGCTGCCAGCAGCAGTACGACGGCGAGCAGGACGATGAGCGTTATCATATGAAAATAGACCTTCTCTCTGGCTGTTGGCCGAACGATTGGCCCGAGGGCCGGTACTCCGATGATATCATCACCGGCCCCCGTCCGCCACGGACCGGCTATTCGGCCGCCGCAGGCACGGGCGCCATCCAGCCATGCGCATCCGGCAGCTCGCCGCGTTGAATCCCCGACAGCGTCTCGTACAGCCGCTTCGACAGCTCGCCGGGCTCCCCGTCGCCGACGGTCAACCGCTCCCCGCGCCAATGCAGGCTTCCGATCGGGGAGACGACCGCGGCGGTGCCCGTGCCGAACGCCTCGCGCAGCGTGCCGTCCCGCAAGCCCGCCGCCACCTCGCCGATCGCGATCGGACGCTCGCGGACAGATACCCCCCAGTCCCGGAGCAACCTTATGACCGAATCCCGGGTGACCCCGGCCAAGATGCTGCCGCCGAGCGGCGGCGTGACGACCTCGTCGCCGAAGCGGAAAAACGCGTTCATGCTCCCTACTTCCTCCACGTATTCTCGTTCGACGCCGTCCAGCCATAGCACCTGGGCGCAGCCCATCCGCGCAGCCGCCTCCTGCGCCTTGAGCCCCGCCGCATAGTTCCCCGCCGTCTTGGCGTCTCCCACGCCGCCGGCAACCGCGCGCACATGCTCCGTTTCCACGTAGATCGGGACCGGACGCACGCCCTCGGCGTAATAAGCCCCCACAGGCGAGCAGATGACGACGAATTGATAGGACCGGGAAGGCGCCACGCCGAGCTGCGTCTCGGTCGCGACGACGAACGGACGGATATAGAGCGAGGTACCGGGCGCTTCGGGAATCCAATCCGCATCCTGAGCCACCAGCCGCCGTAGCGCGCCCAGCACCCGCTCTTCGTCCAACGCCGGCACGCACATGCGCGCGCAGGAACGGTTCAGCCGGCGAATATGATCGAGCGGCCTGAACAGTCTCGCCCCGCCGTCCTTCCACTTGAACGCCTTCATGCCCTCGAACACCGTCTGTCCGTAATGGAGCACCTTCGACGCCGGGTCCAGCAGCAGCGGCCCGTAGGGCACGATCCGCGGCTCGCCCCAGCCGGTGCCTTCCTCGTAATCCATGAGCAGCATGCGATCGGTAAAATAACGTCCGAAGCCGAGCCCGCCCGGGCCCTCCAGCAGCTCGCGGACCTTGCGTGCGGCTGGCGAAGGGGCGGGCGGAGGCGAGTCTGCGTTCGCGTTCGCTGCGGGGATGACAGCGGCGTTCGCTGCGGGGGTGACAGCGGCGTTCGCTGCGGGGGTGACAGCGGCGTTCGCTGCGGGAGTAACGGCGGCGTTCGCGGCAGCGTTGTCCATCGTACTCGCGTCAAACGCCCCGCTTCCACGCTCTCCGTTCCGCGCCGGCTTCGGCCCCTTGCGCTTTTTTCTGACCGGCGGCCACTGGCTCTGCAGCCCCCGGATTCCGTTCAACGACATGCCGTCCTGCGTTCTCCGTTCCATCTGCGTTCCCTCCTGCAAAGTGTTGCTTGTAGAATAACGCGAACTGAAATATATTTAAAATATCTGATTTGTACGAATACCATACCTTTAAAGTATGACGCAGGCAGGTCGAGCGAGGTGCGGGAACGATGGATGTCAGGCAGCTGCGTTACTTTTTGGCGGTGGCCGAGGAAGGCCAGATCACGTCCGCGGCCAAAAAGCTTCACATGGAGCAGCCGCCGCTAAGCCGGCAGATGCGGCTGATCGAGGAGGAGCTCGGCGTCGCGCTCTTCGACCGCTCGGGCAAGCGGCTGCGGTTGACGCCTGCCGGCGAGCGTCTGCGCGAGCGCTCGGCCGGACTGCTCCGCCAGCTGGAGGAGACGGTGACCGAGGTGCGTGAGCTTGACGAGGGCGTGAGCGGGGTACTGTCGGTCGGCGCCGTCGTGTCCTGCACGTCGCTGCTGCCCGGCCCGCTCGGCCGATTCAGGGAGCGGTATCCGAACGTCAGCTTCAAGCTGAGCGAAGGCGACCACCATCTGCTCGGCGAGCGGTTGGACCGCCGCGAGATCGAGATCGCAGTCGCGCGGCTGCCGTTCGAAGCCCCCGGCGGAGCGGCGCGCTACGAGGTCCGGCCGCTCCCTTCGGACCCGATCGTCGCGCTGCTGCCGACGGGCGCATGGACAGCTGCGGACGGCGTGGCGCAGGCGCAAGGGGGACCGGCGCATGACGGACTGCAGCATGGCGATCCGGCGCATGGCGGATCGGGGCTTGACGGACCGGGGCATGGCGGATCGGTGCATGGCGGACCGGCGCATGACGGACCGGGGCATGGCGGACCTGGGTATGGCGAACCGGCGCATGACGGATCGGGGCGTGACGGACCGAGGCGTGACGGACCGGGGCATGGCGGACCTGCGATCAGCGCCGGCACGGAGCCGCTGTCCCTCGCCGAGCTCGCGGCTTATCCGCTCGTCTCGCTGAAGACGGACCGCACGGTCGTCATGCACGAGACGATCATGCGCGCCTTCGCGGACGCGGAGCTCCGCCCCCGGGTCCTGTGCGAATGCGCGAGCGTGGCGATCGCGCTCACGCTGGTCGCCCACGGCTTCGGCGCCGCGCTGCTGCCGAAGTCCGTCATGTCGACGTTTCCGCTGGCGGGCATCGAATGCCGCGGGATCCGCGACGCCGACCTGCTGTCCGAGGTGGGGCTCGTCTGGCTCAAGGACCGTTACCTCTCCCGCGCGGCGCGGCGCTTCATCGCCTTGTTCGACGCTTCCGATGGACAAAGCGGCGACGGGGGTCTATCATGAGAAGGAAATCGAATAGCCGAATGACGGCAAGGCGCCCCGACGCGAAGCGCGGACGGGCTTAATAGGGAAGCCGGTGCGAGTCCGGCGCGGTCCCGCCACTGTAATTGCGGAGCGAAGCGGCTTGTTGCCACTGTCCGAACGGACGGGAAGGCGCCGCGTCAGCGATGAGGCAAGAGCCAGGAGACCTGCCTTGAACGTCGGTTTCTCTTTCTTCGGGGGCTAAAGGAAGGGAAAGAAAAGGCGCCGCGGCGCGGCTTGAATTCGGCATGGCTTTTCTATGCGTCAGCCCTTGTTTGCAGCAGGGGCTTTTTTCGTTTTGTCCGCTTATCTGCGGCTGCAGCCGGCCTCTCTCTTGCGCAGCGTCTTCGTGCCGCTAACGGACACAGGAGCTCTTATTTTCTTTGTAAGCCGCGTTTTCGCATCTTTGCGGACCGTGAGTCCGTTATCGCACGATATCGCATCCGTTTACGCCGTCAGGCGCGCCGATAACGGATCTGTAGTCCGCTTATGCGTTCTAATCGCCCGTTCCCGGCCATATAGCGGATCTGTAGTCCGGTCGGCCATGCCGCCTGCCGCTATCTCCCCGTGCTTCAGCTATTCTATTGGAAACGAGGTCAGACCCATGCCGAACGGCCGATCGTTATTTCGCCGCACCTTATCCCCTTCGCTCAGAAAATATCGCGCATGGCCGCTGACGCTTCTATTGATCGTAGCGATGGTCCCCTGCCTGGCAGCGCCTGCCACGGCTGCGGAAACCGGCAACAACGGCGCATCGACGGGCACCGTCACGCTCTCCGTCATCGGGGATGCCAAGCGCGGCACGCTGCTCCCGGCGACGCAGATGAGTTTACAGGATGGAGACACGGCCTACTCCGCGCTCGAGCGGACGCTCTCGGGCAAGGTCATGTCCTCCGGATCCGGAGAAACGCTGTACGTGAGCAGCATCGACGGGCTGTCGGAGCTCGATCTCGGGCCGAAAAGCGGCTGGATGTACGAAGTGAACGGCGCTTATCCCCCCGGGAGCGCCAGCATATACCGGCTGAAGCCGGGCGATGCGGTCGTCTGGCGCTACACGCTCGATCTGGGCGCGGACGTCGGCGCGCCGGATCCGGGCGCCGGCGGGAATGCACCCGGCGGAGCAAGTGGCGGGACCGACGCAAGCGGGAATGGCAGTGCCGGCGATGGCGGGAATGCAGGCAACGGCGGCGGACACGGCGCGGGCGAGGGGGCGAGCGCGGCATATGACGCCGACATCGCGGCGCTCCGCAAGCTCCTGCTCGCCAAGCCGGCGGCCGAGCTGTCCGAGTGGGAAGCCTTCGCGCTCGGCCGCTCGGGCGGCGGCGTGCCGGACGCCTACTTGACGGAGCTGGCCGCGCAGGTGAAGGCGGCCGGCGGCGCGTATCGCAAGGCGACGGACCTGGAGCGCATCGTCCTCGCCGTGCGGGCGGCCGGCGCCGATCCCCGCGCGTTCGCGGGATACGATCTCGTGGCGGCGGTGTACAACCATGACAAGCTGACGCTCCAAGGCGCCAACGGACCGATTTTCGCGCTGCTCGCGCTCGACAGCGGCGGATACGTCGTCCCGGCTAGCGCCATATGGACGCGCGCCAAGCTCGTCGATTGGCTGCTCGCGCTGCAGAACGCCGACGGCAGCTTCCCGCTGGCCGCAGGCGAAGCCGGCAACGCGGACATCACCGCGATGGCGCTGGCAGCGCTCGCGCCTTACGCGAATGCCGCCGAAGACGCGGACGCCGGGGCTGGCGCTGCGGGAACTGGCGGCGCTAGCTCTGCCGCGGCAGCATCGGCGGCCATCGACCGCGCAGTCGCGTATGTCTCCGCCGTCCAGCTGCCGAACGGCGGCTTCAAGCTCGAGCGCGACGAGAACAGCGAGACCGCTGCGCAGGTCGTCATCGGCTTGACCGCCGCCGGTCGCGATCCCGCCGGCGCCGCCTTCGTCAAGACCGGCGGAAGCCTGCTCGACGCGCTGATCGCGTATCGGACGGCCGATGGCCGCTTCGCGCACACGCCAGGCGGCGCAGCCGATCCGATCGCGACGGAGCAAGCCATGCTGGCGCTGATCGCGTACGACCGCTTTGCTACCGGAGCTCCCGGGCTGTACCGGATCGCCGCCGAGCGGTTCGCGGACGAACGGCAGATCGCAGGCTGGGCCTCGGAGGCCGTGCATCAAGCTTATGCGGCCAAGCTGCTCTCCGGCACGAGCGCCTTCCCGCTCCGCTTCGAACCGAAGCGCGCCATCACGCGCGCCGAGTTCGCCGCCCTGCTCGTCAGGCTGGCCGGCGATCGGCTGAACGCCGTTCCATCCCCCGGCGCTGCCGCCGAAGTTGCGTTCGCCGACGTCCAGCCGTCCGCCTGGTACTACGCGGCCGTCATGCGAGCCGCCCGGGCCGACATCGTGAACGGCGTATCGGCCACGTCCTTCAAGCCCGGCGATCCGATCACGCGCGAGCAGATGGCCGTCATGATCGGCCGCGCCTTCGGCCTCTCCGAATCCCAGAGCGGCACCGCTTGGCGGGATGCCTCCAGCATCCGCGCGGCAGCCCTGCCTTACGTGAACGCGGTTGCGGACAAGGGTATCCTGCTCGGCGCCGCGGGCGCCTTCGAGCCGTCGGGCACCGTGACACGGGAGATGGCCGCCGTGACCGCCGTCCGACTGAAGCATTTAGATTTGGTCTCATAAAATAGACTAGCAAGCGCAGACGCAAGGAGGGAAATGAAGTGAAGCATATACGCAAGGGAAGGCTGGCCGCGTTGTTCGTCCTGTTGGCCGCGCTGCTCGTGACAGCCGCCGGCTGCGGCGGATCCGGCGCGGACCGCGAGGCGGCACCAGGCCAAGCGAGCCTCTCTGCCCCGGCATCGTCCGCGGGACAGACGCAGCCGGGGGACGCCGCAGCCTCGGCAAGCGCGCAATCAAGCCAGCAAGCGAGCGCAACGGCGACGGCGCCGAGCGGCGAACCCAAAGGCGCGAGCGCAACGGCTAAGCCTGGCACGGCGTCCAACGACGGCGCCGCCAAGCCGTCCGGCGGCAAAGTGCCGACGGCGACCGCCGATGCCGGCTCGGCTCCGACCAAGCCGGAGGCGTCGGCCACCGGCGAAACGCCAACCTCGACGCCTACCGCGACGTCAAGCGCGACGCCAGCCGCTACGCCAGCGACGCCGAGCGCAACCGCCGGCGGCAAGCCCTCCGCCCCTCCGCAGTCCGGCCAAGCGACGCCTAGTCCCTCCCCTGCGGCGACGCAGGCGCCGCAAAAAGCCGAGATCACGCTGTCGATCGTCGGCGACAGCGATACGGGCACGATCCTGTCGCCTGCCGCGGTCGAACTCAAGTCCGGCGACAGCGTGCTCGACGTGCTGAAGCGCGCGACCCGCAGCCGCAAGATGCAGATGGAGTATCAGGGCAGCGGCGCAGCCGTTTATGTAGAAGGCATCGATAATTTATACGAATTCGACAAGGGCGCGAAAAGCGGCTGGCTGTTCCGCGTGAACGGGGATTTTCCGGGCAAGAGCGCGGGCGCCTATAAGCTGAAGGCCGGCGACGTCGTGGAATGGCTTTACACGCTCGACATGGGCAAGGACGTCGGAAAAGGCGGGGACGGCGAGGAGAGCGGGTCGTGAGCGCAAGCGGCTTCGGCGGGCTTCATCCGCTCGTTTGCTTCACCTACTACGCCGGCGCGATCCTGCTGGGCCTCATGCTGGCGCATCCCGTCTATCAACTGGCGTCGCTCGCCCTGCTGACGGCGCTGCTGCTCCTGCAGCGGCAGGGCCGGACGCTGGCGCGCTCGCTCCCCTACTACTTGCTCGTCGGCGGGCTGTTCGCGATCGTCAACCCGCTGCTGTCCCACCGCGGACGACATATTATTTTTTATCTGATGGATCAACCGATCACGCTCGAGGCCGTCCTCTACGGCGCCATGATGATGATGACCATCCTCGCCGTGCTGCTGATGTTCGTCTCCTACCGCGTCGTGATGACGACGGACAAGTTCATGTATTTGTTCTCCGCCGTCCTGCCCCAGACCGCCCTGCATACGTGGATGACGCTGCGGTTTATCCCGCTGTTCGCCCGCAGGTTCAAGCAGATCGAGCTCATCCAGCGCTCGCGCGGCATCGACATGCGCACCGGCGGGCCGATCCGCAGACTGAAGAACGGCGCGCTGCTGCTTCGCATCCTCATGACCTGGTCGCTCGAGGACGCGATGCGGACCGGCGATTCGATGAAGGCGCGCGGCTATGGCACGGCGAAGCGGACCGCCTATTATCCGTACCGGATGGACCGGCGGGACCGGGCGACGCTCGCGATGCTCGGCTTGCTCCTGCTGCTCTCGCTCGCGGGCTGGCGGGAAGGGTGGGGGCTGCTCACGCTGTTCCCGCGCATGGAGCCGATCCGGCTCGGGAGCTTCGAGTGGATTCACTTCGCCGTCACCGCGCTGTTCGTAGGCATGCCGATCGTATTCGAAACGAGGGAGAGATACCGATGGAGATCGTCGCGGCGCAGCGCCTGACCTTCCGCTATCCGGACGCGGCGCAGCCTGCGCTCACGGAAGTGGACTTGTCCGTGCGCAAAGGCGAGTTCGTCGTGCTGTGCGGCGCTTCCGGCTCGGGCAAAACGACGCTGCTCCGCCACTTCAAGCGCGAGCTCGCGCCCGTCGGCGAACGGTCGGGCAGCGTGCGGTACGACGGCGGTCCGCTCGGGGAGCTGCCGGACGGACGCGCGGCCGAGGAGATCGGCTTCGTCTTTCAGCATCCCGAGAGCCAGATCGTGATGGACACCGTCTGGCACGAGCTGGCGTTCGCGATGGAAAACCGGGGCTATCCGCAGGTCGTCATGCGCCAGCGACTGGCCGAGCTGTCCAGCTTCTTCGGGCTGGAGCCGCTCCTGCAGCGCTCCGTGCACGAGCTGTCCGGCGGACAGACCCAGCTCGTGAACCTGGCTTCCGTGCTCTTGCTCCAGCCGCGGCTGCTCCTGCTCGACGAGCCGACGTCCCAGCTCGATCCCGTCGCCGCCCGCGAATTCGTGCATCTGCTGCGCCGGCTGAACGAAGAGTTCGGCGTGACGGTCATCGCGAGCGAGCATCGGCTGGACGACATTTTACCGCTCGCGGATCGTCTCGTCGTCATGGCGGACGGCCGCGTCCGGTACGACGGCACGCCCGGCGAAGTCTGCAGGCGGATCTGGGCGACCGGAGACGCGCGCGAGCGGCTGTACGTGCCGTCCGTCGCCAGGCTGCTGGCCGCGCTTGACGTTGCGGACGCGACCGGGCCGTCCGGATCGGCGGCCGCCCCGGACGCGCCGCTGCCGCTTACCGTACGCGAGGCGGTCGCCGCGATCGACCGGCTGGCCGCGGACCGCGCGTCGGCTCCGGACGAACCGTCGGACGAAGCCGCTAAGGCCGGCGGCCCGCGCGGCCAGGCGGTCGCCGATACCGCTGAGGCCCCCAGGGCGCCAGCTTCGAGCGGTGCCTCCCAGCTGCGAAGCCTGCTTCGCCTGGCAACCCGCCGTCAAGCAGAAGGCCCGGCCGAAGCGCTCTCCTGCCGCGAGCTCGCCTATCGCTTCGAGCGCGACCAGCCCGATGTCCTGCGCAGGCTGAGCCTCCAAGTACGCGAGGGCGAGCTGCTCGCCGTCCTCGGCGGCAACGGCGCCGGCAAGTCCACGCTACTTCAGCTTATGGCAGGCTTGCGCAAGCCGCAGCGCGGCAAGATCGCGATCGCCCCCGGGCGCAGGATCGGGTACCTCGCGCAAAATCCGATGCTCTACTTCAGCAGCGACACGGTGCGCGAAGAGTTCGCGCGGGCAGCCGGGCACGCCGGGTACAAAGGCGGCGCAGCCGAGGCGGAGATCGCCCATTGGTCGGACGCATTCGGTCTCGGCGAGCTCGCGGACCGGCATCCGCACGATCTCAGCGGCGGCCAGCAGCAGAAGCTGGCGCTCGCCCTCGCCCTGCTCCCGCGGCCGGACATCCTCTGCATCGACGAGCCGACTAAAGGGCTCGATCCCGATGCCAAAGAAGCCTTCGCGGCGCTGCTGCTGCAGCTGCGCGAGGAAGGCATGACGATCGTGATGGTGACGCACGACGCGGAGTTCGCCGCCCGCCACGCCGACCGGTGCGCGCTGCTCTACGACGGGGAGATCGCCGCCGCAGCGGAGCCGCCGCTCTTTTTCGGCGGCAACTACTTCTACACGACGGCCGTCAACCGGGCGGTCAGGCACCGCTATCCGGACGCCGTCACGGCGGAGGAGGTCATGCGCAGATGGACAACCGAAGCCGCGCGATCCTGATCGCCGTAGCAATCCTCGCGGCCGGCCTGGCCGTCGCTTCCGCGATTTGGGACGGCCACTACCTGCTCCTGTCCGCCGTCGCGATGACGCTGGCGATGGCGCCGCTGTTCGTCCGCTTCGAACGTCGCCGGCTTGAGCCCCGCGAGATCGCGATGCTGGCCGCCCTGGCGGCCGTCGCGGCGCTGGGACGGATCGCGTTCGCGCCGCTGCCGAGCTTCAAGCCGACGTCCTTCGTCGTCATCGTCGCGGCGCTCGCCTTCGGCAGCGAAGCCGGCTTCATCGTAGGCGCGGTCGCCGCGCTCGCCTCGAACCTGTTTCTCGGCCAAGGCCCTTGGACGCCCTGGCAGATGTTCGCCTGGGGCATGGTCGGCGCCTCGGCGGGATGGCTGCGCCATACGCGCTTCATGAAGTCGCGAATCGGCCTGTGCGCTTTCGGCCTCGTCTGGGGCTTCCTTTTCGGCTGGATCATGAACGTATGGTCGCTGCTCAGCCTCCCCGATGCCTTCGGCTGGGAGCTCGTCCTGATCACTTACGCCCAGAGCTTCTACTTCGACCTCGCGCACGCGGCGGCGAACGTTCTGTTCCTCGGTTTCTTCGGCCTCAGCTGGGTACGGCTGCTCGATCGCATCCGCAAAAAATACGGGCTCCTCGAGAGCCGAAGCGTCCGCCGCTGATCCTGTCGACGTTCAGTTATCCACGCGCAGCAGCGCGGACTCGTAGCGGGCGAGCCGCTTCATCAGAAGCCCGCGGCTTTTGCAGCCCGTCTTGCGAAGCAGGCTCGAGACGTGCTTCTTGACGGTGATCTCGGTGACGAACATCCGAGCCGCGATCTCCGGATTGGACAGTCCCGACAGCAGCAGGCCGGCCGCCTCGCGCTCGCGCGCCGTAAACGCGTACGGCGGCTCCTCGGGTGCGGCCCCCCCGCCCGATCGTCTCTCGATCAGCTTGCGCATGTATGCTTGTCTGCCGGAGCCGCGGAGATCCGCGGCAAACGTCTGCGCCCTGTGACCGGGTCCATAATCGTCGTGCTCCGCCCCTTCAACCGGCTCCATCCCGATAGACAGCAGCAGTTCACGGTAAAAAGGATGCGGCGTCGAACAAAGCACCAATCCTCCCGAGGCCAGATAACCGATCGCTTCCTGTATCAGCTCCGATCTGGCGCGACCGTCAGACGGGTCCTCCGCATCGATCATGCGGATGTACCAGCCCGCCGGAGACGACGGCGGCGCCGCCAGCGCGAGACGTTCCGAAACGGAAAGGCCGCGAAAATAAGCCCGGGTCACGGGCCGCCTCGCGAGCAGGTCCAGGGAATGCCGATGGATCGGAATGGCTGCGAACAGCCCGATCATCCGGCCCTCGGCGCTCCGCAGCAGCTTTACCGAATCGAGCCTGAGCGCGAGCCAGTCCGCCGCTTTCGCAAGGCGACCCCGCGCCGCATCCTGCTCGGCGGCCATATCCAGCGTGTAGGCGGCTTCGCTTTCATAATCGATAAAGGCATGCGCTTTGCGGCGCGGCTGCATCCTCCTGCGTGCCAGGTAATCCTCGACCTCCGGGTAGTTGTGGGCGTCGAGCGTCTCTAACGTATATCCCGAACGGCCGACCGGCATGGTCAGCACGGCCCGCAGCCGCGAATCCGCGAGCTGAAAGATCAGCTCCTGCATGAGCCAAATCGCCCGCTGCGGGTCGCGTTCGCTGCCGAGTCGCCGTTCGTAAACGGCGATGCATCGTTCGCGGGCCTCCCGCCAGGCATCGGGACGCAGGGCGCGGAATTCTGCCTGCAGAGACTCCCGCGCGAGCTGGTGCAGATGCCAGCCGCTTCCGCCCCGCGCCATGCATGGCAAACGAAGCAGCTCCGCGAACGCGGTCTCGTCCGGCGGCTCTTCGCCGCTAGCGGCTGCGAGCGTCTCGTAATCGAAGACGCGCAGCAGCGACGCATGCCAGGCCGCGAGCCGAAGCTGGGGGCTGCGGCTGCCGCCCAGCCAGTCTTCGGCCAGAAGGGCCAGATCCGGGAATGCATCGGCGTCCGCCGGCCGCGCGGCGATCCGGCTCAGCAGCAACGGCAGGCCTGCCGACCATGCGGCGGCACGGCGGCGGAAGTCCTCGTCCGCGATACCCAGCCGATCGAAATAACAGTCCATCTCTTCGTGGGTCAGCGCTGCTAGCTCCATCTCGACGCCGAGGCCGCGCCAAGCCGGCGAGTCGCGCCATGGGCCGTCGGGCGGATAGCGCCCTGCCAGCACAACGAGCACCCGCCTGCCGAGCGTCGGCAACAGCTCTCCGCGCAGCCAGCCGCCCAGCGAGATGCCGCGCTCTGCCGCATCAATCGCCAGCACGGCGCCACGCTCGCCTGCGAGCGCATTCAGAGCCTCCAGCGCGGACGTGCGTGCTCCCCGGCCCACCGCTTCCGGCAGCGCTTCGCCAAGCGCAGCGGCCACGCCAGCGGGCGTAGGCGAAACGAGCTGTAGATCTAAATCGATCCATGGGATGCCCTTCGCCTCCGCCAGCTGTCTGAGTCTGCCGAGCAGCCAGGTTTTCCCGATTCCCGCCGGACCGAAAAGATGTACGATCGAAGCGCGTCGAGCAGGATCCTCAAGCAGCGCCGCAAAATCCAGCCGTTCCCGCTCTCTTCCGACGAACAGCGCCGACTCGGCTCGCAGCAGCTCTTCGCCGATCCGGCCGTACGGTCCCGCCCCGTTTTCCCCCATTCGCTCTCACCTCTCACTGCCTGGCATTCGACGATCTCACCTACGCCGTGGCGCTTTTATACTATCGTATACTAGAACGCGGGCTGGTTCGATGATATCTTTTCGTTATCGCAGATTCGAGGAGGAAAATCGATGATTGTCAGCGCATGGGAAGGTCATTACCGTATGACGGCCAATGACGAACACGGCCGGCTGGCCGGGCGGCTCGCCGGAGCGTTCAGACCCGCCTTGCTGCCCGAGGGAGAGCGTCGGGAGGAGGTGCTGTATGCCGTGGCAGAACACGACCGGGGATGGATCGGACTCGACGAGGTGCCCCTATGGAACGATGAGGCGAACCGTCCTTTTTCCGTGACGGATTATCCGCTCGGCCTTCGGCTCCCCTTTTACGGGCGCGGCATATCAGAGGTGGAGGGGCAGAGCCCTTACGCTGCGCTGCTGTGCAGCATGCATTATACGAGTTTGCCGCCAGCTTTCCTGAAGCATATCGTCGGCGGTGCACCCGCAAGCCTGCCTTCCGCGCTCGCAGAGGAAAAGGAGCGTCAACGCCGGATACGCGCCGACCTCGGTCTCGGCTCCGCCGCTGCGGAGGATACGATCGGCACGCATCTCGCGCTGCTCCAACTCGCGGACGCGCTATCGCTGCATTTTTGCGCATCGATCGGCACCGAACAAGGAGATATGGCGGCACCGTTTGCCGAAATGTGCTTGCGGGCGGGCGCCGTGGCGACGGGCAGTCCGATCTCCCTCGCGCGGCCTGCAGCCGGCGAAGCGCTGCTCTCCGCCTCCATACTCGACGCTCCCGTAGAGACGTCTTACTTAACCCGCGACGTACCGGCGCGCTTGATCGCGGACAAGGGCATTGCCGCCGCTTATGCGGAGACGCCGCTCGCGGAGATCCGTATCGCCGTCCGTCCGATCGCACCATAACGGCACGACAAACAGAACACCCGGTTAACAGCTGATAACCGGGTGTTCTACTGTTCTGGTTTACTATTCAATTGTCTCAAGCGCTCCCATCTTAAGTTTCCGAAGATTCATCCAGATTCGCTTACGCATGATCGTAATCTTCTTAGACTTCATTTTAAATGTGACCTCCAAAGGTCGTACGCGCATTCGTGCGGTTAAAGGGTCTTGCCGGCGCCCTTGGCGCTCGTTTGCCGCGACACCTCTCGCTTCGCCAATCTTTGATTTTTTGATTTCATGACCTGCTTTGATTTTTTGATTTTATGACCTGCTTTCTTTTCCTGCTTTCTTTTCCTGCTTTCATGTCCGTGTTCCGAAGAGTCGTCCCTTGCTCGTATACGTTGGATTCCCGCATATCCGGACCGCCACGTTACGTCAATTGCCGGGCGGTTGCGCTTGCTTCATTTCCGTTCGCTGCGGATATGCTTCGCTTACCTGGCCCAATGGACTATCCCCTCTCGTTTAAGTTGCCTTCATTATAAGACAGCGGATTCAATTATTCAAATTTTCTGATTATTGATAAAACAGCCCTAGCGCCCAGTAGCCCGCCCCTGCCTCGAACATGCTCCCGAATACATTAAATTACTCGCTTTTTCGTTTCTTTTTACACAAATCGCAGCGAAAATTTACATAAGCGGCCTTTTGCGCACAGAGAGCGGGGGGATAGGAAGAGGCGGGAGAGACCGCACATTAACGTGCGGTTCCGGGCGGCCACGCTGCGCATGCGCTTGCGGACTCGGCGGTGAACCGACGCAGGACGCAAATGCGGGAGAACCGCACATTTACTGTGCGGTTCCGGGCGGCGACGCTGCGCATGCGCTCGCGGATTCGGCGGCGAACCGACGCAGGACACAGACACGGGAGAACCGCACATTTACTGTGCGGTTCCGAGCGGCAACGCCGCGCATGCGCTTGCGGATTCGGCGCACGCAGGCGACCGCACCTCCCTAAAGGAAGCTATTCCGGCGAGGCGGTGGTCTCCTGCGCTTCGTTCGCCGGCTCTGGCGCGCGGCGCACGTTGACTCGCTTGATCTGGCGGTTTTCCATCTCCGCGACGACGAAGGTATAGGCGTCAGCGGACACTTGGGCGCCCGGGGCCGCTTCCTCCAGCTCGGACATGAGCCAACCGCCCAGCGTGTACACGCCTTCGTCGTCCTCGATCTCCGTCTTCAGAAGGCGGTTGGTCTCCTCGATCATAAGCGTGCCGCTAAGCTCGTACTGGCCGCCGGGAAGCTGCTGGATCAGCGGGCGGCCGTCCTCGTCGCGCTGCTGCCTACGCTCGCCGACGATGCGCGCGATAATGTCGCGAATCGTGACGATGCCCGAAGTCCCGCCGTACTCGTCGAGCAGCACCGCCATATGGATGTCCTTTTTTTGCATCAACAACAAGATCTCCTGCACCGACACGGTGTCCAGCAGCTGCAGCACCGGCTCGATATAAGGCTTGACCGGCATGTCCGGCTCTCCCGGATGGCGAATGTACGCCGTGAGCAGCTCCTTGTAATCGATCAGTCCCACGATCGTGTCCTTGTCGCCGCCCGCCGTGACCGGGTACAGATCATAGGCATCCAACGAGGTACGGGCCACGATCTCCTGCACCGTCTCGCTCTCGTCGATGAACGCCACGTCCCGCCGCGGGACCATGATCCCTTTGGCCACCATGTCGTCCAGCTCGAATATATTCGTCACATAGCGGAATTCGGACGAATTGATGATCCCGCTCTTGTAGCCTTCGGACAGGATGAGGCGCAGCTCGGCCTCGGTGCGGGTGTTGTCCTGCTCGGAGAGCGGCTTCATCCCGAACAACCCGGTGAGCAGCCTCGCCGAACGGTTCAGCAGCCAGCTGAACGGATAGGTGAGTTTGAAAAAGATCATCAAAGGCTTCGCCAGCGCGAGCGCGAGCGATTCGGCCTTCTGGATCGCCACGATTTTGGGCAGCAGCTCTCCGACTACGACCTCGAGGAAGGTGAGGATGAGGAACGCGATCACGAACGACACGACCGTCTCCACCGACTCCGGCAGCGAGAAAAGGCCGAAGACGGGACTCAGCAAATGCTCCACCGTCGATTCGCCCAACCAGCCGAGCGCCAGGTTGGTCAGCGTATTGCCCAGCTGGCAGGCGGACAGGTACTCGTCCAACCTCGCGACGATCTGCTTGACCGCCGACGCCTTCTTGTTGCCTTCGGCGACCAGCTGCTCGATCCGGCTCATCCTCGCCCGAATGACCGCATACTCCGCGGCCACGAAGAACGCCGTGCACCCGATGAGCGCCAGCACGATTATCGTATTGATCATTCGCTCGTCTCTCCCCTTCCGTCCGTCGTCCCGACGTTTCCGTTGGTATACTGTACCCGGAACGAAGCGAATCGAAAGAAAAGGAAGCCTTCGAGCGTTTGATTCGGCTTGGAAATAAACGGCAGCCGACGTTTCGACCGTCGGCCTAGCCCCGATGCCCGGCCAGCTTCGTCAGCGTGCCAAGGAGCTCCTTCGTCCCCGTCCCCAAGACGGCAAAGAAGGCGCGGTCGGCGGCTTCGACCGCCTGAACGGCGCGGTTCGCCAGCTCGCTGCCTGCCGGCGTCGGCGCGATCGCGTGCGCGCGCGTGTCGGCGGGATGAGGCCCCCGGCGTACGTACCCCTGCTGCTCGAGCTTGCGCAGCACCTGCGACGTCACGTTAACGTCCATGCGGACGTTTTGCGCGAGCTGCACCTGCGTCAGCCGGCCCGCCCACTCCGCTTGCTCGTTCATAAAGTGGCAGGAGAACAGCAGCACGAACTGCGGATGCGTAAGCCCGAAGGGCTCCAGCGCCTTTCGGATCTCCCGCTGCCACATGTTCGTCGTCTGCCACATCAAAAATCCCGGGCTGTCTCCCGCGTCTTCAAATTCCGTGCTCATCGATGTCCTTTGCCTCCATGGCGCCCGCGATCGTCAGGAAGTCCTCTCGTCCGATCTCGAAGTGTCCCGTCCGGAAGAGATATCCCCAATGGCGATTGCCACGCGTGAAGCTAAGACGCTCCAGCAGCCCGCCGATCTCGGTTGATTTGCATTCAGTATAGCGAATGTTCCTCCGAAACGGTACAAAGGTCTCGCTCATCGCAAAAGGGTACGTATCGTCGTCAACCACGCGCCCGATCGCGGTAAACGAACGCAAGGGCGCGCCGCCGTTCATGTCGGTGCGCGGCGAGTAATAGATCAGCCAGTCTCCCGCCTTCATCCGGCGCAGCGGTCCCGCCTTGCCGTGGCAAACCTGGGCAAAGCCGCCCTGTACGCCGCGCTTCACGTGCGAAGCGGACACGACCCCGATCCAGTAGCGCCGCCCCGGGCTCGGCGACCGCAATCGTTCGGCGCGGGCAACAACGGGATCGACATCGTCGGACGCGCCTGCGGAGAAGAGCGCAAGCTGCTCAGGCGCGGCCCTCATGGACGCTCCGTTCGAAGCGCGAGAGCCGCGAGCGACGCGACCGTCTGCGGGATCCCCTCCGCCATGTCCGCTCCGATCGCTGGCCCGAGTTCGCCGGCGTTCGGTCCGTCGATCGTTACGCGATGGGTGATTCGCGTTCCTTCATTGACGGTCTCCAGCGTATGCTCGAAGCGAATCTCGATCCCCGCTTCCGGCAATCTCGTCAGATCCGAAAACGTCCGCAGCGGCACGACCTCCATCAGCTCGAACGCCAACCGTTCCTGCCCTTCGGGCTGGAGCCAACCGGTGGAGCCGGCCTGGAACGGCCCGTGCAGCTCCGCGCCTTCGATGCCCGCATCCCATGCCGTCCACGTGCGCATGTCGCCGTACAAAGCCCAGATCGCTTCCTTCTTCGCTTGCGTAACCAAGCTGTGTTCGAATGTCCACATATGAAAACCTCCAATTTATTATATGTGTACATATTATATTTCCACATATTATCTGTCAACAGCCCTCTCGCCGCTCCTTCGGCTATTCGTCCCGGTCCGCTTTGCGAATAAATCCGTGCCGTTTGTATAGCCTACTCTTCACGAAGACTGCCGAAGGGACGCGAACAAATGCACAATGAAGATAGACTTCCCTCCGACGTGCACGGCGTGCGGACGCTGATCGCGAACGTCGTGATGATCGGCGAGCCGGGCGACCGCGAATGGACGCTGGTCGATGCCGGTATCGTCGGCTGCGCCGATGACATCGCTCAAGCGGCTGCCGCACGATTCGGAGATGCGCCTCCTGGCGCGATCGTGCTGACGCACGGCCACTTCGATCACGTCGGTTCGCTGCGCCCGCTGCTGGCCCGTTGGCGCGTGCCCGTATACGCGCATGCGATGGAGCTGCCATACCTGACCGGCCAAGCCGACTACCCCGAAGCGGACCCGGATGTCGGAGGCGGACTTATGGCCCGCATCTCCCCGCTGTACCCGCACAAAGGGATCGACATCTCGGGCGTCGTGCGCCCGCTCCCGGAAGACGGCACGGTGCCGACCTTGCCGGAATGGCGCTGGGTCCATACGCCCGGCCATACCGAGGGACATATCTCGCTCTTCCGCGAGCGCGACCGGACGGTGGTGGCGGGGGACGCCTTTATCACGGTGAAGCAGACGTCCGCGTTCGCGGTGCTCACGCAGGAGGAGGAGATTCACGGTCCCCCGCCGTACTTCACCTTCGATTGGCGCCATGCCGCCGAGTCCGTCCGCAAGCTCGAGGCGTTGAAGCCTGCGGCGGCAATCACAGGCCATGGCCAACCGATGGCCGGCGAAGCGCTGACGGAGGGACTGGCGGAGCTCGCGCGATCGTTCGAGGAGCGGGCGGTGCCGCATCTCTGAGCGGGTGGGGCGTGGCGCGGACCGCGGTGCATCTAAGAATAGCGCAATTTTGCGCTGTTCTTAGGCATGCAGGATGTGGCGGCAAAGATAGGCGCGAGCCTCAAATTTCGCATAGCAGCCTTTCGCGCAACCGGACATTTCTTTCCCGCCATCCTCCCGGCCGCCCCGCCACCATGGATCAATCCGCGCCATGCCGGGTTTCCTCCGCCCTTCCTCCTTTCGCAGCGCGCAGACATCAATTGCATAGACGCAGGACCGGCTGCCGCAGCCGGTCCTCTTCAATTTATGTCCGTATTCCGCTGATCGCCGCGCGCCTACAATGGAGGCAGATCCAGATTAGGTCCGCCATCGGACGGAAACGAGGTGCTTCGGATCATGGAAAAGGCGTTAGCCGCATTACCGGTCCGAAAGGAAAAAGGCTATTGGTCCCGGCTCGGCGCGCGGATCGTCAAGCATCGGGCAATGTATTTGCTCGCGCTGCCGGGCGTGTTGTTTTTTATTTTGTTCAAGCTCACCCCGCTGTGGGGCCTGCTGCTCGCGTTCAAGGACTACAGCCCGTACTCGGGCTTCGCCGGCAGCGAGTGGGTGGGCTTCAAGCATTTTGCCGACCTTTTCGCCGACCGCAACTTCTATATCATGCTCCGCAACACGTTCGCCATCAACGTCTTCGGGCTCGTGTTCATGTTCCCGCTGCCCATCCTGCTCGCCCTCATGCTGAACGAGGTGCGACACGGTGCCTTCAAGCGCTTCAATCAATCCATCGTCTACCTGCCGCATTTCTTGTCCTGGGTCGTCGTAGCGAGCATGACCTTCTTCGTCTTGTCCACCGACGTCGGCATCGTCAACAAGCTGATCGGCGAAGCGGGACACGAGCCGATCAGCTTCCTGTCCGAATCGAAGTACTTCTGGGGACTCATCACGGCGCAAACGATGTGGAAGGAAGCGGGCTGGGGCACGATCATCTTCCTCGCCGCCATGGCGGGGGTCGATCCGCAGCGGTACGAAGCGGCGGTCGTCGACGGCGCAAGCCGTTTTCGCCAAATCTGGCACATCACGCTGCCTGCCATCCGCCCCACGATTCTCATTCTGCTCATCCTGCGCCTCGGCCAGATGGCGGACGTCGGCTTCGAGCAGATGCTCCTGATGATGAACCCGCTGGTCATGCAGGTGGCCGAGGTGTTCGACACGTACGCCTACACGCAGGGCATCCTGCGCGGACAGATCAGCACAGGCGTGACGGTCGGCATGTTCAAGGGCGTCGTCGGCTTCGTCCTGGTAATGGCATCGAATTATATCGTCAAAAAATCCGGCCAGGAAGGCATCTACTGATCCGCCGGGAGGAGGCATACCGCCATGAGCTTCGTTTCACGCAAAAAAATGACGGCGTTCGATTGGATCAACTACACGCTGCTCGCCGTTATATCTCTCGTCTGCGTATTCCCGTTCTTGTACGTGTTCAGCGTTTCTTTTACGGACCCTGACGTGTACGTGCCGCTTCGTTTTTATTTGTTCCCGGAAAAATGGTCCCTGGCCGCCTATTCTTACATTTTATCGACGGACAGCTTTTTGAACGCGCTCAAGAGCACCGTCTTCATCACCGTCGTCGGCACGATTCTGAATCTGGTCGTCACCTTCTCCCTCGCCTACGTGCTGACCAAGAAGGATGTGCCCGGCCGTGGTCCCATGATGGGCTTCGTCATTTTCACGCTCGTCTTCAGCGCGGGCATCGTGCCGAACTATTTGCTGGTGCAAAACCTCGGGCTGCTGAACTCTTACTGGTCGCTCATCTGGCCGGTCCTGACCAACGCTTGGAGCCTCATCATCATCAAGAGCTTCCTGGAGTCGCTGCCTTCGGAGCTGGAGGACGCCGCGCGCATCGACGGCTGCTCGGACATCGGCGTTTTCCTGCGCGTCGTCCTGCCCTTGTCCATGCCGGCGGTCGCGGCGTTCACGCTGTTCTTCGCCGTTTCCCACTGGAACACGTACTTCAACGCCCTTATCTATCTCTCGGACGCCAAGAAGTGGACGCTGCAGGTCCTGGTCAAGACGCTCGTCATCGACTCGGACAACGCAGGAATGGCCGGCGCGGGAGGCGACGAACGCTCGGTCCCGCAGGAGACGATCCGCATGGCCTCCATCATGCTGGCGATGGCGCCGATCCTGCTCGTCTATCCGTTTCTGCAAAAACACTTCGCGAAGGGCGTCATGCTCGGCTCGGTCAAAGGATAATCGCGACGAACACTGGAGGTTAACCCCTTGGAAAATAACGAACGCGGCTGGTGGCACAAGCCCCAGCGCATCATTCAGACGAATCTGCAGGTGAAAGACACGCATCTGATCGAACCCCGCCGCCTGGCGCGGCAGATGAAGGAGCTTGGGGCGACCGCACTCGTGTTCAATGTCGGCGGCATCTACGCCTGGTACCTTTCCGACGTCGAAGGCCATCATGTCAACGAATACTTGCCGCAGGACTTCGATCTGCTGAAGGGCGTCGTAGACGCCTGCCACGACGAGGGCATCCGCTTCATCGCCCGGCTCGACTTCAGCAAGACGGACGATATCGTCTACCTGAAGCGGCCCCAGTGGTTCGTGCGCAAGCAGGACGGACAGCCGGAGATCATCGGCGCGCATCGGCCCGGCGCATGGTCGCTCCTCATGAGCACCTGCCTGAACGCGGGCTACCGCAACGAAGACGTCGCCGTCCCGGTGCTGGACGAGGTGTTGTCGCGGTACGACGTGGACGCCGTCTTTTTTAACGCGCCGCACTTCCTGCCTTGCTGGTGCGGCATTTGCAAGCGCAAGTACGAGCGGCTGTACGGCGTCCCGCTGCCGGCGGACCCGGCCGAATTCGCGGCGGATTGGCCGTCGACGTGCATCCGGGACAACATGGACAAGATGTACAGCTTCATCAAGGACAAGCGGCCGGAGGTTCAGATGATCCTGTACTACAACCTGTACAAGGACAATTTGTACCACCGGCTGGAGACGACGGACCTGCTCTGCACGGAGCCGCAGGACGTACTGTCCGAGGGCCACCGCCGGATTCCGGAGTTCTGGAAGCCCGCGCTCAGCATCAAGCTCGGCCGCTCCGCGCCAGGCGTCCCCGCGCCGCTCGGCATCGTCCACTCCAGCCCCGGCATGGAGTGGCGTCACACCGGCCTGCCGCCGGCCGAGTACCGCTTCTGGCTGTCGCAGATTCCCGCGCATGGGGGCAGCATCTGGCACTCGCTCACCGGCATCCCCGAGACGATCGGCGACAAGCGGATCCTCGAGACGGTAGCGGCGCTCAACCGCGACGTCGCCAAAGTGGAGCCGTACATGGACGGCGCCGAGACGCTGGCGCAGGTCGCGCTGCTGTGGACGGCGAACGCGGCCGCCGAAGGCTGGGCGGACGGGCTGATCAACCGCCAGATTCCGTTCGACGTGCTGCTCGAAGAGCAGGCGACGCCGGAGCGGCTGGCGCGCTACAAGGCGCTGATCGCGCCGGAGGGGCTGGCGCTGAGCGAAGGCATGGCTGCCACGCTGGCCGGCTATGCCGCTGCAGGCGGTCACGTCATCGCTGAAGGCGATGCCGCCGACAAGCCCGAGTGGCGGGATCTGCTCGGGGTCCGCGACCAAGGCGCAGCCGGCGAACTGCTGTCGGCCGCCTATCTGCGATTCGAGGGCGGGGACAACTCGCTCCAGGTCGGCCTAGAACAGACGGAGCTGATCGCGCTGCGAGGCGCCGTCTACTATGCGCAGCCGACGGCGGAAACCCAGGTGCTGGCGACGCTCGTCCCGCCGTTCGCCCCGCTCGAGTGCGTGGGCGCGCCGCCCGAACGCGCCTCGCTGCCCGTGATCCGCACCGACCTGCCGTTGGCGCTGCATCGCCGGAGCGGGTCCGGCGGCTTCCTGTACTTCCCGTTCTCGCTCAGCGGCATGCTCAATGAATTCAAGCTGGGCGAGCACTACCAGTTGCTCGCGAACGCAATCGATCTGGCGCTAGGCGCGGATAAGCTTGTAGAAGTCACCAATTATCAGGGGCTGCAGCTCACGCTGTTCGAGCGGGACGACTACGTCTTGGTCCACCTGGTCAACGGAGCCGGCAGAAGGCCGCTCGCCACGAATCTTCCGCTGCACGACATCACGCTCAAGCTGCGGCTCCCCGGCCGGCGCGTCGCCGGCGTGCGCAGATTGATCGCGGAGGACGCGCTGCCGTACAGTCAGAAAGAGGATGAGGCGGTCATCGATATTCCGAAGCTTGAGGTGTGGGAGTGCCTGCTTGTCCGAACGGAGGCTAGCGATAGCGTTTAGGGGAGCGGGGGGCGTCGGAGTTACACCGTTTTTCCGGGTAACTCGCCCCCGTACGGAGGTTCGTTACCGAGTTACGCGGTTTTTCCGGGTAACTGGCCCTCCAATGGAGGTGGGTTACGGAGTTACGCGGTTTTTCAGTGTAACTCGCCCCTGTGCGGAGACTTGCCGCCGAGTTACGCGGCTTTTCCGGGTAGCTGGCCCCCGAACGAAGGTTAGTTGCAGAGTTACACGGTTTTTCCGGGCAACTCCACCTCTACCTACCTTCCCCGCCGCCAACGGCAAAGAAGCCCGCCCTCATCGGGCAGGCTTCTCCTCGTTCGCGCTCAGCGCAGCGACATGCGGTACTGCTTCGGCGACATCGACAGATGCCGCTGGAATGCGCGGTTCAGGTTGCGCTCGGAATACCCGATCAGCTCGGCGATCTCCGCCACGCTGTGATTCGTCTCCTCCAGCAGCTTTTTGGCCCGATCGACCTTGTACTTCATCAGGTACTCGATAAACGTCATGCCCGCCTCCTGCTTGAACAGCCGGCTCAGGTACGACGGGCTCATGCTCACGTATTCGGCGCATTCGATCAGCGAAGGCATGCCCTGATGCGTCTCGATATAGGCGCACACCCGCTGCACGGCGATCCGCGTCGCGTTCGCCCTGCTCTCTTCCGTGATCTGCCGGTGCATCGGGAACAGAAACTCCACGAACCACTCCTGCACCTCGCGATACGTCTGCCTCGCCTTGAGCTGCTCGAACAGATTGTCCCCGAGATTGTCCAGCACGCCGTAGCCCATCTCCTCAAGCGACTGTATGATGGACGACAGCAGAATATGGTAGCAATGCATGGCCGTATTGTACGATTCGGACTGCCGGATTCGCTCATAGAAGCGGTCCAGGGACGCCTCGGCCAGACCAAGTTCCCCTTGAAGCAGATGCTCCGTAATCTCCAGCTCCAGCTCCTTCGGATAGTTGAACGTCGCCAGCTTGCCCGAAGGCGCCGGCAGCGCGTCGTAGCGGAAGACCCGGCGGTTCTCGTCGAAGAGGCGCTGTTGCAGCGCGGCCTCGGCCTCCCGATACGACTCGGACAGCAGATGAAGGCCCTGGCGCACGCCGCCGATGCCGACCGATACCGTAAACGACAGATGCGTCTTCAGCGCTTCGCATACGCGGCCGGCATAAACGTCCAGCATGCCGGCGGCCTCTTCCTCGCGAACGGGCGCGTCCCAGCGCAGCACGGCGACGGCCTCCTTGTCCTCCTTCCCCAGCACGTAACCGCTCGAAAAAGGGCCGCCCTCCAGCAGCTCCTGCATGACGTTTTTCACCGCAAAAACGATGATCGGTCCCTCGCTAGGCAAAAAACGCTTCTCCTTGAACAAATTCTCGGGCCGCACGACCAGCACCGCGAATCCTCCCGCCGCGGGCATCCCGTAAGCCTGCGCTTCCGTCTCGACCGCCTGCGGCTTGAGCGGCGCGGAAGCGGTTATCAGCTTCAGCACGAGCCGGTCGCGCAGATCCGGCTGAATCCGCTCGATATACGCGCGCAGCGACTCTGCCTGGTCGTTCAGATAGGCGAGGCTCGATCGGATATAACCGATCTCGTTGCCCCTGCCCGTCGCGCCAGGGCCGTGCCGCAGCTGTCTGCCGTACAGGATGAGCTTGTCGATCGGACTGTAAGCGAACTTGGACGAAGCGACGGTCAGCACGATGCCAAACACCAAAATGACGAGCACCGAGCCAAGGACGAACAGCCGCATCCAGTTCAGCTGGCCGGCGATCGCGCTCTCCGGCAGCATCGAGATATAAGTCCGCCCCAGCGCCGTCTTGTACGTCGCCGTCAGCACCTTGCCGCCGTCCGCTTCCCCCATGACGAACTGTCCCTCGCCGCCGCTGCCGGACAGCACGCTCCGGAACAGCTCGACCGAATCCGCCCGCTGGCCCAGGAGAGCCGCATCGGAGGAATGCAGCAGGATCGTGCCGTCCGCGTCCACGACGGCATACGACTCCTCGCCCGCCGCCACGCCCGACTGGAACAGCTGTCTGCCGAGATCCGCCGCCTTGAGCTCGTAGATCAGCGCGCCCATCGGCCGGCCGGTCCGCATGACCGGCAGCTGGCGAACGTACGAGATATAGCCGTTGCTCGCGTACGCCGGCAGGTAGGTCCAGCCCTCGCTGCGCGCCCCCTTCAGGACCGTCGCTATATTCTCGTGCTCGGGCGAGTCCGCAAGCGTCGTTTTCCCGTAGGCGTTGGACAGCACCGTATCCGACGCGCTGGCGTAATAGACGATATCCTGCACGAGGCTGCTGGCGTTTTTTTGCACGTTCATGAGGTCGAGGACGTTCAATTGGATCACGTACTGCTCGGCGAAGCCGGGCCGGCCCAGCCAGGAGCGGATCGTAGGATTGGCTGCAAGCTGCATCGATTGGTATTCGATGTCCGTCATCAGGTTCTCCGTGCGCTCCTGAAGAATCGTCAGGGAGGTCCGGCTGTCCGCCTGGAACTGCTCCTCGATCTTGTTCACGGAGTACCGGTAATACGCCAGGCCCAGGATCAGGATGGGGACCGTCACGGAGACGCAGCCCAGCCAGACGAGCCTTCTAAAATAATTCGATCGCGGAAACGCCCGGTAGGCGGCTTGTTGGACTTTTCTCAGCAGCGGCTTCATGATGACCTCCCTCGGAACGGCGGTTGGGGCGCGATAGACAAGGAAGGCAACCGGCTCCCGGCCGGTCACCTTCCGCTTTTCCGCGAGTCTTGTTTTGCCGCGTTTACGGGTTCATCGCTTTGTAGTTCTCGGCGAATTCCTTATAGGCTTTTTTGGCTTCCGGCAAATTGTTGATCTTGTCGACGAACTGCTTGTATTGGTCCATCGTGATCTGACCGACGATCGCCTGCGTCACCGTGGACTTCCATTCGTTCTGATACTTCGCCCAGACGTCGTTCCAGGTGTCGGAGATCAGATATGCGAACGGGTCGACGCTCCCGATCTCGCCGAAGTTCTGCACCTCGGCGATCTTGGCGTCGTTGTAGGCTTTGTCGCCTGACGCGCTGATGACCTTGCCCCACTTCTGGGTGGCCAGGACGCCCGCGTTTTTGCTGGTCGTGTTGACTTCCTTCACGCCCTGCGCGGTCAGCACCTTTTGGCCGCCCTCGACCGTATGGTGCACGCCCTCAATGCCGTAGTAGGCGAGATCGCTCATCTCCGTCGAAGCCGTCTTCTCGAAGTAATCGAGCAGCTTCCACACCTTTTCCTCCGGTACCTTCTTGGAAATGAGGAAGCTGCCGGTACCGCCGAGCGTCAGGTTGACGGCGTACGCCTTCGGTCCCTTAAGCGTCAGATTGAGGATTTTCGCGTCCGGCTGGCCGTTTTTCTTGATCAGATCCTCCCATTCTTTGTCCCACCAGATACTGCGGGTATAGGAGGCGGCGCGGCCGGTCGTGAACAGGTCCTGGGCCTGCGTGCGCTTCATGACGGAAAACTCTTTGGACAGCGCGCCCATCTCGTACATTTTGCGGAAGTAGGCGATGGCGTCCGTGTAGCCCGGGTTCAGATTCGTATAAATGAGCCCGCCCTCTTCGTTGTACGTCGGCACCATCGCGCCGAACGCCGACGCGAAGGACGCGTCCCCGTCGCTGATGATGACGCCGCCGCCGATCAGGCCGAGCGTGTCCGCGCGCCCGTTGCCGTCCGGATCGCCCTTCGTGATCTTGACCAGCGCGTCAGCGTACTCGTCGAGCGTCGTCGGCACCGGAATGTTCAGCTTATCCAGCCAGTCCTTGCGGATCTTGATGCCCGGGTCGATCTGCGACCGGGAACCGGGCAGCGAATAAATCTTGCCGTCGATCGTCCGGTATTTATAGGCATTCTCCGGCACGTTGTTCTTCAGGTTCGGATACTTGCTGAAGTCCCCGAGGAACGGCGTCAGGTCCCAGAAGGCGCCGCCCTTGATCGCATTGATCAGCGTCGGCCGCTTGAAGTCGGGCGCCGCCAGCACCTCCGGCAACTGCGCCGAGGCCAGCAGCAGGTCCAGCTTCGTGTCGAGGTCGCCGGACGGCACCCACTCGACGTTCAACTTGGTGTTGGTCCGCTTCTGCCACTCCGTCCAGTAGGCGTCGTTCATGTCGGGCACTTCATTGTACAGTCCGGCGAACATCTGAATGGAGAGCGGCTCGCCGCTGTCCCCCGTCTTGTCCGTCCCTTCGGCGCTTGCCTGCGTCGGGCTGCTCTTGTCCGTCGGGGCCGCGTTGTTTTCCCCGTTGCCTCCGCACGCCGCTGTACCTGTAATCGCTGCCAAAAGTACGGTTGCCAGCCATGCATTCTTTATCGTCGGCTTCATCCTGCCATGTCCTCCCCGCATTGATTATGATCGGCGCAGGCTCGCTGCCGCCTTGGCCTGTCGCTGCAATCCCATCGTACGTCCGCCGTCCGAGGCAGAATAGGGACATTACTTGAATCGGGGCGCGGAAAAGAAATGTCCGGCGAAAATCCAGGCAGGGCAAGGCTTTGCGGAGTTTCGACGCGGCGTCCGGTTAAGAAAAGTCCGGTCGGGAAGCAGGCCGCTAGCCGTCCTCGCGGCCGCTCATGCGGGTGACGAATTCCTTCGGCGAGCACCGGTTGAAGCGCTTGAACAGCTTGTAAAACTGGGCGATGCTCGGCACGCCGGCTTCGAGCGCGGCCTCCGCGATGCTGATGTCGCGCGTCAGCAGCAGACGCTCCGCGGCCTTGATCCGCTTGCGGTTGACATAATCGACGAACGAACAGCCCATCGCCGAACGGAAGTAACGGATAAAGTAGTGATAGCTGAAATTAAGCAGCCGGCTGACCTCTTCGACGGTAATGCGATCCTGCAGATGCCGGTCGACATAGTCCAGCGCCGGCCTCAGGCGCAGCAGGTCCCGTTCCGCCGCGGCGGGCAGCAGCCCTTCGTCGTCGTGCCGGACGAACAGCCAGAGCAGCCGCTGGATCGCCGAACCGAGCGCCAGCTCGTAGCCGCGCGCGCGGCCTCGATACTCTTCGTACATATGCCCGATTAAATCGAACGTCTCGCGCCGGACCTCGGGCTTGTCGCGGAACAGGCCGTTCATGCGCTCGAGCGGCGCGGCGCCGTCAGCGAAGCCGTACACGTAAGGCAGCGCGGCGCTCTCCATATGCCGGCCAAGGTCGACCTGCAGGACGATGAATCGGACGGGATCGGCGCCCGCGCGATGCGTGCGATGCAGCTGCGATGCGCCCAGCAGCGCGACGTCGCCCGGTTCGAGGCGCATGTAGCCGTCTTGCGTCTGCATGCCCATCTCGCCTTCGATCAACGCCAACAGCTCGATTTCTTTGTGATGATGCCACGGTCCGTACGCCTCTCGGGCAGGCGCCGGAGGGCTCAAGCCGATCTCCCATATTTTCATGTGCAGGAGCGGATGGCCGTAGACCACGACTTCCTCGCGGACCGGTTCGCGAAGATCGTCCGCCAACGTTGTCATCGTTTATACCTCGCTTGGGGCGCAGAGAGTTTTTGGAGCCCCCAGTATAGCACACATGTCATTTTTGGAGAACAATCGGTCAGCTTTGAAGCTATTCTTGCCGGAACGGCGAGGCCTATAATGTGGGGGTCACGGCTGATCTCAAACGAGGAGGATGGCGGCATGAAGGACGAATTGCGCGTGCTGATCTGGAACGAATTCCGTCACGAGAAAAATAACGAGAAGGTGAAGGCCGTCTACCCGGACGGCATCCACCGCGCAATCGGAGAAGGACTCGGGAGCGATCTGGCGATCGGATACGCGACGCTCGACGAAGAAGAGCACGGCCTCTCGGAACAGCGGCTGGAAGACACGGACGTCCTCGTATGGTGGGGCCACAAGGCTCATCGCGAAGTATCGGACGAGATCGTCGAACGCGTGCATAAGCGCGTCCTCGCGGGCATGGGGCTCATCGTGCTCCACTCCGGCCATTTCTCTAAAATTTTTAAAAAGCTGATGGGCACGACCTGCAACCTCAAGTGGCGGGAAGCCGACGAGAAGGAGCGGCTGTGGGTCGTGTCGCCCGGCCACCCGATCGCCGAAGGCATCGGCGAATATATCGAGTTGGAGCAAGAGGAGATGTACGGCGAGAGCTTCGAGATCCCGGCCCCCGACGAGCTCGTTTTCGTAAGCTGGTTCGAAGGCGGCGAAGTGTTCCGCAGCGGCTGCACCTACACCCGCGGACAGGGCAAGATCTTCTACTTCCGCCCCGGGCACGAGACTTATCCGACCTATTACAACGAAGAGATCCGCAGAGTCATCCGCAACGCCGTGCACTGGGCGGCGCCGACGGGCCGGCCCGCCCCGCTGTTCGGCAACCGCCAGCCGCTGGAGCCGCTGAAGTCGCGGCAGGAGGCGTAACGGCATGACAGCGAGCAGGACGACCGACTTGCAAAATGAGACAGATAAAACCGATACCGCTGACATGACGAATACGACGGGCAAAGCCGAGGCGACTGCCATGACCGATACAACCGACAAGATCGCCCGTAAGTTCCGCCTCGTCCAGGTCGGCTGCGGCAATATGGCCCGGCGCTGGGTCAAATACGCGGCGGGCCGGCCGGACATCGAGCTCGCCGCCCTCGTCGACATTCATCTGCCGGCCGCCGAAGCGCTGGCCCGGGAATTCGGTCTCGACTGCCCCTGCTATACCGACCTCGGGACGGCAATCCGCGAGACCGGCGCCGACCTCGTGTTCGACGTCACCGTCCCGCAGGTCCACAAGACCGTCGTGACGACGGCCGTCGAGCTCGGCTGCGACGTCATCGGCGAGAAGCCGTTGGCCGTCACGATGGCGGACGCCTACGAGATCGAAGACATCGTTCGGCGGCACGGACGCCGCTATGCCGTCATGCAGAACCGCCGCTTCGCCCGGCAGATCCGGGAGGCGCGCGGCCTCATCGCGCAGGGAACGATCGGCAAGCCGGCGCATGCGACGGCCAACTTTTTCCTTGGCCCCCACTTCGGCGGCTTCCGGGAGACGATGGACCATCCGCTGCTGCTGGACATGGCGATCCATACGTTCGATCAGGCCCGCTATCTGCTGCAGGCCGATCCCGTGTCGGTATACTGCCATGAATTTAACCCTACCCATTCCTGGTATGCGGGCAACGCTTCGGCCGTCTGCATTTTCGAGATGAGCGACGGCTCGGTGTTCACGTACAACGGCTCTTGGTGCGCGGAAGGCGAGCCTACGTCCTGGCAGGGCGATTGGCGCGTCGTCGGGTCCGAAGGCACCTTGTTCTGGGACGGAACGAACGATTGCTACTGCAGCGTGGCGGAAGGCAATCTGGGGCCGGGCGCACGGATGCATACGTACAGACGGGTCGAACCGGCCTCGCCCTGGACCGGGCACGAGGGACACGACGGCTGCTTCGACGAGATGCTGGCCGCGCTCGCCGAAGACCGGCCGGCCGAGACAGACTGCTCGGACAACCTGAAGAGCATGGCGATGGTATTCGCCGCGATCGAGAGCGCGCGAGCCGGGGAAAAGGTACGCATCGGTCCCGGACAGGCGTATGATAGGAGTTAGCATCTCATATTAGCTGTCGATTGGGAGGAGAACCCGCCATGCGCTTCGTCATTGCCCCGGATTCATACAAAGGCAGCCTGTCCTCGCGGGAGGTCGGCGCCGTCATGGCGGCGGCCATCCGCCGCGAAATCCCGCACGCCGAGTTCGACGTCGTCCCGATGGCGGACGGCGGCGAAGGCACCGTCGAGGCGCTCGTCGGCGCCTGCGGCGGCCGCTGCGAGGAAGTCGCCGTGCACGGCCCGCTGGAGCCCGGCGCCTCGGCGCTCATCGGCCTGATCGAGCTAGACGGCGAGCCGGTCTACGTCATCGAGACGGCGAATATATGCGGTCTGCCGATGATCCCGGCGGATCGCCGCGATCCGTACGCCGCGACCTCGCGCGGACTTGGGGAAGCGATCGCGCATGCGCTGGACCGCGGCGCCCGGCGCCTGATCGTCGGGCTCGGCGGCAGCGCCGTGAACGACGGGGGCATGGGCATGCTCGCGGCGCTCGGCGTGCGATTTATGGATAGAGACGGTCGGACGCTGGAAGGCCGGGGCGGCGATCTGCTGCGCGTGGCCGAGGTCGACTGGAGCGGCCTGGATCCGCGGCTCGCGGCGTGCGCGATCACGGCGGCCAGCGATGTGACAAGCCCGCTGACGGGACCGGAGGGCGCGTCGCTCGTATTCGGGCCGCAGAAGGGCGCATCGCCGGCGCAAGCCGCGGAGCTGGACGAGGCGATGCGCGCGTATGCGGCGCTGCTGGAGCGGCCGGGCGGGCCGGGTGTGGGCGGAGCCAAGGCGGTCGAGCCGAGCCCGGCTGACGAGGCTGACGAGAACGGGCTGAGCGGTGCCGAGGCGGATAAAGCCGGCGCGAATGGGCCGCGCCTGTCGGAGCAGCCCGGCGCCGGCGCTGCCGGCGGGCTCGGCTTCGCGCTGCTGCGGCTCGGCGCCCGGATCGAATCCGGCGCCGAGGTGGCGGCCCGGGCGGCCGGACTGAAAGCGCGGATCGCGGGCGCCGACTGGGTGCTGACCGGCGAGGGACGCACCGACGCGCAGACGCTGAGCGGCAAGCTGCCCTTCCGCGTCGCGCAGTGGGCGGCGGCCGAAGGCGTACCCGCGATTCTCGTGTCCGGCGGTCTCGGCCCGGACATCGAACCTCTCTATGATGCGTTCGCCGCGGTCTTCCCGATCGTCGGCCGTCCCTCGACGCTGGACGAATGCCTGTCGGAAGCGGAGGACAATCTGGCCCGAACGGCACGCAATGTCGCAAGGTTGATCAAGACGAAGAGATAACGCCGAGGAGCGTGAACGACTTGAAGAAGATCGGATTCATCGGGTTGGGAAATATGGGCTTGCCGATGACGGAAAATCTCATTAAGGCAGGCTACGAGGTTTACGGCTTGAATCGCAGCAAAGCGGCCGAGGATCGCTTTGCCGCATTGGGCGGCCAGGTCGGCTTTGATCGCGCGCGGCTGGCGGCGGAGATGGATCTCATCGTCACCTGCCTGCCGATGCCCGCCGACGTGGAAGAGGTCTACCTTGGATCCGACGGACTCGTCTCCAGTGGAAGAGAAGGCCTCGTGCTGGTCGACTGCAGCACGGTCGGCCCTGCCTTGTCTCGTAAAATCGGCGCAGCCGCGGCCGAACGCGGCCTCCGGTTCCTCGACGCGCCGGTCAGCGGCGGGACGACGGGCGCGGTGGCGGGGACGCTCAGCATCATGGTCGGCGGCGACGAAGAGACGTTTCGTCTTGCGCAGCCGGTACTCGCCGCGATGGGCCAGCAGATCGACCTCGTCGGCCCCGTCGGCAGCGGCTCCGTCGTCAAGCTGGTCAACCAGCTCATGGTCGGCATCCACACGCAGGCCGTCAGCGAAGCGCTGGCGCTGGGCAGGAAAGCGGGGCTGGACGAGGCGCAGCTGGTGAACGTGCTCCTGGCCAGCTTCGCCAGCAGCCGCATCCTCGATCGGCATTATAAAAACCATATCGGACCGGGGCGCTTCGAAGCCGGCTTCGCCGTCAAGCTGCTAGCCAAGGATCTCACGCTCGCGGCCGAGCTCGCCGCGCAGTCCGGCGTCGGCCTGTCCGCGGGACGCCGGGTCAAAGGCCTGCTCGACGGCGCCGTTCGCGACGGCTTCGCCGAGCAGGACATGGCGGCGATGCTGAATTATCAGCTCCTGCGCGACGAACCGGGGGAGCCTATCAAGCACTTCGCCGTCTTCCTGCCGATGAAGGATCCCGAGCTCAGCGTGAAGCATCGCGAGGAGCACCTGCAATTCCTGGCGGAGCGCCGCGCCGAAGGAAAGCTTCATGCCAACGGCCGATTCGTCGACGGCGCCGGCGGCCTCGTCATCTACAAGGCGCGTTCCTTGGAGGAGGCGGAATCTTGGGTAAAGCAGGATCCATATGTCGTCCTGGGCGCCCGAGGCTACGAGATCCACGAGTGGGATATCGTGCTAGCGGAAGAGGCCTAGTGCCATCCTGCAGAAGTACATCATCCAAAGCCAATATGACGGTTTTTTGCGATCTATCGCGCAATAGTGCAGGGTAGCCCGTCTCTTTGAGCGAGATCCGGTGCGTTTCCGGTGAAAATCCTGCACTTGTGCACGATAGGCGGAACGACTGGAGCGTGCTGATCTCGGTCGTGTACTTTTGCACGATAGATCGTCTTGAATCAGACGATCGTCAAGCTATCTCGGTCGTGTACTTTTGCACGATAGATCGTCTTGAATCAGACGATCGTCAAGCTATGAGTTCTCCTTTTTGGCGGGTCGTACGCTTCCGCCTGAGGGGGACTCTTTTTATTAGCCTCCCCGCCGTACCCTTTTTCCGCCTACTTCAACCATTCGACCGACAAGCCTTCGATTCGGATCTCTCCGTACCCTCCTGCAAGCTTGACCGTATTGACCGCCCCCGGATCCAGACGCACGGTGAGCGAAGTTTGCCCGCCATCTGCCTGCAGCGCGTTCAACAGCGAGCAGTCGGCGCCGTTTACGAAAAGCCTCAGCTTGGCCAGCCTCTCGCCCGTCGTATAATGCACCGCGAGCGTAGCCCGGCCCCCGCTGCCGCCGTCGACCCCGCGGAACTCGCAGGAAGACGAAGTCCCTTCCATGCCGACGACGGCGTAGGCGCCCCCCTCCGCAAGGACGATGGCTGCATCCCCGCCCGTCTCGCAGCCGTCGACCGGATAAAAGGTTCGCTCATTTCCCCTGGCAGAAGAACCGGCTTGAACGGCCCGAACGCCTTCTTCCGTCTGCCGCACCGTGCGAATGGCTCCGTCTTCGTCAAACTGCAGCTCGTCGATGCATACGCTGCGCAAGTTGCCTTGCTCGGAGATCGCCTGATTGTGGTAAAACAAATACCATCGTCCCTTGTACTGGACAACCGATCCGTGCGTCGTCGAGCAGCCTGTCGGCTCCAGGAAAATGCCCCGATAGGTCCACGGGCCGAGCGGATGCTCGCTCGTCGCGTAGCGCATCCGGTTTTTGTCGTGCAGATTGTCCGCGTAGGTTAAATAGTAGACACCGTCGCGCTTGAACGTCCATGCCGCCTCGTGAAAATCCGCCAGACCGGCCATGTCGGCCATCTCGCCCTTGATGGACATCATGTCGTCGTTCAGCTCGCCGCCATGGCAGACGCCGCCTCCGCCGTAGTACATATACGCTCGCCCGTCGTCGTCCTGGAAAACGCACGGATCGATCATCGCGAAGCCGCCGAGTCCTTCGATATAACCGCGGTCGACGAACCCGGTTGCGGGCTTGTCGCTCGTCGCGACGCCGATCTTCCACGTATCGTTCCAGTCGGAGCCGCTGGGATGCGGATAATAGAAGTAATAGGTGCCGTTCCTGTAGGCGCAGTCGGGCGCCCACATGAAGCCGCCTTCGGGTCTTCCCCAAGACACGTCGTCCGAGCGCAGAATCTCCCCCTCGTCCACCCAATTCACCAGATCGTCCGACGAGAAAACGTGGTAGCGGTCCATCAGATCGCAGCCCCTCGGCGGGTCCATGTCGTGCGAGGCATAAATATAGATTCTGCCGTCTTCCCATACATGAGCCGACGGGTCGGCCGTGAAGATCGAGGTGATAATCGGATTTTTAGCGTTCATGCCGCACTCTCCTTAGCGCGCCTGCCGCGCGTTTTCTCCCTCATTGTAAAGCACGCATCCGGGCGCTCCCATAAGGCGATCGAAAACGAAGTCTGCCGATCTTGTCTTCTTTTTGCCGCCCGAATCGCAAAAAAGCGGCTGCGGAAGACGCGTCTCCCGAAAGCCGCCGCAAGTCTTATTGATGGGTGGTCGGATGCGAAGCCGTGACCGGAATCTGCCCCTTGAACATCCGGTTGATATCGCCCGCCAGACGCAGATAGAAATCCGAGGACAAGGCGACGCCGTCTGCGTCGAGCGTGAGGAAGTACTGGTTCGTCGGGATCATCGAGCTATTCTCGGCGATCTTGGCGATGGCCGTGCCTTCGTCGTACTCGTCGAACATGGCGATATAGCCTGTGTTGATGCCCCACTGCTTCATCCTGTAGGCCTGCTGCCACATGAAGTCGCCGTGCAGCCGCGGATTTTCGTTGCGCGGGCCGCCAGTCATGTTGGACCATGCCGAGCCGGGCCAGATGACGGGCTGATAGGCGATATTTCGCTGCTGCGTATAGGTAAAGTCAGGCCCGTATTGGTTCGCGCTGTAGCTGTCGACGTCGGCGAGCCCGTTGCGCCCGAAGCGCCCGACGAACCACGGCGAGAGCATGTCGAGCGATTCGTACACGCTCATGAAATCGGGCTTCGAATCGTTGTTGCCCGTCCGCCAGTAAGTCGGCACGCCCCCGATCACGTAAACGTTCTGCGCCTTGAACCAGTTGATCAGATTCTGGTGCTCGGCAGCGGTGCCCGGACGGTCGGTGAATCCGATACCCCAGATGCAGACGACAACTTTGCCGTTCTGCTTCGCATAGGCGTTCGATGTAGTCAGATGCATATTGTTCACGACGTTCGTCGTCCAATCGTGCTTGACCGCGTTCAGCCAGTTGCTCGCGTCCATGCCGGTAATGTCGTACATGACGTAAAACTTGCGGTTGTAAGTCTCGGCCGCGTTCTTTACTTTTACGGCCACGCTGTCGCGGTTCGTCTTCCAATTGTTCGGCGTATCGCTCTCGTCGGCCCCGAAGCGTTGAAGCGCCGCGCCGTCGATGTTGTACGTCTGCATCCATTCGAAGTGCTTGTTGACCGTCTCCTGGTCGTAGGAGGAGAAAAGCTTTGCCTGCGTACCGTTGCCGAAGTTCGCCAGATTCGTCTGATACAGCTTCGAATACTCGCGAATGTCCGGGTACAGCTCGAAGTTCACGTTCGAGCCGGCGGCCGGCGCGCTGCTGTTCTTGGACCAGTGGACCCACCCGCCGTTCGGCGAGGCGTCGCCTTGCGCATTGAACCAGCCTTGGTAGCCGGCGAACAGCTTGCCGACGACGTCCCCGCCGGACGTCGGGGCACCCGTGCCGAACTTGAACCAGTTGAGGTTAAAAAGATTGCCCGCGCCGCCCGTAAATTTGACGTACAAATTGTGGATGCCCGTTGCCCCGGACGCCTGCCCGCTTGCCGTCGTCCAATTCTGCCAACCGCCCGTGCCGCTCGCCGAGACGGTCCCGATCAGCGTTCCCGTCAAGCTGTCCAGCCGGAATTCGATCGAACCGCCTCCGGCCGCGCTGGCTACGCGCGCCTGAACGCTAGAAGCTCCGCTGCCGAAGTCGACGCCCGCGAACAGGAGGTAGTCGCCATTGTCGATGAAGCCCACGTTCGAGCCGCCGCCGGCATCGGATGTCGGTTCCGTTTGAATGCCGGACTGGCTGCTGTAGGCTTCCGCCTCGATCTGGTTAAAGGCCGACAGTCCCGACGCAAACTTGAACCACAGCAGGTTGAACAAATTGCCGCTGCCGCCGGTAAACTTCAAATACAGCGTGTGAACGCCGCTCGCGCCCGACGCATTTGCCGTTACCGTCGTCCAGTTTTGCCATCCGCCGGTGCCCGGGACTTGCGCCGTGGCGATCAGGGTCCCGTTTACGCCGTCGAGCCTCGCTTCGATCGCGCCGCCGCTCGCGTTGCTGGCAACGCGCAACTGAAAGGTGCTCGCGCCGCTGCCGAAGTCGACGTTCGCGAAAGCGATATAGTCGCCGTTGTCGATAAAGGCGACGTTCTGTCCGCCTTCGGCCGAGGTCTCCAGTTGAATGCCGGACTGGCTGCTATACCCCGACGCCGCCGTCTGAACAAAAGCGGATGCGGCGGAGGCGATCGACGGAGACCAGCCCCATTGGCCGAGCAGCAATGCCGCCGCCAGCAGCGCCGCGCAGTAACGCGGCCATGTCATCCGGTAACGTTTGTTGACGTTCATCAAATGCATGCCTCCTCGTTCGTATGAAAATCGCCGGACATAGCCGGCCCTGTGCGCATCGCGTACGTATCGTGAAGCTCGCTTTGCCGTCGGGATGCCTTGTCTCCTTGGTGACTCGGCGCTTTGACGCCTTGCCATGCAGAACCTCTCGCGTCGCCCATTCCGCTTGCAACAACCCGTTTCGTCCCACCTCCCTCGCGATCGGCAGTTCGGCTGTGCGTAAAGGCTTTCAAGTTTGATGACGCCGACCTGTAAAAAGCTTACAACCGTTAGAGGTTGTTGGTAAGGAGGCGATATTTAACTTAAGCGGACGATCCAAGCCTTTCGATGTTGGGGCGCCTGTCAAAAAAGCCGGTTATCGTAGAGCGTGGGGCAATGGTGTTACGATGGCGGAAAAGCGGACTCAGGATCCCCTATTTCAGAGTAACCAGCTTCTGAGCGGGCGTTCCGGACTCAGGTTCCGTTATTCGCGCCAAAGTGGGGGGATCAGGGGCGTTAAAAGTAATTAGCGTACCTCCTGTCCGCAACAGGCCGGTTTTGGCAGCAAAATGCGAGATTAGCGGATTCTCTGTCCGCGGAGCGGCCACAAAAAAAGAAGCAGCCCCTGCCGAGGCTGCTTCTTCTGCTTCTTCGCGATTTGAGCGCTATTGTACCTTCCGCGTCCAATGCCGGTGCGCCGCGATCGCCTCGACGAAAGATTTGGCGAAGGCGGCGTCCGGCGCGCCCGCGACGACGACGCCGGGCTCGTTCCAGGCCGGCTGGTTCACCGAGCCCGTCGCCTTGGCGCCTGCCGGCGTCGGCGCGCCGACGCCCGCCGCGGTGAGCAGGTCCGCGCCTTCGCCGATCGCGGCGATCGGCTTGTAGTGGCGGTACGCCTGGCGGACGAAGTCCACCGCCAGCGGCTGCGCCAGCAGCGCGTCGACGCTCTCGCGGCCGCCCGCGACATAGACGGCGTCGAACAGGACGGAGTCCGCCGACTCCAGGTGGTGCATGACCTCGACCTGCCCGTCGGCGTCCGTCGGCAGGAAACCGAGCTTCGTGCTCACGAGCTCCGCCGTGACGCCCGCCACTGCGAGCGGCGCGAGCACCTCCTTCAGCTCGGCTTCCGCGAACGTTTTGGCCGTCAGCACGGCCACCTTGCGCGTCTTGGCTGACTTGGCCTTGTTCATGATGCTGAGCGCAGGCGACTTCATCGTCACTGCCGGCTGCGTCGTATCCGCCGGCGGCAGCGCCCCGATCGCGTCGGCGAGCTGCGTCGCGAGCCCCGGGTCGACCTGCGCGAACACGTCGACCGTCCGCTGGCGCACGTCCTTGTTCATCACCTTGCTCAGCTCGAACTGGAACGCCTTGACGATGTGCAGCTGCTCCACCTCCGACAGGCTCTGATAGAACATCGCCGCCTGGCCGAAGTGATCCTTGAAGCTGTCGCTGCGGGCGCGGACCTTGCGCCCCTCCACCTTTTCCTCGTAATGCTTGTAGCCGCCCTCCGACTCAGGCGCCGGCGCGGGCGTATTTCCCGCGATGCCGTTCTTATGGTAGGCGACCTGCCCCGGATTGATCGTCATCCGCGCCATGCCGTCGCGCTGGTTGTTGTGGACCGGCGCTACGGGACGGTTGATCGGCAGCTCGTGGAAGTTCGGTCCGCCAACGCGCTTGAGCTGCGTATCGGTATAGGAGAAGAGGCGCCCCTGCAGCAGCGGGTCGTTCGAGAAGTCGATACCCGGCACGACGTGGCCCGGGTGGAACGCAACCTGTTCCGTTTCCGCGAAAAAGTTGTCCGTATTGCGGTTCAGCGTCATTTTTCCGATCAGCCGCACCGGCACGAGCTCCTCCGGCCACAGCTTGGTCGGATCGAGGATATCGAAGTCGAAGTTAAATTCCTCGTCCTCTTCGATCAGCTGGACGCCGAGCTCCCATTCCGGGAAGTTGCCCTGCTCGATCGCGTCCCACAGGTCGCGGCGGTGGAAGTCCGGGTCCTTGCCCGCGATCTTCTGCGTCTCGTCCCAGACGGTCGAGTGCACGCCGAGCACCGGCTTCCAATGAAACTTCACGAAGCGCGCTACGCCATCCGCGTTGACGAGGCGGAACGTGTTGACGCCGAAGCCTTCCATCATGCGGTAGCTGCGCGGCAGGGCGCGATCGCTCATCGCCCACATGACCATATGCGCGGCCTCGGTGTTCGTCGTGACGAAATCCCAGAACGTGTCGTGCGCCGACTGCGCCTGGGGCACCTCATTATGCGGCTCCGGCTTCACCGCGTGGACGAAGTCGGGGAACTTGATCGCATCCTGGATGAAGAACACCGGGATGTTGTTGCCGACGAGATCGTAGTTGCCTTCCTCGGTATAAAATTTAACGGCGAAGCCCCGCACGTCCCGCACCGTGTCGGCCGACCCGCGGGAGCCGGCGACGGTGGAGAAGCGGACGAACACCGGCGTCTTGACCGACGGATCCTGCAAAAAGCCGGCCTTCGTGATGTCCGCCTGCGGCTCGTACACTTGAAAGTAGCCGTGCGCGCCGAAGCCTCTGGCATGCACGACCCGCTCCGGGATGCGCTCGTGGTCGAAGTGCGTCATTTTCTCGCGAAAATGAAAGTCCTCCAGCAGCGTCGGCCCTCGTTCGCCCGCCTTGAGGGAAAACTCGTCCTCGGCCATGCGCAGGCCCTGATTCGTGGTCAGCTTCTGCCCGGTAGCGTCCACCGTGTACTGCCCCAGCTGCTCGTCCTTGACTGTTTTCTCCGGCCTTCCGTCTTTCTTCTTCGCCATGCGCGCGCATCCTCCTCGGTAATGGTCGTATTCACCAGCGTTTCCTATGTAGCGACGGTTAACCGGAACTCTTTACCCGCGTTCGCGACGGATTAAGCAGGTACGCCTAGCAAGTCGGATCGAACGCCGGCAGCGCTTCGTTTTCGTACCACGCGGACTTTGCTATACTTAAGATCACCAATCCCAAGGAGGTGTCCCCATGGCCCAGGACGACAAGCTCGCGGTGCTGAAGGCGCTGTCCAACGAGACGCGTCTCAACATCCTGTGCTGGCTGCGGGAGCCCGAGAAGCAGTTCAATCCCCAGCCTGCCGAGGTGCAAACGGCGTTTCCCGGCGGCGTCTGCGTGGGCAGCATTCAGGAAAAGGCCGGGCTGACGCAGTCGGTCATTTCTTCCTACCTGGCCTCTATGCAAAAAGCCGGATTGCTCGAATCGCGCCGGTGCGGACAATGGACATACTATAGGCGGAACGAGCAAGGAATCGCGTCGTTTCTGAACGAATTGTCGGCGCAGATGCAGGCGAAGACGGACTCGCTGTAAATCTGTCGCTTGCGCTCGCCCGCGCTTATCTATATATTCATATTTATAGATATATAAAAATAAGGGCAACTGCCCCAAGGAGAGAAACGCATGAGCGCATCCCAAACCGCAACATCGTTGTTTGAACCGTTCGCCCAAGGAAAACTGAAGCTCGACAGCCGGATCGTCATGGCGCCGATGACCCGCGGCTTCTCGCCGAACGGCGTGCCCGGTCCTAACGTGGCCGGCTACTACCGCCGCAGGGCGGAAAACAACGTCGGCCTGATCATCACGGAAGGCACGGTGATCAATCACCCCGCCGCCGCTGCCGACCGCGACGTCCCTCACTTCTACGGCGAAGCGGCGCTTGAAGGCTGGGCGCGCGTCGTCCGCGAGGTCCACGAGGCAGGCGGCAAGATCGCCCCGCAGATCTGGCACGTGGGCACGGCGCGCCAGCGCGACAAGTTCCCCGAATCGGACGCCGCGCCGATCGGACCTTCCGGCCTTGGCCTGACGGGCGAGCAAGTGTCCGAACCGTTGACTAAGGAAGAGATCCGCGGTCTCGTCGCGGGATATGCGCAGGCGGCGGCCGACGCCAAGCGGATCGGCTTCGACGGCGTGGAGATCCACGGCGCGCACGGTTACTTGATCGATCAATTTTTCTGGGAAAACACGAACAAGCGGGACGACGAATACGGCGGCGATCTGGTCGGCCGCACGCGGTTCGCGGTCGAGGTCATCGAAGCGGTCCGCGCCGCCGTCGGTCCCGACTTCCCGATCATCTTCCGCTTCTCCCAGTGGAAGCCGGTGGACTACAACGCCAAGCTCGCGCCTACGCCGGAAGCGCTGGAGCGGTTCCTCGCTCCGCTGTCCGCGGCGGGCGTCGATATCTTCCACTGCTCCACGCGCCGCTTCTGGGAGCCTGAATTCGAGGGATCGGACCTGAACCTGGCGGGCTGGACGAAGAAACTGACCGGCAAGCCGACCATCACGGTCGGGTCCGTCGGCCTCGACTCCGAGTTCACGAGTCTCTTCGCCGAAGGCAAAGGCGCGGATAACGTGGGCCTGGATGCGCTCGTCGAGCGCCTGGAACGCGGAGAGTTCGATCTCGTCGCCGTCGGCCGCGCGCTGCTGAACGATCCGTCGTGGGCGAGCAAGATTCGCGAGGGCCGTGCCGAAGAGCTCCGGGCGTTCACGCGGGAAGCGCTCGGCTCGCTCAGCTAATACCGGCAACCGAAGGCGCGCGGAGCGATCCGCGCGCCTCTCGCATGCTTCCCGGGCAACCCGCGTGTTATAATTCGAAGACGCGCGGCCATTCCCGCGGAACATCCGATGAACAAAGGAGCCTAACCCCTTGACCCAAGTCCGCAAAGTCATCATCGACGCCGACACCGGCATCGACGATGCGCTCGCCATTTTATACGCGCTCAAGTCCCCCGCGCTCCGCGTCGAGGGCATCACGACCGTCTTCGGCAACGTGGACGTGCAGCAAGCGACGGAGAATACGCTGCGCATCATTAAGCTGGCCGGGCCCGCTTATGAAGTGCCCGTCGCGATCGGCGCCGACCGTCCGCTGAAGCGGCCGCCGACCGGCTTCTCCGCGCACGTGCACGGGCACAACGGCATCGGCGACGCCGAGCTTCCGCCCGCCGAGCAGCGGGCGCTCGCGGAGCGCGCCGAAGACTTCATCGTCCGCAAGGCCGACGAGCTGGACGGCGAGCTCGTCCTGATCACCCTCGGACGGCTGACGAACGTCGCGCTCGCCTTGGCCAAGGATCCCGGTCTGGCGCGCAAGATCAAGCAAGTCTACGTGATGGGCGGCGCCGTACAGGTCGCCGGCAACGTGACGCCGGTAGCGGAGGCGAACATCTGGGGCGACCCCGAGGCCGCCGATATCGTCTTCGCTTCCGGACTCGACATCGTGATGATCGGCCTCGACGTCACGATGAAGACGCACCTCGCGCAGGAGCACCTGGACTTCCTGCAGCGCCGGTGCCGGCCGGAAAATCGCGAGATCGTCGACTTCCTGCGGACCTCGATGGCCTACTACTTCGAGTTCTACCGGCAGGCCAACCACTTCGTCGACGCGGCGCCGATGCACGATCCGCTCACGGTGCTCGCCGCCGAAGAGCCCGGACTCGTCACCAACCGCACGATGCGCGTCACCGTCGAATGCGAGAGCGCGCTCTGCGCCGGCATGACGGTCGCGGACCTGCGGCCGAGCCCGAGCGTCGGCACGCCGATCCAGGTCAGCGTGGACGTCGACGCCAAGACGGCGGTCGGCAAGCTGCTGTCGGTCTTTATCTGAATAAGCTTGGAGCTCCAAGTCACCGCGTCTGTCAGGCTGTATGATGACAGATTCGGTGACTTGTCTCACTTCTGGGGGAATAACCATGACAATTAGAATGGAGGGGAGGATAACAAGCCGCAGAGGAGAGCGTTTTTATGAGCGACAATAAAAAAATCGCGCTGGTCACGGGCGGCAATCAGGGCATCGGGTTCGAAATCTGCCGCCAGCTCGGCCAAGCGGGCGTCCGCGTTCTCGTCGGCGCGCGAAACCCGGAGCGCGGAGCCGAAGCGGCCCGCCTGCTGAACGCGGAAGGCGGCGATGCCGCAAGCGTCCGGATGGACGTCACCGATGCAGAGCAAGTGACGGCCGCGGCAGAGGACGTCGCGCGAAGCTACGGAAGGCTGGACATCCTCGTCAACAACGCCGGCGTGCTCCTGCCCGAGTCGCGCCCGAGCGAATCCGGCGCGGAGCTTGTCCGGCAAGTCTACGAGACCAACGTGTTCGGGGTCGTCCGCGTTACGCAGGCCATGCTTCCCTTGCTCCGCAAGTCGGCCGGCGGACGGATCGTCAATATGTCGAGCTCGCTCGCCTCGCTCCGGCTGCACGGCGATCCGACGTTCGAGCTGGGGACATTCCTGATGCTCGGCTACAATTCGTCCAAGACGGCGCTCAACGCGTTGACCGTCATGTGGGCCAAGGACCTGGCCGAGGCCGGCATCAAGGTCAATGCGGCGGATCCCGGCTACTGCGCGACCGCCATGACGGGCTATGCCTCTCCCCGATTCGCTGCCGAAGGCGCGCGGACGCCGGTCCGCCTCTCGCTGCTGCCGGACGACGGGCCCAGCGGCGGATTGTTCGGGGACAACGGTCCGATCCCTTGGTGAACGCGACGCGCCCGGCTTTTATTTAGATGATGATCTCCTCGATGTTCAAATGCCGCTCCCGCTTGAGGTCGATGAAGCCGTCGCCGACCTTCACGAGCGGATGCATGTCCTCCTGCGGGTCGAGGTACACGACCTCTCCCCAGCGTCCGTCGCTCAGCTTGACCTGGCGACCCAGCAAGTGCCGGATGATCTGCTCGAGGAATATGCCGACGATATGCGGATCCAGCTCCCCGAACGAGCCGTTGCGCATCTCGCTGACGACTCTGTAGAAGGGCATCGGCTCGTGATAAGGACGCCTGGAAGACATCGCGTGGAAAATATCGGCGACCGCCACTACCCGGCTCATCGCGTCCATCTCGCTGTTGCGGATGCCGTACGGATAGCCGCGTCCGTCGTTGCGTTCGTGGTGCTGCAGCGCGACCAGCGCCACGCGCGGATTGATTTTCGGATTCGCTTTCAAAATCTCATAACCGTATACGGCATGCAGCTTCATCTCCGCGTACTCGTCCGCCGTCAGCCTGCCCGGCTTGAGCAGAATTCCATCCGGGATCCTGACCTTCCCCACGTCGTGCAGCGACGCGGCGAGCGACAGCAGGGAGACTTCGTCGTCCCCCCACCCCAGCCAGCGCCCGATCAGCGTGGAAAGCACGCTGACGCCGATGTTGTGCTGATGCGTATATTCATCCTTCGCTTTGACCGTATGGAACAGGCTGAACATATCCTTGTTCTCCGAGATCTGCATGACCATCGGCGTCAGCGTGTGCTCGATCTCGTCCGGATCGAGATGGCCGACCTCCCGGACCCGCTCGAACATCTCCTTCGTGAACTGCACGGCCTGCGACATCATCGCGGCGGACTCCGAGTCCTGCGCTCCGCTCTCCTGCTCGGCCATTCGAATCTCATCGGGATCCACCCGGTAGTTCTCCAGTAATTCGATATGCGCCTTCTCAAGGGCAACCCCTGCCGGCACGAGCACCAACCCGTTATGGACGATGTCGTGCTTGACCCTTTTGCCTAAGAGCTCCGCATGTCTCATCGGGCTTTCCTCCTGTCGCCCATTTGATTTTATGGACGCTCTTTCCAGTTTAATCTTTTCGGCGCCGTACTTAAAGAGAACAAAAATGATACCGTCTGCGACGAGCGCCCCAGGTTGATTGGCCGGAACGGACCGCGGGTAATGGAGGATATCAAGCGGCGCATGAGCCGGAAGGAGGGTGCAGAGATGTCGATGCCCGAGCGATATCTGGGTCAATCGGAGTTGCTGGAGGAGGACTACGAGCGTCCGCGCGACGGCGAGCCAGTCGCCGTCTCGTTCATCGAGTATTCCGCTTACTTCGCCATTCTGCTTGGTTTGTTTTATTTCCTCACCCAATACGTGCTCCCGAGTTTTTAATATTAGACTAGGAGGGTTCGACCATGTCCATCGAACAGCGCAACGTCGAGTACGAGCAACACAACGTAGAGAGAAAGTACGATTCCAGCCTCGTCGCCTCGACCTTCATCAAGTATACTGCTTACGTCCTCATCATCTTCGGCGTTCTGTATTTCCTGGCCCGCTATATTATCCCGAAGTTTTGAGTCAAGACCCGCAGCATGGCGCAGTAAAAAAGCAGGCAAGGCCGAACGCCCCTTCGCCGTCAGGGACGCTTGGCCTTGCCTGCTTGCCGTGCGAACGGTCTATTCGTCTTCCGGCAGGTGCGCCGCGCAAAAGGCGGCCAACTCGGCGAGCTCTTCCGGCTCCGCATCCAGCGGCAGATAGCGGTTCGTCGTCTTTTCCGTCCAATCGCACGTCAAGATGCCCGAGGTCTCGCCCTCGTCCTTGTAGACGACGCGCGCGTAAACGCCGTGCTCCGAATAGAGCTCGTCCTCTTCGTCCACCTCGACCTCCAGCTTGAATTCGTATCGCCGTCCGCTCAGGATGCCGAAGGGATCCTTTACTTGCTCGACCGTATATGCCGTGATGTTCATTTCCCGTCCTCCCTCGAATTGGCCGTGTTAACAGTATACAATGCCGGGACGCGAATACAACCGGCCGCATTGGCGTCTATTCCTGGCGGGATCGGTCCATACTGACCTTAAAAGGGAGGCTGAGCGGCGTCATGGGAGATGCGAATGATCAGCGGCAGGAAAACGAGCGGTTTTTCGAGGAAGTCAAACGCAAATACTTGGCCGACATGAAGACGCGGTTCGGCTTTACGGACCTGCAAGCGACGCAGGCCGAGAGCCTGGCGAACTGGGCGTTCGACAGCGGCTTCGGGAGCGGCGTCAGCTATGCGCGCTACGAAGAGGCGTTGTCTTTGCTGCGGCCCGGACGAAGGGCCTGAACGCGGCAGGAGAGTCTGACGGAGACCGTCAGACTCTTTTATTGACCGGGGAGCGGCCGGCGGGAAATGCCCGTTCGCCCGGACCCGCTTGCACGCGCTTCGCCTCGTCCAGCAGGCGCGCGACCCTGGCCTTATCCCGCATGATCCGCTCGATGTCGAACAGGACGGGAATCAACGCGGAAGTCGGCCCCTGCATGACCGGCCCTCGCTGCTCGATGCCGAGCCCGAAGACGATCCGTAGCATGCGGTACAGCCTGCGCTCGATGAGCGCGACATAATAGCGGGGAGCGAATCGCTCCGCATGATCGTGGAAAATCTCGAGGAAAGTACCGAAGCGTCCCTGTCGTTGGTAGGCTTCCGCGATGCACAGCTTGTCGATCTCCCAGATCCGGTACGGAGATTCGCGGATCTCCGGCTCCGACGAGAAGGGATGCTTGTTCGGCCCTTCGACCGTGCTGCGAGGATTGCCAGGACGATACGGGACGAACTCGATCGTCCCGATCGTTCGCCGGCGAATAAACGGCGAACGCCCTCCGCGCAACAGTACGTATCGAATCCCTTCGATCGCGCAGGGGGCGTTGGCCCATCCGTATTTGCTGCAGAAATACGCCCAGGTCCGGCGGAACGACCGGTCCTGGCGTTTGCTCCCGACTAGTGCGTACATTGCGACTCCCCCCTATGTCAGGCATGGCCGAACGCGGAGCCTGGCCGTCCCCGTTCCGATCTGCGAAGCTTTTTTCTGTCGTTCCTAAAACGAGTCTGTACTTGGCTTATTGATACATTATGTATCATCATAAGCAAATTCAGATTAGCACCGCTCTATGAGACTGTCAATAGAAAATACCGATTCTAGCGAACCGGTACTGGGCGCTTCTTTTTATATTTGCCGGATCCTTTATGCGATGATGTCATGCCCGCTTTTCCCTGCAGGATTACGTCGAATGGACCAGATGCTCCCGGGTCACGCTGTAAATGCGATGATGCTCCCAAACGCCGTTAATCTTCAAATAGTACTCGGCCAGCCCCTCGTATTTAAACCCGTTTTTCTCAATTACGCGAATCGATGCCAGATTGCGCGGCATGACCGCCGCCTGTACCCGATGCAGTCCCGCCTCGCCGAACGCGAAGCTCACCGCCTGCCCCAGCGCCTCCGTCATGCGTCCGCGTCCGTTCTCGTCCTGGTCCATGTAGTAGCCCACCGTGCAGCTCTCCCATGCGCCGCGCACGACATTGCTCAGATTTACGCGTCCGACCAGCCGGTCCGCGTCCCGGAGGAAAATGCCGAAGCTATATCCGCTTCCGCGCTCCCAATGCAGCTCATCCTGGTCGAGCATGTCGCGAATGCCGGCCTCCGTGAACTCCCGCTCGGCGCGAACCGGCTCGAACGGCTCGAAGAACGCGCGGTTGCGCCGTCGCAGATCCAGCAGCGCCGCCGCGTCTCCCTTCTTCAGCCTGCGTATGTATACGCCCGCCATCGCTTTTCCCATCCTCTCCCGTTATCCTGTCCCGACGACTGAAAATAAAAGCTTCGCCTCTCCGAAGAAAGGCGAAGCCGTTCGGGCATTCCGCCCGCCGCATTAATCCAAAGTCGCTTCGTCGGAGCCCAGCTCCCCGGTCGGCCACGTCTCTTGAAGGCCGTGCACGACGATATCCAGGCCGTCCGGGCCATGATCCCGCGCGGACATCCGGATGCCGTCCGGCAGCGACTCGCCGGTCAGCAGCCTGCAGGCCATCTCCGGATCGTTCAGCGCGAGCAGCTTGAAAGCCTCGTCCTCCGCCGCGCGCTCCTTGATTTTGTTCACGTAGGCGTATGCTTGCTCCAATGACCAGCTCATCGCCGTCACTCCTCGCTATCGGATTTCCGGTACTGCTCATTATTTATCCAGAAATCCGCCTCGCATACCACCTGCCGTACCGAAGCGTCCGCGAAAAGCACGAAAACCGGCGGCATTCGCGCCGGCAGCGCCCTTAAACCTTGATCTCCAGCAGCTCGTACTGGATCATGCCTACGGGCGCCTCGACGCTGACCGCGTCGCCTACGGACTTGCCCATCAGCGCCTTGCCGAGCGGGCTCTCGTAAGAGATCTTGGAGGCTAGGACATCGGCTTCCGCGGGCCCAACGATCCGGTATTCGATAATCTCGTCGAACTCCTTGTCCTTGAGCACGACGGTCGAGCCGATGGATACAGAATCCGCCCCCGCGCTCTTGACGACGCGCGCCTTCTTCAGCATGCGGTCGATCGTCAGGATCCGCGTCTCCATGAAGGCTTGCTCTTCCTTGGCGGAGTGGTACTCGCTGTTTTCTTTCAAGTCGCCGTAGCTGATCGCCGTCTTGATCCGGGACGCCAGCTCCCTGCGCTTCACCGTCTTCAGTTCCTCCAGCTCCTGCTCCAGCTGCGCTAATCCTTCCGCGGTCAAGATGACTTCATCGGATACCATCGGTCTGCCCCCATTAATCGTAAATTTTATTTGCTTAGCGTTGCCCTGATCGTCAAAAGCGGTCGGTTTTGTATGCGCGGTTACAGAAATGACCGGCCCGCATCGCCGATAATGGAAAGCGAAACCGTTCAAAGGAGAACCCTCTATGTACCGAACCCTCAAAAAAATGCTGCTCATCGGCCTCTTCGGCGCACTCGCGCTCGCCGGCACGTGGCACCTCGTCAACGAATCCTTCTGGGACAGCCCTGCCGTACGGCAGGTGTCTTCCTCCACGCTCAAAGGGAACCCCTAAGTCGTTCGAACAACTCATTATAGCATAGCCTAATCTTTGTTTCCGCCGCTCAAGCGGACGCCGTCGCATCCGACCGTTGACAAACGGACCGATGTGATTTATTTTTGTTGTACATACAAATGAATGGTGGGATACACGATGACGAACGCTTTGCCCGACGAAGGCTTTTTGCAGAGCTGCCTTTTCTTCACGGCGAACCGGCTCGGCCGCGCCATCACGCGGATCGCCGAGGAGGAGTTCGCGCCGACCGGCTTGACGCCCATGTACGGCTACGCCATCCGGATCGTCAACGGCAGGCCGGGCGTCACGCAGAAGGAGCTGGCGGAAAAGCTGAGCATCGCGCCGTCCACCCTGACGCGGTTCATCGACAAGCTCGAGACCAAGCAGCTCGTCCGCCGCAGCGTGCAGGGCAAGACGGTGCTGCTCTATCCGACGCCCAAAGGCGAGGCGCTGGAAGGCGAGATCCGGCTGGCTTCGAAGCGATTGAAGGCCAGATACAAGGAAATTCTGGGCGATGCGGCCGCCGATGCGCTGTCCGACGGCATCTTGACGGCCGGCACCCGGCTGGAGAAGGGGGTTGCCGCCGATGAACGCGACGCCTGACAAGAAGGATGCGGCTGTAGCGGAAGAAGGTATGGCGAGCGGCGCAGCATCCGCGCGTCTCCGGAGATTCCACTACGGCTGGATCGTGCTCGCCCTCACCTTCGCCACGTTGATCGTGTCCGCCGGCGTGCGCTCGATGCCCAGTATCTTCATGCTGCCTTTCGAGCAAGAGTACGGCTGGAGCCGCAGCGGCATCTCGAGCGTCATCTCCGTCGGCATCCTGCTGTACGGCCTGATGGGCCCGTTCTCCGCGGCGCTGCTCCTGCGCTTCGGCATCCGCCGCATGACCGCGCTCTCGCTGGCCGTGCTCGCAGCCGGCCTGCTGGCCACGCCGTACATGACGGCGCTGTGGCAGTTCGAGCTGCTGTGGGGCGTCGTGTCGGGACTCGCCACCGGCATGATGGCCAACGTGCTCGGCGTCACGGTCGCAGGCCAATGGTTCGCGGAGCGCCGCGGCCTCGTCGTCGGCATCCTGACGGCCAGCGCGGCGACCGGCCAGCTGCTGTTCCTGCCGCTGCTCGCCCGCATCACGGAGGAAGCCGGCTGGCGGAATGCCGTCTATGCCGCCGTCGGCGCGACGCTCGTCGTGCTCGCCGCCGTCGCGGTCTGGATGCGCAATCACCCCTACGACGTAGGCGCCGCGCCGTACGGCGAGACGCGGATCGCGAAGCCCGCGCCGTTTCGCGGCAACCTGTTCCTCGCGCCGCTCGCGGCGCTGCGGGAAGGCGCGCGCACGAAGACGTTCTGGCTGCTCAGCGGCACGTTTTTCTTTTGCGGCTTCTCGACGAACGGCCTGATCGGCGCCCATCTGATCCCCGCCTGCGGCGACTTCGGCATCCCCGAAGTGACGGCGGCGAGCATGCTCGCCCTGATGGGCCTGTTCGACCTCGTCGGCACGACGCTCTCCGGCTGGCTCTCCGACCGCTTCGACAGCCGCAAGCTGTTGTTCTGGTATTACGGCCTGCGCGGCTTGTCCTTGCTCTTCCTGCCCTACGCCCTGGGCGCGGGTCAGCCGCAGCTCACGCTGTTCACCGTGTTCTACGGGCTCGACTGGATCGCGACGGTCCCGCCGACCGTCAAGCTCTCGCAGGACGCCTTCGGCAAGGAGCGGGCAGGCATGATCTTCGGGTGGGTCGTCGTCACCCACCAGCTCGGCGCCTCCGTCGCCGCCTATGCGGCCGGCACCGTCCGTGAGTGGCTCGGCAGCTACCAGGTGCCGTTTTTCGCGGCGGGCTTCGTCTGCCTGATCGCGGCGCTGATGGCGCTTCGCATCGCGAAGCAGCGCGCGGCGGTGCGCGGGGCGGCGGCCTGACGAAGACCTGATACATGCAAAAAGGCCTTTGCGGTTCGCACGCCGGATTTTCCGGAAACTGCGAGCCGCAAAGGCCTTTTCCACTACGCCGTGACGCGCGTGGAATACCTGCAGATATGCATCCATTTATCGGGCTGCGCCCGTGGCTGTACCAATACCTGCATATGTGCAGGTATTCCTGAGGCGAGCCGGCTTTTGAAGACAATCCTGTTCAAAAAGCTGCATATTTGCATCTATATCGGGTAATTCGCCGTATCGCTCGGAATTTACCTGCAGATATGCAGCTATTCGCGCGATCCGGGCTTGACGCTAATCCTTCCGGATGCGTCTCCGAGCGCCCTGCCACCCCGATGCGTCTCCGAGCTCCTTACCACTCCTGCCGCGCCAGCAGCGACGACAGAAACACGAGCGCGAGCCCCTGGCCCCAGCCCTGGATGCGCTTCTCCGACGTGTCCTTGTAGCCCTGGACGTCGCGCATGACGGCGGTGCCGGCCGACACGCCCGAGACCATGCCGTCCTCGGTGATGCGGTCCAGGATGCCGCGCACCGAACGGTTCGCGTACTTGTTGTACAAGCGTCCGCGCGACAGCAGCGCCGCGGCGATGCCGGCCGAGCCCGACGTCTCGAAGTACGACGACGGATCGTCCAGCACGGTGTGCCACAGTCCCGTCTCCTCGTCCTGCAGCCGCACGAGCGCGCTCAGCTGGTCGCGCAGCGAGCCCTCGATGATCATGAACGACGCATGGTGCACGTCGACGAGCTCGAGCGCGCGCGCCATCGTCAGCGCCGCCCACGCATTTCCCCGCGCCCAGAAGACGCCGGACATATGATTGCCGCCGATGTTGTCCCAGCCGTGGTAGTACAGGTTCGTCTTCGGATCCTGCAGGCAGTTCTCGTGGCCGTGGTACTGGCGAATGCCGTCCATGATGTAGTCCTGCCGCCCGAGCAGATGGCCGACCCGCAGCAGGAAGTAGCCCGCCATGAACATTGTGTCCACCCATGCCTGCTCCGGAAAGTCGTAGGTGTGCGAGTTGACGGTATGCTGGAAGATGCCGTCCCCGAAGCGCACCGCTTCGTGCGTCAGGAACTCCGCCATCTCCGTCGCCTTGTCCAGGTATAGCTGCTCGCCCGTCGCCTTGTGCAGCGTCAGCAGCGAGTGCCCCACCGAGACCGCGTTGACCGTCAGCTTCGGAATGCCGTCCTCCAGCTGTTCGTCGACCCACGCCTTTAACTTTTCCAGATACGCCTTGTTCCCTGTCGCCTCGTAAGCTTCGCATACGCCATAGAAGGCGACGCCCGCCGGCCAGTCCCAGTTGAAGTCCATGCGGAACGTGCGGTCGACCACGCTACCGATGGCCGCGCGTACTTCCGCCTCGTCGAATTGCAATGCTGGCATGTCTACGTCCCCCTTTGCGCCGATCATTATTTGAGACCGCTGGTGCTGATGCCTTCCACGATATAGCGTTGGAAGACGAAGAAGATGACGAAGATCGGGACGAGCGACAGCGTGGCCATCGCGAACATGCCGCCCCAGTTGTTGACCGAATCGCCGTCGAGGAACATCTTGAGCGCCAGCGACACCGGATACAGCTTCGGATTATTTAGGTACAGCAGCGGGTTGATGAAGTCGTCCCATCTCCAGTAGAAGGAGAAAATCGCGGCGGTGACGATCGATGGCACGATGAGCGGCAGGACGATGCGGAAAAAGATGCCGTATTTGCTGCAGCCGTCCATCTTGGCCGCCTCGTCGAGACCGTGCGGGATGGTGCGGATGAACTGCATGATCAGAAAGACGAAGAACGGTACGGCGAAAAACTGCGGCACGATAACCGGCTTGAACGACGACAGCCAGCCGATCTTGGAGAACATGACGTACTGCGGAATCATCGTGACGTCGTGCGGGAGCATCATCGTCATCATCATGCAGGCGAACCAGAAGCCTTTGCCCGCGAACGGGATGCGCGCGAAGCCATAGGCGACGACCGCCGAGGACGCGACCGCGCCGATCGTCGAGATGACCACGATGATAAGCGAGTTTTTAAAGAACGTCGTGAACGTATTGCCCGCGAAGCCGGCCCAGCCGCTGCTGTAGTTTTCCCATGCGATCCGGCTCGGGATCAGGTTGTACGCCTGCGAGAAAATCTCGCCGTTAGGCTTCAGGGAACTGGAGATCATCCACAGAATCGGGTAGATCATGACGAGCGCCAGGAGACCGACGACGAGGTGGAACAGAATCGGTTTCCATCTCTTTCTCGGATTCGCCTTCAGCCTCGTTTGCGCGGGACTGGTCGTCAGCATCGCTTTTGCCGGGATCGCCATCTTAGCTCTCTCCCTTCGACTCGTAGTGGACCCAGTACTTGGACGTCTGGAACAGGATCAGCGCGATGACGCCGACCGTCAGCAGCATGACCCAGGCCATAGCGGAGGCGTAACCCATTTGGGTAAATTGGAAAGCGCGTTTGTAAAGGTACAGCGAGTAGAGCAAGGTACTGTCGAGCGGGCCGCCTTCGCCGCGGGAGATGACGTAGGCCGGCGTGAAGGTCATGAACGCGGAGATCGTCTGCATGATCAGGTTGAACAGGATGATCGGGCTCAGCATCGGCAGCGTGATCTTGAAGAAGCGGCGCACGGCGCCGGCGCCGTCCACGTTCGCCGCCTCGTGCAGCGAAGCCGGGATGCTCTTGAGGCCGGCCAAGAAGATGAGCATCGAGGAGCCGAACTGCCAGACCGACAGAGCGATCAGCGTCCAGATCGCGGTGCCCGGCGAGCCGATCCAGGAGGTGGTCACGTTGGCGCCGAACAGGTTCAGGAACGAGTTGAGCAGCCCTTTGTCGCCGAACACTTGCGTCCACATGATCGATACGGCGACGCTGCCGCCGATCAGCGAGGGCAAATAATAAGCGGAGCGGTACAGGCCGATGCCGCCGATCGCCTTGTTCAGCAGCATCGCCACCGCCAGCGCGAACGCCAGCCGCAGCGGCACGCTCGCGACTACGTACGTGAACGTGACACGCACCGATTTCCAGTATTGGTCGTCGCCGGTGAACATCGTCTTATAGTTGTCGAACCCGACCCAGTTCGGCGCCTCGAACAGGTTGTAGTCGGTGAACGAATAATACAGCGATGCGAGCATCGGGAACATCGTGAAGATCAGGAAGCCGATTATAAACGGGGCGGTGAACAAATATCCGACCAAATGGTTGTTTTCCCGGAACTTTGTCATCTCGATCACTCCAATCTAGGTCGCGTACGCGAATGTAAGCGTATACCTCATACTCTAATTATAAATTTCGGGGCCAAAACCAGAAGGCAAAAAACCGTTCTCTTTGTTCAAAAAACAGGCCTTCGGCAGGGGGAGACCTGTTTTTTGGAAGCTGCATGGGACGTGAAAGCAGACGAGCATGCGAGGTAGGGGTATCCGAATCCGCAACCGTTGATCTACATGCATACTTGAAGGACTGAAGGTCGGTTAGTTCGCAAACTGTTGATCTACGTTCACACTTCGGTTGCCGGAGGTCGGTTAGTCCGCAAACTGTTGATCTACGTTCACACTTGGGCGATCGGGCTTCTGAACGCATTCGCGCCGCAAAAAAAGCCGCCCCCGCACGATTGCTCGCGGCGGGACCGGCTCCGTACCCGTCCGATGACCGGACGGCTTGACGTTATTTATTTTTCGCCAGGATGGCATTGGCCTTCTCGCGGAATTCCGCGGCGCCCTTTTCGACCGTAATTTGCTTATACAAAATCTTCTCGACCTCGGCCTTGAGGAGCGCGTCGACTTCGACGGCGCCGACCGGGTTCGGCGGGTTCATCTCGCTGCTGTTCTTCTCCGCCCAAGCGACGTAGTCGAATACTTTGGTCTGCTCCGGCGTCAGGTTCGGACGGATCGCTTCCTGCACCTTGGACGACACCGGCACGCCGCGCTCGCCGAGGATGACCTTGTTCGCTTCGACGTCGTTGATGAAATAGTTGATGAAGTCGATGGCCGCGTCCTTCACCTTGGACGAGTTGGCTACCGTGAAGTACATGCTAGGCTTCAGGAAGAGCGCCTTGTTCGTATCCCAGCCCGGGACCGGCAGCAGATCGAGATCGCGCTTCGCGGCGGCGGAGATGCCGATGAACTGGTTGGACCACTGGTTCGACGACAGCGCCGTGCCGAGCGCCACGAGATCTTCTTCGGGCGTTCCCTTGCTTTGCGACAGCTTGTCGAGCGACAGCGTGTAGCCTTTGTCGTACCATTCCTGATACTTGTTGTAGTAGTCGATGAAGTATTTGTCGTCGTCGTAGCCGAGCTTCGTGCCGTCCTTCGCGTAGAGCAGCTGGCCCTGGCCGCGCAGGTAGAACGGGAAGAAGACGTCGTGGCGCAGATCCGAGAACAGCAGCTTGCCTTGTGCCTTGGCCTTGTCGCCAAGCGCGGCGAACTCATCCCACGTCCAGCCCTTGTCGGCCGCCGGCTCTTCGATGCCGAGCGACTTCAGCATTGCCGGGTCGACCATCATCGTGAGCGCGTTGGAGCCCGCGTTCATCGCGTACAGCTTGCCGTCGATCTTGCCGCCGGCGAGCGTCGTCTCGGCTACCGAGCTCACGTCGAGCTTGCCGCTCTCGGTGTACGGCGTCAGATCGGCCAGCTGGTTGCGGCCCGCGTACTGGTTAAGGTAGGAGATATCCATCTGGATGACGTCGGGCAGCTGGTTGGCGGCCGCTTGCGGGGCGAGCTTCTTCCAGTAATCGTCGAACGCCGCGTACTCCGGCTCGATCGTCACGTTCGGGTGCAGCTTTTCGTACATGTCGATGACCTTGAGCGTGTAGTCGTGGCGCGATTGTCCGCCCCACCAGGCTACGCGCACCGTGACCGGCTTGTCGTCGCTCTTCGCCGTCGCGCTCGCGCTGCTTCCTGCGCTGCCGGATGCGGCTGCGTTGCCCGCGTTGTTATCGTTGTTCCCGGAGCCGCAGGCGGCAAGGCCGATCATCAAGCTCGCGGCCACCAGCGTCGTCGTCAATTTTTTCATATTTCGTTCCTCCCCCAGGATCGATGGATTCCGTAATTGATAGTGCTTACATTTACTATTATTGCGTTTATGCGGGAGGATTTTAACTCAAAAAACAGAGGTGTTTGTATAAAAAACAGAGTTTCGGAAAGCGCTTTAACGGTGTGAATCTAGCAGGCTGGCGAAGCTGTATTTCACGCACAGTCCCTCCCGGCACGGGTGAGGGAAGCCTATCCTGCAATTGTGCACGATGAAGCGGCGGCGGAGCGATCGCGCGAAGCTATCCTGCAAATCTGCATCATCCAACTCCGAATTTCGCGAAATCGGGCGATTTGGGACTCCTATGATGCACAATTGCACGATAGCAGGGCAATTCCAGAATTAAAGCGAACCTATCGTGTACTTTTGCGCGATAGCAGTCCGTGTTCGGCTCGCGGCAAGCATGATGGGGCCCGAGAAAGACATCATCTGGCTCGTTTAGGTCGTGGTCGGATCGAGCAAGTCATGATTAGGCTCGTTTAGATCGTGGTCGGATCGAGCAAGCCATGATTAGACTCGTTCAGGCCGTGGCGGCTCGGGCAAGCTATGATCGGCTCATTGCATGGCATGACTCGGGAAGCCGGTCCGGACATGGCCAATACGCACAGCCACACCGCCGACTCCTCAACCAAGGCTCTTGATATATTCCGATGGCGTGCAGCCCGCGTATTTTTTGAAAATCTGGCTGAAATACTGCGGATTGTCGCCGAAGCCCAGCCGCTCGGCCAGCTCGAAGATTTTTACGTCGGGCTCGGCCGCGATGTCGGCCATCGCCTGCTTGATGCGCGACTGGGTGACGAAAGCGGAAAATTTCTCTCCCGTTTCCTTTTTGAAAAGCTTGCCCAGATAGTCCGCGTTCATGTACAGCATCTCCTGCGCCACCCAGTTCAGCGACAGCTCCGCATTGCCAAGCTGCGCCTCGACGATCGCGATCACCTTGCGCACGATGGCGCTGTGCTTGTTCACGTTCTGCTCGTAGTTCCACCGCGCGATCTCCTTTGCCGCCTCTTCCAGGAAAGCCTGGATCGCATGAAGCGTCGTCAGATCGACCAATGCGGGGATCTTCTGATAATAGTCGCCCATTCGGCCCGGCTCGCACAGCCGGATCAGCGCGACGAACTGCTGAAGCACGTATGACTTGGCGACGCCGATATCGAGCTGGGCTTCCTTCAAGCCGCCGATGAATTCGGCCAACGCGGCCTCCGCCTCCTCGAGATGGCCCGAGCGCACGGCCATGCACAGCCGCTCCTCGTCGAACGCGAACGAGTCGTCCCGGCTCGGCAGGAGCGTATCCTTGCGGGTGATCAGGCTGCCTTCCTCGACGTAGAAGCCGTAGTTCAGGCAGGACAACGTCTCCCTATACAGACCGCGGGCGTTGGTGATGTGGTCCGGCTCGCTCAGCGCGACCGTCGCCTTCAGCTTGTAGTAGTCTTGGAAAATGTCGCGGATGCGGCCCAGCCTGCGCTGCAGGTCGTCGCCGTCGCCCGCTTCCCGAATGACCAGCAGCACGTGGTCGCCGATGGTCGTGCTGAGCAGCGGTTGCGCGAGCACGTCGCCCGCGATGTTCCGGATCGCGAACAGATGCTCGAACTCGAACGGCGCTTGCAGCTGGAACAGGATGAGCCTCACCCGGTAATCGTAGTCGAGCTTGAACAGCTGCCTGTACCGCTCCCAATCCCGGATGCCGAACGTCTTGTTCGTCACGAATTCCTTCAGGAATTGCTCTTTGACGTGCGGCATGACGGCGTCCATCTCAGTCTTCATCTGCTGCAAAAACGCTTCGCGCCGCTCCTCCTGTCCGAGCTCCGCGATGAGCTCGGACAATGCGCCCGTTATCTTATGCTCGTTGGTCGGCTTGAGCAGGTAATGCTTGACCCCGTACTGCATCGCGCGGCTCGCGTATTCGAATTCGCCGAAGCCCGACAGCACGATAAACCGGATGTGCGGATAGGCTTCGCTCGCTTTTTCCACCAGCTGCAGGCCGTCCATGACCGGCATCTTGACGTCCGTAATGACGATATCCGGCGCCAGCTCCGCGATGCGCTCGAACGCCTCCGCGCCGTTGCGCGCCGTGCCGGCGAGCGCGGTGCCCGCCGACGCCCAGTCGACGATACGGGAGATGCCGTCCAAAATAAGCCGCTCGTCGTCTACCAGAAGCACCTTGTACATGGTCAGTCCTCCTTCGTTCGGTTCGCTCAGGTTCGAGCATCTTCGGCGGGCAACGCCAGCGTAACGCGGGTGGCTTGCCCCGGCTCGCTCTCCACGCGAACGCCATAGGCTTCGCCGAACGCGATTTTGATGCGCTCGTCGATGTTGAGCAGGCCGATGCCTCTGCCTTGACCGCGGGCTTCCCCGCTGCGCAGCCGCTCCAGCATGCGGGGGTCCATCCCCGGTCCGGAATCCTCCACGGTCAGCAGGAGCAGTCCTTCCGCGGAAGATTCCCTGGCGCGGATGACGATCCGGCAGGGCGACATCGAAGGCTCTACCGCGTAGTTGACGGCGTTCTCGAGGAGCGGCTGAAGCGTCAGCTTCGGGATCGTGCGGCCGAGGAGCGCCTCGGGAATGTCCGTCTCGAATTCCAGGCGTTCCTCGAACCGGTACTTCTGGATCGTCACGTAGCTTTCCACCAGCCCCAGCTCCTCACGCAATGGGATGAGCGGGTCGCCGAGCGAGATCGAGTTTCTCAGCAGAAAGCCGAGCGCCTCGACCATTTGCGAGATTTGCGGTTGACGGTTGATCTTGGCCATCCAGTTGATCGATTCGAGCGTATTGTACAGAAAATGCGGGTTGATCTGCGCCTGAAGCGCCTTGAATTCGGTCTCCTTCACCAGCAGCCGGCTCTTGAAGTTTTCGGTGATCAGCGTGTTGATGCGCTCGATCATGATCCGGAACGAACGGTGCAGCAGGCCGACCTCGTCGCGCGGCACGCTGGCCGTGTCGATCGACAGCAGGTTCGCCTCCTCGAAGTTGCCCCGCTCGGCGAGCCGCATGCGGGCGATCAAATCGTCGATCGGGCGCGTCAAACTGCGCGAGAATCGGAAGCCCCACGCGATCACGACGATGAGGAGGCCGACGAACACGAACACGACGAGCTCCTTGATGAAGATAATGCGCTCGAAGATTTGGTTGAACGGCGTCAGGTTGAAGTACATCCAGCCTGAATTGCCCGACTCGATATGGGACACGAAGTACCGCTCGCCGCCGAAGCTGCCGACGAAATACCCGCTGCCGTTGCGGCTCTCCTCCTCGTCCAGTCCGACGTCGGCAAACGCGGGATGAACGGGGTATACGATATCCGAGCCGGACCGGATGAGCAACTCGCCCTCGGCGGGCGCATTCTCGCGCACGATCCGCTCGATATTGATGCGGATGACGAGCATGCCGAGCCGCTTGAGGCTGAAGTCGGTGCCCTCGTACGCACGCACCTTCCTCGCCGTGACCAGCGCGCTGTCGCTCTCGTCCGGATAACGCAGTACCTGCTCGCCCTCCGCCTCATCGGACCGGCTTAACAGATCCGCGATTTTCGCGTCGTTGAGCGCCTTGACGTTGCCCGCGGCATTCTCGTGCCCGAGCGCGTCGTACAGCTGGATCGAGAGCAGGTACGGCTCCGTGCCGGTATAGTTGAGCAGCCGGTCGACGAGATCGCGCCGAAGCAGCAGCCGGTCGTAATCGCTGGTGTCCGGATTCGCGATCTTTTTCAGCAGCGACTGGATCTGCCCGTCCGCCGTCACGTTGTAGGAGATCTGCCGGATGCGCTTCAGCTCCGCCTCGATCGCGGAGGAGGACAGATTCAGCACCTGCGACGATTTGCTGTAGATCTGGCTGTCGTAAATGGAAAACGCGTACTGCTGCACGAGCAGCGTCGCGGAAAAGGAAAGCGCCACGATGAGCGCGATCAGCAAAGACAGCTTGTTGCGTATCCGCATGTTGCGGTAAAAATCGAATCCGAACCGTTTGCGCATGGGATAAACTCCTTCGCGGGAAGACCGGCTCGGAAGCGCCGGCAAGCGATCGGACAAGCCCCGCGCTGCGCGGCGGCCAGTCCGGCCGTTAGCCTCATTTTACTACATAACGCGGCATCTCCGCCCCGCTGCGAATCCGGGGGAAATGTTCAAAATTCAGAGGAATCCGCCGGCGAGGGCGGCATGTGCGAGGATAGGCGCCAATTGCGCGAGTCAGGCTGAATTTGTTTCTATGTAGGAATTCCCGGGGGTGTTGGGTGCAGCGCTGGCCAAATGTGTCCTATGTAGGAATTCCTGGGCGCGCTGGGCGCAACGCAATCGACTGACATGCAAAACGGGACGAAGCAACCGATCTGCTTCATCCCGTTTTTCTAGTTAAAGATTGTCGACCGGCGCTACGCCTGCGAACGGAATCTCGCCGAACAAGGCGCGCACGAACGCTTCGTGGGACGCCGGCACGTTGCTGTAGGCATTGATGGCGACCGGCGCCATGTCGAAGTAGTCGGCGATGAGGTACGGCGAGCCGAATGAAGCCACGACCGACTTGTCCCTGCCGGCCGTCAAGGCGCTCCAGCAAGCGGAGGCTTCTTCGGCGCTGAAGGCGAGCGGCCCCATCGGATGATGGTGGCGCAGGATCGGCGCATAGACGATCAAGTCGACCCCAGGCTCGCGCGCGATCAGATCCTCGTACCAGACGTTGCGGATGAGCTCCGTCTCGATGCCGCGCCGCTCGAACGCTTCCTTGAGCGTGATCAGGTCGTCGTAATCGGCGGTCGACGGGCTGATGCCGACGATGAGCGCTTTGCGCACCGCGCCGGACGCCAGCGGCAGCAGGCCCTCCTCGTCGCGGACGAGCGTCAGGCCGCCCTCGGCCACGCTTTGCGCCGTGCGCTCCGCGAAAGCGGCAATCTCTGCCTGGCTCGCGGGCAAAGCCGTCGCCTTCACCTCGTAGGCAGGCTCGCTCGCTGCGGAAGCTTCGCTGCGCGCCGCGCTCTCGGACGCCTCATCGCCCGCGGCCAGCACGCCGAAGCGCCGCTTCATCTGCAGCACGCGTTCCACCGCATCGTCCAGCCGCTCCATCGTCAGCGCCCCCGTCTCGAGCGCTTTTTCCGCCTCCTCGAAGTATGTGAGCTCCGGCCACAGCAGCATGTCCGTGCCCGCGTTCAGCGTGTGCAGGTACGCTTCGTTGCGCTCGTACCATTTCAGATAGCCGCCCATGATGAGCGCGTCGCTGACGATGGCGCCCTTGAATCCCATCTGCCGCTTAAGCAGTCGGTCGCTCAGCTCCGCCGACAGCGTCGCGGGCAAGTATCGGCCCCCAAGTGCGGTCTGCGACTGGAACGCGGGCAGCGAGATATGACCCGTCATGATGGACGCGAGCCCGTCGTCGACGAGCGCCTGGAACACCGCGCCGTGCTGCGCGAGCCACTCTTCGCGGGACAGCGAGTTGGTCGTCGTCGTCATATGCTGGTCTCGGTAGTCGACGCCGTCGCCCGGGAAGTGCTTGGCAGTCGCGGCCAGCCCGTGATCCTGCATGCCCCGCACGACCGCCTTCAGCAGCGGGATCGCCCAGGAAGGCTTGTCGGAGATCGCCCGGATGGCCGTGATCGGATTGAAGCGGTTGACGTTCAGGTCCGCCACCGGCGAGAACGTCCAGTTCACGCCCGCGAGGCCCGCCTCGAGCGCCGTCGCCTTGCCGTAATCGTACGCGAGCTGCTCGCTGCGCGTCGCGCCCAACGCCATCGGGAACGGCAATTTCGTGAGGCCGGGAATCATGCTGCCGCAGCCGTTTTCCAAGTCCGATGCGAAAATGAGCGGGATGCGCGTCGCCGCCCGGTACTGCTCGGTCGCTTCCTTCACCTGCTCGAAACCGTTGCTCGTCATGACGTCCTTGATGATCTCCGCGCCGACGAAAAAGCCGCCCACAGGATAACGCTCCAAAAAGGCCTCCAGGCTGCCGTGCTTCTCGATCTCCTGCGACCGGCTGGACAGCAGGACGACGGTCTGGCCGATTTTCTCCCTGACGGACAAGTCCGCGAGCTTGACGCCGCGAAGCTTATGATTGTTGTTCGTATGCATATAGTTCTCCCCTTCCAATTGCGTTCATCGACCAGTATGGGGTCTTGAACAGGGGCGCGCCTACTGTAAATTATCCATTTTGTTGCCTTCCGGACTGTCCATTTTTAACTTTACTGTACGGAGGCGGACAGGAAGAAAAAAGAAGCGCTCCTGCGTCATAAAAATGACCGAAGGGCGCTCCTCGTCTATGTGCTTTGCCGACAATGCGGACTATGGATTCGCTATTTTCGCGATATTGGATCGTTTAGCGAAGATTGCGGACCGTGAGTCCGCTATTTCGGCTGAAAGAGGGACACGCCTGCTGCTTCATCGCGAATAGCGGATCCTGAGTCCGGAATATCGGCAGCATGCGCGTTATGGGGACAAATAGCGGATCCACGGTCCGACCGGGCGGGAAAATGGGCTATATTACAGGATGACCCCGTCCTTGAAAATGGCGATCTCGCGGAATCCGTTCCGCTCGTTGTTCGTCTGCGTCTCGCCGGAAACCAGGCCGACGATCTGCGCGAGCAGTTCGTCCCGCAGCGCGTCCATGCCCATGCCTTCGATCAGGCGGCCCGCGTTGAAGTCGATCCAGTTTTTCTTGCGATCCGCGAGCTGGGAGTTGGTAGCGATCTTCACGGTCGGCACCGGTCCGCCGAACGGCGTGCCGCGCCCGGTCGTGAACAGGACGACGTGCGCGCCCGCGGCGGACAGGGCGGTGACCGAGACGAGATCGTTGCCCGGCGCCTGCACGAGATTGAGTCCCGGCTTGCGCGAAGGCTCGCCGTAGGCCAGCACGTCGGTGACCGTCGCATGGCCGCCCTTTTGCGTGCAGCCGAGCGACTTCTCCTCGAGCGTCGTGATGCCGCCGTCTTTGTTGCCCGGCGACGGATTCTCGTAAATCTCCTGGCCGTGGCGGATGAAGTAGTCCTTGAAGTCGTTGACCAGCTTCACGATGTCCCCGAACACGGCCTCGTCGGCCGCCCGCTCCATCAGGATCGTCTCCGAGCCGAACATCTCCGGCACCTCGGTCAGCAGCGCCGTGCCGCCGACCGACGTGATGGCGTCGGCCACGCGGCCGACCAGCGGGTTGGCGGTGATGCCGGAGAAACCGTCGGACCCGCCGCATTTGAGCCCGATGCGCAGCTTGGACAGCGGCACCTCCGTCCGGACGAAGCGCTCCGCATAATCGACCAACTCGCCGATCAGCGACAGCCCTTCCTCCAGCTCGTCTTCGACCTCCTGCGACTTCATGAACTTCACGCGCTCGGGGTTATAATCGCCGATGACCTTCTTGAACGCGTCGACCTGGTTGTTCTCGCAGCCGAGCCCGACGACGAGCACGCCGGCGGCGTTGCCGTGGCGCACGAGCGCGGCCAGCAGCTTCTGCGTGGCGGTCAGGTCGTCGCCGAGCTGGGAGCAGCCGTACGGGTGCGGGAAGTGGAACACGCCGTCGATGCCGCGCCCCTCGAACTGCCGCGACGCCAAGCGGGCGAGCGTCTCGCACGTCTTGTTGATGCAGCCGACGGTGTTCACGATCCAGATCTCGTTGCGGATGCCGACCTCGCCGTCGTCGCGTACGTAGCCCTTGAAGGTGGACTGTCCGCCGGGAAAAGACGCCGTCGATGCCGCCTCCGCGCCGGACTCGGCGGGTTGCGGCTTATAGGTATAATCGAGCACCGCGCCGAGGCCGGTCTTGAGATTATGCGTATGCACCCAGTCGCCGACCGCGATGTCTTCCTTCGCGATGCCGATCGAATAGCCGAACTTGTTCACGTGCTGTCCCGCCGCGACCGGCTTGATCAGCAGCTTGTGCCCGCGCGGCACGTCCCGCAGCGCGCGCGCCGCGCCCTCGCCTCCCGCGCCGTCGGACCAGTCCACCGTCTCGCCGGCGCCGATGTCGCGCAGCGCGATGGCCACCTGGTCGCGCAGATTCAGCACGATGGTGTCGTTCGCCGCGGCAGCCGCAACCGCCGCTTCTGCGGATCCGACAACCGCCGTGCCGGCTGCTATGGCGCCGTCGACAACCGATCCGGCTGCCGCCGTGACGTCCATTCCGGCCGGCGTCGGCTGCCCCTTATCCCTCTCGCTCATGATCCGCTCGCCTCCATTTTCGTCAGCGCGCCGGTCAGCGCCGCGCGCAGCCCTTTGATCTCGCCCAGGTCCCTTCCCCACCAGCTAACGCGGCCGAGGATGTCCGCGACGAGACCTTCCAACGTCAGCTCTCCCCGGTCCAGCCGTGCCCACAGCGCGGCCAGCTCCGTCAGCGTAGCCGCATCGTCCCGCAGCGCGACCGGCCTGCCGTCCAGCCGGCTGCCCGCGAACCCGCCGTCCCCCGTCTCCCGCGCGCGGTACAAGCGCAGCAACGAGGCGAACGCCTCCACGATTCGCGGCGGCAGTCCGCCGGTCCTCTCCGCGTAAGCCTCAAGCGTCGGCAGCAGCCGCACCTTGAACTTGGACAGGCTGTTCAGCGCGATGTCGGCCAGCTTGTGCCGGACGTGCGGGTTCGCGAAGCGCTCCAGCACCTCGCCGGCGTAGCGGCGCATGTCATCCTCAGGCAGCGGCACCGACGGCACGATCTCGTTGATGATCGCGTCGCGGATCAGCTCGCCGTAAACGGGGTGACCTACCGCCTCGCCGACCGTCTCCAGCCCGTTCAACAGCCCAACGCTCGCCATCAGCGTGTGCGCGCCGTTCAGGATGCGCACCTTGCGAAGCTGGTACGGCCGAAGATCGTCCGTCCACAGCACGTTCAGCCCGGCGCGCGCCAGCGGCAGCCTCGCGTCCAGCGCGGCTTCGCCCTCGATCGCCCACAGATGATACGGCTCCGCCGCGTTCAGCAGCCGGTCCTCGGTTCCCTGCGCCGCGAAGACGCGCCCGGCCTCCTCGGCCGGGTAACCGGTCACGATCCGGTCGACGAGATTGTTGAGGAAGCGGTTGTGCGCGCGGATCCAGGACTTGAACGCCTCCGGCAGTCCCCAGTCCTCCGCATGCCGCAGCACGATGTCCCGCAGCTTGTCGCCGTTATTCTCAACCAGCTCGCACGGCAAGAGCAGCAATCCCTTCGCGGAATCGCCGCCGAACGTCTCGAACCGCCGGTGCAGCAGCGCCGTCAGCTTGCCCGGATACGACAGGATCGGCCGCTCCGGCTGCCATTCGGACGCCTGGTAAGCAAGGCCCGCCTCCGTCGTGTTGGAGACGACGACTTCAAGCTCCGGCAGATCCCCCAGCGCCAGGAATCGATCCCACTGCGCGTAAGGATCGACCGTCACAGCGAACACCGACACCAGGTCAAGCTCGTCGACCGGACGGCCGTCCTGCAGACCGCGAATCCACTGATAATACAAGCCGTCCTGCTCCCGCAGCTCGGCCAGCTTGGCCGCGCCCGAAGGACGAGGCTGGCAGACGGCTACGCCGCCTTCGAACAGCCCCTGCCGGTTGCAGCGGTCGATCATCCAGTCCGCGAACCCACGCAAAAAGTTGCCTTCGCCGATCTGCAGCACCTTGACCGGATACGCCTTCATCCGGTCGTAACGCGCCGCCGCTTCTCCGTCCAGCGTCGCCCGGCTCAGACGGGGCAGCGCCGTCCCCTCCTCTGCAGCCGCTACGTTCGCTTGGTTTGCGCGCTCCGCGCCCGCGCCCCCGCTCATACGCCGCTCGCCGTCCGCGCGATCTCGATGCGGGCGGAGTCGGCGCCGAAGCGGAAGTAGGCTTCCGCGTTGCGATAGCAGACGCCCTCGACGATCTCGCCCAGCAGCTCCGTATCGGCGGGCACGAGGCCCGACTCGACCCAGTCTCCGAGCAGATTGCACAGGATGCGGCGGAAATACTCATGCCTAGGGTATGAAAGAAAGCTGCGCGAATCGGTCAGCATGCCGACGAACCGGCTCAGAAGCCCCATGTTCGCGAGCGACTTCATCTGGGCGAGCATGCCGTCGATCGTATCGTTGAACCACCAGGCGGAGCCGAGCTGGATTTTGCCCGGAATGCCGTCCCCTTGGAAGCTTCCGATGATCGAGGCCAACACGTCGTTGTCGCCGGCGTTCAGCGAATACAGGATCGTGCGCGGCAAACCGCCCAGCTTCTCGATCCCGTCGAGCAGCTTGACGAGCGGGCCCGCGAGCGCGCCCGCGTTGATCGAATCGAAGCCGGTATCCGGGCCGAGCCGCTCGAACATCGCCGTATTGTTGTTGCGATGCGCATGGATGTGCAGCTGCATCGTCCAGCCGCGCTCGGCGTATCGGCGCCCCAGGAACAGCAGCGTGAACGTCTTGTACTGTGCCTCCTCGTGAAGGGACACGGCTTCGCCGCGCAGCGCCTTCGCGTAGATCGCCGCGGCCTGCTCCTGCGTCGCGTCGGCATGCATGACGGTATCGATCGCATGGTCGGACAGCAGGCAGCCGGTATCGTGGAAAAATTGCACGCGCTCGCCCAGCGCCGCAAGCAGCAGGCCGTAGTCGGACAGCTCGTAGCCGCAAGCCTCGCGAAGACGCGCCAGCCAGGGGAGGAACGTCGCCCGGTTGATCTCGAGCGCCTTGTCCGGACGGAACGACGGGCGCACCTGGAAGCCGTGGCGGTCCTCTTCGATCAGCTTGCGATGGTACTCGAGCGAGTCCGCCGGATCGTCGGTCGTGCAGACGACGCGCACGTTCGAGCCGCGCACGAGATCCTGCGGGGCGAAGCCGCCGCCTTGGATTTTGGCGTTCGCCTTTTCCCAGATGACCGGCGCGTTCTTCTCGTTGATCAGCTCGTCGATGCCGAACAGCCGGCGCAGCTCGAGATGCGACCAGTGATACAGGGGGTTGCCGATCGTCATCGGCACCGTTTTCGCATAGGCCAAAAACCGGTCGTAGTCGGAGACGCCTTCGCCGCCCGTGACGTACTGCTCGGGAACGCCGTTCGCGCGCATCGCCCGCCACTTGTAATGGTCCCCGTACAGCCACACCTCGGTCAGGTTCGCGAACGGTTTATTGTCGTAGATCGCCTTCGGATCGAGATGGCAATGGTAGTCGATGATCGGCATCGGCGCGGCGAACCGCTCGTAAAGCATCGCGGCCGTGTCGGTATTCAACAGGAAGCGGTCGTCCATGAACGCTCTCACAGGTTATTCAACCTCCACATCGTAATATGCAATCGCTTTCTGTTCACAGATTATCGCAAAAAAGGTTGGAAGTCTCCGCGATTTTTGCTTATATTATAAAAAATCAACTTATTTTGTTCGGAAGCGGAAGATCGAACCCAGGTTGGCGCGGAAAGGAGCGGCGGGGATGTACGACGAGACGGACGCTTTGACCTACGGCGACGAAGAAGCGGACTTTTACTACCACCGCATACGCCGCACGCGACCCTTCGAGCGGACGAACCACTATCATCGCACGTACGAGATTTATTACCTCGTCTCGGGCGAGCGGCTCTATTTCATCAAAGAAGAGACGCACCATATCGCCGCCGGCTCGCTCGTATTCATCGACAAGCAGCAGGTGCACAAATCGTCGATGAAGGACTCGCACGCGCACGAGCGCGTCGTCATCAACTTCAGCGACGCCTTCCTCGGCATGGAGCGGCTGCCGCACTACGACGAGCTGTTCCGCGTATTCCGCGGCGGCTCGCGCGTATTCCGCCTGTCGCCCTACGAGCAGGCCGGCGTGCTCGCGCTGCTGAACCGGATGGGCGCCGAGATCGCGGGCCGCCAGCCGGGCTTCGAGACCGGGCTGCGCCTGCTCCTCGCGGAGCTGCTGCTGTTGGCTTCCCGGCTGCCGGATCCCGGCGGCGAGGGAGCGCAAGCTACGGCCCACCCGCTCCACAGCAAGATTGCGGACGTCGTCAGACATCTGAACGCCTATTATGCGGATGCCGTGACGCTGGCGGATCTGGCGGCCCGTTTCTTCTTGAGCCCCTCCCATTTGAGCCGGACATTCAAGGCCGTAACCGGCTTTACGCTCGTCGGCTATCTGAACCTGATCCGCGTCCGGGAGGCGCAGGCCTTGCTGCGCGAGACGAACCGCAAGATCATCGACGTCGCGGCCGCCTGCGGCTTCGAGAGCGTCACGCACTTCGAGCGCACGTTCAAAAAGACGGCCAAGCTGACGCCGATGCAGTACCGCAAGCTGCACGATCGGCCGACGGCTAAAACGCTAAACCACCCCTCATAGCAAGGGGTTCGTCCCGACGTCCCGCCAAACTGCGAAGGCGCCTCCCCGTCCGTCCGGAGAGGCGCCTGTCGATCATGCGACCCAGTCTTTTTTAATAAAACTTCACGAGCTCGTCGACCTTGACCGCCTGGCCGGTTCGAATCGACTTATTGGCCGCGATGCCCGTCAAAATCGAGCGCGCGCCGTCGACGTGGTTCGCCGCTCGATGGAACTCGTCCTCCACCGGTACGCCGAAGATGTCGTTCAGCAGCACCGGATCGCCGCCTCCGTGTCCGCCCTCGCCCATCTCGAATTCGGCCTTGTACGGCTCGCCGAACATCGGGAAGACGAGAATCGTGACGCCCTGCACCGCGCCCTCGAGCGCCTTGTCCCCGCCCGAATTGACGTACGACTGCTCGACGATCTTCATCTCGATGCGACCCTTCGTGCCGTTAAACGCGATCTGGTAGCCCTCCCAAGGCAGGTAGGCGTTCAGCGAATAAGTGAGCTGCGCTTTGTTCTTGTACTTCACGAGCACGCTCATCGTGTCCTCGATCGAGATGCCGTCGCCGAACACGCTCTGGTCGCGCCGGTAGCCGTCCTCCGGCTCCGCGTCGAGGTACATCGCCTTCAGATGCGGATTGTCGTCGAGCGGCAGGGCGAACGGATCGCCGGCGGCGTTCGGATTGCCCGTCGCGCGCTCGTAGAACTTGGTGACGCCGCGCTTCTCCGCGTTTTCCCGGCCGTAGAAGAGTAGATCGCCCATCGCGAACACGGTATCCGGCTGCGAGCCGATCCAGAAGTTCACCAGGTCGAAGTGGTGCGTCGACTTGTGCACGAGCAGGCCGCCGCTGTTGCGCTTGTCCCGGTGCCAGCGGCGGAAGTAGTCCGCGCCGTGCTGCGTATTCAGCAGCCATTCGAAGTGGATGGACGTGACGTCGCCGATGACGCCGCTCGCGATCAGCTCGCGCGCCTTCGTGTGATGCGGCGCGTAGCGGTAGTTGAACGTCACGCGTACGCTTCTTCCCGTCCGTTCGACCGCGTCCAGAATTTCCTGGCACTTCTCCTCGTCGACCGTCATCGGCTTTTCCGTGATGACGTCGCAGCCGAGCTCCAGCGCGCGGATAATGTACGTATGGTGCGTCCGGTCCACGCTCGTCACGATGACGGCATCCGGCTTTTCGGTCTCGATCATCCGGTCGAACTCATTGCTTTTGTAGGTGCGCACCGCCGGGTAATCGTATTTTTCCTGCAGCAGCTTGTTCGCGTAGTCCATGCGGGTCTGGTTGATGTCGCAAAAGGCGAGCAGCTCGCTCGTCTCGCGATACGAATTGGCGATCGCCGAGTAGAAAAACTCTGCCCGTCCGCCTGCGCCTACCTGCACGTATGTTTTTTTTGCCATCGCTGCCATCTCTCCTCGTCTTAAACAATCTTATGAGGAAAATGTACCGCAAAATGTGCTTATTCGCTCCGCAATTTATGTTATTATTCTTGAAAACCCGCATTTTTTGTCCTCTTGGAGGCGATTGGCTTGAACTTGAACAGCACGCTTCGCTACGGAGACCCGCACGACCCTTTTTACGCAGAATACAATCGGCGGAAGGGCCACTATTCGATGGCCGGCGATCATATGCACGGTCAGCACGAGCTTTATTACCTGTTCGGCGGCGAACGGTTCTACTTCATTAAAGACCGCGCGTATCAGGTTCAGCCCGGCGATCTCGTGATCGTGCCTGGCGACGAGGTGCACAAGACAAGCGATACCGGCGTGCCCAACCACGAGCGCATCGTGCTCTACTATGACGAGCGGTACTTCGCGCAATTCGGCGAGGCGGAGGCCGAGCTGCTGCGCTCGCCGTTCCGCGGGACGCGCCGCCTGCTGCGGCTGGGCGCGCCCGAACGACTGCGTGTCGAACAGCTGCTGTACGGCATGCTTCGCGAGATCCAGGATCGCCCGCCCGGCAGCGATCTGCCCATCCGTCATGCGGCCGCGGAGCTGCTGTTGTTCGCGGCCCGGCACGCGCTCGGCGCGGAAGCCGAAGCCGCAGATGAGGCGCCGTCGCCTACCGCGGCCAAGATGACCGAGGTCGCGCAGCATATCGCCGCGAATTTTCGTGAGCCGATATCGCTGGACAAGCTGAGCAGCCGCTTCTACTTGAGCCCCAGCTACCTGAGCCGAACCTTCAAGCGGTGCACCGGCTTCGGCATTGCCGAATACGTCGGCATCACGCGGGTCAAAGAGGCGCAGCGGCTGCTCCGGGAGACGGACGCGCGGATCACCGAGGTGTCCGAGGAAGCCGGATTCGATAACTTTTCGCATTTCGAAAAGGTATTCAAGGCCTTTACCCGCATGACGCCCAGAAGCTATAGGGCCCAGTTCAGGCGTCCGGGCTAAACACGCAGGCTATCTTTCTGCATGACAGCTGGAGTCGGAGGAAGCCGCCCGGCAGCCCGCTCTTCCTTGACAGCAAAGGCAGCTTAAGCGAAGATGGTTTATATCGTTTCAAGGCGCGAAGCACGCGCCCTGCGTCGATCCTGTGTTCTTCTTCAGGACGGCGAAGGGCGCGTTTTTTGCTTTTTTCCGGCGTGCGGCGCCGTTCGAAAAATCGCGCGATTATGATATACTGGAGGCAAAATAGCGTTGAAAAAGCGATTGAATCCGAAGAACGACTACCTGTTCAAGCGTCTGTTCGGCGAAGCCGACAGCAAGCCGCTGCTGATCGGGCTGCTTAACGCGGTCCTTCGCAGAGGCGAAAGGGACGCGATCGCGGACCTGGTCGTGCTGGACGGCAAGCTGCTCACCAAGCGCCTCGTCGAAGACAAAGAGGGCGTGCTCGATATCCGCTGCGAGACGGCGAACCGGGAGCAGATCAACGTGGAGATGCAGGTCGGACGCTATCGGCACATGGAAAAGCGAAGCCTGTTTTATATGGGCCGGCTCCTCGCGGATTCGATTCGCGAAGGCGAGGATTACGGCCAGCTCAAGAAAACGATCTGTATCAATATGCTGGATTTTTCTTTTCTTCCGCTGGAAGGCTTCCATCGCTCGTTTCACTTGTTCGAGGATACCGAACGGCAATTCAGACTGACGGACCTGATCGAGCTGCACTTTATCGAGTTCCCGAAGTTTCGCTCGGCACCGTACGCCGTGGCGGACCCGCTGCATCGTTGGCTGAGGTTTCTGGACGAACGCACGACCCACGAACAATTGGAGGAGCTGATCGCCATGGATCCGACGATTCGTACGGCCGAAGAACGGCTGAGTCATCTCAGCGAAGACGACATGACCCGCATGCTGTACGAGGCCAGGGAAAAGGCTAACCGGGATCGGATTAGCTTTTTGAAGGACGCGCGGGAGCAGGGGTTGGAAGAAGGCAGGGAGTTGGGCATTGCGCAAGGCAAGGTTGCCGTCGCAATCAATTTGCTGAAGGCTGGAAACGGCATCTCCGTTGTAAGCAGCTTGGCGGAGCTTCCCGTGGAACAGGTACGGCGCCTAGCCGCACAACTGAAATAATAGGCAAACAGCAAATAGACGGCTCGGGCATTTAGCCCGAGCCGTCTATTTGTTGCGCTTATGTCGCTTTTACTTCGAGATCAATCCCTGCTTTAGCAGGTTCGACGCGATGACCGCCGCCATCTCGCGGGTCACCTTGGCCTTCGGATCGAACGCGGTGCCGGAGGTGCCCTTCAGCAGTCCCTTGTCGTAGACTGCGCGAACCGAAGCCAACGCATAGCCGGAGATCTGGCCTTGATCGGAAAATGAAGTCTTCGATCCCGTGCCGTCAAGCTTGAAGGCGCGGGCCAATACGACCGCCAGATCCTGGCGGGAGATCGCCTCGTTCGGCTTGAACGAAGTCGCCGTGACGCCGCCGATCAGTCCCTTGGACTTCGCGGTCATGACCGCATCGAAGTACCAGACGCCCGGCGCAACGTCGGCGAACGACTGCTTGGCGCCGGCGGCCGGCGTCTCGCCGAGCAGACGAAGGATCAGCGCGGCGAACTGAACGCGGGTCAGCTGCTGCTTCGGCGCGAATCTCAGCTCCGTCGTGCTTACGCCTTGGAGCCAGCCGGCCGCATATGCTTCGCTGACAGCGTCGCTAGCCCAGGTAGCGATGTCCGCAGCGTCGGCGAACGACTCGCCGCCTGCCTGACCTGCGCCAACGGCTACCGTGCCCGAATACTTAAGCACGAGCGGCGCGGCGCCTGCGCGGTATCCCGTCACGGTGTAAGCAAGCTCTCCTGCGGACAGCCCTTTGAAGGTTGCCGTGCCGTTCGCGTCCGTCGTCGCCGTTTGGCCGCCGATCGCGACCTGCACGCCTGCCGCCGGTCCCGTCACTTCCTTAAAGCTGCTGTCGTAATAGGTGTATTGCACGTTCACTGCCGTAGCGCCGCCCGCCGCGGCTTTTGCCGTGACGGACTTTACGAGGCCGCTGTCCGAGCCGGACAGATACAGGTACAGCTCGTCTCCCGCCTGCAGGCGGAATTTCTCAAGCGAGGCGTCGATCGGCGCATAGGCGCCGCCGCGCTTGACCGCGTACAGCCAGTAGACGCTCTGGTCGCCCTTGGCGTCGCCGATCGCGGACAGGAACTTGCCGTATTGCGGATCGTCCGTATAGCCGAGCTTCAGCTTGTTGCGGTCCGCGATCTCGACGAGAGCGTCCCACGCATATACCGCCTGCGTAGCGCTCAGCGCGGCAAGCGGACCGTTCAGTCCTTCGATGGCGACGCCCGTCGCGACCCACTGGCTGGCAGCGTTGACGTACACCGAACGGTGCGATGTGCCGAACAGCCCGTACGCGGCCAACGCGCGCAGCGCCTGCTCGGTGGCGAACGCCTTGTCCGACGCGGCGTCGGACAGCTGGTGCTTGAAGCCGCCGTCCGTATTTTTGAACGCCAGCAGGCGCTGGACCAGGTTCGATCCGTCCTTGGCGAACTTCGCGTCCGCCGGATCGATGCCGTAGGCGGCGAGGCCGACGATCGTCTGCGCGATCGCCTCGCTGTTGTCGCCCCCGAGATTGGCGGCCAGCCAAGCGACGGCCTTGTCCGCCGCGGCTGCAACCTCGGGGCGGTCCTTGTACTTGCCCAGGGCGCTGAGCGCCATGCCGTACAGATCCGGTACCGTGGAGCCGTCGATGCCGGAGACGATGGCCGCGATCAGATTGCCGCGCGTCCACGCGGTGCCGGCAGGCAGCTCGTAGTTGCCCGAATCGAGCGCGAGCAGCACGAAAATGTCGGCATACACGTTGGCGAAGGACGGATAGCTCGCCAGCTTCGCGATCAAGTCGTGGCCGCCGATGCTGCGGGCGTCCAAGCCGACCGCGTTCGCGACCAGCGCGAAGCGCGCCAGCGCCGTCGGATCCGGCGAAGCCTTCGCCCACTCGGTCTCTACGCCGGCAGCCAGCTTCGCTGCATAATCGGCAGGTACCGCTTGTCCCGCGCGCGCGAAGCTGAAGGCCAGCCAGTCCGAAGAGACCCCGCCGTTCGCGTTGACGTAGCCGATCGCGGCTTGAATGTCCGCCTGCACGTTGACGGAAGCGGCCGCGGCGACCGTCGTGGCGCTGGCGCCCTCCGCGTAGCTCTTGCCCGCAGGCAGCGCAGCCGACAGCCCGGCGACCGCGAGCGATACCGACAGCGCAAGCGATGCCAGCGATTTGAAACGTTTGAAGCCCAACATGAGTCATACCCCTTTTCCCGAAAAAAATGATGAGTCCTCTTGACCCGCGCCGCTCGTCCGTACCGCATTAAAAAACCACTCCGCAAGGGAGTGGTTCAAGATCGCAGCATGACGCCGCGCCACAGGTCGCGTCCGCCGGAGGGCGGCTTAGCTGGCACAGCCGGTCCCGCCGCTCACTCCGCGAAGCGGGCGGGATACAGTCGTATCGAGGCAGGTCTCCTGGCTCTGCTTCATCGCGACTCCGACGCCTTCCCATTCGGCTGAACAGTGGCATCGCTCGGAGCGCTCGGCATATACAGTGGCGGGACCGCGCCGGACTCTCACCGGACTTCCCTATTAAGCGGCATGGCAGCATGCGCGCGCCTGGTACGAGGATATGCAGTTATGCCCTAATGATAGCGGGTCGTCCGACCTTTGTCTATGAAAAGGGTCGCACATCGTCGGAGAAATCCGCTTCAGTACGCAGCACCCGCCCGGAAATCCTATATGCCTGACTCGGAGCCTTGACTCGCGACCTCGTTGTAGCTATTATGGTTACAACGGATGCCGACGCATTCCCCATCTTCGCACGCCAAGGCGTCGATGCTATCCAATACGACTCCCAGGAGGTTCATTTTTTATGAAAATACTAGTTACCGGCGCAACGGGCCATCTCGGCTCCCTTGTCGTAAAGACGCTGCTCGACCGCGTATCCGCGGAGCAGATCGCCGTGAGCGTTCGCGACCCGCAGAAAGCGGCTGCGCTGGCCGAGCGCGGCGTGGACGTTCGGCACGGCGACTTCGAAGATCCGGCTTCGCTTGCGCAAGCTTTCGCTGGCATCGATCGCCTGTTGATCGTCTCGACCGACGGAGACACGGAAACCCGTATTCGCCAGCACGCGAACGCCGTGGAGGCGGCCCGCAACGCCGGCGTCGGCTTCATCGCCTATACCAGCGCTCCGAATGCCCAAGAGAGCGAGCTGTTCCTGGCGGAAGTACACCGCGAGACGGAAAACGCGATTCGCGCGACGGGCATCCCGTATGCCTTTTTACGCAATAATTGGTACATCGAAAACGAGGCCGGCGCGATCCAGGGCATCGTCGCGGGCGCCCCGCTCGTCACGTCCGCCGGGGACGGCAAAGTCGGCTGGGCTGCGCGCGGCGACTATGCCGAGGCGGCTGCAGCCGTGCTCGCCGGCGCCGGGCACGAGAATAAGGTGTACGAGCTCGGCGGACCGCTGCGTACGTACGCGGAGCTGGCTGGCGCGGTATCCGAAGCGCTCGGGCGCGAGGTTCCTTTTCAGCAGGTCGACGACGACACTTACGTCGGCATTATGAAGAGCGCCGGCGTGCCGGAATTCGCCCTGCCGATCGTCACCGCGATCCAGCAGGCGATTCGCGCAGGCACGCTCGCCGTGGAGAGCGGCGATCTGGAAAAGTTGCTCGGGCGTCCGGCGACGCCGTTGACGAAGGCGGTCGCGGAGATCGCGGGCGTGCAATAAACGATTAGCCGGCCGATAACGGCGCCTAGCGCGCCGTTACCGGCCGGTTTTCCTTTTATAGGGGATGCCAGGCATTAAGACGACGGCGCCTCCAAGTATAAATGCGCGAGCGCAACCGCCTCGTCCGGATCCATGCTCCAGATGCTGATGCAGGTCACGATCTCTTTTTCGGCTTCCTTGTGATAGAGCATCATCTGCCACCTTCCCTTCTGCAGATTCATCAGAATCGCGAGATCGTCGCCGAAGCCCTTTATAAACTTGGAGCCGTGCGGATATTCCGAGTTAAACGTCTGGTTCGGCTTCTTCTTCAAGGACACGGTATAGCTGCTGTCGAAGGCTTGTCTCACGACGGCGCGCCTGCCTTGGGGATCGAGCAAGAAGGTCCAATATTCGGCGTTGCCCGGATCCATTCCGGTGGATCGAACCTCTGTCCAGCCGGCCGGCAAGACCGGGATTCGAATCGGGATCGGGGCCTTTCTTCTGGTTTCCTGCAAAGATAGTGGTGGATACCCCTCTAATAAACGCTTACCGTCGAACGCTTCCAGCGGCGTCAGCATATCCGTCAGATCGTCTTTCTTATCGCTAAAAGAGACGGTCGTGTTAGACCAGTTAGTCATGCCTTGGTAGACCGCCGTGCACGCCCCTGCCAATAGCGCCGCGAGCAGAGGAAGCGCCACGAGCCAATAGCGCCGAAGAGGCCTGCGCGTACGGCTATCCGCCCGCATCCAGAGCTGGTCGAAGGAGGCGATCGGTTTTTCCGATGCGAGCGCTTCATGAATCACCCGTCGATACTTCGAGACATCACTCATGGGTACCATCACTCCCGTATGCGAAATAACGATCCTTCTTTGGCAATCGCGCCCTCAGGTTGTTCAGCGCCGCATGCAGCCTGGATTTGCAGGTTCCGAGCGGTATACCCAGCAAGTCGGCCGTCTCCTGAAGCGTCATCTCCGCATAAAAATGGAGCGTCACGACCTCCCTCGTCTTGAGCGACAGCCCTAAAACCTCGGTCCATAACTCCTGATCGCGCTCGTCCGACAGGACGATGGCTTCGATCGAATCCGGGTCCGCTCGTTCGGGCGGTTGACCGATCAAGTAGAGCCAGCGGCTTTTTCGCTGCGCGTTGCGCGTCAGATTGACCGCGATCCGGGACAGCCACGGCCGCGCCGAGCCGGTGCGCTGCGGATCAAAGCTGCCGTATTTGCGAAAGGCTTGCATAAAAACGTCTTGGGTAATGTCCTCCGCCAGCGATCTGGATTTCGTCAGCATCAGCACGAGACGGTAGATATAAACGGCGTTCTCTTCGTAAAGCCGCTGCGCTTCCGCTTTAGCGATCTCCATTCCGCCCCTCTCCTCCCTTCCAAGCGTATCGCAACTTATACACTCCAACTTGGAAAAGAGTTCGGTTCGCCGCCGCCCTACTCCGCGAGTTCATCCCGCAACGCAGCGTACAGCTTCGCCCCCGCCGGCGTAAGCGGCGACTCCGATGCTCTGCTGAGCAGGCCGCATGCCATATCGACGGCCGTTCCCTCGATCGGACGAGAGGCGACGCCGGACGGAGGCTCGTCCGCCAACACGCGGGGAACAAGGGCGACCCCAAGCCCCATCGCGACATAGGAAGCGAGGGCGGTCATGCTGCCGATCTCCATCGTCTCCGCCGCCGGCGCGGCGCCCCCGGCCAGCAAGAGCTCGAGCTTGCGGCGATAGGGACAATTCGAGGCCGTGACGAGCAGCCTATGGGCGGCGAGTTCCTCCAGCCGGACAACCGCCTGCGATGCCAATGGATGGTCGGCAGGCAGGAGCGCGGCGAAGGGCTCGCGGTACAGCTGCTCGAAGTGCAGGCCCTCCGCATGCTCCGGCATGGCGCAGAGCGCCAGGTCGAGTTCTCCTTTAAGCAGCCGCTCGCTCAAGACCGGCGTACTTGCGGACTCGATGGAGACTCGAATCTTCGGATAGCGTTCCGCGAAGCGCCTCAGCAGCGCCGGCAGCCGGCAGCTGACGGCGGGCTCCGTCGCGCCGAGCCTGACCTCCCCCGCTTCCCCATTGCGCATCTCCGTCAGCGACCGCCGCAGACGGTCCATATCCTGCAGGAGCGGCAGGCTCCGCTCCCTGAGCAATCTGCCTTCCTCGGTCAGCCGAAGCCCGCCGGTACGTTCGAACAGAACGACGCCGAGGTCTTCCTCCAACCGCTGAATCTGCATCGTTACCGTGGACTGGGCGTAATTCAGCTCCTCGGCCGCGAGGCGGAAGCTTCCGAGCGCCGCGATCCGGTGAAAGGCGCGAAGCGATTTGGGATCCATGAGACGCATCTCCGATCGATTTTTATGAATGAAATCTTCAATTTATTCAATTATACGAAACGCGCTACCTCTTATAAACTAAATAACGAATAGATCTCGGCAGAATAGAAGGAGGCGCAGCGATGGATTTGAAAAATCGAACGGCGATCGTAACGGGAGGCGGCACGGGGATCGGAAGGGCGGTATCGCTGGAGCTGGCCGCGCTTGGCGTGTCCGTCGTCGTCAATTACTCGGATCTCGAACCGAAGCGGAAGAAACGGCCGAGGCGATCCGGGCATTCGGCGGACAGGCGATCGCCGTGCGGGCGGACGTGTCATCGGACGCGGAGGTCAGGGCCATGTTCGGCATAGCGGACCAGACGTTCGGATCGGTGGACCTGCTCGTGAACAACGCGAGCGTCACGCGGCATATACCGCTGCAGGACCTGGAGGCGGTGACGGACGACGCATGGGACGAGCTCGTCAACACTAACGTCAAAGGGATGTTCTACTGCGCCAGAGCGGCCGCGCCGCTCATGGTCCGCGGCGGCGGAGGCGCGATCGTGAACGTCGGCAGCATCGCCGGCAAGACCGGCCGCGGCTCCTCGCTGCCGTATGCCGTCTCCAAGGCTGCCGTCCATGGCCTGACGCTGTCGCTGGCGCATGCGCTTGCCCCGCTCGTCCGCGTGAACGCGATCGTGCCCGGCGCCGTGAGCACGCGTTGGTGGGCCGGTCGCGAAGAACAAATGCGCAAGCTCGCGCCCTCGACGCTGCTGGCCTCGATCTCGTCGCCCGAGGATATCGCCCGCGCCATCCGCTTCGCGCTGGAACAGGAGGCGATGACCGGACAGCTCGTCACCGTGGACAGCGGACAGACTCTCTGACCACGGGAGCTGCGCGCCTGCTCGCACCTTTTAGCATAACGTCCGGCCCGGCGCCTCCGTCTGCAGTCTGATTCTGCGCTATGCGCAAGTTGGACGACAGGGCCGAGATCGAGGTGTTAAGCTATAAGCAACCAAGCTTTGCTTATAAGGAGCGATCAATTATGAAAATCCATCGCGGCACGCTGCTCGGTCCCCTCCTGCTTCTGGCCGGCCTTTTTCTGCTGTTTCGCGGCGATCTGCATTTGGGCACGGGCTCGATTTTCGCGTATTTCTGGCCTACGCTGTTCGTTCTCCCGCTGGGTATTTTCTTCCACTGGCTCTACTTCTCGGTGCTCGGCGGCAAAGGCGTCGGCGTGCTTGTCCCCGGCGGCGTCCTGCTCACGGTGTACGGCGTCTGCCAGATCGCCATGCTGCTGGACAACTGGTCGATGATGTGGCCCGGCTTTATTCTCGCCCCTGCCGTCGGCCTGTTCGAGCTGTACTGGTTCGGGGGCCGGAACAAGTGGCTGCTCATCCCGATCAACATTTTGACTTTCCTTTCGCTTCTCTTCTTCGCCATCTTCTCGATCGGCTACGTGCTCGGGAAGCTGACGGGCGGCTCCTCCATTCTGGCCATCCTGCTGATCGGGGCTGGCGCGCTCGCCCTGATGTCCCGCAGGCGGGAATCGATCTGACCGGCAAGCCGGGGCTGTTCGCGAAGAGCACGCCAAGACAGGCGAATCCGGCATGCGGATGATAGAGTGGAGTCAGAGAGGGGATGCGCATGGAGTGGCTTGAGCGAATGCGGCACGCGCTGGACCGGATGGAACGGATGGTAGAGGAGCCCTTCGACATGGCTGAGATCGCGCATGCGGCGTGCACCTCGCCCTATCATTTCCAACGGATGTTCCACATGCTGACGGGCATGACGGTCGCGGAATACATGCGCAAGCGCAAGCTGACGCTGGCGGCTCAGGAGCTCGCGATGGGCGCGGCCAAAGTGCTGGACGTGTCGCTGAAGTACGGCTACGAATCGCCGGAGTCGTTTGCGAAGGCATTCCGCAAAGCGCATGGCATCGCGCCGTCGGAGGCCAAGGCCCAAGGCGCCTCGCTTAAGGCCTACCCGCGTATTTCCTTCCACCTGTCGTTGAAGGGAGACAAGGAAATGGATTATCGGATCGTCAAAAAAGAAGCGTTCAAGGTCGTCGGCAAAATGATCCGGGTCGGCACCGAGAACGGGGAGAACACCCGGAGAATTCCGGCTTACTGGGGAGAATGCGAGGCCGACGGGACGCTCTCCAGATTAGCGGAGATCGGCTCCGGCAACCCTTTGCTTGGCATCTGCTCGATGCCGCCTGGCGAAGAACTGCTCACCTACTTGGTCGCGGTGGAGTGCGACGCGGAGGCGGAGACGCCGGAAGGCTGCGTCTCGTGGATGGTGCCCCAGGCCACCTGGGCGGTGTTCACCTCGGTCGGCCCCGTGACGCCTTCGATTCAGCGGCTATGGGGACGCATCTATAGCGAATGGTTCCCGTCCTGCGGCTACGAGCATGCCCCGGCACCCGAGCTGGAGGTGTACCTGGAGGGAGACACGAACGCGGAGGATTATCGCTGCGAGGTATGGATTCCCGTCGTCGCGAGTCAGGCGTAGCACCCTCGGATTGACAAACCCTCCCGCGCGAGCGAAGATGGATTCAAGCAAGGCAAGCGGACGCGAAGCACGCGCCGCCGTTAACCCCGATTTTGCGGGTTTAACGGACGGCGCGTGCTTTTTTTGCGTCCTCCAAGCGCTCAAAAGGCTATGGTATACTGAGGGGAGAACGGGAACATGAAGAAGCGATTGAATCCGAAAAACGATTACTTGTTCAAACGGCTGTTCGGAGAAACCGACAGCAAGCCGCTGCTGATCGGGCTGCTTAACGCGATCCTGCGACGGACGGACCGGGCGGCGATCGCCGATCTGACCATCCTGGACGGCAAGCTGCTTACCAAGCGCCTCGTCGAAGACAAAGAAGGCGTGCTGGATATACGCTGCGAGACGGCCGACCGGGAGCAAATCAACGTCGAGATGCAGGTCGGACGCTACCGGCACATGGAAAAGCGCAGCTTGTTCTACATGGGGCGCTTGCTCGCCGACTCCATTCGCGAAGGCGAAGACTACGGCCAGCTCAAAAGACGATCTGCATCAACATATTGGACTTTCCGTTTTTGCCGCTTGAACACTTCCATCATTCGTTCCAACTATACGAAGACGGCGCCAGGCAATATCGGCTTACCGATTTGATCGAGCTGCATTTTATTGAATGCCCCAAGTTTAGAGCCGGGCCGTACCGCCGCGAGGATCCGCTGCATCGCTGGCTGCGGTTTTTAGACGAACGGACGACCCCAGAACAGTTGGAGGAGTTGATCGAGATGGATCCGACGATTCGAAACGCCGAAGAGCGTCTGTCTTACCTGAGCGAGGACGACATGACCAGAATGCTGTACGAAGCGCGGGAAAAGGCGCAGCGGGATCGAATCAGCTTCATCAAAGACGCGCGGGAAGAAGGATGGGAAGAAGGACGAGAAGCCGGGATCGTCGAAGTTGCTCGCCGTATGCTAAATGAGGGCGCCGACGTCGCGCTCGTTAGTCGGCTAACGGGAATGCCGACGGAAAGCGTTCGGACACTCGCAGAACAGAATGAACGCTAATAAAGCGAAAGGGGCCGCTCAACGGGCCCCTTTCGCTTTATTCAATTCGCCTTCGCGATCTGCTTGCTGCGCAGCTGCCCGCAGGCCGCGTCGATGTCGGCGCCGTGCTCCAGCCGCACGCTCACGCTGACGCCGCGCTTCTTGAGCGCGTCGTAGAAGCCCCGTACCGCCTCCTGCTCGCTGCGCTGGTATTGGCTGTGCTCGTCTACCGGATTGTACGGGATGAGATTTACGTTCACCTGGCTCCGCCGCGCCTCGCCGATCAGATCGGCCAATTCCTCGGCATGCTCCCTCCGATCGTTCACGTCCCGCAGCAAGATATACTCCAGCGTAAGCCGCCGGTTCGTCCGCTCCAGATAATAATCGATCGCCTCCATCAGTTTCGCGATCGGAATGGCGCGGTTGATCTTCATGATGCGCGTGCGCAGCTCGTCGTTCGGCGCATGAAGCGACACGGCCAGGTTCGTCTGCAAGTCCGAATCCGCGAATTCCCGCAGCTTGTTCGCCAGCCCGCTCGTGGATACGGTGATGTGACGAGGCCCGATGGCCAGCCCCTTGTGGTCCTTCATGACGCGGATGAAATCCGCCATGTTGTCGTAGTTGTCGAAGGGCTCACCGATGCCCATCACGACGATATGGCTGACGCGCTCTCCGCCGCCTGCGGCGTCGAGATGCGCCTGAACCTGCATGATCTGCTCGGCGATCTCGCCCCCCGACAGATCCCGGCTCTTGGCGAGCAGTCCGCTCGCGCAGAAGCTGCAGCCGATATTGCAGCCGACCTGGGACGTCACGCAGACGGACAAGCCGAACTTGTGACGCATGAGGACCGTCTCGATGAGATTGCCGTCGGACAGCCGGAACAGGAACTTCACGGTTCCGTCCGCGGACTGCTGCTTGACGTGCTCCGTCATCGTCCGCAGCGCGAAGTTTTCTTCGAGCAGCGCGGCCGCCGCCGGTTCGAGAGCGGGGACCATTTCCGCAAAATCCGCGACGCGGCTCCGGTACAGCTGCTCCCACACCCGGTCCGCACGGGACTTTTTGAAGCCCCGCTCCGCCAGCCAAGCGGCCAGCTTATCGTAAGGCAAGCCGTATATCGATGGCTTGGTCATTTGCAAATACCTCTCTTCTAGCGGTTCAGCACGTTGTCTTCGAGCACCGCGTATTTGTCCCCGTATTCCTTGATGATATGCTGCTCGCCCCAGTTGCACAAGGAGTCGAGTATCGACTTCAGGCTCCACCCGTAAGCGCTGAGCTCGTACTCGACGCGGGGCGGCACTTCGTTATATACGATCCGGTTAACGATGCCGTCATCCTCGAGCTCGCGCAGCTGCTGCGTGAGCATCTTCTGCGTGATGGCGGGCATGAGGCGCTTGAGCTCGCTCGTGCGCTTCTTGCCGTGCGTCAGATGGCACAGGATGACGCACTTCCACTTGCCGCCGATGACTTCGAGCGTCGCTTCCACGGAGATGTTGTATTTTTTGGCCAATGCGATCGATCTCCTTCCGCATGCCGCCATGGGTACTTTTTAGTACCTATATCACTAAAAAGTACGTACTGTCCATTCGGGCGACATTCATCCATAATAGCATTCACCGGCCGGGATATCTACTACGGGAGTGATGCTCCAATGACGTTAGCCGCCAAGAAAAGCACGGCTGCGCTGCTTGCGCTCGCGGTGAGCGCGTTCGCCATCGGCACGACCGAATTCATCAGCGTCGGGCTGCTGCCCCTCATCGCGGATGATCTTCATATATCCGAATCCATGGCGGGCCTTACGGTCACGCTATACGCACTGGGCGTTATGGCGGGAGCGCCGATCCTGACCTCGCTCGCCGCAGGCGTGCCGCGCAAGACGCTGCTCCTCTGGATCATGGTCGTCTTTATCGCGGGCAACGTCCTCGCCGCCGCTTCCGGCAGCGTCGTCCTGCTACTCGCCGCCCGCGTGCTGTCCGCCTTCGCCCACGGCGTATTCATGTCCGTCGGCTCGACGATAGCGGCGGATCTCGTGCCCCGGGACCGCAGGGCCAGCGCGATTTCCACCATGTTTTCGGGTCTTACGATCGCGACCGTGACCGGCGTTCCCCTTGGCACGCTGCTCGGGCAGCACCTCGGCTGGCGGGCCGCCTTCGCGGCCATCGCGGCCGTCGGCATCGTAGCCTTCGCGGCCAATCTCGCCCTCGTCCCCTCGGGACTGCGCGGCGCCGCCCGGACCAAGCTTCGCCACCAGTTGCCGCTGCTGGGCAACCGCCGGCTGCTGCTCGCCTTTTCCATCACCGCGCTCGGCTATGGAGGCACGTTCGTCGTCTTTACTTATTTGTCTCCGCTTCTGCGGGATATAACCGGATTCGGCGAATCGTCGATCGCTTTGATCCTGCTGTTTTACGGAATCGCCATCGCGATCGGCAACGTCGTCGGCGGCAAGGCCGCCAACAAGCGGCCCGTTCCGGCGCTGCTCGTCATGTTCGCCCTTCAGGCGATCGTGCTGCTCGCGCTGAACTTCGCCGCGCCCTACCGCGCAGCCGGGCTGGCGACCGTCCTGCTCATGGGCCTGCTCGCCTTCATGAACGTGCCGGGACTCCAGCTCTACGTCGTGATGCTGGCGGAGCGGTACGCCAAAAACGCCGTCGACTTCGCCTCGTCGCTCAACATCGCAGCCTTTAATGCCGGCATCGCGATCGGCGCCTTCCTTGGCGGCATCGTCGTGGATCGGCTCGGCGTCGCGCATACGCCTTGGGTCGGCGCCGTCATGGTCGCCGCCGCCGTGCTGCTGACGGCTGCAAGCCTGCGCCTCGAAAAGGCGGAAGCCCGATCGAACAATGACCGCCGAACGCCGGCGACACCAGCCTCAAACTCATTTTAATCCGTTAAGGGGATCATTCAGATCATGACGACGCATAATGAGATTCAAAATCTCCAAAGCGCTTTTCCGCTCGCGAACGGCGTCCGCATGCCGTGGCTCGGCCTCGGCGTGTTCAATGTGCCGGAGGGCGCCGAGGCGGCGAATGCCGTTAAGGAAGCCATTCGCCAGGGCTACCGCAGCATCGATACGGCCGCGATCTACGACAACGAGACGAGCGTCGGCGCCGGCATTCGCGAGGCGCTCGCCGAGACGGGACTCGCCCGCGAAGCGCTGTTCGTGACGTCAAAGGCATGGAACGCCGACCTCGGATACGAGGAGACGCTGGCGGCTTACGAGACGAGCCTCCGCAAGCTGGGATTGGACTACCTGGATCTTTATCTGATCCATTGGCCGGTCGCGGGGAAATACAAGCACGCTTGGCGCGCCCTCGAAAAGCTGTACGCGGACGGCCGAGTCAAGGCGATCGGCGTGAGCAACTTCCACGTCCATCATCTTGACGACCTGCTGCAAACCGCGACCGTCGTACCGATGGTCGATCAAGTCGAGCTGCATCCGCGGCTGCAGCAGCCGGAGCTACGGGCCTATGCCGCCGAGCGCGGCATTCGGATCGAGGCCTGGTCCCCGCTCATGCAAGGCGGATTGCTGGACGATCCCACGCTGACCGCGATTGCGAGCCGGCACGGCAAGTCCGTCGCCCAGGTGATCCTTCGCTGGGACCTCGAGATCGGCGTGGCGACCATCCCCAAGTCGACCCGGGCGCACCGGATCGCCGAGAACGCCGACGTCTTCGGCTTCTCGCTGACCGAGGAAGATCATCGCCTGATCGCCGCGATGGATCTCGGCCGGCGGGTCGGACCCGATCCCGACAACTTCGATTTTTAAGCAAACAAACGGCGCCGCTTCCCGTCCGGGAGCGGCGCCGTTTTCGATTCGCCGAGATCCGGCGGCTGCTGCTTATGGTTTGGACTTGTCCCGCTCCTGCTGCGACTGCTGGGACTGTTGAGACTGTTGGGACTGCTTGGCTTCCCATTCCTCGGCCTGGGGCTCGATGTCCTGCCTGCGGTCTATCTTCTGGTTCTGCTCGAGCGAATTGTTGTCCCGATCCTCGGCATTGCGCGCCTGATCGCCGGTCAGCTTGGTCATGGTCCTCATCTCCCGTCGGTTGGTTATACAGGACTTTACCCGCTGCCCGCAGGAGGCAAACCGCGCGCGTGCGCGCTCCAAAGCGATGACCGCAGGCACGTATGCTTAACGGTCAAGCGAGCGCCGATCTGCCCAGTCCCCGCTCCCACAGCGCCGAGCCCTCCCGGGTCATATCCGGTTCGGCCTGGCAGGCCCGTTCCCACGCTTCGACGCAGGCGGGCTCGAAGTGCGTCCCCTTGCTCGCGTTCAGGATCGCCATCGCATCCTCGTGCGACATCGCAGGCCGGTACGCCCGGTTGCTCGTCAGCGCGTCGTATACGTCCGCGACCGCCACGATTCGCGCCATACGGGGAATCTCTTCGCCGGCCAGGCGATCGGGATAGCCTTCGCCGTTCCACTTTTCGTGATGCGAACGAATGATGCCCAGCTCCTCCTCCATGAACCCGAGGTTTCTGCACATCTCGTATCCTCTCGCCGGATGCTCCTCGATGATCGCCCGCTCCTCCGGCGTCAGCCGCCCCGGCTTGTTCAGCACCGCGTCGGGCGTCTCGATCTTGCCGACGTCGTGCACGATCGTACCGCCGACGAGGGCGCGGAGCTGCTCCGGGCGAAGCTGCATCTGCTCCGCGATCTTAAGCGCGTACAGCGTCACGCGGAAGTTGTGGCCCGCCGTATACGGATCCTTGCTCTCCGTGGCGAGCATAAGCGCGCGGACGCTCGGCTGCAGCGCGTTCGTGATGCGCTCGACCGGGTCGGTCGTGAACAGCCCTTTGATGGCGCCGGCGAGCGAACGCCTGGAGGCATATTGACGGTAGAGCCCGAACAGGACGACCAGCATCGCCGCAAGCAGCAGGAAGTGATACAGCCACCAACTGCTGCGCCATACGTCGCCTTGCGTCATGATGAGCTGGGCCGCGATCAGCCAAGCCGTGGCGTAGACGATCGCCAGTTCCAATGGAAAACGCGAATATAGATAAGATCTGTAATACCGGTAGCCCGTGACGATATTGACGGCGATGACGAACAGCGTGGCCGAGGTGTTCAGCGGATGGACGTCGAGACGAATAAAGTCGACGATCTCGGGGCGCAGCAGGCCGATCAAGCCGACGAGCGCCAGCAGTATGGTCCATAGCGGTAAAAGCAGCCGTTCGCGGCAGGATAAAAAATGGATGAAAGGGTGGTCGGAGCGCCAGGAGGAGAGCCAAAGCCAGACGGTGGCGAAGATGACGCTGAGCGGGGCGCTGATCTTCGGCAAAGGCGTGACGCCTATAAGAAAATTAGGCGTAGACAATCCGTGCACCATGAAAAGCACGGCCAACGAGACGAAGGACAACGCGAGGAAGCTCACTTTGATGTTGCGCACGCGCCTGCCGGCGACGGCGACGAACCCGGCCACGACGAGCGCCAGCAGCGCGACCGAGCTGACGATGTAAAAGTGCGCGCCGGGCAGGACGAATATGCCGTCCCAGCCCGGATTCCTGCTCAATACGACGAACGCGGCATAAGGAAGAATCGAGGCGGCGAGCGGGCCAAGCAGAGAGCGTGCGTTCATCGGCTTTTTTCTCCATTTCTCCGATCTGGGACATTAGGCCTGTCTCTCTCCATCTTAAAGCACGGCGTTCAAAATGAAAATACTAGAAATCGCCGCCGCCATCGCATTAACGGCCGACGGGCGCCTCCGACCGTTCGTCCAGCCGGCGCGCCGCGTCCTCGATCCGCCTAAACGCTTCTACCGCGTCCTGAAGCCTGCGCAGGCTCTCTCCCGCCGAAGTCTGCGCTCTTTTCGTCCCGCTGCCGATCTCCGCCATCCGGGCGACGACCTCCTCCACCTCGCCGTTCGCCTTTTGGGCGGCGTCCCGGACTTGGCCCGAGAGCTTGCGCACCTCCGAGGCGACGACTTCGAACCCCCGCCCGAACTCGCCCGCGCGAGCCGCCTCGATCGCCGCGTTCAGGGCGAGCAGCTGCGTTTGCCCCGCCACCTCCCGGATCGCGCGCACGATGCCCCTGATCGCGTCGGCCTGACGCTCGAGGCGGCTCAGCAGCTCGAGATTGTCGAGCGAATCCGCGCGCATCCGGTCGATGGCGGCTTCGATCTCTCCGCTCTTCGTTACGCCTTCTCCCGCCCGGCTCGACAGTTCCTGCGCCATGCCCTTCAGCTCTTCGGCATGCCGGATCGCGGCTTCCTCGCGAGACGTGATGTCCGTCGCGACCTTGATCACGGCTTCGTAGCCGCCATCCGCCCCGCGTACCGGCATATACGTCGCCTCCAACCAGAGCAGGCTGCCGTTCTTGGCGACCCGTTGGATTTTTTCCTGAAAGGACTTCCCGCTCCGCAGATTCGACCACAGTTCGCGATAGGCGTCGCTGGCCGCGAACGCGGGCGTGCAAAAGCGCCGGTGCTGCAGTCCCCGCATCTCCGTCTGGCCGTATCCCAGCGCGTCCGCGAAGTTACGGTTCGCCCACAGCACGGTACCTTCCATATCGAATTCGACCATCGCCAAGGACCGTTCCATCGCCCCCAATACGGCCTCCGCGTTCAACACCTGCGTATGGTCTTCGCATTGCGTCCGTTCGCCCATAACGTCCTTACCGTCCTCTACCGTGTTTTTGTATATCTTTTGTATAGATATTGCTTTTAATTGTACACAATCTATACAAGACAAGCAATAAATAATGGTCTATGTTATACCGAAAGCTCTCTTTCCGGATATACTAAAGAAGTTTTGTATCATTTATGTATAATGTTGGGTGGAGGTGCGCCATGTACAGCATTCAGAAAGTATCGGACATGCTCGGCATCCCTGGCGTCACGCTTCGCGCCTGGGAAGCACGCCACCGTATCGTCAATCCGCTCCGGAGCGCCGGCGGGCATCGTCTATACAGCGAAGAGGATGTCGCCACGCTCAGAAGCGTCAAGCGGCTGATGGAGGAGCAGGGTCTGAAGATCGGGGAGATCGCATACCAACTCAAACAAGAAAAACAAATAGATAGGGCGGACCCTTATTCGGGCGGCCGCCCCCTTATTTCGAACGCGTCCGAAGCTGCGCGTTCCGTCCGGATCGATACGCATATCGCGGAGCGCTTGTACCCGGCGCTGGTCGCCTTCAATACCGAGGAGGCCAACCAGGCCATCGACCTCGCCATGTCCCTTTACGGCTACGAAAAAACATTCCACAGCATTCTCGCTCCGCTCCTCGTCCGGATCGGAACCGACTGGGAAGCGGGTAAAATCGCCGTGGCCCAAGAGCATTTCGCCTCGCAGCTCATCTTGCAGCGATTCATGCAAGTGTTCCGGTCGCTGCCGGTCGACCCGAACATGCCGAGCGCCGTCGCCTTCTGCCCGCCCGGCGAGCACCATCAACTCGGGCTGCTGCTGTTCAGTCTCTATCTGCGCAAGCGGGGCGTCGACGTCATCTATCTGGGCCCCGATACGCCCTATGAGGGGCTCGGCCAGCTGATCGAAATGAAGGATGTGCGGGCGGCGGCGATATCCGTCACCGATCCGGCGCATATCGCACCGCTCTCCGAGTGGCTGGATCGGGCGACCAGCCGATATCCAGCGCTTCGCGTCCTGCTCGGCGGCCCCGGCTTCGGTCCGCAGAGCGCCGACAGACGGCAGTGGGACCGCGTCAGCTACGAGGACGGCGTCGACTGGGAGGCATGGTGCCTCGCCGCTTTCGCTCCTAGGCAATAAGGCCCAATCGCGTCTGAACTTTTGCCCTGCGATTTGACGGATCATACAGGAGTTTGAATCATGCTGTCGAATTTTAGTTGGTAACAGGCAATTTTTCCCGCGGCAGATCTTGCCAAAGCATGCGGTATGTAAAATGGGGTGCAATATGAAAGCGGTTCGCTTAATCGCAGCGTTGGCATATGCGGTCGCCATCGCCGCGCTGTTTATTATAGGGCCGAATACGAGCTGGGCGGCGACGCCGGAAGCGAAAATCGACCATTGGCAGGTCATGTGGATTCCGGACGGCGCGCAGCCCGGCGTCTCGCCGCCCGACGGCGGCAAATGGATCGATGCCGAGGCGGGCACGCCGCTGGTCGATCTGCCGGCCGACGCCCAAGGCGCGTGGATTCGCTTGCGGGTGCCGCCGACGGACGGCTGGCAGCGGCCGGGATTGCTGGTCAGGCGATTGTACGGACTGGAGTTGGCCGCCTTCAAAGAAGGCGATCTGCTCTTCGAGTCGAAGCGCGACTTCGACTTTCACCTGAACAGGCTGCTGCTGCCGCTTGGCTCCTACGACCAAGCGTCGAACATCGACGTGCGAATCCTCACGACGGGGACGCGCGCGGGATTCATCACGAACGCCCGCGTCGGCGAGTTCGCGCCGCTGGAGGAGAGCTACATCCGAAGAGAGCTGCCCGATCTGATGCTGGGAGGCTCGATCTCGTTTCTGGCATTGATCATGCTGATTTGCTCGAGCTACCTGAACCGCCGGCAGCGAAGCTCCTGGATCTCGCTTTGCCTGATCGCACTGACTATCGGCACGCTGATATCGGTCTATTCTCCGATGCTGTATATCTATTACAAGTCTTACGCCAATCTCTTTTTATCGCTATTCGACCTGTCGATGTTCGTACTCTTCCCCGCGCTTAGCTATTACGTCGACGAGGTACTGGGGAGTCGTTTCCGCTTCTTTACGAGATTCCGCAAATGGCAGGCAGGATTTTCCGCCCTTTGTTTCCTGGCCTTCATCGTTTATAAGGCGACCAACGAGCGCTACTATGACCTATACTACCTGCTCACGAACCCGATCCTCGGTTCGCTGATCCTGGTTCAGCTGCTGATCATTGCCGTGCTGTCCGTGATCAATGCGCTGCGCAAGAACAGGGACGCGATCATTTTATCCGCATCCCTCTTCCTCTTGGCGCTCTCGGGCGCCACGGATCTGATCCTCTACTATTCCAGCGGCAAGAGTTACATTCTTTTCTTGTGGAAAATCGGGGTCGTCCTGCTGATCGTCGGGCTCGTGATCATCCTGGCAAGGCGGATATCCGCGGATTACCGGATGCTGCTCTCCTACTCCAAGCGTCTGGAGCTGTTCAACCATCGGCTGGAGCGAACGGAGAAGCTGAAGATCATCAGCGACCTGGCCGCGTCGGTCGCGCACGAGGTCCGCAATCCGCTTCAGGTCACGCGAGGCTTCCTGCAGCTGCTGGCGGGCCGGGGGGATAGCGAGAGCAAGAAGCATTTTAACATCGCGGTGAGCGAGCTGGACCGCGCCTCGGGCATCATCACGGACTTTCTGACCTTCGCGAAGCCCGAGCTCGAGACCGTCTCTCCCCTGAATCTGGCGGAGGAGCTGGCGCAGCTCGAAGTCATCATCGCCCCGCATGCGGCGATGCACGGCGGCAGGCTGCAGATTAACGCGGATCCGGGATTGACCGTCATCGGCAGCTCGTCCAAGTTCAAACAGGCGCTCATCAATCTGCTGAAGAACAGCATCGAGGCCTTCAAGGAAGACGGCTATATCGAGATCAACGCTTATGAGGAAGACGGAGAAGCGACCATATGGATCAAGGATAACGGGGAAGGAATGGACGAAGCGCAAATCGCCAAGCTGGGCGTGCCTTATTTCTCGACCAAATCGAAGGGTACCGGCCTCGGGACGATGGTCACCTTCCGCATCATCGAGGTGATGAAAGGGACCATCGAATTCAAGAGCCGCAAGGGGCAGGGAACCGAAGTGTTGATTCGGCTCCCGATTGCCAGCGATGCCGCCATGGAAGAGGCGGCCGCGGCAGGCATCCTACCAAACAACCTCGACGTTTGATTCGCCGTCGCCGATATCCTCGGGATTCGGGGGGATGACCAGATAGTAGTGCGAAGCGGTCTCTTCGACGGTCGTCACTTGAATCTCCTGCGGCAGATCGACGCCGAACGCGTCCTTGACCGCGGCCTTAGGGTCGGCCAGCAGCTGTTGCTTGAACGCGGGATCTTCCCATGCTTTTTTGATGACCTGGACTTTGAGCGATTCGAGGGACATTCGATTCACGACCTTTTCATATGTTTGGGTCTATCAACCCATATCCTACCATACGAATAGGCGATTCGTCCCTATAATTCTTTCATTTTTGATAAAAAATATGAAAATCCGCCACCGCTAGCCAATTTATCCGTCGTATCCCGGGTCGCTTGGACATCGTTCATTATTCCCGCTACGATCTCCTGCTGGAACCGAACCAAACCCGGCGCGACGTTCGGCAGCGCGGACAACCGTTCGCCGTGACCGAGCAAGATTGACGCGAGCTGCTCCAGCGCGCCTTTGCGGTAGATCGCCTGCAGGACCAGCCGCTCCTGCAGCGGTTGATCCTCCGGCAGGGCGAGGCTCTCGCGCCTGACCAAGGTCAGGAAAGCGTTGCTTCGCTCTTCCCCGGGCAGGTCGTCCCGCCAGTCAGCCCAGTCGTCCGCCAGCTGCAAAGACGCGAGCGCTACCTCTACGGCCTCCGCCGCGTCGGCAATTTGGTCCGGAAGTCCTGCAGACAGCAGAGCCGCGACGGCGCCGAGCTTCACCGGGGCCGACTTGCGCGCCAGCGCGCGGAAGTCGCGCGGATCCGCCCGCCTCAGCCCCTCGTCGGAGACGGCGGTTGCCCATTCGGCCAGATACGTCCGGTAGTAGGCCCAAAGGGGAGAATCCGGCGGATAGTGGCGGCCGTAACGCTCCATGAAAAGCGCTTGCAGCAGCTGGCCGGCCGCTAAGGCGCGCTTGTCTTCCAGGCCGGCGTCACCTCCGTCCATCACGTCGTCGAGCAGAAAAAAATGCAGCATCGCATAAACGTTACCTACCGCCAGATCGCGGCACAACGCGGGGTTGGCTCCCGTCAGCTCCCCGATCCAGGACGGCAGCAAAAAGGCGATATAGTTGGATTTGCGGTCCCGACCCGTCGGATCGGCCCGCATGACGAGCCCGCGGACCAAAGCGCCCAGCGGCTCGGGGTATGCATCCGCTCCCGCCGCGGCTTCCGCGAAGACGCCGGCGATCTCGCGTGCGGCATCATGCACGGCTTGTACGGTTTTCATGAAGAGGCCTCCAATATGTAGGGCACCCCTCTTCCGTAGTCGCGTCTGCAGGCATGCGGGACGGGGCGCATATGCTTCTATCATACCGTACGGCAGACTAAAATTCTGTAACCGCGCTCGCAAATTTTAGAAATTCTAGGCCTATTTTCCCGCAACGACAGGCCCCTTCGAACAGGACTGACGACGCACCTGCAAACGAATGACGACGAAGCCGTTCATTCCGGCCCGCCTTGCTCTCCAAGGCTGCCGACGCGATCCCTACGCACGTATCCCGGCTCGATCTCCGCCGGCTCGCAGCCCGGCGGCATCTCGACGCGCGCAAGCGTCCGGGGCCCGGCGATCAGGATCAGATTGTCCCCCGCCTCGCCGCCCGGCGCTGCGGCCGATATCGCGGCCGCGTAAGGGAAAACCGCCTGCAGCGTCGCCAGCATGGAGGCGACCCGCCTGTCCCCCTTGCCGCGGCCGATGACGTTCAGCAGCATTGCGCCTCCGTCCCGCAGCCGATCCCGCGCCAGGCCGTAAAACTCCAGCGTCGCCAAATGCGGCGGCGTTCCTTCGGCGGTAAAGGCGTCGACGACGACATAGTCGAAGCTCCCCGCCTCCGTCCCGGCGAGCAGCTCGCGCCCGTCGCCGATCGCGACGTTCCCGTGCCGGCAGCCGAAGTAGACGCGGCTCCATTCCGCGACCAGGGCGTCGATCTCCGCCGCCTGGATCCTTTCGCTCCCGTAATGCCTCGCGATCGTCCCCGCCCCGTGCCCGATGACGAACGCCCGCCCGAAGGACGGATCGATCGCGTCCATGAGACGGATTAATGCCCGCTGGTAAGCCAGCACGACGCGCGAAGGATCTCTCAGGTCGATCGCTCCCTGGACGGCCCCGTCCGCGAATTGCAGGATGCGAAATCTGCCGACTTCGCCGTATAGCGCGGTCGTATCGTAGATCCTCAGCTCTCCGTGCGTTCCCTGTTCGTCCGCGATCAATTGCATGGCCGACTGCCTCCCTTTCGTTCTTTGCAGCATAAGCGGCGCTTCATTCATTTTATTTTAAGGCTGGCGGCTTATAATAACCGGCATACATCCGACAACCGAAGGTCAGTGACATCATGAGCTGGTATTCGCAATTTCCGCCGCTTCGCACGGAGCGACTGCTGCTGCGCCAAGTGACGGCCGAGGACGCGGAGGATCTGTACGCGCTCAGCGCGGATCCGCAGGTCACCAGCCTGCAGGATTGGCACGGCCCCGCCTCCGTATCGGAGACCGAGGCGATCATCGAGAGCTGGCGCCAAGGCTACGCCGACAAACGCGTGATCGCTTGGGGCGTCACGCTGCTGGGACGCAGGCCGCTCATCGGCACGGTGACCCTGATGCCGACGCGGGGCAGTTTCGAGGACCTGCCGCGGTTTCCGCTGGCGCTGGGCTATGACCTGAAGCCGCGCTTCTGGAACCGCGGCATCGCGTCCGAGGCGGTGCGCGCCGTGCTCGACTTCAGCCGCGCGCATATCGGCCCGCACCGGATCCAGGCCGAGGTGCATCCGGACAATGCCGCGTCGCTGAAGGTGCTGAGAAAGCTTGGCTTCCAGGAAGAAGGCCTGCTGAGACACTATCTGATGCATGAGGCGACCCGGCAATTCATCGACGTCCTGATGCTCGCTTTGTTGTTCAACTGAAGCCGCGGACGACCGCGGGCGACCGCTACGCCTACTGGTCCCAGACTGCGATCAGGATGCGGTTAACGGCCCAGACGCCGAGCAGCGCGGCCGCGCTCGCCGGGCGCCCCGCCGCGTACAAGGCGGCCGCGGCAACGCCGAACACCGCGAGCTCGATCGCCAGCTTCAAGCCGGCGTGCAGCGGAACCGAAGCCTTGGGCGACAAGAATGCGCCCCAGACGACGGCCGCGACGGCCGGCGAGCCGATGCCGAGCATCCAGCGATACGCGGATGCCGCGTCCGCCTTGAATCCCCAATAGCCCAATGCGGCGAGCATCGCCAGTTCGAGCGCGAACCGGAGCGCCAGGTTCGCCGCTTTTATCGCTTCCATCATACCGTCGCAGCCCCTTCGCCACAATGCTAATGTCATTAGTTTTAATATAACTAACGTCATTAGTTTAGTCAATCCCTCATTACTAAATCCCGGCGGCAAGAGACGAATAGCTCTCGTCGCCGGGTTTGTGCGCTGTCCTTTACTTCACAAGCCGGGGGTCGCGTCGAACGTCCTGCCGCAGGAGGAGCAGAACTTTGCCTCTAGCGGCGCCGTCTTGCCGCAGGCGCATTCCTTTTCGTCGGAGAGGGCGTTGATCTGCGCCTTGTTCTCCTGGATCTCATGCTCGAGCGCCAGGATCCGATCGTACTTGGGCTGCAGCTCGTGAATCCCGACCTCGACGCGCCGGCCGACGGCAGCCTCGAACACCAGCTGGCCGATCTGCTGCTGGAGCTCTTCGATTTCTTTTCTTTTCGAGCTGTTCTGAAGCTTGAGGCGATTTACGTCGACCAGGACCTTGGCTTTGTTGCCCGCGTCGTTCAGCCCGGATTTGACTTTGTCCAGAAATCCCATTGTCACGGCCTCCTCTATTCTCGCTCGGACTATTGTCCATTGCTGCCAGTATACTATATTTATGGAACGGCGAGACGACATATGCCTCGCGGAGCATACGCGAAAACGACGATTCCCGCGCGGCTTCGCGGCCCAAGGACATTATTCGCCGATTCCGCTAGGCCTCCGGCGTTCTTCCTGATAAACTCAGTATAAAGCGGGAGGAGGAACTTCTTTGGAGCATGCATTCGCGAACCCATCCTTGCCTTTTGAACAACTCTATTATCATTCGCCGATCGGCACGGCGTTCCTCTCCCCGGACGCGGACGCCTGGGTAGGCGCCAATCCGTCGTTTTGCGGGATGCTCGGGTACGGCGAGGAAGAGCTGCAGAGCATGCCATATTCGCAATTGGCCGTTCTCTCCGTCAGCGATCGCGAAGAGCGCCTCGCGCCTCTGCTTGCCGGCAGCCTGCCGAGCCTGGCGTTAACCGAGACCTTCGCGCGCAAAGACGGATCGCCCGTCACCGCCCGCCTCCATTTGATTCCGATTCGAAGCGAAGGTATCATCCAAGTCATCGCGGTCCAGGTGACGGAGCTCATCCCGACCGCGCCGGCCGATACGCTGTCCGAGGAGACGATCCTGCGGCTCGTGCTCGATCACGCGCAGGACCTGATCACCGTCTCTACGCCCGACGGCATCACCCGCTATGTGTCTCCGGCGATTCAATCGGTATTGGGTTACGAACCGGCCGAGCTCATCGGCCGCAACAATATGGCGCTGTACCATCCGGACGATGTCAGGCAACTGATGACGCAGACCTTCCGCGACGTCGACGTGTTCGAGTGCCGGGTGCGCCACCGGGACGGACATTATCTCTGGTTCGAGACGACGTTCGAGGTGCTGCGGACCGCTAACGGCGAGTTGGACAAGATCGTCGGCATCGGGCGAGACGTCACCGCGCGCAAGAAGTTCGAGGAAAATCTGGCCGAGGCGCAGCGTCTCGCGCGCATCGGCTCGTGGGACTGGGAGATCGCCGGCGGCCGGTTCTCTTGCTCCGACGAGATGCATCGCATGTTCGAGGGCCGGATCGACCGGGACCGAATCGATCTCGAAGCTTTTTTCGCCTGCCTGCATGTCGACGACCGAGACCGCATTGAGGCGAATTTGCAGAAAGCGCTTAAAGGCGGCTTTCACGAGGCGGACTTCCGCATCGTGACCGCGGGCGGGGACACGCGTCTGATCCATGCCCGGATCCAGTCGATTCTTATGCCGGATACCGGCGAAGTCGAACGCTTGCTCGGCACGGTACAGGACATTACCGAGCGCAGGCAGATGGAAGAGCAGCTCCGGGAGAGCGAACAGCGCTACAAATCTCTGTTCAACTACAATCCGTCGGGCGTATATTCGTTCGACCTGGAGGGCAACTTCACTTCGCTCAACGGGAGCCTGGAGAAAATGCTCGGGTACACGCGCGAGGAGCTGATGCCTGGATCGTTCGTCCGTCTCGTGTTCCCGCCGGACCTGCCGCGCACGCAAGCTAACTTCAATCGCGCCGCGCAGGGCGTGCCGCATAACTACGAAGCCCTCATCGTTCACAAAAACGGCTCGCTGCTCGACCTGAGCGTCACGAACGTGCCTATCTTCGTAGACGACCGCGTGGTCGGCGTGTTCGGCATCGCCTCCGATATTACCGAGCGCAAGCGCCACATGGAGCAAATCGAGAAGCTCAGCGACGAGCACGCGCTCATCCTGAGCTCGGTATCCGAAGGTATCTTCGGCGTCGACCGGGAAGGCCGCGGCATCTTCCTCAATCCGCCCGGCGCCCGCATGCTGGGCTGCGAGCCGGAGCTGTTCGCCGGTCGTCCGTACCAGGAATCGGTTCACCATACCCGCGCGGACGGCAGCCGTTACGCCGAGGGCAAATCCCCCGTTCACCTGACGATCCAGGACGGCCAGCCGCGCGCGGCGCGAGAGGATGTCTTCTGGCGGACGGACGGTTCGAGCTTTCTCGCCGACTACCGCGTGACGCCGATCGCGGACCGCGGCGAGATCCGCGGCGCCGTCGTCGTGTGGCGGGATATTACGAGCGAAGTCGAGGTGCTGAAGGCCAAAGAATCCGCCGAGCGCGCGGACCACGCCAAGTCGGAGTTTCTCGCGATCATGAGCCATGAGCTGCGGACGCCGATGAACGGCATCATGGGCATGACCGACCTGCTGCTCGACACGCCGCTATCGGATACGCAGCGCGAATATGCGGAGATCGTCATGAAGAGCAGCCGCAACCTGCTTCGCATCCTGAACGACATCCTGGACTTCAGCAAGATCGAAGCCGGCAAGCTCGATCTCGAATGCGAGCCCGTCGACCCCGCCCAACTGCTCGAATCCGTCCGCGAGCTGTTCGAGGTCAAAGCCGACGAGAAGGGGGTCGTCCTCGACATGCGCATTGAAGACGGCACCCCCGCGACCTTCGGCGGCGATGCCGCCCGTATTCGGCAGGTGCTCGTCAATCTGGTCGGCAACGCGATCAAATTCACCGACGCGGGCCGCGTCTCCGTCAGGCTTCGCAGGGCGCCTAACGAGCGACATGCGCCGGACATGCTCGAGTTCGAGGTGTCGGACACGGGCATCGGCATCCCGGCGGACAAGCTGGACCGCCTGTTCCAATCCTTCTCGCAGCTGCACCCGGGAATCAACCGCAAGTACGGCGGCACCGGCCTGGGCCTTGCCATCTGCAAGCGTCTAGTCGAGCTGATGGGCGGCCGAATCGAAGCCCGCAGCGAGGAAGGCGCAGGCTCCCTCTTTCGGTTCACGCTGCTCGCTTCGTGCGATTCGGAGCAGCGCTAGGCGCAGGCGAAGATCGGATTAAAGCGGCAGATCCCTTCGTTTGAATACTAGTATAGCGGCTCCGAAGGAGGCTAGCCCGATCGCCGCGAGCAGCGCGAAGCCGAGCGCGGGGAACGCCTCGCCGCCGACGATGTCGCCCGGCCTGTAGAGGGAGAAGATCGAGAGGCCGCGCATCCAGGCGATGCCGTCGCCGAGCTTGCCCAGCAGGTCGAGGCTGTAAAATCCGAAGACGATCGCGCCCGAGAGGCCGAGCGCCCGCTTCTCGTCGCTTGACGCGGCAGAGACGAGAAACGCGATGCCTGCGACTGCGAAGAACATCAAGAAGGCGGCGGCGTTGAGCAGGACGAAGCGACCGCCGTCGAACGCGTAGCGATCTCCAAGCAGCCATGCCTTGCCGGCAAAACCCGCGAGCGTCGTCGCGCCCAAGATGAGCAGCAGGCCTGAGACCAGCACGCAGGCCTGGGTAAGCGCGATCCGGACCCGCGTCGTCGGCGTCGACAGCAGATAGGCAATAGAGCCCCGGTCGATCATCCGCGCCATGAGCTGCGTCGAGAGCTGCACGCTGACGATCGCGAGGATGAGCACGAGGATGAGGCCGTAATATTCGCCGGAGATGAAGGCCTCGGCACTGTCGAACCCGTTCAAGCTGAAGGCTCTTCCCACGCCCTCCGGCATCGTCGCGACGATGTCGTCGAGGGCTTCCGTATTTTTGGCGATGCCGGGATAAAGCCAGAACATGAGGAAAATGTAGAAGGCGGATCCGAAGGCGTAATTCAGAAATCCCTTCAGGTTGACCCGCATCATCTGTTTGTACAGCGCTCCGCTCATACCCCCTCCCCCTTCCGGTCATAGTAATCCATGAAGATGTCCTCGAGATTTTGCGTGAAAAGGTCGATATTGCGGACGCGCCGCTTCGCCGTCTCCTCCGCGAACCGCCCGTAGTCGCCCTTGACCGCGACGCGCACGCGGTTGCCGTCCAGCGACTCCACGCTGAGACCCGACTTCGCGAAGGCAGCCGCTTCTTCCGCGGTGTCGAAGGTGACCTCGAACAGCTTGCGCTGCATCCGCTGCAGCTCATGGATGTCCGCGATCGTCACGATCGCGCCGTCCTTGATGATCGCCGCCCGGTCGCACGTACGCTCGATCTCGGGGAAGCTGTGCGAAGACATCAGGAACGTCTTGCCCCTGGCCTTCTCCTCCAGCACGAGCTCGACGAACACCTTCTGCATGAGCGGATCGAGTCCCGACGTCGGCTCGTCCAGGATGACGACCTCGGGATCGTGCATGAACGCCGCGACAATGCCCACCTTTTGCTTCATCCCTTTGGACATTTTGCGGATGGGCGTATTCGCGTCGAATTGCAGCCGCCCGATCAGCCGCTCCCTTCTGCCGCGGTCTCGCACCCGCTGCATGCCGGACAGAAAGTCAAGGAATTCTCGCCCGGTCATTCCTTCGATGAAGGCGATCTCTCCCGGCAAATAACCGATTCCCGATTGTACCTCGCCCTGTCGCAGCCACGTGTCCATGCCGTTTACGATCGCGCGTCCGCGATCCGGCTTCATGAAGCCCATGATATGCCGGATCGTAGTCGATTTGCCCGCGCCGTTCGGTCCCAGAAAGCCGAACACCTCTCCCGGACGGACCGAGAAGGACACGTCCCGAATGCCTCTTCCGTTCTTAAAGGTCTTCGTCAGATGCTCCACCGTCAGCATAACGGCGCCTCCAATCGAAAAATAATGAAATTTTTTATCACCCATATTTCATATGTTATACTAGACCCCGAAGATGACTGCGTCAACGATTTCGTGAAATATTCATTTAAATATATTTCATCATTTTCCGGGTCGGCGGAAATAAGGAGCATGCGCATGAACGGGTTCGAGAAACGAGCGCAGCAAATCAAAGAAAAAATCCGCGGCGCAACGCTGGAGATATTGCGAGAAGCAGGGCCCGGGAAGCTGCGTATCGCCGATCTGTCCAAGCGGGCCGGCGTCTCGCAGGTTACGATCTACAACTACTTCGGCAGCAAGGAAGCGGTGGTCCGGGACGCGTTCAAATCTTACATGGACCGTGCGGTCGAGGCGTTCGAGGCTTACATGCGCGAAGGACATTCGATGCGCGAGCAGATTGCCCATATTTTGCAGCTGGAGAAGGATTCGTACCGCGATTTTCCGCCGGGCCTGATCAAAGAGATGCTGGCGGAGGACGCGGAACTGGCTGCGTATATCGACACGTTGTACAAGGAAAGGACCGTTCCCTGGACCGTTCGCCTCATCGAAGAAGGCAAAGCCGCCGGCGAGATCTCGGGGCGCGTCGACGCGGAGCACGTACTGGCTTTTATCCAGTTGTACATGAACCAATATCAAACGTTGCTGGAGATGGCGGAGCGGAGCGAGGACAAGGACAGCTTCCTGGAGGGAATGGTCCATATGTTCTTCTACGGGGTTTGCGGGAAGGAATAGCGTACGTTGCGCAGGACGCACGGAGAAGCGCCTCCGTTCGTCCTTTTTTTGCGCGCTCCGCAGCCCCTGCCGACGCTATGCCCGATGCGGTTCGGACGCTGCCCGATTGACGAATCGGCCTCGGTTAACGGATGATACTCCTATTGATCCATTCGGAAGACCCCAGGTCAGGAAGGAGCCGGTCGGAATGAATCCCGTGAAAGTCATGATCGTGGACGACGAAGTGCTGGCGATCGAGCATCTGAAGAGCCTCGTCTCCTGGGAAGCGCTCGGCTACGAGATCGTCTGCACGGCGACGCGCCCCGCGCAAGTGCCCGAGCTGGCCCGCAAGCATCGCCCCGACCTCGTCCTTATGGACATCGTCATGCCCGGTCAAGACGGCCTGGCGCTCAGCAAGACGCTGCTCGCGGAAGGCACGGCGCTGAAAATCGTGCTGCTGACCTCGTACAAGGAATTCGAGTACGCCAAGGAGGCCGTCCGGCTCGGCGTCGCCAGCTACTGGGTGAAGCACGAGATGGACGCCGATACCTTCAGCCGCGAGCTGGGCGGCCTGCGCGAGGAGATCGTCCAAGCCCGCAGCGCGCTGCGTAACGGTCGGGATCGGCTGCTGATCGACTGGCTCGGCGGGCGGGAGCTGTCCGACGCCGGCTGGCGGACGGCGACGGACGGGCGCTGCGACAGCTTCGACCGCTGGCAGCTCGTCGTCCTCCGGCCCGACCGCCCGCCGTTCTCGCTGCCCGGGATGCCGGCGCTTCCGCCGCTGCCGGACGCCTGGCCCGCTTCGAACGAGCCCGGCCTGCTGGCGGCCCTCCCCTTTCTGGAGGAGTACTTCGTGCTCCTCTACGGAGACGTCGCCGCCCGCGGCGAAGGACGCCTTCGCGAGACGGCCGAAGCGCGGGCGGTCGAGGCGGCGGCCGCGCTGGCATGCCTCGCGGGCGGCACGGTCTCGGCCGCAAGCGCCCACGGGTTGGCGGACCGCGACGCGGTGCCCGGACGGCTCGCCGAAGGCTTGAGGCGGCTTGGGCTCGCCGTTTATTACGGGCCGCGGCAGCTGTTCAGGCTGAACGAGCCGCCGCCCGAGGCGGCCGCGGCAGCTGCCGGCACCTTCGACTGGAGCGCGGGGCTTGCCGCCGTGCGGGGAAGGCTTCAAGAGGGGCGGTATGCGGAGGCTGCACTCGGACTGCCCGGCCTGTTCGCGCAGGCGGGCGCCGCGATGGACGTCCCCGGCCTGTCCGAGCTGTGCCGCCAGCTCGCATCCGCGATCGCCGGCTGCCGCGCGCAGCTCGGCATGTCCGACCCGGCCGAGCCGCAGGATGCCGCGGGCTGGACGTCGCTGGCAGCGATCGAGGCCGCGTTCGCGGAGCGGATCGCCGCCCTCGAAGCGGCGGCCGGCGCGCCGGCCGCCTCGCGCAAGGTGCGCGCGGCCATCGCGTACCTGGAGCGGCACTACGCCGATCCGGATATCGGCGCCGACGCCGTTGCCGGCCATCTGGGCATCAGCCGCGATCACCTGCGCCACGTCTTCAAGGAGGAGACCGGCCATACGGTGCTCGACCGCCTGACCGAGATCCGCATGGCGCAGGCGAAGCGGATGCTCGCGGACGGCTCGCTCAAGATCTACGAGATCGCGGAGCGCGTCGGCTACCGCAACGGCCAGTATTTCAGCCAGGTATTCCGCAAGCAGACGGGCATGAATCCGAACGAATACACGGAGAAACGCAGGTGAGCGCCGCATGCGCATGAAGATCCGCACCAAGATCATGGCGAGCGCCGCGCTTGTCGTCTCGTTGTCGCTCGCCGTGAGCGGCTTCTTTATTTACGACTACGCCCGCAATATCATCCGCGACCAATCGATCAAGGACAGCCGGACGAAGCTCGCGCAGATTTCTTTCCAGCTGGGCAAGATTCAGGAGCAGGTCGCCAAGACGGCCGAGTACATCGTGTCCGACGAGGAGATCGCGGACCAGATCTACGGGCAGCCGGGCGACAGCATCGAATCCGAATACTTTCGCAAGCAGGCGGTCCAGGAAAAGCTGGGCAGGTTCGTCGCGCTCGGCAACTTCATCTTGAACGTGCTGATCGTGCCGCCAAGCGGGGAGACGTACTCGAACTTCAGCGGCTACGAGGACTATTTCGCCGACTATCTGAAGCAGGACTGGTTCGCCAAGCTGGCCGGCGAGCGAAGCGCCTACAGCGAGCCGCACTCGTTTTTTTACATCAGCGGGCAGCGGCAGGTCGTCAGCTACGTGCTCAAATACCGGCCCATCGGCATCAACGCGTCGGCGGACAGCTATCTCGTCATCGACGTCGCCTACTCGGAGCTGTCCAACGTCTTCCTCCAAACCGCGCGGGACTTCGAGCAGATCGAGCTGTACTCCGGCCAGGGCGCGCTGCTGTACGCCGCGAACGAGGAGCTGCCCGCGGCGGACCGCGACTTCATGGCGCGCGCGCTCGGCCCGGACGCGGACTATGCCGAGGACGACAGCCGCATCGCGCTCGCCGACGGCGGCATGAACTACGGCTGGCGCCAGACGGCGCTCCTGTCCAAGCATACGCTTTTCGAGAAAATCAACCGGATCTTCTACTTCTACGTCCTCATCATCCTCTGCGGCATCGTGGCGTCGACGGTCGTCATGCTCCCGATCATCGTGGGCCTCACCCGTCCGCTCATCCGCCTGACGAACGCGATGAAGCGCGTCGCCGTCGGCGATCTGGGCACGACGGTAGACATCCGCAGCGGGGACGAGCTGGAGATTCTGGGCGGCGGCTTCAACCGGATGGTCGGCGACCTGAAGGAGACGATCCAGGCCTCGGTACGCAGCGAAGCGGACAAAAGGCAAATGCAGATCGACCTGCTCATGGCGCAGATCAATCCCCACTTTTTGTACAATGCGCTCAATACGGTCATCTACCTGTCCCATGCCGGGCGCAGCGCGGAAGCCGCGGAGGTGACCCAGGCGCTCATCGCCATTTTGCAGGATACGATCAAGACGGGCGAAGGCGCGGTGCGAGCGCCGCTCGCCGACGAGAAGCGCATCGTGGACAAGTATGCGGTCATTCAGCAGACCCGTTATCCCGGCCGCTTCCGACTAATCTGGGAAGCCGACGAAGCGCTTCTCCCCCGCTCGGTCCCCCGGATGGCGCTGCAGCCGCTCGTGGAAAACGCGATTCTGCACGGCATCGTCCCCTCGGATGCGGAGACCGGCACGATTACGCTGCGCGCTTACCGGGATGGCCCGGACCTTTGCCTCGAGGTGGAGGACGACGGCCTCGGCATGACGCTGCCCGCCGCCGGCTGGCTGCCTCGCGGCGGCGCCGGACATGAACGGACGCGCGGCATCGGCCTGTCCAACATTCAAGAGCGGCTCCGCTCGCACTTCGGCGCGCGGGCGCGGCTCGAGGTCGAGAGCGAGCCGGGGCATGGCACGCTCGCCCGCATCCGGCTGCCCTGGACGGAGCCGGGCTGACGCCGCGGCGCGGTGCGGCGCCGGGGCCTGCCTTGCTTAGCTTGGTTAGCTTAGTTTGGCTTGGCTTGGCTCGCATCGCCTTGATCGGCTCGCATTGCCGCCTTGTGCGCTGCCTTACACTCAATATCTCTATGTTGCAAAGAACGTGACAAAATAGCCGACGTTAGCGCCTATTTGCGCTTATCGACACCGTCCGGAGCGTCGCAGTTGCAGCGTTAGTGCCCTTTTGCGCTTATCGACACCGTCCGGAGCGTCGTAGTTGCGGCGTTAGTGCCCTTTTGCGCTTATCGGCACCGTCCGAGCGTCGCAGAGGCGGCGTTAGTGCACATTTGCGCCTATCGGCACCGTCCGGAGCGTCGCAGTTGCGGCGTTAGTGCACATTTGCGCTTATCGGTATGGAGTTGCGCGGTTTTTCCGCCCGAGCGGCGGTTTCTACGGGAGTTGCGCGGTTTTTCCGTGTAACTCCGCTCCCGAGCGGCGGTTTCTACGGGAGTTGCGCGGTTTTCCCGTGTAACTCCGCTCCCGGGCGGCGGTTTCTACGGAAGTTCCGCGGTTTCCCCGTGCAACTCCGCTCCCGAGCGGCGGTTCTACGGGAGTTGCGCGGTTTTTCCGTGCAACTCCGTTCCCGGCGGGTCGTTGCGCCGACGAACCTCCGGATTTTATACAAAATCGCCGGTTTCCCGCATTATCCGGACAGGCTCCCCCGGGTTACGATATTCATGCAAGCACTTACAACGAAGTTCTATAGGGGGTCCATCCAAAGTGAATCACTTGCTCACGAAAAGCCGTACAGCCGGCGCGCTCTCGCTGCTCCTGCTCTCCGGCGCGCTCGCGGCCTGCGGCGGCAACGGCAACGAAAACAACGGCGCATCGCCGTCCGCTTCGTCTCCCGCGGCAAGCAGCGCAGGCGCCTCGTCCTCCGCGCCCGCGGCCAGCGCCGACCCGACGCAGCTTAGCGGCACGGTCAAGGTGTGGGATTGGGACGAAGCGTTCCAGAAAGGCATGATCGCCGAGTTTAACAAAACCTACCCGAACATCAAGGTCGAGGTTACCGTCGTTAACCCGAACGACTACCTGCAGAAGCTGCAAAGCGGCATCGCCTCCGGCTCGGACGTGCCGGACGTCATCCTCGGCGAATCCGCCTACCGCGGCAAGCTGTTCGATCTCGGCGTGCTCGACAACCTCGAAGGCGCGCCTTACAACTTCGACAAGAGCTCGGTGCTTGATTTCACCGTCCCGTACATCTCGAACGGCAAGGGCGAAGTCATCGCGGTCGACCAGGCGATCACGCCGGCCGGCTTCGCGTATCGCCGCGACCTCGCCAAGGAATACTGGGGCACCGACGATCCCGCCGAGCTGGAGAAGCTCATCTCCACCTGGGACGACTTCGTCGCCAAGGGCAAGGAGCTGAAGGACAAGAGCGGCGGCAAGGTGCTCATGATGCCCGGCCTCGGCGACGCGTTCATCGCGCTGAAGGGCCAGAACTTCGCATCGTACGTGAATGGCACCGAAGTCGATCTGACTGCCAAGGTCAAGGAGCCGCTGACTCGCCTGTTCGAGATGCGCGACGCCGGCATCCTGGGCAAAAACGAGCTGTGGACGCCGGCCTGGTCGGCCTCGATGGCCAAGGGCGAGTTCATGTTCTATCCGATGGCCCCGTGGGGACCGAAGTGGCACATCTCGGCCAACGATCCGGAAGGCAAAGGACGCTGGGGTCTCGTCAAGGCGCCGGAGGGCGGCTTCACCCGCGGCGGCACCGCCGTCGGCATTTACAAAGACAGCAAAAACAAGGAAGCGGCCTGGGCGTTCGTGCAGTATGCGTACCTGTCCGATGAAGGCTCCGCCTACAACTTCAAGACATTCGGCAACATGACCGGCTCCAAGTCGTTCTATGAGACGCATAAGGACCTGATCGAAGCGCCGGGACCGTACGACGAATTCTTCGGCGGCCAGAACCTGGCGAAGTACTTCATGGAGAAAATCGTGCCCGACATGAAGGGCGAGCCGCAGTCGAAGTACGACTCGGTCGTGGACGGCGTGTTCAACGCGCTGTACCCGCTCTGGACGAAGGATACGTCGGTCACCGCGGACGCCGCGCTGCAGAAATTCATTTCAGAGACCAAAAACAAAGCGTCGGACGCGACCGTCAAGTAACCTACAGAATAGAGGGATGAACGTGAACGCGGAGCAAAGCCTCGCACCGGCCGCCGCCACCTCCGCCGCATCCCGCAAACGCAGATGGGGGCCACATTTGTGGCCCTATCTTTTCGCGCTGCCGTTTGTGCTGGCTTATGCGGCTTTTCAACTGTACCCGGTCCTCTACTCCTTCGTGCTGAGCCTGCATGACTGGAACGGCATTAGCGAGAAAACGTATATCGGCTTCAAAAACTACGTCCAGCTGTGGACGAACGACCCCTTGTTCATCAAGTCGCTGTGGAACACGCTGATCATGATGGTCATGTTCATCCCCCTCACGCTGATCCTCGGCCTCGTGCTCGCGTACTGGACGTTCCAGCTGACGCGGGGCAAGCGCCTGTTCCAGACGATCAACGTGCTGCCGTACATCACGACGCCCGTCGCGATCGGCTTCATCTTCTCCTACCTGTTCGACTGGCAGACCGGGCTCGTCAACCTGCTGCTGACGAAGTTCGGCTGGCTGCAGGAAGGCTTCTACTGGCTGCAGGACCCTTGGGGCTCGCGCGCGATCATCGCCTTGATGGTCATCTGGCGCAATCTCGGCTACTTCATGATCATCTTCATGGCCGGCATGACGGTCATTCCGCAGGACGTGTACGAAGCGGCCAAAATGGACGGTTCGACGGGCCTGCACACATTCCGCAAGATCACGATGCCGCTGCTGCGCAACATCACCGTATTCCTCGTCGTTACCTCGGTCATCGGCGGGCTGCAGCTGTTCGACGAGCCGAAGCTGCTGTACGGCGGCTGGTCGGGCTCCGCGCAGGTCGGCGGACCGGACAACACGGCGCTTACCGTCATTTGGAAATTCGTGGACGAATCGTTCATTTCCAATACGCGTTTCGGGTACGCCTCCTCGATCGCCTACTCGCTGTTCGTCATCATCGTATTCTTCTCGATCTTGAGCTACCGGCTGACGGCGCCGAAGGAGGACAAGCGATGAACGCGGCAAAAACGGCAAAAACGCTCATGTGGATCTGTCTCATCGTCATCTCGGCGCTGTCCCTGTTTCCGTTTTACATCATGATCGTCATGGGCACGCACTACAACGAGGACCTGTTCAAGGGCATCCCGATCCTGCCCGGAAACTATCTGGCCCACAATCTCAAGACGGTCATGTCCGCCGACTTCATGGGCGTCTACCTCAACAGCCTGATCGTGTCGGTCGTCTCCGTCGTCCTGGCAACGCTGACGAGCACGCTGATCGGCTACGCGCTCGCGAAGTTCGAATTCCGCGGACGGAAGGCGCTGCAGACGTTCGTCGTCCTGACCATGATGGTGCCTACGCAGGTCGGCCTGATCGGCTACATCATCGAAATGCGCAACCTCGGCGTAGGCAATACGCTGTGGCCGGTCATCCTCGTGTGGGCGGCGTTTCCGTTCGGCGCGTTCTTCATGGTCCAGTTCATCCGCGATTCGATCCCCAACGACTTGCTGGAGTGCGCGCGCATCGACGGATGCTCGGAGCCGGGCATCTTCGCCCGGATCGTGCTGCCGATCATGAAGCCGGGTCTCGCGACGCTCGCCACGCTCGTCTTCCTGTGGTCGTGGAACAACTACCTGCTCCCGCTCGTGACGATCAACAAGTCGGAATGGTACACGCTGCCGATCTTCATCTCGAACCTCGGCATCGTCCACCGCACCGACTACGCGGCGCGGATGCTCGCGCTGACGCTGACGACCGTGCCGGTGCTGATCCTGTTCGTGCTGGGGTCGAAGACGTTTATGAAGGGATTGACCGCGGGGGCGGTCAAGGGTTAGGGCAGGCGTCTGCCGCGACAAACGTTGCAGCGTTGCTCGCGTGGAGACTGCTCGATCGTACGGTGGTAGCACGCCGCATGTTGAGGCTGGTCGGCGACTTGAATAACTGCATTCATGCAGTTATTCGCGCCGGACGGCCTCTTCTTGCCGCGGATAACTGCTAAATTGCGCTTAAAACCATTGATCGACTCCGCGACACAGACTTCGGAACGCTGGAAGTGCGCGAAGGTTACATAAAGTTACTTAGTAGAACGGAGTGTTGCGACGATGCGGATGAACGACAGACAGATGCGGCTGGACGGAGAATGGCGGTTCCTGCTCGATCCGGACGATCGGTATGCGGATGCGCCGCCGGACGACGCCTTCGGCGAAGGCACGATTCAGGTACCCGGCTCCTGGGAGGAGCAGGGTTATGGGGACGAGCCGCCGTTCGGCCAGATCGATACTTGGACCAAGGTCCGCGAGTACGAGGGCGCGGCGTGGTATCGGACGACGTTTCGCGTCGGGGACGGGGAGTCAGCGGACTGGACCGGGACGGCGACGGAAGGCGGTCGCGGAACGGGTGCCGTTGCCGGCGACCGGGCCGACGCAGCGAGCGCAGCGGAAGGCGGCGCGGATCGATTGTCCGAGGCAGCCTGGGCGCTGAGGATCGCTGGCGCGCGCTGGACGACGGAGGTATGGGTCAACGGCGCGTATGCGGGCAGGCAAGACAGCCTGTCCGCGCCTCACGTACACCTGTTGGAGGGCCTTGTCCGAAATAGCGCGAACGAGCTGACCGTCCGCGTGGACAACCGGATGCGGCTGCCGCTCGCGGACAGCCATATTCATACGCGCCATACGGCCACGGCCTGGGGCGGCATCACGGGCGGCGTGCGGCTCGCGCGGCTTGCCCCCGCGCGGATCGCGCGCATCGCCATCGAGCCCGATCCGGCGGCCGGCCTCTTTCGCTGCCGGGTGACGGCTCGCGGCGAGCTCGCGCCGGGCGACGCCGTCGTCGCGACGTTCCGCGCGCCGGACGGCGAGACGTTCATCGCGACCGCGGCGTTCGTCCCGGCCGACGCGGCTAACGCCGTGCCGGGTGACGAAGACAACGCGAGCGGATCGCGCGATTCCGCCGCGGCGCCCTTCCTCGCGGAGCTCGCCTGCGTGCTAGGCGAAGCGCCCGCGCTGTGGAGCGACGTCCGGCCGCAGCTGTACGACGCCGAATTCGCGCTTGTCCGCGACGGCGAGACTCTGGACCGGACGACAAGGCGCCCTGGCCTGCGGCGACTCGCAGCCGAAGGCAAGCGTCTGCTGCTGAACGGGCATCCCGTCTGGCTGCGCGGCTACGTCGACTGCTGCATCTTCCCCCTGACCGGGTATCCCGTCTGGGACAAAGCGCATTACGAGCGTCAATTCCGCATTGCGAAGTCGTACGGCTTTAATCATATCCGGCTGCATGGGTGGACGGCCCCGAAGCCGTTCTGGGAAGCGGCCGACGAGGCAGGCATGCTCGTACAGGCCGAGCTGCCGCATTGGTCGGCGCACTATCAACCGCGCGGGGCCGAGCCGCCCGCCGACGTCGACGCCTTCCTCGAAGCGGAGCTCAGGCGCATTTACGCGCAGTTGAACGCGCATCCGTCCTTTGTCCTGTTCGCGATGGGCAACGAGCTCGTCGAAGACAACGGCCACCCGCGCTTGAACGAGCTTGTCCGGCTCGCCCGCGAGCTCGATCCGACGCGGCTCGCCACGGACAACACCGGCTTCGGGCAACTGCCGGAGCAGGACCGCGAGGGCGACTTCTTCATCCCGTCGTTCAACTGGCACGCGCCGCTCAAGACCGAGGAGATCGCGATGCCCGCCACGGAACGCGACTTTTCCGCCGTCGCCAGGCTCAGCGCCAAGCCGGTTATCGGGCACGAGCATGCGCAGTTCGCGATGTACGCGCGCCCCGAGGAGAAGGCCAAGTACACAGGCGTCCTGCGTCCGACTTGGCTGGAGACGATCGAAGAGACGTTGGCGGAGAAAGGATTGGCGTCGCGCGTGCCCGCGTTCATTGAAGCGACCGGCACCCATCAGGCTCGGGCGCTCAAGGAAGCGATGGAGCGGGCGCGCCGGACGCCGGACGCGGCGGGCGTGCAGCTGCTGGACATTCGCGACTTTCCCGGACAAGGCCATGCGACGACGGGGCTGCTAGACGCGTTCTGGGACAGCAAGGGGACGATCGAGCCGGCGCGCGTGCTGGATTTCAACGGCCCTACGGTACTGCTGATGTCCTGCGCCACGCGTACGCTTTTCGCCGGCGAGCGCATATCCGTCCGATTGTCCGTCTCCCATTACGGCGAGGCGCCCGTACTGGAAGGACGCGTAGCATGGCGGTTGTCCTCTGGCGGGCGAACGCTTGCGGAAGGGGAACTGGCCGTGGCAGGTCTAAACGCCGGGGAAGTGACCGAGGCCGGCGTCGTTCAGGTCGGATGCGGCGCGGACGCCGAGGCCGCCGAGCTTGTGCTCGAGGCGCGGTGGGCAGACCTCGGCACGGCGACGGACGCGGCGAAGATCCGCAATGCCTGGTCGTTCTGGGCGTTTCCCCGGGTCGCGTACGGCGATACCGAGGCGATATGGACCAGCGCGCCCGCCCTTAAATCCGTGTTGTACGGCGCGATCCACGAGCCGAACGCGCGCTTCGATCCCCGCCTCGATCCCGTGCGGCGCGGCGTCCGCCTCGCGATCGTCGAGCGTCTCACGACCAACGTGCTCCAGTACCTCGTCGCGGGCGGCCGCGTGCTGCTGCTCCCCGGCGAATCCGAGCTGTACGACGCCGTCATGACCAAGTACCTGCCCGTGTTCTGGAACTATCTCATGTTCTCCGAGCAGGCGGGCGGCACGATGGGCGCGATCGTACGGGACCATCCGGCGCTCGGCGGCTTCCCGCACGACGGCCGTTCGGACTGGCAGTGGTACCATCTGCTGAACGGCACGCCGGCCATCTGCCTGGACGCGGCGCCGGGCATTAGTCCGATCGTCGAGATCGTGGACAACTTCAACCGCGCCAAGCGCCTCGCCGCCGTCTTCGAGGCGCGCGTCGGAGCGGGCCGCCTGCTCGTGTCCACGCTGGCTTGGCGGACGCCGGCCGACTTCAAGCGACCCGAATCCGCCTATCTGTTCGGCGAGCTGCTGGACTATGCCCTCGGCGATCACTTCGAGCCCGAAGCAGAGTTGACCGTCGGGCAGCTGCTCGGCATGGTGCGACTGCGCGGCATCCATTCGTTCTTATAGCGATCACGGCGCAGTTGCTGTCCCTTCTCTCAACCGGCGGGGACAATGACTGCGTTTGTCTTTGCTTTCGTCCCGATTTGTATCGCGCAATTGTGCATGATCCCGCAACAGCGGCGCGTTCATCGGGGGGCTATCAAGCAAAAGTGCATCATTCAGCGCTTAATATTTGCAAAAAATGGCCATTTGCCGGGATGCATCATGCAGATTTGCGCGATAGACACGGTAAAACCCGCTTGTTGGCTGCCTATCCTGCACTTTTGCACGATGCAAGAATTCTTGTCTATTCCTGCTTGTCTATCCTGCACTTTTGCGCCATGCGCGAGGTCTTGCTTTTTCCGCCCTCGCATGACGATCTCCCGCCCCGCCTCAGCTCCCCGTCTGCCGATACTCCGCCGGCGTCAGCCCGGTATATTTCTTGAACACCTTGTAAAAGTACGTGCTGTTGTTGTACCCCGTCCTCTGCGAGATCTCCTCGATCGAGTGCGGCGTGGCGACGAGCAGCTCCTTGGCCCGCTCCACGCGATACTCGTTCAAATAATCCGGCACCGACTTCAACGTGAGCTTTTTGAAAATACGGCCGAGATACGCGGGAGACATATCGAGCATCTCCGCGATCTTGTACAGCGACAGCTCCCGGTCGGCATACTGCTGCCGGATGATGTCGTCGATCGAGGCGATCAAGTTATCGTGCTTCGCATTGTTTTTCTTTTCCCGGAAGCCCTGGCACAGCTGATCGATCAGCTCGCCGAAGTGATCGCGGACATCCTGCAGCGTCTCCAGCTGGTGCATCCGCTGGACGAAGGCGCCGAAGTCGTAGTCGGCCGCCGCGCCGGAGCCCTTGTCCATATAAGCCGTCGCCGAGCTGATCGAGAAGGCAAGCTGGTTGAACAGCATGTTGTAAACGAGATAAACGGGCGGATCGACGCAGCGGACGATCTCGTCGAACCGCCTCCTGGCTTCTTCGGCTTTGCCCAGCTTAAGCGTCTCCAGCATATTGTGCTCGAGCGTGGCCGGATAGATGAAGGCCGCGGTCGCCTGCGGCCGATGCCGGCGGCCGTGCAGCAAGCAGCGATAGCCTTCGGTGAACTTGAACTCCCATTGCAGGTGCGCCTCCTCGTACAAGTCGGACACCTCCGCGAGACCGTCGCCGATCCGGCTGACGGACGCGGACAACGACAGGCGTAAATATCGCTCGGTCGCATCCTGAACGCGCCTGACGGCTTCGTGGATCGACGGCTCGGCCAGCGCGCCGCCGTTCACGAGGACGGCGATCGTCTTCTCGTCCATATCGACGCACTCGCGGGCGCCGCCCATCGCGGCGAAGCACTCGGAGACGATATTCATGACGCCGTACTTCAGGAGCACCCGGTCGTTGAACGGATACTGGCCGGCGAACGCGTCGAACCGGTCGATCTCGAACAAGACGACGACGAAGTCGCCGGCAGGGTCCAGCGCAATATCGAGCGCCTTCATTTCCGATTCAAGGTTCGGCCGCCATCGGTGTCCGCCGTGACGCAGAAGCTGGCGCATGAAGTTCTGCTTGAGCTGGTAATCGTTGTTGCGCTTCTCTTTCACGAGCGCGTTCAGCTTGGCGAGCACTCTCTCGATCGGCTTGTAGAGCGATCTGGACAAGAAGAAGGATACGCTCAGTCCTAACAGTAGGATGATGAAGCAGACGATCAACACGGTCTTTTTCATCGCGTCGATTTTCCCCATGATCGTGTCGTAGGGGAGCACGCGCATGAAAATCCAGCCGGTGGCCTCGTGCTTGGAATAGACGACGAGCGAGCGGGCCCCCTCCACTTCGCCCACGAAGTAGCCTGTCTCGCGCTCCGCGGAGCCGTTCAGCGCTTTCCGGACATACGGCTTGCCGCTCAAGTTTTTAAGAAAGGGATACGACTCGGTGCTGGTCACGAGCGTGCCCTTGCCGTCGACGACGAACGTCGATCCGTTCTGGTTGCGGTCGAGGCTCGCGATCGTGTCCTTCATCCAACTCTCGGGCACGTTCAACATGACCATATTATCGATATCGCGGGACGCGCCCTGCAGATCGTAGAAGACGAACGTATAGACGTTGGCCGTCTTCGGGTCCTGAAAGGGCGTCGGGACGGGTAGGATTCGCGGAATCGGGGCGAGCCGCTTGTAATCGCCGAACCGCTCGACCAGTCTCTTCGCGTCTCCATCGTAAAAGTCCTGATAAGCTTGCACCGCGTTGGCGGAAGACATGGAGGCGGTGTAGAACGTTTTCGAGTTTTTACTATAAATGTAGATCGAATGGAAGGAGTAGTTCACGTTCAAATAGGTCTTCAGCCGGTTAAGCGCGTTGTTCGTCTCCATGACGGTGCCTGGGGACGCATAATGAAGCAGCTTGTCCAACTGGGGATCGGCATAGATCTGCAGCGCATAGTTGGTCGAGTAGTCGATCATCGACTTGGCGCCGTAGCTCGTCTGGGCCAGGCTGCTCTTCTCCGAGGCATAGATGTTGGATAAGGCGATCTTCTCGAAGCTCGTATACAGCGCGAAAGACAACGTCGCGATTGTGAGGACGATGCACACGCAAAACGAAAGAAAGATCTTGGCGTAAAGCTTGTTGGAGGTGCGTGCCTCGGCGGGGTTCATCGGAAGTCCAGGCTCCTTCGTCGGGCGGGTTATGTGCTCATTATTATAATGAATAACGCGGCGACAAGTAAGGGAAGGTGCAAAAAGTGTAGCGCGAATGCAATTCGTATAATCCTCCTTTACGAACAACAGTTGAGAATAACATACAAGCGATCCGGCACCGGAAGCTCTGGTGCCGGACCTTCATGTCAGTACCTGTATCGTAATTCGCTACATTGACGGTGTTCCTTTGGCCCAGAGACGATTTCGCGGTGATACAAGTTTAGGACTGGCGACAACCGATTTACCGCCGATTGTCTACATATTCCGTATCCCTGCACATCCTTTAAAAGGCGCGGAGCTGAGCTGGGCTCCGCTCATGGCGTCGTGCCGTAGGCCTGCAACTCGACAAATTGATTGTAAGGGTCTGCCGAGTTCCCGCCTATCCAATACCTCGCGTATCTAGCCAATACCGGCTGAAAGTTGACGGTTTTCCCACTGCCGCTTTCCGCATATACGGCGTTGACGCCATAACCTTGGCCGGCACTGTTGTCCTTGTCGTTATTGAATACGGTCGTCACGTAACTGCTGAAATCCGCTGTTTGCGAGAGTTGGACGATGACGTCCCTGTACGTTCTTCCATCGGAGAAAAAGTGCCACATCTTCACTTTGCTGACCTCATAAAGCACTCCCAAATCGATCTGCGCATAGACACTCTCATTGATTCCGCCTACTCCAACGTAGTCCGTCGTACTGCCATCCGTCAGTCGAGATGGCGAGCTCTCGTAGAGAACGGAACTGCTGCTGTACGTTGGCGTAAGGCCAGCTGAGAGAAGAGATGGAGCCGCCCCGTATTGGATCGCGCCGATGCTCGGGTTTGTGGGGTCCCACGGATAGCCGTAGTAATCAACGAAGCCGCTGCCTAGTGCAGATGCATATGCATTCGTTCCCGAGGCCTTGATGGGCGAATTCGCGCTCAATCGGAAATCCCGGTTCGCAAAGTCCACGAATAGCGGGTCGCCTTCCGTGTTTGCATTGCATGTGTCCGGAGTCGTATTAGGGCACGTATTCAACTCCGCGACGGTATAGTGAGCGGCGTTTGCCGGATCCTTGAAGCGAGCGACCACTGTACTGGAATCCCAGAACGCGTTGTTATTCACATGCAGTGTCCCAGTCACTTTGGGCGTAACATCGAGCGCCACCTGCGCATTCACGTCTCCGTTGTAGCCGTATTGCCCGAATATGTTATTGGCGATCACATTATTCGTCACATTGCTGGGTGCGGCATTGTAGTCAGTCACTTGAATGGAAAACTGGTCCGTATTGAGAAACGTATTGTTTACGATATACAAATCACGAGCTTCCAAAGGGATTTTGTTTACCGTACTCCCTTTTTCGTTCACTGGCCAGGGAGCGATATCGAGCGCATAAGGCTGCTGTTTTTGCGTAGATTGCGTGGTTAACGGAACCCCGACGAAAAGGTTGCTGTAAATTTGGTTGTTGCTTCCTCCAGCATGACTTACGCTTGTGAAATCATGAAAATAGTTGCGCCTGATTATGTTATTGGTCGTTTTTCCAGGTAACCCGATCACGCCGAAGGCATGCATGTAGCCGGACTCGCCTGCCGAAACGTCATTTAATTCGACGATCACGTTATGAACGCCGTGCGTGCTTGAGGTTGCAGATGCAGTACCCGTCTCCAGCGAAATGCCGCCGTGCCCGAAATTGACGACTTTATTTCCGCGAATGAGTCCCCCCTGCACCGCATCGAGGAGATAGATGCCTTCTCCGTTCAATTTGATAGCGGGATCGTTTTCATACGTCGTCCATACCTTGTCGATCACATTGTTCGTAATCGTAATGTCGGACACGTATTGATTCCATTCGGTTGGAGTAGGGTCCGCTTTATTGTAGGCATCGTTTTTCCATACCCGAACCCCGGTTTGAACCATTTGCCGAATCGTATTATTATCGATCGTGATATGGGAGCTTGGCGCGTCGATATCGACGATTCCGCCCTTAATATCCAGGTTCTGAATGGTTACGTAGTTTGTGTTTTTCATATTAACGGTGGATTTGCTGTCGCGAATAAGCTCCACGTTCTTCGGTGCGCCCGTCGTGGAACCGACGTATACCCAGCCGGATTTGATGTACCATTCGTAGGATTGGTCAACGTTGGCTTCGTTGGCGCTCGTATTCGTCGTATTCACCTTGTATTTGGATACGCCGTTAACGAACAGGCGCAACGCAGTGGAGAAGTTTATCGCATGTTTCCAACGGTTGCCGCCATCGTTAACCCAATTGTCGTCAAGTCGGGTCAGGGTGGTGATGATCGGGGCGGCTCCGGCACCGTACGCACCGATCGTGATGGGCGAAGCGCTGCTCCCCGATTTATTTCTAAGATCAAGGCTGCCTTCCCAGACATCTCCTCGTTTGAATAGAATGGTTACTCCGGGGGCGATCAGGCTGATCGCCGCATTAATCGTTTTTTTGGGCTGGTCGATGGTACCTGAATTCGAATCACTGCCGGTCGAGCTGGAGAAGTAGTACACGGTTCCGCTGGCGGACGCAACCCGGGCCTGTGGGAAGGCAAAGGAGCCGACCGACATAACGAGGGTCAGAAAGGCAAACAACACGATTTTGAATGTCGACGCTTTAAATACTGATAACATGAAATCACTCCTCCAAAAATGGTACGTGCAAGGAACTCAACCTGCGCTGACGTTTTCACGGCCATTCGGATGCAAGTTCAAGCTGCTATTGCATGTAAGGAGAGCGATCACCTGCCTTTTCGAACATTCGTTCGAAGGATATCTATATCAAGCCAACCGTACAGACCTTCCTCGCAGTGCGAGCAAGCGGCAGGTTGGCGGGATACTCGGATTTCGTGATCGGTATGGAAGAAGCTAGAACGGGTAGGCGATCGAAAACGCCAGAAAAGAAGAGTGGGTATATCGCTGAGGATAATCGCATTGTAACGAATGCATCCATTTCATGTAAGTCGATGTACGAAAAGTATACGGAAAGATGTAATTTGTATAGATTGAAACACGAAGACCTAACGGCGTTTTGCTGCCGCTAGGTCTTCGTGTTTACGCTACGACTCCAACCGGTTTTCCGCGCGGAATTCACCGGAAACCTAGCCTTAATCGGGTGTTTTGGGCTCGCTATTATACCGAAAATGCAGATTCAAATTCAGTAAAGATGCGAAAAGTGTAAAGCAAGTCGGATTTGTATAGTTCGGATTCGCAAAAAAGTAGAGCCTTTTCGTCGATTTGTGAAGTATACAGGCCCCCCGCCGCTCTTCTAGTATGGAATCAGGAAATCGATTGTCCCCAGCAACGGACGGACGGAGGGCTTCATGAAAAAAAAAGCACGGATAGAAATGTATTCGTTTCAGATCATCGGCTATGTCTTCATCTCGTTGTTCGCGGCCTTGTGCCTGATTCCGTTTCTCATGATCGCGGCCGGCTCCTTAACGGAGGAGTCCCATATCGTGAAAAACGGCTACAGCCTCTTCCCGAGCGCTTTTTCATTAGAAGCGTATGCGCTCATCTTCAAAAATCCGAAGCAGATCATCGGCGCCTACGAGATCACGTTGCTCGTCACAGCGGTAGGCACGCTGGCCGCGCTGCTGCTGACGACGATGACGGCTTACGTCCTTCAGCGCAAGGATTTTGCCATGCGCAACGCGTTCGCTTTCTACTTTTTCTTCACGACGCTGTTCTCCGGCGGCCTGGTGCCCTGGTACATCCTGATCGTCAAGTACCTGGGCTGGAAAGATTCGGTGCTCGCCTTGATCGTGCCTTCCTTGCTCAACGTGTTCTATATCATCATCATGAGAGCGTTCATTAGCTCGACGATTCCCGACGCGATCAGCGAGTCGGCCAAGATCGACGGCGCCGGGGACTTCCGGATCTTCGCGTCGATTATCCTGCCGCTCAGCAAGCCCGCGCTCGCGACGATCGGACTGTTCATCGCGCTCCACTATTGGAACGACTGGTATCTTGCCACCCTGTTCATCAACAAGGACCATTTATATCCGCTGCAATATTTTCTCTATAAAATTCTAAGCAGCATCGCGTTCGCCAACTCGTCGGTGGCGCAGCAGGGCTCGTTCGTCGTCGACGCGCCGAAGGAATCGTTCAAGCTGGCCATGACCGTCGTCGCGACCGGACCGATCGTGCTGCTGTATCCATTCGTGCAAAAGTACTTCATCCAGGGCATCACGATCGGCGCCGTCAAAGGATGAATCCGGCCTCAAGCCGGTTTATCGCATATAAACAATAGGATCTGAAGGGGTGCGTGCGTCAATGATGAAAGGATCGAAAGCGCTAATGGCCGCTGGGCTGGCAGCGGCGGTACTAGCCGGTTGTTCGTCCAACTCGGGAAACAATTCCTCGGCTTCGCCCACGGCGAGCGAGAGCGGGAGTCCATCCGCAAGCCCAAGCGCAAGTCCAAGCGCGAGCGCGGCGCCGGAAGCGAACAAACCGGATACGTCCAAAGAAGTAAAGCTCAAAATGTACCTGATCGGAGACGCGCCCAAGGATCTCGGGCTCGTGTACGACGAGGTCAACAAGCTGATGAAGAAAGACATCAACGCCACGATCGAGCCGATGTTCCTGTCTTGGGGGGATTACGCCCAGAAATACCCGCTGCTGTTCGCGACGGGCGAAGACTTCGACCTGGTCTTCTCCGCCAATTGGAACAAGTACGGAGCGCAAGCGGACAAGGGGGCCTTCCTTGAGCTCACCCCTGAGATGCTGAATACCTACATGCCGCAAACGATGCAGGAGATGCCTCCGGAAGCTTGGGAGCAGGCGAAGGTGAAGGACAAGATTTACATGGTGCCTTCTTCGTACAAGGAATTCTCCCATACCGTCGTCGGCGTCCGAGGCGATCTGCGGGAAAAGTATGGCATCGCGGAGCTGAAGACGGTCGACGACTTCGAGAAGTATCTGGATGCGATCGCCAAAAACGAGCCGGGTCTGGTCCCGTTCGATGCAGGCGCTAGCACTTATGCGACCGGCGATCTGATCATCAATACCGAGTTCACGCCCAAGCTGATCATCGGCAGTTCGGGCGTCTCGATCGACCTGAAGGATACGTCCGGCAAGCTGATCGACATCTCGCAGACGCCGCAATACATGGAATACGCTAAGAAAATGGCCGATTGGAACAAAAAAGGCTACTGGTCCAAAAATGCGCTGCTCAACAAAACGCCGATCAAAGACTCGTTCCTGGCCGGCAAGAGCGCCTCCATGGCCGGCAATCTGCTCGATATGAGTCTCGGCATCGCGACGGCCAATCAAAACCACCCGGAATGGAAGGCCGAGCTGTTCGACCTGTACAACGGGGCGGCGACCTTCGTCAATCCGTATACCGGTAACGGCGTGTCCATTAACGCCAACTCGAAAAATCCCGAGCGCGCACTCATGGCGCTTGATCTGCTGCGCAATAATGAAGCCTACTTCAACTTGACGACGTACGGCATCGCGGGCACGCATTATGAAATGACGGCCGACGGCAAAGTACAGGCGCTCGGCGGCACGGAGTCCGGCTTCAAGGTCGACTCCGGCTCGCCGTGGGGGTGGAGAACGGCTGCGCTGTACAAGCCGCAAGCAGATCAGCCGCCTGCGTTCAAGGCGATCCAGGATACCTGGGCCAAAACCGCCGTCACGAACCCGCTGCTCAACTTCGTATTCGATACAACAAATGTGAAAAACGAACTGGCCGCGCTTAAAAACGTCGCGGAACAGTACCGGACGCCGATCACGCTCGGGGTCGTGGACGATCCCGTCGCGGCGGTGAATACGCTGAACGCCAAGTACAAGGAGGCCGGCCTCGAGAAGGTCGTGACCGAAGCGCAAAAACAAATCGACGCATTCCTGCAGGGCCAAAAATAACTAGCTTAAGAGGACGGGAGAGACGCGGTGCCGCTAAGCCCGACGTCTCTCCCGTTTCGTTTGATTGGAGGAGATTACCTTGCATCCCAAAAGAATATGGCGCGACCTGCGCAACAACCGCACGCTATACTGGATGATCCTGCCTTCCGCGGTGTTCTTCTTCGTTTTTTGCTATTTTCCGATGGCCGGCATGATCGTGGCGTTCAAGGGTTATTCGTATGCCAACGGCATTTTCGGCAGCCCTTGGGTCGGATTCGACAACTTTCAATTTTTCTTTCAATCAGGCAAGGCATGGCTCGTGACGAAAAATACGGTTCTTTACAATTTGGCGTTCATGATCGTGAACAACCTGCTGGAGATCACGATAGCCATCGTCCTCTTCGAGCTGGCGGGCAAGTATTTCAAGAAATTTTTGCAGTCGGTCATCTTCCTCCCGTACTTCATCTCCTGGGTGGTTGCCGGCGCGATCGTATACAACTTGTTCAACTTCGAATTCGGCGCGATCAACACGTTCCTCAAGTCGATCGGCGTCTCTCCGGTCAATTTTTATAACAATCCCGATCTGTGGCCATATATCCTGGTGTTTTTCAGCGCGTGGAAATCCGTCGGGTACGGCACCGTCGTCTATCTGGCGACGATCGCCGGGATCGACAAGGAGATGTACGAGGCGGCCAAGATCGACGGCGCGAACGTCTATCAGCGCATCCTTCGCATCACAGTACCTTCGATCGTCCCGACGATCGTCGTGCTGCTCCTGCTTAAGGTCAGCCAGATAGCGAGAGGCGACTTCGGCATGTTTTACCAGTTAATCGGAGGCAACGGGCCGCTATACGACAAGACGGACGTCATCGACACGTACTCGTTTCGCGCGCTGCTCGATCTGCAGGAGTTCGGGATGGCCGCCGCAGTGGGCTTGTATCAGTCCGTGCTGTGCTTCGCGATCATTCTGATCACGAACGAATCAGTCAAACGGGTTCGCAAGGACAGTGCGCTGTTCTAAGCGGTCGGTACATGAATGGAGGTGATGCGAAGGTCGGATCGGAGTTGGCAAGAACAAGCTAGCTGCAAGAAACGGCAACGAAATGAATAAGGGAGGCCGAACGATTTGATCAAACGTACGCGGCAAAGCAGAGTTTCAGCATTCATGGTCATGATCATGGGGTTAAGTTTATTTCTAAACTTGATCCCGTATCCGCATGCAAGCGCGGCTGTCGACAGCGCTGTCCTAGGACCCGAACTGGTGGCGAACCCAGGGTTCGAGCAGGTATCCGACGGCATGCCGGCGAATTGGACGAAGTATGCGAGCGGCACCCCTGCGGGTATTACCGTCGAAGCGGTCACAGACCAGGCAGCGGAAGGTTCATACAGCGCCAAGCTCACAGACACATCCACCGCCGCCGCAGCAGGCATTCAAAGTTCAAAGATTCCCTACTCGCCCGGAACGTCTTATAACGCCAGCGCCAAAGTTAGAGTCGAAGCCGGCGGCGTTTCCATGATCATTCGCTACTTCAAAGCCGACAATACGTCAACGCAAACTGTCACAAGCAGCAAAGGTACGGGTACACAATGGCAAACGCTTCAGCTTAGCGCGACCCCGCCTGCGGATACCGTGGATATTCAATTAATTCTGGTCGTTCCCAGCTCCCATAACGTCGGCACGATCTATGTGGACGATACGTCGTTTAAGACGAACGAATTGCTCCTGAACCCCAGCTTTGAAGCTGTGACCGGCACCAGGCCCGACGGCTGGACCGCTACGGATCATGGCGCGTCCTCCAGCATCGCTACCGTGATTGGAGCCGTTTATTCGGCTCACGGCAACAAATCTTTGCACATGCTTGATTCTTCCACGACGGATGCTTATCGCGTAAAAAGCGCGGCGACGCCCATCGTTAGCGGCAAGACGTATGCGGCGTCGGTCAAAGCGAAAGCGATGTCCGGCACCGCAAGTCTGATCGTTCATTTCATCGGCTCTGCCGGACAAACATTCGTGGAAGCCCAATCAACCGGCACGGACAGCTGGGAAACGCTGACGCTGACTGCCGCCCCCCCCGCCGGGACGACCGATATCCAGGTTGAATTGTCAACTTCAGCCGCCGGGACGGCCGATCTTTACTTCGATCAGGCGACGCTGACGATATCCGGCTCCTCGCCTAGCCCTACACCGCCCCTTACGCCTTCGCCTACCCCAACGCTTACGCCGCCTCCTGTCGGATCACTGGAGTGGCCTATCGTTCGGGACCCGGCGTTAATGAGGCCATTTCAGCCTGCTGACGATCTCGTCACGACCCAGAATCCGCCCGATTTTGGCTGGCCTTTTATCGATAACGCCGATTCCTACGAATTGCAGGTATCGACGGACGGCGCCTTTCAGTCCATCGCCTACCAAAAAAACGGTATTACTTTTAATTACTATAACTTCCCTTACACCTTCGAAGACGGTCAGTCTTACTTCTGGAGAGTCCGGTTTCATAAGTCGGAAGGATGGTCGGCCTGGAGCGATGTCCGCAAGTTCCGCATCGACGCGGATTCCGTGCCCTTCCCTGTTCCTCCCGTATCAGAACTCATGGCGAAAGTGCCTGTTTCGCATCCTCGCGTACTGGCGACTGCCGATACGCTGAGCGAATTCCGTCTTAGAAAAGATGAAGGCGGCAAAAAAACGTTCGAACAGATTAAGTCGTTGGTAGACCTTACAAAACACACCATGCCAGGCGAGCCTTCCTCTGATAAAGACGACGACATACTCGATCAAACGACAGCGGTAACCGAGCCGATGATTAACGCCGCCTTCGTCTATCTGATTACAGGCAATACCGCGTACGGGAACTTTGCCAAGGAACGGTTGTTGCACATCTCCACCTGGAGAACCAAGGAAGGCCCTACCCAATACGATAACCATGCCGGCGGAAACGACCAGGTTCACCGAGAGATCGCGCTGAGCGGCGCGATGGCTTATGACTGGATCTATGATCTCCTCAGCCAGTCCGAGCGGGAAACCGTATTGACGATGGTCCATGATCGCGCCTCAACGATTGCGAACCATGTCCTGTACGGCAGTAAACCGATCTCTAGCGCACCCTACGATTCTCACGGCTGGACCGTGTATGGCTATTTGGGAATGATCGCCACGGCTTTGCTGCACGACGACATTAGCGTGAACGGGACGGTCGTCTCGGACGATGCCCAAGAATGGTTTAATCTGATCGTTCCAGCCTACATTAACTTGGCGCCCACCTGGGGCGGCGAGGACGGCGGTTGGGGCAACGGCGTCGGCTACTGGCAGTGGTCTACGATGAGCAACAAGAGGTTCGTAGACACGCTTTATGTTGCAACCGGTTTCAGCATTTACGATAAGGCGTTCAATCGCAACGAGTACCTGTACCCCCTCTACACGCTGCCTTTCGGCCAGAAAACCGGCGAACTCGGAGACAACATCGAGGGTTCGGGCGGTCTCGGAATCGATCGCGGCTATGTGCACGCCAGCTCGACGCGCAACGCGATGATGCAGCAGAACGAGGTGGCGCAGTGGTACGCGCAGCAATACAATTACAGCTTCACCAACTTCATTACTTATCTGTATGAAGACGTCAACCTGCCGGCGCGCCCTCCTGTCGAGTTGCCGACGGCCAAGTACTTCGATCAGATCGGCCTGGTCGCGATGCACTCCAGTCTATTCGATCCGAAGCGAATATCGCTCTATTTTAAATCCAGCAAATACGGCAGCTACAACCATACGCATGCGGATCAGAACGCTTTCGTCATTAAAGCGTTCGGAGAGGACCTCACCGTTGACGGCGGGTTCTATGACGCATACAATTCCGACCATAACGGGAATTATACCAGGCAGACGTTTGCCAAAAACGCTATCACGTACGACAACAAAAAAGGCCAAAAAGTCTTTGACATGACAGCTTCCGGTCAAATTACGGGTTTCGCGTCGAATAAGGACTTCGATGCGGCTGTCGGAGACGCTACCCAGGCTTACAACACGGATCCAAGCAACAACGGACTTGATCTGGCTCAGCGAAGCGTCATCTACGTGAAGCCTGGCGCCTTTGTGATCGTCGATAATCTGGATGCGCGCGCGCAAGGCGGCTCCAGCTTTGAATACTGGCTTCACGCCGACCGAAGCATGACGCAGGATGCGGAAAATAATGCGGTCACGATCGTACAAAACAAAGCGGCTCTGGACGTGAAGCTATACGCTCCGGGGTTAACGGCGATCCCCGTCACCGACAAGTATCTGGACGCCGATGGCGTTGAGCATCCGCCTCTTGCAAAATCTCAATGGGCGGACGTCAAACGGCTTCATGGCGGGTTTGCGACGCCAAAAACGGAGTATGCGACGATCGTTTCTACCTATGTGCCCTATCAGGTCGGCACCACGCCGCAGCATATTGTCTCCGAGGATCACGGCACCTATAGAAAGCTGCACTTCTCCGACGGAACGGACGTTTATGTACGTACCGCGCAAAGCGGCGTCGTAGACACCGGCACCATGCAATTCGACGGCATCGCGGCTACGATAAAAGGAGAGTCCATACTACTGGTCGGCGGTACCCGATTGGTCATGAACGGAGTGACGAGGATCAGCAGCACGCAGGCGGCGACGGTCGCGCTCTCCGGTGAAGAGCTGTCGATCACAAGTACGCAAGAGGCCCAAGTCAGCCTGCATAAATCGGACGTGACGACCGTGCTCGACGAAAAGTACCGCAGTCTTCCGAAGGGCGGCAGCGTCACGGAAGCCGTGTACGCGCGTGGCGTTCACTGGGATTCGGTAGGCAGCACCTTAACGCTGAATGTCGAGCCCGGCCAACACCACCTCCTTCTCGACGATGTCCCTGCGCCGGCTCCGATGGCTCCTATCTCCTATCCCATCGAGATTGACGGCAAGGCGTCGACGGTCACGCTGTCCGTGTATGGCGACGGACGAGGCGGCAGCGCCGCTTGGGGGTCGCTCTCGAACGCGGCTGGTCTGTACAAGGTTCTCGAGGCCCCGCCGGGCTTATACTTCGACAAGCTCACGATGGCGCAGCCGACCATCTTCTTGGGCGCGAACGCCCGTATTATTCTTCCTGATGTTTCCGGCACCTTGAAGCTGCGCAGCGTAGGGTCGGGCGAGACCACGCCAACGACCGCGACGCAAGATTATGACGCCGTCAAGGAAGGCATGGATGTGTTCGCGGAAGCCGAGAGCTTCGTAGAGACCGATGGAGGCTCGTTTAACGTATACAGCTCGCGGCCTTGGCTGTCGGGCGGCAAGGGCGTCAGCAACTGGGCGACGCTCGGTCAAAATATTACGTGGAATCTGGACGTTCCCGAGGCCGGCACCTACGATCTCGTCGTCAAATACGCCGCTTGGGAAGCGACCAGCGGTCTCCCCACGCGCCTCATTCAGCTAGGCGACCAATTCTATACGGCGGAAGCGGAGACCACATTTGATTGGGGGACGCAGCCGGAATATTGGAAAGCCCTCACCGTTCACTCGGGCACAGTTCTGCCTGCCGGTCCGGTACAGCTCAAAATGTGGAATATCAGAGGTCCCATGAACATGGACTGGATCGGCTTGGTCAAGACCGATGCGGCCGCCGAACCGACCGTCAAGGCGAGCCCGAGCGCAAGCGCGATAGCACCGGGTCAGCCGCTCGACGTCGGGCTCACGCTGGAACGGTCCGAACCGGCGGCTGGCATAGATCTGACGCTGTCCTACGATCCGGCTAAGTTTTCCTATAACGGATATGCAAAGGATTATGAGCAGCAGGCGGTGATCGTAACGAACGACGAAGCGTCAGGCATGCTGCGCATTCTGTCCGGACGCATCGGTAGCGGCATGCTTCCGGCAGACGTGCCCTTCCTGACGCTCCGCTTCCTGGCGAAGGCGGACGCGGCTGCAGGGGCGGCGAGCTTCACGACGTCAGCCGGATCAGCTTCTTCGGAATCCGGCGTGATCGAATCGTTGTCAGGCAGCACGGCGCAGGTCAGCATTTCGGAAAAAGCGTCCCTAGGAGAGTTAATCGCCCAAGCGGAAGCGACTCGCGACCAGGCTGTCGCGGGGACGATCACCGGTACCTTCTTCGGCTCCGTGCTGGCCGGGTTGAAGTCGGTGCTGTCCTCGGCCATCGATGCCGCTAAAGCGGTGTTTAATCAGGCTGACGCGCCAGAGATACAGGTGCAAGCGGCGAGAACGAACCTGTCTGCTGCGATCGCGGAATTCGAGTCCCATCGGATTACGGCGATGACGGGCAATATGGACGATAACCCGATCTTTAATATTGCCGATTTCGTAAGGGTATCCACCTATTACGGAAAAGATTCTTCCAGCTCGGATTGGGCGGAAGCGAGTCTTGCGGATATCACTAGAGACAGCGTCGTCGATATTGAAGATTTAGCGTTCATCGCTTTCCGGATTATCGGGTAACTGCTGGCGTTTTGACGCGGCGCCTCCTTGCTCTTGCGGGGGGCGCTGCTTTCCAAGTTGAACGGTAACCATTGAGATTCTGGAGGACCCCAAATGAAAAACGGCTTTTACAAGCGCGCAGCGGGCCTGCTACTCTTCATTTGCTTGTTAGGTTCGGCCTCAGGGCTGCAGAACGCGATCGCCGCAGAAGGAGCGACCACGTTCGATATTCGCGTAAATAAAGCTTCGGCGGAAGTTGGCGATAGCTTCGTCGTTACCATCGACGGCGTGAACCTCGACCGGTTGTACGCTTATGAATTGACGCTCGAACTGCCCGCAAACGCTACATTCGAGCGATCGAAAACGAAGGATTACCTACCCGACGGATTATCGGTTTACCACCAAGAAGGGCATACCCTTCGCTACGGATCGACGAAGTCCGGCCAAGCCGCCGGGGAAAACGGTACGAAGACACTAGCCGCGTTGACTTTGCTGGCGAATGCCTCCGGCATCGCGGAAATCCAATTGGTCAGCGTCAAAACGCTCGATCCCGAATTGCGCGCAACGCTCCATACGGTGAACAAAAAGATCAGCGTTCAGGTCCGTTCGAACAGCGCTCCCAATGAGGGAACCAACAACGGAACAGAAAATTCAGCGGTTCCCCGCACGATCACCGCAGCGGACGGCAGCGGTCAGGTTGAATCAGGCCGGATCGTCGTCTCTTCGGACGGTCCCGTACAAGCCCCCCTGGCGCTGCTTCAAGCCTGGGCCAAGCAAAACTCGGCTGCCGTACTCGAGCTTCAAGCGGGCAAGATAACCTACTCGCTTCCGTTAAGCGAGTTGTCTTCGCCCGGACTGCTGGCGCTGCTCGGGGCCGATGCGAGTCAAGCGGTCATCAAAATCTCTATTACCGAAGCAAGCGGCATGCAAAAGGATCTGGCGAAAATCGGCGCGGCGGACCTTGGCTCCAAACTATTGATCGATCCGGTGGAATTCGAGGTCACTGCCGTCAGGCCGGACGGAAAGTCCGTACGGCTATCCAGCTTCTCAGCCTATGTCCACCGCTCCTTCCAGCTCGAATTCGACGTCGATCCCTCCCAAACGACCGGCGTATATCTGGATGAAGCAACCGGACAACTGCTACCGGTACCGACTTTACTTCGTGTCGTGAACGGAAACGTCGTTGCCGATCTGTTCAGAAAAGGCAACAGCGCGTACGCGCTCGTTCAAACGAATAAGCGCTTTGCCGATCTGGAGGGTCACTGGAGCCAAACGACTGTAGAAACGATGGCCAACAAGCTGCTGGTCAAGGGAATATCGGAGCAAAGCTTCGCTCCCAACAAACCGGTGACGCGAGCTGAGTTTGCGACTTTACTGATGAGAGCGCTGACCCTGGAGGCCGTGGCAGGTCAGGCATCGTTTAAAGGCATTCAAGGAAAGTGGTACGAGAGCGCCGTTCAATCGGCCGCGAACGCCGGTCTGATGAACGGCGATCCGGACGGGAGCTTCCGGCCCAATGCGCAGATAACCAGGCAGGAATTGGCGGTTGTGCTGAAACGTGCGGCCGGCTATGCCGGAAAATCGGTTGAACGCACGGACCAAAACCAGTCTCGTGCGCCATTCGCCGACCAAGCGGCGATAGCGTACTGGGCACGGGCTGATATAGCCGACGTCGCGGCCGCAGGGATCATGGAAGGGGACGCGTCGAGCACCTTCAGACCCGAAGCGCCTGCTTCCAGAGCCGAAGCAGCAGCCGTTCTAAAGCGATTGTTAGTTTACGCCAAGATGTTCAGCGAATAAAGCAAGGTAGCTGCCCGCAGCCAAGGCGCCACGACATGGGGCACCGTACGCGCCTCCCCGTCTTCAAAGTTTAATTTCGTTTGAAAACGCGCCTTGCATCCGCGGATGCAAGGCGCGTTCGTTCTGCAGTTCAAATGCGGCATCCGCAAGGGCGCGTTCGACCTTTCCAAGGAACATATCCCGAACTCGGTCGACGGCATTCTGAAGCGCCTGAAGACTGACTACCTGGACATCCTGCTTCTTCACCGCCCGGATGCGCCGGTCGAGCTCGAGGAAGTAGACACACCGAGCACCTTACACTAACTCTCCACAGCGGGTAGTCGGACGATGACCGTCGTCCCTTCGCCGAGCGCGCTTTGAAAAGCAAGACCGTATTTATCGCCGTAGTGAATTTGCAATCGCTCGTTGATGTTCTTCAAGCCATAACCCGACTCGCGGGAAGCAGGCGTTTCCCCGGATAGAATGCGGCCCGCCGTCTCCTCGCTCATGCCGACGCCGTCATCCTGCACATAGAGGACGATAAGGTCGGCGATTTGCTCGCCGCGGATCATGATCGTTCCCGTCTCGTCCTCCTTTTCGAGGATGCCATGGATAATCGCGTTTTCAACGATCGGCTGCAGCGCGATTTTGAGGATTGGATGGTCCAGCAGCGAATCGGGCACGTCGATATCCAGCCGGATACCATCTTGGAACCGCATATTTTGAATTTGCACATAAGCTTGCACATGCGCGAGCTCGCTGCGGATCGTCACCGTGTCCTCGCCTTTGCTCAGGCTGAGCTTGTAGAACCGGGACAAGGCGCGCGCGACCTCTCCGATCTCCGGCGCGGCATGCTTCACCGACATCCAGTTGATCAAGTCGAGCGTATTGTACAGAAAATGAGGGTTAATCTGCGCTTGCAGCGCTCTCAGCTCCAGTGTCTTGATCTCCTTTCCCAGGCGGTATCGCTCGTCAATGCTGCTTCCGATCGTGCTCAGCATGTGCTGAAAATTCCGGACCAGCTCTCCGATCTCGTCCTGGCTGCTCGGAATGCTCGTCATCTCATAATTCCCGCGTACGACCTTGCGCATCTGATGGATGAGCGCCTTGATTCGCTTGACGGCCGACGATGCCGCCAGGAACGACAATGGCAGCGCGATCATGGCAATGATCAGGAACACGGCGATCATCGGCTTCCTCGATTTGTTGCTAAGGCTCATAATGTCGCTGTAGGGCGTGATCAGCATCAGCGTCCAGTCCGAATCCTCGACCTCCTGGGCGCCGACCAGCCACTTTTCCTCGTTATAATCGAGCGTTTTCAGGATGCCGTTGCTCAGATTATCCTTTGCGAAGGCGGGCAGAACGGATAGGGCGGTATCGGAGATGCCGAGATTCTGCCCGGTGCCGGCCGTGCCGACGATCTCGCTGCGGCTGTTGATCAAGGCGGCGGTCGTATCGGGCGTATAAATCGTCTGATCCAGAATCAATTGGATCTGTGATTGCGGAATGCCGAGCTCTGCGACCCCGATGCTCTGGTGGAGGTCGAGATGGCTTGGGATATTGCGAAGCACGTGCATAAAATCGTCTTCGCCGGCGTCCGTCTCCTTAAAGTAGCGCTTGTCGAACCATTCGATATGCGTCGTGCTCAGTAAGCTGAACCAGGGGGCATCGTCGTATCGACTCAAATCTTTAAGCTCATTGCTCTCCGCAAATGAGGCAAGCCCTTGCTTCATATAAATTCGCACGTAGCTGATATCCGGATTGTTCTTGGCGAGCAGAAACTGGGCGTTTAGCTTATCCGCGTCGATGATCCACCGCCCGATATCGTTAACATAACGCTCGGAGTTCACTTGAATCAATTCCTGGATATCCTCGTTCAACACGAGCATGTTCAGCGTATTTACGGCCGACTTCGTCTTGAATTCTAGATAGGAATTGGTCTGCTTCAGCACCTGGCGCGCCGAATAGATCATTTCCTTTTCATTTTCTTTCCCCGTTACGAACGTATTGACAAGCAGAAAGACGACGAGAGGAATGAGGATAAGCCCCAGGTAAGATAGAAACAATTTGTATTTAATGCTCAGGTTGCCGATACCCTCGATCCAGGGCCGGATCATAGATAGTACTTCTCCATATACCTGGCAGGCGTAACGCCCGTATGCTTCTTGAACAGCGTCGTAAAGTAATTGGCGTCCGTATAGCCGAGCGCCTGGGCGATCTCGTATTGCTTCAGCCGGCCCTCCCTGAGCAGCTGCTTGGCTTTTTCCATGCGGACTTCGGTAATGTAGGCATTAACGGTCGTACCGGCGTGTTTCTTGAAAAAGGCGCACAGGTAGGTGTGGCTGAAGTGGACATGATTAGCGATGGACTGGGTCGAGAGCGCCGGATCCGCATAATGCTCCCTGATATAGTTGGTGATGAGATACAATTTCCGGCCGGTCGAATCCTTTTCTGCAATGGCGCTGAAATGGCGCTCGATATCTTCAATAACGCTGTCGGCCAACTCGAGGAGCGTGCAGGCCGCTTCGACCCGCTGCCAGGCCAGGTGAGAGCGGCTGTCGTGATCGGGGCCTGGAGAGGTGCCCAGATCTCTGGCCGTGTCGCCGACGATTTGAAGCATTTGATAGAACAACGATTTTACGCGATTCGTATCGGGATCCTGTGAATAACCGGCCGCCTGTGCGGTTTCGCGCACGAGCGCGATTGCTTTATCCCGGTCGTCGGCATGCAGGTATTGTCGGAGACGAACGCCGACGGATGCATCGACGAGGAGCGCTTTATCGACCTGTTTTTCGAAGCCTAGGTAAAATCGCTTTGACGCTGCGAGACGGGAAGCTTGTCGGCTTCTGCTTTCTGTAATCGCTTTCATGATGACGGCTTCGATCTCTTTTACGTCAAGCGGCTTCTCGATATAACTGACCGCTTTCAGATGAATCGCTTCTTTTAAATATTCTTTGTCCGCATACCCGCTCAGGAAAATAATCTGGCAGTCGGGAGATAGCTCCCGGATCTTGGCCGCAAGCTCGATTCCGTTCATTTTGGGCATACGGATGTCGGTCAACAGAAGGTCCGGCATCTCCCGCAACGCCATCTCAAGTGCCGCCAGACCGTTTTTGGCGGTCTCTACCGACCCGACTCCCATTGCACGCCAAGATACGAATTCGCGCAAGCTGTCCCGCGTATTTTTCTCGTCGTCGACGATGAGCGCTTTGATCATGCCCGTCTCTTCCTCTCGTGCGCGATAAAGACTGCATTTTTATCCAGTGTAGCAGACAGGCGCTTGCAAGAGAATGAGCGTCCGGCAACATCGTAATATAACCAAGCAAATCACAAATTCATGTCGTATATTTCTTCGACGCGTCCCTTTACGATTACATTATCAAATGCGGCGGGAGAGGATGGATGAATTGAAAACGCTTTATGACATTCGTAAGCACAAAGTACTGTACATGATGTTTTTGCCGATTGCGATTTATTTCTTGGTCTTCTCCTACTTTCCGATGGCGGGCATTATCATTGCCTTCAAAGACTACAACTACGCGGGTGGAATCTGGGGAAGCGCCTGGAGCGGATGGGACAACTTCGCCTACTTCTTCAAATCGGGGAAGGCCTGGCTCGTCACCAGAAATACAATCGGTTACAATGTCGTATTTCTGGCCTGTTACACGTTCTTCTCGGTCGCGGTCGCGATTTTTATCGCCGAGATGCGGAGCAAGTGGTTCAAAAAAACCGCGCAATCGTTCATGCTGCTGCCGTACTTCGTCTCCTGGGTCATCGTAGCGGCGTTCGTCTACAACCTGTTTAATTACGAGTTCGGCGTCGTCAACACGGTCATCGGGTGGTTCGGCGGCGAACCCATCGACATATACGGATCCCCCAGGTACTGGTACTTCCTGCTGCCGATCTTCTACGTGTGGAAATGGGTCGGATTCGGCAGCATCCTGTATTTGGCCGCCATCATGGGCATCGATCAGGAATGCTACGAAGCGGCTGTTATCGACGGCGCGACTGTATTCAAAAAAATCTATTACATCACCATTCCGCTGCTCATGCCGACGATGATCATCCTCGTACTTCTCGGTCTGGGGAGAGTGCTTCGCGGAGAATTCGATATGTTCTACCAACTGATCGGGAACAACTCGATGCTGATGGACGCGACGGACATCGTGGACACGCTCGTATTCCGGTCGCTTGTCGGGACGCCTGACTTCGGACTCGCTTCGGCAGCAGGCTTCTATCAATCCGTCCTTTGCTTCGTCATCATTCTAGCCGTAAACGGTGCAGTGAAATTGTACAACAAAGAATACTCGCTATTTTAAACCAACCGGATCGTTCGGAGGCATGGCCATGAAGATCAAGCATACGCTGGACATCAAAATTTTTAATGCGATCTCTTATACGGTCGTTGGGTTTTTAGGCATCGTGACGCTGCTGCCTTTCGTCGTCCTGCTGGCAAGCTCATTCTCCTCGGAGGCTTCCATTATTCGAGAGGGCTACTCGCTGATTCCAAGAGACTTCTCGCTGCAAGCCTACAGCCTCGTGTTCAAGGAGCCCGACGAGATCCTGCGCGCTTACGCAATGACGATCTCGCTGACGATGATCGGAACGGTGGTCGCCTTGTTCTTCTCGGCGATGACCGCCTACGTGCTGTACCGAAAAGAAGTGAAGCATCGCAACAAGCTATCCTTTTTCCTGTACTTCACGACCTTGTTCAATGGCGGACTCGCTTCTTTTTATATCACGGTCAACAACCACCTGCATCTCAAAAATACGTTTCTCGTGCTGCTGCTCGTGCACATGTTCAGCGTCGTTTACATTCTGATGCTCAGAAGCTTTATGCAAGGCTCGCTGCACGATTCCATTCTGGAGTCGGCCAAGATCGACGGAGCCGGGGATTTCATGATGTTCGTGCGCATCGTGCTGCCTCTGATGAAGCCTGCGCTGGCAACCATCGGCCTGTTCACGGCGCTCGGATATTGGAACGATTGGTGGACGCCCATGCTGTTCATCGAGAATGACAAGCTGTTCCCGCTGCAGTACGTCTTGTATCGCGTGCTGTCGAACGTCGAGATGGCAGCGAGCATCATCAAGGCGCCGATCGCGGTGGAGCTGCCCAAAGAGACGTTGAAGCTGGCGCTGACCGTCGTGTCCACCGGGCCGATCGTCCTGCTGTATCCGTTCATGCAAAAGTACTTTGTCAAAGGCATAACGGTCGGTGCCGTCAAAGGTTGAACCAAGGGTGCGGGAGCGGGCAAACCATGGTGTCCGGCTCTTGACATACAGCCTGCACAGTCGACAAGATTGGTAGGCCAAGCTCTGGAGAAAAAAAGATATTCTTGGGAGGGTATTGGATGGCTGGAACAAGAAAGAAAATGGGACACTTCACCCTGCTCGCGGTGCTGCTCGCTTCGATGCTGGCCGGGTGCAGCAAAAACAACGAAACGCCATCGGCAAGCGGGAGCTCTTCAGCGGCGCCAACAAAAGCAGTTGCTACGGAATCCGCGTCAGCGACTTCATCGGCTTCCGAGCCGGCGATCGACACGTCGAAGGAAGTGAACCTGAAAGGCTATCTAATCGGCGAAGCGCCGAAGGGATTGCCCGAAGTGGTGACCGAGCTGAATTCCCGGCTCAAGCAGGACATTAACGCGACACTCGAAATCGATTACGTCGGGTATAGCGACATGAGCACCAAATATCCGCTGATTTTGACGAACAGCGGCGGGACAGACTGGATTTATTCCGCCAACTGGCTGAATTATGTTCAACACGCTTCCAAAGGCGCGTTTATGGAGCTGACGGAAGAGATGATCAAGAAGTATATGCCGACCTATTATGAGTCGATCGACAAGGAAGCGTTCAAGGCGGCATCCGTCAACGGCAAGCTGTATATGGTGCCGGCCCCGGCGCGGTCGCCCAGCATTCCTGTGGCCGTCATTCGCGGAGATCTGAGAAAGAAATATGGTATAGCGGAGATTAAAAGGCTGTCCGATCTCGCTCCCTACTTCGAGGCGATCAAGAAGAACGAACCTGATATGATTCCTGCAGCGCTCAGCTCAAACGCATCGGACTTGACCATGATGTACTCGCTGATGGCCGATCAAGGTCAAGCGCCCATCCAACTGATTAACGGTTACGGCTTGGCTTATTTCATGGAGGATCCGACGGCAAAACTGATGGCTTTCGATGAAGAGCCGCTCAAATCGAAGCTGCTGCAAGCCGCAGGTACGATGAAGGAATGGTACGATGCCGGTTATATCAACCGCAATTATTTTTCGAACAAAGTGAACAGCCTTGACGCCTTCGACCAAGGCAAGTCGAGCATCGGGTTCGCCAATACGATCTCGGTTCGCAGATACCTGGATACGGGCAAGGAAAAGGGATACGACATCGAACTGATTCCTTTAGTAGACGGCGAAGGCAAGACGATGGCGCCTGAATGGACATCCGGCGGCATCTCCATACCGGCGGGTGCCAAAAATCCGGAGCGTACGCTTATGGCCATGGATCGCATCATCTCCCACCAAGACTATAATTATCTTGTTTACTTCGGGATTGAAGGCAAGAATTATGTACTGAACAGCGAGGGCAAGCTTGAGCTTCCTCCGGGCGTAACTTCGAAGACGAACACCTATCCTCCAGACGCGGCCGGGTTCTGGTTCACCGACCTGCGCCAATTCCCGGCATATGCGTCCTGGAGCGACCAGTACATTCAACTGCTTAAGGATATACAGGATCATATGCTTTACGATGGTCCATTAACCGGAATGAACTTTAACTTCGAGTCCCTGAAGGCCGAAGTTGCCGCATTAACCACCGTCCGTACGCAATATTTGCTGCCGCTGACGATGGGATCGGTCAAGGACGTAAATGAAGCGCTCAATACGTTCATGGAGAAGGCTAAGGTAGCAGGCTTCCAGAAGATCAGGGACGAAGCGCAAAAGCAAATCGACGCATACGTACAAACCAAATCGTCCAAATGAACGCCAAGCCCGTCAGGCAGCATGCGATGCTGCTTGACGGGTTTTTAACAGAAAGGCGGGCGTCAACTCCATAATCCAACCAAGAAAATCTTAATTCTGTGTCGTATATTTATAAATTCGCCATCGGTAGAATGAGTTTGGAAACGCCGCAGGACAACAATTTGAAAGCGCTATTGTCGGGCAAGGAGGTGATGCGAACGTCGGAAGATTGGAGTTGGCAAGGAATAGCTGGCTGCAAGAAACCGCAACAAAATCGACAAGGGAGCTGATCGTTGAAGATGATGGGTCAAGCGACGAAAAGAAGAATCGCGGTAACAATGGTGTTCGTATGGGTACTCGGCTGCTTCGCCAATTTCCCGTTCGCCAAGCTGCCTGCCGCTGCGGCCGCTGCTGCATGGCCGACAGAACTGATGTCCGGCAACAACCTGCCGTTCCGGCCCGCCGACGGGCTCGTCACGACGCAGAATCCGCCGGACTTCAGCTGGCCGGCGGTTCCCGAATCGGATCAGTATCAGCTGCAGGTGGGCCGCAGCGCGTCCGTCGCCGATGCGGTGTACGATCAGACGCTGGAAGACAACTTTTACAACTTCCCTCATATTTTTGGCACCGGTACATGGTACTGGCATGTCCGCTATCATACGGACGCCGATGGCTGGTCCGAATGGGGCGACGCCCGCAGATTCCGGATCGAAGAGGATTACGTGGAATTCCGCGTTCCCTCTGTCGAATCGCTGATCGACAAGATCGGCACCACGCACCCGCGCATCTGGACCAACCCGACGACGCTTGACGAATTCAAGGCGTTGAGCACGACGCCGGGTCAGTCGCAGACCTTTTACCAGTCCGTCTACAATGGCGTGAACAAGGACGTAGCATGCACGCCGACGACAGCGGAACCGAATAAATGCAAATTCGTCGAACCGATCTGGACCGCGACGACTAATGACCGAACGTCGCAGGAATACATCGACGCGACGACTGCGATCCGCAAGTATACGGAGCCGCTGATGAGCAGGATGCTGAACGCGGCCTTCGTCTATTTGCTTACGGATAACGCCGAGGTTGGACAGTACGCGAAGGCAAGACTGCTTGAAGTCGCCGCCTGGGATCCGTCCGGGGCGACGAGCTACGAGCACCAGGATCAGGTGTTCCGCCTCATCGCGCTCAACAGCGCGATGGCTTACGACTGGCTGTACGGCATCCTCAGCCCGACCGAGAAGCAGGCGGTTCAGGATATGATCGACGTCCGCGCCTCTAAGATGGTGAGCGAGCTCGTCGACGCGCATCCGATCCAGAACAGCCCGTTCAACTCGCACGGCTGGACGGCGTTCGGATACATCGGCGTCATCGCCACCGCGATGCTGGGGGATCTCGAAGACGCAGACGACTGGTTCCGCAAGGTCGTGCCCGCCTATATCAACCTCCTGCCCCCTTGGGGCGGAGAGAATGGCGGCTGGTCCCAGGGAACCGGCTACTGGCAGTGGTCCAGTCTATATTCCAAAGAATTCACGGACGTTCTGCTGAGCGCCAGCGGCTTCAACCTGTACGACAAAGCCTACTCGCGCAACGAAGGCTTATATCCGATGTATGCATTCCCCAAAGGGTCCCCGAAGGGCATCTTCGGACACGACAGCCAATACGTGCCCCACAATCCCAGCACGACCATCTACAACCGTCTCGCGCAGCTGTATCAGGACCCCCGGCTGCAATGGGCGGCCCAGACGATCGGCTCGCCCATGAACGGTCAGCTTTACAACTATTTCTACGGAGACGACGATCTGGAGATGAGGCCGCCAGTGGACCTGCCGGACGCCAGATGGTTCCAGGACATCGGACTCGTGACGATGCACTCGGAGCTGTACGATCCGGACCGCGTGTCCCTCTACTTCAAGTCCAGTCCGTACGGCTCCTACAACCATAGCTTGGCGGATCAGAACAGCTTCATTCTGAACGCCTTCGGCGAATCGCTGGCCGTCGAGGCCGGCTTCTACGATTCTTACGGGAGCGTCCACGACAAGTACTTCGCGAAGCAAACTTTGGCCGCGAACGCGATCACGATCGACGGCAAACAAGGGCAAGCCTACGACAGTCTGGACGCGGATGGCAAGATCGTGAGCTTCGTCACGCACCCGGACTTCGACGCCACGACCGGTGCAGCCGCGCCTGCCTATGCAGGCAAGCTGACCGAAGCGAACCGCAGCATCGTGTACGTCCGGCCGGACGCCTTCGTCGTAATAGACAAGCTGAAGACGGCGAATCCGGCGGGTTCGAAGTTCGAATGGCGCCTGCACGCCGACGACGAGCTCGTCATCGACGAGGACCAAGCCGGCGCGACGATCCGGAAACGCGACGCCGCGCTGAAAGTTCGCATTCAGGCGCCCGCCGGGCTGACCGCGACGCTTGAAGACGAGTACCTCGATGAAGAAGGCATCGTGCGGAATCCGTCCGCAGCTTCAGCCTTCGCGAACGAAAGGCAGCTGCATGCAGCCTTTATCACGCCGCAGACGCCCGCCACGACCTTCGTCTCCACGATGGAGGCTTACAAGGAAGGCACAGAACCGGCAGAGGTCACGTCGGAAAATCACGGTACCTACGAGAAGCTTACGTTCGAAGACGGCTCCGTCGTGTATGTCCGGCTTGCGGAGAGCGGCCAAATCGACGCCGGCAGCGTTAAGTTCGACGGCACGGCCGTCGCGGTGAAGGGCGATACGGTTCTGCTCGTGGACGGCACGAAGCTGGTCAAGGACGGGGTCACCGTCATTCAGAACGACCAGCCGGCAACGGTCGTATATGGCGGGGACCAACTGTCCGTATCCGGTCCGTCGGATACGCAAGTGAGACTTCTTGCGCCGGACATCGTGCGTCTGCGCGAGGCGGACACCGGTACGGACATTCCGCAGGGCGGCACCGTCTCGGAGGCGGTTGGCCTGCGCGGCGCGCAATGGGATAAATCCGGAGACACGATCACCCTTCATGTCGAAAAGGGCCATCGCGCCTTCAAGCTGGACGACGCGCCGATGCCGCACCCGATGGCGCCGATCGCCGTGACGACCGAGATCGACGGGGTGCAGGCACAAAAGACGCTGCAAGTGTACACCGATACGGAAGGCGTGCCCGTCGCCTGGGGCAAGCTCGGCAATACGGCCGGTCTGTACCACGTGACGGAAGCGCCGGCGGGATTTGTATTCGACCGGCACGGCTCGCCCAAGGACGTCTACCTGGAAGACAATGCGTCCTTCATCATTCGCGGTCCCGTCGGGCCCGTGAAGCTCACCAAGGTCGGCGGAGACGACGTCGCGCCTTCCGAGGTTTGGACGGATCCCGAGGCGGCGAGGAACAAGCTGTCCTTCGATTGGGTGGAAGCCGAATCGTATACGCACGCCGATGCAGGCGTGACCACGTACACGACCCGTCCATTCTTGTCGGGCGGCAAGGGCGTCGGCACTTGGAGCGTGGTAGGCCAGCAGATTGACTGGACCTTGAACGTGCCCAAGGCGGGCACCTACGATCTGGTGCTTAAATATGTGGCGGGCTTCAATCTAACCGCCGGCCAGACCATCACGACCCGCAGCATGATGATCGGCGGCGAGGCGACGGCGTTCGAGGCTCCGACGACGCTGGATGCGAGCGGAAAGCCGGATTATGGCACGCTGCCCGAGTATTGGCGCGGGCTCCGGGTCAAGCTCGGCAAGCAGCTCCCTGCAGGTCCGGTCGACATCTCCATGTGGTACGACGTCGGCGCGATGAACCTGGACTGGATCGGCCTCATCGAACGCAAGGACGACGAAGAGCGCCCGGCGAAGCCCGGCGGTCTCCATGTCGTCTCGCAGACGGACACGTCGGCGACGGTCGCTTGGAGCGCTTCGACGGATAACGTCGCCGTCGACGGATACGCCGTGTACGTAGACGGCGTCATGAAAAAGACCTTGCCGGCCGGTACGCTGACCGCGACGATCGACGGGCTCGCCGCCGGTAAGACGTACGCCTTCAAGGTGGAGGCGACGGACACGAGCGGCAACCGTTCGCAGCCCAGCGAAGCGCTGAGCGTGACGATGGGAGACGACACGGCGCCTTCATGGGGCGAAGCCGCGCTGCGGCCCGTTCACCTGTTCCCGAACGCGGTCCGGCTGGCCTGGGATCCCGCGGCGGACAACTCGGGCGCGGTGGCCGCGTACGAGATCTACCGGCAGGACGCGGGGCAGTCGGCCTCTACGAAGATCGCTACCGTAAGCGGCAGCACGTATGGCTACGACGCGATCGGGTTGCAGGCGGGAAGCGGATATACGTTCCAAGTGCAAGCGCTGGACGCGCAAGACAATAGGACGACGGACGGTCCGAGCTTGGCGGTCACGCTGCCGCAAGCAGGCGGATCCGGCGACTACTACGAATCGTTCGACGACAAGCCGATCGGCGATATGTTAAGCGGCAGCGGCTGGACGGTGGAGAAGAGAGCCGAGACGTCGGTCGCGATCGAAGCGCTGCCGGACGCAGGCGGTCAGGCGCTGGCGCTGACGGATCAATACCCGACGTCTACCGTTGCGAACGAAAGTCCGGTCGCGCTGCGGTCGAACGCAGGGATCGACGGCAAGGTCGCGTTCGAGACCAAGTTCATGTACAAGAAGGTGGACGCCAACAGCATCGGCAACTTCGAGCTGTGGCTGCGCGGCAACGGCAAGGACGTCGCGCGGTTCAACGGCTTCTCGGACGGCACGGTCGGCTATTGGACCATGGCGGGCGGCACGCTCAAAAATGTCAGGATCCCGGGGCCTTCGCTCTTCCTGTTGCCGAACGACAAATGGATCACGCTCCGCGTCGATCTGGATACGGCGACCAGGAAGTTCGACGTCACGTTCCAGACGGACGCGCTCAAGGACTATTCAGGATCCTCTCCTGCCGCTCCGGCAACATTGGACCGGACGACCGGCACCTATAAAGTCAGCGGCATTCCTTTCTACAACAACAATGCGACGACGACCGCCATCGATGCGTTCCGCTTCAGCACGTTCGCGTCGACGAGCAAGTTCCTAATCGATTACGTGACCTTGTACAAGGACGTGCCGGTAGACGCGACGGCTCCGGCTTGGGAGGAGACGGCCGCGCTCCGCGCGAATCAGCTGTTCCCGACGACGGCCAGACTGGATTGGGATCCGGCAACGGACGATTCGGGCAGCGTGCACGCGTATTCGATCTATCGCAAGGAAGCCGCGCAGTCTAACTTCACGAAGGTCGCTTCGGTGAGCGGCAGCACGTACGGCTACGACATGACCGGTCTGCAGGCGGGCGGCACCTATACATTCCAAGTGCAGGCCACGGATGCGAAGGGCAACGACTCGATCGACGGCCCGACCGTGACCGCGACGCTGCCTGCCGCGACGGCGGGCGGCGACTACTATGATTCGTTCGACGACAAGCCTATCGGGAACATGACGAGCGGCGGCGGCTGGACGGTGAGCATAAGAGACGGAACGTCGGTCGCGATCGAAGCGCTGCCGGGCGCGGGGGGCAACGGGCTCCGGCTGACCGACAACTATGCGCCGTCGAATACGGATACGACGGAAAGTCCAGTGGCGCTCCGGTCGAACGCGGCGCTCGCCGGCAAGCTGACGTTCGAGACGAGGTTCATGTTCGGCAAAGTGAACAGCGACATCGGCAACTTCGAGCTGTGGCTGCGCGGCGGCGGCAAGGACGTCGTGCGCTTCAACGCCTTCTCGGACGGCACGTTCGGATACTGGAAGCCGAACGGCACAACGACGGCCGCGGTCAAGATTCCGAAGGCCGCCGGCATCCAGCTGCCGCGCGATAAGTGGGTCACGCTTCGGTTCGATCTGGATACGGAATCGAAGACGTACGACGTCACCGTGCAGACGGAGGCGCTCCAAGGTTACGCAGGCACGGTGGATGCGCCGGGCACGGTGGACGCTGCCGCCGGCATCTATCGCGCGACTGGCATTCCGTTCTACAACGGCACGGCGTCCTCGGTCGACGCCTTCCGGTTCAGCTCCTTCAGGTTCACCGGTATGTACACGCTCGACTACGTGACGCTATACAAGAAGGCCGAGACGCAAGCAGACGCCGTCAAGGTCTCGCTGAAGGACAGCGCCGGCCAGCCGCTTAGCGGGGCCGTCGTGTCGTACTATGACGGCGGCTGGAAGGACTTCGGCGTCACGGACGCCTCGGGCTCGGTCAGCAGGTCCCTGCCGGACAAGAGCTATTCCTTCGCGGTGTCGTACGAAGGCACCCGCGGCCAGAAGGAACAGAACACCGGAGATAACGCGAACGTCGTCTTCCAGACGAAGAGCGTCAAGGTGCAGCTCAAAAACAGCGCGGGCCAGCCGCTCGGGGGCAGCGCTACGGTCAGCTATTATGCGGACGGCTGGCGGTCGTTCGGCACGACGAGCGGCGGCGAGGCCGGCAAGGAGCTGCTGCCAGGCAACTACACGTTCAACCTGTCGTACGCCGGCGCCTACCAGAGCAAAGTTCAGGATGTCGGCAGCGAGTCGAACGTCGTCTTCCAGACGAAGAGTGTCAATGTGCGGCTGGAAGACAGTGAAGGCGATCCGCTGGACGGCGGCGAAGCAAGCTACTACATGGACGGCTGGCACACGTTCGGCGCATTGACCGGCGGCGAAGCGACCAAGGAGCTGCTGCCCGTGAACTATACGTTCAGCGTATCGTACGAGGGCGCAAACTTGAGCAAACAGCAGAACGTCGCGGCGAATGCGACCGTCGTTTTTCAGACGTCGAACGTCGCGGTCCGGCTTGAGGACGGCCAAGGGAATCCGATCGCAAGCGGCGAGGCCAGCTTCTACGCGGGCGGCTGGCGAACCTTCGGCACGACGAATGCCGAAGGCGAAGCGCGTAAGAAGCTGCTGCCCGGCAACTACACGTTCGCGATGACTTATGACGGCAAGATTAAATCGCTCACGCAGGATACGTCGGTCTCGCCTACGGTCGTCTTCAAGGTTTAACCTTCTTTGAAAAGGGCCTGGCATCCATGGATGCCAGGCTCTTTTTTTCGCTCCATGACGCGCTTTTTGCGTAGCACGACTATTGTAAACGCGTGTTCGCCTAGCGCTCTTCGCGCGAAAGCGTTATGATAGTGCCGTAAACGATACTTAAACCAAGGCAGGAGGCATTCGAAGTGAGAACGATTCAATTGGGGACAAGCTCGCTCGAGGTACCCGTAATCGCGGTCGGCTGCATGCGCATTAATTCGCTGGAGAAGGCGGAGGCCGAGCGCTTCGTGCAAGCGTCCCTCGAGGCGGGCGCGAACTTTTTCGATCATGCCGACATCTATGGCGGCGGAGCTTGCGAAGAAATTTTTGCCGACGCCATCCATATGAACGACGATATTCGCGAGAAAATCATTTTGCAGTCCAAATGCGGCATCCGCAAGGGCGCGTTCGACTTTTCCAAGGACCATATCCTGACCTCGGTCGACGGCATTCTGAAGCGCCTGAAGACCGACTACCTGGACATCCTGCTGCTCCACCGCCCCGACGCGCTCGTCGAGCCCGAGGAAGTCGCCGAAGCGTTCGATAAGCTGGAGAGCTCCGGGAAGGTCCGTCACTTCGGCGTCTCCAACCAGAAGCCGATGCAGATCGAGCTGCTCAAGAAGCACGTCAAGCAGCCGCTCGTGGCGAACCAGCTGCAGCTGAGCATCACGAACGCCAACATGATCTCGAACGGCGTCAACGTGAACATGGAAAACGAGTCCGCGATCGACCGCGACGGCAGCATCCTGGACTATTGCCGCCTGAACGACATTACCGTTCAGCCTTGGTCGCCGTTCCAGTACGGATTCTTCAAGGGCGTGTTCCTGGACAACGAAGAGTTCCCGGAGCTGAACGCGAAGATCGACGAGATCGCCAAGAAGTACGAGGTCAGCAACACGACGATCGCGATCGCCTGGCTGCTCCGTCATCCGGCGCGCATGCAGCCGGTCACCGGCACGATGAACATCGAGCGTATCCGCGACTGCGTCAAGGCGAGCGACGTTCATCTGACGCGCGAAGAGTGGTATGAGATTTACCGCGCGGCGGGCAATATTCTGCCTTAATCGCCGCCTGCGTGCTGCCCCGGTCCTGACGGATCGGGGCTTTTTTGCGCATCCAACCGCGGAAAAACGGCCGCCGGCACAGAGCCCGGCGGCCGTACTCGTATGTGCTTACTTGACTTCGTTCAGGCGCTCCTCGAGACGATCCCACGTCTCGGAGATGCCCTGCAGCATGCCCATGTCCATGACGGTCTTGAGCGCTTCCGCGGACGCGTATTCGCTGCGGCTGACGAGCTTCGTACGGCCGCCCTCGTCGATGAACTCCATCGTGACCAAAGTCGACGGCAACGCTTCGTTCGAACCGCCTTCGGCATCCGAGAAGTAATCGGTATAGACGATCTTCTCCCCGTCTACCATTTCCTTATAGATGGCTTTGCCCCAAGATTCCATGCCGTAAAACTGGCCTTGGTTCTCATCGATACACTTCATGCAGTAGTGCCAAACGCCACCCGGCCGGAAGTCGACGTTGCATACTGGAAGCTCCCAGCCCCGCGGTCCCCACCAGCGCTTCAGATGCTCGGCTTCCTTGAACATTTTGAACACGAGCTCGCGCGGCGCGTCGAATACGCGCTCCAGCACCAGCACCCGATCTCCTTCTACTCTCGAAGCCATGGCATTATTAGACATTGTAAATTCCTCCTCGATTCCATTCGTTATTTAGGTTCTTCCGTTCGTTCGGTTCGTTCCTTGTCCTGCAATTCCCGCAAGTAATCGTCCAGCTTGTCGTACCGCTCTTCCATCATGCGGCGGAAGGTGCCCAGCCACGTATCCATCGCTCGGAACGGTTCGGGCCGCAGCTTGTAAATCCGCCGGTTGGCGTCAGCCTTCGCTTCTACGACCCCGGCCTCCCCCAGCACCTTCAGATGCTTGGAGGCTTGGGGCTGCCGCATGCCCAGCCGTTCGGCGATCTCCCCTACCGTGAGGGGGCCGTCGCGCAGCAGCTCGACGATGTGCATGCGGTTCGGTTCGGCCAGCGCGCCGAGCGCCGCCATGTCCATGCCCGGTCGATGTCCCGACATGTCGTTCACCTCTTCAGCGTGTGATCTCCCGGGAGTCTCATCTCCTTCGTCTTCAGGTTATCTTCCTGATGAGTTAAATATACACCACCAGGAATATTCCTGTAAAGGAATATTTAAAAGAAATTTAAAGCCGCCCTGTGCGGCGGCTTCGTGCGCGGCAAAGCGCGGGGGTTGCGGGCGCTAGATAACGCTTAACCGCGGTGCGCGACGCAGTCGATCTCGACGAGCGCGTTTTTCGGCAGCTTGCCGACCTGGACCGTAGCGCGGGCAGGCAGCACGCCACCGTCGAAGTAGCTCGCGTAGATCTCGTTGACCTTCGCGAAGTCGTCCATGCTGTCCAGGAAGATCGTCGTCTTCACGACGTCGCCGAGCGAGAGGCCGGCTTCTTCGACGACAGCCTTCAGGTTTTGCAGCACGCGATGGGTCTGCGCTTCGATGCCGCCCTCGACGATCGCGCCGGTGGCCGGGTCGAGCGGGATCTGGCCGGACGCGAACAGGAAGCCTCCTGCGAGCACGGCTTGGGAGTACGGCCCGATCGCGGCTGGCGCCTGGGCGGTTGATACAGCTTGGTTCATTAGCGGGATGCCTCCTCGATACTTCGTTAAGTGAGCGCCTTCGGCTGCCTGCGGACGTTCCGCTCGGGAGCGGCGCATGCTCTCCCTTCCATCCTATATGCCCGGCGTGCTTCGCGCAACCTCAGTGGTGCATGTCCTCCATATTGGCTGGCCCGCGGTCTGGCTGGGGCAAAGGGGTGTTGGACAGCGCCACATCTCGGGGACGCGGCGCCAGCCGAGTTGAAGAGACGCTCTACAGCGTCACATCGCTTGGCCTCGGCACCAGACGAGGCAAAGAGGCGCTCTACAGCGCCACATCACTAGGCCCTGGCACCAGACGAGGCAAAGAGGCGCTCTACAGCGCTACATCGCTGGACCGCGGCGCCAGCCGAGGCAAAGAGGCACTCTACAGCGTCACATCGCTAGGCCCCCCGCACCCGCCGAGGCGGATTTTGCTGGGCATATCGGCTCTGCCGCATAAAGAAGCCGCCTATTGAAGGCGGCTTGTTAGAAAATAGTCCCTTATGCTGCTCACGTTCGCACCTAGCTGCGCATGCTTGCTTTACGCCCGTGCCCGCTCCTCGAGCGCGAACCGGAACATCTGCTCGAACAGGAGGAAGTGGCAGTCGAGGATCTCGTCCGGCGTGAAGCGGAGTCCCGGCCCGTCGATGCCCATGTTGGACTCGTACGTCATGCTGAGGCCCCCGCATACTTGATGGACCGCGGTGGTCAGGTTGAACGACGGATAAGGGTACGTTTCCCCATCCTGCACCATCTGCTCGACCACGTCGAACGGCAGCCCCCGCACGCGGTGCGCCTCCGCCATCCGGAGGTTGAACGCCTGCTGTCTGCGCTTGACGTCGACCGGCAGATAAGGGATCCACGGGAAATGAACCGCCGTGTCGGCGCCCCCGTGAAGCGACATGTGGAAATCGACCGCCTCGCGGTCCGCCAGCCCGAGCAGCGCGGCCGACTCCTTCGCCATCGGCGCGAAGAAGTTGTCGTGCATCATATTGACGCCGTCGTCGTTGAAGTAAGAGCCGAGGAACGCCGAGGCTTCCTTGATCGGATGAACCGCCTTGCAATCCGGCCACCGGCAGAGGGAGCCGTCCTTCCAAGAGCCCTGCATATAATAAACGAACTGCTCGTACGGCACGCCGATCAGCGAATCGACCGGCAGACGCGCCCGGCCGTCGGGATTCATGCAGGGAATGAGCAAGAGACGGAAGCGGCTCGCGTTTTCATAAAGGTAATCGTACCGCCTTCCCCGGTAATCCTCGCCGGTCTCGAGCAGACGGATCAGGTTCATGACGCCGACGATGCCCTCGAGCTCTCCGCCGTGCACGCCGCCGACGATGAGGAGCACGGGTCTCGCGTCCTCGCCCTTGTTCGCGTACTTCGACGGATCCCGCGCGCCGCAGGCCGAGCTGTAGTTCGCCTGCCGGCCAAAATCCTGCTTGTCGCCGTACTCGGCCAGATAGACGTCGCGGCCGCCCGCGGACGACGTCAGCACGCTCGCTTTGCCGAGGTTCAGATTCGCCATCGCGTCCTCGATATCCGTCAGCTTCCCTTTCCAGAACGTTGCCTCCAAGATCGATTCCTCCTGCGACCGTTGTCGTAAGCGCTGTTTTGGTCTTCTGTATTATGCAGGCGCACCGGGGAAGGCGCTATCCATTTTCCGCTTCATTTTTGAACTTTTCAGCGATGGCCGTTTTTTAGACGGTCCAGGCCGACCTGGTACGCGTCGATGAGCTTCTGGGCGCCCAGATTGAACAGTCCCTCCAGAAAGCCGTCCCATTCGGACATCGGCGTCTCGCCCATAACGAACTTGACGACCGACGTCTCGTAATACTTGTTGACCGCCTCCTCCGTGAGCACGATCGCGCTGCGCTCCTCGGGGGTGAGCGGCGGCAGCGCGTTCGTGACCGGATACTGGTACTTCTCCGCTTCGGCGTAGGCGTACCGCTCGTTGTCGCTCATAAGCGACTTGGTCGCCTCGAAGTCGGCGCGTCCGTAGGCGCCCGTCGTGAATACGCCCAGCTCCTTGCGCAGATCGTTCGGCTCCTCGAACCGCGGCAGAAACTTGCGCTTGCCGTCCACGATCTCGTAAGTCTCGCCCTCCTTGCCCCAGCTCAGCAGATCCTTGCCTTCGTCCGAGTAAATGAAGTCCAGGTAACGCAGCGCGGCGTCCAGATGCTTGGTCCGGGAAGATACGGCGAAGCCGTATTCCTCATAGGCGGCGTTCGGAATATAGGCCCTGTCGCCATAGCCGACCGGCGGCGCCATGAATTTCAGGTGCGCGCCGCCCTTCAACTGCGCGTTCATGATCTCGATCTGGCCGATGAATTGGATCGTCATGAACGACTTGCCCGTCGCCATGAACTGCGTCCACGCCTTGTAGTCGATCGAGAGCCAATCCGGCGGCGTCAGGCCCTCCTCGTAGAACCGGTTCAGGTCTGCCACCAGCTTCTTGAAGCCGGGATCGGTTACGCCGTATTTGATCTTGCCCGTCGACGCGTCTTCGTAAAAGAAGGGATAGACGCCGTACGCCGGCGCGAAGTACTTGAGCGTATTGACGCCGTGACGGAAGGCGAACGGATAGCTGTCGGGATACAGCGCCTTGAGCTTCTTGGCCGTATCATACATCTCGTCCCACGTCTTGGGCGCCTCGAGTCCGTGCTTTTTGAAGATATCTTCGCGGTAAAAGTAGACGGTCTGGATACCCGGTCCCAGCCCGTCGTTCAGCACGTTGTAGATCTCGCCACCGGGAGCGGCGATGCGCGCGGCGATGTCCGGCCGCGAAGCGAGGAACGCCTTCAGATGCGGCATTCTGTCCATATACTTGGACAGATCGAGAAACGCGCCCTGCGGACCGTACTTCGGGACGTCCGTCGGGAAGACGGACATCAGGTCCGGCATGTCGCCCGAAGCGATGGCGAGCGCGAGCGATTCGGGACCGGTCTGCAGCTCCTGCTTGATCGTGATGTTCGTCTTCTCTTTGATCCACTTCCATACGGCCCAGTCTTCCTTGACGGGAGCGGCGGACGTAGCGTCCGTCAGCAGGCGCAGCGTCGACGGATCGGAGGACGAAGCGGAAGAATCGGACGAGGAGCCGAAGCTCGGCGACGAACCGCCCGTGGCCGCCAAGCTCGAGCCGGCATCCGAGCCGTCGACGCCGCTGCCCGAGCAAGCGGAGAGAAGCGCGGTTATGACCGCCAGAGCGGCCGCAGCGGGAATGGCGCGCTTGCCGATTTTCGGCTTGCGGATTGACGACAAAGGTAACGCACCGTCCTTTCTCGATCGTATTTTTGGCGCCGCAGCCAAAATCGGGAGAGCCCTCGGCGGCGCAGCGCCGCTCCGGGCTTCCCGATTCGAGGATTGGTCGAAGCGAGTTGTCGTGGACTATAGCTACAGCGGCACCTCTGGCTCGTCCGCAATATCGAATGCGCCGCTGTCGGCTGCACCGCCGTGAGTACCGTTGAACGTATAAGTTACCGGCAGCAGCTCCTTGTGCGCGATTCCGGCTGCGTCCGTCGTGCCGAAGGTCCGCCAGCCGCTGGCGTAGAAGCTGATCTGACCGCCTTCGACCGGATTCCCCTGGCCATCCTTAAGGCTAACCGCGACGTTCACGGTCGCGAAGACGACGTTCGCGTCAGTCCCGGCATTCTGCGGCTTGCTCAGATTCGCGCCTTCGTACGACACGTTAAATGTATAGTTTACGGGCAGCAGCTCCTTGGACGCTTCGCCGCCGGTCACGGTGCCGAACGAATGCCAGCCGTCCATGTAGTAGCTCGCTGCGCCGCCGTCCAAAGGATCGCCCTTGCTATCCTCGAGCCTAACTTTGACGCTCGCGGTTTGGAAGACGACGACGGGGTCGGCGCCGATGTCCTGCGCCTTGCTCTGGTAAGCGCCTGCGTACGTCATGTTGAACGTATAATTGCCGGGCAGCAGCTCTTTGCGGGCCTCGCCGCCGTTCGCGGCGCCGAAGGTGCGCCAGCCGTCCGCGTAGTAGCTGACGTCGCCGCCTTCCAGCGGCTGGCCCTGGCTGTCCTTGAGACGTACCTTCGCCGCGACGGTCTGGAAAACGATCGTGGCGTCGCTCCCCGTATTTTGGGCCATATTCTGACGAGTGCCCTCGTAGGACATCGCGAACGTATAATTGCCGCTCGGCAGCGCCTTGCTGACCTTGCCCGAAGCGTCCGTGACGCCGAACGGCTTCCACCCGCCGTCGTAGTAGCTTACCGTGCCGCCCGCGAGCGGCTGTCCGGCGCTGTCTCGCAGCCGCACGGTCGCGACCTGCGCGGCCTGCGCGGCCGGGACTGCGTCCGTCTTGTACATCGTCGCATAATCGAACTGATAGACGCCCGTAAAACGCCCAGGCTTGAAGACGAACGCATTCAGCTGGGAGACAGCCGCGTTGTTGTAGAAGTTGATGCCGGTCAGGCGATAGATCCCGGCTTTCTTATCCACCGTGCCCGGCGCGCCCGTGCCCGCATAGCTCTTCCAGGCGTCCGCCTGCATCGAGATATCGTACTTTTTGGCGTCCAGGTCCACATCGAAGCGCAGCGTGATCCATTGGTCGCGCGGCAGCGTCAGGTCGGTCACGAACTTAACGGCGGTGTTCGTGCCGCCCTCGGTCTTCCAGTATCCGAACGTCCCGTCGGAGAAAGTCAGGAACCGAGCGACATCTATATCGGATCCGCCGAGATTCAGGTCGAAGTTCCCGAAGTCGGTCGTCAGCTTGCTGTACTTGAACCGGGTCTCGAACGTGACCTTGCCGCCCAACGGGGTCGTTTTCTTCAGCACGATCGGGCTGTACCCGTATTCGTCGGCCGCCGTATTATAGTTGTCCGTCACTTTAAGCGCCTTGCCGCCGAGATCCGCCAGCGCCGCCGTCTCCACGGTCGTAGTCGCGCCCGCCTTGTGCGTGATCGTCCAGCCGTTGCCGGTAGACACCGGACCCGTCGTCCACTCGTCGAAGGTCTCATAGTACTCGCCGCCCGCATTCGCGGCCGGCAGCGTCAGCGTCATCGCCGGGCCGTCCTCCGACTCGTTGCCGAGCGCATCCTTCGCTTCGACCTTGAATGCGTAGGCGCCGCCCGCCTGTAGGCCGATCGCGTCGTACGTGACGCCGACGACCGAGGCGATCTTGGTCAACGCGCCGCCCGGCAGCTCCTGCCGGTAGACCGAATAGCTCGCCGCGGGGCCGGATTCGTCGATGGCGGGATCCCACGCCAGCTTCACCGCGTTCGCAAACGCGTGCTCGGCACGGAGCGCGGCGGTCTCGCTCCAAACGGGCGGCGTCATGTCCGTCATCGTCACGCTGACGGCGGCGCTAGCTAGCGACCGGTTGCCGCTCGTATCAATGGCGCGCACGGTCAAAGCGTAGGTCTGGCCCGCCGTCAGGCCGTCGACCGTGGCGGTCAGCATGCCGGCCGGCACGGTCTTCTTTTGCACGCCGTTGACATAGACGGCGTAGCTGTCGATGCCGGCGTTGTCGGTCGAGGCGGTCCAGCCGATCGTCGCCGTCGCGGCCGTCTGCGATAGAAGCTGCACGCCGCCCGGCGCGCTCGGCAGCGTCTCGTCGTCGCGGACCTCGACGAGCCCGATCCAGTCGAGGTTCAAGCCGCCGGCTTCATGCCACATCGTAATATCTACGGGACCTGCCGCGAGCTGCTGTCCGGTATGAATCCGCAGCCCCTTCCAATTTTCGGGGAGCGACCCCCAATCGACGGTTTTCGGCGCCTCGAAGTAATAAGCCCCATCGCCGACCTTCGCGTAACGTCCCGCTCCCACGCCGGGCGCGATCTGATCGCCGGTCGCGTATTTGACGACGAGATCGTACGTGCCGGCCTTAGGTACGTTTAACGTCCACTTCGCCCATTGTCCGCGCTGGCTCCAGTCTCCCAGGCCGGTGCCTCCCGACAGGAATGCGCGCGTCGTGTATTTCAGGAACGACTTGCCTCCGAAAGCGTTGAAGGCCTCGGCTTCCTGCCAGAGAATCGGGAAGGTGTCGCGCTTCGCGTCCGGATCGTTCCACAGGTTCGCCGCGGTCGCTCCGCCGCCCCCCACCGAGCTGAGCTTCAGCGTCCCACTCGTATCCCCGTTCACGAGGATCGCGGCATTGTCCTCGAGATACGTGCTGCCCGGCTTGCCGTGTCTGGCGAACATAAACCCGGCCGGCGCTTCCTCCACCGTATACAGGCCGGATGGATTGCTCAGCTTGCCCCAGGCAACCGGCTGTCCTTCGGTGTCGCTATGCCGCTCCAACGTCACCGTGCCCGGCACGCCGTCGATCTCGGTCTCTAGCGTCACCGGCGTCATCGCCTCAGGCACCGGCGCATCGTTCAGCTTGAACGCCCGCTGTCCGCGTTCAACGCGAATGTTCAGCGTATCGCCCGCCATCGCCCAGTGCACGCCGCGTTGGTCCATGGCCGCCTGTACGGCGCCGCCCTGCAGAATCTCCGCGCCGGTCTCCTCCGCGCGGAGCGCCGTCGTGCCCGGCGCATGCACGGCCACCTGCATATCGGCAAGCCCCGATACGGACAACCGGTCGCCTCCGTAGACGATCGTCGCCGGCCGATCGCTCTCGATGACCGTGACGCCGTCTACCGTCAGCTTCGTGCCGCCGACGAGCAGCGCTGTGTCGCCCTTGATCGCGGCCGCCGTCCCGTTGAACTGGACGTCGCCCGCGTCGATCTCGCCGGTGCCCGTCAGGCGCACGTAGACGACGGATTCGTCGGCGAAGGTAAGCTTGATATAATCGCCGTGATTCTCGGCGTCGACCGTGTGAGGCGCGCCGCTGCGCTCGTAGGCTTCCATCGTGGACACGATGGTCGTCGCGTTCGTCTTCGGCGTGACGAACGCCGTATGCTTCTGCGCTTCGGTCGCGTACTTGCCCGTAGGCTGGTGCGCAAGGCCGTCCTGCCCGATGAACTGGTCTTCGATCGGCTGCGCCGTCAAGCCGGACGGCGTATACAGCTTGACCTTGAGGCCTGCGCCGCCCTTCAGGATCGTCGCGCCGGATTGGTCGCCGTCGATCTGCAGGTCGTCCTCGGCGTGCAGCCGCCACTCGAACTTGGCGCCCGCCGGATCGGCCGTCGCCAGCTTGTCGACGACGACGAACGTCGACGGCCGCACGTAGATGATGCTGCGGTCAGCCTGCGTGAGCACGCCCGCGTAGGCCTTGGATGCATCGCCGCTCGTCGCGTCGAAGTCGGGATGCGCGACGAAGCCCGTGATCTTGCCGTCGGCGTCGATGCTATTGATGGGCTGACCCTTTTTGCCGTCGTACGTGATCGCGTTCGAGGCGAGCGTCTGCTTGCCGTAATTCTTGTCGTGGTCGGTAAAGTATTCGTCGTAAAAGCCGCTCTCGATCACCAGCGATTCGCCGAACGCCTTCACCACGAAACTGTTCTGGTCCGCATGGCTATGGTTAAAGCTGCCGAAGGGACTGGACTTGAAGAACAGGGAGACGCGCTTCGGATCGTAAAGCTCGGAGTGCATGGCGACGACGCCGATGTCCTCGAACCACTTGGCGTCCGGCAGATCCACCGGCGGCATCTCGCCCAGATCGTCGTCTCCGTAGAAATAGTTGGCGAGCTCGTCGCCGATGGGCGAACCGATCGCCTCCGCCTCCCACTTGAGCCTCGAGTCGCCATAGATCTGCGAGAGACGGTTCAAGATGGTTACGCTAGGGTAGCCCGGATAGTCCTCGCTGCCGTCGCCGAACACGCCGCCCGGGCTGCTGTGCGGGAAGGCGTAGAGCGGGTACAGCCCCTCGTTTCGAGAATAGGCCTTGTCGTAAAGGTTGAAGCCGCCCGCGCTCAGCAGGACGTCCATGAACTCCTTGCTGAACAGGGACGACCACTGCCAGTAGCCCGTGCCCTGCGACCAGCCGCCGTCTTCGCCGCCCCAGGGAGGCAGAAGGTTGATGAAGGCGGGCACGATCTGGCGGAACCACTGCTCCGCGGCCGGCTCGTCGTGCAGCAGCGCCGTCGCGATGACGCCCATGTAGCCGAAGGCCGTCCATCCATGCGAATCGTACGGGTTTTTCCAGATCGTGTGGGTGTCGATCAAGTCGCTCACCATCGTATTCGTCCGCTCGACGATCATATTCCGCACGGTCTGCCGCTCCGTCTCGGACAGCAGATCGTAGATCCAGTCGTAGGCCGTCGCAGACTTGAGCGCGATGTAACGGTGAACCTGATCGTTGATGACGTAGCTGGTATCGCCGTCCGGATCCCAACTCGCGATGCTGAGCAGCCTCTCCTTGGCGTCCGCGCCCGCGTCCGCCCGGCCCGTCACGAGGTAGATGAAGGCCGCGTCCAGCATCTTGCTCACGATGGCATCGGATTCCGCGCGGAATTTGGACAGCGCTTCAATGTACGCCGTATCCCGCGGGTGGGACGAATCGAACGGAAAGTCCGGCTGGGCCGGCGGACTCAGCGGAATGTTGGCTTCGACCGTCACCAGCTTCTTGTCGTAGGTCTCTTTGCCGATACCCGTCTTCAAATCTTGGAACTCGTCCAGCGTATCGTCGGTCGTCCAGATCCGCGGGTGGCCCGTCGTAACCTGTTCGATGATATCCTCGATGGGAGGTACGGGGAACGGCATGTTCTGCTCCTCTATGCGGAACCTTCTGACGTCGCTCCATTCCGACCAGCCGTCCGCCGGCTTGTGATACTTGACGCGCCAATACCAGGTGCCGGCATCGAACGCGTGCGGGAAATTATAGTAGTTGACCGTCAACGCGTCATTTTCATAGACGACGTCGGCCACCGAGCTGCTGCGGCTGACCTGCAGGTCGTAGCCATCCGCGCCCGGGACCGCCGGCCAGTGAAAGTCCGGCGGATTCTGCGTCGTGACGAGTCCGTCGCTTGGTCCGAACGGCATATTGGTGCCGTCGAGCACGGACGCGGGCCACCCCGTGGCGGCTGCGGCAGGCTGGACAAAAGGCCATCCGCCCAGGCAGCCGAGCAGCATCGCAAGCGCCATCGCGCCGGCGATCCTTCTTCTGAAGCGCCGTCCCATGAGCTGTGCTTGAAACATCAACCATCATCTCCTTTGTTTATGTATTCGCTTACATTTTAGGGCAGGCTTCGCTCGCCGGTAAATCGGCTGAATTGTCGCACCATCGACTTCTTCTCGATTTTCCGGTAAAAGTATTAGGCAATTGAAAAAAGCCCAGGGTGACTTGGGGTGGCGGAGCGAGAGTAGACCGTGGCGCGTTCCTGTGGGGGTTTACGGCGGCGTGGGCTAGGCGTGAACGTGCGTGAACGTGAGCTCGTTCTTGGACGGGCTGCGCAGCGGACCTGGTTCCGTTATTCTAGCGTGTCATGCGAACATCGAGGTGCTCGCGGACCGCGGTTCCGCTATTTCCTCCGGATGAGGCTCGAAACGCCGCTTTTACACGAAATAGCGTCACCTGTGTCCGATAACTCTCCAAAACGCCGTTGTTGGCGCAAATAACGGATCCTGGGTCCGCGCGCGGGAGGCGAGCCTCCTGTGCCAGTACGTCATTGCGTGCAACTACAACTCAATCGGCTTGATGCCAAGCAACGACAGCCCTGGACTGAAAATAAAGTCCTGGGCTGCCGCTATCATATAAATTGAACTTATTCGGTTTTTTCAAATCCATAATCCCGTTCGACCTTACAAATTCTTGTTTTATAAGTGAGGTACCAATCAGATATACCCTTGCGTTGGGCGAGTAAATGTCGTTCGTTTTGTTTCCATTTTTGTATCGCTTCTAACGACTCCCAATAAGATACAGTAATGCCTACGCCTTCTCTAGCGCTCTCCACGCCTAGAAATCCAGGTTGGACGGACGCGAGTTTTTCCATTTCATCTGCCATTTCCGCATATCCGTTATCCCCATCCGTTCGTTCGGACGTAAAAATCACTGCATAATAGGGCGGTTCCGGGGTATTGACGATTCCGCTCATGTCAGTACCTCCTATAGGTGTCTTAACTTTTCCGGATTGGCGACCGTATAGATCGCTTCGATCTTCTGATTTTTATAAGCAAAAGAATAAACGTATTTCACCTCATCGCCCAGACGTATAAGGATTCCGGGGAGCCCATTCACCGGAAGGAACGAGAACGTCAATTTACCCGCATGCATGAGGATCGCGTTTTGATGCAGCTTCAGCACGTTCTCGAATCCGACGACAGGCACTTGCGCCGCTCTTACTTTGCCTCCGCCGTCCGAGTAGAGCACGACGTTTTCGCTTACCAGTTCAAGAAGCTTCGTCGTATTTCCTTGCAGCAGCGAATTCACGAACTCTTTGATCTTATCCTCCGCAACGGAAACCGACGGCTGCTTATCCGGGTCGAAATGGATGCTTTTTTTGGCGCGGTGGAATATTTGCCGGCAATTCACGCTGCTTTTCCCGACGATATCGGCAATCTCGTCAAACGAATAATGAAAAATCTCTCGAAGAAGAAAAACCGCCCTTTCCGTTGCGCTCAATTGCTGCAGAAGCAGAAGATAAGCCGTGGAAATCGACTCCGACCGCAAATATCGATTAGATGGATCGATGTCCGAAGCCCCCTTTTCGAGCAGGGGCTCCGGAAGCCATGGGCCGACGTACATTTCCCGCTTTCTGGCCGACGAGCGCAGAAGATCAAGACAACGATTCGTTACGATTTTATATAGGAATGCCCGTTCGTTATGGATTGTCCCGGCGTCGTTCATTCCGTCATAGCTCAAAAAAGCATCCTGTACGATATCTTCCGCATCCATGACGCTGCCGAGCATTCGATAGGCTAACGAAAACAGCTCCGTCTTATGACGATTATATAACTCCTCTGTGTTCATTAAAGCCATTCCTCTCCTTACGCTCAAGGGAGAGCATGTGTTGTACGGCTCTTCTGGCGCTTGCCGTCGCGGCATCGACCAATACTTCACCGTGCGACGCCCATTCTCCTGCTACATATAATCCTTGTATTTCCGGAACGGCGGGTCCGGGATTCTCATGACGTTTCAGATGCATAAAGTCGTGACAAACGGTCATTTTCGGAAGGTATTGCTTGACGATCAATTCTTCCCGCCATCCCGGCTGCATCAAATCCAGCACGCCCTCCAGTTCTTGCAAATCTTTATCCGGGTCCGATTCTTTCCCTTGGTACTTAATGAGCGATATGACTTGGGCGCCATCGTCGCTTAGATAAGCCGCACGCGAATAATTGCTAAAGAGCACGGTCTGATCGATCCCGTAAGCAAATTGTTGTTTGGGCTCGGGAAGTCGCTTCAAAGCCACATCCAAGCAGGCCGCGTTGACCTCAATCGCTTGTTGTTTCCAGGTATGAAGGGAGGTTTTTTCCGCAAAAGGCACCAACTCATTGGCGATAGCAGGCGATGTGGCAAGGATAACATGGTCCGTATCGATTTTCGTTCCGTCTTCGCAGAGAACCTGCCGCACGATCCCGCCACGGGTATCGATGGACGAGACTTTGGTATTTGTTAAAAATCGCACGCTCAGGTCGGATGCCTTTTTGCGCAATTCCTCGATCAATTCTCCCCAGCCGCGATCCAGGTACAACGCGCCGTTAAGGGCATTCTGCAGCTGTTTCAATGCAGGACCCGCGGCCGGCAAATCCGGTCCGACTACATAACTGGCGGCACGAAGCAACGAATAAAAAATATTGCGCACCATGGGATCTTGCAAATTCCCTTCGACCCACTCGCGGATACTGATCCGGTCAAAATGACGCGTATCCGCTTTTTTAACTTTCATAAGGCAGGAAGCAAACTCCATCTTTCCTTTCCAAGACAACAGCGGGGTCGTAAACAAGGATTTCATATCCGAAGGCAAGGCGCTCAATTTCCCTTTCCAAATGCCGTAAGCGAACGAGGAAGGCCGCTTTCCTTGCAAGGTCAGCCCCAATTCCCGGAAAGTCGCATACGCATCTCCCTTATACAAGGAATGCGCGCCCAAATTGAAGTAGGCTCCTTTTTTCTTATTGGAAATGGCTCGGCCGCCTAAGCGATTCTGTTTTTCAATGACCACCGTTTGTTTCCCGGCTTTGGCTGCATAAATAGCAGCGGTTAAACCCGCAATCCCTCCGCCAACCACGACCACGTCAACCTTTTGCATCGCTCATCATCCCTTCGCAATTTTACCCGTATGACGGGGAAGGGATTTGAAGTGTGACAGGATACGCAAAAAAAAGGGAGCAGTTACCGCGGCGGCGAACTGCTCCTGGATTACTCGAATAACATCTTAACAAGGCGGTTGAAGCGCTGTATGCGAGCCGTCTCGCTATTATGCCGTAACCTCGGCGCCGTCCGCTTGCCCTTTTCGTCGATTTATGCACAAGATTCGCGCAGACGTTGCCGCACGACAAAAAGAGGACGCTCTCGCGTCCCCATTCGCCGGTGCATGGGCGTTTAGGCCTTGCCCAGGATTCCTTCTTTGAAAATGTTCAACAGATATTCGAGCGTCGTCGGATCGCTGTAGCTGGAAGCTTCGGTATCGATCTCGATGACATGGCCCGCCTTGACGGCCGGCATGTTCTTCCAGGTGTCCGTGTTCAGGGCGCCGTTGTCTCCGGTCGCGCTCCTGCTGAGGATGATATAATCGCCGGCGTACTCCGGCAGCACTTCGGTCGACAGCGTGTAATAGCCCGGGCCGAGCGCGTCCTTCTTGACCTTCTCCGGCATGCCGAGCCCCATCGCCTGGTACACGATCTCCGTGCCGCGGGCCCAGTTGTTGCCGAAAACGTAGAACTGCTTGTCGAACAATTCGAATACCGTCACGGTGACGTCCGCGCCCGCCTTCGCCTTGATCTCGGCGCCGATATCGGCTGCGCGCTTCGAGAAGTCGTCGGCCCAAGCCTGCGCTTCCTGCTCCTTGTTCAAGAGCTTGCCGATCTCGATCTGCTGCTTCAGGTAGTCGAGCTTGCCCCACGTGTAGACGACGGTCGGCGCGATTTCCTTGAGCTTGTCGATGTTTTTCTCGGTGCTGCCGACGATGATGAGGTCGGGGTTCAACTCAATGATCTTCTCCAGATTCTCGGCGGAGACGATCTCGACGCCCTGCACCTTATCTTTGAAAAGCGGGTTGCCTGCCGTCCATTGGTCGACGCCGACGAGCGTGCCGCCCAGCGAGAGGACGTTGGGCGCGCTGCTCAGCGCGATGATGCGCTTGGGCGCGGCGGGGACTTCGACCGGTCCGTTCTCGGATTCGTAGGCGATCGTGCCGGAGGCGTCGGCGCTCGCGGATGCGCCGGCCGACGGCGATGCCGATGCGCTCGCGGACGGCGAGGCGGATTCGCCCGCGCTCTGCGACGCGCCTGCGTTATTGTTGTTCGCGTTGTTGCCGCACGCGCTCACGACCAGCGCGAGCAGCAGAAACAACGGGGCCCACATTTTCTTTTTCATTGTTGGTTCGACTCTCCCTTTTCCGTTCATTCGATAATGATTATCAGTATCACTGATCTAACTATAGAGATGCCTTCCGTCAAAGTCAATACGGGCGCGGGGCAACTACTCGCCCCAAACGCTGCGTGTCTCAAAATAGTCATAATCTTGCCCATCGGATAGCCTGCGCCGGTCGACCGGCCGGAATCCGGCCTTCAGCAGCACGCCGCGGGAAGCGCCGTTCATGGGCTTCACGATGGCAGCCACCCGTTCAAGTTCGGTATGCCGGAATATAAATGCCCGTATGGCTTGGACCGCACTCGTCGCATAACCGCGGCCGCGATAGTCTTTGGAGACGGCATACGCCACCTCGCGGTCCGCCGGATCCAGAAGATCGTTCGGAAATACGCCGCACCAGCCGATCAGCCGTTCGTCCGCCTTGTGCTCGATCGCGAGCAGGATGCGCACGTCCGCCGGATCGAAGCGGCCGTAGCTGCCGATGACGAACGACAGGAAATCTGCCAGCTGTGCCTCGGTCATCGCCCAATCGGGCAGGAGATCGGTAATCTCGGTCTGCATGGTGAGCGCGCGCAGCGCGTCCAGATCCTGCGGCGCGAACGCGCGGAGGCGGATCGAATCGGTTTCTATCGTAAAGGAAAGCGTCATTTGGAAAGCACCTCGTCGGTTTATTGGTATTCGGCATTCGGCGCAAATCAAAAAGCGAAGCGCCTTAAAGAAAGGCACTCCGCAAGTATCGTTTGCATACTTGTCTTGAAGTCCCTTGTAACGGCTCATGAAGACGCACGTATCCCGTCTATGAAATCACGAGATTTTTTGCGCGTGCTTCGTCCATTACAAGGAAACTGGCATAAAGGATAAATGCTCCTTCCGCATACAACCTGAGTTCAGGATAAAACGTACTGCGTCCGTTGTAAAGAAGGATCAGGCCGCTTCCGGCGTCGGAAGCGCTTGGGCCTTGGGCTTCATCCGCTTCCAGCCGGATCCGATCAGCAGCAGCAGGAATCCGCCTCCGACGTTCCACAGAACGGCCGCATTCGAGGACGCCGCGTCCCAACCGCCGAAATACATGACTTCCCGCAGCCCGACGGCGGCGAAGCGCAGCGGCGTCCAGGCGTAGATCCAGTCGCGGGATGCCGCCGACAGGAACTCCGGCGCCATGTTCAGCATCGGCATCGAGAAAAACATCAGCAGCACGAGAATCGCCATCGCGGGCATCCCGAACCAGTTGAGCAGCGCGGATTGTACCATATAGAAGGCTGCGCCGGCGAGCCATAGGAACAGCCAAGTCTGCGTCGCCTCGGCCAGCTCCATGCCGTACCAAGCGGTCGCTTCCCAGACGAGGAAGGCGGAAGCGATCCCGGCAAGCAGGATGCCCGCGACGGGCTGCCAGACGATCGCGGTCGGTCTGCGCGAGCCGACCTTCATGGCGGCGCCGCCTGCGAAGAACAGGATTAGCGCCGATACCAGGCTGCCCATCCACATGATCTGCGTGAGCAGGCCCGGCGCGTTGCCGGTCGCGTTGTACGCGCCTACCGCGTGAACGGTCTCTTCCTGTACGACGATGGGGGACAACAGCGCCGCTGCGGTAGCCACGGACACCTGCTGCGTCTGCGCGCCGATCCGCTCGAGCATCGACTTCGACAGCTCCGCGCCGGCGAGCCGCATCGCCTGCGCGAGCCCCTGCTTTACGACCGTGGAGGCCTGCGCGTTCAGCCCCTCGTTCGCGACGATCTTCACCGTCGCCGGCTTCGGCGCGGCACTGGCCAAGGAGGCGACGCCGGCGCTGAGGTCCGCCGGCACGATCAATGCGCCGTAGTATTGCCGGTCGTCCATCCCCTTGCGGGCCTCGGCCTCGGAGCCGACGACCGTCCAGGCGATCGGCATCTGCGCGTTCGACGTCAGCTTCTCCTTCAGCATCTCCCCGACCGCCAGCGATTCGCCGCCCGGCAGCGACGCCGGCTGATCGAGCATCACGAGCGCGACCGGCACCTCCTTCGGCTTCGCCCCGAGCACCGAGCCCATCATCGCCGCCCCGAATACGACCAGCACGATCAACACGATCAACGTGCCGATCCATACGATTTTTTGCTTGAATATCGTCATATCTCTATTCGCTCCTCTTGTCCGCGTTATTGAACATATTGTTGATTAACGTCCACATTGTTCATTATAATGACGAGACAGCGGCGTTCAATCGTCAATATGCGATTGCGATGTTCATAAATCAGCAGATCGATAGCCGGCTGTTGAATAACGCAGAAAAAGAGGCGGAGGCACGGCGATGACGGATAAATTGGACAGGCGAAAAGCGCGGACCCGACAGCTCCTCCACGACGCGCTCATGGCGCTGCTTCAAGAAAAGAGCGCCGAATCGATCACGGTCACGGACGTCACAGGCCGCGCGGACGTCAACCGAGGCACGTTTTACTTGCACTATCGGGACGTCGGGGATATGGTGCAGCAGCTGAAGGACGAAGTGATGACCGGCGTGCGCGCCCGCGTCGAGAAGCTCGACATCTCGGCGGCCATGCAGTATATCGATCGGGACGAGCCCTATCCGGTTAGCGTCTCGATTTTTGAGGAGATCGCGAAGCATGGGGAATTTCTGCGCATCATGCTCGGCGAGAAAGGCGATCTCTCGTTTGCGAGGCAGCTTCGGGAGCTGTTCGCCAGCCGCGTTCATGCCAAACTGAGTACGCTGTCGCCGAACGAGAGCGCCGTGCCGCTCGACTATCTCATCTCCTACATCGCCTCCGCCAACTTCGGCATCGTGACCCACTGGCTGGACACCGGCCGGCAGCTTACGCCCGCGCAGATGGCCAAGGTTATGATCAGCTTGATGAACTACGGCCCGCTCGTATCGAGCGGGATCCGGAAGAGGCTATAATAAAGAACGGTCAAAGAAGCTTGACCGTTCTCCAAAGCACTTCTTTTTGCACACCCGGGCAGGAAACATGCCTGGCCAAAAAACGGACCATATCTGCGTTGCGCGCTTCGACGAACAGGAGCCATTCTGAGAATGCCGGATCGCGGATCAAGCGCCGTCCCCCTTCGGCCGCCAAAGCGATGCCGCGCCCCATCCGCTGATGCCGGGGATGCACGAACATCGTTTTGAACAGCATCGTTCGGGTGTCAAACGGCTCGAAGATCATCCATCCGACGACCGCTCCGCCATAGCGCAGGAGCAGGCTGCGTTCCTTATCAATCAGGTTTTCATCCGCAAACGGCGAGTAGTCTGGCGTATACCAAACGCCCTCTCCTTGCCGTACTTCCTCGTACTCCTGCGTCGTCAACGTCGTGAAGGGTCTGACCGCAAACACATCCGGCAGCCGTAATCGATAGACCCACGGCATCTCCGGATGAAGCCCCGTCGAGCCGCCCCAAATTTGAATGCCGTGTCGCGGTTTGCCAAATCCGCATGCCTTTAAAAAAGCGGCCTCTACCGTGTCAGGATCGGCGCCTCCGAGATATTCGGCTCCGATTGCGCGCGTTCCCGTCTGCCTCAGCGCCGTCTCGATCTCGCCGAATAGCGCACGCCCCACGCCCTGGCGACGCTCCGGCTCGGATACGGTCAGCGCGAGCAAGCCCGCCGTATCGGATGCCTCACGCCGCTCGGCAATCGCCACTCCGACCGGCTCGGCTCCCCGACGGGCTCCCAGCGCCAGGAACGAAGCCGGAAGCCGCTGCTGCAACACATGGCTTAACACAGGGGGGATCAGGCCTGTGTAAACACCTGGCACTGCGTCCTGAATCGCCTCAATCTCCAGGGCTTCCATCTCAGTATTGCGGTACGTCTATCGTTGAATCGACGGAAAGTGCGTTCCCGGCATGGTCTGTAATGCCAGTCGCGACAATCCTGAATTTGCTGGACGATTGAGGCACAAATAAAGCTTTTGCTCCATCTCTCAACGTAATGATAATGCGCTTATCGACGAATTCGACAGAATACTGAGTATCCACAGTTAATGGCTCGAAATCGACGGCATTGCCGCTCTGAGAAAACTGTACCTGCAAACTATATCCCATTATTGATGTCGTCAACAATTCGTTTGCCGTTAGCGTGAACTGATCGTTGCCGTAGACACTGCTGCTCAACGTCGGAACCGTCTCGTCCATAACGATCGGCAGCGTCACCTGGCTGACCTCCTCGTTACCCTGCTTGACATGGAATACAAGGGCAGCCTCCGTGCTTTCGGTGGCGGCGTCTAACGGGTGAATGGTAATCCCGGAAGAGTCCGGAGTGAGCTCCACAAGCGGAGATGTGGATTCAACCGTGATGGTGCCCACCACGCCGCTTCCGCTCTCCGTTACGGTAAACTGTTTATTGACGGTATCGTATTCGATCGTCTCGGATACCGCGCCGCGTTTGATTTGCAAATAATTTTTAATACTGCGCTTATTGTATTGCTCATAACTGTCGGTAGACAGAAACGTATCTCCGGTCGTGCCGGTTCTGCCGCTGTTGAGGTAGAAAGGACGCCCCTCCAAGGAGGCCTTCAGCGAAGGCGAGCTAACGTCCTCAAACGCCGTAATTGCATCCTGCAGTGCCGCCTTCGCGCTGTCGATCTCCGACTGTATTACTCCAGCCTTCGCCTTTACTTCTTCCGCAGCTTGGATCGCGTCGTTCAGCGCGTCGATAGCGCTCTGCGGATATTGACCTTCTTCGGTGCCGGCCACCGCCGCATCGACAAGGTCCCAGGCGTCAGCGATCGCTGCAGCCAGCTGCGTAAGATCGATATGGACGGCAGTCTTCTTAAATGCATCGATCGCTTCCTGCAGGGTTGCAGTTGCGCCGTTGATCTCTGCCTGCGTGGCTTCGGCGTCTCCCTTCACTACTGCTGCTGTCTCGATCGCATCGTTCAACACATCGATCGCGCTCTGCGGGTACTGGCCTTCCGCGCCGCCGGCCACTGCCGCGTGAGCGACGCCCGAGGCTTCTTCGATCGCCGCATCTAACCGTGCTGTACCGACGTGCACGACTGCAACCTTAAATGTATGGATCGCCGTCCGAAGCGAAGCGGCTGCGCCGTCGATCTCAGCCTGCGCTGCACCTGCGCTGGCCTTCGTCTCTTTTGCAGTCGCGATCGCGACATTCAGCGCGTCTATCGCGCTCTGCTGATACTGGCCTTCCGCGCCGCCGGCCACCGCTGCATCGGCAAGGCTCGAAGCTTCTTCGATCGCCGCATCCAGTGTTCGCGTGTCCGCGACAATCGGAGCGCTGTTAGATACCGAGGCGGACGGCTTGGACACCGGTACGCCGCTTGCCGAGACGATGCTGCCGATCTGCGCTTGAACCTGACCCGGATTCGTAACGATATCCGTCAGCGCGACGCCATCCGGCAGGACCAGGCGGGTAATACGCACATCGCTGCCGAGGGTCAACTTGGCTTTTGAATTGGTAACCTCGATCTCGCCATAGGAACCTTTGCCGGACAGCGTCACCGTCTGCCCCGTAAGCTTCAGATGGTCAACGATCGCATCGACGGATACGTTAGCCGCTTGATTTTGCAATGTCAGGTTCGTGACCGATCCGCCGCTGATCGCTACATAGTCGCCCGATATCTTCAACGTCGCTCCCGCGGGCATCCCTGTCGTATCCAGCTTAACCGAAGACCCCGCCTTCCCTGCAGCGACGATCTCCAGCTCCGACAGATCGTTCAAGCTCCGAACGGCAGATTTGAACCTAAGCACCGCGCCTTGAAGCGCCTCTATGTTGCCGTCGCCTAGCAGAAGACGCTTCAACGCGTCCGATACGAGCAATGGCGTCCCGTTAATCGTTATTACATCCCCGTCTACCTTGGTTACGGTTGCCGTTTGCTCTTTTTCCGGGAAAATATCGACCAGAAACTGTGCAATATCCGCTCTTGCGACTTCCTGCCGCGGTTCGAAGCCGTTCGTCTGCGGGGTCATCAGCCCAAGCCGGAGCGCGGTTTGCACGGACGCTGAGGCCCAGCCGCTCGCCTCGGCGGCAAGCGCGGGGTCCGTCTCAAGTCCGCCGGTCGTATTCTGGCCGTTGACGGCACGTACGAATACGGACGCCAGCTCCTGCCGGGTAATCTTGCGATTCGGCTCGAAGCCGGCATTCGATCCGTTCATGAGACCGGCCTTGCGGACCGCCTCAATATAACCGACGCTCCAACTGTCGGAGGCTACATCCTTGAAGGTTGATCCGGCATTCGTATCTACCGAAAGCTTCAGTGCTTTGGCCAGCAGCACGGCCAACTGCGTCCGTGTCAACGACTCGTCCGGCTTGAACTCCCCGTTCGGATAACCGCTGATCAGCCCTAGCGAGACCGCTTGGTTGATGGCTGCCTGTCGGTCGGCCGGGACCGGACCGATATCTTTAAACGAAGTTTGCTCCGAGGATACCGAAGGGGCGGCGAGTACGTTCCTGGCCCCGAAAGTTGTTGTAGCGATCATGCTTGCCAGTAAAACTGCTTTCCAGTTGGTTGCCAGTTTAATCCCATCCTCTTGGTTGAAAAGTCTTAAGGTCAGTATAATCTTCGTCGATGACGGTAAAATGACAGATTTCGATGAATTACGACACAATGTGTGCAAACCGAAGAACCGCCAGGAGAAACTCCCGACGGTTCTTTGGCCTTTCTTTTCATAGCCATGCGCCGCGATCGGAGGGATAGATCAGTCGATCAGGTCCGCATACTGCATGAACCTCTTCAACATAACGGCCGCTTGCGCGCGGCTCGCCTGCGCCGAAGGCACGAACGTGTCGGTCGTCATGCCGGTGATGATGCCGGCATCGACGGCTTGCGCCACGGATACGCGGGCCCAGCTGCCGATCGCGGACTTGTCCTTAAAGGCGTTCAGCGAGGCTTCCGAAGACGCTGCCGTCGAAGCGGAGCCTTGCGCGTACGCGACGGCTCTCGTGATCATGATCGCCATCTGCTCGCGGGTGATCGTAGCGCCTGGCTTGAAGCTGCCGTCCTCGAAGCCTTCGACCAGCTTCGCCTTTACGGCTGCGCCAGTCGCGCCTGCGTACCATGCGCCGGATGCGACATCCTTGAAGCCGGCAGCGCCGGAAGCGTCCGGCGTGAGGCCCAGCGCACGGACGAGCAGCGCCGCGAACTCGGCGCGCGTGATGCTGCTGTTCGGCGCGAACTTCGTGTCGGACACGCCGTTGACGACTAGCTTGGAGGCGAGCAGCTCGATGTCTGCTTTTGCCCAATGCGTGCTCAGGTCGGAGAAAGCTTTGGTAGCCGTCAACACCGTATAGATGCTGTTGCCGTTGCGCTTGAACGTAATCTTGACAGTGCCATCCTCTTGCTTCGTGAATAGTGCAGGCACGAAGGTAAGGGCGCCCGTCTGCGGATCGTATAGCGCGACGGTCGAATGCGAAGCGTCAATCGTGCCGGAAGCGACGACCGTACGCGACACATAGGTCGAGCCGAATTCATTCAGCTCGGAAGTCTTGCCGCCGCCGGAAGCGACGATCGAGAATTCGATCGCGCCGCCCTGCTGCGAGGCGCCGATACCAGCCGCGCTAGCCTTAATCTTGGCGTTGATGTCATCCGCGGACGGGACGATATTGACTTGAATGCTGATGCTTCCCGGCTCAGCGCCGAGGCTCGCCGCGATCGCGTCGAAGTTCAGCACGCCGAGCGGCAGCGAATATTCGCCTTCGCCGGTTTGCAGCGATACGATCGCACCCAACGAGGCGGCGTCCTTCAGGACGGAGAACGGCAGGTTAAACTGCACGGCATCGCCCTGCTTGCCCTCATAGGCAATGTATACGACAGGTGCTGCGCCCTTGTTGTCCTGCTGCGCAGCCTTTTTCAGCGCGTCGGCGAGCGATGCGCCGTCTTGCGTGATGACGGTCGTCGAGCGGCCGTTGACGTCTACCGTCGAAGTCTTGTTCTTGCTCGTGTCGACCACGACCGGTACAGCGCCGCCTACCGGCGTGATGACCTTGCCCGGCGTCGGAGGAGGCGTCGGCGTCGACACCGACCCGCTCGGAGGCGGCGTGACTATCTTCGCCGTCACCTTAAAAGTCTTGCTGGCTACCTCGCTGCCTTGCCCCGCAACCACGGTATAGGTACCAGCGGGTTCGCCAGATCCGATCGTGAACGGCGCAGCGAACTGACCTGCGGTCACTGGCACGATATCGAAGTACACGACGCTGGTGTCCGGCCGCAGCACTTTGACGATGACCTCATCCAACGAGGTATCGCCTTTAATATCGACTTGATCACCCGCCGTAACGTCCGCTACGCCCTGCAGCGAGACGCCCGAGCTCTCGGCATAAGCCGCCGCGGACGGCACGAAGGCCAGGCATAGCGTCAGAATCATGAATATACGAAGCATGTGCGATTTCACTGCTTGTTTCCCCGCTCCCTTAAGGTCTGTTGTTGTTATTATATTGCGACAGCATCATTGCTTCGTCGATCTCCGTCTGCGTCTTGATCGTGCCAAGATTCAGTCCGAGGTTCAGCGTATCGCTGTCGAAGCTGCTGACTAAGAAGGCCTTGACCGTATAGTTTTTTGTGGCTGCGTCGTTAACGCTGAAGTTCGCCGAATAAGTACCTGTGCCGATTGCCAGCTCCGCTGCCGCGATGCTCACCGGCGTATTACCGTCGAACAGCTCGAACACGACGGCTTGCGTACCTGTGTTGCCGCCTGACTCGGATGACTTCAACAAATTAACGTAATTGTTATTACTATTGCTATTGCCATAAGCCTGATTGTAAATAAACACTTTTGCCGTAATGCCGCTCGTCTTCGTGATCGACGGAGGCGTCATATAGAAGATATCGGACGACTTAAAGGTCCCGCCGCTATACGTTTGCGTTTGATAGCCGTCCGCTTCGACGCTCACGTAGTAGTAATGATCCTTCAAGAAGACGCCCTTACGAATCGTTAACTTGCCGTCTTCAACGCCATACTCCGTTCCCGTCAACTCTCTATAACTGCAAGTGTTGTAGTCCCAGACCGTAACGCTAAGGATGTGGCCGATCCATTCGGCATTCTGGTCAAGCTTCAGTACGGTATCCGCATCTGCGAACAAATAACCCGTAATCCGGGGAGCAGCAGCGACGATCGTCGTCACGAGCTCATCGTTCGATACATAGCCATGAGAATCCGTTAAGGAGTTCGCATCAATCTTAACTTGAATGGTGCCCGCCGTGATTCGGTTCTTCAAGAAGATCCCGATCTGGTTGCTTTGTACGACAATTCTATCGTCGGCGGACAGCTTCGTGAATGTCTTGCCGTTGTCCGTCGAGATCGAGATTTTGTCCTGCAGGTGGGTGCCCACTTCGTCCAAAGTCAAGTCAGTCAACTTATTAGAATAAATGGCATCGAGTTCCAGGCCTACAAAGCGTCCATTCAAATCTACGGTGCCGCCGTACAAACCGATGGAGCTATGGTCGTTAATGTCAAACCAAGCCGAGTTGAACGAATCATTTGAATGATTGCCAGAGAGATCGGCGATTTGGCTAAGAGAGAAATAATAGTAATGTACCTCACTATCGCGCGTCTCGAAATGGATCGTCACCGATGAACCCGACACAGTCACTGTCGCACCCGGAGGCAGCCCATGTACATAGTCACCGCTAATCGAATCATACCAGTTAACATTGCTTTTGAACGCCTCGAGATCGTCGATCGCTACATTTTCGTTAAATTGCAAGGTCAGGTCCTTGAGATCTTTTGATACGACATAGTCCACAAGCTCAGGAGGAGTCAGATCGCTGTCATCATTTAATTTAAAATACGACGAAGAGATTTTACTCGAAAAGTAATTGCCTTCCGCGTCCTGCAGCGTAGAACCTTGAATGACGATTTGGTTCGTCTCGATTGTCAGCGGAGTTGCGAATTTGACGATCAGCTGATTATCTTTCAGCGTCACCTTATCGCCTTCTTCTAGGTTCCTTCTCTGAGTGACATCTTGATTAATTTGTTGCACATATATTCTCGAATTCAAATCGGTTGCGTCATAGTCCGGCGTGGGATAAATGTTGCGGTCGAACGTGACCGTAACCTCTTGATCGTTGTCGCTGAGCTCCACGCTCTTAATTGCCGGAGGGCTCACGGCAAGGGCCAACTCCGGTGTGACATTGCCTGCCGTATCCTCGAGCAAACCGGCTGCGAGTTTAATCTTAGTCTTAGGGCCGGAGACAAGTGCTACATTTTGATTAGAGTATATTTGCAAATAATTGCTTTCCCAATCCAAACTTACTACGCCGTCAAGCAATGGAGAGAAATGCTCTCCATCCTGCGCGATTTGAATTTGGCTTTGGAGATAAGACGCTTCGTCCTCGATGCTATCCGGGTATACGACGACGAAGTCTTCGTCGAAGTATAGCTTCACACCCTCACTGTAGCTCTCCGCTCCCACGAATTCCGGAGGCGTGATATCTCGACCCACGATCGAATTCAGTTCAATCGAACTCCCGTATGTGGCTTCCTGGTCCATCAGCCATAGCGCATCTGCCTCAATCCGAACGGCGTTGGACTTGCCGACCAACTCCGTATCCAGCGTCAAAACGAGCTGGCGCCGTTTATTGCTATCATACTGGACCGAATCCTTGTCGCCGAGCGGCGTTGGCTCATTGGTACCCGTCAATTGAAGCGAGATCGCGTTCTTCAATTCATCCGAGTTTCCCGCCGGCTCTATGTCACTGTCAAAACTGAGAGTAATCGTCTTGAAATCCTCGCTGACGGAAGCTGTCGCATTTAGCGTCGCGGGCGTAATCGGCTCCGCACTCGCCGCAGGCGCGTACGAGAACGCCGCGAAGACCAACATCGCCAGCATCAAAAATACTGAAACTTTTTTCATTCTTCTTTTGTCACTCCTATATGTTTTTAGTGATTCTTTTTGCCTACTATGTCAGTATAAATGACGCCAATGACGGCAAAATGACAAACTTCGACGAAAGTCCATTCCCGCCGCGCATGCGAAAAAAGACTCATCCCGAGTGGGAACGAGTCTTCCGGCCAGCTTCCTCTATTGATCTATCTCTTCTATTCGGCGGCTTCCAGCTGCGTCAGCAGCTGTCCGTACAGCTTAGTCACCTCTGTCGATGGCCGGACGCCCAGCTCTTCCTGAAGCGTGTCCGAAAACTTCGCGTACAACCGGGTCAGCGCTTCTCGATTGTGCTGCAGGGCCAGCGCCCTCATATATAGCTTGACCGTATCCTCGTCGAGCTCGTTGTATGCCGTGAGCTTGGCAAGCAGGCGGATCGCGGCCTGGATATCCCCCCGGTCCAACAACGCCTGGCCAAGACGAAGGGTGAACGACGCGTACATTTGGGAAATTCGTTCGACCTCGCTCCACGCCCACGGATAGGCGAGATCCCCGAACAGCTGGCCTACGTAGGCACGCTCCAGCTCGATCGCCCGGTCCAGGTTGGACGCATCCACCCCCGCCATTTCCCTACAGCCCTCTTCGAAGCGATGGAGGTCGACCTCCGCCAGCGTCAGATTCAGCGCATAGTGATTGGCGTTCGAATACAGGCTTCCCTTCATGCCGATCGCTTCGAGCAGCTTGCGGAGCTGATAGGCCGTCGTGTTCAAGTAGACCTCCGCGTTCTTGCGGGGCATGCCGCCGAAGATGTCCTCGATCAGCCGCGCCCTGGAGACGAGGCTCCCGCGCTGCAGCACCAGATAGGCGCACAGCTCCGCGCTCTTGCTGGATCTCCACTTGACGAGCTCGCCCTGCGCGCCGCGGATCTCCATGCGCCCGAGACAGTTCACTCGCACTTGCGGCTCGGGTATTGCCGGACTTTCCGCGCTTCCCTTGCCTTCGCTCGCTTCTGCCATCGCCCTTCGGACGGTATGGTGCAGCCGCTCCTGAACGACAGGCTTCACCATAAAGTCATAGGCATAGACGTCGAACGCGGCCAGCGCGAATTCGGTATGCGAGGTCACGAAGACGAGCTTGACGTCCCTGTCGCTGGCCCGAAGGCGCTGGGCGAAGGCCATGCCGCTCTCCTTGGGCATGTTGATGTCGATGAAGATCAGGTCGACCGCGTTGCCCCTCAAATATGCCTCGGCCGATGCGGTGTCCGCGAAGCTGCCGACGACTTCGACGCCGTCGATTTTAGCCAGCATCCGCTTCATGATCAGGTGCATCGCCTTTTCGTCGTCTACGATCAGGACCTTCATCCGATCTCCCTCTCCGCCATCAGGTCGTCGCCGAATGCGACGTCCGCCTGCGCGGCCGGCACCGTGAAATAGAATACGCTGCCCTGCCCGGGCGTGCTTTCGAACCAGAGCTCTCCTCCGTTCAGCCGCACGAACTCCTTGCAGAGCGCGAGCCCCAGCCCGACGCCTCGCTCGCCCGCCGTTCCTTCGGTAGAGACGACGTTGTCCTCCCGCAGCAGCGTATACAGCCGCTCCTCGGGCACGCCCGTGCCCGAATCGCTGACGCTGACGGTGAACGCGTCTCCCGACCGCGATGCCCGCACCTGGATGTCGCCGCCGAGCTCGGTGAATTTGATGGCATTGGACAGCAGATTGCGGAGCACCAGGTCGAGCATCTCCTTGTCCGCGTACACGAACGCGTCCGACTGGACGTCGGATGCGATCCGGATGCCTTTGCCGTCGCTGCGGCCTTGCAGAAGCCGGACATTCCGCTGCACGGAGTGGGACAGGCTCTGGACGATCGGTACGAAGACCATGCCGCTCCGCTGACTGCGGAACCATTCGAGCAAGCTCTCGACGAGCGCAAAGGTGCTGTATACCTGGCGGCTCATCTCTTGCACGATCTCCTCATGGTCCTCTCCGCAGGCGGACGCCTCCTCCTCCAGCAGCTCGGTCAGATTCAGAAGCACCGCCATCGGATCCCGGATATCGTGCGCGATCACGTTGAACATCTGATCCTTGAAGGCGTTCAGCTCGCGAAGCTGCCTGGCGTTCTCGAGCAGCCGCTCCTCGGATCGCACCGCGTCCGTCACGTCGCGCAGCAGCAGCATCTTGCCCGTCGGTCTGGAACGGAAATCGGCGATGAGCGAGAGCTGGACTTTATAATAACGGTCCGCGGCCTCGTCCTTAAGAAGCTCCTGATCTTCGGAGCCAGGCGCACGGTCGATTCGCCGGAGAAGCTCGTGATTGGCCGCGAAAACGGCCGATGCCGGCTGGCCGATGCCGTTTTTGCGGCCCAGGCCTTGAATCGTGCGCCCGGCCGATTGATTGAAGCCGGTGATGTTGTGCTCCAGATCCAGCAGCACGACGGCGTCCTGCATGGATTCGAACACCTTCTGCAGCGCCATCGGCGCGAGCCGGAGCAGATTGAACTGGTAGATGCCGAACAGGAAAAAGATGCCCGAGAGGACGAAGCCGAACGGAGAAATATCGAACGGCGTGGGCAGCACCTCGCTGAGATAGACGAGCGTAAAGCTATAAGGGGCTAGCGAGCCTACCAGCATGAGCGCGACATGCTTTTTCATGGACGGCGCGGACTTGAAGTACATGCGCAGGAGGAGGACGGTCCCGACGAGGATGAGCACGTATGCATACACCGCGTGCATGTAATAGAGCGGACCCCGGACGATCCGGGCCAGCGGGAAGCCCTCGGAGTCGTCGAGCGTGAGGCTTTTGTAAAAAAGATGATGCCATTCGTTCGTATTGTGGGCGATGAACGTCACGACGGGAATGACCATCGCGGCGGCGACGGTCCATTTGCGTATGTAGGCCTGCTTGCCCGTATATTGGAGCACCATGACGATCCAGAATACGGTTCCGAACGGGATGCCGATATACTCGATGCGCAGCCAGAAGCGTATAGTCTCCAGCGACGTACTGACGAGTTCGAATGCGTAGCCGAGCGTGTAGAACGCGGTGCTCAAAATGCATAGGCCATAGCTGACCGCGATCGGCAGCTCTCTTCTTTTCCAGCACAGATAGACGACCACCGCGGAGCAGCCGGTAGCCGCGATCAGCAAGGCGGACAAATATAAATTGAAGTTCATAAAAGAGGAGGCTCCTCATGGTGCTAGGCTGGAAATGCGTTCATTCGCTTCTACAGTATACACCCCTTTAATGACGGAGAAATGACAAATTTCGACGAAAACAGACGGCGCCGTATTTTCCTTTAAGAAAATACGGCACCGACGTCCGGCCTATGTTATTCCGCTTCGCCCACGACGGTGAAGCGCTCGCCTTCATGCGCGGGCTGCTCGATCTCGTCCACGATCGCGATCGCATAATCGGCGTAGCTCACGTAGCTATCGCCCTTCGCGTTGACGAGGAGTTGATCCCGTCCTTTGCGGTAAGCGCCGGTACGCTTGCCCGCCGGATCGAAAAACGCGGACGGGCTGACGAACGTCCAGCGGATGCCGGTCGCGGCCTGAAGTTCCTGCAGATTCTGCGCCTGGCTCGACGCGGTCGCCTTGAACATCTCGGGGAAGTCGGGCGTATCGACGACGCGGAGCGTCTTGGCTTCGTCTACGAACAGGCTGCCGGCGCCGCCTACGACGATGAGGCGAGCGTTTGACGCGCCCCGGAGCGCGGCGATCAGCGCCCGTCCGGCTTCGGCATGCAGATGCGCTTGGTCCAGCGGCGCGCCGAACGCGTTCACGATCACGTCGAACGCTTGCAGGTCGCTTGCTTGCAGATCGAAGATGTCCTTCTTGAGCACCGGCCAGCCCTTGTCCGCCACCTTGGACGCGGTGCGGACGATCGCCGTCACCGCGTGACCTCGCGCCGCCGCTTCCGTGGCGATTGCTTCGCCTGCCTTGCCGCTTGCGCCGATAATTCCGATTTTCATGAACGTATCCTCCTCAACGATGATGGGTTCTTTTGCAAATGGATATTGCTTATGCGCCGAACTGGGGTGAAATTCGTTGAAACCATGACGGTTACAACAAGTGCAGAGAAAAGCGCTTAGCCGTTCGCGGCACGCTTTTCTTCGATCTCCCGCGCCAGCACGTCGACGAGCTCTCTCATCGTCACGGCGGCCAGCACGCCCTCCATCGCCGCCTGCGCCTTGAACATCATCAGGCGAAGGACCTGCTCGATGTTGGCGCCGACCGGACAAGCCGGATTCGGCTGTTCGTGCACATGGAACAAGTTGCCTTCTTCCACCACGTCGACCGCGCGATACACGTCGAGCAGCGTGATCTCGTCCAGCTCCCGAGCCAGCGTAGCGCCGCCGCTCCCGGCTTTGACGTTGGCAAGTCCCGCCTTTTTCAGATGACCCAGCACCCGGCGGATGACGACCGGATTCGTCCCGACGCTGCCGGCCAGCCATTCCGACGTATGGTGATCCTGCGGCCGAATCGCTAGCAGGGACAAGATATGCACGCCGATGGAAAATCTGCTGCTGATTTGCATAAGCAACACCCTTTCGTTGTAAAAATTATAGTTACAACTCATGAGGGATGTCAAGGCTTGCGTTCCGGAGTCGAATAGACATTGCTATAGGATTCCGTTAGAAAGGGAAGCCCATTCCTTGCTTGGCTTCCCTTTGTTTCATGCCTGCATCCCGCTATTCCGCAAGCGACCGTCTAACCGACGAAGCCGCTTCGTCCAGCGCGGCGACGACCTGGTCGCACCAACCATCGAATGCCGGATCCTCACGCTGCAGCTCAGGGTGCGCCAGAATGTGCGCCACGGTCCGCTTGATCCCTTGATCGAAGCGCGTCTCGGCCGCGAAGCCGGGGACCAGCCGCTTCAGCTTGGCGTTGTCGAAGACGACGGAGTTCGCCTTGTCCCCGATCAGCCCGCCCGTAAAATCTTCGCGACTGCAAGCCGCCAGAAATTCAGAAGGCGCATGCACCGCCCGCAGCGGGACGCCGAGCGCGTCCGCGATGGCCGCATAGATCTGGTTCCAGGTCAGCGACTCGTCCGAAGTGATCTGGACCGACTCGCCGATCGCGTGCAGATTGCCCATCAGCCCGATGAATCCTTTCGCGAAATCTTCATTATGCGTCATCGTCCACAAGGAGGTGCCGTCGCCGTGAATAAGGACGGGCTTGCCTTCGAGCATCCGCTTGGCCACCTGCCACGAGCCCTTGCTGCCATGCACGCCCAGCGGTATCGAGCGCTCGTCGTACGTGTGGCTTGGCCGCACGATCGTGATCGGGAAGCGCTGCTCGCGATACTGCTTCATCAAATATTCCTCGCAGGCGATCTTGTTCCTCGAATATTCCCAATACGGATTGGCGAGCGGCGTGCTCTCCGTGATCCGGTAGTCGGACAGCGGTTTCTGGTAGGCGGAGGCGGAGCTGATGAAAATGAACTGCTTGGTTTTCCCCGCGAAAAGACGGTAATCCCGCTCGAGTTGGGCAGGCACGAAGGCGATAAAATCCGCCACCACGTCGAAAGACAAGTCCCGGATCAGCTCCGCTACGCGCGTTTCGTCGTTGATATCCGCCTCGAGCGTCTTGACGTTCGCGGGCAGCTCCGCGTTGCGCGAGCCTCGGTTCAGCAAATACAGCTCGCAGCCTTGCGCCGCCAGTTGTCTCGTGATCGCCGCGCTGATCGTACCCGTGCCGCCGATAAATAACGCCTTCATCAAAAAGCACCTCCGCAAAGTGAATTGGAGCAAGCGATAATATTCGTCCCTACCTATATTCGCTGCCGGGAAAGCCGGTCCTGTCGCCGGGCGCCCGAAAAATCGGGCGGACCGCCGCCGTAGTCACAATCCTGACGGTCGAGGTCACCAGCTTGGTAGCCGGCAAGCCATTGGCGCTCCTACAATGGGTTCACGGTGCGGCCGTCACCGACAGCGGACCGCCCGCTTAAAGGAAGGAGGCGTCTATCGCAGCAAGGAGGAACGGGCACGAACGACTCCAATATTCCACGATACGGAGGTTATGAAAATGTTAAACATGCTATGGCTTAAAAAAGCGGCGGCCAGCGTACTTGCTTTTACGCTGATCGCCGCGCTGGCGCCGCAGTTCCCGCGTACGAATGTCGCATCCGCCGCCCCCGTCGTGTACGAGGCGGAATCCGCCGCCAAGTCAGGCGGTGCCGTTACGGCGGCGGACCACGTGGGCTACAGCGGTACCGGCTTCGTCGGCGGCTATACGGATGCCAACAAGGGCGGCGCAGCGACGTCTTTTTCTGTAAGCGCTTCATCATCCGGCAGCTATACTGCGTCTTTGCGCTACGCGAACGGCACAGGCTCGGCGCAGACGCTGAGCCTGTACGTAAACGGCGCCAAGCTGAAGCAAGTGTCGCTGCCGGCGACGGCGAATTGGGACACGTGGGCGACCGCGACGGAGACCGTGACGCTAGCGTCCGGCGCCAACACGATCGCGTATAAATACGATACGACCGATACCGGCAACGTTAATCTCGACAGCCTGACGATCGACGTCTCTCTGGGCGCGAACTTGGCATTGGGCAAGACCGTTACCGCCAACAATACCTTCAGCGGATTTCCTGCCTCGAACGCCGTGGACGGCAATGCCTCCACCTACTATGAGGGTGCGGCAGGCGCCTATCCGAACACGCTGACCGTCGACCTCGGCAGCGCCCAAAACGTCGGCACGGTCGTCCTTAAGTTGCCGGCCTCCTGGGGCTCGCGCTCGCAGACGCTCTCCGTGTCCGGCAGCGCGGACAACGCGAGCTTCAGCACGCTGAAGGCTTCGCAATCGTATGCGTTCAATCCCGGCTCCAACAACTCGGTGAGCCTCTCGTTCACTGTGGCTTCAGCCCGATACGTCAGGCTGAGCTTCACGGCGAACACGGGCTCCACCGGAGGGCAGGTCGCCGAATTCGAGGTGTACGGGTCCGGCACCGCGCCGACGCCAACGCCGACGGCCACGCCTACCGCGACGCCGACTGCGACGCCTACCGCCACTCCAACCGCCACGCCGACCCCGACGCCGCCGCCTAGCGGCACCTATGAAGCCGAGTCGGCCGTCCGATCGGGCGGCACGGTCGTGGCGACCGACCATACGGGCTACAGCGGCTCGGGCTTCGTAGGCGGCTTCACCGACGCCAATAAAGGCAACGCGGCGCTCCAGTTTAACGTGAATGTCGCTGCGGCAGGCAACTACACTTTAAGCCTCCGCTACGCCAACGGCTCCACCGTGACGCAGACGCTCAGCCTTTACGCGAACGGCACGAAACTGACGCAGGCGGCGCTGCCCGCAACGACCAACTGGGACACCTGGTCCGTCAAGACGGACAGCGTCTCCCTGAACGCCGGCAGCAATACGATCATGTACAAATACGATACGACGGACACAGGAAACGTCAACCTCGACAGCATCCAGCTGGCTGTCGTCGTCGCGACGCCAACCCCAACGCCTACGCCGACGCCGCCGGTCGGCACGTATGGCGCGACGATGCCTTACGACACGTACGAAGCAGAGAACATGACGTACACCGGCGCCGTCGTCGGCCCGAACACGACGTTCGGCAACATCGCCTCCGAGGCTTCAGGACGCAAGGCCGTCCGGCTCACTTCTACGGGCCAATACGTGCAATTCACGCTGGCCAAGGCCGCCAAAGGGCTCACGCTGCGCTACTCCATCCCGGACAACGCTGCCGGCACCGGCATCGACTCGGCGATCAGCCTTTACGCCGGCGGTACGCTGATCAAGGACATCCCGCTGACGTCCAGATTCAGCTGGATCTACGGCTCATGGGGAACGGAGGGCGGCCAGATCCGCTGGTCCAACAATCCGAACGCCTCGCCCAACACGCCGCACCATATGTACGACGAAGTCGCCGTCGTGCTGGACCAGCAGTATCCGGCGGGCACGGTCATCAAACTGCAGCGCAATGCGGCCAATCTGAACTTCAGCTCCGTCGCGAACGTCACCGTCGACCTTGTCGAGGCGGAGCCCATTCCGGCTGCGCTGACCATGCCGGCCAACTATGCGTCCATCGCCAGCTACGGCGCGGTCGCGAATGACGGCGCGGACGATACGACCGCGATTAACAACGCCATTAACGCAGTCAAAAATTCGGGCGGTTCGCTCAAGGGCATCTGGATACCCTCGGGCACCTTCAACCTGAACAACGGCGATCGCGGCGCCGGCTTCGACGGTTCGGGCACGCGGCTATATCTGGACAACGGTATCTCGATCAAAGGCGCGGGTATCTGGTACTCGACGCTCGCGGGCAACTATGCAGGCATCTTCATGCGAGCCGGCAACGTCACGCTGTCGGACTTCAAGATAAGCGCGAACGACGTAATACGCGACGACTACAACGGCGTGACGGCCGTCGAAGGCGTCGGGACTAATTCCACGCTGACTAATCTGTGGATCGAGCATGCCAAGGTCGGCTTCTGGCTAACGGATCAGACAAACGGCGCGACGATCTCGAACTCCCGCGTACGGCAAGTGTGGGCGGACGGCATGAATCTGCACCGGGGTACGTCCAATACGACCGTCACCAACAACTCGGTCCGGGGCAGCGGCGACGATGGGCTCGCGATGTGGTCGGACGTATACCTGGATACGAACAATACGTTTAGCTACAACACGGTCCAAATCCCGACGCTGGCGAACAACATCGCGATTTACGGCGGCCAGGGCAATAAGGTCATCGGGAATCTGCTGACGGACACGGTGGTAAACGGCTCCGGCATCTCCTTCGGCACGAACTTCGACCCGCCGTCGATGACGGGCACGCTGACGATTCAGAACAACATGCTGCTGCGGACCGGCTCCCTGCACAAAGACTACGGCTATCAAATCGGCGGCATCTGGGCATACTGGCTGAACAATAACGGCAGAGCGCAAAACCTGACCGTGACCGTATCGGGCAACACGATTCAGGACAGCACCTATTCCGGCATCTTCATCGAAGAGCCGGCGCCGAATATCTCCGTTGCGTACTCGGGCAACACTGTTACTAACGCCGGCACGTATGGCGTCTATATCCGGGGCACGGCGACGGGCAGCTCGACCTTAACGAACAACACGGTGAACGGCGCGCCTTCGGGCAAGTTCCTGAATACATCCTCCAGTTTCACGGTGTCGGGGTCGGGGAACAACTGGTAACCGAATCGGGAAAACAAATTCGGTCCTCCTGTCACAAATCCGCCCGCCTCGTTGTCTTAGATAGCAGGAACGACAAATACGAGTTAAATGGAGGAATCGACATGCAATTGCGAATGAACTATATGACGGCGAACCAGGCCGCTTTCCAGGCGCTGCTGAAGCTGGAGGACTCGGTCAAAAAGCTGGGCCTCGAGCCCGTGCTCTACGAGCTGATCAAGATTCGGGCGTCGCAGATCAACGGATGCGCCTTCTGCGTCGACATGCATACGGCCGACCTGCGCAAAATGGGCGAATCCGAACGGCGGATCAACCTGATCGCCGTATGGCGCGAGGCCCCGCAGTTCACCGCGAAGGAACGGGCCGCGCTCGCCCTGGCGGAAGCGGTCGTGCGCATCGCCGACGCCGGCGTGCCGCAGGATATCTACGACGAGGCGCGCCGGCACTTCAGCGAGAGCGAGTACGTCGCGATCGTGATGGCGGTCAACGCGATCGGCAGTTGGAACCGCATCGCGATCTCGACGGGCATGTTCCCGGGCTGCTTCGACAAGGAGACGGCGCAGGCGTAAATTTCTGAGTAAAGAAGCGGATTGCGGATGTCTTTGACAGTCCAGGCGGCACGTGCCAAAACGGGCGGACTCTGGTTCCGTTATTTCGCAAAGTCGTGTGGATTTGCGTAGGTTGCCGGACCGTGGTTCCGTTATGGCTGCTTCCGCAGGCTATAAAACCCGGTTTTTCGTGAAATAGCGGATTCTGTGTCCGAAACGAGCCGTATTCGCTCCTTTTGACGTGAACAGCGGATCTAAGGTCCGTCTCGCCCTCTCGCCCCTCCCGCAGCAGGTTAGACCGTCAGAGGCCGGCATCGCCTCCTCATTCAACAAAGCCACCCGGCCGGGTGGCTTTGTTGGCGTCGCGGGATGAAGTTGGATAAAATGAAGGCAACATATAAGGATAAGGGAAAGCAACTAAGAAACGGAGGCGGGCTCCTTGAATACCAGCGACGCGACGCAAGACGTCGAACGGCTCTACCGCGAATACAAGCCTCTGCTGACCTCGATCGCCTACCGCATGCTCGGCTCGATGAGCGAAGCGGAAGATGCCGTGCAGGACGTATTCGTCGCCGTCAGCCGGCTGAACGGCGGCGAGGAGATCGAGCATCCGAAGGCCTATCTCGTCAAAATGACGACGAACCGCGCGCTCAACATGATGAAGGCCGCGCCTCGCCGACGGGAGAGCTACCCGGGGCCATGGCTGCCCGAGCCGATCATTGAGCTGGACGACAAGGAGCAGCCTCTGGAGCAGATGCTTCGGCATGAGCGGCTCGGCTACGCGATGCTCGTGCTGCTGCAGACGTGCACGCCGCCCGAACGGGCCGTGTTCGTACTGCGCGAGTCGTTCGGCTACGACTACGCCGAGATCGCGGCCATGCTCGACAAGAGCGAAGCCGCCTGCCGCAAGATCTTCAGCCGCGCCTCCGCCAAGATCGGCCACTTGCAGCCGACGGAGCACGAGGACGCGCCGGAACCCGAGATGGATCGCTTCGTCCGTTCGTTCGAGGAAGCGCTCGCGTCCGGACGCCCGGATGCGTTCGTCCATCTGCTCGCCGAGGACGCCGTACTGCTGAGCGACGGCGGCGGCATCGTGCGCGCGGCGATCAACCCGATCGAAGGCCCGGCGCGCATCGTCGCCTTCTTTGCCGGCATTGCCAACAAGGGCTCGCTCGACGGCCGCTGGCGGCGCGTGCGGATCAGCGGGCAGCCCGGCCTCCTGCTGGAGCGGGATCGCCTGACGCCGGTTGCCTATACGCTCGAGCCCGACGGTCGCGGGGGGATTCGCGCGATTTATATGGTGTCCAACCCGGAGAAGCTGACGCGAATCTCGCGCTAAAAATGCGAAGAGCCGTCCCGGAGGACGGCTCTTTGTCTTGTTAGGAGAGCGCCATGCTTTTCGACGGGTCAGCCTCCGGCTCCGACGTCCGGTTCATCCGCGAACCGAACGGTCGGACGGTTCACCCCGTGCAGCTCGAATACGACGATCTCGTTCTCTCCTTTGCGGAGCAAAGGTCCGGGGACGTACAGCCGGCGCTGCGGCCCGAGGCTCCAGTATCTCCCGAGATTGAAGCCGTTCACGAATACGACGCCCTTCGTCCATCCGTCCAGCTCCAGGAACGTATCGGCCGGTTCCTCCACTTTCAGCTTGCCGCAGTAAAAAGCGGGGTCGCCTTCCGGGGCTTCGAACGCCGAATTGGCCCGTCCTCCGGACTCCGGCGCCGCTTGTGTCCCTGGCGCGAAGACCAGTCCCGACAGATCGTCCAGCGGCAAAGCGCGAAGCTCCCAATGATACAGGAACTGATTGCCCAGCCGGATGCCTTCGGTGACGCCCTTCGGATCGCGCATCAGCGGCCCGTAATTAATGCGCCCCATGTTCTCCACCAAAATGTCTAGCCGGACGCCTTCGGGCGGAATGTCGAAGCGGATCGGCGGATGCGTCCTGCCGCTGTCCGCCCGTTCGACGACGCCCAGGCAGCGCCCGTCCACGAACACCAGCGCGCGGTCGCGCACCTCTTGAATCACAAGCTCGTTATCCGGACGCGGGCCTGTGACATGCGTTGAATACAGGATGAAGCCGCTCGACTGCCCGACGTTCTCCATCGGCTCCGGCGTCGTCCGCTTCATCGGCGCAGACAGCGCGTCCAGCGAACCGAACAGCGATGCCCTCTCTGCCAAGATGAGCTCGCCATAGTCCCGGCTTGGGATCCGGGCGGGCAGCGGGTCGTCGGGCAGCGTCATATGCTCGGACAGCACGCGCCGGACCGCCTCGTATTTGACCGTCGGACGGCCGGATTCGGACAGCAGCGCGTCGTAATCGTAGCTCGTGACGGTAGGCGCATAAGCGCCGCCATGGTTAGCCCCGCTCCAGAAGCCGAAGTTCGTGCCGCCGTGGAACATGTAGAAGTTCAAGGAAGCCCCTTGCCGCAGGATCGCGTCCAGCTCCTGCGCCAGATTGTCCGCATCCCGGACATGATGTTTTTCTCCCCAGTGGTCGAACCAGCCGTTCCAAAATTCCATCACCATGAGCGGGCCGACGGGCTGATAGCGCCGCAGCTGCTTGAAAGCCTCCTCCGACCGGGAGCCGAAGTTCACCGTCGCCAGCGCTTCCGGCACCATGCCGCCCTGAAGCATGAAGTCGGCTTCGCCGTCGGACGTGAACAGCAGCACGTCCATCCCTCTGGCGCGCATCGCGTCCCGCAAGTACGCGAGGTACGCGGTATCGTTGCCGTAGCTGCCGTATTCGTTTTCGATCTGCAGCGCGATGATCGGTCCTCCGTTCGTGCACAGCAGCGGGCGCAGCATCGGCAGCAGCCGGTCGTAATACGCGTCGATCCGCCGCAAGTACGGCTCGTTGTAGCAGCGCAGGCGAATTCCCGGCTCCGCGAGCAGCCAAGCCGGCAGCCCGCCGAACTCCCATTCGGCGCAGATGTAGGGGCTCGGCCGGACGATGACGTGCAGCCCCAAGCTTCCGGCCAGCCGGACGAAGGCGGCTACGTCGGCGATGCCGGCGAAGTCGAACTCGCCGGGGCGCGGCTCGTGCAGGTTCCACGGCACGTACGTCTCCACCGTGTTGAGGCCGAGCGCCCTCAGCTTCAGCAGCCGGTCCTCCCAGTACTCGGGCACGGTGCGGAAGTAATGAATCGCGCCAGACAGGATCCGTACCGGCTCGCCGTCGAGCACGAATCGATCGCCTTGCGCCTCGAACGTTTTCCTTGCTGTCATCGGCTTATCCCCTCTCCTCGGCATATAGGCGCATCGCCCGCACGATCGGTACGCCTTCGCTCTCCAGCACGCGCAGGCGGACGGCCTCCGCCTTCACCTGCGGCAGCCGGTCGATCTTCTTGTGACCGACCGCGCTGCCGCGGGCGATCTCCGTCCATTGCCCGTTCGCCAGCGCGTCCGCCGCATATGCGCGGATGCGCTCCCCGTGCCGGATGTCCTCCATCAGCACGAGATGCGAGAGCGCCGTCTCCCGGTCCAGCCGTACGGTCAGCTCGTATCCCTCGCCTGCCGTCTGACCCGCAGTATGCCCGAATCGCCGCCGCACCTCGTCGCCGAACTCGAGCACGCGGCGGACATCCGCCTCCGGCAGAAGTCCCCGATCGTCCGGCGATACGTTGAGCAGCAGATTGCAGCCGTGCCCGACCGAACGATAATAAATATCCATCAGCTCATCGAGCGCGAGCAGCCGGTCTTCGGCATCCGGATGCCAGAACCACTGTCTCTTGCGGATCGGCACGTCGCACTCGGCCGGAATCCACCGGGGCGTATCCTCCAGCCAATCGGCCCCGGCATCGGTGAACATGCTTAGCCGCGCCGCCTCGGCCGTATTCCAGCAAGGGTACGGCGCGACGCCGTCTTCATTGCCCACCCAGCGGATGGTCGGGGCGCCCATGTTGAACACCATCGCCTCCGGCTGATATTCGCGGACTAGCTCCATGATGCGCGCCCAATCGTACGCGCGGCCCTCCGAGCCGGCGCCGTCGAACCATACCTCGGCCAGCGGCCCGTACCCGGTCAGCAGCTCCGTCAGCTGGACGGCATAGAAGTCGTCGTAGGCCGCGGGGTCCGCGTAGCAAGGTTCGTGCCGATCCCACGGGGACAAATATAGGCCGAAGCCGATACTCTCCTCCCGGCACGCCTCCGCGCATTCCCGCACGACGTCGCCCCGGCCGTCCCGCCACGGGCTCGAAGCGACGGAGTAGTCCGTCGTCGCCGTCGGCCACAGGCAGAAGCCGTCGTGGTGCTTCGCCGTCAGGACGAAGTACTTCATGCCGGCCTGCTTCGCCGTCCGTACCCACTGCCGCGCGTCGAGCGCCGTCGGCCTGAACTTTTCCGCCGGATCGTCGCCCTCTCCCCACTCTTGATCGCAGAACGTATTCATCCCGAAGTGGCAGAACATGCCCATCTCCATGTCCTGCCAGGCCAGCTGCGCCTCGCTCGGCAGCGGGCCTTTATATTGGTCAGCCGCGTTCGGCTCCCTCGCGTTCATCCCATCGTCCTCCTCATCCTTGCAATCCCTTGACGAACGCGGCCGGCTCGACCACGATGCCTTCCGATCGCGATTTTTCCGCCGCGAAGGCCATCAGGTGGCTCTGAACCGACTGCTGCGCCGATGTGCGGCCGCCGCCCGAGCCCCCGCCTTCGCCGACCAGCTTGACGAAATCCTTCATCAGCCGCTCGTCTCCGCCGCCGTGACCGACATGGCCGCCCGATTGGCCCCAGGAGATTCGCTCCGTCTTCCCGGTGCCGAAGTGCAGCACCTCGATCGCGTCCTCCTCCATCGTGCCTCGGATCTCGCCTTTCGTGCCCATCAGCTTGATGCTGCGCCCGATGTCCCGCGTGAAGGCGCTCATCGTGAAGGCGGCGGTCGCGCCGCCCGCGAATTCCAGATTGACGACCTGGCGGTCGACGACATCGTTGTCGCAGCGATAGACGCAGCGGCCGTAAGGACCTTCGAGCAGCGCGCGATACCGCGCCTCGTAGCTCGGATCGTCGCTGATGGCGGAGGTCGGCCAATCCGTGTTGTCCGTCAAATACTGCCTAGGGGCGTAGTAGAGGCATTCGTCCGCGGCCGGGCAGCCGTCCAGGCAGCGCTGCGGCGCGCCCGCCGGGGCATGCTCGGGCCGGAAGTGCCCAAGCGAGCCGAAGGAAGAGACGCGCACGCAATCCGTCCCGGCCAGCCACAGCAGGATGTCCAGATCGTGGCTGGCCTTCGCCAGAATCATCGGACTGGCATCCGCCGTCCGGCTCCAATTGCCTCGCACGAAGCTGTGCGCCTGGTGCCAGTAGCCGACATTCTCGTTGTGCACGATGTTCGTCAGCGTGCCGATCCGCCCCTCGTCCAGCAAAGCCTTGATCGTGGAGAAAAAATCGGTGTACCGCAGCACGTGGCAGATCGAGAAGATCCGTCCGGCGCTCGCGGCGGCTTCCCCAAGCCGCAGGCACTCCCCGGCATCGGGCGACATGGGCTTCTCCAGCAGGACGTGGTATCCCGCGGCCAGCGCCTTCATCGCCTGCTCGTAATGCTGCTTGTCCTGCGTGCAGATCAGCACGGCGTCCGCGAGCTTCGGGCGCGCGAGCAGCTCGTCCGCGCGCTCGAAGCACAGATCGGGCGCGATGGCGTGCGCTTGCCCGACCTGGTTCCTTCGCACGGCGTTCGGCTCGGCGACGGCGACGACCTGCATCGCCTCCGGATGGCCGATCGCGTACGACGCATAGTAAATTCCTCGCAGCCCGGCGCCGATCAATGCAACCTTTACCTTCGCTTTCATCCTTGAGACTCACTCCCTGCCTTCTTATATTTATCCGTGCCCATTGCGCCGACCTTCGGCGTCCGGCCCGTCGGTTCATGTCTCGGCTGCGCCTTCAGCACGGAGCCGTCCGCGAGCCGAAGCCATGTGTCGAAGCTGCGTTCGCCCTCACGGAGTTCGATGACCCGTGCGCCCGGAAGGAAGGGTCGATCCAGATAGGCGTTTCGCGTCGTTCGACCGTAGCAGAGCCGGATGCCATGCCACTCGCCCCAGTAATCTTGCGCATGGTCGTGCCCGACGAACGTCCCCATGACGTCGCCCTGCTCGATCATCGCCGCGAACATGCCGGAATTGATCCAAGGCGCGCAGCAGAAGTCCGCGTGGCGCTCTCCGTAGCAGACGCCGAAGTCCCATACGTCGTTGTATTCCGGAAGCGGGATATGGAAAAACGCGAGAGCCGGCAGCGGGACGCCGCCGTTGTCGACGGCAAGCCGGTGGGACGTATTCGCATACCATTCGATCTGATCGCGGCGAATCCAATCGTAGAAGCCCATCCGGCTGTATTCGAGCGGCGAGTAGCTTCCGGAATCGAGGAAATACAAGGCGGCCGCCGCCCCGCGCTCCCGCCCTTCCACCGTCAGCGCGTAATTGCCGGCGCCGTGCACGCCCGGCGCGTCCGGCTTGGCCGCATTGTGCGGGTACGTCAGTTGGAGCGCGTGCAGTTGCTCCCGCGTGACCGTCCCCTCCGAATCGTGATTGCCGAAGACGGCCGCCCAGGCCGTCCGCGTCCGTTCGGGCACCTCGCAGGCGCGCCGGAACGCAGCCGCGGGATCGGCATGTCCGGCCGAAGCGATCACATCGCCCGTATAGACGACCAGGTCCGGCTTCTCCGCCTCGATGATTTCAAGCATCATCCCGGTCATCCGCGTTTCTTCCTCGTCCGGATTCGCGAACTCGGGATCGGTGAATTGTACGATCCGGAACGTTCCGTCCGCTTTGAATCGCATCGATTTCATATAAGCAAAGGCCACCTCCGCAATCACTTAACTGTACTTCCGGCGACCGTTCGCGGTCCGCCGGCCTTGGCTACGCCACTAGCATATGAGCCCCTATCAGCCGCGTCAATACGCGGCCCCGCCGTTCGCGCAACAAGTCACGAGCGTGCCAAGATCAAGTCATCATCCTAGTAGTGACGCCGATCGGCCCCTTGCTATAATCGAGTCACCGCAACGGACGCACAGAAAGGATGAGCCATTTGGCAGCGCTACCAACGATAGAACACACCGCATCGCAAGCAGAGCTTCGCCGAGCCGTGCCCGCGTCCCGAACACGGACATTATGGAGGCAGATCAAGAAGTACAAAGCTCTGCTGCTCATGACGCTGCCCGGCGTCGTCTACTTGATCGTCAACAACTACATTCCGATGTACGGCGTCATACTCGCTTTTAAAAACCTGAACTACGTGCAGGGCATCTGGGGCAGCCCCTTCGTCGGATTCGACAACTTCAAGTTCCTGTTCCAGTCTCCGGACGCCTTCCTGATCACGCGCAATACGATCGCTTACAACGTCGCGTTTATCGTCTTCAATCTGATCCTGGCGCTGCTGACCGCGCTGCTCATCAACGAGATCAAGGACAAATTCGTCGCCCGCTTCTACCAAAGCACCTTCCTGCTGCCCCACATCATCTCGATGGTCGTGGTCGCCTATCTGGTATACAGCTTCCTCAACACGGACAGCGGCCTCGTGAACCGGCAGATCGTCAAATGGTTCGGCACGGACGCGATCTCCTGGTATACCGAGTCCCGCTATTGGCCCTACGTTCTCGTGATCGTCAACGCATGGAAAAACGTAGGCTACCTGTCCATCATCTACTTTGCCGCCATCATCGGCATCGACAAGGAGTATTACGAGGCGGCGACGATCGACGGCGCCAGCAAGTGGAGACAGATGACCCGGATCACGCTGCCGCTCATCTCGCCGGTCATCGTCGTCATGACGTTGCTCGCTATCAGCTCCATCATGCGTTCGGACTTCGGCCTGTTCTACCAAGTGCCGATGAATTCGGGACCGCTGCTGCCGACGACCAATACGATCGATACCTTCGTCTACCGGGCGATGGTCGGGTTCGGCGATATCGGAATGTCCGCCGCGGCCGGCTTGTACCAGTCCGTCGTCTGCTTTTTCCTGATCCTCGCAGCCAACCTGCTCGTCCGTCGAGTCAGCAAGCAAGACGCCCTATTCTAAACGAGAGGAGGCACGACGCCGCATGCCGATTGCCAGCCGTATACGCATTCCGTTCATTCACCTGTTTTTCGTGTTGTTCGCCATTGCATCGCTCTTGCCGTTCGTCCTCGTCTTCATCGTATCGATTACCGACGAGCAGTCGATCGCCCGGCACGGCTACTCTTTGTTCCCGAGCAAGATTAAATTTGCCGCCTACAACTTCCTGTTCAACGACTTCGCGCAGATTGCCCGGTCTTATGGCGTTACCATCGTCTGCACCTTCATAGGCACGATTCTGAGCGTGCTGATCACGGCCCTGTTCGCCTATCCGCTGTCGCGACCCGGACTTCCGCTGAAGCGAACGCTGAGCTTCTTCCTGTTCTTCACGATGCTGTTCAGCGGCGGCATGGCGCCTTGGTATATCACCTACGTCACGATGTTCGGGATGAAAAACACGCTGATGTCCATGATCGTCCCGAACCTGCTGCTGAGCGCGTTCAACGTCCTGCTGATGCGCAGCTTTTTCGCCAATACGATACCCGAGTCGATCGTCGAATCGGGCACGATCGACGGGGCGAGCGAATGGAAGATCTTCCTGAAGCTGATCGTGCCGCTGTCGGCTCCGATCGTCGCGACGATCGCCCTCTTCAATCTGCTGTCATACTGGAACGATTGGTACAACTGCATGCTGTTCATCGACAAGGCGGGACTTATGAACATCCAGTATCTGATGACGAAGATGCTGCTGAACGTCCAGTTCCTGATCGAAAAGTCGAGCTCCTCGAGCAATGCGACAGAACTGCTGTCCAAGATGCCGACCGAGACCATTCGCATGGCTCTCGCCATCATCGGCATCGCGCCTCTCTTGGTCGCGTATCCGTTCTTCCAGCGGTACTACATCAGCGGCATTACCAGCGGCGCGGTCAAGGGTTAATTCCCATCGATCTAGCCGTTGTCAAAGATTCATAGATCCTTAATATTAGAAGGTAGAGAAGGGAATGGGACAAAGATGAAGAAATCTCAAGCAGTCATCGCCCTCTTGACGGGAGGAGCGCTGCTCCTGTCCGCGTGCGGCAACAATTCCGGCAACGGCAACAACGCCGCAAGCTCGCCATCGGCTTCGGCCGGCTCAAGCGCGGGCTCCTCCGCAACCGCTTCCGCTAGCGGAAACGATACGGCGGCGAGTCTGAAGCCGTACAAGCTGACGCTTGTCTATCCCGGTTCGGCCCCTGCCGACCTGCAGCTCGTTCAAGACGAGATGAGCAAGTACCTGACGGAGAAGATCAACGCCACGATCGAACTGAAGTCGATCGACTGGGGTTCCTGGCTCGACAAGACGAATCTGATGAAAATCTCCGGCGAGCAGTTCGACCTCATTTTCACGGCAAACTGGTACAACTACGCCATCGACGTATCGAAAGGTCAATTCCTCGAGCTGTCCGATCTGATGGAGAAGAACGGCAAGGATATCCCGGGCGTGCTCGGCGACGACTTCTTGAAAGGCGCGAAGATTAACGGCAAGCTGTTCGCGCTCCCGACCAAAAAGGAATTCGCCCAAGGCTTCGGCTTCCTGCTGAACAAATCGCTCGTCGACAAGTACCAGTTCAATACCGAGGGCGTCAAGTCGCTCGAAGACATGGAAGCGATGTTCAAGACGATCAAGGAGAAGGAGCCGGGCATCATCCCGATTGCCGGCAACAAATTCTCGCAGACTTGGGGCGCTGCCAACTACGACGGCGATCTGCCTCGCGACAGCAAGGAGCTCAAGGTCATCGACAGGCTCACCGATCCGAAGTACATCGACTTCTTCAAGCGGATGCGGCAGTGGAACCAAAACGCCTGGTTCGACAAGGACGTCGTCACCTCGAACGACAGCGACCAGGCCCAGAATCTGATCAAGGCCGGCAAGGCGTTCGCCATCGGCCAGTCGCTCAAGCCGGGCAAGGACAAGGAGATGACCGTTCAACTCGGCATCCCGCTCGTTCAAGTCGAGACCGCCGTGCCGTACACGACGACAGGGGAAGCGCAAGGCGCCATGCTCGCCATCTCCCGCACCTCCGGCGATCCGGACCGGGCGATGATGCTCTTGAACCTGCTGTATACCGATCCGAAGCTGCTCAACATGCTGGATTGGGGCATCGAAGGCAAGCACTACGCCAAAAAGTCGGATAACGTCATCGATTATCCGGAAGGCGTAAACGGGCAGAACACGGGTTATCCGACGCCGGGCGGCTGGATGTTCGGCAACCAGTTCAATTCGTACCTGTGGGCCAACGAGGACCCGGACAAGTGGGCGCAATTCGAAAAGTTCAACGCGAGCTCCGAAAAGTCGCTCGCCCTCGGGTTCACCTTCGACCCGACGCCGGTCAAGTCGGAGAAGGCCGCGCTGGAGAACGTCGACAAAGAATTCATTAACGTGCTGAACGCCGGCGCGGTCGATGTCGACGCCACGGTTGCCAAGTACAAGGCGAAGCGGGATGCCGCGGGCTTCCAGAAGGTGCTCGCCGAGGAGCAGCGCCAGATGGACGAGTGGGCGAAGTCGCAAGGCAAATAAGACGGACGGAGCTGGGGCGTGCCCCAGCTCCATTTCCCTTTCTCTTTCCTGTCCCCCCGCGGGGAGTTGTGCCATAATGACTAGAAAACGCCCGGAGGATGCAGATGAATCCAAAACGATCGCTTCGCTCGATGTTGACCGTCGGCTTCGCCGCGATCGCGCTGCCTCTCGTCTGTCTGCTGCTCTACAGCAACCATACGGCCTCCGATGCGCTGCGAGGGCAGGCGGCCGAGGCCAACAAGAACATGATCGCTCTGTACGCCAACCAGATTCAGGCGGTCCTGGGCAACGAATCGAAATATTTATACGATCTGGCTTCCTACAACTCTGACGTCCTGTCGCTGGACCGGATGATCGCCGACTCTTCTGAATATGCGCTCGCCAAGGTGCGAATCCGGAACAGCCTGCAGCAATATATCCGATTCAACAGCGGCGTGGACATCCAGTTCGCCTACCATGTCGCCTACCGGGACCTCATTCAAACGAACTATAACTCCGGCTCCTATGAGGAAGCGACGGCGATCGAGACGTGCCTGAACCGTATGCTCGCTTCCGTGAAGCCCGGGGATCCGCACTTCTCCGGGTGGAAGGAGCTGCGCTGCGGCGACGTCGACAGCCTGATCCGCCTCGTGGATACCGGCTACGGCGTATATCTGGGCGGATGGGCTCGTCTCGATCATCTGATGGTGCCGCTTGAGCTGATTCAGCTCGGCGGGGGCGGCTTCGCCGCGTTCGCGGACCGGCAGGGCCGGCTCATCGCGGGCACGTTCGACGCCGAACGCCTCGAAGAAGCGCCCGTCGTCGAAGCCCGGGCGGACTATCAGCGGATTCGAGGGAAGCGCGAGACCTACATCGCGGTCAGCAATCCGGTCGCCACGACCGACGTCAGGCTTGCCGCGTTCATTCCCGAGAAGCGGATGCTGCAAAATTTGGCCTGGTTCCGCAAGTTCATCGCCTGGGTTCCCTTTTTTGCCGTCGCGCTGCTCTTGCTCTACCTGCTCTACTTGAACAACATCATCATCAGGCCGATGAACGGCCTGCTTAAGGGCATGCGCACGCTGACGCGGGGAGATTGGAAGATTCGGCTGGGCGACACCGCTTCCAGGGAATTCAGCTCCTTGAACGACGCGTTCAACGGCATGGCGAACGAGATCCAGGATCTGAAGATCCATGTTTACGAGGAACAGATCCGGACGCACAAGGCCGAGCTGAAGCATCTGCAGCTTCAGATCAATCCTCACTTTTTGCTCAACAGCATCAACGTCGTCTACAACCTGGCGCAGCTAAAAAACTACGAGATCATCCAATCGATGTGTCTCAATCTGGTCAAATACTTCAGGTTCACGACGCAGACGAACCAACCGTTCGTGACGCTGTCCGAGGAACTCGATCATATGGACAGCTACTTGTGCATTCAGCAGCTTCGCTTCCCGGGCAGAATCACGTTCCGGATCGACTTGGCGGAGGACGCGCGCGAAGTCCGGATTCCGCCGCTGATCGTACAGCCCTTCATCGAAAACGCGATCAAATACGGCTTCGACTTCATGGAGAAGCCCTTTCATATCGAGATTCAGGCGATGCTCGCCGAGGGCGGCCGGCGCTGCCGCATCCGGATCGCCGACAACGGCTGCGGATTTCCCGAGGACGTGCTGCATGCGATGCAGAGCGGGGACTACTTCCGCCAGACCGACGGCAAGCATCTCGGCATCTGGAACTGCTACCATCGCTTGCAGCTGCTGTACGGGCCGGAAGCGCGGCTGGCGTGCGGCAACGCCGCGGAAGGCGGCGCGCTGATCGATCTGACGGTCCCCGCCGAGCTGTCCGATTCGTCCGCCAACCTATTGCATGCTTAAGAAGCGACCGATCAACGGAGGGGATTCGATCGTGAACGTATTGATTGTCGACGATGAGATGTATGCCGTATTGGGAATGAAGGACGCGATCGGCTGGGAAGCGCTCGGCGTCGCGGCCGTTTACGAGGCCTATAATATGAAGCAAGCCATTCGTCGCTTCGAAGAGCAGACGATCCATGTCATGATCTGCGATATCGAAATGCCGAAGGGAACGGGGCTCGACCTGCTGGAATGGGTGAACGAGCATTCGCCGGATACGGAGACGATCTTCCTGACGGCCCACGGGGACTTCCGCTTCATGCAGCGGGCCATTCAATTGAGCAGCTTCGACTATATGATGAAGCCCGTCGAATTCCCCGCCCTGGAGGCGACGGTCCGGCGCGCGATACAGACCGTGGAGGAACGCCGTGCCGAGCGCATTCGCAACGAAAACTACAAGCCGTACTACGAACTGTGGAACCGGAAGAAAATGCTGCTGAGCGAGCGCTTCTGGTACGACCTGCTGGCGCAGCGCGTCGTCGTCGATGCGTCGTCCGCGACGGCGACGGCGGCCGAATACGGCCTTCAACTGCGCGAGGGCGACCGGCTGCTGCCGATTCTGGTCAGCGTGGAAAATTGGATGCGGGAGCTCAGCACGCGGGACGAAGAGGTCATGGAGTATGCCGTCCGCCAATCGGCCCTGGAGATGCTGATCGCCGGCGCACGGGGCGAGGTCGTCCAGACGAAGCAGGGCGTGACGATCGCCCTCCTATTCCTCTCGCCCGAAGAAGAAGCGCTGCTGTCCTCGAGCCGAATCGGCGGCGCCTGCCAGGAATATATCGCGGCCTGCCGGCAGTACTTGAACTGCCAGCTATCGTGCTATATCGGCGAGCCGACGGCGCTGCACGAGCTCGCCGCCATGTACAAGGCGCTCCTCGCCATGGAGTTCAACAACCTGAGCGAAGCCAATCAGCTCAATTGGCTGGCCGAGCTGTCGCACGAACCGGCGCCCGGCCTGCGGCCGACGCTGCCCGACTTCGCCGTCTGGTCGCAGCTGCTCGAGCTCGGCAAGGCCGACGAGCTGATCCGGGAGCTGCGCGGCAGCCTGCGGGAGCTGGGGGCGGATCGGCGGTTCGGGGCGGACGCTCTCCAGGCGTTCTACCAGGGGTTTCAGCAGATGATTCATTACCTGCTGCAGAAGAAGGGACTGTCGGCAAGCCAGCTGCTGCGCGAAGACGACGGACTCGCCCAAGGCGCCTTGCCTCCGCGGACGCTGGAGCAGATGGAGAAGTACGGCTCGGACTGGATCGGCGCCATCCACCGCAGCCTGTTCCAGAACGAGTCGGTCGTCCAGCGTCTGCGCGCCTACATCGCCGATCATCTGGGCGAGAACGTCACCCGCGAGATGCTGGCCGAATACGTTCACCTGAACCCGGCTTACTTGTCGCGGCTATTCAAGAAAGAAACGGGCCTCAGCATCACCGACTATCTGCTCGGCGAACGCATGCGGATGGCGAAGGAGCTCATCTCCCGCTCCGCGCTCCCGATCTCCGAGATCGCCCGGACGCTCGGGTACAACAACTTCTCGTACTTCTCCCGGATGTTCCGGAAGGTGTACCACGCCAATCCGCAGCAGTTTCGCAAGCAAGCGGGGAGTGTGAATAATGGGACGTGAGCGCGGCGGATGGTCGGCGGATATGCAAAGAGGACCGCGGAGGATGACTCCGCGGTCCTTTTTCTATTTCCCTAATTAGAAGGCGATTGAAAGGCGGTCGCCGCAATGCGGGGGGTCGCCTTCTCTACGAGAGGCGATCGCCCTGCCGGGCACGCGTTCGGCCGCATCGCCTTCTCTACGAGAGGCGATTGCCCCGACGGTCACGCGTTTGGCCGCATCGCCTTCACTACGAGAGGCGATTGCCCTGCTGAGCACGCATTTGGCCGGATCACCTTCTCTACGAGAGGCGATCGCCCCGCCGGGCACGCGTTCGGACTCATCGCCTTCACTGCGAGAGGCGATCGCCCCGCCGGGCATGCGTTTGGCCTCATCGCCTTCTCTACGAGAGGCGATCGTCCCGCCGGACACGCGCGAATTCGCGAGAGTGCGCATCCATTCCTTCTGCCCCGCCTACGCTCTCCCGGACACGCTCGACTTGATCCGCTCGTTGACCCGCTCCCGCAGCGACCGCAGCCAATCCGCGTCCCTTGGGTAGTCCTCGAACGTGATCGCCTGCGTCAAGCCTTCCTCGACCAGCCGCAGCGTCTCTTCCTTGCCGATCATCGACTCCAGCAGCCGCAGCGCCCTGAGATCCTGCAGGGCTTCGTGCAGCACGACAAGACGGAGCGATTCGACGGGCCCGTCCTCGCCGGGATAGACGACGAACGCGTCGCCGGACGGGAAGGCACATCCTGCATCCGTCACCTTGTACGGGTCGATCGGGTACAGGGAAAACTGCGAATTCCAGAAGTTATAGCCCCAATGCAGGAAGCCGGCCGCGTTGAATTTATAGAGCTGGATGCCGAGAATGCGGTTGCGGTAGGACGGCATGTGGAAAAACCGGTTCGCCACCTTCTTGTTCTGCGAGACGCAGTAGTAGGTCCATAGCGGCTCGACGCCCCGCTCGATGAACGGCTTCACGTGATCGCTCGCCGGAATCGGGATGTCGACCGAGCCCGTCGCGTAGAAGTCATAATCCGACAGCGCGTCGATGACCGGGAAGCCCGCCAGATGGCCGCGAATAATCCCGCTCGCCGTCCGGTAGTCTTCCAGCGCCTCCATGGCCGGCTCGTCGGAGACGTGGAAGTAGCTGCGATCCTTCAATCCGCCGCGCTCGAGGAAGGCGACCAGCTCGGGAAGGAACGCGTCCAGGAAGCTGCGGTACGCCGCCCCGCCCGCGTCCGTCTCCCAGCCGAACAGCCGCTTGTACGCGCCGTTTTCCGTACCCATGATCTTGGGCGCGTGCTTCGCCCCCCATTGCGTGAACAGATGGGAAAATTCGAAGTACTCGACGCCGTTCGAGAGGCACAGCTCCACCCAGCGCTGCAGCTTGTCGAAGCCGAATCGGTAGCCGTCCCCGATCCGCTCGACGTCGACCAGCTGTACCGTCGTCCGTTCGCCGCCGATCTCGGTGTCGAGCGGAGGCGTGAACAGCGGGGTCAGCAGCATGTTCATTCCGTTCCGGACGGCGGTCCGGATATACTGGCCGAGCAGCTCCCACAGTCTCTCGCTCCAGACGTCCTCCCGGTAGTAGGCAGCGATACAATCGACGTGGAACCATTCGGTATGGATAAGTCGTTGAGGCGGCAGCGCCGTCGCGATGACCTCTAGCTCGAACGTCTCGGCTCCCGCGACTTCGCCATTCTCTTGCATGAGGCGAATCTCGATCGGGTACGTGCCCGGATCGACCGACTCGTCGAGATCGACCGTCACCCAGAGCGAACGCCATTGACCCGGCAGCGCGGCGAAGCCGATCCCGTCGCGCGGAGGGTATAACGGGTCGGGATACAGCCCCGGCGTCGTCCGCAGCACGTCATCGTCGTGGTCCTCGCGGCAAGGCAGCTCCGAAGGGACGAGCCCGACGGCCCGGACGGAAATGCGCGGCGCCAAATCGGAGATAATGCCGGCCGACAACGGCTTAAGCAGCGCCTCCGAACGGTACGCCACCTGGTAGGAAAAACGTTCGTTGCGTAGCGCGGACGCCCGGCCGACGCGGGCGTCCCGGAGCTCTTCGTCCGCGAACACCTTCGACAACGAGCTCAAGCATCGGGTTTGAAGCGAATAGTCACTCATCATGCGTTAAACCGCCTTTCGTTCTGTTTAAGGCCGTGCGTTCACCGGCATCTCGAAGCCGGCACGCGCCAGCAACTGCTGCCATGTCCGTACGCCGGCGTCGCGATTGCCGTAGAACACGGGGTTCGTGAATGCCTGCAGCGCGCCGTCCGGATCCCGGATCTCGAAGCGCGCCCACCGGTAGGCTTCGCCTCTCCAGTCGAGCGCGATCTCGAACGTCTGATCCCGCGCTTCGATCGGGAGCGACGCCTGTAGGCCGCCGTTCTCGATGACGTTCACCGAACCCGCGTCCAGGCCGCTCGCCGCCAGCCGGACGCGAACCTTCCCGTCGGCCGATTCGTCCACCGCCTCCGTCGTATCGGCACCCAACGGCAGCCTGCGCCCTCCCGCGGTTACTTCGATTCCGAGCACGGGTCCGAGCGATACGTAGGCCCGCCCGGCTCGCGCCGCGTCCACGATCGCCGCCGCCGACAGCGTCTCCGCTTCGACGTAGGTAGCCGGCATGCCGATTTCTTCCCGATGCGGCGCATCCGCTTCGCCTCCCTTCGGCGCGCCGTGCACGTCCGATCCGCCCAGCCCGGCGAGCCGGACGCCTTCGTTCCAGGCGGCGCTCCAGACGATGAGCATCTTCTCGGTGTTTTCGCCGTCTGCCGGCGTATTGACGATTTCGAGCGCGTCCAGCTCGGAGAGCGGCGTATCCGCGAACATCCAAGCCCATGGGACGGTCAGCGGATGATTGAGCGAACGCAGCGCCCCCCGCCTCCCCGCTTCGGCCATGAGCCTGTCCATGCCTTCCTGCGTGCCGATCCCGCCGTCCCGCGACGCATGCCGCCAATCCGGCCAGCGGTCCAGGCCGATCGCGTTCCAGTCGCCCCGGCCGAACGAGGTGATCTCGATGCCCGGGATGACGCGCACGGCGCTCTTCGGCCAGCGATGCTGCATGATATTATGATCGGTAATCGCGAAGAAATCCAGGCCGCGGACCGCTGCCTGCCCGGTCAGCTGTCCCGCCGTCATCTCGCCGTCCGACAGCACCGTGTGCGCGTGGAAGTCTCCCCTGTACCAGCGGCGCCCTCCTTCGCGACTATCGGTCCAGTCGTACCGGTTCAGCGTGTACGCGCCGCCTTCGCCGCCGCCGGCCGTATGTCCGTCGGACCAGACGTCCCATTCCTCCCCAGGCTGTCCTTCGGCCGCGGCAGGCAAAGCCCCGCTGCCCGTCCTCCAGGTCAGGGCGACGGTCTTGGGCTTGCCCCGCACGAATTCGATCTGCCACTCCCCCGGCGGAATATCGCCGGGGATGGCCAGTTCGCTCGTAAGCAGCGAGTCCCGATGAACGGTCACTTCACCGACGCGGTTGACGTCGAGATAAGAGAACCGGATGCGGCCCTCCGAATCCCAGACGTTCATAAAAATCCAGCTCTCGCGGCGGTCGAATTCAAATGAGAAAACAAGCCACTCCGCGCGCTCCTCGACGCGTAACGAGGCCCGTTCCGGAGCCGGGTCAAAAACGATCCGATTGGACTCCATCTGCCGCTCTCCTCCGCTTCATGAATGGTTTTCCGTACGCCATGCCGACCCCAACGAACAGCATCGCGCAAATGATATAAGCGGCCTGCAGCCCGTACTCCGCGCCGACCGCGCCGAAGACGACGACGGGACCGATCGCCGCTCCCAAGTCAGTCGACACCGAGTACGCCGTCATTACTTTGGCGGCGGACCCTGTCCGGACCGCGTCCGCCGCCATCGCGTCCATAATCGTGCCGAGCGTCGTGGCGGTCGCCATCGCGAGGAGGACGGCAGCCACCCAGCAGACGAGCGGCAGCTCCCATGGGATGAACGCGTAAGCGGCCGACGCGCCGATGAGCGACAGCAGGAGCCAAGGCAGCCTGCCGCCCCGTTCGTCCGTACGGCGTCCGATCCAGCTAGCCAAGAACGGCTCCCATGCGCACCGGAGGGCGGTGAGCGCCCCGCCGATCGCCGTGCTCCCGGCCGCGAGCCCCGCGAACGAAGCGGCCGACGCGTAGTTCTCGTCGATGACATATGTCAGCGTCGCCCCGAAGACGGCTTGCACCAACGCGACGACGAGTCCGCAGAGCACGATCTTCGTCACCGGCGCCGTCCATAACGGTCCCTCCTTATGGCTCTCCGAATGACGACGGCCGGTCCGCGCATCCGCGCTCGCCTTCGCCCGAACCGCAACCGTCACAAGCGGGAGACCGAGCAGCGCCAGCACGCCGAACGCAATCCCGACAGGCTGCAGACCGATCTGCGGGACGAGCAGACCGCCGGCCAGGACGCCGGCCAAGCTGCCGAGCCGCCAGACGCCGTTGTATCTCCCCATCAGCCGGCCGCGGTTCGAGGCATGCGCGATTTCGATGACCGTCAGGTAGCCGCCGATCCGCAGCAGCGACCAGGCTACGCCCCAGACGGCGCGGAGTAAGAGCCAAACGGCGAACCCGCGGCCGACGCCGTATCCGATCGTCGTGGCGGCGCCGAGCAGCACGGCGACTTGCAGTCCCATCCTGAGCGGCATATGCCTGTATAGCCAGCCGATCAGCGGGTTAAGCGGCAGCCGGACGAAGCGGTTTACGGCCAGCAGCGCGCCGACTTGCCACAGCGAATCGAGCCCCGCCTCTCGCCAATAGACGGGGAGCACCATATAGACCATCGAGTCGCCCAGCAGAGCGGCTGCGGTCACGAGCCCGACCGCTGCGGTCGTCCGCTCGCCCTCGTGCTTGCCCAAGAAATTCATGCGCCGCGCTCTCGGTGCGGCGGCATCCCGACTGGCGGCGGCATCCCGCCCGGCAGCATCATCGCGCTTCCGGGCGATCGGGCCGGTGCTCGGCCTGCTGCATGTCCACGCTGCCGTCGTCAAGGCGGAGCCACGACTCGAAGCCGCGCGCGCCCCGGGTCATCCGAATGACCCGCGCCCCGCGTGGGAATCCTTCCTTGCCGTACGTATGATAACCGGTGGCGCGGCCATAGGCGAGGCGAATGCCGTGCAGCTCTCCCCAGTAGTCGTTGATATGGTCGTGGCCGACGAACGTGCCCATGACATCCCCCATCTCCGCCATCGCCGCGAAAAACCCCGAATTGAGCTGCGGACTGCATACGCCCTCGTGCTTGCTCCCGTAACAGACGCTGCGTTCCCACGCGGTTGCGTACTCCGGCAGCGGGATGTGGAAGAAGGCGAGCGCCGGCAGCGGGCTTCCGCCGTTCAGCGCCGCGAGCTTGCGGGATTCGGCCGCGTACCAGTCGATCTGATCCTTGCGAATCCAGCCATAGCCCTCGACTTGGGGGAGCGGGGAGTAATCCCCGCTGTCCAGGAAATAAAGCGCCGCAGCGTCGGCCCCGTCCGCGCCCGCTACTGTCAGGGCATAATTGCCGAACCCGCTGATGCCCGGCGTATGGCGCGCCAGGCAATGGTCATGCGCCAGGAGCGCGTCCAGCATCTGCGCCCGCGTCACCTTCGCCTCGGCATCGTGATTGCCGAGCACGGCCGCCCAGGGGATGCCGCTCTCTTCCGCGGCCACAACTGCCTGTCGCAGGGACCGCCTGGGATCTTCGCAATGCTCGCTGTATACGATATCTCCCGTGAAGACGATCAGATCCGGCGTTTCCTCTTGAAGGACGAGGCGCATGAGCGCTTCTGTCCGCTTGTCGTCGGCCTCCCCGTTTTGCCAATGCACATCGGTAAATTGCACGATCTTAAAGGTTCCGTCTTCTCTAAAGCGCAATCGGCTCTTCACTTGGCTTTCCCCCTGCATAGCTTCCTGATTTTCGTCCCCGTCCGTGCCGTCGCCGAAGGCCCAATCGCGCATCCGGCCAAGATCGGAGGCACAGTCATCGCGGCGCAAACAATCCTTGCGGCAGCTTCGCTTCCCATGCCGCAGGCGCTTCGAGCCCGAGCGCGCGAACGACGACGGCCGCCGTGTCCTTGATCGAGACGTCCGACCGAAGCTCGGCGCCTGCGGCGATGCCGGGACCGACGCAGCCCCAGTAGATCGTCTTGTCCATCGGATGATCGCTGCCGTGGCCGTACTTGTCCTCGCCTCCGCCGCCGTGGTCGGTGACGAATAGGAGCAGGCTGTCGCCGAGCAGCCCCGCTTCCTCGATCGCGCGCAGGATGACGCCCGTGTTCGCGTCGGTCTCCTCGATCGCCGCGATCTGGCCGGGCGTACGGTAGCCGTGCTTGTGCCCGGCTGCATCCGGCAGATCGAGCTCGATATAGAGCAGCTTCAGGTCCGGATTATCCCGGATGTACGCCGCGGCTGCTAAAGCAAGCTCGGCGTCGTCCATCGAGACTTTGTGCACGCCAAGCGCGTCCTCGACGATGCCCGAGTTGATCGGCCGCCAAGCGCTGAACGCCGCCAGCTTCGCCTCGGGCCAAGCCTCCCGCGCGACCCGGAAGATCGATGGATACGGAGAATCGGCCGGATACGTCTCCTTGTCCGCCTTCTCGTTGGTCAAGCCGTGCTTGGCGGGAGACACGCCATGCATGAGCGATCCCCAGCACTCCGCGCTGATCGACGGCGACTCGGTCCGCGCCCCGAACGTGAACGTTCCCTTCGATACGTAGCGATCCAGGTTCGGCGTATGCGCATCCTGTACGAAAGTCCCTGCGCCGTCCCATCCGATTACGATCGCTCGATTGATCTTCTCCATCGTTATTCCTCCTCGTCGTTTACGATCAGTGCGCGGATGAAGCGACCAGGACGATCCCGGCAGCCACCGCTGCGGAAGCCGTCACGCGGCGAACGCCTTGCCGCTCCTTCAGAATGAACAGGCCGAACAGCGTGCCGAATACGATGCCGACCTCGCGTACCGGGGAGATGGCCGACACGTCGGCTTGGCCCGCAGCCAGCAGAAACAGCAGATAGGAGCCCGGAGAGAGCACCGCCCCGAGCCCCATCGTTCGCCAATGGTTCCCGATGGTGCGGCGAAGGCGTCCGCGCTTGCAAGCGGCAGGCGTCAGGCCCAGCATGAATCCGATATTGGTCACCTCCAACAACGCCAGCGGAGAGATATGCTGCAAGTTGACCTTGTCGATCAGCGTGTACGAGGCGATGCATAGGCCTACGCACACCGCCAGCGCGATCGGCTTCCGGGATTCCTTGTCCGCGTCGCCCCCCTGAGAGCGTCCGATCATGACCACGAATCCGACGAGCATGCATCCGATACCGAGCCATCCCCACGGCGGCATGCGCTCGCCCAGCAGCAGCGCGCCCGCGAGCGGGACGAGCAGCGTAGGCATTCCTCTCATCAGCGGATACACTTGCGACAGATCCCCCATCCTGTAAGTCAAGGACAGCAGCGCTGCATATAGAGCCTGCATGCCCAGAGACGCGCCGAGCAGCAACCACTCGCCAGCGGCGTATCGCTCGTGCGCCAGCTCTGCGAACAGCACCGGCAACAGAAGGACCGTCGCCGGCGCGTAGATCGCCCACAGGAAGACCGATTTATCCTCGCTTTGCTTGGCGAACAGATTCCAGAGGGCGTGGGCGAGTCCGGAGCACAACACAAATATCAAGGCAATCGTCATCGTTGGACGTCATCTCCTCCTTGCTTGCATTTCCACACATATTAACACACAAACACACACATTTAAATATAAAAACAAATAAATGCGTGGGATATCACACCATGATTCAGAAAAAGACAAAGAAAAAAAGACCGCGCTGCGCGATCTTACGGATCTGCCGATTGGCATATGCGATTGTTATTCGTAAATCAATTCAAGCCCGCTCTGCCTGAACTGCTCCGCCAATTCCCGGTCGATCCTCGAATCGGTCACGAATCGCTCGACCTCCGAGCAGGCGCACACCTTGATCAGGGAGAGCTGGCCGAACTTGCTGCTGTCTCCCAGCGCGATCGTCCGCTTGGCGTTGGCGAACATAATCTTCTTCACCTGCACCTCGCCCATGCCGTTGTCCGTTATCCCTTCGGCCAGCGTCACGCCGCTCAAGCTCATGAAGAACAGATCCGCGTGGAACCGCGCCGCGAACTCTTCGGCGAGATCGCCGACGATGCTCTGCTCCTGCTGGCGGATGACGCCGCCGATCAGCACGAGCGTATAGTCGGGTACCGCGATGAGCTCCTGAACGATAGGCAGCGAATTGGTCAGCACCGTCAGCCGCTTGAACTTGGCCTTGAGCACCTTCGCCAAGGTCAGGTTGGTCGTGCTGGCGTCGAGGGCGACCGACATGCCCTCGGACACGTAGCGGGCCGCGATAAGCGCAAGCTCCGTCTTCTCCTCTTGGTAGATCGATTCCCGGATCGGCAGCGGGATCTCCGCGCTGTAATCCAGCTCCTTCGCGATCGCTCCCCCATGAACGCGCCGCAGGCAGCCCTCGTTCTCGAGATACTCCAGATCGCGCCGGACCGTCTCGAAAGACACGCCGAACAGGTCCATTAATTCGGAAGCGCGGACCGACCGGTCGCGAGCCAGCTTGTCCACGATGGCTTGGTGTCTCTGTTGCGCGAACAACCGATCCCTCTCCTTTCGGCTTTTCTTCCGCATGATCGTATGCCGACCTGCCGAAGTGAAGCCACCACCCCCATTCTACACGAATCCCTGCACCCGTATCTATAAAAAAGAGCCGTCCCGAAGCGACGGCTCTTTTAAACGCCCTATGGCTTCGGGACAGCCCCGTCGTCGTCCGATCCGTGCAAATCCACGGTCTTGTTCAGATCCGAATCCGGCCTATCGTGACCGGTCAGCCGCTGGAACAGGTGCGCGACCATCTTCATTTTGCTGCCCGTTTCCCAATATTCGGCCGTCTCCGCCCTGACCTTGATCAGGACCAGGTTCGGATCGTCGTACGTCGTGTCGAGCAGCTTCTCGTAGGCGACGCTCCAGAACTCGCGAATCTTGGCCGGATCGTTCACCAGCTCGGCCTCGCCGCGCACGGACACGTACGATTTGCCCACGTAAGCGACGTTTACGCGCGGATCCTCCAGGAGCTCCTCGTATTTGTCCGTATCCTTGGACGTCAAAAACCACAGATCTCCGTCAAACTCCACTTCTTGCGTCTTGAGCGGCCGAGATACGAGACCTTCGGGCGTCACCGTCGTGAGCATGGCGGTATCGATTCCCTTGATCAGGTCCCTCACCTTGTCGATCGCTTCCTGGCTGGCCGTATGCATATTTGGCATGTCCTCACCTCATCGTTTGGATTGGGCCTTTTTTGCGCTCTCCGTATATTTAAACCGAATCGCCGCCCCTTCAACCAATGGGCCAACCATCTTCTGTAAAGCATTGACGCACGGAAAGGATGAGGCGTAAAATAATTCTTCGGTAAGTCCATGGAGTAGATCAGGTATGAACAAAGGAAGAGGTTGAACCGTTTTGAATTTTAAGGCTGTCGCAATTTGCTTATATATCGTCGGCATTTATTGGCTTTCGTCGCGCGTGCCCGCGATGCACGCTTTATTTTTCCCGACGCTCGGCGCGTTTAGCCTTCTTTTTATCGCGCATCCTTTTTCTCCGGGCAAACTAGGCAAGGTCGCCTTCGGCGCCGTCGTCTCCGTCTTGATCGGCACGACGTTATCCTACGTGTACCCGGGCGCGGTCTCCTTGTTGGTCAATATGCTCATCGTCATCTACTTGATCAACCGGTTTAAATGGAATGCACCGCCGATTCTCGCCGTGTCGCTCATTCCGTTTTTCGTGCATACGTCCTTTATCTGGGTCATTCCGGCGTCCGTCTGCGTCTCCCTGATCGGGCTGGTGCTCACGCTGTGGATCGCCCATCACGTCGAACGCATCATCTCCGTGCAGACCCGGAGCGCCAGCCAGGCAGAGTCCGGTTAACGGCCAAAAAAAGCGAATCGCCCTTTTACCGCGGCGCATTCGCTTTTTTATATCCCCCGAGAGCGGAGGCGTCATCCTTGATTTTGCATAAAGGCGAGATATTATTCCGGCAAGGAGAATCGGGGCCCCTGTACCATCTGAAAAGCGGCCTGCTCAAGATCGTGCGCCTCCATCCGGATGGCTCGCAGTATCTGGTCAATATCATCGTGCCCGGGGAGACGATCCCCCATCACTCGCTCATCAGCCCCAAGCCGTACTTCGGCACGGCCGTCGCGCTCACCGCCAGCGAAATCGACGTGCTGCCGGCCGCGGAGTGGTATGAGGAATTGGCGCAGGACCCCGTACGCTATCGGGACGTGGCGCTGCTGTTGCAGGACAGATTGAGTCTGCTGCAGCAGCGGTTCGACCAATTGACGGAGACGTCTCCCGCGGAAAAGCTCAGAAAGCTCGCCGCCTGGTTCGAGACTTATATCGGTCCGGCGCCGCTCGCCGACGTGCTGACGCAGGAAGAGATCGGTCAGTTCGTCGGGCTGCGCCGCGAGACGGTCAACCGGCTGCTGCGCAAACGGCAGCCGCTGCCGTGATCTCGCCGCAATCCCGGATCAAGCTTGAGCCGTCTCCGCCTCCTGCAAGCTGCCGGACGGTCCGAAAAATTCGAAGCGAATCCGCTCCTCCGCGATTCCCCACGACCGCAGCGCGGCAAACACCGTCTTCATGAACGGCGTCGGCCCGCAGAAGTAGAAGCTCGCTTCCGTCGTCGGAACGACTTGCTGCAGCCAGGACAGATCGACGTAACCTTCCTTGTGAAAAGCCTCCGTCTTCCGGTCCGAAGCCGACGGACGGCTATAGCACCAGTGCGCGGATACATGCGGGCTGCTCGCCGCGACCTCCTCCGCTTCCTGACGCAGCGCATGCGCGTCTCCGCTCCGCGCCGCATGAATGAACGCGATCTCGCGGCCGGGTTGGGCCTCCGCTGCGGCTTTCAGCATGCTGACCATCGGCGTCAGCCCCACGCCGCCGCTGATGAGCACGAGCGGCCGGGTGTCCGCCCGATCCAGAACGAACTCGCCCGCCGGCGCGGACAGATGCAATACGTCGCCTTCTCCAACCTGCGCGTGCAGGTATGACGACACTTTGCCGGCCGGCTTGCCGGGGAGCGCGTCCTCCCGTTTCACGGAGATCCGGTAATACGGCTTGCCCGGCGCATCCGACAGGCTGTACTGGCGGATATGCGTGTTCGATTCGCCCGGAATGTCCAGCCGCACGCTGATATACTGCCCGGGCTCGAACGAAGCCAGCGCCCCGCCGTCCGCCGGCACCAGGTAGAAGGACGTGACGACATCGCTCTCCGCCACCTTGCGCGCGACGCGGAACGCTCTGAATCCCGCCCAGCCGCCGTCCTGCTTTTCCGCCTGCTCGTACATGCCTTCTTCGACTTGGATGAAGACGTTCGCGATGATGCCGTACGCCTCCGCCCAGGCCCCCAGGATGTCGTCCGTCGCCGCGTCGCCGAGCACGTCCTTGATCGCGCCCAGCAGGTACTTGCCGACGATCGGGTACTGATCGGCCGTCACGCCGAGGCTGCGGTGCTTGTGCGCGATCTGCTTCACGACCGGCAGGATCGACTCCAGCTTGTCGATATGCAGCGCCGCGGCGTATACGACGTTGGCGAGCGCCGCTTGCTGCCTGCCCTGGCTCTGGTTCGCATGGTTGAACAGGTTCAGCAGCTCCGGGTGCGCCGCGAACATCGTCTGGTAGAAGCGCTTCGTGATCGTCGTGCCGTGCTGCTCGAGCACGGGCACCGTGGATTTGATGATCTCTATCGTGCGGGAACTAAGCATATCCGTTCTCCTCGCTTTCATGGACTTAGGATGAACCAAGTATATAAAAGCGGGAGGCCTCGCCTGTGTGATCTCGATCACACCAAATCGCAAGGATGTGTGAAGAAGCGCGGAGACTGCCCAGGACGATCATGCAAAAATACATCATCCAAAGCCAGTATGGCGGGTTATTGCGATCTATCGCGCAAAAGCGCACGGTAGCTCACCTCTTTGGGCGAGATCCAGTGTGTTCTAAGCGATAATCCTGCACTTTTGCGCGATAGGTGGAACGATGCGGCGGCGGTGATCTCAATCGTGTACTCTTGCGCGATAGATGGTCATAGATCTTCACATGTAAGGGACAGACGATTTACTTTTAGATGGATTGGGCTTTTTCAGGTAGACATTCAATCGTTCTGAAAATAAAAGCATCGCGGCGGCCGAAAGTGCGAGATAGGACGGGAAGATGCCGATGGTCGAATGCGAGGCGAGAAAGCCGAGCAACGGCGGCATCAGCGTGCTGCCGGTATAAGCGACGGCCATCTGGTAGCCCATGATGGACGGGGCGTGCCGCTTGCCGAATCGGACCGGCGTCTCGTGCAGCATGCACGGGTAGATCGGGGCGAGGCCCAGCCCGACGATCATCAAGCCCGCAAACGAGAAGCCCGCCGGCAGCGGCAGGACGAGCAGCGCGGCGCCGGCCAGCGCCGTCGCCTGTCCGCAGCGGATGAGCGTACGGTTGCCGACCTTGATGGTAATGAAGCCCGTGATCAGCCGGCCGATCGTGATGCCCATATAGTACATCGACACCCACTGCGCGGCGGTCGCGGCGGACAGCCCTTTGACGCCGACGAGATAGCTGCTGCCCCACAGGCCCGCGGTCGACTCGACGCCGCAGTAGAACAAAAAGGAGACGAGCGCCAGCTTGACGCCCTTGACCTGCAGGGGCTTGATCGGCCGGGTATCGGCGTCGCCTTCCGGCAGGACTGCCTCCTCCTGCGCCTGGCGGGCGGTCGCGCTCTCGCGGCTCCGCGCGACGCGGTCCCACAAGGGCAGCGTTGCGAACAAAATGACGACGAGCACGAACTGAATCCCCGCTACGGCGAGGTACCCGTCTCTCCAGGTACCCGTTCCCCCGATATAGCTCGCCATGATCATGGGCCCGAGCGTGGCGCCGACGCCCCAGAAGCAGTGCAGCCAGCTCATGTGCCGGGCTTCGTAATGCTCGGCCACGTAGTTGTTGAGCCCGGCATCCACGGAGCCGCCGCCCAGTCCGAGCGGAATGGCGAAGAGCATGAGCCAGATGAGCGAGGGCGACTGCGAAAAGCCGAGCAGCGCGCCCGCGGTCATGACGCAGCTGACCGCCGCGACTTTTCCCGTGCCGAACCGCTTGAGCACGGCTCCGCTCGCCAGGCTGGACACGATCGTGCCCGCGGCGACGATCATATAGAGAACGCCCGCGGTCCCGAGCGGCGCGTCCATGTCGGCGTGCATCACCGGCCAGGAGGCGCCCAGCAGCGAATCGGGCAAGCCAAGGCTGATAAACGCCAGATAAATAATCAATAAAAAGAAAGTTGCCATCGTTTGCTTGCTCCTTTATTCCTGTATGCTCGCGCCCGAGATCATCCGATGAAGCCCCAGGCTCCGCAGACCGTCCAGGTAATCCTGCCGCCAGTCGCTCGCGGTCAGGCGAGGCAGATGCGCCGGAGGCACGTAGGCGGCGCTTCGCTCCGCGATCCGGTCCAGCAGCGTCTCGCTCACCTCGTCCCGGCAAAACACGATCGTATGCGGATTCAAAATCGCCGTGCAGGATGCGACCATCCGGCTAACGGCGTCCAACTCCCTTTCGTTCATCCGGCCCGGCGGGGACGCATGGGCGCGATCCAGCGCCTGGGTGAAGTTGCGGTCTTCGTATTGGGGCAGGAAGGACACCTCTCCGGCGAAAAAGGTGCTTCCTCGCACGATGTCCCCGTTCACGAGGATGCCGGCGCCCGGGCCGTTCTGGCCGAAGTACAGGTACACGATCGACGGATTGACGTGCTCGCTCTTCTTTTCGTTGAAGCCCAGGACGGCGGCGTTCATATCGTTTTCAATGACGACCGGGATCCTGAACCGCGTCTCCAGGTATCCTTGCAGATCGAAGTCATGGTACGCCTCGTAGCACGGAATAAAAATAATGCGTCCGTTGTTGACCGATCCGGGGATGCCGACGGCCACGGCGCGGATCCTGGGCTGTCGGGCGAGGATCTCCGCGATATACGCCGCCAGCTTCTCTGCGTCGCCTTCCAGCAGGCTTGAGGTCGATCCCTGTTCCTTGGCTTCGCCCAAGCAATTGAAGATCGAATAATGGGTCTCGTTCTTTTCCAGAAACAGAGCGAGCCCGAGCATATGATCCGGATTGTACGCATACCGCTGCGCCCGCCGTCCGCCGCTCGACTCGTCGAGCCCCGCAGTGACCAACTCCCCTTCGCTCTCCATGTCGGACAGAAACTTGCTGATCGTCGGGAAACTGATGCCCAGCATGCGGCTGAGTTCGACTTTGGTCATGCTGCCGTGCGTGAGCAGCGCGGCGCGTATGCCGCTGTAGATCAATCTGCTGCGATCCTTAGGCGTCGCGATTCGTTCCTTCAAGGGGTTACCGCCTTTCGCTGCTTCGACTTATTAAAACAATTTAATAAGTAGTTGTCGCAAGTTTAACAGATGCGGCACGCTTTGAACAGCACAAAAAAAAGAGGGGGCTGGCCCCCTCACTGTGCGGACATCTATTCCGGAGCAACGCCGCCGCGAGGCTCGATAGCGATAGGCTGCATCCTTATTTCGCCGCAACGACCGCCGCGTCGCTTGGCTGGGCCGCCAGCTTCCGGTACACCTTCGCGTACACCCATACGGCGTTGACGAGCAGCAGCGCGCCGGTTAAGCCGAACACGTACCGGAGGCCGAACCATGCCGCGACCTGGCCGCCAAGCACGGAGCCGGCGAACACGCCGAGATATCCCGCGGACATGGAAAATCCGAACACCCTGCCCGTGATCTGCTGCGGCGTGATCTTTTTGAGCAAGATATTGACCGCCGGCGTGAGTCCGGCGGACGTCAGTCCGAGCAGAAAACGCAGGATCATGAGCTGCCAAGGGGCGGTCACGAACGCTTGGGGAATAAACAGCAAGCCCGCTACGGCGATCGATGCCAGCATGACCTTGTGCGCGCCGATCCGGTCGGACAGCTTGCCGAGCCGCGGGGCGGCGAAGATGTTGGCGAGGCCCGACGCCGAGAACGTAATGCCCGCGATCAGCGCGACATGGCCTGCGCCGCCGGACAGATGCGTGATATAGACGGTGAGGACCGGCTCCACCGAGTACAGGGCGACCGTCAGCACGAAAAACGTCGCGAACAGGACGAGCGTGAGGCTTTTTTCCGGGACGGCGTCCCAGATCTCCCGGAATCGCAGCACCTGCTTCTTGTCCCCGCGCTCGAACGATTCCCGCACGAACAGCGCGGTCGCGACGAAGGCGACGAGCAACAGCGCGCCCGTGAAGAAGAACACGTCGCGCATCCCGAGGTTCTCGCCGATGAAGTCGCCGACCGTCGGGCCGAGCAGCGATCCGGCGATGCTCGCCGTAGAGAGCGTCGCGAGGGCGTAGCCCGCGTGCTCCTTGTCCGTCTGCGTGGCGATCATGGTCGTGCAGGCCGTCCCGTAACCCGTGATGACGCCTTCCGCTGTACGGGCAGCTGCACGAGATTCTAGTCGCGCAGTTCGAGGAGATGCACGGATCCGCGCAGGACAACGCCGACGCGCAAGCGAGCGCCGTATTCAGAGCGGACATGCTGCTCGTGGCGCTCGGCAGCGAGTCCTACGCCGCGCAGCGGGACGTTCGCGGGCTGTCGCCGGAAGAGATCGTCGAACAGCTCGGACTGACCTTTTTCCAGGAACGGAACTGACGGTTCTGCGCCAACAAAAAAAGCGCTCCTCCGGACAATCGGAGAGCGCTTTTCATTTGGTTACGTGGGCCTCGAGAGTTTATCCAAGTTTTTCATCCAGTTATCGTAATACGATTCAGGCGTTATTCCGTCTATGAAATCCTTTTGAAACGCGGCGATCGTTGCCCGTACTTCGCCAGATTCCGTAGATTGGGCATATTTTAGCATCCAGTCTTTTCCGTCCTGCAGTCGATTGAGGAGCAAGTAGGCGCTCATGACATCGTTGAGCGTTTCCTCGTTCGACTCCTGTTCAAACGCCTTTATCCTGTTGGACAACTGATCCTCCCAATACTTTTGCGTAAGTTCGGAACTCGGTTCATAGTGGTCCTTCACCCAGACGTAGACGCCTTGCAGGGCAGGCGCGAGCGGATATTCGCCGTAACTGGAAAAGCCGACTAGCACCTCTCCCTGCTGTCCATCCATTCGTTGGAACGATACGGCCTTTTCATCCTGCACGGTTACTACCAACTCTCCTGCCAGCTCCTCTACGACGATCGAAGCGGGATCCGGTCTACCGTCCGCCAAGTCGAAGACAAACGTGGGCCGGCCATTTTGCTCTAAGCCGGTAATCCAGACGGCTTCGGTCTTGGCAAGGCCTCCTTCGAAAGCAATGCCGTGCTGCAAGCTGTTAAAAACCTCTCTGCCTTCTTTTCTTATCGCAAAGCGCGTGTAATCGAACTCTCCGTCGTTCCAATAAGCGATTTCATAGGGAACGCTGTCGAGGGTGATTCGGTCTATATGAATAGGCTGCGAATCGCTTGCCGGAAAATCGTCCAAGGCGGACTCGGCTGTTGCCGGAGATAAGACTGGATCTGGCTCCTCTTCCTTTCGGGTTTCAGCAGGCGTTGCTGTCGCGGACATCGTTGAATAGCCAGGTGCCGTAGTGCCCGGATTCACGTCTTTACTTGTCCCCGCGCATGCGCAAATCGTCAACAACAAAGTCAACCCTAGCAGTCCCAGTAAAGGACGAAACAATTCTCTCATCTCCGATAAATAGACATCTTTTATTCATAAGCTAAAAGCGCAGCTTGAGTCTAGCCTGATAATATCTCCGTATTTGTCCCCGACTCCCCCGCGGCAGACAGCATCTCCTCGAACGCTTCCGGGCTCACCGGCCTGGAATAGAGATACCCCTGCCCCACCGGGCAGCCGTGCGCGACGAGCACCTGCCGTTGATGCTCGGACTCGATCCCTTCCGCGACGACGCCTAGGTTGAGGCTTAGCCCCAAGTCGATGATCGTCTTCAGCATGGACAGCTGGACGCGGTCGTCGATATCGTCGATGAAGGACTTGTCGATCTTGATCGTATCGACCGGCAGCTTCGGGATGATGAACAGCGACGAATACCCCGTCCCGAAGTCGTCGATCGAGATGCTGATGCCCATCCGTCTGAGCGCGCGCAGCACCTCTGTGCCCTCCTTCACGTTTTGCATGATGCTCTCCGTGATCTCGAGCTCCAGATAGGCGGCGGGCAAGCCCGTGCGCTGCAGGACGCTTCGGACGGACATGAGGAACTCGCGGTGCTGGAACTGGCGGACCGATACATTGACCGATATACACAGCGGCGGGTAGCCCTTGTCTTGCCAAGACTTGTTCTGCTCGCAGGCCCGCTCGAGCACCCAGTCGCCGATCGCGACGATCTGGCCCGACTCCTCGGCGACGGGAATGAACTCCGCGGGGGATACGATCCCCAGCTCCGGATGCTCCCAGCGAAGCAGCGCCTCCATGCCGATGATCCGCTTCGTCCGCAGCTCGAACTTCGGCTGGTAGTGAAGCTTGAACTGACGGCGCTCGATGGCCCGCCTGAGCTCGTGCTCCAGCTTCATTTTGCGGGCCATGATCGCGTGCAGCTCCGTGTCGTAGAACCGGAAGCTGTTTTTGCCGCTTTCCTTTGCCAGGTACATCGCCGCATCCGCGTATTTCAACAGGTCGTTGCTCGTGCATCCGTTATCCGGGTAGATGCTGATGCCGATGCTCGGCGTCACGATGATCTCGATCCCCTCGCAGCGAAACGGCTCGCGGAACTCCCCCAAAATCCGGTCGGCCGCGGCCGCGCACCAAGAGTTTTCGGCGTCGGTCAGGATGACGACGAATTCGTCGCCGCCGAGCCTGTAGAGAGGCGAACGGGCGCCAACGGAGCGTCTCAGCCGTTCGGCGGTCTGAACCAGGATGAGGTCCCCGGCATGATGACCGAGCGTATCGTTGATCACCTTGAAACGGTCGAGGTCGATCAGCAGCAGGCCGGCCCGCACGCCCGCTTTGCCGATGATTCGTTCCAGATCCTGCTGAAAGCGGATTCGGTTCTTCAGGCCCGTGAGCGGATCGTGATAAGCCAAGTAGCGGTACTCGCCCATCAGCTTGTTCAGGACGCGCATCATGCGGAGCTGGCGCCCCATGATCAGCAGGAATAGCAGCAGCAAGCCTTGACTGAGCGAGTTGAAATCCCAATGCTTGCTGAGGAAGGAAAGAATGACGAGGACGGCGATACTGGCATACGGGAAGACAGATTCCTTATGATGCACTTCGGGCTCTCCCGCCTGCATCGGGTTGGTCTGCTCTTCTCCCGCATAACGGCCGCCTAAACCGATCAACAGCAATGCAAGCACCCAGAGCACGTCCACGAACTCGCCCGAGTGTTGCTCCTGCTGTTCCGCAAGATAGGCGTAACCGATATCGCCAGCCACCTGGGACAGCATTCCCCAAATAACGTACAGCATCGATTTGGTCAGCGCGCCCTGCTGCAGCAAGCAATAATAAAGGATAAGGGTGATCAAGAAGATGCTCAAAGACGCCAAGGGATAGACGACGGAAATCACCGTGACGAACGGCGTCTCGTCGGCGATGGAAATGATCGGATCGATCACGAAGTGGATGCTGGCGCTGACGGCCGTTACCATGAAGACGATAATGTTGAAAATATAGGCGGCTCGGGCGGATTGCCCGTAGATATGCCTGTATTTGCAGAACAGGGCTGCGAGGAAAAAACCGTACGCGATCAGCCAAACCATGTAGGAAAAGATGGAATAATCGGTCGCCGACGAAGCGAGCTGCTTGTAGAGCAGCTGAAAATTCGACAACGTATTGAGGATCAAACCTGCGCAGAGCAGCAGCCAAAATCGGCGGCGCTTGCCGGTCAGGCGAAGGCCGGCCCTCAAGGTCCAGTACGCCCCGATGGCGCCCCCCGCGATCTGCAGGATGTTCGAGCCTAGAACCCGCATCCATACATTATCCCAGTAGATCGCATACAAATATCCGATGGCTGCAGCGAATCCGGCCAGCAAATACACAGGCAAGCGTCCAGAACGTAACATAGTAATCCCTCACGATGACTAAAGAATGTGCAGCGATGCAATCGAGGAAATACATGGTGAAACCGCGTTTATCACGAATAAAACAAAAGGCTATTCCCCGCGGAAATAACCGGTCTTCTGCAGCTATTCCTTGGCAGCCCGGCGACCGTAGTTTCCCTTAGGCCCGTAGCTTTGCGTCCTCGCCTTTCGGCGAGTTTGCCTTTCACATGACTCTTCAATTGGTTATATACTATCATTTTTCGCCCCAAATACATAGCACTATTTTCCTATAAAAGAAAAGATTCCGCTACCATTACAATAGGCGGATGGCGATACGCCGAGGCGGCGTTTGTACATATGATGATGAAAGACGAACGGAGGGGAAGCAGCCTTGAGCAAACCAGGCGTATCCATCGTGGCTTGCACGAACCGCCCCGCGTTTTTCGCCAACATGCTCGACAATTACGCGCGACAGCGCTATCCGCGCAAACAATTGATCGTGATCGTCAACAAAGACGGCGTCGATCTGAAGGCGTTGCGGCGGCAGGCTGCCCGCTTGCCGGACGTATCCGTCTACCGGGTACCGGAGCGGATCTCCCTCGGCCAATGCCTCAACTGCGGCATCTCCCTCGCCAGGTACCCGCTCATCGCCAAGTTCGATCACGACGACTACTATTCGCCGTATTACCTGAACGAACAAGTCCGCGCGCTCCTTCGAACCGGCAGCTCCATCGTCGGCAAGCATGCCTGCTTCGTCTATCTGGCCGCGAGCCGCCGGCTGATCATCCGTTCGCCCGGCGAGCGGCAGCGATTCATGAATTTCGTGCAGGGAGGCACGATCCTGTTCCGCCGAAAGGTGCTGAAGGACGCGCGGTTCGCCGACATCTCCCTGGGCGAGGACGTACGGTTCCTGCGAAGCTGCGCGAGAAAAGGGCACCGGGTGTACGCGACCTCGCCCTACAACTACGTCTACGTCCGCCGCAAAGACAAAAGCACGCATACGTGGCAGGTGAACGACCGCTATTACATGAAGGGCAGCCAGCCCGTCGCGGTCACGGACCGGTACCGTTCGTATGCGATCCGGAGGGCATGAGCGTCGCTGGGACCGAGACGGTCGTGCGATATAGCGCAGCTACGACAAGTCAGGCCATCCCCTACCGGGATGGCCTGATTCATTGCCGGCAAACCGGCGCATATTGATTATGCCGTCTTCGCTCTCGCTTCCGGCGCGGGAAGCGCCGTGCGCCGGCGGTGGTGCAGCAAGACGTAGAACAGCACCGACAACAACGCGATCGAACCCGCTCCCGCGTACATCATGCGATAGTCCGAGACGGAGGCGATCATGCCCATAAAGTAAGAGCCGACGCCGTAGCCCAAGTCGAACATGAGGAAAAACGTGCCGGTGGCGCTCCCTCTCCGGTGCTCGGGCGCCAGCTTGATCGCCAACGTCTGGAAGCAGGGCAGCAGCGCCCCGTAGCCGATGCCCATCGCGGCGCCGGTCAACAGCACGGCGACGGCCGAGTGCGCCTGGCCGAGCACGATCATGCCGATTGCGAACAACGCGATACCGGGATAATACAGGTAATGCTCCTTGTACCGGTCGAACACCCGCCCGATGACGGGACGGGAAGCGACGATCATCACCGCGAAAACGACAAAAAACAGCGCCGTGACATGCGTCTGATGGATCTCCTCGGTAAAGGCCGCGAAAAAGCCGGAAAGCGAGCTGTAGGCGAACGAAACGACGAAGCCGACGATCGAGATCGGCAGCGCCTTCGGCTCGATCACGTCGCTCCAACGCAGGCGCCCCTTTTTCGGCCCGGCATCCGCCGCGACAGTTGCGGTCGGTCCTGCCAGCTCCGGCTTGGCCCCCTTCGCCCGCATGCCCATCGCGAACGCGAGCGACAACGCCGCGATGACGCATACCGCGAGCAGCAGCACGTCGACGTTTTTGCCCTTCCACAGCCATAGGCCGAGCGCCGGTCCGATCGCCATCGCGATGCTCATGAACATGCTGAAGTAGCCGACGCCTTCGCCCTGGCGCGAGCGGGGAATGAGCGACGTCGCGGCCGCGCTCGAAGCGGTCGACGCTACGGCGTAGCTCATGCCGTGTACCAGACGCACCGCGAGAAACAGCGCCATCCCATTCGCACCGAAATAAGCGATGCAAGCTGCCAGGAAAACGGCCAAGCCGATCACCGTCATCCGTTTTTTGCCGAACCGGTCTGCCCACATCCCGGAAAGCGGCCTGCCGAGCACGCCCCCGACAACGTAGATCGTGATCGCGAGGCCCATCTGCTGCTGATTGCCGTGCATGCTGTCCTTCACGTAGAGCGGGAAGGCCGTAGCCAATATATAAAACGTCAAAAACATAAAAAAGCTGCTCAAACAAACGACGACAAAATCCCTCGTCCAAATTTTTTCTTTGATCACAGCGGAACGCGCTCCATTCTCCTGTTAAAGCTTCTCTAGTGTGCAAACATTATAAGCCCCGCGGATTCATCATGTATAATACTAATTTTATGATAAATTGATCACATGAACGTAATATAAGGAGCGCGATGAAGCGGTGGAGTTTTTGCAGCTCAAGTATTTCCTGGCCGTGGCGAGACTTGAACATATTACGAAGGCCGCCAAGGAACTTAACGTGTCCCAGCCCTCGCTGAGCAATGCGATCGGGCGGCTCGAGAAGCGGCTCGGCGTGCCGCTGTTCGTGCGCCAGGGACGGCAGGTCAAGCTGAACGCGTTCGGCAAAACGTACCTTCGGCGCGTTGAGCAGGCGTTCCTCGAGCTCGAGGAGGGCGAGCGCGAGCTGGCGGACATGGCGGGGCCCGATCACGGCGTCGTCTCGATCTCGGTCACCCTCCCCTACGTGCTGCCGACGCTGCTCAAGGATTTTCTGACCGCGCATCCGCATGTCCGGATCATTCAGCATCAGCTCGGCTCCGTGCTCGAGATGAAGACGAAGCTGGCGAACGCCGACATCGACTTCTGCGTCTCCTCGACGCCGATCGCAGGTCCCGACATCGAGTGGCTGACCCTGGCGGAGGAGGAGCTGTGCCTGACCGTGCCCAAGCGGCACCGGTTCGCCGGGCGGGAGCGCATCGCGCTCGCCGAGGCGGCCGGCGAGCCCTTCATCTCGCTGTCGCCGAGGTCCAACTTCCGGGAGATCACAGACGGCTTCTGCCGGCAGGCCGGCTTCGAGCCGCATGTCGCCTTCGAGCTCGAAGAGGTGAGCGCGATCCAGACGCTCGTCGAGATGGGGCTCGGCATCACCTTCACCCTGCCGCTCTCGCTCGGCAACCGTGCCTCGAGCCCCGACACCGTCCAGGTGAAAATCGCGGAGCCGGTATGCCGGCGGACGTTCGGCATCGCCTGGAACAGAAAGCATTACCTGTCCGAAGCGGCCGTGCACTTCCGGCAGTTCGCGATTCAGTTTTTCGGGAAGCTGTGACCGGAGGCGAGCAAGCCTCCGTTTTTCGTATTATCAGGTCAGCCAGAATTTCTGGTTGGCCTTTTTACATGGCCGGTTTAAGATGGCGGTAGCCGGGAGAACGAGGGCGTTTTTGGGGAGTTTTACCCCGTCGCAAAAACTGTTCTCCCACTACCCCCAATGACCATGTTTGAGCTGGTTGAGGCATTTGGACCTCGCATCACAAGCGAAGCTGTGGGATTGGAACCATCGTGGGAATGCCGGCTACGATTGTAGGAGGAGATGACATGAGACCGGTTGTCGGAGTGGATGTGGCGAAAGGGACAAGCATGCTCCAAGCGTTTACGGATCGGAACAAGCCGTACAGTAAGATTATCA
>NZ_FOKE01000001.1:0-209467 GCF_900112065.1 Cohnella sp. OV330
TAACGCTCGATGTTCAGTTTTCAAGGAGCAATCTCGTCTTCGCTCTCGGCCTCTTGCTCGGCGGCCTCTCAGCGGCGACTTGAATAATATATCACAGCAGCCCAGATCAATGCAAGCATTTTTTTCAACCGCTCGGCATTTTCTTTTACGCTGCCGTTCGCCAAATCCTTCTGTCGAAGGCGGCGAGAACTAATTTATCACAGATGTACAGGCTCCGTCAACACCAAATGTCGATTTATTTCGAGCTTTGTTTTACGTCCACGGTATGGTCTGAATGCCTTCGTTAAGCGTCGCCATATGCAGTTGTCCTTTCCCCAGATCCACGTCCGTTACCGGACACCCTAACGATACGGACACGAGCGAAAATTGACTGCGGATCTTCGCCGCTCTGTATAGGCCCCGGTCCGTACAAAAGAACAGGCTATGTCCGAGCCTTACCGCGTTAAACGCGAAATTGCCGGGCATGCGGAACCGATTGAAGCCGCCTTTCAAGTCCCCAAGCGCGATCTCCCCGCTCTCGGCGATTCCAAGAAGCGCGCCATCCATTGCAGCCAGTCGGACAATCGCCGTCCTAAGCGGGAACTGTTCCCAGGCGCAGGTCAAACGATCGTACAGGGCGATTCCCCAGGGCAAGGCCAAAAAAATAAAGTGAGGCGTGGCGAACAAATCGTACACCGGATTTTCGGCAGAGGCGATATTTTTCCATCCCTTATCCGTACGGCACCACAGTCCTCGCTCCGTCGCCGCAAACCCGATGCCGCCGATTTCTTTGTACGCATAACAGACGAAGGGCAGACGCAAATCCGTCCAACGGCCGTTGCCTAGACTGTACAGCCCATGGTTCGTACAAGCGACAATTGAACTCCGCGAAGCCGCTTCGAGGCGGTTTACGTGCACTTTCGGCGGGATTCCTTCCATAAATGCTTCCCAACCTCCATCTCCGGACGATCTCCATAGACCGCGCCCGGCTGGTGAAATAAGAAGCTTGCGATCGTCAAGCGTTCGAACCGCGGACTGGTGAAACAGCAGATGCTCCATTCGGGATGGATTTTGGGACATCAATAATCGCTCCTCAGAATCGATAATGATAATCGTTATCAATAAAAACGATTATAGCTTTCCCTTCTTCATCACGCAAGCTGCGCGGTACACATTTCGTGAGCATTGAATGACGATCCAGTCGCCGCTATCGCTCCGCATTTTTCAATTTGAAAGGCTTGTTCGTTAAAAAGAGCCCTCCGAGGAGGACTCCGTTTCGTTTTCATGCGATTATTCGAAACCTGATGCGGTATAACGAAGGTCGAGTAAATGAAGGCCGTGTTCCTTGACGCCTCTCGTGATTTCCGCCACATACCCTCGATGCGCGAGCTTGCGGAGAAGTGGGGTCAGTTCAAGATGCAGATCCGAGAGCGCCGGGTGATCTTGTAGTTCAGACAGACTCCAAGGTTCCGGTCTGCTTTGCAAAATGCGCAGAAGCAGCGACGACGAGGTCTTCATTTTCGTCAATACGGCGAACTCGACGGCAAGGATCACGAGATTCACCCGTTGCTCCATCGTTTCCCAGCTTGAGGTCAATTCGTCGTACAACTTGAAAATGCCCGGATTTACGCGCCTTACTTGTTCCCACAAGCTCGGCTCGGGATGAAGCGTTTCTTCTATAATAGCGATATGGGCCCAATGATTCAGCGCCGCCAATATATTCGTATAGGCGTCCATCGCGTGTTGATCCTTTAAATTCTGCTTAGCCTGCAGGTATGCGCCCAAAAATCGCGAGTACTCGCTGATGAGACGCCGCTCGCGCAGTTGCTCGGGCCACCGGTCAAGCCTATCCCTCGTGGCGGCGAGATAGCCGTCCCTGTCCAGCAACACTTCGCCGTCGGTCAGCCATTGAAAAAACGGCTGCCAATGCTCGCCGGCCGCGATCCACGCATTCAACCGCTCGGGGGTCGACCTGCGCACCATGATCGTCATGTCGCTCCACTTCCAGTGCTCCTCCGAGGCCTTGCCTGCGATATGTCCGTTTTCGTACAGCGCAAGGATCAAACGATCCATCCCGCCGATCAAGGAAGGAGAGCCCTCGAAGTTCTTCACGAGCAAAAGCCCGCAGAGACGCTCGTCGGAGCCGAACAGTGCCGTATAAAATAGATTGGTGTCTTCGAGACGCTTCATGAAATTTCACCGCCGTAGTCAGGCTTTGAAGTGGCTTGCCTGCTATTTGTAGGCTATAATGAGATATCTCTATTCGTGGAATAGCTCGACAGTTTATTTTAATTCTACGCCGGGCGCAAGTTTCCTGCCGACAGGCGAATTAAGATCATGGGGGCAATTAGGCAATGAAAATGAAGGCCAGCAAAATTTCGACGATGCGCACTTGGGGGCTGCTGCTGGTGCTCGGCGGAATGGGACTCATGGTGCTCGGGACAAGCGGCATCATCCTGTTCGGGCAAGTCGGGAAGATCATCGCCGCGATCTTTATGGTCATCGGCATTCTCACTTGCGGGGCGAGCATGTTCATCTATTTCTGGGTCGGCATGTTATCGACCAGCGCGCCGGTCATCGAATGTCCCGAGTGCGGCAAGCGTACGAAAATGCTCGGTAAAACCGACCGGTGCATGTACTGCCACACGATCCTGACTTGGGATCCTTCCCAGGCGACGAACGTTTCGACCGCGAAGGAACACGAATCCTCCCCGTCGACGACGGTATAACAAAGGGCGCTTCGCCGCATCTCGCGGCAAGCGCCCTTTCTGTTGCAATTCATCGCGGGGGTTTACGGATAACTTTGCAACGCCTTATCCAGCACGCTCCAAATGCCATCCGACGCAAACGCGCGGTTCCAGGAAGCAACGCCGGCCAGCTTGTATTTTTTGACGAGCTGCACCCTCGCTTGAACCGAGGCTTCGTCTTCGAGCCAAATGCGCTGCAGTGCGCCGTTTTCTTTGAATTCGACGTAGTGCTGTCCCGTCTCTTCGGAAAGCGCGGGCGTCAGCTTGTTGTCTTCGATCAGCTGCTGCGCCGCGTCCATTCCGATGGCCTTGGACGACACCTCGACTTTCCCTTTATCGTCTGTCTTTTCGGTCCATAATCTCGTATAGAACGGAACGCCCAAGATCAACTGGCTTGGCGCCACGCCGTCTTCCTTCAAAATTTTCGTAATGGCGTTTTCCGTCCAAGGCAGCGAGGCGACGGAGCCGGACACCGGACTGGCAGCCCAATGCTCGTCGTAAGCCATCAGAATCAGATAGTCGACGGCACCGGCTAGGCGCCCCCGGTCGAGGTAAGCCGACCACATCTCGCTATTCGACTTCGGCGTCACGTCGATCGAAACGGATAGGCCCTGCTCGTGCATGAGCGGCGTTAGTTCGCGAACGAATTGAATCAGGTTGTCTTTATCTTTGGTATACACGTTTTCGAAATCAAGGTTAATGCCTTGCACCCTAAAGGTACGCGCGTAAGCGATCAATTGCTGAACCATCATGTTGCGGGAAGCGTACGAGGAGAGCGCTTCGTGCGTAAGATCGGGTTCGAACGAGTTGCCGAACATCGCCCATACCTGCATGCCTTTATTCCGCGCCCAAGCGGAATAGGCCGCATCGGCTTTGCTATGAATATTGCCCTTGCCGTCCGTTAGCGAAAACCAGCTCGGACTGACGACGTTGACGCCGTTCCAGTCTCCGATCTTCGCGGGATCCGGCTGAACGTTATAAATGGCGTCCCAAGTCAAATTGATCCGCTTGCCGGTCACCTTCCAAGGCACGTACGGCTCATCCTGCTCGGTAACGGCGCCCGAGGTCGTCTCTTCAACGCCGACCAGCGCGATGTCGCGCTTGCTCGCATAACCGATGAAGCCATCGGAAGATTGAACGCGGTACCAGCCCTCTTCTTCTCCCCACACGACGACGGTGGATCCGGCCTGCAGATCCTGCACGATCGGGTTCGACTTGCCCGCGCCGCTGCGCAATTTGGCGCCTTTGCCGCTCGCCGGTACTTCACCCTTCTGAATCGCGAGGCCTGGCTGGGTCAAGGTGACGATGCCCGTAGTCGCATCCGTCACTGCGGTCAAACCGAACAGCTGCTGAAGCGGCGCGGATGGCAGATACAGCGTTCCGTCCCCCGCCTTTTTGGCGCCAAAACTCATATTAAAAGGCTTAGCGTTGAGCGTCGCGCTCAGCTTGCCTGTCTTAAAATGAAGCACGCTCGTATCCGAGGTTAAAATAACGGACTCCGTCTCCGCCTCGTAACGCACGCCGTCTTCGATCAATTCTTTGGCGAGCGGAAGCGGGATCCATAATCCTTCTCCTTCGCCCAGCGCATAATCGCCGGTCCATTCTCCCTTGTTCATAATCGGATGCGCCTTAGCCATATAATCGGGCTTCTCGTGGTCCCGATTCGGCTGGGAGGACCACCATGCGAACGCAACCGCCGCGGCGGAAAGGCAAAACAATAGCAAGAGGCCTAAGATCGGCGCCATTTTTCTGCGCCGCTTGCCGCGTCCGCCTATCATCGTCGTCTGCAATCTCTCACTCTCCTATTTCTATTCTATAAAAGGACGAACGAAAAGCGTTAGAGGTTTCGACCAATATTTGCCCGCGATATAACAAACGCGCCGGATGCCCGGCGCGATCTATGCACGTATTCGTCAAGTAGATAAAGAAAATCAGGACATAAGTCCGCGGCAAGTGGGGCAAAGACCGTAAATCTCCATACGATGTCCTTGCACGAGGAATCCCGTACGCTCAGCCGCCGCGCGTTCGACCTCCACGACCGGATCGTGATCGAAATCGACCATCGCGCCGCATCCGGTGCAAATGGCATGATAATGATCGGACAGGTCCGCATCGAACCGGCTGGAATCGTCGCCATAGGTCAACTCCCGGATTAATCCGGCATCGACGAAAAGCTTCAGGTTGTTATAAACGGTAGCCACGCTCAAACTAGGATAAGCCGGGGACAACGACTTGAAAATATCGTCGGCCGTCGGATGCGAAGTAGACTCCATCAAGTACTTCAAAATCGCGTATCGCTGCGGCGTCATCCGGACGCCTCCGGATTTGAGCTGGTCCACGGCATGATAGATCCGGGTTTCCATGCTCCTCACAGCCTTTCCTTCGGGTTAAACTATATTTTAAGCGGTTTAAAAAGGCGCTGTCAATGGCAAAGGCCGCCACGAGGGTGACGGCCCTGCATCATCTTTAAGATTTACGACCTTGCTGGCCCCGATTTTCCCATAGCCAGAGCGCGGCGCCGGCCCCGATCAATACGATCGCGCCGATCATCGCCCCCGCCGAATGGAATAGCCAGCGAATGTTGGAGGACCCGAGCAGAATGGCCGCGCCTGCCGCCAGCAGCACGAGGCTGAGCGCGGGGAAGGCCCGCGAATCGCCTTCGGCGTGGGAAGCGGGACGCCCGTCCCAGCCGTACGGCGGCTGACGATAGAGGTAACCTCCCGAGGCGATCCGTTCGTTGACGGCCTCGGCGCTCTGCAGCGTATCGAAAATATTGTACAAGTAAATGATCGGCAAAAGCAGGCTGACGAGCACGACGGTCAGCACGTTCCCTTCCATCTCCTGGACGACGAAGACGACGCCGCAAATGTTGAGCGCGAGAAGCAGCATCATCATGACGCCTTTGCCCATGAGTCCTAAGTACATGTAGCCGGTCCCCGGGAAAATAAAAGCAAACAATCCCGCCAGGAACTTGCTCTTCTTTTGGCGCGTCGATGCCGCTGCGCTTTGCTCGTAGCCCGGCGGATACGGCAGGGTGCCCGGATCGGTCCAGACAGTCTCTCCGGAGGAACCCTGCGAGGCATTGGAGGGCTGTTCCTGCGGCTGCTGCCATTCATTGTTCTCGTTATTCATCATTCATCCCCCGACATCAATTTTGGCGCTACTCCGCGGACACGGTCCGAATGCCTTCAAGCCTGCGCAGTTGCTCCGCGAGCGAAACCGCCTGCAGCGGATCGCCGAGCCGGATCGTCAACCGGATCCGGATGCTGCCTTCTCCCCTGATCTCGATCGAGCCCTCGTCGAATTGAACCTTGATCAACTTGGCTTCCTTCGCTTCCAGCAGCAGACGAATCGGCTCCGTGAGCTCACGATCGGCTTGCGCCGCCACGGTGAAAACGAACTCTCGCGGATGGGCGACGTATCGCTTTTCGACGACGTTCAGCCCCCACAGCACCGCGAGCGCCAAAAAAACCGTAAACGATGCGCCCACGTAGAAGCCGGCTCCCACCGCAAGCCCGATCGCCATGACGACCCACAGGGACGCTGCCGTCGTTAAGCCTTTGATCGATTTTCCCGTGAATAAAATCGTGCCAGCGCCTAGAAAGCCGATGCCCGTGATCGCCTGGGCGGCCAGCCTGGCCGGATCCCGGTTCACGCCGTACTCCCCTGCGAATTCGGAGAAGCCGTAAATCGAGAGCAACATGATCAAACAGGAGCCCAAGCTGACGAGCGTATGCGTCCGTAAGCCTGCGGCATGGTTTTTGCGCTCGCGCTCGTAGCCGATCAAGGCGCCGAGCAGCGCGGACAGCAGAAGACGAAGCATCAGGTGCCAATCGTCGATTACCCATGGATTGTCCAAATTAGTATCACGCCTTATAAGTCACATTTTACTTGCTGATCGCGGGCACCGGCAACGGCTTCCCGTCGGGGAGAGATGCCCGACTTAGGTCTTGGGCGGCCGCTTCATGGTGATCATCGTAATATCCTCCCGAGGATGGAAGGTGTCGACTGCACCGAAGCCATGGCGCTCGTACAGCGCGATTGCGGGGATGTTGCGCGCCTCGGCCGTAACCTCCCATGCCGCGACCTCTTTCCATGCTTGCATCATATGCGAGATCAGCGCCCCTGCGATTCCTTGGCGCAAATGATCCGGGTGCACCATCATCCTGCTGATGACGCCGGAACCGTCCTTGGCAAACTCCGCGGCGATCGCGCCGATCAGCTCTCCGTCTTCGTCTCTGCAACCCCAGAACGTCTCCTCCGACGCTTGAAGGGAAGCGGTCGTATCGTGCAGGGGAGGAAGGTCCGGAACGCCGATCAGCTCGGCTTCGATCCGGTAAGCGGCGTGCTGAAGTCGCCAGAGATCGCCGGCATTGTCCGGGCTGGTCAGGTCCAGCCGCTCAATCGTTGGCATCGCGCCAGCTCCTCCTGAGGATTTTAAAAAAGGCGGCTTCCCACCAGTCGGGTATGCCGCCATTAGCCATTCTTATGAATTCTTCAAACGGTCCATGAGCAGTTTGTTGACGAGGCCCGGATTGGCCTTGCCCTTCGTCTCCTTCATGATCTGGCCGACGAGGAAGCCGATCGCCTTGTCCTTGCCACCGCGGAAATCTTCGACCGACTGCGGATTGGCCTCGACGATCCGGTCGACGATCGCCAAGATGGCGCCTTCGTCGCTGATCTGAACGAGCCCCTGCTCTTCAACGATTTGCTGCGGCAACTTGCCGGACTCCAGCATGGCCTTGAATACGGTCTTGGCGATCTTGGAGCTGATCGTGCCCTTGGCGATGAGCTGAATCATCTCGCCTAGCCCTTGGCCCGTGATGGGCACCTGCTGGATCTCCAGATTGTTCGCGTTCAAGTAACCGAGCAGATCGCCCATGATCCAGTTCGCCGACGCTTTGGCGTCGTCGGTATACTTCAGCGATTCCTCAAAGAAGTCGGCCAGCTTCATCGAGGACGTGATGACGCCGGCGTCGTAGGAAGGCAAGCCGTACCCCTGCGTATAGCGAGCCTGGCGCGCGTCCGGCAGCTCGGGAATTGAAGCGCGAACGCGATCCTTCCATTCCGCGTCGATCTGCACCCTTACGAGATCCGGATCAGGGAAATAACGGTAGTCGTGCGCTTCTTCCTTGGAGCGCATGCTGAACGTCTTGCCTTGCGATTCGTCCCAGCGGCGCGTCTCCTGTACGACCTTCCCGCCGCTGTCCAGCACGTCGGACTGGCGCATGACTTCGTACTCGAGGCCGCGCTGCACGCCGCGGAACGAATTCATGTTCTTCAGCTCGGTACGCGTGCCGAACTTCTCCTGGCCCCAAGGCCGGATGCTGACGTTGGCGTCGCAGCGCAGGCTGCCTTCTTCCATCTTGACGTCGGACACGTCGCAATATTGCATGATCGCCTTCAGCTTTTCCAAATAGGCCTTGGCCTCTTCGGGGGAGCGGATGTCCGGCTCGGACACGATCTCGACGAGTGGCGTGCCGACGCGGTTGAGGTCGACGAGCGAGCCGAGGCCGCCGTCCATATGCGTCAGCTTGCCCGCATCCTCCTCCAAGTGAAGTCGGGTGATGCCGATTCGCTTTGTCTGGCCGTTAACCTCGATGTCGATCCAGCCGTTAGAACCGATCGGCTCGTCGTACTGCGAGATCTGATAAGCCTTCGGCGAATCGGGATAAAAGTAGTTTTTTCGGTCGAACTTGCACCAGTCGGCGATCTCGCAGTTGATGGCCATGGCGGCCTTCATCGCGTATTCGACCGCCTGGCGGTTCAGAACGGGCAGCACGCCCGGATGGCCAAGGCACACGGGGCACGTATGGCTGTTGGGCGACGCCCCGAACGAGGTCTCGCAGCCGCAGAAGATCTTCGTCTTCGTGTGCAGCTCCACGTGCACTTCGAGGCCGACGACCGTCTCGTATGGGGATACGGTGGACATGAGTGGTAGTTCCTCCTATTAGAGCGCCGGGCGCAGCTTGTGGAATTCGGTCATGCCTTCGAAGGCATGGGCCGCGCGCAGCACGGTCGATTCGTCGAACGGCTTGCCGATAATCTGAAGTCCGACTGGCAGGCCGTCCGCCAGACCGCAGGGCACGCTGATCGCCGGCACGCCTGCAAGGCTCACCGGGATGGTGCAAATATCGTTCAGGTACATCGTGAGCGGATCGCCGACCTGCTCGCCGATGCGGAACGCCGTCGTAGGCGCCGTCGGTCCTACGATAAGGTCGAAGCGCTCGAACGCCTGGTCGAAATCGCGCTTGATGAGCGTACGGACCTGCTGCGCCTTTTTATAGTAAGCATCGTAATAGCCGGAGCTGAGCGCGTAAGTGCCCAGCATGATCCGCCGCTTGACTTCGGGGCCGAAGCCCTCGCTTCGGGACTTCTTGTAAAGGTCCAGAAGGTTGGCGGGATCTTCCGCTCGGACGCCGTATCGGACGCCGTCGAACCGCGCGAGGTTCGAGGATGCTTCGGACGAAGCCAGCAAATAATAAGTAGCGATCGCATAATCGGTATGCGGCAGGGACACTTCTTCCCATTCGGCGCCGAGGGATTCGAAAGTCTTGAGCGCCTCCATCACGCGCGCCTTGACCTGCGGATCGATGCCTTCGCCGAGGTATTCCTTGGCGACGCCGATACGCAGACCCTTGATGTCGCCGGTCAGCGCCGCCGTGTAATCGGGAATCTCGACGTTCGCCGACGTCGTGTCGCGCTTGTCGTGACCCGCGATCGTCTGCAGGACGTAAGCCGAATCCTCGACGTTCTTGGTTAGCGGGCCGATCTGGTCGAGGGACGACGCGAAGGCGACGAGGCCGTAACGCGAGACAAGACCGTAAGTCGGCTTCAAGCCCACGATGCCGCAATAAGCCGCGGGTAGGCGAATCGAGCCGCCGGTATCGGAGCCCAGGGAAAAATAAACTTGGCCGGCTGCGACGGACGCCGCCGAGCCGCCGCTTGAACCGCCGGGGACGCGCTCGGTGTCCCAAGGGTTGCGCGTCAACTGGAACGAAGAGTTCTCGTTAGAACCGCCCATGGCGAATTCGTCCATGTTCAGCTTGCCGATCGTGACGGACTGGGCAGCCTTCAGCTTCTCCACGACGGTCGCGTCGTAAATCGGGTCGTAGTTGGACAGAAATTGGCTCGCGCAAGTCGTGCGAAGACCTTCGGTGACGATGTTGTCTTTGATCCCTGCGGGCAAACCGTAAAGCAGCCCCCGCTCGGCCGCGCCCGATGCGTCCATGGCTTTGGCCTGGGCGAGCGCGCCTTCTTCGTTCAGCGTCAGAAAGGCGCCGATCTTCGCGTCCGTCTCGGAAATTCGGGCGACGGAAGCCTGAACGAGCTCCTGAACGGACAAGTCTCTATGATGAAGCCTGTCGTGCACTTCGGACAATCTCAGGTTAAACAGCGACAATGCAGCTTCCTCCTCGGAGTTGTTCTATTCCAGTACGGCCGGAACCTTGAATTGATCGTCTTCGGCTTCCGGCGCGTTGCGGAGCACCTTTTCGATCGGCAAGGAAGCCTTCGGCGCGTCTTCGCGCATGACGTTCGACATCGGCAGCACGTGGCTCGTCGGTTCGACGCCGGCCGTGTCGAGTCCGTTCAGCTTTTCGGCATATTTAAGGATGGCGTTCAATTGTCCCGTAAATTGCTCTTTTTCATCTTCGGTAAGCGTCAAGCGCGCCAAATTGGCGACGTGTTCGACGTCCTTCGCGGTGATGCTCATGGGCCGTTTCTCTCCTTTGCTTTCAGTACCCTTTCAATTCTCATTATTATATCGGACATGCCGGGGGAACTCAATGCGCGCAGGGCATTCCGAATTGTTTCATAAGGGCGATATTTGGGGAAATACTTAGATCGAATTGTCAGGGGTAGTCGGGTGTAAACGCCATTTATAAAAAATCAGGGAGGTTGTCTTGATGTTGACTCGTCAAGCCTTAGAACGGCAAGCGCCGCTGCGCGACAGCGGCTACGTCGAATTCAGAGCGGACAGGGACGCCGGCGCTGCCCGGACGTTGACGGAATTGCTCGGTCCTCCGGGGGAGGCCGGCTATTGGAGCATCCGGTACGATCACTACCAGCAGCTCCTGCAGATGCTTAACGCCGCCGACCGCAAGCTGACGGAAGCGGAGAAGCAATCGGTGGAATGCAGATTTTTCTTCGAAGAGCCGGCAGCGGCGGCGGAGCGGGATGAGAGCGACGGCTGGGTGCAAGCGGCGCGTCTGCTGACCGGATTCGGATCCCACCGCGTCGTCGATTATATCGCGAACCGTCGTTTTTCCAGTTATATGCAACCGATCGTGCAATTAAGCGGCACGCCCATCGGTTACGAAATGCTGCTGCGTCCGCTGCCCGAGCAGCCGCCGTTCCGGCCGTCAGAGCTGTTCGAGGCCGCTCGCGAGGCAGGCCTTCACTCCTTTCTGGACCGCGAGGCGAGGAACAGCGCCATCCGGGTCGCTTCGCGCCAACTGCCTGCCGGCGTCAAGAAGTTCATCAATTTTCTGCCGTCTTCGATCTACCGCCCGGACCAATGCCTTCAGCAGACCTTTGAACGTATTATCATGAGCGGCATGGATCCGGCCGACTTCGTGTTCGAGGTCGTGGAAACGGAACGCCTGGACGACGTGAAGCACCTGAATAAGGTGTTCGCGGCATATCGCAACATGGGCATCCGTCTTGCCATGGACGATCTGGGGGACGAATTCGCCACGGTCGAAGCGATGGAGCAGCTGCAGCCGGATTATATCAAGCTCGACCGCAAGTGGGTGACGGGCTGCGATGCCGACGCGGACAAGCAGCGCCGGATCGAAGACGTGCTCGAGCGGGCGTCCCGATTCCATGGCGTCGTGCTGGCCGAAGGCGTCGAGCGCGAGGAAGAATGGCGCTATCTGCGGGAAGCGGGCGTACCGCTCATGCAGGGATATCTGTTCGGCCGGCCCTCGCCCGTGCCGATGCCCGTCAGGTTCGAACGTACCGCTTCAACTGTCTCTGTCTGAATCGATCATCAAAGGAGCGATGTGAAAATGAACAAGATTTACACGGCGCAAGTGACCTCGAGAGGCGGCCGCGAAGGCTTCGTTAAATCGTCCGACGGCAAGCTGAACTTAAAGCTGTCCCAGCCGTCGGCTTCGGCCGACAGCGCGACGAACCCCGAGCAGCTGTTCGCAGCGGGTTATGCCGCCTGCTTTCACAGCGCGTTGAAGATGATCGCCAAAAACAAGGGCATCGAAACGGAAGGCTCGGAGGTAGCGGCCGAGGTGTCCTTATTCAAAGGGGATGCGGCGGATTTTAGATTGTCCGTCACGCTTAACGTGTCCGTCCCCGGACTCGATGCCGGCCAAACGCAGCAGCTGGCCGAAGAGGCGCATCAAGTATGTCCTTATTCCAGGGCGACTCGCGGCGATATCGACGTCGAGGTCAAAACGGCCGCTCCGCAACGCTAATCCCCGCCGGCAGACAATAATAAAAAAGCTTCCGAATCCGCTTCAAAGCGGTCCGGAAGCTTTTTTATAGAGGAACGTTTATATCCACGCCTTCAAGTTGACCAGCCGGATGAACTCCTCGCGGCTCTGCACCTCGCGCGGCGTCTCCTCCTCGGTCTCTTCCAGCTCGCCGTTCATGATGCGCTTGAACAGCTCCGCATTGTGCGTCGCCAGCGCGTAATCGATGAGCGCCTCGCGGCCGATCCGCTCCGCTTCGAGCTCGAGCAGCACTTCCTCCAGCTCGACGTCGGACGCGGGCACATAATATTGACGGTTCGCATTCGGAACCCGGATGATATAGTCGAAGGCGCTGTCGTTATTGCGGTCATAGGCGATGATATAGCCGTATTCGCCGACGGGCATATTCTGCTCGAAACGGTCGTTTACGATGATGATCTTCTCCCCCAGCTTCAGCATGCCGTTTCTCCCTCCCCTGATCAAGCGGACATAAATCGTAGCTGCTATCCTACTATCCTACTAGATAACGCGCCGATTGTCCAAGAGCAATAGACTTGTCAGGAGTGGAGAGGAAGACGGAATAGCCGCTCCGGCGACGCTGTCAGCGTTCGAAAGCCGTCGGCGGTAATGGCGTACGTGTTCTCGATACCCACGACGCCGCGTCCGGGGAACGTGAACTTGGGCTCGATCGCGAGCACGACGCCCGGCTCGAGCGGATCGGCAAAGCCGCGGGCGAGAACGGGCCATTCGTCGATCTCTAGACCGATGCCGTGGCCGAGGAATCGGACCTGATCCTCGCCGAAGCCCATGAAATGCGCGGCCAATCCTTCTTCGTCCGCCAACCGAAGCGCCTCCGCATACAGCGCTTCGGGGGACGCGCCGGGTCGCAGCAGGGACTCGACGTGCCTGAGGATTCGTACCGAGACGTCATATGCGCGCGATAGCTCCTCGTCCAGCTCGCCGATGACCGCCGTTCGGGTCTGGTCGATCGTATAGCCGTCGAGGCAGCAACCGATATCGAGCAGAATCGGCTCGCCGGCGCCGATGGGCCGCCGGCTCGCGCTCTGCGGCGCCGCCGGCGTCAACCCTCTGCCGCCGGCGGGTCCGTCGAAGTAAGAGGGCTCGGCAGCCGCATCTCCCGCAGCGACCATCCCCGTCATGATCTCTTGGTTGTAGCCGCGCATCCGCATAAGACCGATATGTCCGTGCCTGCGCATCTCGCTCTCGAGGATCGTCATGACCTCTAGCTCCGTCATGCCTTCGCGAATCCGGCCGAGCGCTACGTCGAGCGCGGCCGCGGCCGCTTGGGCCGCCGTCTCGATCAGCGCGATCTCGCCGGCCGACTTCACGGAGCGGACCCGCCTCATCATCGCTGAACCATCGCGCAGCTCCACATTCGGCGCCGCCTCCCGCAGCCGCAGAAAAGTTTGCGCCGGCAGCACGTCCAGGTCTGCGCCGACCGTCGGACGACGGCCGTCCGCGAACAGCTCCGGATAATCGCGGGCCAACGTGTCGCCGAACGAGCGAAACGAACCGAGCGGTACGGTCCTCGCCGCCGACTCCCGGATCGCCCGACTCAAGCTGCGGCGGACATAATAGGTCGGTTCGCCCTGCGCGGGAATAAACAAATAGCCGGTCTGCATCGAGCCCGACCAATAATACAATCCTACGTTCTGCGTAATCAAACAAGCTTGCAGGCCGCTTGCCGTCATCAGCCGTTGAAGACGGTGCCGTCTCTCCGCAAGCTCTTCCGCCGACCCAATCGCGTTCAAATCGAATGTCCCCTATCGTATGCGCTTTTCCTTAGTTTATCACATACGGGCACGCTAACGATCGGTTTGAAGGACTTGGCGGTATCGGATCGTTTCGCGATCCTGCAGCTCGGCATGATAAGATCGCGTTTCAAACGAATACCAGCTCGGCGGCGCCCTTCAAATCCCATTCGATCGGGTCGATGATCCCGAATACGCGCGGGCAAGCGATGTGAACGATCATAACGACGCCGGGCCGGCGTAGCGTAACCTCATAATTGTAAGCCGCATTGCGATACGTATAAGGAAAGGCGTAATGCTCGTTGATCACGGCGAATTCGACGATCTCGGGCGCCGTCTCCATCCACTCCCCCTCGAGGGGCGACAAATCGGCTGCGAGCCGCAAATTGGCTGCAAGATAGGCACGCGCAGTCGCTTCGGCTCGCGCGGAATCGATGGACACCGTGCCCGTTTCCAGCTTCAACTCGTCCAATTGCTGCGCTGCCGCATGCGCCGCTCGGTCGACGGCCCGCTTGCCTTCGTGCAAAGTACCCAGCGCCGTCTCCTCTTCGAGCTGCATCGCATGCAGCAGCCACCAGACGACGATCATCAGGAAGCTGAAAAGTAGCTTGTGCATGGGCGATAGCCTCCCTTCGCCTAGGGTACGTGTTCGCTCATCTTCATGCCCGCGGCCGCCATCCGGGCCGTGCTTGAAGGCGGATCTACGCCGATCAGCCTGTCGATGTCCATCAGACCGTCGTACGGATATCGGATCACGAGCCGCAGACCGTCGCCTCGTTGAAGCGGCGCCGTCGAGTCCGTACCCGGCATGCCGCTAGTCGTCGTCACCTCGTATTCGAGAATCTCTGGCCTGAATCCGTATTCGGACAATCGCGTCCTGGAATCGACGATCATCGCCGCATCGATGTATCCGTACCGTCCGCTCGCTCCGACCTCCAGCATATAATCGACCTCTTGCTGCAGCAGCGACTGACGAAGCACGACCACATGTTTGTAGACCGGAGAGAACATCAGCCAGCAGAACAATGTCGCGAACAGAACGAAGACAAGCAACTGCTTCATGGACTGATCCGGGCGATCGCGCCGGCCATTCCCGCGCCTGAATCGCGTATCTTAGCCTTGGTGCCCGTTTCCCCTCCAGCCACGTTATTATAGATGAGCGCGACGGTCAGGATGAGCATCACGGTCATCAGCAGCTGTCTCATGGCGAACTCCTCCTTGCCTCCGGACATGACTCCTTAAGGCTCCATCGATCCAAGCGTCGTATTAGCCGTCGTGCCGTGCGTCTCGATACGCGCTCTCGTCCCCGTCGTATCGTTCGCGACGATCCCGTTGAACATCAAGGCGACTACGATGAGCATCATGACGGTGATCAAAATATTCCGCATTATGAAGCACCTCCTTTCCATTCGGCCGGATTGCCGCGCAACGCTTTGTTTGCGCTAGGGCTTCAACACTTCGAACAGCTTCTGAGACTCCCGGACCCACGGGTACAGGAAGATTTGAAAGGTATAAAGAATCGGAAGCCCCGCCAGCACGAACAAAGCGTACGATGCCGTCTCCTTTCTCCCCGCCTTGGCGAGTTCGATGCTCGCCTTGTACTCGGCCAGCACGTCCCGGAGCATTCGGTATACTTCGTCGCTCTCGTGAAGGCGCATCGATCGCATCGTCTCGGCGAAGCTGTAACCCTCTGAGGTGCCCAGTCTCTCTTTGAAGCGAAGGAGCGCCTTGTCCGCGTCGTAGTACCATTCGTTCAGCAGCAGTTGAAAATCTCCGCGTATGATTCGGGTGTAAGGCATGCAGCGCATAAGCTTGCCGTGAAGGTGCATACGGGAGCCCATGTAATAAATCAACTGGTTCATGACGGCGATCAATTCTCTGCGAATCCGATCGCATCGATAACGCTTGAACGAATCCAGCAAAGCCTTGTCGATGGCGAGGATGAATGCCGGCACCGCGATCACGGGCAATACCTTCCAGAGCATGACATCGGAAAACATGCCGAGCGTCCCGAAAGTCACCGCTGCACCGCCTGTTATGACGCAAACGAATATCAGGCTTCTCCTCGATGCTAAATAGACAGCCGGCTCGAGTCTGATGCCGCATCCGGCGAGCAGCAGTCGCCTTTCCTGCAAGGCTGTGCTGTCAGTACCGCAGCCCGCCGCCCGTAGCCACCACTGCGGCGGTCCGCGCTTGCGCCAGTTGCCGAACGTGATCCGCCATCGCGGCTTTCGGTAAGTGACCGCGTGCAAAACGAATGCGACGCCGACGGCACCCGCTATAAATTGGACCAGCCATAATACGGTCGAGTACAGGGTCTGACTCATTCCCGCCAACCGGGTTCACCTCCCATGCCAGACCGGAAAGCAGCGCTTTTGACGCACTGCTGCGCCGCGCCTTCACATCTTTCGCCTGGACAAATACAATCCCATCAAAAACGATCCGAAAATGAGCACCAAAGCATTCAGCAGCATGCTCCGGCCCCCCGGATCCGATAAATAATACAAGGCGCTGGCTTCGGCGTTCAGCCTGAAATTGATGACCAAGAACAATCCGAGGAAGAAAAGAGGCGTAAAGTTAGCCAAACGGATCTCGAGCAGCCTGTGGCGCTCCGCGTGGTCGTCCATTCGCGCTTTGCGCATATCGTCGATGAGCTCCCGCAAATTGTCGGCGATGTTGTTGCCCTCGCTCAATGCAACCGCGAGCAAGCTGGAGAAATAATCCGCCCAAATATGACCGATAGACATCGAAAATCGCCGCAGGGTGCGTTCGTCATCGTGGTGGATATTCAGTTGGCGATAAAGCTCCTCGAATATCGCCTGCGTATCGCCAGGCAGCTGCCGCTCTTCGACCATCCGCTGCAGCGCGGTGCGAACGTGCCTGGAGCCGTTCACGAGGTAGCATTGATAAAAGAGCTCGGCCGCCGGCAGGAAATTAAGCCTGGCGGAAATCTGACGGTTGATCAGCGACATCCGCAGAAGACTGTACGGCAGCACGGCGAGCATCGCGCCCAGCAGCGCTGCCGAACGCAACGATTGGAAAACGATCGCGCCTCCCGCGATTCCCGCAAGCGCCAACCCGAAAGCCAGCTTCCAAAACGCGCTCGGCTTGATTCGCCATCCTGACGCAGAAAGAACGTCCGCCAAGTGCGTGAACATCGGCCGTAACCAGACGATGCTCGCTTGTTGGGCCGTCTCCTCCGTCTCGCTCCTGCCAAGCCGCCTTGAGCGGCTATGGCGATCCTCTGCCAAGGCCAACAACGCCTTGAGCGAAGCGAATAACAGCAAGAACAACAAGCAGCCAGCCGCTGCGAGACCCGCCGTCAGCATGAACGCGCCATTCGCTCGCCGCGAAGCCATACGCAGCTCTCGGGATCGAGCCTGCCGATCCGTTCCCAGGCGCGGTCGGATAACTCCGCCTTGAGCATCCAAGCATCCCGGCCTTCGTCGTATCGCGCCCAATCCCGAACCTCGACCGTATCGCCGCTGCAGACGTATTCCCCGATCCTGACCAGCTTCCGGCTGCCGCCGACCATCCGCATCTCGAACCCGATCTGCGTGACATGCTCCGCGATCCGGCGGGTTAATCGGACTGCATTCATGGCTCTTCCGTCAAGCATGCACATGTCCGTGATGGCGTCAGGCACGTCCTCCAGACTGTTCGCATGGACCGACGTGATGCTGCCTTCGTGTCCTCGCGTGCAAGCTCGCACATAGATGTTGGCATCCGCATCGCGAATCTCGGCGTGACAGATTCGCTGCGGCGACTGGCGCAGCGCCAGCTTGAACGCCTGCTGCGGGCCATGCTGCGGATCGTCCTCGTCCGCCTCGTATTCGATAACGTTTTTTTCGGGAAAATCCCGCTGCAGCCGCAGTTCGAACCTGCCCTCGATCGTCACGATCCGCTCCTCGTCGGGCATCGCCGCGATCAATGCCTTGATCAGATGGGTCTTGCCCGTATTCGTAGGACCGATCACGACCATGTTGAAACGGGACTTCACGATGCAGCGCAGCAGTTTGTACACGGACTCGTCGATCGAGCGATACTCAGGTCTGAGCAGCGTCTGCAGATCGAATCGCCTCACGGTGTAGAAACGAATCGTGAGCGAGGGCTGCGCCGTAAAACCGAAGCCGGTCATCGTCACCCGCGAGCCGTCCTGGAGCAGCACCTCCGCCCACCGCTTGCGCGGGCTGATCGAATCGTCATTGAACAGCACGAGATTCTGTTGAATCCGCTCCACCTGCGCGAGCGAGTTGAAGCTGAAGGCGGAACGGGTCGCCACGCCGTCTCTTACCTCGAAAATGCGCGTCCCCACGACCTGCACCTCCTCGAGTCCTTCACGGTCCTTAAGCACGAGTTCGAGCACGTTGAGGCCGATGACCTCCGCGAACAGCGCTTCGGCGAGCGAGCCGTAAGGCAGCGGTCCAAAGCTGGCATGCTGAAGGCGTTTTTTAATGATCCAATCGGACAAAATGGCCAGCAGTTCTTGCCGCTCCTGCGGAAACCCGATCACGGCCCGATTGAGCTTTTCCGCGTAACGTCTTCGGTCCTCGTCGCTGAAGCCTCGCGGCGCCGCCAGCATATGCCGGGCTTCCTCCGTCAAGGCGCCTAAGTCCTGCCCCCCGGAACCCAAGTCGCCCTCCTCCGAGGTGCCGTAGGGGACGAGGCCCTGCTTGTCCTCTTGAAGCCGCGCCGCATATGCCGCCGCGGAGAAGCGAGCCGACGCGTCTGGCGGTCGATCCTCGATCTGATCTTCGCCGGCTTGGCGATAAACAGCCGTCATCGGCCTCTGCTCCGATGCTGCAGCAGCCTCCGCAGCCAAGGCCGCTCGGTGCGCTTTAACCGCTCTTCCCAATTCAACTGCCGCAGCAGCGTACCCGCGACCGGATCGAAAGCGGAAGCGTGACGCTCGTCCGCCGCCAGCCATTCGTCCAGCCGCCCGCTGTCGAGCTGCAGGTGCACGCTCTCCGCGAGCTGCAGCTCGGACAGCGAAATGGCTCCCGTTTCTTTGCGAATTTCCTTCATCCCAAATCCCCCCGCGTGCCTGTATTTGCTCTGCATCAGCACTAGATGATAATTCGCAAGCGACAGCCCGAACTGCGAGCCTACCTGCCCCGTCCACCGGTTCACGTCTTCTTGGAAGTGCGTCAGGCTCCCGGTCGTCACTAGACAACGATGATCGGCCGCCCGCATGGCGCAAACCGTCGCGGCGTTGTCCCAGTAGGCGCTCACGTCCGCCACCGTCACGTCGAAAGCGTCTCGCGCGGCCGCGAGCAGCGTGTCCATCTGCTCCGGCTCGTAATACTCGGCCTGATCCCGCGCCAGATTCCCGAACAGCACGTGCAAGCCGTCAAGCCGCGAAGGCGCGAATGCATACTGTCTGAGCTTCGTACCCGTCATCGTGCCCGACTTCAGTTCCGGCCGCATGCTGCTGAGCGTGATCTCGGGCCTGTCGATGCCGAGATACAGATGCGTCTTGGCGCTCTTCAAGTTCAGGCACAGATAGCCGACGCGCTTGCCCGTCACAGAAGCGATCCGGTAAGCGGTCCCGAACGCAGCGAGCGAAGTCCCGATATTCGGCGTCGAGCCCGCGAACGCGATCAGCGATCCTCGTTGGCCGCTCATGAGCCCGCCGCCTCCCCCGACTCGAACGACGATGCGTCGAAGGCGACGATCAGCTTGGACTTCCCGTCCTTGCATGCGGTATCCAGCTCCAGCCACTGCGCTTCGGTCAAATTCAAGTTAACGGCGTCGATGTTGCCGTTCGCGTCCCGCCGGGAAGCATACATCCGTTCCTTGTCTCCTTCGGCCATGGACAGCAGATTCGAGCTCTTCGGATTGTCGATCTCTTGATTCGATGCCGTCTTGACCGCCGCCACGACGACCGGCTCCGCGAACAGCCTGCGCGACGCCCCGTCCTCCGCCGACAAGTATACGATCGCCCGGTCGCCTGCGCGAATGCCGCTGGAAACGGACTTCACATAGTCCCGCGGAACCTGAAAGGTCGCTTCCCCGACGCGCGGCAGAAGCCTGAACTTGTCCAGCTTCCATCTCAGCAGCGGCTCTCCGCCGCCGAGCGGGACGGAGGACTCCAATCCGTCCGCTTCGTCCATGTCGACGATCATCTCGCCGGTAACCGCGCCGCTAGGCAACCGGAGCTTCGTCAGCATCTCGCGGCCAAGCGAGGTGCCTGCGGGCACGAACTGCTTGGGCACGACGACCTCCGTCGTCTCCGTCAGCCTGATCTGCCTCATCTGCAGCAAATAAACGCCGTAGACGAGCAAACCGGATAATACGGCCGCGGAAACGCTGATCCGTATCTGTCTCCCTCTGTTCAAACGTCTCGTCCTCCCTTGACGGCGGCAAACAAAAAAACGCAGGCGCAAGAGAGACCGTGCTCTCTGTCGCCTGCGTTCTTCGCAGCCGTTGCTATACATATATCTTCGTACCGCCAATATAGCAGAGTACCGCGGGGCTTGTAAACCCCTTTTTTACCATTCTTCGACAATTTCCCGGGAAATCCATGCACGCCTTCGCTATGGCAGCGCCGGAACGTAAGGATTTTCCCGTTTTTCTTCTCCGATCGTCGTCTCGGGACCGTGGCCCGGCAAGACGAGCGTATCGTCCGGCAGCGCGTAGAGCTTGCTGCGAATGGACTTCGCGAGCGTATCCTGATGACCGCCGGGCAAATCGGTGCGTCCGACGGAGCGGCGGAACAAGGCGTCCCCGGCGAATAGCAGATCTCCGCATACGAAGCTCACGCTGCCCGGAGAATGACCTGGCGTATGGCGCACCTCGAACGTCTCTCCGATCAACTGCAGCTTCTGACCGTCTTCTAGGCTATGATCCGGCGGACCGCTTTTGACCGGGGCCGTCACGTCGCTCCAGCGGGCGGAGCCGTTTTTGGCCGGATCGGTCAACCAGTCCTTTTCCAGCGGATGAAGATAAACCGGGCAGCTCCACTTCGCACGGAGCTCGTCCACGCCGCCGATATGATCGAAATGCGCATGCGTGAGCAAAATCGCCTCGACTTGAAGACCCGCGACTTTGCGCAAAAGCGCCGGATCGGCGGTGCCCGGATCGATCACGATCGCCCGCGTCCGCGTCGCATCGACGACCACGTAGGCATTGGTCTGGAGCGGCCCGAGCGGGAAGGCTTGAAAAGTCAGCATCGCGGTGCTCCCTTAAACGCGCTCGAGCACGTCCTGCAGCTCCCAAAGGATGACAGGCGTGTACTCGGAGACATCGCCGTATTGCTTGACGATCTCCTTGCGCGCGACAGACAGATTGTCCTGGTAAGTAGATGCCTGATTGTCCGGATTCGCTTCCTTGAATGCGATCATGACGTCCTGGACATGCTGCGGACGCGGTCCCCATTTGCCCAGAAGAGCGCCGCCCGTGTCCATAACGAGGACGATCGGAATCGAGCGTCCGCCCAGCGTAAGGTGTTGGTCGATCAGATCGAAGTGCTGCTCGATGATCATGACCTCTGTGGGGATGCCGGCGGCTTCGAACGCGCGGAACACGACGGGCACGCTGCGAAGGGCGTCGCCGCACCAGTCCGCGGTGATGATCATGGCGCGAAGGTCGTCGCGATTGTTCAGCGATTCGAAAAACGCCTGGCTCTTCTCGTCAGGCCATGCGAAGCTGTCGTAATTGGCATTAAAGGCTTCCTTGTTCTTCTCCATCCCGTCCATAAAAGCGCGCGGCGAGATGCCCTGGTTAAACTTGTGTGCGAGCTGTTGGCTCATGCGATATCCCTCGTTTCGACAACGTAAATGAACTTGATCCTATTGTAGCAATCCCTGCGCCAAAAGGAAAACCATGCGAACGAAAAAAGCAAATCCGTTAAATGGATTTGCCCCGCTTGCGCAAAAAGATATAAACGAAGTAAACGATCAGTGCCGCGAGCGCGATAAGGATAATCGGGCGAACGTACGGCGCGGCCTTCTCGTCGATCTGCTCCCAGTTGTCTCCAAGAGACTTGCCCAGCCAGACGAACAAAATCGACCACGGGATGGACGCAAGCAGCGTCAAGCCGCTGAACAACGCCAGATTCATCCTGGCCATTCCGGCTGGGATGGAGATGACCTGTCGCATAACAGGCACAAACCGCGCGGTAAACACGATAATCGGTCCGTACTTCTGGAACCACTGCTCCGATTTGTCGACATGCTTGGGCTTCAAATGCAGAAATTTGCCGTAACGGTTCACGATCGGTCTGCCGCCGTAACGGCCGATTGCATACAGAATCCACTGCTGGATCAGCGCCCCGAGAACGCCGCACGCGACCGCGCCCCAGAAGTTGACGTCGCCCTTCCAGACCAGGTAGCCGCCGTAGCCGAGCACGATCTCGCTGGGTATGACCTCAATGGCGAGGCCGATAACGATGCCGAAATAACCGAGACTTTCAATCCAATGCAGCAACTGGTTAAGCCATTCGTGAATCATATCCATCCTATGTACCTGCTCTCTTCATCGTATTTGCGTCGTGGGACAAACGCGATATAAGTAGGGGCCGGAACCTTTTTTATTCTAGCATATCCGCACGCCCCGATTCTACTTGGCGAGGTTCCGATAGAAACATCGATGTCATGCGGGGACGGGCCCGCGCATACAAATGCAGTAGGACAAAGCCGAAGAGGAGCGAACGGATATGAGCAGAGTCATGTTTATCAGCAAAAGAAGGATTCAGTGGTACATCGCCGCCCTGGCGATCGTCGTGCTTGGCGCGGCCTACGCAGGTTGGCACCGGACGCAGGCGGCTTCCGCGCCTCCGCCGTCGGACGTGCAGGTCCGTTACATCGTGACGACCGAATTCACTTCGAAGACGGACAGCGGGCAAGAGCTCGAAGCGTATCGCTGGGATCCCGGCACGATTCCCGTCAAAAAAGGACAGCCCGTCGAGCTTCGCATCACGGGCGTGAACGGAGAGTCCCATCCCTTCACGATCGAAGGGCTCGGCGTCAAGGCTACCGTAACCAAAGGAAAAACGACGGTCGTCCGCTTTACGCCCAAGGAAGCCGGCACCTACGCCATCGTCTGCGAGACGCATAGCGATCCCAAGGACGGCGTCCCGATGGTCGGCTATCTCGTCGTTCAATAATCGTCGCCATTGACGGCCGCAAGGCCGGCAGTCCTCGTAACCCCGCGCTCCTCCACCGCATAGATTAACGCGGAGAGGAGCGCTTCTGCATGAAAAACGACTTGGGCAAGCACGCCGGCTCGCTGCCTACCGCCAGGGTCATCAGGCGCGCGTGCGGCAACGAATTATACCGGACCGTCAAGAGACTCAAGGCATACGTGCCCGACGCCAAATTGAAGGAAGCGGAGGAACTGTACGTCCGCCGCGTCATGCTGAATCTGCTGTGGATTCACGAACACCGCAGCGACCGCAAAAAGCTGGCGGACTGGTGGGAAGCCGAAGTATCCTCCGATATCGCGAGCCTGTGGGAGATCGACCAAGACCGTCTCGTCCGGGCATTCCGGGATGCGTTCGGCGGTTGACGCTCCGGCATGTCCCCCGATAAAAGCCCGGCAGCGCCGCGTCGAAAACGATGCGGATGCTGCCGGGCTTGTTTTTATTCGTCCTTGGAATCCAGCAATGCTCGCGCCTCGCTCTGCCAATCCGCATCCCCGTCCTGCAGCGCCTCGCGCAGCCAAGGCACCGCCTCTTCGCGGCGGCCGGCCAATATCGCGCATCTCGCGGCGTTGACCTTGGCGGCGACGAACAGCTCCGTGCCTGACCACGGATTGGACTTGCCTGCGTACTGGCGCGCGTAAAGCTCTTTATATCGTTCGAAAAATCCGACGCCCGCTAAACCCGCTTGCCTAGCGCCTTCGTTATCCCCTTCATCCTTCAGCTGCTGCGCGAGCTTGGCGAATCTGGCGATGACCGCATTTTGCGAATCGCGGTCGAATCGTGCGAGGCGCAGCGCCTCCTTCAGATGCGTCTCCGCCTCAGGCACCTCGCCGGAATCGGCGTACGCCATCCCGAGCGCGTAATGCACGGTCGGCGAATCCGGCTCGTAGCGAAGACCGTCCGACAGCCAATCGGCCCGTTCGTCCGCCGGCAGCAGCGTCGCAGCTTCAAGGCGCGGTCGGTTCCACGGCGGGTTGTCCCGCTGGGCTTCGCGGAACAGCGCGAGCTTCGCCGCGTCGCCTCTCGCGGTCTGCGCCGATTCGTAGGCGCCGGCCGCCGACATGTAGCGGATAGCCGGCGACGAGAAGGCGATCGCCATCGCAAGCAACAGCAGCGCAGGAATGGCCAGTCGAACGATTCGCTCTGTCTTTGAGACACTTCTAGCGCGCACGGAAGCCAGCGGGCGCGCCGGCGCAGGCTCGCGCGCCGGCAGCGACAGATGAAGCGCCAGCCAGAAGAGCAGCAACAGCCAAATATAAGCGTAGGACCAATCGAAATCGACGCCTGCGTGCAGCAGGATCACAGCGGCAGGTCCCCATACGAGCCTGGCGCCTTTGCGCCAAAGGATAACCGCGAAGCCGATCAGCATCGCAAGCAGCGCGGCGAACCCGAGCGCCCCCGTGTCGATGAGCACTTCCAGATAGCCGCTGTGCACCTCGTTACCGATATACGGTCCGCTCTGGTACAAGCCTACCTGCATGCGCCAAGTCTCTCCCCCCGCTCCGAAAAGCGGCCGGTCGGCGAACATGCGCAGCGCGTCCGCGTAATAAAGCGTGCGCGCGCCGGCGGTCTCCAGGTTGCCTTCCGCGCGTCCGCCCGAGCCTCCGCCGGAGGCAAGCAGCAGATAAGCGATCGTCGCGCAGACCGCAAATACAGCCGCTCCGCCCCACATAGTGGTGAGCTGCCGGCGCAGCCGTTCGAAGACGCCGGATGCCCGCGGCCCCTCGCGCTGCCGCAGCAGCAACGCCGCCAAAGCGAATGCCGCCGTCATCGCGGCGAGCATCCAGACGCCGCGGCCCGGCGCCGCGGCCTCCATCGCGCCGAAGGCGAACCTGGCGGCGACCGCCGCGCAAAGCGCGGCGAGTCCTGCGGCCGCGAGGCCGTAGCCCCGGCGTTCCCGGCGGTAGGCCGCCAGCAGCGACACGAGTCCCGCGGCGGCAAGCCCCAGCATGGCGCCTCTCGACTCGGTCAGCAGCAGCGCGGTCAGCGCCGGCACGAGCGAAACGGCAGCGAATGCGTTCGCAGCGCGCCCAGGCCTTCCAAGCTGCTGCCATAGGACGAGCGCGAAAAAAGCCGCAACGGCGCCGCAGGCGTTGGGGTATTGGAGGAAGCCGGCCAGACGCGCGCCTGTCATCGACAAAGCGGCATCCGACGAACGGTAGACGATGTCCGGATAATGGATCCACCCGAACCAGCCCGCAATCCCGCCCCATACGAAGTACAGGCCTGCGGCGTGCAACGCGGCATGGCCTGCCGCTCTTCCGCCGCGCCGCGCCGCGAATATCGCCGCAAGCGCGAGCCATGCGCCGTATGCGCACCATCGGAGCAGGCTGTCCGCCGTCCCCTTGACGGACGCCGGACCCGCCAGCCAGGCGCAGCCATAGGCGGCCGCAAGCCCCAGCGGCGCGAGCGCCCACCAGGGAAGCGCCCGTCCGGCGGCGATCGCAGCGAGAGCCGCGACGGCCGCGGCGACGAGCAGCGCCGCCTCGAAGCCGTACAAGTCCGCGTCGTAGAACAATCCTTGCCTGTATGCGGCCCAACATAAAACAAAAGCAAACAGCAAGTCGCCTGCAAGCGCGAACGACAGCCGCAATATACGTTTATAGATCATGGAAAATCCCTGCTTCGGTCAGCGTCATGTCTCTAGCGTAGCGGCTTTGCCGGCCGGCCGCAAGCACGGCTCTGCTCCGACTCCGTACTGCGGTGCTCCGCTCCGGCCTTCGCAAACACAAATAACCCTCTTCCGAATAACGGCTTGTGCCGTTTTCGAACAGGGCTTGGTCTGCGCAGCCGCAAAGCGCGGTTCGCAGATCGCGGTTCGCAGATCGCGGTGCGCTAGACCGCGGTTCAACGGCTGTTGCAGCTTGCACCGCACTCATCCTTCTGCCGCGGCCGATCCGGACCAACGCTCACGCTTCGAGCCTTCGCGGCTCCGGCATAGGCTTGGCTTCGCGCTTGCTGTCGTAGAGTCGCCGGTCCGCCGCGGCCGACAGCTCGGCCAGCGTCGTGCCGTCCTCCGGATAGAAGGCATATCCGCAGGATGCCGACATACGGTACCCGCAGTGTAGGGACAGCCCCTCCATGCGCTCGTCGATCGCGCGCTTCAGCGCCTCGGCTTCCTGCCGATCCGCGTAGGGACACAGCAGCAGGAATTCGTCGCCGCCCCAGCGGCAGACGATCTCGCCGCGGACCGCGGCGTCCTCCAGAGCGGCCGCGGCCATCGAGATCGCCCTGTCCCCCTCGGCATGTCCGAGCCCGTCGTTGATCAGCTTGAAGTCGTTCAGATCGATCAGCATTACCGCAAGGCGCTTGCGCCGCGCCTCCGCCTGCTTCAAGAGGCCGACGATACAGCGGTGCGCGAAGCTGCGGTTCCATAGCCCGGTCAAGCTGTCGCGGTCCGCGCGCCGCTTCAACCGGTCGTACTGTCTGCCAAACATGCCGAAGACCGGGAACAAGACGAGCGCGAAGCCGGCGGCCTCCCACAACGCGTAATTCCCGGCCGATGCCATATATCGCTGCGCCAATCCGGCCGCGCCGACGGCCGCGCTGACCAGCGCCGCAGCCGCCAGACCGGTCATAAGTCCGCGATTGTCCATTTTCCGACCGCTCCTCCCCATTCGCCTCATGGTACTACGAGACGACGACCCGATTGCGTCCTTCGTTCTTGGCCTTGTAGAGCGCCACGTCCGCCTTCGCGAACAAGGCCTGCAATTCCCCCGCGATGTCCGTCGGAATTGATCCGGCATCCGAAGCCGCTGCCGATTCGTCGCTCCCGTCGGTGACGATCCCCATGCTGATCGTGACGCGTATCGTGTCGCCTGCGGCCTGCACGCCGTTGTTCAGCACGGATTCCATAATGCGGTCTGCCGCAGCTTGCGCCTCGTCCCGATTCGTCTGCGGCAGGAACACGGTGAACTCTTCGCCGCCGTAGCGCGCCAGCAGATCGAGGCTTCTAAGCGTAGAGCGCACGGCCTCGGCCGTCTCGCGGAGCACCTGGTCGCCGACGAGGTGGCCGTACCGGTCGTTAATCTGCTTGAAGTGGTCGATATCGAACAGCAAAATAGAGAACGGAACGTTGCGCTGCTTGCAAAGAAAAGCTTCATGCTCGACGTAATGCTGGAAAAAGGTGCGATTGTAGCACCCGGTCAGGCCGTCCGTAATCGCAGCCTTCTCCAGCTTCTTGTTGGCCCGATAGAGCTCGTCCTGTATCGCGATCAGCTCCAGGTTCCGCTCGTGAAGCGCTTCGTTTTTCTCGTTCATCTCGTCGATCAGCTTGCGCTGCTCGGTGACGTCGTAGAAGGCGACGATCCGCCCCTGCAGGCTCTTGAACTGATCCAGCAGCGGCGAGATCTGCAGGGAGACCGATCTATAAGGTCCGTCCGTAAGCAGAAGCTCCGTGCGAATCCGATCTCCCGGATGATGCCGGTACCGGAACAGAAAATCGCTCACGTCGTTCGCGGGCTGTCCGGACAGCAAGATGCGCTCCAGATCGAAGGTCTCGCCCTTGACGGGATGCGCGAAGCCGACGGCGCTGCGGTTGAAATCCAATATTTTGCACGACTCGTCGATCACGATGATTCCCGTCTCCACCTGTTCGAATATCTTGTGTTTGGCGGTGTCGACCAGATCGAATACGCCGTACCGGTAGATCGCGATGACGAAGCAGATGTCCGACAAGACGATGCCGGTCGAGGTAAGCCCTTGAACCACGCCCAGCCAAGGCGACAGCACGACGTTGAACAGCAGGTCGAGCACCGCGAACACCGTGAGCACGAACATGCCGAGCAAGGACGTCGCCAGCTGCTTGCGCTCGTTGAGCGATCGCACCGTCCGGTGGGCGTTGAACATATGGAGAAGCGCGATAAAGAAATACGCGAATTGAACGAAAGTCATGATCCAAAAAAGCGGCCCGTATTCCCTGTCCCCGTACTGCCCGTCTTCCGGCTTCAGGAATTGGCCGAACGGATTGACGATCGCGGACGCAGCGCAGAGGAACGCAGGCATGAGAAACGCGACCATGCGGGGCGGCCTTCGCAAATAGTGCGTGCGCTTGGTCAAGAACAGTACGAACGCAAGCCATCCCGGCCCGAGCAAGCTAAGCGCGACGAAGGACACGGTCAAGTAGAAATGCTGATAGGCGGGGATGTCCGTGGAGCGCACGCCGACTTGTCCCAGCGGCCAAAGCATCATAATAAAATGGAATGCGAGATAAACCTTGTGCGTTCTGGAAATCGGATTAAGGGCAATGAAAAGGCCGAGCAGCACAAACAGACAAACGAACAACAGAAAGTCTGGCCGTATAAATTCCAATCGGCTCACCTTTTCATGGAAGGACTAACCCATTAACCCGGGGCAATTGATTTATTCTAACATAGGCAGGATTTTGCCGACAAGAAGAATGGCAAAGTTTGTAAAAACAAATCTTAAATTTATCTATTTTTTTACTTTAAATTCCATATTATTTTCCAGATAAGGCGAAATGGACAAGAAATCCCGGAACTTCTCGTAATCCTGCCACGTTTGCGCCGAGACCGGCGAACCGCTGCGGACGGCACGGATAAGCAAATTTTTGGGCGTATGCTCCAAATCGATGAATTCCAGCATTTGCACCTTATAGCCGGAAGCCTCTAGCAGTTGCGCCCGCACCGCGTCGGTGACGAGCGCGGAGAATCGTTCCTTCAAAATGCCGTGCCGCAGCAGCGGCTTCAGTACCGGCTGCTCGATCTGGCGCATTAGCTCGTGCTGGCAGCAAGGCACCGACAAGATGACCGACGCTTGCCAACCTATGGCCTTAATCAGCGCGGCGTCCGTCGCCGTATCGCAGGCATGCAGCGTCACGACCATATCCACCCGATCGGCATCCGCGTAATCCGCGATATCGCCTACCGCGAACCGCAAGCGATCCCAGCCCAGCCGGTCGGCCAGCTTGGCGCAGTCCTCGATGACGTCGGCTTTCAGGTCGAGCCCGATGATGCGCACGGGCAGACGCTCCCGGATCGCCAGCAAGTGATACAGCGCGAACGTCAAATAAGACTTGCCGCAGCCGAAGTCCACGATGGTCAGCTCCCGGCCGGTCGGCAAATGGGAAACGACGTCGGACACCATCTCCAAGAACCGGTTGATCTGACGGTACTTATCGTACTTCGCCTTAAGCACCTTTCCCTCGGGCGTCATGACGCCGAGCGCTTCCAGGAAAGGCACCGGCTCCCCTTCGGGAAGCACGTAAGTTTTGGTTCGGTTGTGCGAAGGCGCCGGCGCAGCGGCGCCTCCGTCTCCCGCAGCCTTGGCCGTCGGCGCGCCGCGGAGAACGGCGGCTTTGCCTTTTTTGCTGACGAGAATCTGGATGTCGTTCTCGGTCGTCTTAAGCAGCGCCTGACGGTACTCGGCTTCGACGAGCCGCAGGAGCTCGTCGGCGGCATCGGCGGGCGCCAGATTCTGATGGAGCGCCTTCGCGCCGGCGAACCGTTCGAATTGGTAGCGCAGCTCGCCCTTCAAGAGGACGGGGCGGACGGCAATCTTGCGCGTCTCTTCCGCCCTGCTGCGCGGCTGGCTGACGGTCGCCTGGATGAGCTTGCCCCCTTCGATCGCTCCCCTGACGAGGGTCTTTAATTCCTCCGTTGTCGTCTCCGCGCTCATGATGCCGTCTCCTTCGTCAGATTGTTCCATTGGCGGACGCCTTCGCGCAGTTCGTCTCGCGAAAGTCCGCCGCGCCCCAGCGCCTCGTCTGCCAACGCCTTCAGCCGTTCGTAGAAGGACAAGCCTTCGTCCGGGCCGGCGTCCCCGGCGTCGAAGAGTTCGTACAAGCTGTTTTCCGCGTCCGCATAGCGTCCGGCGTGCTCCTGCCACTCCCAAGCGGCGCGCAGCGTTTGCGCGGAGCCGTCCAACCGCGCCGGACCTTCGACAAGCCGCTCCATGCGCCGTTCAAGGTCGAGCCCTTCGACCGGGCCGTGCGTGCGCAAGACGTAGCCGATGAGGCGCAATGCCTTTTCCAATCGCTGCAAGCTCTCCGCTTCGCGGCCCATATCCGCCAGCACGTCCCCTTCTTCCTGCAAAAAAGCGCCGATCGCCCCGATCGCCTCGGCGTCCGGGCGGCCCCCGCCGCCGAACATCGCGATCAGGTCCGCATCCGACAGCCCCAGCGCCAATCTGGCCCGCATGCGCAGCTCTTTGCTCATGAACTCGTCGATCAGCAGCAGCGCTTCTTCGTGCTTGCCCTGCTGCTTGAGCCCCATCAGCGCGCCGAAGGCGACCGACATCTGATTGATCATTCGCATGAAGTAGTCGCGATCAAACATCGGCTACTCCCCGCTTCTCTCCGGCGGCTGCGACGAATGCCAGGATCGCCTCGGCGAAGGCCGCCGGCCGCTCCATCATGCCCATGTGCCCCGCGCCTTCGAGCAGACGGTGCGTCACGCCCGGGCCGGAGACCGGGAACCGCTTTTCAGGGCCGATCACGTTGTCCGACTCGCCCGCCAGCAGCAGGATCGGCGCTTCAAGCGTTTCGAGCACGCCACGCCGGTCCGGACGGTCCTTCATGCCGAGCGCGGCCCCGATGCCGCCTTCGGCGGACGTGCCGAATCCGATCGCCAGCGCACGATCGACCTGCGCTTGCAACGGCGTCAGGTTATCCGGCGAAAACAGCTTCGGCACGAGGTCGCGAATATGTCCCTGCATGCCCTCGCGGGAGATGCGCTCCGCCACCTTATCCCGATTCGCCTTGCCGTTGTCGTCGTCGGCGAAGGTCGTGGAATGCAGCAAGCCAAGTCCAAGCAACCGGTCCGAGGCGCGCTCGGCCAGCGCCAACGCCGTATAGCCGCCCATCGAATGGCCCAGCACGAACGCTTGCCCGATATTCAAGGCGTCGAGCAACTGCAAGGCGTCCTCCGCGAGCTGTTCCATCGTATACGTCCCTCCGGTCGCCGCGGTCCCCCCGTGGCCGCGCGCATCGGGAGCGACGACCCGCGCATGCGCAGAGAGCAAGGGCAGCACGTCGTCCCAGTACGCTCCGCTGCCGCAGTAGCCGTGGAGCAGCAGCAAGGGCGCGCCCTGTCCCTCGTCCAAATACGAGATTTCGAGACCGTTATTCAATGTCAGCCGGTTGCGAGCCATGCCAGCACATCCTTCCGCCGTTTTCTATTATTTTAACGAACTGTCGTCCTTCAACTCAAATGCCGTCTCATCCGCTTCGTCGCGCGCGTCAAATGCTTCCGACCGCACGGCGGCAAGCGCGGCGGCCCCTGCATCGGCGATCCGCTTCGCCATCTCCATCACGGCATACAGGGAGGTCGTCTGCAGCGTCATGTACGGCTTGGGTCCGAATTCGCCCACGACGGCCGCGATACTATAGTCGCCGACCGGCGGGAACGCGGCGCCCACCGACCGCGCCGGCTGAAGCGGCCCCTCGGCCAGCAGAAACTTTCCGACGTTCTCGGGACGGCCGAGGCAGGCGTCGATCGCGATCACGACGGCGTCCGCGGGCAGACCCGACGCTTCGCGTCCCAGCCTGTCCGCGTCGCAAGGCTCGCGCAGCGTCCCGATCACGCCGCCGACGCCGCGCTCTTCCAGCATCGTGCCGACCAGCGGGCCGAGGCAGTCGCCGGTGGAGCGGTCCGTGCCGATGCAGAGGAAGACGATCGGCTCGCCGCGATGCCGGCCGAACGCGCTTCGAAAAAAACGCTCGAGCTCCTGCGCGCCGGAAGCGGCAAAAAAGAAAGGAGAGGCCCCGGGGGCGCGGTTCGCGGTCATCGTCCTGCTCCTTTCGGAAATCGCTTGTTCTCGTTACAGCGTATCACGCGACGTTCGGTTATGCCAGCGCCGAGAAGGCTCCGCTGTGATACAATAGGATGAGCTTAAACCGAGAGAGGATGCTGCGCGATGGATCTGACCAAGCCGACACAAGAGAACGTAGAATATATGATCGAAGCGATCAAGACGAAGCTGCGGATGGCTTCTGGCGCCGCGATGCAGGCGTCGCATTTCAACGCCGAGCGTTACGAGGACCTCAAGGATATTTACGACATGGTCGCCTCCAAGGACCGGTTCAGCATCAGCGAGGTCGAGGCGCTCGTGTCGGAGTTGGGCAAGCTGCGGGGGTAAACTGCGCGAAACAGCCGGCGCTCCACAACAAAAACGCCTTCGTCGCCGTCAGGCAACGAAGGCGTTTTTGCGATGTCCGATGCGGCGTGCAGCCCTACTCGGCGCTGCCGGGCTCAAAGCCCGCGGCCGCCAGGAACCGGCCGAACGCCGCCCGGCCCGCGGCGTCCTGCTTGAACACGCCCGCGTCCCTGAGCACGGCGTGGAACTTGTCGCCCACGGCGGCCTGCAGCGCGGCCCGCGCGGCGTCCGGCGCCATCCCCGTGCCGTGCGCGGCGACCAGCTCCGCGATCCACTCCGCGTGCTTCGCGAGCGGATGCGATGCCGCATCCTCCTGACCGCCGCCAATCGCAGCGGGATCGTAGGCCGTCTCGCCCGTCAGCAGCTGCGCGATCTGCGACAGCTCTGCGTCGAGCCGGCCCGGCAGCACCGCGAGTCCCATCACTTCGATCAGGCCGATGTTTTCCTTCTTAATATGATGGAGCTCGCGGTGCGGATGGAAGATGCCGTCCGGGTGCTCGTCGCTCGTGCGATTGTTGCGCAGCACCAGGTCGAGCTCGTATTCGCCGCCCTCCGCGAGCCTCGCGATCGGCGTGATCGTGTTGTGCGGCACGTCGCCGCTCGCCGCGTACACGCCGGCGGCCGCGTCGCTGTAAGCCCGCCAATCGGCCAGCACCTCGGCCGCCACGCGCAGCAGCGCCGTCCGGTCGCGGCTTCGCAAGCGCAATGCCGACATCGGCCACTGCACGATGCCGCCGCGTACCCCGCGCTCCGCGCCGTGCGTCGCCCATTCCGCCACGCCCGCCTTTTCCATCGGAAAGACGTGCCTGCCGCCCTGGAAGTGGTCGTGATTCAGGATGGAACCGCCTACGATCGGCAAGTCCGCGTTCGAGCCGACGAAGTAGTGCGGGTACGCGTCCACGAAGTCCAGCAGCCGCTCGAAAGTCTCGGGCACGATGCGCATCGGCACGTGCTCGCCCCGAAGGATGATGCTGTGCTCGTTGTAGTACACGTAAGGCGAGTACTGGAAAAACCACCGTTCGCCCCGCAGCGTCAGCGGCAAAATCCGCAGGTTCTGCCTCGCCGGATGATCGGGCCTGCCCGCGTAGCCGACATTTTCGCGGCATAGCAGGCACTTCGGATAATCGACTTTGGTCTGCGGCAGACTGCGCAGCAGCGCGATCTCCCGCGGATCTTTTTCCGGCTTGGACAGGTTGACCGTGATCTCCAGCTCTCCGTCGTCCGTCGGATGGAGCCAGTATCCGTTTTTCGAGATCCGGTCCATCCGGATGTAGTTGGAGTCGATGTTCAGCCGGTAAAACCAGTCCGTCGCCGCGCGCGCGCCGTCCGCGGCCGACAGCAGGTCGAACGCAGCCGACGTCTCGGACGGACGGGGCATCAGCAGCCCCATGATCCGGGCGTCGAACAGATCGCGCTGCGTCGTCGTGTCGTCCGGGATCAGCCCGAGCGCGGCGGCCGCGTCCAGCAGCGGCTCCAGTACGGATACCGGACTTTCCAGCGTCTCCTCCGGCAACGGTCCGCCCGCAGGTCCCGCCAGCCCGAATAAGTCAAGCAGCCCGTTGTGCGCGAAGTCTTCGTCAAGCTCGCCGATCATGCCGCGCTCCAGCGCGAAGCGCACCAGCCTCCGGATCAGCGATCCGACCTCGTCCCTGCGCGCCTCCGTCATGCCGCTCGCGTCCGCGGCGGCTTCGCCCCTGTTGCTCATCTCGCGTCATCCCTTCGTCTGCTCTAAGCTTCCCTTGTTGCCTGGCACGGCGAAGCCGGGCAAGAAGCGCGCGCATCGCCCATCGCGCATCGTTCCTCGCCCGGCCGCCCGCGTCTTTACTTGCCGTATCCGTTCGGATGCGCCGAATGCCAGCCCCACGCGCTCTCTACGATCGGACGCAGGTCGCCGTACTTCGGCGTCCACCCGAGCTCCGCGCGCGCGCGCTCCGACGAGGCGATCAGCACCGCCGGATCGCCCGATCGGCGCGGCACCACCTTGGCCGGAATCGGGTGACCCGTGACCTCTCGCGACACGTCGATGACCTGCTTGACGGAAAAGCCCGTTCCGTTGCCCAGATTGTAGACGGCGCTCTCGCCGCCGTCGCGCAGACGGTTCAGGGCGCGGATATGAGCGTCCGCCAGGTCGCTGACGTGAATGTAGTCGCGGATGCAGGTGCCGTCTTCGGTCGGATAGTCGTCGCCGAACACCGAGATGAATTCGCGCTGGCCGAGCGCGACCTGCAGCACGAGCGGTAGCAGATGGGATTCGGGCGTGTGGTCCTCGCCGATCTTGCCGCTCTCGTGCGCGCCCGCCGCGTTGAAGTAGCGGAGCGACACGTTCTTGATGCCGTGCGCGACGTCGAACCAGGAGATCATCTTCTCCATGGCGAGCTTCGTCTCTCCGTACGCGTTGGTCGGCTTGGTGCGGTCGTACTCGTCGATCGGCACCTTCTCCGGCTCGCCGTACGTCGCCGCGGTCGAGGAGAATACGATGCGGGAGACGCCCGCCTTCTTCATCGCCTCCAGCAGCACGAGCGTGCCGTATACGTTGTTATGGTAGTATTTGCCCGGATTCGTCATGCTCTCGCCGACCAGCGAGTTGGCCGCGAAGTGGATGACGCCGTCGATCTCGTTTTCGGAAAAAATCCGGTCCAGCAGCGCCTCGTCGCGCAGATCGCCCTCGTACAGCTTGCCGCCGAGCAGCGCTTCCTTGTGCCCTTGGTACAGGTTGTCGAGCACGACGACCTCTTCGCCCTTGTCCAGCAGCGCCGCTACCGTATGGGAGCCGATATAGCCCGCTCCGCCCGTCACCAATACCGCCATTTTAATTCTCCTCCTTCACTTCGTGAACGCCGTCGCCGATGTCGCATACGTAAAAATCCGCCGTCAATCCCGTCGCCGCCTTATACTTCTCGCCGACCTCGGCGATGAATCGCTCCGACTGATCCTTGTGCACGAGCGAGATCGTGCAGCCGCCGAAGCCCGCGCCCGTCATGCGGGAGCCGAGTACGCCCGGCACCTCGCGCGCCGCGGCCACCATCGCGTCGAGCTCCGCGCCCGTCACCTCGTACAGATCGCGCAGCGAATCGTGCGAAGCGTTCATCAGCTGCCCGAAAGCGGCCAGATCGCCCTGGCGCAGCACCTCCACGGAGCGGCCGACGCGGTCGATCTCTTCGACGACGTGGCGCGCGCGCTTTCTGACGATCTCGTCCGCGATCAGATGCGCGGTCTCGTTGAACTGGGCGAGCGTGAGCTGCCCCAGCAGCGTCAGCTCTGGAAATGCCGTGCGCAGGTCGCCGACCGCTGCTTCGCACTGGGCGCGCCGCTCGTTGTACGCGGAATCCACGAGTCCGCGGCGCTTGTTCGTGTTGCCGATGACGAGCTTGTAGTCGCCCGACTCGAACGGGACGAGCTCGTACTTCAAGGTGTCGCAGTCGAGCAGGATCGCATGATCCTTGCGCCCGTTGGCGACCGCGAATTGGTCCATGATGCCGCACTTGACGCCGACGAACTCGTTTTCCGCATGCTGCGACCAGAGCGCGATCTCGACCGTGTCGGTCTTGCGGCCTTCGAGCGTCAGCAGCGCGAACGCCGTGACGACCTCGATCGAAGCGGACGAAGACAGCCCGGCTCCGTTCGGAATCTCGCCGTGATAGAGAATGTCATAGCCGCGCGACAGCGAGATGCCCCGCTGAGCCAGCTCCCAGACGACGCCCTTCGGATAGTTGGTCCAGTCGTCCTCCTCGGAGAAGGCCAGGTCGTCGGCAGGGACGAGCCGCGACTGCGGGAAGTTCGTCGATGCCAGGTGCAGCTGACGGTCCGCGCGCGGCCGGATCAGCAGCGTCGTGCCGAAGGTGAGCGCGGCCGGGAAGACGGCGCCGCCGTTGTAGTCGGTATGCTCGCCGATCAGGTTCACGCGACCCGGCGCAGCGAAGATGCGGATGTCGGACTCGCCCTCGCCGAGGCGGGTGATGAATTGCTCGCGAAGCGTCGGATAATGAGGCATGATGGGATTCCTCCTGAATTAGGGCTGCGATTTACTATTAGTATAACGCCCGAAGGCGCGAGGGGGAAATGGCTTGAAATGCGGTCTCTATGGAGAAATGTGACTTCGTGCGGTACAATCGCCAATAGATGCCCGACAAGGAGACAGATCCCGATGAACCGAGCCCCCGACTACCGCGTAGCCTCCAATCCCGCGCGCACGCTCCCCCAAGGGCTTGCCGCGCTGTTCGCAGGCGAGAGCCAGACCCGTCCGACGCATCGCGTCGGACCGAAGGTCGTCGACTACTATTTGCTGCACCATGTGATCTCCGGACAAGGCGTCTTCGAGACCGAAGGCCGCGTCCACGCGCTCGGTCCCGGCCACACGTTTCTGATCCGTCCCAAACGCCTGTTCAGCTACGCCTCGCACGCGGACGATCCCTGGCGGTACCGCTGGGTCGCCTTCGCCGGAGATCGGGCGGACTCGCTGCTGGCCGAAGCCGGCATCGGCGCGGAGCGCTGGATCGTCGATACCGGCGCCTCCCGGGCGCCCGCCGACCGATGCCGCGAGATTTACGATGCCTTCCGCGCGCGGAGCCCTTCGGCTTCGCTGGAAGCCGCGGGCCGGCTCCATCTGCTCCTCGCCTCTCTCATGATGGCAGACGCGGAGCGCGCGGAACAGCCGCCGTTGGCCGATACGCACGGCGAGGAGCTTGTTCGCCAGGTCATCGGCTATCTGTCCACCCAATACGCCGAGCCGGTATCGATCGAGGCGATGGCGGAGACGCTCGTCTACAACCGGGCCTATCTGTCCCGCTTGTTCAAGCGCCACACCGGCGTGACGCCGATCGCTTTTCTGACGCGCATCCGGATCGACCGCGGCAAGCGTCTTCTGCGTGAGCGGCCCGAGCTGACGGTGGAGCAGGTCGCCTCCTCCGTCGGGTTTCCGGACGCCTTGTATTTTTCCAAGCAGTTCAGGCGCGCGTTCGGCGCGACGCCGACGGGCTATCGGACGGACACCTTGCGTTCCTGACCCGAATTCGCGCCAAGCGCCCATCTACGTTAAAATGATGGCGTTTCCATCGATAATATCGATAATCGGCATGCAAATCGCTCGATAACCGCCGGTCTTGCGAGGATGATAAGATATTCCTCAACAAACGGCCGAGGGGGCGATTTAGTTGTTGATCCAGGACCACAGTGCTTATAAAATATGGGATAACGAGATCAAAGAATACGAGCGGCGATGGGCATTCGAACGTCATCCCCACGAGATTAAGCGTCCCCGCCCGCAGGCTTCGGCCCACTGGCTGGCGCTGATGCTGCTCGGCTCGCTTCGCTGGTACTGATCCGCCCTCAGACAGGTGGTGGCAAACGTGGACTTTATTTATATCCGGTCTTTCATTGAAGTAGCGCGCTGCCACAGCTTCACCAAGGCGGCCGAAAATTTGGGCTACGTCCAGTCCAGCGTCACGACGCATATTCAGAAGCTGGAGCAGGAATACGGCGTGATCCTGTTCGAACGGTTCGGCAGATCGATGAGGCTGACCTCCGCCGGCGAGCAGCTTCGCGATACGTTCGAGCAGATCCTGGCGCTGTACGAGAGCTCCAAGCATCTGATCTCCAGGCCCGCCAAGGGACATCTGGACATCGGCACGATCGAATCGCTCTTCTCCTACTTCCTGCCCCCGGTCTTCCATCAGTATCGCCGCGTCTATCCCGAGATCAACCTTCAGGTGCATCCGATCACGGAGACCCAGATCCTGCAGCTGATCAAGGCCGGCGAGATCGACCTGGGCATCGTCCTCGACCAACCGATCCAGGAAGAGGACATCGAGGCGATCAAGCTGCGCGAGGAAGAGCTGGTGCTGGTCGCGAGCCCGGGACACCGGCTGCAGCAAGCCGTCCAGATCTGCGCCGCCGACTTGAACGGCCAGTCTTATATCGCGACGGAGCACACGTGCACGTACCGCAACGCCTTCGAAAAGCTGCTGGGCAAGCACGGCGTCGCCTACGACGTGCACCATGAGTTCGGCAGCCTCGAGGCGATCAAGCAGTGTGTCTCCTACGGGCTCGGCATCGGGCTGCTGCCTCGGATCGCGGTCGTGCGGGAGCTTGCGGAGGGCACGCTGATCCGGCTCCCTTTTTCCCACCCGGACATTACCTTTTACACGCAGATCGTCATTCACCGCAAAAAATGGCGCGATCCCGCGATTCGCCATATGATCGAGCTGCTTCGCGAGGCGGCCGGGCGGGAAGGCGAGGACGCGATACCGGCAGCGCTATAGGACAAGCGAAAAAAAAACGGGACACGGTGGAGCGCTAACGCTCTGCGATGTCCCGTTTTTTGATATTCATCGATGCGATCATCTCCGGAGCGCGTAAGGCGCCCGGTCCTGCGGCTCGCGCGAATCCTCGTGGGTGGCTTCGAAGTTCAGCTTGTCCGCCACCAGGTAGAGCGGCCGCCGCTTCGACTCTTCGTAGATACGGCCGATATATTCGCCCAGTACGCCGAGCAGCGACAGCGTGATCCCGTGGAAAAACAAGCTGATCACGATGAGCGACGTCCATCCGGCGGTCGTCGTGTCGGTGAAGATGCGCTGGCAAATGACGACGATCAGGTAAATGAAACCCGCGGCCGACAGCAAGAAGCCGAGGATGCCCGCTATCTTGAGCGGCTTGGTCGAAAAGGAGGTGATCGCGTCGAGCGACAGCCGGACCATCTTGCGCAGCGGGTACTTGGTCTCGCCGGCGAAGCGCTCCTCCCGCGCGTACTCGAGCCCGATCTGACGATAGCCCGCCCAGGCGACCATGCCGCGGATGAAGCGGCTCCGCTCGCGCATGCCGCTCAGCGCGTCGCAGACTTTGCGGTCCATGAGCCTGAAGTCGCCGGTATCTACCGGGATGTTGACGGAGGTCATCGCCGCCAGCGTGCGATAGAACCACTTGGCGGTCGTTTTTTTGAACCACGTCTCGCCTTGCCTGGAGATGCGCTTGCCGTAGACGACGTCGTAGCCTTCGCGCCAAAGCGCCAGCATCTGCGGGATGAGCGCCGGCGGGTCCTGAAGGTCCGCGTCGATCAGGACGACGGCTCTGCCGGAAGCGTGGTCCATGCCCGCGGTCACGGCGATCTGGTGGCCGAAGTTGCGCGCGAAGTCGAGCAGCTTCACCCTCGCGTCCCGGGCGCAGATTCCCCGCACGATGGCGGCCGTTCTGTCCCTGCTGCCGTCGTTGACGAATACGAGCTCGAAGCTCTCCCCCGTCGCCTCCAGCACCTCGGTCAATTTCGCATAAGTGGTCTCAATGACCTCTTCCTCGTTATACATCGGGACGACGACGGACAGCGTCACCACAGCAGCCATGCGGCTTCCTCCTTCACGCGCCTGAGCGACGGCACGGCATGTCGATTAAAATCCCCAGCTCGGCAGCCATCGTATGCCGAAGTTCATCCACTCGCGGCTGATGGTCATGCCGGTCAGGACGGGATAGAACCAAATGAACAAGACGGCGGCGCCCGCCACGACGAGCACGGTGAACGTCCTGCCGTAGTACCAGCGCTGCTCCAGCCATCGAAGCATCCACACGATGGACAAGATCAGCAGCGGCACCATCGGGAAGTAGTGGTACAGGAACGTGATGCTGCGCGGCGAGACCATCCACGGGACGTAAAACGACAAATACATGACCGCGATCGTCAGCACCGCCTTGTCCCTGTTGCGCGCGCCCAGCCACCAGGAGAGCAGCATGGCCGCCAAACCGCCCCACCAGATCAACGGATTGCCGATGGCCGCGATGCTCTGCGCATCTCCCTTCGCCAGATCCTTGCCGCCGTAATACCAGACCGGACGCAGCATCACGGGCCACGTATACCATTTGGACGAGTACGGGTGCTTCTCTTTGACGCCTTTATGATAGTTGTAAATGTCTTTTTGGTAGCGCGGCAGATCCTTCAGCCCGTCGTCCGCCTTGGTCGCCTTTTCATAAGGTATGTACGAAGCCGCGTAAATCCCCGCAGGAACCGCCACGAACAGAATCACGCAAGACAGCAGCGTCAGCGTCAGCTTCTTGAAGTACGCGCTGCCGTATTCCCAGCGGGACTCGCGCCAGCGCCTGTACAGCGCCAGGAACAACAGGACGGCAAGGCCTGCGCCGCCGTACATGTAGTTCCACTTGACCGCAGCGGCGCAACCGAAAAAAATGCCGGACAGCGCCAGATAGCCGAAACTTCGGCCGAAGCCCCCGCTTTCCCATTTTTTCTCTCCGTACTTATACATAAACGTGTACATCAAAATCGTGAAGGTCACGCCGAATACGTCGACGTTGGCCATCCGCGAATGAACGAGATGGAAGCCCTCCAGCACGAGCAGCAAAGCCGCGATAAACGCGTAGCGCGTGCTCCGGAACATCGCCCTGGCGGCGGCGTAGAACACGGGCACCATCAGCGTGCCGCACACGGCCGCCATGAACCTCCACCCGTACGGCGTCATATCGAACAGGCGAATGCCGAACGTGAGCAGCCACTTGCCGAGCGGGGGATGCGTCCATTCGTAGGGCTGGATCTCATGGATGAATTCGTAGGCGGTGCGTCCGTGATAGATCTCGTCGAAATACATGCTGTTGCGATAGTCCGGCCGGTACGGCGCTTCGTCCTGCTCGTCGAATACCTGCTCGCCGCCGCCCGCCGAGGTCTCTCCCTTGGCGCCGGCCGGCTCGATATTCGCGATGGCGATCCGCGCCTTCGTATCCGCCTCGAAAAAGCCGGCCTCGTAAAGGCTGTACCCGGTGCGCTTGGCCGTAAATTTCATATACCGCGCGCTGACGGGCTTGTCCTCCGCCATCCAGGTGAACACCCGGCCCGTCTTGTGCTCGACCGTCAGATATGGCGACCAGTTCACGCCGTCGGCCGACGATTCGATTTGCGTCTCGCCGGCGGCTCCGGGTCCTTCGTACAGGCTGATGCGGCCGACCTGTCGCAGCTCTCCGAAGTCGGCTACGAAGCCTTCGCCCGATACGTCGGGCCGCCAGAAAGTCTGCGGCGCGTGCCGATCGCCCAGATCGTGGAGCGACAGCCATGCCGAGACGAGCATCAGGATCCCGATCAAAATAAAATCGATTCGGCCCCAAGGCCTCCTGTCCCGCTCCGATTCGCTGCGGCTCCAGCCGTACGAAGACAGGCTGCCGCCGTATTCTTGTGATTCCATGAACGTCCTCGCCCTCTTTGATCATCTGCTACCTATTGTAGTCTAAAGCACGCCTTGCGGAAAGTCCGCAATGATTCAGCGCCTACTCGCAGGGGTAAAAAAACTCAAGCAGGACGTTAACACTTATAACAAAATGGCTCAGCCATTACAAGGAGGAATTCACATGGCAGGAATGGTTAAAGGTGTTGTTATCGGCGGCGTAGTAGGCGCAGCGGCAGCGTTGCTGCTGGCTCCGAAGCCGGGACGCGAAACGCGCCAGGATCTGATGAACGCATATAGCAAGTCCATGGATAAATCGAAGGAGTGGGTTTCCACTGCCGGAACGAAAACCCAGGAGCTGGCCTCCAAAGTAGGCCAACAAGCTTCGGATGTGATCGGCCAGACCAAATCGGCATTGTCCAGCGCGAAGGACGGCATGAACGGCGCCAAGGACGACATCACCGGTTCCCTCCAGGAATCGACGAAGCCGAACTGAATAACCCCCAAAAGCCAACCCCGAGCCCGCTCGGGATTGGCTTTTGTCTGTGCGAATCCACGAAAAGGGGCGATCGAAATGAATGATTCCAAACAGCCTGACATTCGGGAGGCAGTCGCGGAAAGTGCCGTCGTAAAGCCGGATGCGACGACGGACCGCGCCAATGCCGATTACCGGCCTGACGAAGACAGCCGGCCCTCCGGTCCGATCGAGACCCGTTCCGTAGAGGAGGCGATGAACGGCTCGATGGTGCAGGACTTTGACGATCTGAAGCGTCTCGGCCGCGACATGGAGCGCGTCAAGACCGGGAGCGAACTAAGCGAGGAAGGCCTCGTCAGCGATCCGATCCAAGAGAAAGCCTGATGACCCGGCATGGGAAGGCAACCAACGACAAGCGCATTAAAAAAGGGCCTCGTCGGAGGCCCTCATTTATGTTGCAACCGGTTTCATCCTGTCTGCTGAATGCCGTGCTTGATGGCCTCGCGATTGAGAAGCGACTTCAGGTCGGATGCGTCGAGTTCCTGCTTGAGCAGCGATACGACTTCGATGGAAGGAACGCCGTCTCTGACGAATTCACCACCGGAGAGATGGTAGCCGAATTCCCTCGCAATGGTGTACGACTGGCAGAGTTGATCCGCCGCGTGTACGGCCTCTTGCTCGGATGCATATTCGGCTAACCGGTTGCCGTTGCCAAGTGGCGTTTTGCGGGATTGGATGCTAAGTGTATGGGCCTCGTCTTTTTGCCTGACCACGATGTCGCACTCGAAGCATTCGATTCGATATTTGACTGTCATCATGTCCACCGCCTTCGGCGAAGTGAATGGTGTAGCTTACCGATTATTACCCGGCGGCGGGAATGTAGAAACAGTCGATCGAATTGGAATTAATCGGAATCCCCGTCGTCGCCGGGTTCGGTAAGCCAGCCTTTCAGCTTCTCGATGGCGCGACGCTGGATGCGGGAGATGCTCATCTGCGACACCTGCAGCCGGTCGGCGGCGCTTCGCTGGGACAGCCCTTCTTCGTACAGGAGCAAGAGCACCTGCCGTTCCTCGGGCTTCAGCTTCATCATCGCTTCCTGCAGATCGATGCGGCGGTCGACGCCGGCAAAGTCGTCGGCGGTGGAGCCGATCAGTTCGCCGAGCGTGGCGGTGTTTTCTTCCTGCGATACCGGCGTATCCAGCGAGACGTAGTGATGCAGCTCGCGTCCGGCCAGCACCTCGAGCGTATCCTCGACGCTCATCTCCAGGAATTCGGCGATCTCTTCTACGCTCGGCGAGCGTTCGAGGCGTACGGTCATCTCGTCGATCGCTTGCTGCACGACGAGCCCCTTCTCCTTGATTCGCCGCGGCACTTGAATGTACCAAGACTTATCGCGGAGATAATTTTTCATCTGGCCTACGATGCTCTTCATGGCGTAAGGCTCGAACGGCATGCCCAGATCGGGGTCGAATTGCTTCAGCAGCCTGAACAACGTCATCCGGCCGACCTGGAACAAATCTTCTTGCAAGCTAAGATGGCTGCGCGACATTTTGTGCGCGGCCATGCGAACGAGCGGCTCGTAGTGCCGGATCAGCTCCTCGGCCAGCTCGTTGCGCAATGTTTTCTGGTACTCCAGCAGCTTCAAGATCGCGTCGTCGGGCAGACGGGCGCTCGATTGAAGACTCATACCGTTTCTTGCGCCAGCCGCCGTTTTGTTAGGATGACGCTCGTGCCTTGATTGCTTCGGATCTCCACTTCGTCCATCAACGCTTGCATCAAGTAAAGTCCCAATCCGCCCGACTGGATTTCATCGATGGACTTTCCATGCAAGGTGGACGTGGACCGATCGGTCACCGATTCGAAGCTGACGCCCGAGTCGCTCACCGCGATCTGGAGACGGTCTTCGTTTATGATGGTGAAGGATACCTCGATCTGGCCCGGTTGAGAATGGTCGTAGGCATGCAAAACGGCGTTGTTGCAAGCCTCCGAGACGGCAACCTTCATATCTTCGATTTCTTCGAACGAAAATTTCATCTTGGCGGCTATGCCGTACAAGGTCAAGCGGATAATGTCAACGAACTCGGCTTTGGCGGGTACCGTCAGCGTCACTGTCCCATCGTTTCTCATCGTTGTTTCGTCCTCGTTCCCTTCGGAATGTAATTGCTCGCTCGCGTTAAGCATTTGGAGAAGCGGCCAAAAACGGGGTGATTCCCGTCATGTCGAATAATTTTTGAATCGTCGAAGGCACTTCTTCTACTCCGAAAGGGGCGTTGCGAGCATGACGGGCCTTCACGATGCTGATCAGAATACCGATGCCGGTGCTGTCGATGTATTTGAGGTCCCGAAGATTAAGTACGAGCTTGCGGTCGGACAATTCCATCAGGGGCTCCATCACGGAGCGCATCTGCGATGCAACCTCGAGATCGAGTTCGCCCGCGATCCGCACGACGGTCAGGCCGTCCAGATTTTCTGTTTGAAAAGTCAATTTTTCGTTTTGCATACGAAACCCCTCTCCGTTATTCATAAATTTTATTACCCCTCGCCTTCGCCTATTGAAACAGCCTTATCCTGGGAAAAGCCCTTTGTTTGGGGCCGTTGGCGGTCGGGTAAAGAAGCATATCCCAACGCAGGATAACATTTCACGAAGGAGCTGAACAACATGAACAAGGATGTCGACATCGAAAGGCACGAGGTGCAGGAAAAGTCGGATTCCAGCATGGTTTGGTCGACCTTCATCAAGTATGCCGCATATTTGATCATTTTCTTCGGGGTACTGTATCTGGTGATCTACTACTTGCTGCCGCTCGTCTAACCGGCGCCCATTTCGGATATACTTGGACGAATCCCACTTGACGGAGGCGTTCCTTTGCACCCGCTATACTTCGGTTCCTTGCTCTGGCCTTCCGCCGGCGGCGAACCTGCCCGGTACCCGCCCCTCTCCGGCGAATCCGAGCGGTGCGACGTTTTGATCGTCGGCGGTGGCTTGACCGGCACGCTGGCCTGCGACATCTTGGCCGCGGCCGGCATGTCCGTCGTCCTCATCGACGAAGGAAGAATCGGCGAAGGCAGCTCTGCCGCCAGCACCGGTTTGCTACAATATTCCAATGATATCATGCTGACGGACCTCTTGTCCCAACTTGGCGACGATCGGGCCGTGCATTTTTATCGCGCGTGCAAAAATGCCTTAGAGCGTCTGTGCCTGCTCGCGGAGAGACTGCCTGCGGATGTGGCCTTCAAAAAGCGCAGCAGCCTTTACTTCGCCAGCTCCTCCGCCGACGTCCCTCAGCTCAAGGCGGAATACGAAACCCTTCGCGCGCACGGCTTCAGCGTCGACTGGCTGGACGAAGCCGGCATTCGCGCTTTTTTCCCGTTCGCCAAGCCTGCGGCGATCGTGACGAACGGCGACGGCGAGTTGAATCCGTACCGCTTTGCGGTCAGGCTCGCCGAACAAGCGTCGGAAAAAGGCGCGCGCATTTACGAACATACGGCCCTGAAGTCAGTCGAAGGACCGAAGGGCGATTTGCTGTGCCATACTTCCTGCGGCGCAATTAAGGCCTCGTTCGTCGTTTACGCAGTCGGCTATCAACCCGAGATCGCCGGCATAGCCCGGCTCGGCGTCAAGTTCGCCCGTACCTATGCCATCGCGACCCGAATCGTGCCTTCGCTTGCCGATTGGCACCAGAGGTGGCTGCTGTGGGAAACCGCAAGGCCTTATTTGTATGCCCGCACGACGCCTGACGGCCGCGTCGTGATCGGCGGCTTCGACGAGGATATTCGCCAGCCCGTCGCCTCGCAAAGCGAATTGAACAAGTATGCGGATCGGCTGCTCAAGGAAGCCCGGAAACTTTTTCCCGGTATGTCACTCGAACCGGAGTACGCCTGGAACGGAACGTTTTGCGAATCCAAGGACAATCTGCCTTGGATCGGGGAGGATCCGGAGCGTCCCGGCCGCTATATCGCGCTAGGGTATGGAGGCAACGGCGCCGTATACAGCATGCTCGCGAGCGATATTCTGCTGGACGCGTTCCAAGGCAAGACTGGTCCGCTGGACGATGTCGTCGGGCTTCGCAATCGAAGAACCGGTCTGCCGAAGTAGCGCAGACCGGTTCTTCTTGAGTTGCGGCGGACGTCAATGAATCACTTCGACCGCTCCCGCTTGGCTCAAAAGGCTGCCCGCCTGATCGTCGGGGCGCTCGCCGACGACCACGAGGTATCGCCCGCCGTTCACTTCCTCGGCAAGTCGATCCGCGTTGCCTTCCGGCAGGCCGAGATCCGACAGCACGTCATCCGTATGCGGTCCGTCGCCGTCCACGTCCAGCAATCCGCCGCCGCGCCCCGCCAAGCCTGCCGCCGCTAAGCCCGCCGGTACGACGCCGCCCACGTATCCGCCCGTTCCGCTAACCTGCGGCGTCGCCAGGAGACCGGCTGCCGGAAGCGGAAGCACGCCTTCATCGCCCCACGACCCGTCGCGGTCGCCATAGGTCCGATCCCTGGCTTCTTGGATACCGGTGATGCTCTCGACCTGGATCGAATCGCTGGCGGACAGCAGCGGGACGTTCTCCTCGCTCTTGACGATGACGCGCACGTCGTCGCGATGCGCGCCGTTGGCGCGAAGCAGCTCCACGGCGTCCAACACGCGTTGTTCGCTTTCAAAAATGCCGATCGTGACTCCCATGGCCATTCCCTCCTTATAGGCGGCAATCGAATCCATCGCCTTTTTGTAATTTTACCCGAGGGAGGGCGCTTTGAACCGTGTGCGCCGCTTCAGACGCTCGCGTCAGAGGGGCTTGCGATAGATTCGGTACTCGTCGTTCCAAGTCTCGTAGCGTCCGGCGAAGCTCGTGAAGGCGACGGACTCCTTGTTGCCGAGCACGAGAAAACCGCCGGGCGCCAAGCTCTCGTACAGCAGCGAGTGAACCCGTTCGCGGAGTCCGGTATCGAAGTAAATCATGACGTTGCGGCAAAAAATGATCTGAAACTCGTTAAACGAGCGATCCGTCACCAGATTGTGCTCGGCGAAGACGATCCGTTCGAGGTATTTGGCATGCAGCATCGCTTGCCCGTGATTCGTTTCGTATAAAGATTCGAAAGGCTCTTTTCCGCCGGACTGCTCGTAGTTATGCGCGTAAAGGCTCATCCGCTCCTGCGCGATCAAGCCCTGCCTGGCGCGTTGAAGGCTCGTCTCGCTGATGTCCGTCGCATAAATGCGGGCATGATTCAACATCCGGATCTCGTCCAGCAGAATCGCCATGGAGTAGGCTTCTTCGCCGGTCGCGCAGCCCGCATGCCAGGCGCGAATGAACGAAGCCTGCTTCAGGATCGGCATGACGCGCGACCTGAGAATCTGGAACAAGCCGGGATCCCTGAACATCTCCGTGACCGGAATGACCAGATCGGACAGCAGCCGTTCGAAAGCCTCGCGATCGTGAAGCACGAGATTTTGCAGCTTGGATATCGTATCGAGCTGTTCGATCGACGCGCGATGCCATATTCTGCGGCGCAGCGACGGATAAGCATAATTGCGAAAATCGTAGCCGTACCGCTTGAACAACGCCTCCAGGAGGCTTTCGATCTCGATTTTTTCCAAGCGCTCGTCATAGGGACTTATATCTAAAAAATCGGTCAATGTAACACCACGCTTTTTATGATTCGCCTTTCGTCGGCTTGCCAGCCGAGAAGGACATGTCCCTCAATATCGCTATGTAAAGATGCTACTAACGTTATATGGCCGTCTATCGCATCGCCTTTTTAACTTCTACCCGGACCAGGCAGCGATCGTCAGGCCGCCGGTCCAAAGATTCCTGGACGAGCAGGCTCTCGAGCGCTTCGTGGTCGCCCTCGGACTCCAGAATCGTGCCCGTAAGCTGCTCGATCCGCTGCTCCATGTCGCCCGGGAACAAATCGAGCAATCCGTCCGTGAACAGATGAAGCACGTCTCCCGTGCGGATGCTCGCCGTCTCCATCTGCACGTCCATCTGCTCGAACATGCCGATCGGCGGCGCCGTCGCGGAGAGCTGCTGCGTGCCGCCGTCTCCTCTCGTGATGAGGCCAGGCGGATGGCCGGCATTGACGTATTCGATGATCCCGTTCTCGAGATCGATCCAGGCGCAAATGCCGGTGCAGTAGTATTGCACCATCTCGTTCTCGTATTGAAGCTGCAGCAAGCGCCGGTTCAGCTCGTGGACGATGCGCTTCGGCGTCACCGTCGTGCGCATCGCTTCGTGCAGCACCGACGCGGTGAACATGCTGATCAGCGAGGAAGAGATCCCGTGTCCCATCGCATCCATGATGGCGATCAAATAATGGTTCGAATCGAGCGCATGCCAGGCATACAGATCTCCCGCCAGCCCTTCCGACGCGCGGAAGAACGCCTGCACGCTCAGATTTTCGCCGTCGACGTCGTTGGGCATGACGGCTTCCTGGACCTGCCTTGCCAGGCTCAGCTCCTCATGCAGCCTTCGATCCCGCTCTTTATGCCAGTCGAGCTCGGTCTTCAGGCGAAGGGCCGATCGAATCCGCGCCAGCAGCTCGATCTTGTTGATCGGCTTGGTCACGTAATCCGTCGCTCCGGCATCAAGCGCCTCCGCCAGCTTGCGGGAGTCGCCGATCGCGGTCACCATGATGACCGGGATATCGCGGAGACGTTCGTCCTTCTGAAGCAAGCCGCACGCCTCGATGCCGTCCATGCCGGGCATCATCAGGTCGAGCAGGATCAGATTAATCGCCGTGGGCGCCTGGGCGCCGCGATTGTCCGAGCGCAGTATATCGAACATCTCATCGGCCGAATAAGCGATCTGCACGTCCTCGTATCCCGACCGGTTCAGCATCTCCCGGACAACCATCACGTTCATCGGATTGTCGTCTACGACCAAAATGCTCATTGTTCAATTCTCCTCGCCTGTATCATACGTTAAAGTTATCGCAGCAAATGGCCGCTGTAAAGCAAAGCCGGCAAACGGGAATAAGGAATGAGCAGGCGAATGCCTCTCATTCCTTATTCCCGTCAACCAGCCTCCCTAATCTCGGAAAGCGAGCCGCGTAACCTGTGGATCAATGCTTCGCGAGAACGAGCACTTTGCCCCGGTCAAGCTCCGCTTCGTATTGCTCCGCCTCGGAGGCGTCGAATCCGAGCGACTTGATCTTCGACCTGAGCTCGTCGCCACGATCCCTGAACAGGTTCGCCACGGATTGGATCACGCCCTCTTCGGAAGCGCCGATCGTGTTGGCGTTCGCCACGTCCGCGATCCGGTCCGTGCGGCTCTCGCCGTGCGCCAGCACGTAAATTTCCTCTTCCCGGTAGCCTTGGCGGTGCAAATCCTTCACCGTATCAAACGCTTCGAGTCCGTTGTTTACCAGCTTGGCGTATGCTCTATCCATATCGATTCCTCCTTGTCGTTGTTCTTATTTTTGTCTTTCATCTTATCGACTAGACTATACCTTCAACTCAAAATCGTCAGTTGTGACTGTGTCCGTTATATACCCGATGCGAACCGGGTTGAAACGGTTCCGGGACGTACGCGGCGCTGTCGTACAGACGATGCTCCTCTTCCTGACGCTCGGCCGAGAGAACCGCTTTTTCCTCTTTGTTCTGCTGCTTGGCGCTTCGAATGGCCGATACGACGTTCATGCCGATCTTGAACCATTCGGTCCATGTCTTCTTGTGTTCGGGACCGGGCTCGAGCGCGGCTACCTGTTGCCTGACCGCACGGGACAAGGTCGACGAGATATCCCTTACGGCCCCCGTCGTCTCCTTCAGCGTCGTACCGGCATTGCGCGCGGCGTGGAAGAAGTCGTCCGTCGAACGAATCTTGTTCTTCACGTCCTCGGAGATGACCTTGACGTTGTTGGTCAAGTCCTCGACTTTCGTATGCAGCATCCCTACCGTCTGATTCGCTTCCTTGATCGTGCCTTGGACGGAGACCAGCGTCTCCCGTGCCGCCTTCAAGGTGACGATCAAGTATACGCAGAGGGCGGCGAAGCTGATCGCGACGACGACGACGCTCCAAGCCATCAATGCCTGGTTGCTCATGCGTATCACCTTCCTTTCTCGGGAATTTCGATTGTCTCTTGCATATCGTCAATTACCCTTGCCGCCGAGCGGCGAAACCAAGTTCCGGGTCTCTCCGGGCCGAAGCTTAAAGACCTCCCGCACGTAAAAACAAGAAGTTAATGTAGGATTAAATTGCCTCGATCCGAAGGTGATTCAGCCGGTTAGGGCAGTGGTAAGGATGCAGCAAGATCATACCGATGCTCGAAACTAGCGGGGGCTGGACAGGGCGATATGAAATCCGCGGACATTCGCGGCGCCCGTTCGGCAAGGCGGTGGAGTCGTTCCATTGAAAGAGCTCGGCCATCCCGACCCGCCACGATCCCGCAAGGTATGACCATCATTCCATACTTAGGAGGCGTTCTTATGTTATACTGGGCATTTATTTTCCTGCTCGTCGCCATCGTCGCTGCCATCTTCGGATTCGGCGGCATCGTCGGCGCAGCCGTCGGCGTAGCCAAGTTCCTCTTCTTCCTGTTCCTGATCCTGTTCGTCGTCTCGCTCATCTTCGGCCGTCGCCGGAATTTATAACGCGCAAACGCGCAGCGACTGGTAAATCGCTTCTTATATACTGCTTAAATGCGCATTTATATAAGAAGCGCTTGTACCTGAGAGCGGGCATGATCGCAAAAGGCAATCGGCTGCGGGACCATCCCGCAACGGTTGTCTTTTTGCTGCGTTCGCCCGACCGGATCGTTCGGATAAGAAAGGCGGAATGCATGATTTTCTGACAATTCCTGTTTCATCGGCCGTCGAAATGCGTTAAGTAAAGTACATGCCGCTTGTGCCGTATGGCGATGGCAATCCCCGTCACGGAGGTCGACACGCCCATGCAAGCATTGTTACTCGGCGCGAATCCGGCGGCAAGCCGCTTTGGAGCATGGACGACCCCAGTCGTCAATCGCCCTTGGATCGAGCATTTGGTCTCGCAGGGACGCGATCAAGGCGTCCTCGAACTCGTCGTCGCGGTCGGTCAGCAGGACGGGGCAGAACTGATGGAACTGCTTGGAGACGGATCCCGATTCGGCATACGCGTCGCTTATCTAACCGGTTGGGAGTCGTTCGGCACGGCGGGTACGATCAAGGTGGCCGAACCGCTGCTTCAGGACCGGTTCATCGTTTTGCATCCCGCTGCCGTTCACGCGTTTCGCCTCGACGAGGCGATGGCGTACCATGCCGATCGGGACGCGCTGGCGACGCTTTGCCTTACGCCGTGCGGATACGATTCGCCTTACGGATTCGCCAAGATCGGATCCGAAGGGGACGTCCTCTCGCTCGTCCCGGAGCCAAGCCCGCAGAATGCGCCGTCTAACCTTCTCAACTCGGGCGTATATATGATGAGTAAATCCGCGCTGTCGCACATCCCGGACGGACGTCACGTCTCATTGGAAAACGAAACATTTCCTCTCCTGATCGGCAATGGAAGCAAGATTTCCGGCTACATACCGGATACCTATTGCATGATGGCAACCTCGCCCGAGAGCTATGCCCAGATTCACTGGGACCTGCTTGACCGCAAGCTTCCGCTTTCGATCAGCGGTACGGAAATGAACGAACAAGGCATTTGGATCGGCAAAGGCGCGGTCATCGGAAAAGGCGTGCTGCTCGTGCCGCCCGTCGTGATCGGAGCGTACGCCAAGATCGGCGACAAAGCGATCGTCGGCCCGTATTCGGTCATCGGCTCCCATAGCACGATCGGCCAAGGCGCCAGAATCACCAGGACAATCGTCCCTGCCCGATCCGTCGTCGGCGATTCGTCGCGAATCAGCGAGCATGCTTTCGGCTCCGGCGTCCCAGTCGCCGAAGCTACTCTTTGAAGTTAGCAGATTAGCTACTACAAGCTGGAGGTGCGACATTTAATGAGTCCAAAAACATTTCAAATCGCCTATGTGAGCACCTACGTACCGAAGAAATGCGGCTTGGCCACGTATACGCACCATCTTCGGGAAGCGGTTCGAGTAGCCCACAACGGCATTTTTCCGGATCCGATCGTCGCCATGTGCAACGAAGACGAGCTGGAGCTTTATAATGAAAGCTTTCACTATCCCCTTCTTAAAAACGATAAAGAAGAATACCGCAAGATGGCGGATTATTTGAACCGAAGCGCCGTCGACATCATCTCCCTTCAGCACGAGTTCGGGATCTTCGGCGGAGAAGCCGGCTCCTACGCGCTCGAGCTGCTGAACAGGCTGAACAAACCGGTCGTCACGACCTTCCATACCGTATTCGAGGACCCGCAAGAACCCTATGCCGCCGTTCAAGCCGAAATCGCGAACCGAAGCGACCGCATTCACGTCATGAACCGCAAAGCGATCGGTTATCTGAACGACAACTTCGGCATCCCGCTGGAGAAGATCTCCTATATCCCGCACGGAACGCCCGTGCCGAGCAAAGCGGACCGGATCCGGACGCGCAGCGAATACGGCTGGGAGCAACGCAAGGTCGTCTTCCAATTCGGCCTGCTCAGCCGCAGCAAAGGCGTAGAGCTGATCCTGCGCTCTATGGCCGCTGCCGTCAAGGCCGTGCCCGATCTGCTGTACGTGTTGGCCGGACAGACGCATCCCGAAGTGCGCAAGCACGAGGGCGAAGCCTACCGGGAAGAGCTGAATGCCTTGATCGAGGAACTCGGCCTGCAGCATCATGTGCGCATGATCGACCGTTATATTCCGGAAGAAGAGCTCACGTCCCTGCTGCAAGCGTGCGATCTGTACGTCACGCCGTACCCCGGCATGCAGCAGATCACGAGCGGCACGCTGGCCTACGCGGTCGGGCTGGGTCGGCCGGTGCTTAGCACGCCTTACATTTATGCGAAGGATCTGCTTCAAGGCTGCGAGGAGCTCCTGCTTCCGTACGGCGACGTCGAGGCTTGGGGCGTGAAGCTGATCGAGCTCTTCTCTTATCCGGAGAAGCTCAAACTGTGCGAGAAGATGGTTGCCGATATCGGAAAAAGCATGCAATGGCCGGTCGTGGGCCAAGAATACCTGCAGCTGCTGGAACGGACCGCTGCGGAGAAGCGTTGGAGGATGGCCGATGTTATATAACCCGAAGGGGCGGAGCCATCCGCCCTCTTTTACCCATTTGCGGCGAATGACGGACGATACGGGACTGCTCGAGCATGCGCTCGGGCGAACGCCCCGCAGACGCGAAGGCTATACGACGGACGATAATGCGCGATCGCTCTGGGCTGTCACCGAATGGCTGCGGGACGTGCCCGGCGCGGAGGTAAGCGAAGCGGATCGGCTTCAGCTGCTCGAGCTGGCTTCCATTTATTTATCGTTCATGCTATGGCAGCAAAAAGAAGACGGCTGGTGGCACAACAACGTCGCCTACGATCGCTCTCCGGAGTCCGAATCGGTCTCGTACGACTGCCAGGGACGGTCGATCTGGGCTTGCGTCAGCGCTTGGGTGGGACTGCCCGACTCGCACAAGGACGCGGCGAAGGCGATGTTCGAATGCGCGATGCCTACGCTGGGACGACTCGGTTCGCTGCGGGGCAAGGCCTACGCGCTGTCGGCTTGCGCGCATGCGCTCGAGAGCGAGCGTCTCGGCGCGATCTCCTTCAAGCCGGGCTGGCGCGAGCAGCTCAAGACGCACGTGGTGCGTTTTCAAGACGAGCTGATCGAGACGTTCTTGCGCCACTCGGACGAGGAATGGCGCTGGTTCGAGCCGCAGATGAGCTACGGCAACGGCGTGCTCCCTTGGGCGCTGCTGCGATCCTACCGGGTGACCCATGCGCCCGAAGCGCTGGAGATCGGTCTCGACAGCCTCTCATCCCTGCAAGCGGCGATGACCGCGGAAGAAGGGTGGTTCCGCCCGGTCGGCAATGCCGGCTGGCGCACGCGCGCGCGCAGCAGCAAATGGGACCAGCAGCCGCTCGAGATCTTCAAGCTGGCGCTGGCGCTCGAGGAAGGCGCCGTCGCGCTGGAGGAAGCGGGCAAGCAGGGCGTCGCGCTGCTGCTTGCCTACGATCAAGGCGTGCCTCCGCAAGGCGGCGGCGCGGATGCCAGGTCGGCGGGCGGAGACCGAGGCGCCAGCGGATTCCGCGGCGCCAGCGCCATCCGTGCGCCGGAGGTGGGGATCGCGCTCGCCGTCCGCTCCGAGACGGAGGACGGTCAGGCCGAGGAGCGCGGCGAAGCCAAAACGGCAAGCGAAGCCGACGCGCATGCGATCGAGGTGGCCGACTACGCGGCGCAGCTGCGGGCCGCGCGCAATCGCTGCCTCCAGTGGTTTTTCGGCGACAACGATCTCGGCGCCATCATGGCCGACGAAAGCGACGGCAGCGGCTGCGACGGTCTCCAGGAAAACGGCCCCAACGTCAACTGCGGCGCCGAGTCCACCATCGCTTATCTGATGACTTCGGCCTTGTGCCGCTGAAGGCTTGTACACGTTTAGCGGATCCCCTGCCGGGAGGCGGGGGATTTTTAGTGATTGGCGGAGCGATTCGCCAACTGTTGATCTACGTGCATACTTGGGCAAGTTACTCCTCGCTCCCGCGCCAACTGTTGATCTACGTGCATACTTGGGCTGGTTACCCCTCGCTCCCACGCCAACTGTTGATCTACGTGCATACTTGGGATGGTTCCCCCTCGCTCCGCGCCAACTGTTGACCTACGTGCATACTTGAGCTGGTTACCCCTCGCTCCCGCGCCAACTGTTGATCTACGTGCATACTTGGGCAAGTTACCCCTCGCCCCCGCACCAACTGTTGACCTACGTGCATACTTGGGCTGGTTACCCCTCGCTCCCGCGCCAACTGTTGATCTACGTGCATACTTGGGCAAGTTACCCCTCGCCCCCGCGCCAACTGTTGATCTACGTGCATACTTGTGCTGGTTACCCCTCGCTCCCGCGCCAACTGTTGATCTACGTGCATACTTGGGCAAGTTACCCCTCGCCCCCGCGCCAACTGTTGATCTACGTGCATACTTGTGCTGGTTACCCCTCGCTCCCGCGCCAACTGTTGATCTACGTGCATACATGTGCTGGTTACCCCTCGCTCCCGCGCCAACTGTTGATCTACGTGCATACATGGGTCCTATTAAGTTTTCACTTTGCAAAAAATCGCATGAGCTTGCTGCCTTGAGACCATTTCAATTCGACCAGCCCCCTTTTTTCGAGCTGCAACAAGGTTTCTTTAATCGTCCGGTGACTAACATCTATGTCGTTGGATAGCTCACCAATCCTCACGCTTCCCGCGCGCTCCCGCGCATAATGCAAGATCGCCCGCTCGTATACGTTCAATCTCGGCCGATCCTTGGGAGCGATGAAGCCCCAGGATGACAGCGCGGCGAGCAGCGTCTGTTGGCAGCGTCTCGGCTTCTCGAGCATGTCGTCGCGCGAAAAGCGGAGCAGGTGCCAGCCGTCGATGAGCAAATGATTCTGCCTCTCCAGGTTATCGGCGTACTTCCACCGGCTCACGTCCCGCAAGTGCGTGCCGAAGGCATCCGCCTCCATCAGCAATCCTCGAGGACGCCGGATCGGATGGAGGAAGCCGTAGTCGCTGAAGCGCGTGCCGTCCTTCAGATCCGCGATCTCCATCTCGGGAATCAAGCCCGCGAGATCGCCTCTTACCTCCCACCAAACGTGCTGGGCCAGCAGCTTCTCGTTAAACCTGTCCAGCAGCAGTCTCCTTTTCCGCTCCCCCGCGCTCGCCTTGATCGCCTTTTCCATCATCTCGTCATAAGCGCGCTCGAATGCCGGATCCGTGCTCATGCTCATCTCTCCCCTCTGAAAATCAAAACAGGCCGCCCGCCGGATCTGCTCCGACGAACGGCCTGTGCTTCAGGACCATACGATCTATCGTTTGATTATAAAATACAATCTGCAGCGGAAAGAAGCAAGCGAATGTTTCATTCTCCAGCACGAAGCTTGGCCAGCGCAGCCTCGAAGTCCGCAGGCAACGGAGCCCGAACCGACAGCCGCTCGCCCGTCCAAGGATGCGGCCAGATCAGCCGCTCGCCATGCAGCGCCTGCCGTGAAATAACCGTCCGTTTGCCGCCATAGAGACCGTCGCCCGCCAGCGGATGTCCGATCGCGGCGAGATGCACGCGGATCTGATGGGTACGGCCGGTTTCCAGGCGCAAGCGCACGAGCGTGAAGCCTTCGAACCGTTGGACCGTCTCGTAATGCGTGACGGCAGGATCGCCGGTCTCGCTCACGCGTCGGCGCGTCGAATGGTGGCGATCCTGTCCGATCGGCAGGTTGATCGTGCCCCGATCCTGCGCGAGTTCCCCCTCCGCCAGCGCGAGATAGATGCGCTCGATCTCTTTTTCCCGCATCGCTTTGTCGTATTGATAATGGGCGAATTCGTTTTTGGCGTATAAAACGGGTCCCGTCGTCTCCTTGTCGATGCGATGGATGTGCCTGATGCGCACGTCCTGTCCCGACATCTCGTAGTAAGCGGCGACGCCGTGCGCCAGCGTTCCCCGTTGGCCGCGCTCGCTCGGATGAACCTCGTAGCCGGAAGGCTTGTTCACGACGAGCGTGAAGTCGTCCTCGTACAGCACGTTCAGCTCCATCCAGTCCGGCGGAAAGTCACGTGCTTCGCGCGGAAACAAGGCGAGCCTCAGCGAGGACCCTTGCTGTACGATGCCTTTGGTCTGCGCAAGCTTCGAAACGAGCTTCGGCGCCAGCGGCGTATGCTTCATGATCTGCTGAAGCGGCGCTGCGGCCAGCTCTCCCGGCAGACGAAGCTCCATCCACTCCGCCTTGCGGCGCCCGAGCTTGAGCAACGAATCGTCCATTCCGGCAAGGACGGACGCACGCGGCTCGGACCGACCGCGGCTCTTGTCGCTTCTGCCGCCAGCGCCGAAGCCGTCCGCAAGCGGATTGCCTTTCACGCGACTTCGAATACCGCCGCTTCCGCGTCCAGCGCCGGAAAAGCCTCGAGCCGCATCCGGTCTTGCCTGCTCGCGCCCGCCTCTGCCGCCGCCGTCGCGGCCGCCCCGGTCTGCTCCCGGCCGATCGGATCCATTTCTGCCTGTCCCGCTCCGGCTTTGCTCCGATGGACCCCTGCGGCCCCCCGCGCTACCGGCTCCCGGACCGCCCCGGCCGCGCTGCTGATTCCCGTCGCCGCCGAAGCGAGCGCCCTGCGACGTCCCCCGGCTTCCCTGCTGCTGTCCCTTTTGCTGCTTCGGCTTGCCTTGCCGATTGCGTCCGGCCCCGCTCATGATCTTCAACTCCGTACTCTCTTAGGTTCTTCTTCGCACAATATAAGTGAACGGCTTATGGATGTCAATTTCGCCGGCTTCCGGCCTCGTTCGCGCTCCTTCGTCGATTCCTATCAAACGCTGCAAAAGAGAGGTTTTGTCGGTTCCGGTCGGATCGGATTACAATTTGATTACAGACTGCGGTTTCGATGCTTACGGACAAATAGCGTCAATTTACACCCGTATTCAGGCCGGGACCTTCGTGTTATTTTGAAATCGGGGACATGCCCCGAACATCGCCAAGGAGGCAGAGCGCTATGAGTACGAATGAAGAGCAGCTGGACCAAGAGGTATTGGAAGCGCATACGGAAGAGCTTGGCGAGGAGGCTTCCGCGGAGGATACCGAGGCCGTCGCGTCCGCTGACGATTCGGACGAAGCAGAGGTCGAAGCGGCTCCCGCCGTCGAAGACGCCGTACTGACGGACGATTGGGCCGTCCAAGCAGATGCGCCTGCCGCATCGATCGAAATCGAAGAGGCGGCCGAATCGGACGCGGAAGACGCAGCCGAAGCCGTGGCGGAGGACGATGCCGAAGCCTCGGCGGAAGACGACGCAGCCGAAGAAGAAGAAGACGCGCTGGCGGATTGAAAATATTGAAATGCAGCGGGACCATGATGAAGGGTCCCGCTGCATTTTTAATGGCCGGCTCCGCGTCAGCGGCTGCGAACGGATGAGAGCAGCGCCCATCTGCGCTCGCGACGCTTCATGTAACGGGGAAGCGTTCGATAGACGCCCACGCAATCCCGATAGGCCTGCTTCGCAGCAGCGCGGTCCCCGAGCCTTTCGTAGATCTTCCCCAACAAGTAGTACGCCTCGCATGACGAAGCGTGCACGTCCTGAAACGCCCGCAAATAAGAAGCGGCCTTCTGGTCGTCCTTGCCTGCCCAGGCATCGCCGAGCAGCAAGTAAGGCAGTCCGAACTTGACGCGCGGATTGATCTCCAGCGCCTCGAGCATATGCTTTTCCCCGGCCTCCAAATGCCCCAGCGCCAGCTCGCACTGTCCCAGATCGCTCCAGTATTCGGCGGATTGCGCCATCCGGTCTTCCATGCCCGACAGCAAGCTCCGCGCTTCCTCGAACTTGCGCATCCCGATCAACTCGTGCGCGAGTTCCGACTTCGCAGGCGTGTCGTGCGGGTTCATCAGCAGCTGACGCCTCAGCTTGTTCGCGCGGCTGCGCCGCTTAAACGGCTTGAGCAGGCTCGGCGTAATGCCCAAAAACCGGCGGTCGAGCAAGTATAAAATGACGAGCATTACGATAAGAGCCAAAAACGGATTGCCGAGCAGCCAAGAAAGCAGAACAAAAACAAAGAAAATTTTCATCGAGCAACCTCCCGAGCGCCGTCGCATCAGACGGTAAGCCGGCGCATCCGCGCCTGTACCGATCATACCACATGCTGGGAAAATAATGGGAGTCTACGTTCTCGGGCGAACCCGGCTCGTCGCCTGCGCCTGCATGGGATCGTCGGGCCAGTAATGTTTGGGGTAGCGCCCTTTCAAATCCTTGCGAACCTCGAAGTAAGCCTCCCGCCAAAAGCTCGCCAGATCTCGCGTAACCTGAACCGGCCGCTGCGCCGGGGACAGCAAGTGCAGCGTGAGCGGCACCCGCCCTCCCGCGATCCGCGGAGAGGCCGGCCATCCGAACAGTTCCTGTAGCCTCGCGTGCAGCGCCGGCGCGGCAGGATCGCCGTAATCGACCGGCAAGCGGGAACCGCTGGGCACGGCGACATGGGTAGGCGCTTCTTCGTCGAGTCTCCGCCGCTGCTCCCAGGAGAACATCGCGGACAACGCCTCCGCCATGCTCAGCCGCTGCAGGTCTCCTCGCGTTCGCATGCCCGCGACGAAAGGTCCGAGCCAAGTCTCCAAACCGTCCAGCAGGGCTGCGTCGGACAGATCCGGCCAGCCTGCGGGATCGTGAAGTCCCAAAAATCTCGCGCGCTCCAGCCACTGGCGGGATGCCTTGGACCAAGGCAGAAGGTCGAGCCCCTCGAGCCGAATCCCGCTCAGCAGCGCCTCGCATACGGCGACCGGGTCCGGATCGGGAATCGGACCTTCGCGCAGCGTCAACGCGCCAAGGGAGACGGTCCGCCGCGCCCGGACGGCGCCCGCCCCCGGCTCCCAGGCGATCGCCCGGCGCTCTGCGATGAGATCGGCGAAATGCCGTTCGAGATCGTCTGCGCGCAGCGGCGCGGCCAGACGGATCCGCCCTTCGGTCCCCTGGTCGTCGAGCTCCGCCGCGACGATCCAGGGCTCGCCGGCAAGCGGCTGACCCTCGGGCACGTAGGCCCCTCTGCCGCCCGCCAGGGTGAATTTGCCGCCCCCGCGGAGCTTGCCGATTCGGTCGGGATAGGCGAAGGCCAGCAACAGGCCGCAATCGTACGCGGCCTGTTGCGCCGAACGGCTCGCGGTTCCCGCAACCGAGCCGGCACCCCTGACCGGGCCGGTTCCCGCGCCTGAACCGGCGCCCGCAGCCTCGCCGCCCGCCGTCTTGAGCTGCGCCTCGAACTGGCGCGCTTCCGCAAGCAGACGCTCCCGCCGGCCCGCTTCGATCCGTCCGTCCCCCGCCGCCAGCGCGGCAAGCCTCACCGATAGATCCGCGTCTCCGCCTTGCATCGGGTCCCTGTCCCCGAGCAATGCGGCGATCCGGCAGGCATCGGCCGCGAGGCCGAGCGGCTGCGCGCGCAGCATCATATGCGCAAGCCGCGGATGCGCGCCGAAGCGGGCCATGGCCGCGCCGTGCGGCGTCGGCGCGCCGTCCGCGCCGAGCGCGCCAAGCGCCGCGAGCAGCTCCCGCGCTTGCGCATAAGCCGCCTCGGGCGGCGCGTCCAGCCAATCCAGTTCCGCCGGATCGGAGACGCCCCACACGGCCAGCTCCAACGCGAGGGGCGCGAGATCGGCCTCGCGAATCTCCGGCGTCCCCGCCGGCGCCAGCTGCCGGTGCTCTTCTTCCGTCCACAGCCGGTAGCAGACGCCCGGCGCGACCCGGCCCGCCCGTCCGCGGCGCTGATCGGCGGACGACACGGGAATACGCGCCGTCTCGAGCCGCGACATGCCGGTCCGCGGCGAAAAACGAGGCGCCCGCATCAGTCCCCCGTCGATGACGATACGCACGCCTTCGACCGTCAGGCTCGACTCGGCCACGGGCGTCGCGAGCACGATCTTGCGGCCGCCATTCGCGGCCGGCGCGAGCGCGCGGTCCTGCTCCCCCGGCGGCATGCTGCCGTGGAGCGCCGCGATCTCGACGCCCGCGCCGCGAAGGCGCGCCGACAGCGCCGCCGCCGTGCGGCGGATCTCCGCGTAGCCCGGCAGGAAGACGAGCGCGTCGCCTTCGTGCCGCCCCAGCGCCAGCGCCGTCGTCTCCGCGGCCTGCCGCTCGACCGGCGCGTCGGACCGCCGATCGAGATATACGGTCTCGACCGGATACATGATGCCTGCGCTCTCGATGACGGGCGCCCCGCCGAGCAGTCCGGCGACCGGCCCCGGCTCGAGCGTAGCGGACATGACGAGCAGGCGCAGATCGTCGCGGAACAGGCTTTTCGCCTGCAGACAGAGCGCGAGCCCGAGATCGCCGTTCAGGTTCCGCTCATGGAACTCGTCGAAAATAACGAGTCCTACGTCCGCGAGCGACGGGTCCTGCTGCAGCATTCGCGTGAGCACGCCTTCGGTCACGACCTCCACGACCGTCTTCGGACCCGCCTTCGTATCCATTCGGACCCGGTACCCCACGCGCTCCCCCGCGCGCTCTCCGAGTCCTGCCGCCATGTATTCGGCCGCGCTCCGGGCGGCGATGCGCCGAGGCTCCAGCATGACGATCTTGCGACCCGCGAGCCACGGCTCCCCCATCAAAGCGATCGGCACCCGCGTCGTCTTGCCCGCGCCGGGCGCGGCGACCAGCACGGCGCCCCCCCGGTCCCGCAGCGCTGCCTTAATATCCGGGATCGTCCGGTCCACCGGCATCGCCGACATGCGAACGCCTCCTTTTTTCTCTTCTGTGTAACCAACAGTATAGCATGTCCGCCAGATGCAGAAGGAGCCGACTTCGCTTCTATGCAGCGCGTTTCGATCGGCTCCATCTTTTCCTCTTTTTACCATAACCGCAACTTCCCTTGTCCGACACTCGTCTAAAAAGTATCACGTTCAGGAAGGGGAGAACCGCCATGAAACTCCGAATCACGACTGCAGCGCTGCTCCTATCCGTGTCGTTAGCCGCCGCCGGCTGCACGAATCACGATAAAAACGCCGATCCGTCTTCATCCGCCTCCCTGGCGCCCGAAGCCACCCAGACGGCTTCCGGTTCCGCTCCGGCGACGGCAACCGCGACCCTGCCCGCCTCGCCTTCAGCCTCCGATGCCGCACCTACGGCATCCGGTTCCGCCTCGGCTTCCAGCCCTGCCGCCTCCGCCGGCGAAGCTGCCGACGCGCCCGGCTTTCTGATTAGCCTGCCTTCGGGCAGCGACTTCAAGCCGTTCATGCAGATCAGCGAACAAAACGCCAAGAAGGTCGACGCGGTGCTGGGCGGCGCGAATTGGGAAAAGAAGGAGAGCGTTTCTATGTCTACTTCTCCTTCTTACAAGCTGTCCGCTTTGTCCGGCGACCGGGAGACGAACGTCTATTACGTTTGGGCCGGAGACGCCGACGCCTACGAGCTCGTGAAGGAAAACGGCAGCGGCTATGTCAAGCTGTCCAAAAAGGACAGCGCCTCGCTCGCGAAGCTGCTGCCGCTGCCTGCCGCTTAAGCCGGAGCGCGGCCTCCGCAAAGGACCGAGCCGCCCACAAGGGCCGGCTCGGTCCTTTTTGCTTTGGGAAAAAGCGCCTATCCGCGGTACAATAAGAGAAATCGGAAGGAGGAATCGATATGCGCACGATCGTCAGCCTGTTCGGGTTCGATCCCGAGCAGGAACGGCGGATTCAAGCCGCGGCGCCCGGTTGCAACGTCATCTTCGGCAAGCCGGCGGACCTGGACCCCGGCCTGCTGGAGGAAGCGGAGGTGCTGTGCGGATGGTGGAAGGCGGCTTGGGAAAAGGGCGCCGGAAGCCCCGGCAAGCTGAAATGGGTGCAGACAGGCTCGGCCGGCGTCGACAACCTGCCCCTTAGCGAGCTCGAAGCGCGCCACGTCGTGCTGACGACCGCGAGCGGCGTGCATCCGGTGCCGATGACCGAGACGGCGTTCGCGATGCTGCTAGCCTTCACCCGCCAGTTGCATCATGCCGTACGCAACCAGACGGCGCGTAAATGGGCGCGTTCGGAAGGCTACGGCGAGATCCGCGGCCGGACGCTTGCCGTCATAGGCGCAGGCGAGATCGGCGCGGAGCTCGCGCGCATCGCGCAGGCGTTCGGAATGCGGACGCTTGGCGTTCGGCGCAGCGGCCGTCCCGCCCCGCATGTGGACGCCATGCATCCGCCGGAACGCTTGGACGGCGTGCTGGCCGAGAGCGACGTCGTCGTGAACGTCTTGCCGCATACCGCGGAGACCGTTCGCCTGTTCGACGCCGGACGGTTCGCGGCGATGAAGCCCTCCGCCCTCTTCATCAACATCGGCCGCGGCTCTGCGGTCGATACGAACGCATTGACCGAGGCGCTGCGCAGCGGTACGATCGCAGGAGCCGGACTCGACGTTTGCGACCCGGAACCGCTCCCTGCGGACCATCCGCTCTGGGAAATGGACAACGTCATTATTACGCCGCATATCGGTGGCGCGACGGATCGGTACAAAGCGCGCATGACGGATCTGTTCGTGGAAAATCTGCAAGCCTATTTATCTACGGGCACGCCGGCACGGAATATCGTTGATTACGCAAGAAGCTATTAACCTTCGCGCACGAAAAAACGCCCGCCTTTCCGCAATAGCGGATCGGCGGGCGTTTCAACGTCATTTTCAGCTCAGCGAGAAGTCGTCCAGATAGAACGTGCCGTTCAGGCCCGTGATATATAGATACACGCGAACCTTAGCGGTGCCTGCAGGAGCCGTATAGGCGCCGCCGTGCACATTGACGAAGCCGCTCGTCGTCGTGTTGTTGTAGGTGGCCGCCGTGCTCTCGGAGATCACGCTGCCGGAGCTGTTCAGGAATTGGACCTTGAAGTCCAGTCGCGTGCCCGCGTTGGACGTAATGTTCACGTAGCCGTCCATCGTGTAGGCGGTTCCCGCGGTCGCATTCACGTCCTGATAGATCGCGAACCACGGCGAAGTCGTGCCGTCCACGCGCAGCGAGGTGCTGCCGGAGCGCTTGACCGACGTGTCGCTGTAGCAGTAATAATCCTGCTCGCACGTCCAGGTCGCCGGCTTGCCGCTTCCGTTGCCGGTCTCGAAGCCGGGGTTCGCCAGCAGGTTGGTGCCGCCGCCCGAAGCCGCGTCGGTCGTCACGTTCAACGCGCCGCTCGCCGCCGAGACATTGCCTGCCGCGTCCTTCGCCTTCACCGTGAAGCTGTAAGCCGTGCTGGCCGTCAGCCCCGTAGCCGTGAACGTCGTCGCGCCCGTCGTGGAGCCGGCCAGCGTCGTGCCGCGATAAATATCGTAGCCCGTCACGCCCACGTTATCCGTAGACGCCGTCCAGGAGAGGCTTACGCTCGTCGACGTTTTGGACGGCGAAGTCAGTCCCGTCGGCGCGCTCGGCGCCGTCGTGTCGGCCGCCGCGTCGGTCGTCACGTTCAGCGCGCCGCTCGCCGCCGAGACATTGCCCGCCGCGTCCTTCGCCTTCACCGTGAAGCTGTAAGCCGTGCCGGCCGTCAGCCCCGTAGCCGTGAAAGTCGTCGCGCCCGTCGTGGAACCCGCCAGCGTCGTGCCCCGATAAATATCGTAGCCCGTCACGCCGACGTTATCTGTGGACGCCGTCCAGGAGAGGCTGACACTCGTCGAAGTTTTGGACGGCGAAGCCAGACCCGTCGGCGCGCTCGGCGCCGTCGTGTCCGCGCCCCCGCCCGAGCCGCCCGTCAGCGAGAAGTCGTCGAAGTACAACGTGCCGCGATGGTCGGTCATGTAAATATAGACGCGTGCCTTCGCGGTATTGGCAGGTGCGGCGTACGTGCCGTGCATGTTCGCGAAGCCGGTCGTCGTGGAGCCCGCCGCGTACGAGGCGACCGTATTGTCGGCCAGCACGGTGCCCCCGCTATTCAGGAACTGCACCTTGACGGTCGCCGCCGTCGTCGTGTTGGACGCGATGTTGATGTAGCCGTCGAACGTATAGGATGAGCCCGAGGTCGCGTTCACGTCCTGATAGACGCCGTGCCAAGGGCCGGTCGTGCTCGATTCCTTAAGCGAGGCGTTGCCGGTCCGCTTCACCGAGGTGTCGCGCGAGGCGTAAAAGCTTTGCTCGTACGTCCAGCTGGCCGGCTGGCCGCCGCCGTCCGATTCGAAGCCCGGATTCGCCAGCAAGTTCGCCGGGATCGGCGGCAGCGTCGTGACGCTCACCGCGGAGCTTGCCGCGGAAACGTTGCCCTTCGCGTCGCGCGCTTTCACCGTGTAAGAATAAGCGGTCGATGCCGAGAGGCCCGCGTCCGTAAACGTCGTGGACGTGCCGCTGGTCGAACCCGCGAGCGTACTGCCGCGATAGACGTCGTAGGCGGTCACGCCCACATTGTCCGTCGAAGCCGTCCAGGACAGCGTGACCGTGACGTCCGTCTTGGACGGCGAAGTCAGTCCCGTCGGCGCCGTCGGCGCCTGCGTGTCCGGCGCGGAGGTCGTCACGCTGAGCGCGCCGCTCGCCGCGGATACGTTGCCTGCCGCGTCCTTGGCCTTGACCGTGAAGCTATAGGCCGTGCTGGCCGTCAGGCCGGTTGCCGTGTAGGAAGTGGAGCCGGCGCCCGTCATCGAGCCGATCAGCGTGCCGCCGCGGTAGATGTCGTAGCCCGTTACGCCCACGTTGTCGGTGGAGGCGCTCCACGTCAAGTTGACCGTAGTCTCCGTTTTCGACGGCGAAGCCAGGTTCGCCGGGGCGCTCGGCGCCGTCGTGTCCGGCGTGGTGCTGCCTTGGCGAACGGCCTTCACCGCGATATCCCGCGTGAACGAAGGAAGGCTCAGCGTCACGGTGCCGCCCGATGCCGCAGCCGTCGTCGTAGAGACATTCGTCCCCGTCACCGTGTTGAAGTACGTGATGTCGTAGGTGCCGTTGTTCATGCCCGTCAGCGAAACGGACAGGCCGGTGACGGTGCGCGGGCTGCCGACCGTGTAGTTGGACTGGGTATCGTTCACCCAGAGCAACGCGCGGTCCGCGTTCTTGTAGCCGCCGGCCTTGGTCGAGTTGGCTTGCGCGCCGAGATCCGTGAACGGCATCCCGATCAAGTACTGCTCCTCCGGCTGCACGAAGTTTGCGAGCGCGGCGTGCAGCGCCTTGATGTTCGCTGGCACGTTGAAGCCGGCATTGCCCGCGAATTCCCACCAGAGGTTGCCGCCGGCCGCGCCGGCCCGGAAGATCGGGGCCCATAGGCCGTCATGTACATAGCGTTGCACCGAGGCGTCGTTCGGATCCTCGCCGCCGCCGCTGATGCCCGCTTCTCCGACGAATGCCGGCCGTCCGCCGAACGCCGAGTTGAAGTGTTTGAGTTCCGTTTCCCATTTGTCGATGACGTTCGAAGCGCTGTCGTATTGATGATAATTCGTCGCGTTCATCGTCGTCAGGTTTTCCCAGGTCGTCTGGCCGAATTCTTGGTGATCCTTCCAAGCGAAGCTGGTCGTCGTCGGATGGTTGTAGAAATCGAGGCTCTTCCAGTAGTTATCGACTGAAGCGTGCCAATTGGCGCGCGTCGTCGCGTCCGTGTCCACGCGATTGTCGGACTCGTTCCAATATTCCAGCATGCCGAGCGCGCGGCTGTAACCCCAACGGGCGAATACGTAGCGCAGCAGCTTTTTCTGGTAGGCGATCGCGGCCGGATTCGTCCAGAAGTCCGTGTTGTTCTCGCTCCAGGAGGACGGTCCGCCGTTAGCCGTGTTGTAGGCGTTTTGCGGCCAGTCGTAGTAGAAATCGCCGAAGCTGTTCATCGTCAGCATGACGTAAATGCCGTTGGCTGCGGCCGTGTCCATCAGCGTATCCAGCCGCGCCTGATTTTCAAGCTGGTATTTGCCCACGCCGTCGTAGGACATCGTGATGCCGTTCTGGGTCGTGACCGTCGGTCCCCATTCCGGCGCGTAGTTGCCCCACCAGACGCTGTACCAGACGCGCATGATATTCATTTTGGCGTCCTTGTACTGCGGCATGGCGGCCAGAATCTCGCTCGGCGCGCCCCATGCGTAGTTCGTGCCGATCAGCGTAAGCTGCTTGCCGTAGCTGTCGACGAATCGGCTGCCGCTGACGCCCATGAAGCCGCGGTTGGCGCCAGGTCCGCCCGCCGTGAACGTGTAGGTGGACGACGTGCCCGTGCCGCTGCCGTCCGTGACCTTCAAGTACACGCTGTAGCTTCCCGTCTGCCTCGGCGCGTAGCGCACCGCCCATTTCGGCGAAGAATTGGAGTTGTAAAATCCGGGCACGACCTCGGTCTGCCCGCCCGGCGTCGTGAAGTAGGCGCGCACGTCGACTTCGTCCGGGTTAAACGGATTGGCATAGGTCGAGCTCAGGTCGAACTTGATCTCCAGCTTGTCGTACTCGGCGGGCGCCGTCGTATTCAAGGTCACGTTGGAAAACGAAGTCGCCGCGGCAACTTGGCCCGGCGCGAGCGAGATGCCGCCCAAAGCCGCAGCCAAGGTTAAAAGCGCAATCAGGCAGACTTTCCAGGCTTTTGCGTAGTTCACTTGTCATGTTCCTCCTCTAACGTACGGATGAATGCCGTGCAAGCGTTGCCTGTCCGTTCGTGTACGCCGTCAAATCTGTAAGCGCTTCCTCCCTTCGCCGGCTGCGAATGTTTCCGACGGTCTTCTACCTGCTGCCGCGTTGGCGGCGCGCGATCCGTCTTGGCTCCATTTTTCACCCGCGGCCCGATTCGGGCAACCCGGCGAATCCCACTTTTCACCCCTCAAATCCGTCTTTCTTAGGCATAAAAGGCGGGCGGAGCGGAAAAAGGGCAGAAATAAGGAAAGAAATTCGTTCGGAAAAGGCTGGAAAGGGATGAAAAAAGCCGTTCCGGCGGGAACGGCGAAGTTGCGGATGCGACTTGTACGGGGGAATGACCTTTATGCGGGTTTGATGCCTTCCGCCGCAAGCATAACCATTTTAATCGAGATCGCCTCTGCGGCCACCCATCGTCTGTACTCGGATTCGGCTTGCTCCCACGCTTCCGGCGTGCCGTATCCGTCCCGCGCCATCTGAGGCCCCCGGCTGGCCGCCGTGTCCGCCCAGATGGACGCTCTTGCTTCGAAGCCCGGTTGTCCGCGATTCATCTCCTCGTGCTGAGGGAATACCCGAACGTCCCGCAGGCCGGCTTCGCTCATCAAAGCGGGCAGCCGGTCCGCGATCGCATTGTCCAAGCCCGCGTCCGCGCGCCACTTCATGTATGCCGCGTAAAACTTTTTAATGCTGTCCCGCGGCTCCGGAAACCATTCGATTTTCTCGTGGTTATAATCCGCGACCAGTACCGTGCCGCCCGGCCGGGCGGCCCCGGCTAAGCTCGCCATCGCCCGCTTCGGATCCGCCAGCCAGACGAGCAGCCGGGAAGCGGCGACGACGTCGAACGAGCCGTCCGGCGATAAATTGTAGGCGTCCGCTACGTCGAAGGTCAAGCCCGGCGTGCCTTCGTGCCTGGCGCGCGCCTCCGCGATCAATGCGCCGTTGCTGTCGACGCCGACCGCCGAGCCCTGCGGGCCGACAGCTTCGGCGATGCCTCGCGTGATCGCGCCCGTCCCGCAGCCGACGTCGAGAACTCGAAGGCCCGGCGTTATTCGCTGCGCGAGACGCGGAAATGAATCCGTTAGCGTGCGTGCGTTCAATACGTTTTTCAACTTGCCGTCCAGCTCGGTTTTGCGGCCGATCTCGGGTTTGTTGTCTTCCATGCGCTTTGCCGCCTTTCAGGATGTCGGTTTGATTTACAGCTTATCAAATCGGAGTTATTGGTAGAAATACATATCAGATATCAACTTCATAGACATTGGCTATAGATAGACAAGAAAATTATTTTCATATATAATTTGATTTACAAGTAATATATTTTCTTGAATGACAGGGAGGCGAGATCGCATGGGGATTTTGCAAGCGATCGAGGACCGGCTGGACACGCTGCATCCGAAGGAGCGCGAGCTGGCAGAGAAGCTGCTTGGACACCCGCAGGAAGCGGTGGGCATGACGATCTCCAAGCTCGCCGAATGGACGGGCGCGAGCTCGGCCACCGTATCCCGCTTCTGCCGGGCAATGCAGTTCCAGAGCTTCGCCGACTTCAAGATGAAGCTGGCGGCCGAGCTCGCGAGCCAGCCGGCGGCCGGCCAGTACCAGGATATCGTCGCGGGCAATCCGCTGGCGGACATCGTGTCGGCCATTACGGCGAACCATGTCCGGTCGCTGACCGATACGACCAACCTGCTCGACCTGCAGCAGCTGCGAGCGGCGATCTCGGCGCTTCACGGCGCCGGGCGGATCGACTTGTACGGCGTGGCGACTTCGGGGCTCGTCGCGGAGGACTTTTTCCACAAGCTGATCCGTATCGGCAAGGCGGCCGCCGTCTTCTCCGACCATCATATGCAGCTGACCTCCGCAGCCTCCCTGACCGATAGGGACGTCGCCGTCGGCATCTCGTACTCGGGAGAGACGCTCGAGATCATCGACGCGCTGCGCTATGCCGCGGAGCGAGGCGCCACGACCATCTCCATCACGCGCTTCGGGCAATCGACGCTGTCCTCGCACGCCTCGATTCGCCTTTTCACCTCTTCTTCGGAAGCAGGCATGCGGAGAGGCGACATGGCCTCCCGGATCGCGCAGCTTCATGTGGTAGACGTGCTGTTCACGGGTCTCGTGAGCGAGCATTTCGACGAGTATGTGCCGAGGCTGGAGCGATCGTTCCAGACCGTGCGCCAATATACAGGTAAAAGGGAGAGAAATCCGTCATGAATCTGTTGGTATTTGACGACAACGAAAAGCTGAACGAAGCGGGCGCGAATATTATCGTGAGCCTGGTGCAGACGAATCCGCGGGCCGTACTCGGCCTCGCGACCGGCGGGACGCCCGTCGGCATCTACGAGCAGGTCGTCCGTAACTACAAGCAAGGGCTCGTGAGCTTCCGCAACGCCGTCAGCTACAACCTCGACGAATACGTAGGCTTGCCGGAGGATCACCCGGAGAGCTACCACACCTACATGCGCCAGCACCTGTTCGACCATATCGACCTCCCTTCGGCCAATGCGCATCTGCCCAACGGCAACGCCGCGGATCCGGACGCCGAATGCGCGGCATACGACGAAATGATCGAGCGCTCGGGCCAAATCGACCTTCAACTGCTCGGCATCGGGCATAACGGACATATCGGCTTCAACGAACCGGATACCGATCTCGTTCGCGGCACGCACGTCGTGACGCTCGCCGAAGAGACGCTCAAAGCGAACGCCCGCTACTTCGATTCGATCGACGACGTGCCGAAGCGTGCGATTACGATGGGCATCGGCAGCATTCTGAAGGCCAAAACGATCCTGCTCGTCATCCGCGGCGCGGACAAGGCGGAGATCGCGAAGCGGGCGCTGACCGGTCCGATCACGACCGACGTGCCGGCTTCGCTGCTGCAGACGCATCCGCGTCTGACGGTGCTGCTCGACCGCGCCGCAGCGAGGCACTTGTCATGAGCGGCCTCGCAGGTCGGGCCGGCCGCGGCGGAACGCTGATCGCGAACGCCCGCATCGTCGCGCCGAACGGCGTCCTGGACGGCGGCTGGATTTGGCTGCGCGGCGCGGAGATCGCCGCGATCGGCGGGCCTTCCGATCCGCTGCCGGCTGCGGCGGCAGGCGCAGAGCGGGTCGACGGCGCCGGCGGCTGGGTACTCCCCGGCTTCGTCGACGTCCACGTGCACGGCGGCGCCGGGCATGACTTCATGGATGCCGACGAGTCGCTGGCGGGCATCGCCGCGATCGCGCGGTTCCATGCGCAGCACGGCACGACCGGGATGCTGGCGACCTCGCTCACCGCTTCGCGCGAGGAGCTGACGGCCATGATCGACCGGGCAAGCCGGTATATGGCCGGCGATATGCCGTACGCGCAGGTGCTGGGCGTCCATCTCGAAGGTCCGTTCGTCAGTCTCAAGTGGAAAGGCGCGCAAAATCCGGACTACATCGGCCCCCCGCAGCTCGAATGGCTGGACGAATGGGTCTCGCGTTATCCGGGCGTCCTCAAGCTGCAGACGCTGGCGCCCGAGCTGCCCGGCGCGCTCGATTATATCGAACGGCTGGCTGCGCACGGCATCGTGCCTTCGGCCGGACATACCGATGCGACGTATGATCAGATCGTCGCCGCCGCGGACCGCGGGCTTCGGCACGCCGTTCATACTTACAATGCGATGACGCCGCTGCACCATCGCAATCCCGGCACCGTCGGCGCGGTGCTCTCCGACGACCGGATCAGCGCCGAGGTCATCGCGGACGGCCATCACGTCCACCACGCCGCGATCAAGGTGCTTGCCCGCGCCAAAGGCAACGGAAAAGTCATTCTCGTCACCGACGCGATGGCGGCGGCAGGCATGCCGGACGGGGATGGCTACGAGCTCGGCGGCTTGCCCGTCGTCCTGACATGCGGCGTCGCCCGCCTGAAGGACGGCGGCAACCTCGCGGGCAGCACGCTCACGATGATCGGCGCGTTCCGCCACATGGTGCGCGAGGTCGGCATCGACATCCCGGCCGCCAGCGCCATGGCCAGCGGCAACGCCGCCCGCCAGCTCGGGCTCGGCGGCGTCACCGGCTCGCTCGAAGCCGGCAAGCGCGCGGACGTGCTCCTGCTGGACGAAGCGCTCGAGCTGCGCGGCGTCTGGGCGCGCGGACGGCTGCAAGATTGATTGATCATCGAATCCTCCGAATCCCGCTGTTGCGGGGCTCGGGGGATTTTGTTTGCTAATCAGTAAAAACACGCCCGACCTTCGTCCGTAATTTGATAATAATGAAGGCGTCGATCTCCGCTTCCTATTGAACGAAGCAGCCTTTTGTCATACAGCGAGCGCAGATGCTTTCTAGCAGAAGATTCTCCGATGCCAAGACTTTGACATGCGCTCGGCAGCGAAAAACGGTTCGAAACGTGAAGCGCAAACCGCAGGAGCTCCCGCTCGACAATTGGAAGCAAGTACAGTCTGCTGCTCTGCTGCGAAGTCGTTTGTTCGCCGATGATCTCGTACAAGGAACGTCTGCAGGCTTCGGTTTTTTTCTCCAGCTCGTCTCTACTGAACGGTACATAGATAAATCGCTTGGCAGCAAACGTGCGCAATCTGCTTTGTACAAAATCATGGCGTTCTCTTGTCATTAATTCCACGTGGGGCACGAATCCCTCGCACTCGTACACATGCCGCAGTGGTTTAAAAAAGGCATCCGCAGAAAGCTTCACGCCGTTTTGCGAAAGAACCTCATACTCCAGCTCAAGCCCCTCAAGCGTTTTCAGCACAGGCAACAGCAGCTTTGATAAAAGTATGCGAGTTCCGTAAAGATCTCTCTCGAGCATCTCCCGTCTCATGCCGCGCACCTCTCTGCGCTGGCTATCGATGAATTGTTCGATTTGCGCCTTGGCGTCCACAATCATTCCTCCTTGCCTCGATTCAAATAACTGAACGCAAAAACGCCGCCCGCTCCGAAGAGACGAACGGCGTGTGCTTCACGCTGCATACTAATATATATATTATTGTATGTCGATCTGGAGATGTTTGTCTAGTCAGCTTACTCAGCCGGCTTTGCAACGGTGCTTTCCTCACTTACAACAGCCTGGATTACGCATTCTACCTCTGCAGCCGCGTTTTCCTCGCTTACAGAAAAATGGTTTTACTGTAACCGTGCTTTTCTCGCTTAGAGCCACCTTCGCCGTTCGCTTGTTCGCTGCAACCGTGCTTTTCTCGCTTACAGCAAGTATTCTCTCAAGCACCTGTTTTTTTCGGTTCGCCGCCCTCCCGCCGCTCCGTCCTCCTGACCCCATAGGTCTCGACCCAACGGCCGATCCACCAAGTGGCGGCGACGAACAGCAGCGCGTACAGCGCTTGCTCCGGATGGCGGAGGAACTGGGCGGGATCGTGTCCGATGAAGGAGATCACGAATACCATGACGGCCTTGCCCAGCATGATCGCGACCAGGAAAGAACGGAACCGCATGCGGGCCAGCGCCGCGGCGATATTGATGACGACGAAGGGCCCCACCGGGAACAGGCTGAGCAAAAACACGTAGCTGAACGCGTTGCGGCGCACCCAGCGCATGCCCTTGCTCACCCGCGGGCGCTCCGCCCATCGCTGCCAATACGGTCGATCCGCGATCTTGCGGATGATGACGAACGTGACGAGGCAGCCCAGCACGATCCCGATCCAGGAATAGAGAAAGCCTAGCCATAGTCCGTATACCGCCGCATTCACGCCCACGATAAGAATGGTCGGCAGCGGCGGCACGAAAGACTTCAGGAAGGTGAGCAAAATGCCCGGCAGCGGGCCGTACGCGCGGTACTGGTCAAGCCATTGCAACAATTTCTGTTCATCTATGTGCCGCAGTTCGTTCAGGATATTCATGTCGCGTCCCGCCTTTAGATCCATCGGTCGATTCGTCAACGACAGCATAACCGATATCGGCGCGGAAATCCATGATGCCGGCAACCTTATGAATGGCGCAACGGCGCCTTTAACCGACGTCGGTCGGATCAGATACCTGGGTAGCGCCAGGATCTGATTCACGAGATCAGTTCGGTCGACTAGATCGCCGGGGATCAGATCGCCGGCATCACGTTGCCGCCGCTGACCGGCACGTAGGCGCCGGTGATGAAGCTCGCGAGGTCCGAAGCCAGAAACGCGACGACGTTGGCGATCTCCTGGTCGGTGCCGCGCCTTTTCAACGGAACCGTGCTCTCGTAGGACTCGCTGCGCTCCGTGCCGGCTTCCCGGTCGCGCTCGCTGATCGTCCAGCCCGGCGCGACCTGGTTAACGGTAATCTGGTGCTCGCCGACCTCTTTGGCCAGCACTCGGTACACGCCGTCCATCCCCCGCTTGCCCGCGACGTATGCGGACTGCGTGGGGAAGTTCTGCATCGCGCACTCGGTGTTGATACCGACCAGCCGGCCGCCGCGCTTGGCGATCATGTCGGGCACGAACGCCTTGGCCAGATGCACGCTCTGCAGCACGCAGGACTCGAACTGGCCGACATAGTCTTCGACCGCCTGTTCCAGCACGCTCGTCCATTGATACTGGATGACCGCGTTGGCGACGACGATATCGACGGCGCCCAGTCCGGCTTTTACCGTCTCCTTCATCGCCAGCACGTCGTCCAGCTTGGTCACGTCCGCCTGCACGGTCAGCGCGCGCACGCCCATCTCCTCGAGCTCCGACTTGAGTTCCTCCGCCTTGGCGGCGTTGCCCCGATAGTGAATCGCGACGTTTGCGCCGCAGCCCGCCAGCGTACGCGCCATTACGCGTCCGAGCTGTCCGGAAGCGCCGGTGATGAGGGCGGTTTTGCCCGACAGATTAATTTGCATCGCTTTGTCCCTCCTCGGCGCCATGTTCCCGGACGAAGTCGATCTCCAGGAACCGCGCGACTTCGGTCTCCCACCGCTCGGCGACGAACGCGACATGTGCAGGATGCGCATTGTAGCTGTCATAATCGGCTTGCGACGCGAATTCCATGGAGAAGCCGTATGTATAATCGTTTTTGGGACTGACTTGCTTCAACACCTCGAAGTTTCGTACGGCCGGAATGGAGGTAAGTATACGCCAACCGTCCTTCAGGAATCGATCCGCCTCCGCAGACCCCTTCCCATGCTTCAGATCGAAGATCACCTGATGACGGATCGCCGAATTATTAGGCTTGCTCACGGATATCCCCCTTTTCGCATTCACTTCATTAGTTACAAACAACAATCATTATTATAACAAAAACTGCATTTACCGAAACATCTCGCCAGTCATCCGAAATCCGCAACCCGCCCGGTCTTCAAATCGTCAAATAATGTGGAATTTCTTTCTTTACTCTTAGGGCGTTTGCCCTAAAATAGAAAGGGTTGCCTCGTTTTAATTTTAAATCATGCGGAGGATCATAATGAATATGCCTGAAAAAAAACGCGCCTGGGTGCGCAAAACGCTAAAATATGCGGGGATCGTCGTCGGCGCCCTCGTCGTCATCGTCGGCAGCTATGCCGGATACTTGGTTTATAAAGCGAATCATGCCATCAATCTCATGGCAGGCGACGAGCCCGCGCCCTCTCCTTCCCCGTCCGCTTCGGCGTCCGGCGCATCCGGCGAGCAGCAGATCGACGCGGATTACGCGAGCGACAGCACGCTGATCAAGAAGCCGGTCACCTTCCTGCTGGCCGGCATCGACCGCAGGGAAGGCAGCGGCGGCACGCTCAACACGGACGTCCTCATGCTCGGCAGCCTTAATCCGCAGACCAACTCGGCCAGCCTGATCTCCCTGCCGCGCGACCTTCAGCTTAAGCCGGAAGACCTAGGCACCCACAAGGCCAATTACTACTACGCCTACTTCTACAACAAAGACAAAGATACGGCGATGGAAAACACGAAGGAATTTTACAGCGACCTGTTCGACTTCCCGATCGATTATATGATCATGATCAACTTCGACGGGCTGCGCAAGCTGGTGGACGCGGTCGGCGGCGTCGACGTCGACGTCGATATGGATATGCGGTACGTGGACAACGCCGACGGCACGAACATCGATCTGAAAAAGGGTTATCAGCATCTGGACGGCGCCAAAGCGCTCGACTTCGTTAGGTACCGCAAGTCGAACCGCGGCACCGGGGAATCCTCGGACATCGCCCGCAACGCGCGCCAGCAGCAAGTGCTGAGCCAGCTTACCGACAAGCTCGCTTCGTTCCAGGGGATGCTGCAGTGGGGCAAGGTGCTCGACCTGCTCGGCAAAAACGTGCAGACCGACATTCCCGAATCGATCCTCCGCGACTATATTTACAACGTGAAGGAAATGAAACCGGACTCGCTGAACGTGCTGCCGCTCGAGAGCCGCTGGGAGAGCCCTTATATCATCGTCAAGGAAGACGATCTCGAGCAAGCGCTCGACGCCCTGCGCGCCGAAGCAGGCATTCACGAGCCGAGCGACCTGAAGCTGGCCGACGTCGTCGGACTCGATCCCTCCCCGGATCCGGACGACGCCAGATAACTAAGCCGCCTCGCGCTAGACTAACGACCGAACCAGACCATCACCAGCACCGCGTTCAGCACGAGCAGGGCAGGAATGCCCGCCGTGAAGGAGCGGTGCTTTGTCTTGTGGCGGAAAAAGCGCATGCCGAGCAGCATGCCGAGCGCGCCGCCGATCGTCGCGATCAGGAACAGCCGCTTCTCCGGCACGCGCCTCTCCTTGTGCATCGCCTTCGTCTTGTCGTAACCCATGATGATGAAAGCGATCAGGTTGACCGCCAGCAAGTAGTAAAAAACGATCATGTATGAATCCTCCCGGTCGGCTACTCTCTCAATGCGTCCCGCAGGCGGGTCGACATCGAGCCCGCGGTCGCGGCGGCCGCGGCTTTGCGCGCGCGGGCCAGATCATCCTTCAGCTTGGCGTTGTCCGCGCGCAGCGCCTCGAGCTCCGTCTCCGCGGGATCGGCGCCGAAAGGCTCGCCGTTCGCGTAATAGTCGGACGGCCGGTAGCTGCGGAAGGCTACCTCCGCCTCCGGCACGCCGCTGCCGCGAATATGCCTGTCCAGGCAGCGCGCGACCGCGTCGCGGACTTCCCGGCCGCGCTCGAACCAAGCGACTTCGACGAATGGATAGGACGGCGCGATCCGGCCTCCGGACACGCAGGTCGTGTGAACGACCTCCAGCATAAGATCGCTCGGCTCGCAGCCGATGATGGCGGACAGTTCGGTTTCCATCGAACCGCCGATGACTTGAACCTGTTCGACTGACAGGCCTCTAAAGTATAAGTGGGGCATCGTTAAGCAGCGCTCCTCGCTCTATCGTTCTCTCTATTATAGTCCGCGAAGGGCATGAAGAGCGAATCGGGAGCCAAGCGGATTCCTATTGCGAAGCGTGGAACGATGCGATACAATCGTGCTTAATCTTGATTAGCGGAGGTGTTCCCGAATGGGAATGTCAGGTTCGAAAAAAGCGAGGCAAAAAGCCGTGCGCGAAGGCAAGCTGAATCCCGAAGCGCTGCGGAGCGAGTGGATCCGCAAGCCGTATACCCAAGTCCAACCGAATAAGAAGGCCGATCAGCGCCGCTCCTTCTGCCGCAAGCCGGGCACAAGCGAGGGCGCTGATCCTTTTTTTACCGGCGCTTCTTGCGAGGCTTGTGGATTCTCGGCGCCGAGAGCTTGCGGCCGCCGGCCAGCCTGATCCAAGTCTCGTAGCGCGCGCCTTCCTCCTTCAGTTCGATCACCCTCGCCCCCCTTTTGAACCCCAGCCGGCCATAAGTATGATAGCCTGTCGATCTCCCGTAAGTCAGCCGGATGCCGTGCAGCGTCCCTTCGAAGTCGTTGATATGATCGTGCCCGCAGAACGTGCCGAGCACGCCGCCCGCCTCGGCAAGCGCCGCGAACATGCCCGAATTCAGCTTGGGGCAGGAAATATCCTCGAATCTGCGTCCGTTGCAAGGTCGCGTTCGCCATACTTCCTTGTACTCGGGCAGCGGAATATGGAAAAAGACGAGGGAGGGCAGCGAGGGAGCCCCCTTGGGCGGCAGCGCCGCGGCCTTCTCCCTGAACCAGTCGATCTGATCCTCGCGGATCCAATCGTAGCCGGGAATCCGGTCCAGCTCGGAATAGCTGCCGGAGTCCAGAAAATAGAGCGCTTGGCGCGCTTCGCCGTTCGATCCGCCGATCGTTAGCGCATAGTTGCCGACGCCGTGGACCGATTCAGGCCCGGCGCTCGCCAGGCATCCCCGCTGCCGGACCAGCGTCTCCATCAGCCGGCCGCGCGAGACGTCCCCTTCGCTGTCGTGATTGCCGAAGACGGCCGCCCACGGCGTCCCGCTCTCGGCCACCGCCGCTACGGCCTGCGCGGCGGACGCATACGGATCCCGGCAGCCCAGGCTGAAGACGATGTCGCCCGTAAAGACGACCAGGTCCGGCTTTTCTTCGCTTAGCACCCGTTCCATCAGCCGCCGTGTCCGAAGATCATCCGTCTCGCCGTTTTGCCAGTGCAGATCGGTGAATTGTACGATTTTGAACGTTCCGTCTTCGCGGAACCGAAGCTTGCTCTCCATATCCGGACCGCCTTCCGTTCGCCGATTGCAGGGCCTACCCCTTATATATTCCCCGCGCATAGGAAAACGACCTCCGCAGCCGACGGGCAGCCGCGGAGATCGTCCGTCAAATTCCGAAAACGAAAAGCTATGAATTACTGCTGGCTCGCTTCGATCGCTTGGCCGAGATCCGCCAAAATGTCGACGATCGACTCGGTGCCGATCGACAGGCGGATCAGGTTCGGGCTGACGCCGCTCGCGTTCTGTTGCTCTTCGGAGAGCTGCTGGTGCGTCGTGCTGGCCGGGTGGATGATCAGCGACTTGGAGTCGCCGACGTTCGCCAGATGGGACAAGAGCTTGACGCTCGAGATAACCTTTTTGCCCGCTTCGACGCCGCCCTTGATGCCGAACGTCAGGATCGCGCCTTGGCCCTTCGGCAGGTACTTCTTCGCCAGCTCGTACGACTCATGGCTCGGCAGGCCGGTGTAGCTGACCCACTCCACATGCGGATGGTTCTCGAGATAGCGGGCCACTTCAAGCGCATTGCTGCTGTGGCGCTCCATGCGCAGGTGCAGCGTCTCGAGGCCTTGCAGCAGCAGGAACGAGTTGAACGGCGAGATCGCGGCGCCCATGTCGCGCATCAGCTGCACGCGCGCTTTGATGATGTAGGCGATCGGACCGACCGCTTCGCTGTAGACGACGCCGTGATAGCTCGGGTCGGGCGTCGTAAGCCCGGGGAATTTGCCGCTGGCCGCCCAGTCGAACTTGCCGCCGTCGACGATGACGCCGCCGATCGAGGTGCCGTGGCCGCCGATGAACTTCGTGGCCGAGTGCACGACGACATCCGCGCCCCACTCGATCGGACGAAGCAGGTACGGGCTCGGGAACGTATTGTCCACGATGAGCGGAATGCCGTTCTCGTGCGCGATCTTGGCGACCGCTTCGATGTCGAGCACGTCGCCCTTCGGATTGCCGATCGTCTCGGCGTAAAGCGCCTTCGTCTTGTCGGTGATCGCCGCGCGGAAGCTCTCCGGATCGGAAGCGTCGACGAACTTGACGTTTACGCCCAGCTTCGGCAGGGTCGTGGAAAACAGATTATAAGTGCCGCCGTACAGCGTCGATGACGACACGATCTCGTCGCCGACGCCGGCGATGTTTAAGATCGAATAGGTGATAGCGGCCTGGCCGGACGCCGTCGCGAGCGCGGCTGCGCCGCCTTCGAGCGCCGCGATGCGGTTTTCGAACACGTCCGAGGTCGGGTTCATGAGCCGCGTATAGATGTTGCCGAACTCCTTCAGCGCGAACAGGTTCGCCGCGTGCTCCGCGTCGCGGAAGCCGTAGGAGGAAGTTTGATAGATCGGCACCGCGCGCGACAAAGTCGTCGGATCGATCTGTTGGCCGGCATGGACGGCCAGCGTTTCGGGTTGATATTGTTGCTCGGACATGAGTAAGGTCACGCTCCTCAGGAATTGGTAAGATTCGACAATCTATCAATTCGATTCCGATCGCCAAATTCCTGCAAGCGCCATTAAAATTCCAAGTATTTTTATTGGAATCCAATGCGATTAGACGCGCCGCCCCAGTCCGTGCCGTTCAGCCAATCCCGCTTCCGCGCTTTATCCAGGTCGTTGCGCAGTCCGAGCACCAACTGCTCCAGGTCGATGCGATCGTCGTATCGCTTTTGCAAAGCCGCGGATACGTACAGCTCGTTGAGCTGCGCGAGCGAGAAGCCTTGGGTACGTTCCGCCGCATGGACGGCCTGCTCTTCTCCGGCCAATTCGGGCAGCCCCTTGCGCCGCAGGTACGCCAGACGCAGCGCCTCGTCCGGCAGCTTGACCTCGTATGCGCGGTCGAACCGGCCGGCGCGATTGATCAGGGCGGGATCGATTTTTTGCGGATAATTGGTCGTCCCGATCAGGAATACGCCTTCCTTGGCCGTCGCCCCGTCCAGAATGTTCAGGAAAAACGACCGGCACGAATCGGGCATCGAATCGATGTCCTCGATGACCAGCACGGACGGCGCCTGCTTGACGGCGGCGGCGAAAACCTCGCGGATCGACTCGCTGTTCGTGTATTCGGTGATCTGCCAGTAAAAGACCGGCGACTCCACGCTGCCGGCAATCGACTTGACCAGCGTCGTCTTGCCGTTGCCCGGCTTGCCGTAGAGCAGGATGCCGCGTTTGTACGGAATCTGGTACTGCTCGAAAAACGTCCGGTCGCCGCCGAAAAACTCGTCGACGGAGCGGAAAATCTGCTGCTTGAGCGTGTCGTCCATCATGACGTCCTCGCGGGGAAGCGCCTGGGCGATCGGCTCGCGGCAATGCTGAAGACCTTCGCGCGTATCGGTGTACACATGCATCTTGCGCTCCTCCGAGCGTCGCAGCTGAATCGCCTGAAGACAGGCGCTGAGCTGTTCGTCGTCGGGCGCGAAGATCAAGTCCTCCGTCGCCAGCAGCCCTAAGTGGACGAGCATCGGCATCCGGACCAGGGCCACGCGGTATTCCGGATAGACGAACAGATTGTTGCGAACCGAAGGCCGCATCCGGTAGATCGTCTCGCCGAGCTTCGGCTCGAATGAGATCTGCCTGGATTCGACCAGATCAAATACGGATGCAAGGTGAACAAGCCCCGGAAAATCCGACTCGATATCCTCGGCCAATCCGTCCCATACGTCTCCCTGATCGGCCTGGTCGTAGCGCTTGAATTCGCAACCGAAGCGGTCCGAGAGCAAGCCGGCGATTCTCGCGACGGTCCTTGCGTAATCGAAGTAGCGCTCCGTTCCTTCCTGGGCGCGATAATCGTACGAAGCGACGAATGCCGGCGTCTGTACGGCGGTCGTTCCTCTCTGCATGCCAATCTCCTCCTTGGTTGTAGGGTGCGCGGAAAACGCCTGGCGTCGAATCGTAGCAAAAAACCGCAGGCTCCAGCCCGCGGTCGTTCAAGACGCGCATGATCGCGACTCCGATAACGAAGCGTGCGGGCTGTATGCGGCCTTGTCTGTATGCAATTGTTAAAAAGCGCGGCTACATGGGTCTTAGGGCTTCCGAAGGCTTGATTGCCGCCAGCTCTCTCATCTCGGCCAGCACGGCCCAAGGCTCTCCGTCTCCCAAATACGTTAACGAGAGCGGTCCTTCGTAGCCCGCCTGCCGCGCGAGTTGAACGCACTGCCTGAAGTCCATGGAATCCAGCCGGCCGCCCCCATCCTCCCGCGCTTTGGCGTGCACCGTCTCCGCATACGGCAGAATCTCCTCAAGCTGGCGATACTTGTCCTGCTTGAAATTGCCGAAGTCCGCCGTGAGCCCGACACTGCCGCCCGTATCTTCGAGCATGCGCAGCACCCGATCGGATCGGCTTAGCAAAGCGCCGAGATTTTCCGTGACGACCCGGACGCCGGCATGCCCCGCATAAGCCGACAGCAGCGAGAGCGACTCGGCAGCCCGGGCGAACGACGCATCGTCGTCGCCGTCGCCCGATCCGATGCGGACTCTGCGAAACCCCGCGGCGGCGGCGGCGGCGATCCAATCGCGGTACAACGCCATTTCCGCGTCGCGCCTGGCTGCATCGGCCGTGCCCGGATCGCCGAAGTCTAACAGCAGGGAGTTAAGCTCCACGCCGGCGAGCGCCGAGAGCCGTCTTAATTCGGCCAGGCCCTCGGCCGAGCGGTCCTTCAGATGCGGATAGGCGAGTTCGATACCGCCATATCCTTCGGCGCCGAGACGTGTGATTAGCTCAGGCAGCCCGAGCCGTTCGGGCTGCGCCTCGACGTTCGTCGCGAGCGCCGAAGCTTGCGCATCCCATTCTACGTACGTCAACGGGCCCATCCAATTTTCAAACGTCCAGCTATTGATATGATGCTTAATCTTGATCGCCCCCCGCCGAGCATGGTCAAACCGCATACCCTTAATTAAACGCGGAAAGCGCATTCCAAACCGATTCGGCGTAAAGCAGCGCTTTCACGGTCAGTTAGCCGACGGCCTGCCGACGGATGAATTGGCCATTGCCGCCCGGTTTCTCCCCGATTGCTTGGCCTCGTAAAGGGCCGCGTCCGCTAGCGCGATCAGACGCTGCTCGCCCGTGGCGCTGCCCGGTCCCTGGCATGCGATGCCTAGGCTGAGCGTCACGACTCCTGTGGGCGAGTGGATGTGCGGAATCGCGAGATCGAAGATCGCGGCGCGAATCCGTTCGGCCACGACCAGCGCCTCCTCGGCGTCGGCCCCGGGCAATATGACCCCGAACTCTTCGCCGCCGTAGCGGGCGGCCGTGTCGGAGCCGGCGCGCAGGCACGCCATCGCGACGGCCGCGACTTGGATCAGGCAATCGTCGCCGGCCTGGTGGCCGTACGCGTCGTTATACTTTTTGAAATAATCGATGTCGAACAGGATGAGCGACATCGTCGAGTCTTCCGAGACGGCCGTCGTCCATGCGGCGCGGAGCGCCTGATCGAAGCGCCGACGGTTCGCGATGCCCGTCAGGCCGTCTAGCAGGGACAGCTTCTGGAGCAGGCTGTTGGCTTCCATTAGCTTTTCCTCGGCGAGCTTGCGCTCGGTGATGTCGGTGGACACGCTCATGTATCCGATGACTTCGCCGTCTGAATCGAGCACGTGCGATACGATCACGTTCGCGGCGAAGGCGATGCCGTCCCGGCGCTTGATCGTCCATTCGTGTTCGTCCTCGCTGCCGTACATCATCCGCTGGACGAAATCTGAGAGCGCGTCGATATCGCGCGCTCCCGCCTGAGCAACGCCGGTCTTGTCCGCTGCAATAACGACGCCGGCCGCCGCTTGCGGCCGGAGTATCCCACGTCCGACGACGTCGTCGGCATCGTAGCCGAGCAGCTTTTCCGCCCCCTTGTTGAACAGCGTGACGCGTCCCGTCAGATCCGCCGCGACGATCGCCACGTCGGACGCGGATTGCAGAATCGATTGCTGCAGCATATGCAATTGCCTGTAGCGACGCTCGCTCGCGCGCAGCTCCAGCTGCAGCCGGTTGGCCGTCGAGAAATATGCCGTCAAACCGCTGACGATGATGCCGCCGATGGCCATGACGAGAAAAAAGGGAGGCAAAATATCCATGGCCTGCTCCCCGAGCAGGATAGCGAACGTAATCGCCGTGCAGAGCATGCAGAGCGCGATCGAGAACAACCAGAAGCGCCCGGGCCGCCGAGGCAGCCAGCGGCTCATGGCGCCGCCGCCCGCAGCCAATACGAGCGCAGAGGCGCACGCGATCAGCGAAGCGTCGTTGACGCCTCCGAACATCAGGATGCGGCCGAGCATGACGAACGCCGCCGTAATCAGCGCTGCGATCGGTCCGCCGAACGCCGCCGAGCAAACGATCATTAATTGTCTGAAATCGAGAAGCGCATGCGCGTCGAGGCGTACGCTGAAGTACATGAGCACGAGGGCAAACAAGCCGTAGGAGATCGCTCCGTAGACGACGATGCGCCGCGGCTTGTCGCCGTCGGCTTCGTGTTTGCCGTATAGGGCGTTAAAGAAAAACAGGAAAGCGGTCAGCAAAGCAAAGTTGGCGATCAGTGTATTAATCATGCGATGCCCCCGGTAAGAGTAACGGTGTAAGGGGCCATTCTACAATTTCCGGGGAAATATCAGTAAATCCGCAGAACGAACAATAGAATGGCGAAAAAGTGCGCGATCGAGCCGCCGAGCACGAATAGATGCCAAATGGCGTGATGATAGGGAAAGCCGCGCCATACGTAGAAGATCGCGCCGACCGTGTACAGCAGTCCGCCGCCGATCAGAAGCTGCATCCCCCCCGTCGACAAGGCCGCGGTCAACGGTCCCCACGCCAATACGATCATCCATCCCATCAGAATGTAGACCAACGTGGACAAGTACAGGAATTTTTTCGTAAAAAACGCTTTAAAAATAACGCCGCCGACCGCAAGCCCCCAGACGAGGCCGAACAGTGTCCAACCTAGCGGACTGCGGAGCACGGTCAACAAAATCGGGGTATAGGTGCCGGCGATAAACAAATAAATGCACGAATGGTCGAAGGTCTCGAACAGGTCCTTCAGTTTGCCCTCTTGGAGAGCGTGAACGAGCGTCGAAGCCGTATACAAGAGGAGCATCGTCGTACCATAGATCGCGAAGCTCGTCACGTGCCAAGCCGTCCCGTACAGGCTGGCGTACACGATCAGGATCGTCAGCGCCGAAACGCTGAGCACCGCGCCCAATCCGTGCGTAATGGCGTTGGCCACTTCTTCTCTGCGGGTGTACACATAGGTGTTCGCCATCTTCCAGGTCTCCTTCCGATTGCGGACTAGCTCCTTACATTTTAACATCGGGGCTTTGCAAAAGCGAAACCGGCCTCCCTTTCATAAGCGGGAAGCGCTTTAGAAAGAAGCAGGCGTCAGGCATCCAAGCCAAGGTTATCTGCAATCAACATATGCGGGGACCAGCCCAGAGGTGAGCGCCCGGTGCGGGCATTTCGATCGTTATCATGCGTGAGGAGCCGTCTTCAAGGGTACAAATGGGTAGCACGATCAAGAAATCGACTCATAGGAGGGAATGGGATTTGGAGACGCGTAAATTCGGCAAAACCGATATGAAGGTGTCCGTGCTCGGCTTCGGCAGCGCCGAGATCGGCATGGATAGCTCGAAGGCAACCGACCGCGAGGTCGGCGATCTCTTGAACGCGCTGCTGGACGAGGGCGTCAACGTACTGGACTCCGCATCGAGCTACAAGCGCAGCGAGAGCCTGATCGGCCAGCTCGTGTCGAGCAGGCGCAGCGAATACTACGTCTTCAGCAAGCTCGGCGAAGGCGAGAGCGTCGGCCTCCCCTATCCGGATTGGGACGTTCGCAACGTGCGGCCCAGCATCGAGCGTACGCTGCGGGATATGCGGACCGACTACGTCGATCTTATGATGATTCACAGCTGCTCGGAAGCCGTGCTTCGCCAAGGCGACTTGATCGAGGCGCTGCGCGACCTGAAGCGCGAAGGCCTGACGCGATATATCGGATACAGCGGCGACAGCACGGATGCGCTGTACGCGGTGAATACGGGCGTCTTCGACGCGCTCGAGACGTCGATCAACATCGCCGATCAGGAGGCGCTGCAGCTCACCGTGAGCGAGGCGGCCAAACGCGACATGGGCATCATCGCGAAGCGGCCGATCGCCAATGCGGTCTGGGTCCGGCAGGGGCTCGAGAATGCGCCGGATCCTTACGTAGAACGGCTGGAGAAGCTTAATTATCCGTTTCTGAAAAACGACTCCGACGCCATCGCGGAGAAGGCGCTTCGGTTCGTGCTCTCCGTCCCCTACGTCGACACCGCCATCGTAGGCACGACCAACCTGACGCATTTCCGGCAAAACATCGGCTATGCGGCCAAGAGCAAGCTCCCCGACCGCGAGATCCTCGACATCCGCAACCGCTGGCTGGAGATCCAGGAGCCGGCTTGGGCGGGGTTGAAGTAAAGTGCGACACACAGGAATACACAATTCCAACTTTGTCGCTGCGAGCTCCGCATTCTTAATGCGGGACTCGCGTTCAATATCGGGTTGCCCTCGTGCGGTCGCCCTTCTATAATGTAACTATCGAGACGAAGAACGTCCCGCCTGCATCCCTTCGGGGATTGCCGACGGGGCGTTTTTATTTTGGCCGGGAGGTTGGATTCGATGGGATTCGGGCAGGCGCACGAGGCCTTTATCTCGCAGCATCTGTCTGCGAGATCAGGTGAGCGTAGGGGCAGGCTAGAGCGAGGGCATCGGGAGGCGGAGAAGCTGTTTTGCAAAAACGTATGGTGGAAGCTGCATGGTCACTTTGACGGGCTGCATCCTGAGTACGAAGTAAGAGATTGGCGGGGCTTGTCGTACTTTTGCGATTTTGTATGGATCGGACCGGCCGTTAGGCTGGTCATCGAGATCAAGGGTTTCGGACCGCACGTGCGCGACATGGACCGGCAGAAATACTGCAACGAGCTCAATCGCGAGACTTATTTGACTGCCGTAGGTTATCATGTCGTTAGCTTCGCGTACGACGATGTGGCAGCGAGGCCGGAAATCTGCATCGCCCTGCTGCGACTGCTGCTAAGCCGCTTCCATACGCAAGCACAACCGCTCGATACAGGCAAGCTGATCGAGAGAGAAATTATCCGCATGTCCATCATGCTGGCGCGCCCGATTCGTCCCATCGACGTGATGACGCATCTGCGAATCGGTCATCGCGCCGCTAAAGCCGCGCTTGCCTCTCTCTGTCGCGCAGGCTTATTTACCGAATCGCGTGGAGCCGAGGGAAGCCGCATCGTTCGATATGAAGCCAACGAATCCGCCTGGAAATGGTTATGAAGCGCATTAAACACTGCCGTCCGTTCCATGCTCCAATGTTTGGGTTCAGTTAGAAGGTGTATCAGAGATGGGCTCGTTGTGGAGGCCGTCAATGCGTAACATTTAAGTGTTAAAAAGCAATTAATTCGAAGCATAATCGGAGATTTGATGAAATAAGTGTCCAAACGCAGTTAATTCTCGAAAAAGATATCGGAAATGAACAAAATTCGGAAATTAGTTGCTTTCTAACACTTATATTGAAAACTGTATGATCAGGCAGAAAATTAATTGCTTTTCGACAGTTATTTTCCGCAGATTCGCGGGCTTGCGGGGCTTGCGGGGCTTGCGGGGCTTGCGGGGCTTGCGGGGCTTGCGGGGCTTGCGGGGTTCGCGGGGTTCGCGGGGTGTTTGCCTCAACAAAAAAACGCCGGAGGCGTATCCTCCGGCGCTTGGCGTGCGATTACTATTAATAGAGGTGGCAGGCCACGTAGTGTCCTGGCTTGGCTTCTTTGAACTCGGGCATCGTCTTGGCGCAGACGTCCATCGCGTGCGGGCAGCGCGTGCGGAACGGGCAGCCGCTCGGCGGATTCAGCGGGCTCGGGATTTCGCCCTTCAGGATGATGCGCTCGCGCGACTTCTGCTGCTCGGGGTCGGGCAGCGGGATCGCGGACAGCAGGGACTGGGTGTAAGGGTGAAGCGGGTTTTCGTTGAGCTCGTCGGATTCGGCGACCTCGACCAGCTTGCCCAGGTACATGACGCCGATGCGGTCCGAGATGTGCTTGACCATCGCCAGGTCATGCGCGATGAACAAATAGGTCAGGTCGCGTTCGCGCTGGAGCTTTTTGAACAGGTTGACGACCTGCGCCTGCACCGATACGTCGAGCGCGGAGATCGGCTCGTCGGCCACGATGAACTTGGGCTCGATGGCGAGCGCGCGCGCGATGCCGATCCGCTGGCGCTGGCCGCCGGAAAATTCGTGCGGGAACCGGTTCGCATGCTCTTCGTTCAGGCCGACGGCGTCCAGCAGCTCGGCGACGCGTTCCGTGCGTTTGCGGCCGGACGCCAGCCCGTGAATCTCGAGGCCTTCGCCAATGATCTTGCCGACGGTCATCCGCGGATTGAGCGACGCGTACGGATCCTGGAACACCATTTGCATTTCCTTGGTAAACTTGATCCGCTCCGACTTCGTGAGCTTGCTCACGTCGCGGCCGTCGAACTTGATGCTGCCGGACGTCGGCTCGTACAGCTGCATAATCGTACGGCCGGCAGTCGACTTGCCGCAGCCGGACTCGCCGACCAGGCCGAACGTCTCGCCGCGCCGCACGTTGAAGTTCAGGCCGTCGACGGCCTTCAGCACGCGGCCGCCGGACAGATTAAAATGCTTGCGCAGATCCGTCAGTTCCAAAATAGGCGCATTAGACATTTGCGGCACCCCCTGTCTCGATCGGCCTTTCTACCTTGGGGGCGTCCGGATGATTCAGCCAGCATTTGGCCGTATGCGCCGGTCCGTCGATCTCGAATTGCGGCGGATCGTTCTCCATGCACACCTTCATGGCGTACGGACAGCGAGCCGCGAACGCGCAGCCTTTAGGTGGCGCGTACAGGTCGGGCGGCGTGCCCGGAATGGACGACAGCTCGCTCTTCTTGTCGCTGTCGAGACGAGGCACCGATTGGAGCAGTCCCCAGGTATAAGGATGACGAGGATTATAAAAGATATCGTGCAGGCTGCCCTGTTCGGCAACCTGTCCCGCGTACATGACGATAACGCGCTGCGCGAGCTCGGCCACGACGCCGAGATCGTGCGTGATCAAAATAATAGAAGTGCCGGTCTTCTCCTGCACGTCGCGCATGACGTCCATGATCTGCGCCTGGATCGTCACGTCGAGCGCCGTCGTCGGTTCGTCGGCGATCAGCAGCTTCGGATGGCAGGCCAACGCGATCGCGATCATGACGCGCTGACGCATGCCGCCGGACAACTCATGCGGATATTGATGAATGCGGCCTTCCGGATTGGACATGCCGACGAGCTTGAGCAGCTCGATCGCGCGGGCGAGCGCTGCTTTCTTCGACAGCTTCTCGTGCTTGCGGATGCCTTCGGCGATCTGCATGCCGACGGTCATCGTCGGGTTCAGCGACGTCATCGGGTCCTGGAAAATCATGCCCATCTCGGCGCCGCGAACCTTGCCCATCTGAGACTCGCTCAGCTTGGTAATATCGGTCTTGCCTTCGTATACGATCGAGCCTTCTTTAATATAGCTGGGAGGCGTCGGCGTCAGACGCATGATCGTCTGAGCCGTGACGGACTTGCCGCTGCCCGATTCTCCCACGATCGCGAGCACTTCGCCTTTATCTAATCTAAAGGAGACGCCGCGAACCGCTTGTACCTCGCCCGCATGCATCTTGAACGATACGCGCAGGTTGTTCACTTCCAATAGAGGCGTGCTCATCGGACTCTCCTCCTTATTTTCTCATCTTAGGATCGAGCGCGTCCCGCAGGCCGTCCCCGAGCAGATTGAAGCTGAGCAAAATCATGCTGAATACGATCGTCGGGAATACGAGCCGGTGCGGATGATAGCGCATGTATGCGGCGCCGTCGCTCAGCAGGTTGCCCAGCGATGCAAGCGGCGGCTTGATGCCGAGGCCAATGAAGCTCAGGAAGGCTTCGGCGAAGATCGCCGTCGGTACGACGAACGTAATCTGTACCACGATGACGCCGAGCGCGTTCGGGATCAGGTGCTTCAGGATGATGCGGAACGGCTTCGCGCCCAGCGCCCTGGCAGCCAGCACGAACTCCTGCTCCTTGAGCACGAGCATTTGCCCGCGCACGAGCCTGGCCATCGAGACCCAGCCGGTGATCGCATAAGCCAATATAATGGTCGATACGCCCGGCCCGAGCACCATCAATAGCAAGATGGAGAGCAGCAGGTACGGGATCGAGTAAATGACTTCAATGAAGCGCTGCATGATATTGTCGACCCTGCCGCCGAAGTAAGCGGAGATGCCGCCGTACAGAACGCCGATTACGAGGTCGAGCAACGCAGCCATAATGCCGATGAACAAGGAAATGCGGGCGCCCCACCAAACGCGCGTCCACAGATCGCGGCCGAAATCGTCCGTGCCGAAGTAGTGGGCGGCAGACGGTCGAAGATTGACGGCGCTCGGGTTCTGCGTCTCATAGTCGTACCCGCTGACGAGGGGAACGATTAGGGCGAGCAGCGTAACGACGACCATGACGACAAGCCCGACCATGGCCAGCTTGTTCTTCTTCAGACGCCTCCATGCGTCCTGCCAGTAACTGACGGAAGGGCGAAGAATCGCTTCTCTGTCGCCAGACTTGACCGCCGGTTCGAATTGGCTCTTTGCGATTTCCTCCACTTTTTATCTCCCCTTCCCTAACCGAATCCGCGGATCGACCAGGCCGTACGCGATATCCGTAATGAACATGACGAAGATCAATATAGCCGCGTAAAAAATCGCGAGGCCGGCGATCATCGTGTAGTCCGTCGTCAGAATCGACTGCACGAACTGATGGCCGAGTCCCGGCACGGAGAAGATCGTCTCGACGACGAGCGTACCCGTGACGACGTTGGCCGCGATCGGACCGAGAATGGTGACGACCGGCAATATGGCGTTGCGGATCATATGATTCCAGACGATTGCGTTGCCGCCGATCCCTTTGGACTTGGCGGTCTTGATATAATCCTGGCTGGCGACGTCGAGCATCGACGCGCGCATCATGCGGGCCAGAATCGCGATCGTGCCGAACGAGAGCGCGAGTGCCGGCAGCACGCGATGCTCCGGTCCGTTCCACAAGCCGGGAGGCAGCCAACCGAGTTTAACGCCGACAAAGTATGAGAGCAGCGGCCCGATGACGAACGAAGGCACGGAGATACCGATGATCGCGATAAGCATAGCGGTATAGTCTCCGGCCTTGTTGTGCCTCAGCGCCGCGAAAATGCCAAGTAAGAGGCCGATAATAACGGCAAAAATCAACGATTCGATACCGAGCTCGAGCGATGCCGGGAAGTTGTGCTTGATGATCTCGACGACTTCGCGCGTCGGATATTGGTAAGAGACGCCCAGGTCCCCTTGAACGACTTTGCCCATATACTTCAGGTATTGCTGCCAGACGGGTTTGTCCAGGCCATATTGCTCCCGCAAAATCTGCAGATTTTCGGGCGACAGCTTCGATGCGTTCTCGCCGAACGGATTGCCCGGCAGCAGCTTCATCAGAAAAAACGTGACGGTAACGACGACCCACAGCGTAATAACCATATAAACAAATCTGCGCAAGATAAACTTCAGCATGGAAAACCCTCCCTTCAATGGAATTTACAAGCGTCAAGCACATGAAGGAAGCCGTTCAAGAACGGCCTCCCTCATGGTTGGCGTTGACTGTACCAGGTGCGTTAGTCGTGAAGCAAGCTTGACGCTTGTCTTATCCTTCGAAGTGAGCCCACTTCAGTTCGAAATCGGGACCGTAAGGCGGCAGGATCAGATCCTTCAGCTTCGGATTGATGACGAACGGCGAGGAACGGAAGTACAGCGGCGTGACGGCAGCTTCGCTCAGCAGGATTTTCTCCGCTTGCGCCATTTCGTCTGCGCGCTTCGCGTTGTCGGTTTCGAGTTGAGCGGCTTTGATCAGCTTGTCGTACTCGGCGTTCGACCAGTCTTGCGTGTTGAACGAACCGCCGGTCAGGAACATGTCGAGCCAGGTCATCGGATCGTTGTAGTCCGCGCCCCACAGGGTGCTGACGATCTGGTAGTTCTTGGACAGCTCGCGATCCAGACGGTTCGCGTGCGGCAGCGGCTCGGTCGTTACGTCTACGCCCAGGTTCGTTTTCCATTGGGAAACGAGGTATTCGAGCATCTTCTTGCCGGTCTCCGTATCGTCGCCGATGATGGAGAGCTTAGGCAGCGTAGCGCCGGATTCCTTGAGGCCTTCTTCCAGCAGTTGCTTGGCCTTGGCTGCATCGAACGTTGCTTCGGTGTCGCCTACGACGGTGCGGAAGTCCTTGCCGTTGCCGTCTTGGTTGCCTGCCGGCACGAAGCCGGTCGAAGGCACGGAGCCGTTCTTCAGTACGAGGTTGGCTACGCCCGCACGGTCGATCGCCATCGTGAACGCCTGGCGAACCTTGACGTTCGCGAACGCGGGAACCTTCGTCGCTTGGAAATTCAGATAGCCCGTTACGAGCTCTTTCTTCATTTGCAAATCCGGCTTGCCGTCGTAAGCGAGCATTTGATCGCCCTTGACGTCGGCATAATCGGTGGCGCCCGTCTCGTACAGGTTCAGGCCGGTTGCCGTATCCTTGACGATGTTCAGCGTGACCTTCGACAGCTTCACGTTAGCGGCATCCCAATACTTGTCGTTCTTTTCAAGCACGAGCTGCTGCTCGTGGTCCCACTTCGTCAGCTTGAACGGACCGGCGCCAAGCACCTTGTCCGCATCCGCGCCGCTCTTGTCGCCTTGAGCGGAGACGAACTTCTCGTTCTGCGGGTAGAAGTTCAGGAACGCGAGCTGAGCCGTGAAGAAAGGAACAGGGTGGTCCAGCGTGATCTCCAGCGTCGTGTCGTCCTTCGCGACGACGCCGAGCTTGTCCTGCGCAGCCTTGACGGCAGCGTCGTCCTTGGCGGTCAGCACGTCGTTGCCGCCCTTGATCCAAGCGACCATGAACGCGTAAGTCGCTTTGGTCTTCGGATCCAGCGTGCGCTTGTAGGAATAGACGAAATCCTTCGCGGTCAGCGGATCGCCGTTCGCCCAAGTGAGGCCCGACTTCAGCTTGACCGTGTAGACCAAGCCGTCGGCGGAGACGGTCGGCATGCCGTCGGCGAGCGCCGGCTGCGGCTGCAAATCTTTATCCAAACGATACAGACCTTCGCTGATGGCGCCGAGGATCGTGAACGATGCGGCGCTCTCCGCGATCGATACGTCCAACGCCGGCGGATCCGCACGGTAGTTCATCACGAGTTCGGTCTTGGAGGAGCTGGCTGGCGCGCTCGCGCTTGCGGACGAGCTAGCGCCGGAGCTAGCGCTTGCGCTGCTGCCTGCGTTGTTGTTGTTGTTGCCGCAAGCAACCAACGAAGCGCCGAGCAGCGTCAACGTAAGAATACCTGACACAATCTTCCTTGTCTTCATGTACTGGCCTCCCCAGATTTTTGATCGAGCAATTTTCGCATATACTTTTTCCAGTTTTCTAGCGGATGCTCTCTCTCCTAGGCGATTATAAAGCAAGATTATTAATAAATCTATGATTATTTGCACATTTTTTAATCAAACGTTGAAATAATTTTTACACGATTTAGCGTATAAAAGCGGCTATTCTTTAACGCGTTTTCCCTTTACCGATGGAAAGTGATAAATGAAAGCGAATTCTTTTGTGATTTATCCACAATCCTCCGTCCACAAGCCTATTACATGTCATCGGCATGTCAGTTACCATATATTGTACGTAACTGGAAATTACATTTGGTCACTTTGCGTATGTTTGGCGATCAAATCCATCTTCAGCTTCCAAGCTTTTTCGCTTAAATTGACCCGATATAGCTCCGGATTAAGCTTCCGTAAGTACTGCGGCCAAAATTGAGCGATCTGTTCGTCATGGTAATCGCGAATTTCGTCGAGCGAAGGCAGCGGCCCAGCCCGTTCGCCATCGACGATCACCGGCTTCAGCAGCGGTACGGCTTCGTAACGGTCGATATATTTGTGAATATAGGGATGCACCGGGTCGAACAGCTTGATCCGGCGGCCTTCGCGAATGTCTTCTTCGTCTTTGAGGGCGATGTAATCGCCCTCCGCCTTCCCCGTGTCGCGGCCAATGATCCGGTATACGTCCTTCAGGCCGGGCGTCGTCACCTTCTCGGGATTGGCCGAGATTTTGATCACGGGCTCGTAGTAGCCGTCCCTGGAGATGGCGACCATCTTGTACACGCCGCCAAGCGAAGGCTGGTCGGCGGCCGTGATCAGCTTCGTGCCGACGCCCCAGACGTCGATCCGCGCGCGCTGGCTTTTCAAGTTGTCGATAATGTGCTCGTCCAGATCGTTGGAAGCGGTAATCTTGACGTACGCGAGCCCCGCGTCGTCCAGCATTTCCCTCGCCCGCTGCGAAAGGTACGCCAAGTCGCCGCTGTCCAGCCGGATGCCGACCATCCGCTTGCCGGCGGCCTCGAGCATCCGGCCGATCCGGATCGCGTTCGGCACGCCGCTGCGAAGCGTATCGTACGTATCCACGAGCAGCGTCACTTGATCCGGGAGCGCCTCGGCGTATTTGCGGAATGCCTCCTCCTCCGAGCCGAACGCCTGAACCCAAGCATGCGCGTGGGTGCCCTTGGACGGGATGCCGAACAGCATGCCGGCCCGCATGTTCGACGTCGCATGGAAGCCCGCGAGATAGGCCGCGCGCGCACCCCATACGGCGGCGTCCGCTTCCTGCGCCCGTCGGGTGCCGAATTCCAGGAGCAGGTCATTCGGCGCGACCTGCCGGATTCGCGAAGCCTTCGTCGCGATAAGCGTCTGATAATTAAGGAAGTTCAGCATCGCCGTCTCGATCAGATGCGCTTCGAAGAGGCGCGCTTCGACGCGGACCAGCGGTTCGTTCGGAAAGGCCAGCGTCCCCTCCGCCATCGCATGCAGGCTGCCCGTGAAGCGGAAGGAGCGGAGCGCTTCGAGGAAGCCGGGCGCATAATTCTCCTCTTGCTGCCGAAGGTATTCGATCTCCCGTTCTCCGAACCAGAGCGCTTCGATGTACCTGACGATGCGCTCGAGGCCGGCGCAGACGGCATAGCCGTTGCCGAACGGCAGCTTGCGGAAATAAATTTCGAACACGGCCCGCTCGTTAAGCGTCCCTTGTACCCAATGGGCATACATCATATTAATCTGGTACTTGTCCGTATGAAGCGTGAGACCGCCCTCGTCCATCGTTCATCCTCCTTCGGGGAAGGTTCGGGCGCGGCGGTCCGGCTCACGCGGGCCGCCGCGCCGATCTTCCTGTATTATGCGTGCTCGCCTGGACGTTCATTCCCATGGAAAACTTGGATGCGAAAAGCGACGCGGCGGAACGCAAAGAGCCGGGCGAAGCCGCCCGGCAAAACCATTCAAAAACCGCGATTGCCCGCCATCCGGGGCGACCAGCGCACTCGGCTGTCCGCCGCTTAGCCGGTTTACGTACCAAAGCCGTTCTTTGCGCGCCAGCAGGGTCCGATCCCTATCCATCCCGGTCGCTCCTTTGGCATGACAACTTCAGACGCATGTCCGCCATGCGCGGACGATTGTCTAGATCATACCCCGACAGAAGCGATACGAATCTCAGGAAGCCGGCGGGCCGAGCGCGAACCGCTCGATCTCGTCCAATCCGCTGCGATCCCTGGCGCTGTAAAATACGATCGGTCCGGCAAAGCGTCCGGCAAGCTCGCGCCGCAGCGGCTCCCGCTCCTCGGGCAGCAGCCCGTCGGCGAAGCTGCGGACGAGCATCGTCCGCTCCGCGAGTCCTGCCCGCGCGATGCCGGCCAGCAGCCGGTCGTCCGCGGCATGCAGCTTATCCTTGAACACGAGCAACAAACGATCGAACGACCGATACGGAAACAGACGAAAAAACGTCTCCGCCGGATGCGCGGCCGTACCATAGCCGGGCGAATCGACGAAGACGGCTTCTCCGCACGCAGGAATCAGCGCGGCATTCGGGTCATGCGCCCAAGAGGTCGCGTCCGTGCGCTGACCGACGACGGGCCTCGGCACGCAACCCCGGTCCGTCAGCAGATCGAGCAGCGCCGATTTGCCCGCGCCAGGCTGCCCGAGGATCGCGATCTTGCGACGGCGCGGAATGACGGCGAGCTCCGAAGCGAGCCGCTTTAGATTGCGCTCCAGCACCGTCGGCTCCGCGCCCGCGCCGCCTCCCGCGCGCCTGGCCTTCGCGCTCACGGCTGGCGCTCGATTCCGAGCTCCCGCTCCAGGATGCGCTCCGCCAGCTCGTGGCAGTCGTTCAGATACGACTTGCCGGCGGCGAGCGTCATGCCGAAGCCCGCGGCGGCCGCGATCGCCTGGCCGACGATCGGCACGAAGCGGCCGACGGCCGTGGACGCGCTTTTGCCCGCGAACTTCTTCAGGAGCAGCATAATGCCCTCCTTCGTGCCGTAATCGAGCACCCGCTTGCCGAGCGGCAGGAGCGAGGGGATTAGCTTGTTCACCTTCTCATCCGTGAGCCCGTAAGAGGCCCGGATCTCGGCGAACATCTTGTACATGATGGACATGTCGACCCCGACGTTCACGCCGGGCACCGGATTGAGACCGTTGGCGGCGGCAAGCCCCGCGTACTTGTATACGGACTTCTCGCAAGCTTCCTTCTTCGCCTCGAGATGCGCGAGGCTGAACGCCTTCGCCGAACGCGCGTACTTTTCTTGCAGCGCGGGCTCGAGCGCCGCCTTGATCCCGTCCACCAGTTCGCTTAAGCCCTCGCGGGTCCGGCAACTGACGAAGTACACCTGCTGCGGCTCTCCGATCTGGCGCGCCACGTCGGCTGCGATCTCTGCCTGCAGCTCCTCCGCCGTGCGGCCGTCCTCCCACAGATCGTCCAGCTTGTTGCGGACGAACAGGCAGATCCGCCCCTTCTCCCGCAGCTCCCTGAAGAAGGCGGTGTCGGCCTCGTGGAATTTGCCCGCGAACACGCACAGGAACAGGTCCAGCTCCTCCGGCCGGAACCGGTCCATCCATTCATTGGGCGGGAACCGGGAGGTTCCGTACCCCGGCAGGTCCACGAGCAGCAGCTCCTCGTGCGCGATGACCTGGGCCTCGACCGTCGTGTCGGTCGTCACGCCCGTGCGCGCGACCGGCTGTCCGACGATCTGATTGATGAGCGACGATTTGCCCGAGCCCGGCTGCCCGAACAGGGCGATCCGGAGCTTGGCGTTCTGCTCGTCTTCGATATCCTGCTTCAGCCTTGCCGCGTCCTCTCTAAGTCCCATCGCAGCTCCCCCTCGCCATTTGCGCCTAACGAATGTTTTTCCCGTAGAAAATCTCGTCCATCTCGATCTTCAGCCGCTCCGCGATCTCCTGCTGCTCGGCCTCGCTCAGCTTGTCCTTGGTGTAGCCGAACAGGTAGTTGTTGAGATCGAACTCGCGCAGCTTGCACTTCGTGTGGAAGATATGCTCTTGGTATACATTGACATCTATCATATCATACGCTTCGATCACGCCATCGGGAATGTAATTCTGGATCGAATTGATATCGTGGTCGATGAACAGCTTGTGGCCGTTGATGTCCCGCGTGAACCCGCGCACCCGGTAATCGATCGTCATAATGTCGGTGTCGAACGAGTGGATGAGATAATTCAGCGCCTTGAGCGGAGAGATCTCGCCGCAAGTCGAGACGTCGATGTCCGCGCGAAACGTGCTTAAGCCCTCGCTCGGATGATATTCCGGGTACGTGTGCACGGTAATGTGGCTCTTGTCGAGCTGCAACGCGACATTGGCCGGCATCGGGCCGGGCGACTCCTCGTACGATTCCGTCGGCACCTCCACGATCGGTCCCTCCGAGACGAGCAGCGTCACGCTCGCCCCCTGCGGCACATAGTCCTGCTTCGCCGTGTTCAGCACGTGGGCGCCTATGATCTCCGCCACCGCGTTCAGAATCTTGGTCAGCCGATCGGAGTTGTACTGCTCGTCGATGTAGGCGATGTACGCCTCCCGTTCTTCCTTGGTCTTGGTGTAGCAGATGTCGTACATATTGAAGCTCAGCGTCTTCGTCAGGTTGTTGAACCCGTGAAGCGTGATGCGCTGCTCGTCGGTAAGCGCCATATCGTCGGTCCCCTCGCTTCTGTTCGGATCGTCTCCTTATTATGGCTGAGGCCGGGAGCCTCAATCCTCTTATGTATTACCCCGAATGCGGCAAACCGGAGCATGCGTGCGGGAAAGGATGCGGTTCGTACCGTGCAGGCTGCACAAAAAAGACCCGAGAACGGCGGGCCTTCGAGGCGGTTCGGGGCTATTCGGCGGGCTGGTGCTGCGGCTTGGACTCCACGATCTGCACGGAGCGCGCGAGCTCCTGCAAAACGTCCGATTGCATTTGGGTGTTCATATAGAGCGCCTTGATATAGGCTTGGCCGGCTTGCGTCGACGTGTACTGCGGCTTGAGATGGTTCAAGGTGAGGACGATGATGTCCGTCGTGCACTTCTCGCAGCTGCACTTCAACGGATAGTTGGGCAGAATATGCTCCTCGAAGAAACTCACGACGATCGGTTCCATCGCGTTGAATACAGATGAAGCTCTCGCAAATTCCATCGCGTGTCAAACTCCCTGTTGCCGTATTATTTCATTCAGCATATCACAGCGCCAAGCCCGCCGTCATTAGACCTAAGTGCCAATGTTTGTTGTCCCTGATCCCGTTAAGGCTGCCCTGCGATTGGGTAATGGAGACCAAGCTACAAAAAAGGAGTGCTGCCCTATGTCCGAATATAGAGATTATGCCGCAGAGCTGCCGCAGTTCGATCCGGGTACGCCGGAGATCACGCCTCCGACCTCTCCCGAGATCTCGCCGGTCGTGCCGAATCCCGAGATCGTGCAAAATCCGACGCCCGAGGTCAAGCCTGACGCCGTGCCGCCGGACGTCAAGCCGGACGCGGTGCCCCCGGAAGCGCCGCCAGAGCAGCCGAAGTGACTAGACGGCAGATCAAATAGCAGATGCGATGCCGGAACCGCACATTTATTGTGCGGTTCTTGCACATGCGCGCTGGCCCGTGGGGCCCTACGCGCGGCGCGGGGCGGAACCGCACATTTTTTGTGCGGTTCTTGCATGTACGCGCTGGCCCGTGGGGCCCTACGCGCGGCGCGGGGCGGAACCGCACATTTTTTGTGCGGTTCTTGCATGTGCGCACTGGTCCGTGGGGCCTAACGCGCGGAGCGATGCCGGAACCGCACATTTTTGTGCGGTTCCGGCGCGGGCGCGGTGGAGGCCGTCGCGCGCTTGGCGGCCGGTCGCGGGTTCGCCGTATTTACTGACCGCCTCACAACTCCCCTGCACCCATCCCCCCCATCGTGCAAAAATACATGATAGCGAGCCGACAAACCGGTTTTGGCGTATCTATCGCGCAAATCTGCATGATACATGCTCGAATAAGGCCCTCGTCGCATAACTCCGCCCCTGAATGATGCACATTTGCGCGATAGCTCCGAACGACAAACGACGGCGCCTCTCCATCCTGCACTATTGCAGGATACGGGTTTTCGTTGCCGGCCAGCGTGCAATTAGAGTTCTCGCAGGAACCCCCCGTTGTACGACTTCCGAATCGGCGTTGCGCGCAAACCCGAACCCCAATCCAAAGTCTCCACGATCGCGAAGTTTACAACCCAAAAACTTTGTGATTATTTTCACTATACCTATTGCATTCCGTTCGAAGGTGGCGTATATTGGATTCAACAAGACATTGTGATTTAAATCACAACCTAGTCGGGCGAAGATTTGTATCCTGTAGATATAGATCTTCGCCCCCCTTCCAATAAAGTATGTGAATTTAATCACAATATACGAATCCGAGGAGGACTTCCTTATGAAAATCGTCGTTATCGGCTGCACTCACGCCGGCACTGCCGCCACCATCCAAATGGCTAAACGTTACCCCGACGCTAAAATTACCGTGTATGAGCGCAATGATAATATCTCGTTCCTGTCGTGCGGCATCGCGCTCCATGTGGGCGGCGTCGTGCGCAACGCGGAGGAATTGTTCTACGCCCACCCCGACACGCTCGCCGAACTCGGCGTGAACACCCGGATGCGCCATGACGTGCTCGCCGTCGACACGGTATATAAGACGGTCACCGTCCGCAATCTCGAAACCGAAGAGGTACTCGTCGACAACTACGACAAGCTCGTCGTTACGACAGGCTCGTGGCCGATCGTCCCGCAGATGCCGGGCATGGATCTCGAGCGGGTGCTGCTCTGCAAAAACTACGCGCACGCCCAGACGATTATCGAAAAAGCCGCCACCGCCAAGCGGATCACCGTCGTCGGCGCGGGATATATCGGCGTCGAACTGGTCGAAGCGTTCCATCAGCTGGGCAAAAGCGTGACGCTCATCGACAATACCCCGCGCGTCATGTTCAAGTATCTCGACCAAGCGTTTACCGACATCGTCGAAACCGACATGAAGGAACGCGGCGTGCGGCTCGCGCTCGGTCAGACGGTGACCGCGCTCGAGGGCGAGGACGGCAAGGTCGCCCGCGTCGTGACGACCGAAGGCGCGTACGATTCGGACCTCGTCATCCTCTGCATCGGGTTCCGTCCGAACACGGAGCTGCTCAATGGCCAGGTCATGATGCTTCCGAACGGCGCGATCGTCGTCGACGAGTACATGCGAACGAGCTGCCCGGACGTGTACGCCGCCGGCGACAGCTGCGCGATCCGCTACAATCCGACGGGCAAGGCCGCCTATATCCCGCTGGCGACCAACGCCGTCCGCATGGGGACGCTCGTCGCGATGAACATCGTGGAACCGCGCGTGAAGTACATGGGTACGCAAGGAACGTCGGGCATCCGGATGTTCGACCTGAATATCGCGTCGACCGGCATGACCGAGCAAGCCGCGATCGACGCGGGCTTGAAGGTGCGGACGACGACGGTCAGCGACAACTACCGTCCCGAGTTCATGCCGACTTACGAACGGGCGCTGGTCAAGCTCGTCTTTGAAGCGGACGGCGGACGCCTCCTCGGCGCGCAGGTGCTGTCGAAAGCGGACCTCACGCAGTTGGCCAACACGCTGTCGGTGTGCATCCAGAACCGGATGACCGTGGAAGAGCTCGGCTTCGTCGACTTCTTCTTCCAGCCGCACTACAACAAACCTTGGAATCTGCTGAACCAGGCAGGCCTGCAGGCAGCGGCAGAACTGGAGGCAACCAAAGCCGAATCGTTGAAGGCTAAGGCTTAAAGGCGTTGCGGACGCTGGCATGAAATATTGCAAAACACCCTGAAGGCCGCCGCTCTCTATCCGGAGCGGAAGACCTTCAGGGTGTTTTTCGGTTGCTCGCAGCTTAGTCTCCGACGGCGCCGCAGCACTTCTTGAACTTCTTGCCGCTGCCGCACGGGCATGGATCGTTGCGGCCGATCTTGCGGCCGGTCTGAATCGAGATGACGTCCGCGTGGTGCGATCGCTGCGGCATCGCCAGCACGTTGGACGGCACGCCGCCGCCGACGCTCATGTTGAGCTCGTCCGGGCGATGTCCCTTCAGCACCCATTGCCTCGTGCCGTTGTTCAACCGGGCGAGCAGCGCGCCGACCTCTTCGACCGTTTGCGCGTCTTCGATCGAAAACTCGAATTGCAAAATTTCAAACGCCGCGCTCATCGATTTGCCGTTTTTGAACGTATCCGCGCAGATCTCCGCGATCATGTCCGCTTCCTGCTTGTCCACCGCGTACTCGCGGGCTAAATACCCTGCCAGTTCCTGGTGCGCTTTGGTCCGCTCGACGTATTCAGGTTCGCCCGCCTTAAGCAGCTCGGTCTTGGTAAACTCGCGGTACGGCAGATCCCCCCGCGCCTGTTGAATGCGCAGCAGTTCCTGCGGTTCTTCGACGTCGAGGTTCGCATATAGACCATCCTCGTCGACATCGTACATGGCTCGGAAGTCGAGCGCGTCGACCAGCACCTCGAACATGTCGGGGCCGTCCTCGGGCGTCTCTCCAGCCAGCGCGATCAAGCGCGATTCGAGTTCGGTCTCCTCCAAGACGCCGTAATAGTACAGCATCCCCTGGGTGAGCTTGATATGATCCGTATTGCGCTTCACTTGCGCCGGCGTGCCGGACAGCCCCTCCAGCTTGGCGAACCGCTCGACCAGCTCGGTCGGCATGACCAGCGACTTCTTGCCTTTCACCTCGCCGGGAAACGCGATACCGCGTTCGGCCAAATAATAAGCGACCGGGCCGGACTCGGGCGGATCCGCCATCAGACCGTTACTTTTTACCAGTCTGCGAATCAGCGCCCACCGTTCTTCGTCCCACAGTTCCGTCGATTCTGCGGCAGAGTCGGCCAACACGGGCACAAGCCCGCCGACAAGCGCGTCTTTGTCCTTTTCGTTCTCCCAATCGTATATCTTCAACAGTCTCGCCATTCTTTGCAGCGATTCGCGAGTCTGCGGCATCAATGCATCCTTCAGTGCGAGCGGCCAAGCCAAAGCCGGCCATTCGCCGTCAAGCTTCATATGATCTGCCATAATCATCCTACTTCCGTTTTAATAAAAACAAGCCCGATCGCCAATCGCCCCGGGCTTCCGCGCCCAACCGTGCGAAGAACGCTTTAGACGCCAGTACGTTTCTTCTGGTTGTTCGGCTTCTTTTTGATTTGGCTGCGCATCTGCTTCACGTCGGTCGAAAAGCCGCTCTGCTGTCCGCCGCCTTGCGCCGCAGCCTGCTTCTTCTGGGCCAGGCGCTGCTTCATCGCTTCCGCCAGGCTGATCTTTTTCTGCTCCGGCTTGTCCGCGGACGCGGACGAATTCGAATCGCTGGATTGTGTCATACTCATCGCACCCCATTGTTAGTCGCGATTTGTCGCGCTGCAAGCTTTTTTCATTATAACGCGGGTACGCAAAAAGAGCCACGCCCCCTTACAGGACGCGGCTCCGTCGACCCATCGTCAGCCCCCGGAGCGGTGGCGTCGAGTCGTTCGAATTGAATTTAGATTCGTTCGCTTGGCGGCAGCGGTCCGTCCTCGGACAGGATACGCGGCAGCTCCCGGTCGATCGCCTGATTGCGGATCGCGCTGTCCGCGACGTTATCCTCGGCGGACGAGCTGGCAACGACGTCGTCGACCAGCCCGTTGTCGTGGCCGATCAGCAGCAGAAAACGCCCCTTGTCCACTTCCGGCGCATACTCCATCGCGTCGCCGTTCGTGAGCCCGATCTCCTCGAGACGGCCGGACAGCTCGCTGTCTCCGCCCGCCTTGATGATCCGCTTGACCTTGCCGAGCAGCGAGTCCGAGCCTGCCCCCGCGCCTTCCACCTCGACCAGATCCGCCGCTTGTCCCAGGTTGCCGAGGCTCCACGACTCTTCGCGGTCCGCGACGACCGTCAGATCGTGGTCGGAATGCCCCCTGATTTTCAAAGACTGAATCGCGTCGATGACATCCTTGCTCGTGTCGAATACGCCGTATACGGTCATGGACATATGGGATACCTCCGTTTGCTGTCATGTGATATTCAACTTTACCCCTCGCGCTCCCGGATTAATCCATGCTGGATTTGTCATCCTAAAGGGTACTTAATAATGATTCGCCAGAAATCCAATACGCCGAAGGAGGGTATGCGAGCATGCGGGCGGTAACCTTTCAGGGAAGCAAAGACATCCAGGTCAAAGAGGTCGAAGATCCGAAGCTGAAGCATAAGGACGACATCATCGTGCGCATCACGTCCACGGCGATCTGCGGCTCCGATCTGCATATTTATTTGGGCGGCATGCCTGCGCATAAGGGCGCGGTCATCGGCCACGAGCCGATGGGCATCGTCGAGGAGGTCGGACCCGAAGTAACCCGCGTCAAAAAAGGCGACCGTGTCGTCATTCCCTTTAACGTGTCATGCGGCAAATGTTATTTTTGCGAACACGATATGGAGAGCCAGTGCGACAATTCGAATCCCCACCCGCCGCTTAAGGAGATCGACTCCGGCGGCTACCTTGGCTATACCGAGCGCTACGGCAACTACCCTGGCGGCCAGGCCGAATACCTGCACGTCCCCTACGGCAACTTCATGCCCCTCGTCATCCCGCAGTCGTGCGAGCTGCCGGACGAGGCGCTGCTATTTCTGTCGGACGTTCTGCCTACGGCCTACTGGAGCGTCGAGAATGCCGGCGTGAAGCCCGGAGACACCGTGACCGTGCTCGGGTGCGGACCCGTCGGGCTGATGGTCCAGAAGTTCGCCGCCATGAAGGGCGCGATGCGAATCATCGCGGTCGACAACGTTCCTTACCGGCTCGAGCACGCGCGCAAGATGAACAACGTCGAAACGATCAATTTCGACGAGCAGGACGAAGTCGCCCTCCACATCCGCGAGATCACCCGCGGCGGCACGGACGTCGTCATCGACTGCGTCGGTATGGACGGCAAGAAAAACGCGCTCGAGAAAATCGGCCAGAAGCTGAAGCTGCAAGGCGGCACGCTCAGCGCGATCGATATCGCGATGGACGCGGTCCGCAAGTTCGGTACGATCCAGCTGACAGGCGTGTACGGCGCGCTGTACAACATGTTTCCGCTGGGCCACATGTTCGAGCGCAACCTAACGGTAAAAATGGGACAGGCGCCGGCCATCCACTACATGCCGAAGCTGTTCGACATGATCGTGAACGGGGAGTTCGACCCGACCGAGATCGTGACGCACCACGTCCCGCTCGACCAGGCGAGCGACGCGTACAAGATTTTCAACGACAAGGAAGACGGCTGCATCAAAGTCGTGCTGAAGCCTTAAGCCTTGCGGGAAAGGAAAGCCCTTCGCTCGCGGCCGAGCGGAGGGCTGTTTGGCGTTGCGGCAGGTTGTTCGGCGCCTATGGCAGGTTGTTGGGCGTTGCGGCAGGTTGTTCGGCGTCGCATGGGCTTCACTATGGCGGCACGACAGGCTTTGCTATAATGGACGGAATAGATTGGTGGCCGGAGAACCGCTGGAGTGCGGCTAGAGAGCGATTGATGGCCGGCGGCGGACCGTGCGTCCGCTATTTGGTCCGATTTACGCTTTGCGGAGCGGTTAACGGACCGAGCGGCCGTTATTCGAGCCAAAAGTGCCGTTTATCGTCTCTCATCCGGCAGATAACGGCTCCTGTGTCCGCTGCGGTAAGCAGGAACGGGAATTACGCGCAAATAGCGTATTCTGTGTCCGTCTCTCCCCTCTCCACCCATTATCCGACCGCAAAAGGAGCGTCCGTTCACGCATGTCGATCACCAATCAACGCGAGGCCGAGGATCTCATCTACCGCTCCTATCTGCGCGCGGCTCCCCATTTGGTAGTCGCAGGCGACGAGCAGGTCCGCATGCCGCAGTTGACCCGCCGCCTGCTCGATCTGCTGGGCGCTCCGGATCTCGGAAGGCGATTTGTGCTCGTGACCGGCAGCAAAGGGAAGGGCTCGACCTCGCGTCTCGTCTCCTCCCTGCTTAGTCATCTGGGCTATAAGGTCGGCCTGTTCACCTCTCCTCATCTGGTCGACTACCGGGAGCGAATCCGCATCGACGGGCGTTCGATCGGGGAAGCGGACTTCGTGCGGCTGGCGCGCCGGATCGAGCCCGAATGGGCGAAGATCGAACGCGGACTCGGGCCCTCGGAATACCAAGGTCCGGTCGGCGTGTCGCTGGCGATCGCGGTCAGCTGGTTTGCGGAGCAGGGCACCGACATCAACGTCGTCGAATGCGGGCGGGGCGGGCGTTACGACGACGCAAACGTGCTCGCGAACGAGTGGGCGATCGTCACGGCGATCATGGAGGAGCATGTCCGCGAGCTCGGCCCGGGCATCGGCGATATCGTGCGGCATAAGCTGGGGATCGTGAAGTCGGCGGGCACGCGGTTATACGTCGGGGCGCAGCGCGCGGACGCGCTTGCCGCAATCGAGGAGGAGTTGGGCGAGGGAGATGCGGCCAAAAAACATGAACGTTGGACGATCGATGAAGCGAATGAAGATGAGCGCGCGGCGAGTGGATATATGCGTGCGGCGATCGATGAAGCGAATGAAGATGAGCGCGCGGCGGGTGGATATGAGCGGCGTCCGGCGTTTGAGTCGGTGAACGGATATGAGGATGCGTCCAGCCTTAGCGAGCGCGTGTCCTTCGCGGGCGCGGCGTTCGCCGCCGAGCATGTCGCGATGTCCGCGCGGGGAACGACGTTCGACGTCCGCACCAGGCGGGCGCGCTATCGCGGTCTAACGCTGCCGCTGCTCGGCGCGTTCCAAGCCGACAACGCCGCGGTCGCGGTCCAAGCCTGCGAGGATATCGCGGGCGCGGCGCTGGATCCGGCGACCGTCGCCGCCTGCTTCGCCGGCCTGCAGTGGCCGGGCCGCTGCGAGATCGTGAGCCGCGAGCCGCTCACGATCGTGGACGGCGCGATCCACCGCGACTCGGCCGTTTACCTGGCGAGCGTAGTGCGCTCACTTGGGCTCGGCGCGGACGCCCGGATCGCCGCCGTCGTCGGCGTACCGAAGGACAAGGACTACGCCGGCGTCATCGAGACGCTCGCCGCCGTAGCGAGCCGCATCCTCGTAACGCGGCCGGACGTGAGCCATCTCGCGTTTCCGGAAGACGCGCTGGATGTGGCTAAGCGGTATTGCCCGGGCGCCAGCGAATCGTACCCGCTGCTCGCGGATGCGCTGGAGGCGCTACGTGCCGGCCCCCTTCCCGACTGCACGCTCATCGTCGGCACGCAGACGCTGATCGGCAACGCCAAGCGGCTGTACGGGCAGGGGCTTGAGGATATCGGGCGATAAGATTACCCTGCATATTCCCGCCCCCTCGAAGCCATGCTAATCCACGGCTTACAATCCAAGTCCGGGAGGCATCGCCCACATGAACAACATCAACCTGTCCAGCCAAATCAACCAATGCGAGCACCTGATCCAGCAGCTCGTGAACCAAACGCAGCAAGCGAGCCAAATGTATCAGCAACTGCAGCAGCAGGAGCAGCAAAACGCTTCGCGCCTGGAAGAGCTGGCTCAACGCGAGCACAAGGCCGCCCAGATCATCCAGCAAGCGCTGCATGGGCACCAAACGGCGATCCAGCAATTGCAGCAAGTCGGACAAATCTGCCGTCAGCTGGAGCAAACGGTCAACATGCAACTGTCGCAGCAAGCGATTCAATCACAGCCGTCCCACGCGCAATTCGGCGGATTCAATTCGTTCCCGCAACAGCAGCAACAGCATTTCTCGCCGATGGGCGGCATGAACAGAAGCTTCCAATAAGACCGAACGCGCAAGCGGACGGAATTGAAAAAGGTCGCCTGTCCGCCGGTATGTCCACCGGTCGGCAGGCGGCCTTTTTGCATAAACGCGGTCGACGGCATGCAGCGTTCAGCGGCGCTCGAACCGCAAAGCGATCGCGTCCCTGTATAGCGCCGACAGCTCCGCTTCGGTCTCGGGATGCTGCCTGTAGTGGTCGCCGAGCATGACCTTGTGATTGATCTCGATGACGAGCGGTCCGTGCAGCGCGGTATCGAGGATGTCGACGGAGCAGAAGACCATGTCCAGCGCAGCGGCAGCCCGCACGGCAAGCGGCGACAGCCGCTCTCGCACCGCAATCGGAACCTCGACGGATCGCGCGCCTTCCGCGAGGTTGTGCTTCCAGGATCCGCTTCGCCGCTTACCCACCCAGACGCGGGCTTCCCCGGCCAATACGACGATCCGGTATTCGAGCTCCGCCTCCCGATAAGGCGAGATCGCCGCGTGCCTTTCAAGCGCAAAGACGGCGCGAAGCGCCTCCCCGAGCTCTTCCGGGCTGCGGACGCGGTACACGTGCCGGCCCTGCGCGCCGTCGTCGGGCTTCACGACCGCGTCGCCGCCGAACAGCGCGAGCGCGGCTTCGGCTCGCGCGAAGGCAGCGGCGTTCCCGCCGCCGAACCGGTAGCCCGGATGCGGCAGGAAGATATGCTCGACGCAGGGCTCGCCCGCCGCCCGCAGCGCGTCCGAGGCGGCGGACTTGCTCAGCGCGAGCGCCGACGCGGAGCTCGGATTAAGGCCGAGCTCCGCGTCGGTCATCAGGAAGCTCGCCTCGCCCTTTCGCGCGCGGTACGTCAGATCCGGCGTGATCGTCTCGAAAGAGACGCCGTCCGCCTCGCCGGCTTGCTGGATCAACTTCAGATAGGGCCGGGTCGTACCGCCTGCCGACTCCGCTGTCCCTGGCCCCTTCGCCCCTTCGCGACGCTCGCTCGCCACTCCCTTTTCACGTCCTCCGGTCGCCGACTCTTTTTCCAACCGATCCAGCCATTCATGTCCTTGCGGGAACTGAGCCCGCAGCGCGTCTCGCAGCCATGCGCGCTCCCCCTCGTTCAGGCTTGGGAGCATCGTGTCCAGATCCTTCCGATCCTTGTCGCGGAGCGAGACGCTCCCTCCCTTGTACAGCAGTTGAATCTCGGGTCTAAGGTAAGGGATCCCGCCTTCCGATCGCAAAAACAGCTCGGCCGCCGGCCTGCGAACGGACCGCTCCCTTCGATACGTCCACCAGCCGTCCGCGACGTCGATCAGCATAAGCTGAAACGCCCATGGCGAATGCGAATCGCGCCTCGCCCAAATGTCGGTCTCTTCCGTCAGCCGATCCGCCGCGCCGAGCCGGGTCAGCCGCCCCTTTTCCGCCAAATAAAGCTCCCAATCCGCGGCCAGCCGCGCATAGACCGAACCGTAATCCGCAAGCGGCAGCAGCACGTCGATATCGTCATGCGGCCGGCTCTGCCTGCCGAGGTGCAGGTCCAGCGCCCATCCGCCCGCGATGCCCCACGCCCCCTGCCAGTTCTCGAACAACCGATCGATCTCCTCCACGCCAAGCGGCGCCCATATGTACGCTGCGTCTGTCATATCCGTTTCACCCGTTCGTCCGTGATTCTTCTATTGTAATGGAAGCCGCGCGCGTTGCGTAGACGGTCTTCAGCCGGAAATCGCCAGGCTTCGCCCGCTTATTCAGCCAACTTTCAGTCTCGTTTAAATGGCGTTTAAGGTTGACGGCGCATAATGGGTTTTATCATCGATCAAGCCTACAGGCTTTTATAAAAGAGGAGGGCGTATATGGCCCAGCAAAAGTGGATGAAATGGATCGTCGGGCTTTCGGGCGTCGCTTTATTTACAGGATTCGTCGGATTGATATCGGCCAACGGCGAGACCGTCTCGGACACGACGGCCGGTCAAGCGGGCAGCCAATCGGGCAGTTCCATCGCGCAAGGCGACGATCAGGTGACCGACCAATGGCAGAGCCAAACGAACGATGGTCAAACGAACGATGGCCAGACGGGCGGGTTCGGACGCCGCGGCGGAGGCAGATTCGGGGACATGGGCTCGGGCAGCAACGGCAGCAGCGGTACGCAAAGCCAGATTCCGTCGGATAGCCAAGGCAGCATGCGGACCCACGCATCATAACGCACATTTCAAACGCGAGGAGGCGGCGAAAATCGATAACGACAGCTTTAGTGCCATGAATACGACGATCGCCATGCAGGGTCTGCCGGCTCGCTGGCGCGCGCAAGCTAGAAATTGGTTCGCGTTCGCCGAAGCGCAGCTGAGCCGTTTCCTGCCGGACAGCGAGCTGTCGAGGCTGAACCGCGCGGCGGGCAAAACGTTCCTGGCGACGCCGCTGCTCTATCAGGTGCTCGCCGAGGCGGATCGCTATCATCGCGAGACCGGCGGGCTGTTCAATCCATACTTAGGCAGGCTAATGGAGCGGCTCGGGTATAACGAGAGCTTCGAGCGGCTGAGCCCCGCCGAAGCGGAGGAAAGCACGGCGAGCATCGCTGCCGGCACAGAAGCGGACGCGATCGGCGGCAGAATGCCGGATTCGAAAGATCTCGGGAGCAGGATGCCGCATGCGAAAGAATTCGCCGGCAGGATGCCGGATTCGAAGGCCGGGTTCTCGGCCGCAGCGTTGGACCCTGGCAGCCGCGCGATCCGGCTGCGGCCGGATGTTGCAGTGGATCTCGGCGGCATCGCCAAGGGCTGGACGGCCCGGCATTTAGCGAAGCTGGCCCGGCAGGACGGCGTCCGGATCGGGGCGGTCGGCGCCGGAGGCGACCTGATCCTCTGGGGCTGTCCGCCCGACGGCTGGCGAATCAGCGTCGCGGACCCTTGGCGCCCCGAGCGGGATGCGACCGGCTTGACGCTTCGCAGAGGCGCCGGCATCGCGACGAGCAGCGCGGTCAAGCGCCGCTGGCAGGACCAGGGCGGCAGCATGCGCCATCATATCGTCGATCCGCGTACCGGGCTGTCGGCGCGTACCGACCTGGCGCAGGTGACCGTGCTCGCGCCCGATGCGGTCATGGCCGAAGTCTACGCCAAATGCGCGTTGCTGCTCGGCGCCGAACAAGGCCCGGCATGGCTTGAACGGGCGAACCCCCGCTGCGCGATGATCGGCGTTCGGAACGACGGCGCGCTCGTCTACGGCGGCGATCTGGATACGTATGTCATGGAGGAGCGTGCCAGCTATGAACGGATTGGCTGATTGGCTGACCGTGTGGACGACGACCCGCGCGGCCGGCATTACCTGTTACCTGCTGTTGTTCGTATCGACTGGCGCCGGCATTTTGACGAGCCTCAAGCTGTTCGGGCCGAAAACCCGCGCCGGCGCGCTCTTTCTTCACCAGTCGGCCGGCTGGTTCGGCTTCTTGTTCGGCGCCCTGCACGGATCGGTGCTGATGTTCGACAAGTACGTCGGATACAGCCCGCTGGAGCTGCTCGTCCCTTTTGCAGCGCGCACCCATCCTTACTTGATGGGGATCGGCACGCTGAGCTTCTATATCACGCTCGTCCTGATCGCTTCGTCGGACATGATGAAGCGGCTCGGCAAAAAAAACTGGCGCGCCATCCACTTTCTCGCGTTCCCCGGCTTCTTCATGGGCCTGGTCCATGGGCTGCTCCTCGGCACCGATTCGAGCCAGCCCTGGATGAAATGGACGTATATCGCAACCGCCGGACTCATCGTCGCGCTCACCATTTTCCGCATCGCCGTACCGAGCCCGGCAGGCGTTCCGAAGGCCAGGGCGAAGGCGGCTGCTTGACGCTAGGTTTGGTGCCAGGTTTGGTGCCAGATTAGGTACGGGGTTGACGCCAATACAAAACAGGCATGATCGCCCCGCCAGGGGGATATCATGCCTGTTTTTGTGGCGTTTAGCCGACTCGCACCACGAGCGCGTTGCTGAGCAATCGCCCCGGCTTCGTCAAGTAGTTGCCGCCCATCCACAACCCGCTCGAAGCGCCGCCATCCAGGTTCATCGCCTGCCAGGCGCCGGCCTGCTTCATGATCTCCGCCAGCTGCGGAATCGTAGCGCCGCTCGTCGTGAGCAGGATTAGCCGATGGTCGCGGGTGATTCCAAGCGCGCTGCGGGCGCCGCCGTTCGTCAGGATCTTCGGATCCTTGAAGCCTTCGCCGGCGACATCGAGCGCGATTTTCCCGTTCGCGACGAGCCGAGGTCCGGCTTGCACAGCCCCCTCCACGCGGCCTTGATTAAAACGATCCATAAACGAGAGGCCGGGGACGATCTCTGCCAGCTGATCGGCGTTATACAGAAACGTCGCCCGCTTGTCTCCGGGGCTGTTCTTCTTCAACTTGCCGCCCCCGGCGATGTAGCCGTACGGCGCTTTGTAGTCGCTGTCGGTATAGGCGTCGAAAAAAGTGCCGTTGATCGCGACCCTCGCCTTCGCCCGCTTCGCCATGCTGCCCAGTTCCTCGACCTTGCCGATCTTGTCCCCGGCGAGCACCGTGTCGAGGCGGACGGCCGGATGCAGCAGCGCGACGGTAACGACCTGTGCGGCGAAGGTTTTGCCGCCGATCTTAAATCGCTTCGACGCTTGCTCCACCGGCTTCGTGTCCGCGGGATGCGTTCCTCTCGCGACAGGCAGCCTCAAGGTCTCGCCGGCCGGCGCCTGCAGCTGCGCCGCTTCGACGTCCCGCTCCCATTGCACCGACCATCCGAATGCCGAGGCCAGCGCGGACGACGGGACGTATAGGCTCCCGCCCTTATTGATCGGCGCAGCTTTAAGCGTCACGGGGGCCCCGTTCAGCATCGCGGCTGCGCTGCCGGACGACATGGCGAGCGTCGCATTTTCGCCTAGCGATAGCGTCACGATGCGGCCGCCCTCGCTCGATACCAGCCGCCCGCCCGCGAATCCATCCAGCGAACGGAGCGCGATATAGGATCTTCCTTGCGCGTCCACGTAGATCAAGCCTTTGGCAGGCACCGTCGCCGCTGAGGCCGTCTGGACGCCCGCGCCCGCCGACGGCAAGACGAATGCGAGCGCCGCGAAGGCGATAATCAACCACAACCACCGTTTTTTCATTTGTGTATGTCTCTCCTCTGTCCCAATCTCTTCTCTTTATCGGCAGCGGGCGGTCAACATCAAAGAAGGGAGCCGCTTCCCCGCGGGAAAATATCCGGTCAAGTAAATGGTCGGTTTAATCCCGGATGAGATTTTTACGCAATGGGAGCGGCGGTTGTGCATGGTTTTGTTTCTGGTTGAGACTTCTTTCGCGTAGGGGCCGGCGGAATGGCGAGGGTTGTTTCTAGCTGAGACTTTTTGGTCGATGGAAGTTGCGGTTGGACGCGGTTTGTTGCTAGTGGAGACTTTTTAGTCGATGGAAGTTGAGATTGGACACGGTTTGTTTCCGGTTGAGCCTTCTTGGGCGAAAGGATAGCCGCTACGGAACATGGCAAAAAGGAATGTCCCGCATCGACCATGGGTCGCGCAAGACATTCCTTCGAAAGGTATCGTGCAAAAGTGCGCGATAGGCAACCCGGCAATCTATTGGGCCACGTCTATCGCGCAAATTTGCATGATACAAGTCAGCAATCAGGTATTTCCGGTAAGAATCGGCGCTGCATCGTGCAGATTTACAGGATAGTCCCTCGCGCAAGTCACCGCGACCGCCGTATCACGCACATTTGCAGGATACGTGCGGCTGGGGCGATTGGAGCAAGCAAGCGGCACTGTCATGCATGCCGCTCCTATTCGCGCGCTCCTGCTATTGGCTCCGCCATTAAGAGCGGCGCGTATCCGTCGGCTGCGCCTTCAACGAAAAGGGCCGCGGCCCCTGGTAGGGCCGGCCTGCCGGCTGCTGGCGCCCGGTACCGGCCTGCGCCTGGCCCGCGCGCCCTTGCGGGGCTGCGCCGCCGCGACCGCCTTGGCCCGCCGACGCTTGGCCGCGTGCGGCGCCGCTGCCCGGCCGGCTCTCGCCGCGCGGCGCGTCGGACCGGCCGCCGCGTCCCGCCTCCGGCCGTGCACCGCGGCCGCTCTCCTGCCTGCCGCCGGCTGCGCCTTGGCGACCCGCTTCCTGCCTGCCGCCGGCTGCGCCCTGGCGACCCGCTTCCTGGCCGCCTCCGCTGCCGCCGCGTCCGGCCTCGGCCCGTCCGCCTTGGCCGGCGCCCTGACGGCCGCCGCCTTGACGTCCGCGTCCGCCGCCGCGCTGCTGGTCGGCCTCGTCCTTCGGTTCGGCCGGCGCGGAGCCCAACGGGTACGGATGTCCCTTGATCTCCGGAATCTTCTTGCCGATGAGCTTCTGGATATCCCGCAGGTACGGGAGCTCCTCATCCTCGCAGAGCGAGATCGCGATGCCGCTCAGGCCCGCGCGGCCGGTACGGCCGATACGGTGCACGTACGTCTCCGGCTCGTTCGGCAGATTGAAGTTGATGACGTACGGCAGCTCGTCGATGTCGATGCCGCGCGCCGCGATATCGGTCGCGACCAGGATACGCGTGGTGCCGTTCTTGAAGCCGGCGAGCGCGCTCTGCCGGGCGTTCTGCGACTTGTTGCCGTGAATGGCTGCTGCGGAGACGCCCGACTTGGCCAGATGGCGGACGACGCGGTCGGCGCCATGCTTGGTGCGGGTGAACACGAGCGCAGACGTGATTTTCTTGTCGCGCAACAGGTCGAGCAACAGCGTCTGCTTGTTCGCCTTGTCCACCAGATAGACGCATTGCTCGATCCGCTCGGCCGTTGAGGATACGGGCGTCACCTCGACCTTGGCAGGGTTGACGAGGATCGTCTGCACCATCTTGGTGATCTCCGTCGGCATCGTCGCTGAGAACAGCAGCGTCTGCCGCTTCTGCGGCACCTTCGCGATGATGCGCTTCACGTCGTGCACGAAGCCCATGTCGAGCATCCGGTCGGCTTCGTCGAGCACGAGGATCTGCACGTGGGACAGATCGATGAAGCCCTGATTCATCAGATCGATCAACCGGCCCGGCGTGGCGATGACGATATCCGTGCCGCGCGCGAGCAACTCCTCTTGCGGCTTCTGGGACACTCCGCCGAAGATGACGATGCTGCGGATGTCGACGTGCCGTCCGTATGCGCGTACGTTGTCGTAAATCTGGATCGCCAGCTCCCGGGTCGGCGTCAGCACTAGGGATCGGATCGGCCGGCGCTTGCCCGGCGGCTTTTGCTGTTCGCTCAGCAGCTGGAGCATCGGCAGCGAGAACGCGGCCGTCTTGCCCGTGCCCGTCTGCGCGCAGCCGAACAGGTCCCTGCCCGCGAGCACGACGGGAATCGCTTGCTCCTGGATCGGCGTAGGCGTCGTATAATTTTCTTCGCTCAGCGCTTTGAGTATCGCCGGCTTGAGCTTAAGGTCGTTGAAGTTCATGGAATCTCCTTTATGTTAAAGCGTATCGTAAAATGGTCATGCCAAGCATTATACCCTACCTGGGACTGGGATTGAAAGGAGCAGGCGCCATATCGCCGCCCGAAAATGCAAAAAAAGGCAATTTTCTAGGGCGCGCGAAGCGTTTGCCTGTCGATTCTGCTACTATTAAATAAATAGTACCCGTTTCAGGGGGGAGGCTACTCACGATGAAAAACGATGCGCCGGCACATCCGAGCGGCAGCTTCAAAGTCGTCACGCTGTGCGGATCCACGCGGTTTAAGCCCGAGTTCGAGCGCATCAACGCCGAATTGACGCTTGCGGGCAACGTCGTCATCTCTGTAGGCGTCTTCGTTCATACGGAAGGCCCCGCGGTTTCCGAAGCGCAGAAGCAACGGCTGGACCTTATTCATTTGCAAAAAATCGACATGGCCGACGAGATCTTCGTCGTCAATCCGGGCGGTTACATCGGCGAGAGCACGAGAGGCGAGATCGAATACGCGACGCGAACGGGCGTCCCGGTCCGGTACCTCGTCCCGCCCGCTCCGAGCGGTCCGGACGCCCTAACCGATGGGAGGCTCGTCCCTTGACCTTGATCGTGCACGCCGAATCTCCCGAGGGACTTTATCTGCGGCAATCGGATCCCGTGCTGGCCCGGTTAATCGAGCGCGTCGGGGAGATTCGCCTGTCGCCGAGCCGCACGCCCTACGAATCCCTCGTCGGCTCTATCGTCTCTCAGATGCTCTCCGCCAAAGTCGCAGGCGTCATCAAACAGCGGCTCACGACGCTAATAGGCGGGCCGCTCACGCCCGAGTCGCTGCTAGCGCACGACGAGGAGACGTTGCGGGGTATCGGGCTTTCTTATGCCAAGATCCGCTCGATTCACGACCTCTCTCGCCGGACCCTGTCGGGCGCGTTGGACTACGAAGCGCTAGGCGTTCTGCCCGAGGCGGAAGCCGTCGCCATGTTGACCCAGGTTAAAGGAATCGGGAAATGGACGGCCGAGATGTTCCTGATCTTCTCGCTCGGCCGGCCGGACGTGCTCTCGCTCGGAGACGCCGGCCTGCAGCGCGCGGCTCAATGGTTATACGGGCGCATTAATCCCGACGAGGCGCCCGGCTGCTTGGGACGGTACGCCGATCGGTGGAGCCCTTACCGCAGCATCGCCTGCCTTTACTTGTGGCGGGCGATCGACGACGGCTACGTGGACGGACGGTCGGAGTTGTAGCGCAACGGGGATTTTACCTTTAGAACGGACGCAAGCGCAGGCCGGCGCCTGCGCTTGCTTGCCGACGGGCCGCGTTGCGGTCGCCGGCAGGAACCTCTGTTAGATCCGCTCCAAAAACGGAATCGCGATCGCGGCGATTCGGGCGTGTCCCCGTTCATTCGGATGCAAGCCGTCGTCCGTGAACAGCGGGAGCGTCAGCCGGTTCAGCCCGCTCTCCGCGTACAAATCCAGCACCGGAAGCGCGTACTCGCGGCCGAGCGCGGAGACAACTTCCGCGTAGTCGCGGAGCCGATGTCCCTGCGCGTTAGGACGAACGACGTCATAGCCGTCCTTGTCCCGCTGCAGCGGCGTCCAAAGACTCAAGCGGCAGCCTGGATTCGCCGTCAGCACGGTTTCGATCGCCGTCCTGTACGCGCCGACGAACGTCAACGGGTCGTAGCCGTCCCGGCTGCCAAGCGGCTTGTCGAGCCGGTAATCGTTCGTTCCCGCGAAAACGGTGACGCAGTCCAAGCCGGCGTCGATCCCCGCCGCCATGTTGACGGTAGCGCCTTCGTCGGTCGCGCCGCCGGCCGTCATCGGACAGCCGCTTCTGCCGTAATTAAGCACCTCCGCAAAGCCAAGCGCATCCCGTACGACCGGCTGGTAGCCGTTCGCCGCCGTGATGCTGTCTCCCAGCGTGCCCCAGCGTTTGCCTTCCCATTTCACCTTGCTCACGCTCCGTCTCGAATGTCCGTTCTTTATTCTGCCATTGCCGCTTGTTCGCCCAGCCACGCGACCTGCTCCAGGAGGAGACGCCGTGGCTCGGGCACCCGAATCCCGCGCGGGCCTGCCATTTTGGAATACAACGCCCGATTCGCCGGGTGCCGGTGAACGAGCGTATTGGACGCAAGCGCGCCGAAGTTCGTTACAGTCATGAGTTTACCTTTCATATATTCTCTATGTCCAGCCTTTGACGAAGCCGGCGCGGGGCCGCTTGGGTAAAGCATAGGTAATTCCAAACGGCATGTGGAGCGCTTGAAGGAGGAAAGTACGCATGAAGCCGTTCGATTATTCGCTGGACTACGCCCGCCTCGATCTGCGGGCGCATCCGGAGCTGTACGCGGTGGGCCGCGGCGAGCAGGGCGTGCTGATGGCGGAGCCTTACAAAAGCGAGATTTTGCCGCATTGGCGGTTCAAGACGCCGGAGGAAGCGGTCGAATCGTCCGAGAAAATTTATGCCATGTTCCTGGCGTACAAAGCGGCGGACGACTTCGTCGGCATGGATATGGCCCGCAAGTTTCTGCAGATGGGCTTCACCCGCGCCCGCCGCTATGCGAACCACAAGAGCGGCCGCAAGTACGCGGCGCCCGGCGGCGAAGAACTGCCCGATCGATATGACCCCGTCAAAGCGCAGTCGGCGGCGATTTTCAAAAAGAAGTGGGACGAGGCCCGCACCGATGCCGAGTACTTGGCGATGAAGCGGCGTCATCGGGAGCGGTACGAAGAGAACGCGACGTAAGCGTCGGCCCGACCTATAAGCAGCCCAGCACCCAGCCTTCCAGCGCAGCCGTTCGACGTTCGTGCGGCGTCAGCGTCTCCAGTCGGAAGTAAGGAGCGAAGGCGCCTTCCCCGTCGCGCTGCTGCGCCCACTCCGCGATGGCGAAGGCGTCGGTCTCGTGGGCCGAAAGCGCGATATCGTACCGCTCGTCCGGCTGAGCGGACTTGTACGCGAGACGCTCTTTGCATATTTTCGGATAAACCTCCGCTACGACGTGCCCGCTGACCGGCCGAACCGCCGCCTCCCCGCTCTCGGAGACGTCGATATGATCGTAAGGCCAGCATTGAACTGGCCCGCGATCCGATCGCCGCCTCAGCGCGGCAAGCCAAGGTAGGCCGGCATACGTCGAGTAGGATACGTTCTTGCTCATATGTCCATGCCGACGGTCCAGGTCGAGCACGCTGCTGGCGCCGATCGCGTAACGCGCTTCCGTCAGGCGCAGCAGATTGGCATTGCGGTAAGGCGCTGCGCGCTTCTTGCATTCCCCGATGGATAGCCGCCGCGTGTCCCAGTTGCGCGAGAGCCAATCGAGAAAGCCGTCCCAGGTGTGCAACCCGTAATGGGCCAGCTCGGACAACGGATAGGAGAAGCCGTGATCGATGCCGACGAAAACGCGCCGATCTGTCTGCGCCAGCTCAGACATCAGGTATTCGTGCAGCTCGGACCGCGACCACCGGCCCTGCGGATGATGGGAATGGCGCACGACGGCAGGCGGTTCTTCGCCTGCGGCCCGTACGACCGCGAGCCCCGGGATCGCCTCGTCGGGTAGACCGGCGCCCGAGTAGTCTACGCCGATGTATACGTCGAAGAGCGTTTTTGTGCGCGTCAAGCTTATACGCCCTCCCGGTTCGCCCGCAGCCATTTTTCCGCAGCGTCGACAGCGCGCTTTGCATCGAACAAACGGCATTCGGCTTCGCCGATTCGGCCGGACGCGACATGCCCGCTCTTGTCGAAGGGGATGCCGATCCGCTCGAAGTATTCCGCGTCGTACGCATAGTCCTCGAACCAGCGCCACGATCGCTCCCCGTCCGACAGGACGGCGGTCCCCATGCGCTTCTTCGGCATGCCCGGGATCCTGGCTTCCGCCAGATGCATGCAGGTGCACGAATCGTAACCGACGCCGAGCAGCAACACCTTCGCATCCAGCCCGCAGAGCTTGCCGAGCGGCGAGGACTCCCCGAACTGCGGCGTCAGCGGATGCTCGGATACGATGGATGCTGCGTGCCGGCCGTTGGCCGTGAAGGACACTTGCGGATGGCATGAACGCATCGTGCCCGGCCAGGTCCTGAACAGCTCGGCGATCCGACCCATTCCCCGCGTCGGCGTGAGCGCCGGATCGAATGCAGGCATCTCTTGGTAGATCGTCTCGAGCCAGTCCGCCGGCACGGCCGGATTCTGCCATTCGGCCGGATCGCTCCAATCGCCGCTCTGCGCGGGCATGACGATCGTGCCCGCCTCGCCGACAGCCTGCAGAAGGGCATGGATCACAGCCTGAGGACCGCCGCACACCCAGCCCATGCGGGACAAGGAGGAATGGACGAGCAGCGTGTCGCCGGGTTGTACGCCGAGGTACCGAAGCTGCTCTATCATCGACGACACCGTGTTCGGTCGCCTCGTGCGGTCGACGATGTCTTTTTCGCTCATCGCATGAAGCCCCTTTCTTTATTTTAATTCAGTCGAACAGGCTTAACTTTTGTCGCCCGGCGTGTTATATCTGAAGGATGAATGCGTGAACGAATGGAGGATTACCGAATGAACGTTCCGTCGCTGGTCAAGTACATCCTGACCAAAAAAGGCGCCATTAAAGATTATCCGTTCGGCGACCAACCGCTCGTGCTGAAGGTGTCGGGCAAAGTGTTCGCGCTGGTGGACGAACGCGGCGAACCGCCCTCCGTCAGCTTGAAATGCGATCCTGTGCTCGCGGAGAGCCTCAGGCAGCAGTACGCCGCCGTCATTCCCGGCTACCACTTGAACAAGATGCATTGGAACACCGTCCGTCTCGACGGCACCGTGCCGGACGCGGACCTGAAGGCGATGGTCGATCATTCCTACGATGCGGTCGTGAGCAAGCTGAAAAAAGTTGATCGCGAAGCGCTGGAAATGCGGCTAGCCCCATATCCCCAGGACGATAACGCCCGTCGTAATAAGCAGTGAGGTCGCGAGCCTTCTCATCCCCTGCTTTTCCTTCAGCAGCCACAGACCGAGCGCGGCGCCGAATACCGTGCCGATCTCCCGCATGGGCGCGAGCTGGGTTACGGGCGCAAGCGCCAACGCGGACAGGAAAAGGATATACGCTCCGGGTGCCAGGATACCGCCAAGCATGATCGTTTTCCAATTGACCCTAAGCTCGGAGGCCATATGACCCGAACGCCAAGCGATCCACGTTAATGCGGCAAGATTGCCGACATTTGTCGCTTCGTTCAGCACGACGGCCGGCACGTAGCCGAGCGCGACTTTGTCGACGACGATATACGCCGATATGGCGACGCCGACCGCGAATGCCAGCAAGGGGGCTTTGCCGGATGGCGCGCCTCGGACAAACCGAAAATTGCTTAAACCCAGCATGCCCGAGACGATCGCTGCGACCCCGAGCCAGCCGACGGCGGACAGCTCTTCGTGAAGCAGCAGGACGCCGGCAAGCGGCACGAGCAGCGGACTCGTCCCTCTCATGATCGGATACGTCTGGGACAGGTCGCCGGACTCGTACGCCGCTGCGAGCAGCCGGACGTACAGCCCGTGAAGCGCCATCGAGCCGATGACGGCGAGACCGCCGACGCCGCGCAGCGCGCTCCCCTCCCATTCGTACAGGGTCCATGGAAGGAATACGACAACCGCGACGAGTTGGCAGTACCAAAGAAATGCGTTTTTATCCCCGCTTTTCTTGGTGAACAGGTTCCATACCGCATGCAAAAAACCGGAACAGAGCACGAGTGCGACCGCAATGCCGAACATGATTCACCCCGCGAGGACAACATGTAAAGGACCGCCCCTTCGAGCGGTCCTCTTCTTGCTTAACGTTCCACGAACAGCTCGCGGTACCGCTCATAGTCTGCAGCCCTGCAGCTAAGCGAAAGGCGCGTACCCGTTTCCTCGTACTCGGTGCTCCGGACGTCGGCATGCTCGTTGAAGTAAGCGACGAGCCGGCCCTGATCGTACGGGATCAGCACTTCGCCCTCGACATAATCGCCGAAGACCTGTTCCCGGATCATCTTCACAAGCTCCTCGACACCTTGGCCGCCAGCAGCCGACAAATAGACGATGTCTCCATCGATGCGCGGGAAGTCGGCTTCCGGCAGCAGATCCGCCTTATTGTAGGCATAAATAGCCGGAATCCCGTCCGCTCCCAGATCCTTCAGCGTCTCCCGGGTTACGGTGATATGCTGCTCGTATTCGGGATTGGCTGCGTCCACGACGTGGATCAGCAGATCCGCCTCGGACACTTCCTCTAGCGTCGAGCGGAACGCCTTGACGAGATGGTGAGGCAGCTGGCTGACGAAGCCGACCGTGTCCGCGAGCAGGAAGGTCTTGCGGTCCGGCAGCGAGATGCTGCGCACGGCGGTCTCGAGCGTGGCGAACAGCATATCCTTGGCCAGCACGCGCTTGCCGGATTCCGGTTCGTAGGCCGACAATATCGCGTTCATGAGGCTGGACTTGCCGGCGTTCGTATAGCCGACGAGCGCGACGACGGGAACCTCGTTTTTCTGGCGCTGCTTGCGTTGGACTTGACGGCGCGCGACCAGCTTCTCCAGCTCCTGCTGCATATGCGAGATACGCTCTTCGATCCGCCGGCGGTCCAGCTCCAGCTTGGTCTCCCCGGCGCCGCGGTTCTTGAGTCCGGACCCGCCGCCCTGGCGTCCGAGCGATTCGCGAAGACCCACGAGACGGGGCAGCATGTACTGGAGCTTCGCCACCTCGACCTGCAGCTGCGCCTCCTTCGTCTGCGCGCGCTCGGCGAAGATGTCGAGGATCAGGATCGTGCGGTCGATGACCCGGCGCTCCAGCGCGGATTCCAGGTTGCGAATCTGCGAAGGCGACAGCTCGTCGTTAAAAATAACCGTCGAGGCATCCAGTTCCGCGGCGATCGCCTTCAGCTCCTCCACCTTGCCGCTGCCGATATAATGGGCGGAATTCACGCGTTCCGCCTTTTGCGTCAGCTCGCCGACCGTCTCGATGCCGCAGGCGTCCGCCAGGTTGCGCAGCTCTTCCATGGCGTATTCGAATCCGGGTGCGTTGTTCAGCTGTACGCCGACGACGATCGCGCGCGCCAGGTTGTTCGGTTCGATATCTTCTCGTTCCATATCCTCATCATCCTCTCATGATCGGTAAAACAAAAAAAACACAGGCATCGTTCTGCCTGCGTTCAGGGTGATCAGATCGAGGAAGCGCAATTCGTCCCTGCACGGGAAAAAACGCGCGTCGAAGTCGTACCTATCCAAAGGACCGGCCGCCGTCAGACGGAACAACTCCGCTGACGCGCGCTCCGGCGAATATCCCGCGCGGGTTGCCTTCGAATGTAGACAGACTTCATCTGAGTCTCCTGCCGGCAGGCAGAGCTTGGGCGCTAATCATTAGCCGACCAAAGTGCGAACTCGGATGTAGTCTATCACACGGCAACCCTCCGTTCCGTAAAGTACCTCGATTCTAACACACGGTGCTGCGAAATGGCAAACCTTGTTAGATGTTTATGTGTCCTTCTTAAGGCGTAATGTGGATCACGTTGCTGAACGTTTCGTTGCCGGCTGCATCGATAGCCCGCACTTTGAAATTATACCGGGTGCCGACCGTCAGCGGAGTCGACGGCGTATATTGGGTTGCGGGCGACGCCGCCATAACGACTGCGGAAGGTTCGGCCGTGCCCGTCGACTGCAGCAGTTCATATTGCGGCGTCGCGGAATTGTCGTTATCCGCGGATTTGGTCCACATCAGCTTAAACACGTTATCCGACTTAGAATACGACAAATTCGGCTGCGTAGGCGGCCTAGTATCCACCGGTTTGAGCGCAGTGCCGCCGATACCTGTAGGAGCGGCCGTCTGGGTGGAGATGGCGATTTTATCCACATCCAATCCGCTTCTGCTTGGCAGCAGGCGCAGCGTATGGGATCCTGCCAGGATCGAGAAGGCCGAACCTGTGCGATTCCAACCCCATGTGCCGGATGAGAGGGTAATACTCTGCTCCGAAGCGGCGTTGTTATCGATCCGTAAGGTCATATTGTTCGACGCTGCGCTGCCTCCCCTGCCCAGAATGCTAATGTAATAATTGCCGGCTGTCGCCACGTTCAGCTTAAATTCCAAGAAATCTTGATCGTTCGGATTGTCGTCGGCCGAGCGAACGTAAATGCCCTCCGATTGCGTCGAATCGCTCTTCAAACCCCATTGCCCGCTCAATACACGATATTTTTCGGCTTCGATATAGGCGGTATTGGCGCTGTTGACGAGATACTCCGCGCTCGTGGTCCAGACATCGATCGAGCTGTCTTTTTGCGTCCAGGCTCCGCCTGCGAATGTCGTCCGTGCGGACGATCGATTCCCCGCGGCGTCCTTGGCTACGACCGTAAACCGGTAGAGCCGGTCGGGATCGATCGCAAGCAGTGAGGTTGGATAAACAATCCAACTCGTCCCCGTAACCCCTGGAAACACAAGCGTGTTTCCTTCATAAATGTCGTAGCCCGTGACGCCTACATTATCGGTGGACGCGTCCCATTTAAGTTCGACGAACTTCCCGCCCGCGTTGGCCCGAACGTTGCCCGGCACGGTCGGTCGCACCGTATCGACGGGCGTTGCCTTGACCTCCGCGCTGAAGTTCGAGGCCAGGTTTTTCAAGTCGATCGCTTTGACCTTGAACGTGTATTCGACCCCTGGCGACAGGCCCGTCACTTGCATAGAGGTACCCGTAGGGGTACCGACCGACACGCCGTCGCGGAACACCTCATAGTGATCGATCCCCACGTTATCCGCGGATTTCGACCATTCGAGCGTCACTGAGTCTCCCGTTACGGACTTTACTCGAACTTCTCCCGGCGGAGTCGGCGCCGCATTGTCCGAGGCCAGGCCGTAATTGGTAATCGTATATTCGCCCGGCGCGCCCTCGAATTCGATGAACCCGCCTTCCTTCGTCGAACGAACCAGAAAACCCGCTTCTCCATCCCGCTTCACTTGCCAAAAGCCGGCCGCCATGTCGGTAATCAGAAACTTCAAGTTGTTAGGGCCGGTATTGGTTACGTTGAATTTTAACGTATCCGTGTTTCGTTCCCCGCTATAACCGAAGAAAACGACCCGATCCCGAAGCATGACGCCGTCATGCCGTTTCGCATTCGTCGGGGTCCGCGCTTCCAAATAGACGGGCGAAGCCGGGGTCGTCCCCGCATCCATCACCTGCATCACGTTCAAAAACCGATCCGTCGATGCTTCTGTCTTGGGAGAGACTTCAACACGGTACGTGCCGCCTTCGACCGTGTTGACGCCGTACTTATCGCCCATCGGGTAGTTCGTGCCGTCAACGAGATATTCGTTGCCGCTTCCGCCCACGAGCGTAACGTCCACGGACGCTGCCGCCGGAAGGAGCGTGTCGTTGACGAGCTTGCCGTCGTAGTTGCCCTCTTCCCGTTTAATCACGGTGCGGTTTCCGTTCACGGTCGGCGTCTCCTCGCTATGGAGGAGCCATTTTTTCTGATAGGAGGAAGAGGCGGCCGTAACTTTGTCGTAAGTGATCAACGCGGCGGGAATCGTCGCGTTTTTCAAGTTAAGAAAAACGAACGAACGCTTCACTTCCGATACTTTGTCCGAATACGCATCCGTGATATCGCCCTTTAAATAACTGAAGTCGGGCGCGGCGAGGGGCTGCCCGTCGGCGTTGGCTTGGATGCCGTAGGAGAGCACTTCGCCGGTCCGATATCCCTTGGCAGGGTCCTTCAAATCGGTCAGATTATTAGACTGGTAGCCATCGTTGGCGATCCGCTGACCGCCGTCGTTCGACCGGGTCGTGCCGCGATATTTAAACGTTTCCGCCGGATCCTCGATCAACAGCGTGTTCGCCGCAATGGAGCGCTTGTGGTAATTCAGATCGTGCGGACTTCCATAACCTACCAAAGTGTTGCTCGCGTCCAAGCCTTCATATACGCCGGACTTGATCGCCAATGCGCCTTTGTAATACAACTGGAAGCTGCCCGCGTCCCAGTGGGCATGATCGTTGACGCTCCATTCCTGGATTTTCATCTCCGCAACGACATCCGGCGCAGCGTTCGGAGACGTGCATTCCGGCGTATTGCCGAGATAAGTGCACCAACCCGTCCTGGCGATCATCGATCCGATCGGGCTGCCGAAATACCGCGTCAGCGACTTTTGGGACAAATTCGCAATAGGCTGGGGCGCTAGCGTCAAATCCCGCAGCAGAAGAGCGAACAACGCAGAGTTGAAGTTGTCGTTCGGTTTAATGATCGGCCTTATACGATTCGCTTCCGTCAGAATTAATCCATCCTGGTACAAATATTCGGGGTAAGCGGTATCGCCTAAATTGTCCCAATACTCTCCCGGATCCGCGTAGGTGGAAATATAATTGTCGCCGCTTCGCAAGAGCTGCCCGTCCGGCCGTCTCTCGTACAGCCAACGATAGGGGACCTCTTTCATGTTATTATTCCAGTACGGGTCGTCCTTTCCCATTTTCTTATACAGCCATGACGGCCACAAATCAAACATATACTTGCCGGGACCATAGGCGACGCCATTGTACGGCATTCCCGACTCGTACAAGAAATCGCGCGCGGGGAAAACCTGTTCATATAGAAAGTCGGAAACGATGTTGTACATCTCGGGCTTCTCGTCGTAGATCGCGATGCCCGCGGCGAGCAGATCCAGCAGCCACACCTCGGAGCTCCCCGGGCTGGTGACGGCGCTCTGCTTAAATGCCGGATAGCCGATATCGGTGAACTGCGAGGCCATTCGATCGATCCGTTCGATGAAGAAGCGCTTGTCTTCGTCCGTCAGCAAGGCGTAACACCAATCGTAAACGAACGCCGCGGTTAGCAAATTTCTGCCGATCGTATGATGATCTCCCCCGGCAGCCGGCAGTGCGAGCGATCCGAAGTATTGCTTCGCTCCCGCTACCGCGGCTTGACCCGAAGCCAGATTGGCGACGGGATTCATCAAATACTTGAAGGCGAGCGCATCCAGCTTTTCTCTTGCCTGCCGGTTTTCGTTGGTCGTGAGCGAGTTCGGACCGTTGTACTGCAGATCCGCCAATACGAAGGACACCGGGGAGTTGGCATCCGCTTCGAGCGCAGCCGCCGCTTGCTTGGCCCAGTCGGAGTCTGCATTCCACTTTGCCTGCAAAGCCGTTCTGTCGTTTGCCGTTGCCAATACCCGCGGATGACCGCCGATCGGTTCCGGTATCGCCGCCGCAGAGGCGGTTTTCGAACTACTCGCTATGGGAAATAACAGGATCCAGCCTAAAACCAATACGAATACAGGGACCGCGATGAATTTACTGCGCAAGAAGTTCATTTCGGAATCGCTCCTTTTCATATTCGTTTCTCATTCAGCCAAAACGCGCAACAAGGCCGGACTTCTTGTGCCGCGGCCTTGTTGGGTAACTCGTATTCGGATAAATCAATAGAACCAATCGTTTGAATCGGCGCCCGTGAAAAGCTTCATTGCACCGTGACCGTCATTTCCTGGCTTTCGGTCGTCCCTGCTGCGTTGATCAGTTCGGCTTTGTAGCGATAAGTGCCTGCAGTCTTGCCCGAGATCGGCGTGACGGCCGATTGGGCCGAAGGCGTATTCGCGGTCAGCTGCCGCGTATCGATCAGCGCATCGTTCTCGTACAGCTTGTAGGTCGTCGCGTTGACGCCCCACCACAGGTTCATCGTCACCTTGTATTCGCCGTTCTTATCCCAATTGTCATGGGACAGCACCGGTATGCCGGGATTCGCGTCCTTCACGACGACCGTCACGGGATCGCAAGCGGTGGCGCCGCGCCCGTTGCGAAGCTGGCACGTGTACACGTACGTGCCGTTCGGCTTGCCGGACACGTTCGTCACCGCGCTCTGTGCCCCCGGGGATCCGTCCGTCAGCCGCTTCGCGTCGATGGCCGCGCCGTTCTCGTACAGCGTGTAGCTCGTGCCGTTCTGGCCCCACCACAGGTTCATCGCGATCTTGTAATTGCCGTCGTGCAGCCCGCTGGCATGACCGCTGTCGCTGGACAGCACGCCTTTTCCCGGAATCGCGGCGGCCTTCGGCTCGAGCGCGTCCTGGGCGGTTTGCAAGCTAGCTGCGGCCGCGTCCACTTGCGCTTGCGTCGCGTTCGCATCGTCGTTCGCCGCGATCGCTTGCGTCAATGCCGTGTGCAAATCCGTCCAGGAGGCCGCGGTATAATCTTCCTCGAACAGAGACTGAGCGGCAGAGATGCTGGCTGCAAGCGCGGCTTTACCGGCGATCTGCACAAGCGCGTTCATGGCCGACGTCAAAGCGGCTGCGGCCCCGTCGACTTCCGATTGGCTCGCACCTGGATTGTCGCTGACCGCAATCGCCAGCGCCAGCGCGCTTTGCAGCGCAGCCCACGAATCCGGCGCGTAAAGCTGTTCGTCCTTCGATTCGGCGTCCGCGATCGCGGCAAGAAGTTCGCTCTTACCCGCCGGCGCCACGGCGAGCGTGATCGTCGGAAGCGCCGTCAACGCGTTCAGATTCGAGGCGGAAGTCCCGTACCCGGCGTGACCGACGCCAATCTTGCCCGTTCCCGGCGATTTGGCCCGGAAGGACACGCGGTAAAGCTCGCTCGAATCGGTAATCGGCGACGCGCTCTCCGATGCGATGGTTACGAGCCCGTTCGCCGTATCGTTCGAGACATCGCCGATCTCCAGTCCTTCGACCGGGCTCTCGGCGGACACGTACTCGAACAGGTTAGCGTCGTATTTCAGCACGGCCTGATAGTAGACGGCATTTGTTACGCTGGTCATCCCGACGGTAACCGGGAACAATTCGCCCGCGCTCAAATTACGTTTGGCCGAGATTCGAACGCTCGGCGCCGGTTCGGTCCGATAAGCCGTCACGTAGTCCAACGTGTACTTGCCCGTAAAAGATCCCGCTCTCAGCTGGAAGTGATCGATCTGCGCGACGTTGGCCGTTCCTGCCATAAAAGGGACGTCTTCCACGCGGTAAATGCCCGTGGTCCGGTCCAGCGTTCCCCTGCTGTCCGGAATGCCCGCATATGTCTTCAGTCCGTCGGCCTGCACGGTCAGGTCATAAGTCTTGGCCGCCAAATCGACGTCGAAGCGGACGGTCATCCATTGGCCGGCAGGCTGCTGGTAGGTGCCGTACGGCGTAATCCGGACAAACGTATTCGCGCCGCCCGCCGAGGTCTGGTAGCCGATGCCGCCGTCGGAGAAGCCGACGAACTTGCCGAAAATCGCGCCGTTGCCGAACAAAACCGCTTCATAGTTGCCGACGGTGTGGTTCAATTTGTCGAACGACAGCTTCGTCTCTACCGTCGTTTTGCCCGTTAGCGGCGTAAACTTGCGAAGCAGCCAAGGGGTGACCGCCGAAGGATTCGCAGGATCGTGATAGTTGTCTACCGCCTGCAAGCCTTGACCGCCGATATCAGCAAGCGGCGCGACGACAACGGACGTACCGTTGTTCTTCGTGAATGTCCAGCCTTTGCCGTCGCTCGCTTCTCCCGGCTGCCAATCGTCGAACGAATCGTAGAACGCGGCGGACGCAGGCGGCAGCGTCACGGTCACCTCGGGTCCGTCGACGGATCGGTTGCCGTGCTCGTCCACGGCCTCCACCTTGAAGCTGTAGGTTCCGCCCGGCTGTAAACCCGTCACGTCATAGGTTACGCCTGCTACGGACACTTCGGGGAGGACAGGCGAGCCGTCCTTGCTCACGCGCAGTTCGTAGGCGGTGACCGGCCCGATGTCGGTCGCCGGCGTCCAGGCGAGCCGAACCGCGTTCGGGAACGTCAGGACAGGGCTAATGGAGGGTGCGTCTCCCCATGCCGGCGCGACGGTATCCGTTATCGTGACCGCAAGCTCGTTCGATGCCTTCGACAGATTGTCGCTCGTATCGACCGCCCTTACGGTGAATGTGTAAGCATTCCCCATGGAGAGTCCCTCGATCTTCGCGGAAAGGGCGCCTGCCGGAACGACGGCTTTCCGGACCCCGTTCGCGAATACGTGGTACTCCTTCACTTCTACATTATCCGACGCAGCATCCCAGCTCAGCTTTACCGAGTCGGACGTCTGGGCATCCAGACGCAGATTGCCTGGCGCCGACGGGATGATCTCGTCGTCCTTGACTTCGACGAGCGCGATCCAATCCAGATTCATCCCGCCGCGTTGGTGCCACATCGTCAGGTCGACCGGGCCTGCCGGCAATGACTGATCCAATTTCACGCGAAGTCCTCTCCACTGTTTAGGATCGGAGAAGTCGTTGATCGTTTTCGGCGCTTTGAAGTAATTCATCTTGTCGCCGAGCTTGACGAAGCGGATCGAAGTAGAATCCTCTACCGGTTCACTCGGCAGATCCCAGCCCGCCAAGTATTTGACGACCAGATCGTACTTGCCGGCCTTGGGAACGTTGAAGCGCCATTGGATCGATTGGCCGATCTGGTTCCACTCGGACACGCCCGTTCCCCCGGACAGGAACGGACGTGTCGTGTACCGGGTCGGCGCCTTGCCGCCGTATCCCGCGAACGACTCGGCTTCCTGGAACAGCATGTTCGTGACCGCTCGCGTCGCTTCCGGGTCGACCCATGTTTCCGTGGCCGCGGGATCGCCCGCTCCGACGGACTTCAGCTTCAGGACGCCAGGTTCTCCGCGCACCAGAATGGCCGCATTCGCATCCAGCAGCACGCTCCGCGAACGCCCGAACTTCTCGAACGTAAAGCCGGCGGGCGCCTCGAGAACTTCGTAGAATCCCGCCGCGTTCGTCAAGTTGCCCCAGGATACCGGCACCCCTTCGATGTCGCTGTAGGATTGAAGCGTCGTCGCCGCGCTCGCGCCGTCGATTTCCACCTGCATCGTTACAGGCGGGAGAGCGGCCGGTATCGGCGAATCGTCGAGCTTGAAGGCCTTCTCGCCCTTCTCGACGTTCAGTGTCAGAACGTCGTCCGCAAGCGCCCAGTGAACGCCGCGCGTATCGATCGCCGACTGCACGGAACCGCCGGAAGGGATCGCATCGCCGCTCGCTTCGTCCCGCACTGTGGTAACGCCCGGCGCGCGAACCGCGATTTGGGCGTCGGCCTGCGGGGAGACGGAGAGCCTGCCGTCGCCGGATACGATCGTCGCTTGCTGGCTGCTCTCGATGAGCGCGACGCCGTTTTTCTCGACCCGCTTCCCGTCAACGAGCAGCACCGAGTCGCCTTTGACCGCGAGCGCTGCCCCGTCGAATTTGAAACCGTCGCCGCCCGTATCGACGAGTCCGCTTGACGTCATCCGGACATACACGGCGGATCCGTCTTCGAATGCCAGCTTCATGTAATCCCCATGGTCGGTCGATACCGCTCCGTTCGGCTCGCCCCCGCGTTTATAGGGCGCCATTGTCGAAACCAGTTTGACAGCCCCGGTCTTGGGCGTCACGAACGCCGCATGAACTTGCTCGTCGGTGATATCCTTCGGCTTCACCTCGGTGCCGTTGATGCCGATAAACTTCGTGCTGATCGTCGATTCGAGCTGTCCCGGGGCGTAGAAGCGGAGCTTCAGCGCGGCATCTCCTTTGTAGATCGTCGCGCCGGCTCCATCTTCGTCCAGTTCCATCTGATCCTCGGCGTGCATGCGCCATTCGAAGTTCGTACCGCCCGGGATCGTCGTCGCGAGGTCGTCGATCACGACGAACATATCGGGCCGCAAGTAAATGACGTGCCTTAGCGCCTTGCTCAACGCGCCGCCGTAGGCTGCCGACGCATCCCCGCTGGTCGCGTCGAAGTCGGGGCTGGTGACGAACCCGAGGATTCGGCCGTCCGCGTCGATGTTGTTGATCGGCTGGCCTTTGCCGCCATCGATCGTGATGGCATTGGTCGCCAAAGTCTGCCTGGTAAAGTCTCTATGGTGCTCGCTGTTATAAAAATCGTAAAATCCGGTCTCCACGGCCAGCGACTCTCCGTAGGCTTGAATGATGAACCCGTTCTGATCCGCGTGGTTGTGGTTGTAGCTGCCGTAAGGACTCGAGCGGAAATAAAACGAAACGCGGTCGGGATCGTACAGCTCGGAATGCATGGCGACGAGTCCCGTCGTCGGAAACCACTTCGCCCTCGGCAGATCGACGGGCGGACGGACGGGAAGCTCGGCGTCTCCGTAGAAATAATCGGATATCCCCATGGCCGGTATCGCGCCGATCGCCTGAGCTCCCCATTTCAACCGGGGATCGCCGTACATTTGGGCTAACCGGTTCAAGATGGATACGCTTGTTCCTCCGGGCACGTATTGGTTGTCGTCTCCGAAAACGCCTTTCCGGGAGTTGTGCGGAAACGCGTAAAGCGGGTACAGACCCTCATTGCGCGAAAAAGCCTTGTCGTACAAATTGAAGCCGCTCGAAGTCAACAGGATGTCCATGAATTCCTTGTTCGCCGAGGACGACCATTGCCAGTAGCCCGTGCCTTGCGACCACGATCCGTCCTCTCCTCCCCAAGGCGGAAGCAGGTTGATATAGGCAGGGACGACCTGCCGGTACCAGTCCGACGCTTCGGGCACGTCATGAAGCAGCGCCGTCGCGATGACGCCCACGAAGCCGAAGTTCGTCCAGCCGTGCGAATCGTACGGGTATTGCTGCATCGGCTGATCGACCACAAGGTCGTGCATCATCCGCTCGGTCCGGTAGCTGATCATCTCTTGCACTTGCTCCCTCTCTTCCGGGGACAAGCGGTCGTAGATCCAGTCGTACACGTACGCCGAGCGATACGAGATGGCGCGATCCACTTGATCGTTGATCGAATATTTAGTCGCCCCGTCCGGATCCCAGGAAGCAAGGTTCAGCAATTGCCGCTTCGCGTCGTCTCCGATCGCCGGGTCCCCGGTGATCAGGTAAACGAACGCGGCGTCCATGATCCTTGAGATCGCCGGATCGACATAACGTTTCAGCTCTCTAATCGCGTCGACGTATTCAGGCGCGTTCTTGTTGTAGTCGTCGGGGTAGGGAAACGTCGGCTCGGTCAGCAGCGGCGCGTTTTTGGATTGATTGTACGCGACCAACGTGGCGTCGAAAACGGCCTTTCCGCTCGTCTGCGCAAGCGCTCGGAATCCCGCTAACTCCTCGGGCCGCGTCAGGATTCTGGGATGCTGGGGCGTTACGTTATCGATCAGCGCGTCGATCGCGGGAACTTCGAACGGAACGGCACCCTCGGTGATTCGGAACTTCCGGACCGTGCTCCATGCCGACCACCCGGTACTCGGTTTATGGTACCTGACGCGCCAATACCAGGTTCCCGTCTCGAACGCTTCGGGGAAGTTGTACAGATTCGAGGTCAGCGTTTGTTGCTGATGGACGACCTCGGACATATCCGCCTTGCGGCTTACCTCTAATGCGTATTGGTCGGCGCCGGGCACGTACGGCCATCCGAAATCCGGCGGATTTTGCGTCGTGACGAGCGCTTCCTCCGGTTTGAATTGCACGTTCGTGCCGGTCCTGACCGATGCCGGCCATTCCGCGTCGCTCGCGTGAGCGGCAGGAACGAGGGAATTGGGCAAGATGGGTAACGAACCGAACAAAAGCATGAAAACTACCGCAAAGGTAAACCGCTTTTTGAATTTCCCTTGGACCATGATGACGCCTCCCGACCAATGTCTTTCTTATGAAACCCGCAGACCATTTGACACCGCTTTCATTTCTTGAAAAAAACGAGGTCTTACCTATTTATCGTTGACTACAAGCACGATACAATCCAGATATAAACCAATAAAAGCCCTTGTTACGTCACTTCTCTCCTTTGTCACGGTGGCAACTTTCGATTATAATAAGATTGCTATTGGGTCATATCGATCGCCGACCCGCGCTCCCGATACGAAACGTCCCGAAAGGTGCTGCAATATGACCGAACGACAGAAACGCACGACTTTCAAAACCCGCATGGACGAAATGATCTCCGTGCTGAAGAACGAAATCATGACGGGCAAATATATGCCCGACGATCTGCTGCCGTCCGAAATCGCGCTTGGCGTGAAGTTCCGGCTGAGCAAACAATCCGTCCGCAAGGTGCTGGACACGCTGGTGAACGAAGGCTACATCGAGAAACTCCCTCGCATCGGCGCCCGCGTCCTGAACGCGCGAGCCCGTGATCGGATCATCGTGAAGTTCGGCTATTATCCTACGCTTATAGAGGAAGCGAACCTGATGTCCCTGATCGACGCGTTCCACAAGCGATACCCGCAGATCAGCGTACAGATGATCCCGATGCCAATCAATTGGGGCTCGCCTACCGTACGTGAATCCATGGAGCGGGAATCGATCGATTTGGTTACCGTAAATACGATGAGCTACGAGATGTTTCTGGATAAGGGTCCCCATCCCGAATCGCTGGAGCCTTTGGCGCGCAACGACGGGATTTACCCTTTCTTGACGAAACCGTTCACGTCCGGCGACTCGACATACGTGCAGCCTTTCGTCTTTTCGCCTATCGTCTTGTGCTACAACAAACGGCATTTTCGGGAAGCGGGCTTGCCTGAGCCGGATAGCGGCTGGAGTTGGACCGACGTGCGCCGGGCCGGCGAAGCGTTGTCGCGCGGAAGCGACCGCTTGGGATTTTTGTTCAATCTGGTCTCGACCAATCGCTGGCCTCTTTTTTTGCTGCAGAACGATTATACGTTCCGGCCGGGCAAGGACGGGCGTACGGTTTACCGCGACCCGGTCCTCCGGCATTGTCTGGAGGAAGCCTCAAGCATCGTGGACGACTCGTCGATCTCCTTGCTATTGCCTGACGAGGACGTATCGGGCCCCTTGTTCCTTCGCGAGAAGGTATCGATGATCGTAACGAGTTATTTTCATATGAACGCTTTTCGGGAATCCGGACTCGACTTCGACATCTCGCCGCTCCCTTATACGAAGGAAGCCAGGACGCTGCTGCTGGTCATCGGGCTCGCCATCAATAAGAACGGCTCCGCGAAGCAGGCTGCCCGGACGCTGATGGAGTTCCTTTTGTCTCCCGAATCGCAGCTTGCCATTCGGAAGCATACGCTCAGCATACCGAGTCTCCGTTCGGCGGCGGATCAAAGTCCCGGCAAGGAACATCGTCCGCTCCACTATCCGATGTACCGGGATATCATCCCGACGTTCCGATTCCATAGCGACTTGGGCATTCCCTTTCGCAGCCTGCTCGCGCTCAATCATGAACTGTTGTACTATTGGGCGAAGCTGGAGGATGCGGACACGATTCTGCAGAGAGTCCAAGAGTCGGATCTCGCCGCGCTGCGCCGGCCGAAAGACCAGCCTATAACTGCCTGGTGAAGCCCCCCTCCCTTTGCGTCGGCCATCTCGGGACGCACCTTTCGACTCCGATAACATCCCTCCAATGCGGTACGCCATCGTCACCGGCTACCGCTTTTTGGTTTGTTTCAGTGTCATTATATATTCAATAATAGATAAGGTCAATTCATTTACAAACTAGATACATACCAGAAAAGCGGAGGTTTTAAACGGCAGCCATGTCTGTTACTATAAAAGACAATAAAACCGCATGCGACTGGCGAGATCAGTGGAATCGACCACGAGGGAGCATGCGGCGGGACCCTTCCGTTCGCCTGGGAGAAAAGGATCCGCGAGCAGGACTCGTATGCGCATACGAGCCTGCCGCGGGTCCTTTTTCGTTTAAAAATCGGCATTCCCATTAAAGGAGGACCACGGTATGACGACGATTATGAAAGCCAAGGAAGCGGCGGAACGCATCTACGACGACGTCCGCTCGCGCGCGCAGGCGCTCAAGGAATCCGGAACGCAGCCGCAGCTGGCCGTTATTCTGGTCGAAGGAGATCCGGCTTCCGCTTATTACGCGCAGGCCAAACGAAAAATCGCTGACCGGCTCGGCATCGCCTACCGCCTTCACGAGCTCCCGGCCAACGCGACCGAAGCGTCCCTCCTGCAGCTGATCGCCGAGTGCAATGCGGATCCCGCCGTTCACGGCATCCTGCTGGAGCTGCCGCTGCCCGCCCATTTGTCCGCGCGCCGGATCGAGCGGGCGATCGCGCCGGCCAAAGACGTCGACGGCGTCGCGCCCGCCAACAAGCTCGCCGTCGTCACGGGCGAAGCCGGCCTCTACCCCGCTACGCCGCAAGCTTGCATCGCGCTCGTCAAGCATTACGGCTATGCGCTCGAAGGCGCCGACGTCGCGCTGATCGGACGCGGCCAGACCGTCGGGCTGCCGCTCTTCCATCTGCTGCAGCGGGAGCAAGCGACCGTCACCGTCTGCCACTCCCGCACGCCGGATATCGCGGTGCACCTCTTGCGCGCGGCGATTGCTTTCGTCGCCGTCGGCCGTGCGGATACGGTGACGCCAGGCATGGTCCATTCCGGTCTCGTCCTGGTGGACGCCGGCATCAACGAGCTCGCGGACGGCAGCATCGCCGGCGATGTCTCCGCAGGCGCGGGCGATCGCGCCGCCGCCTACTCGCCGGTGCCCGGCGGCGTCGGTACGCTGACGACCGCGATCGTGTTCAGGAACTTGATGGATGCGATCGATTGGCAGCGAAAGGAGGCGACCGGCGAATGAGCGACATCTCGTGGGAACAATCGATCCGAAGCTTCGTCGGACAAGCGGCTAGCGCAGATCCGACGCCCGGCGGCGGCAGCGTGGCCGCGGTGGTCGCGGCGCTCGGAGCAGCCATGACTTCGATGGTCGGCCGGCTGTCGCAGGGCGACAAGTTCGCGGCGATCCGGCCGCAGATCGAAGAGACGCTCGAACGGATGAACCGCTTGAGCGCCGAATGCGAGAGGTTGATGCACGCGGACATCGCGTCGTTCGACCGGTATATGGGCGCGCTGCGGCTGCCGAAAGCGACGGAAGAGGAAAAAGCGCAGCGCCGGGCGGCGCTGCGCGAAGCCGCCGTCCAAGCGACCGCGGTGCCCCTCCGGCTCATTGAGCAATGCCGGGAAGGGTTGACCCATACGCTGCGGATCGCAGAAGGCACTAACAAAAACGTTTTGTCCGACCTGGCGATCGCTGCGATTCTGCTGGAGGCTGCGGCGCGATCTGCCCTGCTGACCGCGGAGATCAACTTCGGTTCGCTTCAGGACGCGAAGCTGGAAGCGGCGTATGCCGAACAGGCGGCCGATCAAATGCGTCTCATCGCGGACATGGCTCGAGAAGCGCAGGACATCGCCCGCCGCAGAATGCTTGAATGACGGCGGCGCGAACGGTCATCCGCGACTCCGGCGTTCACGGTCGCCCGCCTTCCTTTGTCCGATCGAACGCCTGCAGATACAATTCCTTCAACTTGTTCACGCCCAGTTTATTCAGCCCCTCGATGAAGGCGTCCCACTCGGACATCGGCTTGTAGCCGAGGATAAACTGGGATACGTTGGCCCCGTAGTACTTGTCCAACTGCTCCAGCGCCGGTCCCGCCCAGGCGATCTCGTCCGCGGTCAGCAACGGCGGTTCGCCGGAGATGGGGGATGCGTACTTGGCCGCTTCGCGATAGGCATACTGCTCGCCCGCGCTGCTAAGCGACATGAGCGAGCGATAGTCGAAGCGGCCGTACGTGCCCGCCGTCATGATGCCGGCTTCCTTGCGCAGGTCGTTGGGCTCCTTGAACAACGGCAGCAGCCTGCGTTTGCCCTCCACGACCTCATAGGTCTCGCCTTCCTTGCCCCAACTCATCAAGTCCATGCCCTCGTCGGCGTACAAAAAGTCCAAATAACGAAGCGCCGTATCCAGACGGTCCGTCTTGGCGGAGATCGCGAAGCCGAGCGGTTCGTAGTCTTTTCTCGGAAGATAGGCGAACCCGTCCACTCCGCTTGGCGGCGCCATGAACGTCAGGTGCTCGCCCGCTTCCAGCTGCGCGTTCATAATCTCGATCTGGCCGATGTACTGGACGGTGATAAACGATTGATTCGTCGTCATGAACTGCGTCCAGGCCTTGTAATCCATCGAGAGCCAATCCGGCGGCATGAGCCCTTCTTCGTAAAACTTCCTTAAGTATTCGATCATGCGCTTAAAATTCGGATCGGTCGGGCCGTATTTGACCTCGCCCGTCTCGGGGTCCCGATAGAACGACGGGTAAACGCCGAACGCAGGACCGAACGTGGCCAGCGTGCCGAGCCCGTGCCTGAAGACGAACGGGTAGCTGTCGGGGTAGAGCCGTTTCAGCTTCTTGGCGGTCTCATAGAGTTCGTCCCATGTGGCAGGCTCCTTCAGTCCGTGCTTGTCGAAAATGTCGTCCCTGTAAAACCACACGATCTGGTTGCCAGCGCCCGCGCCGTCGCTGAGCAGCTGGTACATCTCGCCGCCCGGCGAAGTCATGCGCGCGGCGACATCGGGCCTTGAAGCGAGGAACGCCTGGACGTGGGGCATTCGGTCCAAGTAACCGGAGAGGTTCAGAAAAGCGCCCCGCGAGCCGTACTTCTGGGCGTCGGCCGGATACAGCGTGAACAGATCCGGCATGTCGCCCGACGCGATCGCCAGCGCCATCGATTCAGGCCCCGTCTGCGTCTCCTGCTCGACCGCGATGTTCGTCGCCTCGCGTACCCACCGCCATACCGGCCAGTCGGACTGCGCCGGCCAGGCTTGCGATTCTTCCGTCAGCATCGTGAGCGGCGCTGCGGTCGATGCGGATGCGGACTGCGTGCCCGTCTTGGAGGACGCGGTCGAAGCTGCCGAATCGTTGCCGTCGTCGCCCAAGCAGCCGGTCAGCGCGGCCAAGACGGCAAGCGTACCGAGAACGGCGAGCGCCTTCCGCGCAGCAGCCCCCGATATTCGTTTTCTACGCTCGATCAAGCCGGATTCCCCTTTCCCCGCTGCTTTTCTCACGAGATATCTTGCCGCTTCCGGTACTCGCTCGGCGTCATGCCCGTGAACTTCTTGAACATCCGATTGAAGGAGGTGATGTTCTGGTAGCCGACCGCCTTCGCCACGTCGTTGATTTTGGCGCGGTTGTCGGACAGCAGTTCCTTCGCCCGGGCGACGCGCGTCTCGTTGATGTAGTCGACGATATTGACGCCCGTTTTCCCCTTAAAATAGGTGGATAGATAGCTGCTGTTCATCTTCAGCTTCTCCGCGAGCGCGTCCAGATAGATGGCCTCCGACAAATGCGCGTTCACGTAGTCGATGACGAAGTCCGTGACCGGATGCTTCTCTTCTTTCTTCGCCTTGAAGGCTTCGGCCGCTTCCGTCACCAAGTCCGCCAGCAGCCGCTCCAGCTCGGCCGCGGTCTCGCACCGCGCGAGCTGCGCTTCCGTCTGCGCAAGGATGGACGTCAGCCGGTCCTGATCGGCTGGGGTTTGAACGGCGGCGACGCGAATCTTGCCGACCGTCGACTCCGCAAACCGCAGCAGCGCGGACGCCGGCAACGTCCCGGTCTCCCGCCGGTCGAACATTCGCTGCACGATCGCCGCGGCTCGCTGCGCGTTTCCTTCCTTCAAGTGAACGAGGAACTCCTTGTCCTCATCCGGCGGCAGCTCGAAGGGCGGCTGCGCCGGCGCGGGCTCGGCGATAATCTGCGTCTCGTCCGTCAGCCGCCGATCCTTGACGAGCTGCTGCGCCTCCTCGTAGGCGGACGTCAGCTCGTCCGAGGACCGATGGACCGGCGTCACGGCGATCGTCACGACGCCATACGCTCGGTCATGGTCGAACACGTCCTTCATGCGCGTTAGCAAACTGTTCAGGTCGGCCATCCGGTCGGTCGGCACGAGACTCAGAATCTGATTGCGCTCGATCTGGAACGTCTGCGCATCGGGGAACTCGGGCTGCAGATGGGCGTCGATATAAGTTTTCATATAATAGAGCCATTTGTCGATCGGCTCGGCATCGCCTGAATCGCGGCGCCGGAGCTGGACCTGGTACAGGATAAAAACGAACGGCTTGTCCGAGAAGGAAAGGCTCGCGCCGTCGGCCTCGCGGCTCCGAATCGCCTTCAGCCGGTTGACGAAGCCGACCTGCCGGCGCAGCTCCCGGCTCCCCCGGAGCTCGTCGTCGATCAGGTTGAACTCCCGGATCCCGGGCCGGTTCGGCATCGCTTCGTTCATCGAGCGCAGCGATTCGATCACGCGCTTCAGCGGATTGTTGATGCGGACGGCGAACATGACCGCGATCAGCATGCTAAGCAGCACGGCGGCGGCAAGGATGGCGATCAGCGTCGCGCTCAGCCGCGACTGATAGGCGATCTGCCGGGCCGGTACCCGGTACGCGTAGCTGTACCCGGTCGCAGTTCCTTTTCGAATAAAATAATAGTCGTCGCCGCGAACGAATCGGTCCTTGCCCGGCTTCGTCAATTCGGCATAGCTCAGGAACGGCTTCTCTCCTTCCCTGCGGTAGAGGACGCGCCCGTCTTTGTCGTAGACGACGAAGTCGTCGTATTTGCTTTGCTGGAATGCGTCGTACATTTTCCCGGCGTTAAGGAATACGACCATGTACGATTCCGCGCTGCCGTCGTATTTGAACACGACCGGAATCAAGTCTGCGATCGGCTCGGAGCTGCCTCGGAAGATGGAATTATAAAAAGGGGCCGCAGGGAACACCCGGTAGGTATAGGGTTCGGAAAACTGCGCGGTCCAAAAATCCGGCGGATACGCTTCGCTCGCGTAAAACTTGCCGAACATCGCCCGGGCGCTCGTGCTCGTGTTTTTTTCCAGCACCGTCTTGCCTTGGTCGACGATAAAAGCGATGTTGTCGATAAACAAGTAAGGATTGGCGACCCAGGTTGAGATATCGTTAACGATCTGCGGGAACTCGTCGTAGCGGGGAGGCGACTGAAGCCGCTGGACTTCTTCGCTGAGGAACAGGTACATCTGTTTTTTGACGAGATCCAGGTGCTTCTCGTAGCCGTTCATCGCGTTGTCCAGCATGAGCGTATTGTAATTGACGATCTCTTGCTTGACGCTGCGCTTGGATACGGAGATCGCATAGACCGTGAGCGAGACGAGCAGCACGATGATGCAAAGGAAACCGGCGATGAGCCGCATGAACAGCGAATAGGATCTGCGTCTGAAAAAAAGCAACGGCTGAAGTTGTCTCATGCGTCCCCCAAGCGTGAAAAATAATGTGCTTCGCCGATCGGGCACCTCAATCTTAACAAGCCTATTCGCGCGTGTAAATCGGAACATCCCGTCCGCGTCAGAAAAGCGATCCCCGAATCCGCTTGGATCCGGGGATCGCCCTTATAGTAGAACGCCTGGCGCGAAATCAGATGACGAACGGTACCGTCGGATTCGAGGCGATGTCCGCCGAAACCTGCTTGATCGTGCCGTTTAAAGTGACGCTGAACGTGTACGTGACGGGCAGAAGCTCCTTGCGCGCGATGCCGCCCGAGAACTTGCCGAACGTACGCCAGCCTCCCGCGTAGTACGCGGCTTCGCCGCCTTCGAGCATGTTGCCTTGGACATCTTTCAGTTGAAGCGCGACATTCGTCGTCTGGAACACGACGATCGGGTCGACGATCGTATCCTGGCTCTTCTGAAGAATGCCTCCCGCGTAAGTCACGGCGTACGCATAGTTGCCCGGAAGCAGCTCCTTGGACGTCTCGCCGGAGGCCGCGGTCGTGCCGAGCGTGCGCCAGCCGGTCGCGTAGTAGGCTACCTCGCCGCCTTCGAGCGGCGTACCTTGACTGTTTTTCAGCTGCACCCGCACTTTGACGGTCTGAAAGTCGACTGTCGCGTTGTCGCCCGTATTTTGGCTTTTCTGCTGGGCGGTGCCCTCGTACGTCATGGCAAACGTATAGTTGCCGGGCAGCAGCTCCTTCGAGACTTCGCCGCCGGTCGCTGGACCGAACGTGCGCCAGCTGTCGGAGTAGAAGGAGACGACCCCTCCGCCGAGCGCATTGCCCTGGCTGTCCTTCAGCCGAACCTTGACCTTGACGGTCTGGAAATCGATGACGTTGCTGCTGCCCGTGTTCTGCGACTTCTGCGTCGTTCCGCCCTCGTACGTCATGGCGAACGTGTAGTTGCCGTCCGGCAGCGTCTTGCTCGCCGTCCCCGTCGCATCGGTCGTGCCGAACGTCTTCCAGTCCCCGTCGTAATAGCTGACCGTCGCGCCCGCGAGCGGATTGCCCGCGCTGTCATTCAACTTCGCGCGGAAGGTCGTCGCCGCGAGCGAAAAGCTGACCGAATGCGCGTTCTCGACGTTGCCGGCCTTGTCGGCGGACCGGTACTTCACGTTGTACGTCCCCTGTCGGTCGAACGTGACCGGCCCAGTGTAGGGCAGCCAGGCGGTGCCGTTGTTCAGGCTGTACTCGGTCTTGTCGATGCCCGCGCCGCCGGCATCCGTCGCGCTAAGCGAGAGCGTGACTGGTCCGGCATACGCGCCGCCCGTGCCGTCCGGCTGAGCGGGCGACAGCGTCGCTGTCGTCGTTGGCGCGGTCGTATCCGCCGCGGTCGGCGTCGTATCTTTGTACATGGCGACGTAGTCGAACAGGAACTGTGTCGTGAACCGGCTGCCCGCGAAGCGGAACGTGTCGACGGAATTCACGTTTGCGCCGTTCATGAATTTGATGCCGGTTACCTTGTAAACGCCGTTCACGATCGTCCCCGGCGCGTCGACGGGTCCCGTGTAGGTCTTGAACGCGTCCGCCTCCATGGACAGGTCGTACGTTTTGCTCGCCGTGTCGATGTCGACGCGAAGCTTGATCCACTGATTTTGCGGCATCTTGAAGAGCGGATTCAGGTTGTTCGCGGGAATCTTGTAGTCCCCGTACTCATTCGTGGCGGCATTCTTCAGGTTGTAGTAGCCGAAGTTCCCCTCCGAGAAGCCGCCGATCTTCACGATGTCGCTGTTCTGGCCGCGAATCTTGAGTTCAAAGGTACCCAGCTCCGTGTTCATGAACCGCGTCTCGAACGCTACCTTCCCGCTCAAGGGCGCCGTCGCTCGGATAATGGCAGGGCTTTGCGTATAATCCGAAGCGCTAGGCGAGTAAGCGTCTTTTAACAGCAGCGACTGCCCTGCGCCGCCGGGCGTCGCCTCGACGGTGACGGAGGAGACGGTGTCGGCGGCTGCTTTGGCGATCGTCCAGCCGCCAGTCTCGACGAACGCGCCGGCGGGACGCTCGTCGAACGAATCGTAGTAATCGCCGTTGCTGCCTGCGGCTGGCGTCGTGACCGTCACGCTCGGCCCGCTCTCGGTCTCCTGGCCCGACGCGCCGATCGCGCGGATCTGGAACGTATACGCCTGGCCCGGCTGGAGCGCGGTCGCATCGTACGCGCGCGCGCCGCCGGCTACCGTCGCGATTTTCGAATAGGCCTGCGTGCCCTGCTTGCGATAGACCGCATACGAGGCGATGGCGCTGCCGTCGCTCATCGACGCCGGATCCCACGCCAGTCTGGCGGCGGTCGGGAACAGGTGCGTCTGCGTCGCCGCGGCTCCCGAATTCCACGTCGGAAGGCCGGTCGTGTCCTTGTACATGGTCGCGTAGTCGAACAGGAACTGGCTCTTATAGCGGTTGCCGCTGAACCGGAATGTATCGATGGTGTTCACCTTCGCGTTATTCAGGAAAGGAATGCCGCGTACGGTGTACGTGCCCTTCTCCTTGTCCAGCGCGCCGGGAGGCACGCTGATGCCGCCGTAGGACTTGAGCGCGTCCGCTTGCAGCGTCAAATCGTAGGTGTCGGTATCCGTGTCGAGATCGATGCGCAGCGTGATCCACTGATCCTTGGGCAGCTTGAAGTCGAGGGCGTTGCCAGGAATCTTGACGTTCGTAAAGGTACTGCTCCCGGTCCCGGGGTCTACATAATAGCCGAAGGTGCCTCCCGTAAAGCCGGTGAACCGGACGATATTCGCGCCGCCCCCGCGCAAATACAGCTCGTAGTTGCCGTGCTCGTAGCCCGTCGCGTTGTCCTTGAACAGGCTGTTGAACATGAAGCGGGTCTCGAATTTGACCTTCCCCGCGATCGGCGTCGTCGTTCTCGTCGCGATCGGGCTCTCGGTATAGCTGTCGTTGCTCGGAGAAAAGTCGTCCTTGACCTGCAGCGATCGTCCTGCGGCGCCCGGCGTGTCCTCGACCGTGACGGCGGACGCATTGTCGCCGCTGGCTTTCGCGACGGTCCATCCTGGCATCGAGGGCAGCGTGGCTGCCGGATATTCGTCGAACGAATCGTAGTAATCCCCGCCGGCGGCGGAAGGCAGCGTCACCGTCAAGCTAGGGCCGTTTTCCGACCGATTGCCGTCTCCGTCGACCGCTTCGATCTTGAACGTATACGCGCCGCCGGACTGCAGCTGGGTCGCATCGTACGCATACACGCTGCCCGCGACCGTCGCCACCTGCTCGAACGAAGACTGCGACGCCGTTTTGCGAGAGATCTCGTACGTCGCCACGGTCCCCGAATCGTCCGTCGCGGCATCCCACGCCAGTCTGGCTGCGTTCGTGAAAAGGCGGCTTGCTTTGAGAGCAGCGCTCCCCCATTCGGGCGGCAACGTATCGCTAGCCGGCAGCTCGAGCGGCACGCTGTCCAGCGAAGGATTGTCGCTCGTATCGATCGCCAGCACGACGATGGCATACGCCGTGCCGGGCACAAGCCCCGTGACCGTAGCGGTCGTCTGGCCGTTTGGCACGACCGTCTTCTGCACGCCGTTCGCGAAGATCGCGTATTCCTTCACCGCTACGTTGTCCGTCGACGCCGTCCAGGAGACCGTCGCGGATGTATTCGTGCGGGAGACGAGCTGCACGCCGCCCGGCACGCTCGGGCGAACCTCGTCGTCCTTGTTCTCGATTAAAGCGATCCAGTCCAGGTTCATGGCGCCCTGCGCGTTCCACATCGTGATGTCCACAGGTCCGGCGGGCAACTGCTGGTTGGTGTGAATGCGAAGACCTTTCCATACTTCCGGCGCACGGCCCCAGTCCGGCACGCCGTTTGCGTCGAGGGTCACAGGCGCTTCGACGTAGTACGGAATATCTCCGATCATCGCGAGGCGTCCCGTCATCGTGCCGACGGGGTCGAAGCCGGCGACATACTTGAGGACAAGGTCGTAGTTGCCGGCTTTGGGGACGTTCATCGTCCACTTGACCGATTGTCCCGTCTTCGTCCATTCCCCGAGCCCGACGCCGCCGGACAGGAACGGACGCGTCGAATACTTATTAGGCCCATCGACGGCGACGTACGCCTCTGCTTCCTTCCATTGGAGATTTAACGTAGACCGTTTAACGTCGGGATTCGTCCACACTTCGGCGGGCGTCGGATGGCTGGTACCGATGCGCGCCAGCTTCAGCGTTCCTGTCGCTCCCCGTACCAGAATCGAGGCTCCCGCTTCCAGATAGACCGTGCTCGGCCGTCCGTGCTTCTCGAACACGAAGCCCGCCGGCGCCTCCTGGACCTCATACAGGCCCGCTTGGTTGCTCAGCTTGCCCCACGCGACAGGCACGCCGTCCGTATTGCCGTACACCTGCATCGTCACGCTGCTCTGCGCGCCGTCGATCTCGACGGGCAACGTGATATTGGGCTGCGCCCCAGGCATCGGCGCATTGTTGAGTTTAAAGGCGTGCTGTCCCTTTTCGACGCGCAGCGTAAGCTTGCTGCCGGACACCTCCCAATGTACGCCGAGATTTGCGAGACCTTCCGCGACGGATCCCCCGCTCGGGAAGTCGGTCCCGGTATCGAAGTCGCGGACGCGCTGTACGCCCGGCGCTTCGACGGACACCTGCGTCGGATCCGCTTGGCCCGATACGGACAGGCGCTCTCCGTCGTAGGCGATCGTCGCGGGCTGGTCGCTTTCGATCAGCGTAACGCCGTCTTGGACGACCTTTTTTCCGTCGACGAGCAGCACCGAATCGCCCTTCAGCGCGACAGCCGAACCGTCGAAGCGAATGCTGCCTGCATCGATCTCGCCGGCCGCCGCCGTCAGGCGGACATACACGACCGTGCCGTCCGCGAAGGTCAGCTTCATATAATCGCCGTGTTTTTCCGAAACGACGTTCTGCGCGGCAGAATCCCGCTTGTACGCTTCCAGGGTCGACACGAAGGTCGTCGACGTCGTCTTGGGCGTACTGAAAACGGCATGCACCTGCTCGTTTGCGGCGAAGCTGCCGCCCGGCTTCACTTCGTTTCCTCCGACGCCGATGTATTGATTGGTCTTGGTGGCGCTTAGGCTATCCGGCGTGTAAAAACGAACCTTTAGCGCAGCGTCTCCCTTGAGGATCGTCGCGCCGGCGTTGTCGCCGTCGAAATCGAGCTGATCCTGGGCATGCAGCCGCCATTCGAACTTATTGCCCTGCGGATTCGCGGACTTCAACCTGTCGATCATGACGAACATGCCGGGACGCAAGTAGATGACATCGCGGTCCGACTGGCTGAGCGCGCTGCCGTAAGCGGTTTTCGCGTCGGCGCTGATCGCGTCGAAGGCAGGCGTCGTCACGAAGCTTTTCACCTTGCCGTCAGCATCGATATCGTTGGCCTTCTGACCGACGCCGCCGTCGTACGTAATCGCGTTGGCCGCCAACGTCTGCCTCGTATACTGCACCCGGTGCGGCGTATCGTAGCCGTCGTAATGACCGGCTTCGATCGCCAGCGACTCCCCGAAGGCGTTGATGACGAAGCCGTTCTGATCGGCATAGCTGTGGTTGTAGCTGCCGAACGGGCTCGACCTGAAATACATCGAGACGCGGTCCGGATCGTACAGCTCGGAATGCATGGCGACCACGCCGACGTCCTCGAACCATCTGGCTCTAGGCAGATCGACCGGCGGGCGGGAAGCCAGGCTATCGTCCCCGTAAAAGTAGTTGTTGTTAAGCGTAATATCCGGTCCTGTGCCGATCGCCTCCGCCGCCCATTTAAGGCGTGCGTCCTTGCTCATCTGCGACAGCCGATTGTAGATGGTGACGCTCGGCTTGGCCGGCAAATACTGGCTGTCGTCCCCTAGGATGCCCTTCGGTATGCCATGCGGGAAAACGTACAGCGGATACATCCCCTCGTTGCGGGAATAGGCCTTATCATACAAGTTCAGTCCGGTCGAAGCGAGAAGAACATCCTCGAACTCCTGGCCGATCAGATTGGACCACTGCCAGTAGCCCGTTCCCTGGGACCAGCCGCCGTCCTCCCCGCCCCAAGGCGGCATGATATTGATATAAGCGGGCACGATCTTGGCGTACCACGTCTCCGCCCGGCCGTCCGGGTACTCGCCCAGCATGGCGGTTGCGACGATACCGAGATAACCGAACGCCGACCAGCCGTGCGAGTTGTACGGATTATTTTTAATATTGGTGTCCGAATTGTCGACGAGCGACGCTACCATCGATCCGGTATGCAGGGCGATCAGTTCCCGAAGCGTCGTTCGCTCCTGCGCCGACAGCACGTCGTAAAGCCAATCGTAGGCCATCGCCGAAGCCAGTGCGACTGAGCGCTGGATCTGGTCTTGTTTGCCGGACGGACCCGTCGGGTCCCAGCCTGCGATGCCGGCTACATTGTTGCCGCCGAACAGCCGAATCTTCGTGTCGGTCAAATATTTTGGATCTTCCGTAACGAGGTATAGGAAAGCGGTGTCGACCATTTTATTGATCAGATCTTTGGCCTTCCCCGCATATAGGTCCAGAATTTCTCTTTCCGTGAGCGTGGAATCGGTACTAAGCGGCGGCTCCACCGGAGGCGCCTGACCGGCTGTGAGCAAGGCCAGACCTTTGAGCTTCTCGTCTATGAATGCCTTTCCGCTGCCCGACAACGCGAGGTCCCTGAATTGCTGTAGCGTGTCCGGCGTCGTCCAGATGCGCGGATGGCCCGCCGGCACCTTGCCCATCAGCTCGCCGATCGGCGGCACTACGAAGGGTACGTTCTGCGCCTCAATGCGGAATTTCCGCACGTCGCTCCATACCGACCAGCCCTCCGCTTTCTGGAAGCGAACCCGCCAGTACCAGGTACCGCTATCGAACGTATGCGGGAAGTTATAGACGTTTTCCGTCAGCGCGTTATTCTCGTACGTAACGCTCGACACCGACGCGTCACGGCCGACCTGCAGGTCGTAGCCGGTCGCGTTCGGTACCGCGGGCCATCTGAAGTCCGGCGGATTCTGCGTCGTGACCAAACCCTGCGCAGGCGCGAACGGCAAGTTATAGCCGCCCATCACCGACGCCGGCCATGCCAGGCCCGTCTCTGCCGCCTGCGCGCTTTTGAAGGCGATTCCGACATCCAGCAGGCTCGCGAACATCGCCAGCAGCATGCTCATGGCCATGATTTTTTTCTTCGTCCAACCCCTCATCGTTCCAGCTCCTTTTCAACACGAAAATGTGAATCGTCATGTGGACTGCTTCCCGCGGGTGTTGCCTCGCACTTTTGGAAACGCTTTCGATCAGGCCTCCCTTCCGTACACGCCTATGGTAGCCCAGCATCTCGGCCGACGTATATGAACGGATATCGCGATACGTGCAACTATTTCGCTATTTCAAAAAAAGAGATCAGCTTCGAAAAAACAGATTAAGATGCATGCTCGCGGACCGGAGATCCGCTATTTCGCTCAGATTGGGACAATCGCACGTAGTTGCGGACTCAGGAGCCGTTTTTCCAACCAATTGGCGATATTTGATGTGCTTTTCGGCGCAATAACGGCTATCCGGTCCGCCAGCGTCGCAAATGCGCCAAAAACGCAAAAATAGCGGCTCCTGAGTCCGCATTCGAGATCACGTCTTTGCTCGCGGACCGGAGATCCGCTATTTCGCTCAGATGGGGCCAATCGCATGTAGTTGCGGACTCAGGAGCCGTTATTCCGATCAATTGGCTATATTTGATGCGCTTTTCGGCGCAAAAACGGCTATCCGGTCCGCCAGCGTCGAAAATGCGCCAAAAACGCAAAAATAGCGGCTCCTGAGTCCGGGGGTTAGATAAACGAACAGGGGGAAACGAACGAGGGTAGCGAACGAGGAAGCGCCGCAACGCGCAAAGAAACCGCCCCTTGCATAACGGCTGCGCGTCGCAGCCGTTTGCAAAGAAACGGTTTCTTTCTAAGTACGGGTTGCTTTACTTCGTCACCTGCACGAGCAGACTATCGCTCGACGTCGCGCCGGCCGCATTGGCGAGCTCCGCGCGGTATTCGTAACTGCCCGGCGCCCGGCCGGAGACCGAAGTCTTCGCGGCTTGCGCGGACGGCGTGCCGGCGGTCAGCTGTTGCGTATCGATCAGCTCGCCGTTCTCGTACAAGCGGTACGTCCCGCCGTTCGTGCCCCACCACATGTTCATCGACACGTCGTAGCTGCCGTCGCCGTCCCAGTTGTTCGCGGACAGCACCGGCTTGCCCGGCTTCGCGTCCTTGACGGTGACGGTGAGCGTCTCGCTCGTCGTTTTTCCCTTCGCATTGATCAGCTCGGCCCGATAGCGATATGTGCCGTCGGTCCGCCCCGAGATCGCCGTGACGGCCGATTGCGCCGCCGGCGACGCGTTCGCGAGCGATTGCGTATCGATGAGCACGTCGTTCTCGTACAGCTTGTAGACGGTGCCGTTCTCGCCGTACCAAAGGTTCATCGTGATCTTGTAGTCGCCGTCGAGCAAGCCCGTGTCGTACCCGTTGTCGCTCGACAGCGCCGGCTTGTCGGGCAGTCCAGGCCCTTCGGTAGCTTCCTCGCCCTTGATCTGCTCCGCAGTCAGCGTCAAGGTGCCGAATGCCGCGATCTTGCCCTCGGCATCGATCTCGTAGACCGCGATCGCGCTGCCCTCGGCGGCGGCGAGATCGCTGCCCGCGACGTAGTCCGCCGAGCCTGCCGGCGCCGCGCCGCCCAGATCCGGCGCCGTCGGCAGCTCCGCCGCCGTCGCATAGACGGCCGCCTTCAGCGCATGGCCCGCCGGCAGCGCGCCCGCCGCCAGCCGCGTCGTGCCCGCGGCCGTTCCCGGCGCCGCCGTCACGCTAAGCGCGGCCGCCGGATACGGCGCGATGTCGGCAGCGGCGAGCTGCCGCGAGCCGAACCGCGCGATCTTGCCCGTCGCCGTCGACGTCTCGTAGACGCCGACATAAGCGCCGGCCGCTGCCGCGGGCAGCTCCAGCGCGGTCCCGCTCGCAAGCGGGACCGCGCCGCCCGGCAGCGTCGCGCTGCCCAGCTTCGGCGTCGCGAGCGGCGCCGCCGAGACGACCAAGTGCAGGCTGTTCGCCGCATCCGAAGCGACGGCGGTCACCTGAACAGAACCCGGCGCGCTGCCGGGCGCCACCGCAAGCGGCGAAGCGAGCGCCGGTGCAGGCTCCTGCGGCAAGACCGAGAAACGGACGTCGTCGAACAGCAGGTAGCTGAATCCGCTGGCGTAGAAGCCTACCTTGCCCGACGGGCGGTAGCCAGGGTCGGTGGCGTCCAGCCGGAGCGCCCCGTTCACATACACTTTGAGATGTCCGCCCTCGGCAATGACTTTCACGTCATACGTCGTATCGGCCGCGAGATCCCAACCAGTCTGAGGCGCCGTTTTCAGCACGGCCCAGCTGCCGTTGTACAGCACCCAATCCGACGTGCCGTCCGCCTTCATCTTGTAGCCGATCCGGGTCGAAGCGGCCGCGTCCTGCCGGTCGAAGATGTACAGCGTGCCTCCGCCCGACGGCAGCGTAGGCGGCGTCCGGAGCTTGAACTCGAGCATATAATCCGAAAATGTCTTATCCAGCAGTCCGGTCGCGCCGTTCAAAATCTTGTACCAGCGGTTCCCGTTCGCATCCAGATAGATGCTGCGGTTCGGGTCGACGGGCCATCCGTTGCCGCCCGATTCGAAGTTCGTGAAATGCATGACGTTCGACACGATGACCTGAACGGCCGCCGTCGCATTCGCGTTTTCGACCGAGGTCGCCGTGATCGTCGCCTCGCCCTCGCTCACGGCGGCGACTACGCCGTTCGCATTCACGGTCGCCACCGACGAATCGATGGACGTCCAGGTCAATCCCTGGTTCGCCGCGTTAACCGGATCGAAAGTCACGGTCAGCTGCTTCGTCTGTCCGGCCGTCACGCGCACCGGATTTTCCGTCGGGATGACGCCGGACACGTCGGTCGTCGATGCCTTGAACTGGATGTCGTCGAACATCATGTTCGTGACGTTGTTGACGTAGAAGCCGACCTTGCCGCTCGCGTTGTGCCCCGGGTCCGTGCCTTTCATCCGGAACGCGCCGTTTACGTAGACGCTGTAATCCGCGCCCTTGACGAGCGCTTTGATGTCGTACGTCGTATTCGGCAGCAGATCCTGGCCGGGCAGCTTCACTTCCTTCAGCACCGCCCAGGCGGAGTTGTACAGGAGCCAGGACGACGTGCCGTCCTCCCGCACTTTGTAGCCGATCCGCGTCGAGCCGCTGCCCACCTGCTTGTCGAAGATGTACAGCGTCGCGAAGGCCGGCATGACCTCGGGCGTCTTCAGCTTAAAGGTCAGCTCGTAATCGGTAAAATCCTTGTTGATGAGCGTCGACGCGTTGTTCAGCAGCTTATACCACCGGTTGTCGTCGACCTTGACGATCGAACGGTTCGCGTCCTGCGGCCACAGGCCCGAGCCGTTCTCGAAGTCCGTCCGGTCCATGACGCCGTCGCCGGCCTCGACGTGAACCGACGCGACCGCCGTCAGGTTCGGGTAGACGGCCGAAGCGACCGTGATCGTCGTATCGCCGACCGACTGCCCCGTGACGACGCCCGCAGCGCTGACCGTGGCGATCGACGGATCGGCGGATACGAACGTAAGCGCCGCGTTGCTTGCATTCCACGGCACGACCGCCGTCTGCAGCTTCACCGACTTGAAGCGGTCGACGGCGATGTCGTCGTTGTACACCGCGACGCCGGTCACCGGGAATTCGTGCGGACCCGCGGTCGTTCCCGGTGTTCCTGACGTGCCGATATCGCCGAACGGAATTTGAGGGAAGCCCGGAATCTGCGTATAGGCCGGCGCGTTCGCCGCAAGCGTCAGGTCGCCGCCCGCGAGGTTGACGAAGCCGGGATCGGTCGTCGTCACCCAGTTGTTCGCATACTGGACGAGGTTGAACTTGTCGTATGCGCCGTACACATTGGTAGTCACGCTCCGGGTCATCGTCGGATTGTAGACGATGTTGCCCTGGAATGTATTGGTATCCGGATAATAGCGATTTTCGTCAAAGAACGCGGCCAGCTCCGGATACTTGGTCAGGTACGGCGTGCCGACGAAATCGTTGTTCGCGGCGAACAGCGCCTGCCACTTCGGCATGTAGTTTTTCGCGATCTGACCGTCCGGGCTGTCGCCCAGATAGATATCCGCGTAATCGTACGGCACCTTCGCGTCGACGAAAATGTTGTTCCGCGAGAGAATATGCGCGCCGCCGTTGTTCTTGATGGCGGAGTTGCCCATCTTGTAGAACACGTTCTCCTCGATTTTGAGCCCCATCGTGAAATTGTCGGGATAAATGCCCTCGACGCCGGCTTTGCTCGTGCCGATGTCGTGGAAGTAGTTGCGCCGGATGACGGTACCCCGCTGCTGCGGCGTCTCGCCCGCGTTCATGTAGATCGCGCCAAGATCGGAGAAGCTTTTGCACACGTCGTAAATCTCGTTGTACTCGATCAGATGGTCGTTGCCGAAGACCAGCACGCCCGGGTGGGGCGCGTCGTGCAGCTCGTTGTGCGACATCCGGTTGCCGACGCCCGACAGGATGACGCCGGGATTGTACGCCTTGTGATAATAGGCGAAGTCGTGAATATGCGAGTTTTCGACGTAGTTGTTGCCCGGCGCGAGCGTCGTTTTGTTGCCGCCGCTCAGCGTGACCGCGGTGCCGCCGATATGGTGGATATGGGACCCCACGATACCGAGATCGGTGCCCGGCGCGCCGTCGAAGATGTTGTAGAAAAACCGGCTCTGCGTATTGATCAGCACGCCGCTGTTCGTGAAGTTGCGGATCTCGCTGTTCACGATGCGCACGTGGCTGCCGCCGACGATGACGGCCGCCGAGTCCCTTCCGTTTTGGAGAATAAGCTCCTTGAAGTCGATATAAGAAGCGTCGATCGAATTGATCATCGGCGTCTTCAACATCGTTACCGTGATCTCGGGATTCGCGGTCTTAAACTCGGCGTTCGGCAAATAGTAAAGCTTGCCTGCGCCGCGGTCGATGTAATACTCGCCCGGCACGTCGATCTCCTCGAGCAGGTTTTGCGCGAAGTGGAAATCCGGGTACCAGTTCTTGTACAGGCCGCTCATCTCGCCGTATCGCAGGGTGATCGTCTTGTTCGTCGTGTCGATCGCGGCGATCTTGTTGTACGACCATTCCCAGCTGTAGCCGAAAATGCCGTCCAGCCAGATGTCGTCCGCTTGCGTCCAATACTGCGGACGGTCGTACGTATACGTGAACGTGCCGCCGCGCTGCTGCAGGTCCGCGTCCTTGCGCGTCGGCCCCATGTCGATGATGTCGCCCATCTGGACCGTGCCTTCGTTCGGCCAGCGGGCGAGCGTCATGCCTTGGCCGTTCACGTACAGTTCCATCGGAGGCACCTGGCTCAGGTCGTTGGCCAGATAGTAGCCGTGACGGCTCATCACCCCGTAGTCGGTAATGCCGAGCGCGGCGAGGTCGATCTGCAGCACCTTCGATCTCGCGTCCTGGCTGATGATCCGGTTCAGCACCGCGCTGTCTGTCACCGGCACGAACCCGCTTTTCGGAATGTCGCGGCCGCCCGACAGGCGGACCGTCTCCCCGGGATACGCCATGTACGTGATCGTCTTGCCGGCTTCGCCCGAGTCGTCCGCGCCGAGCTCGAAGCTCGACGTCCGCTCGTATAGCCCTTCTCTAAGGTAGACGGTGACGCCGCCGTCCGGCAGGCCGCCGTCTTCTTTCATGTCCCGGATAGCGTCGCGCGCTTTCTCCAGCGTCTTGAAGGGCGCGGCGATCGTGCCGGCATTGGCGTCGCTGCCGTTCGTCGCGACGTACAGCACGGCACCGGCATCGGGCGCCTCGTCGGTCGCAGCGGATACTTGCATCATCGGAAAAGCGCAGAATAGTACCATCAAGCCTGCAAGCCAAGCCGTCATCCGTCTCTTCATGAGCATGCGTTTCCATCTCTCCTTAACGTATGAGTCTGGAACACCGCGCCCGACTTCGGCGCCTTTCTCGTTGCCGCGGACCGCTTATGCGATTATTTTTTGAGACCCGACGTCTTCAGGTATTCCTCGAATTGCTTGGTAACCTCTGCGACGTACTTTTCCTCGCCGGCTTCCTTCAGCTTCTCGTACAGGCCCGGCCACGTCTTGTCGAAGTCGAGCGTACCGGTCTGGATGCCTTTCTTGTATTCGCCCCATACCGCGTTCAAGTTGGCGATCTCGGTGACGACGGGCTCGGAGTTGAACTTGAAGCCGCCGACCGGGTTCAATTCGGCCGTTTCGTTGATTTTCTTCGTTTGCTCCCACACGTCCTTCGGCTGGCCTTCCTTCAGGTAGCTGTTGAACACGTTGCCGAAAATGAAGTCCATGTTCGGACGGTACTTGGAATCTTCCTTCGGCGCGATGAAGCCTTCCGCGCTCTTCGTATAGTGCTCGCCTTCGATGCCGTTGCTGATCAGGTTGTAGAGCTCGGCGTCGCTGTTCATCAGGTTGATGAGCATCATCGCGCGCTCCGGATTTTTGGACGTGCGGCTGATCGACAGGTTCGTCGTCGCGGAGTAGCCGTTCGTGAACCAGTCGCTGATCGGCACGATGACGACGTCGTTGCCGCCGTTGCGTCCTTTGACCTCGGCTTCAACGCCCGGCTTCAGGACGTTGTTGAATTGGACCGCGATCTGGCCCTTCGCCTCGTAGTCGGCCATCTTGGCCGTCGCCGCGTCTTTGTAGATGTAGCCGGCTTTGTACCACTTGCTCGCGAGTCTGAAGGTGTTCAGCTCTTCCTCCGGATAGCGGTACAGCTTGTAGCTCGGGTCGCCCGACTTGATGAAGAAGTGGTCGTCGAGACCCGGCACGCCCCAATACGTCGCGTCGTGCAGCGCGGTGTTGTAGTAGCCGTTGAACGGGATGATGTCCGGCTCGCCCTGCTTGATCTTCTCGAGGAAAGGCTCGATGTCTTCCATCTTCTTGATGGAGGCCGTGTCGAGCTGGTACTTGTCGGCGAAGCGCTTCTGGATGATGAAGCCGTAACGCGAGCCGTTGATCTGCTGGTTGGCGACGCCGTAGATCATGCCGTCGACCGTGAGGCCGTCCCACATGTACTGCGGCATGTCCGCCTTCAGCGCCGGCGCGTATTGCTCGATCAGATCGTCGAGCGGCTGCAGCGCGCCTTTGCGGACGAGCTCCTCCGGCTTGATCAGGTAGCCGGTCCACATGATGTCGAACGACTCGCTGGCGGCCAGCACGGTGTTCATCTTTTGCACGTAGTCGCCCAGTGCAACCGGTTTCAGTTTGACGGTCGCGTTGATTTTCTCTTTGACGATCTTGTTGACCGCGTCTTCGACCTTCTGCTGGTCCGGCTGCATTTGGTTGAGCGGATAGTACCACGTCAGCTCGACCGGCTTGAGCTCGGATCCGCTCGATGCCGTCGCCGCCGCGCTGGACGCGGCGGGAGACGAACCGCTCGCGCTTGGCGAAGCGGCGGCGTTGCCCCCGTTATTGTTGTTGTTGCCGCAAGCCGCCAGCGCGGTTGCGGTCAGCAGCGCAAGCGCCGCCGTGGTGCCGATTTTTCTTTTCAGCATTCCTGTGACCTCCTAGTTTTTTGCTCTGATTCAAATATGTTAACCCTTGAGGGAGCCAACCGTAAGTCCTTTGACGAAAAAACGCTGGAAGAACGGGAATACGATGAGCATCGGCCCGCCCGCCAGAACGGCGATCGCCATCCGCGCGGAGTTGTTCGGGAAATGCGACAGATCGATGCCCAGCTGCTGGGCGAAGTCCGAGTTGGCCGTGATGAACTCGATGCTGTTCAGCGTCCGCACCAGCAGCAGCTGCAGCGGCACCTTGTTCGGATCGTCGATGTACAGCATGGCGTTGAACCATTCGTTCCAGTAGGCGAATGCGATGAGCAGTCCCATCGTGGCCAGGGCCGGCGTCGACAGCGGTAGGATGATGCGGAAGAAGATCTTGAACTCCCGCGCCCCGTCGATCTTGGCCGACTCGATCACCTCGAACGGCAGCTTCGACAGGAACCCTTTCATCACCATGATGTTGAACGGCGACAGCAGGACGGGCAGGATGAGCGCCAGCAGACTGTCCTTCAGATGCAAATACTGCGTGACCAAAATGTAAGAAGGAACGAGTCCTCCGCTGAACAGCATGGTGAAGAAAACGTAGAACGTGGTCATCCGGTTGTACCGGTAATCCGGACGGGAGACGACGTAGGCGGTCATTGCGGTAATCAATAGGCTGACGATCGTTCCGACGACCGTGACCAGCAGCGTCACCTCGTAAGCCCGGAACAGAATGACCGGCGAGTCGAGCATGTACCGGTAGGCATTGAGGCTGAATACGCTTGGCCAAAATTGATAGCCGTGCTGCGTCAGCGCCTGTTCGTCCGTGAGGGACACGGCGACGACGAGCAGGAACGGCAGGATCATCGCGACAGATAGGATGACGAAGAACAGGTGGATAAACGTGCGCGGGATCGGACTTGCTTGCTGCATCTGCGATTCCTCCTTACCACATCGAGTGATCCGGGTTGATTTTGCGTACGATGCCGTTCGCGACGAGCACCAGGATGAAGCCGACGACCGACTGATAGAACCCTACCGCGGCCGACATACTCACGTTCCCGACCTCGCGAAGCGCCCGGTAGACGTAGGTGTCGATGACGTCCGTGGAGGAGAACAGGAAACCCGAGTTGTTCGGAATGAAGTAGTGCAGTCCGAAGTCGCCTCGGAACATGCCGCCGATCGACAGAATGAGCATGATGATAATAAGCGGCGTCAGCAGCGGCACGGTGATTTTTAGCGCCATCTGCGCCTTGGTCGCGCCGTCGATCCGCGCGGCTTCGTAATAATCCCCGCTGATGCCCATGATGCCCGCGAAGTAGATGAGCGTCGTGAAGCCGATCGCTTTCCATAGGTGAACGACGATCAGGATGACCGGCCAAGGTCCCGAATCCTGGTACCAGCTGACCGGCTCGAACCCGAGGGAGATCAGCATCCGGTTGATGAAGCCGTCCGAATGATTCAGGAACGCGTAGGCGATGTAGCCCACGAGCACCCAGGACAAGAAGTGAGGCAGGAACAGGGCCGTCTGATAAAACTTCGTATACTTCGCCTTCAGCTCGTTCATCAGCACCGCCAGGAACAGGGCGCCCAGCGTCGTGATCAGCATGTAGCCGGCGTTGTACAGCACGGTGTTGCGCGTGATTCGCCAGGCGGTATCCGTCGTGAACAAGAATCGGAAATTGTCCAGGCCGACCCACTTGCTCCCGAACATCCCGAGATCGTAACGATAATTTTTGAAGGCGATGATCAGCCCGACCATCGGCAGGTACGCGAAGATCAGCTTGTACAAGAGTCCGGGCAGCGACAGCAGGAACAGCTCCCGGTTGTTTTTGAAATGCTTGAGCTCTCTTCTTAAGAAAGACTTGCGCTTCGGCTTGTTGGCGATGCCGATCGGCGGTGATTCCGCATCTGCTAATGCGCTTGGACGGCTCTGGTCGCTTAGGGCGACCGATGCTTTGTTCGGCATGACGAATGCTCCTTCCCTTGCTTCCCGTGCTTCTCTTGCTGCCCGTGTTGCTCCGGCTTGCAGGTCTAACGATAGCGCAGGGGGCTGCGGAGACGGTACTGTACATATGCAGGATTCCTGTAAACGCGGGCTGTACGTATGCCAGAATGCTGTAACGGCGCGGCTCGCGGGCTGTACAGGTGCAGTACAGGTTTGTGCAGGCGCGGCGGCCGGCCGGCTCCATGACGAAAGAGGCCAGCCGGAAATCCGGCTGGCCTGGTGAAGCAATATTCAGTTGCGGCTTGGGGCTAGCGGCCCCAAGTGACGTCCACGAGCGTTACTTCGCCCCGCCGACCATCGATTGCATCCAACGTAACGTTCACGAGCGTCTCTTCGCCCCCTGACCTTCCGGTATCCCGAAAGTAACGTTCATGAGTGCCTCTTTGTCCCGCCGACCATCGATTGCGTCCAAAGTAACGTTCACGAGCGTCTCTTCGCCCCCTGACCTTCCGGTATCCCGAAAGTACCGTCCGTGGGTGCCTCTTTGTCCCGCCGACCATCGATTGCATCCAACGTAACGTTCACGAGCGTCTCTTCGCCCCCTGACCTTCCGGTATCCCGAAAGTAACGTTCATGAGTGCCTCTTTGTCCCGCCGACCATCGATTGCGTCCAAAGTAACGTTCACGAGCGTCTCTTCGCCCCCTGACCTTCCCGTATCCCGAAAGTAACGTCCGTGGGAGTTACTTTGCCCCGACGACACGCCGCCACCGAGCGGCGTAAGCCACGTCAATCCAGGCTGCGATCGTCCAACCCGAGCGGCAGCGGCTCGGGTCTCTCGCACGTGCTCTTCATGACGTAATGCCTGCCTTCCGCGGCCGCGTCATGGATGCCGTGCATCGCCTCCAGCACATGGTAGGCGAGCTCGCCGCTCGCGCGGTGCCGGCGCCCGGTCAGGATCGCCTTGACCATGTCCGCGGCCCCGATGCCGCGGGCGTTCTCGTCCTTGCCGTGCGTGAGCGGCATGGCCGACCAAGCGTCGGCGCCGGCGCGCCTCACGGAGACGGGACCGCCGAACGTGTTCGGATCCGGCACGAGCAGCGTGCCCTGGCTGCCGTACACCTCGATGCGCGGCAGCACGGTACCGCCTTTGACGTCGAAGGACGTGAGCAGCGTCGCGATCGGACCGGACGCGAAGTCGATGACGCCCGCCAGATGCGTCGGCGTCTCGACCTTGATGACGTGGCCGTAATTGGCCGGATTCGTCACGACGCGCTCCGGATACGAGATCCGGGCGGAGCCGGTCACGCGCGCGATCGGCCCCAACATGGCGACCAGGGCGGTCAAGTAGTATGGGCCCATATCGAACAACGGACCGCCGCCGGCCTGGAAGAAGAAGTCCGGGTTCGGATGCCAGCTCTCCGGCCCGCCGCCCAGCATAAAGGCCGTCGCGCCGATCGGCGTGCCGATCCAGCCGTCCTCGATCAGCTTGACGCAGGTCTGGATGCCGCCGCCGAGGAACGTGTCCGGCGCGCAGCCGACTTTTAAGCCTTTTCTTTCCGCCAGCTCGAGCAGCCGCAAGCCTTCCTCCCGCGTAACGGATAGCGGCTTTTCGACATACACGTGCTTGCCTGCTTCAAGCGCCTGCATGCAGACGGAAGCATGCGCTTGCGGAATCGTCAGATTGATGACCAATTGAATCTCGGGATCGGAGAGCAATTCTTCTACCGAGCAGCCTCGGACCCCGTGCTCCTCGGCCTTCGCCTTGGCGCGCGCGACGTCCAGATCGGCGCAGGCGACGACCTCCATCGATTCGAACCTTTTCCCGTTCTGAAAATAAATGCCGCTGATATTTCCCGTGCCGATGATGCCGACCTTCAACCTTTCGATGCGGTCCGCCCCCTGTATCCATTAAGTTGAGAATCCGAGTTTAGCCTGACGACCGCCAAAGCCAGAACCGCCGCTCCGGTCTCCAGCGCGTCCAGATCGAATTGCATGTGCGGATGATGCAAGCCGGGCTGCAAACCGCAGCCGAGACCGACCATGGTGGCACGGAGCTCGGGCTTGCGCAGCGCGTAAAAATGAAAGTCCTCTCCGCCCGGCGTCACTGGCGGCGGCGCATATCCGTCCTCTCCGAGCAGCTCGGCGATGACCGTGCCGACCAGCGCCTCCAGATCTGGATCCGGGCTCGCGGCTGCCGTTCGCGACTTCATTCGGAGCGTCACGGGACTGCCGTTCGCCCCTCCGACGGCATGGACGGCCGCTTCCAAATCGGGCAGCAGCCTGTCCATCGCTTCGTTCGTCTGCGCCCGTACGTCGATCGTGAAGGTGCCGAGATCCGGGATGATGTTGCTGCTCTCGTTCGGGACGTGCAGCTTCGTCACATTGCAGGAAGCGGGAACCGCAGCGTAGCTGGCGGAGACCGCGCGGACCGTCTGGACGATGTCGGACAGCACTTCGATCGCGTTCAAGCCGTCGCTTGGCCGGGCAGCATGCGCCTGACGTCCCCTGGCCTCCCCTTCCAGCACGGCGCACGCGCCATGATAGATGGCTCCGGACACTTGCCCGTAGGCCAGCTCCTTCGCCGGACGCAGGTGAATGCCCAGCAGGACGTCCACGCCGTCCAGACAACCAGCCTCGAGCAGCCTGAGCGCGCCTTCCCCAACTTCCTCCGCAGGCTGGAACAGCACCCGCAGTTCGCCGGCCGGCATGAATCCCACCGCCTGCAACGCCTTCAGCGCGAACAGCGCCATCGTCATGTGCGCGTCGTGACCGCACGAATGGTTCGCCCGCAAGACGCCGTCCACCTGCTGCCACAGCGCATCGATATCCGCGCGAAGCGCGATGCACGCGCCCTTCGCGCCGCTACCTTTCTCTTCCCTGCCTCTCTCTTCCCTGCCTTTCCCTTCGCTGTTGCCCCCGTCCGCCGCGCCGCCGATCCAATGCGCGACCAGCCCGGTGTGCGCGGAGAACGTATCGTACGGCACGCCCATCTCGTCCAACGCTCGCGACAAATACGCTGTCGTTTGATGCTCCTGCCAGCTCGCCTCCGCGAGCGCATGCAGCTCCCCGTAGGTCGCCCTGATCTCATCCCGGTGCGCACGAAGCCAATCCGCGATCGCTTCCCTCATGCTTGCCGCTCCAGCACGTAGTCCTGAACCTCGGGCTCCGCCCGATGGCAGGACACGACCCGGTAGCCTTGGGAGAAGGCCGCCGTCGCCAGCTCGCGGAGCTGCCGCTGCCACACCTTGAACGCATCGGGCTGCGCCTGCTTCAGCTGGGCCGCGGCCCGCGGGATAGGCAGCCGCAGACCGTCCGCCAGGCCGATCAGATCCTTGCCGGATTGATGGCCGAGCGCCGTCACTTTGCCGTCCGTAAACTCGACCCCAAGCAATCGCGGATACGCGGCCGCATCGCCGGCCGGCGCCCCCCTGCCTTCAGCGGCGTCCGTCGCGCGCGCCGAGGACAGCGCCCACTCCACCAGAAATCGATCCGTCGGGTGTCCTGCAGCATCGTAGCCATAAAACTCGCGAATATAAGAAGACACCGTCGCGCCGAGCTTGCATAGGTTCAGATAAGCATTGCGCGACTCGAAGGGATCGAACGTCCATACGATCTTGTCGTATCCGGCCTCCAGCGCCCACAGGCGCTGCTCCAGCTTGAGGCGCATGCCGATGCCCCGATCGCGATAAGCGGGATCGAGCGCCATCATATGCGAGCCCACATAGGGCGCCTTGCCGTCATAGCCGATGAAGCCATAGCAAAAACCGACGAGTTCCTCCTTGCTGAACGCCCCATTCACCGCGCCGCCATGCAGAATAGCCGCGCGCATCTGCTGCATCGAGGTGATCGTATCCGGCGCCCACACCTTTTTTTGCAAATGAACGGCCTGAACGAGCTCCTCGATGTCCGTAATCAATCGATACTGTATGCGATCCTCATGCTGTTCCGGCATCAGGCACCCCCTGCTCTTTCTTCAACCTTCCTCACGGCTCGAGATGACCCGGCTTGGCGCGATCTTCCCGGCATCTCGCCCAATAGTCGTCCAGCAATTCCAGATCGAACTCCCGAACGATATCCTGAATCGTGAATTCGTCCGTCTCGCTCGAGATCACGAACGCGTTCAGCTGGGTCGGGTCGCTAATCTTGAGCTTATAGCCGTACTTCCGTTTCGCCGCCTCGAGCTTTTCCCAATTAAAATCGTAATGCACGACCGCGCGGTCCATATTCACCGTCTCCGTCACGTGCGGATAGAAGAGCGTGCTCTTCGCCACGACGTCGCCCACCGGATTCAAGATCGAACAGATCCCGGGCCGCCAGATCGCGCCCGCAAAGTAAGCCCTGCACGTATAGGCCCAATAAGAGGTCATCATGCCTCCGTGGTAAGCCGAGGAGAACACGATGAGATCGGGCTTTTGCTGCATATACCGCTCCCGCAGTTCGTCGAAATTAACGTCGAAGCAGATGATGCAGGCAACGCGGCCGAAATCAGTCTCGATGACATCCGCTTCCTTGCCGTACAACGTATCCGAATTCGACTTCTGACGGATCGTGATGAAGTTTTTGTTGTACGTGCCGCACACCTCGCCGGAGCGGTCGAGCACATGCGTCGCGTTGCGGAAGCTGCCGTCCGGCATCTCCAGGTTGGCCGAATAAGCGATGTAGCACCGATTGGCGCGCGCGATCCCGGCAAAATAGTCGCGAATCCGGTACCCGCGATAGCGATAATAATCGTAGAGCCACTCCGTGCTCATATCCTTCATGTACGGATCGTCGCAGCACTCCGGCAATACGATGAAGTCGGGCCGCTCCGGCAGCACCTGCTGCAGCTGCGCCTCCCATTTGGCGATCATCTGCGTCACGACGCCTTCAAACCCTTGGCCGGGATCGACCTCTTTGAGCGGCGGCGCCATGCAGCTGATTTTGACATGCTTGGCCATGCGATCGTCCTCTCCTTTTGCCAAACTTCTTTATGCGTCTCGCGTCAGTTTGGCGACGGTCCATTCGTCCAGCGTGCGCTCGCACACCTCATGGCCGATCCCCGATCCGGTCGGCACGGCCAGTACGCCCGGTCGAATCAGGTCGACCTCCGGTACGACGACGTCCCGCTCCCAGAATCGGCTGGATGCCGACACGTCTCCCGGTATCGTGAAATTGGACAACGAAGAGAGCGCGACATTGTGCAGACGGCCGATACCGAGCTCCAGCATCCCGCCGCACCAGACCGGTATGCCGCGTTCCATGCAGAGGTCGTGGATCTTCTTCGCGTTCGTGAATCCGCCGACCCGGCCGAGCTTGATGTTGATGATCCGGCAGCTGCCGAGCTCGATGGCGTGTCGCGCATCCGCGAGCGTATGGATGCTCTCGTCGAGACAGATCGGCGTCCGCAGCTCCCGCTGCAGCGCGGCATGGTCGACGATGTCGTCATGCGCCAGCGGCTGCTCGATCATCATCAGGTTATAGGGGTCCAGCGCCTTCAAAAGCGGCACGTCCGCCAGCGTGTAGGCGGAATTCGCGTCGACCATGAGCGGCAGCGAATCCCCGAACTTCCGGCGGATCGCGTCGACCAGCCGGATATCGAAGCCCGGCTTGATCTTCACCTTGATCCGTTTGTAGCCCTGCTCCACGAATCGCTCGACGTTCCGGACGACCGCCTCGACCGTCGGCTCGATGCCGATGCTCACGCCCACGTCGAGCTCCTGCTTCGTGCCGCCCAGCGCTTGCGACAGCGAGACGCCTTCCCGTTTCGCGTACAAATCCCAGACTGCCGTCTCGATCGTCGCGATCGCCATATGATGGCGTCGGATCGGCGCGAACAGCGCCGATATCTCGTCGGGATGCGCCACTTCCCTGCCCGCCAAAGCGGGCACCAAATATTGCTCCAGCATATACCAGATCGTATCCGTCGTTTCTTCGTTGTAATAAGGGGCGGAGAAAGCCGTGCTCTCTCCATATCCGGTCGCGCCGTCGCCGTGGACGCTGACGATCGCGCAATCCTTTTTTTCCATCCGTATGAAGCTGGTCTCGAACGGAGCTTTTAAAGGCGCTTGAACGCGCCTTAACGTAATTCGATCGATTTTCATGTGCCGACCCTGCCTTTCGTCCTTCGCCGCATCCCTTTTATTATAGGGGGGCCGCTCTGCGATCGGACCCCTTCAATCTTATGACTTCATGTCCAAAATTAAGATCGCGAGCGTGGCGGCGCTGCGAATGGGGTTTACGGATGGCTTTGGATAAACGCGTCGATCTGCTTCTGCATCTCGGCCTGGACCTTGTCGATCCCCGCCTGCTTCAGCTTCTCCTTGGCGATCGGGATGCCTTCCTCCGGCTTCACGAGGCCGTGGTAGATCGGCAGCAGATAGGTTTTCTGCACATTGCCGAGCGCAGCCAGCTCGTTTTTAATGTTCGTATCGTCCAGCACGAATGTCGCCAGCTTGGTGTCGACGATATTGTCTGCCTTCCATTTATCGTAAAAGGACTTGATCAACTCTCCGGCCGCCCCTTCAGGCTGACGGTATAGCTCGGGCGTGCGCCAGCCCCACGGGCAAGCGCCGTCGGGCGGATATCCGGCGGAACCCGGCAGGCTCTTGTATTTGTAATCTCCGACAGGCTCCCAGTGCTTGCCTTTGATGCCGTACGTGGTCAGGTCGAACAGTTCCTTGTCGTAGCGGAGCAGATCCAGCGCCATGAGCGCACGCTCCGGATTTTTGGAGGTGGCGTGGATGCCGATGCCGTTGCTGATCAGCGGGGACCTATACCGCTTGGCATTCGGCGTGAGATCGACGACTTCGGGCTTCCACTCCGGATGGGCAAGCAGGATCGCTTCCATCGTGCCCGCAACGGTAGGGAGATTGCCGGAGTCGGCCGCCGTCTTGCCTGCCTTGAACGCCGCGTGCCAATCGGTCTTGGAGACGATGGATTCTTTGGGCCACAACCCCTGTCGGGCCATATCGTAAAGCGCGTTGAACTTCGCGATGTACTTGGGATCGTCCAAGTAGTTGTAAAGCTTCGGATGCTCGCTGTCCATTTCGTAGACGAGCGGGACGCTGCCGTTCACGAAGAGACGCTCGAGATCGGCGAACATGACCGGCATGGCGACGCCGTTCAGGTTCGTGCTCGGCCCGCCGAACGGGGCGATGTCCTTCTCGAATTTGGCGACCGTCGCCAGATAGTTGACAAAGTCGGCTTGCGAATCCACTGCCGGCAAATCGTACTTCTCCCTCAAATCGCCGCGGATGATCGCCAGTGCGTAGCCGGATTCGAAAATATCGTTCGGTACCATATAGAGCTTGCCGTCTACGCTCGCCTGCTCCCAGCCCAGCGGATCCTGCTTCGCCCAGGTCGTCGGCAAGTACTTCTTGATCATGTCTTCGGGCAATTCCAGGAAGCCGCCCTTGCGCGCCGTCGGCTGATAGAACGCCCAGGAGCTCGTAAAAGCCAAGTCGAAGTCTTCGTTCGCCGCGAACATGAGCGGATACTTCTGGATATATTCGTTCCAAGCGAGAAATCGCACCTCGAGCGTGGCATTGATTTTTTCCTTGAGGATCTTGTTGACCTCCGCGTACACCTCGTCCGTGTCGGCGGGCTTCGGGCCGAGCAGCACCAGCTTGAGCGTGACGGGCTTGGACGTATCGAACGCACTGGTCGCCGCGCTGCCGGAAGGCGCCTGCGTCGCAGCCGGCGAAGACGCATCTCCGCCGCCGTTCCCGCCGCTGCATGCGGCAGCCAGCAAGCTCATCGCGAGGATCGCCGCCAATCCCCATTTTTTCATCCCTGTCCCCCCCTTTAAGTCGATTATAAACCGGAAAACAGCCGAGCCTCATTCGCTCGGCTGTAGACCTATTGATTAAACGCTACTTTTTTACGAAAAACTTCATCTCGGAGATCGATACCCATTCAGGACTCAGTATCGCGTCCGTCGATCCGAACACCGCCACCCTGAAGTATCTCGCATGGATCGACGGGAAGTTGAACGGAATGAAGTTGCTGGTGTCGCCGACCGTATCGCCGCCGTACACGTTCGTCCAGTTCACGCCGTCGTCCGAGACGGAGAACATGATTCTGCTCGATCTCGTATGACCGTTGTAGAACGCGGCATCGAATCTCTCCAGTTGGATCGTCTCCCCGAAGTCGAAGTCGATATGGGATCCGATATTTCCCGCCCACCGCGAGGTATTGGACTGAATATTATCGAACATTTTCGGCACGTTTTCCGGACCGTACGTCGCGGTAAAGCTCGCATACATTTTTTCTTTGAGGTCCGCGATCGGGATCGGGGTGACCGGCGCCAGCGGCACTCTCTCCCACTGGAGCACTTCCGGCGGCGGCAGGGTCACGATGTCGGCCACCAGCGCATCGCTGTCCCACGTCACGTCGTGATCCAGGCTTTCCCCGATAAAGCCGACCGGGATCAGCAGTCGGTTATCGACCAAGGATGCCGGTTCGTCCATCGTCACGCTTGCGCCGTTCACCGTCGCCGTATCGCTGTCCGCCGTCACCACGATCGTCGTGCCGTCTTTGGTGGCCGTCACGGTTTGAGCGGCTTCGTTCCACGTCACGTCCATGCCGAGCGCTTCAAGGACATCCTCAGCCGGCACCATCACGCTGTTGCCCGCCAGCTGCGGCTCGACATCAAGATCCACGCCTTGTCCGTCGATGCGGACGCGGATCTTCCGCTCCACCGTCTCCGACGGAACCTCGTCGGCGTACGGAAGCGCGCTTGCGTTCGTCTTTTGCAGCGTATACGTGCCCGGCGTCCCCTCGAAGTAGAGCGTATTGCCGTCTTTGACGACTTTATGCTTCGCCGACGCCGTCTCGCCCGCCTTCACGGCGGTCCAGTCGCCTTCCGCAAGGTCGGCCACCAGGATCTTATAAGTCTGGCCTGCTTCGCCGTCGAAGGCGATCGTCGCTTCCTGATCGGTCAGGCCGAAGTCCTTGGCGAAAAAGACGACGCGATCGTAGATTCTTGCTCCTGCATAATCGTCCGTCTCGGAATAGTGCACATCCAGCGGCGAAGGACCTTCGACGGCGTCCATCACCTGCATGACGTTCAGGAAGCGCGTCTGGTTCGCAGGCGCTTGGTTCGAGAGCTCGATCCGCCAGTCGCCCGCTTCGAGGCTCTGGATGTTGGCCGGATTGCCGGGAGCTCTCGGGAAATTAACGCCGTCCACTTCGAATTCGCGTCCGGGACCGCCGATCTTCTCGACCTTCAGGTCAACCGCCTTAGGCAGCAGCGCGTCGGTGACCATCTTGCCTTCATAGCCCCGCTCCGTCACCGTATTCGTGAATCGGCTGCCTTCCCGAACCGGCTCGCCTATCGTGTGAAGCAGCCATCTTTTCTTTGCGTTCGCATTCGGCGTGTCGATATTGTCGTACACGATCATCGCCGCAGGATGCTCGTCGTCCTTGAAGTTCAGGAACGCCATGCTCCTCGTATAGTCTTCGGTCCTCGTCTTGCCGTACGCCTCCGTAAGCTCGCCCTTCAGATACGAGTAATCCGGATACATCTCGTCGTCGCCGATGGCGTGGGACAAGATCGTTCCTCTCTGGTAATCCGGACTGGTATTCCATTGCTCGACCGTTCTTGGGATCTCCGTCACGGAGCGTTGATTCGACGGGGAGAACTTTCCCTGATCATTCGCAGAAGCAAGCGGGTCTTCGATCAGCACGACGTTATGCGCGACCGACTGCTTGTTGTAGTTCAGGTCGTGCGGATTGCCGTATTCGTCGAAGGATCCGTTCGGGAAGACGCCGTTGTAAATACCGGAATCAATCGCCAGGTAACCCTTGTAGTACATTGAGAACGCGCCGGCGTCGACATGTTGGTGGTTGGTCTGGGTCCGCTCCCCGATATTCATGACCGCGACGACCGATTTGGAATCCGGTCCGTCATCCCAGCCCGTGCGGGCCACGATCGAGCCGTACGGCGCCGGGAAGTACTTGGACAGCGGCGTATCGTAGGTGGATTGCGCGGGCGCTTCCGGATCGAAGAACAACATGTAATACAGTTCGTCCTGATACGTGTTCTGCTTCAGGAACTCGTTCTGAGCTCTCGGATTCCGGTATACGCTGCCTGCGATCATGCTGGTAATATTGCCAAGTACGAATCTGCTCCACGGCACTTGGTAGTAGGTATTGAAGTCGTCGCCTTCCGTCATGATGAAGCCGTCAGGCCGGCGGGTATACACCTGCCTGTCTAGCGCTAGTCCGATCTTGCTCGTGAGCGGCTCGATGCCGATCCCTTTCCACAGCTGATTGCCCATCATGATGTACCTGAGCCGATTGTCCCCATAAGCGGGGCCTTCGAAGGGCATCTCCGCGTCGAGCATGACATTGTAGCCTGGCAGGCTCACATTCAAGAGGAAGTCCGCAACGTCGTTATAGTACTCGGGATTGGTGTCGTACACCGCGATTCCCATCGCCAGCTTGAACTGATGGTGCACGTCGCCGTTGGCGTGCCCGGCCAGAATATACTTATCATTCTGCTTCATCGGGTACGGGTATTCGAGACCGGTCCTGACCCACACGCCCAGCGCCTGGCGGACGGCCGCCCGCTGCCCCTCGTCCATCAGATCGTAGCACCAGTCGTAGACGACGGATTCCAGGAACATCAGGGTGCCGACTTCTCTGCCCACATCGAAAATGACGCCCTTGTCGGGGTTCAACTGTGTCGTATTCGCCATGTTAACGGCGATCGAGACCGCCTTTTCACCCGCCGCCTCATCGCCATGGATCAGGTAGAGAAGCGCGTTGGACTTCATGACCTCGACCGTTCTCGGGTCGATGTTGGTATAAGCGGTTCCCGTTCTGGGCGGGAAGTTGCCGGTCAGCTGCCTTTGCGCTTTGGTGTTGATGTTCGCCCATACGTCGTCAAAAGCAGGGTTGCTCAACCTCGCCTTAAGCGCGGGGAGCGTATCCTTGTTCACGAGCACGCGCGGGCGCTCCGCCGGCGGGATCGGAAGCGGCTTGTACTGGCCGGATTGCTTGGGCGCCACGGGGAAGATGATCGGCGCCTGCGCCTGGAACAGAATGATCGGGTTGGTCGTCAAATCCCCGACCTTCTCGGTGACTTTGCCTTGATAGGTCATCGCAAACGTATAGGTGCCCGGCAACAGTTCCTTGCTCGCCGTGCCGCCCACCGTCGTCCCGAACGTCCGCCAGCCGGTCGCATAATACGACGCCGCGCCGCCGGTCAGCGGGTAGCCTTGCTCGTTTTTCAGCTGCACGGTCGCCTTGACCGTCCGGAAAACGATGACAGGATCGGCGCCGATCTGCTGCGCTTTGTCCATCCGGGTGCCTTCGTAGTCCACATGGAACGTATAGTTGCCCGGCAGCAGCTCCTTGCTCGCCTCGCCGCCGGCGACTTCGCCGAACGTTTTCCAGCCTTCGGAGCCGTAATAGGAGGCCGTACCTCCGCTAAGCGGGTTGCCCTGGCTGTCCTTCAGCTGCACCTTCGCCTTGACCGTCTGGAAGACGATGACGGGATCGGCGCCGGTATCTTGCGCTTTGCTCGTTCGCGTGCCTGCATAGTCCACGTTGTACGTATACGAGCCGGGCAGCAGCTCTTTGCTGGCCTCGCCGTTCGCGATGGTCCCGAACGTTTTCCAGCCGGAAGCGTAATAAGAGACGACTCCGCCGTTAAGCGGATTCCCTTGGCTATCCTTCAGCTTCACCTTGACGTTCACCGTCTGGAAAGCGACGAGCGAATCGACGCCCGTGTCCTGCGCTTTTTCCAGGTACGTCCCCTCGTATGCCACATGGAACGTATACGACTTGTCCGGCAGCGTCTTGCTCGCGATGCCTGTCGCATCCGTCGTGCCGAACGTCTTCCAACCCGCATCGTAGTAATCGACGGTCGCGCCCGCGAGCGGATTGCCGTTGCTGTCCTTCAACTGGACTTTGACGGCATCCGGATCTCCGTATACACTCTCGGACACCGACGTTTGCGGCTCGACCGCCGCCGCCCGCTGCGGGGCCAATCCAAATAAAAACCCTCCAATCATCGCTAAGCATAAAAGCATGGAAATCCACTTTTTGTTCGTTCCAGTTAACCAACTGGCCATTCTATTCACCCTTTCGCCGATGCCTGGGCGGCAAGTATACGAATCGATTTCATTTTAATGGAAACGCTATCAAGATCGTCCCCGTCAATCTTTCGATTTCATGGTCAAAGTTAAGACGCGGGGGCTTGTTTGTTCCTAGTCGAGACTTCTCTCGGTCCGGAAGAGCGGCGTCCGCGGCTACGCCAAAAAGCCGGGCGCACGCGCCCGGCTTCCTGCATTCCGAAACTACTTTTTCACATAAAACTTCATCTCCGAGAACGACACCCACTCCGGATTGACCAGCGCGTCCGTCGATCCGAACACCGCCACTCTGAAGTATCTCGCATCGATCGACGGGAAGTTGAACGGCATGAAGTCGCTGGTATCGCCGACCGTATCGCCGCCGTACACGTTCGTCCAGTTCACGCCGTCGTCCGAGACGGAGAACATGATCCGGCTCGACCGGGTGTGACCGTTGTAGATGGCGAGGTCGAATCGTTCCAGTTGAATCGTCTCCCCGAAGTCGAAGTCGATATGCGTCCCGAAATTGCCTGACCACCGCGAGTTATTGGACTGGATATTATCGAACAATTTCGGCACGTTTTCCGGAGCGATAGTCGCGGTATAGCTTGCGTACATTTTTTCCTTGAGATTTGCGATCGGGATCGGCGTCACCGGCGCAAGCGGCACTCGCTCCCATTGGAGCATCTCCGGCGGCGGCAGGGTCACGATGTTGGCCACTCGCGCATCGCTGTCCCAAGTCACGTCGAGATCCAGGCTCTCCCCGATAAAGTTCACCGGGATCAACAGCTGGCCGCCTTCAAGCGTAGCCGGTTCGTCCATCGTCACGCTCGCGGCGTTGACCGTCGCAGCAGCGCTGCCCGCCGTCACGACGATCGTCGTGTTGTCTTTGGTCGCCGTCACGGTCTGGGCGGCTTCGTTCCACGCCGCGTCCATGCCGAGCGCTTCGAGGACCTCCTCCGCCGGCACCATCACGCTGTCGCCCGCCAGCTGCGGCGCGACGTCAAGATCCAAGCCCTGTCCGTCGATGCGGACGCGGATCTTTCGCTCCATCGGCTCAGACGGTACCTCGTCGGCGTACGGAAGCGCGCTTGCGTTCGTCTTTTGCAGCGTATACGTGCCCGGCGTCCCTTGGAAGTAAAGCGTATTGCCGTCTTTGACGACTTTATACTTCACAGATGCCGTATCGCCTGCCTTCACGGCGGTCCAATCGCCCTCGGCAAGGTCTGTTACCAGAACTTTATAAGTCTGGCCTGCCTCGCCGTCGAAGGCAATCGTCGCTTCCTGATCGATCAGACCGAAGTCCTTGGCGAAAAAGACGACGCGATCGTAGATTCTGGCGCCCGCATAATCGTCAGTCTCGGAGTAGTGCACATCCTGCGGCGCTGGACCGTCTACGGCGTCCATCACCTGCATGACGTTCAGGAATCGCGTCTGGTTCGCAGGCGCTTCGTTCGAGAGCTCGATTCGCCAGTCGCCCGCTTCGAGACTTTGGATGTTGGTGGTACTTCCGGGCTTTCTCGGGTAATTAACGCCGTCTACCTCGTATTCGCGTCCGGGTCCGCCGATTTTCTCAACCTTCAGATCGTCGGCCTTTGGCAGCAGCGCGTCGGTGACCATCTTGCCTTCATAACCGCGCTCCGTCACCGTATTCGTGAACCGGCTGCCTTCGCGGACCGGCTCATTGATCGTGTGAAGCAACCATCTTTTTTTGGCGTTCGCATTCGGCGTGTCGATATTGTCGTACACGATCATCGCCGCAGGATGCTCGTCGTCCTTAAAGTTCAGGAACGCCATGCTCCTCGTATAATTATCGGTCCTCGTCTTCCCGTACGCCTCCGTGAGTTCGCCTTTCAAGTACGAATAATCCGGATACATCTCGTCGTCGCCGATGGCGTGGGACAAGATCGTCCCCCTCTGGTAGCCGGGGTCGGTATTCCACTGCTCGACCGTCCTTGGAATCTCCGTCACGGAGCGTTGATTCGACGGCGAGAATCTCCCCTGATCAGCCGCATTCGCAAGCGGGTCTTCGATCAGCACGACGTTGTGCGCGACCGACTGCTTGTTGTAGTTCAGGTCGTGCGGCTGGCCGTATTCGTCGGGAGTCCCGTTGGGGAAGGGCTCGCCGTTGTAAATGCCTGAGTCGAGCGCCAGGTAACCCTTGTAGTACATCGAGAACGCGCCGGCGTCGACATGCTGGTGGTTGGTCTGGGTCCGTTCCCCGATATTCATCACCGCGACGACCGATTTGGAGTCCGGTCCTTCATCCCAGCCCGTGCGGGCCACGATCGAGCCGTACGGCGACGGGAAGTACTTGGACAGCGGCGTATCGTAGGTGGACTGCGCCGGCGCTTCCGGATCGAAGAACAGCATGTAATATAGTTCGTCCTGATAAGTGTTCTGCTTCAGGAACTCGTTCTGCGCTCTCGGATTGCCGTAGACGCTGCCTGCGATCATGTTGGTAATGTTGCCATGCACGAAACGTTGCCATGGCGTCTGGTAGAAGGTGTTGAAGTCGTCGCCTTCCGTCATGATGAAGCCGTCCGGCCGGCGGGTGTACACCTGTCTGTCGAGCGCCAGCCCGACCTTGCTCGTGAGCGGCTCGATGCCGATCGCCTTCCACAGCTGGTTGCCCATCATAATGTACTTCAGCCGATTGTCTCCATAAGCGGGGCCTTCAAAGGGCATCTCCGCGTCAAGCATGACGTTGAAGCCGGGCATCGTGACATTCAGGAGATAGTCCGCGATGTCGTTGTAGTACTCGGGATTCGTCTCGTACAGCGCGATGCCCATCGCCAGCTTGAACTGATGGTGCACCTCGCCGTTGGCGTGCCCGGCCAGAATCACCTTGTCGTTCGTCTTCATCGGATACGGATACTCGAGACCGGTCCTGACCCATACGCCGAGCGCCTGGCGGATGGCCGCCCGCTGTCCCTCGTCCATCAGATCGTAGCACCAGTCGTAGACGACGGACTCCAGGAACATCAGGTTGCCTGCTTGTCTGGCGACATCGAAGATGACGCTCGGGTCGGGGTTCAACTGCGTCGTATTCGCCATGTTAACGGCGATCGAGACCGCTTTTTGACCTGCAGCTTCATCGCCATGGATCAGGTAGAGCAGCGCGTTCGATTTCATGACTTCGACCGTTCTCGGGTCGATGTTGGTATATGCGGTTCCCGTCCTGGCTGGAAAGTTGCCTGTCAATTGTCTTTGGGCCTTGGTGTTGATGCTGTCCCACACGCCGTCAAAAGCAGGGTTGCTTAATCTCGCCTTCAGCGCGGGGAGCGTATCCTTGTTCACGAGCACGCGCGGTCGCTCCGCCGGCGGGATCGGAAGCGGATTGTACTGGCCCGATTGCTTGGGCGCGACGGGGAACATAATCGGCGCCGCCGCTTGGAACAAGATGGTCGGGTTGGTCGTCAGATCGCCGACCTTCTCGGTCACCTTGCCAGCGTAGGTCATCGCGAACGTGTAGGTTCCCGGCAGCAGCTCCTTGCTCGCCGTGCCGCCCACCGTCGTGCCGAACGTCCGCCAGCCGGTCGCGTAATACGACGCCGTGCCGCCGCTCAGCGGGTAGCCTTGCTCGTTTTTCAGCCGCACGGTCGCCTTGACCGTCCGGAAGACGATGACCGGATCTGTGCCGATCTGCTGCGCCTTGTCCATGCGTGTGCCTTCATAGTCCACATGGAACGTATAATTGCCCGGCAGCAGCTCCTTGCTCGCCTCGCCGCCGGCAACGACTCCGAACGTTTTCCAGCCTTCGGAGCCGTAGTAGGACGCCGTGCCGCCGTTAAGCGGACTGCCCTGGCTGTCCTTGAGCTGTACTTTTGCTTTCACCGTCTGGAAGACGACGACCGGATCGGTGCCGGTGTTCTGCGCTTTGCTCGTTCTCGTGCCTTCATAATCTACGTTGTACGTATAAGAGCCGGGCAGCAGCTCTTTACTGACTTCGCCGTTCGCGATGGTCCCGAACGTCTTCCAGCCCGAAGCGTAATAAGAGACAACTCCGCCGCTAAGCGGATTCCCTTGGCTATCCTTCAGCTTCACCTTGACGTTCACCGTCTGGAAAGCGACGAGCGAATCGACGCCCGTGTCCTGCGCTTTTTCCAGGTACGTCCCCTCGTATGCCACATGGAACGTATACGACTTGTCCGGCAGCGTCTTGCTCGCGATGCCTGTCGCATCCGTCGTGCCGAACGTCTTCCAACCCGCATCGTAGTAATCGACGGTCGCGCCCGCGAGCGGATTGCCGTTGCTGTCCTTCAACTGGACTTTGACGGCATCCGGATCTCCGTATACACTCTCGGACACCGACGTTTGCGGCTCGACCGCCGCCGCCCGCTGCGGGGCCAATCCAAATAAAAATCCTCCTATCATAGCCAGACATAACATCATGGAAATCCACTTTTTGTTCGTCCCAGTTAACCAACTGGTCATTTTATTCACCCTTTCGGCGTATGCCCGACGGCATGTATACGAATCGACTTTATTGTAATGGAAACGCTATCAAGTTCGTCCCCGTCAAACTTTCGATTTCATGGAGGAAATTAAGGAGGCTTGAACGGACTTATGCGGCGGCACCGCACAACTCGCCTTTTGTTCCTGATTGGGACTTCTCGCGGACCTTGGGATAGCGCGGGGTATCGTTTGTTTCTGGTTGAGACTTCTTGCGAACCAAGGGACATCGCGAGGTATTGTTTGTTTCTGGTTGAGACTTTTCGCGGGCCATGGGACAGCGCGGAGGATTGTTTGTTTCTAGTTGAGACTTCTCGCGGACCAAGGGACCGCGCGGGAGCCAGTTTGTTTCTGGTTGAGACTTCTCGCGGACCAAGGGACCGCGCGGGGGCCAGTTTGTTTCTGGTTGAGACTTCTCGCGGACGGAAGGGGGGGGGGGGGGGGGGGGGGGGGGGGGGGGGGGGGGGGGGGGGGGGGGGCCAGCAACTTCGCGCAAAAAGCCGGACGAACATCGTCCGGCTTTTTCCATCTCTTTTATTTCTCAACGTAGAACTTCATCTCCGAGAACGACACGAAGGTCGGATTCGACACCTGCGGCGTTGTCGAGCCGAACACGGTTACTTTGAAGTATCTACAGTTCAACGACGGCAGGTTAAAAGTAATGAAGGCGCCTGCGTCCCCGACCGCATCTCCGCCGTAAACGTCCGTCCAATTCTCCCCGTTCTGCGATACCGACAGCATAAACCGGTTCGTCCGCGTCTGCGCGTAGTTATGAGGCGCGATGTCGACTCGCTCGAGCTCGATCGGCGCGCCGAAGTCGAAGACGATTTGCGTTCCGTAGTCTCCTGACCAGCGCGAGATATTGGCGAAGTCGTCGTCGAACAATTTCCAAATGTTCGCCGGTACGTAATTCGTCCTGAAGCGCTTATACTTGATTTCTTTCAAGTCCGTCATCGGAATCGGCGTCACCGGCGCAAGCGCGACCGGCTGATAGGTCGGAGCGACGGCCGGCGCTTTCGACACGATCTCGACGACTTGATCGGCACTCTTCCACGTCACCGTGAAATTCAGGATGTTCGCGATAAAAGCTGCCGGAATCAGCATCTGCTCGTTCGTGCCGGTCGCGGCGGCGGTCATCGTCGCATTCTGACTGTTGATCTTCGCAGTGGCGCTGCCCGTCACGAATTGAACCGTCTTGGTCCCGATCGTCGCCGTAGCGGTGTTGGTGGTCGCGTTCCAGGCAAACGTCATGCCCAGCTCTTCGAGAACGCCCTTGGCCGGAACCATCGGGATTCCGTTCACCAACTGGGGCGACACGGCCAGATCCTGCCCCTGCGCATCGACTCTGACGCGCACCTTGCGCTCCACCGGCTCCGAAGGAACCTTGGCAGCGAGCGGAAGCGCGCTGGCATCCGCCTTTTGCAGCGTATAGGTGCCCGGCGTGCCCTCGAAATAAATCGTATTGCCCGCTTGAACGGCTTGATACTTCACGGTCGCCGCGGATCCGCCCTGCTTGACCACCGTCCAATACCCGGCTTCGAGGTCCGCCACCAGAATCTTGTAGATCTGTCCCGCTGCGCCATCGAAGGCGATCGTCGCTTGCTGATCCACAAGGTCGAAGTCCTTGGCGAAAAAGACGACGCGATCCTGAATTCTGGCTCCTGCATAATCGTTCGTTTCGGAATATTGAACGTCAAGCGGCGCGGGGCCTTCTACGGCATCCATCACCTGCATCACATTCAGAAACTGCGTATGGTTTGCCGGCATCTTGTTAGAAAGCTCGATTCGCCAATCGCCCGCTTCGAGGCTCTGGATGTTGCTCGGATTGCCGGGATTTCTCGGGAAATTAACGCCGTCCACTTCGAATTCGCGTCCGGGACCGCCGATCTTCTCGACATCCAGATCGTCCGCTTTCGGCAGCAGCGCGTCGGTGACCATCTTTCCGTCATAGCTCCGCTCCGTCACCGTATTCGTGAATCGGCTGCCTTCGCGAACGGGCTCGTTGATCGTGTGAAGAAGCCATCTTTTCTGGGCGTTCGCATTCGGCGTATCGATATTGTCGTACACGATCATCGCCGCAGGATGCTTGTCGTCCTTAAGGTTCAGAAACGCCATGCTTCTCGTATAGTTGTCGGTCCTCGTCAGGCCGTACGCCTCCGTGAGATCGCCCTTCAGGTACGAGTAATCCGGGTACATCTCGTCTTCGCCGATGGCGTGAGACAGGATCGTTCCTCTCTGGTAGCCGGGATCGGTATTCCATTGCTCGACCGTCTTCGGAATCTCTGTCACGGAGAGTTGATTCGACGGCGAGTACCTCCCCTTGTCGGATGCAAGCGGATCTTCGATCAGCACGACGTTGTGCGCGACCGACTGCTTGTTGTAGTTCAGATCGTGCGGTTTGCCGTATTCATCGGCGGTTCCGTCCGGGAAGACGCCGCTGTAAATACCGGAGTCGATTGCAAGATTACCCTTGTAATACATAGAGAACGCGCCTGCGTCGACATGCTGGTGGTTCGTCTGGGTCCGCTCGCCGATGTTCATGATCGCGACGACGGCCTTGGAATCCTGCCCTTCGTCCCAACCTGTGCGGGCTACAATGGAGCCGTACGGCGCCGGGAAATACCGGGACAGCGGCGTGTCGTAAACGGACTGCGACGCCGCGGCTGGGTTGAAGAACAGCATATAGTAGAAATAGTCTTCAATCGTATTCTGTTTAAGATACTCGTTCTGTGCTCTCGGATTGTTGTAGACGCTGCCTGCGAGCAAGTGGGTGAGATTGCCATGGTTGAACCGGCTCCAAGCGGATTGGTAACTCGCGTTAAAGTCGTCGCCCTCGGCCATGATGAAGCCGTCCGATCTGCGCGTGTATACCCATCTGTCGAGCGCCAGTCCGACCTTGTCCGAGAGCGGATGGACGCCGATCGCCTTCCACAGCTCGTTGCCCATCATAATATAACGAAGCCGGTTGTCCCCATAGTCCGGGCCTTCGAAGGCCATCTCCGCGTCGAGCATGACGTTGAATCCCGGCAGCGTCATGTTTAAGAGGAAGTTAGAAATATTGTTATAGTACTTGGGATCCGTATCGTATATCGCGATCGCCATCGCCAGTTTAAACTGATGATGCACGTCGCCGTTGGCGTGTCCCGCGATGATCTGCATATCGGGTGGATTTAACGGATAATTGTACTCCAAGGCGTTCTCGACCCAGGTCTTAAGCGCGTCGCGGACGATCTTTCTCTGGTCTATGCCATCATTCGCATCCTCGTCGATGAGATCGTAGCACCAGTCGTACACGAGCGATTCGAAAAACATCAGGCTGCCCATGACTCTGCCGACGTTGAACACCGTCGTGCCGTTCGTCCGGTCCTGATTCCATTGCGCCGTCTGCGCCATATTCACGGCAATCGTGGCCGCTTTTCGGCCGGCTGCCGTATCGTCGTAAATTAAATAGCGAAGCGCGTTCGCTTTCATGACTTCCACCGTATTGGCGTCGATGTTGGTGATCTTATCGCCCCGCGGAGAGAAACTGCCCGTCGCCGCCTCTTGCGCTTTGGCGTTTATTTTCGTCCATGCATCATTAAACGCCGTGTTCTGCAGCTTCGTCTTGAGCGCCGGCAGCGTCTGGTCGTTGACCATCACGCGCGGACGGTCCGCCGGCGGCACCGGGATCGGATCGTACTGCCCCGATTGCTTGGGCGCGACGGCTAAGGTAAACATTGCTTGTACCTGGAATAGAATGGTCGGATTCGCCGCCAGATCGCCGTTCTGCTGGCTGGACGCGCCGTTATACATCATCTTAAAGGCATAAGAACCCGGCAGCAGCTCTTTGCTCACCGTGCCGCCCACCGTCGTGCCGAACGTCCTCCAGCTATTCGCGCCATAATAGGACGCGACGCCGCCGCTCAACTGATAGCCCTGCTGGTTTTTCAGCTGCACGACGGCTTTCACCGTCTGGAATAAGATGATCGGATCGGTGCCGATCTGCTGCGCCTTCTCGCTCTTGGTGCCTTCATAATCCACATGGAACGTATAAGAGCCCGGGAGCAGCTCTTTACTCGCTTCTCCTCCGTTTACGGCGCCGAAGGTCTTCCAGCCTTCGGAGCCGTAATAGGTGGCCGTGCCGCCGCTAAGCGGATTCCCCTGACTGTCTTTCAGCTGCACCTTCGCCTTCACCGTCTGAAAGATGACGACCGGATCCGTGCCAATCTGCTGCGTCTTCTCGCTTTTGGTTCCTTCATAATCCACATGGAACGTATAGGAGCCCGGGAGCATCTCTTTGCTCGCTTCGCCGCCGGTTATATTGCCGAACGGCTTCCAGCCGCCGGTACCGTAATAAGTAGCAGTGCCCACGCTTAGCGGACTCCCCAGACTGTCCTTCAGCCGAACCTTGACGTTCACCGTTTGGAATGCGACGAGCGGATCCGTGCCTGTATGCTGGGTCTTGTCCTGCTTGGTTCCTTCGTATTCAATATGGAACGTATACGATTTGTCGGGCAGGATTTTCGTGGCGATACCAGTTGCGTCGGTCGTCCCTAATGTATGCCATCCGGCGTCGTAATAGGTAACGGCCGCTCCTGCAAGCGGATTGCCGGCGCTGTCTTGCAATTGTACGGTGACGGTGTCGGGATCGACGGCCGTCGCCGCGTTCGTTTCCTCATTCGCGCTCGGTGCCGTCTCCTCTGCCCCCGCACGCTGCGGCGTCGAACCGAATAGCAAACCTCCTGCCATAGCCAAACATAACATCAGCGAAATCCATTTTCTGCTCATTCCGGTCAAGTAAGCCGTCATTTTTTTCATCCTTTCCCGTTAGGCTGGATTCTCGTTTGTTCCGATATGCTCCTGCCATGCGTACCGTGTCGACGCCTGATTTCCTGCCGGCAGGCAGGCGACCGATCTGTTCGTCAATTTCACCTCCTTTCTGCGAGAGATCGACCGAGCCCATCAAAAAAGCGGGATACAACGGCATCTTGGAGTCTGAGCCGCGGTATCCCGCTTTGGTCGTTCGGTCTTGCTTATTTGCCTTACGGTTTACGGATTGCTCGCGATAAACGCGTCGATCTGCTTCTGCATCTCGGCCTGAACCTTGTCGATTCCCGCCTGCTTCAGCTTCTCCTGAGCGATGGGAATGCCGTCGGCCGGCTTCACGAGACCATGGTATATCGGCAGCAGGTACGTTTTCTGAACGTTCCCCAGCGCAGCCAGCTCGTTTTTGATATTCGTGTCGTCCAGCACGAATGTCGCCAGCGCGGTATCGACGATTTTATTCGCTTTCCAGTCGGCATAGGTCGACGTCAAGAGATCGCCGGCCGCGCCTTCGAGCTGACGGTACAGCCCGGACGTTCTCCAGCCCCATGGGCAAGCGCCGTCCGGCGGATAGCCGGTAGAGCCCGGCAGACTCTTGTACTTATCGTCGCCAACCGGCTCCCAATGCTTGCCCTTGATGCCGTAGGTCGTCAGATCGAACAGCTCCTTGTCGTAGCGGAGCAGATCGAGCGCCATCAGCGCCCGCTCGGGATGCTTCGACGTGGCGTGGATGCCGATCCCGCCGCCGTTCAGCGGCGAGCGGTATCGCTTGGCATCCGGGGTGAGATCGACGACTTCCGGCTTCCACTCCGGATGGGCCAGATTGATGGCGTCCATCGTACCCGCCAGCGTCAGGAGATTGCCGGTATGGGCTGCCGTCTTGCCTTCCTTGAACGCCGCGAGCCAATCGGTCTTGGATACGATCGCATCCTTCGGCCATGCGCCTTTCTGGGCCATATCATAGAGGATATTCAACTTCTCTACGTACTTCGGATCCTCCAGGTAGTTGGCGAGCGTCGGGTGTTCGCTCTGCATATCGTAGACGAGCGGGACGCTGCCATGCACGAAGAGACGCTGCAGATCGGCGACCATGACCGGCATGGCCGTGCCGTTCAAGTTAACGCTCGGTCCGCCGAAGGGAATGATGCCTTTCTCGTTCTGGGCGATCGTCTCCAGGAAGTTGGCGAAATCGACTTGCGACTTCACTTCAGGCAGATTGTATTTCTCTCTCAAATCCCCGCGGATAATCGCCATCGCATATCCGGATTCGAAGTAATCGTATGGAACCATGTAGAGTTTGCCGTCCACTCTGGCTTGCTTCCAACCGAGCGGATCCTCTTTTTCCCAGGATGTCGGCGCGTACTTCTTGAGCATGTCTTCCGTTAGCTCCAAGAATCCGCCCTTGCGGGCCGTCGGTTGATAGAACGACCAGGAGCTTGTGAAGGCCATGTCGAAATCTTCGTTTGCCGCAAACATGAGCGGATACTTTTGCGCATGCTCGTTCCAGTCGAGGAATCGCAGCTCTATCGTGGCATTGATTTTTTCCTTCAGGATCTTGTTGACTTCCCCGTACACCTCGTCCGTGTCAGCCGGCTTTGGGCCGAGCAAGACCATCTTCAACGTGACAGGTTCGGACGTATCGATCGCGTCGGCCGACGCGCCGGCGGTGGATGCCGCAGTCGACGATGCAGGCGCCGTCGATGCCGGTGCAGACGAGGACGCGCCGCTTCCGTTGTTCCCGTTGTTGCTGCACGCGCTCGCCAGCATGCTGAGCATCAGCGTCAGCGCGATGCCGGGCCATAACCTTTTCTTCTTCATGCTCGTCCTGCCTTTCATCCGCGTTCCCCCTCGATAATAGCTCGCACTTGCTTCATTTCATCGGAATAAACCGGGCGTGCTCCTCGGCCTCGACTCGCCGCGCTTTGTCGCCGGCCTCGATTGACCTCATTATACGAAGTCCGGCGTCCGGAATGTCCCCCCTAATCTTCCGACTTTCTGTGCGGTTTTAAGATTCGCGCAAAAAACGCCCGGCCGGCGTACCGGACGGGCGTTGCTCACGTATTTCGTTCGATCGCGGACTTGAGCCTGTACTCCTTGGGCGTGACGCTGTACCGGCGCTTGAACAAGCGGTAAAAATAACTCTCGTTGCCGAAGCCGACCCGCTCCATGATCTCCGATACCGTCAGGTCCTGCTGCTCGAGCAGCAGTCTCGCCTGCGCGAGCCGCGCGGAGTTGATCCGGTCGACCACCGTCTCGCCGGACTGCGCTTTGTACACCTGGCCAAGATAAACCGGGTTCATCTTGAGCATGTCGGCGATCTTCTGAACGTTCAAGTCCGGATCGGCGAAGTGCTTGTCCACGATCTCCGCGATCGTGTCGGCGATCAGCCGGCTCTTGTCCTCTTTGCCGCTCTGCCGCTGCTCGAACATCTCCCTCGCGACGGAGAGCAGCACGTCCCGCGCCTCGTCCAGCGTCTCGATGCCGACCAGGCGCCGATTGACCGCGTGGAGGTCGACGGATACCGGGTTCAGGTTGAATTGATTGATCTCGCCGAGCGTGTTGCTGATCGTCATCCCCATCTGCAGAAGGGCCGAAAACATATTTTCGAAGCCGAACGCCCCGATCGCCCGCTTCCAGCTCTCGATCGCTTCCGTCGTTTGCGCCAGGTCGCCGCTCTTGAGCCCCTCGATCAACTGCTTGTCCAGCTCGCCGGGAATCCGGAATTGCTCGTTGCGCTCGTTGGCTTCGATGTCCTCCGGCTCGATGACCGCCCCGTGACCGAGGATCATCCGGTAATCGGATTGCCGGAGCGTCAAGGCATAGTGACGGGAGATGTCCCGATAATGGTCGAAAGACCGGCTCAAGGCAACCGTGAACGAGACGCGATAATAAGACATAATCGTCCCTTGCAGCTCGCGGAACCGCTCGCCCAGCGCCTCCAGGCCGCCTTCTCCTTTGCCGCTGACGATAAATACGAGATGGCCGTCCTTCATGTCCGCGTACTCGCACCAGTAGTCGCGGCGGAGCAGCTCTTCGCCGATGTTGGCGATGGCAAAGGTAAAGAGAGATTCGGAGCCTTCGCCCGATGCCGCGACAAGCGTCTCCCGCCGGTCGAGCCGGACGACCGCGAGCCTCAGCGCGCCGGACGCCGCGATGTCGATGCCGTATTGCTCCCGATTCTGCCTGAACTCGGCTTCGGATACGGCATCGCTCCCGCCGAGCAGGCTGCGCAGATGGTACACCTTCGCGATGTTGCGCTTGGACGCCTCGTCCCGTTCCAATCCCTTCAGCTTGTCGACCATGCCCATATAGTTTGCGGCGATCAGCGTCAGCTCGTCCTTGGCCTGCGGGTGTCCGCGCGGGTCCTCGGGAATGAGGCTGAGCAGCCGTCCGACCGGACGATACAGCCGCAGGGAGAAAAACACCGACAGCAGCACGGCGAACAGGACGACCGACAGCATGACCCCGATCTCCGTCCACTTCATCCGGTTCACGTTCCCCAGCACCGAATCGTAGTCGCGCAGGCTCAGGATGCGCCAGTTGTTCATCCCTTTTCCCAGATAAGCGACCTTGAACTTCTTGCCCGCATGCCGGTAAACGAAGTCCTCGAGCGTGCTGGACGAAGCCGCGATCCGCGGCATCACCTCGTCCTTGAGCGCCAGCTGGGCCGGGGACAGCGGCACGCTCGACATGAGGACATTGCCGTCCCCGTCGGTCACGAGGAGCAGGTCCTTCTCCCGGTCGGCCAGCTTATTAAGCGCCTTCACGTTGTCCAGCAGCCAGTCCGGCTTCACGGTCAGGATCAGCACGCTGCCGTTGACCGAGCCGAGCGAGGGACCGTCGTACAGAAAACAAGCGAAAACGTCGATGCCGCTGCCGCCGCCGTCCAGGTCGAGCGGCATGAGCTGCAGCTTCGGAACGTCCGGATGCTGCTTCAAATAGCCGCCTAAAACTTCGTACAGCCGGCTGTTGTCCATGCCATGATTAAGCGAGGAGAAAAAGCGCTTCTGGCCCGGGTTGTAAAAAGCGACGGCATGCAAATAGGGCGACTCGGCGACGGTCCGGTCGAGACGGTCGATCTTCAGGATGCTCTGCCGGTAATCGGCCCCCGCCTTCAGCGCGATCAGCTCGTCGTCGTTGAACAGGGACACGGCCATATCCTTGACGATGCCGTTCATGTTCTCGATGTTGTAGTTGATCTGGGTGAGCAGCTTGCGGTCGGCGTCGTTCTGCAGGCTGAGCACCTTCCCGCGGGCGTTGACGTTGAGCATGTAGGCGGTCACTGCCAGGGTGACGACGACGAACATGAAGCTGAGGAGGATTCGCTGCAGGAACTTGCGCGTGCGAAGCGTTCGGAACACGTTCATAAGGCTTCTCTCCCGAGTTGCATTGGTGCACTAACTATAATCGCTCTTTCTTTTTGTTGTCAACGGATGGCAAAAAGAGAGCGGCCGGACGTCCATGTGCGTCCGGCAGCCCCCTTCCGTATCGTCAATTGCGTCCGTAGTATAGTTTGAGATTGGCGATATCGACAAGATAGAGGATATCTGCGCCGTTCGCGTTCCGCTCGACCGCAAGTCGTTGGATCGGGATGCCCGGCGCGAGCGACGCCTGGCTCCAGCCCGTGCCCGACTGCGCCGCCATGAAGGCGCGGTCCGTCCCCGCGGTCGTCACGTAGTAGACGCGCGACTGCGTTCCCGTCCACGTGACGTCGATGGCGGCCGTCGTCTCGGCGGCGGCGTAGACGGTCTGCAGATTCCAGCCGGTCGTGCCGCGCGTCGCCTGCTTGACGGAGAATGTCGTGCTCCCCTCCTCGCGGTAACGGTAAGCGATGACCGGCTTGTTCGCCGAATCGACGGTCAGCTTGGCGCTTTGCACGCCGGGGCCGCCCGGATCGCTGCCGCTCTGTACGTAGGCTTCGGTCGGCGCCATCGGCTGCACGATGTCCGCGGTGGTCAGCGATACGGGGACCGACACAGGCGTACCGTCCGATTTGGAGAACGTGTTCGTGGACGGGCTATATTTGAGATAAGACAGCTGGTGGCGCAGCGGACTGGCCGCGAAGTACGCCCACTCGAACAAGATGTGCAGGTCGCCGTTCGCGTCGAACGCCAGATCGTCCGGGTACACCGAGCGATTGAGCGTGGAGGCGACGACCGCAATCTGGCTCCACGTCGACGCCGCGTTGTCCCAGCGCAGCAGCACGCCGGTACGCTTGCCGGCGGTATCCTGGCTGGACCGGACGAGCAGGTACAAGTCTCCGTTCGGCGCCGTCGTCACGACCGGGTACGTGACCTTCATCGTCTGATCGGGCATGTCCGCCGAATGGTTCTGCGGCGCGCCGCCGACCGTGTCCGACCGGAAATAATGCCATGCCGAATCGTGCATGGAGGCGAATACGTGGAAGCGGCCGCTGCCGTCCCGCGCGATCGACGGCTGGTTGTGGCCGTTGTCGTCGGCGTACTCGGCCACGGCGGCGCCGTCCATGACGGGGATGTTCGACCACGTCCCCGCCCCGTCGCGCCTTGCGATGTATACTTTGTGCGTGCCCGCGGCGCTGCCCGGCGCGTTATACGCCATGTAGGCATATTCGAGACCGGTGCCGTACGTCTCGAGCGGACTCCACCAGCCCGCCTGGTTGCTCGAATCCATCGCGTACGGCACCTGCGTCAGCGTCGCCGCCGCGCTCCCGGTGCCCGCAGGCAGGAGCGCGACCAGCGCGAGCCCCGCGATCCACGTTTTGAGCTGTTTTTTCCAATTCATCATTCACCTTCTCCTCTCCATCGCTTGGAATGAACCGCAGCTTGCGGAGCGTTCGCTTCGGAAGCGGACGCCGGTGAAGCGCTTGCATGAACGGCCGCCTAACGTCCGGCGACAGGCTAATCGTATCATGCAGGCCGCCGCGCGCGTCAGCAACAAAATGATGAAGGGGATAGAACAAAATGAGGGCATTTTGGAGACGGGTAGAACAAAATTCTGCTTGAGAAGGCGCTTGGAGTGGGAGCTGAGGCTTGAAGTCTGCACGTAGATCAACAGTCGGCGCTTGGGGTGGGTATAGCGGTTCCCGGATCAGCTGCTGGTTGTCGTGCCAGGTGCCAGCAGCTTTCCGGGGCCGCGCGCCCGCGGGCGCCTCCTTCGTCAGGCGAACTTGTACGTCCAGAAGCGCTCGGTGCCGAATCGCTCCTGCACCTCGCGGTTTTTGTGCGGGTTTTTCTCGAACAGCTGCGGGACGTAAAATTGCGAGCGATGCGACAGGATCGACGCGATCTTCTGCTTCAGGAAACCGCTGACGTCCACGAAGACGTCCGGGTCGCCGATCGACTCCCGGTGATTATGCGAAAAGGCGAGGCAGTGCACGGGCGGACGGGCGGACGGATCCAGCTTGCCGATCGTGCGGACGACCGCAGCGCCTGTCGCGTCGTGGTCCGGATGGACCGCGAAGCCCGGGAAAAACGTGATGACGAGCGTCGGGTCGAGCTCCGCGAGCAGCTCGCCGATTTTCAGATCCAGCAGGTCCTGGTCCTCGAATTCGAGCGTCTTGTCGTGAAAGCCGAGCAGGCGAAGATCCTGGATGCCGATGGCCTGGCAGGACTGCTCGAGCTCGCCCTTGCGGATCTGCGGGAGCGTGATGCGGTTGGCAAAAGGCGGATTGCCCATATTGCGCGCGCGCTCGCCCAAGGTCAGGCAAGCGTAGGTGACCTGGGCCCCCGCCGCGATGTGCTTGGCCAGCGTGCCCGAGATGCCGAAGCATTCGTCGTCCGGATGCGGCAGCACGACTAGAATACGTTGTTCCATGGATATCTTCCTTTCCCGGTCGTTAAGTTAAAAGGGCTCGCGGCTAAGCTGCAGGGCGACGACCAGCTTGCCCGAGCTGTCGTGTCCGGCCATGATCAGGCGCTCCGCGTCGGTCTCGTCGTAGTGCGTCAGTCCCTCGGCGTAGATCCAGCCTTTATCCATTTTCAAACCGACTCGATAGGGTCCGTTGCCGGAGATCGACCCGATGCCGTAGCGAATCAGGGCGTTCGTGATGAAGTTAGCCGCGGGATGTTTGGTGCTATCGTTGTGGGCCGCGTAAGCGCCCGTCGTCAATTCCAAGTGTATGTACAGGTCCTGATCCTTGAGCGAATCGATCCTGTTCTGTATTTCCACGATTTGAATCGGTAGCATGCCGGCGCCTCCTCCGCTATTTATGATTCAATATACCACAGTCAAAGGAACGGCGCATGCGCGCGGCCGTCGTTATCCCCCGAACGATGCCGAAAAAGCCCCGCGGAGCGGGGCTTCCTGCCTCTTTTGAATCGTTCAATTCCGGATGAGCAAGCCGATCTCCGAACTGTCCTTCCTGTCGTTAACCGTATCGAGCTCCGCCCGCAGATGCATGATGCCATTGTGGAATTCCTCGGTGTCGAGCATGAACGATTCGGGAAGGTCCTTGCCCGAGAACAACTCGGTAGCGCCGAGCGAGACCCGGATGCGCCGGACGGCGTCGTCCTGGGGCACCCCGATCTCGACCTTGAACTTGACGATCCCCGACACCTCTTCGCGATCCTGCACGCCGCACAGGTTGATCGCGGGCTTCGGCGCCGGCGCGACGAATACGCCGTCCATCCATAGCTGGCCGTCCCGGTCCTCCGGCGTCGCGCCGCTCGGCAGAACCAGCACGACCGCGGCCTGATCGCTCTCCAGCACGAATGCCGAACGATCTTTGACGCCCTTGGCTAGGTAGGCTCCCCTGACGATATCCAGCAGGTCGACCGCCATGTCCCCCAAATCCTCGATCTCCACGGTCTCCGGCGAGCCGAACGGATTGTAGTACAGGTAGGTTGGATAGGCGTCGGCACGGTAATAGTCCGTCCTGAGACAGTCGATCTGTAAAATGCCTTCTACGTTCGTCTTTTTAACGATGCCGCCGACGAAACCCGCGTAGGAGCCGCTGTAGAGGGAAAAATCGAGCGCTCCCCAGTTCATGACCGTCGCGTCGCCGCTGGCGTAAGGCGTCTTGCCCTCGTATTCCTTGCGGATACCCTCGTACGGAATCACCTGGCCTGGATCTCCCGCCCAATCCGGACAAGATTGGTTGGCCGCCGGCAGCTCGTCCGCATAGAAATAGCGCGACTGATTGGCGAGATTCAGCATCCACTTGCCGATATCGTGCGCATACCGCGGATCGTAGCGAACGAGCGGCGCGAGCACGCTGAACAGATGGAAGCCGTTCATCGCGAACGCGTATCCGCCGTTGTCGGCCAAGCTGCCGATCAGACCGTGCATGTCATAGTTGCCCCAGCGTTCGGCGACCGTGCCCCAGCCCGGCCGGATGACCGTCCCGCCGTCGAAGATCCAGTTGATGAATTTGCCGATATCGAAATCCTTGCCGTGCTCGGCATTCAGCCGCGCAGCCAGATAAGGCGCATAGTACATGAGCAGCTCATAATACGGATTGTCGAGCTGATCCTCCAGGAAGGCGAGGCACTCCATGGCCGCATCCAGATACTTGGCGTCGCCGAACTTTCGATAAGCCATATGGAGCAGCATGGCGATGCCCGCCGCGGCGTCAGGCTCCCGCCACTTCCCGTTGTCGACCGCTTCCATTTTGCCGAAGTCGAACGCGGTACACCTGAATTGCAGCTTCCCCTCCCGATCCCGCAGCGCTTCGAGCGCCTCCAGCCAACGGTCCGCCGATGTCCGCATGATCTCGGCCATGCCGGGCTCGTCCGGATAGAAGGCGGCCAGCGCGTAGTAGAGCACATGCGCCTGAACTTCGTACCAGAACGTATCGCCGCTTCCCGTGGCCGGTTTGGATACGAAAACCCGTTGCTCGCTATGAAAAAAATTCCGCAGCATGTTGACGTAGTTACCCCCGAAGCGGTCGCGCTTGTTCACGCCGACAAGCGTCGCGCCGAGCACCGCACCCATAACATTTACGGCTTCCTGCGTGCCGTCGGGGCCTTGCTCGAACTTGCCGACATAGGACATTAATCCGAACGAATCCTCTTCCATGTGACGATGCGTCCTGTCCTTCCAGATCAGCGGCAGATGCTCGCCTTCAAGCGTGTCGTCGAACACGAATCGATCGTAGGCGAGCGCCGTCTCTCGCCAATCTCTCAGCTTTAGCGGCTTCGGCACGTTCGGCAGCTTCTCGGCGACATGGATGCGCTTGACGGTGGACGGCTGCATGGAGACTAGCGCGGATGCGGATTCGGCTTTCGGGCTCATGGTCGTCCTCCTGATGGCTTTAGGCGTTTTTATCGAGACTTAACCCATAAACGACAAGCTTCAACCCGCACCGGGCTTGTTTATCGGGAAACGGCGTTGGGGTATGTGGATATTGGCACCCACTACGGAAGGAGCGATCGATATGGCAAAGGAACTGGCCATGCACGAGAAGCTGGAGGTTCACGAGATCCTGACGCTGAAAACGTCGTGCGCCACCAAAGCGAGGGCGATGTTGGAGTTCGCGAAGGACGAAAAACTTAAGGCGCTGATCGAGCAGGACCTGGTGAACTCGTCCAAGGCAATCGAAGAATTGAAATCCATCCTACAATAAGAGGTGATCGATATGGCAACGACGATGAAAAAAGAAGAGCTGCTCAAGGCGACTGCGCCGCTGGACGATCTGGCGATCGCGACCGATATGCTGCTGTCGGCGAAGTCCGCCGTGCGCAGCTACGCCATTGCGTTGACGGAGACGGCGACGCCGAAGGTTCACAAGATTTTGAGAGCGCAGCTCGACACGGCGATCGAGACGCACAGGAAGATCGCGGCCTACATGATCGAGAACGAGATGTATCATCCCTATAACGTGGAAAAGCAGGTCGAGCACGACGTCCTCAAGGCGGATACCGCCCTCTCCCTCATCAAGGAATAAGCGAAAGCCGGGCGCCTGCGGGCGCTTTTTTTTATGGTCGAAGGTATGCTACCGTATAGGTAAAGACGATGCGAAGACGGAATTCGGAAAGGAAACGTGTGCGCAATGAAAGTAGGAATCCTGGACCAAGCGCCGATCGTAAAAGGCGGCAATGCGCCGAATGCGCTCCGAAACGCAGAAGAAATCGCCGTACTCGCGGACGAGCTCGGCTATCATCGGATGTGGATGGCGGAGCATCACAATACCCGCAACTTCGCCAGCACGGCGCCCGAGATTATCGCGGCGCGCCTGGCCGCGCTGACGAAGCGCATCCGCATCGGCACCGGCGGCGTCATGATGATGCACTATTCGCCGCTTAAGCTGGCCGAAGTATTCAAGACCCTCAGCGCCTTTTCCCCGGGGCGAATCGACTTCGGCGCCGGCCGCGCGCCGGGCGGCGACCACTACTCGACCCGCGCGCTCGCCGAGGGACGGGCGCATCTGCCCGGCGACCTGTATGACAAGCTGCAGACGACGATGCAGCTGATCGCGGATCGCGCGTCGAAGGACCCGCTGTACGAGGGCCTGCTCGCCTCCCCGTACGACGTGCCGCTGCCGGAAGCGTGGCTGCTCGGCTCCACGGGCAACAGCGCCGTTCGGGCCGGGCGCCTCGGCGTCGGCTATTCGTTCGCGCAATTTTTTAACGGGCAGATGACGCGGGAAATTTTCGACGCCTACAGGGATAACTTCGAGCCGTCGTACTTCATGCCGAAGCCGCTCATCCTCGTGACCTATTCGGCCACCGTCGCCGAGACCCGCGAGGAAGCGGAGTACATCGCGAAGCCGGCCGACCTGATGCGCCTGTCGCTCATGCGCGGCTCCCTGCAGCAGGTGATGACGCCTGAGGAAGCGCGCGACTATCCATTGTCCGAGTCGGACCTCGCCATCATCCGCGAGAACCGCAAGCTCCATCTCGTCGGCACGCCCGCCGAGGTCGCGGATTTGCTCCGCCGAGACCAGGAGCTGTACGGCTTCGACGAAGTGATGATTAACAGCACGCCGCATGGCATGGCTTCGCGCCTCCATGTATTTCGATTGCTGGCGCGGGAGCTGCTGCAGTAGGAAAGTGTTATGATTGCTGGCGCGGGAGCTGCTGCAATAGGATGGCGTGCATGGTGTACCGGCTGTCCGCGGCAGTGTAGACGGATAGGGCTGATGTCTGCGGCGCTTTGGGCAGATCATGTACGGATCTAAGTCCATACTTCCTGCTAAGTGTCGCCCTGCACCGGTCAAGTATGGATTTAAGTCCATACTTCTTGCCAAGCGGCGCCTTGCACCGGTCAACTATGGATATAAGTCAACACATCCTGCCAAGTAGCGAGCATGGTGAGCTGATACGTCAACGGGACGAAGCAGGAGATCCTCCGCTTTGTCCCGTTTGCTTATTCCGGCATCTTTCAGCTTTTTGCATCTCCTTTGACGTCTACCGTTACGCCTTACGCCTTAGCCCACATCTCCGACGGATTCAGCTCATAGACCTCGTTTTCCCGGAACATGAATTGGTGCATGATGAACTCTCTGCGGATCGTCGCGTAATCTTCGTGGTAACCGCCGATGAACGCGTTGATCTCCTTCTCCCCGTACCGCCGCCCCGCCTCCAGTTTGGACGCGAGATGCGCCAGCACGATCAGCTTCTTTTTCAGCTGCGCGGGGAGGTGCTTCAGCCTGCCGTCCGCCTTGAAAAAGTTTTTGACGACGGTCTCCTTAAGACGCGTATCCTGCTCGATGTCCACGTCGTTCTTGTCTCCTTCGCTATTTTTGTAGATGAGCGCTACCGACGCCGTCGCGTTGTTCTTAAGAAAATAATCGTTGAGCGAGAAAAAAATCGAGTTTTTTTCTCTCCGCTCGTGAATGAGACTCGCCTCGCGCAGCTTCGCCGCATGATGCGTGATCGTAGCGGGCGTCAGATGAAGCCGCTCCGCCAGCTCCAGCCCGCTCAGTTCTCCGCCGGCCAGCAAGATCAGCATCCGCAGCCGCGTCGGATCCGCCAGCGCCTTGTGGTAGGCAACGACTTTGTCGAGTTGCATGGCGCACCTCCATGATATTTGATTAGATTAATATCTAATTAGATGTTAGTCTAATCTTTGGGATGTGTCAATATGAAAGCCTGCCGCGCATCGCAACGCCTGCTGTAGAGCAGGCGATTGGAAAATCTATGGGTACGCTGGCGGCATCCCCTGCTGTAGAGAAGGCGATTGGCACAATCGCCCACTGTGACGCGGCATCCCCTCCTGTAGAGAAGGCGATAGGCCGAATCGTCCACTGCGACGCGCCATCCCCTGCTGTAGAGAAGCCGATAGGCTGAATCGTCCACTGCGACGCGCCATCCCCTGCTGTAGTGAAGGCGATGGACCCAATCGCCCGCTGCGACACGCCATCCCCTGCTGTAGAGCAGGCGATGCGACTTCTCGCGCCTCTGCCAGCCCAATCGCCTCCTGTAGAACAGGCGAACCGGCCCCTCGCGGCGACCCCAAACGGCAAAAAGCCGCCCCAGCCCCCGCGAATGTGCGCGGGGGGCCGGGACGGCTCCTACAATTTAGGCTCTCTTCTTGCGCGTCAACACGTCGAAGATGACGGCCGCGGCCAGGACGCCGCCGCGAATCATGTACTGGTACGAGATGCCGACGCCGAGCAGGTTCATGCCGCTCGTGAGCGAAGTCATGACGATGGCGCCGATGATCGAGCCGGTGACTTTGCCGACGCCGCCCGCAGCGGATACGCCGCCGACATAAGCCGCCGCGATCGCGTCGAGCTCGAACAACGTGCCGGCCGTCGTGGTCGCGGACTGGAGACGCGCGGTAAACAAGATGCCGGACAGCGCGGACAGCATGCCCATCGAGCCGAAGACGATGTACGTGATCTTCTTGACGCTGATGCCGCTCAGGTGCGCGGCTTCCGGGTTGCTGCCGACCGCGTAGATATGGCGGCCGAGCACCGTCTTGGTCGTCAGGAAGTGGTAGATCACGACGACGGCCAGCATGATGACGACGGTCCAGGAGAAGCCGTTGTAGCCGGCGATGATCCAGGTGATATAAGCGATGATGGCGGATACGAATACGAGCTTGACCGCGAAGATGCCGCCCGAGACGACCTCGAACTCGTACTTCAGCTTGTTGCGGCGGTTCGCGAATTCAAAGTAAACGTACAGCGCGATAACGACGAGTCCCAGGATCAGCGACAGTACGCTAAGGCCGCCGACTTCTCCCAGGGACGGAATAAACCCATTGCCTAACGCGTTGAAATGCTCGTTTTTGACGATAATCGTACCCGTCTTCTCCGTGACCATGAGCAGCGCGCCGCGGAAGATGAGCATCGCCGCGAGCGACGATACGAATGCCGGGATGCCGACCGAAGCGACCAGCACGCCGTTGAACATGCCGATCACGACGCCGAGCACGAGGATGACGGGAATCGTGATGTAGACGGGCACGCCCCAATTCGACAGCATGATCGCGGCGATCGCGCCCATGAAGCCGGCGGCGAAGCCAACCGACAGGTCGATATGCCGGATGACGATGACGAGCGTCATGCCGACGGCCAGTACGGCGGTATAGCCCGTCATGTCGAGCAGATTGCTGATGTTGCGCGAGGACATGAACAGGCCGTCCGTCATAATGGAGAACGTAAGCATGATCACGAACAGCGCGATGTACATGCCGTATTCGCGGATGTTGACTTTGATGAGCGACTTGGCTTCGTTAAAGAAATTCATCGATGATACCTCCTATTGCGTGGCAAGCTCCATGATTTTTTCTTGGCTGGCCTGTTCGATCGGCAGTTCGCCCTTGATCTTGCCTTCGGCCATGACGTAGACGCGGTCGCTCATGCCGAGCACCTCGCCGAGCTCCGAGGAGATCATGATGATGCTCATGCCTTCGGCGATCAGCTTGTTCATGATCGTGTAAATCTCGAACTTCGCGCCGACGTCGATGCCGCGGGTCGGCTCGTCGAGGATGAGCAGCTTCGGGCCGACGAAAAGCCACTTGCCTAGCGATACCTTCTGCTGGTTGCCGCCGCTTAAGTTGCCGACGATCTGCTCGACGGACGGCGCCTTCACGTTCATCGACTTTTTATATTCGTTGGCGACCTTGACCTCTTCGTTCTGGTTAATGACGCCGCCTCTGGCGATGCCCTGCAGATTCGCGGCGGTGACGTTGCTCTTGATGTCCTGGAGCAAGAAAAGGCCGTCTCCCTTGCGGTCTTCCGTGACGTAGGCGATGCCCGCTTCGATCGCGTCGCTCGTATGCTTGAACGAACGGCGCTTGCCCTCCACGAGCAGCTCGCCTTGCAGTTTATAAGACTTCGGATTTCCGAAGATGCTGAGTGCCAGCTCCGTCCGCCCCGAGCCCATCAAGCCGGCGATCCCGACGATTTCTCCTTTTTTAACGTGCAGATTGGCGTTCTTTACGACGTTTCTGCCCGTCGGCGCGTCGTAAGCGGTCCAGTCCCGGACCTCGAGGATCGTGTCGCCGAACTTCTTGTTCGCGCGCTTCGGATAGATATCCTCGATCTCGCGGCCGACCATGTTTTTGATGATGACGCCTTCCGTGATCTCGCCCTTGGCGGCGTCGAGCGTGCAGATCGTGCGTCCGTCCCGGATGACGGTGGCCTTGTCGGCGATGGAGATGACCTCTTTGAGCTTGTGGGAAATCATGATGCAGGTGATGCCCTGATCCTTCAGTTCGCGAAGCAGTTCGAGCAGGTTCTCGCTGTCGTTCTCGTTCAGAGCGGCCGTCGGTTCGTCCAGGATGAGCAGCTTTACTTCCTTGCTGAGCGCCTTGGCGATCTCGACGAGCTGCTGCTTGCCGACGCCCAGATCCTTGATAAGCGTCTCCGGATTGACGTTCAATTTCACCTTTTTCAACATGCGCTTGGCTTCGACGATCGTACGGTTCCAGTTGACGACCGCGCCTCGCTTCACTTCGTTGCCCGCAAAAATGTTCTCGTAGACGGTGAGATCCGGGAACAGCGCGAGCTCCTGATAAATGATGGCGATGCCGGTCTTGACGCTGTCGCTGATCTTGGCGAAGGTCTGCACCTTGCCGTCGAACACGATATCGCCCGAATACGTGCCGTGCGGATAAACGCCGCTCAGCACCTTCATCAGCGTGGACTTGCCTGCGCCGTTTTCCCCGATGAGGCAGTGGATCTCGCCCCGTTCGACCTTGAAGCTGACGTCCGTGAGCGCCTTGACGCCCGGGAATTCCTTGGTAATGCCTTTCATCTCTAAAATATAGTCGCTCATTCTCTTCACTCCTTAGGCGCAGCGACATTCGATAATGGCGGAATCGCGATAGACGCATCTATCACGATCCCGCGCTTTAAGCTATATGCCGGCCGGGATTACAGCCCCGTAAAGTCGCCTGCTTTGTAGTAGTCCGAATCGATGAGTTCTTTCTTCACGTTGTCCTTGTCGACGACGATGACGTCGGTTTGCTTCGCCTTCACGTCTACCTTGCCGTTGTTGTAGGAGCCGGTCGTCTCAGGCGTCTTGCCGTCGAGAATGTTGACCGCCATGCCCATCGCGTCCTTGACCAGCGTGCGGACGTCCTTGAACACCGTCATGGATTGCTTGCCGTCGATGACGTATTGGATGGATGCCTTCTCGGCGTCCTGGCCGGTGACGACGTAGCTCGTGATCGCCTTGTCGGAACCGAATACGTCGGCGATGGAGCGAGCCGTGCCGTCGTTCGGCGCCAGGATGGCGACGTCGCCCTTCATGTCGGCCGCAGCGGAGGTCAGATGCGTTTGCGCTTTGTTCTTGGCTTCGTTGGCGTCCCAGTTCGTGGTGACTTGGCCGATGATCTTGCTCATTTGCTCGCGGGTCAGGTCCTTCGTATCCTTCAGCGCGACCGCTTCGCTCGAGTTCGCGATCTTGAACGTGCCGTCCGCGATCTTCGGCTGCAGCGTTTGCCATGCGCCTTGGAAGAACAGGAATGCGTTGTTGTCGGTAGCGGCGCCGGCGTACAGGTACAGCGGCTCGCCTTGGCCCTTGGCGTGGTCGACCAGGTATTGCGCTTGCGCCGCGCCGACCGCTACGCTGTCGAAGGTGACGTAGTAGTCGACCGCGTCGGTGTTCGTGATCAGACGGTCGTAGGAGATGACCTTGATGCCTTCCTTCTTGGCTTCTTCTACTGCTGCTGCCGCTGCGTCGCCGTCTTGCGGACAGATGATGAGGACTTGAATGCCTTTGTTGATCAGCGTCTCGACGTTTTCCTTTTCCTTGGCGGAAGAGCCTTGGCTGAACAGAATATCCGTCGTATATTTCGTGCCGGACAGCGCATCCTTAAAGCGTTGCTCGTCTTGCACCCATCTCGGCTCATCCTTCGTCGGGAGCACGATGCCCACGCTCACCTTGCTGCTTGCTCCGTCTTTGCCGCAAGCCGCGGCGACCGCCGCGAACATCATGACGACCAGCAATAGCGCGATCGTTTTGAATCCTTTTTTCATTTGTTGTAACCCCTTTCGATCTCGTCGGTTTTTCTGACAAGACCAACTATAGCACCGGACAAGACGCGTGAAAGCGCTTATCGATAGCACTCTTTTGCGACCGCCTGCAAAATTTTATCCTTGGCTGGAAAACGAAAAAAAACCGCACATGGATCGTGCGGCTCATGATTGGTCTTATCGTTTTTACTGTGCCAATTGCTCCAAATCCGGCTGTAATTTGTTGCGCAGCGCATACAGCATGACCGCGCCTACCAGGAAGGTGACGGCATCGGCGATGACGATCGACCAGACGACGCCGTGGAAGCCGCTCATTCGGTTGGCGATATACAGCACGGGGATCAGCGTGATGCCTTGAATGACGGACATTATTAAGGCGGCGGCGCCTTGCGCGGTCGCTTGAAAGATCCCCGTGAACAGCGAGGTCATGCCCGTTATGAACAAGGATAAGAACGTCACGTGCAAAATGTAGCTGCCCATTTCAATCAATTGCGGGTCGTTCGTAAACCAACCGATCAGGTGGTCGGAAATCAAGTAGACGACGATGCCGAATCCGATCGCTAACGCCACGATGGTCTTGATCGTGAATGAGATGGTATGCTTCATGCGCAATTTATTCGCCGTAAAAGAGAAAGCGATCAGCGGCACGACGCCCTCGCACAAGCCCATCAGAATAAACTCGGGAAATTGCAATAAGCGCGAAGATATACCGTAGCCTGCAATGGCCTGCTCCCCGTATTCAACAAGATAATGGTTGAAGATCAGCGACATGGCCCCCAGGAATACACTCATCACGAAGACGGGGACGCCGATTTTGAATACATTGCCCAGGATGTCCTTGGTCACTTTAAACCATTTGACGGAAACGGTTAAAAACGAGCTCTTGTAGCCCATATGCAAGGCGTAGAATATGCTCGCGACCAAGTTAGAAACGACCGTTGCGGATGCGACGCCGATCACGCCCCAATGGAAGACGAAGATGGCGAGCGCATCGAGCGCGATATTCACGACGACGCTGACGATCATGCCGACCATCGACGTGATGGCCGAACCCTCCGAGCGCACGATATTTTCCAGCGTGAAAAACAACACGACGAATGGCGAACCGATGAGCATAATCGTGACATAGTCTTTCGTAAATCCGAACGAATCAGGCGTTGCTCCCAGCCCGTGAACGATCGAATCGATTAACGGGAGACCGACGGCCATCATAATGAGACCGAGCGCCAAACTGCTGTAAAAGGCGAATGCAGACAGATGCTTAACGTCCTCGTATTTTTTCTCCCCCAGCAAACGGGAGATGAATGCGCCGCTCCCGATGCCGATCAGGTTGCCCAGCGCCATGATGATCGCGAATAACGGCAAAGTGAGCGCGAGCGCGGACAGCATGGCCGTATTGTTTAAAGTGCCAAGGAAAAAGGCGTTCAGGATCGAGTAGATCACGCTCATCGAAGTGCCTAGCATCATCGGTACGGCGAAGTGGGCTACGGCTTTGGCGATCGGCGCTTTTTCAAAGTAATGGAGGTTTGCAGATTCCATGCGGGTCACCGCTTTCTATGGTTTTCGTTTCGTCTAACGGTGTTAGATTGAACCTTACAGTGTTAGATGATATCATGAATCTATGGACCTGTAAAGCACAAACTTACACTGTTAGATAAGAGGGCGGATACCGATGAAAAAACAGCAACCTCAAATTTCGGAGGATAAAATTTTAGAGGCATCGTGGGCGCTTCTGGGCGAGGAGGATATCGAGAAATTCAGCATGAGACGGTTGGCCGACCGGCTGGGGATCCAAGCGCCATCTTTGTATTGGTACTTCAAAAGCAAGCAAAGTCTCTTCCAGCGCCTGGCTAACCAGGTGTCGAAAATCATTCTGGAGGAGTTCCGCTCCGAAGGAGACTGGAAGGCGCAGCTGGCAGGGCTGGCAGGAACGATACGCAGCGTGCTCGGCCGGTATCCCTGCTCCACGCAGCTCATGATGCAGACGTTGCCGCACGAGCCGGACATGATCCGTTTCACCAACCGCATGCTTCTCTGCGTGGAATCGACGCCGCTTGACCAGGAGCAAAAATTGCAAGCGGTGCTTACGCTTACGAACTATGTCTTCTACTTCGTGCTGGACGACTACCAGCACCGGCGCAATGTCTCCGCGATGCAGGAGGACAAGGGAGCGCTTCCGGATGGAGAGATGATGAGCCTGCTGGATGCCATGAGCGAGACGGATGCGGGACTGTTCCGGCGGATGTTCAAGAGCGGGCTGTTCGAGCTGATGGGGACCGACAGGTCGTTTGCGTTCGGCTTGAACCTGATACTGCTGGGGATCGAGCAGGTGATTAAGGAGCAGGAGAAGTAGGGGAAAGATGCCGGAGAGGCGGCATCCACATGTTCACGCCGACGCTAACTTTCGTCCGCAGAATAGCGCAATTTTGCGCTATTCTGTCCCCGTCGCTGCCCCAGTTCACGCCGACACTAACTTGCATTCGCAGAATAGCGCAATTTTGCGCTATTCTGTCCTCTGCGCGGTCTCCGGCTTGCAGCATGCGAAAAAAGCGCCAGGTTATCGCCCCTGGCGCTTTTATGTCCTCGCGCAATTCGCCCACTTCCGGCGAAATCGCTAGCGTCCCGATTGCTTCACGTTCTTGTACACTTCCTCCCGCGTGTGGAAGCCTTCCGCGATGATCGTTTCGTCGATGTTGGACTTGTCCACGGCGATCGGCGAGAGCAGCACGGACGGCACCTCGATCTTGCCGTTGTTGACCTTGCGGTCGGCGCCCGGGTCTTCTCCCCGCGCGAGCTTGAAGGCGAGCTCCGCCGCCTTCTCGGCGAGCAGCTGGATCGGCTTGTAGACGGTCATCGTCTGCGTCCCTTCGACGATCCGCTGCGCGGCCGCGAGATCCGCGTCCTGGCCCGCGATCGGGATGCGACCGGCGAGCCCCCGCTCGGTCAGCGCCTGGACGACGCCGCCCGCCGTCGCGTCGTTGGCCGCGATGACCGCGTCGATCCGGTCCCCGTTCGCGTCGAGCGCCGCCCGCATGTTGGCCAGCGCGTTCGCCGGCAGCCAGTCCTTGCTCCACTGGTCGTACACGACTCGTATGTCGCCGCTATCGATTTTCGGCTGAATGACGTTGAACACGCCTTGCTTGAACATATGCGCGTTGTTGTCCGTGTCGGCCCCGCCGATATAGACGTACTTGCCGCGCGGCACTTGCTTCAATATCGCCTGGGCCTGGAGCTCGCCGACCTTCTCGTTGTCGAAGGAAACGTACAGGTCGATATCGGCGTTGTTGACGAGCCGGTCGTAGGCGAGCACCTTGATGCCCGAGGAGTGGGCGCGCTTGACGATCGCCGCCGTCGCCGCCGCGTTGTGCGGCACGATGACGAGGATATCGACGCCTTCGCCGATCATCGTCTCGGCCTGCGAGATCTGCTTGGCGTCGTCCCCGTTCGCCGCCTCGATGACGACCTCGGCGCCGAGCGCCTCCGCGGCCGCCTTGAACAGATCGCGGTCGCGCAGCCAGCGCTCCTCGAGCAGCGTATCCATCGCGAAGCCGATCTTGATCGGCCCGCTATGTCCCGACGGCGCGACGCCCCCGCCGCCCCCCGCTCCTTGCGAAACGGACGCGGTTGGCGCGTTGCCCGACTGACCGCCGCCGTCGCAGCCCGACGCGAAGACGGCCAGCGTCAGCGCCAGCAACAGCGGCCCCACTCCTCGCTTGACGCGATTCCACGACTGCACCATTTTTACGATCCCCTTTTGCCAAGTAGCGTCTTGCGGTATTCGGTCGGCGAGACATCGCACATTTTTTTGAACACCTTGCTGAAGTAGTTCGGATCGTGGTAGCCGACCTCGAACGTGATCTCCTTCAGGCTGCGCTCGGGATCGCCCATCAGCTTCTTGGCCTTGTCGATGCGGCATTCGGTCAGGAAATCGATGTAGTTGACGCCGAGCTGCTCCTTGAACAGCTTGCTGATATAAAACGGACTGAGCCCGACCCGCTTGCCGATCGCCTCGAGCGAGATGTCCTCGTGGGAATGCTCGTAGACATACTGCTTGATCTGCTGGATCGCATCCGGTTTGACCTGTTCCTGGTGCGTCTCGAACGCCTGCCGCATTCGCGCGAGCAACAAGGCGGTCTCGGCGCGCAGCTGCCGGTAATCGCGGGCCTGCACCGAAAACAGCGGCGATTCCGTCTCCACGCCCATTTCGAGCAGCACGCGCGAGGCCAGCCAGAGCAGCTCCAGCGCCCGCTGCTGTCCGAGCAGCAGATCCGCGCCCTCGCTCTCGCTGCGACGGAGCAGCTCCTGGACGTCCGCTTCGACCTGCTCCCATTGCCCAAGCCGAATGCGGTCGAAAAACTGGCGCTCCCACTGCTTCGCCGACAGCCCTTCCCGGGCCATGCCGAGCGCGGGCGTATCCGCGTAAAAGCGATACTTGACCGGCAGCGTCGGATCCGAGGACGCGATGAGCGCCTCCTGATAGGATTGCCGGATCTGGTCCAACGAATCGCATACGCCGCCGATGCCGACGAACGAGCCGCCCGCGCCCGGCAAGCCCGCGTCCGCGACCGACAGCAGGTCGCGCGCCAGCGCGAGCGCCTGCGAGCGATACGAGCGTGCCGGATCCCTGAACGCGATGACCGGGATATGCCGCCCGTACATTGCGCCGACCCAGCCGCCGCCCGCCTGTCTCGCTTTTTCCCGGATCGCGGCGTACAGCCCTTCCGCGCCCGTCGGCAGCAGCACGGACATCGCGAACGGCTCGCCGCCCGCGCTCTCGCCGAGCAGGCCGACCAGCTCGTCCAGATGCACCTCGTGCACATGGTCGAACAGCAGCTGCGTGACGATATCGGCTTCGATCACCGGCAGCACTTTGCGCAGCGCATCCTCCTGCCGCTTGCTCGTCTCGGCCGACCTGCGCTCCTCCTCGATCTGGCTCAGCACCTTGCCCACCGTCGCGACGATCTCGCTCGCCTTGCTCGGTTTGAGCAGGTAGTCCTTGACCCCGAGCTTAATGGCCGAGCGCGCATAATCGAACGTGTCATATGCCGTGACCATGACGAACTTGACGCCGGGCTGGGCCTCGGCGATGATCTCGATCGCCTCCAGACCGTTCATGCCGGGCATTTTAATGTCCATCAGGATGAGGTCAGGCTGCAGCTCCGCGGCCATTTCCACGGCGATTTTTCCGTTTTTTGCCTGCGCGATGTCCAGCTCGGGGAAGCCTTTTCGCAGAATCGCCTGCAATCCGTCCCGCTCGATCTGCTCGTCGTCCACGATCAAGAGCCTAGTCATCGCTATCGAATCTCCTTGTTTTCGGTATTTGAAGGACGACCGTCGTGCCCTCGGGGCCGCTCGCGATCTCCATGACGTCGTCGATGCCGTAAAAGAGACGGAGCCGTCTGACGACATTGCTGAAGCCGATGCCGGTCGAATGCCCCTCCGTCTCCACGGGACGCTCCTCTAGAATCTGACTAACCTTGTCCTCGGACATGCCAGGTCCGTCGTCGGCGATCTCGATCCTCACCCGCTCGCCGCCGTCCGCCACCCGAAAGCGGATCGTGCCGCCTTCTTCGCTCGGTTCGACCGCATGAATGACGGCGTTCTCCACGATCGGCTGCAGCGTGAGGCCCGGGATCTGTACGTGCAGGCACGACTCGTCGATGACCGCTTCGAACCGAAGCCGGTCGGTGAACCGGGCCTTCTGGATCTCCATGTACTGGCGCAGCACGTTGACCTCGTCATACAGCGTGACGGACCGGTCGAGCCGCTTCAGGTTGTACCTCAGCAGGCCGGCTACGCTCGCGAGCAGGTCGCTCGTCTCCTCCGAGCCCTCGAGATAGGCCTTTTTGGACAGCGTATCGAGCGTATTGAACAGGAAATGCGGATTGATCTGGCTCTGCAGGCTGCGGAGCTGGCTCTCCTGCAGGAGCAGCTTGTTCTGCTGAAGCTCGCGCTCGAGCTGCGCCTTCTGCTGAATTTCCGAGATCAAGTTGTTGATATTGACGCGCATGCGCTCGAACATCTTGGCCAGGAAGGAGATCTCGTCGTTGGATTTGACCTCGACCTTCAGGTCGAATCGTCCGCGCGACAGTTCCTTGGCCGCCTGCGTGAGCTTCTGGATCGGCTTCGTGATGCTCAGGGAAAATCCGTACGTGAACAGCAGCATCAGCAGCGTGATCGTCAGCAGAAGCCAGACGCCCAGCTTCTTGAGCTCGGCCGATTGCTCGATGATGCCGCGGTAGAACTGGTCGTACGTCCTCAGCTCGGTGTCGATCAGGGTGAGCGTCATCTCGGAGATGTACTTGGAGATGCGCGTAGCTTCGAGAAAGGCGTTCGCCGAATCCTCGGACTCCTTTTCGGATTGAAAAAGCAGCGAGCGGTCCATCGTCTCGAGCAGACTGTCGATCAGGTTCATATAGTTGGTAATCGCGAAGTCGTTGTCCGCGTTCCGGAGATTGATGACGCCGAGCCTGGCTCTGCGCAGCTCCTCCTTGCTCCGGTCGAGCAGGCCGAGGTTGGCCGCCGTCGGCTCGAGCCTGTAATTGTTGAGCGCGGTGATCGTCTGCTGGCTCGCCGTCGTCACCTCGTTCATGCGCAAGTATCGCTGCAAAATATCGTTGTATTGCTCCTGCGTCTTCTGGTTGTAATAGGTCAGCGTCATCCATATCGCGACCATGATGAACAAGACGATGGCGGCGAGCGTCCAGATCTTGCGCTGAATGCTCGTCATGGCACTTCCTTCAGCTTGAGCATCCGGATGTCGGTCGGGTAGCCGTCGGTATTGAGCGGCATCACCTCTCCGCTCAGCCATTTGACCATCAGGTTCACGCTCATCCTTCCCATCTTGTCGGGAGATTGCTCGAGCACGCCGTCCAGCTTGCCCGCCTTGAGCAAATCCAGGCTGTCGGAGCTGTCGTCGAACGAGTAAATATCGTAAGGCCCCACCTGCGAGCGCCTGCCGATCTCCTGGATCATGGCGTCCGCGATATTGGCGTTAACGGCGATGAAGGCGTCGACGTCGGGCAGCCGGTTCATCATGTCCTGCGTCGTGGCGATGACCCGCTCGCGCGTCTCCTCCGTCTCCGCGTAAGCGGTCTTCACGCCGGGATATTTTTTGAGCACGTCGTCGATGCCCTGAATGCGCTGCCGTTGATAATACTCCTGCCGGTCGTCGCCCATCAGGATGACGGTGCCCGACTTCCCCATGTCCGCGATCAGCTGCCTGGCGATCGTCTGCCCGGCCGCGAATTGATCCGAGCCGACATACGTTCGCCTCAGGCTGTCCGCCATCGGCACGTCGCTCCCGACCGTGATGACGGGAATGCCGTAAAAGGCAGCCTTGACCTTCGTCAGATTTTTAAACGCTTCCGTATCCAGCCCTTGCAGGATAATCCCGTCCACCTTGGCGTCGATGGCGATCTCGAGCTTCTTCAGAAAGTCGTCCTGGTCTTTGTTGTAGCTGCCCCACACTTCGATGCTGGCGCCGCTCGCTTTCGCTTCCGCCTTCGCGCCCGCGGCGACCTGGTTCCAGAACGGGGTGTCCAGCTCTTGCGTGATCAGGACGAGGCGGTAGCGGGATTCCTGCTCGGCTCGCGTCTGCGGCAGCTGCCCGTCGGAGCGGAACACCCGGTCCGCCGACCGGACCGTAAAGTACAAAAGGACGGCGCACAGGACGCCGATCAAAATGAGCAAGGATTTGCGCAAGCGAATGACTCCGTTTCCAATTGGACTAGCTACATCATAGCAGAGGCGAACGGAAGTTCAAGCGTTATGGCAAGGCGAGACGCAAAGAAGCCCGGCCGTCTGCGAGACAGACGGCCGGACCGGCTTCGAAAATCAGGATTGGGCGGCGCTTAGATCCAGGCAGCGCAGCAGCAGTGCGACGGCTTCCGCGCGCGAGGATCGGGCGACGGGCTTGAACTTGCCGCCTTGGTCGCCTTCGGCGATGCCCGCTTGCTCCAGGGCGGCGACGGCTTCGGCGGCCCAGGACGGAATCTCGCGGTCATCCGAGAACTCCGTTCGGATGCTGCCGCCGGCGCCGGGGGTCAGCCCGAACGCTCGCGTCAGCATTAGCGCCATCTCGGCGCGGGTAATCTCGTCGGAAGGCCGGAACGAATCGTCCAGGTATCCCAGGACGATGCCTCTCCGGTAGGCCTCGCCGACGGCAGGCGCTGCCCATGCGGCGATACGATCGCGGTCCCGCGGATCGGCGGGACGATCGGTTCCTTCCGCCGTCTCCCCGCTCAGAGCGTGCATCAGCATGACGACGAACTCGGCGCGCGTGACCTGGCGATCCGGGAGGAACTTCCCGTCCGGATACCCGGTCACCAGCTTCAGCTCGTAAGCCCGGGCGATCTCCTGCGCCGCCCAATGACCTGCGACATCCGTGAAAGGTGCCGGTGCAACCGGCGTAGGCGTCGGCGATGGTGAAGGCGAAGGTGTCGTGATTGGCACATTCGGCGTCGGCACTTGCGGCTGCTCGTCATCCGGACGCTCGAGCGTCGTGGCATCGGCTTCGAGCGCCGCGCTCTTAAGGCCCGCCTCGTTGACGGCGACGATGCCGACCTTGTAGGACGTCGACGGCGTCAACTCGCCCAGCTTGTATTTATAGACGCTGCCGGATACGCTCGTCGTGCGTCCTCCGTCGACGTAGATGTCGTAGGACACGACGCCGTCGGTATCTACCGCGCTCGGCCAGGACAGCTCCATGCTCTCGTAAGTCGCGTTCGTCACGGAGAGCGCGGCCTCTGTCGGCCACGCCGGCGCCGTTGGACAATCACGTACGATTTCAAGCGTGTACGTCCGCGTCGTGACGCCATCCTCGGCGGTGACGACGATCGGGATGAAGGTCTTGCTCTGCCCCAGCGCGACGCTTGTTGCAACGCCCGAGTCAGCGGGGAGGCCGTCGATCGCCAGCGTAGCCATCGGGTCAAGCGTGGTCGCCGTCAGATCGACCCCGTCCGACGCGCATGGGACATACAGCGCATAGTTGTCCACGTCCGCTGAAAACATCGGGCTTAGGCTGCTGTCCGCAGGCACGGTCAGGCCGTCCAGATCCGCCTCCCGCCCGGCCGGGACGGATACGCGAAGAACGAGATGCAGCGTCGACTCCTTCTGAATGTTGTAATCTGATAAAGTCTTGCCGTCCTCCAGTTGCTTGCCGGCGAAAATCAGCCGCTGCTGGTCCGGCGGAATGCCTTCCTTGTCTTGAATTTTCGCCTTCACGTTTTCGATGGAGTCGCTGGGCTCGACGTCCAGCGTGATCGTCTTGCCGGTCAGCGTCTTAACGAACACGTTCATAGCGAATGCATGGTTCGGCAGTACGAAAACGAATAAAAGCACGAGAGACAGCAGCAGCGAATTGGTTCGAATAAACGTTTTGCTCATGATGTGGCGGTCCCCGTTCCTTCAGTTGTATAGCAAAGCTTAAAAGCCTACAAGCCCAGCTTGTTGCCCCGCTCGAGGCGCTGGATTTGCTTTTCCCCGGTATCCGCCAGCTCGCGGAACTGGTTGATCGTCTCGCGCATCTTCGGCAGGGCCTCCTGCTTGAAGGCGCTGATCGAATCGAGCGCGGACAGCACGTCGGTGAACGCCTGCTTCATTGTATCGACGGAAATGTTCGCCTCGAGGGCTTGCTTGTGAATCGCCGCGCCCTGGTCTTTAAGCATGCGGGACGTGCCGGCGATCAGCTCGTTCGTCGTCTGGTTGAGCAGCTCGATCTTTTTCAGCACGATCTTCTGGTTGTAGAGGGCGCTCGCGACGGTGACAGCGATCTTAAGCGCGGACACCGTGACGTTTTTGGCGCGGTCGACGCCGCGGATGAGCTCCTTGTTGTTCCGCACGACGACCTCGATCGCCATGATGCCCTGCTGGTTGACGACCTGCATCTGCTGCAGGTCCATCAGACGCTGGCGCAGCGGGAACATGACTTCCTCGGTGATAAAGCGGATCTTCTCCGGATCCTCGCCCCGTACCTTGGCCGCTTCGACCTGCTGCTCGATCGACGTATCCATGAGCGCGCCGAGCTCGATCTCCTTTTGCAGCTTCTTGGTCAGGTCGCGCAGCGTCTGCTGCTCGATCTCGAGCGTCGTGTTGTCGTTTTTAAGCGTCGTCTTGCCCTTGTCGAGGGAAACGATGATGTCCGCGATGACGGTGTCCGCCTTTTCGTACCGCGCGAAGTAGGCGCGCAGCGGATTGAACAGCTTGCCGAGCAGCCCGTGCTTGGCGAAGTCGACGGCGCTCGGGTCGAGATCCTTGAGCTGAATGTTCAGCTCCGAGAGCCCCTTGGCGACCTGGCCGCCGTCGTCTCCCGTCTTCGACAGGTTGCCGACCGTAATTTGCAGCAGCTGGTTTTTCTCCGAAGAAGACCGCATCGTGTTCATGCCGAACGTATCGATCGACTGCAGAATGCCTTTGCGGTTGTCGAGCGATTCGAGGTCGAGAGACATGATCGCGTTCACGTTGTTGTCCGCCAGTTCCTTGAGCTTGGCGACTTCCTCGGGGACCGGCTTAACCTCTTCTTCGATCGCGACCTTGATCTGTTCCTGGCTTGGGACTTCCATCGAAAATGACATCTCGCGTCCACCTCTCCTATGGCTTGAAAATTACATTTGAACGTTAAACAAGTTGCCGAGCTTGTAGACGACGTCGTCCGTGTCCGCGTTGATGCTGGCGGCTTCGTTGATGCTCGATATGTTTTGCAGCGCCTTGATGTCCGCGTTGTAGCCGACCGTGTAGATCGGGATCTTGTAGCTGGCGATGAGGCTCTGGACTTCCTTGAGCTTGAGGCCGACGTTGGTCTCGCCGTCGCTCAGGACGAAGATCAGCGGCTTGACGTTCGGGTTAGACGCCATGTAGTCCTGCAGCAGCTTAAGCGCGACGACGACGCCGTCGAACGTAGCCGTGCTGCCTCCCGCCTGCAGGCCGTCCACCGCGCCGACGAACATCGACTGCTGATTCGTGTCGTACTTGCCGATCGGCAGGTTGATCGTGACGGCGCTGGAGTACGAGACGAGTCCGATGCTGTTGTCTCGGCCGAGGTACTTCTGCCCCTTAAGCAGCGACTCCTTCAGCCGGTTCAGCGGTTCGCCGTCCATGCTGCCCGAGACGTCGGCGACGAATACCGCTGCGATCGGCTTGGAGCCGTTTTTCTTTTCCTTCCACACCTTCTGCGCGGCGATCAGCGTGCTGCCGTCGACGGCACCGACCGTCGGCTTGTAATCCTCCAGCTCGTTGAAGCCTTTGCTCTTGGCGGCATCCTGGTACTTAGCCTGCGCCGCGAACTCGGCGAATTTCTTGACGATCTCGAGCTTGGCCGCGGAGATGTTGCCGAGCGCGTACAGCGGGCTGTCATGCCGGGCGCCGAACGGCGTGAACACGTAGCCGCCCTTCAAGTCCGCCGCGTTGACGTAGGTTTGATACTCCAGCACGAAGCCGTCAAGCGCGCCGGACTTGGCGGCGTCGCGCATCTGCAGCGTCGTGGACGCGATGAACGGCACGTTCGCCTGGAAGCTCTCGAAGCCCTGGACCGCCTTGTCGCTGAGGAGGTTCGAGCCGTCGAACGTCTTCAGAGCGGCGACGAGGAAGTTGAGTCCCGTCGAGCTTGCGAAGGGATCCGTGTAGCCCATGGCGAATTCGCCGGCCGCGATCGCATCGGTGACCGTTTTAACGCTCACCGAGCCGTATTTCTGGACGAGCGCGTCGTTTTTCGCCTTGGAAATGACGATGCCCGGCACGTTGCCGACAAGACGCTTGGCGACAAGCTGCGTTTTCACGCCCGAAGCCTTCACCATCTCGCCCCACAGCTCGTTGGACGGCGTGTAGGCGTCCGGCACGTACTTGCCGGAGCGGATATAGTCCGCCGCCGTACCCGAAGCGATATTGCGCAGCTTGACCGAGACCGTCTTGCCGTTCACGCTGATCTTCGCCTTGTTAAAATCGTTCGCCACGTCCGTCAGCCATCCGTCGTTGCCCGTGCCCGACTTCTCCGTCGAGGAGAAGATCTCCGCAAAGTCCGCGGTCGTGCTGTCCACGGCGATCGGGAACTTGGCGATATCGGGCAGGGAGGCGGCGATGTCGACCGGATCGAGGTCGATCTGTCCCTTGACCGGCGTCTCCGTCGTGACGTCGATGTTGCCGTAGAGCTTGTTCAGCCGCTTGCCCGCATCCTCCGTCGCCACCTGCTTGTCGGACTTGCCCCAATTCGTGGACACGTTGACCCCGATATACACGATCGCGAATACGACGATCAGAATAATGCCGGTTACCCATAAAAACTTTTTGCCGCTCCTCAATGCACCGCACCCCTTATTGTTTATAGTACTTGGTTTGCTTGATCAGCGAGTCGATCTCCACCATGGCCGGCATCCGCTCGATGTCGCCCGGCTCGATGCTGTCCAAGCGCGAGATCTCGAGCAGCAGCTTGTCGAGCTGCAGGAGCATCTCCTCGTTAGTGCCGATCGCGTGCTTGATGTAGGACATATATTCGTTGTAAAAATCGGTTTTTTCCTGGAGCAGCTTCGGCGAGTAACGCGCCGACTTGCGCGTCATCACCCGCTCGTATTCTGCTTCGTCGAACACGCCGAGCCGGTTGAGCACGCTCTTTATATTTAAGTAGAATAGATTCTCTACTTCTTCGGCCACGCCTGAAAACTTGGAAAAGCTCATCTCGGCGGGATCGAACCGCTGATGGAGCACCTTGAACAGCGTCGCTTTTTTCTTGTCCATCCGGTCCATCTGCTCGAGCGCCGCCGCGATATCCTCGGCGAGCACGCGGACTTTGCCGTATGGCGCGAGCGCGCTCGCATAGTCCTCGCGAGTCTTGATCGGCTTGGTCGTCAGCGCGATCGGCGTCTTGTAGAGCCAGTTGTAGCTGCCGTAGACGATCGCGATGACGCTTGCGATGAGCAGCGTCACCCCCAGCGCCGTCTCGAACGCGCTGTCGCCGATCGTCACGCCGGCGAAGGCGGGCGATAGCGCGAGGATATTCACGAGGGCCGCGCCGACCACGACCCCCAGCATTTTCAAATAATTCTTTCCGGCCAACGCTAGTAGCCCCTTCCCTCGATGTATGGATATCCGGTCCGCCCGCTCTGCCGCTATGCTATGAATATGCGATCGATCGGGCGCTCAGTTCATATAATTAAATAGTACCATATTATGCTAGGATTCGAGGGCTGTAAACAAAATATCCATATAAACGGTTGCTGCCGACAGCGCGGCGGCAACGCTGCGTCTTACCTTATATCGGGAATACGTAAGAGCGGCGTAAGACGTTACTCTATTTTTTTAGGGATTGTACTTGGGGGGATATGGTTAGGCGTTGAAGGGCGGATACGTGTGGCGAAACGGGACGATTTGCTCCGCGGCCGGCGCGTTACATTCAGGACTTGGCCCTCAGCGCGCGGCCGCAGCGGGCGCAGTAGCGCGTCTCCCGCGGGGAAACGGTGCCGCAGCCGTCGCAGCGAAGCTCGCCGGTCGCATCCGGCGCGGCTTCGACGTGTCGCACCGCCTCCTGGACGTACGGATTCAACGCGGCGAAGGCGCGGTATTCTTCCTTGCGGCCCGTGCGGACCAGCAGGTACAGGAGGCCGATGCCGGCGCCCCCGACCGCGGCCATCAGCCCGACCTTCGCCAGGCCGCCTTCGAACCGCAGATCCCACAGCGCGTGGAGGGCGACGACGGCCGCGAGCAGCAATGCCGCGCTCCAAGACCGGCGCCTTGGTTTCGCCCCTGCAGCGGAAGCCCGCGCCGCGGCCGCGATCCAGATGCCGGCGGCGGCGATCGCCGTCCAGGTGCCGTGCCCGAAGGGCGACAGCAGTGCCCGGATCCATAGCACGGACAGCATGCCCATCGACGAGGCTTCGCCAAGATGGGACCAGCCGTAGATCACGTTCTCGATCGCCGCGAAGCCCATGCCCGCCGCCGCCCCGAAGACGACCGCGTCCATCAGGAAACGCATCTGCTTCGTCCGGATCAGCGCCAGGCAGACGAGCAGCTTAGCTCCCTCTTCAATAACGGACACCGTCAACGGGACCTTGAACCGCGAGAAATCGCCCTGCCCGGCGCCAATAAGCGATACATGCTCCAGATACCAAGCCAACGGCACGGCGACGACCGCGGAGGACAGGAAGATCAAGCCAAGCCGAAGCGTGCTGAAGCCCAGCAGCTGGTGTCCCCGGATATAGGCGACGAACGTCACGGGACCGACGAAGCCGCCTACGATCAATGTCGCGAAGCTCAGCCAATCGCTGCGCAGGATCAAGGCGAGCGCGGTCAGCAGGACGAAGCCGCCGCCGAGCCACAGCAGCGCGTCGACCCATCGCTCCTTGGCCTTGGGCAGCGCGGACTCCGTCACGACGATTGGCGCTTCGTCGCTCTCCGCTTGCGGCCTCAGGTGAGGCGCCCGAATGCGCAGCATTTCCATGAACTGCCGGCGCACAGGCGCATAGTAGCCCAATATGTACTGAAACTCGTTTTTGCCCATCACGAGCAGCTCGCCGTCTTCGGCGGCCGTCGCCGTCGCCTCGGAGGGCGTACCGGACAACAAGCCGATCTCCCCGAAAAAGTCGCCGTCGCGAAGCTGCGCTGTTCTCCGCCCCGCGGTCCGCAATTCGACACGTCCTCCGCCGATCATAAAAAAGCGGTCGGCCGCTTCGCCTTCCCGAACGAGAACGTCGCCTTTCTTCATGGGAAGGACGGTCGTAATCTCCGCCAGGCCGCGGAGCTCGGCGTCGGGGATGTCCGCCCAGATCGAGGCTTTGCGCAGCAGGCGGTGTATCAACCGGATCCGGACCGTGAGCAGCAGGCTCTCGTGGAAAAGCGGACTGCGGTCGGCGAGCAGCTCGAACGACCGGCGGTCCAGCCGCAGCGCCTCGACGTCGCCGATCGCCGTCACCGTCGCGGTCCGTCGCTCGCGGCGAAGCAGCCCGATCTCTCCGACGAGAGCCCCCGGGCCAAGCTCGGCGAGCAGCAGCGTCTTGCCCACCAGATTGCGCGAGGAGACTTGCACGGAGCCCCGCTTGATAAAGTAACAGTCCGTCCCCGTATCTCCCTCCACAAGCAGCGAACGGCCGTCCTCGAACGAGACGGGCTCGATCGAAGCGGCCGCGATGCGGAGCTCTGGGTCGGGTATGCCGCGCAGCAGGGCGTGCTCGCCCAGAAACGCGATGATATCTTCTCTTGTCATGGCCGCTCTTCCGTTTCCGCGCGGGACCCGCCTGCTTATCTCATATTGCCGATGATCGAGCTGCGGGACTCCTGCATCTTTTGAACGAAATTTGACATGGTGTCAAAAGCTTCGTTGCGCTTGTTCGACAAGCTCTGGAGCCGGAGCATATCCATCTGCTGGGAATTGGCAAGCGCGTCGATCTGGCTCTTGATCGTCTGGATGAGTCCGTCAAGCTGTCCCTTCGTGGAAGGAAGAGGGTTCGATAAGGACGCGTTTTTGAGCGCGGTTTGCAGCTCGGCGGCAATCGTGCCCGAGGTGGCGTTGGACGGCACGGGCGTATCCGCTTTTGCATCGCCGCCGAACATTCCGAGCAGACGGTTCGCCGAGGCCAGCGCCTGGTTCAGCTTCGCGATTTGATCGTTTTTCGCTTGAACGGCCGCGATCTGATCCTTTAGCTGCTGCTCCAGCCCGCTCGCGCGATTCGACTGCACCGCCATCATCGCCGTCTCCAGATCCATGCCGTTGATATTAATCGACGTCATACCGCCGACGCTCCCGATCGCGTTCTGCGTCGCGCCTTTGCCCAGCGCGTCGTTCACCGCATCGTATACGGAATCGCTGTACATCAGCGCGGCTCCGCCAATGACGCCCGCCACGAATACGCCGGCCATCGTCAGCGCTCTCTTTTTCGAACTCAAATCGAAGTCCCCCTACAAAATAAATCCGTTATTTCCAGTTTATTATGCATGTATGGGAGCGTCAATGAGAAATGCGACGGATCGTCCCGTTTCAACAGGGCCGTTCAACGGTTCAGAATGCCGAGATATTGGACCCACGGGCCGACGTCACTCTTGTAGCGCTGCGCCATCGTCCTAACGATCTGCGCGAGGTGCGTCAGGTCGTGCACGACCCATGCGGAGACGAGCTCCCTGGCCTTGACCGTGCCGAACGCCGGGTGCGATCCGGTCCGCTCCAGCAGTTCATCGCGGTCGATAAGCGCGCGAAGGCTCTCGATGCTGCGGGTCCTGAGCCCGGCGAATTCCTCTAGCTTCCGCTCCGTCGTCCGGCTCTCGGCGTTCAGGTGCGCATGCCGGTCGAACGCGGGAAACGGCTTGCTCTCGCCCTCGCGCAAAATAAACGCAAGACGCGGAATCCAGTTCGTCTTCTCCCCTTCGATCAGATGGCCGACGACTTCGTCCGCGTTCCAGGTGCCCTCTCCTTCATTGCAGCTCACCCAGCCTTCGGGCAGGCCGGACAGGAGCGAGGCGAGCGTCTGCGGCGTGCGGCTCAGGATGGCGACGGCTTCTTCCATGTCGAAAATCACGCGGGGTCCCTCCTTTGGAATGATCGTACGCAGTTCGCGGCTGTGTTCAAGAGTCGGTGAATTGCGCTAGAGCCTGAAGATCGCCTGCACGACGAGAGGCGATGGGCTTGATGGCCGCCCGAATTCGGCAATCCCCTGCTCTATGAGAGGCGATAGGCTAGACGGCGGCCCGAATTCGCCAATCCCCTGCTCTACGAGAGGCGATTGGCTAGACGGCCGCCCGAATTCGCCAATCCCCTGCTCTACGAGAGGCGATGGGCTTGATGGCCGCCGGATTCGGCAATCCCCTGCTCTACAAGAGGCGTTGGGATCGACGGCAGGCGCCCGCCTAGGCTTCAAGCCTTTTTTCCCCGCTTCGCGTCTGCGCGCGCCTTGTTCTGGGCCGCTCGGTAAGCCGTGATTCGGCCGATCAACTCGTGAGGCAGCGGCTTGTCCAGCGGAAACTGCACCGAGCCCTTCGCCCCCTTGTACGCCGACAACTCGTCCTTGAACGTCGCAATGCCGTCCGCGCCCGGGTAAAATCCGATATGGTTTTTGAACGCGGCGAAGTGGACCAGGTTGCCGTGCAGCTCGAACGTCGGCATCTGGTAACTGATCTTCTCCTTCGCTTCCGGCGCGACCGACCGGATCGTCTCTCGGACGTCCTGCAGCAGCCGCTGAATCTCTGGCGGGAAGGTCGCGATATAGGCTTCCGTCGATGCGAACGAGTTACCCTTTTCATCCATGGCAAGGCGCCCCTTTTCAATTCGGATTGGAGATGTCTACTCAAGTATATTCCAAATGTTAGCATTACGGTAAAAGGAAGTCCGTCGCTAGATGGGGAGTGCAGTCGATGAGAATGCGGGGGAGAGGCCGGCAATCCAGAGGACTGGCAAATTGCCGGTGTGCCGGCGGTTCTGTGATCCCCTCCACTACGAGAGGCGATGGGCCAATCCGTGGCCCGAACCGGGAAATCCCCTTCACTACAACAGGCGATGGGCCAATCCGTGGCCCGAACCGGGAAATCCCCTTCACTACGAGAGGCATTGGGCCAATCCATGGCGCGAACCGGGCAATCCCCTTCACTACGAGAGGCGACGTGCCAATCCATGGCGCGAACCGGGCAATCCCCTTCACTAC
>NZ_FOKE01000001.1:209477-326452 GCF_900112065.1 Cohnella sp. OV330
GCCAATCCATGGCGCGAACCGGGCAATCCCCTTCACTACGAGAGGCGACGTGCCAATCCATGGCGCGAACCGGGCAATCCCCTTCACTACAACAAGCGATGGGCGGACGTCTCCCGTCATAAGCAAAAACGGGACGAAGCAAATATCGCTTCGTCCCGTTTGCAATAGCCGATCCTCTCGCGGATGCGCTTATGGCGTCGGCGTGCCGCCGTTGGCGTTCAGCGTCTCGCCGCTTACGTAGCTGGATTCCTGGCTCGCCAGGAATACGTACGCCGGCGCCATCTCCGCCGGCTGGCCCGGACGGCCGAGCGGCGTCGTCTCGCCGAACTTCGCCAGCTTCTCCGTCGGCTGGCCGCCGGCGACCTGGAGCGGCGTCCAGACCGGCCCCGGCGCGACGACGTTGACGCGGATGCCCTTGCTCGCGACCTGCTGGGCCAGCGCCTTGCTGAACACGTTGATCGCGCCCTTCGTCGTCGCGTAGTCGAGCAGGATCGGCGCGGGCTTGTACGCCTGAATGGACGACGTATTGATGATCGTGCTGCCCGGCTTCATATGCTTGATCGCCGCCTTGCACAGCCAGAACAAGCCGTATACGTTCGTCTTGAACGTCGCGTCGAACTGCTCCGTCGTCAGGTCGGCGATGTCCGGCACGAACTGCTGCATGCCCGCCACATTCGCCAGGATGTCGAGGCCGCCGAGCTTGTCGACAGCGGTCTGCACCAACTGTTCGCAGTAAGCCTCGTCCTTCTGGTCGCCAGGCAACGCAATGGCCGTACTCCCGGCCTCTTCCACCAGCCTGACGACCTGCTGCGCGTCCGCTTCCTCCTCCGGCAAATACGAGAGCACGACGTCGGCGCCCTCTCTCGCGAAGGCGATCGCCACAGCGCGGCCGATGCCACTGTCCGCCCCCGTGACGATCGCCTTGCGGCCGGCGAGCCTTCCCGTGCCGCGGTACGTCCGTTCGCCGCAGTCGGGAATCGGTGTCATCTCGACTTGGAGACCGGGCGGCTCCTGCGTCTGTTGATACTCCGGTCCCGCCTTCGGATACTGCTTCGTCGGATCTTGCATCGCGTATTGGTCGGCCATCGAAAAATCCCTCCATTAAGCGTTTCGCGAATTTTTAACTGATAGGCTCAAACTCCTTTCTATATAACCTTCCTCGCCTTCCTTTAAACGAAAATGCCGTCCCAGTCGATCTCGATCGTCCGGCCGGCAGCCATCGATACGTCCGCTCGGAAGCCCGCCACGTGCCCGACGATCGAATGCGCCAGCGAGGTCGAATAGCCGGCGTCCGGATCGCCCCGGACGACCCGCAGGAAATCCTCGACGAGCCGGTGATCGCCGCCCCCGTGCATCTCGCCGGACACCTCGATCGCGACCTTGCGTTCCGCGTATACGCCGCCTTCCGTCCACGGATCGGGATGCCGGACGACGAACGAGCCCTCCTCCAGCTCGCCGTAGATCTCTCCTTTAGTCCCCGTAATATGCACGGTCCTGCAGGCTTTGGAGGTCGCCCCGACAAGGCTGTGCGCCGCCGTGCTCCCGTCCTCGAATTCGAACTGGACGACCTGATGGTCCACGATGTCGTTGTCGCAGCGCCATACGCAGCGGCCGAAGCGATTGTCTCCCGCCAGGCTCGCCAGCTTCTCCTCGTCGCTCGGCCGCACGCCGTCCAAGTAACCCGGCCATACGTACACTGGCCATAATCCCCGATCCACGTAGAGCGTCTTGGCGGAGTAAGGGCAGCGCTCTTCGATCGGGCAATCAACAACGCATCGGGTGCCCGCTCCCTCTGGCGCGCGGTCCTCGCGGAACTGCGAGAGCCGGCCGAAGCTGCTGACGCGGACCGGCTTGATCCCCGTCTTAAACCAAGAGATCAGATCCAGATCGTGACAGCACTTGGCCATGAGAAACGAAGACCCGTCCCTCTCCAGGCTCGCGAACTTGCCCCGCACGAAGGCGGTCGCCATATGGTGATAATCGACGTTTTCCTCCGTCTGGATATGAATGACGTCGCCGATCTCTCCGGTCTGGATGATCCCGTTCAGTGCCTGATAAAAAGGCGCGTAGCGCAGCACGTGGCAGATCATGACCTTGCGGCCAAACGTCTCGGCGGCGCGATAGAGCTCGAGCACCTCGGCCTCCGAGATGCCGACCGGCTTTTCGAGCAGCACGTCGTAGCCCTTGCGGAGCAGCGGCAGCGTCGTCCGCATGTGGAGCGCGTCCAGCGTTCCGTTGATGACGGCGTCGGCCAGCTTCGGACGGGACACGAACGCGTCGATGTCCGCGAAGCACCGGTCCGCGGGTAAATCGTACAGACTGGCCGTATGCGCCCGCCGGACCGGATTGGGCTCTACGACGCCGACGACCCGCATCGCGTCCGGATGCTTCAACGAATAAGCGGCATAGTTCATCGCGCGGCTGCCCGCGCCGACGATGACAACTGTGACAGGCTCGCCCCGCGCGCCAGTCGTGTCGGAAGTTCCGTTCACTTGGATTCACTCCTTGGCAAAATGACGGCGCAGGACGAATCGTCCTGCGCCGCGTTCGTATTAACCGATATGCGCCTTGATCGCCGCGTTCACCGATTCTCTCAATCCCAGCAGCCACGCGGCGTCGCGAGGATACGCGCTGAACGTCAGCGGCTCTTCAAGCCCGTCTTCGATCATCGCCAGCAAGCGATCGCGGCCGACGAAGCCTTCGAGCAGCTGGAGCGCGCGCAGGTCCTGAAGGGCTTCGTAGAACACCTCCATGCGGATCGATTCGACCGGCGTGCCGTCCGCTCCCGGATAGACGAGGAACGCGTCGCCGGAAGGAAACGTGCAGCCGGCATCTGTCACGCGGTACGGATCGATCGCCTCGATCGAATATTGCGCATTCCAGAAGTTGTAGCCCCAGTGCAGGAACCCGGCGATCCGGAACTTGTACAGCTGGATGCCGATCACGCGGTTGCGGGCCGAAGGCATGTTGAAGAACCGGTTGGACACCTGCTTGTATTGCGCGCAGCAGTAGTAGGTCCACAGCTCCGGAACCCCACGCTCCAGGAAGGGTCCGATATGATCGTTGGACGGTATCGGCCGCCGCACGAGACCCTGCTCGTAATAAGCATAGTCCGTAAGCGCGTCGATGATCGGCAGCTCCCCGAGGTGCGCCTGCATCAGCTCGCTCGCGCTTCGGTACCAGGGCATATGCCCTTCCAGCGGTTCGTCGGAGATGTGGAAGTAGCTGCGATCCATGAGTCCGCGCCGGCGAAGGAAGACGACCAGACATGGCAGGAACGCGCCGAGGAACGCTCTGTACGCCTCGCCTGCCGAATCGGTGTCCCAACCGAAAATCCGCCGGTACGTCCCGTTGTCGTCGGCCAAGATCTTGGGCGCGTGCTTCGCGCCCCATTGCGTGAACAAATGCGAAAATTCAAAGTAGCGGATGCCGACCCGGTCGCACATGGCAATCCAGCGCTCCAGGCGTTCGAACCCGAAGACGTAGCACGCTCCGTCCTTCGTCACGTCCACCAGCTGGACCGTCGGCCGCTCGCCGCCGACCGCGGTGTCGAGCGGAGGCGTGAACAGCGGCGTCAGCACCATGTTCATGCCATGATGCACGGCCGTATCCAGGTAGCGCTCGATCAGCGTCCAGTGCGCATCGCTGAACACTTCCACGCCGTAGTAGGTAGCCAGACAATCGCCATGGAACCATTCGGTATGGATAAGCGTCTGCGGCGGCAGCTCCGCGTCCACGATTTCCAGCTCGAAGCGTTCCTCCCCAAGCGGTTCTCCGTCCTCGCCCGCGAACCGGACGACGACGGGATGAATGCCCGCAGGAGTATCGGCATCGGTCGTTACCGTGACCCACACCGACCGCCACTGATGGCGAAAACCGGTCACGCCTTTTTCGTCCTTGATCGGGTACAGCGGATCGGGATACAGACCCGGCGTCGCCCGAAGGATGTTGTCGTCGTGGTCGTACTGGCTGGGCAGCTCCGCCGGCGACAATCCCACGGATCTTAGGGAGACTCGGTCTCCGAACGGGGATTCCGCGCTGACGGCGATCTGCTTGGTCAGCCTCGGCGCGCGGTAAGCGACCTGAAAGGCGTAGGTCTCTCCTTTGAGCGCCGAGCCGCGCAAGTAAGGGACGGCGCGAAGCGGTTCGTCCGCGAAGACCTTCTCCAGTGAATGCAAACACCGAGTTTCGAATAGCGCGTCGGGGTGGGTCATGGGATTGCTCCTTCTTATATCGAAGCTATGGGATTCTTAAGCTATTGTACGTAGAGCGATATGCATTAGTCCTTGCCCGACTGGTCATGGGGAACAGAGAGCGTCGCCGTTCCCACTGTGCTGTTGCCCGCCTTGTCCGTCGCAGTGTAAGTGACCGTATACACCCGGCCTTTCTCCGCGCGCACTTGGAACGACCGGGCGTCCGTGCCGACCTCCGCGATAATGTCATTGCCGGCGCTCGCCGGCGCATTGCTCGCGATCGACGTCAGAACGACCGAATCCAGGCCCGATCCTTCGTCGGCCGCGGTCACAGCGGCGTTGACCGTGACCATCTTGTGGTTCGGCGGCCAGACGGACGACTTGTCAAGCTGGATGGCCAGCGTCGGATTCGTCGTGTCCGGCGGCGGCGCGTCGCCTTCGATCTGGACGTTCAAGCTCGAGATGACCGCCTTGACCGGGAGCTTGCCCGCGCCCGAGTACATGCCGATGCCCGCCAGGAAGTCGCCGCCCTGGAACTCGACGGTCGTGCTGCCGATCGACACCCAAGCGTTGTCTTTCAGGTAGAATCCTTCAACGTTGTTGCCCGTCTTCACCAGCTTCATCTGGAACGGCGCGGCGATGCTCTTGCCTTGGAAGTCGAGCAGCAGGCCGGTTTGCGAGCCCCAGTACTTCTGCTCGGCTACGGGCTTCTGCGCGTCCAGGATGCTCTCCTCGTTGCGGAATACGTAGCGCAGCACCTTGCCGGTGCCGTCCGTGCGGAAGTGCACGTGCTTGGAATCGGCGGTATCCTGCGCCCGGAACATCAAGCCGACCGAAGCCGGATCTCCGGCCCCGAGCGAATCGATCGTCGCCGTCAGCGTGACCGTCGCATTCGGATCGTTGACATGGACGGGCTTGCTGAAGTAAATGAAGTCGTCGCTCGCGTTCCAGACGTTGTCGCCTTGGCCGATCAAGTTATAGGTCGTGCCGGACACCGTGGCGAAGCCTCGGCTGTGGGCCCCATAGGTACGCACCGACCAGTCGCCGACCGGCGCCAGCGGGCCGTTCGGGAACACCGTGACGACCGCCGACGCTGCCTTCGTAATGCCGTCCTTAACCGCGATCGCTTCGACCGTGACCTGTCCCGGCGCCAGCGCCGTGAAGGACGCGTTGCCCCCGGTCACGCCGTCGATGCGTAGGACGCCGCTATCGCTGGACGTGAATTGCACGTCCGCCGTCGAGAGATCCGCAGCCTGGTCGTTCTGCTGCTTGCCGACGAGCGGGATCGTGCCCGTGTCGCCCGCCGTGAAGATCGGATTCGGCAGATTGACGCTGACTTCCTTCAGCAGCGTGTCGCTCACGCCGGAGTCGAACGGCGTGGTCTCGAACAGTCCGAGATCGTCGGCGTAGGAAATGCCGGTCGTGGCGTTGCTCTTGTAGATCCGCACGCGCGCGCTCGTAATATCCGGTCCTGTATGGAATGGCACTTCAATGCGCGTGTACTTTTCCGCTTTCGTCGAGATGTCCTTGTCGGCTCCGCCGTATTGGGTCACGCCGACGATGATCGTTTCTCCCGGTTCGTTGTAGACCCAAGCGACGAACTTATAGTCCGTGTTCGGCTTGAGGCCGTTGACCTTCTGCTCGACGCCGCCGCCCTTGCCGAGCTTCAGCCGCGATTGGTAGCCTCTGTTTTTCCAGACCTCGGTACCCGTTGCGTTCGGCACTTGTTCGAGCGACGTCGTCGTCGTCGACCATGGGAGCCAGTTGTCCAGCGTGCCGAAGCCCCCGTTCTTGATCAGGTTCATATAAGGGGTCGCGATTTGCGTGTACGACGGGTTCGGCGGATTGTCGAAGTTCGGCCCCACCGTCCAGTCGGTACCGCCGTATTCGTATGCGCCCGCGTCGGGCGCCGCGCCGACGTAGTCGTCCGTGATGCCCTCAATGACGGCGCCCGTGTTGATCGCCGTGGAGCCGGCGCCGAGACGGAAGTTGCCGTTCGCCGCATCGACGAAGTTCACGCCGCTGGCCGAAACCGTGTTGAACCCGTTGGCCGTATCCGCGGTGAGCCCTACTTTGTTGGTAAAGATGTTGTTGTAAACCCGCGAGCCGTACAGCTCCTGGTCGTAAGGCGCGGAGCCCCAATACCCGACGCTGCTCACGTCGTTGTTCACGACGGTATTGTTGTAGATGAGACGGTAGTTGCCCGGCGTGTTGAGCTGGATGCCGACGTTGTTGTTGTAAATGACGTTGTGGTGGGCGACGACATTGGCGGCGTAATTGTCGAAGTACAAGCCTACGCTCATGTCCGTGCCCTTGCTGTCGTGAATCAGGTTGTGGTGAATCTCGCTGTTGCCCATGTCCGCGCCCCAGCTGTAGATCAGCGCGCCGTCGCGGGACAGCCACATGCCGTCGTGGATGTCGTTGTATTGAATCTCCGCGCTGCCCCTGTTCCAGTAGAGGATGTAGCGTCCGGAATTATACATATCGTTGTGGCTGATCAGGTTCTGGGAGCCCGTCGACAGTTTGACGACCGGATCGTAGGCCGCGAAGTAGCTGCCGTCGTGAATGGAATTGTTCACGATGCGGTTGTTGCTGCCGTCGATGTTGATCAGCGTACCGGTCGAGTAAGCGATCGTGCTGTTCTTGATTTCGTTATTGCTGCCGCTTATATTGATGCCGCCCGTAAGCTGGTGGGCGACGGACGTGCCGTGCGATTCGGTCGAGAAATACAAATACTCGGCCGTGATGCCGTCGAGCACGTTATAGCTCGCGCCGCCGTCCATCGGGATGCTGCCGGCGAAGGTCTGCAGCCCTTCCAGATGGATATAGGAGCGCCCGCTCAGATCGAACGTCTTGAGGCGCTGCTTGATCTCGACGTTCTCCGGCTGTCCGCCGTCCGGCGCCCACAGATAGACCTTGCGCGCAGCCGAGTCGACGTACCATTCGCGCGGCGCGTCCAGCTCGCTGCGTACGCCCGACAGATAGAAGGTGGATCCGAGCTCCGGCCACATGTAGTCGAAGTTTTGGATGATCGTCGGGTAAGTAAGCGTATGCGTCGCCGCGTCAAAGCCGGTGATCTTGGTGGATACCGGGTTATACGCGTCGCCGCCCCGGATCCACATCGTCGCGCCGACCCAGTAATCGTTGGCCTGCGTCAGTTGATTACTCGACAGCGTCGTTGCCGAGCCGCCCGTCGCGATGCCTACGTGCGCCTTCAACTCGGGCAGCGTATAGTCGTCGATATTGGGCCATCTCGCTTCCCACAGCGGCGTGACGCTTCCTTCATCCCGTATGAAGAGCTGGTTCTGGTCGCCCAGGCTGTTCATGCCCGCGGGCAGGTCGGCGACATAGATATGCCCCGAATCCAGCGTCCAGCCGCCGATCGGCTCGGCGCCGCTGACGACGACGGTGGCGCCAGGCTCCGCCGCGTACGTAATCGGCAGTCCCGACGTGCCGCTCTCGGCCGGTCTGACCGTCTCGCGGTAGGTGCCGGAATCGATCAGGCACGTATCGCCCGCATGCATCACCGCCGCGCACTTGCCGATCGTCTGGAAGGGTGTCGCGGAAGAACCGTCCGCCGCGTCGCTGCCCGTCTTCGAGACGTGATACGTGATCGTAGCCGCCTGCGCGCCGGGAGCAGGCACGAGCCCGATAGCCAATAGTGCAATCATAAATGCCGCCATGCTGGAAACAAGCTTTGATTTCTGTTTCTTGTACAAGAACCATACCTCCTCTTGTCAGATGGCGGATCGGTAGAATCCGCACCTCATACAGTAGCAGGACAGGAAAGAAAAAAAAGTGCAAAATCTGCACTTTTCCCCCTTGTCGCGCTCAACGATATGGATTTTAGTGAAACTTGTTCTATAAGCCCATCGATTTTTTGATGCGGTAATCCTTCGGCGTCGTGCCGAAGCGTTTTTTGAACAACTTGAAGAAGTAGCTGTGCGAGCTGAACCCGACTTTCTCGGAAATCTCGTTGACTTGCCAGTTGTTTTTTTCGAGCAGGATCACCGCGTTTTGCAGGCGGACTTCGTTGATGTAGTCGGCCACCGATACGGTTTCGTACTTTTTGAAGATCCGGCCCACGTAAGCCGGCGACATCTTGAGCAGATCCGAGATCTCCTGGAGGCTGAGATTCGCGTTGGCGTAGTTCGCTTGAATGACGTCTTTGATCGTATCGACGATGACCTGGACCTTGTTCTCGACGACGGCCTTGTGATCGACGAAGATCGCGTCCAGAATCTGGACGAACGCCTCGAAAATCTCGTCGAGCGTTTCCTTTTCGAATACGAGACCGTCGATGGAGCGCAAGTCCAGCGTTAGCGGCGATACCTTGTTCTGGTTGATCTCGCGGATCGTCTGCTTGATGATGATGCCCACGTGTACGACCGACTGGATGACCGCGTCCGAGCTCATGCCGGAGATGACGCCCCGAATCCGGTCCAGCTCCTGATGGACTTGCTCTTGCCGGCCAGACTTAATCCCCTCGATCAGCTTGCGTTCGAGCTCGGGCGGGATCTGCGCGTCGTGGTTGTCCTGCTTTTCCCGAACGATCTCGGGCGTGATCACCGCGTTCGCGCCGACGTTCATCCGGTACTGCAAATAATCGAGCGTTCGTTCGTAGGAATAGGTCAGCTCGCCGTACGACGGGACGAGATCGCTAAGCGCCACCGTGAACGTGATGTGGTAGAGATCGTTTACGATCGTTTGCGCTTTGCGCATCGACGCCGAGATTCGCTCGTACGTATCCTCGTCCGGCTTCCCGATGTCGAACAGCAGCACGAAGTGCTCCTCCCGAAGATCCACCGCGTCCACGGGGAGAACCTCGGAGACGACCTCCTGCACGATGTTGGAGACGGCGAACTGCAGCAGCTTCAGATCCAATCCCCGGGTTTCTTTGAGCTTCTTGTAGTCGTCTACCTTAATGACGCCGAGCACGAACGGCCACTCCAGATCCGTCTTGAGGTACCCTCGTTCGCGGAACGACCGCAGCTCTTCCGCCGTAATCGCCGTGCTGTCGGTCACGAGCTTGCGCAAGTGATAAGAGCAGATAATATTTTCGTTGCCGGCTTGCCTGGACTGCTCCGAGGCGAGCTTGTCGACCAGCCGGTCGTAGATATCCGTGACATAGCTGAATTCGTCCTTGCCCTGCGGACGGTCCGCCGCCACGCCGGACACGCGTTCGGTCTGCTTCAGCAGCACGTTGACCGGATTGTAAAGCTTGTTGGAGACGAACAGGGAAGCGAGCAGCGCCAGGAAAAAGGAGATCGCGGCCACGGTGATGAACACCTTTTTAAGCTGCTCGATCTGCGCCAGCACGCCCGTATAGGGCTCGATGTCCACGATGACCCAGTCCGTCGACGCGTTCGCCATATAGTTCACGATCTGCTTCTGACCGTCCAGTTTGTAAGTGAATTGGGACACCGCCTGGTTCGAGGCGTCGATTCTTCTGTAGATCTCTTCCTTGAGCTCGGAGAGCCCTTCGTCCGCCGGCGCGACGGGACTGTAGATCTCTTTGTTCTGGTCCATGATAAAAATACGGTTGGAGGGATCGTCGGACCTCGCGTTCATCAGCTCGAGCTTCTGGAACAGCCATTCCGGCTTGATATTAATAATGAGAGCGCTGTCAGTCTTGTTGTAAGTTTCGACCGAGTCGTACATGTAGAGCGAGAAAATCTCCTGCGAATTCTGCGGACGTTCGGTGTTGGGCGCGTAAGCGATCGGCATGAGCTGCATCTTGTAAATGGGCTTGGTGCCGGCCAGGTAGCTCTTCGTAATGTCCATGAGATTGCTTTTGGGGCTTGATATCGAATCGTCGCCGCTCGTAAAGTAGGTATCCCGCTTGCTGTTGTAAAAAACGATAGAATGGACGAACGAGTTGTAGGCGATCGTCTTGTTGAGCTTGTTGATCCGCAGCGTATCTTCGAAGCGGTCCAGCTCCCGGCTGAACAGCAGCTGCGCCATATCGTTATCGTAGTAAAGGGAGATCGCGAAGTTTTTGACCGTCTCGTTCATATAGGAAATGTTGTAGTTGATCTGGGAGAGCACCTTCTCGTTGGCTTCCCGCTGTGAATCGAGGCTGATCTTTCTCGAGTACATGTACGCGGACAGCAAAGAAGCAAGCATGGATGCGACGATCAAGAGATTGATCGAGAGCATGATGCGCATCAGGTATTTGCGTTCTCTGTATTTTCGCAGGTAGTGTGTCATGGCTGATCCCCTCCATCTCTACCTTAACAGGAATACAAACGAAGAGAAAAGTGCAAAATCCGCACTTTTCTCCATTCCGGACAGTCCAAAAAGCTTCATTTTACAGCGATTGAAAAGATTGCTATTTCAGATTGCACTGCAAATCGTAATAGGCGCTCCGATCGAGCGCGCCGCCGCTGCGCGCGTAAAATTCCGCGTCGAGCCGGAACATGCCGGACGCCGCTTCGATCCATGCGCCCTCCGGCCTTGGATGGCGGCGCTTCATCGCGCCCCAGTCCCGATAGTTCTGTCCGCCGTTGGATTCGATCAGCCCCATGGACAGACCGGGCAGCGGCGCGAGGCGCGCGGCCAGATTTTTGTTCCAATCGACCATGACGGGGCTGGCCGTCAGATCCGCGCAGAAGCAAGGGATGCCGTAAGCGGCTGCCGTCCGGGCGATCCGCAGGCTCATGCTCATCGTCTTGGCGACGGGCTTGAGCGCGAATGCCCCGTAGCCCATTTGGATGCGCGCGATCGCATCCCCTTCGTCGTGCACGCTCTCGTCGCCCGCCACCCGGACCGGCACGTCGGCTACGCTCGCGTGGACATGCTCGAGGAAGGGCTCCTCGACCACCAAGATACAGTCCAGCGCGCCCATCCGCTCCGCCGCCTCGATCAGCCGCCGCAGCGGCTCCAGGCCGCCGTAGCGTCCGTTGATGTCCAGGTAATAAACGATCCTCCCGCTCTCGGTATGCGGACAGTCGCGGCGGTCCGCGATCCGGTGGATCTCCTCGAGCCGCCTGATATCCCATGCGAGCATCTTGTCCGGATCTCCGTCGCCGTCCGGGTCGGATCCGAGCTTGATCTTCAGGACGAAGTAGCCTTCGTCCAGCAGCGCCTCGACGTCCGCCGCCGTCATGCCGTAGGAGACGACCGGCGTGCAGGCCAGACGGTCGTGACGGGCCGTCAGGGCGGACCGATAGACCTCGGGGATCAGCTCGTAAAAGGAGGCGTCGGGATGCCGCTGGGCGAGCAAGGCCCAGGCCGCATGGTCCACGGGCACGAGCGCGTTCAGCGCGAAGGTCGCGCGGAGCGGGCTTGCGACCCAGGCTCTATCGCCGTATGCGCGCGCCTGACCGAGCAAACCGTCCAGCAGGTCGAGCGGCGTTTCGAAGGTAGCGCCCTCCGCCGCCTCCAGCGCGTGCGCGGTGATCGACTGCATGAAAGCATTGCCCCGTTCATGGCCCCATCTCGCATGCACGTCCGGGTCGGACCACAGCACGCTCTGGACGCCCAGTCCGGTCGCCCTGTTGCCGATCTCATCCGCCAGACAGACGACGGACTGCCACAGCTCGTCGACGTACCCGCCCTTGAAGCCGAACGGCGCCGCGAGCGGCTCGCGTATCGCGCTCAGACTCGTCTTCTTGATCGTGATCATCGCGCTTGCCCTCTCGCTTTCATGCGATATTGAACGGCGAACGCCGCCCCGTCGTATCCCGGCTCGGACGAGACCGCCGCTTCGTCGAGGGCGACCGTCCGCCCGCCCTCCAGCAAGGAGCGTCTGGCAGCCAACGCCGCGAGCTCCGCTTCGAGCAGCTCGCCCAATGGCGGAAAGGGTGGAACGTTCGTGCTTTCGCCCGCCAGATAGGGCAGCGCGGCCGCGAGGAAGGATCGGTATAGTCTGTCCGCATCGACTTGGAGATGCCGGACTTCGCGCTCCGAGACGATCGTCGCGTAGAAGGGCTGGTAACCGGCGGTCACGCCGACGCTGAGGAATGCCCTGCGGCCGTCATGCCAGACGAGCTCGATCTGATGCTGGATGTGCACGCCTGCCGACCTGACGCTCGCAATGCCCGGTCCCATGATCGCGAGCAGCAGGCCGTACGCGTGGATCCCGTAGTTAAAGTCGTCGACCGAACAGCCGGCCAGCGCGGTCACGACTCGGTCCTCGGGCGCATGCGACCGGCGCCAGGCCTCGGCTTCCTCGCAAAAGCGCAGCGCCGAGCCGCCCGCGATCCGAACGCCGCCGCGCGACCACTCGAGCAGCTGCCGGATGTCGCGCGCGCTGCCCGCCATCGGCTTGTCGATCAGGATCGCCTTGCCCGCTTCGGCGAACGGACGCGCCCGCTCGACATGCAGGTCCCAATTCACGTTGTGGATGATGGCTGCGTCCACCAGCGCCGGCATCTCCGACAGCCGGTCGCAGACGACCGGGATGCCGTGCTTCTCGGCGAACGCGCCGGCCGCGCCCTCATCCTGCACCGTGCCGCCGTCGTATACGGCCGTCACTTCATGTCCCATCTCCTGCAGGATCGGCACCCAGGCTTTCGGGTGGGACGTATCCAGATCGACGATTCCGATTTTCAAAGCGCATGCCTCCTCTGCTTGCCGCTGCCCAGCGTCTTCCTCATCGTCACGGCTCCATCCGTCCGGGCGCATGCCTGGACCGATCCGCCCGCCCGAAGTAGTCGTCGAGCAGTTCCAATTCGAACTCCGCCACGATATCGTCCGTCGTGAAACGCTCCGATTCGCTCGTCAGCAGCACGCACCCGAGGTAGCCGGGATCGTGGATGACGACCTCGGGACCGTACTTGCGCTTGATGTCCGGGAACTTGGCGCCGTTCTCGTCGATATGAAGCACGGCGTAATCGAGATTGACGCGGGTCGTAATAAAAGAATAGTAGTTCGTGCTGCTGGCAGCGATCTCCCCGAGCGGCGTCACGATCGTGCAGGGCGCCCCCGCGACCGCTCCCGCGAAGTAGGATCGGCAAGCGTAGGCCCAGTAGCCCTGCATAAGCCCGCCGTGATACATCGAAGGGAAGACGATCAGGTCGGGCTTCTGTGCAGCATAACGCCGCAGCAGCTCTTCGAAGTTCAGGTCGTAGCAGATCGCGGCCGCCACCCGGCCGAAGTCGCATTCGAAAACGGGCGCCTCCCGGCCGTATAAAATGTTCGTAACCTCATATTCGTCGGGTACCAGATGGTTTTTATGATAGGCGCCCATCACCCGGCCCGCGCGATCGATCAGCTGCATGGCGTTGCGCCACGAGCCGTCCGCGGCCTCGATATGCGCCGGATAGGCGATGTAGCAGCCTTGCCGCTTCGCGACGTCCGCGAAGAAGTCGCGGATCCGGTCCTTGCGCGCGCGATAATACGACAGACGCCGATCGAGCGGGAAGCTCAAAGGATCCGGGCGATCGCAGGCTTCCGGCAGGACGATCAGGTCCGGCCGGTCCGGAAGCACCCGGTCGAGCTGTGCCTGCCAATGGGCGATCATGCGCGCGATCGCCTCTTCGTTCGAGACGTCGGCCGGCATGGCGAGCGGCCGGGGACCCAGACAACTGATGGTAACGTAATTCGCCACTTTGCGTTCCGCCCCTTTCTCGTTAAGCCAGCAGGTGCAGCTGATCGGCCCGCACTTCGCCTTCGAGCGGTTCACCGTCCATGAACGCCTCCGCGTCCAGAACGACAGCCTGCGCAAGCCGCTGCAGCCCGTTGTTGACGGCGCCCGCGATATGCGGCGTGAGCACCACGTTCGGCAGTCCGCGGAAGGGATGGTCCGCGCGCGGCGGTTCGGGCTCGGTCACGTCCAAGCAGGCGAAAAACCGGCCCTTGCGCAGCTCCTCGGCCAGCGCCTCTTCGTCGATGACCGAACCGCGGGCCGTATTGATGATCACGCAGTCGTCCTTCATCAGCGCCAGCCGCTCCCGGTTGAACATATGAAAAGTCTCGGGCAGCGAGGGCAGATGGATCGAGATGACGTCGCTCTGCGCGAGCAGCTCGCCGAGCTCCGCCTTGCGCGCGCCCATCTCCTTCGCCCTTGCCTCGCTGACGAACGGATCGTACAGCGCGATGTCCACGTCGAACTGTCGCAGCAGCTTGATATAGTGCGAGCCCGCCTTTCCCGCGCCGACGACGCCTACCGTCACGTTGTACACCTCGCGAACGTTCGCCCCGTCGCCCCAGCCGCCATCCCGCGTCTCGCGGACGAGCCGCCACATATCCTTCAGCGACACGATCGTGAACCCGAGCGCCGTCTCCGCCACGCCCTTGCCCAGCGCCGCCGTTGCATTGGATACCCGGATGCCGCGCTCCCACAGCTCGGGCGTGACGATCGGCTTCACGGTGCCCGCGGCGTGCAGCACCAGCCGCAGATTCGGGGCGGCGTCCAGCACCCGCGCGGTCAGCGGGCCGCAGCCCCAGGACGTGATCGCGATATCGGCGTCTCTAATGATCGCCTCAAGCTGCGCCTCGGACGGGTCGCCCGCCGTCTCGTTGACGACCACGTCGCCCAGCTTCCGGAGCCGGTCGAGATGCTGCTTCTTGAACACTTTCTCCCGCTGTTCCTTGCCTTGCAGCAGCGCGATTTTCATCCTTGTCGCCTCCCTTACCGCGCAGAAAATAGACGGGGACGAGCCCCAGTCTATTTTCGCGTCGGCTTGCTATTCGAATGCTTCGTTTATCCGATCAAGACTTGCCGTTCGCCGCCAGCCATTCGTTCAGCTGCTTTTGCTTCTCGGCGCGTATCTTTTCGGCTCCCGCCTTCTTCAACTTCTCTTCGTAGATCGGCAGGTACTTCGCCGGATCGAGCGTACCGCTGCCCAGCGATGCGGCATATTCGCCGTTCACCGCGTTGACGTTGGCAATCTCCGTCTTGACCGCCTCGCCGTTGAAGACGAAGCCGTTATACTTGGATACGCGCGCCTCGTTGTTCATCTTGATCGTCTGCTCGATCTTGTCGGCCGGAGAGCCTTCGGGCAGATATTCGTTGGTGATGTTGCCGAAGATCCAGTCCGTGTTCGTGAAATAGCCCGCGTTTTGGTCGATCTTGATAAAGTTGCCCGTCGTCTTCGTGTAGTGCTTGCCTTCGATGCCGTAGACGAGCGTGTTGTACAGCTCCTTGTCGGTGTTGACGAGCTCGAGGAACATCATCGCGCGCTCCGGATTTGGGGACGTGCGGCTGATCGCGTTCATCGTACTGGCCGCGCCCGTGAAGACGGGCTCGCCGAGCGGCACGAGCACGACGTCGTTGCCGCCGTCCGCGGCCTTGTACTCGACCTCGGAGCCCGGCTTGCCCGTCCAGTCGAACCAGACTGCCGTCGTTCCTTTGTTGTAAACGTCAGCGGCGGACTTGAGCGTCGCGGCATCCTGGTTAATATAGCCCTTCGTATACCAGGAGTGCGCGAGGGAGTAATTGGCCCTCATCTCATCCGTCACGTCGGGAAGGACGGTGTTCGTCGAATCGGTATAGTAGACCGGCACTTTAGTGTCGATGCCGTACAGCAGCGCCGTGTAGAAGCCCTTCCACGTGCCGAACGGCGTAATGCCCGGCTCGCCTTCCTTGATCTGCTTCAGGAACGGCTCGAGGTCCTCCATCTTCTTGATCGTGCTGGTATCGAGGTTGTACTTGTCGATGAACCGCTTCTGAATGACGACGCTCGCGCGCTGCGCGGAGAATTGGAAGTTCGGGACCGCATAGATCTTGCCTTGAAGCGTGGCGTCGTCCCAGAACTTCTTATCCAGCGAATCGTACAGCTTCTGCCCGCTCGTCTTCAGCAGATCGTCGAGCGGCAGGAACGCGCCCTTCAACTGATTCTGATCGAACTTGAACGCCCAGCTGGACGTCCAGATGATATCCATCTTCTCGCCGGCGGCGGTCATCGTGTTCATCTTCTGCTCGTAGGTGCCGAAGTCGATCGGATTCAGCTTGACCGTCGCGTTGATCTTTTCCTTCGTGATCTTGTTGACCGCGTCGTTCACCAGCTGAAGATCGGCATTCGCCGCGTTTTGCGGATAATACCAGGTCAGTTCGACGGGAGGCAGCTCGCTGCTGGCCGAAGGAGACGCGCTGGAAGCCGATGGAGACGCGCTGGCGGAAGCCGACGCCGACGCGCTGGCGCTGCCCGACGGAGAAGCGCTTGCAGAAGCGTTTTCGTTATTGTTGTTGCCGTTGCCGCAGCCGGCCGCCGTGAGCGCCATGCCTAGCGAGATGGAAGCGAGGAGCGTGGTCCGGAAACTGAATTTGCCGATGTTTGTTTTATGCAAACTAAACCCTCCCAAGGATTGGATAAAATTCCCGCCAAATGCTATGCAGTATGCCTCGCCGTTCGCCCCGACTTGCCCATGCCTGTCGCGGGCTTTTGGCGAGCCGCTCCCATCGTTCGTCTCTCTATGCGCGGAGAAAATAGACGGGGACGAGCCCCGTTCTATTTTCCGCGCGTTCTTCGATCCGCTAGGCGGCGCTTACTTCTTGCCGTTTGCGGCGAGCCACTCGTTCAGCTGCTTTTGCTTCTCGGCGCGGATCGTTTCGACGCCGGCCTTCTTCAGCTTTTCCTCGTAAATCGGCAGATACTTCGCCGGATCGAGCGTGCCGGTGCCGAGAGAAGCGCCGTATTCTTCCTTGACCGCGTTCACGTTGGCGATCTCCGTCTTGACCGGCTCGGTGTTGAAGACGAAGCCCGTGTACGGCGATACGTATGCTTCATCGTTGACTTTGATCGTTTGCGCGATCTTATCGGCCGGAGCGCCTTCGGGCAGATACTCGTTGGTGATATTACCGAAGATCCAGTCCGTGTTCGTGAAGTAGCCAGCGTCCTGGTTGATCTTGATATAGTCGCCCGTCGTCTTCTCGTAATGCTTGCCTTCGATGCCGTACACGAGCGTGTTGTACAGCTCCTTGTCGGTGTTGACGAGCTCGAGGAACATCATCGCGCGCTCCGGATTTTTGGACGTGCGGCTGATGGCGTTCATCGTGCTGGCTGCGCCAGTGAACGTGGACTGCGCCAGCGGCGCGAGCACGACGTCGTAGCCGCCGTCGGAGACCTTGAACTCGACCTCGGAGCCCGGCTTGCCCGTCACGTCGAACCAGACGGCCGTCGTTCCTTTGTTGTAGGCGTCGGCTGCCGACTTCAGCGTCGCGGCATCCTCCATGATGTACCCCTTCGTGTACCAGGAGTGCGCGAGCTCGTAGCTATGCTTCAGTTCGTCCGTCACGTCCGGCAGTACGGTGTGCGTCGTATCGTCTCTGTAGACTTCGACTTTGTTGTCGATGTTGTACATCAGGCCCGAATAAAAGCCCTTGGTCGTGCCGAACGGCGTGATGCCGGGCTCGCCGTCCTTGATTTGCTTCAGGAACGGCTCGATATCGTCGATCTTCTTGATCGTGCTGAGGTCGAGTTTGTATTTGTCCACGAACCGCTTCTGAAGGACGAGCGACGGACGGCTGGCCGACACTTGGAAGTTCGGCACGGCGTAGATCTTGCCGTCCCGCTTGGCGTCGTCCCAGAACTTCGCCTGCATCGAATCGAACAGCTTTTGTCCGTGCGTCTTTAGAAGATCGTCGAGCGGAAGGAATACGCCCTTCTGCTGGTTCGTATCGAACTTGAACAGCCAGTTGGAGGTCCAGATGATATCGATCTTTTCGCTGGCCGCCGTCGTCGTGTTCATCTTCTGCTCGTAGGTCCCGAAGTCGATCGGCATGAGCTTGACCGTCGCATTGATCTTTTCCTTGGTGATCTTGTTGACCGCGTCGTTCACGAGCTGAAGATCGGGATTCGCCGCGTTTTGCGGATAATACCAGGTCAGCTCGACGGGCGGCAGTTCGCTGCTGGCCGACGGAGACGCGCTGCTTGAAGCCGCGGCCGATGCCGTGGAGCTGGCGCTGCCGGACGGGGCTGCGCTTGGCGAAGCATTCGTATTATTGTTGTTGGAATTGCCGCAGCCCGCAGCCGTGAGCGCAGCCGCCAGCGAGATTGAAGTGAGAAGCGTAGTGCGGAATTTGAATTTGACGTTGTTTGTTTTTTTCAACATGAACCCTCCCGAGAAAAGTTGGATGATGCCTATCGATAGATTAAAGGCCGCCGCGCAACCGTACCGCCTTCACCGCCTTTCCCAGCGCCTTCAATGGGATTTCCCGATATTCGGTCGCGCTTAACCCTTGATCGCGCCTACGGTCAAGCCTTTGACGAAGAAGCGCTGGAAGAACGGGAAGACGAGCAGCATCGGACCCGCGGACATGATGGCGATCGCGAACTTGGCCGCGGTCTTCGGGAAGTTCGCCAGATTGAAGTTGGACATGACGAGCGCGAATTCGGGCCGCGAGGTAATAAAGTCGAGCGAGTTCATCGTCCGCACCAGCAGCAGCTGCAGCGGCACCAGCCGCTCGTTGTCGATGAACAGCAGCGCGTTGAACCATTCGTTCCAATAGTTGAACATGATGAACAATCCGAGCGTCGCGAGCGACGGTTTGGACAGCGGCAGGATCAGCTGCACGAAAATTCGCCACTCCCTCGCGCCTTCCACCTTGGCGGATTCGATGATCTCGAACGGAATTTTGGACATGAAGCCTTTCATGATCAGCACGTAGAATGGGCTCAGCATCCCCGGCACGATCAGCGCCCAGATCGTATCCTTCAAGTGCAGATATTGCGTGACCAGAATGTAGAACGGGACGAGCCCGCCGCCGAACAGCATCGTGAAGAAAACGTAGAAGGAGGTCGGCCGCACGAGGCCGTAATCTCTTCTCGACAGCGTATAGCCCATGCTTGACGTCAGGATCAGGCTAAGCACTGTGCCGACGACGGCGACGAAGATCGTCACGCCGTAAGCGCGCAGGATCGCATCCGGCGACTTGAAGAAGTATTCGTAAGCGGCAAAGGAGAATTTGTCCGGAATCATCCGGTACCCATGATGCAGGATCGAGTTTTCGTCCGTCAGCGATACGATGATGACGAGCGCTAACGGCACGAGCATGCTAAGCGTGATCAGGATAAAGATGAGATGAATGATCAGCGTCGACCACTTGAAGGAAGATTTTTTGGCGGCGGTGGAATCGGCGATCGTTGTCTTCGCGGGCAAGGACTTGGTGGGCACAGAATTGGCAGGCATAGTACTGTCCTCCTTAAAACAAGGAATTTTCTTCGTTGATTTTGCGAACCGTGTAGTTGGCGAGCACGACGAGGACGAGTCCGACGACGGACTGATAGAGGCCGACGGCGGAAGCCATGCTAACGTCCCCAAGCTCGCTGAGCGCCCGATAAATATAGGTGTCGATAATGTCCGTCGTCGCGTACGTCATGCCGTTATTGTTCGGGATGAAGTAGTGTAGGCCGAAGTCGCCGCGGAACATGTTACCGACGCTCATGATGAGCAGAATGATGATGAGCGGCGTCAATTGAGGGAGCGTGACGTTGGTAATCATCTGCCAGCGCTTGGCGCCGTCGATCTTGGCCGCTTCATACAGCTCCGCGTCGATGCCGAGGATGCCGGCGAAGTACACGAGCGCCGAGAAGCCGATCGCTTTCCACAGATGGACCGCATTGAGAATGTAGGGCCAGACGCTGGCTTTGAAGTACCATTGGACCCGATCAAGCCCGAGCCCCTCCAGCCAGCCGTTCAGGAAGCCGTTCTGATGATCGAGAAACGCCATCGTGATATAGCTGACGACGACCCACGACAGGAAGAAAGGCAGAATCATCGCCGTCTGGTAAATCTTCAGCCACTTCTTGGCGACTTCGTGGAGCAATATGGCCACCGCGAGCGAGAATACGGTCGTCATGAACATGTAGCCCAAGTTGTACAGCACCGTGTTCCGCGTGATCCGATAGGCGTTTTCGCTCTCGAACAGAAACTTGAAGTTTTTGAAACCGACCCATTCGCTACCCAGAATGCCCTTGTCGTACACGTAATTTTTAAATGCGATAATTACGCCGAACATCGGGACATACGACATGATGAAAATGTAGATGATCGCGGGAAGCGAGAAAATAAACAATTCGCCGTTCCTGCTCACAAACTTTAAAAACTTGCCGCGTTTCATCGGCCGGCGTCCTCCTTGCTGCTTGGATTTGCGTCTTGCGACGAGCTCTGACCTGACGATATCGCTGTTTTGGGGCGTAGAAAAGTGAAGAAATCGTACTTTCCTCTCCGGTCGAGTGCGCGATTTGTTTTTTACTGCCCGATTGCGCGCGCGGCCCTGAAAAACGAAAAAAGCCGCGAATCGGACGGGAGAAATCCCATCGTTCGCGGCTGCGGCGTCGTGCATGCGGGGCTATAGTAACGATGTGGTACATTGATATTCGGCCGGAAACTGAGGCTTGGGCGGGCATAGCGGAAGTTTGTTCCGCTATCGCGCCAAAGCGCCGCGGTTTGGCAGTATTAGCAGAAGTTTGTTCCGCTATCGCACCACAAATGCGCGGGTTGGGAAGGGTTAGCGGAAGTTTATTCCGCTATTGGCCCAGCTACTCCTTGCCCCGCGCCTTCAGCCATGCGTCCAGCTGCTTCTGCTTCTCCTGAACGATCACGCCGGCTCCCGCCTTCGCAAGCTTGTCTTCATACTCCGCCAGGAAGCGGGCCGGGTCGATCGTGCCCGTGGCGAGGGCGGCATAATACTCGTCGTTGACGGCACGGACGTTCGCGATCTCCGTCTTGACCGGATCCGCATTGAACTCGAATCCTTCGAAGGCGGAGACGGCTGCCTCCTCGTTCGCCTTGACCGTCTGCTCGATCTTGTCCGGCGGGGAGCCCTCCGGCAAATATTCGCCGCGGATGTCGCCGAACACCCAATCCGTATTCGTAAAATAGCCGCCGTCCGGATTCACTTTAATGAAGTTGCCGGTCGTTTTCGTATAATGCTTGCCTTCGATGCCGTACACGAGCAGGTTGTACAGCGCCTTGTCCGCGTTCACGAGATTCAGCAGCATGACCGCCCGATCCGGATGCGAAGACGTCCGGCCGATCGCGTTCATCGAGCTGCCAGCGCCGACGAAGGCCGACCCGACCAGCGGCACCAGCTGCACGTCGTAGCCCCCGTCCGCCGCTTTGTACTCGACCTCGGAGCCCGGCTTGCCCGTGATATCGAACCATACCGCCGTGTTTCCTTTATTGTAGGCTTCCGCAGCATCCTTGAGCGTAGCGGCGTCTTCATTAATGTAGCCCTTCATATACCAGTCATGCATCATCGCAAAATTGGTCCGCATCTCCGGCGTCACGTCCGGGAGCACGGTCGGCGTCGGATCGTTCCGGTAGACGGGCACGATCCAATCGATGCCGTAAAGCAGGTTCGTATAAAAGCCTTTGGTCGTGCCGAAGGGGACGATATCCGGCTCTCCTTCCTTGATCTGCTCCAGGAAGGGCTCGATATCTTCGATCCGTTTGATCTTGAAGACGTCCAGCCTGTATTTATCGATGAATCGCTTCTGAATGACGAGGCTCGGACGCATGGCGGAGATCTGATAGTTCGGGATCGCGTATTGCTTTCCGCCCAGCTTGCCGCCGTTCCAGTATTTCTCGTCCATGGACGCGAGCAATTGCCCACCATATTGGCCAAGCAGCTCGTCGATCGGCTGGAATACGCCCTTTTTCGCATTGGTCGTCCATTGAAACAGCCAATTCGAGGTCCAAATGATGTCCATCTGCTCGCCGGAAGCGACGATCGTATTCAGCTTTTGCTCATAATTGGCGAAGTCGATCGGGCGCAGGTCGACGGTAGCGTTCAGCTTCGTCCGCGTAATTTCATTTACCGCATCGTTCACGAGCCGTTGGTCGAGATTGGACTGGTACTGCGGATAATACCAGATGAGGTTGACGGGATCGAGCCCGGTCGCCGAAGCGCCCGCCGCCTCTCCCCTTCCGCCGCCTCCGGCGCATCCGCCAAGGCATGCAGCGCACATCGCGCAAACGGCCAACACCCACGCCAGCCGGCGCCAAATATCCCGTTCAATCGCATTGTCCACGTTCAACCGCCCCTTCGCCGCCGATCTTCGGATTCTGTATGTCGCGATCGTTCACTTATGTATCAATATAGCAATTCGATCGTCCCCTTGAACATACAAAAGTGCAATATCGCGTGCTTCAAAGATTCGAGTCCTCTGCTAAGCTAGCTTCATACGACCCGGTCTCGTTTGCGGGATCAACGCGTCTTGACGAGGAGGATTCACATGATATTCGAATGGCCTTCCCTGCGTAAGGCAACCGTCACCGCCGTATGCGCCGATCGCAGCCTGCAAGGCGATTTCCAGTTATCGGAAGCGGACGACAATCCGACGTTCCGAATGGATCGGCTCGTCGTATCGCTGTCGCCCGGCGACGGCACCGACGCGCAGACGGTATCGGTTCGCAACGAAGGCTCGGAACCGGTATCGCTCCGTGAGATCCGGCTGGAGTGGTCCGCCTCCCGGCTCGGCAACCGGCTGGACGCGCGGGATTATGTACAACTCCATCATACCCGCGATTTCTCCGGCACATCCGGCGTCCGTCCGGTCCATCGGCCCGTGGCTTGGTCGCCCGCTGACGAGCCCTCTAGCATGGTGAGCGTATTCAGCCACCGCCGCACGGGCGCTTGCATCTTGCTAGGCGCGCTGCCGCCCTACGGCGATTGCTATGTCGATATCGCCATCCTGCATGCGCAGCCCCATCGCGACGGCGCATTCGGGCTTGGCTTTCACCTCCGCTCGCCGCGAACGATCGGCCCGGGGGAGCGCGTCGAGCTTGCGCATCTGCTCGTGCTGCAGGGAGACGACGGCAACGCGCTGCTGTCCGAATATGCGGATCTGATCCGGCAGCGCCTCGCCGCGATACAGTTCGTGCCGCCCGCCGCGCGGATCAACGGCTGGAACAGCTGGGACTACTATTCCGGCGCCGTACGGTCCGAGGACGTGCTGGCCAACGCGGCTGCGGCGAACGCGCTCTTCGGCGATACCTTGCGGTACGTCGTCATCGACGAAGGGTACGAGTGCCAGTGGGGCATCTGGGACGCCGGCTGGAAGTTTCCGCAGGGGCTCGAGACCCTCTGCGCGCAGATCCGCGCCGAAGGCTGCGAGCCCGGCATCTGGACGGCGCCGCTCATGGTCAGTGTCTACACGCCGCTGTACCGCGATCATCCCGACTGGTTCGTCGGCGACGAGAAAGGCAATCCCTTCGTAGAAAATGCGGGCTACGGAAGCATGGTCCAGCTGGATATCACGCACCCCGACGTCGAGGCGCACATCCGCGATACGTTCATTCGGCTTCGAGCCGCCGGGTTCTCGTATTTCAAATGCGACTTCGCGCAGCTGCTGCTCGGCGCCTCGACCTTCCATGACCCGCGGATGTCGCATGCCGGCATGATCCGCCGGTTATTCGAGGTCATCCGGGAGGCCATCGGGGCCGACGCTTATCTGCTCGCCTGCGGCGCGCCCTACGAATCGGTCATCGGCATCGCGGACGCGCACCGCACGACGGGCGACGTCCACAATTATTGGAGCCATATCCGCCACAACATCCGTTCGATGCTGGCTAGGTGGTGGATGCAGGGTGCGATCGGCAATACGGATCCGGACACCGTCAACGTGCGCTGCCCCGAGACGACGGACGACCGCCAGCTCAACCGCCGACTGGCGCTCAATCCTTGGGGGCTGAACGGCGGTTGGGCGGCGGGCAGAGAGATGAACCTGGAGGAAGCCAGGACGCTGCTCCTTTCCTGCTATGCGAGCGGGGGCGACCTGCTCGTCGGGGATTCGATCGTCAAGCTGAAAAGCGCCGGCACCGATATGCTCGCCCACTTGCTGCGGCAGCCTCCCGTTCGGCGCGGCGTTCCGCTCAACCTATTCGAGCCGGACGGCGACGAGCTGCCGATCGTCGCGGCCGAGACGGGCGATCCGGATATCCGGCTGCTCGTGCTGTTCAACCTCGGCGACGATTACCGGACGCAGCGGATCCCCGGGGACTTTCTGGCGTCTAACCTCTCGTGGGCCTCTTTCTGGAGCGGCGAAGCCGAGCCGGCTCCGCGCGACGGAGAGGTATCGCTCATGCCGAGAAGCGCGGTCGCCTGGTGGGTCGCCCGAAGCCGCACAACGTGAATGTCCCCCCCTGCTCGAAAATGCGCGAAGGCGCATACGCCGTCCGCTAAATCGCGGACAGCGTATGCGTCATCTTCGTCATTGCCGTTTTATTTGTTGTGCGGTACCGTGACGGTCTTCGTCACCGCCGTCCGGTTGCCGGCTTTGTCGGTGACCGTATATGTGACGCTGTATACGCGTCCGTCGCCGCTGCCGGCCCTCGATGCGCGAAGCCGAAAGGCGGTGTCGGCCGTACCCGTGCGGGCTTCGATGTCGCCCTGTCCGAGCTGCTCGTCGCTCGTGACCGAGGTGAGGACGACCGACGCGACGCCCGAACCGCTATCGGACGGCGTCAGCTTCGCGCGGACGTCGACCATCTTGTTGTTCGGCGGCCATACGGACGCCGGGTCCAGCTCGACGCCGAGCTCGGGAGCCTTCAGGTCGATATGCAGCAGGACGGTCTGGAAATCCTCGCTATTGCCCGCCGCGTCCACGCTCCGATAGTCGACCTTGTAGACGCCGTCGCCGAAGGCCGGAATGGCACCGCCATAGACGGTCCAGTCCCCGTCGTTAATACGGTACTCCGTCCGCTCGACGCCGGAGTCGTCGTCCGTGGCGTCGAGGTTCAGCGTGACCGGTTCGTTGAACCACTCCGTTTCTCCGCCGTACGTCGTCGCTGTCGCCGACAGCTTCGCTTTGCTGACCGGCGCCGTCGCGTCGGTCGCCACGTAAGAGAGCGCGTCGTTCGTGTTGTACAGGACGAACTTGTCGAACGTGTACTTGCCCGTGAACCGCTGCGCGGTAAACCGGAACAGGTCGAAGCCTTTGGCGACGTTGTTCGGATCCATGAACGGAATGTTCGTCACACGGTAAACGCCCGTCGAAGCGTCCAGCGAGCCGCCCGCGGCGATCGATCCGCCGTAGGTTTTGAGCGAATCGGCCTGCACGGTCAGCGCGTAGGTCTTGGCCGTGAAGTTGAAGTCGAAGCGGAGCGATACCCACTCGTCGGCCGGCTGCTTGTATACGTTGTAGTCCGTCAGGCGGACGAACGTCGGCGTTCCGTTTACCAGCTTCTGATAGCCGAGCCCGCCGTCGGAAAATCCGACGAACTCGCCGAAGATCTTGCCGTTGCCGGCCAGGTCGATCAGGTAGTGGCCCACGTCGCTGTCGATCTTGGAAAACTTCGTGCGCGTCTCCAGCGTGACCAATCCGCCGATGCTGCCCGTCGTGCGCTGCATGATCGGCGACGAAGCGTAGGCGTCCGTAGACGGATCGTAATTGTCGACCGCCTGCAGTCCTTTGCCGCCGAGATCGCTCAGCGCCACGGCTTGCACCGAAGTGCCGCCCGTCTTGGTGTAGGTCCAGCCGGCGCCGTCCGACGCTTCGCCGGTCGGCCAGGCGTCGAACGAGTCGTATACCATCTTGCCTGTTGCCGGCAGCGTCATGGTCAGCGTCGGTCCGTCGGCGGACTCGCCGCCTGCCGCGTTTTTCGCCTGTACGCGGAACGTATAGGTCGCGCCCGGCGTCAGATCCGCCACGTCAAGCGTCGTGCTCGTCGCGGTACCCGCCGGCGCGGCGGCCGACGAGCCTTCCGACTTGTAAACCGTATAGGATGCGACCTGCTGACCGGCACCGGCCGTCGCGGGATCCCACGTCAGACGAACCGCGTTCGTGAACGTCAGGTCCGCGCGAAGCGCAGCGGTCGCGTCCCAGGTCGGCGCGCCCGCCAGCGTCATGGACAGGCTGCGCGATTCAGGCGACGTCTTGTCGCTCTGATCGACGGCCCGGATCGCGAACGTATACGCGGCGCCGAGCGTCAGTCCCGTGAGCGTCGCGGTATTCGCGCTCGCCGGCACCGTCGTCTTGAGCGTGCCGTTCTGGTAGATCGCGTAGCTCTTCACCGCCGGATCGCTCGAAGCGTCCCAGGCAAGCGTCGCCGACGTGTTCGTCTGGGACGCCAGCCGCAGCTTCGGCGCCGGGAGACTCTGCGAGATCGCCGCCGTCGGATAGACGGCCAGGTAGTCGAACGTATACTTGCCCGTGTAGCGCTGCGCCGAGAAGCGGAACATCTCGAAGCCCTTGAGCGTCGCGCTCGTGTCGAGGAACGGAATGCCGACGACGCGGTACGTTCCGGTCGCGCGGTCGAGCTGGCCGCCCGCGACGAGCGTGCCTCCGTAATTTTTCAATCCGTCTTCCTGAACGGTCAGGTCGTAAGTCTTGGCGTCGAAGTCGATGTCGTAGCGGATCGTCATCCATTGATCCTTCGGCTGCTGGTAGCCCTCCGTCAGACGGATATTCGTGTTGACGCCGTTCACGAGCTTCTGGAAGCCGATGCCGCCGTCCGAGAACCCGACGAAGCCGGCGAAAACTTTGCCGTTGCCGCTCAGGTCGATCAGATAATTGCCGACGTCATGGTCCACCTTGGAGAACATCGTCCGCGTCTCGACGGTCAGCTTGCCGCCGGTATTGGCGATGACCCTCCGGATGACCGGCGACGAAGCGTATTGGTCCGAAGACGGGAAGTAGTTGTCGAGCGCGACCAAGCCGTTGCCGCCGTCCGGCAGGCTGGCGACCGATACGGACGTGCCGCCTGTCTTCGTGTAGGACCAGCCGCTGGCATCCGCGACTTCGCCCGTCGTCCAATTGTCGAACGTATCGTACACCGGAAGCGTGACGGACGACGGCAGCGTCGCGGTCACGTCGGGACCGTCGGTCGTGGCGTTGTTCTGATTGTCTTTCGCCTCGACCTTGAACGTAAACGTGCCGCCCGCTTGCAGTCTCATCACGTCGAAGGTCGTGCTCTTCGTCGTGCCGACCGGGAGTAGCGTCGTGCCGTTCACGCGATAGATTTGGTATTCGCTGACCTTCCCTGCGTTATCTACGGCCGGCTCCCAGGACAGCCTGACCATCTGGCTCGACAGGAATCGGGTATGCACGGCCGCGTCCGCGCCCCATACCGGCGGCGTCGTATCCACCGTCTGGATGACGACCGGCGCCGAGCCCGGCGCTCTGTAAGAACGGTTGCCGCTCGTATCGACGGCCGTCACGCGGAAAGCGTACGACACGCCGGAGGACAGACCCGTGATCGTGGCCGTGTTCGTGCCGAACGGCACGGTCAGCTTTTTGACGCCGTCCATCTCGATCTCGTATTCCTTAACGGCTACGTTATCCGTGGACGGATCCCAGCCGATCGTGATCTGGCCGTCCGCCTGAGTCACTTCGTGTAGATTGGCCGGCGCGGAAGGACGAATCTCGTCGCTGCCGACTTTGATGAGACCGATCCAGTCCAGGTTCATCCCGCCGAGCGAATGGTACATCGTCAGGTCGACGACGCCGGCGGACAGATGAACGCCCGTCTTGACCCGAAGTCCGCGCCACTGTTCAGGCGTCGAGCCGAAGCTCTCGGTCTTCGGAATCTTGAAATACTTGATGTCGTCGCCGAGCTTCACGTACCGGATCGAATTCGTATCCGCGGTCGTTACGTCCCAGCCCGCTACATACTTCACGACCAGGTCGTAATTGCCTTCCTCCGGCACGTTCAGCTTCCACTTGAGCGACACGCCGAACTGATCCCAGTTGCTCACGCCCTTGCCGTTCGAGAGGAACGAGCGCGTGTCGTAAATGGTCGGCTGCTTGGTGCCGTTCCATTGCGTGAACGATTCGGCTTCCTGCCATTCGATGCCGAGCGTCTGCCGCGCCTGCTCCGGATCCTGGTACTGTTCCGTCTGCAGCGGCGCGCCCGACCCGAGATTTTTCAGCTTCAGCACGCCCGTGGCGCCCTTCAGCAGGATCGAAGCGTTCGCGTCGATGAGGCCGCTCGCGATCTTGCCGTACTTCTGGAACGAAAAGCCTGCCGGCGCTTCGAGCACTTCATAGAAGCCCTGCGCGTTGGATAGCTGCCCCCAAGCGACGCTGTCGCCGTTCACGTCGCGGTACGCCTGCAGCGTGACCGAACCGGCGACGCCGTCGATCTCGGTTTGCAGCGTGACCGGCGCGAGCGCGCCCGGCATCGGAGCGGCGTTCAGCTTGAACGCGCGCTGTCCCTTTTCCACGTGCATCGTCAGCTTGTCGCCCGCGAACGTCCATTGGACCCCGCGGTTGTTCATGCCGTCGGCGACGGTGCCGCCGGAAGGAATGGCGTTGCCGGTGTCGGCGTCGCGCACCGCAGTCAGTCCCGTCGCGGCCAGCGTGACCTGAACGTCCGCTTGCGCGGACACGGACAATTGGTCGCCGCCGTAAGAGACCGTCGCCGGCGAATCGCTATCGATGATCGCGACGCCGTTCTTGACGAGCTTGGTGCCGACGACGAGCAGCGCCGTATCTCCCTTGACCGCGGCGGCCGCGCCGTCGAACTGCACGCCGTCCGCGCCGGTGTCGATCAGGCCGCTGTCGGTTTTGCGGACGTAGACCGTCGTGCCGTCTTCGAACGCGAGCTTTACATAGTTCGCGTACTCGGTCGGCGTGACGTTCGCGGGCGCTTCGCCGCGCTTGTACGGCGCCAGCGTCGCGATCATCTTGGCTTGGTTCTCGCGAGGGGTGACGAAGGCCGCGTGAATCTGCGACTTGCCCGCGAAGTTCCCCGTCGGCGGATAGGCGACGCCGTCAAGGCCGAGGTACTGCGTCTCATAGGTCATACGGTAGCTCTGGGCCTCCGCGCCGTAGAACTGGACCTTCAGGTTGGCGTCGCCCTTGGCGATCGTCGCGCCCTTGCCGGTCTGGTCGAGGACCAGATTGTCGTCGGCATGCAGGTTCCATTCGAACTCGGAGCCGCCGTCCTTGGTCGTCGCCAGGTCGTCGACCACGACGTAGACGGACGGACGCACGTAGATAATATGGCGTACCGCCTTGGACAATCCGCCTTGGTATGCCGCGGTCGCGTCGCCGCTCGTCGCGTCGAAGTCCGGGCTCGTCACGAAGCCTAGCACTTTGCCGTCCGCATTGATATTGTCGTTGGCCTGACCCTTGCGGCCGTCGAACGTAATCGCGTTGGCGGAGAAGGTCTGCCTCGTGAAATTGGAATGATGCTTGCTTCCGTAGAAATCGTAGTAACCGGCCTTGACGGCCAGAGACTCGCCGAATGCGTTAACCACAAAGGAATTCTGGTCCGACATCGTATGGTTGTACGTGCCGTACGGGCTCGACCGGAAGTACAGCGACGTGCGGTCGGTCTCGTACAGCTCCGAATGCATGGCGACGGCGCCCGTATCCGGGAACCAGATCCCCTTCGGCAGGTCGACAGGCGGCTGGCTGCCTACGTCGTCGGCCCGGTAGAAATAGTCCGTCAGGCCGGTCGACTTGGCGCCGATCGCCTCGGCTTCCCACTTCAGCCGGGAATCGTCGTAAATATCGGCCATCCGCGTCAGCAGGCTGACGCTAGGCGCGCCCGGCGTGTATTGCGAGTCGTCCCCGAACACGCCGATCGGGCTGCCGTGCGGGAACATGTACAGCGGGTACAAACCCTCGTTGCGCGAGAAGGCTTTGTCGTACACATTGATCGCGCCCGAGCTCAGCAGGACGTCCATAAGCTCTTTGTTCGAGCCGGACGACCATTGCCAGTACCCGGTACCTTGCGACCAGGAGCCGTCCTCGCCGCCCCACGGCGGCAGCACGTTAATGAACAGCGGCACGGACAGCCGGTACCATTCGGCGGCTTCCGGCATGTCGTTCAGCATCGCGGTCGCGATCAGCCCGATGTAGCCGACGATCGTCCATCCGTGAGAGTCATAGGGGAACTTATAGAACCCTTGATTGCTCAGGTAGTTCTGGACCAGCGTGTTCGTACGCGCCTTGACCATGTCGCGAACCGTACTCTTGTCGCTCTCCGACAGCAAATCGTAGAGCCAGTCGTACGCGATCGCCGAACGATAGGCGATGGAGCGGTGCACCTGGTCGTGGATCCGGTAGCTCGTCGCGCCGTTCGGATTCCAGGACGCGAGATTTAGCAGCAGCGTCTTGGCACGGTTGCCGTACGTGGCGTTGCCCGTCACCAGGTAGAGGAACGCTGCGTTCTGCATATCGTTCAGGGCGTCTTCCGCAGTCTTCTTGAGCGCCTGTTGAGCGGCGACGTAAGCGTCGCTGTTCGTCGGCACCTCGTTGTTCATGTAGGGGAAGGTCGGGTCGGCCGGCAGCGGTTTGTTCGCGCTGGCGTTGTAAGCGGCGACCGTCTGATCGAACACCGTCTTGGAATTGCCCGACAGCCGCAGGTTGCGGAAGGCGGTTAGCTCGGCCGGCGTCGTCCATACGCGCGGATGCGCCGTGGAAACTTTGCCCATGAGCGTGTCGACCGCAGGCACGGCGAACGGCACGTTGTCCGCGTCGATCCGGAACTTGCGCGCCGTGCTCCAGTCGGACCAGGCGCCGCTCGTCTGGTGGTAGCGGACGCGCCAGTACCAGGTGCCGGCATCGAAGGTCACGGGGAAGTTGTAGTAGTTGAACTGGATCGCGTCGTTCTCGTGCGCGACCGTCGCGAAGGACGAATCGCGGCTGACCTGGAGATCGTACTTGTCCGCGCCGGTCACGAACGGCCAGCTGAAATCGGGCGGGTTCTGCGTGGTGACGAGGGAATCCGTCGGCCTAAACGGCATGTTCGTGCCGCCCAGCACGTTCGCGGGCCAACCGGAGTCGGCAGCCGCGGCCTGCGGCGTCGAACTTGCGGGCCACAGATTCAACAAGCCAAGCAGCATCGTCAAAGCCAATACAATTGCGGTTTGCTTTTTCAACTTCCCGTACATCGTCACTACACTTCATCCCTTTCGATCTCGATTTTTTCGATCCCGCTTTCGATTCCAATTCCTGTAAGCGTTTACGTTATTGCACTGCCGAAAGGACGGCTCTTCGCAAAGAGCCGCCGCCGTTATTGAACGCTAACGGATGCTATCAAATCCCGAATCGGTATCGCCTTGCGCGAAAGCCTTGACTGCTCGGCCGCGAACGCCATCATATGGCTCTGCACCGAGACGTCGGCCGAAGATAGGCTGGCTCCGTCTCCCTCCCCTCGCACGAGCCGCGTGAAGTCGCGCATGATGCCTAGGTCCCCGCCGCCGTGATTCAGCCCGGTGGACGCCAGATCGATCGTCTCCACGCGTCCCGTTTTAAAGTCGGAAATCTCTATGGTGTTTTTAGCCATGTGTGCGCGCAGTTGTCCCCGGGTCCCCATAATCTTGAGCGTGCGGCCCCCGTCCGTGGTGAAGGCGGTCATCGTAAAAGTCGCCGTGATGCCGTTCGCGAACTCCATCGCGACCACTTGGTGGTCGACGACGTCGTTGTCGCAGCGGTAGACGCATCTGCCGTAGGGGCCGGTGCGCAGCGCCTCGAGCACCCCTTCCGTGCTCGTATCGTGGCTGATCGCGCCGCGAAGAATCCGCTCCGAGACTTTATCCTCATTGTTCAGGTAGATATCGGGCGCGTAGTACGGGCATACGTCGCTGACCGGGCAGCCGTCCAGACAGCGGTACGGCGCGCCCGGCGGCGCGTTTTCTTCGGTAAAATGCCGCAGGCCGCCGAAGGACGACAGCGTGTCGCAGTCCGCGCCGGCCAGCCAGACCAGAATGTCGAGATCGTGGCAGCTTTTGGCGAGGATCATCGGATTGGACTCGTCGGCTCTGCGCCAGTTGCCTCTGACGAAGCTGTGCGCCTGATGCCAGTAGCCGACGTTTTCGATCAGGTCGATCGTAACCGGATCGCCGATCCGCCCTTCGTCCAGCAACCGTTTGACGGTCGAAAAGAAAGGCGTGTAGCGGAGGACGTGGCAGATGGCGAACACCCGGTCCGTGCGCTCGGCGTACTGGCCTAGCCGAGCGCACTCGCCCGGATCGTTCGACATCGGCTTTTCGAGCAATACGTGGTAGCCGAGCTCGAGCGCCTTGACGGCGGGTTCGTAGTGCATCCGGTCTTGCGTGCAGATGAGGACCGCGTCCGCGACGGGAGGCCCGGCGAGCAGCGCCTCCCAGCTGTCGAACCGCATGGACGGATCGATGCCGTGCTGGTCGGCGAACGCCTCGCGCCGGATCGGGTCGGGCTCCGCCACCGCGGTAATCCGCAGCTCGCCGGGCTCATCAAGCGCGTACTGCGCGTACTCTCTGCCTCTTCCTCCGGCGCCGATGACGGCTGCCGTTACGGTTTTCATGATGTCGGGCTCCTTTAGACGCCAGGATCAGCCTTTGACGGAGCCGATGAGGGCGCCTTGCTCAAAGTGCTTCTGAATGAACGGATAAATGATCAGGACAGGCAAACAGCCGAGCAGGATAATGGCGTACTTCAGCGATTCGAGGATGACCTTGTGCCCGGACGCCGTCGTTGCCTCAAGCACGTCGCCCGCCTGGCCGACGACGACCAGATTGCGGATGACGAGCTGCAGCGGATACAGATTCGGATCGCGAATCAGCAGCAGCGCTCCCTGGAAGTTGTTCCAGATCTCGACGGTGTAGAACATGCCGATCGTCAGCAGCACCGGCTTGGACAGCGGCATCACGATGCGCGTGAGCACCGTGAAGTCCGACAAGCCGTCGATGCGTCCCGACTCCTCGACCTCGACGGGCATCCCTGAGAAAAACGTGCGCATGACGATGAGGTTGTACGTATTGATCGCATTGGGCAGCACGACCGCCCAGATCGTATCCATGAGTCCGTAGGCTCGCATCACAAGATAGAACGGGATCATGCCCCCGAAAAACATGATCGTGAATACGATGTACAGCATGATCGGCTTGTAGAAGACGAGGCCCCGGCGGGAAAGCGCATAGGCGGCCATGATCGTCAAGGCCATCGAAATGAAGACGCCCAGGATGACATAGCCGATCGAATTGCGGTAGCCGATCCACAGCCGATTGTCTTCGAATACGGCTCTTAGGGCGTCGAACTGTAGGCCCTTGGGGTAAAAGCTGATCTCGTTGCGTACGACATATTCCGGCGAGCTGATCGCGACGGAAGCCATGTGCAAGAACGGGAACAGCATGGCGATCGCGACGAACAGCAGCAACAAAAAGTTGACGACGTCGAATGCGCCGACTCTTCCTTTTCTCACCATAGACTGGTCTCCCCCACTTTGCGGCTTGCGACATTCGTTAAGTAGATGAGCGCCATGGTAACGAGACCCAAGGACAAATTAATCGCCGTCGCATAGCTCATGCCGCCGCCGAGAATGCCGATCCGGTAGACGTAGGTCGAGATGATGTCCGCGGTGTCCATATTGCCGGCATTTCCAAGCAGGAACGCCTTGTCGAAAGGAATATTGAGAATGCCTCCGATACTTAGGATGAACATGATGACAATCGCCGGGATAATGCCGGGGATCGTCACGTGGAGCGTCTGCTTCCAACGGTTGGCGCCGTCCATCCGGGCCGCTTCGTACAGCTGGGGATCGATGGCCGCCAGCGCGGCGAGGAAGATGATCGTGCCGTAGCCGGTCATCTGCCAGATGTCCGACGCGATATAGATCGTCCGGAACCATTCGGGCCGCTGCAGGAAGTTGATCGGCTCGAAGCCGAGGGACTGGATGGCTTTGTTGATCCACCCGGTGCTCGGGGACAGCAGCATGATCATGATGCTGGACAAGACGACGCTGGAGAGGAAAAACGGCAAATAACTGACGGACTGCACGAAACGCCTGAACTTTTTCAAGCGCATCTCGTAGAACAAAATCGCCAGCGCGATCGGCGCAGGGAAGGCGAAGATAAACTTATATAAACCCAATAAGAGCGTGTTGCGGACAATGAGCCAGGCGTCGGGGTTGCTGAAAAACATCCGGTAATGCTTGAGCCCGACCCATGGGCTGTGCCAGACGCCCTTGAACAGGTTGTAGTCCATGAAGGAGACCACGATCCCGAACATCGGGACGTAGTGGAACAAGAGATAATAAAGCAGCGCGGGGAACAGCAGCAGCAAATAAATCTTGTCGCGCTTGATGCGGTGAAAAACGGATTGCTTCATGGCGTTGCTCCTTTCCGGAAAAGCACGAAGCCGTGCACTGCTTGTCAACGCACGGCTCCGCTGCTTGCTTTCGTTACTTACTTCGTATTCGCGAGCTGACGATCGAGCGCCGTCTGGTACGTCGTGCGGACTTTCTCGAGGTCATGCTTGCCGAGCTCCTTGATAAAGGCGTCCCACTCGCTCATCGGCCGGTCGCCGTTGATGAACTTCGTGACTTCGCCCGTCCAGAACTTCCACAGCTGGTCGTTCGCCGTCGAGAGCGTCGCCGCTTCGTCGGATGTCAGGTTCGGACGGCTGTAGGCGACGGGGAACCGGTACTTCGGCGCCTCGACGTAAGCGTATTGCTCTTCCGGCTTGACCAGCGAGAGCCAGGCGTTGAAGTCGAACCAGCCGTAAGTTGCGGCGGTCTGGATACCGGAGATCACGCGCAGGTCGTTCGCTTCTTTGTAGTTGTCGTTGAACTTGCGCTTGCCGTCGACGGTCGTGTACGTCTCGCCTTCCTTGCCCCAGCTCTGGATGTCCTTGCCCTTCTCGGAGAAGATGTAGTCCAGGTAGCGGTAGGCCGCGTCCTTGTTCTTGGACGTAGAGGCGACTGCCAGGCCGTAGCCCTCTTGGCCGCCCTTCGGCAGGTAAGGCTTGTCGCCGGAACCGATCGGAGGCGCCATGAACTGCAGGTGGCCGTCGGTCAGCTGGCTGTTCATGATTTCGATCTGGCCGATGAATTGGACGGTGACGAACGCCTTGTTGGTCGACATAAACTGCGTCCAGGCCTTGTAGTCCATCGTCAGCCAGTCCGGCGGAATGAGCTTTTCCTTCACGAACTTGTTCAGCCACTCGACCATCGTCTTGGCGTTCGGGTCTTCGAGACCGAACTTCATCTTGGTCGGATCGGCCGGATCCTGATAGAACTCCGGATAGATATCGAAGGAAGGACCGAACGTATCGAGCGTGCTCAGGCCGTGGCGGAACAGGAACGGATAGCTGTCGGGATAGATCTCCTTGAGCTTCTTGGCCACCGTGTACAGTTCATCCCACGTCTTCGGAACCTCGAGATTGTTCTTCTTAAAGATGTCGTCGCGGTAAAACCAGACCATCTGGCTGCCTTCGCCCGCGCCGTCGTTAATGATGCTGAAGATCTCGCCGTTCGGCGACACCACGCGGGACATGACGTCCGGATGGCTGTCGAGGAACGCCTTGACGTTGGGCATCTGGTCCATATGCTTGGACAGGTCCTCGAAGGCGCCTTGGGAACCGAACTTCTGAACGTCGTTCGGGAATACGGACAGCACGTCGGGCATGTCGCCCGAAGAGACTGCCAGCGCCAGCGATTCCGGGCCGGTCGCGAGCACTTGCTCGACGTCGATGTTGGTCTCTTCCTTGACCCACTTCCATACGCCCCAGTCCGGCTTTGGCGGCCATGCCGTGTTGTTTTCCGTAAAGATACGAATCTTGGCCGGCTCCGGCAGCGCAGTCGACGCGCTCGCCGATGCGCTCTGCGTGGCGCTTGCGGTCTGGCCCGCGTCTGCCGAGCCCGAGGAGCTCGCGGCCGGCTCATTATTATTATTGTTGCTGCTGCAACCGCTCACGGTCAGCGCGACCGCCGCCGCGGCCGCCCATGTCCATTTCAACGATTTCATTCCGACACCCCGTCCTTTTCGAATGTAGTCTTATGGCTGCCTTGCGATTAGGTTGCCTTGCGCGTTATGCTCGCCATTCCGTTCGGCTTCGGCATCGCCCCGGCCGTCCTTCGGCTTGCTCTCATCGTAGGCGGTCCGGGCCCGCCCGGTAAATAATCGGTTGTCTTTAAAAATTGTACTTTTTTCGAGGCGCATTAAAAAAGTATTAACTTTCCGTAAAACAGGCAAAAAACAAGCGCTAAACAAGCAAAAACGGCGGCAGGACGGGCCTCTCCCCGTTCCCTGCCGCCGCCGGCTTCATTCCTCCGGAGCGCCTTGCATGCTCTTCCGGTAATCGCTGGGCCGAAGACCCGTGTACTTCTTGAACATCCGGTTGAACGAGGCGATGTTGCGATAGCCGACGGCCTCCGCCACTTCCTGGATCTTGGCGCGGCCGTTTACGAGCATGGCCGCCGCCTGCGCGATGCGCGTCTCGTTCACGTACTCGACGAAGTTTTTGCCGGTCTTCTCCTTGAAGTAGGTCGACAGGTAGCCGCTGCTGAGGTTCAGCTTTTCCGCGAGCGCGTCCAGATAAATTTCCTCCGACAGATGCTCGTTGACGTAATTCATGACGAACGTGGTCACCGTATCCTTGCGGTCCTTCTTGCCCTCGATCTCCTCCGCCGTCCGCCTGACCCATTCGAGCAGCAGTCGCTCGAGCGCCTCGATCGTGACGCAGCCCTCGATGCGCTGCTCCGCGTTTTCCAGGATGGCGTCCGCGGCGGGCGTGCCAAGCTGGTCGGCGGCGACGCTGCGGATTCGTTCCGTCACGGACTCGGCAAAGCCGAGCCAGGCGGCCGCCGTCAGCTCCCGGTCGCGCTGCTTCGCGAAGAAGCGCTCCATCAGCCGCTCCAGCACTTCGCCATGGCCTTCTCTCAGATTCGCCCTGAACTCGGCCTCCTCTTCCTGGGAGAAGGCGATTCCCGTCTCCCGGCTTGAAGAAGACGTCACGATCTGCGTCTCGTCTACGAGACCGCGATCGTCGATCCGCTCCCGCACTTCCTTGTAGGCGGCGCTGATCTGATCGGACCGATCGTAGATCGAAGTGACCGCGATCGTGATCGTGCCGCTGTCCCTGTCCTGGTCGAACACCGACTTCATCTCCCGCAGCAGCTCCTGCAGCGTCTCCAGCCGGTCGATGAACACCAGGCTCAGAATCTGGTTGTATTCCACCTGGTTCGTCAGCGCGTCCGGGAATACCCGGTTGAGCTTGTCCTCGATGAATACCTTCATATAATACAGCCAGCTGCTGAAGGTTCCGTCGTCCCAGCTCGCGCCCTTTTTCTCGACGACCTGGAACATGACGAATACGAAAGGCTTGCCCGTGAACTCCAGCTTCGCGGCGTCCCTGCCGCTCCCGCCCCGGATGTCCTTCAGCAGATGAATGAACGCCCATTGCCGCATCAGCTTGTTCTTGTCCTGAAGTTGGTTGCTGATCAGGTCGAACTCCTTGATGCTCGATCGGTACGGCGCCGCTTCGTTCGTCCCCCTGATCGAAGCGACCAGCTGCTTGAACGGATTGTTGATGCGAGCGGCCATCAGGAGCGAGATGACGATGCTGAACAACACGACCGCGACGACCAGCACGACGAGCGTCAGGTTCAGGCGAGTCTGCGAGGCCATCTGCGCGACGGGCAGCCGGTGCATGTAGGTCATGCCGCTCGCGCCCGTTCTGTAAAAATGATACCGGTTGTCCAGCACGAACGACTCTCCGCTCCGCGCTTTAAGCGCATCGAGCGCAGGGAAGCCGCTCGTCTGCGACCTTTCGAACAACGTCTCTCCCGCCGTGCCGTAAATGATGAAGTCGTCGTTGAGCGATTGGTGGAACGCCTCGTACATCTTGCTCGCGTCGAGGAACACCGCCATATAGAAGTCCTTGTTGTCCGAACGCTTGAAGATCATCGGGATGTAGTCGCCGACGACCTCCTTTCTGCCGGTGAAGAGATGCGAGTTAAAGCGGTCCGCCGGAAAAATATGATTCGTGTACGGTTCCTCGAACTGCTTGTCCCAGAACGACTTGGGATATTTCTCGCCCGCCATGAACACGTCGAACAGATTGTCGGGCGTCGTGCTCGCCGATTTGTCGATGACGAACTGATGCGACTTGGAATAAAACACGATGTCGGCGATATACAGGTTCGCGTTGGACACCTGGGACAGAATATCCGTGATAATGGTGCCGAAGTCCGAGTATTTCGGTTCCCGCTGCAGCTTTTGCACGCGATCGCTGAACAAAAAGAGGTACATCTGCTGGCGGATGATATTAAAATGCTTTTCGTAGTTCTCCATCGTGCTGTCAAGCATGAGCGTGTTGTACTTCACGATCTCCTGCCGGACATTGCTCTTGGAAACGGAAAGCGCATACGCGGTCAAAGACACGAGGAGAATGATAATGCACAAAAAACCCGCCATGAGGCGCAAAAAGAGCGTCGTCGAGAGATTGCGGAAATAACGCAGCGGCTGGAGCTTCATGGTGATCATCCTGTCTGTTTGGCCGGTGCGCCCGGGCGTCCCTCGAAGGTCTGCCGCCGGGAGCTGCCAATAATTATGTACCATCGTAACGGATTCAGCTGCCAAGCGATGACATTTATACCATACAGGTTCAAGGCTGATGCAAACGACCTATGTCCATCATAATAGCCGAAGGCATTTCGAGACAAATCTTTTTTGCGTCTTTATACGTTTTCGTGATGAAAGCGCAAAAAAACGATAGCGGCACCGTCCGCTCTCGCCGGCGTTCGATCGTTTATTCATCATAAAAAAGGGATTGGGATGGAAGGGTTGGACATCGCCTGCATGCAGGAGTTCCCGCTTGACGAAAGAAGCGCTGAAGGGGAACTCCTCGGGGCCTTAGCGGCCGGTTGCCGGGGCGTTACGCTTTTTTTCCTGTGTATTCGGCGTTCGCCGTATCGAGCATCGTCTTCCAGTCGGCGAAGTTCGTCTCTCTGGCGACGTGCCGTTCCCACAGCTCCTCATGAATGTTTTTGATATCCTCATGGGAGTATACTTGGAAGTTGCCCTTCTCGAGAAACGCGAGGAACGAGCCGAAGTTCGTGTGCTTGCTCATGAACGCTTCGTTGAACAGCTTATCCAGCGAGACATGGTTCGGATCCTCTTGGAACGTGCGCTGGCCCTGCAAGTCTTTTAACAATTCATCCATCGACATCGGTTTTTGCTTTTTCAAACGACCACTCCTAATTTTTAACGATACTCCATTATTGCCGCATTCCGCCAAAGTTACAAGTGAGAGCGCGCGATTCTCATGCGTATCCGGGCGGAAACACAAGAAAATGAGTCTTTAAAACCGGGATCGTGGGCGCTCTTATTGTGCCGAACGGGGTACTGTAAAGGCAATAACGGTCGTGAGCGCCGCTATTGTGCCGAAAAGACCAGCTGCTAGGGCAATAACGGTCGTAAGTACCGCTATTGCGCCCAAACAGGTTCACTGCCAAGCCAATAACGGTCATATGTACCGCTATTGTGCCGAAAAGACCAACTACCAGGGCAATAACGGTCATAAGTACCGCTATTGTGCCAAAGTCTAGCGTAGGAGGTCGAAGTAGCTGAAAAACCGGCTATCTAGGCGGCGGGCAAGGGTCCGTGCATCTAACCCGCACTACTTCGGCCAGGTATTAAAGAGCCGGAGCGGACAGCTCTTCAATACTTATCTGACGCAGGTCCGCGTCGAGAAAGCCTGCGAGCTGCTAAGAAATTCGGAACTTAAAGTCTACGAAATCGGGGAAAAGGTCGGCTATATCGATCCGAAGTACTTCGCCAAGGTGTTCCAAAAGCAAATGGGCATGACGCCGAACGAATACAGGCTGAAAAAGGAGTAGCGCGTACGCGTCGTCTATTCGGCGAGCAACTGCTCGCACCAGCGGCGCATCCTGGCCGCATACGGCGCCAACTCGTGCTCGGTCCCCAGCTCGTTCAGCAGCGCCGTGACGAGGAAGCGACGCGGTTCCTCCTTCTCCCCCTCTTCCCGGAGCAGCTCCAGAATCTGCTCCAGCTCCCGCTTGCGCGCATTCGGCACGCTCAACTCGCGTATCGTGGAAGCTGCTTGCTCGAGCACCGCGCCGGCGCATCGCTCGATCGACTCCCGCAGCGATTCCGGCTGCTCGGACTCGAACTCCGTCATCGATCCGGCCGGCAGCATCGGCTCCGTCTTCCGCGCGAGCAGGCCCGCGACCAGATCGTCCATCCGGTCGGCGAAGTACGCGGCCAGCGCCGTTACCGAGAGCGGCTTGGCGGACGTCTTCATCAGATGGAGGTATTCCTTCGCCATCGCGTTCAGGATCATGACCGCGTCCCAAATATGCGGCTCGAGCGCTTCCCCGTACCGGCGCTGCAGCACGCCGCGATTAAAGTTGATCAGCCGGGCGCGTTTGCGGAAGAGCAGCGGACCGAGCTTGTCGCCGGGAATCGCGGGCTTTTCCTTCAACGAATTCGCCACGAACAATCCGTGATTAAGAAAATAGTCGAGCTGATGACTGATCTCCTCTACGAACAGCTCGCGAGGGGACAGCTCGGTCCGCTCCCGGATCCGTTCGGAATCTTCCATGATCCGCGCGAAATGCACCTCCATGATCTCGATGTACAGGTCCTCCTTGGACGGGAAAAACTTGTACAACGAGCCCTTGGCGATGCTGCAGTCGTCCGCGATATCTTGAATGGACGTCGCCTCATAGCCCTTCTCCGCGAAAAGCCGCTCGGCCGAGTCCACGATTTTGTTTTTAAGAATGCTCATAGGCCCTCCCGAAAATAATGATTGACAAAGATTACCCAAACGCGATACAAATAGGCCTGTAGCCTTTTATGACTGTGCGGTTTTTATTAAAACTGTATAGTCAGAACGTTAACGGAAAATCAGGCTTCCGTCAAGGCTCAGGCCCTTATCTGGAAAGGATTGAGTTCACATGGCAAATTCGCGTACGGCCTCGCCTGCCCAAGGAGAGCCCTTCTCGCTACTCAAACTGCTGCCGCCGCTCCTCGCCGTTATCATCGGCATGTTCATGGTTATCCTTGACACGACGGTCGTGAACAATGCGATCCCGACGCTGGTCGACGACTTCGGCACCACCCTGCATCATCTCCAGTGGGCGGTCACCGGCTACACGCTCGCCCTGTCGGCCGTCATCCCCCTCGCCGGCTGGTTGACCGACAAATTCGGTTCCAAGCGCGTCTTCGTCGCGACTATCGTGATGTTCACGCTCGGCTCCGCGCTCTGCGCGCTGGCGACGAACACGGAGCAGCTCGTCGTCTTCCGCGTCATCCAGGGCATAGGCGGCGGCATGGTCGCGCCAATCGGCATGGCGCTCGTCTTCCGCATCTCGCCGCCGGAGAGGCGAGGCGCGGTCATGGGCATGCTCGGCATCCCGATACTGCTCGCGCCCGCGCTTGGGCCGGTGCTGTCAGGCTATTTCGTCGAGTACGTCTCGTGGCACTGGATCTTCCTGATTAACCTGCCGATCGGCGTCGCCGCCGTGATCGTCGCGTGGCGCTACCTGCCCGCGTTCGAACGCGGCAAGCCGCCGGCGCTCGACATCCTCGGCATGATCCTCGGTCCGATCGCATTCGCCATGCTGGCGTTCGGCGTCAGCGAGGGCGGCACGGACTGGGGCTCCGGGCGCACGTTAACGGGCCTTATCGTCGGCGGCGTATCGCTCCTGCTCTTCATCTTCGTCGAATTGAGGCATCGTCAGCCGCTGCTGGAGCTGCGCGTATTCAAGAGTTTCGCCTTCACGCAAGGCATTATCTTGTCTTGGATCCTCTATGCAGCGCTGTTCGGCTCCATCATCCTGTTCCCGCTCATGCTGCAGCAGGCCAAGGGCTATACGCCGCTGGAGACCGGACTCATCCTGCTCCCGCAGGCGCTTGGATCCATGCTCGGCATGCCGATCGGCGGCCGCCTGTTCGACCGGTTCGGCGCGCGTCCGATCGTCATCACGGGTACGGTGTTCATCTCCGCGGCACTGCTCATCATGTCGCAGATCACGCTTGATCGTCCGCTGTACGTCATCATGCTCAACCTGTTCCTGCTCGGCTGCGGCATGGGGCTGTCGATGATGACGATGAACACTTACATCCTCAATACCGCGCCGAAAGAGCTGGTCGGCCGCGTCACGCCGCTCACCAACTCGGCCCAGCAGGTCATCGTCTCCTTCGCGGTCGCCGGTCTGACGGGTTACCTGTCCACACACAGCGACAAAGTCCTCGCGGCCTACAAAGGTCCGAATCCGCTGGAGGCCCTCGTCGGAGCGTTCGGCGACACCTTCTTGCTCACCTCTGGCTTCGCGATCGCCGGCTTCGTACTCAGCCTGTTCATCCGTCGCGTCAAGCCGGCCGCGCAGAAGAGCGACTCCGGCGAGGTCCGGGCGGAGGAGAGCGTGTTGGCGGGGCACTAAAACGAGAAGAAGAGGATTGAATAATACGAGTTAAACCTGATGGTGCTATGCTGCGCCAGTGCCGCTTGTCGCGGTGCTGGTCGCGGGATAGCGCCTTTTTCAGTTATAGCGAAGGTTTACGCGCGGTTTTTCAGGTTTGCGGGGCTGCCAGGCGGCGATTTGAGGTGAAGTTGCACGGTTTTGCCGGGTAACGGCGAGTCTGAGCGGTGGTTTGAGGCGGAGTTGCACGGTTTTGCCGGGTTACGGCATGTGTGAGCAGGGGATGTGGCGGAGTTGCATGGTTTTGCCGGGTAACGGCACGTCTGAGAGCTGGTTTGAGGCGGATTTGCACGGTTTTGCCGGGTAACGGCTAGTCCGTGCCAAGTGGACGCGTCTTCGCGCACAGCCGATGCCGTTCGGGTCGGCCATCCACCCGGAATAGCACATTTTTCGTGCGGTTGCTGGTGTTTAGCGCAGTTTCGTGCACGGCTGGCGCCGTCCGCGACCGCGCACGGTGCGGAATCGCACATTTTTTGTGCGGTTCCGGGTGGTTAGCGCGCATCGTCCGCAGCCGATGCCGTTCGGGTCGGCCTCCAGTGCGGAATCGCACATTTTTTGTTCGATTCCAGATGGTTGGCGCGGCTTCGTGCACGGCTGGCGCCGTCCGCGACCGCGTCACGGTGCGGAATCGCACACTTTTTGTGCTATTCACATTAGACGCCTCCAGCGATCCACAGCAGCCCCCCCTCAGGAGCCGCTGTGGATCTCCGCCTTTTCGTAATACACGATACAGAATACGAGCGATATCGCGAATAGCGCCGTCAATATAATCCCTCCGGGCACCGCGTACGCCGCCGCATCGATTCGCTGAAGTCCCTGACCCAGCTCCCGGACCGGCCAGTAAGGCATGAGCCACGGGAACAAAAAGCCTCTTGCCCCGTGCCCCATTTCCCCGATCAGGGTGACGAGCGCGGCTAGCGCGCCGAGCACCGTCGAGGGAATGACGCTTTTGCCGACCATGCTCAGCGCCGCCGCCAGCGGCACGGTGCCGAAGGAGAGCACGCAGGCAAGCAGGTTCATGCGAATCCCCGCGCCTAAGGCCGCGGTGTCGACCGGCTGCGTGAACGACGAGACGAGCGCGGTTGCGAGCGTCGAGACGCTGGAGAGCGCCGAGGTGACGAAGATCAGCAATAGCGCGGTCGTCAGCTTGGCCAGCAGGATGTTCACCCGCGGGATCGGGTAGGCGAACAGCTGGTTGATCGTGCGCTCCTGGTATTCGCGCGAGACGATATAGCCGATCATGAGCGCGAACATGAACGGCGCCAGGATCGTCATTGTCATGCCCTGCCGGTAGAACATATCCTGCAGGTCGATACCCGCCCGCACGCCGTCCGGCGTCACTCGCGGCAGAAATCCCGACCAAGTGACCAGATTGGCCGGCAGCGCGCCCGCAAGCACGAGCAGGTACATTTTCGTATGCTTGAGCTTCATCAGTTCGGCAGCGATGAGTCGGTTAAACATGCTTCGCGCCCCCCGTCAGCTTCAGAAAGTAATCCTCGAGGCTGTCTCCCGACACCGACAATTCCCGTACGCCGACGCCGCCGGCCGCCAGCGCGGCGCTGACGCGCTCTGGCTCCTCGACGTATTCGTACAGGCGCAGACCGCCCGATCCCGACACGACATAATCGGTCGTTCCAAGCTTCTGCTCCAGAATAAAGGCGGCCTTCCGCTCGTCCGTCACCTTGATCTCGAGGCAATGCCGGGTCTTCCTGCGCAGCGCTTCGCTCTCGATCTCCTCGAGCAGACGCCCTCCGTGGATGATGCCGATCTTGCTGGCCAACTGTTCGACTTCGCCGAGCAAATGGCTGGATATCAGGAACGTAATGCCCCGCTTTCGGGCGAGCTCCAGAAAAAGCTGCCGCATCTCCTTGATGCCGCCGGGATCCAGTCCGTTCGTCGGCTCGTCCAGCAGGAGGAGCTCGGGCCGGTGCAGCAAGGCGCGGGCGATGCCGAGCCGCTGCTTCATGCCGAGCGAATAGCTTCTGACCTTCTGGTATTTGGCGCCCGTCAGGCCGACGATCGCCAGCGCCTCGTCGATGCTCTCTTTGTTGCCCATGCCCATCATGCGCCTGTGAATCTCCAGATTTTCCGCCGCGTTCAGGTTCAGATAAAATCCCGGGTACTCGATGATGGCGCCGATGCGCGACATCGCCATGCTTCGATTCCCTTGCAGCGCGGTCCCGAACAATTCGATATTCCCTTCCGAAGGATGGATCAGTCCCGTCAGCATCCGCAGCGTCGTCGTCTTTCCCGCTCCGTTTTGCCCCAGGAATCCGTAGATATCGCCGGCGCGGATCGTCATGTTGACGTTGTCGACGACGGTTTTGCCGCCGTAGCGTTTGGTCAGCCCTTCCGTGCGCAGGATGCAGGTCATAGGTTCGCCTCCCTGTGAAGCTTCGGATATCGGTGCAGGACGGATTCCATGGAAGCGTCCGGCTCATGTTTAAGTTGTTGGTCTAAAAAAGTCAGCGTCGCAGCCCGGACGATGGCGAGACATTGTTCGGAGGAAGTGCTCCCGTTAATCCCGATGAAGCGGCGAAACCCGGTACCGATGTACAACCCGATATCCGACATCTTCATATGAGCGCTGCCTTCGATCGAATACAGGTTGCCTGCAGCCTTCAAGGTATCGGCCAGACCCGCGATCGCCAATCGCTGCCGTTCGTAAATTTCTTCATAGGCTTGCTGGCTGCCATAGGCCGTCGCGACGGCCTGCCGTTCATCGTCGGGCATGTCCGCCCACTTCTTCATCAAAGGCTCCCGCGCGGCGATCGCCTGCACGTGAAACTCGTCGTTCGCCAGCATAAGCAGCGGCGCGGTCCGCTTGGAGGCGTCCGGCGCGATATTAACCGCGCCGTCCAGATTGACGGCGGCCTTGATTCTGGGGTCGCTCACGGCCAGATTGTACGCTGCCGCACCGCCGAGCGAATGGCCGACGACGCCGATCGCCTGCAGATTGAGCTTGCCGGCTAAAAGATCGCCCGACTTACCCGCGTTCATCCCGGCGAGCTCGCCGATGACGAAGCTGTCGTCGTCCGCCATGATTTGCGTGATCGCCGCGAGCGGGTCGCCTTCGTCGAACGAAGCCGTCGCGTCCCGGTCCGTCACGACGCGGGCCTGCAGCTCGGCGGCCGATGCCACGTAGGTGTGATCGACGGCCACGACGATATACCCATGACTGGCCAGATCCTCGCACTGCGCGACGTGCGCTTCCATCGTCGTGCCGCCGCCGTGCGAGAACAAGACGACGGGATAGCTCGCCTGCCGATCAGACACGGGCACGCCCTCCTGCGAATGCGTCTTAACGAGCGGCAGCTGCTTGAACAGGAATGCCGGCATGCGATACCCCGCGGCGAATGCTTCGACGAGTCCCGGCGAATCGTGAAAATAAGCGGCGTACGGCTTGTCGGCGTCCCGGGTCGCCGGATAATAGATTTTTATCGCCAATTGCCGCTTGGCCGAAGCGTCCTTCAAAAAGGGCTCGACGCGCCGTTCGTCGGTCAGGTAGGCGTATCGTACGCCGACGTCGTAATCGCCTGTCGGCGCCGGAAGCTTGAATACGGGGAGCGCGTGCGCGAAGAGCGCCGTAAAGGCAAGACATAGAAAAGACAAGCTGACGACCGCGCCTTTGACGATCCTCGCGAACAGGTTAACCGGCATACGGATCTTCGTACTCGCAGCCGCGTAGATCGCGAACAGCGCGACGAACGCGTAAGAAAGCGTCATTTGGCCGCGGAATCCTTCTACGGCGCCGTGAACGGCAAGCGCGGCGACGTTCGCGCCGGCAAGTCCGAGCCTAACCGCGTTGGACCGCTTAGGGCCGAGCACGGACAGCAAGGCGAGCAGATTGGCGACGAGCAGTACGATTTCAAATGGTCTCATTGGGCTTCCTCCTCTTTGAAGCCCAGTATACCGACGCGTTCTAACGCGCCTTTCTCGTATTCCTAACGGAGTTCTTACGTTTTTGGCCGCTTCGGTCTGAAGCGGCTAATGCTTGCGCAGGCTGAACGAAAAAACGGTTTTCTCGCCCGGTTTGCTTGACACTGCGATCCGCCCGCCTTGCCTTTCGACCAGGTTCCTCGCGATGGCTAGGCCGAGGCCAGTGCCTCGCAGGGACGCATTCCGGGAATCCTCTCCCGTATAGAACCGTTCGAACACGCGGGGCAAGTCTTCGGGCGGAATGCCCCGGCCCCGGTCCCATACGTCCACCCATGCGAAGTCCCCTTCCTCCCGTACGGCAACGCCGATCTCGCCGCCGTCGGAGCCGTATCGCAGCGCGTTGGAGATCAGGTTTTCGAGGATGCGCCGAAGCCCTCCTCCGTCTGCCATGACATACAAGGGCGACGCCGGAAGACGAACCGCAGGTTCAATCCCGGCCTTCTGAAAGTCGGGATAGAAGCCAAGCAGCACCTCTTGGACGATATCGATCAAGTTCGTCCGCCGCAAATCGGACGGCGCGTCGTCGGCCTCCAATCTGGCCAGCTCGAAAAACGATTGCAGCCGTTCCAAAAGCGCGCCGCCTTTGTCTGCGGCAATGCGGAAAAAATCGTCGCGCTCGCGGGCCGTCAGCGAAGAATCGCTTCGCAGCGCCTCGATGTACCCGAGCAGCGAGGTGAGCGGCGTGCGTAGATCGTGCGAGAGGCTCGCGATCATCCGTTTGCGTTCGTCCTCGAGAACCAGCATGCGCTCCGTCGTTTGCTGAAAATAGTCGATCAGACGGTTAAGCTCCCCGCTTAGTTCTTCGACGGGTTTGCGGGGAGCGGGCAGGCGGTACCGCAGATTCAGATTGCCTGTCCGAATCTCCTCCGTCGTCCGCCGTACCCGCCCGAGCTCGCGAACCAAACGCTTCTGCCGGATGAAAAGGTACGCGCATGCCAAAAGAAGGAGCGCCGCGAGAATGCTCGGCCACGTCATTCGCGTCCCTCGCCCAGCTTGTAGCCGAATCCCCACACGGTTTGAATGTAGACGGGGGTGGACGGATCCCGCTCGATTTTCGCCCGCAGCCGGTTGATATGGACCATGACGGTGTTGTCGTCGGACAGGCTCTCTTCCCGCCAGACTGCCTCGAAGATTTGGGATTTGGTAAAAACGCGCGTCGGGTTCGTCATGAATAGCTTGAGGATGGCGAATTCCTTGGCGGTCAGCGACTTTTTCTCGCCCGCGGCTTCCACCTCGAACGAGCTTGCATTGAGCGCCAGATCTCCGTGCACGATCATGCCCGCATCGCTGCCAGCCGTTTCGCGATTAAAATCGACGTAACGGCGCAGCTGCGCCTTCACTCTGGCGACGAGCTCCCCGATCGTAAACGGCTTCGTCATATAATCGTCGGCCCCGAGCTCCAAGCCGATTATCTTGTCGATCTCGCTGTCCTTGGCCGACAGAATCAGGACGGGGATCGTCCCCTTCGCCCGAATGCGGCGCAGCACCTCCTGACCGTCGACACGCGGCAACATCAGGTCCAAGACGACCAGCTGATAATCATGTTCCCGGATACGGGCGAGCGCTTCGTGGCCGTCATAGGCGGCATCGATCTCGAAGCCTTCCTTGGCCAAATATTTGGCGACGAGCCCGTTGATCTCGACGTCGTCTTCGACCAATAGGATTCTTTTCATCGGAAGCGACTCCTTCCTTTATTCTAGTTAACATCTCCGATTATAGGCATCGCCGGCGCGCGTTTCGATGGACCTGCGTCTAGAAAGAACGACGCTTTTTGGGGATGCACGGTGCCTGAATCGGATGATTGGAGTGAAGGAAGAGTTGGCCGAAGTATTAAATTTTCCCATAAATAGACAGTCGTCTAGCTATTCCCGCGCTATTCGTCCATGCCCGAAAAAACTGACTTGCGTACACTAAACCATTCATCTGGGGAGGTGTCGCGGTTGAGTTGTCCGGATACAAAAAAGCGTTGTAAAAAGAAAACCGTCATCGTGTGTCATCCCAAAGGAAAAAAAAAGAAACGCCGTGTTCGCGTCGACAAGAAGCGCGTTTGTGTAAAGTGTCCCCCGCCTGAAGGACGCGTATTGCTTCGAGGACTCGCGGGAGCCATTGCGGAAGCGGGACCTCAAGGACTTGCAGGCGAGCTTGGACCGCAAGGACTGGCGGGACTCGTCGGCGCGATCGGCGAACTCGGACCCCAAGGCATCGCGGGAGCGCTGGGGCCCCAAGGAGCGGCAGGACTTATCGGCGCGATCGGCGCGCTTGGCGCCCAAGGCATCGCAGGAGCGCTCGGACCGCAAGGGCTGGCCGGCCTGGTAGGCGCGATCGGCGAACTTGGCCCTCAAGGATTGGCGGGCGCGTTGGGGCCCCAAGGAGCGGCAGGACTCGTAGGCGCGATCGGCGCGCTTGGCCCTCAAGGCATCGCGGGCGCGTTGGGGCCGCAAGGCATAGCGGGTCTGGCGGGAGCGATCGGCGCCGCCGGACTGGCGGGACCTGCAGGTCCGGCGGGGCCTGCGGGCGCAGTAGGACCGGCGGGGCCTGCAGGAGCAGTGGGACCAGCGGGGCCTGCCGGCGCAGTGGGACCGGCAGGGCCTGCAGGCGGAGCATTGGGCTTTGCCGACTTTTTTGCCTTGATGCCTCCCGATAATGCGGCGACCGTCGCTCCCGATACGGATGTAAGCTTCCCGCAGGATGGCCCGATTAGCGGGACCGCCATTACCCGCATCAATGCGAGCGCATTTAACCTGGCTGCGATCGGCACTTATCAGGTACTGTTCCAGGTGAACGTAAACGAAGCGGGGCAACTGCTTTTGACGCTCAACGGCGCGGATCTGGCCTATACGGTAGTCGGGCGCGCGACAGGTACGTCTCAAATCGTAGGCATGGCACTCGTGCAAACGACGGTCATCAATTCCGTGCTCACCGTTCGAAATCCTGCGGGCAATTCCACGGCGCTCACGATCACGCCGCTGGCTGGAGGAACGAGGCCGGATTCCGCGCACCTTGTTATTTTGCAGATCGCATAAAAGGCAACGCGCACGCGCCGAATAACCAAACACCCCCTGCCGTTCAAGCGGCAGGGGGTGTAATCATGTTCGCATCGCTGGATTACTTGCGGATCGTCTTCAACCCCGTGGACCAGGAAATCACTTGATCCAGCATTTGACCGAGCGAGGTCGCCTGCACGTCCTTCGGCTTGAAAACGGAGCCGTTCTCGAAGTCGGTGAACAGCGAGAGCGCCGGGTGCACGCGCACGTCCGCGACCGACAGCTCGCCGAGGATGCCCCGGAGATGTTCCGCCGCGCGAGCGCCGCCGACCGAGCCGTACGAGACGATGCCGGCCGCCTTATCGTTCCACTCAGCGCGCACGTAGTCGAGCGCATTCTTGAGCGCGCCGGTGATCGAATGGTTGTATTCCTGTACGATGAATACGAACCCGTCGCAGCTGCCGACCTTCTGCGTCCACGCAGCCGCGCCGGACGCGTCCTGACCCGGCTCGCCGAGCAGCGGCAGCTTGAAATCGGCGATGTCGATAATCTCGTATTCGGCGTCGCCGCGCTTGTCCGCGAGCGCCTTCACCCATTCGCCTACCTGCGGGCTTAGGCGGCCTTCGCGCGTGCTGCCCAGGATAATGCCGATCTTCAACATTAGATTGCCTCCCTTGGCCTTAAGTGAGTTCAATTCATTGTAACACCTGCTCCAGCATTATCCAAAGTCCGTCCGGTTATGCCTCGACTCCCGGATATCGCCGAATCTTGCCACGGCCGCGAGAAACTAGGAATGCGATCCGGACGCCGCGTATGCCGCTTCCGGCAACTCGATCATCGCGGACGATGGCGCGATGCCGAGACAGCGGCACATGAGCGGGGCCAGCAGCAGCTGCGGCAGGGCGGCTTCGCCGCGTCCCCGCTCCAGCATAAACCGCGCGTCCCCAAGCAGGTAAAGCGGCACGCTTCGCTCCTCGGCCGCCGTGCCGCCATGCTGCCCGGACGCGCTCATCCCGTGGTCGGAGGTGACGAGGACGCGGCAGCCGAGCGCCAGCCACTGCGGTACGAGGGACGCCAGCATGCCGTCCGCCGCCCGAACGGCAGCCTCGTACTGCGGGCTCTCGCCGCCGAACTTGTGGCCCGCGTCGTCGATGTTCATCGTATGAACGTACAGGAAATGCGGGTCGTACGCTTGCCTCAGATGCTCGGCGTCCGCGAACAGATGACTGTCCGGGTAGTGGTCCTCGAAATAAAAGATGCCGTGCTGGATCGGCTTGTCCGCGTCATGCTGATGGCGGTCCGTCAGCGGCTGGAAAGGCGCTGCGTTGTACAGCTCGCTGACCCAATGATAAGCTGCGGCGGCCGTCCGCAGTCCCGCGTCGGCGGCGAGATGGAACACGCTCCGCTCGCGGCTCGGACGCGCGATATGATTGGCCGCGATACCGTTCTGCGCGGCCGGCGTGCCGGTCAGCAGTACCTCGTAGAGCGGGCGCGACAAGCTCGGCAGTTCGGACCGGACTTTATGGCAGACCGCTTCGCCTTGCTCGGCCAGATGCTCCATATAGCCGAGATAGCGGCGCGCGGCGTCGTATCTGAGTCCGTCGAGCACGACGACGACGAGCTTCGGGTACGTTGGATTCATGCACGCTCTCCTCCTTTAATTGGCTACCGTCCATTGCAAGCGATGGGCGCGCAGCGTCTGCGCCCACTCCCGCGGCGCGGCGACGTTGCTGACGATCGTATGGACGCTCCGCAGCGGGACGATCTCGACGAACGCTTCCTTGTTCAGCTTGGAGTCGTCCGCGAGCACGATCGTCTGTCCGGCCGCCTCGGCCATTCGCCTGGACATGCCCGTCTCGCCGAGATCGTAGTCGCTGATGCCCCGGTTCGGCGATACGCCGCCCACCGAGATGAAGGCCTTGTCGACCCGGAACTGCGAGATCATCCGCTCGGCCATCGTGCCGGACATCGACTGCTGCTCCGGGTTCAGCTCGCCGCCGATGACGATGATCTTGCCGGTAAAACGCCCGCCGTTCAACGACTCCATGAGATGGTAGGCAACGGCCAGCGAGTTGGTCAGCACGGTGAGGCGCTCGCAGCCCGAGATTGCCTTAGCCAGCTCCAGCGTCGTCGTGCCGACGTCGATGGCGATCGTGTCCCCCGACGAGATGAGCGCGGCGGCCGCCCGGCCGATACGTTCCTTCTCCTGCGCCTTTTCCTTCTGACGCTGCAGATAAGGCGGCTCATAGTTGGTCTGCTTGCTCGGCACCGCGCCTCCGTAGACGCGCTTCGCCAGCCCTTCCCGCTCCAACAGCAGCAGGTCGCGGCGCACCGTCTCCTCCGACACGGCGAACCGCAGAGACAGCTCGGGCACCTTGACCCGCCCGTCCAGCTTCAGCTGGTCCACGATGACGCGCTTGCGTTCTTCCGACGAGATGGACATATGCCTTAAGCTCCTTCTTTCTCCAGATGCAGCAGCTGCGATTCGTCTAGCGCCAGGCGGATGGGGCTCCGCTCGGCAAATGGCAGCGAACGGCCGTCGTTCAGAACGTCGATCGTGAGCCGCACGCCTGCGGCCTCGACGCCGTACCGAATGACGTTGCCAAGGATGGACACGGAGTGAATCGTGCCCTCCGCGATGCGCCGGTCCGGCTCGGGCGATTCGGCCGGTCCCTTCAGCAGCGCGACCGATTCGGGACGTATGGCGAAGCTTTGCGCCGCGCTGTCCACTTTACCGAACAGTTTGAACGCGTCCGTGCGGCTGAGCACGTTGTAGCTGCCCATGAACCGGGCGACGAATTCAGTCCGGGGCTTCGTATAGATCGCCTCCGGGGCGCCTTCCTGGACGATGCGGCCTTTGTTCATCAGGCACACCCGGTCGGACAAGGTCAGCGCCTCTTCCTGATCGTGCGTGACGAAAATCGTCGTCATGTTGAATTGCCGTTGGATCGCGCGGATCTCCGCACGGAGGTTTTTGCGAATCTGGGCGTCGAGCGCGCTAAGCGGCTCGTCCAGCAGGAGCACCTTGGGGCGGACGGCCAGGGAGCGCGCAAGCGCCACCCGCTGCTGCTGCCCGCCGGAAAGCTGCTGGGGATACGCGTCCCGCTTGTCCGTCAGCTCGACGATGGCGAGCAGTTCCTCGGACCTGCTCTTCCTGGCAGCTTTGTCGACGCCTCGCATCTTCAGGCCGTATTCGATATTTTGGCTGACGGTCAGGTTCGGGAACAGCGCATAAGCCTGAAAGACCATGCCGATCTCCCGGCTCCGCGGCGGCAGATTGGCGATATCTTTGCCGTCCAGCAGAATTCGGCCGCCGTCCATATCCGCGAGCCCCGCGATGCAGCGCAGCAAGGTGCTTTTGCCGCAGCCCGAAGGTCCGAGCAGCGTCACGAGCTCGCCTTCGCGGATCTGCAGGTTGACGTCGTCCAGCACGTTCGCGGACCCGAATCGCTTGCGGATGCCTTGCAGCTCCAGATAGTCGCTCATCGTTTCATGCCTCCGTTCACTTTTTGGCCCAGCTTCATGAGCAAGGCGGACAAGATCAATATAAACGCGAAATAAGTGATCGCGATGGCGCTGGCCAGATGCCCGCTCTCGCCCATCCGGCGGTAAAGATACACTTGGATCGTCTGGATCTGCCCGCCGACGAGCATATTGGTCATCACGAACTCGCCGAACAGCACGGAAAACGACAGCAGCGCGGAGACAAGCACGCCGGGCCATATATTCGGCAAAATGACCGACGCGAACGCGCGCATCCGGCTCGCGCCGAGCAGCTCAGCGGCGGCGAGCAGCGGACCGGCCGATACGGTCTGCAGACTGTTGCGGATGCCCTGGTACATATAAGGAAGCACGACGACGAAGTAGGCGCCGAGCAAAATATACGCCGTGCCCGAAATGTTGAGCGGACCGGAGGAATAGGCGCGGATGAGTCCGACCGCCGCCACGACGCCGGGCACCGCGTAGGGAAGCACCACGATCCCCTTCATGAACGACTCCAGCCTCGGCATATAGAGCGTGATGACGAACACCGCGGGGAGCATGACGAGCAGGCTGATCGCGACGCCGATCAAGCAGAGATAGAGCGAGGTCCAGAGCGCCTCCAGGAAACGAAGATCCCGGAACATGCCGCGGAACCACGCAAGCGTCCAGCTCTCGGGCAGAACCGTCGTCTGCCACTCCTTGGCGAACGCATAGATGCAGGTTGCCAGGAGGGGCAGCAGCAAATAGACCATCATCAGCAGCATCAACGAGCGATGCGCGGGACCCGCCCTCTTGGTCGAAGCTTCCATCACAGCTCCTCCTTCGCGGCGGCTGCCGTAGTCCAAGCGCGCGGCGACGATTGACGGCGCGTGCGGACCGGTCGGGCGGCAAACGCGGCGTCGAGACGCCGGGCGCGCTGGGTCATCTTATGATTGAGGAAGACGGCGAGCAGCGTCGACAGCGCCAGGATGACCGCGAGCGCGTTGCCGAGCTGCGGCTGATTGACGACGTCGCCCGCCACGAGCGAACCGATCCGTACGGCCAGAAGGTTGTAGTTGCCGCCGACCAGCGCGTAGGCCGTCGCATAGGCGCCCATGGCGTTCGCGAATAAAATGCCGACGGTGCCGAACACGGCTGGCGACAGCACCGGCAAGCCGATGCTTGTCCAGAACTGCCACCGGCTCGCGCCTAGCAGCGAAGCGGCTTCGCGCCACTGCTCCCGAATGCCGTAGAAGGACGGATACAACAGCAGCAGCGCCAGCGGTACCTGGAAGTACACGTAGACCAGCACGAGCCCCGACCAGCTGTACAAGTTAAAGTCGGCGAACACGCTCCATCCCCACTGCTTGAACAGAAGCGTGAACACCCCGTTGCTGCCCAGCAGCACGATATAGGCGAAGGCGAGCGGAATGCCTTGGAAATTCGACGTCATGTTGGAGAGCATCAGCAGGCGGTCTCGCGTCTTAGAAGGGAATCTCGTGATGGCATACGCGCAGGCGAGGCCGACGACGATGCCGATCGCGCTCGAGGCGGCGGAGATGAGCAGGCTGTTCTTGATCGCCTGCATATAGTAGGCGCTCTGCAGGATATGCGCATAGAAGCCGAAGGAAATGCCCGAGCCCGATGCAGGCTTCAGACTGCCGGCCACCATCGTCACGACCGGAATGAGCTGAAATAAAAGCACCATTGCCAAAAAAGGGACAAGTCCCAGCCACATCCACCGATTGCTTCGTTTCAAACGTGCCACGCTCCTATCGGATAAGAGAGGCGCCTTCGGCAGGAAGTCGAAGACGCCTCGTAAAGGATTAGCTCATGTGGACGAGAACGCGCTCCTGCCACATTTGGGGAATCTGCTTGGCGGTCTCTTCCCATGCCTTGTAGTCGTTAACCGGCTTCACCTTCGCGTAGGCTTCCTTCGGCAGCAGCTTGGCGGCTATGTCGTCCGGCAGCTTCACGCTGTCGCGGATCGGCCTTGCATAGCCCTTGGCCAGGTTGATCTGGCCTTCGTCGCTGAGGATATACTCGCGCGCCAGCTTGGCCGCGTTCGGATGCGGCGCGTACTTGTTGATGATCGTGGCGTACCCGCTCACGACGCTGCCCTCCGTCGGGATCGCGACGTCGTAATGCTCCTTGCCGAGCTGATCGCTGTAATTCAGCGCGTTGAAGTCCCAGAGCAGCGTCACTTGCACTTCGCCCTTCTCGATGTTCGCGAGGCTCGCGTCCGCGTTGGAGAGACGCCCTTCCTTCGCCAAGCCTTCGAAGTAAGCGATGCCCGGCTCGATGTTCGTCTCGCTGCCGCCGTAGGCGATCGCCGCCGCCAGCACGGCCATCTGGGCCTGCGCAGCCTTGGTGACGTCGCCGACGATGATTTTGTAGTCGCCTTTTTTCAGATCTTCCCAGCTCTTAGGCGGGTTTGCGACGAGCTTCTTGTTGGTCAGGAATCCGATCGTGCCTTGGTAGCCTACGATCCAGTGGCCGTCCTGATCCTTGGCCCAAGCGGGAATTTCGTCCCAGTACGAAGTCTTATAGGCTTGCGTGACGCCCTTGTCGATCGCGACCGAGCCGAAGGCGATGCCGACGTCGCCGATATCGGCGGTCGGCTTGTCCTTTTCCGCATCGAACTTGGCGATCTCTTCGGCGCTCGACATGTCCGTATCCGTATGCGAAAGGCCGTATTTAGTCTGCAAATCCGCCCACGTGTCCTTCCAGTTCGCCCAAGTGTCCGGCATGCCGACGCTGACGACGGAGCCCTCTTCCTTCGCGTTCTTTTCCAGGTCCGCTACCGAGATTTCCTGCGGAGCGGCGCTCGCTTCCGCGCCGTCCGCGTTTTTTTCTCCGCACGCCGCCAGCGGCAGCGCGAGCGTAGACAAGATAAGACCCGCAGCCAACTGCCTCTTCAATGCTTTTTTCATGGTTTCCCCTTCACTCCCGCGTGGATTATTGTGGACTATGTCTATATTCTTGTTGTTTTCTCTCCATTTAGAGTGTAGTCGGGGACTATTTACGCTGGATTATCCGAACCGGGCTTGTTTGTTAAATCGTTTGGGGGATTTATCGGGGAGACGAATCTAGTATAATGTTGAAAAAGGCCATATTTTGTCAGAAGGAGTACTAGGATTATGAAAAGAAAATTAGCGGGCCTCGTGCCCGCAGGGCTGGCGCTCGCCCTGGCGGCCGCTCCGCTCGGCGCGTACGCGGCCGGACCGAAGTTTCAAAGCGCGGTGCCTGCGTATACGCTGCCCGTCGGCAGCTCAATCAACGATATCGCCTTCGCCGATCTGGACGGGGACGGGCACTTGGATGCGATTGTGAGCGATAATTCTAGTTTGAATAACAGGATTGCGATTTTTAAAGGCAACGGCGACGGCACGCTTCAGTCGACGCCGGATTACCTGGCGGTAGGCGATAATCCGAGAGAGATTGCGGTCGCGGATCTCAACGGCGACGGCAAGCTCGATATCGCGGTTACCAGCTACGACGACGATAAAGTGACGGTCCTTCTTGGCAACGGCGACGGCACGTTCATGCCCGGGACGGCGTATGGGGCGGGAGAAGGCCCGAACGGAATCGCCGCGGCCGATCTGGACGAAGACGGCTTCACCGATCTGGCGATCGCCTCGCACGACAATCATCAGTTGGCCGTCCTGTACGGGAATAGATTCGGCACCTTTCCCGCACCAGTCTATTATTCGGTCGGCACGTATCCCCTCGACGTCATCGTTCGCGACTTCGATAAGGACGGGCATCCCGATCTGGCCGTCTCCAACGATGGGTCGGGAAGCATCAGCGTGCTGCTTAATAGAGGAAGCCAAAACTTTGACCGCAGCGATTTCGGCGGCATCCAGACCCCGACATTCTTAGTGTCAGGCGACTTCAACGGTGACGAGTTCGTCGATCTTGCGACCGCCGACAACGGCAGCTCCGGCGGCGCGGCTGTCTTGCTAGGCGTCGGCGACGGTTCCTTCCGCTCAGCCGTCCTGTACTCGACCGGCCTGGTCACCTATCCGAACGATATCGCGAAGGGAGACTTCGACGGAGACGGTCAGCTCGATCTGGCCGTCAAGACTCAATCCGGTATCGTCTCGATCTATAACGGCAATGCCGACGGGACCTTCCAGGCAAAGTTCGATCTGCCGTTTGTCGGCTACTTAGCCTCGGCCGACTTGAACGAGGACGGACTGGCGGATTTGGCCTATGCGTCCGGCACGAACCTCAGCTTGTTGAACAGCCGGGCCGAAGGCGTGCTCGCGTTTTCCGCGTCGACCTTTACGGTCTCGGAAGATGGCGGGAATGCGATAGTGACCGTCAACCGGACGAGCAGCGCCTACGGCCAGACGAAAGTTCGGATCCAGACGTCGGACGGCACGGCCGTCTCGGGCACGAATTATACGGCCGTCGATGCGACGATCGTCTTCGACGCTGGCGAGACGACAAAAACTTATCTTATTCCGATCTTGGACGATGGCGTTCACGGAATGGACCGAACGTTCGGCGTGACGATCTCCGCGCCGACGAATGAAGCGGCTTTAGGGTCGCAGACGAGCGCGACGGTCACGATTCTGGAGGACGCGACGGCGCCCGTCGTCGATCCGGCGAAGTTCGTCGCCGTCGACAACTATAGCGGCACGCCGGACCAGCTCGCAGGCGACGCGGCAGCGGTAAGCGAAGCCGGCGCTACCTTGCGCGCCTACCGCTGGACCGACGCCGACAGCGACGGCGTCGTGGATGCTGGCGAGCTCGGCGCAGCGATTGCGCTCGGCGCGAGCGGCGCCGACGGCTCGGTCGCGTCGGCGGATATCGGCGACCTCGCGCCCGGCGCCTATAAGTTTGTCGTCACGGCCGAGGATGCGGCGGGCAACGAATCACCGCGCACGGCAGCGGCGGTCGTGACCGTGACGCTGACGAAGGATCTGCCGCCGGACGTCGCGGCGCCGACCTGGCCGGCAGGTGCGGAGCTCTCCGTCACGGCCGTCACGTACGAGCGTCTCAAGCTCGCCTGGCCTGCAGCCGCGGACGACCGCGGCGTCGACCACTACGAGCTGACGCAGGACGGGGGAGCGCCCGTCGTCCTGCCCGCCGCCACGTTGTCGCGCGATATCGAGGGCTTAACCGCTTCGACCGCTTATGCATTTTCCGTCGTCACCGTCGACGCTGCCGGTAACCGGAGCACGGCATTGGCCGCGACGGCGACTACGCTGCCTTATCCCGAGCCTGCGCAGCCGACAGTCGCTTCCGGCGAAGCCCGGCTTCAGCTGCTGACGATCACGGCCGACGCTAGCCCCGTTAGCTTGTCGCCTGCCTTCGACATGAACGTACTCGCCTACGAAGCTACGACCACGGAATCGCGCATTATGCTGAATGCCGAGCCATTTTCTCCGGCCGCCACGTTGCTGATTAACGGCAAGAGCGCCGTCGGCAAGCTCCCGCTCGCTATCGATCTCGATCCGGGCAAAAACGCCCTACAGATTGAAGTACGAGCCGCGAACGGCAGCGTCCGCATGTACAGCTTGACGGTTATGCGCCAGGAAAAGCCCCCGGTCGTCTCTTGCTTCGGCGATATTCGCGGCCACTGGGCGGAAGAGGAAATTAACGAAGCCTGCGCCCTCGGCATCGTCCAAGGCGGGTCCGAAGGCCTCTTCAGACCGGACAGCCCCATCACGCGCGCCGAATGGGCCGTCATGATCGCAAGATGGCTGAATTCGGACACCCAAAGTACCCCCGCGGTCTCCGGGTTCGCCGATGCAGCCGGCATTCCGGCCTGGGCCCGGGAGGCGATCGCCGCCGCTGCGGGCAACGGCATCCTGAACGGCTATCCCGACGGCACGTTCCGCCCTGCCGTGACGATCAACCGCGCCGAGACCGCGGCCACCCTCGTCCGCGCCGCGAGGTGGACGACGGATTCCGCGGCCGTAACCGAATTCGCGGACGACGTGAGCATCCCGTCCTGGGCCAAACCTTATGCCGCAGCTGCCGCGATGCACGGCATTCTAAGCGGCAAAGACGGCAATCGTTTCGCTCCGGCTTCGCCGACGACCCGCGCTGAAGCGGCGGCGATGCTCGTCCGCTTAACCAAACTCTCCAATGCATGAAAATAAGCCAAACGGGATGAAGCAGAAACCTGCTTCATCCCGTTTGGCTTTTATGTCGACTAATGGCCGGGTAACTGCTCGCATGAGCAAGGGGCGACCCCTGTCTTCCGATACGAGGCATCTCCAAACTGCTGCCCTACGACAGTAGTTTGCGCTTTTTGAAGCTGGAAATCGCTCATTTACTGACCTACGACAGTAGGTCGTGCATTCTGGAGCCGGCCACCGACCATCTACTGCCCTACGACAGTCGATTGCGCATTTGCCGCAGAGCCCGCCCATCATTTGCGGTTCTCGAGCATCTTTTAACCGCCGTTTGTTCACCCTACTTCGCGCGAATCCCCTCGAACCCGCTCGTCACCAGCCGCCGCACATAGTCGTCGTCCAACGGTTCGCCGGTCACCAGCAGCCGGTATAAGATCGGCCCGTAGAGCAGGTCGACGCCGAGCCCGACGTCCAGCGCTTCCTGAAGTTGTCCGCGCCGGATCCCCTTTTCAAGGATGCCCTTCGCCTCTAGCCGTCGCGGCTGGAAGTAGCGCGTCCGGTACGCTTCGGCCAGACCGTGGTCGAACTGCCCTTCACCGACTAGCGCGGTGATGATCTTCCCTTCCTTGCTCGTCAAAAAACGGGTCAAGTTCACGGCGTGAATCTGAACGTCCTCGAACGCGTCGCCCGTGTCGGGCACCGGCAGCCGGGCCGAGGCGGCGGACAAAAAACCGTCCATGACCACTGCGGCTTTGTTCGGCCACCATTTGTAGATCGTCGCTTTGCTGACGCCCGCTCGCTCCGCGATCTTCTCGACCGTCACCGCGCCGAAGCCGACCTCCAGCAGCAAATCGTACGACGCGGACAGAATCGCCTGCTGCGTCTTCGGATCTCGCGGCCGCCCCCGTTTGCTCTGCTCTTTCATCGTCGTAGTCTCCCTTCCGCATGCTCGAACGTCTATTACTGAACATTAAAATACGATACGTTCAGTATACGAAAAAAAATAGCGAAAGAAAAACAAAACGCCTATTTACAAAACGCTGCGTTCAGTATATCATGAGGTCATCAATTAATAAACTGTACGTTCAGTATTTATTTATTGTGAGCGTACCGATCGGAGGAAGAATGATGCATACGGAACAAAAAATGAAGGACGGCGGCATTTCTCGCGGATTGTCGATCCTGCTGGCGGCTGCCTGCGGCTTGATCGCGGCGAACCTCTACTACGCCCAGACGCTAGTCGGACCAATCGGCGCCTCGACCGGATTGTCCGCCGGCGCGGCGGGCCTGATCGTCACGTTGACGCAAATCGGCTATGTCGCGGGGCTGCTGTTCATCGTCCCGCTGGCCGATATCGTCGAGAACCGCCGGCTGACGGTCGTGGCGCTCGCCGTGGCGACCGCCGCCCTGATCGCGGCCGCGCTAGCGCCGAACGCGCCGCTGTTCCTGGCCGCGTCGCTCCTCATCGGGACGGCGTCGGTCGTCGCCCAAGTGCTCGTGCCCTTCGCGGCTTCGCTCGCTTCGGAGGCCCAGCGGGGCCGCGCGGTCGGCAACGTGATGAGCGGACTCCTCCTCGGCATCATGCTTGCGCGGCCGGTCGCCAGCTTCATCGCCGGCATCTGGAGCTGGCCTGCCGTATTCGCCGCTTCGGCGGTCGCCATCGCGCTGCTGGCGATATTGCTGTCCCGCAAGCTGCCGGTGCGGCGTCCGACGCCAAGCGTATCCTACGGCAAGCTGATCCGCTCTCTCGCACCGCTGCTCGCCCGCACGCCGGCACTGCGCCGCCGCGCGCTGTACCAGGCTTTTCTGTTCGGCGCCTTCAGCCTCTTCTGGACGGTCGCACCACTCCACTTGGCCGACGCTTACGGCATGTCGCAGCAGGGTATCGCCTGGTTCGCGCTGGTCGGGGTCGGCGGCGCGGTTGCCGCGCCGATCGCCGGACGGCTCGCGGACAAAGGCTGGAGCCGGCCGCTTACCTGGATCGCCCTGAGCGTCGCGCTGCTGTCTTGGTTGCTCCCGCACGTTTTCCACGGCCACTCGACCGCATCGCTCGTCCTGCTCTTCATTTCCGCGATCGCGCTCGACATGGCCGTCTCCGGCAACCTGGTGCTCGGACAACGCGTCGTCTACGCGCTCGGCAGCGAAGCGCGCGGCCGCTTGAACGGCCTGTTCATGTCGATCTTCTTCATCGGCGGCGCCGTGGGCTCCGCTCTTGGCGGCTGGGCGTACGCGCACGGCGGCTGGCAGCTCGCTTCGCTGATCGGCGCCGCGCTCCCGTTGCTCGCGATCCTCTATGCTTTGACCGAGAAAGGGAACGTTAAGACGACGGCTGCGATCGTACCGTCGAACGAGCGGCCTAAACGCAAGCTTCTTGACAGGTCGCGCATATAATAACTATTATGGATACATGTAATCTTCAATTAAGGAGGCTGGCCTCATGTCAAGCAAGCTCGGCGAAGACGTCCTGTCCCTGCTCCAGCCCTCCCCCGGGGAGCGAATTCTCGACCTCGGCTGCGGAAACGGAGACTTGACAGCCCGAATCGCGGCTGCCGGGGCGGTCCCTACGGGCATCGATCTGTCTGCGGAATCGGTAGCGCGAGCGAGGGAAAGGCATCCGGGCCTTGATCTTCAAGAGGCGGACGCCAGCGGATATCGGACGGATGTCCGTTATGACGCGGTCTTCTCCCATGCCGCGCTGCATTGGATCGGGAATGCCGAGGCGACGGCACGAACCGTGTGGCTGGCTCTTCGGGACGGAGGACGATTCGTAGCCGAGTTCGCGGGCAGCGGCAACATTGTCTCGCTAACCGATGCCATCGGAGTGGCGCTCTCGGCACGCGGCTATAAACCGGAAGGGCGAATTCCCTGGTACCTGCCGACGATCGGCGAATATGCCGGCCTGCTTGAGCGGACCGGATTTCGCGTGACATTCGCCCTGCACTTCGATCAGCCTTCTCAGCTCAAGGCGCCGGCGGGAATCAGGACGATGCTGGACAGCTTCGCGAGCTATTTTTTCGCCGATGTCGCGCCGGCGGAGCTCCATACGATCTATGATGACATCGAGGATGCGCTTAGACCGCGCCTGTACCGGGACGGCCAATGGACGATCAATAAGAGTCGATTGCGCATCGCGGCCGTCAAGCGCACTTGACCGACAGTCTCTTGTCCTGCATTCACCGATCTTACGGCCTTGTCCGATAAAGGAAACGGGAGGGTGAACGTCCATGGACATAGCGGCAATCTCGACAGGACTGGCGATGAACGATCTGCGGCAGCAAGCCGGCATCGCCGTTCTAGGCAAAGCGCTGGACACCGCGCGGCAGGACAGCCAAGCGATCGTACAAATGGCGCAAAGCATCGCGCAGCCGCATCTGGGCGGCAACCTCGACGTACGCGTCTAGATGCCGGCATCCCCGAAGCGAACGGCAGCGCAAAAAGCCGAATCGACCTTAAAAAAGGGCCGGTTCGGCTTTTTGCGCTGCCGCATATCGCGGAAGGGACGCCGGGCAGACTACAGACGATCCAGCTCCCGCGCTTCGGCTTTGGACCGGCAGTTTTTGCATACCCCGATCGTACGGCCGCCCTCGTCGACATAAAAAGAAAGCCGCGCGGATCGCTCGCGGCACAAAGAGCAGGGGCGCGCCTGCTCCCCTGCCGCCGCTTCTCGCGGCTTGCCCGGCTCCTCTCGAGCCTTGCTTCCAGCCTCTCGCGACTTGTCCGTTCTGCGCTGGCGGGCAGCCCGAATCGGCACGACCTTCGCGCTGCGCGTTGCGGACGTTGTCCGTCGGCGCCGGACGAGCCAATATGCCGCTCCGACGCCTGCCAAGACCGCGCCCAGTACGATTCCGATCAGCATGCGGTTCTCCTTTCATGTCCAAGGTAGGCCGATCCCGACGAGCTTAAGCTCAACCGATCGCCGAGAGCAAATCGTTCAGCGACTCGGACATCGACGAATTTAGCTGTCTCTCGCTTCGGTCCCCAACGCCATCGGGTCGCGGACCGTCCGCTTAAAGCTCTCGCCCCAGTCCCGCATGGCGGAGATGATCGGGATCAGCGTCCGTCCGAACGAAGTCAACGAATATTCGACCTTGGGCGGCACCTGATTGTAAACCTCGCGGTGAACGACGCCGTCCTCCTCGAGCTCGCGCAGCTGAAGCGTGAGCATCCGCTGCGTGATCGTCGGGCAGATTCTGCGGAATTCGTTGAACCGCTTCGGGCCTTCCATCAGATGATAGAGCAGGACGCCCTTCCATTTCCCGCCGATCACGTCCAGCGTGAATTCGACCGGGCAGCCTTCCTCGTCCGGACAAAACCCGTATCCGCTCTTCCGATCCCGCACGCCGATCCGCTCCTTCGTCGTTGTCTTTCTTATCTAAAGATCATAGCACTCATGCGCCGCGATTAAAATCCTTCGAGTACGACCTTGCCTACCGTACGTCCCGTCTCCAGCATCGCATGCGCCTTGCGCAGGTTGTCGGCGTTGATCGGGGAGAGCGTCTCGCTCGTCGTCGTGCGGATCGCGCCCGCGTCCACCAGGCGCGCCACCTCGCCAAGCAGCTTGTGCTGTTCGATCATGTCCGGCGTCTGGTAGGTGGAACGGGTGAACATCAGCTCCCAGACGAACGTCGCGCTCTTGTTCTTCAGCAGCGTCAAGTTAAGCAACTCGTCGGTCTCGACGATCGAGCAGATCTTGCCTTGCGGCGCGATCGCCTCCGCCATGTTCGCCCAGTGCTTTTCGGTGCTGTTCAGGCAGAGGATGTAGTCGACCTGCTCGAGCCCGATCGCCTTCAGCTGCGGCACGAACGCCTCGAAGTGGTTGATCACATGGTCCGCGCCAAGCTCCCTTGCCCAGTCGGCGGACTCGCGGCGGGAGGCCGTGCCGACGACCTTTAGTCCCGCCAGCTTTGACAGCTGCGTCGCGATCGATCCGACGCCGCCGGCCGCGCCGATGATCAGGATCGTCTTGCCGGCGTTGGCGGCCGGATCCCGCGCTACGCCCAGCCGGTCGTACAAGCTCTCCCATGCCGTGATCGTCGTGAGCGGCAGCGCAGCCGCCTGCGCGAAGTCAAGCGAAGCCGGCTTCGCGCCGACGATCCGCTCGTCCACGAGGTGGAACTCGCTGTTGCCGCCCGGCCGCGTGATGCTGCCGGCATAATACACTTCATCGCCCGGTTGGAACAGGCTGACCTCGGGTCCGACCTGTTCGACCACGCCCGCCACGTCCCAGCCGAGAATTCGCGGCGCGGATTCCTCCCGGCTCTTGGGCGAGCGAACCTTGTAGTCGACGGGATTGACCGAGATCGCGCGCACCTTCACGAGCAGATCCCGCCCCGCCGGCGACGGCTTTTCGATCTCCACGTCGATCAGGCTCTCTTGGTGATCGATCGGCAAATACTTGTACAAGCCCACGGCCTTCATCGTTTCTTTCGCATTCGTCATGTCGGTTCGCTCCTTCGCGGTTGCCTTTGATTTGGCTTATATTCGCAATATAAGCCCTATACGACATCCGCGTAAGTACGCACATTTATGTAGGATAGGCACACGAATGGTACTATCGGGCGCTATGATCCGAACCCGATGCCACGCCGGTTCCCCGCTCCGCCTTAGCGTCGGCGGGCAGCGCTTGACGGTATGTCTTCGGGCTCACGCCGTAGGCATCCTTGAACACCCGGCTGAAATAGTGAGCCGCGCCGAATCCCGAGACCTCCGCGATGGCGCCGATCGAGGCGTCTGTCCGCCGGAGCAGGTCGAGCGCGCGAGAGAGACGAATCTCGGTCAGCCGGCCGACGATCGTCTTGCCGGTCAGCCGCTTGTACTTGCGGGCCAGATGGTTGTAGCTGACATGCAGGGCGTCGGCGAGCCTGCGGACATTCATTTTTTCCGCGCGCTCGTCGTTTAGGTAAACCTCGATCTTGCGGAGAAACGCGGTATCGGATTGATCGACTGCCGCCGGCGTGATCCGTCCTTCGGGATGGCGCACGGCGGCGATCGCCAGCAGAATCTGCACGAACGTAAGCTGAACGGACGCAAGCGAGTCCGCCTCCCGCGCCTCCTCGAACAGCCGCAGGATGCGCTCGCCCAGACCGTAGCGATCCGCGTAGCACCCGAGCTGCCACTGCCGCAACCCTTCGAGCGCGGCATAGACCGAGCCGGCTTCGCTTCCGCCGGACGTATCGGCCGGGGCGACCGTCCACCGCATGCAGACGCCCCGATGCGGAGACTGCGGCTCGTACTCGTGGCGGTGCTCGGCGCCTGCGGGGACGAGAAAGAACTCTCCCGGTCCGACGTTCATGAGCGGTCCCCCGAACCCCGTCTTCATGCTGCCTTCGTAGATGTAGTTGCACTCGAACCACGCATGCGTATGAGGGGGGCACGAGCGGGCTCCCCAAGGCTGCTCCTCCAGCACCTCGATGATCTCGATGACGGCGTCGTTCACCCTGACGGTTCCGTACAGCTGATCCGGAAGTGGGCCGCGCGCCATAGGCTCGTCCCCTCCTCGCAGTTTTTTCTATCATAGTAGCACAAGCGAACCGGTCATTTTAGTGTAAAAACGGGATACTTCAATGAATTTACTTGGACGCGCTTCAAAATGAAAATAGAAAGGAAGAGAGACGAATCGGAAAGGATGCATGGACTTGAAAAAGCTGCACCTCATCAGCAACGCGCACCTCGACCCGGTATGGCAGTGGGAGTGGGAGGAAGGCGCTGCGGCGGCGGTATCCACGTTCAGGGCGGCCGCGTCGTTTTGCAGGGAATACGACGGCTACGTATTTAATCACAATGAAGCGCTGCTGTACAAATGGATCGAGGAGTACGAACCGAGCTTGTTCGCGGAGATCCAAAGCCTCGTTCGTCTCGGCAAGTGGCACATCATGGGCGGATGGTACCTGCAGCCCGATTGCAACATGCCTTCGGGAGAATCGCTCGTCAGGCAGATTCTGCTCGGCAGGCAGTACTTCAAGGAAAAATTCGGACAAGCGCCGACGACCTCGATCAACTTCGACTCCTTCGGGCATTCCAGGGGACTGGTGCAAATCATGCGCAAATCCGGCTACGACGCTTATTTGTTCATGCGCCCCGAGCAGAAGACGGCCGGTCCCGCGGACGACTTCGTCTGGGTCGGCTTCGACGGCTCCGAGGTGCACGCGCATCAGATCGCGGACGGGTACAACACGCTGCTCGGGCAAGCGCACAAAAAAGTGGCGAAATGGCTCGAGAAGTACGCGGACGACGGCGAGGATCGCCCTCGCCTGCTGCTGTGGGGCGTCGGCAATCATGGCGGCGGTCCCTCCCGTCTCGACCTCGACCGGATCGGCGAGATGATGGCTTCGGGTCCGGTCGAGATCGTGCATTCCACGCCGGAAGCTTACTTCGCGGAACTGCGCGACGCAGCCGATCTTCCTCGTCATGCGGACGATCTCAATCCGCGCTTCGTCGGCTGCTACACGTCGATGATCCGGATCAAGCAGAAGCACAGGCAGCTGGAAAGCCAGCTTTTCATGACCGAAAAAATGCACGCGACGGCCGCGGCTCAAGGGCTGCTGGCGTACCCGGCCCGCGAGCTCGGCGAAGCGTTCCACGACCTGATGGTCGGCGAATTCCACGACATCTTGCCGGGAAGCTCGATCCAGCCTGCGGAGGAAGCGTCGCTCAGGCTTATGGACCACGGCCTCGAGATCGCTTCGCGCCTGCGCGCCCGCGCGTTTTTCGCCCTGGCTGCCGGCCAGCCCCAAGCGGCGGCGGGCGAGTATCCGATACTCGTATACAATCCGCATCCCTACCCCGTGCGCGGCATTTTCGCCTGCGAGTTCATGCTGGAGGACCAGAACTGGACGGAGGAGTTCTCCATGCCGCTGGTTTACCGCAACGGCGCGCAGGTGCCGAGTCAGCCCGAAAAAGAGCATAGCGCCCTGAATCTGGACTGGCGCAAACGCGTCGTATTCGAAGCCGAGCTCGCGCCCTCGTCCATGAACAGGTTCGACTGCCGCATCGTCAAACTGCCAAAGAAGCCTAGAGCGCGCCTGGCCGAGCGCGACGGCGCGATCCGGTTCGAATCGGCGTCCCTGCAGATCGAGATCAATACCCGGACCGGACTGATCGACGCGTATGTCGCGGAGGGCGTATCTTACCTGCGTCCCGGCGCCTTCCTGCCGATCGTGGTCGCCGATAACGAGGATCCGTGGCGCATGGATACGGACCGGTTCGAGCCGGTCGTCGGACGGTTCGAGCTCATGAGCCCCGCCCGCGGCACGACCTTTTCCGGCGTCAAAGAAGAGGTGCTGCCGGCCGTGCGCGTGATCGAGGACGGCGAAGTGCGGACCGTCGTCGAAGCGCTGCTGGCTTACGGCGACTCCGCGGCCGTGCTCACCTACCTGCTGCCCAAAACGGGCACCGAGATCGAAGTGCAGGTCCGCCTTTATTGGCAGGAGAAGGACAAGCTGCTCAAGCTGTCGATCCCTACGGCGTTCGGGGACGGTTATGAATACCTGGGGCAAACGGCGTACGGCGTGCAGAGGCTGCCGCAAAACGGCGACGAGGCGGTCGCGCAAAAATGGACGGCGATTGCGGAGCGGGCTGCCGACGGCCGGGCTGCCGACGGCCGGGCTGTCACGCTGATCAATGACGGCGTCTACGGCTCGGACGGCGGCGACGGCACGCTTCGGCCGACGCTGGTTCGCGGCGCCGCTTACTGCGCGCACCCGATCGGCGATCGTCCGATCTTGCCGCAGGACCGATTCCTCCCCCGGATCGACCAGGGCGAGCGCACGTATACGTTCTGGCTGAACGCGGGCCAGCGCGAGGAGCGCCTGCTAGCGATCGAACGCGAAGCGCTCGCCTGGCACGAACGGCCTTATGCGCTGTCGTTCTTCCCGAGCGGAGCCGGCACGCTGCCTCACGGCGGCGTCGAGCTTGAAGGCGACCGCGCGGTGCTGACCGCCTTCAAGCAGGCGGAGGACGGGGACGGCTATATCGTCCGGCTGTACGAACCGGCCGGCGCGCCGGGCTCGGCTCTGGTTCGCATCCCTTCGCTCGGCATCGAGGAACGCGTCGAGCTCGGAGCGTTCGAGATCAAGTCGTACAGGACGAATCCGACCGGCGGCGGATGGCGGGAATGCTCGCTGGCGGAGTCGGAGTAGCGGCCGGACGCACGTTCGCCGCCAAGCGCATCATCGTCCCGCCTCGCGGTACTGCCCGGGCGTGACGCCGACGGCGCTCTTGAACGCCTTCGTGAAGTAATGCACGTCGGAGAAGCCGCAATACTCGCTGACGACCTTGATCGGATAGCCGCTGCCGAGCAGCTCCTTGGCATGGTCGATGCGCATTCGAAGCAAGTATTGATACGGGGTCGTGCCGAACGTCTCCGCGAACACGACATTGAAACGGGAGGGCGACAAGCCCGCCCGTTTCGCCATGTCCTTGACGGTGATCGGATCGGAAATATGGAGGGCGAAGTACGAGGTCATCCAATTCAGCAGCGGCTTCGCATCGGTCGACGCCGATGGAGACGTCTTCATATACGCTCCGGCGAGGGACAAGTACCACTCGTAAGCGAGTTTATGCGCGGTTAGCGTACCGACGTAAGTCCCAAGCCGCCAGGCTTCGATCATCTTCATGACGAGATCGCGCATCCGCTGCGGATGGCTGAAGCTCAACTTCAGCGGCAGCTCGAACGCTTCGCTGTCGTTCAGCCTCGGCTGCATCAGCTCCGCGTAGGGCGCCATATCGATCTGCCCTGGCAGCGTGATGAAGCTCCGGTCTCGCTTCGGCCGATAGAAAAAATCGAGATGGACGTATGGATTGATCGTATCGTCGAGGCCGCGAATCGTGTGCACGTCGCCCGGCTGCAGCAGGCAGTGGTCTCCGGTTCGCAGCGTATGCGTGCGACCTCCCAGCTCGATCTCGAACGTGCCTTCTTGTACGTAAAAGATAATATAGTCCAGCAGACTTCGCTTGCCTAAAAGGAAAGGGCGCCGGATCGCATAATCGGCGTTGCGGATATAAGGCACCACATCGTACGCTTCGATCCTCATCCCTCGTCCCCCTCTTCAATTCAGTCGTTTTTTACCCTAATATCATTTGCATTTTACAATGATCGCGACGCATTTCCCCTTTATTATTGTGGTTAGCAGCGCTGCATGGCAAGCATCTTCCATTTAAAGCGAGGGTCTGCGATGAGCCGAATTTACAAAGGCATGAAAACCCGCGAGATTTCCTTCCCGCTGGGCGGCATCGGCACCGGCTCGATTGGCCTGGCCGGCAACGGACGGCTGATCGATTGGGAGATTTTTAATCGCCCGAACAAGCGAAGCATGAACGGCTACAGCCATTTCTGCATCAAGGCGGAGCAGGAAGGCCGCGTGCTGGATGCCCGCGCGCTGAACGGCGATCTTCAGGCGCCTTACGTGGGACAGCCCCGGCGGGGAGCCCCCTTGCACAGCGGTTACGGCTTCGGTCCCGATACGGAGACGATGGCCGGGCTGCCCCATTTTCGCGATACCGAATTCGAAGGGCAGTTTCCGTTCGCCTCCCTCTCCTTCCGCGAGCCTTCCTTTCCCGGTAGCGTGAAGCTGCTCGCCTTCAACCCGTTGATCCCGCTGAACGACCTGGATTCTAGCATTCCTGCCGCCTTTTTCGAGGTGGAGATCGACAATACGACTCCGCGACCGGTCACGTATACGGTCTGTCTGAGCGCCGCCAACCCGCAGGCGGCCGGGCAAGCCGACAACGCCTACGCCGAGCGCACGCTGGACGACGGGCGGCCGCTCAGGCTGCTCAAGCTGTCCTCGCGGCGGCGCGCGTCGGACGATCCCGCCTTCGGCGACATCGCGATCGCGACGGACGCGGCGGATACGTGCTATCAACAATACTGGTACCGGGGAGAATGGCTGGATCACCTCGAGACGTTCTGGCGGGACTTCACGTCGCCCGGCGGGCTCGTCAATCGCGTTTATCCCGAGGATCCGCCGCCCGGAACGACGCGTCCGGACATGGCCTCCCTGGCCGCGCGCGTCACCGTGCAGCCGGGCGGCAAGGCTCGCGTCCGGTTCGTCATCGGCTGGCATTTCCCGAACGTGCACAACTTCTGGAACAAGGAGCCGGAGGGCACGACGGTCTGGAAGAACTACTGCGACTCGTTGTTCGCGGACTCCGCTACCTGCGCCTCGTACGCGCTGAATCACTGGGACCGGCTGCTGGCGGACACGGTGGCGTTCAAGGACGCCCTGTTCGGCTCGACGGTGCCCGAGATCGTCAAGGAAGCGGTATCCGCCAATCTCTCGGTGCTCAAGTCGGCGGCGACGCTGCGCCTGACGAATGGGGAATTCTACGGCTTCGAAGGCTGCATCGAGGACGAAGGCAGCTGCGAAGGCTCCTGCACGCACGTATGGAACTACGCTTACGCCCTCCCCTTTCTGTTCCCGCAGCTCGAGCGGAGCATGCGCGATCTCGACTTCAGGTACAACCATTGGGAGAGCGGCAAGATGTCGTTCCGTCTCATGCTGCCGCTCGGCCGGGAAGCGTCCTCCTTCCATGCCTGCGTGGACGGCCAGTTCGGCGGCGTGATCAAGGCGTACAGGGATTGGAAAATCTCAGGCGATACCGCTTGGCTGCGATCCAACTGGGAAGCGATCAAAAAATCGATCGCGTACGCCTGGGACGAGGCGAACGAAGACCGCTGGGACCCGCAGCGAACCGGCGTCCTGACGGGACGGCAGCATCATACGCTCGATATGGAGCTGTACGGGCCGAGCGCTTGGCTGAACGGCTTCTATCTGGCCGCGCTCAAGGCTGGCGCGGAGATGGCCCGTTATCTCGGCGAACCGGAGACGGCCGAGCAGTATGAAGCGCTGTTCCGGGCGGGCAAAGCCTGGACGGACACCCATCTGTTCAACGGCGAGTACTACGTGCAGCGGGTCGATCTGGACGATCGGGGGACGCTCGAGCCTTATGGCGACGGGGCAGTCGACCGGTACTGGAATGCGGAGCGCGGCGAGATCAAGTACCAGATCGGCGACGGCTGCGCGATCGATCAGGTGCTCGCGCAGTGGCATGCCAACCTGTGCGGGCTCGGCGAGATCTTCGACCCTGCGCAGACGGCGAGCGCCCTTCGCGCGCTCTATCGCCACAACTTCAAGCCCTCGCTCAGGGACGAAGCGAATACGTGGCGGCTGTTCGCCCTGAACGACGAAGCGGGGCTTCTGATCTGCACGTGGCCGGATGGAGCGCGCAAGCCTTACATTCCCGTGCCTTACGCCTCGGAAACGATGACGGGCATGGAGTACCAGGTCGCGGCTCATATGATTCAGACGGGTATGGCGGACGAAGGCCTGGCGATCGTGCAGGCCATTCGAGACCGGTACGACGGCGAGAAGCGCAATCCGTGGAGCGAGATCGAATGCGGCAGCAACTACGCTCGTTCGATGGCCAGCTACTCGCTGCTGAACGCCTTCGGCGGCTTCGAATTCGACCTCGTGCAAGGGCTGATCGGCTTCCATCCCGTCCGAAGCGAGGATGGCCGGTTTCGCACGTTCTGGTCGCTTGGCAGTGGTTGGGGGACGTTCGAGCTGACCGAGAACCATGCCGAGCTTAAGCTCCTGGGCGGACAGCTGGCGCTTCGTACGCTAAGGCTGCCGCAGCATGCGCTGCGCAAGATCGGCGCCGTCCGGCTCGGCGAACGAGCGACGGACTGCGCCGTCGGCGAAGACGCGATCCGATTCGCGGCGCCTTGCACGGTCAAGCCCGGTCTGCCGCTGCGGATCGAACTGAACGCTGCGCGATAAATAAAAAGCGCAAATAAGCCTCTGTTCTCCTCCGAGAATAGAGGCTATAAACGCCGATCCTCTCGTTCAGCTTAGCTGTTGACTGACGAGGTAATAATAAAGCCCTTTCGCCCCGATCAATTCGGCATGCGTCCCGGACTCCACGATCGCGCCTTGGTCAAGGACGAGGATCAGATCCGCCTTCTGCACGGTGCTCAGCCTGTGCGCGATGATCAGTGCCGTGCGCCCTTTCATCATCGCGTCCATATTTTGCTGAATGATCCGCTCCGACTCCGAGTCCAGCGCGCTCGTGGCCTCGTCGAAGATGAGAATGCCCGGTTCGCCGAGCAGGGCCCTCGCGATCGCGATCCGCTGCAGCTGTCCCCCGGACAAGCTGAGTCCGCCCTCGCCGATCAGCGTCTTGAATCCGAGCGGCAGCGCATTGACAAAGTCGTAAGCGCCAGCCAGCTTGGCCGCGGCTTCGACCTCCTCCAGCGTCGCGGACGGGAAGCGGATCGCGATATTGTCCTGGATCGTGGCGCGGAAAACGCGATTCTCCTGCTGCACGATGCCGATCTTCCGGCGCAAGGAAGCGGCGTGAATCTGCCGGATGTCGTGCCCGTCCAGGCGGATCGTCCCGCTGGTCGGCGCGAACAGCTTCGTCAGCAGATTCGCGAACGTCGACTTGCCCGACCCGCTCCGTCCCACGAGCGCGACGGTCTGTCCAGGCTCGATGCGGATGCTGATCTGCCGCAAAATGCTCGGACCGTCCTTTTCGTAACGGAACGAAACGTTGTCGAATTGAATATGCCCTTTGAGCGCAGCCAGCCTTCGCTTGTCCTGCGCGTCGGTCTCTTCCGGATGCGCCTGGAACACGTCGTCGATCCGCTCCATCGATACGCGCACCTCCATGAGCTCGTTCAGCATATCCAGCATGCGGGAGATCGATTGCGTGACCGTCAGGTATACCGACAAGAAGGCGACGAACTGTCCGACCGTGAGCTGGCCCTTCATGACGAACACGGCGCCGCTATACAGCACCAGCGCGTTGCCGATCGTCTGAATGCCGTCCGCGGCGGTCTCCGAGGCGACGAGCAGCCGGATGGCCTTGATGCGCTGCTTTAAAGCGAGCTGAAGTTTATCCATCAGCTTCCAACGGATGACCGGCTCGGCGGCGAGCGCCTTGACGGTCGAGATCAGCTTGATCGCTTCCACCATCGTCGTCTGGGACTCCGCCTCCGCCTCGAACTGCCTGCGGCTGTTTTTGCGCATAAGCGGCGAAAAGAGCAGCACCAGCGCGACATAACAAGGAATAACGGCAAACGCGATCAGCGATAGCTTCGCGTGATAAACAAACATTAACGCGCCGTAGATGACGACCGTCAGAACGTCGAGCAGCAGTTGCACCGCGCCGGTGGTCAGCATTCGGCGTATTTTCTGATTCTCGCCCACGCGGCTGGTCAGGTCGCCGATCGTGCGCGCCAGGAAAAACGACAAGGGCAGGCTGAGCAGGTGCTTGTAGAAGTCGCCAAGCATCGCGATATCGATGCGCAGCGCGATTCGAGCCGCGATAAAATGCCGTAGCGAGTTGACTGCGATATAACAGACCGACAGTCCGAGCATCCCGGCGAGCAGCAGTTGGAGCAGGTTTTCCTGCTTGTCGACGAGCACGCGGTCGATGACGATCTGCGTGACGATCGGGAGCGCCAGCGCGGCCAATTGCACGAGCAGGGAAGCGCCCAAGAGGGAGAACAGCGATTTTTTGTTCGGCAGCATGTAGGCGATGAATCTCGCTATCGGACTGCGAACCCGTTCATGGGAAGCTAGCCGCTCCGTCGGCGTCAGCGTCAGGATCGCCCCGCTCCAGCCCGCCTGAAAATCCGCGCGGCTCATTTTTTCCAAGCCATAGGCCGGATCGCCGACGATCACATGGCTCTTGGTCACGTCGTACACGACGATAAAGTGCTCGCCCCTCCAATGCGCGATCGCGGGCAGCTTCATATCGCCCAGCGCTTCAAGCGTCGTCGTGAAGCCTTGAGCGGCCAAACCGAGCGATTCCGCCGTCTCGGTCAAACCGAAGAGCGAGCTGCCGGAGCGAGACATCTCCGTCTGCTCCCGGATCCGGTTCAGCTGAATGCGCGAGCCGTAGTAGGCCATCGCCATGGCCAAGCATGTCGGACCGCAGTCCATCTCGTCGCGCTGCAGGAGGATCGGATATTTGCGCAGCTTGAACCGCCGCCGTTTGGTTGACGCCTTTTCGGCCGTCTGCCAGACTACGCTGCCGGGTGGCGCTTCCCCGTCCGACGTATCGTCCTGCTCGTACTTGGCCCCGCTGGACGAATAATTCGCCGAGATGCGCTCGATCGCCGTGCGTAATGCGGGATGCGCCACGATCATGACGTCGAAGTCTTCCTTGCCGAGTCTGAACAGCTGCGCCGCTTCGCTGGCGACGACCGTCGCCTGGCGCCGCGCCCCTGTCAGCAATGCCAGCTCCCCGAAAAAATCGCCTGGAATCAGACGGTTGATCACGGTCCCGTCCGCTTCCTTGATCACCTCGCATCGCCCGGCGTGCAAGATGTAAAAAGCGTCGCCCTCTTCTCCCTCGCGAACGATCGCCTGTCCTCGATCCGCATGGATCACGGTCATTCGATCGAGAAAGGTACGTACCGCATCATGATCATGGGCGGCAAGCAGCGTCGTCCGCTTCAGAAACATCGCGATGGCGCGAGACGACATATACGTCGTCAGCAGCCGTTCGAGGCCGGGATTGCGTGCCAGAATCTCTCGGAGCCGGCCGGCCGGAACCGCCAGCAGAAGCACGCTCTCCGCGGCGCCGTACGCGATCGGACTGTCCGCCTGCGCCTCGCCCCCATCCCATCCGAAGCTATCCCCTTCCCTCAACAAGCCGAGGCTGGTTTCTTTCCCGTCCGCCTGCTCCTCGATCATCCGCACTTCTCCCGATATCACGCAGAAAAGAGAGGCCGAAACGCCTCCCTTTTCGATAATCGATTGTCCGATCGAGAAATGCACGATCTCGGCATGACGGGACAGCTCGCGCTTCTCGTCCGGACGAAGGATGCTGAACAAAGGCGTTTTTTCCATATAGGCGAGCTGCTTATTCTCGTTCGTCATGTCCCGTATCTCCATTGACTCGATCTTGTCCCCACAACGCGATATGTACGCCGGCTTGCCGGCGCCTGTCGGCCAGCCATTCGTCGAACAGCAGCCCTTCGATTCGCGCTCTCGTGTCGGCATTCAGCTCCGCCGGATAAGCTTCTTCAATTTTGATCACGTAAAATCGTTTGTCGATCGCGATCGGCCCGACCACCGCGCCGGCATGCGGACCGAACGCCAGCTCGGCAATCGCGCGGGGCAACTGCGCGCGCTCCCGGCGGCCGACGTATCCGCCGGCAAGGCGGGTGGCCGCGTCCGTCGAATACGCGCGCGCCAGCTCGTAGAAGGGCGTCCCCTCCTGCGCTTTGAACGCCAGCTCGCGCGCGATCCCCCGATCCTCCACGACGATCTGCGAGATCGCGGCCGCGTCGAACGCCGAACGCCGCTCCGCGAAGTACCGCTCCACCTGACCGGCGGCCACGTGCGCGCTGACGAGATTTTTAGCGATCTTCATTCGGGCATATTCAGACAAGTCGGACGCGGACAGCGAGCGATCCGCCAGCCACTCCCGAACTTCCGAGGCTTGATACAGCCCGTGCTCGGATCTCCATTCGTTGACGGCCTCCTGAAGTTCCTCGTGTCCCGCCGCGAGTCCGTGCTCGCGCGCATAGGCGTCGATCAGCACGTTCGATGCGTAATCCTCGAGCGCCCCGAAGCCGCCATTCATATGAGCGAAGCGAAGCACCCCGGCGAGCGAGAAGCTGGATCCTTCTATTTGAAGGGCAACGACCTGATCGAGCTTCGTCATGGCAATTCCCCCTGGATCTGTTCAAATGGTTCAAATAAAAGCGCGGGATCATCTCCCGCGCCGTCCTGCTTAGTAACTATAACGTTTGCCGCCGTTTACGTTTTTGGCTTCTTCCTCTGTCAGCTTCTTAGGCAGATTGTCGAGCTTTACTTCGGTCTCCTTGTTCGACTCTACCGTATCCTTGTTCGCTTCCGCTTTCTTTTGCTCCTCCGACATGAGTTCACCTCCTTCAGCTTTGCTCATTTCAAGCGTACGGCAACCGGATAAAAGAATAATGAAAGAGAGCGCCGGAAAATGAAAAAAACCGCGATGCATCAAGGCTTTGCGGTTCGAACATTATTTTCTGCTTTTGTCTATGACAGCAATCCATGAGAAATGCCAACCTGTCGTTCCGTGGTAAAATGGAAGCAAAAAGGAGGAATAATCATGAATGACGTTACCGCCGGCGCATCCGCTCCCCGCATCGTCCCGCATCTGTGGTTCGACCGAGAAGCCAAGGAAGCCGCTGCGTTCTACAGCACCGTATTCCCCGACTCCTCCGTTACAAGCACGGCGACGCTGCGAGACACGCCTTCGGGCGACTCGGACATCGTGTCGTTTACCCTCTGGGGCATGCCTTTCATGGCGATCTCCGCGGGTCCGCTCTTCAAGTTCAATCCGTCCGTCTCGTTTATCGTGAACTTCGATCCGTCCCGGGAGAGCCGAGCGCGCGAGCTGCTCGACGAGACATGGGACAAGCTCGCCGAGCACGGCACGGCGCTCATGCCGCTTGGCGAGTATCCGTTCAGCGCGCGATTCGGCTGGATCCGGGACAAGTACGGCGTGACTTGGCAACTGATGCTGACCAATCCGGAAGGAGAGCCTCGTCCGACGATTATCCCGTCCCTGATGTTCACCGGGGACAACGCAGGCAGAGCGGAGGAAGCGCGCGAGCTGTACCTGTCCGTATTCGAGCATTCGCGTCCGGGCCAGCTGCGCCGCTACGGCCCCGGCATGGCGCCGGATCGGGAAGGCACGGTCATGTTCAGCGACTTCATGATCGAAAACACCTGGCTGACCGCGATGGACAGCGCGCACAATCACGGCTTCACCTTCAACGAGGCGATCTCCCTGCTCGTCCGCTGCGATACGCAAGCGCAGATCGACGCCTACTGGAGCGCGCTGTCCGCCGATCCCCAGGCCGAGCAGTGCGGCTGGCTGAAGGACAAGTTCGGCCTGTCGTGGCAGATCGCGCCCGCCGCGATGGAAGACATGATGGCGAACGGTACGCCGGAGCAGATCGAGCGCGTGACGAAGGCCTTCATGCCGATGAAGAAGCTCGACATCGCGCAGCTGGAGCAGGCTTACCGCGGCTGAGGCAATACGGTTGCGAGACGATGCCTGTATACGTGCACAATAGCAAGAACCGCCAAGCGACGAGGCTTCGCGGTTCTTTTTATTCGGGTAGGCGACATTACGACGCTCTTATTCGTACCAGTATTTCGGAAGGACATCCTTCTCCTGCTCCAGCAATTCCTTGATGATCATGTCGGCGTCATGGATGGAATTCACGAGCGGATCGGTCATCATCGCCCTGCGCAGCTTGACGAAGCTCCGCTCGGCGACCGCCTCCGCGGTGAGCTCGTGCGTGTCCAGCACGAGCTCCTGCATGCCTCGAATGCCTCTCGGCATCTCGCCCACGTGCAGCGGCTTGATCCCTTCCATGCTCACTTCGCTCAGCAGCTCCAGGAACGCGTCGTCGTTCATGTTGGACACCGCCCCGTCGTTAAGCGTGTTGATGAAGAAGCGCTTGCCCAGGTTACCCACCATATTTTCGATGATATCCGTCGCATGGTCGGGGCCGAACGACTGCATATAACCCGAGATCGGCAGCTCGCCGGACAGGAAGCCGTCCACTTGCTTCCACATCTCCTCGTGGCGCTTGTACCGTTCGTCCGTCTCCCAGATCGACAGCGGCGGGATGGCGTCCTTCGTCTTCCCGAGCCCCTGCCAATACCGGACGTATTCTTTGGTGTGTGCCGTGCAGGTCGGGATATAGCCGAATATATCGTACAGCTGATAGGTAATCGAATCGTTGAAGAGCGCCTTGGCGCCCGTATCTCCGCCATTTGTTTCCGTTCCCGCCGCTTTTCGCATCGCCTCGGCGATCATGGACGCGACGTCCTTCCCCTCGTACTCCGCCTTGATCAGCCAGGTAAAGTGATTGACGCCGGCCACCCGGAAGTCGAACCGGCGATCGATCTCTGCATTGAAGTCGCTTGGATCCGCGATGATGCCGGCCCTGACTGCATAATTCGCTTTGACGTGCGGCATATGATGGCCGTCGCACAGCGCGAACGACTTCAGCTGCGGCGCATAGCGGCTCAGCGCGATGCCATGGACGGTAGACGGATTGATATAGTTGATGACCCAGGCGTCGGGGCACAGCTCCTCGATGTCCTTGGCGCAGGCCAGGATAACCGGCAGCTCTCTCATGGCCCTGAAGATGCCTCCCGGTCCGATCGTATCGCCCGAGCACATGCGAATCCCGTAGTTCAACGAAACCTGACAGTCGATGCCCCGATATTTGACCGTATCCTCCGCAAAGCTGAGCACGACAAAATCGGCGCCCTTCAGCACATCTCTCCGGTTCGTCGAGCCCTCTACCTTCAGCGGCACCCCGTTCTCTTTGGCCACCGCCTTGGCCAGGTTCACCATTCTAGCCAGCCTGTCTTCGTCCGTGTCGACCAGGGCAAGCGTCCCGTTGTTGAGATAAGGGGAATGAACCATCTGCCAGATGGACTGGCGGCCGAAAAACAGACTGCCCGCGCCGAGTACGACGACCTTCGGTTGAAACGCGTTCGAGTCGCTCACGATCGAACCTCCTAGTGGGTGATAGCCTCATTATAGGAGAATGGCCGAAAACCGGAATATGCGATGGTTTTGCAATCATGTCAAAAAGTACGAATTTCAGCAGCCCGCAAATTCAATGATATAATCATCCAAGACGCATAATGTCTATGGGTGGAGGAATCGATCGTGCCGGACATGGAGATTTTTAACGAGCTGTCGGAGTTTATCGCGCTTCGGTTGAAGTCTTGCTGGGCGATCGCTCCCGGCGGAGATTGGATCGAGCATAAGGCGCATGCCGATTACGATCTATGGCTCATTCAATCCGGAACCGTGAAGCTTCGCATCGCCGGCACCGAGCACACGGCCCATCCGGGAGACGTGGTTTTCTTTTACCCCCGGATCCCTTATATCGCTTCTTGCGGCGAGGAAGGGTGCCGGTTTATTTACGTTCATTTCGATTACGGCATCGGCGAGCAGCAGCAGATTTTGAGCGATTTTCGGCTCTCGGGCATCATCGGAGCGGATTTGATTCGGGAGGTTGCCGATCTTTTCGTCAAGGCCTTCGAGCAATCGGAGCAGCGAAGCGGCAAGCCGGGGAGCCGGCTGTATTTGAAGGCTTGCCTGATGGCGGTCATCGCCAAGATCATCGAGCTTCATGGACAAGGCCAGTACAGCGGCGCCTTTCTGAACGGGACTTCGCCGAAGAGATCCGACCGGGATCTGGACGTCTTGCAGCCGGTTTTCCGGTACATCGACGATCATCTCCACGAATCGATTAAAATGAGCGTGCTGGCGCCGATTGCCGGCATATCCGAGAAGTACTTCATTTCCTACTTTAAAAAAGCCGTCGGCATCACGCCGGGCCAATATACGTATCAGATTAAAATGAACCGGGCGCGCGATTATTTGTATCAAAAGAAGTACACGGTCCAACAAATCGCCGGCTTCCTCGGGTACCCCGATCCTTTTACCTTTTCGAAGGCGTTCAAGAAGTACTATAACGTGCCTCCTTCGAAATTCGATTAACGGCGGGAAATCGTTCCGTCCGATTAAGCTGCTCGCGCATAAAAAATAGGGTTACCCTGAACCAGCGCGGTCGCTGAGGGTAACCCTTAATTTATATATGCTCATGCGCACTCGGGAATCATTTCTACGCCCCGCCCTAGATCCGTATTAAGTCGTGTAATCGACCACGCGAATGGTGAAGTTCACGATTTGGTACAGACGCTTAGCGATTCTATAATAGTCGGGGAAATTCGGGATCGCCGTTTCCGCCAGTTTTTTGAACATGATCTTCGTGATCTCGAAGGTCAAAATCGCCCTGTACACGTCGATCATCGTCTCCGCGACGTCCAGCACGTTGTACCCGGACAGCACCATGACCTTGGTCGCCGTCCCGAGATCGTACTCCCGCTCGGTATTCAGCAGCTGCCCGGCCGCCTCCGAGACGTCGATGCCCGCATAGCGGAGCGTCGTGATCGTGACGATCATCGAGATCTCGCCGTTGTTCACCAGCGAACGGGCGGCAGGGTCCAGCGCATTGTAGAAGGCTTGCCGCTCGCTGCCCGAGATCTCCTTGATGATGGCGTACGTAATATTCAATCGATCGCCTGTCGCGTACTGGATTGCCGCGACCAGATCGACCAGCGAAATTACATCCGCATCGTGTAACTCCTGCGCGATCTGCTTGACCGTCCAGTCTCCGATCTCCTGCATGTAATAGATGATCCACGCCGGGCGGCAATTCGCGGCCAGCAGCGCCTCCGCAACGTCCTCGATCTTCGTGACCCCGCCGTCGTAGAGCGCTTTGGCGATCGAATAGAAGCCCATGTTTCGGTACGAGACCATCATCTTTGCAAGCGTGCTTGCGGAGACGCCGGACGCTATCAGGAGCTGGACGGTGACCGGGCCGTTGCTGCCGGTAATGTCCAGGTTCCGGAAGTAATCGGTCAGGGCATACCCGTTGTCGATAAGCATCTGAAGCCGGACGGCATAAGCCAGATCCGAGGCGTTCGACATCGCTTGCTGCGCCGTCAGTCCCAGCGCCTTGAAGCTCGCGGAGAGAGACGACGGCTTGTCGCCGACGGCGCTCACCGCCCCCATGATATCGGTCGCCGCGATGTTCTGCCCTCTCATGGCAAAGGCGATGTCCGTCAGCGATGCGCTCGGGTTCGCAGCCCGGACGATATAGATCACCTTGTACGGGAGCATCGTCCAGTTTCGCAGCGTCTGCACGATAGCGGCCGGGGACGTGACGCCGAGCTGCGCGAACTGGGCGCCTTGTTCGGCTTCGGTTCCCTCGTTGCCGCGCGTCACGTTGAAGTAATTGTAGCGCATCTTCAAAATGCTGGCATTGTCGTAACCGAGCTTCATCAGCGTATCGACCAGATAACTCGCGGGAGCCGTGTCCAGCAGTCCGCGGAGCGCAAGCTCGGCGGATACGTCGTTGGCGTTCGCTCCGCGATCCTTCATGCGCTTCAGATAGGCGAACAGCGGATCGTCCCCGTATACCTCGGCGACCGCGGCACGGACCCGTTCGGCCGATAGGACGGCGGGCGAGATCGCGTCGATGACGCCGAGCGCGTCGAGATGGAAGAGCACTTTCAACGCGAGCACGATCTGCGCGTCCGAGAACGAGCCTTTCATGAAGCTCACGACCGAGCTTGGCGTCGTCGCATTGTCCGGCAGAATCTTGGCCAGATAGCCGATGCTCTCGCTGCTGTAGTAAACCTTGGATATCGCCAGCCCGAGATCCGTGCCCGGATAATACGTCACGAGCAGCGCCGTCGCTTCATCCGCGCCCAGATCGTAGGCGTCCTTCAGGTATTGAACGATATCCGCGACCGGCGTCTCTTGCCGGCGCAGGAATGCGACCGCGCCCTCCTGCGTTCGAATCCCGTACAGATCGAGCACTTGCTGGAGCGTCCCGGAGGACGCGCCGACCGTGGCATAGACCTGATCGACCGTCGTTTGAATCGCCGTCGCCGCATACGCGCCAAGCGACGACAGGGTCGCCTGCGTCTGCGCGAAGGTCAGGCCGTAGCTCGACCTCATCGTCTCGGCGATCGCAGTCATTCTGTACCCCGCCGCGCTCAGCAGGCGGGCGGCCTTGTCGGACGAGTCGAACGCCCCAAGACGCTTGAACGCGTCGATCGTCGCCGCGTCGTACGTCGAGCCGTATACCCCGTTCAAAGCGGACAGGATCGCAGCGACATCCAGCGTACCGCCGCCGAGCAGCAGCTCGGCCGATTCGGCGGACGATTTGCCGTGGAACGTCTTCAGGAACTTGACGATGTCGAAAAGGGAATATCCCGCGCTCCACAGATAGGCGACCGATTCGCCGGCGCCGGTGATGCCGGCTTCCTGCAGCGCCTCCTGCGGACCGGACGACGCGGAAGAATCCGAAGTTCCCTCGTATACGTACTGAACCGTCCAGTCGACGACGGCTTCGTCCTCGAAGCCGAGCGCAGCCAGCGCTTCGGTCGTCGCCGCCGCCGTATTGCCGTAGTAACGCTTGGAGATCTCGACGACGTCCTGCAGCGAGTACCCCATCGAACGGAGGAGCAGCGCGGCTTCGGCGATCCCGGCGATGCCGCTCTCGTCGAGCAGCTCGTCCGCGCTCTGGGCGATCGGCTTGCCGTAGTACTCGGCGACGGTCGCGAGCACGTTCGCGCTTGCGAACAGCTTCGACTGCAGCAGCGCGTAGGACGCCTCGCCGGCGGACAGATGGTAATACGCCTTGGCGGCGAGCACGATGTCGGACAGCGCGAACTGGCTTTGCAGCAGATCCGGGATCGCGTCCGCGAACTCCGGCTTGCCCGTGGCGGCCAGCGTATCGAGCATCGTCTCGGTCAGCGTCTGGCCGTAGACGTAGGATACGGCCTGTTGAATCTCGTCCGTCGTATAGTAACCGTCCAGCTCGGCCGCGGTCTCCCCGGCCGTCAATTCGTAATGCTCCATGCCGACGCGCACGATATTCTCCAGCCCGAAGCCCATCCGGCCGAGGAACGTCACCGCGCTGCCGAGCGTGTCCATATGGTTGGCCGCCAGCGAATCGACGATATTGGCCGTCTGGGAGGTGCCGTACACCTGCGCGACGACCGCGACGACATCCGATTGCTGATAGTAGGACGTGCCGAGCAGCGCCTTCATCGCTTCGCCCGCCGATACGCCGTAGCCGTCCTTCGCCACCTTAACGTTGGTCGCCAGGCTGAACTGCGCCTGGTAGACGAACGGGACGGCGCCCGCATAGGTAGCGGTCCCCTGCTCGGCGAGCAGGGCGTGGATGACCTTCTCGACCGACAGCCCGTAGGCGGCCGAGATCGCCGTGACGAGCGCGTTGTTCGCGCCCATATTGCGCTGAACGAAGGCAGCCGCCGTCTTGCCGGCCGACCAAGAATAACGATCCTTCATCAGCCCGGCAAGCTCTTGAATGCCGAAGCCTTCATAGCGCAAGTAATCGATGGCGCCTTCGGCGCTCGTAATGCCCGCCGCCTCCAGCGTCTCCGTCATCGTAGCGGCCAGCGTCTGGCCGTAGAGGCCGGCCAGACCGGTCAGAATCTTTTTCTTGTCGTTCGGATATTGCTTCGCGAGCAGGGCAGCCGCCTCCGCGGCCGTGAGTCCGTAATCGTTCTTCAGGCTGCCCGCGATGTCCGCCATCGAGTACCCCGCGTAGGCCAAGAACGCGAGCCCGCTCTCCGGCGTATCGAGCGACGCGGCCTTGAGCAGCTGCGAGATCGTCACTTGCTGCTGCGAATAAAGCGACTGGAGCACGCGGATCGTGTCCTTCAGTTGAACGACGCCGCTGTAGCGATAAGCGACCGTCACCATCCCTTGCAGGACGTCCGCTTGGTCGAAGCCCGCTCTCATGAGCGCGGGTCCGATCAGGCTGGCATCCCTGTAGCTCGGATACCGGGCGAATATCGTGTTCATGACCGAGGTCGCCGTACCGCCTTGCGCGCGCAGCGTCTGAATCCAGAGCGCGACCGGGTCGCCGCCGTAGGCCCACGCGATCGCGCGGCCGATAGCCTCGTCGTCATCGTTCGTATGCGCGGTCAGCACCGCTGCCGCGGCCGGCGCGTCTATGCCGTACGCATCGCGCAGGACGAGCGCTTTATCCTTCAACGGATAGGGCGCGAGCCTATCGATCACTTGTTCCATGGATTCGGATTGGCTTTTCAAGTATGCGGCCACGTCGCTTGCCGCAATCCCGTTCTTGCTGAAGGCGGCGATCCAATTCGCGATGTTCAAACGATCGAATTCGGCCGCGACTTCTTCGAAGGCGTAGCCCGTGTTTTTTAGCGCAGACATGACGTAAGGTGCCGCAGCGCTCTTATCGCGGCTATACCAGATGTTGTTCAGATAGAAATTTCCGTCGATCACGTCGGCCAAGTCATATAGGCCGGATGTGCTCATGGCGCCGTTCATGTCCTGAATCGTCAAATTCGAGAACATATATTGGGCGTCGTTGACCGCCGTCGGCACGGCGCACGGGCAGCCGAACCTTGCGAAGGCGCTCGTCCGCTCCAGATCCAGGAAGTCCCTCAGGGTCAATCCCATTTGACCGACCAGGGCTTTGGAGATGTCAAGCTTGTCCCAGTAAGGACTCGCCGCCGTCGCGATGGATACGGCATCGGTCTGCACGTCCGCCGCTTGGGCGAATACCGTCCGCAGCGCCGCGACGGCCTCGGCAGCCGTATACCGGCGATTATAGTCGTTCGCGATATACTGGATGGCTTCGTTCAGCCCGAACGGACCGCCGCTTTGGAGAACGGCATCGCGCATGGCGCCAAGCGCCTTGTCCGCGGACAGGCCGGCCAGCGTGAGCTTCCGGAACGTCTCGTAAGGATGCATCCCGTTGTTCATGAAGTACGAAGCCGTCTGCGCCGGATCGTACCCGCCGGCCAAAATATACTTGATCATGCTATTGCGCTGCGCGTAGTCCAGCGCCGGACTCAAAGCCGACACCGCCGCCGCGATATCCGCCCCGAAATATTCGCGAGCCAGGGCCGAACGCCGTTCGATCGTATATCCGTTGGCGGCGAACTCGATCAGAATCGCGCTAAGCGCCGTGCCTGTCGATACCCACACGTCGTTCACGGCGGCCGCGATCGCGGCGTCATCGTCGCCTATGCGCTTCATGGCGTCGATGAGCACGCCGGCCCCGGCCCCGGCCGAGCGAATGCCCGCCCCGACTTCCGTTGCGGTATTCCCCTTGCCGAGCAGTTCCGCCGCCACGAGTTCCCGTCCGTATTCCTTGCTCAGAATCCCGTAAGCGTCCGATGCGGAGAACCCGGCGCCCAGGAATACGTCCGCTGCTTCGCTCAGGCTGTCGTAGTCGTACAGCTGCGCGATCGCGTCGCCGATCGCGCTCGGCTCGAAGCCGGCCCGGGACAGCAGCTCGGCATTGTCGACCGCCTCCGTGCCGTATACCGATAGAACGGCAGCGGCAATCTCGCTTGCGGACAGACCGCCATCGGCCAGCGCTTGAACCGTGTCTGCGGCCGCGGTCGCGTATACGCGCCGGATCGCCGCGCCAATGTCGTTTTTAGCGTAATTGGCGGTGCGCAGGAGCGAAGCGGCGCCTGCGCTCGTCTCCTTGTAGTCGCTACGCAGCACCTGTGCGGCAGCTTCTCCGGATACGCCGGCCTTCTTCAGATAGACAGCCGCGACCTTGCTCGAGAAGCCGAGCGCCTGCAGCGCCGGTCCGATCTCTGCGGCCGTGAAGCCCGCCGAGATCAACTGGCCGATCATATCCATGCCGTTAAAGGAAGCGGCGACGTTGTACTTCGCATAGGCGTCGCAGATCGCCTTCGCGTCCGCATTCATCGCGTACAGCAGCGGCGCCAGATCGGTTCTGTCCAGCAGATACTCCCGCACGACCGCCGCATACAGGACCGCATTTTTAAACCCGCCCTCGCGGAGCGCGATCGCCGTTTCGAGCGGCGTCTTGCCGTACTGCGCATGAAGCACTTGCGCGGGGGAGGCCGCATCGCCCGCATTCGCGTAGCTCTGGATCATGCCGAGCAGCGACGAGACGTTCGATACCGCGACCTCTTCGAACGGCGCCATATACGTCTTGTTGACGGCGTACACGCGATTCACGCCGCTCGACGCGACGCTCACCTTCGACGATTCGCCGATGACCTTGCCGGTCCATGTCAGGACGATCTGCGTCTTGTCTGCGCCGAGCGTAGACAGGACGCCGCTCTGCCACTGCGAATCGATCTTGACTGAGAATACCGACCGCTCGTCCGTTAGAGCCAGCTGCTTGTCGAAATAAAGCGTGATGAGCTTCCCGTCGGCGCTGGTCGCGGCGGACACCAGCTGCGGCGGCGCGCTGACGTTGTTCACCGGCAGATCCGCGCCGAAGTCGTAGCCGGTCTTGGACAGCTTGAGCGTAAACGCCTGATTGTAAGAGACATTCGCTGCGATCGTGTAGGTAAGCCCATCGTCCGTCGTCGTCAAGGTGCCTACCGCGTCTCTGCCGGAAGCGTCGATCAGCTTCGCGGCGAGGCCCTGCACCGGCATCGACAAGGCGATCGTCAGTCCGCCTTCATGGAGCTTGGCGATCCGAACGCTCACGCGGTAAGGCACGTAGACGCTCGACGCCGCGCCGAAGTCGTATTTAAACTTGACGATGCGCAGCGAATAGGTGCTTCCTTCCGCCAGCGCCGCTTGAACGACATACGTTCCGGCTGTCGTCCCGGGGACGACGCCGGTCACGCGAACCGCATCCCCGTCTGCCGTCAGCAGATCGACGTCCGCGGCCAGCAGCTCGATGCCGGGATCGCTCAGCGCGAGCGCGATCCCGCCGGCGGTGGCGCCCGTCACTTCGCTGCTCGTCCGCTTCGGCAGCGCGAATTCGACGGGACCCGCGAACGCGCGGTTCGTGCCGGCGATCGACAGCGTGTATACGGCGCCGGCGTACATCGTGACGTTCACGGCGTAGCGGGTGCCGTCGGCCGATGCCTTGTAGAACCGGTTGTTATCCAGCGGGATGACGATCCCGTCGTCGCCCATGAGCGTGACGAGGCTCGGGGCCAGGCTCGCCACCGGTTCGCCGAATTGAACGTAGAAGCCCGTTGACGACACGTCGGAAACGGTCACTCCGATCAAACGCTGCGCCTCGAACGTCAGCGCGGAGCCGAAGTCCGCCTTCGGCGACGAGACAACCAGCGTATAACTTGATCCCGCGATCAGCGTCGCCTTCGCTTGATACGTCAGCCCGCCGTCAGCGGTCGTCAGGGATCCGATCGCGACCGTCTTGCCTTCGCTGTCCTTTAGCGAGAGATGACCCGCCGTCAGATTCCGGACCGCGTGGTCCAGGCGCAAGGCGAAGCCCGTCTGCATCGGATTTTCAACGGACGCGGCCGCTGGCTCCTTCACGTAAAAAGGAAGTCCCGCGCCGAAGTCGTACCCCGCTCCGGCAATGCTTAAGCTGTACGCGCTGCCGGACGGCAGCGACGCCTTCAGCGCGTAAGTCCCGCCGCCGTCCGAAGATGCGGCGGCGGAGATCGGGACGGCCTGCCCTACCGCGTCCGTCAGCTTGAAGCTGACGGCGGACAGTCCCGGCGCAGGCACGCTCATGCGGACCGTCACGCCCTGCGGCGTAATGCCGTCGTACGAGACGCCCACGGGAATCGGCACGGCGGCCGATACCGGAGCCCCGAAGTCGAAGCCGGCCGCCGACACCGTCGCCTTGTAGGTCTCGCCCGGCGTCAGCGTCGCGGAGATCTTGTACGTGCCGCCGCTTAACGCTTCGACGCTTTGAATGGCGACGGCATGGCCCGCGCCGTCGCGCAGCGCGAAGTTAGCCTCGCCCAGCCCGCCGATCCCGGGACTCAGCACAAGGGTCATGCCCGAGGCGTCGACCGCCGCCGCACGGACCGTCGCCGCTTCCGGCAGCTTTGCCGTCAACGCTCGACCGAAGTCGTAACCCGTCTTGCTGGGCAGGATCGTATAGGTCTCGCCGCCGACGAACGGCCCGGTGAGCCGGTACGTTTTCCACCCGTCTTCCGACACGGCTGAAGTCAGCGCCAGCGGATTGCCGGAGGCGTCCCGCACGAGGAAGTCGCCCTTGCCCAGCGACATGACCGCCGGGTTCAAGCCGATATCGACGTAGTTCGCGCCCGTCCCGAGCACGGCGGGGCTGACGATGGCAGGCACGAGCACCTGGATCGCGTCGCCGAAGTCGTAGCCGCTCTTCGCCGGCAGCGCCGTTACCGTTTCCGAGCCCCAGAAGCTGGACTCGATGCGGTAGGTGTATCCGCCGTCGTCCGTCGTCGCGTCATGCACCGGCAGCGGCGCGCGCTGGCCGGTACGCCGGATCGTGAAGTCGCTCGGCCGAAGGTCGGGCACGGCCTGATCGAAGCGCAGCGTGAATGCGTTGTTATTGCCGCTCTCCATCCCTTCGAACGTCGTCGCGACGCTCCGCACGGTCAGCGCGATATCGCCGCCGAGGTCATACCCGGGCTTGTCGAAGCTCAGCGTATAGGTCTTGCCTGCCGCGAGCGTCGTCTCCAGGTCGTAGGACAGCCCCCCGTCCGAAGAAATCTCGGATCGGATCTGGACCGCCTGTCCGTCCTCGTCCTTCAGGATGACGTCGGTATTGTACAAATAAACGGGCGAGCTGAACACGAGGCGGAAGCCCTTCAGCGTCAGCCGGTCTACCGCGACCTGATTCGAATGGAGCGAGATCGACTGGTTGGACGCGAACCGGAACACATAAGGCGGCTTGTCCGCGATCGCGACTTGATACTGCTTGCCGCTTGCGAGCGGCACCTTCGCATAGTACGTCCAACCTGCATCCGCAGTCTGCACGGACTGGACCGCCACCGCGTTCCCTTCGCGGTCCGTGACCGCGAAGTCCGCGGGCGTCAGCCCGTCGACGCCAGGCCATAGCAGCAGCTTGAACCCGGCCTGCGAGCCGAACGCGAAGGCGCTGACTTCGATCTTAAAGCCCACGGCCAGCGGAGCGAACGTATACCCGGTCCGTTCGGCCTTGAGCGTATATTTCTGCGTCACGTCGAAGGCGCCCTTCAGCACGTAGTAGCCGGGAGCGTCCTCCTTCTCAGAGACCGCGACGGACACCTTTTGCCCTTTGGCGTTGTACAGCGCGAAGTTGTCGGCCGTCATGCCGGACACGCCCGTGCCGACGACGATCTCCGTCGCGTTCGCGCTGACGAAGCGCAGCACGGCGTCAGCCGGTACCGTAAAGGCAACGGCCGAAGCCAGCTTGAATTCCTCCCGCTTCAGCTCCAGCGTATAGTCGTCGCCCGGCATGAGGCCGTTGAAGGCGACTTGATAGCTCAGTCCGCCGTCCGTCGTCTTAAGCGTATAGCTGCCCGGGGGAAGCGCGACGCCGCCTTGGCTCAGCACGAGCTGAAGGAACTGCAGATCCGGGATCTTGGCGCTGAACGTCACCTTCATGCCCGCCGTCGTAATGCTGCCGAGCGTGACCGCGACCGTCTTCGTCACGGCGAACGACACCGGACCGACGCTTTGCTTCAAGTCGTTCGGCTTGTATTGCAGGGTGTACGTCTTGCCCTCCGCAAGCGTGCCGACCAGCGAATAGTTGGCGCCGCCGTCGTTCGTAGAGACCGACGTCAGGGCGAACGTCTCGCCCGTCGCGCTCTTGACGACGAAGTTCTGCTTGCCCAGCCCGCCGACCGGCGTATCGAACCGGACCTTCAGGCCTTGCGCCGTCGCTTCGGTGACGCTATACGGCCCCGGCAGCGCGAAGCTCACCGGCGCCATCGCATATGACTCGTGATCGAGCCGGATCGTGTAGCCGATCCCCGGCTTGAGCGCTTGGTTCGGGACGCGAACCGCGTAGCTCGCCCCGTGATCCGCGGACTCGAATACGTTCGGCATGTAGACCTGCCCGTCCGGGTCCGCGATCGACAAGCCCAGATAGTTCTCGATCTCCGGAAAGGCCGGATCGAAGTTCAGGGTGAAGCGCCCGTCGCTCGACACGTCCGTGACGCTCGCCTTGAGGATCGGCTTGACGCGCATCGTTAGCGGCGTGTCGAACGCGACATTGTCCTTTTCCAAAGCGACCGTATAAGTCTCTCCGCTCGTCAGGCCCACGCTGACGCGATAATGGAGACCGCCGTCGTTCGTCGTCAGCTTCGCGCCGCTCAGCTTGACGTCCTGCGCATCGCGAATGTCCAAGTTGGCCGGGAGCAATCCGGGCACGGCATTGTCGAAAGCCAGATCGAAGCCCGACGTCGTTACGTTCGAGATCGTCGAAGCGCCCGCGTCGTTCGGATCGCCGGCCTCGAAGCCGACGCCGTCCTCCGGCAGATGGCCGGACAGCTTCAGGTTGTAGCGGCCTGCCGGCAGATTCGCCGTCAGCCGGTAGGAGCTTCCCTGATCGACCGTCACCGCCGACGCGATGCTCACCGCATCGCCCGTATCGGCGTCGGTCAGGCTGAAGCTGCCCGCGGAGAGGCCGTCGACCGGATCGCTCAGCTTCGCCGTCAGTCCGCTGCCGGTCACCCGATCGACGGAGAGCGTCGCGACGAGCGGCACGCTGACGTAGAAGTCGTTGGCGTCGAGGTCGGCGTCGACTTGCAGGAAGTAGGCGCCCGGCGCCAAGCTCGCCTGGATCTGATAGGTGCCGCCCTGATCGACAGTGGTCACCGACTGGATCGGCACCGGAGCGTCGTCCGCCGCCTTTCTCAGATGGAAGCCGTATGCCGTATTGATAAGAACGGAAGGCACGAGCGCGAGCGTGAAGCCGTTCCTCGTCACGTTCGAGACGTCGCTCTGGCTGTAGACGTGAATCTTCTTCGGTGCGCCGAAGTCATAGCCGTCGGCATGCACGGATACTTGATAATCCTGCCCGCCCGTGCCGTTGAAGGAGACGACATAGATGCGCTGCCCGCTGTCGAAGGTCACGCCGACGATCCCGACCGGCTGGCCCGATGCGTCCTTGACCGAGAAGTTGTCCTTCGTCAGATTCGGAACCTGCGGGTTCAAGCCGGCCATGAACTGCGTCGGGATGTGTCCAGCGCCCCACAGATTCAGCGTCGCGCTCACGAGCGTCGCCGGCGCGCCGAAGTCGTAGCCGTCCGCCGCGATCGCCAGCTTGAACGGTCCGCCGGCACTCATGCCGCTCGTCGACAAGGCGTAGGTGCTGCCCCCGTCGGCGGAGACGACCGCATCGATCGCGACGCCGGCGCCGCTCGCGTCCGTGATCGCGAATGCATTCGCGGCGAGGCCGGGTACCGGCAGCTCGAAGTGGACCGATACGCCGGTATAATTGCCGAAATAGCCGTCGAAGGTCGTATATTTGCCTATCGGGATCGCATCCGCGATATCGACGGCGCCTTCAAAAAATTGAGCTTCGTCGGTCTCGAATCGGAAGGCGTACTGGCCCGACGCCGAGAGATTCGCCGTCACGGCGGCCGAACGGGCATCGGCGGCCAGTCTGAAGCTCTGCAGCGCGACCGGAGCGCCCGACGGATCCTTCAACGCGAGCTGCGCGGATGCCAGTCCATATACCGGACGCGAGAAATGCAGCTTGAAGCCGCCATGCGTCACGTCGGATACCGTCGTCGGCACTTGCTCCGGCTGCACCTTGACGGCGGCCGGCGCGTCGAAGACGTAACCCGCCTTGTTCAGCGTCAAGGAATAAGAAGCGTCCTTCGCCAGCCTCGCCCATACCTCGTATTTCTTGCCGACGGCGATCGCGCTCAGCATGTCGATGCTGACGGGCACGCCGTTCGCGTCGGCCAGCTCGAAGTTCAGCGCGTCCAAGCCGGACACGGTCTTGTCCAAGGACAGCAGGAAGCCGTTCACCGACACGCTGCTGGCCGTCGGCGTTACGACGACGTCGGCTTCGCTCTGAAGCGCGAACTGCAGATTCGCCCCGAAGCTGTAGCCCTGCTTCGCGATCGCGAGCGTGTAGACGACGCCCGTCTCCAGCGCGGCGGACAGGACGTAGGACAAGCCGCCGTCGACCGCCGTCGCGCTTGCGATCGCCGCGCTTGCGCCGCCTTCCTTAGTCAGCGTGAAGCCGCTCGCGCTTAAGCCTGTCACCGGCTCGCTGAACGTCACTTTGAACCCGCTCGCGCCGATCTCATAGACGGACGCGCCGACCGATACCGTCCCCGGGTCGGTGACCGGCACGAACACGGCGATCGGACTGCCGAAGCGGTAGCCTGCGCGCGCGATCGTCAACGTATAGGTCGCCCCTTCCGCGAGCGCGGCGGAGAGCGCGTACGTCGCGCCGCCGTCGGCCGTCGCGGCATCCGCGACCGCGACGGCTTCGTCCGTACCGTTGCGCCTCAGCGAGAAGCTCGCGGCGTTCAGCCCGGCGACCGCAGGACTAAGCGTGACGCGCAAGCCCGCGGTGCCGATATCCGCCGCGGCGGCCGAGACCGCGATCTCTTCAGGCGGCACGACCGGCACGGCGAACGTGACGGCCGCGCCGAATTCGTAGCCGGACAAGGACAGGCGTACAGTATACGTCTCGCCCTCGTGCAGCGCCGCGACGACCCGGTACGCGCTGCCGTTCGTCAGCGTCGCCGCCGAGACGACGGCTACGGCATGCCCCGCGGCGTCGGTCAGCGAGACCGCCGACGCGGTTAGCCCGGGCACGGCGGGACTCAGAGTCAAGCGAAAACCGCCCGCGCCCGCATCGGACGCGGCGACGGCGACGCGCGTCGAAGCCGGCGGCGGGGTCGGCGTAGGCGTCGGGGTCCCTCCCCCGCCGGTACCGCCGCCGCTTGTCCCGCCGCTCCCGGCCGAAGCCCCGGCCCGATCCGTCCTCTCTATCGAGACCGGCTTCGTCTCGAATACGATGCCCGGCGCGTCGAGAAGCGCCTTGTCGATGATACCCGCCCCGGAGACGCTCGCCGCGCCGTGCAGCTCCATGTCCGCGACCCGGACGCCGGACGCCAGCGTGATCGACGCAGTCCCGACCTTCTCGCTCACGATCAAACGCTCGACCGTACCGGCGCTCACGGTCACCTTCGCGTCGCCGACGATCTCCACTTGGCTGTACGCGCCGGACAACGAGACTTCGCCCGCTGCGGAGATCGTGATGCCTTCGATCGCGGCGCCGGAGGAGCCGTTCGATTCGATATTCGCGTCCGTCCGCACGTCCATCTGCTCGATGACTGTCGTGCCGCCGACGACGATCCGGATCCGGCCGTCCTTCTTCTCGACGACGACCGTCCCGAGCCGCGAATCGTCGATATGCACGCTGTGCGCCCCGCCGCCCTGCAGATTCGTGCTCCCGCTTACGTCGACGCCCTTTAGGTAGGCGTCCCCTTCGCCGACGGCTGCGCCGATCGTCAGGTTACCGCGCACCGTCACGTTGCGAAGCGTGATGCCGGGCGCATCGATCACGACGTCCCCGGCGACCGCGACCGTGCCGGATGCCGGTCCATAGGTGCCTGCCGCCGTCAATCGCAGCGCGGCCGGCACGATGCCCCCGTCCGCGCCCTTTGCGGACTGCGTACGGATCCGGTCCAGCAGCACGACGGCCTCCGCGCGCGTCAGCTTCCCGCCGGGACGCACCGTTCCGTCCGCGAAGCCCTGAACGATGCCGCCTTCGACCAGCGCGCCAAGCGCGGCCCGGGCATAGCCCGGCACGTCTGCCCGGTCTCCGAACGCGCCGAGCGCGTTCGCCCCGTCGCGCTCGACGGCCGGCACGAGCTTCGCGAGCATGACGGCCGCCTCCGCGCGGGACAGCTGCCGATTCGGCTTGAACGTCCCGTCCGGGAAGCCGTTAATGTAGCCTGCCGACACTGCCGCCTGCACCTGTGGCGCGTACCAGGCGTTGTCCGGCACGTCGGCGAACTGCAGGCTCGCGCTCCCCTTGTAGGCGAACAGCCGGTTCACGAGCGCCACGAACTCGATCCGGCTGATGACCTGGTCCGGACGCAAGGTACCGTCCTGGAAGCCGGTGATCAGCCCCAGGCGCTGCCACTCCGCCATCGTATCGCCGGCCCAGTGCCCCGCCGTGTCGGCGGAAGCGGACGCGGCGGCCAAAGCCCCGAGGTCGGAAGCTCCGAATTCCGCAGCCTGCGCGGTCGCCGCCGCAGCCCTTCCTCCTCCGATGTTCGGCAGAACCAAGCCGCTCAGCATACTCGCGACGAGCAGCCACGCAAGCGCGATGCCGCGCCATTTTCTTCCTCTTTTCCCCACAGTGCGCAAACCCCTTCCCTCGCTTGCCGCGCGCCGGATCAGGATCGACCCGATGCGGACGGATGGCGAGCATTCTAGGGCTAAGTCTACGGGACCCGAATAAAAGAATAATGAAAGAGTTCGTCAAAAAAAGACAAAAAACCGCATCGCATCAGGGCTTAGCGGCGTTTTGTCACCTCTCTGAAAATATTAGTTGGCGCTCGTAGGCAGCCCGCTGACGAGCGAATCATAGAGCAGCAGCAGTTCCTTGGACGGTTTGATGCCGAGCTCGCGGCCAAGCAGCTTCACGTAGTCGGTATACTGCGCGGTCAACCCCTTCTTGTCCCGCTCCATCGCGTGCTTGCGCATGAGCAGGGCGACGGCGGCCTCGTCCCAGGGGTTGCGGGCAAGCAGCTTATGAAGCAGCTTCGCGGCGGCGGCCGTGTCCTGCGTCTCAAGCAGCGCGGCGGCCGCCGCCCGCACGAAGGCCGCGTAGCGATCCGCCAGCCGCTCCGTATGCTGGACCGCCCAGACGTAGGCCTTGGCGCCGAACAGGTCGCCCGTGTACAGTCGCTCGACGTCCAGCGCTTCCGCTGCGTTGCCGGCGTGGAGCTTGCCCAGCCTGGCCGTCTCGCGCTCGAACGTCTCGTAGTCGACGACCGCGTCGTCCAGCTCCAGAACGTACCCGTCGTTCTCCGAGCGGACCGCCTCGCGCAGGCCGATCGGCTCCAGCGACTTGCGCAGTTGATAGATCGCCGTGTTCAGATACTTCTCCGCGTTCGAGACGGTCATGCCCGCGAAAATCTCCGCGATCAGGCGGTGACGGGAGATTCGCTTCCCGCGGCTCAGCAGCAGGTAAGCAAACAGCTCGGCGCTCTTGCCCGACATCCACTTCACCCTGCCCCGTTCGCTCTGCACGGCGAAGTCCCCCAGCGCCGACACGGTCACCCTGCCCTGCGTCTGCGCGGGCGCGTCCGCGGCCTTCGCGGTCTCCAGCGCCTTGCGGCTCTCCAGCGCGCGGTGGACCGTCCGCTCGAGCCGCTCCTGCGTCACCGGCTTCACCAGGTAATCGAGCGCGGACAGCTCGAACGCGTCTACGGCATAGTCCTTGTGCGACGTGACGAACACGATCTGCGGCACGCCGCCTTCGCGATCCACCTGGGCGGCGAAAGACAGGCCGCTGCCGCCCGGCATGGAGATGTCGACGAAGGCCAGATCGACGTCTTCCCGCTCCTTCAGGAAGGCGGTCGCCGACGGCGCGTCCGAGAACGTGCCGACGACCTCCAGCCCGGCATACTTCTCCAACATTTTCCTCATGATGAGATGCATGACCGGCTCATCGTCAACCAGCATCACTTTCATACGCGCTCACCGCCAATCCGTCTTCTTTTTCCGCCGCGGCTTCCCCGCCGGCATGGCCCGGCAGCGTGAACCAGAACGTCGTGCCCCGTCCCGCCTCGCTCTCGAACCGAAGGCTGCCTCCGTGCATGCGGAGGAACTCGCGCGTAAGCACCAGTCCGAACCGCATCTCTCCGACGCCGTCCGAGCTGGCGAAGCCGGGCTCCTTGAAGTACATCTCGTCGCGCCGGAGCAGCTTGGCCGTCTCCTCGTCGATGCCTCTCCCGTCGTCGCTCACGGACACGCTCACCTCGCCGCCCCGGACCGACGCGCTCACCGCGATTTGCCCGCCGACGTCCGTATACTTGATCCCGTTCGCCAGCAGGTTGCGGAAAATGAGATCGAGCATCTCCTTGTCCGCGTTCACGGTCAGCCGGTCGTCGATCCGCTCCGCGATCCGGATATGCTTGGCGGCGGCTCTCGCGCCGGCCAGCGAAAGCGCTTGGCGGACGACCTGCTGCAGGTTCCACGCTTGCGGGCGAAACGCGATCGTGCCGTTCTGGCTGCGGTACCAATCGAGCAGATTGTCCACGAGCTGATAGGTGCCGCGCACCTGCCGCTTGATCTCGGGCAGCACCTCGGCCTTCGCGCGGCCTTGCTCCGCAGGCTCCGCCTCCAGAATCTCGGTGAGGCTGACGAGCAGCGCGATCGGATCGCGAATATCGTGGGCCATCACCGTGAACAGCTTATCCTTGAAGGCGTTCAGTTGCGTCAGTCGCTCCGACTTCTCCCGCAGCCGTTCCTCGTTCTCGCGCAGCGCCGTGACGTCGCTCAGCATGATCATTTTCCCGATCGGGGCCGTGCCGGTGTCGTAGATATGGGTGACGCTGCAGATATAATGCCGGGTCCGGTCCCCGAGCGCGCGCGCCAGGGAGAAGCGTTCGTCCAGATATGCCGACGACGTCAATCGGTCCATCAGCTCGGGGCTCTCCGCGAGCAGCGCGCGGGCCGGCATCGGCCCTTCTTTCGCCGCTTGCAGCAGCCCCGGATAAGCTTCCGTCGCCGCGTCGTTGTGGCTCACGATCTGGTTGTCGTAGTCCAGCAGGATAACGCCGTCCCGGATCGTATCGAACATCTTGGCGTAGGCGAGCGGCGTCAGCCGCAGCAGCCGGAATCGGAAGATGCCCCATGCGTACACGAGCCCGGACAAAGCGAAGCCGAGCGGCGTAAAATCGATCTCTTTATTGAACATATAGGCGATGTTGAACAGGATCGGACCGGCCGCGCCCACGATCAGCGCGACGATCTGCTTGCGGACGATCGGGACGGCCCTGAGATACATCGGGAGGAACAGCAGGATGCCGAACAGGAGAATCGTATAGTTGTAGATCGCGTGAATCGCGTACCAGGGGCCCTTGATCGTATTGTAAACGGGGACAAGCCCCTCGGCGTTCGGGATGAAGTCGCGATAAAGGAGATGGTGCCAGTCGTTGGTGAGATGCAGCAGGAAGGTGACGGTCGGAATGAGGAAAATCCCGATCGCGACCGGCCTTCGGCGCTTGGCGGCAAAGCCGGTGAATTGAAACACGAGGAGCAGCCAGAAGGCCGACACGAAAGGAATGCCGACGTATTCCAGCTGGTAGGACCACTTCACTTCGCGCAGGCTCTCGCTCACGATCTCGAACGTGTAGCCCATCGCATAGCAGGATGCCGTCAGCATCATCCAGATCATCGTGCGCGCCATCGGCTGCTGGCGTTTCAGGTACGAGAGACAGGCGACGAACAGCATGAGCGCCGTTGCGAGACACAGCAGCACCGACATCCATTGCCTCGTATCCACCGCGCTCGCCTCCCTTCAGGTTCCCTCATCTACACTTGGATTCGACAAAAGCCGGCGAATCCCTTGTAATTGCGCCTGCAGCCAGACAGCTCCGCTAGCCACCTCGCACCAACTAGGACTTATGTAACAATTTACATAGGTAAATCAGATTATTGTGTCGAAAAATTAAAGAAATCTTTAGCAAACCTATTACTTTCGGCTTCCTAAAATTCGATAAATGAAGGGTGGAAAATTTGGATGAGGAGGGAGTTTTATTCACAAGAACCAATTTTTGAAGGGCTTTCATGACCAAAGGCGCAGGTCTGAAAGGTTGTAAAGGAGAAGCCAAAATCGGTCTAGACTGCAAATTATACAACAGGAGCGGAGTTTAGTGAAGAAGTTGCTTAGAATGTCCTTTTTCTCCAAAAATTTAATTTTATCCTTTATTAACATCATCCTTATCGGGGCGGCACTGATCACCTCCGCGTACATCGTAGAAAAAAACATTCTGATCGACCAGCTGCGCGGCCAGATCAAGGTCGTCACCGAAAATTGGGCCAAGGGCATTGAACCGGAAAAGATCCGTCAGGCGATGGCCGAGAAAAGCTACAAGGACCCCACTCAGACGGAGCTCACGGCCTATCTGGACCAAGTCAACAAAAACAATCCCAACATCGCCCAAGCGTACGTCTTCGGCACGGAGCTGACGAACGGCAACCAAACGTCGATCGCGGCGATGCCGACCAGCCTCGTGACCGCGTTCGAGGAAGCGAAGCTGAACGTAGGCGATATGTACGAGCAGCCGAAAATCGTAGCCGATGCGCTCGCCAATATGCTGCATACCGGGAAGCCTACCTTCACCAGCATCTACTCCGACGATTTCGGGACCTGGACGACGATCGCCTACCCGATCAAAGACGCCGACGGGAGCACGTTCGCTTATTTCGCGGTCGACGTGGATGCCAGCGCGGTATCCAAGGGCTTGAACAAGCTGCTGACTTACGGCATTACCATCTTGGTCATCCTGCTGGCCGTCATTCTGCTGATCCAGTTTATCGTCGCCCGCCGAATGATGAAGCCGATCAAGGAATTGATCCGGGGCATCGAGCAGGTGAGCCAGGGCAACCTGGACGTGAAGCTGCGGACAGGCATCAGCGATCTCGGCATGCTGAACGACCAGTTCAACGGGATGGTCGCCCGGATCAACGACACGATCGCGAAGGTTCAGCAGACCTCGCACGCGTTGACGTCCTCCGCGAGATCGCTCCATGAAGTGTCCGAAAAGAACGACGCCAGCATGGAAACGATGACGGCCAGCATGCGTGAAATTACCGTGGGCGTCGTGACCCAGGAGCAGGCTGCCGGCGACGGGGCGAAGGCGATGGCCGAGATGGCCAACGTCATCCAGAACATCGCCGCCAACGCTTCCAAAGTCGCGGACGAGGCGACGGAGATGGAAAAGCTGTCGCTCGAGGGCAATCAGGTCGTCAGGCAAGTGTCGGACCAGATGGGGCAAATCGAGGACTTCGTGTCACGCACCGCGAATGCGGTCCAGCTCTTGGAGGGCCGCTCCCAGGAGATCGAAAATATCGTGGCGATCATCACCGGCATCTCGACGCAGACCAACTTGCTCGCCCTCAACGCGGCCATAGAGGCGGCCAGGGTCGGCGAGCATGGCGCAGGCTTCGCCGTCGTGGCGCAAGAAGTCCGCAAGCTCGCGGAGATGTCGGCGCAATCGGCCAACCAGATCACCGAGCTGATCAAGGAAATCCAGAGCGAGATCGGCATCGCGGCCCTGGCCATGGAGCAAGGGACGAACGAGGTCAAGATCGGGAAAGAGATCGCCTCGGACGCGGAGCGGATGTTCGGCAGCATCCTGAACGCCACGAACAATGTCGCGCTTCAAATCCAGGAGGTGTCCAGTTCGACCGAGCAGATGTCGGCCGGCACCGAAGAGTTGACCGCCACCTCGGCGGAGCTGTCGGCATCGGCGGGCAAAACCGCGGCGAACAGCGCCAAGATCAACGATTCGATCGCGGACCAGAAGGAATCGATGCGCGCCATCGTCGAATCGTCGACGGGCCTGGCGGCCATGTCCGCGGAACTGCAGCAGTTGGTCGAACGCTTCAAGGTACAACGGTAGTTCATGAATAAGTTACTTGTAACACCATAATACGCACTCTCCCGGATCCAACCGAGACGCACTCTATTCTCTGGGATAGGGTGCGTCTCCATTCTAGCCATGGAGGCAATAAAAACATGTCTTTCAATCGTACCGCTGCCGAGCCGAACCCCGTGCGCGGATCGCAACAGCCGGTTCTTTTGCTGCCGACGGACTATCCCCGTCATCGCCGGACTTACGCCTACGATACGATCGAATATGCGTTAAGCCAGTCACTAACCCGGACGCTCCGGGAATCGAAACGGGAGGGAAATCACGATATCGCCATGCTGGCGGCCGTCTACTTCGCATGGATCTGCCGCCTGTCGGGCGAGCGCGAGATGGCGGCCGGCATCGCGGCGGCGGCGGGCGACGCGCCCGTGTTCGTCGACGCGGCCGCGGCCAGGACGTTCGGCGACCTGCGCGATGCCGTCCATCGCGGCCTGATCGCGCCGGAGCCGCCGTTCGACGGCGTCTGCGAGACCCGCTTCTCCGTCGGCTTCCCCCTTCGCGCGGAGCATGAGCAGCTGAATTGGCAGCTGCGCGAGCGCGACGGCGGCTGGGTCGTCATCGTCGAGTACGACGCCTCTCTCTTCCGCGAAGCGACGATCGGCCGCTATGTCCGGTACTATGCCGCATTGTTGGAGGCCGCGCTCGCCGATCCGTCCGCAAGCTTCGCGGGAGTCGACTTGCTGACGGAAGAGGATGCCGCGGTCTACGCGGCGCTGAACGCGACCGCAGCGGCGTACGATAAGCACGCGACTATTCACGCCATGATCGAGCGGGCGGCGGCTCGTTATCCGGACAAGACCGCGGTCTCCTCCGCCGAAGGAAAATGGACGTACCGGCAATTGAACGAAGAGGCGAACCGGACGGCCCGGATGCTGCTGGACCGCGGCCTCTGCAAAGGCGAATTCGTCACGATCCTGATGGAGCGCAGCGCGGAGCTGATCGTGAGCCTGCTCGGCATTCTGAAGGCGGGCGGCGTCTATGTCCCGATCGATCCGGAGCACCCCGACGAGCGCAACCGTTATATCGTGGAGGATACGGGATCGGCGTTCGTCTTGACGAAGGGCAAGTATGTGCAGGCCGCGGAGCGGCTCTGCGCAGGCATCGGGTCGGTCAAGGCGATCGTCGACGTCGAAGCGGGATTTCCGGCTTACGAGGGCGCGGACAATCCCGACGGCGGAGCCGGTCCGGACGATCTCGCTTATGTCATCTATACGTCCGGCTCTACGGGCCGGCCGAAGGGCGCGCTCATCGCCCACGAGGGCGTCGTCAATCTGGGGGAATCCGTCCGCAAGGATTGCGGCATCGGGCCGGATGACGTGCTGACTCAATTCGCCACGTACAGCTTCGACGCCTCCGTATGGGATACGATCGGCGCGTTGTTCTACGGCGCCGAGCTGTACCTGCTGTCGCCGGCCGAGCGGATGTCGGTCGAAGAGTTCGCCTCGGCGGTCGAGCGGACGGGAACGACGATCGTCGCGATTTTGCCGACCGTATTCTTCAACCAGCTGTCGGCCTATCTGTCCGATGAAGGGTATCGCAAGCTCTCTCGCGTCCACCTGATCACGGTAGCCGGCGAAGCGCTGTACGGCGAGCAAGTGCGCGCCTTCCAGCGCAAATTCAAGGACGCCATCGCGATCGTGAACGTGTACGGGCCGACCGAGTGCACGGTGTGCACGACGACCCATACGATTCGCGACTACGTTCCCGACGACCTGGCGAACGTGCCGATCGGACGGCCGATCGGCAACTACAAGGTCTACATCGTCAACGAGGAAAACCGGCTGTGCCCGGTCAACGTCCATGGCGAGGTGCTCATCTCTACGGTGGGTCTGGCCAAAGGCTACTTGAACCAGCCCGAGAAAACCAAGGACGCGTTCGTCCCGAACCCGTTCGAGCCGGGCAGCCTGATCTACAAGTCCGGGGACTTCGCGAAGCTGCTGCCGGACGGCACCATCGAGTACGTCGGCCGCAGGGACTCGCAGATCAAGATTCGCGGACACCGGATCGAGATCGGCGAGATCGAGGACGCATTTGCCAAGATACCGAACGTGCAAAACATCGCCGTCGTGCCGAAGAAGGAAAAGGACGGCCAGAACATGCTCGTCGGCTTCTTCACGTCCAAAGACGGAGCGCGGGTGGCCGTCGCAGAGGTCAAGCGGCTGCTGAGCGAGAAGCTCCCCTCCTACTTCGTGCCGAAGCTGATCGTTCAATTGGCGGACATGCCGATCTCCCCTACGGGCAAGATCGACCGCAAGAAGCTCGCCGGCTACGAGCTGCAGGATGAACAGGATCGCGACGACGAAAGCTACGCGCCGCCGGCCAATGAGACCCAAGCGGCCATCGCGGCCGCCTGGCAGGAATCGCTCGACCTCGGCAGGATCGGCATTCATGACGATTTCTTCGAGATCGGCGGCGATTCCCTGGCGATCATTCACGTGCTCGTCCTGCTCAAGCCGCGATTCCCGGATATCGGCATCAACGACTTCTTCGAATGCAGGACGATCGAGAAGCTGGCCGAACGCGCCGAACGGTTGAGTGCCGGAGCCGACGCTTCCCGCAAGGCCTATGTCGGAGGCGAGGTCATCCCGCTGGACGAGCATCCCGCCGTGCTGGGGCAAGCGTCCGCGGAGCGGCTGCATGACCGGCCGTCCGCCGTGCTATTGACCGGCGCGACCGGCTACCTCGGCGCCTATCTGCTCTACGAGCTGCTCGTCCAGAGCGAGGCCAAGATCATCTGCCTCGCGCGCCCGAGCGGATCGGACTCGGCGCAGTTCAGAATTCAGAAGACGCTGGTGCATTACTTCGGCGCTTCGTCGCTCGATCTGTTGGACGGCCGCGTCTATGTCGTGGAAGGGGATCTGTCGCAGCCCGGACTGGGCTTGTCGCCGGCGGACGCGCATTTCGTCGGCGCGAACGCGGACGCGATCCTGCACAGCGCCGCGGACGTGCGGCATTTCGGGGACGCGGATCAGTTCGACAAATCGAACGTCCTCGCGACCCGCCATCTGATCGAGCTCGCCGAAGGATCGGAGCGGAGCGTAAGGTTCCACCACATCTCGACGCTCGGCATTCCTGAAGATCTGGCGCTTAGCGGGCAGTGGGAAGAACAGCTCTCGCGCGCCGCGTTCGATCCGGACCTGAAGGTCGACAATCTGTACACGCAAAGCAAGCTCGAAGCGGAAAAACTGCTCATGGCCGCCGCGAACCGCGGTCTGGCCGTCAACATCTACCGGGCGGGCAACTTGTCCTGTCATGCGGAGAGCGGGAAGTTCCAGCAGAACATCGACAACAACGCGTTCTACCGGATGATCAAAGCGATGCTGCTGCTCGGCAAAGCGCCGAAAGCGAACTGGGACGTGGACTTCACCCCGATCGATTATGCGGGCAAGTCGATCGTGCATCTGGCGCTGCGGCCGGACACCGCCGGACGGCTGTTCCACATCTGCAATCCGGAGCCGGTCCGCTACGAGCGGATGATCGAGATGCTAGGCGCGCTCGGCTACCCGGTCGAGACGCTCGACTTTGCGGATTATTCGAATTGGCTATTCGATTCGGCGGTGCCCAAGGACCCCGAAGCGGTAAAGCTGGCGATCGCCCAGCTCGAGGGCGACGGGGCGAAGGATTCCGACTACCGCTACGGCTGCCCGGCCGCGTCCTCGTTCCTTGAGGCGACGGACATCCGCTGCGCGCCCGCGGACGAAAGCTATCTTCGCCAAATGATCGAGCACGCCGTATCGATCGGCTATTTTCCGGCGCCGAAGGCGCTTGTACAGGCAGTGGGCCGCGGCGGGCGATAAAGCTATATAGAAGAGAAAAGCGCGAAGCAGCAGGTGCTTCGCGCTTTTTCGCGCCGTGCACGCTCTATTCGGTAGAATACGAATGCGCCACGACAACGATATAGGGGCGCTTGTTCGCGTAATCGCGCGAATAGACGTACATCTTGCGGCCGACGAGCACGTCCTGGGAGATCGCCAGGTCGACGGCGGCGCCGCTCGCGAGCCGTTCGCGGACGTATTCGGTGATGTCGAAGCTTTGCGTCGAATCGACGTTCGTGAACCGTGCGCCGGCGATCGTCGGGCCAAGCCCGGGCCGGGTCGCGTAGCCGGTCTTCGCCTCGTCCCAACTGCCGAGGATCGGCTTGACTACCGTATCGACGTAGGTGCCGCCCGTGTCGTCCACGCGGCCGGTCGCATACAGCGTGACCGACTCGATCGCGTCCGCCGAGCCCGCGAATCCGCTCAGGTCGAAGCGAAAGTACGCTTCGCGGCCGTCGTCGCCGCCCGCGTTTTTCACGTACAGCTTCGTATCTGAGCCGTACGTATCGCCCGCGTAGATGCCGGAGCGAACGAACGTATCCGCCGCGGTCGTATAGGTTGTCGTCTCGGGCGCGGCCGACGGCACCAACACGCGCAGCTCGGCGGTCTTCGTAACGCCGCCAATCGTCACGGTTGCCCGGATGATTGACGTGCCCGGCTGCTTGGCTTGGAGCCTTCGCCAGCCGCTATTCACCGTGGCTACCTTCCCGTTGCTGCTCGTCAGCATCACCTTCGCGTCGCGCAGATCGGCCGGACCGTTGTCGTCCATCAAGCCGCTCAGGTTCAGATTGACGGTCGTGCCGGTCTCGACCACGCGGAACGAATCGCCGAAAGAGACGGACGCGAGCTTAGGCGTCGCGAATGCCGGGACGATCGCGTTCGGGTCATAGGCGAACCGGACATGATGCGTCTTGCCGGGATCCGCCGTCGGGTCGACCTCGAACTTGATCGTCGGGGACAACTGCAGTACATGAACGGTGCTGTCCTGCGAGACGACGCCAGTCCCCTTGTAACTCAGTTCAAAGCTGATCTTGCTCTGCTTGTGCGTCGGATCGGACACCGCCAACGTCAGCTCGCCGCCGGCTTCCTTCAGCATTGCCGACGAAGGATTGTTCGCCTTCACGCGCCCTAGCGTCCCGCGCTGCCAGAAGTTCATGGCCGTCACGCCAAGCGTGGCATCCGCGGCGGCCTGAATCTCCTTCGTGTTCGCGAGGATCGCGACATCCGGATCGTCGCTGTAGGCCGCTACTTCTGCCGCGCTCTTCAGCGGCAGCTGGATGTAGCTGTAGCCGGCATCCTGCGGCGCGGTCCCGTGATCGAGCCACAGGGTCATATAATTGCGCGTGTGCCAAAAGTGAAAGAAGTCGAAATCGGCGGCGATCTCCGGCGCTTCCTCTTCCCCGTTCTGCGCGTACAATCCCATGCGTAGTCCGGCGTTGATGCGGTCCTCGCCTGCCATCGCGTTGTCGAAGACGGCCAGCGGAGCGCCCCAGGTCGTCTCGTCGCCGCCTGCATACACCGCGTACCGGCTGCCGCTCTTGTCGATTTTCAGATAGACGTCTCCCTCGGTCGCGAAGGGGATCTCGCGAACGTCCGCCGCGCCGCCGATCTCGTTCACGGCCGTGATGCCGTAGACCGAACGCGCGATGGACACGTAGTTGTCGTCGTCCTTGCGAAGCAGCAGCCCCGCTTCCTGTCCCGCCAGGTCGGGCGCGAACATCAGCTTCGTCGTCACGAAGAAATCTTCTTTGGGCGCCGCCGTCAGCAGCACATTGTTCGTCGAACTCGAACCTTCGCCGCTGCCTTGGTTCGCGTCCCCGCGCAGCGTTCCCCGCTGCGTCGTCACCGTCAGCTTCCCGCCCGCCAGCGCGCGATGGGACGCGTCGCCCCGCAGCCAGCTCCAGATCGTGGACAGGGTCGCAGCGTTAAAGTCGTCGTCGCCGGGCGTGAAGAACTTCTCGTTGATGTCCTTCGACTTCCCGGCGCGCTCCTCGCGGAGCGCGTTCACGTCCGCGCCGCCGGGGAACACGTAGCCGCCCGTGCCGTCCAGATGAATCCAGCCGGTATCCGCAAGCAGCTCTTGCTGCCCCGGCGCCGTCTCGTCCGGCGAGCCGTCGACGGTCAGCGCATTGTCGCCGGCCGCGTTCAAAGTGCGGTTGTCCACGACCGTCTCGATCGGACGGTCGGAAGAGCTGTCGATTCCCGCCCCCAGCGCCACGATCTCGTCATCGAACATGAACCATGATTTCTTGGCGGACACGTCCATATCGGCATAGTCGTGTTGCTTGAAGTCCATGCCTGCCGTACCGTACAAGCCGTCCAGCGAGACGCCGCCGGTCCAGCCGTTCTCCATCAGCTCTCCGTCGCCCGCATACTTGCTGACGTCGACCGTCGGCCGGTTCGCCGACGTGGCGGGCAGGCGGCTCTCGTCGCGGTCTACGGTAATGCCCGGCAGCCGATGCGGATCGACCGTAGCCCAATATGTCGACAGGTAATCGAACGGATCGAGGTACAGCTGCGTCATGCCGTCGGACTCGTACCAGCCCTTCAGGTTCTCGTTGCTGACCGTCTCGTAGTTGGCGATGCGGTCCGAATGCATCGAGATGCCGTACAGCCAGCCTTCTCCCCGCTGCACGACGTTGTCCTGATTGTAGAAGTTAAAGTTGCCGAGCGGCGGCACGTACGCGGCAACCGTCGGATCGTTCAAGATCCGCCGCGCCCGCTGCATGTTCCAGATGGAGGCGGTACGCATGAACGAATCCACGCTGCCGCGCTCGATATGGTGCTTGACCGCGCTTTTCTCTTGCTCCACGTACGGATTGCCCGACATCTCGATCTGCAGGAGCAGCGCGTTCAGCACGCCGTAGCCGCCATACGAATAGTCCCGCGAGATCTCGCGGCCGGTCACTCCGTTGACGATCTGACCGTTGAAAAGCGCCGGCTCGAACGTATCGAAGTACCAGCGATAGATGTTGCCGCGCTGCGGATCGTCGTTGTCCCATGGGCTGCCGCTGACGAGCCACAGCGTCTCCGAGATATCCGTGAGCAGCGCCCTGCCGTAGCTGCCGGCGTACGGGAAGTAGTCGTGCTGAATAAACGAGCCGTCCTTATAGAAGCCATCGCCCGATTTCACGTACGGGAACACCTCGGTCAGGCCGTCCGAGCCCGCTTGGATGGCGGCGGCATTTTTGCCGTTGATCCCGCGCAGGATGAGCACCTTGCTGACGAACACGCGGTTCGCGCCGGTCCGGGACACCGTCGGGTTAAACTTGTCGATCGCCCGGTTCAGCTGCGCGAGCAGCTCCGGATGCTCGCTGTGCGGAATCGTCTCGTACAACAATGCCATGGCGTCGTTGATGCGGTTCGGCACGTTCACCAGCCAGTCGAACCAGTTGTCGTACATGATTTTGTTTTCGTTGTACCTCATCTCGTAAAAACGCGCCCAGCCGGCCAACACATCGTGCAGCAGCGCCTCGTCCTGGTAGTAGCGGGAGCCGTACGTCGCCCACTGCTTCGCCATCTGCGCGAGCCTGTCGGACGCGGTGCCGAGCTCAGCCGACTTGGTCGCCGACTGCAGATCCGCCCAGTCGTACGACGTCGGGTTCATCGCTTCCCAATAGCCCTGAACTTTGGCGTCCTGGGCGTCGATGCTCGCGCGGATGAGCGGATCGTCCGGATCGTACGGGTCGTCGGGATCATAGCCGGTCAGCTTGACCGCGTACTTCAGCCGCAGCGCATCGTATTCGTCCTGTACGGCGGGATAAACGCGAACGAGCACAGGCGCGCTCTCGCGGGTGACGCCGTCCAGCGTGACGACGGCGCGAACCCTCGCCGATCCTGCGTAGACGGCAATGGCAACCGAACCGCCCCCGTCTCCGGCAAAGACCAGGCTGCCGCCGCTGCTCGTCCACGCGACCTCGGCCGAGCCGAGATCGGCGGCTGTGCCGTCGCTTAAGCTGCCGGCGACCGAAAACGAGACCGTCTCGCCCGGCCGGACGACGTCGGCGGACGCCTCCGCGCGAACCTCCGCCAGCGCGACCGGCTCCTCGTACACGATCGTCGCGCTCGTCCCGGCGGATCGATTGCCCGCCGAATCCGTCGTCTTCGCCGTCAGCGTATACGCCTGACCCGGCTTCAAGCCGGTCAGCCGCAGCGCCTCCTCGCCCTTGGCGGCCGTGCCGAGCAGCGTCTGGCCCTCATAGACCGCCACGGACGCCAGGTCCGCATCGGCGGGATCTTGCCAGGTTAGCCGGAACTCGCCGTTCGCGAGTCCGCCCGCGAGACCCGTCACCTCGCCCGGCGCCGTGCCGTCCGCATGTAGCGTCAGCGCGGCCGTCCGGGTCACGCCGGCCAGCGTCGCCGTTGCCGTCACGTTCGCGGTCCCGTCGCAGACGGCGCGGGCGACGCCCACCGCAGCATCGTCGACGGCGATGCACGACCCGTCGCTGGCATAGACGATCGTCGCGTCCGACAGATCCGCCGCCGCGTTCGTATCCAGCAGCCCCGCCGCCGAGAGGCTTGCGGTCTGGCCGATGCCCAGCGACGCTCGATCCGAGGTCAGCGTGACCGACTTCAGCGATGGCGTGCCGTCGATCAGCAGGTACGGCTTCGCCTTGTGGCCCGGTACGTCCTCGACATAGGTCGTGCCGGACTCGATGCGGATCAGGGCGCTGCTGCCCGCGACCGCGAAGCTGACCGTCTTGTCGCCGGCAAGCTGTCGCCGGACGAACGCCGTCACGTCCAGGCTCGTCCATGCGGAGCTGCCCTTCTTGGGAAACGCGACAGCGCCGAGCCCGTTCGCGCCCGGTCCGGGCTTCGTATTCCAGGTCAGCGTGCTCTGTTCCCAGGCGTCCGCGCCGGGCTGATCGAGTCCGTACACGTTCGCGGTGACGGACGCGGTCGCGCTCTCGCTGTTTTCCCCGTATAGATACAAGACGGCCGACGTGATCTGCTCGGGCATATTCGCCAGGTCGAACTGCAGATAGGCCTCCCGCGGCGAGGTCGTGTTCGTCCCCTTCACATTCAGATAAGCGGTCTTGGCGGATTCCCCGCCGTTGGTCATATTGCTGTAGTCCGGCGTCGGGCTGGACGGATTCGTGCGGCGCACGAAGTTGTCCTTCTCCACCGTCATCGTATACGTCTTCGCCTCCGGCGCCGCGGCGACTGCCTGTCCGCCGCCGAGCCCCCCGAGCGGGCTCATGGCCAACATGACCGCAAGTGCAGCGGCCATCCATCTCTTCGCGCTTTTTCCCATGACTAGCCTCCTTGGATTACTCCTTAACGGCGCCGACCATGACACCCTTCACGAAGTACTTCTGCAGGAACGGATAGACGACCAGAATCGGCAGGGTGGCGACGATGATCGTCGCGTACTTGATGCTCTCGCCGATCGACTCACGGTCTCCGCTGCCGGCGCCGGTCATCATCGAGTCCGTGCTGTTCTGAATGAGAATCTCGCGCAGGATGACCTGCAGCGGGAACAACTCCCGGTCGCGCAGATAGATGACGGCCGAGAACCATGCGTTCCAGTGGCTGACGCCGTAGAACAGGATCATGACCGAGATGACGGGCAGCGACAGCGGCATCACGACCTTGAACAGAATGCGCCATTCGCCGGCCCCGTCGATCCGCGCGGACTCCATGAGCGCTTCGGGGAGCGCTTCGAAGGAGGTGCGCATCACGATGAGATTCCACGTCGAGATGAGCCCCGGCAAGATGAGCGCGAACAGCGAATCGCCCAAGTGCAGCGTGTTGTTGACCAGCAGGTACGTCGGGATGAGACCGCCCGAGAAGAACATCGTCAGCACGATCATCACGGACAGGGGCTTCATCCAGTACAAGCCTTTTCGGGAGAGCACGTAGGCGCCGAGCGACGTCATGAAAATGTTGAGCGTCGTGCCGAGCGTCACGACCGCGATCGTGTTTCGGTAGCCCGTCAGGATGTTCGGATTTTTCATGACCAGGTCGTAGGCCGCCATGCTTAAGTTTTTCGGCCACAGCAGCAGGCCCTCATGGCCGACCAACAGATTGGCGTCGCTGACCGACGCCATCAGCACGTAGTAGAACGGATACAGCGTCAGCACGACCAGGATCAGCATGATGATGACATTCGCGGCGTCGAAGAGATGTTCCGATAAACTTCTTTTGATAGTCATGGGGTCGGTCTCCTCCTTCCGCCTACCATAGCCCGGATCCGTTCATTCGCTTGGATATCCTGTGCGCCGAGTAGAGCAGCGCGAGATTGACGACCGACTGGAACAGCCCGATGGCGGCCGAGTAGCTGTAATTGAAGCCCCCCAGGCCTTCACGGTAAATATAGGACGCGATCACGTCCGCCGTCTCGTAGGTCGTCGGCCGGTACAGCAGGATGATTTTCTCGAACCCGACCTCCATCACATGGCCGATCCGCAGAATGAGCAGTATCGCCATAATCGGCACCAGGCTCGGAATGGTTATATAGCGGATTTGCTTGAACCGTCCGGCACCGTCGATCTTGGCCGCTTCGTACAGCTCGGGATTGATCGCGCTCAGCGCAGCCAGATAGATGATGCTCCCCCAGCCGACCTCCTGCCAGATGCTGCTGGACACGAAGATCGTCCGGAAATACTGCGGAAACGCCAGAAACGCGACCCGATCGGCGCCGAAGAAGGCGAACAGATCGTTCAGCAGGCCGTCCCGGCTGATGAAGTCGATCAGGATGCCGCTGATGACGATCACCGAGATGAAGTGGGGCAGGTACGTCACCGTCTGGACGACTCGCTTGAACCAGCGCATCCGCAGCTCGTTCAGGAGCAGCGCGAGCAGGATCGGGGCGGGAAAGCCGAACAGGATGGAATAGAGGCTGATGAGCAGCGTGTTCTTCAGCAGCCGCCAGAAGTAATAGCCGTGGAAGAAGCGATCGAATTGGTCGAAGCCGACCCACTTGCTTCCCCAGATGCCTTGTGCGGGCTGAAAGTTTTTGAATGCGATGATGGCGCCGTAAATCGGGGTGTAGTGGAAAATCAAATAATACAGGATGACCGGCGCCGCCATCAGATAGATCGACTTGTGCCGCGCGAAATCTTTACGTATGGCCGTCGCCGCTTTCATGGCGGTTCCTCCTTGCGGCGCGGACGGAAGAGGACCGCAGCTCGTGCCCGATCCTCCTTCGCCCTTCGCCCGTCTCTTTATCTCTTCGCGTAGCGGTCATAAGCAGCCTGCTTCAACTCGACGGCGCGGTCGATCTTCATCTTCTGCAGCTGCGAGACGAACTTGTCGTAATTGTCGATCGGCTCCACGCCCATGATGAATTTGGCCGTCATCTCGTCCAGGTACGTGTTGACCTCTCCTTCGATCTGCGCCAGCTCTTCGGACTCCTCCGGCGTCAGCGTCACCGGCGGCAGGACGTGCTCAAGGGACAGATCCGCGTACTCGGCGAACGTCTTGGCCGCTTCCTGCTGCTCGGGCAGCGTATAGTACTGCTCGATATATCGGTCGTCCGCGAGACCCGGGGACGGATAGTTGGCGCGGAAGTACTTCGCCATCGCCTGCGCAGGGGACAATTTGTCCGGATTTTTCATGATCAGGTCCGTATACGTCGGCTTGCCGTTCCCCATCGTGTAAGTCAGTCCTTCGACGCCGAAGTTTTTCAGCAGCGCCCCGTCCTCGCCGTAGAGCGTGTCGAGCCACTTGACGGTCTCGGCCGGATGCGCGTTCGCCTTCGTGATGCCGACCTGCCCGCTCGCGTTCACCTCGGGGTCGCGCTTCACGAACTGGGGCTTGTCGCCGTCGTTTAGCACCGGATATTGCGCGCCGACCAGCTCGAACTTCGGATCCGTCTGGCGGACGCTTGTCGTGAGCGTCCCCATCGTGCCGCCGATATACCCGAAGATCAGGCCCGACTTGCCCGAGGTCAGATTGGATTCCATCTTCTTCGTGTCGTTCGCGAATGTATCGGGATCGAGCAGGCCCTCTTTAAACCACTTGTTCATCAGCGCGATATATTGCTTGTAGCCGTCCTGCGCCGGGCCGTATTTGACCTTGCCGCCGTCCAGGTAGTAGCCGTGCGATACGCCGAAGGCGCCGGGCAGCATCGTGAACTCCTTCAGCTTCTTGGCCGTCGCCGTGAAAGGCGCCGTCGCTCCCTTCTTCTCCTTGAAAGCGCGGAGCGTATTCTCCCAATCTCCGATCGTCTTCGGCGTCTTGAGGCCCAGCTCGTCGAGCCAGTCCTTGCGGAAAAACGGACCGTCGAACGAACGGTACTTGCCGAGATTGATCATCGGCATCATATAGATGTCGCCGGTATCCGTCCGAACCATCTTGTCCACGGCTTCGTTTTCCTTCATCAGCTTGCTGAGGTTCGGCGCGTTCTGCGCGATCAGATCGTTCAGCTTGACGATCGTGCCGTCGGCGAGCGCCTTGCTCGGTCCGCCCGGGTAATCGTTCCAGGCCGTCTCGATCACGTCGGTCAGATTGCCCGATGCGATCAATAGATTGAACTGCTCCTTCTCCTGCCCGACCGCCGGATGCTTGAAGTTCACGGCGACGCCGGTACGCTTCTGCAACTCCTTGTACATCTCGACATCGCTCAGGCTCGTCACCACCGCCGAGGCGTTCGCGTTCAGCGCCGTATAATAGCTGATGGCGATCGACTGCGCGGACGTGCCCGCCGTCGACGCCGTCTGGCTCGCGCCGGACGCGCTTGCCGCGGACGGCCGATTCTCCTCGTTGTTGTTGCCGCCGCAGGCGGCCAGCAGACCGCCGGCGAGCATAATCGTAGCCGCGACGGTCAAACCTTTTCTCGTATGGCGCTTCATGGTTCGTTCCCCTTCCCTTGTATGGTCAATCTATCGGGGCAACCGCCCCGCTACATTTCCGACTATAGGGTCCTGCGCCGTATTCGTATATCGCCGGATCCGTAGATTCGTACTCAAAAGCGTACAATTCGCGACTTCCCTTTCGCTCGACGTCTTCAATTTCGTATACCAGCCCGATCCCCTAAACGACAGAACCCTCCATGGACGCGCCATGAAGGGTCAGCCGTTCAGATCTCCTTGTACTGCCCGGGAGTAACGCCCTCGTACTTCTTGAAGGTCCGGATAAAGGCATTGCTGTTGTAAAAGCCGACCATCGTCGCGATCTCGCTGACGGTATGGCCGCCATCCCGCAGCAGCCGCTTGGCGTGATCGAGCCGGATCCGGCTCAGCGTATCCAGCAGGCTCTCGCCGTGCTGCTCCTTGAAGAAGCGGGACAAATAAGCGGAGTTGACGCCGATGTCCTCCGCGATGCCGGCGAGACTCAGATTGCTGTTGCGGTAATGCTCCTGTATATATTGATACACCCGGTCGCGCAGCCCCGTATTGCGGCTCTTTTTGTTCTCGTCGACCCACTCGCATGCCTGACGGAGCAGCGACTCCATCTCCCGCTTCATATCCTGCAGCGTCTCTCGCTTCAGCAGCCGGGTGATCGGATCCCAGCTGCGCATGAACTGCCGCTTGTCGGCCAGCTGAATCTCGTCCAGCGTCTTCATGATCGTCCCGACCAGGTCGAACATGAAGCAGCGGGATACGTCGATCGGCACGGCCTTCATCGCCATGTTCACCTCGAACAGCTCGCCAAGCGTGTCCATCGCTTTCTCGAAGTTGCCGGTCTTGACCGCGTTGATCAGATGCTGCTCCTTGTCCATCGGATAATAGTACGTCTGAATCGGATCGGGCTCCTGCAGCTGCTCGTAGGCAATGACGCGGTTCGTGCCGAATACCATCTTGTACTCCAGCGTATCCAGCGCTTCCGTATACGCGGCGCGGATGCCCGGGATGCCCGCATGGACGGCGCTCACCGATACCGTGTGATCGATGTAGAAGCGGCTGGCGATAAAGGATTGGGCCTCCGTCGCCATCTCCAAAATGCGGCTGCCGACCTGCTCCGCGGAGTCGCCGTCGCCCGGCACGTTGACGAGCAGCGTCATCATGTTGTCTTCGAGATCGGTCATGTAGCCGACATAGGTCTTGTTGGTCAGCTCTTCGACGATATTGCGGACGATATGCTGCACGAACTTGAGCCGCTTCTCCTCGTCCTCGCCGCCGGTCGACCGGAACAAATCGCTGAAGTCTTCTATATAGAAGATAACCGCGGCGAAGCTGTCGCGGGGAAACGAGAGATCGTACGCGGCCAGCGCCTCGTCGATCGGATAGGCGGACTCCAGCCTCCCCTTGAGCAGCCTGAACAGCAGATTGGAGCGCATGACGCTGCTCTGCTGCTGCAGCTGCCGCTGCATATGCGCCGATTCGTCGAAGGAGTCGCGAAGCGCCTCGCGGATAAAATGATATTCGTCGCGATGCCGCTCCATCGCCTGGCGGGCCTTGCCCGACAGCAGGCGTAGAATCTCGCCGACCGGATGGTACTGGCGCCGCGCCAGCACGTAAGCGAACAAGCCGCCGAGCAGCAGGCAAAAGGCGAGCCCCGCGAGCGACCACGCGCGGATGCGCTCCGCCTTGACCCAGAACGTGCTGGAGGGGATGACCGAGACATACTGCCATTCGGTAGTCGCCGAGACGATCCGGTTCATCACCGTGCCTCCCCGGTCGAGCTGCGTGCTGCCTGCCGCATCGCCGAACGGCGCGAAGGCTTCCAAGATCTTCGACAGCTCGTCCGGCTCGATCCGGCCGGTAGAGGCGATCGGGCGGCGTTCCGCATCGAGGATGAGCACCGTTCCCTTGTTCACGGCCTGCACGGCCCGAATCGTGTCCAGCAGCTTCGACTCCTTGACGGAGACGACGACCGTAGCCATCGTACTGGTCGGATTGGACAGCGGCAGCGAGCGCATGAAAGACACCATCGGCTCCGTCTGGCTGGCGACCGTGCCGCCGGCTTGATTTAAATGCATAAACTGGCCCGTATACCGGTCGTTCATCAGGTCCTGCCAAGCCTTGAATGTCAGCCCCGTCGAGCCGTACAGCTCTTGGTGAAGCTGCTTCGGATCGCCGTACGCGGCGCGGTTGGTCAAGACGTATTGCGAGCGCGGCAGATATAGCATGAACGAGTCGATAAAGCTGCCGGAAGCCGCGTACGTCCGGAACGTCGCCTGCGCGCTCGCCAGCATGTACCGCTGGTTAGCCGTCAGCGGCTGTTCCCAGTACATGAGCCCCTGCTCTTCCGCGTGAAAAGCCAACTGCGTGCTGAGCTGGCGAATCTCCTGGAGATGGCCGTCCACGTCCTGCTGCGCCTGCCTCAGCAAGCCCAGGTTGGCGCGCATGATCTCGCTTTTGATGACGCCGTACGCGTTGTTGTAGAAGGCAAAGCTGACGGCGATCGGAATGCATAGCATCAGCAAATAGGACAGAACCCAGGACAGCAGCAGGTTCCGTGGCCAGAACCGAAGGAAGCGCTTTCTCATGCGTGGATGTCCTCCCGTTGCCTGATGAATAGACTCGCGAAAAAGGGCTGTTCCCTCCTATATTGGGCTATCGCCGGGCCGGAGGCAATCTTCATTTTCTATATTCGATCATCGGATTCGGACATTAGGGTCGTACGGATCCGGGCGCGCGGCCAGGCGCTAAAGGCTAGGCAGGAGCACGAACAAGCTGTCCTTTCCTTTCATACGGTAAGAAGAAGGAGGGGTTATGCCGTTATGGGCTACAGGAGCATCTCGGTCAAGAGCAAGTGGGTGAAGACGAAATGGTTGCTTCAAAGCGCGGCCGCGCGCAAATATGTCCCCCACACGAAGCTTTTCAGCCGCGACAGCCTTCGGCACATGCTCTCCCGGCACGCTACGGTGTTCTTCAAACCTACCGGCGGAACCGGCGGCTTTCAGGTCTATCGCATCCGGAAGCTTAAGCGGGGCTATCGGCTTCAGCACAATGCTTCCCGGTCCTATTATCCGACGCTCGACGCGCTCTATGCCTATCTGAACAGACGGGCCAAAGGCCGCTCCTACCTGCTGCAGAAGGGCATCAATCTGGCCAAGACGAGAGGCAGGCCCTTCGACATTCGCGTCATGGTTCAGAAGACGAATGCGCAAGCCTGGAGGAGTTCGGCCCTCTTCACGAAAATCGGCATATCCGGCAAGGTGGCGACGAACTATCACCAGGGCGGCAGACTGGGAAAGTTTCGGCAGACGCTGTCCGGGGCGGGCTTCGGCTCGGATGCGATTCGGCGCAAGGAGCGCGAGCTCAAGCGACTCGGCGTATCCGTCGGCAAGCTGTTCGATAGGCGCAAGCGGGGGTTCAGGGAGCTCGGTCTGGACGTTGCCCTCGATCGATCGGGGAGAACATGGATCCTCGAAGTGAATACAAGGCCTCAGTTTTACCCGCTTAGACGGGGAGACCAAGCGTTGTATCGCAGGATCATGAGCTACGCCAGAAAATACGGCCGAACGAAGTAGCCGGAAGGGCGCTGTAAGCGGGGATTGCGCTGTTGCAGCGGATCGGCTTTTCCAGTAGGTACGGGACACGATAAAAGGCCCTTCGGAACGGCTGGTTCCGAAGGGCCTTGCTATGGGGCGAGTACGCTCGCGACGAGATTAGAGGACGCGGCGCGCGGTCACGTAATGAGCCGACCAGAAGCCTGACGTGATCGAGCTGATCTGGAGTCCGTCGACGGAAGGCGTATCGTGAATGACCTTTCCGCCTCCCATATAGATGCCGACGTGATTAATGACGCCGTTGTTGCTGCCGATCGTATCGAAGAATACGAGATCGCCCTTGGCGAGATTGCCCTTGCTCACAAAGGAGCCGGCGGATTTTTGGGACTTCGTGCCCCACTTCAGGCCGACGCCGACCTTGGCGAAGACGAATTGGGTAAACGCCGAGCAGTCGAAGATGAGCTTGGACGGGTTCCGGGTGCCGTAGTCGTAGCTGACGCGGCCCATGTAGCTTTGGGCGATCGAGATGACCTGATTGGCCTTCGAGCCGCCGCCGGCGGAAGGCGCCGAGCCGCCGCTGCCGCCGCCGACATAATTCGTATATTGACCGCTGGACGAGATGTAACCCGAGTTGCCCTTCTGATCGAAAACATGCAGCCAATAGGCGTTCGCTTGGCCGACCACGTGGACCGATTCGCCCGTGCCGATCATCCGGATCACGCCCGAGCTCGCCGACGCGCTGACGCGCAGGTTCACGCCGTGCTTGATCTTCGTATCGTAATAAGAGGCGGCGGACGCCTTCGGAGCGGAAACGGCTTGTCCGGCCGTAACGACGCCCAGGCCGATCGCCGCGCATAAGCCGACAGACAGAATCCGGCGCAAAATAGGCTTGGTTTTAGACATGTGAGTACCTCCCAGATGTATGTATGCTTGCCTTGAAATCCACGATATCATATTTGAAACACCTCAAATTTTTCCATGAAGAGAAATAAACGGCGCGGAATCAAAGCATTTCGTTATTTATTAGAATATGTTGAGAATTCTCTCATGAAGTTCCCTGCGCATCCAAATCATTCTCCTGCAAGCAAGACATTCCGCATTTTTGGAAGCGCAACCATTTTCGATGGATGGACAAACTTGCGAATTAATCTTCGATCCGCTAAATTAAACTCATATAGGTGTGAAGCACACGCCGTTCGTGCAGCGAATCTGGGAGATTCGCTGCTCGGGCGGCTTTTTGTATGGTTAGGGGGAAATCAACGTGGAAAAAGTACCCGCTCGTCGTTTGAGCGCACTGAACGATATGCTGCAAAGGCTTCATTCAAGCGTTGCCATAGGCGAACTTAGCGATGCGCAAAGTCATCTTGCTTTCGAGGCAGCATTTGCGAAGTGGTGGAAACAGGTTCTCCGGAAAGCTTCGGATCGCTGTCGCGCCAGGCTCGCCGGCGGTTTATCGCACGCTTCTCTATTCTTTCTTCGCTTCGTTTGGTGGCCTGCTTTCCGCTCGCTCACGGGACTTATTCCCGAGTACGAGATTGTCGACTACAAAGATGGATATCGCTATATCGACTTCGTCTATCTAACGAACGGACTCCGCATCGCCATCGAGCTGGATGGTCGCGGACCTCATCGCCTGCACCTTTCCGCCGCTGAATTCGAGGACGAGCTTATGCGACAGAACTACCTTGTACTCGACCGCTGGCTTGTCCTGCGATTCCCTTTCTTAATGCTTCGAGACAAACCACGGCAGTGCCAGCAATTATTGCAGCAGCTTCTGGGCAGCGCGGGGGGCACTCATATCGAGTCCTTCAACCAACTCAGCCCGACCGAACAAAGGATACTAGCCTGCGTATCCAGAATCACCGGATTTTTTGGACCATCGCAGGTTGCCGATGCCGCCGGTATGAGTAAAAATACCGCCCTTAAGTATCTTAGGTTGCTCGTCGACAAACAACTCCTTGCGCCTGTAAACGCCGCCCACCGTAAAATCCGAAGGTATACGCTGAACCGCGACCGTATTCCCTTCCACTTCCTTTGACAAGACGCGCCGATTGGCGTGGCGATAAAATAGCGCAATTTTGCGCTATTCTAGTGCATGATGTGGGCGGCGGCGGTGTG
>NZ_FOKE01000001.1:326827-731307 GCF_900112065.1 Cohnella sp. OV330
TAGCGCAATTTTGCGCTATTCTTGTGCATGATGTTAGCGGCGGCGTGGACGGAATCGTGCAAATATTCGTTATTCGTGTCACTTCGCAGCTACAAGCGGCGACGTGAAGACCTCACGCCGATGGCGTGAGGTCTTCACGGGAACCGCTATAGCGCAAGACGGACAATCAAGCTTCAGCGAACGGAACGGCCAAAGCCGCCTCCGTCATTGCGATTGCATCTGGAGTAGCCGGTCTACCAGGACCGCGGCCTGCGCTCTGTTGGCCGTGCCGTTCGGCACGAAGCTGCCGTCCGGCATGCCGCCGACGATGCCGGCTGCCCGGAGAGCCGTCACGGCTTCGCGCGCGTAGCCGGCGATCGCCAGATCGTCCGCGAATGCTGGCGCATTCTCGCCCGCCGCGCCAAGGTCGGCCCCGGCTGCGGCCAGCGCCCGGTACGTCATGACCGCCATCTCCTGGCGGCTGATCCGGTCCAGGCCGCCAAAGGTGCCGTCGCCTTTGCCCTGTACGATGCCGGCTTGGTATGCTGCCGCAGCGGCGCTTGCGTACCAGGCATCCGCCTTGATGTCGGCGAACGGCAGCCCGGCAGAGGCATCGCCAGGCTTCAAGTCGAGCGCACGCACGAGCATCTGCGCGAATTCGGCCCGCGTGACCTCCCGATTCGGCGCGAAGTAGACGTCGGTAGCGCCATTTGAGCCGCTCGATCTATCGGGGCCGTTCACGCCGTACACGACGCCGCGCGCCGACAGCGCGAGAATGCTGTCCGTCGCCCACGCCGCCAGGCGCTCGTCGGCGAAGCGCACCTGCGCCGGCGCTGCCGCATACAGGCTGAAGTGGCTTGCATCGAACGCAACCGTGCCCGTGGCCGGGTCGTAGCGGCCGTTCTTGATCACTTCAAGTCCATCGGTATCGGAGAGCGCGTAGATCACGATCTGCCCCGGACGGACGCCGGGCTCCAGCGCGTACGGGATGGATACCCGAACTTTCCTGTCCGCGCCGAACGCGCTGATACGCGCGCCGCCCGCGCTGAGCGCGAAGTCGTATACCGGCCGGTCGCCGATTTTACCGCGCGCTTCCCCGGACAGCGTCGCGGCATCCGTCAGGCTCACGCTCAGCTCGACGTCGCCTGCGAGACCCGCCTCTTCGAACAGGGAGAGCGGGAGCGCCAGCTCGGCAAGTCCCGTAGCGATCCGGATCTCCCGCACGCCGGCCTCGCCCGCCGTTTTCACCTGCGCGAGCGGCAGTTTGACGGCAATGGTCTTCGTATCGGCCGGTGTCCGAATGTCGAACCGGATGCGTCCGTCTTTCAAGTCCTTCAACGCTTCCGCGAACGCCGCCGCGCCTACGCTAGCCGACGCTTTGCCGCTTGCGTCCACCGTTACTCCTATCGGATCCGCGCCGACCGTCGTTCCCGGGTTCGTGCCGTTGCCGGGCTGCGTCCCGTCGGTCTCCTTCAGCTGAAGCACGCCGAACCTGGACGTGTTCGCGTAGGACTGACCCGTCGGATCGTTCCAAGTAAACACGCTGTCCCGCGTTCCGCCGTCCTGATCGTTGTTGACCTGCAGATCGAAGCCGATTAACTTGCCTGCGGCGGGCGAGATCGTATCGAGCGCGATCGCAGCTTCCACGGCATAGCCGCCGTCTACAAGCTTCGTCGCCGACGTATAGTTGTCGTCCCGCGCATGCCCGCCGATCGTTTTCGCGTTCTTGTAGCTAATCCGGTACTGACCGTCGTCGTCTTCATAGGCGGCCGTCTTGCCGTTATTGGGATCGACGAAAATCTCAACCGAGTCCTGCTCCCAGGCGTTCCCGATGGCGTCGCTCAGCTCGCTGTCCGCCACGATGGCGTAAACGTACAAGTACTGCGCATCCCACAGCGTGCGGAACTCGGCCTTCGCGGCCGCGCCGCCCTGCTGCTCGACGGCGACGTCGGTCCGGTATGCCGGCGCCGACGACCAGATGCCGTCGGGTTCGCCGTCGATCACCGGCGTACCTCGCACGGACGTGCCGAGGCGGGTAGCCTCGATATACGTCAGCACGCCGTAGCCCAGGCTATCGCCTTCCTGCGCGCTGCGCGGGTCGCTCCAGGAGACGATGACCCCGTTGCCGCCTTGCTCCGAGCCGTCGTTAATCCCCTTGTCGGTCACCCGAACGTCGAACTTCACCTGTTTTCCGAGCGCTCCTTCGAAAGGAATGGCCGTCTCCAGCACGTATCCGTCCGCCGTCTCCGTGATCGCCGAATGATCGCGCGGGAAGGCAAGCTTGCGGATGCCGCCGTCGTCGACGAACAGCTCGACTTGGTCGGTCGGGGTATTGGTGAGATCCCGGACCGCTACCCGCACATACAGATGCTGCGCGTCCCACAGTGTCTTCACCTCCGCGGCCAGCGTGCCGAGGCTCTCCGTTTGCAGCGCAGGCACCGTCTGCCAGACCGGATCCGCGGCGTTCGCCGGCGTCCCCTGCGCCGCGTTCGAGGCTTTCGCCGCGAGCGGGAGCTTGGACGGGTCCAGCGTTTTAACCGCTTCGATCATTCCCCAGTACGCGTACTTGGCCTGGTGCCGCTTGTCGAACGGAAATGGCGCGTCCTGACGGGTCGTGCCGCGGTTGTGCAGCCAAGTATAATCGTCCGCGACGCCCCACAGCGTTACGTTGCTGATCCAACCTTGGGGATTGCCCGCCGCCTTGCCCGCCTCGTCGAGCCGGACCAGCTCCTTGAACAGCTCCTTATAGCGATAGCCTTGCTTGACCAAAATATCTTCTGGAATCGGCTCGTAGCTCGTACTGTTGTTCGTGTACACCGATACGTCCAGCTCGGTCAGCTGGTTGTCGAAGCCGGCTTCGGCGAACTTGCGGATCGAGTCGGAAATCTGCTGGACCGACGGCCCGCTGATATTGATGTGCGTCTGATGCCCGACGCCGTCGATCGGCACGCCTTCGTCTCTCAGCGACGTCGCCAGGTTGTAGAGGAAATCCCGTTTCTTCGGATCCTGCGTGTTGTAATCGTTGATGTAAAGCTTGGCGTCCGGAAGCTCCCGCCGCGCGACGGCGAACGCCGTCTTGATGAAGTCCGTGCCGGTCAGCCGGAACCACTCGCTCCGCCGCATGCCGTCCGGCTGGCCTTCGTCGATCACCTCGTTGACCACGTCGACGGACTGAATCTGGACGCCCAACGCCTTGAAGTGCCGCGCCACCGTCTCGATGTAAGTCGTCAGCCGGTTTAGCACGAGCGTCTTGTTCTCCGCCGTCGCCTCGAGCGGCTCGCCTTGCGCGTCCTTGAACATCCACTCCGCGGCCTGCGAATGCCAGGCGAGCGTATGAAGCCGGAAGTCCAAGCCGTGATCCTTGGCATAAAGCGCGACCTTGTCCGCCGAAGCCCAGTTCCAGACGCCCTCGGACGGATTCAGCGAAGCGGGCTTCGTGGAGTTCTCGGCCACGATCGAACTGTAGTGGTAATCGAGCAGCGCCTTGGCATCGCCTTCGATCTGCGTCGGCTCCACGGCCGCGCCGATCTTAAACGAATCCGCGTAGACGTCCTTCAGCGCGTCGATGTCCGTCTGGATCGGCAGCGGCCCCGCGACCGGCCCGACGTAGGAAAGCGCGAAGTCGTCGAGGTAAAACGACCGTTCGCCGCCGGGATTGTCGGCCGCTTCGACGTACGCCCGCAGCATGGACGGCGTCGTCGCCACCGTGAACGTGCCGCTTAGCCGCACCCACGCGTCCGCGGTTATGTTACCGTTCGAGGAGACGTTCGTGAACGCGCTGTCGCCGGACTGCACGGAGATTCGAAGCGCCGTCGGCGATTGACCCGGCGCCATCCGCACCCAGGCCGACAGGTTGTATTTGAAGCCCTTATGCATCTTGCCCATCACGTCCAGCAGCGGGCCGTCGTACTGTTGGGACACGGTCGCGAGCAGGCTATGCGAGCCGCCCTCCGTATGATTGGCTGCATCGGATACCGCGATATTGCCGTCGCCGAACCGGCGCACCCAGTCGCCTTGCCCGTCCTCGAAGTCAGCCAGCACGCCGCTTTGATCCAGCTCGCCCGCTCCGGGCTCGCCGTCGTCCGGCGTGACGTCCTTCACGACGACCTCGTCGATATACAGATCCGCCAAAGACGTCGAGCTCGTCGCGGATTCGACCCAGATGCGCAGCTCCGATGTATTCGCCGGCACCTCGTAAGCTTTCACCTCGAAGGTCGTCCAGCCGTCGGCATCCGCTTCCCGGTCTCCCACGAGCCAAGGATATTGATTGTCCAGCAGCGGCGAAACGACCTTGGACGCGAGATGCAGCGTATCGGTCCCCGTGCCGAGTCTGACCTTGAGCGACAGATCGTACGTTCGTCCCGACTGCATGACGCCCGTCAGATTCAGCGACGGGCTGCTGGCCCGCGAGCCGCGTCCGCTGAACTTGAGCGACTGCGTCCCGTCCGACGCCGCTTCCGCGGACACGCCAATCGTCCCGGTGCCACCCCAGCTCAAGTTTTCCCAGCCGCCGGTCTGCCCGTCCTCGAAGCTCTGGGACAGCACGTCGGTGCCGGATACCGGCCCCGGACCGACCGGCGGCGTCGGCTCTTCTAACGGCGGCGACACGAGCTTAGCGGCGAACGTGTCTACGTAGTAGTCGACCGTCGCGCTGTCGGTAGACTGCACGTACACCTGGTAGCCGGAAGCGCGCGCATCGACGGTCATCCGGCCCTCGAGCAGCACCCAGCCCGCGCTCGTGACCGGCTTGGCGTCGATCTTGGCATAAGCGCCCGCGTCGTCTTGGGGCAGGCCCTGCTGGTTGATCGTCAGCTCGACCGTCGCCGTGCCGACCGACGTATCTTCCTTCAGCTTGGCGTAGATGGTAAAGTCGTACGTGGCGCCGGGCACCAGCGCGTTCGCGTTCGCGCCCGGCCCGTTCCACGTCGCGGTGCGGCCGGTCGCGAGCAGGCTGCCCGCCCCGCTTTGCGCGGCCGCCGTCGACTGCGCGACGGTTTCGGACCCGCGCTTGAACCAGCCGTCCGTTCCCGTGTCGAAGCTAGCGCTCATAACCGTATCTCCCGCCGTTGCCGCGCTCGCTTGGCCTGTGCCCCAGCCGGTCGGCGCCGCGATCGCGATACCGAGCAGTAGGGCGAGGGCAGGCTTGACTCTTATTTTCCACATCCAGGCATTCCCCCTTGAACGTTGTTCCGGATTCGCAAGCGGAGCAGGCCGCGGTCGGCGTCTCGTTTGTTTGACGACGTCCACACCTATGTAAGCGTTAACAGTCGCTTGCGTTCCTCCATTATGCAATTTCCGGCAATCGGGTCGTACCCGGCAAAGTATGGTATTTACTATAAAAAGTAAAGATCCGGTACAGCGCAGCAACCCGGTCACTCGCAGAATCGACTTTGGCAGGGCAGTCTCCGCTAGAAACAAACCCGCCTCTCGCCGCAGCTTCCAAGCGCGGGAAGTCTCAGATAGGAACAAACGTGCCACTCTCTGCAGGCTCTCCGCGCGAGTAGTCTCCGCTAGAAACAAATCTACCACTCGCCGCAGCTTTCCCACGCAGACAGTCTCAAATAGGAACAAGCCTACCACTTGCGCAGACGCTTAATAGATCGTCCGACCGTGGGCGTCGGCCATGCCGGATTTGCGATAGAAATAGGTATTGAGCTGGTCCCGCCATTCCCGCGCATGCTCGGCTTGATGGGCGAGTCGCTCCCGGACTTCCACGTAAGCGCGCGCGGGTAAGCGATTGGCGATATGGTCCCAGGCTGCAAGCAATCCGGCGGCCCGCTCAGCGCCCTCAAAGCGCGTATCGTAAATGTGTTGAATGACCGTCTTGCCGCTCTTAAGAGGCGTGTCGTAAGGAACATGGTGAAAAAAGAGCAGCAGCTCTTCCGGGCAGGCGTGCGGTAATTCGTACATGGCCGCGGCGGCGGGGGGATACTGTCCCGCATAGCCGGTTCCGGTCGCGACGGTCCGGTCGACGCCGATGCCGTCCCGGTCCGCATAGTGATAGGTGCCCCAGGGGCTGTATTCGTACCCGTCGACGTTCGGGCCGTAATGATGGTTCGGATTGACCATCCAGCCAACGCCAAGCGGCGCCGTGTACGATTCGTATATGGCGTGCGAGTCCATCAGCATCCGGATGACGGTCTCCTCGACGGACGCGTCCGATGTCAGCGCCATTCGAATCCACTCGCGTCCGATCGCTTCGGCGGACGCAGACGGATCCCAGGCGAGCCGGCCGTAACCGTACCAGTTCGCCTGCGCGAGCAGGTGACCGGTCCAGTTGGCATCGGTGCCGACATTGGATACGGCAGCCAGGCCGCCGCGCCAACCTCCGCCCTCGTTTTCCGCAGCGCCTTGCTCGTCTGCGCTCGCCCCGCCCTTGCGTCCGCCCGCCGCATCCGCCACCGTGCGGCCGTCGCCGGCCTCGAAGTCCAGCACCTCCTTCCACATCGGGAGAAGGTAGCAGAGATGACGTTGCTGCCCCGTGTACTCCTGCGTAATCTGCAGCTCCAAGGCGATCTGCGTCCGTCGGAGCCCGAGCAGCAGCGGCGACACGGGTTCCCGCACCTGGAAGTCCATCGGCCCGTGCTTGATCTGCAGCACGACATTGTCCCGGAACGCGCCGTCGAGGGGCATGAAATGGTCGTAGGCGGCGCGAGCGCGATCGGTCCGCCGGTCCCGCCAATCCTGCTTGCAATCGTAAACGAAGCAGCGCCAGATGACCGTGCCGTCATGCGGGGCGAGCGCGTCCGCCAGCATATTGGCGCCGTCCGCGTGATCCCGCCCGTAGGTGAACGGGCCGGGGCGATGCTCCGAGTCCGCTTTGACGACGAAGCCGCCGAACCCGGGGATTACCCGGCATACCTCGGCCGTCGTCTCGCGCCACCAGGCCGCGACGGCAGGGTCCAGCGGATCGGCCGTGCCGAGCCCGCCGAGCTCGATCGGCGCGGCGAAGTTGACGCTTAGGTATAGCGCGATACCGTATTCGCGGAAGACATCCGCCACCCGCGCCACGTCGCTCAGCCGTTCGGGCGCCAGCAGCCGCGTCTCTTCGGCATGAACGTTAACATTGTTGATCGCCACCGCGTTAATGCCGACAGAAGCCGTCAAGCGCGCATAATCGGTAATTCTCTCCGCCCGCTCGCCCAGCCGTCCGCCGTCGAAGAATAAACTCCCGCCCGCATACCCGCGCTCGACGGACCCGTCCGCATTGTCCCAATGGTCGATCATCCGCAACGGATAGGCCGGCCGCTCCACGATTCGGAGACCGCGAATCTCGGCGCCCGTCTGCAACAGTCGAATGAAGCCGAAGGCCGCATACAACGCGCCCTTCGCGCCGCCGCCGAGCAGATAGACGCTGCCGTCGGCGCCGGTCCGGATGGCGTAGCCCTCATCGCCGAGCGTTTCGAAGCCGGGCATTTCCGCCGCTCCCGCTCCCGCTCCCGCTCCTGCTCCTGCTCCTGCTCCTGCATCCAGGCCCGCCTCAACACCCGCCGCCTCCGCGGCCCATTCATGCCAGCTCTCCCGCACCCGATCCGCCAGGCCGACGACAATCGCCGGCCCGCCCGGCCCTCCGCCGCCGCCAGCATCCGCCGGCGCAGCCGATACGTCGACCGGCTCGCTGCCGAGTAAGCCCGCGATCGCGCGCCTCAGCTCACTTCGCGCCGCCGCCAGCTCCGCGCCCTCTCCCGCAATCAAGAGCCTCCCGCAGACCGCCGCATAGCTCTCGCGCAGCGCCTCGTCCTCGATCCGCCTATAATCCAGCCATGCTTGCTCATACGCTTCGTTTCCCGCTCGCCCGGCATCCATCATCCATGCGCCCCTCTCCATGCAAATAAAAAGAGTCTCCTGCTACAGAGACTCCCCTCTAACTGCCAACCTCTTCCGAACCTTACCGTCCGCCATTCCCTTACGCCGCAGGCATCCAGATCCGGTACCGCCCGCTCAGCGCCAGCAGCGCGAACATGTACAGGCAATTGTCATAATAGCGCCGCTCGCCCTCGCGAACCGGCGTATGCCAGAACCGCTCGACCGCCTCCCGCGCGTGCTGATTGTCCGGCGCGGCCAGCGCGGCGCACGCATTGGTCGCGACGAGGCCGACCGGATGCAGCGCCGGCTCCTCGAACGGCGTACCGTCGATCCGGTAGCGCCGGTAGTCGGCCGGGTCCTTGTCCGCGAAGAAGCGCAGGATCGCCTCCGCCTCGCGCGTCATCCACGGCGTCGCGCCGAACCAGGCGGCTTCGAGGCCCACGTTCGCCGCGACCCGGTAGGAGTCGCTGTAGAAATGCCCGTAGCCTCGCTCGTCGTTCGGCGTGCCGTCGTAGTAGGCGTACTCCGGCGCCAGCCCCGTCTCCGGATGGCAGGCGAGCGGCAGGTACGCCCGGCTCGCGGCGGCAGCTTCGCGCCAGAACGGCCGGTCCGCTTCATCCGCCCACAGCGCGAACAGCTCGTAAAAATGTGGCAAATGGTACGACGGATCGCTGTATTCGCACTCCGGCACGAACTTGATGAGCCGGTTGTCGCGGTTCCACATCGGGTAGCCCGGCCCCTGCTCGCCGTTGTGCAGGCAGGCCCGCAAAATGTCCCGCGCCTTGGCCGCGTAGTCCAAGGGAGGCTCGCCCTCGCCCCAGCGGTGCGCGGCGAAGAACAGCGCCAGCGCGAAGTATTCCTCGCCGTCCGGCGCCGGCCCCGATGAGTTCCGCGTCCCGTCAGGCGCGCAGGACCAGGCGAAGTACCCGGCATGCACGCCTTCCTTCATATGCATGTACGTCCACGTCCACCGCCACAGCCGGTCGAACAACGCCTTGTCGTCCATCTGCACGGCCATCATCATGCCGTAGGACATGCCCTCGGTGCGCACGTCGAGATTGCCGGTGTCCAGCATATAGCCCATATCGTCGCCGGACGGGTAGTAGATTCGGGTCCGCTCGTCGTCGCCGAACAGCCGCTGCCACGCATCCGCCAGCCGAGCCTCAATCTCAGCCGGCACATAGCCGTAGCGCTCGAGCAGGTTCGGATATCGCCCGGCGGTAAAAGCACCGGTTCCGCTATTCATCGCGATTGCCCCCTCCTTTTACTAATAATCTCCAATGCGAAGAGCAGCTTCTTATCCCTTCACGCCGCCCACGGTCATGCCCTTCACGAAATACTTCTGCAGGAACGGGTACACGACGATCATCGGTACCGCCGCCACGATCGTCATCGTCGCCCGGATCGACAGCGGAGATACCTTGACCGCCGCGCCTGCCGACGAATTCGAGAATGCCGTCTCGGCGCTGGAGGTCGTGTTGGAATTCTGCAAGATCTTCTGCAGCTCGTACTGCAGCGTGCTCAGCTTAACATTGGAGGAGTTGTACAGGAACACGTCGAACCACGAATTCCACTGATAGACTGCCGTGAAGAGCGCCACCGTCGCCAGTACGGGCAGACACAGCGGGAAAACGATGTTGATGAACGTCCGGAAGTCCCCGGCACCGTCGATCCGCGCCGACTCCATGATGCTCTCCGGCAGTTGCTCGATGAAGGAACGGATGATGATCAAGTTGAACACGCCGATAATGCCGGGCATGATATAAACCCAGAAGCTGTTGATCAGTCCCAGATCCCGGATGAGCAAGTAGTTCGGGATCAATCCTCCGTTGATGTACATCGTAATGATAAAAGCAATCGTCACGAACTTCCTCAGCACGTACTCTTGGCGGCTAATCGTATAGGCGACCATCGCCGAAGCGAACACCGTGACGATCGTGCCGATGACGGTGCGCAGCACCGAGATGAGCGTCGCGTTGTAGATCGTCGCCTCGTTGAACACGAACCTATAGTTCTCGCCGGAAAACTGCCGGGGCCACAGATGAATGCCGCCCTTGATCGAATCGCTCGCGGCGTTGAGCGACACGGCGAGCGTGTTCAAGAACGGGTACAGCGTGACGACCATGAGCAGTGTGAGGAAGACGTAATTCAATGTATCGAACACCCGGTCGCCGACCGAAGAATGCCTGCGCGAGCTGCGGGCCAGCCGCGGAGCGCCTGCCGCTTTCGCCATAGGGACCACCTCCTTCTAGAACAGTCTGTCTTGTCCCAATCGCTTGGCGATATGGTTGGCCGAGAACAGCAGGATGAAGCTGACGACCGTCTTGAACATGCCTGCGGCGGTCGCGAGCGGGAAGTTAAACTGCTGGAGGCCGTATTTGAGCACGAATATGTCAATGTTCTCGGAATAATCGACGTTCATACCGTTGCCGAGCAGGTACTGCGGTTCGAATCCCGATTCCAGCAAATAGCCGATGTTCATGATGAGCAGCACGACGATGACCGGCTTGATGCCCGGCAGCGTGATATACCACATCCGTCTCAAACGGCCCGCGCCGTCCATCTCCGCCGCCTCGTACTGCGCGGGATCGATGGCGCTGATCGCGGCCAAATAGACGATCGTATTCCAGCCTACGTCCTTCCACACGGAGCTAGCGCCGAAGATGCCCCAGAACCATTCCGCCTTGCCGAGGAACAAATATTCCTGCCCCTTTTCGATGATGCCGATGCCCTTGAGCAGTTCATTGATGACGCCGTCCGGCGCCAGCATCGTCTGGATGATGCCCGCTGCGACGACCCAGGAGATGAAGTGAGGCAAATAGCTGACGGTCTGCACGACGCGCTTGAACGCGACCTTGCGGACCTCGTTCAAGAGCAAGGCGAGCGATACGGCCGTCACGAAGCCGAGCACGAGATTGATGCCGCTCATCGCGAGCGTATTGCGCAGGGCGATCAGGAAGCGATCCTCCGAGAACAGCGACTTAAAATGCGAAAAGCCGACCCATTGCTGGTCCTTGAAGGCAAGCGAAGGCTGATAATCCTGGAACGCGATCGTCCATCCCCATACCGGCACGTATTTAAAAATGAACAGCCAGATGACAAAGGGAACGGACATCAGGACCAGCATGCGCTGCGAAACGAGTTTCTTGAAAAACAGCTTCAGCCCGCCCGGCTCTGGCTTTGACGTCGACGTCGACGGCGACAGCGCGGTGTTGTTTTCCATCCTTCTTGCTCCTTCCGTCGGGCTAAAGAATAGAAAGGAAAGCCGGCCTTAAGCACGAAGCTCGCGTTAAGCCGGCTTTGCCCTCCTATCGAAAACCTCCGTTACTTGGCGACTTCCACGACTTTCTTGATTTGCTCGGTATACCACTTCTCGTAGCCGGCGGTATCGAGCTTGCCGAATTCCTTCATGTAGTCGGCCCATACGCCTTCGAAGTCCGCCGGCTTGGCCAGCACGAGCTTGGCGTAGTACTTCTTCAGCAGGTCGTCCTTCTTGGTCTCCCAGATCTGCTGCGGGGAGCCCTGTTCCTTCGGAATGCTCCAGGCCGGGAACCACGGACGGTCTTCGGGCTTGTCGAACATCTGTGCGTAAGTCTGCACGCCGTACTTGCCCAGGATCGTCTTGTCGCCTTCGGTCAGGCTCATCTGGAACACTTCCGGCTGGAAGCCCGGCGCCAACGCATTGCCGTCCGCAAGCGTGGAGGAGGTGCCGTATTGCGGCCAATCCCAGTCATACGTCTTGAAGCCGAACTTCTCGTTGAACGCGTCGTCGAGCTTCGCGATCTGCTCCGCCGTCCGGTAGAAGCGGCCCTTGTCGTCGACCTCGTACGTCTCGCCCTTGATCCCCCAGCTCTTCAGCACTTGATTTTCGTCCGTGAGCAGAGCATCCCAGTACTGAATGATGCGGGCCGGATCCTTGGCGCTCTTGGTGATGCCCGCGCCGCGGTTGCTGGTCCAGCCCGGCGGATCGAGGTACTGGTCGTGCTTGCCGTCGAACGTCACCGGCAGCGGGAAGTAGACGAAGTCGTCCTGCGTCTGATCCTTTCTCGCCGCATCCTTGAGCACATTCATCGCATTGCCGATCTGCCAGCCGTAGTCGAAGAAGCCTACGACCTTGTGAGAGGTCAGCTTGGCGATATATTGGTCGTAGTTGTCGACGAAGGAAGATTTATCGAACAGGTTTTTGCCGTTCAGGTCGTTCAGCGTCTTCAGCCAACGCTTCTCGTTCTCCGAGCCGGCGTACGTCTTGGCTTCGTTCGTGGCGATGTCCACCATGACGTTCCCGTCGTTCGGGAACCCGGCCAGATGCATCGGCGGATTGGAGGTGGCGAAAAACCGCCAGTCGTGCGTCAGCGTGAGCATCCCCGTCAGGTTCTCGTCCTTGTGCTTGGCGACAAAGTCCTCGACCAGCTTGACGTATTCGTCCAGCGTCTTGATCTTCGGGTAGCCCGCTTCCTTGAGCACGCGCCGCTGTACCCAGAACGCGCCCTGATTGATGTTCGGATCCGCCACATAGTCGCCAACCTGCGGCCCGAAGGGCAGGAAGTAGATCTTGCCGCCGTAGTCGGCTCTCATCCGCTCGAAGTATGGCCCGTATACGCGCTTGATGTTCGGTCCGTACTGCTCGATCAGATCGTCCAGCGGGATAAAGGCGCCCGCCTTCAGCACTTCCTCGATCGCGGCATCCGGTATCATGACGTCAGGGTATTGGTCGGATGCGATCATCGTGCCGATCTTCGTATTCAGGTCTCCGACCAAATGCTCGATCTTGAAGTTCACGCCGGTCTGATCCTCGAGCATCTTGCCGATCGTCGTCTCATTGGTGTTCAGATCTTTCTCGCCGGCCACGCCATTAAAGAAACTGAACGTGACTTTGTCTAGCGGCTTCTCTGTTGCAGATGCCGTTGCCGATGCCGAACCGCTCGCCGGCGCCGACGAACTGTCGCTGGGTGCGGCTGAAGACGCATTGCCGCTATTGTTGCCGTTCGAGCATGCAGCCATCGATACGGCCAAGGCGGCAGCCATGCCGGCTGTCCACAGTTTTTTTGCCACTGCGTTCGAACCCCTTCCGTGACGTTTCATTGTTTTTGTAAGCACTTTCAGTATAAAGGGATTCGACGAGTTTGTTTACTGGATAAACTAAAGATCGTACTTAGGATATTTAGGATGCGGAATTTTGGACAAAAAAAGCCTGCGAGGCTTCGTAGGAATTCGCTCGGGCGAAGAGGCCGGGGCTGCGGGGCCAAGTGGCGTTGTAGGACGTTACTTGGCGGGTGGGACAGGTTACGAAGGCCAAGTAGCTCTGTAGGACGTTACTTTGGCAGGGGAGCCAAGTTATGAAGGCCAAGTAGCTCTGTAGGACGTTACTTTGGCGGGGGAGCCAGGTTATGAAGGCCAAGTAGTTCTGTAGGACGTTACTTTAGGCGGGGGAGCCAGGTTATGAAGGCGAAGTAGTTCTGTAGGACGTTACTTTGGGCGGGGGAGCCAGGTTATGAAGGCCAAGTAGCTCTGTAGGACGTTACTTTGGCAGGGGAGCCAGGTTATGAAGGTCAAGTGGCGCTGTAGGACGTTACCTTTGGCGGGGGAGCCAGGTTATGAAGGCCAAGTAGTTTTGTAGGACGTTACTTTGGCAGGGGAGCCAGGTTATGAAGGCCAAGTGGCGCTGTAGGACGTTACTTTGGCGGGAGAGTCAGGTTATGAAAGCCAAGTAGCTCTGTGGGACGTTACCTTTGGCGGGGGAGCATGGTTATGAAGGCCAAGTAGTTCCGTAGGACGTTACTTGGGCGGGGGAGCCAGGTTACGAAGGCCAAGTAGTTCTGCAGGACGTTACTTTGACGGGGGAGCATGGGCACGGGGCTTTGTGACCCCGTAGGAGGTTACTTCGGCAAAAAAAGCCCCGGCGATGGACGCCGGGACCAGCAAGCCTTCTAAGACAGCATTTCCGAGACGTCGACCGGTTCGTAGTGGACGTGGACTTCGTACACCTCGGACGTCTTCTTCAGTTTATTTTCGACGCTCGTCGCGATCTCGTGCGCTTCGGCGAAGTCCAGCTCCATGTTCACGAGCACCACCACGTCGACGACGGCGCTGCTGCCGTAATTTCTCGCTTTGATATCCTTGACGGCCTCGACGCCCTCGACCTCCATGATCGCTTCCTTGAAGGACTCGATGGTCGACTCGTCGAACCCGTCGGACAGATGGTGGGAGGCGTCGCGGAAAATATCCCATGCCGTCTTGCAGATGAGGAGGCCGACCGCTACGGCGGTGACGGGGTCGAGCCACGGCAGGCCGAATTGGGAACCGACGATGCCGATCACGGTGCCTATGCTCACGAGCGCGTCCGAGATGTTGTCTTTGGCGGCCGCCATGACCGCTTGGCTGTTGATTCGAACCGCCAGCCTTCGGTTGTAACGGTACACGAAGTACATGACCGCCGCGCAGAACAGGCCCGTCCAGGCCGAGATCGACTCCGGCGCCTTTTCGCTCCCGCTGAAGATCGAAGATACGGCGGCGAACAAGACTTGGAGCCCGACCGCCGCCATGATAAAGGAAGAAATAAGGGAAGCGATCGTTTCCGATTTCCAATGTCCGTATCGATGGTCGTGATCCGCCGGCTTCTGCGCGAGACGCAGTCCGATCAGGACGGCGACGGACGCGACGATATCGGTCGCGTTGTTCATGCCGTCGGCCCTTAGAGCTTCGGACCCCGCGGCGTAGCCGACGATTAATTTAAGCGCGGAAAGGACGATATAGGCGACGATGCTGACGATCGCGCCGCGCTCTCCCAGCTTCAGGTTGTCGTACCGCTGCTGTTGATCCATTTCCCGAAGTACCTCGCTCCCTATCCAGTACCATCCATACTAGCAAGCGAAATCGGAGTGGGTCTAGAGAAACGTTTTTTCGCCGGGGCTACAAACGTGTCGTTCCACAACAATCGTGTCGGCTCGCAAAAAAGTTGCGCGGCGTAAAAAAGCTTTTTATAACCGCCCTAGGCGATTATAAAAAGCTTGTGTCCATTGCGAGCACCGGTTATACGTATTACTTGAATTTCTCTGGAAATTGCTTGACGATGCCCTCAGTCAGGATATCCGCCAGACGGATCATATGGATCTCGTTTTTGTCCGTTGCCGCGATATCCGCTTTCCAATCTCCCTTGATTCTGTCCTGGACGATCTCCGTGATGTATTGAAGATGCGTATAGAACATCTCCTGAACGGTTTTAAACGGCCAGTTCGGATTCGCCGCACTTAAAAACTTCGCGATGTCGTCGGCGTTCCGATGCCAGTCCGCCTCTAGCTTGGTCACGTCCGCCTGATTGCCGGCTTTGGCGGCGGCTACGATCTTTCCGGCGATCTGGATATGCTCTCTCAGCAGGTCGGCCAGCTTGTTGCCGGCGGCTTCCCCGTAATAAGGTTTGATCAGGTTGCCGATGTCCTGTTGGTTCCGAAGCAGCCGGTCCAGCACGTCCTGCTGATCCGGAAGATTGGCCAGCGCGCTGACGATGTAGCTTCTCGTCCAGACGGTATGGTCGATCAACGCTTTTTGCATATCGGCCTTCAACTGCACCATCTTCGGACTCAAGCAGGAAGCGTCCTTCTGCTTGCCCGCCTTCGCTTGCGCGGAACCGATCCCGCCGGTCATGCCCATACTGAGCGCCAAGACGAAAACCAAAGCCAGCATCCATTTGTTTCTCAACTCATCTGCTCCTCTTTGCGGTTGGAATTACAGGCTGGCTTATTTTGGTTGAGCCATCCGAATTTTATTCAACCAGGGAGCGAAGCGTGGGACCTGGCCGGCGATCAGCCTTCCATATCCTCCTTCACCACGATGCGGAACGTCGTCCCTTCCCCTTCCTCGCTCGACACTTCGAAGCCGACCTTGTTTTTGTAATACAGCTTCAGCCTATAATAGACGTTTTTGATGCCGACGCTCTCCCCGATGTCCTCGCTTCGCTCCAGCTCGGCTAAGATCGACGCCAGCCTGTCGGGCGGGATGCCCGCTCCGTTGTCGTGCACGGTGCAGACGAGTCCCTCCTCGGTCTTGGCGACCGCGACGCGGATGAGTCCGCCCTCCTTCAGCTTCTCGATGCCGTGGATGCTGGCGTTTTCCACGAGCGGCTGCAGCGACATCTTCGGGATCATGAGGCCCAGCACCGACTCGTCGGCTTCGATCCGGTAATCGAGCTTGTCCCCGAACCGGTACTTCTGGATGTCGAGGAAGCACGCGACGAGGTCGAGCTCGTCCCGGATCGTGACCCAATCCTTGCCCCAGGTGAGCGACTTGCGGAAAATTTTGGCCATGCTGTGAATGATGCGCGCCGTCTCCTCTTCCTTTTTCATCAGGCTGCGCATGCGGATCGTCTCGAGCGAATTGAACAGAAAATGCGGATTGATCTGGCTTTGCAGCGCGTGAAGCTGGGACTGGTTGCGCTTGATGAGCAGCTCCTTCTTCTGGATGTCCGCGATATAGACGTCGTGGATCAGGCTCTTGATCTGCAGCGTCATCCGGTTGAACTCGGCCGTCAGCTGCCCGATCTCGTCCTGGGCGTCCTGCCGGGCGATCGTCTCGAACGAATGGTTTTTCACCTTTTTCATATGCTTCAGGATGCGCACTAGCCGCGCGGTCAGCGACCGGGAAAACCAGATGATGATCAGCGTCGGGAGCAGCACGTTGGGAATGGCCAGATACAGCACGAAGTACTTGGACTTGCGCACCTCCTCCAGCACCGCCGATTCCTTGAACCGGCCCACGATCCGCCAGTCGGACAGATACGGGACGCCCTTGAAGTCCTCGTCGATGACGATCGTGTCCTTGGACACCGGAGTCGCTGCAAAATCGGCCGTCTGCGCGAGGTCGACCTCCGGATTGGTCGTGTACTGAATCTCGTTTCCCTGCAGCAGGTACAGATCTCCCTCCAGGGTCACGTTATGGAAGATCTCCTTGATCGCTTCGGGATGGAGATCGATTTTCATGTACTTTTCCCATGGCTCCGCGGTCTCTGTATCGGCGATCTTGCGGACGACGCTCAGCATGTCGCCGGTCGCGCCGGGATAGTCGGACGCCGTCCGCAGCACGATCGGCGCGGACAGCGCCGAATCGCGGACCAGCCGGTACCACGGCTGCTCTCTCGTGCTTGCCGTGACGCGCTCCACCTGCCCGCCGTAGATCAGCGTATCGTTGTCCGAGTACAGCGTGATTCGCTGAATCGCCTCGTAGACCGGGCTGTATTTATTGAGCATGCTGATAATGTAGCTTTGATAGTTGTACACGTAATCCGACGGCACGTCGTAATTTTTGTCCATATATTCGATCAGCAGCGCATCGTTATAGATAACCGCGGAGATGCCGACGGCCACGTTGACCTGCGTCATGAAGTCGTTGCGGATCTGTTCGATGGCGAGCGAGATGTCCCGCATCTTCTGCTTTTTGACGTTGTTCGTCGTGATGTTGTAGAAAATGACGTTCGTCAGCACGACCGGAACGAACACGGACAAAAAGTAGACGATCAGCATTTTGTTGCGCAGCCTGACGTTGTTCAAGCTGAAAGCCCGCTTCCGAATCCATCTCAATCCCATTCGCATTCCCTGCACCGCCGATGACTAAAGCTTTTCGCTGATGGCATTTTTGTATGCGGTCGGCGTCTTCCGTTCGACCTTCTCGAACTGGGTGACGAAGTAGTCGGCATTGCAGAAGCCCACGCTCGCCGCGATCTCGTACACCTTTTTGTCCGTCTGCCGGAGCTGGCGCTTTGCTTCTTGAATGCGCAGCTGCAGCACGTATTCGTTGAAGTACACCTGATACGTCTTCTTGAACAGCTGGCCGAGGTAGACCGCGTTCATATAGTAGCGCTGCGCGATGCTCTTCAGGCTGATATTCTCGTGGAAATGCCGGTCGATATACGCCTTGATCTTGGCGATGTCGCCCTTGCCGATCGATTCGCGCAGCGACGAGATATAACCGGCGCATTCGGCGAGGAAGGCCAGCAGCAAATCCCGCAGGCCGGCGAGCGAGCGCGGGGTCTCCTGCCAGCCGAGCGTCGCGTTCATCGTCGTAAGCCGACGGTCGTCGCCCTGCATCGTGCGGACGATGGCCGTCGCGCCGTACACGACGCGGGATACGGCCGCGGCGACGGCATCCGGCGCGAAGCGCTCCTCGCGGAACGCGGCGAGCATCCGGTCCAAGGCGCCCGCCATCGCGTCCGCGTCGTTCTCCTCTAGGCCTTCCAGCAGCGAGGCGTATACCGCAGGCTCGATCTCGCGGCAGGCGCCGGGCTCGGCATCGCGGATCTCTTCGAACAGAAGGACGGTCTCCCCGGACTTGGCGAACTTGGCCTTCCGCGTCTCCTGCGCGGATAAAAAGGACTGCCGGGCTCGCCGAAGCCCCGAAGCGGCCTCGCCGATATAGACGCGCGGCGCGATGCCTTCGCCGCTGCCGGCCGCGCGCGCCAGGCGCTCGCCCAGCGCCTTCGCCTCTTGCGGGGCGATCGCGCCGGGCACGAGCAGGCCCAACTCGTACCGGTCGCGGAAGTGAACGTAAGGCTCGCCGGCGCAGGGCGGCAGGGCGGCCGTATCCGTCACGGCGCGGGCGAGCGCGCGCGCGACGTCGCCGGCGCGGCGCAGCGCCGCCTCGGCGTCCTCCTCAGGCGGCGCGTCGTTCAGCTCGACGGCGTAGTAGCGGTACTGCAAATCCGCCGGCCATCCCAGCGTATGGCGGCCCGCTTCCAGCTCGCGCTCCTCCGCGCGTCCCGAGACGAGCGCCTCGAACAGCGACGGACGCCGCAGCGCGTCCTCCGCTTCGGCCCGCTCCTGCTCCCGCTTCAGCTGCTCGCCGATCCGGACGAGGCTGGCGATGAGCTCGTACTCGTCGATCGGCTTAAGCAGATAATCCTGCACGCCGAAGCGCACGGCCTGCTGCGCGTACTTGAAGTCGCCGAAGCCGCTGATGATGATGAAGTGCGTGCTGCCATAGCCGCGCTCCTGCGCCTCGCGGATCATCTCCAGACCGTCCAGCACGGGCATGCGGATATCGGTGACGACGACGTCCGGCGTCAGGCGCCCGATCAGGGCCAACGCTTCTTCTCCGTCCTCCGCCTCGCCGACCACCTCGAAGCCGTAGCGCTCCCAGGGAATCAAGCCCGCCAGTCCCTTGCGCGCGAACATCTCGTCGTCCACCAGAATGACCTTTCTCACGGCATCCTCCCGTCCGGCGCGTTCGCCTCGGCGCAATCTGTGTAATCGCTTTCATTTCTCGTGCCGAAGGCGGCGCAGATTTTTTTCGTTTTCGCTGCTTCTATTGTAGCGCATCGCGGACCTGGCCGCACTTTGAAAAGTTTGCATGTTTCTTTGTAAATTTAACAAACGCGTCTTTCGTTTAACGGAACTAAAATTTAACCGGTGCCGAACCATGGTTTGCGGGGGTGTCCGCGTATAGGCGGTCTGCTACAATGGGAGCGCCAGACTTCAGGAGAAAGCGGGTCTTGCCCATGCCCTTCGCCATACGCGACATTATCGGTCGGCTGCGCGGCGACGTACCGCCCGTCGACGACACGGTCGACGTCCTGCTCGGCCCCGGCGGTCCGGATTCGCCGGTCAGCGGCGCGGCCGTCGCCTTCATGCCCTCGATCGAAGCGATCGAGCGCGCGGCCGAGCTGGGCGCTAATCTGCTGATCGCCCACGAAGGCGTCTATTACAGCCACCGTACGCCCGAGCGGATTCCGGATGACGATCCGGTTTATGAATACAAAAGGGACTTGCTCCGCCGAACCGGCCTCACCGTGTACCGCCATCACGATTACTGCCACTGCGCGGCGCCCGATCCGATCACGCTCGGCCTGGTCAGGGCGATGGGCTGGGAGGCGGCGCTCGAACGCATGCTGCCGGCCGCGGCGGTGCTCGCCGTCCCGGCGATCCGCGCGGACGAAGCGGCCGCGTACGTCAAGGCGCGGCTCGGCTTGTCCGGCGTGCGCTTCGCGGGCGAACCCGGCGCGGTCTGCCGCCGCATCGGCGTACTCGCCGGCTATCGCGGCGGCGGCGGTCTCGCCGTGCCGCTCCTGCGCGAGGAGCGGCTGGACCTGATCGTCGCCGGCGAAGGGCCCGAGTGGGAGACGCCGGAGTACGTGCGGGACGCCGCGCACCTGGGCGCCGCGAAGGCGCTGCTCTTCATCGGCCACGCCGAGAGCGAGGCGCCCGGCATGCGGCTCGTGGCGGAGCGGCTGCGCGAGGCTTGTCCCGGGCTGCCGGTTCATTGGCTGGACGATAGGCCCGCGCTGCGGTACCTATGAGGGCCGCCCCGAGCGGCCCGATGACGCGCGGCCCCCGCCATCGGCCGCCGGGCCCTCAGCCGCGAACCACGCGAAATCCCTGGTCCGGACCGACGCCGCTCGCCTCGAACTTGCCGCGGTAGGCCGGCTCGGCGCTGCCGACGTCGCCCATCCAGCCGCCGCCTTTGACGACGCGGTACGTGCCGCTCCCAAGCTCCGGGTCCGCGTACCAGTCCCAGCACCATTCCCTGACGTTGCCGGACATGTCGTACAGCCCCAGCTCGTTCGGCTTCTTGCCGCCGACCGCGCGCGGCTGCGTACGATTGTTCTCGATCGCGGGCCAGTTCCACGCGCCGGACAGCTGCCGTTCGCCGGCATTCCTCCAGTACCAGGCGACTTCGTCCGCAAGATCGCTCCCGCTGTACGTATAGCTCTTGCTCATCGCGCCGCCGCCCGCCGCATATTCCCACTCCGCCTCGGTGGGCAACCGATAGCCGTCGGCGTCTTTCCGGATCGTGACCGTCCATTTCAAGGGGTCGTTTTCGCTCCGATTGTTCGGATCCTTGTTCGTTTTGTCGATGTCATAGTAGGGCTTCAGGCCTTCCTTGAAGCTTCTTCGATTGCAGTATTCAATCGCGTCGTACCAGTTCGCCATCTGTACCGGCAGCCGGTCGCCTTTAAACGCGGAGGGGTTGCCGCCCATGACGTCGGTCCATTCTTTTTGCGTGACCTCGTAGCGGCTCATGTATAAGTCCGGCACCGTGACCTCTTTTCCATAATAGCCGGACTTCGCATTCGTAAAATGGCCGCCTTTAATGAGCACGAAGTTGTCGTTTGCTGCGGGCTTCTCGGTCGCTGCCAAGCGTTCATTCGCCGCCGGCTCGTCATTCGAACAAGCGACGGTTGCAAGCAGAATGACTACGGCAAGCGGCATCAGGACTTGCTTCCTCATGCATCTGCTCCTTTCTGACGGTCAGGCCGAATCGGTCTTTGGCGTCGAAAAACAGAAGACTGCCGGCTGTAAGGCCGGCAGGTCTTGGAACGCGCAATGGAAGGGCGATTACCAGACGGTGACGTTGGAGCTACCGCTGCTCTGGTAGCCTTCGGTCGCCAGTACTTGATAGGACCAGCTGCTGCCCAGGTTCATGCCTTTGCTCTTCCAGGCGTTGACGTGGTTGCTGAAGGTGATCGCCACATTGCTTCCGGTCGGACGCTTCGACTGGCGGACGCTCCAGTATTGGGTGAACGTCTGGGTGCCGTCGATCGAAGGCGCGTTGTAGCGCGTCGCCGTATAAATGTCGTACGTGCCGCCATCGCTGGTAACGGTGCCTTTGTACGTGCCGGTCGGCCTGTACGTGCCCCAGCTGTCCACGACGTAATATTCGATGAGCGAATTGCGCGTCCAACCGTAAAGCGTCAAATAACCGTTGCCGGACGGCGCCCAGACGCCGGCATTGTAGTTGATGACCCGGTTCGGCGAGCCGGTGTTCCAGCCTTTGCCGACCACGAAGTTGCCGGTGTTCGACCAATTGACGCTGTAGTTGCCGCCGGAGCCGTTGACCGCGTTCACCGTCCCGCCGCCGTCCGTCCAGTTCTGCCAGTAGTCCGTAGCCGCGCTCGAGGCCGTCGCGAACAGCCCGAAGCTCATCGTAGCCGCCAGCAATGCCGAAGTCATTTTCTTGGAAAGCTTCATCATCTTGTTCCTCCTTGTATCCTTTGGATTTGTCATGTCCTGCCGGGAGCCGTTTCGGCCCCTCCATCGCGCAGTTCGCCGGTTTACCGCGCCTTAGCCGTGCCGACTGCGTCTGCCTCACCTCCGAGTTCATTATAAATTGTAAGCGCATCCATAAATACCTAAGGAATTAAAGATTTGCCTGCGAATATTTAACGAATTTTGGGCAGCCTTTCAACGGCGAGATCGGGATGGTCCAGTTAGAAGTTCTTGCGCATGAGAAACCGCAGCACCTGGGGTCAATATTAATCAACACTTTTCGCCGATTTGTTCACATCTGAACAGATCGCGTTTTTTTAACCATTGAACGAGAGCTCGGGCGCTCTATAATAATAGACGCGAGTTGATTAAACAAAACGACTCGATTTGCGTGTCAACGGCACGGATTTGCGAAGACAGCGAAGAAATGCGAGGTGCATGCTTGACCCGTTCCAATCGTATGTTGATTTTTATTTTAACCGTCGGCGTATTCGGCATTTTGAATACCGAGATGGGCGTCATCGGGCTGCTGCCCGCCGTCGCGGATCGCTATGGGATCAGCGTATCTCAAGCGGGGTGGCTTGTGAGCGGATTCGCCCTTGCGGTCGCGGCGTCCGGCCCGATCCTGCCGTTATTGTGCTCTGGGCTTAACCGTAAGACGGCCATGCTGCTCGTTCTGGGCGCCTTCGCCTTGGGGAACGTCGTCTCCCTGTTCGCGACGGATTTTTCGATGGCCTTGGCCGCCCGCGTGCTTCCGGCCTTTTTGCATCCCGTGTATTGCTCGCTCGCGTTTACGGTAGCAGCGGGCTCGGTCCGGCAGGAGGACGCGCCGAAGGCGGTATCGAAAGTGTTCATCGGCGTATCCGCCGGGATGGTCGTGGGGGTGCCGATCGCCAGCTTTCTGGCAAGCGCCGCTTCTTTGCAGGTGGCGATGGCGTTTTTCGCCGCGGTCAACATTGCGGTATTTTTGGCGACGCTGCTCTTTGTGCCGTCTATGCCCGTCAAGGAAAGAATGTCGTACGGCGCGCAAATCGCCGTTTTGAAAAAATCCGCCGTCTGGCTCTCGATCGCGGCCGTGCTCTTCATCAACGCGGCGATATTCGGCGTCTACAGCTACCTGGCCGAATATCTCGGCACGGTCACGCAGCTGTCCGCGAATGCCGTCAGCATCCTGCTGTTCGTATTCGGCGGCGCCAATATGATCGGCAACGTCGTCGCAGGCCGGCTGCTCTCGCATCGCGCGAACCGTTCCATGATCGTATTCCCGTTTATGCTGGCCGCGGTTTACCTGCTGCTCTTTTTCACCGGACAGTTCAGCCTGCCGACGGCGATCCTCACGCTGGTCTGGGGCATACTGGCCGGCTTCGGCTCCAACATGAATCAATATGTCATGGCCTCCGCCGCGCCCGATGCGCCGGACTTCGCGAACGGTTTGTTTTTAACGTCGGCGAACTTGGGCGTCACCTTCGGCGCATCGGCCGGCGGTTTATTGATCGCCGAATGGGGTACATCGTATGTCGTACTCGCAGGCGTCCTATCGTTAGTATTGGGTTATATCGCCGTCTTGCTTAGAAATCGCGTGCTGTCCACAGCTCCGCTACATTTATGAACATCCAGGAGGTTTTACGATGATCACCGTTAACGCACGCGCTACCTTTAGCCCTGAAGGGCCGTTTAAGCTGACCGAGATCGAGCGCAGAGAGCTTCAGCCGCACGATGTGCTCATCGAAATTAAGTACGCCGGCATCTGCCATTCCGATATCCATACCGCCCGCGGCGAATGGGGTCCGGTTCAATATCCGCTCGTGCCGGGGCACGAAATCGCGGGCATCGTCGCCCAAGTCGGCTCGGCCGTCACCAAGCATGCCGTCGGCGACCGGGTCGGCGTCGGCTGCATGGTCGACTCTTGCGGAGAATGTCCGAACTGCCATAAGGGAGAGGAACAGTACTGCCTGAACGGCATGACGGGCACTTATGGCGCGACCGATAAGTACGGCCACTATACGCAGGGCGGTTATTCCACCCATATCGTGGTGACTGAAGAATTCGTCGTCCGCATTCCGGACAGCCTCCCGCTCGACGCCGCCGCGCCGCTGCTGTGCGCCGGTATCACCACCTATTCGCCGCTGCGTCACTGGGGCGCCGCTCCCGGCAAACGCGTCGCCGTCGTCGGACTCGGCGGGCTGGGCCATATGGCCGTGAAGCTCGCGCATGCGATGGGCGCGGAGGTCACGGTACTGTCCCAATCGCTGAAGAAAAAAGAAGACGGCCTGAAGCTGGGCGCGGACCACTACTATGCGACTAGCGATCAGGAGACGTTCAAGACGCTGGCGGGCTCGTTCGACCTCATCGTGAACACCGTGAGCGCGAAGCTCGATATGAGCGCCTACCTGTCGCTGCTGGCGCTGGACGGCACGCTCGTCAATGTCGGCGCGCCCGCGGAGCCGCTGTCCGTGAACGTATTCTCGCTGATCGGCCACCGCCGCTCCTTCGCCGGCTCGATGATCGGCGGCATCCGCGAGACGCAGGAAATGCTCGACTTCTGCGCCGAGCACGGCATCGCGCCGGAGATCGAGGTCATCTCCGCCGACCGGATCGACGAAGCGTGGGAGCGCGTGTTGGCTTCGGACGTCCGGTACCGGTTCGTCATCGATATCAGCACGATGGAAGCCTGATCCGCGATTCGACGGCTCACGCGATCCAGTGAACGCTAATGCTCTCGTCCCTTTTATAGGGACGGGAGTTTTTTATTGATAAAAATGGGGGATGCCGTCGCATTCGAATAACTACTCTTGTCCAATCGCTCGCCGAAAATCCGAATACGATACAGCATTCCATACCAGAGGAGGTGAACGGCATGCCCTATTCAACCGGTACGGTCACGAATACGAGAGACTTCGGTACGGCCTCGACGAACATCGTCCTCAACGTCCGAAATCTGGATATCGCTCTCCCTGTCAGCGTCATCGTTAAAATATTCGCTTCCGTCGATTCGGACAATTTCTACACGGCATACGTGTCCTCGTTCGATGTCCCACCGAATGCATACGACGTCAGAACCTTTTTTATCGCAGGCAATGTCGCCTATGAAGTGCAAGTCGACTTGTTTTCCAACTCGACCAACGCGCTGATTTCCGTTTATGGCATCGACGAATTCGGCAATCTGGTCACGGACCAACGCTTCGCGCAGAACGAGATGAGCTTTATCCCTACGCTCAGTCCGAACCCGTAACGCCATAAGGAAAAATTGAATGTATTGTGCCTGCCGGTTTTCCGGCGGGCTTTTTTTGAGTGACGAGACCACGAATACCGTCATGTTGCGTACGTGACTTGGATTCCTCTACGACACCGAAGCGCCCTGCGCGTCCTCCTGAATGCCCTCGGCCTGGTTCGACTGCGTCTCTCCGATCGGCCTTAAGTGCCGCAACCGCATAGCGACAAGAACCGCGATCGCGAGCATGACCGCGCCGCAGACTGCCGCGACCGCGTGCATCCCGCTCGCAAAGGCTTCGCGCGCGCCCGCGAGCAGCGTCCGTCCGACTTGCGCAGGAAGACCTTCCGCGATCGCGGCGGCACCAGCGAGACTATCGCGCGAGGCTTGTACGGCAGATGCCGGCAAGCCGGCAGGAATCGCGTCCGCCACCTGAGTGCGATAGACGACCGTGCCGACGCTGCCTAAGACCGCGATGCCCAGCGCGAAGGCGAATTCGCCGCTGGTCTGCAGCATGGCGGCCGCCGATCCCGCCTTCTCGGGCGGAGCCGAACCGACGACGAGGTCGCTCGACAGGCTCGGCAGCGGAGCAGCCCCTATGTTGAAGCAGATATAGCCGGCTACCACCAACGCAAGGCCTGATTCGACGCCCGCCTGGGTCAACAGTACGCAGCCTGCGGTCGATACCAGCAGCCCGCCTCCTATCAATCTAGCCGGTCGGATCCGGCGCGCGAGCAGCGGCGAGAAGAACATGCCTGCCATCGAGCCGATCACCCCGGGGAGCGTATACAATCCGGCCTCAAGCGGCGACATGCCCAGGACGAACTGAAGGTACTGCGCGATAAAGAGCATGATCGCTCCCGTCAGCGTGACGCCGAACATGGCCCCCAGCGCAGCGCCGAATCCGGGACTGGCGAACAGCCGCAGATCGAGCAGCGGGCTCGCCAGCCGGCGCTGCCGCGATACGAACGCCGCGCCAAGGGCGACGCCTCCCATAATCAGCAGCGCTGGCGTCATTTGCAGGCCGTGCTTCGCGGTCTCCTTCAAGCCGTAGATGATCGGCAGAATCGCGCCTAGCGACAGCGCCACGCTGATCCCGTCCAGCCGCCCGGCTTGGGGGTGCCGGTATTCGGGCAGCAGCAACGGACCGGCAATGAGCAGAAGCAGCATCACGGGCACGCCCAGCAGGAATACCGAGCCCCACCGGAAGTGCTCCAGCATGACGCCGCCGACCACGGGCCCCAGCGCCATGCCGCCCATCGAGCAGGTCAGCCATATGCCGATGGCAAAGGAGCGCTGTTTGGCGTCGCGGAACATGCTGCTAATCAAGGCTAGCGTAGATGGCGATACGGTCGCCCCGGCAATGCCGAGGATCGCGCGGGCCGCGATAAGCATCTCGGGGCTTGTGGAAAATGAGGCCATGATCGAAGCCAGCATGAATGCAGAGCCGCCGATCAACAGCAGCTTGCGCCGGCCGATCCGGTCTCCCAGCGTCCCCATGGTGATCAGGCATCCGGCGAGCATAAATCCGTAAATGTCGATGATCCACAGCTGCTGGGCGCTGTCGGCGCCGAGCTCTTCGCCGATATGCGGCAGCGCGAGGATCATGACGGAGAGATCGATCGAGACGAGCAGGGCGGGCAGCGCAAGAACCGCAAGCCCGCTCCATTCGCGGATGCCGGCCTTAGTCATGAATGAGCACCTCCCTTACTGAACTTTTTAGCAGAACGCAAAAATGGCATAAATAGCTCCTTTATCGCGCGCGAGATGGTTACCGGTGACCCCATCGTAATTCATGACGCAACGTCAGGTGCAAGCAAAAAATGGCCATTACCCAAGGGGGATACATTTGAATCAATAAAACGAGCCGCACAGGCACCGGTATTCGGTGTCCGTACGGCTTGTCCATATGTCATATGCTTCGTTATCTACTAATAATTATTCTTGTGACCACTTAATTTCTGGAATATAAAAAAAACGAAATAAGATATAACAGAAGCTAGCCCCCCTATAATTGCAAAAAGAATATTTATCAATATAGAGGTAATAATGTTTCCGGAGATTGAAAACAAGCATGCAATAAATAAAAAAATATATAAGTACTTTATTTTCGAGTACTGGTTACCTCTGTTAAAAATTGAGTATAAAAATAAAATGAAGGAATAAAAGACCAGAAAAGAACGCAATCCATAATTTCCACTAAACTTTTCTTGTAAATTAACGATGTCAAACAATAAAACAATGAATCCCCAACCAATAAAACAAGAGATAAGCAATTGGACATTTTTCCAAGTCATTTAATATCTCCCTTGAACTTAAGATAGAACTAAGAACACCCTTTATAAGTGTTCTTAGTTCTCTTAATTTTTATTGAATGCCTGACCAGCTATGCGAGTATGTCCACTTCACACCATACATCAATGGTTCCACTAGAGTATAGTCTGAATTTAAATAGGCTCGGAAAGATAATAATGCAACTCCATTTGTTCCAACTATATTCACAATATAACTGCCTCTAGTTCTAGCATAATCACTAGAATTTTTAGATGAATTATCTGTAATTGCTGTAGAAGCATTTACTACAACTAAGGGTAGTTGACTCCATGTCCCTGCATCTGTGGTATCGTAGACCGATAATTCTGTACTAGTAAAGTTTAAGAATGAAGTCAAGCCCAACTTTGTATCTGGATACATAAAATGATAGGTGACCACGACATATTGATCTTGGTATGAACCATAAGGTGAACTCCATGGAGTATCACTTAAAGTCTGCACATTATTGTTTTGATCAGGCAATTTAGTTAAGGTATGCTCTACCGAATAAAAAGATCCATCATCGAGTTGGACAAACTTTATTTCCTCATCCTCTATTTGAGCTCCCGTTGAAATCTCTCTTATGGTTTTATTTATATCTTTGTTTATTGCTTCTTCACTATAAACATCGATGGTCTTTGCGTATTCTTTTTCTAGCGAAGGATTGTCCCTAAACAATTTCTCATATTTTTCTTTTATTTTTATTGCTTTCTTATCACCAAACCCCCCTTTTTCTCCAGATTTAACATATTCAAAGTATGCTTGATTGGCCTCCTTTAATTCGCTATAGTTGATTTTCTCCATTTCTTTATTCGATGAAGCTGCATAACTGGGGATTGCAAATGATAAAGATAGAACAACTAACATCAACCCAGATTTAAAACCCGTTTTTTTCATTTTTTATCCTCCAAATATGTTTTTAATTTCCAACTAAATATACCACGTTTTTTCAAAAAAAAAGGAATAAACCCTATGGCTCATTTTGTCGATGATATTTATCCCGGATTTGTCGATTCGTGTAAAAGATCGTATTGTAGGTACAGCTAAAAATGGCCGCCCCTTAGGTAGGAACGGCAATCGCATTCATTGCCTATAACGATCAGCCCGCTTGCGTCAGCCTGCCCCGTGCGATCCCCGAGCCGGCGAACAGGCCGTAGCCGATCGCGCCGCCGAGCGTGTTCAGGATCAGGTCGTCCACGTCGAAGCTGCCCATGGCGGAGATCAGCTGCGCAGTCTCGAGCGCGAGGCTGATGCTGAGCGCGTAGAAGAGCACGGCGGGCAGACGACAGCCGACGAACAAGCCGAGGAACAGCCCGAGCGGGATAAATACCGCGATATTTCCGAACAGATTAAACGTGTCGTGCATGTGCGGCAGCCCCGCTACGTTCTCCCGGATCGATACGAAAGGCGTCAAATTGGATAACTGCCATCGGTAAGCGATATTGTGCGGCTGCTCCGCTGTCTCCAAAAATAAGCGTCCGAGCAAGGGGACATTCACGTCGCCGAACTTGAACAGAATGATCTTGATCAGTATGTAAAGGTAGCCGGCAAACAAGGCGGCGGCACCGAGCTTGATCCATATTACAGGCGAAAAATACTTTACGTTCATGCGTTCCACGCTCCTCTGCAGCTCTTAGGTGCATTTTAGCGCGTAATGTTAAATTTTTTTCCGGGCTAACTTTTAAATTTTTCTTAAGAAGGCGCGCAACAGGCAAAACGAGCCGCATAGACACCGGCAACCGGCGCCCATACGGCTCGCTCATCTTCATGCAACCTGCTGGACGACGATCAGCGCAACGGCAACCAGCGTGATGAACAATGCCGGCACCGCGCTGCCGGCAGGATGCTTCACTCTGAAGTGCGCCAGGACGGCCACGAACATCGTGAACGCGATCCATATGCCTGCCCACAAGAGCACCTCCGGTTTCCAATAGCCGACGATCAGTCCGATCGCTCCGACGATCTGAACGATGCCCGTCACCACCCTGAACCATTGCGGCAGCCTCAGCGAATCGAACATCTCGACGAAGTTTTTCGAGCCGGCCAGCTTGGTCGCGCCGCCGCCGATCATCGGGAAGATCAAAAAGCTCTGCAGCACGATCAATACGATATTCATCGAACGATTCTCCCCTCGCCTTAGGCCGCCAATGCTTTTTCCAGCTCGCCGCACCACTTGGTCCAGCCGTAACGCGCGCCTTCGAGACCGTGAACGTTGGAGAAGCCGGTTTGCTCGAGATGCAGGTTCACCTTGCCGTCGCCCAGATCCTGAAGCGTCCACGTGACCGTATGCTTCTCGTCGCCGCTGGCCCAAGTGTAGGACACCCGGTTCGGCGCTTCCACGACGAGCACCTCGCCGTCGATGATGCCGTCCCAATACTGCGAAGGCTCCGTGCGAAATTGAAAGCGGTGGCCGACCACCGGCTCGAAGTTGTTTTCCATCGGCTTGCCGGTGTGGATATTGGCGATCCACTTGGCCAGCTTGCTGGAATCCGTCAATGCGGACCACAGCTTGTCGATCGACGTCTCGTACTCAAAATCCAGGGTTAAAGACAAACTCATCGTTGTTCCTCCTCTAATAGTCGGCTTAAGCGCCGTAGATTCTCATTCCAGAACTTGCTGTAGTGAGCGACCCAATCCTGAACTTCCCTGAGCGGAGAGGCGTTGAGCCTGTATCGCGTTTCCCTGCCGACCTTGCGGCCCGCGACCAGCCCGGCTTCCTTGAGGATGGTCAAATGCTTGGAGACCGCCGTCCGGCCCATGGGAAACTGCTCCGTCAATTCGTGCAGCGGAATCTCATCAACCTCCGCCAACAGGCGAATCAGCCGGCGCCTCGTCGGATCCGCGATCGCGTCGAACACGTCCCGCAATGGGTTCTTATCGCTCACAACACCCTCTCCTAAGTTCTAGTGGCCTTCATATCAGACACCTTTTGGTGACACTTTGATTATAGGACACCGTTTAGTGTCGTGTCAATATATTCATTAGATGTAACTTTCCATATGCCTCAAGTGTCTAATTATAGGAGGGGATGACGAACGATGAAACGTAATACCAAAATTGCCATTGTCGCGATCGCCGTACCCGCGGTCGTAGCCGTCTTTCTAATGTCCCTCTTCGTGGTATGGAAAACGAACGATGAGATTTTCCGCCCATTCCGGAGCTTCTCCGTGACCGTTGTCAATCAGTCCGACTACGACCTGGTCTCCGTCGAGACGGGCATTCTATCCAGCGACGCCTCCGGCCATGCGGTCGAGAGCGGAGCTAAACGAACCTTCGCGAAAACGATCAAGGCGGGCGACGAGAAAGTGATCAGTCCCAAGCTGAGCCTAAGCGGCGAAGGCGGCATTTATCTCAAGTACACCGACTCGCGCGGGGAGACGGTTCAGAAGACGGTATGCTCGTACACGGAAAGCGCGTCCGGCTCTTCCACCATCACGATTCAAAACGATCGGGTCGACGTGAAGGAAAATTGTAGTTAGGCTTCGCGGTCGCCAACGAGAGCAAAAAACGTCAGGGAAAGTCGCCCTAACGGACCCTTGGGTTCATTTACAATCCTGTTCCTGTAACCGCGGATTTCTCGCCTACAGCAAGCTCCGGCGCCGTCGTCGTTGCTGTAACGTTGCTTTTCTTGCTTATAGCGGCAGCTCTCTCCTGTAACCGCGGATCTCTCGCTTCACCCCATGAATAGCCAATCAAAAAAAGACAAAAAGCAGACGCCGCGGCGTCTGCTTTTGTCCATTCTAACGATAACTAGCGATTATTGGAGCAGGAGCAGCGAGATCACCTTGGCGGTCTCCGCGCGGCTGGCCGGCGCGAGCGGATTAAAGCTGCCCGACGCGTCGCCCTCCATGACGCCAAGCTTGCTCAAGGCCAGCGCAGCGTCGCGCGCCCATGCCGCGAGCTCAGCCTGGTCGCCGAAACTCGCGCCGCCGCCGTCCTGCGGAACCGCAACCTTGCGGTAGTCCAAGGCCCGCTGGAGCATGACGGCCATCTCCTGCCGCGAGATGTCCGCGTTCGGGTTGAACCGGCCGCCGCGATCGCCCATCACGATGCCGCTCTGCGCCGCCGCGGCGACAGCATCGCCGTACCAGGCATTCCCCTTCACGTCCGCGAACGCAGCTGCACCTGAAGCCTGCAGTCCAAGCGCTCTGGCGATCATCGCCGTGAATTCCGCTCTCGTTACCTTCTTGTCCGGGCTTACCTGTCCATTGCCGGTGCCTTGCATGACGCCGATGCCGGACAGCATCTGAACGTACGGGTACGACCAATGGGAAGCCGCAAGATCCGAATAGCCGTGCTTCACTTCAATCGCCGTATACGTCACGCCCGAGTTCAAGGATGCCGGCTGCTTCTGATTAACGATGCTGAAGGCCGCGAGTTCCAGGCTGCCGCCCTCGGTCACCAGGTACAGATTCGTATAAGGCGTCAGGGACAAGCCCTTCCAATCCAACGTATACGCGAACGCCTTGCCGTTCGTGGATACGGTGAAGGCCATGCGGCCGGACGCTTCCGCGTTCGGCGCAGTCGCGAGCTGCTTCAGCGCGCCGGCATTCGCGAATTGTTCCTTTTTCCACGTCAGGACGAGATCCGATCCGTCGGCAGGCGCGCTCAGCTGAGCGGCGTCGATCCGGATGCCCGGCTGATTATCCCCTTGGATGACCAGGGAGCCGACTTTGTTTGCGGCCAGCTTGGTCAGGAGGCTCGAATCGATCTTCAGTTGCTGAACCGCGCCCGACACCTTCACCGTCAGTTCGCCGTTCGACTGGACCGCTTGCAGCTCCTTCTCCGTCAGCTCGTGCACCGCCTGGTTCGTTTCGCCCGAACCGGTCTGGTTGTTCGGCGCACTCGGGCCAGGCGTGCCTGGCGTGCCCGGATCCGTCCCCCCGCTCGTCTTGGCGATGGCGAACGAATCGACGAGCTCGCCGGTCAGCGTTCTGGCTTCGACCTTAATCGCGTCGTCCGCGACTCGAACATGCGTGTAGACGGGCACGTCGTCATCGTACGAGAAGTTCAGGTAATCGTACTTCTCGCCATCGTAGAACTTCCAGCCGGAAGAACCGCCGTCGAGATAGACGGTGCCTGCGCCGTTCGCCGCGATCTTGCCGGCCGCCATCGGATACGTCCGCGCGTACACGTGATCGTGACCGACCAGCACCAGATCGACCTTGTGGCTCTCGAGGATATCGGCAAAATAAATCTTTACGTCCTCCGCGAGATTCCCGCGGCCGGCTTCCGTGTGGTAGACGGGACGATGGAACATCGCGATGGTCCATTTTTTCTTGTTGGCGTCCAAGTCCTTGCGCAGCCACTCCGCCTGCAGGGCCATCTGCTCCTTCGTGCCTTCGGAGTTCAGGACGACAAAGTGCGTATCGTCCACGTCGTACGCATAGGCGTACTCCTTGTACGCGTCCGGTCCGTTGTCCGGCAGGCTCGCGCCCTTGGCGTAGACCTCCTTGCCCTCTCCCTTCACGTCATGGTTGCCGAGCGTCGTCGCCGAAGGAAGGAACGTCGCGTAGCTCGCGGAAGCTTCCCAGAATCGCTTCCACTCCGCGAACGCCCCCCCTACGTCCACCGCGTCGCCGCCATGCATCAGGAACTGCGTATCCGGATACTTTTCCAGCGCGTTTTGAACCAAGGATTGGTACGTTTCCTTGCCGGTGTCCGCCTTGACGTGGGAATCCGTGACGAACACGAACGATACCGGCGTGGACGTCTTCGCGTCCGTCGTCGCGTAGTCGTACCAATCACTCCACGCGCCTTCGCTGCCTACCCGATACTTGTAGGCCGTCGACTCGCTTAAGCCCCCGATCAGCGCCGCGTTGAACCGAATCTCGCCCTTCGGTCCGTTTTCCAGCTCGCTCAGCACTTGGTTGGCGCTCTCCGCTTCGACGGTCGTGACCTTAGAGGCGTCAGGCGTTGGCGCGTCCTTCGCCCAATCGGCTGCCTTCACATATTGAATGGCGTTCGTCGGGGCCATCGGACTCGTCGTCCATCCCACGCTCAGCTGAGTGGACAGATCCTCCGTTACGTACGTCTGTATGTATTCCGGCTTCAGGCTGCCGTAGGGCTCGACGACCTCGAAGCTCATCGCCGCGCTGTTCTTGCTGCCGACGACCGCTTGCGCCTTGTACGATCCTAGCGCCAATGTCGTCAGATTCGTCTTCAGCTCGCCCTTCTCGTCCGTCTGGCCCAAGGACAAGTTCAACGGAACGATCGATGCGGCGTCCACGCTCGTCTCTTCCACGTACCCGGTCGTCGCGCCATCGGGCAGCATGACTTCGAACCAGCCGTCGTCCGCTTCAGGGGTCCCGTAGATACGCGTGCCTTCTGGAAGGGTAGCCACCACGGGCTCCGACGTATCGTCGTCCTCGTACACCGACGCTTGCGCGCTTAACTTCACGACGGCCATCTGCTCGAGCATGCCTCGCAGGTAGACGTCCGCGCCCGCGAACGGCGTGCCGTCATGCGTCGTCACTTTGAAGGTCGACGTCGAATTCAATCCTACGCCCTCAACCGTCATCAAGTAAGGGAAGGCAATCGTGTAACGGACCGGCTGGGCCAAGGAAGAGACCGTAGCGGCATCCGAAACGAGCGAGCCCGCGCTCATCTTCACGAGCTTGAAGCGCTCGCCGCGGCTCAGCACGGCATCGGGACTGACGCGGAATTGAACCGTGGCGAGCTCGCCCGAAGCTTTAATATCGTTAACGTCGAATAGAAGCTTACCGTCGTTATCCGAAGTCTTGGTCGCAGTCGTGCCATTCTTGGCGACGATCTGCTCGACCGTCAGCGTGCCCGGATCGTATTGAAGCGCGACCTTCGAGGACGAGCTTGTCCGGTCTCCGGCGAGGGATACGGTCACTTCGTACAGCTCGTTGCTGACCGCTTCGGCCGGAGCCGACATGACGAGGCGCTCGCCGGCGTCCTCCGTGAAGGAATAGCTTAACCGCGCCGGATTGCCCGCTTGATCCTTGGCAGCCACGACGACCTCATGGTATCCGCTCGTGATGAGCGCCGCCGGCAAGCTCAGCAGCTTCGTTTCCTCCGAGTAGGCCGACTGTGCCGTCAGATCCTGCCCGTCCACGGAGAGCGAGATGGAGCTTGGGTCGATGCCGGACGGCGTAACCGCACCCGCCTGCACGTCTTGAATGCGCACCTCGAACTTGTCCAGGTCGCTTGTCAGCACGGCATTCGGCGCCGGAGAAACGGCTTCAATCGCGGGAACCTCCCGGTCGAGCGCGTTTTCCTTGTAGATCAGCTGGACGTCGTCGATCCAGATCGATCCCTTATTTTTCTTGGACATGTCCGATTGCTTCAGTTGGAAGTAAAGCTCCAGGGAGCTGCCTTCGATCTTGTCCTGCGGAACGTCGACCTCTATGTATTTCCAGCCCGTCCAGTTCACGCCGACGGTATCGTCCGCATAGTAGGCGGGCGTAAAAGAAGAACCTTTGCTGTCGCGGAACTTCGTCGTTAACAGGTGGCCGTCATTGCTACCGTATGCCCATAAACCGACCTTGATCGGCTTGCCTTGAATGGCGATGCTGCCGGTGCCGGGAGCCAGCTCCAGCTGCGACGGATTGTCGACGACATCGATCATGTCGTAATCGATTCTGAGCGAGTAGTTGCCATTCCTCACGTGCTGCTTTTCCGTCTCGATCGAGGCGCCTGCCGATACGACCCGCTTCGGATTTAACTTAACGACGCCGGCATTGCCGGACTCGAAGTCCTCCAGCATCAGCACGCCGTCGGCGTCGGGGACGGTCGGCGCCGCGAACGCGACATGCTTGGCGGTCGCCGGTACGGCGAAGGGAACGGCTAACAGCACCGCCATCGATCCGACGATGATTCGGGTAAGGCTCTTTTGACTTTTTCTCAAGTAAGGCACATCCTCTCATTCTTGCTTTTGCCAATAAATGAGATTATAGATGGCCGATGTCAACTAGGATGCGATAGATTGTCATCTAACAGTGAAGTCGCAAAATGGTCACATTCGCGGCGTCTGCCTGTAACGATGAAGGACCGCGACGGAGGCAGCGATCAGGATCATCCCCATCGCGGCTGGAGCGGCATGCCCCAGCGATACATATATTTGACCGCCGACGATCGGCCCGATCATTCTGGCTAGCGCCTGAATCGATTGACTGCCGCCTTGAATCCGCCCTTGCTCGCTCGCGTCCACGGATTTTGACAGCATCCCGTTGAACGAAGGCCCGAAGATCGAGTCGCCGAATCCGAATACGAACATACCGGCGATTAATAGAGGATAGAACGAGAGAAAGGCCGAGGCTGCAATCAGCGCGTAGCCCGTCAGCTCCGCAGCCATCCCGAGGATCGCAATTTGCTTATCGCCAAGTTTCTTCAGCAGCTTGGGCATGATCAAGCCTTGGGAGACGATATCCTGGACGCCCATGATCGAGAATGTCAGTCCGATCAGCGCAGGCTTCCACGCGAACGTATCCATGGAAAATTGCGAGAATATGGCCTGCAGCGAACCGTTGGGAACCCAGAGCAAAAACGCTGCGACGAGGAGTCTGTTCAAATTTTTGGCGGACAAGATGCCGGCAAGCTGCGCAAAAGGATTCAGTCTGGCGGGGGCGATCTTCTTCAATCTGTTCGGCTTGGCGAGGCTCTCGGGCATAAAAAAGAATCCGAAAACAACGTTCAATAAAGTGATGGCGGCTCCGAAATACATAGGCGCCGCATAGCCGAACTTGGCCAGCACTCCGCCCAGCGTCGGGCCGATAACGGTGCCCGCGCCCACGACCGCACTTACCCATCCGAAGTATTTGGTCCGCTGCTCCGGCGGAATAATGTCCGCAAAGTAGGCGAAAATCGTGCCGATGCTCCCGCCCGTAATGCCTTCGATGATACGCCCCGCGAACAGCACCCACAGCGCGCCGCCGATGCCGAAAACGAAGTATCCGATGGCAGAGCCGAGCAAGCAGAGCAAGAGCAGCGGGCGACGACCGTATCTGTCGCTCAGAGCGCCCAGTACGGGAGCCGCAAAAAATACGCAGCCTGCATAAACGGCGGTCAGCAGCGTCACCGCGGTCGCTTGATCTCCGGGATCGCGGATATACGGCTGCACCAGAAACGGAACGACCGGCGCGACGATGCTGAAGCCGATGCCGCATAGGAACACCGACATCAGGCCGAATAACAGCGCCTTTTTATCTACGGTCAATGGAATAATCTCTCCTCGACTCTTTTATTTTGTTTCCTCGGAAACAACTACATCGTACTGCCATTTTGTTTCCCCGTCAACAAAAAAGAATATTAAAAACAGCCCCTTCTCTAACGAGAGGGGCTGCGCGCGACTTATGAGTTATTCCGGCGCCCGATCGACGCCTTGCTTCTTTATCGGAAGCTCTCGATCAGCCCCTTAGAGCAGCGGTCACGACAACAAGCTTTCGGCAAAATCCGGATCGTCGAGCATCGGACTTCCGATGGCGATCAAATCCGCCAATCGATCCTCCAATGCGCGGTTGGCGAGACTTCGCGTATGAAGCTTGCCGACCGCGATGACCGGAATCCGAAAATGCTGTTTGATCGCGGCTGCATGCGGCAGCTGATATCCCGGATGCACGTCCGCCGGCTTGATCGGGAGCAGTCCTCCGCTGGAGACGTGGATGCCGTCCAGATCGTCTTCGAGCGGCTTTAACAGGCGCACCCATTCCTCGGGCGTAAGCCCGCCTTCGTGATAGTCCGTGGCGGATATCCGTATGATGACGGGATAATCCCTCCCCACTTCCTGCCTGATCGAGAGGAGCGCCTCCTTCAGAAATCTTGACCTGCCCTCGGCATTGCCGCCGTATTCGTCCGACCTTGCATTGGTGAGCGGGGATAAAAATTGGTGCATCAAAAAGCCGTGCGCCGCATGGATCTCAATGCCGTCAAACCCGGCTTCGACGCTTCTGACGGCGGCGAGGCGGTACGCTTCGACGACGCTGCGAATGCCGGCCTGCGTCAACGCCTCGGGCGTGCCGTAATGATCGTCGAACGGCAAGGCGCTCGGCGCGAACAACGATCGGGTTACCTCGGGCGAGGATTTCCGGCCGCCATGCGACAATTGAATAAATACGGGCGTTCCGTACGCATGGATCGCGTCCGTAATGCTCTTTAACGGCTGTACATGCTCCTGCGTATAAATGCCGATATCGTTGGGCCATAGCCGGCCATTGGACGCAATAGCCGTCGATTCCACGATAATAAGCCCTACGTGGCGCGCTCTGCGGCCGTAATGGGCAATGTGATGATCCGTCGGGAACGCGTCGATCGTGCCTTTGTATTGCTGCAGCGGGGCCATAACAAGCCGGTTTTTCAGCTTCAAGCTTCCCAGCGTCGCAGCGTCGTTGACGGTAAATGACATCGATGATTCTCCTTTGCAAGCCATTAGCGGCATTTAGGATGGTTTCGAACAGGCTCGCGTGCTATTATCAAGGCTAAACAGAGTAAGTCTATCGGATATTCAGAAGCGGAGGATTCTATGGACCACATCGATTCCAAAATCATGGCTCTCTTGCACGACAACGCCAGAATATCGATTTCCGAAATGAGCAGAATGATCGCCATGTCGCAGCCCGCCGTAACGGAACGGGTTCGGAAGTTGGAGGAGCAAGGGATCATTACGGGTTACCGCGTGCAGCTGTCCCCGCACAAACTGGGTAAGCATACGACTGCATTCGTGTTGTTCAAAACCAACAAATGCCCCGACCTGACCGCGTTCTGCGAGTCGTCGCCCGATGTCGTGGACCTCTACAGAATTAGCGGGGAATACAATTTTCTGATGAAGATCGTTACGCAAACGACGGAATCGTTGGCGAGCTTGCTGGACGAATGCAATGCCTTTGGCTTTTCGTCTATTCTGGTCGTGCTCTCTACGGCGTTCGAGGATAAAAATATCGCGGAGGTCGGCCCCTCTCATCCTTGAGCATCTGCCGCCGCGGTAAGCGCGTAGCGATTGGCCGGTATCGGCACGCCCAGATGGCCTCGCAGCGTGTCCGCTTCGTATTCGGTGCGGTAAATGCCTCTTTGCTGCAAAATCGGGATGACCAGCTCCACGAACTCCTCCAGCGCCCTCGGCGTAACGGATTGAATGAAAAAGCCGTCCGCCGCTTCTTCTTCGTAGTAACGCTGAATCAAGTCGGCGATATGCGCGGGCGTGCCGATAAAACCGCCTGGCGGCGATACGAAGCGAAGCGCGACCTGGCGCAGCGTCAGATTCTCCTCGCGCGCGATTCGCCGGATTCGTTCGGTCGTGCTTCTGTAGCTATTGCTGCCGAGATCGCCCAGATCGGGGAACGGCGCATCCAGCGGATATTGCGAGAAATCGTGATGCTCATAAAACCGGCCGAGGTGAGCGATCGCTTTGTCGATCGTGACCAGATTGGCGATCTCCTCGTATTTGGCCTTGGCTTCTTCTTCCGTGCGGCCGATGATGACGCCGATGCCGTGCAGGATCGCGATATCGTCAGGCGACCGCCCATAGGCCGCGGCGCGCGCTTTGACGTCCCGGTAGAATTGCTTGGCGTCTTCGATATAGGCATGCTCCGTCAAGACGGCATCCGCCGACCGCGCGGCCAGATTCTTGCCGGCTTCGGACGAGCCCGCCTGGAATACGACCGGCTGTCCTTGCTTCGAACGCGCGATGTTGAGCGGCCCGCGGACGGAGAAATATTCGCCTTTGTGGTTAAGCGTATGAAGCTTGGACTTGTCGAAAAAAACGCCGGTTTCCTTGTTCCGGATAAAGGCGTCGTCCTCCCAGGAATCCCACAACCCCCGCACGACTTCGAGATACTCCTCCGCCATGCGGTAACGCTCGGCATGGGACGGATGCCCGTCCTTGCCATAATTGAGAGCGGAGCCTTCCAGCGGCGAGGTGACGACATTCCACCCCGCTCTGCCGGCGCTGACGTGATCCAGCGAAGCGAACTGCCGGGCGGCATTGAACGGTTCGCTGTAGGAGGTCGACAGCGTGCCTACCAGGCCGATTCTGCTCGTAACGGCGGCAAGCGCGGACAAGATGGTAATCGGTTCGAACCGGTTGAGAAAATGGGGAAGGGAATCCTCCGTGATATAAAGTCCGTCGGCGATAAAGACGAGATCGAACTTGCCGGCTTCGGCTGTCTGCGCTTGCCGTTTGTAAAATTCAAGGTTGACGCTCGCGTCGACCGGCATGTCAGGGTGTCTCCACAGGCCGGTATGCGCCCCCAAGCCTTGAATGATGGCTCCGAATTTAAGCAACTTTTTTCCGGACATTCCGATTCGCGCTCCTTGTCGTCGTATGGTAAGACCTTGCCGGCTTACAGCGGGTATCGAAGGGCATTTCTCCCTGAATGCTGCCGAACTTCGGCCCCGCCGATGGAGACGGCACGGAAAAACGCTTCGATAAGCGTAACACCGACTATTCAAGTCGGTACATAAGGTTTTGAAGGGAAAACCGCGCTAAAAAAATGAATTTTACGGAAATGGCATACCGTTTCCTTTCAAACGAAGGGAGGCCGGGACGATTTCGATCAAAGATAAAACCATAACAAAAAAGCCTCTGCACGATCGTGCAAAGGCTCATCATTTCTACATCCATTCTCGACGTAAAAAAGCCCCCACTATCGCTCGAACGAGAGGGGCTGCGCGTGACTTATGGGTTATTCCGGCGCCCGATCGACGCCCTGCTTCTTAATCTCCGCATCCAAATGCCGGCTATACCTTTCCACGAAGCTCAGCATGGTGTCATACTGCGCCTCCGTCACCTGCTCAAAAACCGCTTTATCCCGTTCCCTGAACTCACCGTGCAGCTCATCATGGAGGCGGTTAACGGCCTCCCCTTGCTCCGTCAGCCTGAAGTAAATTTCCTTCTTGTTATCCGGCCGCTGGAAGCTCTCGATCAGCCCCTTTTCCATGAGCTTCTTCGCGATCTTGCTGATCGCGCTTCTCGTCATGTAGAAGTGCTCCGCAAGCTTCGTCACGTTGGCATCCGCATGCTTGCCGATGTATTCGATGCAGTGCACCTCTGAAGGCTTGTACCCTTTCAAGCTGACTTCCATCTTGGACTTGTTGAGCCACACCAGCTTGTTGTACAGCTCCCGGAAGCCGGTGATGACCTGTTCTTCCTTGTTCATGGCTTTGTCCTCCCGCGGGTTGGTGCAATAACCCTAGTATAACACCGCGCGAACGCAAAAACGGGACCGCGCGGAGAACTTCTCCCGCTCGGTCCCATTTCCATTGTTCTTTCTTTACTGATAGATCAACGCATCGACCTCGACATAGTAATTCGTTGCGATCACGTTCTTGTCGCTGCGGGCCACGATCTTGATCGTGTGATTCCCGCCGGACAGGCCTTGCTTGTTGTAGACCGTGATGCCCGTATGGCGGTTCGGGCTGTAGAGGTCGACGGTCCGGTCGAGCGTCCCGTCGATGTACACGTCGGCTTTGCCGTGGTCCGCGTCCAACTTGCCCACCCACTCCACGCTCGTCCCCGTGAAGGAAGCTTCGGCAAAGGAACCCGCCGTGGAGGTGTAGTGTCCCGTATGCTTGTAGTAGTCGACGCCGGATACGCTGGTGAGCCAGGTACCGGTATAATTCCAGCTTGGATGGGTGTCGTCCCGGGTCACGACCGGCGTGCCCTGCGAGACGTTGAACCGGTCGACTTCGACATAGTTGCCTACCGAAGAGGCATTTCGGTCGCTGCGCACGACGATCTTGATCGTATGCGAGCCGGCGGACAGATTTCGCTTCGTATAGAGCAGCGTGTCGATGTAGCGCTCGGCGTTGTACAGGTCGACGGTCTGATCCAGCGTTCCGTCGATGTACACGTCGGCCTTCCCGTGGTCCGGCCCCAGCACGCCGTACCACTCGATGCTTTTTCCGGTAAACGTATACTGCGCATAACTGGCCGATGTCGTCGAGAAGTGGCCGGTATCTCCGTAGTAGCCCGTCCCGGTCGGAACGCTGGTAGGCCACGTGCCCGAATACGCGATCCCGCTTGCGGTGTCATCCGTGACCGTCGGCATACCCGTCGCGACGTTCATGCGGTCGACCTCGACGTAGTAGTCGGTGGAGGCGGCGTCCTTGTCGCTGCGGGCCACGATCTTGATCGTATGGCTGCCAGGCGCCAGGCCCGTCTTGGAATAAATCTCCGTGTCGACGAATCGGTTGGCGGCGTAGAGATTGACCGATTGATCCAGGACATTGTCGATATAGACGTCCGCGGTCCCGTGATCCGGCCCCTTTACGCCCGACCATACGACGTTGGTGCCGTTAAACGTATACTGGACGTAGCTGCCCGGCGTCTTGGTGAAGTGGCCGGTATTGCTGTAGTAGCCCGTCCCGGACGGAATGCTCGTTCCCCAAGTCCCCGCGTAAGCGAACGCGGCATCCGCGTCGTCCGTCACCTGGACGCCCGGCCCTTTCCCGAGCAAGCCGTTCTTAATCGCGACCAACTGCGCGAGCTGCGGCGCGTTGATATTGCCGGTCTTGTCCACGTGCGGGCCGAAGGACAGCACGCCGCTCTGATTGGTCACCTTGGACAGATAATCGACGATGTAGGGCGTCGTATACTTCAGTCCGAAGCTATTCCAGTCGTTGCCCTGGTAGGCCGTCTCGCTCCACTGGATGCCGCCGATCCATCTGGTATACGGGGCTGCATTGGCTTGCGACGGGAGAATGGACAGCTGGTTCTGCTCGCCCGTAATGTAGTCGGCATGCGTCGTCATCGGCAAATCGACGGCCAGGCCGGGATCGAAGGCGACGATGGCATTGGCATTGCCGTGCTTCGCGGCTGCCGCGAACGTCTGGAAGTTGTGCGCCTTCGTATAGTCAGTGTATGCCTGCGAGATGTCCGGCTTGCCGTACTGCGCGCCGTTGTTGTAGGTACCGTCGAACCACCAGCCGGCCACCTTGGAGCCGTACCGGTCCGACCATTCCTGAATGATGCTCTCCCACTTGGCCTGGAAATCCTGGGTGGCCAGATGATCGTAGATGGGCGCCGGATCCCCGAGGATGTCGCCGACGCCGGGATCGTCGGAGGGCGTGCGCGCGGGGAGATAGAGCATCAGCTTAATGCCGTACGGCGCGAGCGCGTCGTACAGGTCCATCGGCAGATCCCGCGTGGACATCTTGGTCGTCGTGGCCGTTCTGCCCGTCAGCAGATCATAGGTCGCATTCGGGGAAGCGAAGTACCCGGAGTTCTGCCCTAGCGTGAAGATCACGTACTTCGCCCCGGATTCGTTCGCTTGTTGGGCGAACCGCGCGACGTTGAAGCCGTTAACCAGCGTATTCCAGTCGCCCGTCATATCGCCGCCGCCATAGAGCCATTGGACGAAGAGGCCGTACTTCCCCTGCATGAACCAGTCCGTATTGGCATTGTACGTCTGCGCGGACGCCTGCTGCCTCGGTATCGCGAGCCCGATCAGCATCGCCGCGATCAACAGCATACGGAATAATGCGTTTTTCTTGAGAAATCCCATCATGATCGACCTCGTCATTCTCATGAGCCTCCTCTAGGAATAGCGTGCTAACCGTCGTTCAAACTGTCCTTCAGACTGTCCCTGATCGCCAGCAGCTGCGCCGTCTGCTGCCGGTCCAGCCGGCCGAACCGGTTGACCTTCGTGTCCAGCGCAATGACCCCGCCGCGCGCCACTGCCTTCTTCACCCAAGACACAAGATCCGGGGTCGGCCAATTCAAGCCGGTATTGCCCCATCCGGCCAGATCCTTCACGAACTCGCCGAGGAACGTCCAGTGGAACCACTGCACGCCGTTCGCCTCGTCCGCCCAACGCCCGCCTGCCGGCAGCGGTCCGATCTCGTTGGTCTCGCCCGCGATGTAATCTTCGTAGGGCGAGTTGACGAGAATGTTGCTGCCGATGCCGGAGTTGAACGCGACGATCCGCGAGGGGTTCCCGGACTTGGCCGCGTTCACCAGGCTGTACCAGTTGTACGGCAGCGTCAGGTCGTCGTAGGCCTGCTGAAACCACATGCCGTCGAACCACCAGCCCGCGACCTTGTCCCCGTACCGGTCCGACCATTCCCGGATGACCGACTGCCACTTGGCCTGCGTCTCCTGGGACGGCGCGATCTCGATCGGATAATCGAACGCCTTGTTAATGGCGAAGTCGCCCTCTTCCTTGTGCGCCTTGCTGGGCGGATTCGCCGGCGAATACAGGATGAGCCGAATGCCGTGCGGCGCCAGCGCCTCGGCAATCTCCATCGGCAGGTCCCGGGTCGAAGCCCGCTCGCCTGGCTTCACGCCCGCGATGCGGTCGTACGTCGCGTTGGGCGACAGCAGGTACCCGCTGTTCTGCCCGAGCGTGAGGATGACGAAGCCGGCGCCCGTCTCCACGACCTGCTGCACGTACGCGTCTACGTCAAAGCCGTTAATGACCTCGTCCCAAGACTCACCCGGCTGCCATTCTTCTCCCGGCTCCGCAGCCACGCGGTTCATGAATTCGGCCAGCAGATGGTGGGAGATGCCGTAGCGCGCCCGGTGCAGCCAGTCCGTGTTGGGATTGCCCTCCACGTCCGCGATCGGGCCGGCGGGCTCGCTCGTCGCGGATCGCGGTACGGCGCCCTCGGCTCCCTCCCGAACCGTGATCTCGCATATGTAATAGCGGCCCACGGCGTCGGCGGCGAGCGGCAGCGCGTCCTGGACCGCCCCCGCCACCGGGTTGTAAGTTCCCTCCTTCGCATTCGAATTGAACCATTTATAGGAGATTTCCTTGGTTCCTGTTTGGGTTTCGGTTCCGTTTCCGGCTTCAGTTCCGGTTCCATCGATCACGCCGCCGAGCGCGCGGACGACCGCCTTCAACTGGCTTTTCTTCCGCAGCGGACCTGCGATCATTACCTCATAAGCGCCTTCGATACGCATCGGGATGCACTCCTCGCGAACCTTCTGGACAGCGCTGAAGCGAACACCGGAGCGTACTTCTATCGCCTCGATCTTCGCTTCAGCCGCTGCCTAGCCATGTTCTGTTTTATTTTTTGTTCAATTCGTCCAGCTTGGCCTGCGCCTCGGCCAGCACCTGCTCGCCGCCCGCCTTCTTCCACTCCGCGACGAAGGCGTCGAACTCGCCGATCGGACGTCTGCCCGTAATGAAGTTGATATAGTTCTTGATCGTCATCTGGTCGAGCGCGTCCTTGAACTCCGTATAGACCGGCTTGTTCAGCGGCGTCATGAAGTCGTACTTGCCGATGCCCTTGCTTGCGGCTTCTTCCTTCACCGGCATGAGATCCTTGCGGGTCATGAACGGCGCCTGGAAGTCATAGTCGTTGAAGCTGGCCGGCGCATGGTAGTACGGGCCGATACCGAACTTCGTGCGCTCCTCTTCCTTGTCGTACGGCGGCAGATAGACGTAGCTGCCATCCGCTTTGTGCTCGTACGTGACGCCCTCTTTTCCGTATTTGATCTTGGTAAAGAGGTCCATGTCGAAGGAGGTGGCATCGAACATTTGCAGGTACTTGGCCATCTTGGCTTGATCCTTCTCGAGCTGGATACCGAACTGAATGCCGGTGCCAAGCATCGGGTTGCCTTCCGTGATGCCGGATTTGCCGTCCGGTCCCTTCGGTCCGCTGCTGAGGGCCCACTCGGCATTCGGCACCTGCTCGCGCAGCTTCACGTAATACTTGCCGCTGAAGAACGCTTCCGGCTGGATGAATTCCCACCACGATCGGGCTACGACGCCCACCTTGCTGGAGATGACCTTGTCGTCGAGATTGGTGTCTTTATTGACGAAGAATTCGGGATCGATCAGTTCGCTCTTGAACCATTTGTTGAGCGTGGTCAGCGCTTCCTTGGCGCCGGGCTCCACCTCGCCGCGTACCGCCTTGCCGTCCATATCCACCGTCGCGCCCGGATATACCCCGTAGGCGCCGAATACCGGCGAGAAGATCGCGGCGATCGAGGGCCCCTGCCCCGACGTGGTCACGGCGGTCATGCCGTAGGTGTCCTTCTTGCCGTTGCCGTCCGGATCGTCGTTGCGGAACTTGGTCAGCGCCTCGCCCATCTCGTCGATCGTCTCCGGCGTCTTGGCGATGCCCACCTTCTCCAGCCAGTCCTTGCGATAGCCGAGCACCTCGGAGGAGGAGGCGAGCGTCCACAGGACGGGCAGGCTGTAGATCTTGCCATCCGGACGTCTGACATAGCGCATCGGATCGGGGCCGAGGTTCTTCTCCATCCACTTCATATAGTTCGGGGCGTTCTTCTCCAGCAGCTCCAGCGGGATCTCCGCGGCCGCGCCCTGATCCGCGAACTTGTCGGCGTCGGCGAAGGGGACTTCCTTCCACCAATCCGGGATGTCTCCCGAGGCGATCTGCAGCAGCAGCTTCTCCCGGATCGCGTCGGGGTCGTTGGTGGACGTGTAGAAGTCGAGGTCCACGCCCAGCTTCTCCCGGATGGCGTTCATCGCGTAGCCGTTCAGATTCGTCTTGTCCGCGTCGAAGTTCCATACCATGAGCTTCATTTTTTCTCCTGAAGCGCTTGCGGAAGCCGACGCGCCGGCCGAGCCCGACGCTGCCGCCGATGACGGGCTGTCATTGTTGTTCGCGTTGCCGCACGCCGAGACGATAAGTCCCACTTGGATGACACTTAGACCTGCAGCGAGCCACTTCATGCGTTTAACCATCCGGATACCGCTCCCTTTTTTATGATCTGTCCGATCTTGCCTTTTGAAGCTCTATTTGAAGGACTTAGCCTTTAATAGCACCGACCATGACGCCTTTGACAAAGTACTTCTGCACGAAGGGATACACGACCAGCATCGGAATGATCGAGAGGATGATGACCGTCGATTGCAACTGCCGTCCCGTATACTTGGTGTCCGTGCTCATCTTCTGGATCATCGCGTTCAGGTTCGAGGTATCGTTCTCGATGACGATCTTGCGCAGCACGACCTGCAGCACCTGCTTCCGGCTGTCCGAGATGTAGATCAGGCTGTCGAACCAGGCATTCCAGTGCCCGACGCCGACCCACAGCGCGACCGTGGCCAGCACCGGCGTCGAGAGCGGCACGATCAGGCTGACGAAGATTCGTACGTAGCCGGCGCCGTCTACCCGGGCCGACTCCTCGAGGCTCTCGGGGATGGACCGGAAGAAGTTGCGCATGATGAGCACGTTAAACGCGCTGATCATGCCCGGCAGCACGAGGGACCAGACCGAATTCAGCAGCCCCAGGTTCTTGATGAGCAGATAGTTCGGGATGAGCCCGCCGCTGAACAGCATCGTGAACAACAGGAAGCCCGTGCAGGTCCGGTTGAGCGGCAGATCCTTCTTGGACAAAGGATAAGCCGTCAGCGCCGTGAATACGAGGATCAGGACCACGCCGAGCACCGTGCGGACGATCGTATTGAGATATCCCGTCCAGAGCGGCGTGTAGTGGAAGGCCAAGCGATACGCCTCGAACGACAGCTTGCGCGGATAGAGCATGAAGCCGGTCGAATAGGCCGAGGCGCCTTCCTCCAGGGAGAGCACGATCTGGCTCCAGAAGGGATACAGCGTGACGAACATCAGGACGATCATGCCGGCGTACAGCAGCACGTCGATCATTTTCTCCGTAAGACTCTTGCGGTACACCATCGTAGTACCTCCTTGCTCTGCGGCATCACCACAGCGTGTGCTCGTTCCCGCCGATCGTCTTCACGATCCGATTCACGCCGAGGACGAGGATGAGCGCCACGACCGACTTGAACAGCCCGACCGCCGTGGAGTAGCTGTAGTTCGCGTTGATGAGTCCGATCCGGTACACGTACGTATCGATGATATCGGCTACGTCCATGACCTGCGCGTTGTACATATTGAAGATCTGATCGAAGCCGGCGTCCAGGATGGACCCCATGGACAGGATCAGCATGATCGAGATGACGGGCACCAGCATCGGCAGCGTGATATAGAGCATCCGCTTGAACCGCCCCGCGCCGTCGATGATGGCCGCCTCGTGCAGCTGCGGGTCGATGCCCGCGATCGCCGCCAGGTAGATGATCGAGCCCCAGCCGAAGCTCTGGTAGATGGAGGTCCCGACCAGGATCGACCGGAAGTAGTGCTCATCCGCCATGAAGATAACCGGGAGATGCCCTATCGCCTTGAGCAGCAGGTTGATCGGACCTTCCAGCGAGAAGATCGTGATGAAGATCCCCGACAGGACGATCCATGAGATAAAGTGGGGCAAATACGAGATCGTCTGCACCCATCGCTTGAACCGGCGGCCCGCGAGCTCGTTCAGCAGGATGGCGAACAGGATCGGGACCGGGAAGCCGAACAAGAGCTTGTAGAAGCTGATGATCAGCGTATTTTTGAGCACCACGTAGAAGTGGGGGTCATTGAAGGCCTTGTCGAAGTACTTCATGCCCACCCAGGGACTGTTGGCGATGCCTCCCATAATCTTGAATTCCTTGAAGGCCAGGATCGCCCCATACATCGGGATATAATTGAAGATGATCAAGAAAACAAAACCGGGAACGAGCATGAGCAGCAGCGCGCGATATTTGACGAAGCGTCTGGCTCGCTCGTCGGGTCCGGCCCTGGGCCGGAGCTCGCGGTAAGCCGTCGGTGCGCCGAGATCCGACACGGGTCCCCCTCCTCTCTCTTGGTTGCTTATGACTTGCGCTCTTGGTCGCAGGTACATCGTAGCATAGGTTTGGAAGCGCTGTATTCTTCTCATATCTTCGATTCGTTTCACTTTACTGCGATGTTCCCGGGGCGATGTTGACGAGACTTTCGGCGCAGCCTGATAATCAAATAGGAAGACATCGGCTAGAAGAATCGAAGTTCGGGGGAGGCATCGGCCGTGTACAGCATACTGATCGTGGATGACGAGCGCTTCGAGCGGGACGGCGTGAAGTTCCTCATCGACAAATACGGCCTTGCGCTCGAGATCGCGGAGGCGGCGAGCGGCGAAGAGGCGCTTCAATATATAGCGGAGCATCCGATCGACATCCTGCTGACGGATATCCGCATGCGGGAGATGGACGGTCTGCAGCTGGCCGAGCAGGTTCGCAGCTTGCGGCCGTCCGCGAAGATCATTTTCTTAAGCGCTTACGGCGAGTTCGAATACGCGCAGAAGGCGATCCATCTGCAGGCGATTCAGTACATCCTGAAGCCCGTGGACGTGACCGACTTCCTCGACGTGCTGATGAAGGCGATGCAGATGCTGCAGGAGGAGGAGCGGGCGCAGCAGTCGCTCCGCCAGGAGAGTCAGAAGAGCATCCAGTGGGAAAAGCATCGGATCCTGGCGGATCTGCTGCGCAGCGGCGGCGATGCGGGCGCCCTGACGGACGGCGACCCCCGGCATGCCCTGCTGCCCTGGCATCAGGTGCTGCCGAACGGGGATCTGTCCGGGGAGCGGCGTTACCGCATGATGATGCTGGATACGAGACAGCGGTTCTTCGACTCGGCGGATCCCGAATTCGAGCGGAGCCTGACCGAGTGGCTGCCCTATCCCAGCTCCATCATTAACATGAACGAATACCAGAGCCTGATCCTGCTCGAGGTGGAGGCGGATGAGCCGGCGGAGCGGTTCGGCGAGCTGGGCCGCGAGATCATGGCGTGGTTCAAGGCGCAGTCGCGGCAGGAGATTAGCGTCATCGTCAGCGAGGCGTTCGGCGATGCGGAGGGCATGCGCGACGAATACCGGAAGGTCGAGGCGATCCTGGAAAGCAAGTTCTTCTATGAGGAGGGCGGCGTCCGGCTGACCGCTACCTTGGCGGAGCAGCCTGTCGATACGCAATCTATCGAGCAGACGCTGGAGGAGATCAACGAGCTGATCGAGCGGGGGGAATTCGGGCTGGTCCGCACGCGCTTCGAGGCGCTGTTCGACCATCTGAAGAATAGCGACCGGTTCTCCGTCATCTACGTGAAGTACATCTGCTCGGAGATCGTACGCTCGATCCTGAAGTCTACCAAGACCAAGGACCTGGACTTTTTCAAGCAGAGCCTGGAGACGATCTACAAGACCGCGGTGCTGAAGGATCTGCGCGGCGTCATGACCGCTATCTTCGAGGCCTACGGGGCGCAGCTGACCCCTGCCTCCCCGTCTCAGCCGCCGGAGTCCGTGCACAAAGTCGTGGCGGACGTCATCCAGATCATCGAGCGGGAGTATCGATCCGAGCTGTCCGTCGAGCTCATCGCCGAGCGCGTGTATCTGACGCCGAGCTATCTGAGCCATCTGTTCGCCAAGCAGACCGGGCTCAGCCTGATCAAGTATCTGACCATGCACCGGCTGGCCAAGGCCAAGGCGCTCCTGCAGGAGACCAACCGCAAGATCATCGACATCAGCCACGACGTGGGCTATTCGAATTTCCCTTATTTCTGCACGCTGTTCAAGAACTACTACGGCAAGACCCCGACGCAGATCCGGGAAGGGAATCTGCCATGATTCGGCTGGCCCGGCGCTTCCTGGACCGGCTGCGGTTCCGGCAGAAGCTCATCCTGACGTATCTGGTGATCAGCATCATCCCGATCCTGATCCTGGGCATGTACTCCTATTATCAGTCCAAGACCTTCCTGCGCGAGCAGGCGCTCGAGAGCTTCCAGCGGAACGTGGACGTCATCTCGGAGAGCGTTCAGTCCAACATGGATCACTACGAGACGATGTCCAGCCTGATTCTCTATAACAACGTGGTGCAGCGCATCCTGTCCAACCGGTATATGGATCTGTACAATCTGTATCTGGACTTTAACCAGTTCCTCAATCCGTACCTCAACATGTTGATGAATCTGAACAAGGATACGACCCAGCTGTCGATCTACACGAACAGCCAGCTGCCTGAATACGGCGAGTATATCAACAAGATCGACCGGATCAAGGCGCTGCCCTGGTACGCGGACGTGGAGCAGGTGAAGGGCGTCAAGTGGTACCACGAAGACGATTCGCTGTTCCTCGCCGGCCCTTTTCCCAAGCTGTATGCCTCCGACCGGTCCGCCGTGACGGTGAGCGAGGATAACGTGCTGTACATCCGGGTCAACAACCGCACCCTGTTCGCCGACCTGCCCGACACCTTGTGCCAGCACTGGGTGTTCCTGGTGGATGGCCAGGGGGCGTCCATCTACTCCAACCATGTGATGGATACGCAGACCGTCGCGCTGATGGGAAAAATACAGAACAGCCAGATGGGCGAGACGAGCATCGACGGGACGAAGATGCTGATGATCAAGCAGGCGATCCCGCGCACCGATTGGACCCTGTACTGCCTCGTGCCCTACCGGGACATCGTCGAGGACTCGGGCAGCATCGTTAGCGCGACGCTGATCATCGCCGGCATCTGCCTGCTCATCCTGATCGTCATCATCTCCCTCTTCGCCAACTCCATGATCCGGCGCCTGTACCGGCTGAACAACTGGATGAAGCGGGCCGAGGACGGCGAGCTCGAGCTGCGCATCCAGAACACCTCGCGGGACGAGATCGGCGAGCTGACCGACCGCTTCGGCCATATGATGCAGCGGATCAACGAGCTGATCAACGAGGGCTATAAGAACAAGATCATCCAGAAGGAAGCCGAGCTCAAGGCGCTCAAGTCGCAGATCACGCCGCACTTCCTTTACAACACCTTGTCCTTCATCAACTGGAAGGCGCTGAGGAGCGACGATCAAGAAATCAGCCATATGGTGACCAGCCTGTCCCGCTTCTATCGCACCGCGCTCAATCGCGGGGACAACATCATCTCCGTCCGCGACGAGATCATCAATGTCCAGTCCTATCTGGACATCATCCTGACGACGAGCGGGCACAGCTTCGACGTGTTCTACAACATCGACGAGGAGATCTACGCCTACGGCATGATCAACCTCATCCTGCAGCCGCTGGTCGAGAATGCCGTCAAGCACGGCATTAACCGCAAGACGGACGGCGGCAAGGGCCTGATCGAGATCTCGGCGCGCCTGCACGACGACACGATCGAATTCAGCGTGCGGGACAACGGGCCGGGCATCGAGCCGCAGCGGCTGGCGGAGCTGCTCTCCACGCCGACCGCGGGCTACGGACTGAAGCACGTGGACGAGCGCATCAAGCTCATCTTCGGCGCCGGCTTCGGGCTGACGATCGAGGAGGTTGAAGGGCCCGGGGCGTGTATGCGGGTAAGGATACCGAGGCAGGCGGTGTGAGGGGTGCCGCAGAATCCGCACATTTAGCGTCGCATGCATGGCGTTATCGATACCGAAAAGGCCCTCCGCGACCGGAAGGCCTTTTCATCCTTATCCCATCTTCTTCGCCGTCTTCCCCTTCTTGCTCCGCTGCTCCAGCACCTCGTCCAGATACGCCGTAAACTTCGACTCGCCGCTGTAGGAGACGAACAACCAGTCGAGCGCCCGCGTCATCGCGCTATAGAACAACGACACTTCCTTCTCCTCCGCCTGCTCGAGCGGGTACGGCATGCTGTCGACATTAACGACGAACACCGCCCGAAAAGCAAGCGCCTTCGCTCCGATGATAGTCGAGAGCTTAATCGATTCGTTGGCGCGATCGGACCGCCCTGCTGCATCCTCGTTTTCCAAGATCCAGTCATACGGCATGCACGCTTCAGACAGCGCCCTGCGGATCGCGTCCACATAAGAGGTGTGATAGTTATCCTTCACGCGGTATAGAATCGCCATGTCGGCATAAGGGATTTTCTGCTCGTCATGCAGATAAGCGATACGTTCAACGACTTTCTTCAGCTCATCGCTAAACCGATCGCATCGCGCGATGACCGGCTCCGGCCCCTTCCGGTGCGTGCTGTACGGGGGGATGAGGTCTACGCCGTCGACGGATCCGTTCTGAACCTTGTCCTGCAAAGCGGAGTGCCGCTGGTAAAAGTCCCACGCGAACTGCACGATCTGCGCCGTGTTCCGGTAATTCATCGAGAGAATACGCGATCTATCGCGGCGACCCATGCCCTGAGCGCGATTCCCCGCCTGCGGCAGACGCTGCGTCTCCGGATTCAACACGAGCCCCAGCAGCTGCAGCCATTCCGGCTCGAAGCTCTTCCCTTCGTCGACGAAGATCGCATCGTAAGTGGGCAGGATCGCCTCATGTTGATCCAGCTTCTCGATCAGCACCGGGATGTCCGCCTCCCGCCCATTCAGGACCGTCCTCAGCCACTCGTGGAAATTAAACACCGCGATGTTCGACTCCGCGGCGGCGCCGGCCTTCTGCTCTTCGAGGCGGATGAGATCCAGGAGATCCTCCGGCTCCTTCATCAGCTCTTCGATCGTCTGCCTAAGCGTACGCCCTCGCGCGATCTCGCGGCAGAGCACGAGAATCTTCCAGTCCGGATACTGCTTGGCGAGCCTCCTGGCGCGGCCGGCGAGTACGACCGGTTTCCCGCCCCCGGCTTCCGCCCGAGCTCTATTTTCCTGATGCAAATCCGTCGTCTGGATGTGCCGGAGCGAGAGGAGCAGCTGATCCTGGTCATCGGCCGGCTGCCTGAACTCCGCGCTGATCCGCGCCTCGGCAAATAGATGCTGCCGAATCGCCCGAATATCCTCCGCCGTCAGGTAGTAGCGGTTGCTGCTCCACGCCGTGAACATCCCATGGATTTTATCGATCAGGCCGTCTGCCGAAAACCTCGCATCCTCCTGGTCGATCTCGTCGCGACACAGCACGAACTCCGGCGCGATGACCTCGTACAAGTCATATCGAATGAAGTCATCCCGCTTCAATCTCGTAAATACGGTCCCGCAGCCGCACGCAAATTTAAGCTGACCGCGATGCTTCCCTTCCGTCTGAATCAGATCGGGATCCTGGCTCAGCTGATTCGCCACATGCCTGGCGTGATCTCGCGCCTCGTTGTACGGATTCCGCACCGTCTCCACGCGACCCGCAGCGGTATGCAATTGCCATCCGCGATCATCCATTTGGAATAGCATAGACGCGGTGTAGTCCCTCACTTCCAGCACGACCAGACCCAGATCCGGGCCGATGACGACGAAGTCGAGCTTCTTCCCCTCGATCTCCGGCTCATAATACACCATATAATCGCTCGGCAGGCATTCCTTCAAGGCGCGAAAAAGTAGACGTTCCCCCGCTGCTGCACTTGTCCGAATAACCTCCGGGACCATATAGGCCATCTCTGTCACACCTTTAACTGATTTATCCGAATTGATAATAGTATATATTCATTTACTGGAGATGGGTAGGAAGGACGCGTGTTCGTTTAATTTAACGATAAGGTTTTCGTTGTTCCTTGCACTCGAAACTGAATAGTAGACTCGTCTATCCAATTTACATTTTGAATTCCCGTATACTTTTCGTCGTGCTTGAGCACGAAGTTGAAATCGTCAGATTTAATATGGCGAAGCAGCAGTCGATTTGAGGACCTCTGATAAACTTCAAAAAAATAACGGCTCTCCCCTAACGTTGCAGTCCGATAACGGAGCACCAACGAATGCTCATGCTGAGGAGAATCAAAATACTGATCGTTCCATTGCGGAAGCGCGTAATGCGCATACAGATACAACCCCAGCCCGACACATATGCCAACTGGCATGGAGACGATCAGGATCGCCTTTGCCCAGCTATGGGAGAGAGAAAATAAAAGCAGGATGACAAAATGTACGAGTATCAGCGACAACACATTGCTTTCATTAAAAAAGAATAAAACATAGTCGTTCAAAAATAAGATCAGTAAAGCGGCATCCATGAGCATCATCGATAGAAGCGAAACGAGAAAAACGATTTTATAAGTTCGATTTCCAGTCCCCTTGTACACGCGATTCCCCCGTCCAAACTTTAGCTTGCAAAACGCCAAAAGCTCGCCATTCCCATTATATATGAATGATTTACCATTTGAGGAGGGTTTTAGCGAAGCTGCGCCGAATTGTGTATCCATCTCAACCCTAAGGGGGTCTTCGTTCATGGGTCTTTTCAGCGGATTATTCAACAACTACTCGGAAGTGTCGGTCCAGGAGCTGCAGGAGAAATACGGCGCTTATCTGACGCCGAACGAGACGATCCAGACCGGATTCAAGCTGATTCGGGACGCCTTCGTGTTCACGGACGAACGTCTGATTCTGATCGATCATCAAGGCGTGACCGGCAGCAAAACAAGAGTCGTGTCGATTCATCTGGACGCGATCTACGAGGTAACGATGGAGACGGCGGGTACCGGATTCGACGACAGCGAAGTGACGATCCACTATATTACTTCTCCTTATCACAAGAGCAACAATATTTCAGTCGCTTCGTACAAGTTTGAATTCGGCAAAAAGTTTAACGCGCAGCCGATCTACATGACCTTGATGTCCATCGCCATTGCCAATAACAAACGGTTGAACGGTTGATTGTGCAGATCATCAAACGGCTGGTCGTGACCCTTTGTCTGCTGTCAGCGATGCTGACCGCTTCAGGCTGCGGATTGAAGGATTCGCTGGCCGGCATGCTCGGCGTAAAATGTCACGCCGATGTCGATTGGGTCGACTTTCTCATGCTGAACGGTATAATGTACACGGCCAATATCGAAGGGACAAAGGACGTCTCCCAAGGTATGCAAGGAGAGAAGGTCGGCGAGGTCTCGTATATGCTGGATGAGCATGCCTGTACGGACCATAAGAATAAGAACGGCGATGCTGCTTATCTGCCGATCGGCACGGCGATCTATGCGATGAACGGCTATAAGCCGTCGTACCGCGTCATGGCGAACGGCAAAGTGTATGAGGCCCGCAGCAATCCGAATGCGAAAACGATCGGCGACCTGTGGGACATCGACGGAAAAATTGCAAAGGTCAGCCTAGAGAGCGGCACGGACGGCAGCCCCATCGGCGACTTCACGCCTGAAGCATCGGCTGTCTTCGCCAAGGATTTACCGCGACTGACGCTGGTCGGCAACGATTCGATCCGCAAAGACAACAAGCCCGAATACGGCATCTTCCTGCGGGTTCATCTTCAGGACGGCACGTCCTTCCGCATGGTCTTCTACGAGAACGCGAACGCCTTCACGGCGGGCGCCTATGGCACCGAAGCGATGAAGACGGCCATCGTCAGCGAGCGAACGCGGATTAAGAAGGCGGCGGGGCTGATGTAGCCGGAGCCTGATAGCGCATTCAACCATCCGTCTGCTACAATACGGTGGATATAACTTCACGCATAGACAACGGAGGATGAACACATGAATCTACGTCCGCTCGGCAAAACGGGCTTGCAGGTTAGCGAGGTCAGCTTCGGTACATGGGCGATCGGGGGCTCATGGGGGCAGACGAACGATGCGGAGTCGCTCCGCGCCTTGGACAAGGCGATGGACGAAGGCGTCAACTTCTTCGATACGGCCGACGTATACGGCGACGGCAAGAGCGAGCGGCTGCTCGCCCGCGCCACCAAAGGCAAGGAAGACAAGATCCACGTGGCCACGAAATTCTGCCGTCAGGGCGATATCCACGACCCGCAGACCTATTCGGAGCGGCAGGTGCGCCAGTGGTGCGAGGACAGCCTGAAGCGTCTGGAACGCGATTCGATCGATCTGTATCAGATCCACTGCGCGCCGTTCGAGATCCTGAAGCAGGGCGCCGTGTTCGAGGTGCTGGACAAGCTGCAGCAGGAAGGCAAGATCCGCGCTTACGGCGTCAGCGTCGAGACCGTGGAGGAAGGCCTGTTCTGTCTGGAAAAGTCGGGCGTGCAGGCGCTGCAGATTATCTTCAACCTCTTCCGGCAGAAGCCAATCGCAGAGCTCCTCCCCCGCGCGGCAGAGCGCGGCGTCGGCCTGCTCGTTCGGCTGCCGCTCGCCAGCGGTCTCCTGACCGGCAAGTTCACGGCAGATGCTTCCTTCGAAGCCGAAGACCACCGCAGCTTTAACCAGAACGGCGAAGCCTTTAACGTCGGCGAGACGTTCGCGGGCCTCCCCTTCGCCAAAGGCGTAGAGCTCGCATCCCAGCTCGGCTGGATCGCCGAAGGCCGCGACAACATGACGCGTGCATCGCTCCGCTGGCTGCTGGATTTCAAAGAGATCACCTGCGTGATCCCGGGGTTCAAGAACGTTCGTCAGGTCGAGGACAACCTTGGCGTACTGGCTACGAAGCCGTTTAGCGAGGAAGAGCACGAGCGGCTGCGACAGTTTTACCGGGAACAAGTGAGTGAACATATTCGGGGTGCTTACTAAAGCTAGTCCAGCACAGCGTAAATCAATAGTCGATTAAAAGTGAAGGGGCCTACATGGGGCTATCGCGCAAAAGTACACGATCGAGAGCCGCACCCGTTCGTCGTGCCGCCTATCGCGCAAAAGTGCAGCATTTTTACCCGAAACAACCGGTTTCTCGCTTAAGCAGACGAGCTATCGTGCACTTTTGAGCGATAGATCGCAAAATACCTCCAGACCCGCCTTGGATGATGCACTTTTGCAGGATAGCACTAGATGGGAATAGGCACTCATGCCACAGCGGATCCGCCATATGGAGATCCGCTGCATTTTACTTATTGATGTGATTCAGTCCCTCTAGCTCTCTTACTCTCTCCTCTAATTGGACGATTCTTTTATTCATTTTACCGATTACCGGCACGCCAAATACAAGGATTAAAATAAACAAGACCACGGCCATACTCGACACCTCCCATTCAGATTCGCTTTAGCCTTAAACGAAAAACAGAGCCGAGACGATATACGTTTCAGCTCTGCGTTCGTTCCGCTGTGTCACTGACGAAGCGCCAACAAGGCTTTGAGGTTATCATTGATAAATTGATTGTCTGCACCGTTGATGCCGCGACCGGCAAAATGGCCCCAGATCGACGCGATCGGTTTAAAAACGGCATGCGGCATACGCTCAGTCTCGTACTTGTTATCTTCCGCCGGACAGAAGAGATCCGTGCTCCCCGGCATGACGTAGGCAAGCGCTTGAATGCTTCCGAGCGCCTTGTCGAAATCCCCGTTATAGGCAGGGTTCGCGCTAATGTCTGCACGTATGCCCGTCCCTAACATCGCCAGGACATTGTGCGGATCCATTTTCATAAAGCTATCTTCCCAGACGCCGGTCATAAAATCCGCCACCGAGTCAAAGCCCAGCTCGCGATAAAGCCCCTCTCTGTAAAACGCCTGCGATAACCCCCAACCCGCATAAACCCGGCCAACGGCGCGCATGTCGGCCGCAGTCAACTGGTTCAGCTTGCTTGTATCGAAGCCGGCGGCCGCCAGGAGCGGAGCTTTCACTCCCTCCAGGACCAAGTACGTTTGAGGCCAAGTCTTGGCCATGCCGGCGATCGGCGCGATTCGCTCCACGATATCCGGATAACTCGCCCCCCACTGGAAAGCTTGAATCCCTCCCAAGGACCATCCCACGACGAGCGCGATCTTTTGAATGCCGAACTTCTCGGTCACCAGCCGATGCTGAAATTGAACGTTGTCATAGACGGTGACCTGCGGAAAGTTAGCCTTGTCGAATGGCGGAGGCGTGTTAGTAGGAGAGGAAGATAGCCCGTTGCCCAGCAGATTCGGAACGATAATGAAGTATTTCTGCGGATCCAGCGCCATGCCCTCTCCGATCAACCACTCATTCTGAACATGCTGGTCGCCAAATGCAGTCGGATAAACGATGACATTATCTTTCTGTTCGTTCAACCGGCCGTATGTCTTATAAGCGAGAAAAGCGTCTGGCAACGTAACCCCCGATTGTAAAGTGACGTCACCCAAATCAAAAATGTCATAATCCATCGTAAGATCGCTCCCTTCTTGTCGTTAGTATAGATCCGTGATACGATCAAGAAAAGTGAATACAATTCAAAGTTATATTCAGTATTATTGAAAGTAAAAAAGGGGGGGATCGTACGATGGAGTTGCGTCAGCTTAACACGTTCCGAACGGTCGCATCCACTTTAAATTTCAGTCGGGCCGCGGAAGCGCTGAACTACGTCCCCTCCAACGTCACGATGCAAATGAAGGCCTTGGAGGACGAGCTCGGCATTCGTCTCTTTGATCGCTTGGGCAAGCAGCTCGTGCTCACGACGGAGGGCAAACGCTTTTTAACGCATGTCCATGACGTTCTCGACAAATTGGACGAAGCGCGCAGCGCCGTTCATGACAATGAAAATCTAACCGGCACCCTGACGGTCAGCGCCAATGAGGTGGTTTGCGCCTACCGGCTGCCGGCCGTCTTCAGGCGGTTTCGTTCACAGTATCCGGGCGTGCGCCTGATCTTCCGCTCCGTGCCGAATCTAGCGCTCAAGCAGGCGCTCTTCGAGGGAACCGCGGATGTCGTCTTTATCTTGGACGAACCCGTTCGCTCAAGCGGACTCGCCGTCGAACCGTTGGTGGAAGAGACCTTCCGTCTCTTCGCTGCGCCGGACCATCCGCTCGCGACACGAACCGCGCTGCAGCTGGACGATTTTCACGGAGAAGTGTTCCTGACGAATGAAAAGGGCTGTCCCTATCGAACCATGTTCGACCGGTCCTTCGAGAAAGAGGGCATCGACAGCATCACCTACTTGGAGTTTCAAAGCGCTGAAGCGATTAAACAATGCGCGATCTCGGGCATCGGCATCGCCTTTCTACCGGAGATCGTGACCGAAGCCGAAGTCGAACGAGGCGATCTTGTCGCTCTCCCCTGGCAAATTCCGGACTTGCACGTGTATACGCAGATGCTGTGGCATAAAGACAAGTGGCTGTCGCCGATCATGATGGGTTTTATAGAGGCAGCAAGGGAGGTTGCGCGGAGGGTGTAGTGCTTGTTAAGCTAAATCGAAATAGGCGCTCAAGCAGCAGCGGATCCGCCATAAGGGGATCCGCTGCATTCATTTCCGAGCATCCGAAAGATCGACCACATTATCATTTACGTCGTAGACAATGTAGTGTCGATTCCAAATTTGTCTGGTCGTAACGAGCGCTTCTTGATTGGCTTTCTTAAAATAATAACCGGATCCCTCTTGGAATTCGAAGGTCCAACCTTCACTTTTCATTCGTTCTTTGAGGAGTTCTTGACCATTTCCGTTTTTAACTTTAGTCAGATACTCCCCTTCAGCTTCCATACGGACAATAGATTGATCTGATGTATTTAGCAGCCATATGAGCTTTACGTTTTTGTATCCGACATAGTTAATAATGAGGCCAGCAAATAGTAGGAGAAGAATGACAAGGCCTAGCATACTGAATAGAGGCCATTTCCAACGTTTCCTCCGCATTACGCCCCCCCCTTTATTTGAGCCCTTGATCATGATCCATATTGGAATCAAGCTAGGCTACTGTGCCTGATCCATCGTCCCGACCGGCGGCCTTGGACCCGCATCCGTCAGGCCGACCTCGGCATCGTACGCATCGAAAATCTTGCGCGCGATCGGCGCCGCGCCCCAGCCGCCGTAGCCTCCATCCGGCACGATGACCGCGACAGCGAGCTTCGGCTTGTCCTGCGGGGCGAAAGAAATGAAGACGGCGTTCTCGACGAACTTGCGCTTGCCGACGCCCTGCTGCTGGGACGTACCGGTCTTGCGATAGAAGTCATACCGCACGCCGTCGAAGCCTTCAACCTTGACCTGTGCCATGCCGTCTTCGATCGTCTTCCAATACGAATTCGGCAGCTTGATCTCGTTCAGCACCTCGGGCTTCATCTTCGTCACGACGTTGCCGTCCGCATCGGTCGTATGATCGACGAGCAGCGGCTTCATCCGTTTGCCGTGGCTCGCGAGCGTCGCCGCGTACTGCGCCAGTTGCAGCGCCGTGTATTTGCCCTGTTGGCCGAACGAAGCGTAGATCATCGCGGACTGAGGGCTGTCCCGCGTCGCACTCTTGAAGTAATCCACAATACCGGGCATTTCCAATGGCAGCCCGCTGCCGGTTTTCACGCCTAGCCCGAACGCCTTCATATGCTTGTCCCAGATGTCGACGCTTTTTTTCCCATAGCGCAGATACAGCTCGTTGCCTATCATTTTAGCCATATAAGCGTTCGACGACTTGGCGATCGCCCTCGTCGGCGTAAGCAAGCCGTTGGAGGCGCGTCCCGCATTCTGAACCTCAGCCTGATCATCGCGGCCGAACTTGAAGTACCCCGGGTCCGTCCATGTAGTTGAAGTCGTGATCACCTTTTCCATCAAACCAGTCAGGATCGTCAGCGGCTTCTGCGTCGAGCCCAACGGCACAAGCGACGTCGGATGCTGCGAACGTTCCTTAGGATCGGCGTACGGCGGGAACACCTCACGGATCGCTCCGTTGCCCATCAACTGCGTGATCGCATCCAGCTCTTTCTGGCTGATCCCGCCCTGCCAGATGTTAGAATCGTAATCCGGCATGCTCGCCATCGCCACCACCCTGCCCGTCTCCACCTCCATCGCGACCGCATATCCCGTCGTCGGCTGCGCATCTCTGAGCGTCTTGGCCGTCGAAGCGCGGGTCGTCGCGATCTGATCGAGAATGGCTTGCTGCGCGGTGAGCTGTACTTTGCGATTAATCGTCAGATACAGGTTCTGCCCTTTGACCGGCTTCGTCAGCTTCATGTCGCCGACGATCCGGCTCATGCTGTCGATTTGATAAGATTTATAACCGTTACGCCCACGCAGCTCCTTCTGGTACATCAACTCGATGCCGTCGTAACCGACCTCCTCGGAATCCAGATACTTAAGCGTGGGATCCGATTGATCCGCGTTAATTTCTTTGTAAAAATCCAGATTCACCTTGGCTCCCTTCATCTTGTTCATGTAGCCGACCAATTGAACGGCGACTCGGTCGGGGCTGTATTGGCGAATGCTCTCCTCCACGATCTCCACATCGGGATACTCGTCACGGTGCTCGCTAAGATAGGCGATCTCTTCTTTTGACAGTCCCGATTTGATCCGCCGTTGCTGGAATGGCAGATGCGTTATGCCATCAATGTCCATAGCCTCGATAACGTCCTCAGTCGTCAACGGCTTGGAGCTCGTTTCGCCTTTTTCGTTAAACAGCTTCACGAGTTTTGCAGCCAGCGCTTCCGCCGCTTTTTGCTTAAAACCTGTTTTGAAAGTAAAATATAGGGACTGCGTTGAGGTCGAGTATGCAATCTGGTGTCCCGCGGAATCGTAAATATCGCCGCGGATGGGCGGGATGGATACGCCCTTCGTGATCATGCGCGTCTGGCGCTCCTCGAGACTCGGACCCTCGACGAGCTGCCCATAAGCAAGACGCACGATTAGCCAGGAGAACAGGAAAAAGGTAACCATGAAAAAGACATTTAACCTGATACTGAATTGGCGACGGTTTCGAAGTACTTTTTTCTGATGTTCTTCGGTTTTATTGTCAATTTCCAAATCGTCCCCTCATTCCGGCACTTGATATCCACCCTTTAATTGTCATATATTGAGACGAATTCCTTTTTAGAGAGGTTCAATCTTTAATCAAGTTTCTTTTCTTCCGATTCAACTAGACCGATGAATTTCTTAATCAGCTGTCGTCTATATAAACGAAGGCACTAATGACAACAACAATATAACGAAGAGGTGTTTTGAAAATGGCATTAACGTCCACATTCACGAGCTTGAACCTGCATGTTAAAAACGTAGCACAATCGAAGGCTTTCTTCACCGGACTCGGATTCGAGATCAACCCGCAATTCCCCGAGAATGAGAATGCGGTAGCCATCTTCATCGGCGACAACCTGCAGGTCATGTTGATCAACCAGGCATTCTTTACCACGCTCACGGAGCGGGAAATCGTAGATACGAGCAAGTATGCGCAACTGACGATCGCACTCGCCTTCGAGAGCCGGGAAAAGGTTGATGAAATCGTGAATACCGCGGTCTCCTTGGGCGGGAAATTGCACGCCGAACCTGAGGATCATGGGTTTATGTATCATTGGGGTTTCGTGGATTTGGACGGCCATCTGTGGGCCATCAACTACATGAACGCGGATACGGCCCAAGGTCAAGGATAACGGAGAGCACGGCTCGTATTTGGAAGCAAAATGAAAGACGCCGGGCACCTTCCCCGGCGTCTTCTTCGCGATGCTTAGTTTTGTTCGGTATAGGCTTTGAAATTATCCATAATCGCTTGCCAGCCTGCTTGCTGGAACTCGACGGGGTGGCTGCTGTCCGCGTCGAACGTTTCAATGACCTTCGTCTCGTTCCCTTGATCGACGAATGCGATATCCACTCTTCTCTCGTCTCCGAGGGCATAGCCGATCGCCTCATGGTGATTCACGACGTCATACTCGCCGGCAAAATCAAAGCCCATGCTGCCATCCTTCGCTTCCATCCGTGTCGAAAACTTGCCGCCGACCCGCAGATCGTTTTCGGCCCTTGGCGCATGCCAGTCCTCGGACGCTTGATTCCACTTCGTGATATGAACCGGCTCGGTCCAATAGCGCCATACCTTCTCGATAGGAGCTTGAATGACGGCTTGCACGGTTACTTTCGTCGGTTGATTCGTTTCCATTTAAATGGACACCTCTCTCATGATATTCGTCGTTTGGTTGTTCTCAATGATATAGACGTAGGCCGATGACCAAATTCATCGGTCGATTCGCTCAGGCAGCCCAAATCTCGAAAATAATTTCGTATTGATAAAGTTTTGAACGTGCAGAATTTGATTTTCTTTGGTTTCGATGACGTGGATGCCCCAAGGCACCAGGCCTGAGTCCTCTTTGCCCGGCATATACTGGGCCAGCGCCGGATAACCGCCATTCACCGTAACGGGCACAAATCGCGAACCCTCGCAATGCCAGCGCGTAAGCGAATAGAAGGCAGACAAATCGTCCTTGCCGCGGATCCACATCTCAAAGGGCGGCATCGACATGCAGCCTTCCTCGTGGAACAACGCGACGAGCGCAGTAATATCGAATTGCTCGAAGGCTTCCACATACCGGGACAGCAGCTGCGGCTCCGGCTGAACGTCCATGCTGCTGAGCTGATCGGAACGAAGCTGCGCCCGGTCCATCGTCTCTCGGGCTCGCTGCAAGGCGCTGTTCACCGCTGCGGGCGACATCGCCAACGTCTCCGCGATTTGCTTGGACGACCATTCGAATACATCCTTCAAAATGAGTACCGCGCGTTGACGCGGAGGCAAGGTCTGCAGGAGAGCGATGAAGCACAGTTGAAGCGTGTCTCTGCGGACGAGCCGATCCTCCGGATTGCCTCCAAAATCGGGAGACGGCCAGATCCAGGCGGCGGCCGGCTGCGTGTCGCGCGGCTCGACGATAGCGGCGGCCGGGTCGAACAGATCGACGGGAAGCGCGCGGCGCTTGGATTGTCTCAGCTTGTCCAAGCACAGGTTGGACGCAATGCGGTAGACCCAAGTTTTGAACGAGGCGTCCTGTCTGAACGTACTCCAGCTCTGCCAGACCCGAATACTCGTCTCCTGAACGGCATCGTCCGCATCGTCCATGGAGCCCAGCATCCGGTAACAGAACGAGGTTAAGCCCGGCTTCAAGCTTGCAAATAAAGGTTCGTCAAATGCGGTCTCGTTCATCGCGGCCTCCCTTAACGATCTCCCCGAAGGGCTACCTTCAGTATAATTCAAGGGGGCGGAGAGGCTCAATTGAATTCGTAGGCGGGAGCTTGAGGCCTTTCCGTGCATCATTATTGACATAATCTTGTTCGAAGAGCCAAAAGCGGCCCTCTTTCATTTCAATCTACAGAATCCTCAAAAAGTTCTCCTTCACCCTCAACTCCACACAAGACCTTAAGTACCTCCCGCCAATCACTTCAATTGACAATTCGTCGTAGCTAATAATATGCGTTGATGCTTCCAAGTCGCCTTGAATCCAGATTTCAACCATTTTTTCGTTTTGAATGCATGATTCGAGTTTCTCGTTCGTTGTGAGGGGTATATACCGTTTTAACATTAATGAATCCTCCTTTGATTGAACGTCAAAAAGCACGCGTAAATAGAGAGGACTGGGCCTCATCTGAATACGCGTGCTTCGCGTTGAATTACAGGATAATCTTAACTCATTTCCTGTGAATTTACAAAGGCTTTAACTTATTGTATTCCCGCTACACCGTACTGAACTTGTTTGTTTTGCCTTCTCAAAGTACTCTCTCGGATTACCGTTCTATTCTAGGATGTGCCTGACATTTAAATGTAAGATACCGCTTATTCACAAGCCTCAATTGATGCCGTGAACGAACAGTAGCAAATCGAGTTTGTTGACGACAAAACTTTCTTCATCCCGTCTACTTTTCGCTTCTGACGTAACGGTTGTACGAATTCCATGCTCTCAACTCCCCATTTTTCATAAAGCCAGCAGCACAGTAGCATATGTCCACTTAGGATGTCCAGCCCGGCTTTAAAACAACAGAAAGAGCCGAGGACCCTTGATGCACTTGGGTTTCAGCTCATTCTACCATTTGACAAAATGTGAATATGTCAACTTCTAATTTTTCTTGGCAAGCAACGTAGTGGTCATTAAATCGCGTCTTGCATTACAACTTCTTGAACTCTATTGATTATTGTATGCCCGATCCATATCCTAAATTCTTCTCTTTTCTCGTCATTCCAGCGACCTTCATCTCGCGCTTGTAAATAAGCTGCTAATAGATCGGGAAGAACTTTTGTGTAAACCAGGTAAGTTAACATTACCTTCCGATGTTCATCCATAAACCTATTTGCAAATACACCTTCATATTCATAATCCTTTAGCTCCACATTCCCCGATTCCCCGATTGTTAGTGGTAATCTTTCTTGATTGTATTGTATGCATAAACTGAGCGCCTTGAACGGATCACCAGTAAACAAGAATGCAAGGGTTCCTAGAAGAGCTGCAATTCTCTCTCCGTCGCCAGACAATCGGTGGACAGCATCTTGGGTTGTACCGTTAAATCCTGTCCATGACCGTATCCTGATATTGGCGTTTAATCTACCATCTTCTCTAGTAAAACAGTTCAACAACCAATAAAATAAATCCCTGCTCAATCTAAAATCTGCAGGATATACTTCCACATTTCCCCATTGATCAGCAGGAAATAGATCATCGCAGAAGACATTGATTTTTGCACTTGACGGCATCAAAGGTGCAGCGTAAACCCCTTCTCCCTTTTGAAAGAAAATTGTGTTCACTGCAGTGACATTAACTCGATCCAATTTATTGGGAAGTAGTACTCCATTTGAGAACCACTTATCTCTTTGTTTCTTGCGTTCATTGTAACCTTGTGCATAAAGTAGCTTACTCCTTCTTGTGTTCCAGCAGTAAGCTGACTTACTTGCATTTGAAAATTCGGTATTTCTCTCCAACCTTTTTCTAAGAGTTCTTCTTCTGGCCAATCATCATGATTAACTGCTTGATCTAGAACTCTTGAATTCTCAAGCAAGCTCTGCAATGCTGTAAGAGAATTTACGTCAGAAAACTTGACCACTTGTAGTTGAAACACTTTAATTCTCCTTTTCCAAGTGCACATCTAGTTTTTCTATTTCAACCGCTACCGCTAACTTTAATAAGCAGATTAACAAAAAGTTCAAAAGGTTATTTCCTCTATATACTCTAAACTCTGGTACAAAAGCACCTCGATTGACTGAAGTATTTTTAATAGTAAAGTAAAAGTTATGAGTCATGGAAACTTCATTTTGTAAGCTACCGATTAATGGGCCAATGTTTATCAAGAGATTTTGATTGGCTTTCTCCATATAATCTTGATCTACTTCACAATCAACTTTAAAAATGTTGTTCCAATGGAGCACTATCAGATGCGATACTCTGGCAGCCGTAACTATTCTCCAAAAGTTGTTTTTATAATCAATATCGATCTTAAGTACTAACTTTTTGAGACTTCCTGTATTTGCATTATACATTATCTCATTCTTACCAATTTTATTCAATGGGTCGCTAACTTTTAGCAGGACTTTTACAGGCCTTTTAAATTTAGACCAAATTTTTCCAAATATGTTGAGCAAGGCCACAATTACAGCCACGTTAATTGCGGCTTCAACAGTTTCGGGATTTTTAGAGTGTATGGTCCAATGGAAGTGTTTGGCCAATAAACTATAGGGATGAAAGTTGAGAACCCAAACAAAGAAGAGGGCAAGTGGAGTGATAAGTACTGAAAGCAGAAACTTTATTGTCTTAATCATTGACGACTTTGCACCTCATCAACGAATGAAGTGAGCAAACCGCCAAGTTCATTAATTTCATGTTCATCTTCGATATCAATAATACCGTTATTATAAAGAGTGTAGCCATTCCCTTGGTAGCTAAGAAAAAATAATTTGCGAGGTATGGAGTGTAAGTCTTTGTTGTATTGATCAAACTGTTCCTTGATTACGGACAAGTTATTGTCATTTATGGATTCATTTGACACCAATTCAAACTTCCTGTTAAACAGCTCCTGATCTTCTTCATTCAACGGAGGATCAAACTCGACGCTTTTCACCTTAAAATTATAGTCAAGCAGTTTTTTAATAATTGCAAAGAAATCATTCGGTGGCAATGTGAATTGCTCCATACCTAATGCATCAGCCTTATTAATCAAGTCGAAGTAACTATTTGGTTTGTTGTAGTTATACTTGCTTATGAGGAAGTTGGACGAATTAAAAAAGTGCTCCAACTCATAAGGGATTGTTTTACCATTTGGATTTGTAAATATCTTTCCAAGCTCGTTATTCATAAGACACCCCACAGAGACTTCTAATTCAATAATACTAATGATGGTTAATTTAAACTATAGCAAAGAGAGTCGTAATATGAGTTATTGTGTCGCAATGTGTCGAATCTGCGAATTGACACAATATACTTAATTTATGCTATTGCAAAGACGATTATCCCCAACTAAAGCCCCCAATGGGTGGCTTCTGTAAGTATCAATGTTCAGCTACGGACGTACATCAGCCATCAGCGCCGAAGCCAACTGAGCACCATCCTTCACGCCCTCCATATACAGAAGCTCATTCTCGAGTGCTCTCCTGAAGAAATGGAGATCTTCCCATACCATATATCTGGCCAACTGTACCGCATCCATGCCGCCGTACAAAGACGCGAATGCCTTCTGCTCCTCGACGCGTGCCTGTTGTAGTTCCGGATCTGTATCGCTGCGGACAGCGACCTCATCGAGCCGCTGCTGCATGGCATTTCGAAACCATGCCGGAACCTCCATACCCATCTTCCTCTCCGAACTTCAATTTATTTGCGCAGTCGTTCTTCACGCCCAGCCTTCCTCTTATGCAATTGAACGATCAGCTCGTCCACCTTCCGACTCTGCGCCTGCACCGCTTCATTCATATACAATGGTATCCCCTGCTCCAACGAACGCCGCCCTACCTCGTTTAACTTTCGCTTTTCCTCCTCATACTGATGGAGTAAGTGAAGCATGGTGGCCCTCCCTATGACTAAAATTATAAGCGGAATAAGTGCTGTTTTAATTCGGTACCCGCATTAAACGAAATAAACCATTATCGACGCTCAGTACACGGACCATATAACGGTGACGTGTAGTTCCTCTCTCGGCAAGATAAGTTAAGGCATTTCGCAATAAATGTAATTTAAATACACTTTGTTGAATACTTTATCTGTTGTGGTTAGTATAGCAAATTGATAATGGACAGAAAAGGAGTAATTTCCTTGAACGATAACCCCATTATCATTAAGCAAATCATTGGAAAAACCGTAAAGGCACTCAGAATAAAGCAAGGCATGAGCCAAGAGGATCTAGCGCAGGAATGCGATGTGGATCGATCTTATATCTCCATGATTGAGGTCGGCAGAAATGAGCCTTCAGTAACGAAGATTTTCGACCTTTGTAAAGGTCTAAAGATAAAGCCTTCAGATTTTTTCAAAATGATCGAAGGCGAATACGAACGAGAACAATAATAGAGCTGAGACGACTCAGCTCTGTTATTTAATGTCCTATATTATCTATAAATTTTTTTTAATGTTATTCCTCGTAGGTTTTTGTCGATTTTGGAACACTTACATCCTTCACCATTAACTATCGTTCAATTTCTCTTTGAAAAATTTTTTTGTATAGTTTCAAGGCAGACGGTTCACAACCTGCCATAGTGCTGGAGATTCGGCTAATTTCAAGCACCTGTACTGTCTGACAATACACTCTCGAATGCCTTTGAGAATTCGGTCATCCTGTTCTGCTGGTTGTAAAATGGGAAGCCCCAAACGAAATACTTGTTGTCATCCGCGAAGGTCTTCTTAGGAATTCCCCGGTTTTCAATTTGCAATAGAAAGTCCTCCTTCCATTTGTCCTGAGCGATTAGGTGATTGCCTTTCGGTTCCACGAAAATCTGGTACTGCTCAAAGCCGGTTGCGTTTCGCTTGCACAGGAACATTAGGTAGTCCGGTTCAAAGCGCTCGCCCCCGTTAAACGAATACAAAACAAGCTGTCGTTCGTTTCGTACAAGATAGACTTTTTCATATTCTTTCTTCAGTTCTTCTACATAGGTAGAGAAATACGCTACGAATGCTTTTTCCTCAGTCGTACCAAAGTTGTCATTAAAAATAAACCAATCCATGTCTCGAAGGTTGACTTTCCATTCAGGGCGAATTGAGGGTGCATTCTGCGAAATACCCACGCCCTCGCCGTGTGGGTCAGTAATGTGAATCGTTTTATTGCGAAACACTTCGTTGATTTTCTTGTCCGTGAAGTCTGTAGTGCCCTCATATGTTTCCTTGATTGACGAAATTCCGCCCCCGATTTTCGTTAAAACGGACATACAGGCTAAAAAAAGCGTTTCCGGACTTGGTGTTTCGTTACGACTCTCAATGAGCATTTTCACACCGCCGAGGTAGGAAGCGTCAATAATAAACTCCCGCAACGATTTGAGGTTTGGAAAGTAGCTTCGCAAAACGTTGAATTTGAAAACATCTATACGACGCATCGCGCTATGGACTATTGAGTAGTTATACTCGGCAATCTTCCCGATTGTAGTCCTATGTGTGTGTGTTTTTACAGTTGTGTTCGTGTGGGCGTTCATCATCATTGTATCCATCGTCGTTTTGCCCGTGTCTACGGTGACGGTATATTCCTTGTCGCGCATAGACGGCAATAATTCTACGATGTCCCTACGGCTTTTAAGCTCGCGCCTGTTTAGGAATACGATTCCTGTTTTATAAATATCATCCTGTTTGAAGGAGTCTTTTAGCAAATAATGTATTTCCGTTTGGCTCTCAGGCATGATACCCGAGGCAATTAGAGCTTTGTTTAACTCGTCAATGTAACGACTGTCATATTGGCAATGGTAGTACAACTCCTCACAGACACGGAGAGGGTTGTCGATATCACTGTCATACTTTCGCTTGTATTTCTCGTCATCCTCATTAATAACATACGGGCAATACCTCGCTCCACGCCCAATAAGCTGTGCCTCAGCGATGGTCGCAGAGCCGGGCTTACCTTTGGAAGCGTCGCGGGTTTCGTAAAGGCGCACGATATCAAAGAGGTTCAGGACATCCCAACCCTCGTCCAACTTCTTGACCTCAAAAATTGCTCTGTACGGGTTATCTCGACTTTCGAGAGAATTAAGGATAATTTGATTCTCGATTGCTTCCTTGTCGTCATTTACAGAAATGCAGTGATCCGGACTAAATTCTTCCTTTAATTCCTGTGCAAGCTCAACAAAATCGATGTCTTTAGAGAAAAAGTAGTCTGTCATTCGCTTAACTTCGGCAAGCGGTGACGAAGTTACAATGCGCTCCAAGATGCTACCAGACAGCGTCCGCATCATTTCGTAAAATGTCTGTTCAAAGTCCTTGCTCTCGGCGATTGTTTTTGCTTTAAACAACACTACCGGTTTAATATAAATTCGATGGTCTTGAAAAACCTTCAAACGGTATTGGCTGAACATCAAAGCCTGCAAAGCTCGGTCGGTATAGCTAATATCGGCTCGGATTGCTCGAACCTGCTTTGAATATTTCTCCTCACGGAATTTACGGAGTGGGTAGTCAAAGATAATTTTGTTTTCATATTCCCTCAAAATATATGGATTCTGCAGATCGCAGGTTGCAGTGAATTCAAGCAGAATGTTATCTCGATTGGCGGAGAAAATGCGGTGAACCGTCGTTTCCCAGCTTTGCGTTGACGTTTCCTCATTTTTATCCACTTTGCCACGCCGTGTGTCCACATTGAGATGGTGTGCTTCATCGGCAATTAGCACTGTTTTACTGTCGGTGAAATCATCGAAGGACGGCGAGTTTTCTTTCGGGAACCACATATCCGAGTGAAGCCCCTGCGTAGTCGTGAAGCAGATGTTGATTGCATCCGGATTTGCGCCTTGGAAATTGCTTACCTCATTGACTTTGACAGTTTCGCCACCAATAACAATTTGCTCAGAAAACAGATACTTTGCCGAAGCAGCATTTAAAAAGTTGTCTTTTGTCTTCTTTACAATATTGTCGAGATTTACAAAAAAGAGGAAATTGCGATACCCGTGCCGGTAAAGGTACACAATCAGCCCCGCCATGATGAGCGTCTTGCCACTTCCAGTCGCCATGTGGAACAACACTTGCGTTGGATTGGGGCATTTGTCACTCTCATAAAACGTGATAAAGTTTCGGAAGGCATCAATCTGATAAGGGCGCAGCTCGAATGCTGAATTCAGATTGTCAGAGATAACATCTGGCAATTCCTTATAAGCAATCGGTGAAAAGTCGCGGATAGAGTCAATTTGCTGAAAAAGAAACATCACTCACACTCCATTCCGTAAAAGCTGCGCGTGAAAGCCTTGTCAACGTCGCTTATAGCGTATTCCTCATCGTCAAGATCGCAGAGATTCACGTAGAGCATATTTTTGTCGAGCAGTTCCAAGATGAAGCGTTTCTTGTCCTCAATGGACAACATCTCGAAATCGACAGCGGCTCCAGCAATCTCAGCGGGATTCACCTTGCTGCTGATGAAGCCTGTGGAAAGGACTCGCTCAAGCAAGGCAGCTAGGTCGATGTCGGTCTTTGCGACTAAGACCTCATCTATATAATTCTGGTTGCATTTGGCGAGTTCGCAGTAGACGATACTCACTTCGGGAGCAATTGACTTCATAATCGCCACATTTCTTGGTAAAGTGTCCGTTTCGATATAATCCATTTGTTCAACTAAGATAAATCGTCTATGCCCGCCATCTTTGTTTATCTCCATCACTGCATGACCAGTTGTTCCACTACCTCCGAAAAAGTCTAGGATAATTGCATCCTTGTCATTTTCGACAACAGCGTTTACGCAATCAATAACATTGTAAATGGATTTCGGATAGGTAAATTTCGTATTGGGTAAAATACTTTTTAATAGCTGTGTCCCATTTAAGCTTGCATCATATTTCCTGTCTGTCCAAACTGTCTTGTATGTCCCATAATCTTTTCCAATTTCAATACCAAGCCCATCTTTAGTTTCTTTAATGCGTAAAACATTTTTTATACTTTCAACGGTTTGCCTTGCATACCGCCATTTTCGCTCAATGCCATTATTGTCTATTGGATAAATATAAATTTGATTTCCATGTTTTTCATTCTGTTTCGGGTGCTCATCGTCTGCACAAACATCTCCAAAGCCTACAACTTCACCATTTTCAACTATTATCGGATAAAAGCAATTCCTTGCATCCGTCCGTAACGATTCTCCGCCTCTATCACGTAGTTGGCGCCAATCAATTTCCTCTTGTTCTATCTTTCTATTTCCTATGGATTTTTTGCCTTTAGGCGTGACAAAAATAGCATATTCATGTGTATATGAAAAATTCGTTCCAATAGCCCCACGAGCATTGTGAACAACAGTAATGCAGTCAACATCACTAGCAGGAAATGTTTCCTCAATCAAAATTTGCAGGCGGGGTTGCTCGTTTTTATCAATAGCGACAATAAGAACACCGTCTTTTTTGAGCAACCGTTTGGCAATTTCTAAACGGTTTTTCATAAATACCAACCATGTAGAACGGTTAAACGAGTTGTTGTATGCAAATGTATTTGCTTGACTAGTCGGATTGTACGGCGGGTCGATGTAGATACACTTAATCTTGCCTTCATACTGCTTTAACAGCGAGGCGATGGCAATGAGGTTATTCCCTTTGATAATGAGGTTGTCTTTGTCGTTGAACACCACGCCTTCCTCAATGCCGCTTACAGTATATCGCCGCGCCCCGACCAGCACCTTCGGGTAGAGCAGTCTGTCCACCTCGTCTGGCGCAAGGGTGGCGTTATAAAAAACTTCGTCGCGTTTCTGATCGTCTTTCGTCTGTCCACCCTCAAGGACACAGTCCTTATATGGAAACGAAAGTACCACGTCGTTTGACGCTGAAATAAGGTCACCGTGAGAGTCGGTCAAACCGATGCGATTCTTAAAGCGTGTGTAGCTATCAGGCAGAAATTGGCGGTTGTTGACCACCCAACCGAAACCAACCTTATCGAAAACTAAAATACCGTTTACCTCTGCAAAGAAACGTTTTCTAGTCTCGGCATTGGATAGGAGAAGTTCAATCAATCCTACGTCCATATTAAGGGCGGACTCGTAAACCTTGTTGCGCAGCAACGTACCGTCTTCCGTAAAATAACGTTCATCAGCCTTTAGGACTTCCAGCAGTATATCAACAAAGCTTGCCATTTTTCTCTTTGCTCCTTTTTGCCTTAATAGTTTTCATTGCCTGTTTCAGTACATCTCCACTAGCTCTTACGAGGTCTATCGGTACGGCGTTACCGATTTGTAAACCCGCTGCCGTTAGCGAATCGCAGAATATAAAGTCATCCGGAAACGTCTGCAAACGAGCTGCTTCACGGATGGAAATAGCTCTATCCTGTTCGTAGTGTCCATACCTGCCTTTCGAGTAGCAAAGGCATCCTCCCGTCATGGTTGGAGAGGGTTTATCGGCATCCATTACACCATAAACATCCTTATGCCCCACAAGTATGTTGCCGTCCGCATCCTTCTTTTTATGACAATCCAATACCAATTCGTCCGGCAAGCATGAGCGTGAACCGCCATTTTTACGTATTAACTGCATACGTTTAATGTTTTTCGGATCAAGATTCGCACACTTATGATTGTGTATTCTCCCGTCGTCGAGGTACCTTTCTCCAGCTTTAATTGCTGGCAAATCACCGATCGCCTCCCGTACAGTTTTCCATGGACGAAGTCCATCCTTGGCCTTGACATCGTGAGTAGGTTTAGGAAGGGTAAAAGTGAATCCACTCTCCTGCAATTCGATATGAATATCATTTCGCACGGCGTGAAGAACATACCGCTTACGTATCTGAGGAACACCGTAGTCAGCAGCATTTAAAGTCTCATCCTTTATAATATACCGTCCCTTTAGTCTCTCGAGAAATTCGTCAAGAATCACCTTGTTGCTCTCGGTCTTTATGCCCGGCACATTCTCCATTAAAATAAACGGAGGAAGCACCTCCTCTATGACCCTCAGAAACTCAAACAATAACTTCTTACGTTCCGCAATTGATTTGTTTTTGTTTTCGCGGTTTTTTCTTGAGAAGTTCTGGCAGGGCGGGCAACCCGCAAACAGGTAAATGTCTTCTTTTTTTAATCCTGCGGCTTTCAATATACTTTCACCGCTCAACTTGCAAATGTCATCATGCAACACATTGACCTTGCTGAGTGGCGGATAGCTTTGATAAGTTTCAACTGCACTGCGATCAATTTCAACAGCAGCTTTGACTTTGAATCCTGCTAACGTCAGCCCGCAGGACACGCCACCGCAGCCGGAAAATATGTCTATTGCTTCGAACTTATATCTCATACATCTTACTCCTCGGTTTCCATATCTAATGCGGCGATAGTCTTCAGTCCGCTCGGCGTGTTAATTTGCGGAGGGGTGTCCGTATTTTTGAAAGCCTGAAATTTTTGAGCACACATTACTTTGAAGTCGCAATTGCCGCAATTTTGCGGGCAAGCGCGCATGGGGAAATCGCTGTCAAGTATCCCTTTCACAGCCCATTCAATAACACCAATGGCACTATTCACAGACTGTTCGTCCACGGGTATAGCCGTTCTCCGATTGTCTTTCAACGTATGTATGTAGCCTGTTTCTACATTTTCACCAATTATCTCTTTTGCTGCATGAGAATACAACTGCACCTGAATAGACATATCCCGCCAGTCGTAATCAGCAACGTCCTCTGGTGTTTCCATAGACTTAAAGTCGATAACATCGGCAGTAATAATACCGCGATTGGGGTCTTCAAGCAAAAGCAAGTCGATTGCACCAGTTATCAATGCTTCCTTAGCAGAGATTTCAAACCGCACTTCGTCTTGTCGCAATCGACTAAAGTCTGCAGCATACTTTTTTGAATACTCCGTCATAATTCTTTGTGTAAGGGCTTTTGCACGTTCATATGAACCCGGACGGTTCACTGGATCATTACTTGGGAAAACATGTTTCAAGAGAAACGTGGACTCTACAATTTCAGCGACTTCTTCTGCCGTGGGAGCCGAATCCTTGAATCTCTGATGTAGACGTTCCAAGATAGTGTGGCTGGTTTTCCCGAATCCGAAGAGTTCAGGAACAGTTGCATTATAACCAAAAATAGTTGCGAGTTTGTACGAGTATGGGCAGGTCAAGTAGCTCTTCACAGAAGAATAATCCGTCGGAAATTCGTTCTCATCAAAACGCGCTTGCGGCTCGATTTTCTCTGCTAAGTCATCAAGAGTCTTGTCCTCACGCAATTTTGGATGGATATAATCCGCGATAAACGCTGAACGCTTACAAGGGCGTTTCAAATCAGGGTGGTGCGAACTTCCTGAAAGGTATAATGCCCGCTCGGCACGGGTAATAGCTGTATAAAAGAGGCGTGCTTCGTCCTCTAGTCGCGTTCCATATGCCCCACGTTCGATTGCCGCAAGCATCAAGGGTTCAGGGAGCTTGCCTCTATATGTAGCGTTTTTATGTGGAAATCGGCTAGCTATCAAGTCAACGACAAATACAACTGGATATTCTAGCCCTTTAACTTTGTGTATTGTGGATATGTCCACAGAGTTTTCTTTTACTATGTAGTCAATAGGCTCTAACTCGTAGCTGTATTTGGCAATATTGTCAATAAAATTGAGCATCTCAGCGTACCTGTATGAAGAGTCAATGCTGGTATAGGTCTTTTCGACGTCGAGAATGATTTTGCTGAATAAACCAAGGTCTCGCAGAGCGGTTTCATCTTCAAAATTCCGCACGTTAAAAACATCGATTAAGTCGTGCAGAAACTCCTGTGGATAGACCTTGCGACGGGCGGCAGAAGTTGATGCATGAATATTTTGATGCCACTTATTCAACACTGTGATAAATTTGTTCTCGTTAGCATGGGGAAACACCGGCAAGACAGTCGTAGCAAAAAAGTCCAGAGCTCCTTCACGTGGCAGACCCACTTCGCGTAACAGTTCCATAGCTTGCTGAACACAAACAGCATAAGGACGGTCGAAAATGCCGCCTTCTCCTGTTGTCTTATATGGAATCCCATGCCGTGTTAGCGCATCTGCAAATTGCTTGTCTCTGTTATCGCCATTGCTATTTTGGATGCTCCTTATCAAAATAGCAAAATCGCTGTAGGAGAGTCCCCGACACTTTTCTGTGCCGTCAGAGTTCATCCCTTCCACATACGTTGTGCCGATAAGGCTCTTGATGCGCTGGGCAACCCATTCGGCCTCATCTTCTCGGTCTTCAAACCAAAGCTTGCGTAAGTCCTGAATATTGCCATCGGAATATGACTTAATTTCTTTACTTAACCGCACGAGGCTTATCGTGCGTTGAACAAAATTGTTAGCACCGTCGACAATGGCTGCTGTACTTCTGAAATTGACCAACAACCTATGAACAGATACCTCAGAATAGCGTTTTCCGAAAGTCAAAATATTTTGGACATTCGCACCACGCCAGCCATAGATAGACTGGTCATCGTCGCCGACTACAAGTAACATATCTAGATGGCTCGCAAACGTCTTGATGAATTCTTCTTGTATAGGGTTGATGTCCTGGTACTCATCGACGAGAAGATGTTTGAATTTAGCAATATTTGAATTCGCCTTGGTTGTTATCTTCCTCAATTCACGTACACCCAATTTAATTGCAAAAGAAAAATCCATGTAGCCGTCGTGGTCAAGTATCTCACCTAGCTTTGTCAGACGATTGAACAATGTCGCGTCGTATTGTTCAATATCAGCCAATTCAATATTCTCGTTGTTCATTGTTTGCCAAGCGTCAGCTAGCGGAATAATGTTCTCTTTGAAATAACGTCCTTCTCCGTGTCTCATCCCGATTCTATGGAACCGCGACATCAAGAAGAGTATCAATCCATTTCTATCGAGGATATCGTATTGGCGATATTTTGCATTGATATCGCCGAGCAACTTCTGGCAGAAGGAGTCCAACGTTCCAATGAACATTAAGCCGATATAATTCTCGGACAATCCAAATTTACGCAATGCCTGGGCAACTCTGCGCTTTATAGATTCGGCAGCTTTTTCGGTGAATGTGAAGGCAACAATACTTTCGGGGGCTTCGCCTTTAGAAATCAAATATGCAATTTTATAAGCGAGCGTACGTGACTTTCCCGAACCAGCGCAAGCTAGACAGAGGATATGCCGTGACTCATCCACAACAGCCTCATATTGTTCTTCCGTTAAATTCGTTCGCAAAATATCTTCAGTGGTCATGATAACCTTCAACTCCACCCTTATAGTGATTTGTCATTGCTTCCTAAGAAATTAGATGCGGATAAACTAGTTTATTCTTCTGTTAGTTGATCAGCAGCATCTCCATGATATTGCTGGACCAGTTCACAGTGGAATTCATGCTTAGTTGTTTATCTTCATTAGTCAAAATAATGAACCCCTATAATAAACAAAGTAATGAAGTAAGGAGAGAAGATACCCGGGAACGCATAACATTTAGTTTTTTTGCATGAATATAATTCGCCGCCACTGTTGCTCCAAATACTTCTGAAGCTCTGAATTACAGCAATACAAATAACATCCCTTCATGCCGCGGGAAATCAAGACTTTGTATATATTCTTAATCAGTTTGGTTAGCTGCTGACTATCGTTTTTGAGCCCCCTTTTCCCCATCTTGTCTTTATAATTATCATAGTCCGCACAGATTTGCTTTGTGTCCAAATCATATCTAAGATCATTCCCAATGATTACACCAACATAATCAAATTCCAATCCTTGCGAGGTGTGCACGCACCCAATTTGTTCGACGCCTCGCTCATCAATTGCCCAGGTAGACAGCGCTCGCCCGTTCCATGGCATTTTGAACTGATGTTCTGGAATGTCGACGTCCTCGATCTCCCCGTTCGGATTGCCATCCTTCGCGTCTGTCCAGTTCCAGGCATAGCCGGCAAGCATCCGAGCTTTATAGCCCTCATCGACCTTCCGCTTAATGTGGTCATACACGGAATGCGGACTGTCCATGAGCACAAACTGAAAGGCATCTTGATCCCATCCATTGAAGTTTCCGGTCTCTCGGATCTGGAAGATATGATCGATCCAATTCAGGAAGCCCTCCGCTCCCGAGCAGCGGAATTGCGCCGACAGGGCATATTCAAAGACTTCGGAACCGTTTAATTCGGCGATCCTTTTAATCTCCTCGACGGTGCCGATGTCGTCGGGGCGAATGCGCTGAAAGTCGTCGATGAAGAACACATTGACCTTGGATGATTTAATGATGTCTTCAATCTGATTTACGCCTTGATACATATAGGCGCCCTTCCCCTTCAGCCGATGCGCTTCGTCCACGATCAAGACGTCAAAGAAGTTTGCTGGGGAATGGTAAAACTGACCGGAGCCGGAAAATAAGTTTCGAACTCTCACTTTATGCTTCGCTTGCCGATCGACCAAGGTTTCTACCATCGCAGACCGGAAGGAAGCATTGGGCGCTACAAATTTTACGTTTAATTTCTTCTTCAACAATCCACCTAGTGCATTCATTGAAATAACCGACTTGCCGGTACCAGGGCCACCTTTTACGATGACCGTCTTTTTCTTCGTAACATCCTTGGCCGCGCTGATGATGGATTCATAAGCAATCTTCTGCTCATCCAGCAGCGTGAACTCGGCACTGCCCTTGAACAGTCCGTCGATATGCTCAATAAGCTTCTTGGAAGGACGGATTTTCCCATTCTCGATTAAGTAGAGCAGATTAATGCCATTGCCTTTACCGGTATGCTTATGGATAAAGTCCTGGAGCTTCAGCGTATCTTCGGATCGGAATAACGGCGCTTTCTTAATGATCGGTTGGTACTGCTCGCTCTGAAGCGGATCCGGCTGAGGTGTCCTGTAATTGTGCAGATAGGCACAGGAATAGCTGCGGAGCTTATGCGAGTGAACGGCTTCGTTCATATCCTCCAAATGCTGCCGATAGGACCATGCCTGATAAGAGGGATGCGTCATTTCCCTCTCACGGCCTCCGACGCAAGCCAATACCACATCCTCGCGATCTGTAGCCTTGGCTGAGTCCCACTGCTTCAGTTCCACGATAATAAAGTTTTTGTTGCCAGCCTCGTCATGACCCGTCACGATAAAGTCTACGCGCTTGCTTGTCGCCGGAATGTTATATTCAATCAGGATGCCGCAGTCATCGGCAATATTAGAGTTACGAATCACGCGCTCCATAAATTGCATCGAGTTGTTCCAGGCCCGAATCTCCCCTTGGCTTGGCTGCATCCCCATTTTGCGCACGAAGGCCTCTTCAATCGTAACTGTGAGCAGATTGCTATCTACTTTTTCCCGAAATTCACGTGCGCTGCTGCTAAATATAATCAAGGTCCGCACCTCTATAAGTCAGTATATTTATCCTTCCGGCCATATGCCTTCTCGATCGGATACTTCTGCTCATTCTTGGCCAGCTTGTCCCGAATGACATCCTCCAGCCTGACGTCTAACGCGTCCGCCAGATAAATGGCATAGATCAGAACATCTGCGAGTTCATCTGCGATATGCTCTTTCTTCAAGTCCAGTGCTTCCTCGGACGTTTTCCACTGGAAGTTCTCTAGCAGTTCGGAGGCCTCTATGCTTAGAGAGATTGCCAGATCCTTAGGATTGTGGAACTGCTCCCACTTGCGATTTTTGCGAAATTCTAGGACCTCTCTAACGATCTCCTCATTCATGGGTCGTCCTCCTTACCTATACTTCAGATTATATAGTAGAATTTGGGTGATGTGGCCTATTTTCGTCGAATAGACACTAATGAATGCAAAAAAACCTCTCAATCGGCGATGCCGCTAGAGAGGATTCTCTATTTAATTTGCCCGCAACCTACTTTTCTAGCATTGATTTAAATTTAAAGCTACTCCCCATCAAGCTCAATTTGCTCCAATATCTCCATACAATCATCTACTGTCCCCTCATTGGTCATGACTGTGAAGAGATGCTTGTCCGTTATTAAGTGAGCAACTCTTCTTACTTCGCCGTCTACGTATATGACTGCATGTCCTTGGATCTCGGTTTGTTCCTTCTTTTCAGTACCGTAGGCATCGCTTGTTAAAAACCATTGAAGCGTCTCCTCTTCAGGAACCGGCTCAGCTGCCTGTACAAATAAAAACTCCACACCGTCTGATGTTCGATATGTGGTTCTGAGCGTAAATCCTCTCTCCGTATTCTCAGCCGATACAGCCGATCCTTCTAAATAAGAAGTTGAACCTTCTGAATCGTGTGATAGCTGAACAGACTTGGGTATGAAATTCTCGTCAGCAGGCACCTCGGATATATCAATCCGACCGATCGGCAGCGCACTGGAGATGTCCGTTGGTTCCGGCACGTTAGGCTTTTGATCCGGCAAGTCCTCCAAGCCTCCAGCTTGTGCTTGTCCGCCTTGTTTAACAGTCATGTCCGGTTGATGCGCGAACCCTCCTGATCGATGAATGACGAACAGAGCCGTCAATGCAACAAGCAATGAAGCCAAACTTACATATGCCAACCTGGAACGGATCGGCTTAGAAGCTGTAGCCTCAGCCTTTTGTGAACGCAATACGATTTTCTGTAGCAACCGATCATTAAACTTTTTTTGTTTAAAAATATCAACCTGTAAATCCCTATACCAGCTAGGATCTGAATGGCTCATACGCGTAATCCTCCCCTAATCGTACATTCATCTTTTTCCGTGCCGCAAAAAGTCTCGACCTGACCGCTCCCTCCGAAATATCGAGCAGAACAGCAATCTCTGAAATGGACAGCTGATATTTGCCGTGCAGGATCAGAATCTCTCTTGCTTTAACAGGCAGCTTCAGGACAGCAATCCATACTTCATTAGCCGCTTCGTTTTCAAGGTAAGTTTGTTCTGCTGATTGGCTGCTCTCCCTTAAGCTCACGTTCCCGACAAGAAAAACCTTACGGATAAAAGCAGACTTCCGATAGTTGTAGCTGATATTGCGCGTTATTTTGAGAAGCCATGTTTTAATCGACGACTCATTCCGGAAAGAAACGACATGCCGGAATACCTGCAGAAACACATCCTGTGTAATGTCATCCGCCATGCTGTGGTTTTTGACGATGGAATACGCATAGTTCCAAACCTCTTGACCGTATTCATTCATAAGCGCTTCAAATGTTACTGGATCCAAATTCGCCATCGTTCTAATGGAGCCTTCCATCAATTCTCACCACCTCGATATATAGACAATTCAAATTGTATTTTGTTTGCACAAAAACCAGCGGCCATCTTGGACTGAAAGTTAAAGTCCCCGACTGCGCTGTGCATCCATCTGCTCTTCACGTTATCGAAGCTGACTTTTGTCTTATAGACGCAGACGTCCGGCGTCGCGCTGCTCCGCTACACGCCCGTTCGTTAACAGACATCCCATTCATTATTATCATTCATGATTATCATCAATATAATAAATTAGACGTTATAAATGAGCGGCGGTATGCTAATAAAAAAGGAGATGACGAAGGTGAACGTAACTGCTGGCGTGGAAACGATTGAAATCAAAACGAATTTTAGAGGTAGGCCGGAAGTGTATCATCTTACTATCATTTGGGACAACGATGAAGCCGTCTTGGTGGACACGGGCGTTCCCAACCAATTGTCAGTGATCAAAGAGGCTATGATGAGGGCAGGCATTCCATTTGATACGCTTAATAAAATTATTATTACCCATCAAGATTTGGACCATATCGGAGGCTTGCCGGAGCTTCTGAACGATTTCCCTCAAAAAGTGGAAGTACTCGCTACGGAAGAGGAGAAGCCTTATATTCAGGGCGATCAAAAATTGCTTAAAATAACGCCCGAATTCGTGAGTCAAATCAGCGCTTTAATCCCTGTTGAAACACCGATTGAAAGACGTAAAGCGATCCTTCATGTGCTTGAAAACCCTCCAACAGCTAAAGTGGACCGAATCATAGCTGACGGAGATGAGATCCCCTTGTTAGGCGGAATCGTAGTCATCCATACCCCGGGTCACACACCTGGACATATCAGCCTGTACCTTAAACAAAGCAAGATCCTCATTGCAGGAGATGCTTTTATGATTGAAGAGGGTCGATTTGTTGATCCTGACAATTGCGTGGATCCGGATCTGGCTAAAAAGTCATTGAGAAGACTGTTACCCTATGATGTTCAAACCGTGATCTGTTATCATGGCGGCATAGCTAAGGATAACGTTAATCAGCGTATATTGGACTTAGCGAACAGTTAATAGATATTAGGGCTATATTGGGAAACTGTGTATCCGAAAAAGATCGCCCATTCCGCAAGGCCTTCTTGGCCAAGTGGAGGGCGATCTTCAATACGGCCGATCCGTTCTCAACTTGTATTATAAAACCCCTCAGCCGATATCTATCTAAACACTACGTATCACCCATTCCAATCCTTTACTTCGATCCACCGACTCTTCGCATTCTCTCTCTCGAAGGCCGTTCCGATCGCGCCTTTAAGCGGCATTAACAGGCTAGGATCCTTATCCAGTAGTGAATGTATGTTTACGAGACTAATGTTTGAAGCATGGCTGCTGTAGTCATCGCTCTCTGTGCCTTCGAACAGCCGCCAACCGCTGTCATCCTCACGGTCCGGCGTTTCGCGGTAGAGCCATCGAACGCAGTTGCCTTTTTCCAAGCACTTATTAGAGACGAGGGCCATTTTTTCGCCGATATCCAACCAACGCGGATCGTCTTTGGGGATTAGGATTCTGGCAATATGCTTAGGCTCGAACTCGATGATATCGCCAATTTGCAAGGAGCTAATGTATACGGGCTGATTGGTTAGAATCCCGATATACTTCTGACTCCATCGCTTCTTCTCGGTCACTTCCACCCACATTCTTTCCGCACGGGGACCATCCTCTGACGGATGTTCAAGCACGAAGTGCAATCTGACCCAGTCGCCCTTCTTTTGCTTTTTCCGCTCATTTTGACTGGGAATAAAAAACGTACTCGGATATCGTAGACTCGTTTGCTCTACATCCTCTAAGCTCCATTCCAAGTGAACCCCCCCTTTCAGCCGAGTCATTATAGCTTCATTTTATCATGGAAGCTTTCTCAAAATCCGCAAGTAAAGCAGATGCTATAATGGCTAAGGTAAAGGAAGTTAATGTTAAAAGAATAAACCTACAGATAAATCGGATTTAAGCGAAAGTGAGCTGCACATAATCCGAGAATCGCCTCACCGCCGGAGACAGATATTGGCCGCGTTTCTGTAGAAGACCTACTTCGCAGTAACTGCCCTCATCCTTGATGGGCAGCCAAGCCAAGCCCTCAAGCATCAGACCGTTGGTCTTGGGCAGCATCGATAGACCGAGCCCCGCCGCGACAAAGCCGGCTACTGTCGTCAAGTCTTCCGCTTCGTAAGCGGTGGCAGGCGTCATTCCGATCCGGTTGAAACAAGTATCGAGCGTTGCCTTCAGTCCGCAATTATGTTTGACCTCTATGTACGGTTCATCGGTCAACTCCCTCAAGCTGATCTCATCGCGCTGCGCGAAGCGATGCGTCGCGGGTACAACGACGTACAAGGGAACGGTTTTAATCGGTATCCAATCGTATGCGTCCGACTCCAGTCTAATGGATGAGATCATGAGGTCGCATTCACCGTTTTCCATCTGATTGCTGATGAACGAGTGGCTGCCTTGTATCAATTGAAATCGGATCTTCGGGTATTGCTGATGGAATCCACGAATGAGTTTAGGAACTAACTCGGCACCAAGTATATTAAGATAGGCGATACTGACGCAGCCCGTATCTGGATTCGTCCATTCTTCGAGTGCTCGTTTGCCCTTGTCAAGCTCTTGCAGGGCCCGTGTTACGGATTCGGCGAACATTGTCCCATATCGGCTTACGATAATATTTCGTCCGCTTCGTTCGAATAACGGCACGCCCAATTCATCTTCTAGTTTGGAGATCGAATGGCTCAATGCCGGTTGCGTAATCGATAATGCTTCCGATGCTTTCGTTACATGCCGAAGTCGAGCCACTGTAAGAAAATAGTTCAGTTGAGTTAGTTCCATCTATTTAAGCTCCATTCATTATAATTTTTCATGATTATCATCCATATAATAAATTAGGCGTTATCAATGATCAACGGTAAACTCATAAAAAAGGAGATGACTTGGGTGAATCAAATCATAGCTGACGGAGATGAAATCCCCGTGTTAGGCGGAGTCGTAGTCATCCATACCCGAGGTCACACACCTGGACATATCAGCCTGTATCTCAAACAAAGCAAGACCCTCATTGCAGGGGATGCGTTTATGATTGAAGAGGGATATGTCGACTAGCAATCAGAAAGCCCAGCGGCTGCTTGGATGGACGCCGCGTTCGGCGGAAGAAGCCATTGCCGCAACCGGAAAAAGTATGGTCCATTTCATCAAAGGGCGGTTGAAGTAATAAACTAGAATTTTCTAATTTATGGAGAAAAGTGGCCGTCCCTTCTCACGTTTATCATTGATATACTTGATGAGACACCAAGAAGAAGGGATCTGAGACGTTTTGAGTAAGGTTTTATCGGGGATGTTGTTAGCCTCCGCCATGTTCCTTAGCTTGCCCGGACAGGCATGGATGGCGGAAGCGCCGCCCCAAGACGAGCAGCTGCAGCAGGCTTCGGAGGTTCACTTTCAGGATCAGAAGTTCGAGTCTACGGTCAGGTGGCAGTTACATAAAAACGACGATGAACCCGTCACGAAGGAAGACATGGCGTCGTTAACCGAACTCAGTCTTATCGGCGTAAATCATGTAGAGGGCTTGCAATATGCGACGAATCTGACGCAGCTTAATGTATCCAGGGGCGAGCTGCAGGATATTGGTGTGCTCCGCTCGTTAACCAAGCTGACGAAGCTGGATCTCGGAGGCAACCAGATCGAGGACCTGAGTCCGCTTAGGACGCTGACCAACCTGGAGACGCTTAATTTGAACAGCAATAAGATTGCGGATCTCGGGCCGCTGGGCGCCTTGACGAAGCTCAAGGAGCTGAACCTCTCGGGCAATCCGATCACGGATCTAAGCCCGCTTCAGCCGTTGACCAACCTGGAGAAGCTTTATTTGTCCGGTACGATCAAGGATATCGGGCCGCTCGCAGCCATGACCAAGCTCAAGGAGCTGAATCTCCAATCCACCCAGTTCAAGGCTCTGAGTCAGTTAAGGCCGCTCGCCAACCTGGAGAGGCTTGACCTGAACAACAATGGCATCGCGGATATTGAACCGCTCAGCGCCTTGACCAAGCTCACGAACTTGAACCTCTCGGACAATCAGATCGCGGATCTGAGCCCGCTTAAGCCGCTGACCCATCTGCAGACGCTGTACATTTCTAAAAATCAGATCGTGGATCTCCGTCCGCTGGCCGGGATGACGCAGATGCGCTCGCTCTATGCGGGGAACAATCAGATCAAGGATCTTGCTCCTTTGAAGCAGATGACGCAATTGGTCGACCTGAATCTCCCAAGCAATTTGATCTACGATCTTGGGCCATTGGCATCGGTGAAAAACATCTCGTACTTGAACCTATCTTACAACCGGATATGGAATCTGGAGCCGATTCGCAACCATGCGTTCGCTCATTATTACGACACAGGCGCGCTTATATACGGACTGAATTTTGCAGGCAATTATTTGGATCTGAGGCGCACATCCAGGTCTTACAAGATTCTCGAAGCGCTTGATCAGATGGACAGTCCCGCAAGCACCACCCCCATCAACAAAGTCGAACGCTTAGTCATCGGCAGCACGACCGCCTACATCTGGGAGAGTCCTTTTAAGCTTACCCATGCTCCGTTTATCGTATCGGACCGCACGTATGTCCCCATACGGTTCGTGTCAAAGTGGTTGGGTGCTGAAGTAGGCTGGGACCAGACCAAGAAAGAAGTGACGATCCGCAAAGGCAATCAAACGATCCGTTGGATCGTGAACGAGAAAAATGCCGACGTGAACGGACAAACGGTGCCCTATGATGTGCCGATGCTGCTGAAGAACAACAGCGCGTTCGTCCCGGTACGCTTCGTGTCCGAACAGCTGGAGTCGTCTGTTGAGTACATGACGAATCCGAAGACGGTACTTATATTCGAGAAGAAGTGATTTTATATTGCATTCAATAGGATGTGTGATCCCGCTTATACGGCGGGATTTTTCTTTTTTTATGAAACGCGATTGGCGTAATTGAACGACGAACTTAACACTAGGCACATGCATAGTATGAATAGAACTGCTATTCGGATTTGCGGAGGTCATGGGATGAGTTATCCATATCCAGCTATGCACGAACAAGTTCTTTATCAAGCAGACCCTAACGTAGCTACGACTTTAAGATCCATTCGGGATCGTATCTATCACGTTTCCAGCACGCATGTAAATCGGCAAGTTCGTGTTCAAACCTTAGACGGCAATATCTACGAAGGCGCAATTGTACATGTCGATCGTGGACACGTTTATTTAAAGGTTTCACATCCATCAGGACAACGTGCTTTCTTTGGTCCTAGTGAAGCGGCGATCCTTACTTTAGTGCTCTTCGAATTGCTTGTCATCGTCTTGTTGGCATGAGAATGGTAAGGTAACGGGGAAAACGATCGCTCATCGACAACAAGCTGCCTAGAATGTCGGCGGCTTGTTAAGCTAGAAAAGACTGATTAACTTCGGTCACGCTTGATTCGGAAATTCCCCGACAGATACAGTCCCATTAGCACGACAACGGTGGCGATGACAGCATACCATGTAAGGGGTTCGCCCAGTACGATGGCCGCTAGAACATAGCCTGAGACAGGATTTAAAAGCAGCCAGTTATTTGCTCTGACGGCATCATGCTTCAGCAAATGAAACCAGAGGCCCATACTAATAATCGAGAGACCGACGACAGACCAAAGAAGGTATTCTACGAGATGAATATCCATATTTAACGGCTTTCCAGACTCTAAGAAAAGGGTCGGGACGATTAAAATAATACCCCCGATAAATACCTGCCATGCGTTTATCACAAGCGTAGGCAGTTGAAGATTTGCCTTTTTAAAAACAAGACTTCCAACAGCCATGGAGACCATGGCCGAAACAAGCAATATAATGCCGCTTAAGGTAGCGTGGCTGCGTGCCAATGAGGGGTAGGTTGCAATGAATAGCCCTACTGCGGAAACAGCCATGCCCGTCCATTCTTTTGCGCGAATGCTTTTTCCCATGAAAATGAAGGAGAAAATCGCAAAGACAAAAGGATTTATGGGCAAAAAGAGATTGAATATGCCAGCGGAAATGCTTCGGAGCGCTAAGTTGCCTAGTCCAACAAACAACGAAGTATTTAGCAAACCCAGAAGCATTAACACGCCCCATTCTCTTTTATTAGGTAATGGGTATTTCCCCTTTCTCAATCCATAAATAAAGATTAGCAGCAGCACCCCCGCTGTCAGAAAACGTAATGTTGCTAATGTTAACGGAGACGCTGAATGCAAGCCGATTTTCATAATAATAGCTCCCGACGAATATAAAACGGTAAATAGTATACCTATTAGCAAGCCCTTCAAACTCATGACTTTTTCCTTCTTTCTTCCGTATGTTTTAAAAGCGTTATTGGCTTACCAAATCGTATGATGTACACTCGAATTCGTAAAGTACGCATATTTTTATGGTATAGTATTAAAAATCAAACTATTGGAGGAATCGCGGCCTTGGGCGAACGAAGAAACAAAAACATCGTTGCTCCGAACGTGGAAGGATGTCCTGTGGAAACAACGTTGGATGTCATTGGAGGAAAATGGAAGGGGCTCCTTCTCTATCAGCTGATCGAAGGTCCGAAGAGATTTGGCGAATTCCGACGCATCTATCCGGGAATCACGCAATTCATGCTTACGCTGCAGCTCCGTGAACTTGAGAGGGACGGCATTATTCACCGCGAAGTTTATAAACAGGTACCTCCCAAGGTGGAATATTCGCTGACGGAGTTCGGAAGAACGCTGGAGTCGATCATTTTGTCCATGAGGAATTGGGGAGACACTTATAAAGATAAACTAAATGATTGTCGCGTTTTATCGCGGCAAGCGGAAGATGAATGAAGGGATCTTATAGGTGTCACGGAAATGAGAATAAAAGCCACTCCCGGCGGGATGGCTTTTGAATTGCGCTCGCATCGATAACATTTCATTGAACGGAATGATTCATTTAACAATCGTACGTAAACCCCGCCAGTTTCTCGGACACGTCCCAGAGCTTCTTCGCCAGTGTTTTCCCTTTCGTAGCTTTGCTTCGTGACTTCCCGGCTTTTCGGATACATGTCGGATAAGTCCAGCTGCATCAAGTCCACGTTTGCGTTTTTATTCCTGCTTTTTATACGAAACCGCGATGATTCCCTTCTCCAGATTACGAACCGCCATGATCACTGTTGCGCCTTTAGCGCCCGTTATCAAGATGATCTTGCCGTCTTGATTCGTAATTGCGTCGGACATCCATCTGCCGTTATCCATCCGCTCTCCCCCATTTGCCGTGCAGCTACCCTTAATATATAGAAGTTTTCTGAAGGGCTGGATATCCGAATCCCGGTTCGTTGTAGTCGAAGTGAAGATACAAGAAAACCGAGGTACCATAAAAAGTTAGTACTTCATAAGAAATGAGCGGGAAACTATGATGATGGTAATTCGGATCGATAGGGAGACGCAGAAATGAGAAATAAAGGATCTATATTCGGAATTGGTACTCTTCTCTTGCTTTTGTCCATTGGGATTCCTGTCTTGATCCAATTCATTTTTATCCTTACTTTTGCGGATTATTACAAAAACGGTGGATTTCTACCCGGGTTGGGACATTACTTCATATGTGTGCTGATGATCATCATTAATATGATTGCTGCGCCAATAATCGTATTCTCAAACTTTTCGAAGCATAAAAAAGGTGATTTGGGCAACGTACTATTAACGAGAATCACAACCATTTTTGTTGTCAGCGTGGTCGTGCAGATCGTGCTTTGCATTTGGATTGAAAATCCTTTTTCTCCATCGACTACGGGCCTTTTTCTTTAAAAAAAGCAAGTTAGTTGAGTTCTCTACAATTGAATGAAGAGAAGGTGGTACATATAATAGCCCCTAGCGATATTGTTCCCCTGTGGTTTGTCTTGGCGATAGTTGGCGTGATTATTGGTGCGATAGCCTTAGTTATATTCATCGTTGAATGGATTAGAAAGCGTTAAATAGAAACGTCATTGGCATTCGGTCGTGTTGAGATCATAGACCTATAGAATCGGACGTATGTTGGTTCCGTTTTAGACGATGCTCAATATGATATCATTTAGATTAGTAGAGTCAGATCCGCTTTGAACATCCATTAGAGGGGTGAATGCACGCTTGAAATATCGAATATTGTTATTTCTAGTATTATCTTTTCAACTATTTCTTTCAGCATGTACAAGCAAAGAAGCAGATAACGATACAAAAGAACAATCAGACGAAGTTGTCTACTACGGCAAAGGAGAAGAATGGCTTGCCACCTTTTCCATATTTAAAGTCAACCGTTCAATGTTCGATTCGATATACATTCAAAATATTGGAGAAAACAGAGGCGCAAAAGGTTCCATTGAGTATCAACTAGTCGGCGGGGACGGGTTCAAGTTCGAAAGCCAGTATCCGCAGGAATTGCGGGGCGTTAGAAGTTTTCACACGTCCTCTGAATTCAATTCAGATGTTATTTCCATTAAACCGACTGCGGATGGCGTGTTCGAACTCACGATCAAATACAATGGGAAGATGGAAAAACTGAAGCTGAAAAATATTACTGCACCGAAAGGAGCCTGATACGGATGAAGAAAACAGGATCCTTGGTAGCAACGATCGCCTTAGCGGTTCTAATAACTGCATCAGCAACAGTTATGGCGACGACAAACAATAAAACTCCGCCGGCTCAACCATCGCCAATAATTAGCCTATCTGAGGCAAATGCCACTACGCCAGTTGTAGTGGACAAAAGCTGGCATGACGTAGCAAATAACGGCAGTGCAACCGTTGCGAATATCTTCAGTATCAACCCGAATTATGGGCATCTTAAATTGTTGCTGAAAAATTTAAGCAGTCAACCGGTTACGGTTAACTTGGAGCATAACGATACGGATAAACTCTATTTCAGCTTAAAAATACCAGGGAACAGCTCTTATACTTGGGAGAGCTTTGATCAAGGATACCCGCAAAGCATGCGTGCCGGCGTTTATACGCTTGCTTGGAGTGGCGGAAGCGCTGTAGTCAACGGTACTGTCAATGGTGAAGCAGCTACACAGCCCTGACAGGGAGAAGAACGGGATTAAGCGCAGCAGTGATCACGTATATTCCTCCGTTGTATCCGAAAGATTTAATTCTTGAATCAATCGATATAAAAAATAGAGTCCTTTCATTTGAAGCCTGATCGTTTTGTCCAGGTAAGTTTTGATCCTTTCAACAAGCTCCCTCGTATCCTCGATGTTCTGTAAATCTAAACAGGCAATCGATCGCTTTAAATTCACGGTCTCCTCGGAATAAACGGCGCTTTGCAGCACCTGAATCATCTTTATTTTAAAGAGATGCGTTTCATTAAAAAGGCGGTACTCGTTATCAGGATCTCGCTCTGTTGTGAACAGGCCGCTTTTCTCCCAATAACGAATGGCCGATTTAGGAGCCCCGCTTCGTATGGAGACCTCGTGAATGCTGAAGCGTTGGTTAGCGTCATAAACTCGACTGCCTTCGGCGTAGGCTCTCAACTCCTCCACCAGTTGATCTAAACTCGCCTTTTCCCGATGCAGCATGACCTCCCGGTCTCGAACGACCCACAAGGCGTCATCCAACTCATTTCGCCCGATACGATGCAGAACCTCGCTCGTCACTTCCATTCCGAATGCGGGGGTCATGGCTTGAATACATGCCAGATAAGCTTCGTGCTGCTGCGTATAAATGCGGTATCCGTTGGCCGAGCGAGCCGCAGGAGGAATTAACCCTTTCGCTTCATAATTCCGTAACGTGTTGGCGCTCAACTTATATTTGCTTGCGAGTTTTTGAGGCCTATAGTCCATGCGATCCCGCCTAAGTGAATGATGTGCAAACATTAAAACCATTGTAAAGTTATTCGGGACAATTTGTTCATTCCCTTTAAGCATTTCCCCGAAAGCTTCCAATTTGCTTTCATGTTTTAAGATGGAGTTAATCCACGTCCAAGGAGGAGTAAGCATGACAGCAAAGCCTGAATTCCGTTCTGACATGACCATCGAGGAAATAGGCAAGGTCGGCAATCAGTATATGGAGTCGGCATGGAAGCCATTATACGATTTGATGCATGGTCAGTTAACGATCGCTTTTCTTGAAATCGAGGATGCTGCCTATGGGTTGTATCTGGACCGGTTGATGCCAGTGCTATTCGATGGCCTTGAGGAGGCGGGATTCGAAGCGACAGAGCCCTTCAAGGAGGATGACTTCGTCATCGGGAAATGCCTGCTATTCCGAAACTCGCTAGAAAAGTGGGGAACCGAGGATAAGAGATCCAGGATTTTCTGGAATGTGATACGTCGTAAGAATAGTCCGCAGCCCATCGGCACCTTATTGACGGAAATCCCTCACTCTCATCTGAAGTTCGATATTCCTGCGCCGCCTGTGCTCTATTCGCTAGAAGCGTGGGAGCGGGAACAGATCGCGCAAGGAATTCGGCGAATCAAGGATTCCGCGGAACGCTAGCTCAGCGAAAACAAGCTGCCGAGCAAATCGGCAGCTTTTGCGTTAAAGGCATTTTAGCGAAAGGATAAAGCCCTAGAAAAGGCTGATCAACTTCGAACCAAGTATGGCTACCGTCAATCTGGAGGATGCAAATTGCGTGCCGTTCCATGTCAGAAGGTTCTCGACATATCCTAACGTATCGGCGTTCGTCGTACCGATAATGCGTTGTAGCGCAAATAAATCGTACCCCACGCCTCTCTCGTTTGTCACGATGGGAAACAGTCCGCCTAGCGCAAGGACCTCGCCTTGGACAGGCTTTTTCAGCTTGCCGTCGTCGTCGTAATATTGCGATAAATAGTCGTAGCCTTTATTACTAATGTCTATGGTAAATAGCACGTCAAGCTGCGGATTACTGACGCTCACCTTGTAGAAGTCCTCATAATTCACGTTGAACTTATACGCCTCGTTATATTTTTCAACGTCGAACATCTCGTAAACAATATTGTTCTTGAAGGAATACATATAGAAGATCCCGTATCCCCCGCTCCCGCCGCTATCGATGCTGACTAAAATATCCTGTACGCCATCCTTAGAAAAATCCCCAAGGAAAAGCCTGGCGTTGTAACCCGCGTTGTTCGGAAGATTGACCGCCGTGCTGCGATTCGAACGTCCATCTTGAATGATGAGCGTAATGTGGTCGGCGAAGGGTCCATCGGATTGATTCCCGTATAAATATACGTTATCCAAGATGCCGTCCCCATTGACGTCTCCTTGCTTCATATCAAGCAAAACGATGCTTCGCGATTGAGCGTAGTACATTCGAACATCCCCTATTCGCAGTCAAATGGCCTATGTCTACAAATATGTAGGTCGGTACCTAGCGGATTGTGCGGATGCCTATACCCATGAATATAGCAATCCAAAAGAACTTGGAAGAATTCATTGTGATACGATTGAAAGTAATTGTCGTCTAAAAATAAATTTTTCGAGTTATCCGTTAACCGGCAACGCTAAATGGAGGGGGATTATTAAAATGGCTAAACTGATCTACCCTGTTAACGTATCTTTGGACGGATACATGGAAGACGAGCGCGGCGACCTTGATTGGTCGATCTCCGATGACGAGACGTATGCATTCTGGACGGGCTTCCAGCGGACGATCGGCACCTACGTGTACGGGCGAAAAATGTACGAGTCGATGGTGTACTGGGAAACGGCGGACGCAGGCGCCACACAACCGGAGACAACGCGGGAATTCGCGCAGATCTGGCGAGCGGCTGAGAAGATCGTGTATTCCCGGACGCTTCCGGCGGCAGCAAGCGCCAAGACGAAGGTCGAACGTGAATTCGATCCTGATGCGATCCGGAGGCTGAAGGCCTCTTCAGAAGCCGACATGACGATCGGCGGCCCTGAGCTTGCTGCGAGTGCGATGAGCGCGGGTCTGCTTGACGAGTGCCATCTGCTTCTTAATCCGATCGTCTTGGGCGGAGGTAAGCGCGCATTGCCGGACAGCGTCCGCATGCGGCTCGAGCTGCTTGGCGAACGTCGCTTCCGAAACGGCGTTGTTCATCTCCATTACCGCGTGATCGTCTGACCGCGACGCTAAGCAAACATTTCGCAAAGAATATTGTTCTTGAATGAATACATCTCTTGAAAAAGAGGAGATTCTTCTATGCTGGCGAATAGGCTATAGGACTATGATTAAGGCACACAGGAGGAAAGTAATTGAAGCGTATTTTTTTGAAAAAAAAGGTCTTAATCGCATCAAGCGCAGTTCTATTAATAGCGGCTTCATCGACAGCGGGAGCTTATGCTGCAACGAAGTTTACGTTAGTTGTAAATGGAAAAGCATCCAACGTAGAGCCCAAAGTGATCGATGGAACGACTTACGTCCCACTTCGGGCTGCTGCAGAATTGCTAGGCGTATCGGTCGGATACGATTCATCTACGAAGACAGTCTCCATTACGGACCCTCTTAAAGGGAATGGACAAGAGTCAACGCCAGTACATTCTGAGCCCTCGAATCCAGGACAATCGCCGACGGGCACTGAAGGCCAAGTAATTGGGACCGGATATGAGGATTTTAAAAAGCAATTCACCGTTGGACCAAGATTATCGGCTGGTTCGGGTGAACTTATATCTACAGTAACTTATTCCGGAGCATTAAGCTCGAATGATTTTTATAGCTGGTGGTACTCGTTCGATATGGATCAAAAGAAAAAATTCGCGGAAGAACTAGGCAGAGAAATACAGGCTATTAATCCCGATTACAACATTTCAATCGATTTTGTGTACCAAGGCGATAAATTAGGGTACGTTTTGGCGTATACAAATAAAGAATATCCAACCGTATCTTACTTTCATGATCCTGCACCGAACACTCCAATTAAATAGTCCAATAAGTAAAACATTTAAAAATGCACTCGTTAAGAGTGCTTTTTTAAATTAGGTGACGAATGGGATGCAGGTTGAAAAGTGTTTTGTTCCTTATTTTATTTAAGAGAGGTAGAGTTGTGCATATGCATGGAGAATTAAGAAGTGTATCTCTAAGCACTCGCATTATCGCCTTTTTATGGGATTATATTATCATTGCGGGCTACATCATCCTGCTAATCGGCGTATCTTTTCTTATACGGCCATTGTTAACTCCATTGTTTACGAAAAATCCATTGTCGGCCGAATTCGCTGGGTTTCTATTCATTACACTACCTGTATATCTTTATTTTGCCGTATGTGAAGGATCGAAATCACGCGCGACATGGGGGAAAAGAAAAGCGGGGATTATCGTGACTGGAATTAATGGTCAATCAATCGGATTAGGTTCATCGCTTTTGCGTTCTGCCCTTAAATTCGTCCCTTGGGAACTAGCTCATTTCACCATTTGGCACATGGTAATCCCTTCTAATTACCCCGAATCATTCATTTATTTATTATTGGCAATCGTCTACGTTCTGGTACTGATCTATTTGATAAGTCCGTTATGGAGCAAAAACAAACAAACTGTATATGACCTTATTGCAGGGACCGTTATAAGATACAAGAATTAAAGATCCGTCGATCTCATGCTCAAAAGAAATAACGCTCTAACGTGAAACAGTAGGTTCAAGTAATCGATAAGCCGTATAGGGGGAAACCGAAATGAAGACGATCAAGCGCATGATGGACCACATGTATTGGGCGGACAAGCGCATCTTGGACGCGCTCGAGGCGAGCCAGACGAAGGATAAGGACCTTCTAAAGTTGGCACGGCACGTCGCGGTCGCGGAGCGCGTCTGGCTATCCCGCTTGCAGGGTAAGGGCAGCGCGCAATATGCGTTGTGGGAGGAAACGGAAGACCTGACGGCGATCCGGAAAATGTTCGAGGAAAACGCCGAGCAATATCGCCTCTATATCGAGGGGCTCGAGGAATCCGAGTTGGACGAGATGGTTGACTATGGGAACCAGAGCGGGGTTAAGTTCCAAACATCCGTCCGCGATATCCTGTCTCAGGTCCTCCTGCATGGACAATATCACAGGGGGCAGATCAACCGGGGACTTCGGATGGAAGCGGCAGAGCCTGTCCAAGTCGATTACATCACGTTCGCGAGGCTCTAACACGGCGGGAGGCGAAGCGTGAATTACCAATCAACGGAGGGTGCGCTTAAGGCGAACCTTTGGCCTAAAGGCGGCATAGCGGCGGGCCAGCGTCATACCGTCGGTCTTCGATCCGACGGTACGGTGGCGGCCGTAGGCGACAATAAACTCGGCCAGTGCAATGTAAGCGACTGGCGCCACATTGTAGCGGTCGCGGCCGGCAACGTTCATATGGCGACCAACACGGGGAATTCGCATACCGTCGGGCTTCGATCGGACGGGACGGTGGTCGCTGCCGGTTGGAACAAGCATGGCCAATGCGATGTAGACGATTGGCGCGGTATCATGGCGATCGCTGCGGGTTGGCGCCGTACCGTCGGGCTCAATTCGAATGGCACGGTGGTGGCGGCAGGGCGCAATCATGAAGGCCAATGCAACGTAGACGACTGGCGCGATATCGCGGCGATATCGGCAGGCGACTGGCATACCGTCGGGCTTCGATCGGACGGTACGGCGGTGGCCGTGGGCAACAATCGTTATAGCCAATGCAACGTAGACGGTTGGCACGAAATGGTGGCGGTCGCGGCGGGCTATCTCCATACCGTCGGACTGAAGTCGGACGGTAAGACGATGGCTATGGGGTTAAATCGGCATGGCGAATGCGACGTAAGCTGCTGGCGCGATATTGTGGCGGTCGCGGCGGGTAGCTATCATACCATCGGGCTCAAATCGGACGGTACGGCGGTGGCAGTAGGCAACAATGAGCATGGCCAATGCAATGTCGGCGGCTGGCACGATATTGTGGCGGTAGCGGCGGGCTGTGCGCATACGATTGGCCTCAGGTCGGACGGTACCCTGGTTGCCGTGGGCAGCAATGAATATGGCCAGTGCGATGTAGGTGACTGGCACAGATGAAGAACATACACCACTGGAAAGAGGTAAAACAATGAGCGGCTATCCCCCTGAAATCGAACAATTTCAGCAAACGATGTGCAAACTGGCCGGCGTCGACTCTGTCATTAGCGGCGTGGATGATTTGTCATCCGTGGATGCGGAGTTGCTTGCCGTACCCGAATATGCCCATCTGCCGCATGCCGCGCTGCTGCGTACCGGGGGCGGGCTGGACCATGAGGTTCTGATTCAATTCGAGCTGGTGCTGCAGCCGTCGCAGGAAGGTTGGCATGCGCTTGAGTTTCTCGGCTGGTTCGTCCGCGATTGCGCAAGAGGCGGCCGCAAAATGCAGCTGCGTCCGTTCGCGCTGCCGCCCGTGACTCCGAATGGCAGACAGCTGGGTCATACGTTGAAGTTCCACCTGGATCTCTTCGTGGATGGCATAGAAGACTCGCTGGCTCCCGCCCTGCAGGTTATATCTGAGATAAACCGGTCCTTAGAACTTGCCATCAGCTTGTATTTAGATTGATCATTAGGACCATGTGAAATCCGAATTTGCACTTGTGAAACATAAATCGGATGCAGGAGCGTGGCCTGTGGACCGTTATCAGATTCCAGTTAAACCGTTTAACCCTAAACGTCCGGGCACCCTGGTCGGCGTAATTACGACCGTATTGGATAGCCTTGGCGCAAGCGTTGCATGAGAAAAGTGGCTCTTTTAACCTCACTGCTACTTGGAGTATTACTTGTTTTAATTGCCGCTATCCCATTCTTCTTTGCCTATCCATATAGTGATGGTCCAAACTCGGGCCCCTCTAATATATGGGAACTTGTTCAAATAATCGCTTACGAATCATGGAGATTGATTTTAATAGTTGGACTAGTCTTGATAGCTTTGACTTTTGGGCTACGGAAAAAGAGCTCTTACCAATGAGTTATCGCGCTAACGGGAGACGGCAGCATAATAAAGGACAGCTGCGATCACACAATCTGTCCCGTTTCAGATTCAAGTATATTCATGTTACGCACTTACAGATAGGGCAGCAAGTTGTCCATGATGACGGCATATCCGTTCGCATACATGTGAATTCCGTCGCTGCTGAATTCCGCTTTCAAGTTTCCTTCCTTGTCGGTCAGTCCTTCGTTCACGTCAATAAAGGTATAGTTGTGCTTGGCCGCAAGCCGCTCGATCGCCCGGTTCGCTTCCCGGATCGCCTCGTTCGTCCTGTGCTGGAATACCTCTTCCATGGAAGCTTTGAGCACGAAGGGAAACTCCGCCTTGGCGTTCACAGGGTAATACGCCATGACGAACACCCGGCAATCCGGAAGCCGCCGGGCAACTTGGGTCAGAATCTCATCGTAATTCGCCAGCAAATGCTCCAGCCGATAGTCGGGTGCGCTGATATCATTAGTTCCGATGTTGATAAAAAGCTTGGAGGGCTCCAGTTCGAAGATACACGGCTCCATAGACGCGAGTAAATCTGCCGTCACATAGCCGGCAATGCCGCGATTAAAGATGCAATATCGGGTCTCCAGCTTCATCTGCATTTCGTTGATCGGGAAAAACTCCATCAGCGAAGAACCTGCAAGCACCGTTTGTCCCTTCAAGGCGAGCTGGTTGAGGATGTTGTATTTCCGTACCTTTTCCTGTTTCTCGTCATGCACTGCCGGTAGAGCCGGTTCCTTTGATCTATTTATGATCCCTCAATCCCCCTTCTGATACTTTACTATCATTTTACCTGTAAGCGGCCTTCCAGCAAACCTCCTTGTCCCCGCCGATACGCAATCGGAGAATACTTTTGCCATAAATGTTCGAGAAGGAGCGACCGGATGGGTCGGATATAGATCTGAATTATTTGTCCTTCGATGTTGGAGCATATACTTTTCAAGTTTACTGGGAATACAGAAAGGAAATCGGTAAAGAAGCAAACATCGAAGGAGATAGCGGGACGATCATCGGCAATCTTTCAAACTTCAGAGAGTCTGAACTCAACAATGAATCAAAACGCAAAACGGGATGAAGCAGAATTGACGTTGCTTCATCCCGTTTTTCTTGAGCTAGTCTAATGCGCCAACCTGATTCTCCCCCTGCACATCCTGCCGTAGCACCCACATGAAGTAGAGCGCTTTGGCGGCTTTGGCGCGGGTGACGACGGTCTTCGGCTCGAACGCCGTGCCGTTCGCCATCCGGCCTCTGGCGATGCCGGCCTCCGAGCGAATCAGGCCGAGCTCGTACGCTTCCTTCGCCTTGGCGAATAGCTCGGGGGCGATAGCCGCGGTGTCGGTCAGCTGTCCGAAGGAGACGAGCGGGTAATACATCGCCCCTCTCGTGCCCGAGTCTAGATATGGATCGTAGCCTGGATCGCCGGGGACGACAGATGCGCCGTTGTAGTCGGTCATGAACCGCGGCTTGTCGGCGGGGAAACGGGCGTGATAAGCGTCGACCAAGATCGCGGCCATCGTCTCGCGGGTCAGCTCGCCGTCCGGGTAATCGGAAATGGACGATGGTTGCACGCCGAATGCGAGCGACAGCGCCTCTTTAAACGCGGACACGGTCATCGAATCGTGCGGACGGAAGTTGCCCTGCGCATCCTTGTGCATGACGCCCAGTTGGATGAGCTTCTCGATTTGGTTGCGATAATAGGCGTTCGGACCGACCGTCGTATCGCGCGTCATCTCGGGGAAGACTGCCGACCAATCGCCGGTTGAAGCCGCGTCTTTGACTGCCGGCAGCAAGAAGGACGAGATCGCGGCAGCCGTGGGATCGCCCGCCCGGCCCAAGCGGACGAGCTCGGTCGCGACGATTCGCGCGAACGGCTTGGCGAGCGCCTCCTTATAATGCGTGCCGTCGATCTTGCCCGCGGGATGGCCGTTGGCATAGCTGCCGTCGTTGGTCTTGCCCGCCGTCTCGCCGGCTTCGATCGACATGACGATGGCGGAGATGGCATCCAGTCCGGATTCGTTGTAGAATTTGAGGCTTTCCGCATTTAGGTCGACCAGCGTGATTCCGGCCGCTTCGGACAGCCGCTCCATCAACGCCGGGAACTGGCGGACAACGAAGGAGTTCGTGAAAACGTCGGAGAGCGCCTCTCCGTCCACTCTCGACATCGGCGTCACCATGACCGGGATCAAGCCGCGCGCGCGAATGGCCGGGAGGTACAGCTCCGTCATATATTTCGCATACATCTCCTCGGTGGACCCTCGCCCGAAGCGCCGTTTCTCGTCGTAGCTCTCGTCGTTGTGGCCGAACTGGATGAGGATGTAGTCGCCGACGCAGCCTTCGAGCAGAATCTCGTTCAGGCGGCCTTCCCAGTAGGAGTTCTTGAACGAGCGCCCGCCCATCGAATAGTTGACGACGTTCACTCGGTCCGCATCGAAAAGCGATCCGACGATCTGCCCCCAGCCGCTCATGGGCGCTTCGTCGAAGGTGTACGTCTTGACCGTCGAATCCCCGAGGATGAAAAGATTCGGCACGCGTCCGTCCTCTCTCGTCTGCGGAGGCAGCAGTTCGAGCGCGATCTCCGCCAGTCCGACGGGAACGCTAATCTCGGTTGGCTCGATCTCGATCTCAATCGCATCGAATCCGTTGACATACGTATATGTCCACTCGCTGCCCGAAGCCTCGGCATTGAAACGGATCGGCAGCCGCTTCGCCGCATCCCAGTGTCCATCCTGGAGCAGGCGGTCGCCGTGCATGCCGGATACGGACACGGTCGCCTGTGCGGCGTCCGAGGTCAGCTTGACGCGGATGCGATAAGCGCCCGGCGGCGCATGGAACCGAAACGCCATGCCGTAGCGGTTGAATTCGTCGCCCTCGAAGCCGGGTTCGGCGTCGAACGCGGTCTCCACGATCGAGAAACCCGCGCCGTCCGACCGGATGCCCGCGGCATGTACGGTTCTGGGCGGCAGCGTGCAGGTCTCCTCGACAAATCCGTAGCCAACAGTCGGATCATAGAGCGGCGCGCGGCCTTCTGCGTCTAGCGTCACGGCCATATATCCAGGCTTGGTTTGTTCGGTAAAATTAAACTTCAGTGCAAGCTCCGTCATGCGAGAGATGCCTCCTTAATTCTGTGCGCCGACCCGCGCCGACACGCGAAACCAGTCGACCTCCAACTGCCCGCCGCCGGAACCGGACGCGAACAAGCCGAGCTTGGCGCCGACCCAGTGGCCTTCCGACGCCTGAAACGCCTTTGCCGGAATCGCATCATACGATGCGCCATCGTCCAGGCTGTAGCTGTACACGCAGCTGGCATCGGCCGACACCTCGACGCGCAAACGGACAAGCTCCGTCCCGGTCAGCGGCAGCGACCATAGTTCGGCTTCGCCGGACTTGTCTCCAGCGGCGAGATAGAGGGTCAGCGCGCTATTGGCATCGTCGGCGTGATCGGCAACTCCAACGTTCGCCGATCCTCTCCGCACAGCCAGACAGCTGTACCGATAGCCGAACACGATCAGCCCGCCGTTGTCGCCAACTTTGAGGCCCGTAGCATCCACCAGAGATTCGGCCACAAACGTCGGCGCCGGAAACTTCTGCATCAACAGATTCGGCGCCTGATACAAGCCGCCGCTCTCCCCTTGCCGCGGCACGGCATGCAGTCGAATAAAGCCCGGCCGCTCCGACAAACTATACCAGCGCACGTCCGGATTGGCCTGCCACTGCCATTGCAGCCCAAGCTGCGACGCGTCGAATTCATCCGACGTGGCCGGCACTTCTACCGCGCACGCTTCGCCCACATTCGGCTTGCGATAGCGCAGCACCGGCTCCCCGATCGCTTCGCCTGGCCGCCGCTCGCCCATGACCGGCCAGCCGTCCTCCCAGTTCATCGGCTGCAGATGCACGACCCGGCCGTACGGCCCCTTGTCCTGGAAATGCACGAACCACGACTCGCCCGACGCCAGCTCCACCCAGCCGCCTTGATGCGGGCCGTTGACCTCCGTTTCACCCTGATGCAAGACGATCCGGTCCTCGTACGGCCCCCAGACACTGTCCGAGCGGAACACCGTCTGCCACCCCGTCGCGACGCCGCCCGCCGGCGCAAAAATATAATAATAGCCGTCTCGCTTGTACAGCTTGGGCCCCTCCAGCGTCGGGTGCTTGTCCGTCCCGTCGTAGACGATCCGGCCCTCGCCCAGCACCTTCCGGCCATCCGCCGACATCTCGCATAGGTTGAGCTTGTGCTTGATGCCGCTGCGGCTGTGCGCGTACGCATGGATCAGATACGCCCGGCCGTCCTCGTCCCATAACGGACAGACGTCGATCAGCCCCTTGCCCGGCTTCGCCAGATGCAGCGGCGCCCATTCCCCGGCGGGATCATCCGCGGTCGTCATCAGGATGCCGACGTCGGGATCGCCGTAGTAGATCCAGTACTTGCCCGCATGATAGCGCAGGCTCGGCGCCCAGACGCCGCCCCCGTGCTGCGGCGCATCGTACCCGGCCAGCGGCATGCGAGGCACGGCATGGTTGATCAGCCGCCAGTTGACCAGGTCCCGCGAATGCAGAATCGGCATCCCGGGCACATGCCCGAAGCTGGAAGCCGTCATATAGAAGTCGGACCCGACCCGGATGACGTCCGGATCCGAATAATCCGCGTGCACGATCGGATTGAGATAAGTGCCGTCGCCCTGATCGGGCACCCACGAATGCTGCGCCACGCGAGCTCCTCCTTTTTGCTGCGAAAATAAAAATGACTGCCCCGACCGACTATTCCTGCGCCAAGTAACGCTCGACCTCAAGCGCGCACAGCAGCAGCGGCCCGATGCCCATATAGTGATCCGAGACGATCGCTTCGGAAATGTAGTAGTCGAACGTGCCGTTGCGGTCCTTGCTTAATCCCGCGCCGTTGCAGATTCGATGCAGATGCACGCCGTCCGCGTCCTCCGTCACGAGCCGCTCTTGAATGCCCTGCCAGCCCTTCAGCATCGCCTCGCGGAAGCCGCCGCTCAGATAGCCGAGCCGCAGCGCCTTGGCCATCGCGTAGACGAACATGATGCTGCCGGACGCCTCGAGGTAATTGCCTTTGCGATCACCTTGATCGAGCACCTGGTACCACAGGCCGCTGGCCGGATCCTGCACGCGGACCAAGGCATGGCACATCCGTTCGAAAATGCCGACGATCGTGCCGCGCTTCGGATGCGCGACCGGGATGTGGTCCAGGCAGTCGACGACCGCCATCGCATACCAGCCCATCGCCCGGCTCCAGAAGTTCTTGGACAGGCCCGTGACCGAGTCCGCCCACTCCTGCTCTCGCGCCTCGTCCCAGCCGTGGTAGAGCAGCCCCGTCCGCGGATCGCGGGTCCGGCGTTCGACCAGCAGCAGCTGATGCGCGACCTCGTCCGTCAACTCCGGGCGTCCGAATACTTTCGCATACTCCGCCAGAAACGGCGAAGCCATATACAAGCCGTCCAGCCACATCTGGAACGGATAGATCTTCTTGTGCCAGAAGCCGCCCTCCGACGTGCGAGGCTGCCCGATCAACTGCGTCGCCAGCGTGTCCGCCGCTTTGGCATACCGCGCATCGCCGCCCCGCGCCAGCAGCGGGAACAGATTTTTGCCCTGATTGATCTGGTCGAGGTTGTACTCCTCCAGCGAGTACGTGGCGATCGTCCCGTCCTCGGCGATATAGTAGTCCATGTGCAATCGCATAAAATCGAAATAGCGCTCGTCACCGAGCTGCGCGCCCGCCTTCGACATCGACATCAGCAGCATGCCCGGGACGTACGCCCAGCGCTCGAGCGGATACGGATGATATCCGTCCTCCCCGCACTGACGCAGGATCGTGTCCGCGATCCGCGTCGACCAGGCCGTTTGCTTCGTTAGCGATTCGGTTGCCATCGTTCAAGCCCCTCTCTTCGTATCCGGGGATGCCGCCAGCTGCTCCCGCAGCCAGGCATACGCCGGCTCCCCGTGAATCTCGTGTCCGCCTTCGAAAAAGTCCGCCTGAACCGCGTCCACTGCGCCAACGTCGGCATAGATACGCTTCAATTGTTCGTAAGCCTTGAGCGCTGGCTCGCGCGGGAACACGCGGTCCGTATCGCCCGACTCCAGGAACAAGCTTCTCGGCGCGATCAGCCCGAGCAGGTCGGGCATCTCCGCTTCCGGCAGCAGGCCGGGGATGTAGTTGTCCAGGCAGTGGTTGCGGTCAAGGATGCTCTCTTCGAACAAGCTCGCGTACCCGCTGACGACGGCGCAGCGCACGCGCGGATCGAGCGCCGCCGCGAAGCCCGCCACGAGGCCGCCGCCGGAAATGCCCATAATGCTGATGCGCGTCGGATCCACCTCGGCGCGGCTTTGCGCATAGTCGATGGCTGATCGCGTCTCGCGTACCCGGAGTCCTGCGACCGTCCGTCCGATCATCAAGAGATGAACCGCCAGCCGGAAGCACGAGGACTGACCCGGCCCCTGCGCGATGTCTTCCGCCAGCCTGCGGTCGCCGAACCCAGCCAGTTCCGGCGCGATTGCAACGAACCCCTGCCGGGCAAGCGACACGGCAAAGTCCTTGTGCAGCCCGGCTGCGCCGGCCCGCTCGCGACCGTCCGGCTCCAGGCCGACGATCTCGCGCGCGCCGTAACCGTGACCGTGCAGCGCGATGACCGCCGGCAGCCTCGCCGCTTCCGAGTCCGCGCCCGCCGGCACGAGCACGTACGCGCGCATCCGCAGTCCTTCGACCGTCCCGATCTCCACGAGCTCGCGCGTATAGCCGTCGCACGCGACCCGTTCCAACAGCTGCGGCTTCGGATCGTCCCCGGCCTCCGGAAATTCGCCGAGCAGCCGGCCGAACGTCTCGATCAACCGATCTCTCGCCTCATCCGTTACCGGCAGGCCGCGCGCCTCCCGCTTCTCCGCCGCTTCTTGCTTCAGTGCGTCCAGATATTGCTCCAGCTTCATCGCGATCCACTTCCTTTTCGTTTCAAAAACGTCGCTTAATATCCTTCCGGATGCCAGCCGCCGAAAATCTCGATGATCCGGTAATCCCCCGCTTCCGCCGCGGACAGCTGCCGCGACCATGCGACCCGCGCTTCCGGAATGGCGCCCGGCCCGCTGCTTGCGAATTCCTCGTACCGGCTCGTCCCCTCGCGGTCCGGTTGCCCCCAGTTGTGCCAGCCTTCCTCCGCCACCGAACCGTCCATGACCGTCCGGATGAACGCGACATGCGCATACGGACGCCACGGCCGGCCGAGATAGACGTCCCGCACGCCTTCGCCGCTCGTAATCTTGCAGTCGAGGAACACGTACCCGAACCGCGTCCCCTCTGGAGTCGAAGCAGCGGTAATATAACCGCGCGACCGCTTGTTGTGCAGCGTGCACCGGTCGAACACCGCGGTGGCCGCGCCGAAAATATAATCGACGTCTCCTTCGATATAGCAGTCGTTATAATATTGCAGGCCTTGGCCCGTATAAAGCGTATCCTGATCGCCCAGCAGCGCGGCGTTGCGGAACACCGCCCGACCGGCGTCGACGAACGCCGCGACGGCTTGGCCGGTGCCCGGTCCGGATGCGTTGCGAATCGTCACGTTCTCCGCCGTGAACGACTCGGCCAGCACGTTGAGCGTGCCCGAGCGGAACGTGCCGAGCGGCTGCCCGTCGGCGCCCAGCGTATGGGCGTTGTCCGACCAGGTCAGAATCGTCCGCTCCCGGTCCTCGCCCAGCAGCAGAATCGGCGGCGCCGTGGCCGGAATCGTGATTTTCTCTTCGTATACGCCCGGCTTGATGCGGATCGTGACCGGCGCGCCGCCCGCTGTCGCGAGCGAGTCGACGGCGTCCTGAAGGCGGCGATAATCGGCGTCTCCTTGCGCAGATACAGTGATCAACACGGCAGTGCTCCTTTCCAATGCGAACCTTATTCATTATAATCTAGGATCAAGAGACCCGCTGTCCGGAAACGGAGGAAACACGATGTCCGCTTCAATGGACGCTACGCCCAAATATTTCGTGGAAAACGGTAGCGTCAGCATACAGCGCATCAAACGCCACGGCGTGACCGCGATGCCGCGGCCGCACAGCCACGACGCCGTGGAGCTGTATTACCTGCTCGACGGCGAGCGCGTCTACTTCGTCGACGGCAAGGTAATCACTCTGCGCAAAGGCGAGCTGATCGCCATCGCCGGCGGCGTCATCCATTCGACGGCCAGCTCCGAGATCGCCGAGTTCGAGCGCGTCCTCATCCACTACGAAGCGTCCGCGCTGCCCGGCGCGCTGCGCGGCCAGGTGCTTTTCGAGACGGGAGAATCGTGCCGCGTCTTCGCGCTGAATCTGCGCGAACGCGAGGAAGCCGAGCGCCTGATGCGCCGGATGCTGGAGGAATGCGCGCTGGCGAAGCCTTACTACGAGCCCTGCTGCGTATCGCTGCTCGCGGAGCTGGCCATCCTGCTCGGACGCTCCGAGCGGTCGGCCGCCGCAGGGGCTTCCCGCGACGCGCTGCATGCGAAGGTATCTGAGGTCGCCGAATACCTCCAGCGGCATTACCGCGAATCGCTGACGCTGGCGGATACGGCGAAGCACTTTTACCTCAGCAGCTCCTATCTGAGCCGCGTCTTCCATCGGCTGACCGGCTTTCATTTCCGCGAATACATCCTTCATCTGCGCGTCCGGGAAGCCCAGCGCCTGCTGGCCCATACCCGCAAGCGAATCTCCGACGTGTCGCTCGACGTGGGCTTCGAGCATCTGTCGCACTTCAACAAAGCGTTCAAGCAGGCGTGCGGGCTGACGCCCATGCAGTACCGCAAGTTCGCCAAGGCGGACCCGGCGAGGGAAGCCGAAGTCTAGCGGATATCCGTGTTCGTGCAGGCGTGAAGCTGGATATCCGGCTCTGATGTAACTTGAAGCCGCAGGCCCCGCATCGTCAGCCGGTCGGCATGACGCGCGACGACGCCGCAGGCGGATTCCGCCGTAAAGTTTTCCACCGTCAAGCCTTCGAGCGGCAGCTCCGGCAGCCCGTTAATAAGCAGCGCCGTCTGCGCGCCGATGCAGGTCAGATCGCGCAGCGTGATGTTGCGGATGACCGGCGTCTCCTCCGTCACCTCGTACGTCTGCTCGTCGTAGCCCTCCGAGCCTTCCTTGCCCGCGTAGAACAGATGGAACGACACCGCTTCGAGCGGAATGCCGGACATATGAATCCGCTCCATCACGATATCCTCCACGACGCCGCCCCGGCCGCGCGCGCTCTTGAAGCGAATGCCGATATCCGTGTTCATGAAGAGGCAGTCGGAGACGCGCACCGCCCGGACGCCGCCCGACATCTCGCTGCCGACGACGACGCCCCCATGCCCGTGATACACCGTGCAGTCGCGAATCGTCACGAATTCGCATGGCAGTCCGCGCCGCCGCCCTTCTTCGTCCTTGCCCGACTTCAGGCAGATCGCGTCGTCGCCGACGTCGAACGTGCTGCGCTCGACGAGCGCGTGACGGCACGACTCCAGATCCAGCCCGTCGCCGTTCTGCGAGTACCAAGGGTTCAGTACGTGGATATTCCGCACCGTCACCTGCTCGCAGTCCATCAGGTGCAGGCACCAAGCCGGCGAATTCTGAAACGTCGGCCCTTCCAGCAAGACGCGTTTGCAGCCGCGCAGGCTGAGCATTGCCGGACGCAGATGCGCCCGCGCCGGGGCGTACGCCTCGGGATCGGTCACGCCCTGCTCGCGTAGCCGGCGGACGAGCGCTTCCCCGTCCCGCGCTTCGGCGGACGGCCACCACATCTCGCCGCCTTCGCTGAGCACTCCGCCCGACTGCTGCAGCTTGCGCCACTGGTCGTCGGTCATCTTGAACCGCTTGACCGGGCGCCAGCCTTCCCCGCAACCGTCGAACACGCCGCTGCCCGTAAACGCGATGTCCTCAAGCGCTTCGCCGTCCAGCGGCGACAGGCACCGCACGGCCGACTGGCCCTCGTACTGGGTCGCGACCAGCGGATACAGGGCGGGATCCGCCTCGAAGCGCACGATCGCGCCGGCCTCGGCGTGCAGCGCCAGCCGGCTGCGCAGCCGCAGCGGCCCCGTGCGCCAGATGCCCGCCGGGATGCGCACGGTGCCCCCGCCTGCCGCGGCGCAATCGTCGATCGCGCGCTGCAGCGCGTCCGTGCACAGCGCGAGCGGATCGGGCGTCTCGACATAATCGGCGAGCGAGAACGTCGGGTCCGGGATGTCCGGCAGCGCGGGGATCGGGTACGCTTGGTCTTGGTCTTTGTCTTGATCTTGTGCCGCATTGGTCTGTACCGTCATTTGCGTCTCCCCTCCCTTAAGCGTCCGCCGACTCATAATCGAACCAGTCGAAGTCCGCGTAGTTGTCGTTGTCCATCTCTCGGGCTGCCCCGCTACCTGACTCGCTTCCCGCCGCGTACATGCCGATGTAGGCGCCGGTGAATCCGCCCGCAATATCGGTGCTCAGCAGCGTGCCGTCGGCGTCCCCGAGCAGCGTCCGCCACTCCGATGCGCCCGGCTCCCGCCAGCTGAACGCGTACCGCTGGCCGTCCGCCGACGCGCGCAGCTCCAATGCGTCGCCCGCGAACGGGGCCGACGCCAGCACCGTCTCTTCGCCGCGACGCCGCTGCGTCAGCCGCAGCTCCGTACTCGCTTCCGGGCCGCCGCCGAACCTGCCGTACGTGAAGCGGAACTGGTTGTCCGCGTTCTGCAGCAGCACGAGCCCGGCCTCATCGCCTTCGGCCTTCGGCGCGAAGCGCATCGCGGTCGCTGCCGCGAACGACATATGCTGCTGCCTGCGGCCCACGAACGCGGGGTTGTCGTCCCGCGCGATCGACGCCGGCTTCAGCTGAAGTCGCAGCGCGCCCGGCTGCGCCTCGAGGCTCCAGAAGTCGCCGCGCGGCGTGCGGATAAAGTTCCAGCACGGCGCGAGCGCCGGCGCGTCGAAGTCGTCCCGCACCGCGGCCTCCGGCCAAGGCGTCCACGGCAGATCGGGCGCTTCGCCTTCCAGCTCCACGACCCCTTTGCCCGGATTGACGACCGGCCATCCGTCCTCCCAAGCGACGGGCACGAGGAACGTTTCCCGTCCGAGATTGCGGTAGTAGCCGCCGTAGGGACGGGACGCAAGGCAAGCCATCCACCAATCTCCTTTTTGCGTCTCGATGAGCTCGCCGTGGCCGACGTTCACGATCGGATAGCCGCGGCCCAGATGGCGATGCGTCAGAATCGGATTGCCTTTATACCCTTCGAACGGTCCGGTCGGCGAGTCGCTGCGCGCGATCGTGATCGCATGCGTATGGCCCGTGCCGCCCTCGGCGATCGTCAGGTAGTACATGCCGCCGATCTTGTACAAATGCGGCCCTTCCTGGGCATGCGCCACCTTGAGCGCGCCTCGCCACAGGCTGACCTTCGGTCCGACGAGCCGCCCTCTCGCGAGATCCAGCTCCTGCAGCCAGATGTCCATTTCCTTGGCATACTGCTGGCCCTCGGAAGGGCGCCGATTGCCCGTATAGTAGACTTTGCCGTCGTCGTCGAACAGCAGCGACGGGTCGATGCCCGGCGCGTCGTCCAGCCAGACCGGATCGGACCAACTGCCCGCCGGATCGGTCGCCGTGACGTAAAAGTTGCGGCATTCGAGGTCATTGGCGACGAACGTCGTGATCATATAGAACACGCCGTCATGATAACGAATCGTAGGCGCCCAGATGCCTTTGGATGGCATCGCGCCGTCCAGGTCCAGCTGGGACGGGCGGTCGAGCACATGGCAGAGCTGGCGCCAGTGGACCAGATCCTTGCTGTGGAAGATCGGCACCCCCGGGAAATACTCGAAGCTCGAGGTGACCAGGTAATAGTCGTCGCCGACGCGAACGGCCGACGGATCCGGATAAAATCCGGGCAAAACGGGATTGCGGAACGTGCGCATGCTGCGGCCTCCATTGCCTGACGTTGAAAGAAGCAGCTTCAGTATAGTTGATGAAAACGTTAAAATATTGGCATTGCCGTGCTCATTTTTGAATTTTTTATACTTCCTTGTCCTAGACCGCCACTTTACCATGCAATAGACGGTTAACATTCTCCGCATCTTCCTTTATAGTAAGTCTACAAAGGAGCGAATGGTAATGAACGGGGAAAGACGGCTAAAAATCCGGTTTTTTATGAGCTTGACGTTAATCTCGATCTGTTCGGTGCTCGTGCTGGCTACCGCCCTTTTCTTCTGGTTCCGCGGCAAGACGATCGATTACGTCAACAAAGCCAACGATAGCGTCCTGTTGAACACGGAGACGGTGTTCGCCAAATATATGGATTCGGTGCAAAACTATACGCTCGCCTTCTATCGCCACCCGAACATCAACTCGGTCATGCAGAGCGGCGACAGCAGCTGGAGCGACCAGCTGTTCAGCGCGCTCAGCCAGATCAAGGGAACGCTCACCGTCAACCCTTATCTTGAAAACGCTTATATCATGGGCGCTAACGGCCCGGTCATGATGTTCGAGAACAATCCGCTGAGCAAGGCGTCGAAGCAGGAGCTGTTCGAACGCATCCGGGACGGCTTGATCAAAAATTCGCCTTTCTTATGGACCGCGACGCTCAACAACGGCGACAAGGAAACCGTCATGATGACGTATTACAACGACAAAGTGTACGCGAACAGCGAATACACCGGCGCCATCGCCATCTCGACCAATCTGAGCAAGCTTCAGGAGAACATCTTCTCGGATGTCGCGGACAGCGATACGCACTATGCCGTGCTGAGCCCCGAAGGCGCCGTGCTGATGCAAAGCGGTCCGCCCGGCGACGACTACGACGATGCGTTGCTGAAGCGCATCGTCGGCGGGCGCAGCGCTTCCGGCACGCTGGTCTGGAAGCCGGATCGCGGCCCCAAGCAGCTGATCACGTATCGCCTGGCTGCCAAACAGGGGCTCTGGTATCTCTCGGAGACGTCCTACCGCAACAGCATTCGCGACATCTCCAATGCCCTGGTGCTCTTGATCGCGCTGTGCGTCGTCCTCGCGGCCGCAGCGGCGGGCGTGGCGGCATTTGTCTCGCATCGCATGTACAAGCCGATCGGCGCGCTGTTCGGCAATATCCGCAGCCTGTCGGGCGATCGTCCCGCCTTCGCGGGCGCCGGTGGCTTCGAGGAAGCGAACCAAGAGCTGGAGCGGATCGCCGGCCGGTTCGGCGAGCTCAAGCGCGAGAACGAAGACAGCGCGCTGCTGTCCTGGCTCACCACGCCGTACCGCTCGGGCGAAGCGGTGCCGTCAGCGCTGCCGCTGCTGAAAAGCGGCGGTCCCGGCAGCGCGGCCTTCTGCGTCGCGGTGCTGCGGCTGGAAGAGCGCATCGGCGAGGGCGAGACGATGAACGACGCCGAGCGGATGGCACGGCTGCGGGATCTGCCGCGGGCCGTCGAAGCGCTGTTCGAAGGCGCCAGCGCGTGCCGTGGCTTCTTCCCGCACCCGGGGACGGCCGTGCTGATCGTCAGCGAAGCGCGCGAAGGCAGCTTCGGCGATCAAGGCATCGCCCGCGAGCGCTGGGAGCAGCTCGAGCAGCTGGTCCGCGCTTGGCCGGGGACGCAAGGCGCGCTTGGCGTCAGCCGGCTGTCCGCCGACTCTTCTCAATTGAAGGCGCTATACGAGGAAGCCCGTGACTGCCTGCAGTACATGAAGTTCCAGTACCGGACGCCGATTGTCTACGCGGAGGACGCCGCGCAGCTAACGGACGCGCCGATGCCGGAACAGACGCTAGAGGCCGTGCTGCAGGTGGTCCGCGACCAGAAGCACGAGCTGATCCCGCGCGCGGTGGAGCGCGTGCTCGCCGAAGCCGGCGGCTATCGCGCCGAGCAAGCTACGATCGCGCTGTCGCGGATCGCTTCGGATCTGTCCGGCATCGCCGAGACCGGCGCGGCCGGCGGCATCCCGCGGCACGCGGACTTCCTCGAGCTGTACCAGCGCATCTGGAGCTTCGCCGGCTACGAAGAACTAAGAGCCTGGCTCGAGCAGCTGAGTTTCAGAGCCTACGAAAAATTAAAGGAACGCAACGCCGTGCAGACGCGGGATGTCGCCGGAGAAGCCATCGCCCATATCCGCAAGCACTTCGCCGATCCGATGCTGTCGCTGAACGCCCTGGCGGACAAACTCGCGATCAGCCCGCCGTACCTCAGCCGCTTGATCACCGAATCGACCGGCAGCAGCTTTCCCGACTTCGTCAACCTCGTCCGGCTGGAGCATGCGCGCTCCCTGCTCGTGGACGAGCTCGAGCTGGACATCCGCACCGTCGCGGAGCGGTCGGGCTACGGCAGCAGCACGTACTTCACGACCTTGTTCAAAAAGCGGTACGGCATGACGCCGACGAAGTGGCGGCTCAACCATATCGTGCAGCAGAGCGAATGACCGCAAGCCCCGATTGATCGAAAGCCCCGCATCCGCGCCGGATCCGGGCTTTTCGTTTTTTTTGAGGGATTTCAGTTTTTTGAAGGCGGGCTTCGCGCCGGTTTTTTAAGCGATTTCATTTCTTTGAGATGGCGCTTTGGCGCCAGGGTGAATAAGCTTGGGTCAGTAAGCGCTTTCGGTCCACGCATCGATGCGAAGCTGCTTGAGCACCATCCACCAACGCAGGACAAGGAGTGAATCTTGATGACGGAAAAAGCTTATCCGACGCCCAAGGCGCAAGGGCGAAGCAAATGGCTGCGATCGCTGCGCAACGACAGCTCGCTGTTCCTGCTGGCGCTGCCCGGCGTGATCGCGCTGATCCTGTTCGCCTATTTGCCGATGAGCGGGCTCATCCTCGTGTTCAAAAATTACAATTTTAACGGCGGCATCTTCGGAAGTCCCTGGGCGGGCTTCGACAACTTCGACTTCTTCTTCTCGAGCATAGACAGCGCCATCCGGGCGACCCGCAATACGGTCATGCTGAACGTGCTGTACATGCTGACCGGCACCTTCTTCTCGGTTGCGCTCGCCATCGCGCTGAACGAGCTGCGGAGCAAAGGCTATATCAAAATTACGCAGAGCGTCATGTTCTTCCCTTACTTTATCTCGTGGATCGTCATCGGCGCGATCCTGTTCTCCCTGCTCGACTTCGAAAAGGGGATCGTCAACCGCATGCTCGAAGGCATCGGCATGCAGCCGGTCGACTGGTACGCGCATCCATGGCTCTTCGTCGTCGTCCTCGTGCTGGCGAACATCTGGAAAAGCGCGGGCCACGGCGCCATCATCTACTACGCGGTGCTCCAAGGCGTCGATACGTCCTACTATGAGGCGGCCCGCATCGACGGCGCGTCCCGGTGGCAGCTCATCACGAAGATCACGCTTCCGATGCTGATTCCTTCTATAATATTGCTCACGCTGCTGAGCATCGGCGGCATGCTGAAGGGCGACCTCAGCATGATCATGGGCGTCACCTTCCTCAATCCGCTGCTGCTGCCGACGACCGACATCATCGACGTCTTCGTGTACCGCACCGCGATCCGCTCCGGCGAGTTCGGCTTCGCTTCGGCGATCACGCTTTATCAATCCGTGTTCGGGCTCCTGCTCGTGCTGATCGCCAACAAGCTGGCCGGCTGGTACGACAGAGACAGCAAACTATTTTAGGAGGGACGCGTCATGGCCATTCGGGAAAATCGAACGCTGCTGATTTTTTTCTACGTATTCATCGGCGTGTTCGCCGCCATCTGCTTAATCCCGTTCATCCTCGCGGTATCGGGCTCGCTCTCGTCGGAGGCGAAGATCGCGGCGAACGGCTACTCCTTTTTGCCGCAGGGCTTAACGCTGGATACTTATAAATTCATGTTCGGCTCCAAATCGGACGAGATCATCCGCGGTTACTTAAACTCGGCGAGTATAACGGTGCTGGGTACCGTGTCCGCCGTGCTCGTCACGTCCGCCTACGCCTACGTCATCACCGCCAAAGGCTTCCGCTTCCGGGGCGCCTTCGCCTTCTTCGCCTACTTCACGATGCTGTTCAGCGGGGGGACGCTCCCCTGGTACATTTTGACGACCAAGTACTATCACCTGAACGATACGCTGGCGGGGCTGTTCGTCCCGTATCTGCTCAACGTGTTCCTCATGTACCTGCAGGCCAACTACTTTAAAAGCATCCCGCACGAGGTCGTCGAGTCGGCGCAGATCGACGGGGCGGGGCATTACCTGATCTTCTTCCGCATCATGCTGCCGCTCGGCCGCGTCGGACTCGTCACCATCTCGCTCTTCTACGCGCTGCAGTTCTGGAACGACTTTTTCCTCCCGCTCATGCTCGTGACGGACGAAAAGCTGTTTACGATCCAGTACATGATGTACTATATGATGGCTAACATTCAATTTCTGGCTTCGGGGAATGCTTCAAGGATCAGCGGCGCCCTCATCGCGCCTCCGCTCGAGACGGCCAAGCTTGCCATGACCTGCCTCACCGTGCTGCCGATCGCGATCCTGTATCCGTTCCTGCAGCGCTACTTCGTCCGAGGCATCGTCGTCGGCTCCGTCAAAGGCTGATCGCGGATGGCGCTATTCATAAAAATAAAGCGATTTCAGGTTTTTTAAGCCCTTCAATCCGTTGATTTTTAACGCTTTTCACTTTCTTGAGATAGCGGCGGCGGAGATGTAAACGTATTCTGAAATCGCTTACCGAAACGCCAAAAAACATTTCTGGAGGTCATGTTTATGGTACGTCGCAATACTTTTGGGGCCTTGCTCGCCCTCGTCTTCACCCTCACGCTCGTCTTGTCCGCCTGCAGCTCCAAATCGAATGAAGGAGGTGCGGCGGAATCAAGCTCGCCCGCAGCAGCTTCGTCCGGCGCGGCGTCTACCGCGGCTTCATCGTCCGACGCGAACGATGCGTCCAAAGCCGACTTTTCCGAACCGGTCAAGCTGAAGCTCTTGTTCTACACGGGGCAGTCCAAGCGCATGGCCGAGCTCGCCAGCAATGAACTGAAGGATCTCGTTAAGAAAGAAATTAACGCCGAGATCGAATACGTCTACTTGCCTTGGTCCGAATACGGCGGCGGCAAGACTGACCTGATGCTGTCGTCCGGCGAAGAGTTCGCCGCGTATACGGACATCAACTATTTGTCCAAATCCGTATCCAAGGGCTTGTATGCGGACTTGACGCCGTACGTCGATACGTATGCGCCGGATCTGAAGAGCAACGTCGCGGCCGCTTCGTTCGATGCCTTCAAGCAGAACGGCAAGCAGTACGCGATTCCCGTCGGCAACCGAGCCAGCTCGGCCGCCTTCTACAGCGTCATGGTCCGCCAGGATCTGCTAGAGGAAGTCGGCATGACGACGATCGGCTCGCTCGCGGATCTGGAGCAGTACTACGACAAAGTGCACGCCAAGTACCCGGATATGATCGGCTTCGCCTCGACGGACGCCACCTACATGCTGATGTACGAATACACCGACCAGAACCTGAACTGGATCAACAACTTCATCGCGGTCAACGAAGCCGCCCAAGACGACAAGCTCATCAGCTGGTACGAAACGCCTGAGTTCAAGAAATACGCCGGCCTGATGAACGGCTGGTACAAGAAAGGCATCATTCCGAAGTACGCCGTCACGAACCAGCCGCAGTTGATGTCCGACTGGAACGCGGGCAAGGCGATGTTCTTCCCGGGCACGGCGACCCGTCCGATCGAAGGCATCGCGGGCATCACGAAGGCGGTGCCGACGGCCAAACTGCAGAACTACTTCCTGAGCAAAAACGACCGTCCGAAGATCAGCCGCGGCACGTACAACACCGCTTACTTCGTCTCAGCCAACGCCAAGCACCCCGAGCGTTACGTCGCCTTCTTCAACCTGCTGCAGAAAAACCAGGAGCTGTATGACCTGTTCACCTACGGCATCAAGGACAAGGACTACACGATCGACGAAAACGGACGCGTGACGAAGCTGACGTCCGACCTCTTCCTCGACGACTGGATGATGATGAACGACAAGTTCATGCGCTTCGAGAAGAGCGTGCCGGACGACTTCATCGAGCAGTACAAGCATTGGGACGACGACGCGATCCTGTCCAAGACCGCAGGCTTCAACTTCGACAATACGGCGGTCAAAAACGAAGAGTCCAAGCTGAACGGCGTGTTCACCGAGTTCATCGCGCCGATCGCCAGCGGCTTCGTCGACTACGACACCTACTTCCCGAAGGCGCTCGACAAGCTGAAGGCGGCGGGGCTCGACAAGTACATCGCGGAGTATCAGAAGCAATTCTCGGCATGGTACGCCAATAAGCCGAAGTCTTAAGTAGTCTGGATCAGCTCGAGCTGCGCCCTTCGGGGGGCGGCTCGGGCTGAAGTCGTCTCAGCCAGGACTTTCTGCGCCATTCGCGGGCGGCTTGGGTGAAAGTGTTCTCAGCCAGCACTTCTTGCACCATTTGTGTCGCGGTTCGGGCTGGAGTAGTCTCAACTAGCACTTTCTGCACCATTTGTGGCGCGACTCTGGCGGAAGAAGTCTCATCCAGCACTTTCTGCACCATCCACGACTTAGCTCTGGATAAAGTAGCTTCGTGTAGCGTTTCTTGGACCTCATGCGGCGCTGCTCGGGGTAAAGTAGCTTCGTGCAGAGTCACTTCGACCGTCCGCGCCCGACTCTAGCTAAAGTAGCTTCATACAGCGTTTCTTGGACCTCATACGGCGCGGCTCGGGGTAAAGTAGCTTCGTGCAGAGTCACTTGGCCCATCCGCGCCCCGACACTAGCTAAAGTGACTTCGTGCAGCGTTACTTCGACTGTCCGCGCTCCGACTCTAGCTAAAGTGGCGCCGTACAGTGTTACTTCAACCATTCATGGTTTGACCCGCGCTCGAGTGGCGTTGTACAGCGTTACTTCGACTAATCACCCCGCGGCTCGGCAAATGTGGCGGCGTACAGCGTTACTTGACCACTCACGAACGGCGCAGCACGGACACTCAACGCAAAAAAACGCTCGTCCCGGGACTACCATCCCTGGTACGAGCGTTTTCGTCATTCCTTCGCCGGCTACAGCGGCCGGATGAGCACGGTCTCTCCCGCGCGCATCGACAGCGCGAGCAAGCCGTCGGGGTGCCGCGCCGCCGCGTCAATCGGGCTTCCGTCTGGCCATATCGCCCGGACCGGCAACCCTACGCCTGCGCGCAGCCGGAGCGTCTCGCCGCCGGTCGACGTCACGCGCGCTTCCGTCAGGCGGCCGTCGCGCCACGCCAGATCCAGCTCGAAGCCGCCGCGCGCGCGAAGGCCCGAGATGCTGCCCGCGGACCATGCCGCCGGCAGCGCCGGGAGCAGCGCGATATGGTCGAGATGGCTCTGGAGCAGCATCTCGGCGATGCCGGCGATCGCGCCGAAGTTCCCGTCGATCTGGAAGGGCGGATGATTGTCGAACAGGTTCGGCAGGGTCGACATGCGCAGCAGAGCCATCGTATGTTCGTACGCTTTCTCCCCGTCCAGGAGCCTCGCCCAGAAGTTGATGATCCAAGCGCGGCTCCATCCCGTATGTCCGCCGCCGTTTTCCAACCGGTGCAGAAGGGTCTCCTTCGCTGCATTCGCGAGCGCCGGCGTCGCGGCCGGACTGATCGTCGTGCCCGGATGCAGGCCGAACAAGTGGGAGATATGACGGTGCCCCGGCTCCTGCTCCTCATAATCCTCCAGCCACTCCTGCAGCCGGCCGCCCCTGCCGATCTTCATTTCCGGCAAACGTCCCTTGGTCTCCTCCCACAGGAGGCGATCCGCCTCGTCCGTGTCCAGAATCAGACTGGACTGAATGCAGGCATCCAGCAGCTCCGTAATAATCTGCGTGTCCATCGCCGGACCGTAGCACAGCGTGCCGGTCTCGCCGTTCGGCAGCCGGTAGACGTTCTCCGGGGAGACGGACGGATTCGTGACAAGATACCCTTCAGGGCTCTCCACGAGGAAGTCGACGAAAAACAACGCAGCTTCCTTCATCGTGTCATAGGCACGCCTTAAAAACCGCTCGTCCGGATTAAAACGGTAATGCTCCCACATGTGCAAGGTCAGCCATGCGGCGCCCATCACCCACTGCGTCGCCGGTCCGTAAATATCCTGCGGCGCGGTATCGGCCCAAATATCCGTATTGTGGTGCGCGACGAAGCCGCGGCAGCCGTACATCTCGCGAGCCGTCGTTCTGCCGCTCTCCCGCATGCGCTCGACCAGCTCGAACAAGGGCTCGTGGCATTCCGCGAGATTGCACGACTCCGCCGGCCAGTAGTTCATTTGCGTATTGATGTTGATCGTATATTTGCTGTCCCACGGCGGCGTCATCGAGTCGTTCCAGATTCCCTGCAGGTTCGCCGGGAGCGAGCCCGGCCTGCTGCCGGAGAGGAGCAGGTACCGGCCGAAGTGGAAATACAGTGTGATCAGCCCGGCATCCTCGGCGCCCTGCGAGACTCGCTCCAGCCGCTGCGCGACGGATCGGCCGTTTGCCACTTCCTCGCGCGAGCCTAACGTCAGCTTCATTCGATCGAACAGCGGCGCGAAATCTGCGATATGCCTCGTCTTTGACCGCTCATACGTCTCCGCCGCCGCGCCGTTCAACACGTCCAGACACTGAGCCTCGGGCTCCGGGTAACGGAACGTGCTTGCCGCCGTCAAAATCAGCGTCACGGCGTCGGCACCTTCAACGAATAGATGCTCGCCAATGACGCGGACCTTCCCGCCGCTGGCCACGGCTTTCACCGCTGCCGTGTAGGACAGCCCATCCCGTCCGCCGCAATCGTTGCTCATCGTGACCGTATCGGTGCCAACTCGGCCCGACCGGTCCATATAGCGACCTTTGTTCCGCTCGAATCGCGTATTAAAGGAGATCGCCCCCGGGCGGTCCGCCGTAAAGCGAATGAAAATCGCCTGATCCGGGTAACTGCTGAATACTTCCCTATGGTACTTAATCCCACCGTATTCGTAGTCAACCGACGCGACCGCCGATGCCAGATCGAGCTCCCTGCGATACAGCGACGTCTCGCCCTCGGGATGATCGTACCGGATGACCAGATTGCCCGCCGTCAGGTAGTGCCGCTCGCTCCGCGGCGTAGCGGACAGCGCGGCTTCCGCCAGACGATGCGCTTCCTTCAGCCTGCCCTCGAACACCAGCTTCCGCACTTCGGGCAGATAGGTCAAGGCGTCCGGATTGTTGCGATTGCGCGGTCCGCCGTACCAGACGGAGTCTTCATTGAACTGGATCAACTCCTCTTCGACCGTGCCGAACACCATGGCGCCCAGTCGCCCGTTCCCCACCGGCAGCGCCGAATTCCAGTCCTTCGCCGGCTCATCGTAGGACATTAGCGTTTCAGATGACAGATTCATTCGCCGCTCTCCTTTACTTTACGGGACTTTCCGAGCATTCCCCTTAAGTATAGGACAACAGATCGCCAATATCTTGGGAGAGCGGCGTTTCTTTTTCGCCAATTTATATATTTTTGTCCTTCTCACGCAAACAAGCCGACCGCTAGGGTCGGCTTGTTTGTCTATCCGCGCTTATCGCTATCGTTCAGCGGCTTCCGCATCCGCCTTCGTCGGATGAACCGTGCCGAACGGGTGCTGCGGCGGCGCATAAATGACGTATACCTTAAGCGGCTTGTCGCCCGTATTGGTCACATTATGCCAGGTGCCGGCAGGGACCATGATCGCATCGCCCTCGCCAGCCGCGACTTGGTAGTCCAGCCGGTCCTTGGATTTCCCCATTTGAACCAGGCCCTGACCCTCTTCGATCCGGATAAACTGATCCGTGTGCGGGTGCACCTCGAGACCGATGTCGCTGCCGACGGGAATGCTCATCACGGTCACCTGGAAGTGCTCCCCGGTCCATATGGCGGTTCGGAACGTCTCGTTCTGCTCCGTCGCCTTTTCAATGTTGCTGACAAGCGGTTGCTTCCCATAATCCTTCATGGCCGTCCCTGCTGCGGGCTGCGAGCTGAACCGCTCATTGCCGTAAGGGCTCGGATACGCAGGCTGCCGGAAATAAGGATAGCTGAAGTTGCGATACAGCTGCCATACATAATAGGAATACGCAGGGTTCGAAACGGCTTGAGGCAAAGCTTGCATCGGGTTCATCCCTTCATGCTTAATTACCTCATCCTATGCCCAGTATGGGTAAACGTACCTTGGTCATCGCAAGCCTGCTATGATAAGGGTATAAAGCGCTTTTTCATTTTGTGGAGGTGAGCTCCGTGTCAAAAGGAACCCGAAAAATCGCGCTTGCCGTCATCCTCCTACTCATCGTCTACTTCCTCTTTTTCCCTTCCATAACGCCTCAATTAGCCGTGAGAAAGCAGCTATTGATCTCCTTTCACCCGATTAAAGCCGTCACTGTTGAAGTGCGACAAGGAAAAAATAAACACGATCCTAAGTATGGCGACCTCTATGAAGTATCGGATCCTGATATCGCCGAATCATTTATCTATGTAAAAAAGTCATGGCTAGGTTGGCGAGTAACCTCTGTCGGATCGGGGCCTTAAAGGATTTGCAGCACGCAAAAATCCCCTCAAACGGCGCTTCCGTTCGAGGGGATTTCCGTTTTATTCTCGCTTCAGCTTAAGTCCCGAGTATCCGCTTCCGATTCAGCACCGCCGCATTCGGCGGCCCGTAATCGTGCATCACGTCGACCTTCGAGATCTCGTCGTTATACACTTTGAACGAGCGGATGGCCGAATACGAGTCGATCTCGGTGACATACACTTTGCCGTCGAAGTACGACATGTAATACGGCACGCCTTTGAAGCCCATTTTCGTATACAGATCCTCGGCGGTGCTAAAGTCGGACAAGTCCTTCAGTCGAATGAATCGGTTGTAATACACCGTGATGTAGTAATAGGAACCGATCTTCTTAATATCGTTCATTGCGCGGTAGCCTTCCGGCACGTCGTACTTTTGCTGCAAGGAGAAGGTGCCGTCTTTGTAGTTAGCGACCAGGATCTGGTTGGGTCCGCTTACGAAGTACATCAAGCCGTCGATGATCGAGAACGATCTGACATAAGACGCCTCCATATACGGAAGGTTCTTCTTGCTGTCGATCACGACATGGCCGTTTTTGACCGACAGGGTGTACATGTTCTGCGTGTCCGAGGTAAGGACATAAAACTTCTGGGTGGCAGGATCGTAGATGGTTCGATGCGGTCTGCCCTTGATGTCGCCGATCGCCTGGGTTCTGACGAAGCCCTTGGTCGTCAAGGTATAAACGATCAGGCGATCCCGGCCAGTGTCTTCGGCGATGAAGATGGTGCCGTTGCCCGCGATGGAGTGAGGAGCGGCTATGTAATCGTCAAGCACTTTCCATTGACTGATCGGAAGCTTTACGTCCTTGCTGTAGATGATTCTATGATTCCAGGAATCCGTGATGAAGTAGAGGCCCGAGATCTTGGTAATGTACATCGGCGAATACAAGCGGTCTGCATAGGTGGCGGTAGCGGCGTTTGTTGGCGTCGATTGGAACAATAGCGCGATCAAGGCTACGAGCATCGTCAAGCGCAAGCCAGCTTTTCTCAAAAAATATCCCTTCCCCTCTAGTTGATGGTCACAGAATATATAACCGCAATTTGCCTGTTTCGTAACAGGAGAGGACAATCTGGGACAAAAAGAGGGGCCGCTCGCGCAAAAAATATAAGCGCCTCTTCGAGAGAAGCGCTGCGGTACAACGAGTTTCTATTGTTTTGGATCGGAATCGGCTGGTATCGCCGGATGGCTGAGCGCGTAGCCTAACGGCACCGGCTTAGGATCTACCCATGTAAAATGCTTGCGCTCTTCTTGCGGACGCGGGGAAGGTTCTTTTGCGACAACAACGCCGGCATGATTGGCTTTGGCATAGTTGAGCGATTGAACGACAAACGTACCTCCCAGCACAAGCACGCAGAGTCCTCCGATCGCTACCGCCAACTTGGTTCCCTTTACGTTCAATGTATCGCCTCCCATTTATTGTTATTCATACAGACGCAATGGAAGGCGCGAAGTTGCAGTCATCGCCGGGCAGATATCCTTTGATGAAACATCTCGTCTAACAACAGGATTTCCGCTTTTTGGCTGATGGCATGGTTCCCAAGCTTCACATCGATGATGAAGTCATTGCTCAGCATCTGCTGGTATCGGGAAATAATCTCACTTTCGGGCAGCTCGCCCATTGCCATCGTTTCGGCTGGGATTACCGGAATTCCGGCTTGCGCGACCAGGCGAATGTTCCGTTTAATATCTACGGCGATCTTGCTTAGCGTGCTTGCACTTCTTGCCGTCTCGATATCCATCATTCCGTCATCCGTATAGAAATGTTTGTTGACGATCGCGAGCGCCGTATGCGAAATGTGAAAGGCCTGAATGTCCTTTTGGATTTCATAATGCAAACCCGCCGATTCAAATATTTGGGCAAGCTCTTTCACTCTTTCGGTCGTCAGTCCGTTTATTTCGCCAAAAATGGTTCCTTGATGTTTTTCGGAACCGAATTGGGCATACAGGACATCTTCCTTGATGTCTCCACCGGCGCCAGGGAATCCCGGAAGCAAGCGATCGCCCACGATATCAAGCCAAGCGTCATAGCCAATGGTGTTGGTCAAGGTGACGATGGTCTTGCTCCGATTGTGCTTGATCGCCGACAGGGCGGATTCGGCCTGATCGTATCGAACGGGAACAAAGACATAATCATAAATATCGTCGTTATCCAGCTTTTCTATCGTCTTGATCGATATTTGCTTGATCGTCCCGTCATCGTTGTATTTCAGACCGTCCCTTTTCAGCGCCTCCAGTCTCTTCCCTCGCGCCAGTATCGTGACGTCAAGTCCCGACTGTGCGAATCGGAGTGCATATACGCTGCCAATCACGCCGGCGCCAAAAATCAAAAGTCGATATGGTTTGGTAATCATAATGCTCCATCCTTTCATTGAATCAGTCACAGATTGTTTAAGCAACACCTGTTTGATAGGATATTAATATCGCATGCTTATGAATTCAACCGGCAGAGCGGGATGATCGTCGCATAGGCAACACATGGTAAGATCTGATGTGTAACAAGGAGATATAAAAATGGTCAATCAGGAAGATCCAAGGGTGCTGCGCACACGGGAGTTAATACAAGCGGCGTTTAGAGATTTATTGCGGAGAAAAGGATTCGATGCGATCACCATCAAAGATATCGCCCAGAAAGCAACCATTAACCGCGCCACCTTTTATGCCCATTTTGAAGATAAATACGCTTTGCTCGACGAAGTCACGGAACTGGCTTTTGATGCCATGATTCCTGAGCAAGTGACGCATGCGCAGGCGTTCACGGATGATATATGCGACCGGCTGATTTTGGCGACGCACCAGTACATCGTTGATTTTTATCGGAACTGCAGGATGGATTCCCATTCGATGGCGACGCTTGTCGATGAAAAAATAAAGAAAATGCTGCAGCAAACGATAGCGCGCATTTTCCTGAAAGGGGATTTTCCCCAACGGGAGGACAGGCATCATATAGAAATCATGGCGGCCATGACAGGTTCGGCGATCTATGGCGCTGCGCACTATTGGTTAAATGTCGAGGAAAAAGATCGAACCGACGTGCTTGCAGACTTGGTTCGTCCCTATGTCATGAACGGTCTGGGGCTGTATCGCAATGGCGATGCATAGCCCTATTGATGAATCGCAAAGTCCCTCGCGCACTTCTCGATCAGCATGCAAAAAGAACGATTGTGCCCGACAAGAAAAGAAGAACAGTCGTATCGGCCGCGAGCGGGCTCGAAAGTGACTAGCAAGCGATGCTTCATATAAGCCATCGCCGCCTGCACGAACCGATCCGCCAGAGGAGAGGAAATGAACGTAATATAGGCGTACAGGGAGTGATCCTCCGGCTCGTCGAGCACGCTGACCCCTGCGCAGGAAAACTCCGTGGCGATTCCGATTCGCTTGAACTGCGTCAGCGCGCCGAGCAGCTCCGCGTCGATCTCCGTTTGCCCGAGCCTGGCCGTCTGCTTGGCCTTTCGCCTGACCTTCGGCCGCTCCATCCATTCGGCGAGCTCCAGTCTTCGCCTCTGCCACCGCTGGTCGGAATGCCGGCTGACGACGAGCTCTCCGGTGTCGCCGATGTCTGCATAAGTCATCTTCCTCACCTCCCGCTGCGCTTGTTTCTTTCATTACCCCGCGGCCGATTGTTGTACTTAACGCGTCTCGCGTGTCTCGAGAGCAACTTTGGATTCATCGATGACGTCTAGTTTAAGGAAACGATTGTAAGGGGGCCCGATTCATATGACGATCCTCAACCGATTGCTCGCCGTCACGATTCTGGCGGGCGTTCTCGTGACGGCGATCGGCTGCGCTTCTTCCGAAACGAATCCTAAAATGAATGCCGTTGCTTCAGAGAGCGCCTCTATTATAGCCGAACAGACGATTCAGCCATCCACCGCGTCGGTGTCAGCCCCCATTGAGGCGTCGCAGGAGACATCCGCATTTGCTTTAAAAGTAGGAGATGAGCTGCTTCATCTGCAGGATTGGGACGACCGCACGGATCTTGAAGGCTTACTCGGCAAGCCGCTCTCGCAGAAGACCGAAGCGCTGAAAAACGCCTAGCGGAATCGTCGTCGGAAGTACGGTAGCAGAGGTGAAAAAGGCATACCCGGATGTTGGATTCGGCGACGGACGCACAGATCCGGATAATGCCGCTTATCGTCTAAGCGATAAGGACGGGCGAAATCTTGAGTTTGACGTCAAGAACGGAGCGGTCGCGAAGATTCGTTTGTTTTTCTTGATTCCATGAGTGAAATAAAGTCCTAAAATATGCAATTCAAAAAATATAGATTTATAGAATGAACATAAAAACGCTAGGCTTTTACTTCTCCTAGCGTTATTTCAATCGGCATCGATATTTATGCTTATCCCAAGTCTGACCACGATCAGGTTGCGAATCGTGCTCTTGCCACTGCCATTGTTCCCGGCAAATACATACATGATAGGTGTCCAATCAAGCATTCGAGGACCGTTCACTGACGGCTACAACATAAGATCTTTAATCTGATCCATTGACCTCACCATCCAAGCACGTTAGTTATATTTGCTTAAAATTATACCATACCGGCGCAGCAATCATTCCTCATACTCATTCACCCGCCACGCCCCTCCTTCTCGACCCCTTCATCGACACCGCGAAGCAAATCAGCAGCACCACGGCGGCGAGCGTATACGGCGCATTGATCTCGATGTCGAACAGCACGCCGGCGACGATCGGTCCGACGATGTTGCCGAGGCTCGTGAAGGCGGAGTTTAACCCCGCGACGTAACCTTGCTGGTCCTTGGCCAATTTAGACATCTGCGTGCCAATCGTGGGGCGCAGGATATCGATGGCGAGGAACACGACGAAGGTGACGGCAAAGATCAGCCAGAACTGGTGCACGAACAGCATCAGCAGGACGAAGATTCCCGCGACGAGCAGACAGGCGGTGATGATGCTTTTCTCCCCGAACCGGTTCAGCAGCCAGCTGAAGATCGTGAGCTGCACGAAGGCGCCGGCGATCGAGCCGAACGTGATGACGAAGGCGATGTCCTTCGGATCGAAGCCGAACTTGTGATCGACGAAGAGCGAGTAGATCGTCTCGAAGTTGGCGAGGCCGAACGACATGACGAACACGATGATCAAGCTGAGAAAATAAGGCTCGCGGTACGAATACTTCAGTTGCGTGAGCAAACTGTTGGGCTTCTCGGCCACCACAGCTTGCGCAGGTTCGGCTCCTTTTACAGGCAGAGATTCCTTGAGGAAAAACAAAGTCACGATGGCCGCGACGACGCCACCGACGCCTGCGGCATAGAACGGCGCGCGAATGCCGAATTCGGCGATATAGCCGCCGATGCCGGGACCGATGATGAAGCCGGTCGTGATCGCGGCGTTCACGTATCCCATGCCGGCCGCGCGCTCTTCTTCCGTCGTGATGTCCGCCGCATAAACCATGACGGCCGGCATGATCATCGCCGCGCTGAGGCCGCCGAGCGCCCGCGATACGAACATCAGCACCGGCGAGTGCGCGATGCCGAACAAGCCTTCGGAGGCGGCGAATATGAACATGCCGATGACGATCATCCGCTTGCGGCCGACCGTGTCGGACATACGTCCGGCCAGCGGCGAGAACAGGAACTGGGCAAGCGAAAAGACGGCGATCATCAGCCCCATCAGGCTCCCGCTCACGCCCAGCTCGTTCATGAAGCTCGGCATGATCGGAATAATCAGGCCGATGCCGGTGAATACCAAGAAAAGGTTCAGCATTAAGATGAGCAGCGCGCCCTGTTGTTTAACCAAGATAGCCATTTTCTAACGTCCTCCAAGTCGTTTCGCGAATACTGAATATTCATTCTAGATGTGGGCAAAAAAAAGGAAGGCCGCGGTCAGGCGATCCCATGCAGGAATACGTCCACGGCAAGCCGGTACGCCGCTAGCGCCTCGCTCCGTTCCATATGCCGGGCGTGCTGGCTCAGTCCGAACAGCAGGCTATCGAGAATCATGCCGAGCGCGGTCGCGTCCGCCGCCTTGAACTCTCCGGCGTCGATCCCCCCCTGCAGCAGCTGCTTGTTGAAGTCGACGTACCCTTTTATCATCTGGCGGATCCGTTCTTCAACCTCCGAGCCCTTCTCGGCATTGTGATAGAACTCGTCCATCGCCTTGGTTAGCGGATGGTTGAGCTGCTCGTGCGCCAGATGCTCGGCCATGCCGTACAGCTTGTCGGCCGTCGTCGCATAGAGCGACTCCTTCGCGCGCCACGTCTCCTCCCACTCCCGGTCCCATTCCTCGATCAGATGCAGGAACAGCCCTTCTTTGCTCTTGAAGTGGTAATAGATATTGCCCGCGCTGCACCCGGTCGCCTTCACGATCTCCTCGATCGCGGTCGCTTTATAGCCTTTCTTGATAAAGAGCGCTTTAGACGCGTCGGCGATTTTCTTCTTGGTCTGCTCGGTTTGAAGCTGCTTTTTGTTGATGGGGATCACCTCGAATGCGATGTGACACTAAGATACTGAATGATTATTCAGTATTATAGCGTGCGGGAGGCGGCGATTGCAATGGCGGCTTAAGCCAATGTGTAATTGCGGCTGCCCCTCCGTTATATTCAAACGTATTGGAGAACCCACTCTTTTATCCGAGAGGAAACTTCGGTTACATCCGTATCTGTCGTATCGATAGTCGGCATAGGCGGGTTATAGACCTCATCGGCAATCTCAAGCAATCGTTTCGCAAAGCTTTTATGGTTTTGAATTTCTTCCTCCGGCCAATTCCTTTCACGCAAACGTTTCTCCCGCGTTTCTTCGTCACAATGTAGGTTTAGGTAATATACATGTTTAAAAAAGTGAAAGTCCGCACATTTTTCAATATCCCAAGGCATCATTGTTCCGCATAGGATCGTCATGCGTCCGCTTTGAGCAATATTTCGAGCCACTCGAAGCCAAATATTCCGATTTTTCTCCCAATCGTGCCCGATGAATTCATTAAGATCATCCGGGTCGAAAATATCAAAATCAGACATCATTCTTCGTAGTTCCTTGATGACATAGGTTTTCCCTGAACCGCTTGCGCCCGTGACGATAAATAAAGGCAACTGCCTTTCCACTTTTGCATCCCCGCCTTATCAAAATTCAATTAAACGAATGCCGGCCCGTTATTTTAAATATGGCACCTTATACGGATGTCCGTTTCTAATCGTTCATTATCCCCATACAATGCGCCGAGGGGGTGATGAACAGTGGCGAATCCTGTTTTCATTGGCTCGAATTGTATCGTTAAGATAGGCAATCAATTTTTTCTGATCGCTGAAATTGAAGCAAAAACGACAGGCGTCGAAATCGACCCGATTTTCGCTATTAGAACGACTCCTTTTCAAGCTCGCCGTCTCATTCGTGCGGGTGTCATGCGTTGCAAGATCCAAACTACTGCCCCGAGACCGTCTCGAGGGAAAGAGGTTGAATTAAAAGGGGTACTTTTCGCAAACGGTCAGATCTTTTCAGTATTCGACGTTGAAAATTCCACCGATGTTGCGGTACTCGTAAAAATCAACGCAGCAAAGGCGCAGCAACTGATAAGTAAAGGGGTACGCATCATTAAAGTTATTCGGCGCCCATTTAACTAAACCAAGAACAAAGTGAAAGACGCAACTTTAGGGATGCCCGGATCATCGCCTAAATTGCGTCTTTTCGATACGCCCTCGGTTTTAATGCACAATGAGGACCGGGCAGCTTGATAGCTGTGAAACCTTGTGGCTGACGCTTCCAAGCATCATTTCTTTTATGCCCCTTAGCCCACGGCTTCCGATAATAATAAGTTGCTGCTCGGTATCCCTTGCATAATTTAATAGTTCATGTGCGGGATCTCCCTGAAGTTGAACGGTTTCCGGGTTAATCCCCGCAGATAGTAATTTAGATTTGGCTTGTTGCAGCTGTTCCAAGCTCGCTTTCTCCATTTCGTTCAACATTTCCTCTAAGAAATGCTCTGGTATATAGGTCATGCCATTCGACACAAATTCCTGGCTGACATTAACCAAGGTAACTTGCGTTTGTTTGTATCGGGCCATTTCAAAGGCTGCATCGAGGAGCTTGTTCGTTATTTCAGCTTGATCAATGGCCACCATAATCTTTTCAAACATATTTATCATCCTTTCCGTGGCAGATCGTGACGATTTCGGCTACCTACAAAACGGTTTTTTGCTGCGCCTATACCGACTAAAAAGAGTAAGACCGAAGCGCCAAGCAGAATGAAAAGCGGCAGGTTCCAACTATTCGTCGCATCGTGCAGATATCCGATTAGGGCAGGACCGACTGCGGCAAGCAGATATCCGATCGATTGCGCCATGCCGGACAGCTCCGCTGCTTGATGCGCATTTTCAGTACGCAACCCGAAAAACATCATGGACAAACTAAAGGCGAAGCCTCCGCCGATTCCGAGTAGGATGATCCACAACAGAACGATATTGGAGCTTCCGTAAAGAAGTCCGAGCGTTCCCGTCAAAAGCAAAGCGGTTGTGATGACCACCAGCAAACGTTGGCTAGACAAGCGCCCGGCAATAACGGGGACCATAAAGGTAAATGGAAGCATCGCTAACTGCATGATCGAGAGGTACCATCCCGATTGGTTGGATTGAATGCCTTGCTGCTTTAAAATTTCGGGCAGCCATGCGATCAACACGTAGAAGACCATGGACTGTATACCCATAAACATCGTTACTTGCCAGGCAAGCGGGGATCGCCAAACATTCACATCGTCGCCGGCCGTCTTCTGACTCGTGGTGGCTGTTTGCTTCGTTTGATTTCTTAATTGGGGTAACCAACAAAGGATCGATACAAAGCTCAGAATCCCCCATATTCCCAATGCGCCCTGCCATTTAAGACCTGCGTTCATGGCTAGCGGCACGCTGATTCCCGATGCGATAGCTCCGCTTAAACTCATTGAAATGGAGTAAACGCCAGTCATGGAGCCCATTTTATTCGGGAAATCCCTTTTGATTATACTTGGCAGCAATACATTACATACGGCAATCGCGAATCCAAGAATGGCCGTCCCCATAAACAGATTAGCCGCGCCAGATAAAGAACGTATGGCAATACCAACGGTCAGAAAGATGAGGGCAATCAGAATGATACGTTCAACCCCAAACCTTCGCCCTAATTTGGGTACGAGAGGCGATAATAAAGCAAAGGCAAGCAAAGGTACCGTCGTGATCAGGCCCGCTAATGTATTTGAAATATGAACGTCATCCCTTATGAGACTCACTAAAGGACCGACTGCGGTTAAGGGCGTGCGTAAATTAGCTGCAATAACAATAATGCCGAGAATGATCAGCCCTATAGAGGATGGTACGGCTTTATTATTTTGTTTGTTCGGCAATCTTCACTTCCCCTTCCTGAATGAATACTCAACAACATTCGCGCGAACAACAAAAGTATATTATAGTATATTATTTTTAACAATAAGTATTTTATAATAGACAATAGAACATTTAAAAACAAAAATACAACTCTGAAATCCCGCCATGGAATTCGGAGTTGTATTTAATAAGCGAATTTTCGATTTTTAGAAACCATACTTTAAGGAAATATGGAGCACGGTTTCGCTGTTCGTAGGGTTGGTATAAGCGTGAGGACAATCTGCGCGAAAACTGATCGTATCATATTGATTCAGGGTGTAAGTCTCTCCGTTGACTTGAATTTCAATGGAACCGGTCATTACTGTCGCGATTTCGGTTGTATTCACATGATGACCTTCAGGGTGATACGAGCTGTTGGGCTGTAAGTAAGCCCGACACATTTCAATATCGTTGCTTTTAAAAACGGGTTCAATGATCCAATTTTTTTGATCGTTCGAAAACCGCAGTCCTTCGCCCGCTCGATACAAACTAACGGGGTCCTCTGATTTGAACAAAGCCAATAGCGGTAAAGATATGCCTTTTGAAATTTTCCATATAATCGCCAAAGTCGGATTGGTCTCGCCGCGTTCGATATTGCCCAGCGTAAGTTTGCTTACGCCCGTTAATTCCGCTAAGTCGTCTAAGCTCATGTTTTTTTCTTTTCTGTACTTTTTCAAGGCGCCGCCGATTTGTAATACCATTTGTTTGGATTCATCGATTTCGTCCATTTGATATTCTCCTCAACAAAAACAGTTAAAGCTAGTATATGGTTTATCCAGATTCTTTTCTAGAACGTCTATATAACTAATCTGCCGGTTCATTGTCTATCTATACATCCACATCAGGGCGAAGTATCCCTCCATCCTAATAAAACAAGAAGACCGGGCCCCGGTCTTCTTGTTTTTCGTCGTGCTTAAGGACACGCGTCACTTTACAGAAGGAACCGCCTCTGGTTCGGCTGCAGCTTCGGTAGCCGTCGGAGCGGGCGCCGTCTCCGGAACGGCGTGTGCTTCGTCAGAGGGAGCCACCGCCGCCGATGCTCCAGCGGATTCGGCCGCAGCAGGAGCGGGCGCCGCCGTCGGAACGGCATGTCCTTCGTCGGAGGGAACCGGAGCGGCTGTCGGATCGGGAGCCGGCGCTGCCGTAGCATGCGGCTCGTCGGAGGGCCCCGCTGCTGCTTCTTCTTCGGCCGTTGCCGTCGGAGCAGGTGCCGTCTCTGCAGTAGGAACTGACGTCGCAGTCGGTTCCGCCCCGGATGGCGCCGCTTCGACTGGAGCAGCCACGGTTGGCGTATTGTCCGAAGCCCATACGGCTGCGGTCGTGCTGACGCCGGCAATCAAGAACAAGGCGGCCACCGTCAGAAACATCGTTTTCTTTTTCATTTTCTTTGCGTTCAGCATAAGCGTTAGTCTCCTTTTGAACTGTTTGCCGTCGCCGGATAAGGAGGCGCTAAACCGCGCCGGTAAATTCCCCGAACCGGCCATTACGTTAAGCAGCGTGATGCCATATCTTTTTCGCTCGGAATGGGACATCCCGATGACGACTTCTTCATCGCAGGACAGCTCGCTCCAGATCTGAATCTCCTTGCGGAGCAGGTGAGCCAGCGGGTTATACCAGTGCAAGGCGCCGACGGCCAGCGCGAATGCCTTGACCCACAAGTCCTTCCGTTTCAGATGGATGAACTCGTGACGGAGCACCATGTCCAAATCCACGTCCGCGGGAAGCGCTGCAGGAAGATAAATAACGGGCCGCCGCAGACCGACCAGAACGGGACTACGGATCATGGAACTGCCGGCGAGCGCGACGTTGCCTTTTAGACCGAGCTCCCGCTTGATCAATGAGAGCCGTTCAGCAGCTTCACTGCGATCCGGGAGAGCGATGCGCGTACGCGCCAGCGCCGCGGAGAATCTGCGATAATCGTACAACTGCCGCGCCGCAAATCCGATAGCGCCGATCGCGCATATCCCTAGAATGACAAAGGCTGCGCTGACCGGAATGGTCGGGACCGACAAGGGGGGCTCAGCTACCATCAAGCCTCCTCCGTCGGATACGGACGGCGAATCATGCACGGTCGCCGGATTGGAGCCGATCAGCGGCCAAATCCAAGAAATGCCGACGGCGATAGGCAGCAGATAGAACAAGATCGCGATCTTTTGAAGCCGGTAACGCCACTTGGCAGGGAACAGATCCACGGGGACTTTCCGCAAAAATACAATGCAGGCGGCGACAACGCTCCCGGCTACGGCCATCGCAAACAGCATTTCAAGCATCGCGTTCATCAGAAGCACCTACTTTTCCGAAAACCATTTTTTCAGATCGGCGATGTCTTGATCCGTCAGCTTGTCGCCGTCATACATAGCCGCAATCAGGTTTTTCACGGAGCCTTGGTACAACCCGTCCAAGACGTGCTGCGTCTCGAGCAGCTTATAGTCCTCGGGCGAAATGCGCGGCACGTACTTGTTGGTCCGGCCATCCCTGGTAGCCGCAAGAGCTCCTTTATCCACCAAGCGCGACAGAAAGGTGGAGATGGTCTGCGCCTTCCACTCGCGTCCCTTTTGCGCAAACATGCGCAGCAGCTCGGTAGATGTGACCGGGGGCGCGCACGCCCAGATCACTTCCATTAACTCCATTTCCGTATCCGACAGCTTTTGAATCAAGGTCACGGGGAAACACCTCTTTGCTCCGTCATGCGTCCATAACGGCATCGATTACTACACCACGTAGTAATATTAAATTACTACATCGCGTAGTAGTTCGTCAAGTGAGGCCGAAGACGAAAAACTTCGTTCGCGCGGACGGAAGTTCGTTTACAATCAAGGTAGCATGTGGAAATGGATTCAAAACAAGGGGGGACGAAGGTGCGGATGACGAGGGAGTCGGCTCCGGAGGAGCTGACGTGGAATCTGGCGGACTTGTATGCGGATCAAGCGGCTTGGGAAGCGGCACTGGCCGAGGTCGAGGGAATGCTGCCTGACCTGCAAGCCTATCGCGGGAAGCTAGGGGAAGGGGCGCTTACGGTTGCCGAATGTCTGCAAGCCCAGGAAACGCTGCACGTTAAGCTCGTGCGGGTTTCCACGTACGCAAGGCTTCAGCAGGCGCAGGACGGGACGAATTCGGAATTTCAAGCGAATTCCGCGCGCGTGGGGGATTTGATCTCCACCGTAAATTCCGGGCTGGCGTTTATTCGCTCGGAGCTGCTGCGCATGCCGGACGGCCTGCTGGAGCGCTTTCTGGAGGAGGAGCCGGCGCTTGGCGTGTATCGCAAAAGCTTGCTGGACCTCCTTCGAACGAAGCCCTACGCGTTATCCCCGGATACCGAGGCGGCGATCGCGGCGCTCGGCGAGGTTCTCGGTTCGCCGTACACGGTCTATCAGAGGAGCAAGCTGTCGGATATGACGTTCGCCCCAGTTAAGGACGGCGCCGGAGCGGAGAAGCCCGTATCGTTCGCCTTGTTCGAGGCGGACTATGAGGAGTCGCCGGACACCGTGCTTCGCCGGGCGGCGTTCGAATCGTTTACGCAGACGCTGACGGCTTACCGGCATACGATCGCGGCGGCTTATGCGACGGAAGTGAAGAAGCAGACGGTGTTGTCCCGGCTGCGGGGGTATCCCTCGGTCACCCATATGCTCTTGGAGCCGCAAGAGGTCGAGCAGGAGATTTACGAAAACGTCCTTCATACTATCCGAATCGAGCTTGCGCCGGCGATGCGCCGGTTTGCCAAGCTGAAGGAGCGCGTCCTCGGGCTGGACCGCATCCGATTTTCCGATCTGAAGGCGCCCCTCGATCCCGGCTTCAGTCCCCCCGTCACCATCGAGGAAGCCGGACGCCTCCTGAAGGACGCCCTCGCCGTGATGGGCACGGAATATTCGGACATCATCCATTCGGCGCTTACGGAGCGGTGGGTCGATTATGCGGACAATATCGGCAAATCGACGGGGGCGTTCTGCTCCAGCCCTTACGGCGCGCATTCCTACGTTTTGCTGACTTGGACGAACACGATGCGGAGCGCCTTCTTCCTTGCGCATGAGCTAGGACACGCGGGGCATTTCATGCTGGCGGCGCGGACGCAGCGGTACGTGAATGCCCGGTCTTCGATGTTCTTCATCGAGGCGCCGTCGACCTTAAACGAGCTGCTGCTGGCTCGCCACATCGTCAGGCAATCCGAGGACCCGCGTCTGAAACGATGGGTGCTGCTGCAGCTCATGAATACCTACTACCATAACTTCGTGACCCACCTGCTGGAAGCGGACATGCAGCGCCGGGTATACGAAGCGGCCGAGCTCGGCACGCCGCTGACCGCGGCCAAGCTGACCGCCTTGAAGGAAGCGGTGCTGCGGGAGTTCTGGGGCGACGCCGTGGAGCTGGACCCGGGCGCGGGTCTGACCTGGATGCGGCAGCCTCACTACTATATGGGTCTGTACCCGTATACGTACGCAGCGGGTCTGACGGTGTCTACGCAGGTCGCGGCGATGATCGAAGCGGAAGGCCAGCCGGCCGTGGACCGCTGGCTGCGCGTCCTCAAGGCGGGCGGCACGCGCTCGCCGTTGGAACTGACGCAGCTTGCCGGCGTCGACATGAGCGGCCCCGCGGCGATCCGGTCCGCGGTCGGACACGTGAGCTCCATCGTGGAGGAGCTGGAGCGGATGTTTTGAGCTTGTCCGTGGTGAAATGCGCAACAAATAGCCCTCGCCTGTTGGCGAGGGCTTGTCGACTATATCTTCCTAGCGCGTCACGCGCCGCTTGTCAGCAGCCTGCGCAGCCGCTCGTCCCGCAGCCAGAGCGCGCCCCAGACGAAGACGGCCACGTAGACCGGGAAGAGCGCGTTTGAGAAAAGCGGCGCGTCGATTCGAACTTGCGCCGCCACTGCGCCGCCCAGGTACCCCGTCAGCAGCAGCGCGCCCAGGAAGGAGGTGCGAGGCACGATGTACAGCAAGGTGGCCAGCAAGCTAAGGACGCCCATGATCGCCATATGGCTCTCGGCGAATCCGAGCTCGCGCGTCGCCTCGACGACCGGCGCCGGCCCGACGAGCTTGCCGATCCCGTCGAATAGCATGAACAAAATTACGATGCCGCCCAAAGTCCGCGCCGTCCAGCGCCTCGCGCTCGAGATATTCGCCCGATGCGCGGTTGCCTGCAAATTCATTTCCCGTTCGATGATCATGATTAAATCGCCCTCTCGATGTTGATATATTCGAATCTAACGAGGCCCCGAGGCTCTTCGCTTATTGCTTCACGATCTGCCAATGGATCCCGTACTTGTCCTCGACTTCTCCATGGTGGCCGCCCCATGGCTGCAGCCCGAACGGGAACTTGATCGTCCCGCCGTCCGCCAGGTTCGCGTACGCCGCGCGCGCCTCGTCTTCGCCCGAGAAAGAAAGCGCCAGGGTGACGGCGCGTCTGCCGCTCGGCACCGCGACGTAAGCGTCGGCCAGGAACAATACGTTCCCTCCCGCCACCTCGAGCGCCAGATGCATCACCTTGTCCTGCATGTCGGCCGGCGTGCCCGGCATCTGGCCGAGCGTCATGACGGAAAGAACCTGCCCGCCAAGCGCTTCCGCGTAAAAACTCGCCTGCGCTCTTGCATCCTCTGAGTGAATATAAGCGTTCAATTGTGCTTTCATGTCCAACATCCCTTTCGAATATGGTGGGTTTGGCTGCTTCTATATAGGCAACGAACGGCTGACGACGGAATCGACAGACCGGCGAATATTTTTTATAAAAAAAACCGCCCGAGAAATTTCGGGCGGTTCGCGCTAGGGATGAGTGAGCTACTTGCGCCGAATTATCGGAAGAAATCCGCCAGTACGGGCGCCAGCGCGGCGGGCTTGACGATGTGCGTCTGGCCGGGCAGCGTCCGATGCTGCGCATTCGGGAGCGCCTCGGCGAGCGCCTCCATGCCATGGCGCATCCAGGCCGGGCTCTTGCCGCCGACCGCGACCAGCGTAGGCGTCCGGACGGTCGACCACCGGTCGAGCGGCTCCTTGCGGCCCTGCTGCCCTTCGATCGTCAGCCGCGTATCGTACGGTAGCGTATGCGCGACCGCCTTGAGCTTGGCCCAGGCCGGCATCAGCGGCATCATTGCCACGATCGGCGCGGGCAAGCCGACGCCTTTTCGCATGAAAAGCTTGATCGCGGCGCCGCGCCTATCCTCCCGGATCAGCGCCTCCATCGCGCGCTCGTAGTCGCCCGTCACGGGCTCGCGGCTGTCGTCCGTCACGAACGGCGCCTCGTACAAAGCCAGCTTCCGGATCGACGGCAGTCGCATCGCCGCATCGAGCGCCAACGCGGCGCCCGAGGAGATGCCGTACACATACGCGGATCCGCCCGCTTCCTCGATCAACGCTTCGATATCCTCGACCTCGCGCTCCGTCGCATAAGGCGCACGGTCGCCGCTCTCGCCGCGGCCTCTGCGGTCGTACGTGTACACGGTAAAATGCGGCTTCAGCAGCGCGGCCAACGCGCCGTTCGGACCGTTCGTCCGGCTGCACAGCGCGCCGTCAACTAATATAAGCGGCATCCCTTCGCCGATCCGATCGAATCCGATCTTCGTGCCGTCCTTCGAAATGACTGTTTTCATAGCGTCCCCCCGATTGATATTGACCTCTATGAAGACGACGATCGGCCGAGGCGGCAATCGACAGCTCGGTCGTCATTTTAGAAAAACTTCGACGTTCGGGAGATGGAACCCTGCCTGCCGCCGCGCAAGTCGCCGGACATAGCCTCAACTATTGATCCACTTGCATACTTCAGACGCCAATCCCCCGCAAACGCGCCAACTATTGATCTTCATGCATACTCCAAGCGGTTTTTCTAAAAAAAACGAGCTCGCATCCGTAGATGCGAGCTCGCTTCGAATTCCCCATTCCTGCGTTAAGCTTCAAATACGACCGCAGTCGAGACTGCCGTATCCTGCGTAAGCGAACGGATCGTGCCGCCGAAGGTCATCGCGAACGTATAATTGCCGGGCAGCAGCTTCCTGCGGGCCTCGCCGCCGGCATCCGTCGTGCCGAAGGTTCGCCAGCCGCCAGCGTAGAAGCTAGCCTCGCCGCCTGCGATCGGATTGCCTTCGCCGTCCTCGAGTCGGACCGCGACGTCGGTCGTCTGGAAGACGACGTTCGCGTCCGTCCCGACGTCCTGCTGCTTGCTCAGATTCGAGCCTTCGTACAGCACGTTGAACGTATAGTTCACGGGCAGCAGCTCCTTGGTCGCTTCGCCTCCGTTCAGGACGCCGAACGTGTGCCAGCCGTTCATGTAGTAGCTGGCTTCGCCCCCGTCCAGCGGCTGGCCCTCGCTGTCTTCGAGCCGCACCTTGACGCTCTTGGTCTGGAAGACGACGATCGGGTCGCTGCCGACATCGTGAATTTTGTTCTGATAGGCGCCTTCGTACGACAGATTGAACGAATAGTTGCCCGGCAGCAGCTCCTTGCGGGCCTCACCGCCGCTCGTCGCGCCGAATGTCCGCCAGCCGTCCGCATAATAGCTGATCTGGCCGCTGCTTTCGAGCGGGCTGCCCGCGCTGTCTTTCAACTGTACCTTAACGAGCTTCGTCTGGAAGACGACGTTCGCGTTATCCCCCGTGTTCTGCGCCTTCTGGCTGCGCGTGCCTTCGTAGGAGATCGAGAAGGTATAGTTTTTGTCAGGCAGGGACTTGCTGACCGAGCCGGAGGCGCCGGTGACGCCGAAGTCCTTCCAGCCGCCGTCATAGTAAGACACGGCGGCGCCGCTAAGAGGCAGGCCCGCGCTGTCCTTCAGCGAGACCTTGACGGTGTCGGGGGCTTCTTCGATAGCGGTAGGCCGGTAGAAATACACCTCTCTCACGCTGAAGAAGGCGCCAAAGACATTGTTTCTATTGTTGCCTTTCCCGATCAGGCGAATATAACGCGCCTGTACGTCATCAAAAGTGTACGTCTCCACGCCCGGCGTCACGCTATCGCTTTGTCCGGTATATACGTTGGTCCAGTGAACCTTGTCGGTGGAGACGGCAAGGTCGAACAGCAGATGCCTGCCCACGCCGTTGTACCAAAGGATGCCCGCTTCGTTCACCGTCTTGACCTCGTTCAGATCGAACTGAACGTACGGATAGCCCTGCGGGTATTCGATATACTCGGGTTTGACGCTGTCCGACCAATAGGTGATCGGATCCTCGTCATAGGCATTCACCGGTTCCAATGAAGGAGGCGAAGTGCCGTTGGTCGTTATGCCGTAAATCTGCAGCAGCCTCGATGGATGAATATGCACCGTGTAGGTCCGCTCGGTTCCGTCACCGGCAGTGACATGCAGCTCGGCCGTGCCAGGGATGGCTCCGTCGTAGTCCACCTCGACGGACGCGGCGGCCGATCGCGGCAAATAGGTGATGACCGGCGTCGGTTTGTTGCTCATATAGTCTACGTCATACGTGAGCGTATCGGCTGAAAAGCCGGTCACGGCCTTGCCGCCCACCGAGATGGAAGCAAGTCCGGCATCGCTCTCGTCGGCGCCGGTGCCCGAGCCTTCGACCTCTGTCACCGCCCCCGTCGCCAGATCCAGCTCGACGGCGATGCCGTCGGTCTCGAACGTCCATTTGTCTCCGTCCCGGACAAGCGTCACGTTCGGTACGACCGTATTTTTCTTGCTCCAGCTGAATGCGACCGCATTTTGCAGGGAAGTCTTGTCATTGCCCAGCACGCGGAATGCCACGCGGTCGTTGGATGAGACCAGATTCGTGTAGGGGACCGCATCCGCCCTCAGCTCCGCCGCTTCCGGCGTCAAATCCTTGAATCTCAATTCGCTCTTGGTGCTGGAGATCGAATATTCGCCGGCGGATATGAGGTTCACCGCTTGCTGCTCCGGGAAAAACCGTAATTCCAGATCCTTCTGCGACGAAGTGGCAATGTCGTCCACGACGATCAGTACGTCCGGCTTCAAATAAATCAGATGACGATTGAATTTCGTCAATCCGACGCTTGCCGGATACGTCTTCGCAGCATCGCCCAGCATATAGTCGAACTTCTCGTTCGATATCGCATGGCGAATATAAGCGTTCGCTTTAGCATCCTTGGCCGGTTGAGATTGGAAAAAGTCGTTACCTTCCCCGATCTGCCCGACGCCGTCTACCAGCAGCGTGTTATGATTGGATGTCCGCTTGTGGGCATATCCGTCATCCCTGATCAGATATTCGCCATTGGCGTAGATCAGAAAATGGTTGGCATCCGGATGCTGATGGCCGCCTCCGAAATAGCCCTTCATCTCCATGTCCTTGTGCCCCATCGAAGGACCGGACTTGAAGGCGACGATACTCTCGTCCCCCGTCCAGCCGGAACGCGAGATGACCAATCCGAGATTGTCGAAATGGTGCATGGTCGGCAGTTCGCTCGTCGGCGTCGCGGTAACGGTCGGATCGTAATACAGGATGCCGAGCCATCTTGAGCCGCCGTTATATGCCTTTTTGCTGCGGATCCGCTCTGCCATCGACTGGGCCAATCCGTCCTTGTGCTCGCTTGCCATCACGCGCATCAGATGATCGGGCCCGGATAGATGATAGTCCGAGGTGTCCGCAATGTTGAGGAAGCTGCTGTTAAACGTCCAATAGTCTGCGCTCAGCATGGAATACGCCACATATTCGCTGCTGTTTTCGTAAAATTCGCTTTGCAGCATGTCCCAGCCCACGATCTTCCGGGCCAGCTTGGCGAACTTGATGTCCACATCCATGGTAAGTTCCCAATAACCAAGCCCCTCGTAGCTTGCGCCATCGTCCGGCGCCCAGGCATCGAAGGCCGCGAACGCGTCGATGCTGTATTTAAACCAGTCGACCGCCTCCGGCTCCTCGTCGTAGATCGCCAAGGCGGCGGCGGCCAGGCCGGTCACCAGGACATGATAATAGTTGTGCCCCGGCGTGGTGGACCACCAGACTTGAGCCGTCTGTCCGTTGTACGGCTGGCCGGTCGCTTTGCTGTAAATCTCTTTTCCATGCGCCTTCAACGCGTTTCGAATCGTCGATTTCTGCTCGACCGAGAGCTCGTCATACAGCCAGTCGTATACGGCGGCAAGCGCAAACAGCTGGTTGCCCGCTGCCAAGCCGGCATTCGTAGAAGCAGGATCAGTCGTGGGACCGATTCCCCAGAAAGGATATCCCGCAGATGCGATAGCGTAATCGATGGCTGCATTTTTGTACTTGGTCTTGTCAGCAACGGTCCCGGCCATGAGATAGGCAAATGCAAAGTTCACGGTCTTGTCCGAAGCCTGGCCTTGCCAACCCATTTCATCTGCGCCTTTATCATTGAGATTGACATGGTATGCCGGCACGGCCTCCAAGACCTGACTGTCTACGGTTTGTTTGAACTCACTCCATAGATCGGCATGCGTGCCTCCGGGCTGAATGGCCGTCTTCAATGCGTTGATCTGGTCCTGGTCCAGTATGAGACGGGCATGGATGCCGGCAAACGCCTGAAGCGCCGCAGCCGCGCTCTGCACTTGGATCGTCACGGTCGAGACGGCGGAATGTCCGGCCGCATCGACGACGCCCACCCTAAATGCATCCTCGCCGGAAAAACCGCCGGCCGGCTTATAGGTCCAAGACCCGTTGGACGATACCGTCGCGTTGCCATGCCCGGCGGGCAAGAGCAGCGAATACGTCAGCGCGCCGTTGTTCGTGTCGGTGGCCGCGACCTGTCCGCTGACGGGCACGCCGATCTTCGTCTCTTCGGTATAATCCGGCACGGCGATGTTGGTGCCGGCGCCAACCTGAACCACGCTGTGCTGCGTATAACCGCCATCGTCCGTTCGAACGGTGATGAGCGCCAAGCCGTTGCCGACCGCGGACACTTTGCCCAAAGCGCTCACGGTGGCCACCGCTTCGTTCGATGAGGACCAGGTTACCTTCTTGTTGTTCGCGTTCGCCGGAGACACCGTGGCGTGCATCTGCAAGGTGCCCCCGACTGCTAAAGATACCGAATCTGTATCCAGCGCGACTCCGGTCACGGCGTTCCATTCCTGCAGGACGACGCCGTCGAACCAGGCCGCGCCAGCGTTGCCGGCAGCCCCAATGTAGCTATTGGCTACGACGACGATCGCAGCCTTGTCGGCCGCAGTCGGACCGTCCGTCGCCTTGACGATGACTTCCGTCAAATGCCATTCGCCGTTCGAGCCGCCGGCCGGCACGTTGTAAAAGGCTGTTCCATTGGTATAGATCGGCGCATTGCTAGCGTTGCGGAAAGCATACTCCAGTCCCGCATTCGCATTCGTAGCCTCGTTGGTTCGGGTCCATTGCGACAGCTTGTACGTGCGACCGGGCACGACGGCCGCCGACTGGTACGCCGACATTTTTACGCCGGCGTCCGCGGTTAACTTCAACGAATAATCGCCGTCATGGTGCACGTCGCTCACTCTGGCAGCGCCGTATTGGCCGCCTGTCGGCTGAAGGTATCCCCAAGTTGCCGGCCGCCCGTTTGCGCCCAGCGATTCGAAGGAGCCGTTAACGAGCAGATTCACGACCGGCTGTTCCGGAACGGCTTCGACCGATATGTTCGCCTGAGCGACGAATCCGCTCGGCTGCAGACGGCATCCGGCCGGCGTCTGGATCGAACAGCTCGAACTCGTATAACCGCGGTCCTCAGTCGTCACTGTGATCGTCGCTGTTCCAGAGCCGACTGCCGTCACCTTGCCCTGGCTATCCACGGTCGCTACCGCCGGATTCGAGGACGCCCACGACGTATTCGGATTGCTGGCGTTCGCGGGCGCTACTGTCGCGGTCAGCTGCAGCTCGTCGCCGACCGTCATGTCCGCCTCGCTCTTGTTCAGCGCGACGCCGGTCGCCGCCGTCCATGCGGGATCCCATTCCTGAACGATGACGTCATCGAACCAGGCCGCGCCTGCGTTGCCTGCGGTCCCCGTGTACGCATTGGCTATGGTTAACTTAGACGCCTTGTCGGCCGAAGTCGGACCGTCCGGCGCCTTCAGGATGACCTCCGTCAGGCTCCATTCGCCGCCTTGACCGCTAGCGAACTCATTGTAAAAGGCCCTTGAATTCGTATAGATAAGCGCATTGCCGGCGTTGCGGAATACGTACTCCAGCTCAGATTTCGCATTCGTGGCATCATTCGTTTTGGTCCACACCGACAGCTTGTACGTTTTGCCGGCTACGACGGCAACGGTTTGGTACGCCGACATCCGCACGCCGGCATCCGCCGTTATTTTCAAAGAATACGCGCCGTCGTGGTGTACGTCGCTGTCTCTGACCGCGCCGTATTGACCGGGGCCCGTCGGTTGCAAATACCCCCAGGTTGCCGGACGCGAGTTTGCTCCCAACGTTTCGAATGAACCGTTAACGAGCAGATTCGGCCCCGCCGCACTCGCCGGTGCCGGGTGTACCAGCGTCAATGCGCCTCCCATCGCCAATAAGCTCATTACCATGCTGACGATGAGGGCAAACGACAAGCCTTTCTTCAGCCTCGCTTTTACTTTAGCCATTTCGAAAGCCCCTTCCTGTTTGAAAAAGAGCAAATGAATGCAGTCGCTTTCATAACGCAAGGAACCAATCGGAGAATTTGCTCAAATCTTGTCCTCCAATACGATTGGAATTCGCTTGAAGCAGCACGCGGAGCCTCCTTTCCCGATGTCTCCGCCTCAAGGGCTTTTCACTATTATCTAGCGGTCCAATTCGAAATCATAGGGGAGCCGTTTGACATTCGGGAAGCATTTTTTTGACTTTTGCGACGTAGAAAAAGGCCAACCAGAGATCCCTGGTTGGCCTGATCTAACGCTTATTTAGGAGATGAGTTCCGAGTTCCGCAGCAGCCGGCGAATCAGCGCCGCGACCTCGGATCTGGTCACGGGCGACTGCGGCGCGAGCAACGACGCGCTTCTCCCGTTGACCAGTCCGGCGCGCAGACTGTCGATCATCCGGTCGTGCGCCCAAGACGATACTTTGGTCGCATCGCGATATCCCGAGAGCAGCGCTTCGCCCTCTGCGGGCGTCTTCGCGGCCTCCAGGCCGGTGAGTTCGATCGCTCTGCCGACGATCGCGATGGCTTCTTCCCTCGTGATCTTCGCCTGAGGCCGGAACGTGCCGTCTTCGTAACCGACGATCAGTCCGCGGCCGGCTGCCGCGTTCACTTCGCCCGCGAACCAGTCCGCCGCGCCGACGTCCCGGAACTGCGAATCCCCCGTCACCGGACGAAGTCCCAATCCCCGGGCGATCATCGCGGCGAACTCCGCGCGCGTAATGTCCCGCTTCGGTTGAAACAGGCCCTTCTCGTCTCCGAAGACGATCATCCTCGATCCCATGTCGTTGCCCTCCGGCAGCGCCCAATATCCGGCCAGATCGGCGAACGTACGAGGATGACGAACGACGGCATTCGTGCCGTCCGCCAGACTGCGGGCAACGACGTAAGTGACGCCGTCGATCGATTCGAGCTTGGTCGGGACGTGCCTGGCGGTCCCGTCGGATGCCAAGACCAAGGATGTCGTCACCTGTGCCGGATCGATCGAATCCGGGAGCGCGAGGCCTTGCTGCACGTAATGGTCGTAGCCGGGTGCCGCTGCCTGCTTGTCGCCGAACACGGCGCGCACGGCATAGCTGAACGGAGACGCGAGGATCGTAAATTCTTCGCCCGACGCCGCTCGCCGGGCTAGATCCGCCTGCTCCGCCGTCGCTTTGGCGATCTCGATCTGCACGCGGGTGCCTTCTGACGTCGAAGCGGCGCCTAGCGAAGCCGTCAATGAAGCGGTGCCGATCTCCGGCACGGAAAGCGTGTAGAACGCCTTAGGCGTGCGAAGCGTCAGCGTGGCGTTCTTCTCCTCCAGCGTCTTCGCCATCCCGGCGCTGAGATCCGCGATGGCCGCGTCCGGATCGCCGCATATCGAAATCACGACGATGGGGCGATCCCCCGCATCGGCGATGCGCTGCGCGAGACGCTGCTCATTTACCTTTGCGACCACTACTGTGCGCCCGTCCTTTACGGTCTGCCGGCTTGCGCAATCCTGCTCCGCCTTGCCGTTCACGATCACCTGCACGCAGCAGATGCCAGGCGGGGTCGGGGTCGGCGTGGAAGGGGCGGGACCGCCCGCAGACACCGTTACCGCAGCCGCTTGGCTCGCCGCGTATGCTTTGCTCGCGCCGGTCAAATCGTTGTTCGTGTTCACTGCCACGGCGTAATAGTACTTCGTCCCGACGGCACCGGTCGGCGGCGTATACGTATCGCCCGTCGCGCCCGCGATCGGCGTTCCGCCGCTATTGCTGTCCGTCCCATTGCTGTACCACTGGTAGCCGAGCGTACCCGCATCGCTAATCGTGGCCTTGGCGCTCAGCGTGACGCCGTCGCCGACGTTCGCGCCGGTGTCCGCAGGGTCCTGAGTGATGGCCGGGGCGGCGGCCGATTCGAGCTCGACGTATCGCAGCCGACCGCCCGGCGCGGCTGGTGGAGAGACGTAAGTGGACAGGTAAAGACGATCTGTGCCCAAAGCAACGGCGTAAGGCATGCTTAATTTTGCGAGGTCCGACATGCCGCCGTCGCCGGAATTGCCAGCGGTTCCGTCGCCCGCCACGTTGATCAGAATGCCATCCGGCGTAATCTTGCGAATGCGATGGTCCGTCGAATCCGTGAAGTAAACGTCGCCTATGGCGTTCACGGCGATGCCCGTCGGGCCGCCAAGATCTGCGTCTACGGCAGCGCCGCCGGGGCTGGCATCGCCGGAGAGTCCGGTGCCGCCGATCGTACGGATATTGCCGTTCGTATCGATCTTTCTGATGCGGAGATTGCCTAAATCCGCGAAGTATACATTGCCGGCCGCATCCGCCGCCACGCCGACAGGCGATTTCAATCGGGCAGCGGCCGCAGAGCCGCCGTCACCAGCGAACCCCGCCGTTCCGTCTCCCGCCACGGTACTGACGATTCCGTCCGTGCCGATTTTTCGAATGACATGGTTGGTCAGCTCCGACACGAATAGATTCCCTTGGGGATCGAGCGCAACCCCGATAGGAGCATTCATCGCGGCTGCGGTCGCGGGTCCACCGTCACCCGAATAGCCTTGAGTCCCGTTCCCCGCTATCGTGGAGATAACGCCGTTCGCATCGATCTTGCGGATGCGTTGATTCCCGCTGTCCGCAATATACAGGTTGCCGGCCGCATCCAGCGCAATGCCGGTCGGAGACGTCAACTGAGCGGCAGCAGCCGGTCCACCGTCTCCGAAGAATCCCGCGACATCCGTGCCTGCGATGGTCGTGACGATACCCGCGGCGTCGATCCTTCGAATCCGATTGTTTTCGGTATCGGCGTAGAATAGATTGCCGGAGGTATCCATCGCCATGGCGTACACGTTGCCGAGCTGCGCGGTCGACGCCAATCGCCCGTCGCCCGAATACGACGTCGTGCCATTGCCCGCGACGGTGGAGAGGATGCCTGAGTTATCCACCATTCTGAGCCGGTTGTCGGTTGCCGTGAAATAGACGTCCCCGGCGCTAGTCTGAATATCTATCGGCGTGTCGAAGCCGGCATCGGTTGCTGCCCCGCCATCCCCCGGAACCGAGACCCCTCCCCCGGCGAAAGTGGTGATATTTCCGGTTATATCTACCTTGCGAATTCGCTTGTTAGTCGAGTCGGCGATGTAAACGTTGCCGTCGGAATCCGTCGCGACGCCGAGCGGTCGGTAAAGTTTGGCGAACTTGGCGTCTCCCCCGTCGCCCGCGTATCCAGACGAGCTGTCTCCTGCGAATGTACTCATCATGTCAACGGAGCCGATTCTCTTAACCTTCCATACCTTGTGGTCGGATACAGTCGCAATGTACACATTGCCGCTAGCGTCTACCGCCACATCGGAGGGATACTGTAGGATAATATCGGTAGCCGGCGCGTTGTCTAACGCGACTGCGATGTTCCCGACGCCCGCATATGTACTGATATCCCCGGCGGTGTCCACCTTCCGGACCCTGAGATTCTGACTATCGGCGATGTACAGATTACCTGAGGCGTCGAACGCCAGTCCCTTCGGTTTGTTCAATTCGGCGTCCCCGGCTGGCCCGCCGTCGCCGTCAAATCCTGCGGCGCCGGTGCCGACCACCGTGGTGATGATCCCCGTCGCGGCATCAATCTTTCGCACCCGATTATTTTCAATTTCGGAGATGTACAGATCCCCGCTTGCGTTCAGCGCGAGTCCGTACGCAATGCCAACCCGTGCTTCCTTAGCCGGGCCTCCGTCGCCAGAATAGCCGTCTACTCCATTCCCCGCGTAGACGACCTCCTGCTGCGTCGACCGGTCGATACGCCGGATGACATGATAGAAGAGATCAGACAGGTAAATATAATCGTGGTTCATCGCCATAGCCGTCACATTCTGAGCGACATCTGTCGCTTGTCCTACGCCGTAGCTCCCGGCGACGAATCCGATCGGCGCCTTGGCCGCCGACGCAGTGCCGGAGCCAAGTCCCTCCGCTGCTCCAACTAAAATCATGAAGGCCATCAGGCATTTAAAGATGTCTCCCAGGCTGCTCTTTCTGCGTTGCTTCACCAATTCGTCTTTCTCCTCTCGCGCCGTCGATCAACTTCCAAGTCGACTTCATTCGCCATAAATTTACATATTTCTCTCCCTATTATAAACACTGCCGGGTTGACCGGACATCCATCTTTTGGCGGATAAAAAAAGCAGACTCGGACGAAGTCGAAGAAGCATACGCAGCATTTTCCGGTTATTTCGGCTTCGCAGACCTTACCTTCAGCACCGTTATCCGTTTTTTCGGCTATCTCGTCTACCTTATTAACAGCATGGCTTACTCGGAACGAACCATCTAACCGTTGAACATCGCTTGTAAGTACAGCGCTTCCCCCGCTTGCGATTCGGTTATTTTACAAGATTTTCGAAAATAAAATCTCTAAAGGCTCCTGCTCTAGCAGCAGGCATCCCGCATCCCGATATCCGGAATTTCTATAGAAATGCTGCGCCTCTTCGTTAGACAAGGTGGATGTCATCACGACTTTAAAGCCTTTTTGCTTCATGTCCTCTTCCCAGAATCGCACGGCCTTCCTCCCTAATCCCTTACTGCGATAGGGTTCGTCGATCCATATCATATTCATAAACGGCGTGTTATCCCAAAAATAGCCGTAACGCATCCAGCCTATAACGACGTGGTCGTCGGTTGTAAAAATATATATTTCTTTTTGACTGATTTTTTGCGCAATTAAGCTTTCTAACAAATGACGATCATGCTTCTTGATGTAGTCGTAGTCCGATTCAGTCGCATAAATAATTCTCAAACGGTCCCCTCCTAACGAACGGTTCATATGTATAATCATACTATGTATCTAAAAATCTTAGCATCGCCTTCCGGGAGGTAGCACGTGAGCTACAAAGCGATTCTCTTTGATCTCGACAATACGCTGTTAAACTACTCGATGAGCGAACTCAAATCCATGCAAAACACAGTAGAAAAGCACGGACTCATCCATAAAGAAGCATTTTCGTGGGACGCTTTTTGGGCGCTTTTCAGCGACATCAACTTCCGTTATTGGAATGAGCGCCTCATATCCAACTATACGATTCATCAAGTATTAGAATATTCGTTCCGGGATACGCTCGAAGGACTTGCATTAGATCATTCGGAAGCGAGCATTCTCTCTGCGTTATACTGGAAAACCTTTTGTCTCGCTTGCGACTTCGAGGAGCATGCCATGGAGACCCTGACATACTTGCATGGCAGGCACAAGCTGGCCATCATCTCCAACGGCATCGGCGAAGCCCAAAGAAGCAGGCTCGCCGCGGGCGGGATGAATCACTTTTTCGACGCCCTGATTATCTCGGATGAAGTCGGCTACTGGAAGCCCGATAAGAAAATATTCGACGAAGCGCTTAAGCAATTAAGCATAGACCGTAGCGAGGCTTTGTTCGTTGGCGATTCGTTGCGGGACGACTACCATGGCGCGATCAATGCCGGCATCGATTTTTGCTACTACAATCGACAGGGTCAACCGATCGATGCGGATGTTCGCCCGAAGTATGTCATTAATAGTTTGATGAATGTGGCTAGCTTACTGGGGAATTAAGGGAAGACCGGCGCTTTATTGCAAACCAAAAAACGCCCGCGCCGTCTCCGTCGTCGCCTTCGCCACTTCCTCGGCCGGCCTGCCGATGCATTTGGCTACGGCTTGCAAAATGTGCTGTAGGAACGCAGGCTCATTCCTGCCCTCCGCCGGCTTCTCCTTCAGATCCCGAGGCGTCAGGAAAGGGGCGTCCGTCTCCACCATGAGTCGATCGAGCGGAATGTTCCGAACGAGATCGCGCAGCGGCTTGCCCCTTCGCTCGTCGCAGATCCAGCCCGTAATGCCGATATGGAAGCCCATATCGAGGTATGCTTTAAGCTCTGCGTACGTCCCCGTAAAGCAATGAACGACTGCTTTAGGCGCTCCATGCTCCTTCAGCATCGATACGAAATCCTGATGCGCCTCCCGCTCGTGCAAAAATAGCGGCATGTCCAACTCCATCGCCAGTTTGATCTGTTCGCCGAACCATCTGCGCTGCACGTCCCGCGGCGAGAAATCCCGATTGTAATCCAGCCCGCATTCTCCGATCGCGACGACTTCCGGCTGAGTGGCCAACGACTTCAGTTTTTGAATCGTTTCTTGGCTGCAGCTCTTCGCATCATGGGGATGCACGCCCGCCGTCGCATACAGCTTACCCGGATATTGTCGGGCGTAGCGCGCAGCTTCTTGGCTGCTCCTAAGGCTGGTCCCGGTAATAACGAGCGGCGCCACGCCGGCGGAGGTTGCCTTTTCCACGACCGTCTCCCGGTCCTGGTTAAACGAACGGTGCATCAGATTTACGCCAATATCGATGATTGGATCGGAATTATTCATCTCTTCTCCCCTCCAGTGCGTCCCATACTGAGCAGCACGATGGCGGTACCCGGTCAGCTAGCCACACCTCGTTGCCTGCATAATAAAATGAAATGCCCAGCTCCCGCGCGACGGCCGTGTTCACGCGTAGAATAACAAGCTCTCCCCTTCGGCTTCCTGCGATCGTCGCAAAGTGAGTGCCTTCCGAGAGATGGACATACTGACGGCTCATAGGGCTTAACCCCTCTGCGAGAATGGAGGGGAGCGCCTTCGTATTCGTGCCGTGATACAGAATCTCCGGCGGATCGCCAGGCGTATATTGAACTTTATCATGACTGTGTCCGTATCTAGCCCGTATACGTTCCTGTTCGATGATAAATCGCTGTTTATCGGAATTACGCACGACTTGCTCGAGATCTTCCCGCGTCACCCACGACCAGCTTGGCTGAGCTTGAATGGCTTCTATCAAGGAATTCAGCGGACATGAACCGTCTTCCGGATCGAGCGCCACGCCAAACATCTCGGGACTGTGCCGCAAAATCTTGGTCATCAATTTGCTCAGGTTTTTCTCCGATTGCTGATTCAACATAGTTATCCTTTCCTGTGCTACATCATGACATCGTATGATTTGATATGATATGGCGTTGTGGTCCGTATAGCTTAGACGGTAAATTTTGGAACAAAGTTGCGTTTGCGCATTTAATCGGCTAGCGCTTTTGCAACGATCTTGCGTTTCTACGCACATACTCGCCGACGCTCAACAAAAAATAGCCATGAAAAACCTCCCAATGAGGTTCTTCATGGCTCGCTTTCGTTAACAAACCGTCTATCGATCAGCTCAGCCTCATCGCCCCGACATAAGCGGCGAATATATCGGCAAACGCATCGGCCGTATTCAGCGCCTCCTGCAAGGTGTTGTTGGCGCCGCCGAACTCGAGCAGCATGCTGTTAGGCGACAGCGATTGGTTGTATTCGCCGTCTCCATGCGCCTTGTCCTTCATCAGCACGCCCCGCGACAGGCCGGGATACTTCTTTTCAAGCCGTTCATGCAGCGCTTCCGCGAACCGCTGGTTGGCCTTGTAGTCGCCATTCCCCATGCCGATGACGAACAGGATCCGGGCATATGTCTTGCCGCCCACCGTCACCGTCGTCTGCTTGCGCGGCACGTCGCCGTCCCGGTGAATATCGAAGAAATAGCCGAGCGACGCATTCTCCTTCATCGCCGTCTGCACGATCTTGCGGGATTCGGTATACGACTGCGAAAAGCTCAGGTTCTTTTCCGCAAGACGCTCCGTAATATCGTCATCCGCCGTGAAGGCCGAGACGCCTCTCTTCTGCAGCGCGGTTCCCAGTCGATCGCCCACCAACGTGATGTTGACCTTAGGGTCGTCGATGGACGAGCCTTTGGTCTGCGTCGCGACGTTCTTCCAAGATTCCCGGTTGTGCGTATGGTAAATATAAACCTGCCGGCCGCTCGTCGCCGTCACCGTCTTCGTTCCGGAAGTGCCTGTGCCGCCCGTCGATACGACCCATGCAGCCACGTAGGCTGTCCCCTTCGTACCGCGAGAGATTCGATACCAGTCCCCTACCTTAGCGAGAATGGGGTACGTCTCTCCCGGCTGCGCCTTGCCGACGATCTCGTCCTCGGTGCTCGGACCTTTGCGCAAATTCGTCACGTCCGTGATCTTCACGACCGCAGGCTCGTTACTCGTCTTGACGACCGCCGGGATGACGTTTCCGGTCGTTCCTCCGGTCGTCTGCTTGATATAATCGGCGAATACCCAGCCCGTCTGCTTGTCCGACAGTTGAATTTTCAGCCACTCGCCCTGCTTGTCCAGCACCTCGTAGCTGCCGCTTTTGCCGATCATCTGGATGACCGACGCAGTCAGCTTCGGCGACGTCCGTACGTTCAGACGGTCGACGGTGCTCTGGGCATACGTTTTGCTCGCCTTCACGTCAGCCGTTTTCACCGCGGCGCCGCTCTTCGACTGGGAGGAAGCCGCCTGTGCAATAGACGGTCCGGTCGTACCGAGCAGCAGACATGCGCTGATTACCGCGCTTCCGATCGCATAACGCAATAAGTCCGCCCCTTTCATATTAAAAAAATAGGAAGATGACTCATCCGGCTTCTCGACCAACACGAATTCGACATCAATCTCCGATTTCCTGCTTGGATCGCTAAATTCCGTCGTATAAACGGCAAAAAGACCAGCCGGATTTTCCGGCTGACCTGCTCTAGCGATTATCGAACCTCTTTTCGTTAGCAAAATCCCTTTGAAAGGTAAAGGTCGAGACTGCCTAAATTAAAAGCGAGATTTCGGCGCCAAGCGTGGCAAGAGACGCTCCACAGCGTCTCTTGGCGGGAATCCGGCGTCAAGCGTGGCGAAGAGACGCTCCAAAGCGTCTCTTGGCGGGAATTCGGCGCCAGGCGTGGCGAAGAGACGCTCCAAAGCGTCTCTTGGCGGGAATTCGGCGCCAGGCGTGGCGAGGAGACGCTGCACAGCGTCTCTTGGCGCCAAACAGGGTACCAGTTGACGAACGGTCCCCATTTGAGGCCGTACCACTCGAGCTCTATAACAGCCGCCCGCCGTCGTGCCACTGACCGTACAACTTGTTTTGCCTGGTGCATTGAATAAACTTCTCTAGTCTCTTGTTGAATAAATCGACATCCTTTTTATAGCTTTGAATGGTGTCGATTCGGACGGTTCGGTACAAAACCGGGAACTTGGAGAAATTCTCGTACGCCGTCTCATCCTCTCTTAGCCGTTGCTCGATGAGCGGATCTATCCTGAACGAGTCCGGACGCATATCCGGAAGAACGCGCCTGCCCTCCTCCGTCATCAGCCCCAGTCTCTCAAGACGGCGAACCCGCGCTTTATTCAGTTCGGTCCATGCGCTTTTTCGGCTCCTAGGGGATAGTCTCTGCGCGAGCGCCGTCTCGGAGATTTTCTTTCTCGTGCCGTCGATCCACCCAAAGCATAAGGCCTGCTCGACGACGTCCAGATAGAGCAAAGTACCCGCAGCCGGCTTCATGCTGACGATCGCCCAGCATTCTTTTTCGGTCCCGCCGTTTTCGCGGAGCCAGGCTCTTAAGTCTTCTTTGGTCGTTGCGGCCAGCAGATTTTTAATTTCCATTCATCGAGCGCACGCGATCCAGAAATTCATCGGCGTCGCTATTGAACTTCCAGACGATGCCGAACGGATCGACCAGCATCCCGAAGCAAGAAGACCACGGCGTATCGGATAGCGGCATGATCACGTGGCCGCCCGCCGATAGACGCTCGAAGTAACGTTCCAACGTCGGTTTGCTTTCATTGGCGATGCTGATGAGCACATTGTTGCCTATAACCGGCTCGCCGGCTCCTTGCTTCATCGCGGACAACAGGTCCGATATCATGATTTTCCCGCCTGCAAACGCGATCGACGACTCCATGACCATGTTTAATTCGTCTTCCGGCAAAGGATAATTGGGGTCCTGCGGGAGATCCCCGAACTTTACTTGCTTGACCTCGTCCGCGTCGAACGCCTTCGCATAAAAATCGATCGCTTCCGCCGCATTCCCGTCAAAATTCAAGTACGCAATGACCGCCATGAATAAAACCTCCTCTTTGTTATATCTGCAGCATACGCTATGATAGGTGACAGCATATTGTCATCTTTCTAAGCGAATGGGAGAAAAAGATGGAGAAAATCGAGCGGTTAATCGCGATCGTGATGATCCTGCTGCAAAAGGAAATCGTCGCAACGACGGAGTTTTCGCGGCTATTCAATGTCTTTAAACGAACCATTCTTCGCGATATGGAGACGCTCGGCTTGTCGAACATACCGATCTATTCGATTCATGGGGCGAATGGCGGCTACGGCATTATGAACGAATATAAGATCGATAAGCGCCTTTTGAACAGCGGCGACCTGGAAAACATATTAGCTGCCCTAGGCGGCTTGGAACAGATCTATTTGAGCCGGGAAGTCGAGGTCACGATTAAAAAAATAGAAGCCATGTTACACGCCGCACCCTTGAAAAGCGCCATTCAATTGTCCTTCTACGATTGGAACGGCCGCGGCGAGATTGCCGAGATCTTGAAGTCATGTCAAGAGGCGATCTTGCATAACAGGCAGTTGACCTTCGACTACATCGATAAAAACGGCATGCCGACCAAACGGACGGTCGAGCCCTATCAGCTTCACTTTAGCGAGATGAGCTGGTATCTGATCGGATACTGCTTGACGCGCTTGGAGTATCGAACGTTCAAGCTGTCCAGAACCGACAATCTGACGGTGGACAAGCATACGTTCGTGCCAAGAGATCACCCGGCGGACCGGGGATTCGCCGAAGATTATTCGCCGCGGCTCGTTCAAGTGAAGGCGCTGATCTCGCCTGCGATCAAGGATCATTTCATCGAAAGATACGGTCGCAAGAGCATCGAGCCCCACAGTGCCGAGTGGCTGTCGGCCACGGTCCCTATCCCTCAAAATCAATTCGGCTTCCGGCACTTAGCGAGCTTCGGGACGGAACTTCGAGTCATAGCGCCTCCTTCCTATGTGGAGGATTTTCGTCAGTATGTAGCGGACATCCTCAAAAATTATAGCTAAAAAAGAGAGGCTGTTCGCCTCTCTTCGTTCGGTGACTTTTATCTTACCGGCGCATACCGCCTCTACCGCCGCCTCCCATGCGCGATTGCGGCATCTCCGTGATTTTCTCGCCGTTGACCGTGACGTCTCCGCCGTTTAACTGTGCCGTGCCGTCCGCGTCGAACGATGAAGTCGGTGCCGTCACCTTGATCGTACCGCCGTTGACATACAGATCGCCGTTGGAATCGAACGCGTCCGTATCGCCGCTGCCCACGGTCACGTCCAGCGTGCCGCCGTTGACTTCGATCGCCACGTCGCCGTCGACCTTTTGCGCCGCATTGATGCCGTCGTCGTTCGCATACAGCGTGATCTGGCCGTCGTAGATCAGGATATAATTGGCTTCGATGCCTTCTTCGCTCTTCGTAATGCCGATCGTGCCGCCGTCGATTTGAACCAGGCTGGTGCCTTGGATCCCGTCGTCGGCTGCGGTGATATTGAGGGTGCCGCCTTTTATATAGATATATCCGAGCGTGGCATCATCGGCATTTTCGCTGTGCAGGGCATCCTTGCCCGCATCGATCGTCACGGTGCCATCGTTGATCAAGATCGAATCGTTGGCCTCCAGCGCATCCGCAGCCGATTGGACGTTATAGACGCCGCCGGTCACCTTCAGATCGTCCTTGGACGAGATGCCGTTCCCTTCCTTCGATACGATATCCAAGGTACCGGTCCCATTCAGCGTTAGATCCGATCGGGAAAAAATGACGGCATCCAGATTCGTTTCCCCATCCGCCGCATAAGTTCCGGTGACCTCCATATGATTCGTGCCTTCGGCAGAGGTCACGAATACTTTATCCGCCGCCTTCACATAGATGGCAGGCGCGTCTTCATTGGTGATGGTGACGCCATCCAGGACGAGCTGTACCTTGGCATCGTCGGGCGCCTCGACGATCACGGTCGCATCGGTCGCCTCGCCGCTCAGGACGTAGACGCCTTCGGCATCGATCGTTACGTCTTTGCCGCTTTGCAGCTTCACTTGCGCAGCCCCCGTCAGATCCGCCGTTTGCTCCAGATCCCGATCGCTGAACAGGGCCGATGCGTCCAGCTTGGTCGTTGCGGCTGCCGACGTTCCGCCGGATGCTGCTGTCGTGCTTGTCGTCGACGTCGAATCGGACTGCGTGCTCGTCGATTGCGTGCTTGCCGCCTGCGTGCTTGCTGCCGGCGTAGTGGCTGCGGCATTCCCGTTGCCGCTTTGCGCCTGGGAACATCCCGCAATGGTTGCGCTCAGCAGTACGGCCATCGTTACTGCGCTTAGGGTCTTCGCTTTTTTTGATTTCATTTTTCAACACTCCTCGAAGCTCGGTTGCGAGCATTTATGGATAAGACGGCGTCATCGCTTCATGTCTTACTTCAATCATGCGGGACGAGGCTTAAATCAACCTTAAACCTTTAACCTCGAAGCCCTAGATCGCGCAAAACAAAAATCCCCTCAAACGAATCGTTTGAGGGAATGCGGAATGCGTACAGACCTATTTAATTTTATGATGAGTACGATCATTAAACGTCGGCTGCAGCGGTCTCCGGGCCTGTCCGGCCGTCTTTCCAGATGACCTGTTCGCCGTAATTTTTGCCCCAATCGTACATCATCTTCAAGACAGGGATGAGACTTTCTCCATACGCCGTCAACGTATATTCGACCCGTGGCGGGACGACCGGATACACTTTGCGGAAAACCAGCTGATCCTCTTCCAGTTCGCGCAGCTGATTGGTCAGCATTTTCTGCGTGATATGGGGAATCAGCTTTTTCAGCTCGCTGAACCGTTTCGTGCCTTCCAGTCCCAGATGCCACAAAATAATTAACTTCCATTTGCCGCCGATCACCGCCAGCGTCAATTCCTTCTCGCAGTTGATCGTCGTCAAGTCGATTCGATCCTTGATCTCCGTCGCCATCGTTATCCCTCCTCTGGACAGTATACAATGAGGCCATATAAGAAGTAAAAGCTTATACTCCCCTTTTGGAAACTAAAGAACAGCCCTCGCCGCGAATGCGAGGACTGTCACTTCATTGCGCGGAGCAGAGTCCGCTATTCCAGGTTGGCATGCCTGCCGTACATCCGGCGGTTGTCCTGTCCCTGCTTTTCCATCATCCGGAGAATGACGGCGTCGTAAAAGATCAACAGCGTCTGTTCGAACAGCGAAGCCATCGGCTGAATCGTCGTATAGCTGCCGCTCGCTTGATCCTTGGGCGATCCCGGCAGCTTGACCACCGCGTCCGCCAGGCTTGCGATCGTCGACTCGGGCGCGATCGTGACGGCCGCTACGGATGCGCCGAGACTTTTCGCTTTTTGGGCCATCGGGATCAAGCTTTTGGTCTCCCCCGAGCCCGTCCCGATGATCAAGACATCGCCTTCGTCGATGCCAGGCGTGATCGTCTCCCCGACGACATAAGCGTTGGCCCCGGTATGCATCAGGCGCATGGCAAATGCCCGTCCCATCAGACCCGATCTTCCTGCGCCGGCAATGAAAACCTTTTTCGATTGCAAAATGAGGTTCGCCAGCTTCTCGGCTTCCGCATCGGCGATCTGTTCAGCGGACTGCTGGAGCTCCTTGACGATCTCGGCGACGTATTGGATCGCTTCCATGCGTTTAGGCCAAACTGACCAGTTTTTTCATTTCGGCCGCAGTGGCCTTCTTGTCATTCTGGCTGGTGATGCCTCCGCCGACAATGACCAGGTCCGGCTGGGCCTTGATCACTTCCGGCAGGGTGTCCAGCTTGATGCCGCCGGCGATGGCCGTTTTAGCTTGCTTGACGACGCGCTTGATCGCCGCAAGCTCCTCGAAGGAGTTTTTGCCTTCAGCCTGGTGGTCGTACCCGGAGTGAACGCAGATGTAATCCACGCCAAGCGCGTCGATCTCTTGGGCTCTGCCTTCAATGTCCTTCACGTTGATCATGTCCACCATGATTTTTTTGTTTTGCTTGCGGGCTTCCTCGACGGCGCCGCGAATCGTCGAATCGTCCGATACGCCCAGCACGGTGATGATATCCGCGCCCGCTTCGGATGCCTTCATGACCTCATAGCCGCCGGCGTCCATGATTTTCAAGTCGGCCAGTACGCGCAGCGACGGAAATGCTTCCTTGATTTCCTTGACCGCTCTCAGTCCTTCGTTGATAACGACCGGCGTGCCGATCTCCACGATATCTATATGATCCGCCACTTCCGCAACGACTTGCTTCGCTCCGGGAATATCTACAAGATCCAGCGCCAATTGAAGTTCCATGGAATGATCTCTCCTTCAAAATGTTGTCTTGTTCAGCTCTAGCCTATTGTAGAGTCAGCGTTTCATTTTCGTAAGTAGGCACTTTCGCGTGAGGGAGTTACCTGGAGGATACTATTACGGGACAAAAAAAGACGCTTGGGCAATCCAAGCGTCCCTCCGACCACTATGATAAAAGTTCTCCTCCCGGTCACGGTACCGTTCTCATACCGATAGCCGGTTTCCAGCCGCACATTCGTTAACCAGTAAGCAGGATCTGCCACTTCATCCTCCTCCTTTGCCGCAGCCGTTTGTCATTTAAAGGGGTCACGCCCCTGCTTTGATTAAAATGTCGGCAATTTCTTGATAGCCTCTTTGCCGCGCATGCCTCAAGGGGGTGATTCCCTCTCCATCGCCAATATTCACGTCGGCTCCATGGTCGACCAACAGCCGTACGATTTTTTGATGCTTGTCTCCGCCGTTGCCTAAAATGACCGCTTCCAACAATGCAGTCCAGTGCAGGTTATTGATATGGTTTACGTCGATGTCTGAACGGCTAAGCAGTTCTTCGACGACCTCAACATGTCCGCGTTCCGAAGCGGGAATCAGCGCGATTCCCCCGAACCGGTTCGTCAGCCTTGTATCGGCACCAGCGTCGATCGCGAGTTTGACGATATCTAGAAACCCCTCCGCCCCGGCATACAAGAGAACATTATTGAATTGGTTGTCGCGAATGTTGATGTCAGCGCCTTTTTGAATAAGAATCTTTACCATATCTGCTTTATTGTTATAGGTTGCTGCCATGACGGCCGTTCTTCCGCTTCTATCCGTTGCATTAATGTCAGCTCCGTCTTGAAGCAGCTTCAGCACGCGTTCAACCTCTCCTTTTTCTGCCGAAGCGATCAATTGCTCGTTCATTCCTTTCACCTTCTTCTCCTCAGAATGGGATTGACACCCAGCCATTAAGACAACCATTGCAATCAGCAAGAGACGCGCCAACGCTTGGCCTCCTTTGCCGTTCTTACACCCATGCTAACATGAAGATCATTAAACGAATAATATATAAAATATAAGTGTGCTATACGTTTTCCATAAGAGAGAGGCGCTTTAGACGAGAAATAAAAAATCCCCCCAAACCTGAGTTTGAGGGAACCCTAATTAATTACAACGAAGCCCAAACGGTTTCAAGCCACTTATCGAAGTCAGCGCCTCTTTCGCCTTCATAAGCATCGTAGACGTCGAGTCGCATCTTTTTTAGCTTCTCTTTAAATTCTTCGAAGGAATGACCTGCCGGCAAGCTTTTCTTAATTCGTACCAGGATTTTGGTAACGCCTTTTATTAAGTCGCCTGTTTTCCTCGATGGCAACTGAACGTCTTCGCCCAATTGCTTGAGCTTATGATACGCGGCCTCTTGAACTTGGTAGACCGTGTCGTTATTCAACCTGTGCTTGAGCACATCGATGGTTTTTGGCGTGTTCCACCGTCCTAGCTCCTCCACGGCGTTCAAACGTTCTCTCCAGCTGGACGTTCGATTCGCGGATACCTTTAATTCTTCATAATTCGGAGGCAATTCATTCTTCGCTTCATCTATGCTCAATCGAACCCATCCCGTCCATTGTGATGTTGCGCAAGTGGATACGCACCTTGATCTATATAGTATAGGCTTCGTTTCTAACAAGCAACATGGTGCGCCTTCCTCCACTCCATCTTCCGTCAAAAATGATAAGAGCGCCCCCATCCGGGACGCTCTCATGACCTGCATACATTCCTACACGACATTCCTACGATCAGTTGGTCTCCCGTAACCGAATCAGCTTGCCCGCGCCAGGCTCCAGACGGATCGACAAGGACGGCGCATGATCCAAGACAATGACGGATACGGCTTGATCATCGTGACTGAGGTTGACCACGAATAACGAATCGGGCTGCCCGTCGGCGGAGAAACAACCCGCGACGACCGGGTCTCCTTCCAGGGCGGTCACCGGGCCGAAGGACGGCAAGACGCGTTCGACGCCGTCCGGTACCTTTCCGCATACGAGAATGCCTTCCGGCCGCAAAGACTGCAGCACCGGACCCACGACGGCAAGCTCGTTATTTATTCGCTTTACCCTTTCGTACTGTTCGGTTCTGGATCCGTCCTTGCGGATGAGCGCTTCTCCGAAGGTCTCGTTATTCCAATCCTCGGGCGACCAATAGGTGAAGTATTGGATCCCCACCGCTCCGAAGGCAAGACTCAGATTGACCTGCCAACGAAGCTCTGCTTCATTCGGTTCCCTGTACTTGCCGTTGAACGACAACGTCTGAATGAAAAGCCAAAACGGCACGCCGTGCTGGCGGCAAGCTTCGCTAATCGACCATAAGTTCGCAAAGTAGTCCGGCTTGTTCTTATTCATAAGCAAAGGATAATGATCGTACGACAACACCTTCGGCTTAAACGTGCTGAGGAATTGCTCCAAATAGTCCGCGTACGTGTCCGTTCCCCACATCGGAGGCTTCGCGTATGTCGGCAGCAAATTAACGTAAGCCAGACCGTCTGGCACATGCGAGTAGTAGCGATCGGCAAGCGCGGCCAATCGTTCGAACTCTTCGGTGCCCGGCTCGTCGTAGAACAAATGCCCCAAATAGGCGGGATGCGCGGCATAAGGAGCGACGAGCGGACCCATTTCCGATAACTCGTCCAACGCCAGGTTTTTCACGCGCGGATCGCTGACCAGGTACATGAGGCCGTTCGCCTCGGCGCAATCGAGCGCCTTGAGCACCGCCTCCTCGCCATCCTCGATTTCCCTGAATCCGATCACGAAAGTAAATCCGCCGTCGCGTATTTCCTTGTATCGCTCGATCGAAATCTCGGATGACGGAGGCGGCACCCACATACCGACCGGAAAAGATTGCGCGCCAACAAATGAAGCCTTGCTCATGTCCCGATCCCCCTGGCTACATATAGTGGATTTGCGTTCGGTACTGCTCCAGCAGCGCTCGGTTATAGGCGTCCCCGCCGTCCCGATTGCCCGACATGAACACCGGCGGCGTCATGCCGCGTTCGACCAGGAGCCGGAGCGTTTCCGAGATGACCGCATGCATCATCGTAATGCCGGTAACCGTGGAGATGGCTCCCGTCTTGACCGGCAGTCCCGCGATATCCAATGCCGCGTCGCCTTCCGGGCACATCAGATCCAAAATGAAGTCCGCGATCTCGAACAGGCGAAGTCCGCTGGCATGCCGGCTCGTTACGGCTTGGGAGTAAGCCATCGAAGTCAATGCAATGACGGATATTCCTTTGTCCCGCGCCCACAAGGCCATCTCGACGGGAACGTCGTTGCGTCCGGACACCGAAGCGATGATCAGTACGTCCCCCGCTTCGATCGGCGATCCGGACAATACCGCTTCGGCGATGCCCGATATTCGTTCATATCGGCTCGTGAGCGTGACCGGCCGAACGTCCAGCGTCATGCCCGGCAGCAGGATCGGATTCATGAGCAGAAAGCCTCCGGCCCGATAGTACACTTCCTGGGCGAATATGCTGGAATGGCTGCAGCCCGTTATGTAAATCGAACGTCCGCCCTCCACCTTATCCGCGAGCAGCGCCGCGACGGCGGTCATCGCATCGCGCTGCTCGCTTTGGATCCGCCGCACCGCCTCGGTGATGCTATCGCAATATGCCGAGATCGGGTCCATCTCAATGTCCCGTCTCTTGATAGCGCTGCATCTGCGTTTCGTTAAACTTGTCGCTGCCGGGGTTATTAATCGACTTGAGCACGGTCGGCTTAATCCCCCGCTCCAGGAGGATTTGAACCGTCCTGGCTTCGATCGCCCACATGATGACGGCCGACGAGATGCCCGAAGCCGGGCAGATCGGCGCGTCCATGTCCGGCACCTCGATCATGGCATCCAGCGCAGGCGCACAGTTGTCGATCACCAGGTCGGCCAGCTCGAACAGCCTTTTACCGCTGGAATGGTCGCTCTTCAAGAGCTTCGAGTAAGACAGGCTCGTGAGGGCGATGACCGTGACGCCCAGCTTCCCGGCTTCGAACGCGAGGTCGACGGGAAATACGGTTTTGCCCGATACGCTGCCGATGACAAGAACGTCGCCGGGCTGGACGTTGCTCGACTTCAACGCATACTTCATCAGACCTTCAAGACTGCGATCCTTCTCCCCGTCCTGGGGGCGCTTGCGAACTTCGTTGTCGATCTCAAACTTCATGGAGAGCCGCTTGAAGCTGTACAGCCCTCCCGCTCTATCGATCAATTCGCTGTCCAGCATGTGGCCGGTGTCGAATACGTGAAGGCCTTTTCCATGCTCGATCGCCGCAGCGATGATGGCCGAAGCCTGATCGATCGCCTGGCTTTGCGTTTGCTCCACCCGTTGAATTAACTCGTTAATCTTCTGAAAGTAAACTTGCTTGAGATCGAACGGTTGTACAAGGATAACCATACGCCTCCCCATAATAGAATAACAGTTCGAAATAGCTGAAGACTTTCACTTTCTTTCGTTTATTAACGATTTTATTATATTTACCTGCTTTTAGACTGTCAATTTTTATATTTATTTCGTTTTCCATTGTAGATCGTAAGCTATTGATATAAAATCATCATAAATCCATCCGTATAAAGAATAGCGCAAGGAGAGATCGACGATGTTCGCTTCGCAAAGAAGAGACGAGATCTATAAGCTGGCCCAGGATCGTCAATTCATCTCGGTCGCCGAGTTAAGCGGGATCTTCCAGGTATCCGACGTCACCATCCGGTCCGACCTCAAGCTGCTGGAGCAGCAAGGCAAGATTACGAAAAACTACGGAGGCGCGTCCATCCTCAGGGAAGACGTGCAGCCGCTTTCTACGACCTCTCAACTATTGAGCGATATCAAAGCGGCGATCGCGCATGAAGCATCCGCTTTGATCGAAGAAGGCGACAGCGTCTTTCTCGATTCCAGTTCGACGACCATCCTGCTGGCCGACGCGATTGCCAAGATGAGCAACGTGACGGTCATTACGAATTCGATCCCGATTTTCGACAAGCTGAAGGAATACCGGAACGGAACGGTCATCGGCATTTCCGGCACCTTGAACCCGTACACCCAATCGTTCGTCGGCCCCTTCGCCGAAGAGATGGTGTCGAAGCTCAGGGTGAGCAAAGCCTTCATCGCGCCGAAAGGCATTTTGCCGGAAGGGCTGCGGGACAATATCGTGCAGGAAGCGGCGATTCGCGACAAAATGATCGCGTCCGCGGACAAGGTTGTCGTGCTCGCGGATCACAGCAAGTTCAATAACGAGAACGTCGTCTTCAGTATCAGCAGCTTCGACAAGGTTCAGCACGTCGTCACGGATCAAGCCCTGAAAGAGCCGTTCAGCAGCCTTTTTCAGCAGAAAGGAATCGAGATTCGGGTCGCTAACCTGACGTAGGCGGAGGATGTCGGATGAGATATGTCGCATCGTTGGATGGGGGCGGCACCAAGCTTAGCTGCCTGATCGCCGACGAACGAGGGAAGCTGGTGGGCCGGGCTATCGCGGGCTCGACGAACTCTCAGTTCGATACCGTCGATGAGATCCAGTCCGCCATTCGCTCGGGCGTAGCCGAGGCACTAGCGTCCGCGGGAATCGCAGCTGCCGACCTCTCGGCGATTTATACCGCCATGCCCGTTCTTCGGATCGAGATCATCGAACAAGCGCTGGACACGCTTGTCGGCGGGAATACGGCCCTTCATATCTCGGACGAATTTACGTTTTCCCTGTTCGGCGCCATACAAGAGCGACGCGGGAGCCTCGCGCTGGCGGGCACCGGATCGTTTGCCGGCGTGCGCAATCAGGGCGGTTTTGCGGCTGTCGGCGGTTGGGGGGCGATGATCGGAGACGAAGGCTCGGGGACGCACATCGGCCAACAGGCGTTGGCTGCTTGTGCGCGCATGACCGATGGACGCGGACCGTCCACGATGTTATTGGAGCAAATTCTGCGCCTCTGGCATCTTCCCCGTCTGCTGGACGTCATGATCAAGCTCTATGCGACGAAGCTGAACGAGCAGCGCAAGCTCGTCGCCTCTCTCTGCCCGCTCGTCGGGCAGTGCGCCGCATCGGGCGACGAGGTCGCCGTCCGAATCCTGAACGACGCCGCCGGACAACTCGCCGATCAAATGGTTCACTTAATCGGGAAGACCGACGCGCATGACTTGCCGCTCACGGTATCGGGCGGCGTATGGAAGTCAAGCCCGCTGCTCTTCCGGTCGTTCGGCCGGCGCGTGCAAGAGAGTTACCCGCAAGTCGCCATCCTCCCGCCGAAGTTCGACCCCGTCATCGGCGGCATCATGCTCGGACTCGAAGCGTTTGGCGTCGATGTTCGGCGGATGGAACAGGATACGTATATCGACTTTGCGTTTCCTCGCTTCTCTTTGGATTAAATAAAAAGAACGCCCAATCAAGGACGCTCTTCAACCTCGGCTCGCCAATTTTAGTCTTCTTGAGTCCTATCGACGACCGCTCATAGCTTCCTTAGCTCATCCAGAATATCCTCCGGCGCCAGACGCTTCATAAAATCAGGGTTGACGTACGCGGAACGGATCACGCCTGACTCGTCGATCATGAACGTGGACGGAATGGGGAGGATCCATCGGTCAGTCGCATTGTACTCGGCCAGATCCAGCTTGAACTGGTTCGTCATGAGCTCCTGAAGGTACGGCGGCACGTCGTATAAAATATTGTAAAAGGCGGCCACCAAACCGTTCGTATCGCTGAGCACCTCGAACTGCAGCTCTTCCTTCTCCTGATGAGACAGCGTGTTGTCCGGGCTCTGCGGGCTGACGGCGATGAGCCTGGCGCCCAGCGCGTTAATATCCGGGAGCACCTTCTGATACGCGCGAAGCTGCGCGTTGCAGTACGGACACCAGCCGCCCCGGTAAAAGGTGAGCACGACCGGTCCTTTGGCCAGTTCGTCGTATAAGTGAATCGGGGTGCCCATCGCGTTTTTTAGCGTAAAATCCTTCGCCTTCTGCCCTTCCTGCAGACCATACTGCACGCCCGACTCCTGCTGCTCCCGGATCGAACGGAACATCGCCGCCTGAATCTCGATAGGCGAATGGGCGATAAACTGCTGCTTCATTTCTTCGAGCGTTTGATTTAAGGACATGGATGATTCCCCTCCTAATGTGATCAACCTATTATTTCATAAATCCAATCGCGAGGAAAAGAATGCCAAGCACGATGGAGAGATAGCCGGCGACTTTTTTAACGGGACCGCCCCATTTTGCCAATTTGCGCAGGATCGAAATGGAGAAGACTGCAACAGCCGCGAGAATCACGCCTTTCCCCAGCGAATAGGCCGTCATGAGCAGCGCGCCGTGAAGCGGACTTCCTTGAAGGGCAATATAGCTGATCAGCGCGAAAAAGATCGGGATCGCACAGGGAGAAATGACGAGTCCGTAAGGAATCCCCAGTTTGAAAGCGGCCACGGCGCCTTTCGGACTTTCCGGCCGGTTCAACGACTTTTGAAAAGTCGGCATGGCGAATGAAATGACGCCAAGCAGCTGCAATCCGGCCAAGATGTCAAAAAGAGGCGGAACCCAGGTCAGTAACCGATATTTCTCGACAAAGGGCAGAAACTGTTGGCCGAGAAGCGCAATGATCAAACCGGTCAACAGCGAAGTGACAACCATGCCCAGAATAAAGTTGATCGCGATCAGCACGGCTTTTCTTTTATCGCCGACCGCTCCTCGCTGGACATAACCCGCAAACATTGCAAGCACAGGCAAGTAGCAGGCCAACACCGCACTCACGATGCCGACGAGAAACACAAGGATGTAGGTCGAGACGGAGACTCCGCCCGTAATCGTAAAATGATATAAGTCTTCCATTCGTTTCTCCTTTTATCTAGTGATCTTCTTCGTAATCCAACCATGCATACACACGTTCGCGAAGCTCGGACAATTTGGGTAAAGAGCCAAATTCCGTTTTGCCATTAATGAGAATCGCTCCGGCGCTGAAAATGTTCAGTTCCTGGAGACGTTCGAACTGCTCGACCACATGCAGCTCCCGAATCTCGATTTGCGAAAATTCCGCCGCCACTTGCTTCACGAGACTTAACGCCTTTTGGCAAATGGAACAACCCGGTCCGGCCGATACCACCTCGATTAACAAAAGACCTTCTCCTCCTTCATTCCATTCTGTTCAGCATCCTCCGCGCAAAAGGAAGATTTGCTTTGATTATAGAGATTGGGCTGTTAAATCCTTGTTAAGAAAGCGCAGGAGAGCTGTATGTTTTTCCTCGCATCGCGAAAACGCGAATGCTGTGCTATTGTCGTAACAGGAAGGAGTGGTCAAATGCGAATTCTCATCGTTGAAGATGAAGAAGACCTTTCGCGCGCGTTAGCCAAGGGTCTAAAGCGGGAGGGCTACGCAGTGGACAGCGCGCTTGACGGGCTGACCGGTTGGGAGTTGGCGGATACCAACGAATATGACGTGATCCTCCTCGACATCAACCTTCCGGAGCTGGACGGCATCTCGCTTTGCCAACGCATTCGCCGATCCTCGCACCAACACGATGTATGTATCCTCATGCTGACCGCGCGCAGCCATCCGGACGAAGTGGAAGAAGGGCTCGATTCAGGGGCGGACGACTACCTTCGCAAACCGTTTGTGTTCAATGAATTGCTCGCCCGCATCCGGGCGCTCCTTCGCCGGCGTTCGTCCGTAAAAAGCACGGTCCTGCGGTTCGACCGGCTTGCCCTGGATTCGAAGACCAAGGAAGTCTGGTTCGAAAATGCGCTCATACCTTTGACGAAAAAAGAATTCGGCCTGCTCGAATATTTGATGCTGCATCCCGGCGAGGTCATCTCGTCCGAGCGGCTGCTGGAGCATGTGTGGGATATAAACGCGGATCCCCTTACCTCAACGGTGCGGGTTCATATTAACTCCTTGCGCAAAAAGCTCTTGCACCATGATCCGGCAGCCGGAGAGGCGTATATTCAGACCGTTCAAGGTCATGGGTATCGATGGTCGCCGCGCGCAGCCGGAGAGAAAGAGGCAACGACATGAGACCCTGGAATCGCCTATCGCTGCGTTTCAGATTGACGCTGTTTGCCATTCTTAATTTGGCGGCCATGATTATTCTGTATGCCGCCTTAGAGTTCTTTTTCACGGCTTCCGGGATTGTATCGGAGCTGCAGGGGCGCATTATCAGCTTGCTTGTGGCGCTCGCAGGCATGATCCTCAGCGCGCAATGGCTCGCGGCGATGATCCTTAAGCCTGTGAAGCGGATGAGCGAGACCGCTGCCGGCATAACGGCGACCACGCTCGACAAGCGCCTGGAGATCGATCAGCTTCACGATGAATTGAAAAAGCTCGGGATCGCTTTTAATACGATGCTGGACGGGCTGGAACGCGCCTTCGATCAGCAGGCCCGCTTCGTCTCCGCGGCCGCGCACGAATTAAGAACGCCGCTGTCCATCCTGCGCACCAATCTCGAGGTGGCCGGCGACGGCGATGGCATAGATCCGAGCGATTGGCAAGATTACAGGGCGACAACGGAGCGGACGCTATCGCGATTGGAGTCATTAACGGAGGATTTGCTGCTGCTGGCCGACGGATCGTACGATCGTACGCAGCGTGAGCACAACGTTGTGGAGCTTGCCGACATCCTCACGGATGCAGTATCGTTTATGGAACCCATGGCAGTCGAATACGGCGTGAAGCTCCAACTGGTCGAGCCCTTCTCTGCTACGATCAAGGGGGACGAGAGCTTCCTGTTCTTGGTCTTTCGAAATCTGCTGGACAACGCCATCCGGTACAATCGGCCAAACGGGAGCGTTACGCTGCAAGTTGCGCATGAGGATGGGCGCATTGCGGTTCGGGTAGCGGACACCGGAAAGGGAATATCCCCTTCGGCAAGGGAACTGATTTTCGAGCGGTTTTATCGCGTTGATGCCTCACGGGCACGCAGGCATGGCGGGGCCGGTCTGGGTCTGTCGATCGTTCGCCATTTGCTGGGCTTTTTTGAGGGGACCGTTGAATTGGAGAAGAGTTCGGAAGAGGGAAGCGTGTTTAGGGTTACTTTGGTAAGGGGTTAAGGGACATGTTTACTTCGAAGGGGCTGTTAGCGGAAATGAGCGATACGCTCAGGAGGTTTGACCAGGACGAGCCGGCAATCGAATCGGCCCGCCCCAGCCGGCTTGCGGCAGAGGCGCGCTGACGTGGCCGCGGCGTATACGGCCGGCTGGTGGGTCGGCATGATCGCGGCTGGAGCGGCGCTGCTGGCCGTGTTCTCCATCGTCTGGCACAGCTGGCGCAACGGCATCTCGCCGATGCCGGCGTCCGGCCCCGTCCGCCGTGCGGTAGCGGCGGAGCTACTGCGGCTCGGCCCGCGCGGCTCGGCGGTAGAGGCCGGCTCCGGCTGGGGCAGCCTGGCGCTGCATACGGCGCGGCACTGTCCCGGCTGGCGGCTGATCGGCATCGAGAACTCGCCGCTGCCGCTTGCGGTGTCGCGGCTGCTGGCGAGGGGACGGCCGGGAATGCGATTCATGCGCGGAGACTTGTTCGCGTACCCCTACGAGGACGCCGACGCGGTGATCTGCTACCTCTATCCCGGCGCGATGAATCGCCTTGCGCCGCTGCTCCGTCGGTATCTGGCGCCCGGCGCCTGCGTCGTCAGCGTCTGCTTCGCGCTGCCGGGCTGGACGCCGGTGCGGACGGTCGTCTGCGCCGATCTGTACCGGACGCCTATCTACGTTTATATCCGCTAGGACGGAGAGATTACCGCGATCCGTGCATGCGTAAATCAACGATCGATTAAAAGCGAAGGGCCCTTCACGGGGGCTATCGCGCAAAAGTGCACGATCGAGAGCCGCACCCGTTCATCGCTTCTTTCTATCGCGCAAAAGTGCAGGATTTTCACCCGAGACAGCCCGGTTCTCTCTTAAATAGACGAGCTACCGTGCACTTTTGCGCGATAGATCGCAAATCTCCTCCCAACCAGGCTTGGATGATGCACTTTTGCAGGCTAGCGCTAGCGGGCTGCGGTTCCTCCGAATGCCCGGCACTTCGCCAGACACACCTGACACAAGCGAGCGCCTCGAACGGAGAAGTATTCCTCTGAATCCTCGGATGGCGTATTTTGGTTTGCGGAGATACAGTCTAAAGTGAGGTTAGCCGTTGCAAAAAACGGTTTATGCGCCACATAAAACGAAGTTTATCGTTGTTCAGATCGTCTTGTAGGCAGGATTATACCAGTACTCTATATTGGATGTATGCGCTTACAAAGCGCAAATCCATTGTGAGGTGGTTGATTTGATGCTTCGAAGAGTACGTCTGGTCTTGTTTGCTATTCTGGCGGTCTGCTTGCTCCTCCCCCCTGGCTGGGGTCCGGCAAGCTTCTCTGCCGCGCAGGCGGCGGGAGACAATCTGATCCAGAACAGCTCGTTTGAGACCTACACCACGGATTCCCAATCCGGCTGGACAGCGAGAAGAGCCGCCAACTGGTCGATTTGGGTGGACGCGGCATCCACGCCGGTCGCTCCGACGGTCAGCGTGGAGTTGTACCACGCGAGCGCGGGCAGCCGTTCCGTGAAGATTAGCTCGCCCTATCCGAACAAAAGCCGGTTAACGGTGTATCAAGGGAATATTCCGGTCGTTCCCGGCCAGGAATACCGGTTATCCGGCGCGTTCAAAACCCAGCAGATTACAGGAGCGACCGCCGCTTACGGCGTCAATATCCGGGTTGCCTACCTCAACTCGAATGGGCAGGTGCTGCGGATGGATTATTTGCTTCCTTCCACTAAGCCGGTCCGGGGCAACGTAACGGACTGGCCCAGCTACGCCACGGCCACGATTGCTCCCGAGGAGGCCGTTACGGCGAGAGTCGATCTCGATTACAACCAGGTTTATGGCTACGCCTGGTTTGACGACATTCAATTCAAACCTTGGACTTCCCTGAAGGGTCTCTCCTTCCAGGAGCAGGGGGCCATGATTCTCGTCGGCGACACGAAGCAGGCGCCCGTTCAGCTCACGCCCGCCAATCCGTCCAATCCGAGCCTGACCTGGTCTTCGTCCGCCCCCGGCGTGGCGACTGTAGACGGACAGGGCGCGATTACCGGGGTTGCGCCGGGCCTTGCCACGATTACGGCCACTTCGGCCGAAGGCGGCTATACGGCGTCCTACCTCGTGACGGTAGCCCCTGGCGGGCTTGTGAAGAACAGCGGCTTTGAAACGGTGACGAGCGGTTCGCAGAACGGCTTTACGGATAAGACCCCTTCCTTCTGGTCGGCTTTAACCCCTTACGGAAGCCCGGTCGTCACGGTCGATGAAGCCGTATACGGAGCTGGAAGCCGCTCGCTGCGCATCAGTGCAGCGGTTAACAGCAATGCTTCCGCCGTGCAGTATAATATGCCGGTGACCGAAGGTCATTGGTATCGCTGGAGCAGCCTGATCGCGACAGAATCGCTAACCGGCACCGGGGCCTCCCTCCGGTTGAAATGGAACGGTCCCGGGGGGACTGCGGTCAGCACGGAATACTTGCCGGCGACAGCAGTGAAAGGCACGCAGCCCTGGAAGAGCTACGCAGGCCTCGTTCAGGCTCCCGCTGGAGCGACTGGGGCTAGCCTATATGCGAATTACGATAAAGCAAAGGGAACAGCCTGGTTCGACGATGTACAGCTCACGCCTTGGATTCCCGTTACAGGGCTTACCGGGGACGTACCCTCCTATCAAGCCCTCAGTCCCGGCTCTAGCGTAACGCATGCCGTTTATGCCGCCCCGTCGAACGCGACGGATCGACGGGTGTACTGGACGTCCTCCCAGCCTGAGGTTGCCGCAATCGACGCATCCGGCAAGGTGAGCGCCAAAGCCGAGGGCCAAGCGGTCATTACCGCTGCGACCGTAGAAGGCGGCTGGTCGAAGTCTTACACGGTGATTGTGTCGGGGGCTTTTCCCAACGGCGGGTTTGAGAAAACCGTCAGTACCACCATGCCAGGTTGGTTGAATGGGACGAAGCCGGACATCTGGACCCGTTATTTTGGTTCGACGGGGACGAACCCCCAATTATCGGTTGATACGACGGTGAAGAAAGAAGGCGCGAATTCGGTCAAGATTGAGGCTTCCTCCCAGGGGAAGGCTGTCGTTTATAATGAAATCGTCGGGGCCGCAGCCGGCAAGAGCTATAGAGTTGGCGGCTGGCTGAAGCAAGCCAACGGCGGTACGAATGTCAGCCTGCGACTGGTCTACCAGGATGATAACAATGCGATTATTTCGAAGGACGGCAATGTCTATGAGAAGCTTCCCGCCATCGGAACGACAGGCGCAGACGGCTGGAGCTATTACGAAAAAATCGTCACTGTCCCTGCGGGCGCCACGAAGGCGCGGCTTGAGGTTGCCTTCGAGCTCGGTACCGGTACGCTGTGGGCGGACGATATCCAGGTGATCCCGTGGATTCCGGCATCCGGCATCCAGTTGGATAAAAACAAGGGCCTGATCGGCGTCGGCGAGAGCGTGGCCTTGACGGCAACGGCGCTGCCCGCGAACGCCACCAATCCGGCTGTGTCCTGGGAATCGAAGAATGAGACGGTAGCCGTCGTGGAGGCGAATGGAACCGATCCCTCCAAGGCTACGGTCAGGGGGGTCGCTCCCGGCATCGCTACGATCAGCGTGAAAGCAAAAGAAGACCCGCAAGTTTCTGCAACTTATGCCGTCGTTGTGGGGACGGATTCGGACATTGCCGCCTCCGACGAAACCGTCGACGTCAACGAGGATCAATCGATCAGCCGTCCGATACTGGCAACCGACGCAGCGGGAGACCCGCTTACCGCATCCGTGCTCCTGGCACCGTCGCATGGTACGGTCGCCGCGCGCGACAACGGAACATGGACCTATTATCCGAATGCCGAATATGTCGGAGCGGATACGTTCACGCTGCTGATCGCCGACGGCCATGATCACTTTGCTTTCTCGGTCATCCAGGTCAATGTCGGGTCGCAGCAGGATGCCCCGTCCATGGATAAGCTGCAAGTCAACGTAGGTACGGTTCGGGGTCAAGCCCTGTCGGGTCGCGTGACGGCCAAAGACAAGGATGGCGACCCGATGACGTTCGCCCTCCAAGCGGATCCGGCATCCCAGCCCCAGCACGGCAGCGCTGCCGTTCAGTCGAATGGCGATTGGACGTATACGCCTGCAGCGGGATATACGGGCTACGATTCCTTCCAGATCGGGGTTTCGGACGGACATGGCGGTACGTCCGGCACCAAGATCGTCGTGTATGTCGGCCTGCCGGGAGCGGATATGATTGCGTCCCTCGTCTCCAGGCATTCCGCACCGGGGTCGGCTCACCCTAGGTTGTTTGCAACAAGCGATGACTTCACGAGAATTCGCGGGCTTATTCAGACTGATCCGATCATGCAGGAGTGGTACGCCAAAGTGAAGGCCGACGCGGACCTCGAAGTCCCCAAGCCTTCGATCCAATACTATACGACCAGTTCGGGCTCCAACATCAATATCGTCAACCTGGCGGATGAGCTGAGGCCGCGGATTGAAAAGCTTGCCCTGATGTACCAATTGACAGGCGACGCCAAATATTCGGTTCCTGCTATCAATCAGTTAAATGTGATGGTGGATTATCCGGATTGGCATGGCGGCGTCAAAAATTTCCTCAGCATTTCGGAAATGGGCGTCGTGGCTTCCATCGGCTATGACTGGCTGTACGATGCGATGACGCAGCAGGAGCGGGACAGTCTCCGCGCCAAAATGATTCAGGAAGTGCTGATCAACGCAAAGTATGAATACCTGGAAGGCGGGGCCAAGAACAATGCCTGGTGGACGGTTTCCCCATCCAACTGGAACTTGGTAGTCAATGGCGGCATCGTGACAACCGTCCTGACCATCGGAGACGAAGCGGATGCCAATCGCGTCCATACGGAAGCTTCCGATCCGCGCTTCCAGGTTCCGATCGCCGAGTCGGTGCTCCAGTCGGCGCTGTCCTCCACGCAATACGGTCTCGGCGCCTTCGCCACCGACGGCGATTGGCCGGAAGGGACCGGGTATTGGAATTACGCGACCGAATATTTCGGGTATATGATGTCGGCGCTCCATACGACGCTTGGCGCCGATTACGGCTTTATGGACCAGACCGGCGTCCGCGAGACCGCGAAGTATATGGCAAACCTGCACGGCCCGAAAGGTCCGTTCAATTATGCGGATGCGCATCCGACGGTTCTCGATACGCCGCAGCTTCTGCTGTTCGCGGATTTGCTCGGAGACGCGGATGTATCCTGGTACAGGCAATTCAGCTATAAGGAGAATCATAAAGCGCTTCCGATGGATCTGATCTGGTACCGTCCGGGACTGTACGGCGCCAGCGTCGATCCGCAGCAGCTTGACGTGTTGTACGACCATCCGCTCAAGAACAATGTCGCGGCCTTCCGCGATTCCTGGAGCGATCCCGGCGCCAACTACGTCGCGATCAAGGGCGGGGTCAACGATTATGCGATATCGAATACCCTGCATAACCATCTCGACGTCGGGACATTCGTTCTGGATGCGCTTGGCGTCCGGTGGGCCGTCGATCTTGGGAAGGACGACAAGGACTATAACGTGCAGGGGTACTTCACGAGCAACCCCGAGGCCGATCCGAACCGATGGGATTGGTACCGCACGAGGGCCGAAGGCTCCAACACGCTGGTGATCAACCCGGACGACGGACCGGATCAAGCGCTCGACGCCAACGCGCCGATCATCGCTTACGATTCCAAGCCCGAGGGCGGCTACGCGGTCGTCGATATGACGTCGGCCTACAAGGATGACGTCGTGTACGCGAAGCGGGGCATGATGCTGGGCCAATACCGCAGCAGCTTCCTCGTTCAGGATGAGCTTCAGTTGAAAGCCCCTTCGGACTTGTATTGGTTCATGCACACGGATGCGCCGGAGATCACCGTTGCACCGGACGGCAAATCGGCGATCCTCACGAAGAATGGCAAACGGCTCTATGCCCAGCTCCTGTCCCCTGGCGCGGCTAGCTTCGAGGTCCGGACGGCGACCCCGCTCTCGACAACGGATAGTTACGCCGGCCAGACGTTGAATGCCAATGTGAGGAAGCTGACGATTCACATCCCGGCTGCCAAGGATCAACTGACGATTGCCGTTCGATTCACGCCGTTGTCCGTCATTGAAGCGCCGCCTGCCGATGTGCCGACCGTGACGCCGCTGCAGGCGTGGAGCCTGGATTCGACGCCTACCGCGCTCTTGTCGCAGCTCAAGGTCGATGGTGTGCCGGTGACCGGCTTCCGATCGATGAAAATGAAGTACGCGGTGGAAGTTCCCTTCCTGACCCAGACCGTACCTGCGATCACGGCTGTCGCTGCGGACCCGAACGACACGGTAACCATTACGCCCGCTTCCGGCATACCGGGAACGGCCGTTGTGGAAGTAACGGATGACCAGGGCGTCAATCGACCGGGTAAATATTTCATCGATATAACCCGGGGCATATTCTCGGGCGTGCTCACGGATGTCCCGGCATTGCCTGTCGCGTACTTGGCCGACAGCGGACCTGTTAACAACCAGTGGCCCGGGCCGCGCGCTGCGGATCACGATCTAACAACGTACTGGTCCGTCAGCGGACCGAACACCATTGATTTCGACCTCGGCTCCGAGACGACGGCCACGTATGTCGGCATCTCCTGGCGGTTTGGCAATCAGCGTCAATTCTACTTTGATCTGCTGACATCAACGGATGGACAGACATGGACGAAGGTCTATCAAGGGCCGAGCTCGGGGAAAGTGACCGACGATTACGAGATTTACGATATCCCGGATACGACGGCACGGTATCTTCGCATTGCCGTATCCGGTAACAACCTCTCGACGGCAACCAGTATTATGGAAGTGATGGTTTACGGCGAGTAAATAAAATAGCCGTTATGCCGAGGACTACGCGTCCAAGGCTAACGGCTTTTTATTGTATCCGACAAGGCAAAAGGGGAGCTTCACCCCTTAATCGCCCCGATCATCACCCCTTTAACGAAGTACTTTTGCAGGAACGGATACAGCAGCAGGATCGGCCCTGTCGCTACGATGATCGTCGCGTATTTGATCGTCTCTCCGATCGGCATCTTGTCGGAGCCGCCGACGCCGGTCATCATCGTATCGGTGCTGTTCGTGATCAGGATCTCCCTCAGAATGAGCTGGAGCGGATACAGGTCGCGCGTGCGCAAGTAGATAAGCGCGCTGAACCAGGAATTCCAATGGGCTACGCCGTAGAAAAGAATCATGACCGCAACGACGGGCATCGACAGCGGCAGAATGACGCGGAATAAGACGGTAAAGTCGTTGGCCCCGTCCAGCTTGGCCGATTCCTCGAGGCTGACGGGGACGCTCATGAACGAGGTGCGCATGATAATGAGATTATAAGCGCTCATCGCTGCTGGAATGATCAGCGCCCAACGGGTATCCACCATGCCTAAGTCGTGAATGAGCAGGTACGTGGGAATTAAGCCGCCGTTAAAGAACATGGTGAATACAATGAGGAACATGGCCGGGTTTTTCCACATCACCTGTTGCCTGGATAAGGCATAAGCGCCGAAGGAGGTCATGAGGATGTTCAGCGAGGTGCCCAATGCAACGTACAGGAGGGTGTTCAAATAGCCGGTTAGAATCGAAGGATTGCGGAAAACCAGCCTGTAAGCTTCCAAGGTGAAGCCTTTGGGATACCAGATCAGGCCGCGCGTTTGAAGCGCCCACGCCGGATCGCTTAACGAGGAGATCAACACGAACAGGAACGGATATAAGGTGATCAGAGACAATAAAATCAAGAGCAGGGAATTCGACACGTCGAAAAGATGTTCCCCCCAGCTTCTGCGCATGTTGGACGGCCTCCTTCTTACCAAAGTTTATGATCGCTGGTGCGCCGGCTTAACGCATTGGCCGACAGAAGCAGCGTAAAGTTAATGAGGGAGTTGAAGAGGCCTACGGCAGCGCTGTAGCTGAAGTTGGATTCGAGTATCCCTTTTCGGTAAACGAAGGTTCCGATGACATCGGCGGTCTCGTAAGTCGTCGGGTTATAGAGCAGCAGGATTTTGTCCGCGCCGACGGACATGAAGTTGCCGATCTGGAGAATCAGCAGGATGACCACCGTAGGCATGATGCCCGGCAATGTAATGTGAAAGGTCTGCCGCAATCGGCTGGCGCCGTCAACTCGGGCGGCCTCATAGAGCGAAGGATCGATGCCGGCCATGGCCGACAAATAGATGATGGAGCCCCAGCCGATATTCTGCCATATATTCGAGGAAATAAAAACAAAACGAAACCAGCCGCTCTCCTGCAGAAAGGCGATCGGCTGCGCGCCGAACCAGGAGCCGAGCAGATTGTTGACTAACCCGTCGCGGGCCAGGAAGTCGATCAGCATGCCCGAGACGACCACGATCGATATAAAATGCGGCATATAGGTAATCGTTTGAACCGTTCGCTTCAGCATCGCGCTGCGCAGCTCGTTCAACAAAAGCGCGAGCACGATCGAGGCCGGAAACGTGAACAGCAGCTCGTACAAGCTGATCAGCAGCGTATTGCGCAGAATACGAGAAAAGTAATGGCTTCCGAAGAAGTCCTTGAAGTGCTTCAGACCGACCCAGTCGCTGTGCAGAAAGCCTAAACCGGGCGAGTAATCCTTAAACGCGATCTGCAGGCCGTACATCGGCACATAGTAAAAGACGACATAATAAACCACGACGGGAAGCAGCATGAGGTAAACGTATTTATTGATTTTGGCATCGCGGACAAACCGATACTTGAACCCGCTCTTGTCGACCGCGGGCTTTAAAGAGTCCGATTTTCGCTGGATCGCCGTGGACATCGCGAGCTCCTCCTTGAGCGAAATGAGTGTGTCAAAACGGGCGCAAAAAGACGCCATACGGCGGGAAGGTTCTCCCCCACGCCGTATGTTCGCTCCCTGCTTTTCTTATTTTCTGCTGAGGTAACGATCCAAGGCTGCCTGACGCGCCTTGATCGCTTCTTCGATCCCCATGCTTTCCAGCGTCTTCACATACTTATCGAAGTTCTCGATCGGCTCGGCGCCCATGACGAATTTATTGAACATCTCGTCCCGGTAGGTCTTCACGTCGTTCATGATCGAAGCGGTTTTCGAACTTTCGTCGGCATTCAGGGCAATGCTCGGCATTTGCTTGGAATGGTCCGCTTGAGCCCACGTCTTTTGCGCTTCGCGCTGCGCGGGGATGGTGTAATATTGCTCGATCACCCGTTTATCCTGAACAAAAGGTCCATTCCAGCCGGATTGGAAATACTTCGCCATCGCCTGCGACATCGGCAGCTTATCGGGGTTGTTCATGATCAGGTCGGTATACTTCGGATAGCCGTTCTCCATCTTGTAGCTTTCGCCTTCGATCCCGAAGTTGATCAGCATATGGCCTTCCTCGCCATACTTGTAATCGAGCCATTTCACGATTTGTTCCGGGTTTTTGGCCCCCGCGGATACCGCCGCTCCGTAGCCGGTGAAAGGGTTCGTATATTGACCGAGCGGATTCGCGCCGCCTTCCTCAAGCTTCGGATACGGAGCGCCCACCAGGGAAAAGCTCGGATTCGTCTCTTGAACCAGGGTTAAATAGCGGCCAAGGCTGGACCCGGCAAATCCGGAATAGGCCCCGACTTGATTATTAAGGATTTTATTATCCTTCAGCTTGGCGTCCGTAATGCTGGCATAGTCTTTGTCGATCAGGCCGTTCTTGTACCAGCGCGCGAGCGTGGCCAGGAACGCCTTGTACTCGGGCTGGATCGGACCGTACTTCACCTTGCCGTTATCGTTGTAAAAGTCCGTGGTAATGCCCCAGGCGCCGACGAACAGGTGGTTCAAATCGAAGTCGCCGTACAGATTCATATAGAAGGGGATCTCGTCCTTCTTTCCGTTGCCGTTCGGGTCTTTATCGCGAAATGCCGTCAGAACCGTTTCCCATTCGGGGATCGTGGTCGGCACCTTCAAATTTAATTTATCGAGCCAATCCTGGCGGAAAATGGGACCGTTCACGACGCTTAACTGCTCGTCGCCCAGCAGGAACGGCATCACGTAAATATTTCCTTCATCGGTCGTGATCATTTTCTTAAACTCGGGATGGTCCTTCAATACTTGGCTCAAGTTAGGCGCGTACTGATCGATCAAACTCGTTCAGGCGCAGGATCTGTTTTCCTTTAATCAGGGCATCGGGACTTTGGGAGGCCGACAGCCCCACGGTCGAACCGAAATTGTATTCCACCACGTCAGGCAGGTTGCCCGAAGCCAGCATGATATTGAACTGGTCTTTCTCCTGCCCCGTCGGCGGATGCTGGAACTCGACCTTCGTGCCGGTTTTTTTCTCGATTTCCTGGTAGGCAGCCATCTCGTTGTACGTCTTCATGATTGCGCCCGCATTGCCGTTCATCTGCACCCAGTACGTCAGAGAAGCGGGATAGTTCACTTCGGCAGCCGTTGGATTGGCTTGGGCCGTCCCCGTCCCCGTCGCCGTCCCTGCCGGTGCCGAAGACGAGGCGGTTCCGGATGAATTGCCGTTACTGTTGCTGTTACTGTTGCAGCCTGTTGCCAAGACGGCAAGCAAGGTTGCCGAGACCAACGTGAGTCGAAGCGATTTCTGCTTTCGGTTCATCCTTCGATGACCCTCCCATGTACGATTGTATTGCGGTTGCGCCGTCCGCAATTTCAATATAGTCGAGACGTCTCAGGCTGCCTACATAACGTTCGAATGAAGGATAAACGCCGCTTTAGATGAAGAACAAACCGATTTTCACAGTACCTAACCTTCTTTTGGATCCCCGGATAATTGCAGCATTTCCCGGTACTTTCCGGGGGTAATGCCTTCTATTTTTTTAAAAGTGCGGATGAAGCCGATGTCGGTGGAATATCCGACCCGCTGAGCGATCTGCAGGACGGTCATTCCCGGATCGGCAAGCAGACGCTTGGCTTCGGATATCCGCAGCTCGATCATATAATCGGTCAGATTGAAGCCATACTGCTTCTTGAACAAGGCGGACATGTACGCCGGATTTAATCCGAAGTGATCGGCGACGTTGGTCAAGCTGAGCGAAGGGTCTGCGTAATGCAGGTCGATATACTGCTTCATCCGCTCTTGCCACCGTTCATGCTGTTCGGAACGCACTTCGCTCACGCGGTTGCAAATGAATTCAATCCACTTTTTGATTTTTCTTACCATCTCGTCCGCCGACGCGCTGTTCAGAATCTGCTTCACGGGATCGTTGTCCGTATCCAGCGACAGCTTCTCGTCGATCTTGAGCGCATTCGTAACCTTCAGCAAGGTGCCGAGGATGTTCATGAACAGCAGCTTGCCCAGTTCGGGCGTAGTCTCGCGGGAGCCGATATTTCGTTCGTAAAGCTCGTCCAAGATCCGCTCCGCGGCTTCCAGTTCGCCGCTTTTGAGCACGTTCATGAACCGCGCTTCGACTTCAGTCGGATAGTAGTAGTCGGTGCGTTCCATTTCCCGGATTTGATCATAGTGGATGATGGAGCTTATCCCGTGAATGATGCGATAATCAAGCGCGTTAAGCGCTTCGTTGTAGCAGCGGGAAACTTCCGGCAGCCCATGGTGAATGGAGCTGGTCGCTACCGTGATTTTCATGCGGAACCTTCCCTCGACGATCTCTTTAAGCTCGGCGATGAACCGGTCGCGGTTGAGCAGCGTCTCTGCCGACGGGTCGGGAACGTTAAGAACCAGCGCCAGCCGGTTGCCGTCGGTTTCCGTGGCATAGCCCGAATCTCTTAATAGCTCGCTGCTCAAATTCAATATAATAAAGCGGACCAGCGCATGATCCCGCTCGCTTTCTTCGACTCGAAACTCCTTGCTCTCATCCACCTCGATCAGCACCACCCCTACGCAGGGATGCGGGAAATGCAAGCCCATGAAGGCGAGAGAATCGGGCGTGAGCTCGGCCGGGTCCGTTTGTCCCTTCAGCAGCCTGCTCAAGAAATGGGCGCGAACGACCGGCAGATGACCGGCAAGCTTGGATTTCAAATCCATGCTCTCGGCAAACGACTCCGTAATGGAGGTCCGGATGAATTCGTACTCGTTCGCGGATCCGCTGCGCGGCACGCTCCTGCCTTTATTAATCGTGTAAACGAGATCGCGGATCGGGCTGTAACTGCGGTTGGCCATCCAGTAAGCCGCCGCGCTGCCGGCGGCGACGACGAAAGCCAGCAAGCCCAGCGCCCAGGCTTTAATTTCGTTAACCCTCTCCAGCACGACGTTTTTGGGCACCAAGGATATATATTTCCAGCCGCTTTGGCCGGTTGTATACGAGAGCATCTGCGTTTGGCCGTCCATCGGGTACGTCTCGTATCCGTTGGTGCCGGAAATCTCCGCGGACAGACCGGCGGGAAGCTCATGCCGGCCCGCCGTCGAGACAATGACTTGTCCCTTCGAATCAAGGATGAGCATCGTTCCCTTGTTCACCCACTGGATCTGCTTGAGAAGGTCGAAGATTTGTTGTTCGTCGATCAGCATGATCAAGGTGCCCTTCCCGTTGCTCCCCTCCCCGAGCGGCAGCGAGAAGGCGCTGGCAATTACGTTTGCCGCGTGATTTTGTTCGGCTTGCGGAGCCGGCCAGAAGTCCAGATAGTGATAGCCGGTTAAGATTTCGGAGCGCACTTGATCGAGGCTCCTGCCTGGAAGCGGATACAGTTCGGTGAAGAACGTAGTCGCGTCCGTTTTCAGTCTGGAGGAAATGACCGTATCGTCATCCCGCAAATAAATATATAAATCATCGATAAAGCGCGATCCGTTACGGATATTCCTAAGCGAGCGGACGGCTTCCTCGTATTGAATATATTTCTCGCCGTCTCTCACCGTCCATAGCGTTTGAAGCTTGGGCTGCATGGCGATTTGGACGCCGAGCTGCTCCATTTCCTGCAGATTGCTGTCCACCACCTGGCGGGCTTGTTCCAGCATGGCGAGGTTAGCGCGGTTGGCGTTGTCGATCAGCGTTTTTTCCATATTGGTATAGAGCACGAACGTAACGGTAACGGGAATAAGCAGGATGAGGATATAGGAAAGCCATAGGGTCAAAAAGATACTCTTGCGGCGGAGCAGCACGCGAGTCCCTCCCAAAGTTCGGTATTTATTGGCAATTAAAAGGCGATGCGTGGAGTGTATCATAACTCGTGTCGGTGCGCCATTATGAAATAATAATCGCCTTGCGCCGCTGCTCCGTCGGCATCTGGCGCCCGGCGCCTGCGTCGTCAGCGTCTGCTTCGCGCTGCCGGGCTGGACGCCGGTGCGGACGGTCGTCTGCGCCGATCTATACCGGACGCCTATCTACGTTTATATCCGCTAGGACGGAGAGATTACCGCGGTCCGTGCATGCGTAAATCAACGATCGATTAAAAGCGAAGAGCCCCTCATGGGGCTATCGCGCAAAAGTGCATGATCGAGAGCCCCACCCGTTCATCGCTTCGATCGCAAATCCCCTCCCTACCAGGCCTCGATGATGCACTTTTGCAGGATAGCGCTAGCGGGCTGCGATTCCTCCGGATGTCGTACGTTTCGAAATGCGCGCTTTCGGCTAATTCATAAAAAAGATGAGGGGAAGGGATCGTTGTTTGAAGAAAAATCCGTTCATCCTATTATGCGCTTTGACGGCGATGCTGTTCGCTTTAACGCCGTTTCCGGCGGCACATGCCGATTCACCAGTCACCTCCACCAATTTTTATGAAGCGTATACGGATGAACCGATCATCCAGAAGGCCCTCCAAGCGAGTGGCATGACTGCCGAACTGGCGACCTACCTGGCCGATGAATCTTCGCCGCTCGCCTTGCGTGCCGCCGTCATCAATGCCATAGGCTGGGAGACCGAGCCGACCCAACGCGCGGAAGCCTATGCACAGCATGCTTACGGCCAATCGCTTGCAACGCTCAAGCAGTCCGAACTGCGCGGAGATGAACGCTTTGTCATCGGCTACTTGCTGGCGATGGACGATTATCTGGATACGCGCGAGGCGGAGCAATGGCTGGAGGACGCACGCCGGCTGCTGCCGGATAGCTTCACCGCTGCGTTGATTCATGCCATTGTCCAAGCGCAGGAGGAGATGAAGGACGCCGGCTGGGCGCATGTGTGGAAAACCGTCGCAGACGTGGCATTCGATCCGGACTTGGAGATGGATATGCGGCCTGAAGCCGCCAAAATCATAATCGATTATATGGTCACGTACAGCGACAAAAAGGTGATCAACCCGTTTGCCGAAAAAAGCCGCCTTACGCTGCGAATCGGGGAACGCGACTTTAAGCTGAACGGCCAGACGTTCGAGATCGATCCCGGCTACGGCACGGCGCCCGCTTTGATCGAAGGCAGCGCCTACCTGCCGGTTCGTTTCCTGACGGAGGCTGTCGGCGGAGACATTCGCTGGGAAGCGGCCACGCACACCGTGCGGATAGACACCGCTCATCTTAAGATGAAGCTGACCATCGGCGAAAAGACAGCTGTGGTAAACGGCGAGGAAAAGCAGCTGCTAGGCGCTCCATACATCTCAAACGGGCGCACCATGCTGCCGTTCCGCTTCCTCGGAGAAGCGCTCGGGTTTGACGTCTCATGGGACGCTGCAACGCGCGAGATCGGTTTGACGCTGGGCTCGCAGTCGCACAAGTAATTGGATAAGAGCTCGGAAGAAGTGCGTTTAAGGTTACGTTGGTGCGGGATTAGGGAGAGGGACAACGTTATCAAGATTGCATTATAAAATGGTGACGGTAGCAATCTCACTTCCAGCCCATAACTTGAAGCTGTATCCTGGTTCAAGCAAGTGCCAAGGTGCCTCGTCTACGATAAAAGCGACATCCGCATTAGTACGCGTTTCATCGATCACTTCTGTGACGCGAACCAAGACAGTCCAAGCATCGCCATGAATGATCTTGCCGACGATTTCTCCAAATATGACGACAATATCGCGAAGCCATTCATTCAATGGAAATTTGCTTGTGTCTTTATCTTTATCCCATTGAATGATGGCTTTGCAGTGTCTTCTTTCCATCATAGCTCGTTCCCCTTTCAATAAGAATGCCTGCCAAGAGAGATAGGGTGCACCAACAATAAGGTGTCCAGCCTCTCATCGTCGAAACCTTCGCCAATCAGTTTACCAGTTGCTATAAATACCCGTTCCTCAGCATCAGGTATGCTGCCGATCTGCTCTCGTAATGCCTCACGCGGTTTCTCCCCCATCCCCCGCGTATGACGATCACATTCTTAGCAAACCCCTTTAATCGGTTCTCAAAATACTCCAGATGCGCTGTGCGTTCCCTTAACGAGAGTGGTGACCTGCCTTGTTCTAAGGCGTCCCTTACGTTGAACTCTTACCTTTGATTAAGATATGATACGGCTTTATCCCATTTGCGAATAGGCTATCGATCAGCTTAACCAATTCCTCGGACGATAAATCTTTGCCCTTGCGTATCCAAAGGCGAAACAAAGATAGTAATGTCGATATGTAAAACTCAATCAGGTATGGCGCTAAGATATCATTTGTTGGAAGATTCACAATCAATCTCTCGAAGGGAATTTCTCTTTTCAGGCGTTCAACAAAATGAACAGAACCATAGTCACCGAGGAGGGCTTTCAGGATAGAAATATCTTCTGTACTTTCCAAGCATTGAAGCGCATCTTGGAAAGTGTGCGTAGAAAGCTCCCTGCTTGCCATTTCCTCGTTAATGGATTTCAAAACCTTCTCTTCAACGTAGTTCAGCAGCTCATAAATATCCGTAAAGTATTGATAAAATGTACTGCGGTTATATCCTGATTTGTTGGCAATCTCTTGAATAGATATTTTTTCGATTGGCTTCTGGCTATATAAATCACAGAACACATTTATAAAGGTCTGCCTGGTTTTGTCCGTAATTTCAGGCTGCTTGTTCATGATTTACCTCCATTTCCGGTTCAAGAGATGATCCCACAGATATTGAAAATCTGATGGTTGATGACTGTATGGCGAATCCATACAATATCATTATACAACACGTTGTTGGATCATCGATAACGGATTATCAACTCTTTGGGGGAGTCTAACATGAAAATTTTATTCTTCGGTAGAGGCGTAATATCGACCCAGTATGCGTGGGCCTTCGAACAGGCAGGTCATATAGTTGAGTTTTACGTCAGAAAGGGGAGGAAAGAAACCTTAGGAAGCAGCATAAAGCTTGAAATGCGGGACGCACGAAAAGGGAAAAAGCTCATAATAGAAAGCTGGAACGTCAAACTGCATGAGGAGATCCTTCCAAATTATGATCTCATTATTGTGAGCGTCAACACGGAACAACTTCCGAAAGCAGCACAATTCCTATCAACTGCTGCAGGAAATACCCCGATCCTCCTATTCAATAACATTTGGCAAGATTTGAAATCATCGATCGCGCCATTGTCTATGAACAATGTTGTCTTTGGCTTCCCTGGAGCAGGAGGCGGCATTGCGGACAATAAGCTTAGAGGCGGCTTTTTGAAAATGGTATTTTTAGAAAAACCACGGGCTGGCACCGAGCATATTAACAACAAGGTCAAAGAACTATTTGAAAGTGCCCATTTTAAAATGAATTGGGTAAAGGATATGCAAAACTGGTTATGGAATCACTTTGCCATGAACGCAGCGATGGAAGCCGAGGTGTTAAAACGGGGAAGTTTCCCAGCAGTCATGAACCATAGTGACTCATTTTCCAACGTTGGGTTGAATATGAGGGAAATGATCCCTGTACTTAAAGCAAGAGGTGCAAAGCTTGATACCATTTCTCTCCTGTTGACTAAAATTCCACCTGGACTTCTCGGCACACTTTTTAACAAGGTTATTTTTGCAAAAGGCAGCTTGCCGCGGCTTTTCGTGGAATACAACAATAGTAAAGCAGGTTTTGCGGTACTTGAAGTTGTGAGAGAAGCAAAAAAGGCAGGCATACCTTTGCCGCGTCTTACGAAGGCATTTGAAAATACGGAATATGCAAAAGAAATATAAAAAGACACCGCTCCGGCGTCCAGCAGAACCGATTGAGATTTGGGGCGAGTGAGGCAAATGCCGCGCTCGCCCAATGGCAAACGATGTTACTCCCGACTCTTCTGTCCACCACTCCAATCAACCGATCCTAGTCTCCGCGTTCCTCGGCCTCATCATGCACCTTGCTTCCAAACTCGCCAAGCAGTGCGCGCACTTCACTGGTAGACTTTGCGTTCATTAAGTTATTTCTTAATTCGCTCGCGCCCCGGAATCCGCGGACATATATTTTGAAGAAACGGACAAGTGAACTGAACGAACGGGGTCCCTGTCCTGAATATTGATCATGAAGATCCAGATGCAGCCGCAGCAAATCCAGCAATTCCTCACTGCCGTGCGCCTTCGGCTCCTTCTCGAAAGCAAACGGATTATGAAAAATACCGCGCCCGATCATAATGCCGTCCACGCCGTATTGTTCAGCGAGCTTGAGGCCGGTCCGGCGGTCGGGGATATCCCCGTTAATGGTCAGAAGGGTATCTGGCGCCACCTCATCGCGAAGCTTCTTAATCTCCGGAATCAGTTCCCAGTGCGCATCTACTTTACTCATTTCCTCTCTCGTGCGCAGATGGATGGACAGATTCACGATGTCTTGCTTCAAAATATGGGTTAACCACCCGCGCCACTCGTCGACTTCGCTGAAACCGAGCCTCGTTTTTACGCTGACGGGCAGTCCCCCGGCTTTGGCCGCTTGGATGAGATCCGCCGCGATCTCAGGACGGCAGATTAGGCCGCTTCCCTTCCCGTTCTCCGCTACATTCGCTACAGGACAACCCATATTGATATCAATGCCTTTAAATCCCTCTTTCGCCATGCCTATGCTCATTTGACGGAAGAATTCAGGCTTGTCTCCCCAGATATGAGCGACGATGGGCTGTTCATCCTCCGTAAAAGTCAAACGCCCGCGGACGGCATGTTTCCCCTCCGGGTGACAATAGCTCTCCGTATTCGCAAACTCCGTAAAAAACACATCCGGTCTGGCTGCTTCGCTTACGACATGGCGAAACACAACATCCGTCACGTCTTCCATGGGTGCCAGTATAAAAAAAGGCCGTGGCAAATCGCGCCAGAAATGATTAGTCATATCGAAAACCTCTCTATAAATATTTGGACGCTGTAAGGCTTCTTTATAAAGGATACCTCATAACTACTCTGATTTACGAGTATATTTCCCGTCTTGGAAATGACTTATGATGATTTTGTAGCAAGGAACCCCCCAAAGAAGGGGAGAAAAATAGGAGGTCCTTTATAAATGAAAAACATCTTCAAATTAGGTTTGATAACCGCCATAGCTGCTCTTCTATTGGCTTTACCAGTGGCGGCTAGCGCTGAATCCCGAACGCAAGTCGTCGTGGTTGATCAGACACCGGAGGCGAGCGCCTATCCCAATGAGGTCTTAACCAGACCCACACCATCGATACAGGCGGTGCCGGTAGCGTTCAACCATTACTGGGGTACCGTGGATTTGCTTCCGGAGGGGCAAGAAACGGACGATAATAGCAGAATGTTGCCTGTAAATTTTAATTTTAGCGTGAAGTCCATTGAAATCACGGGTCCGAACAGTAATCTTGTGTATGCCAAGACTTGGGATCTGCAACACCCGATTGACTGGTATACAAACCCCTACTCGCAGTATTCTAACGAGACAGGTATCAGTTTCTATTCGCTGGGCGGGGCAGCCACGGTAACGGTTAAGGTTACGAACACCAAGAACGAGTGGGGGTATTTTATCGTTAATGTGTCGCCACCGGCGGTCAGTCATTTATTAGGAACAGTGAATTTGCACCCGGCCAAGGGCGCTTCGGATACGGTTGAGATGGAGTTGCCGGTATCCTTTATGTACGATGTCGCTTCTTTCCACCCCGATGGCCCCTATATCTGGGCCTCTCAATTGAAATTTACGCATAACGGCACAAAAGTCTCGTTCAGCACTTCTTTTATGTCCAGAACAACAATGAGATGGATTTTCTTCAATAGCAAAGGCCAGTGGGGCTACTATATCATCAACGTGGAACCGATAGGCTATTGCTTGCCGCCAGTTTAATGAGTGGATGCTAGTACCCCATAGGGGAAAATAAGAGGAGGCGTTTCTTCATGAAAAACAGGTTCAAATTAGGTTTGCTAAGTGCCGTAGCTACTGCGATGTTGGCTCTACCGTTGGCCGCGAGCGCCGAAACGCCTTCCCGGATCGAGATCTTATCCGCGCCATTGCAAAGCATCGGGACCATTCAGCTGCCCGTCATTGACGCGCATAATCCGCCTATGTTTCATGACCCGATAGACCTTCATAATCCGCCCATGTTTCATAATCCGCCAATGTACTTGATCCCTTGATCGTTCGATTGAAGACATAAACCGGACGTTCGCTACGCCCGGTTTATGCTTCAATCCAACAGCCTCAGCTGAATCGTCATCTCCAAGAGCTGTTGGCGGTTGTGCTTCTTGATTCGAAGCCACTCCAAATAGGGGAACCTGCCTTTGATGAGCTTGGTAATCTTGCACAGCTCGTTGTTGACGGACTGTTCATTGTAGTACAAGAGCTCCGCAATTTCGCTGCTGCTTTTGCCTTGCTGTAGAAATCGTAAAATTTCTTTTTGCAGCGTGGTTAACTTTCTCTTCAGTTCCTCTTCATAGGAAGAAGATACCCTTCTCATTAAAGTGCCGGCAGAGGAATGATGCAGGTTTCCCTTGCCTGCCGCAACGCCGCGAATGGCGTCGGGAATATCCCGGTAATGTTCTTTCGTAATGTAATTACTGACTCGTCCGTATGCGATGGCATGCGTCACGACGACCTCCTCGTCCAGCGAGGAGAGGACGATAATCTTCAGGTCAGGCGCTTTGGAGCGTAATTCGTAGGCGATTTCAAGTCCGTCATAATTGTTTCCCGTCAAATTAATATCCAAGAGCAAGACGTCGATCGGCGCTTCTCCGACTGCTTTGAGCAGTTGGTGCTTATTCGCGGCAGAACCGGAAATTGACAGATCAGGCTCGCGTGACAGATAATCAACGATCAGTTCTCGAAATAACGGATCGTCGTCGCATACGAACACTTGAATGGGTTTCATGATTCTCTCCTTTCCGATCGTAACTCACGAATAGGGGGCTGTTTATGGAAAAGGGAAACGAACCGACTCAATCCTTGTACGATCGTCTCGGAGGAAAAACCGGCATTCATTCGGTCGTGGAACGCTTTTATGGAAAAATCCAGGAAGATTCGAAAGTATCTCATTATTTCAGAAATATCGATTATGCAAAGCTTATGGAGCATCAAACGGTATTCCTCTCTTTTGCAACGGGAGGCCCGGATTATTACGCGGGCAAGAGCTTGACGCAAGCTCATGAACACCTAAAAATTACGCCGGCGCATTTTGACGATGTATTGGGCCACTTGAGCGATGCGCTCATCGAATCGGGGGTAATCGGCAGCGATATTGTTCAGGTGCTTGCCTTGCTGCTTCCGCTGAAATCCCGAATGACTCGGGATCCGATGAAGCCCTCCGTTTAACCTTAACCATCGAAATTTTTATTGTCAATATTTAGTTAAAAATGTTTAGATGGAAATGACGAGTCTAACCGCGCCAATGAACGGATATGCGATGTAGGGTTCGTTAGTGGGAGGTATAAGTTTGATCTATTCAACCATCCTGGATCTGTTGCTTGCCGGGTTTCTTTTCCACTATGGCCCGAAGCAGGAATCGAACAGATGGGCGGTTTTGTTTCTACTCTTTGTGGGATTGGGCAGTCTTTCCGACGTGGTTGCGCAGGCCGCGCTGCGCAGCTTCTTCTTCTTCCTCCTTCAAGCCTGCTCTCCCTATGGATTCGTTATGTTCGCGATTACCTATTCTGATGCAGCGACACCAAGAACCAAGAACGTCCTCGCTTACGCGCTTCTTATTCCGCTATGCGTGACTTTGCTCATTAGCCCGCTGCGCCCTGAGATTCAGATTGATTTTCGTCTCATGCTCCTATGGACGGCTCCTTATTATTTGGGTGGTTGTTTCCTGCTGATCTCTTCTTATTTAAGGGAAAGGGATCGCGATAAGAGAAAATATCGGCTCATTACGGCGTGCTTCTTTGTTCCGCCGATTCTCGCTATCGTCGTATTTAATCATGTTAATAGGGCTGTTCATCAGCATTTCGACGGATACTTTAACGTTTCCGTCGTCGTTTGGATCGCCTTTGCTTTTTTTATCGTTGCCGCCATTCGTTTCGGCGTACTTGGGGTGAGAATAAGGTTCGAGAAACAACTGCACGATCAGAAGATCAAAGGGATTGCATCCGGTGCCGCTATGTTTAACCATGCCGTGAAAAATCGCATAACCAACATCGACTTGCTGACGGGGAGAGTAAAGGAGCTCGTGCATGCCCAAAGCAACGATCAAATCGACGAAGATATTGAGCGGATATTGGCAGAAACAAAGCAAGTGATGCAAATGGTCAAACGGATCCAGAAGCAAATCGAGGACGTTGAGCTTGTGGAAGGTACGGCGAACTTAATCGATCTGATGACGCATGCGCTGCATTCCAATCATTATCTGCTCGAAAGCAAGCGTGTTTCCGTTACCACCGATTACGCCGTAGACTATGATATCCGATGCGATAAACTCCATCTGCAGGAAGTGTTCAGCAACATCATCGGCAATGCGGTTGAAGCTGTGGATGAGAACGGCGGAACGCTTGCGATTCGGATTTATGATGGCAAGGGCGGGATTCTGATCGATTTTGCCGATAACGGCAAAGGCATGGCTAAGAAAGCCAAAGCGCAAATTTTCGATCCGTTCTATTCAACGAAGCAAAGCGACGCGAACTTCGGACTCGGCTTGTCTTATTGTTATCTGATCGCCCAGAAGCACGGCGGAAGCATCGAGGTGTCAAGCAGCGAAGGCGAGGGGTCGACCTTTACCCTGCACTTGCCGAAAAATCGTAAGATGTAACCCGTTCACAGAATGGATAGATGTATTCCCTAAATGGAACCCTGATCTGTTCGTCCGCTATAGCCTTACTTTAACCCCTTATAAATCAAAGATACTACCGTCTCCACATGGGTGGAGGCTTTATATTTGAAATAAGACAAGGGCTATCCCCTATGCAGTTTATTAACCGCTCTAAGGATAACCCTTGTTATTAACATAATATCAGTTTAGGTTGACGATTTTACTTTACTTGCTTTTGAGACCAGCCGTAAAACCTTCATTTTCTGCTCGGTTAGTATTTCTTGATTAAATAGTTCTTCCTCTGTCGTTTTATGGGTAACCTCCATGGAGGACTCTGCAGCCGCGCTCCGAAGTCTTCTTATGATTTTGTCCACCGTTTTTGAAATACGTTGGGCGGTTACAGGCTTCACTATATAATCCAAAGCACTCATATCGAAGGCTTGAACCGCATAATTGTCATAGGCGGTTACAAAGACCACGTCTATGGAAGCATCGAGATCAAGCAACATGCCGGAAAGCTTCATACCATCAACCTCCGGCATAGAAATATCCAGAAACGCAATATGTATCGAATTGTTCTTCACAAATTCGTAAGCTTCAACTGGGTTAAGAAACGCAGCCTCCAGTCTGCTTGATCAGTCATGTCGGAATGTCGAAGCAAACCTTCGTCCCTATTCCTTCTGCACTTTCAATATGCAGGCTATTTCCGTAAAGAAGCTTGATGCGCTGGCTTATGTTCCATAGCCCTACGCCTTTCTTATTCACAGCCGGATTAAGTATTTCCTCGCGTTTTGTTTCGCTCATCCCACATCCATTGTCCTCTACAGTAAAGCTGACTATGGCGTTTGCTCCCTTTTTAATGGATACTATTACTGTACCCCCACGTAAACTGGACATCAGGCCATGTCTAATGGCGTTTTCCACCAATGGCTGTTGAATCAATGAAGGAATCCCGATATCCACCTACATCTCTAACCAAAGCAAAAAAGTAGATCTGTGAATTCAGATCTACTTTTTGCTTACTATTCACATTGTCCACCCTAGTTATGATTTCCCTTGTTCGTACAACATATCGTTTACATCGTTTACCATTGATATAATCTCATCTACGGTATCCAAACTACCTTCTGCAGCTGATAGAATAGCAGTTCTATAAGCTTCCAAGCCTTCCACCGTCACGTAATTATGTCCAGTTGCAAGAATAAGATCGTCAATTGTAATGAGCTTGGCAGAATCGGCATCTGTAACGGCTTCAATTTTCGCTACTACAGCTAATTGTTCTGCTCCTGATTCTCTAAAGATATTAACCGTATAAATATCGTAATAGTTATTACTTTCAGGCTGAACATAAACTTGAACTTCATTCCATTGGCCTTCATTCAGCTGCTTGATCCCATTATCATAATTTAGATGTATGGATGCCTTCGGATTTGTTGTAGTCGCAAAAATAGTTGTGCTATAAACATTTGACGATACGGTTGCCGTATAACTCCAAATATCTGGTGAGAATGCGGGTTCTAAGGTTACATTCGTTAATACCAATGCACTTAAACTCTTATCCTCTAAACGGTTTACTTTTGCCACTAGTGCTGCAATTTCTTCTGAAGTATCGAGTTCACCATCTGCAGCCGCAATAATCGCTGCTCTATAAGAATAATGATTTTGTACAATAGCTGTATCTAGCCCTGTTGCTTTGTTTAGTTCGTACAATACATCCATATCCGTAGACACATCGAATGACTCGATGGTTGCTATGGCATTTACCTTTTCTATCATGTCATTAATTTTATCCTCTGAATTTAATGCACCATCCTCCGCTGCTAGAATAGCAACGATATAGAGAGCTACATTCTCTTCAATAACTGAATCTCCACCGGATGCCGTGCTTAGCGTCTCGATGAGATCTATATCTTCTCCAGTGTAGGATTCAATAGCTTCAATCGCTGTTTGTTGTGCTAACATTGCAGCTGTTTCTTCTTCTGACTGCCTATAAACTTGAACCGAGTAGATTCCATAGTAAGACCCACTTGCCATATTCACATAGATCTGAACTTCATTATTACCAACCTCTAGCTCTTTGACGCCTAAATCATAATTTAAGTGTATAGACCCCCCTGGATTCAATGATTCAGCTAATATGGTTGTGTTTGTCACATTGTAGGGTACGGTTGCACTGTAAGAGTAGATATCCGGGTGAAATGTTGGAATTAATGTCACATCGGATAAATTAAGGGACTTCAATCTTGTATCATCAGGGAATGTAGCCTTTAATACTGTGACTTGAAACGATTTGGTCTGCGGTGTCCCATTACCCTTAGTAAGGGTCGCAATCAATGTCACAGATGAGTTACCACTATCAGAAGGTGAGATAACTCCCGTATTAGCGCTGATCGCTTCGCTGTCTGAACTCCATTCGATTGTTGAACCGTGTTGTCCCGTTGTAATTAGTTCAAGATCGGTAATTACTTGGTTCAACGATACATTTCCATTCTTAATGGTATCTTCTACGAGCGCTGCTATGTCCTCCGTAATTACCTCATTTGCCGCTGCAGTCTCTGCTTCCGCTATTCTAGCGTCTGATGCCGGTTTTGCAGAGATGATCGCTGCACTTACTGTTGTTTGGATGAATGCTTTGGTTGTTATTGTTGCTCTCGTATTAAACAATGCTGTTGCCACTTCTGTCTTACCTGTTACATCTAGTCCAGCATAGTCGGTTAAAGTTAACTCCAATGCATTCGCATCCAGTAATGCTCTAACTGCCGCAATGTCAGCTGCGTTCATATATTCCGCTACCAAAGTCGGTGTCGTTATCGTTATTACTTTCGTCCCTGTAACCTTAGATGCCGCATTCAAGGCTGTTACCGTTACCGTCCCTACTCCTGTTGCTGTTAATAGCCCCGTTGCATCGATTGTTGCTGTTCCTGTTCCATCAGTAACTGTCCAGTCAATCGTCTTATTGGTTGCATTAGCTGGCGCTGCCGTTGCACTCATCTGTAAGGTTGCCCCATTAACAACATAGACTGCATCCCCTGAACTTGTGACTGTAATCGTACTTACGTTAACGACTGTAGTTCCACCGCCGCCTTCACCGTTACCCCCATTGCCACTTTGAGGTGTTGTCGTTGTTTGAGGGGGTGTCTGAATGGTAGACCCCGGTATGTTTATCGTTGCCGCCACAATTGTTCCAGGGCCGAGGATATTAACCACTGCATTCAAGATGATCTTGTTGATTTGGGTTTCTGCTGCAAGATAGAGAGCCATCCCTGTTGCATTCGCATTCGCATTTAGATTTTCAATGCTGCCTTTAGATAAATCGACTTGAATTTGCTGTGAGCTTACATTCACCGTGTTGAACTCACCTAGCAAGGTTACTTTGGTTCCTGCCGGAATCGCAGAACTCAGATTTACATTTGCGAAGCCGCTACCCGATATATTCATCTCGCTTATCGTTGCTGGCGAATTTACGACGACCATTGCTACAGTCGTTGAACCCTCTGCAACAATACGCACAATACCTGTTCCGGTTTTCTTATCAATAACAATATCAACTAGAACAGAGTTGTTAAAATGAATGCTGTTCTCACCGCCGCCTTGAACGGTTACTGTCCCTGTAACGGTGACATTATTTAAGAATGCATCTCCATTGCCAATTCCCTCTCCTAATAATAAGTCGCCGTTAATGACCATGTTCTGTAAGGTGACTCCCGCAACAAGAACAACGACATTAGAATTTACGGTTTGCTTCCCTGTAGCAGGACCATACGTACCGGCTTTGTCATAAGTGACGGCCTGTGTGTTAATCGCGCGATCTAGCGTAACCACTGCTTCTGCGCGTGTAGTCCATTTACTTGGTTTGAAGCTGTTGTCTTCTGAAAAACCCTTCATAATGCCTTTAGCCACAACCGCGTCTACAGATCCCTTAGCCCATACTGCGATAGAGTCGGAGTCGGTGAACGTTGTTGGAACATTTTCGTTATCCGAAAGTCCTAACAGACGATCTACAATCGCCGCAACCTCTAGTCGGCTAATCGGATTGTTGGCACCGATCGTACCGTCTGCATACCCCTTTATGTATCCAACCTTTACTGCCTTAGCAATTTCCGCGTAAGCCCAGTTTCCTGCTGGGGCATCATGGAACGATATAGCTGCCTCTTCTGTAAATCCAAAGGAACGATTAATCAATGCCATGAACTCTGCACGTGTAATCAACTTCCCTGGCTTGAAGCTTCCATCTTCATATCCCTTAATAAGTCCTTTGTCCAGCCATGCAGAAATCTCATCCTCTGCCCAGTGTCCCTTAATGTCTGAGATTTCAGATGCTGAAGCACCAAACGCTACCCCATATGATGAGAATAATAGACATGCAATAACTAGAAATGACACTAACCTCTTAAACAATGAATGATTCATAAAAATGCCCCCTATTTAATCCTACTTCTCATGGACAAGGTTAGCACACTCCAATGACAACAGAATGACAAACTTCGACAAAAAAGTTTATGGATTTTTACGGGTCTCTATAAATGGAGGTAAAAAATTTTCGTGGTATTGTGGAATCGGACTTCCAATTGGGTAAATTCGGGCACTTGCAAGATGGTGAAGTGAACCATTTCTATTAGGGGAATAATAATGATGAGGCCTTACGGAGCTGTGATGGGACGAATGACTATTCCGAAGATGGAGGGGCGGCGGCTGCAGCTTACTTCACAGACTAATTGACCGTATCGAAATAAAAGCAGACGGAAGTCCGAGGATCTTCTACAGATTCTTGGCTCCCTTTGCTTATTCTTTACTTCTCACTATCAACACACAGCATTCCACATGGGTCGTATGAGGAAACATATCCACCGGCTGAACCTCAACCGTTCGATAGCCGCCATCCTCCAGCACGCGAAGATCGCGCGCGAGCGTAGCCGGATCGCAGGAAACATAGACGATGCGCGCCGGTCGGAGCTCCAGCATCGTTGCCAGCAGCGCAGGATCGCAGCCTTTGCGCGGCGGATCGACAACGATGACGTCGGGGGCGACGCCTTCGGCTTGCCACTGCGGCATGATCACTTCGGCCGGGCCGACGGCGAATTCGGCGTTTGCGATGTGGTTGAGCAATGCGTTGCGGCGCGCGTCTTCGATGGCTTCGGGGATGATCTCGACGCCGTAGACGCGGCGGGCGTGGCGGGCAAGGAAGAGAGTAATCGTGCCGATGCCGCAGTAGGCGTCGATGACGGTCTCTTCGCCGGTGAGGCCGGCGTAGTCAACGGCAGTCCGGTAGAGGCGCTCGGTCTGGGTCGGGTTGACCTGGAAAAAGGACCGCGCGGAGATGGCGAAGGTGATGCCGCCGATCTCGTCGTAGATGACGTCGTCGCCCCAGAGGACGCGGGTCTCTTCGCCGAACACCTGGGAGGTCGAGCTGGTGTTGATGTTCTGGCAAATGCTCGCTACGCCGGGGATGTCTTCGCGGATGAGTCCGCAGAGCTCGTCGGCGTGCGGCAGGTCGCGGCCGTTGGTGATGAGGACGACCATGCGCTGACCGGTCGTTTCGGCATGGCGGACGACGACATGCCGAAGCAGACCGCGCCCGGTGGCGCGGTCGTAGGCGGAGTAGCCGAGAGACCGGGCGATGCGCTTGACGGCGCGGACGGTCTCTTCGTTCTGCTCCTGCTGAATGAGGCAGGCCTCCATGTCCACGACCTGGTGGCTGCCCTGCTCGAAGAAGCCGCCGATGAGTCCATGGCCGCCGATGCCGGCCGCCATGGGGACCTGCGCCTTATTGCGGTAGCGCCAAGGCTCGTCCATCCCGATGACGGGATGGACGACGACCGGCGCGCGCCCCGCATCGGGGGCGCTCTCGCGGCCGCCCGCTTCGCCGGCGGCCTCTTCCAGCGGCGCCACCGGCAGCTTGCCGATGCGCGCCAGCACGCCCGCGACGTGCTCCCGTTTCCAGCGGAGCTGCGCCGCGTAGCCCCAATGCTGCAGCTGGCAGCCGCCGCAGGCCTCATAGATCTCGCACGGCGCCGCGATGCGGTCCGGGCTCGCCGCGACGAGCGCGGCCATGCGCGCGCGGCCGAACGACTTGCCGATGCTCTGCACCTCGGCCTGCACCCGGTCGCCCGGCACCGCGCCGGATACAAACAGGGTGTAGCCCTCGACCCGGCCTACACCCTGCCCTTCATGCGTCATCCCGACGACGTCGATGACGACGGAATCGCCGACCGCGACCGGCACGCCCGCGATCTGGCGCGGCGCCTCGCCCTGCCGGCGGTCCCGCGCGCCGCGCGAATGCTGCGGATGGCCCTGCGGCCGCCCGCCGCCTGCACCCGAAGCTCCGCGGCCGCCGCCGGCGCCGCTTCCGCGCGAATCCGCGCGCTCCGCCGCTCCGCTCGACTGCCCCCGCTCCTGCTGGCCGCCGCTCGCCCGATCGCGATCGCCGGCTCCGCCTGGCGCACGTCGCCCTTCTTTCCCGACGCCGCCCCCGGACTTGCCGCCTCGATTCGCTGCTCCACTCCGCGCGCCGTCGCCTCGCTTGTCCTTGTCACTCATGCTGTCCAGCCCCGTTCATAGGTTCCGCTTCTATATAAAGATGAAATCCCGTCAGTGATACTTCGACTCTCCCAGCTCATCCATAATGATCCGCACATGTCCAGGCAGCATCGTGAACGTCCGGGCCATCTGCCCGCCGTATTCCCCGTCGAGATTCATGTCCAGGTCCGCGTCCGACTCGACCGTGACCCGGTTCGTCTGGAACATCGTGATGTGCGAATCCTGCAGATGCTCGCCCCGCATGGCCAGCGTCGCGATACGGATGAATTCGCCGAGGTTGCACTTGCGCATGAGCAGCACGTCGAACATGCCGTCGCTCGCCGAGGCGCTTGGCGCGAGCTTCTCGAAGCCGCCGACGGAGTTGCTGTTGGCGATCAGCATGAGCATGTACTCGTCCTCGAACTCGCCGACGCCGTCCATCGAGATCTTCATATGGAAGGAACGCAGCCGCGCGATCTTCTCGAATCCCCGTATGTAATAGGCCAGATTCCCGATCATCGTCTTGAGCTTGCTCGGCACTTCGTAGGAGAGCTCGGTCAGCGAGCCGCCGCCCGCGATATTAATGAAGTACTTGCCGTCGGCTTGTCCGATGTCCACCGGCTTCGCGTAGCGCTTCACGATCAGGTCGCAGGCCTCGTCCCACTTCTTCGGGATACCGTGCGCCCTGGCAAAATCGTTGGTCGTCCCCACCGGCAGAATGCCGATGACGGGACGGCGCTCGTGAGGGGAGATGCCGCTGATCACCTCGTTCAGCGTGCCGTCGCCGCCTGCCGCGATGACGATATCGAAGCCCCGTTCCACCGCCTCGGAAGCGGCATGAACGGCATCGCCCTCCGACTCCGTCGCGTGGCAGGACGTCTCGATCCCGCCGCGTTCGAGACGCTGTAAAATCTGCGGCAGCCTCCGGCGCATCTCCTCGCGGCCCGAGGTCGGATTGTAGATCAACCGCGCTCTCACAATATCCAACTTGAATCCCCTCTTCTATAGCTCTCTATCCGATCCGATTCAACCTTTACCTATTCATGCTACTGAATCGTCATGCCAATGTCAACGCGGCCGGCGGGCGACGCGCAGCCTCGGACACGACTTACGCCGTCCTGACATCGAACGGCAAAAACCCCCGCTTTTTTCATCAAGCGGAGGCCTCTCTTCGTCCTATTTATTCGGTCAAACTTCCAATTGTTCCGTGCGGCGCGAGAGCCAATGCCGGACCCTGCCGGCGATCCAGTCGCTGACGAGCGGATGCGGCAGCAACGCGCTCTCGGCGTAGTCGATATCCAGCCCCGCTAGCCGGTTCGGTACGGCCGACGAGGTGAAGTACCCTTCGCTCAGGAAAACGGGCACCGCCAGCAGCCGCGCCTCCGGATACCGCGCGCGCAAGCCCGCGATCCGCGCCGCCGGCTCGTCCGGTCGCAGCAGCGCCGCATCCGCGCCGGCATAGCCGCCGATGCGCGCGAGCTCTGCCGCCAGCCCCTCGAGCTCCCGGCGCCACGCTTCATAGAACCAAGGCTCGTCGCTGCCGTGACCGACGAGCAGCACGCACTCGGACGCCGGCTCGCGCGACCGCGCGGCGAGCTTGTCCGCCAGCGCGCGCGCGATCTCCGGATCGCTGCCGATCGGCTCACCATACGTGAGCCGCGCGGTGACGGCGATCGGCTCCAGATCCGTCTCGCGCCGCGGCTCCGCATACGCGCCGAGCGCCCAGCCGATCTCGTCGACATGCGTGCTGCCCGACGAGACGAACAACGGCAGCGCGTAGATGTCGGTCACGCCCTGCGCCTCCAACGCGCGCACGCCGTCCTGGATCAGCCGGCCCTCGACCAGTTCGAGGTAAGCGGCCACGACCGGCAAGTCCGCCGGCAGCTTCGTCCGCGCCTCCGCGACGGCCTCCTCCACCTGCGCCACCCAGCCCGGCTCGCGCGAGCCGTGGCTGATGACGAGGATGCCGGGACGGCAGACTCCGTCTGCCTTGCCTCGCCCCTCCTGCTCTCTCTCATTTCCTCCGACGAGTTCCTGCATCCCGCTTCCGCACCTCCGGCTAGACAGCTATTTCCTTCATGCTATCCAACGCGATGGTCGGTGTCAACGATGAGAAGGCGCGGCAGTGGCCGTGGCACCGTTCGTTCAGACACTGCCTCGCACAAGCGACTCTATCCTGCAATTGGACGCGATAGACCTCCCGATAAAGCGCTTTGCGACGTCTATCGCGCAAATCTGCAGGATACAACCCCTTAATCGCCTCTTGATCGCGAATTAAGCCGCGCTATCGCGCAGATTTGCGCGATAGCCTCGCACCAATCGTCCTTCCCCCCGCTATCCTGCACTTTTGCGCGATACGACGTGCAGCCGCGGACATTCTCGCTCGTCTGCCCACTATCTAGCCTCACTTATCTTCGAACTTATCCTCAAACGGAATATACTGCGGCGGCTTCTCGAACTCGCTGCCCTCAAGGCCGCCGTTGTCGTAGATCGCGAGCTTCCACGCGCCATCGGGGATGGCGGTGCCAGCCGGGATCTCGAAGTAGCGGCTTTCGCCCAGTACCGTGTCGAGCGTATCGCCGATCGGCTGCTGCCATTCGTCGATGAAGTGGAGCGTCGCCCCGTAGTCGGGGAAGCGCGGCTTCACGTATACGGTGCCGCCGATCTCGCCTTTTGCATCGTCCGTATCTACGAAGAGCGGATCGGGATCTCCGCCGACCGGAACGGACACGGCTGCGGAATGTCCATCGTCGCGCATCGCGAAAACGGCGACACTATCAACGCCGTCCAGCTTAAATTCGGGCAGCGTCACGCGGCACGCCCTGCCGTCGAACGGATAGTCGTTCGTCACATCGATGAGCGGCTGGATCGGACGCCCCGCTTCATCCGCGCTGTACACGACGTAGCTCACCGCCGTGGAGCTGTTCGCGTCGTACCAGCTCAACTCGCCGGAGACACGCGTTTTGCCGCTGGAAAGGACGGGCTTGAAGTGAATATCAGACACGGGCGCACTGGCAGAATTTACATCTCCCGGATCGACCCAGCTCGTCGCCTCGTCGCGAATATCGTCGTACGCCTGCACCCGCGCGCTGGCACTATAATCGAATACGCCGCCTTTCCGAAAAGGCACGACCGTCACTTCGCCGAGGATGTCGAGGTCGAGCAGCGGCAGCTTGTAGCGGCCCGACGCCGACTTTGCGATCTTCTCCGTGCCGCCCGGATATTCGACCTGGTAACCGTCGTAAACCGTGCCGTCCGCCGGATCGCTCCACGCGATCGAAGCCCAGGCGCCTGCGCCGGGATTGGCGTCCTTGTAGGTCAGCTCCCCGACGCGATATGCGGGCTCGTCCAGCAGCGTCGCCTTCGCGATCGGCACGGCCGCGGATTTACCTTGGTCAGCCGAGTTGAAGAGGCCGAGTGCCGCGGCTTTGCCGGTTACCTTCGTGTCCTCGGGGATGACGATAGACTGCCGTTCAGCGACGTATCTGCCGAGCGCCTTGCCGTACCGCTTGCCTTTATCGTCCACCAGGTATGCCTCATAGCCCTTCGCGGCGTCGGCCCCGGTCGTGTTCCAATAGAAAATGCCGCCGATCTCACCCGCCTCGGGATCCCGGTCCTTAAAGGTAGCCGTTACCGACGCGGCCGCCTTCGCGTTCCCCGTCGTTCCCGTTGACGCTGCCAGCGCGGAGCCGGCGGGATGTCCGAGCGACCATATGAATCCTATTCCAAAAAGAGCGACCCCAAGCGCGCGTAGTTGCCGATACATGAATGTCCTCCTTGATGAAAAATGTCAGACTCTCCACGTATTAAACCTTTTTTTCCAGCTTCAATCGGACGATATCGGGCAAAAAAGAAACGCTTGCCAAAGGGCAAGCACATCGTATCAATATTGGACAAATCAGCGTGAAGCGAAGTGTATCGGCGCTTCGGTCGAACGCAAGTCGCCCTGAGGATGGGCTGACGGCGGGGGGAGCGGGACGCGCAGACTTAGAACGGAATTACAACTGGTCTCCACAACACTTCGAGCGAGCACGACTGTTCCTACCTAAGACTACCTGGTCCGAACAGCGCACCGCTCGCCACACACATGCAAAAACCGCCGAGCGCTCTCGCGCCCGGCGGCCTTCCGACTAACCTATCGATTATTTGCCCAAAAATGCGTTCAGCTGCTTCTGCTTCTCGGCGATGATCGCGTCGAGGCCGTTCGCCTTCAGCTTTTTGTAGTACTCGTCGGCCTTGGCCGGATCGATCGAGCCGGTGTCGAGGCCCGGATCGTACTGCTTGCGGATGTTGGACTCGACGGACACCTGCGACTTGACCGGCTCCGCGTTGAACGTGAAGCCCAGGCCCGGCGAGTTATGCGCGCCTTCGTTGAACTTCTTGAATTGCTCCCACTTGTCCGGCGCTTCCGTATTCCAGACGTAGTTCAGGAACTGGCTGCCCAGCATCCAGGTCGCGCCGATCGCGTAGTTGCCCGTGTTGGCGGTCGGCGTGATGATCTCGCCGCTCTTCGTATAGTGATCGCCCTCGATGCCGAAGTTGAGCAGGTTGTTCAGGTACTTGTCGGTGTGCAGCAGGTCGATGAACATCATCGCGCGCTCCGGATCGCCGGACGTCGTGGAGATGCCGAGCATCGAGCCGGCCGTGTCGCTCGTCGCGACGGTGCGGTCCGTCATGGCGACTTGCGCCAGCTTGCCTGCGAGACCGGTCGCGTTCGCCGTCTCGGCGTCCTTGCCGGGCTTCAGCGCCGAAGTCATCATGAACACGTTGCCCTTTTTCATCGCGTCGTTGCCGCTCAGTTGGGTCGTTGCCGCGTCTTTATTGATATAGCCCTTCTTGAAGAAATCGCGGGTGATCTCCAGCGTTTCCTTGTAGCGCGGCAGCTCGAAGCGCGGCTTAACCATCGTCTCGGTGCCATCCTTCATGATCGCGCCTTCGATCGTATTGTCGCCCAGGAAGTCGTACTTGGCAAAGTAGTGCGCGTTGAAGTTATCCCCGTCGCGCAGGAAGACCGGCGTCATTTCCGGCTTCTCAGCCTTCACCTTGGCGAGAACCGGCTCGAGGTCCGCGATCGTCTTGGCGGCCATCAGCTGGTCGGTGACGCCCAGCTCGTCGGCGATATCTTTGCGGAAAATGATGCCGCCCTGCTCGGCAAGCTCCTTGTTCGTCGGGATGCCGTAGTTGAAGCCGTTGATCTTGGCGCCCTTCAGGAACGCCTCGGGCAGCGTGGACAGGATGTCCTGGCCGTATTTCTCCAAGAGGTTGCCGTACTTGCCGTTCGGATCGTTCAGCGGCAGGAAGGCGCCCTTGGCGACGTTGGTCGCATGACCGTTCCAGCTGGCGGTGAAGATGATGTCCATCGGATCGCGGGAAGCGATTGCAAGATTCATCTTGTTGTCCCACTGGCCCCAGTCGACGAGGTTCAGATCGAGCGTCGCGTTGATCTTTTCCTTGAGGTACTTGTTGATCTCGGCCTCGACCTTGGCTTCGTCCTTGGGCGGCGTGCCGGGGAGGTACAGCGTCAGTTTGTATTCCTTGAGGTCCGGTGCCGCGGCGGACGCGGACGGGGACGCCGATTCGCTCGCAGGCGCCGATGCGCTGGCGGATGCCGACTGCGAAGCGGACGCCGAGGACGACGGAGATGCGTCGGCGCCTTTATTGTTGTTATTGTTGTTGCCGCCGCAGCCTGCGAGCACGACGGAGAGCGCCGCGAGGGCGAGCGCGGACTTGCCGAGCTTGTTCTGTACGAGCATGGGTTTTGCCTCCCTTTTCATAGTGAGTAAGGCTTATATGCATGAACCGGCCGGTAACCGGGTTCTGCCTGCAGGATCGGTCCGGCAGTCGCCGCGCGTGGCGACGACCGGAGCGGGTCAGCCCTTGACGGCGCCGACGGTGAGTCCCTGAATGAAGTAACGCTGGAAAAACGGATAGATGAAGATGATCGGCCCGATCCCGACGACGGCCATCGCCATCCGGGCGGTCTCGCTCGGCATCCGGAAGTTCGGGTTCGCCTGCATGATGGCCGAATACGCCTGGGAGTTCGAGCTTAAGTATGCGATATCGAGCAGCGTCTTGTACATCCGAAACTGAATGCTCATCGGCCCGTCCTGGTTGATGAAGAGGAGACTCAGAAACCAGTCGTTCCAGTAATTCAGCGTACATAGAAGGCCGACGGACGCGAGCACGGGCAGCGACAGCGGCAGCACGATCCGGACGAAGGTGCGCAGCTCGCCCGCCCCGTCGATCTTGGCCGATTCGATGAGCGCCGGCGGGATCGAGCCCGAGAAAAACGTGCGGATCAGGATGACGAAAAACCCTTGGACGAACATCGGCAGCATGAGGACGAGCATCGTATTTTGCAGATGAAGCCCTTGCTTGTAAGTCAGGTAGAACGGCACGAGTCCGCTGTTGAACAGAATCGTGAAAAATACGATGAAGGAAAAGATGCCGCGATGCTTGAAGTCGCGCCGCGAGATCGGATACGCGTACAGCGTCATGATGGAGAGCGCGACGATCGTCCCGACGACGGTGACGAAGATCGAGACCCCGTACGAATGAACGATCGGCTTCCAGTCGTTCAGCAGGAAATCATAAGCGCCAAGACTGAATTTTTTCGGCCAAATATTGTAGCCTTCGATCGTGACCGTCTTTTCATCGGACAGCGACACGGCCACGACGATGAGCAGCGGAATGACGCAAAGCGCGCTGTAAATCCAGAAGATCGTATTGATCACGGCGTTGGTGCCGGTCGATATTTCGTTCGCGTTGAACTTGCGTTTTCGGATGACGCTGGTTGCCATGGATAGGTTCCTCCTTCTGTGGTCGCGGATGTCGCCTAGAACAAGGCGTCGTCCTTGCTGACGCGTCTGACGACCAGATTCGCGGTGAGTACGAGGATGAAGCCGATGACCGCCTGGTAGAGGCCGGCCGCCGAGGACATCCCGATATCGCCCGAGACGAGGAAGCCCTGATACACGTAGGTGTCGATGACCAGCGTCTTGTCGTAGAGCGCGCCGGCATTGCGCGTCACCTGGAAGAACAAGCCGAAGTCGGCGTAGAAAATCCGGCCGATCTGCAGCAGCGTCATCGTGACGATGACCGGGCGGATGAGCGGGACCGTGATCGTCCAGATCTGTCTCCATTTGGTCGCGCCGTCCATATGGGCGGCCTCGTAATATTCGTTGTCGATGCCGACGATCGCCGCGAGGAAGATGACCGCGTAGTAACCGATGCCCTTCCACGTATTGACGAGCGGCAGGATGAGCGGCCACCATTTCGAATCCGAGTACCAGTCGACCGGCTGGGCGCCGAACAACGGCAGGATGAACTTGTTCAGAATGCCGATGTCCGGATTGAGGAAGGCGTACACGAGATACGACAGGATGATCCACGACATGAAGTAGGGTAGAAAAAGAATCGTCTGGTGCAGCTTGGACTGCGCGCGGCTGCGCAAGACGTTCAGCCCGATCGCCATCGCGACGCCGATGACCGTGTTGAGGACGATGAACGCCGCGTTGTACGCCATCGTATTGCGCGTGATGACCCAGGCGTCGCTGCTCGCGAACAAATACTTGAAGTTGCCCCAGCCGACCCAGGGACTGTCCATGAAGTTCTGGATAAAGCTCGGCGACGCGTACGTCATCTGCTTGAACGCGATCAGCGCGCCCGCCATCGGAATGTAGTTATTGACGATCAGCACGATCAAGGCCGGCGCCATCATCAGATAAAACACGCCGTACCTTTTCCAGTAGCCCTGGTTCAGCGTCTTCGCCCTGGCCGCTTTGCGCGCGGGCTTGTCGATCGCGGCCGGCACGGCCGGCGTGGCCTGTTCCATCTCCATCACGTTCCTTACTTTTGGTCTGTGATGTCATTGTACAGGGGGCGCCGGCGCGCCATCTATCTACTGGGATGACCGAGATAGCACAATTGTGACTTGTTTTCGATATTTTACCATTTGCATGTCTCTCCAGATAGAATTCGTCGGCGAGACGCCAAAAAGAGACGCCAAAAAGCGCTCGCCTGGGGCAAGCGCTTCTCGTCAATACTGAACGACCTCTGCTGCTAAACTTAAATCGCGAAGCTCGGATTTGAGCGGGTAACGGCGACGTCCCTATAGGAGGCGATCAGCTCGCCCTGCGCGTCCGTCGCGAACAGCACCGAGCGTTCGCTGGGCACGGTGAACCGGTAGCTCGCGTCCCCCGCGCCGATCGCCACGTCGCAGTCGGAGCCGGACTCCGAGATAAAGATATACAGGCTGCCGCTCTTAAAAGTAAGCTTCGTGCCGTAAACGCCAGGGTGGTCGCCGCCTACTTCCCATACCATGGCGCCGCTTCCCGCCTGCGCTTCTTGCAGCGCCGCCGCATACAACGCCTGCAGCGTATCCGTTCGCTCGTTCAGCTCGAGCGGCAGCGGGCACCAGAGCAGCTTGCCGGCGCCGAGCGGCCGGACGAGCAGCTCCGCGTTCTGGCTCCAGCCTTCGCCGTCCGGACTCGGCACGACCTCTTTGTTCAGCTGGCCGATCTTGCGGTCGCCGAAGGAAGCCCGGTACGTTCGGCCCGCGATGCGCACCAGCTCCTCCCGCGACAGGTTGGTCAGCCGGTAGGCGCCAACCGCCCCGGCCGCCCGCGCGGTCGGCTTCCAGTACGCATCGAGGCCGATCGGTCCGGTGAACAGCAGGGTGCCGCCATGGAGCGCGACGTGAGCGAGCAGCTTGTCCAGCGCTTCGTCGCTGAAGCTGTGCGCGCTCGGCACGACGATGAGCCGCGGCTTGTCCTTGGACAGCGAATCGAGATGCAGCTCGCTGATGCCGTAGAACGGCACCTTCATGTCGCAGGCCAGTACCCGGGTCAGGCTCTGCGTCGCCTCGCAGGCGAACCTGCGGCTCGAAAAGTCGTTCGTATACGGATAGACGACGGCGACGTCCGCCAGCTCGCGATCCTCGAACAGGTCCGCGATGCGGCCGATGAAGCGGCCGAAGTCGTACGACACGTCCGCCTCCGGCTTCTCGGTGCCGTCCGCCCGCAGCGCGCCGATATTGGATTCGCACACGTTGTCCATGAAGTAATTCGTGTTCCACAGCCAATGCACGGCTCCGGCGCTGCCGCCCGCGAAGGCATAGGCGTATTTGCGCTCCAGCAGATTGCGCAGCTCCTCTTCCGTCCGCTTGGCGCGATTATCCGGCATTTCAACGTACATGATGCCCGTCTCCTGGATGAGCGTGGGCTTGCCCGGATCCTTGCCGAACAAGCCGTCCCACAGCAGCTGATCGTTGAGCCACCACGTATGCACGTTGGTGTAGTCGACACTCTGCGCGTACATGAACGGCGACGGCCGCGGCCCTCTGCCCAGCGCCTCGTCCTGCCCGACCGTAACGAGATGGCCCGGCACGAGCGACCGGATCGTCGCGCTCAGCGTCTCGACCCAGCGGTTGTGCATGTCCATCGTGAACAGCGTATAGTCGAGCCAGCGCCCGTTCTTCTTGAGCCGCTTGATGTCGTGGATGTCAAAAGCGATATCGATCTGCTCCGGCGGCTCGGCGGATGCGAAGTCCGGCAGCTCGGTCGGCGTCATGTTCCAGCACGCCTGCAGCCGGTCGATTGCGCCGTGCCGCTGCCGCAGCCATTCGCTGAACGCTTGCCGCTCGAACTTGTCGTGCACCGCGCGGGGACCGGTGAAGATCCGCGTCGGATCGAACAGCGAAGGCTCGTTGATGAGGTCCCACTGCACGTTCGACGTGTCCTTGTGCCGGGAGACGATGGACGCGATGAAGCGTTTCTGCGCCTGGACGCTGCGCGGGTCCAGGTATGGATTGCGTCCCTCCCACGCCTCCGGCGCGAAGGCAAAAAACGTGAAGGTCACTTCCAACCCATGCCGCGCCGCAGTCAGGATAAAGGCGTCGATCGCGCGCAGCTGTTCCTCGGAGGCATGCCCGTCCTCGAACATCAGGTGACGCCACGCGCTCCACATGCCGGTGCGGATCCAGTTGATGCCGGCCCGCTTCATCGTCGCCATCTCCCGGTCCCAGATCGCAGGGTTCGGGAGGTTGATGAACTTGCGGCCGGTATCCGACGCCATGTAGGTCATGCCGACCACGGGAAAAGGCTTGCCGTCCTTGATGAAATAATCCCGGCCGGCGGCCAGCGGCGAGCCGCGCCGCAGCAGCTCCCGGTCGTAGCACCAGAAGCCCTGGCGCAGCAGGATCCGCTCGCCGGAGGCGGACACGGCTTCGCAGGCGATCGCGTAGCTGCCCGGCGCGAGCGCTACTGGCGCCACGAAGTTCGCGTACGCGATCTCGCTTCCCGCCGTCAGCGTCAGCTCTTCTTGCCAGACAGGCGTGCAGCCGGACGCGTCGCCAAGCAAGACTCCAGCAGCCTGTTCTCGCTCCTGCTCCAGCGCCAGCTCCAGCTCCGGCTCCGGCTCGCCCCGCTTGCGCAGCGAGATCCGCAGCCGCCAGTCCTCCGGCTCGCGCTGCATGCGGCCAGCCGCCGTAATCCGCTGTGCCTGCACCGTCAAATGCGGCGTCTCGCCCGCATGGTACGCCGCGTAGCTTGGCTTCAGCCAGATCTCGGTCACGCCCGCTTCGCAGAAAGCCGCCCAATTCAAGAGCGCCGCCGCGCCGCCGCCGGACCAGAACCGCGACGTCAGCCGCTGGTTCGCCAGCAGCCAGCGCCCCCCGGCGAAGTCGCCGCGAAAGTGCTCGAGCAGCACGACCGGCGCGGTCACCTCCCGGCCGTCGTCGCTCACGCCGACGAGCAGCGGCTGGATGCGCGCGTTCATCGGCCCTGACGAGCCCGTCGCTTGGTTCAGCTGGTCACGCTCGTGCGTCACGTGCAGCACGAGGCCGTACGTTTCGCCGATGTCGAACAGATCTTCGCTCCCGGCCAGCAGCGGGCGCTCGGGATTGTGCCGCAAAGTCGCGGCGCGCGCCCCGTCCGCCACCAGCGCTTCGTGAATATGGATCTCTTGATGGTAAGCCGTCATCTCGGACTCGGCGACCCATCCATTCGCCGTAAGGCCGACCGGCCGCTTCAGCGGCGCGCCGCCTGCGTGAACCCATCCCTTGCCTGAATGAAGGTGCTTTGCGATGGCGGGCCAGGCGTCTTTGGGAAAATACGGGCCGTGCAGGTGAACGAACGTCCCCGCCTCCTTGGCATCCAGCGCCTCCGCCAATCCCGTTGCATCGACGACCCCGCCGCCGCGTCGCAGTTCGTTCAGTGCCGCTTCGTCCGGCACCGCCCCCTCGTATGGAAACTGCGCGTCGTAAAAGACGATCGTTGCCATGTGGCACGCTCCTTTATATTTGAAATCGTTTCCTTTCCTTAAAACCCGTTTTATCGTTATAATGATGAATATTGATTTATATCATTATAATGTTTGAATGCCGATGAAGATGATGGCCGTAAAAGCCGAACCCCGCGTCCGCTGAATTAGATTGAAGCAAGGAGCGATGCCGATGTGGAATCCCGCGAATAAGCGAGCTTTCGTTTCTCGCGTGCGCCTGAACTGGAGTCATTTCAAGTCCAAGCTGCTGTTTAAATACACGCTTTCCTATATCCTCATCTTTCTGATCCCGCTGACCGGCGTCACTGCCTCCGTCTACGAGAGCGCGGTGCGCAGTCTCCGTACCGAGATCGAACAATCGAACCTGAACCAACTCAACCAGGTGAAACGGACCTTGGACGGCCGCATCGCCGAACTGCAGGAGATCGCGGGACGCATCGCCTACGACGAGCATCTGACCTCCTACATGGTGCATCACGACTACTACGGCATGGAAGCGATCCAGACGCTGGCAAACTACAAGGCGAGCAGCAGCATTCTGCAGGATCTCTTTCTGTACTTCCACGACGATCCCGTCGTTTATTCCTATCGCGGGCTGATGAACCTCGACGTGGCGTTCGGCAGCACCTATCAATTCAGCCACGCGAGCAGGCAGGAGCTGACGCGCGAGATGAACGCCGCGATCCAGCCGGTCATGCGTCCCGCCGAGCAGGTCACGATCAACGCCCGCCAGGAGACGATGCTGACGCTGCTCGTGCCGATTAAACCGAACAATCCGTTTCCGTACGGCACGGTCGTTTATCTGATGAAGGAATCGAATCTGACCGGCATGATGGCATCGATATTAAACGACTTTTCCGGCAGCAGCTATATTTTCGACGCGCAAGGCATTAAGCTGACGGGCACCAGCCACGGGGAAACGGTGGACCGGGCCGGACTCAATCGGCTCGCGTCCCTGTCGACGGGCATTCACAGCTTGACGCTGGGCGGCAAGCAGCAGTCCGTCGTCGCGGTGAAGTCCGAGACCAACGGCTGGATTTATGTGACCACAATGCCGAGCCGCCAGTTTTTCAGCCGGGTCGCGCACATCCGGTCGCTGATTCTGGTCGTCTTCTGCTTCGTCGGCCTCATCGGCATCGCGGCGGCCATGGTGCTGGCCAGACGGCAGTATCACCCGATCAAAAATCTGATGGAATTCGTCAAACTCAGGGGCACCGGCGCAGCCGAAGCCGCGGACAGCCGGAACGAGTGGGACTGGATCCGCCACACGATCCACGAATATAGCGCGCGGGCTGACATGCAACAGCCCTATGTACGCAACCAGTGCCTGCTCCTGCTCCTGAAGCACGGCAAGCCCGAAGATCCCGAGATCGAGCGGCTCGTGCAGAGCGCGGGCCTGGAGCTGGCGCCGGGCAAAAGCCTGTGCTTCTCCGTCATCCTGACCTGGGAGGAGCTGCCCGAGTCCGGTTCCTCGCGTATGATCGTCGCGCAGCTGGCCGAGCGGTTCCGCGAAGCGATGTTCCCGCAGTGGGGAGCCCGTGCCTACGGCGTGGACCTCTCCCCGTCGGAGCGGTTCGCGCTGATGGTCTCCATGAGCGCCGAAGGCGTTGAGCCCATACAAGCGCGCGTGGAGCAGGTCGTCGATGCCGTGCTCGCGTATATCGGCGACGAGCTGCGGAAGCAGCTCTCGCTTGGCGTCGGTACGCCTTACGACAGCCTCGGCGAGCTGAACCAATCGTTCATCGAAGCGGCGACGGCGCTGCAATTCCGCCTGATGGGCGAGCAGGGCCGCGTCACCTACTTCGAGCGGCTGGCCCAGCAGGAGCATGCCTCCGGCGACGCCTACTGGCTGCCCAAGAAGTCGATGTTGAAGCTCGAGCAGAGCCTGAAGCAGGGCAACGAGGCGGTTGCCGCGCAGACGCTTCACGGTCTCGTGGAAGAGATCCGCGGCGTGAATCTGTCCGTCTCCCTGCTCCGCTGCGTCTGCTTCGATCTGCTCAACGCCCTGCTGCGCACCGCATCGGAGTACGGCATGACCGACGTGCTGAACAACATTCCCGGCTTCACGTCGTTCGAGACGCTCGAGGAGCTCGAGAGCCAGCTGATCGAGCTGTCGTCGCGGATCTGCCGCCAGGTGGAGCGCAATACGGAGACCGAGCAGCAGTCGCTCATCGAGAACATCGTCGAATACGTGGACAGCCAATATGCCGACTATACGCTCAGCCTCGAGCATATCGCGCTCAAGTATTCCGTCTCGACCTCGTACCTGAGCCGCAGCTTCAAGGACAAGATGGGCATGACCTTCTCCCAGTACATCTGGCGGCTGCGCACGGACGAGGTGATGCGCCAGCTCGTCACCACGAGCGCGCCGCTCAAAGAGATCATCGAGCGAGTCGGCTACCTGGACGCGCCGAACTTCATCCGCAAGTTCAAGAACGAGACCGGCTACACGCCCGGCCAATACCGCAAACTGTACGCGCAGGTGAACGTCCCGGCAGATTAATCGCATGTGCCGATTTTTCCGGCTACCTCAGGCCCACACACACTAGATGGGCTCCTTAGCCGATTTTTTCGGCTATCTCGGCCCTGAACACACTAGTACAACAACAATTGGCCCCGCTATCGAGTAAAAGTACACGATCGGGATCAGCACCCGCTCGCCGTTCCGCCTATCGCGCAAAAGTGCAGGATTTTCACCCGAAACACGCTGGATTTCGCTCAAAGAAGCGAGCTACCATGCACTTTTGCACGATAGATTGCAAAAACCGGCTATACTAGTCGTGAATGATGTATTTTTGCAGGATAGCACTAGCTTAGACCCCTAATGCCGCGTCGCGCCTATTTTGCCTTCAAAAAACAAATTCTCCGTATCGGCGCGCGACGACGGAGAATCGTTGAAGCGGTCTGGCCGAAAGGCAGACGGAAGGCAAACGGAAGGCCGTCGCCTGGGCGGCGGCCTCCATCCGTTCGCTGCATTTTAATGCCCTTCATCCGGGCAGCTTCCGCAGCTTTCTGCTTTTCACTGCCCTTCCATCCGAGCAGCTTCCGCAGCTTTCTGCTTTTCACTGTCCTTCCATCCGGGCAGCCTCCACAGCTTTCTGCTTTTCACTGCCCCTCCATCATGCAGCCTCCGCAGCCCTTAATCCGCAGCCTTTAGTTAGAAGCCCAGCGATCATACGCGCCCTGATAGATTTTCGCCATTTTCTCGGCGCCCATCTTCTTCAGCGTGTCCACGTACTTGTCCCAGTTGCTCAGCGGCTCGGCGCCGGTGATGAACTTGGCTTCCATCTGGTTGACGTACGTATTGAGATCGGAGGTCAGGCTGTTGACCTGCGTCTGCTCCTCGGACGTGAGGAACAGCGTCGGGAACGGCGGACGCGCGCCTTGATCGAGCAGCTTCGTCTGCGTTTCCTTCGCGACCCAGATCTCGAAGTCGCCCTTCAGTCCCTTTTCGATATCGTCCGTGTTGATCGTCGGCGCGGGGATGCCGTAGTTCGGCGTCAGCGTCGAGCGATATTTCTCGCGGTCGGTGCCGCCGTCCGGGATCGGCAGATATTCCTTCGTGCGGGTCGCTTCGTCCGTGTACTTCCACAGGATGCCTTCCGGTCCTTTGTTGAACAGCAGCGCGCCTTCATAGGAATAAAGGTAGTCAACCCAGCGCATCGACGCTTCCGGAGACGGGTTCGTGCTCGAGATGGCGAACGCCCCCGGCGTGATGCCCGCGTTCGCCGCGATGGCCGGCTTGTCGACCATGTCGCTTTTCACCGGCGCGTACATCGGATCGTCCGTCGAAGGCTCGCCGCCCAGGGACATATAGGCATTCCAGTTGGCGAACATGCCGACCTGGTTGTTCTGTACCTTCGCCTTCTTCTGCTCGTCCGTCTGCGAGAAGCTCTCGTGATCCAGCAATTCCTCGTTCCATAGCTTGTTCATGAACGTGAGATACTGCTTGAAGCCTTCCTCCAACGGCGTGTAGTGAACGGTCTTGTTGTCGTCGACATAGATCGTGTCCTCGTATACCCCGAAGGAGCCGAGCAGCCAGTTTCGGATATCGCGCAGGTTGACGTCTCTGGCGTTGCTGGCCGTCAGCGGGATCTCGTCGGCCTTGCCGTTGCCGTTCGGATCCTCGGTCTTGACGCGTTTCAGATACGTGTACAGCTCATCGGTCGTGGTCGGCAGCTTCTTGATGTTCAGCGCCTTCAGGAAATCGCCGTTATACCAGATCGGATTGCGGTACCAGTGCTGGCTCATCTCGATGACCGGCAGCGCGTAGATATGGCCGTCCGGCGCGGTGATCGACTTGCGCACTTCCGGATTGTCTTCGAGTACCTTTTTGAAGTTCGGCGCGTACTCGTCGATCAACGTCTCGAGCGGGATCAGGATGCCCTGCTCGCCGTAGTTGATCTGCTCGGCCGTCGTCAGCCCGGCGGCATAGAACATGTCGGGATAGTCGCCGCTCGCGAACACGAGGTTTTTCTTCGTGTCGAAGCTGTCCTTGGGCGCATTGCGGAAGTCGAGCTTGATGTTGCTCTGCTCGGCCATGATGTCGAGGACCTTCATTTTGGTCCAGTCCTGGTCGCCCGTGTCCGGCGCCATCAGCGTCAGCGTGAGCGGCTCGCTCACGATCGGAAAGCCTTCTTTGTTGACGGTCGCGCCCGCCGATTCTTTTTTCTCGTTCGATGCGCAGCCGGCCAGCAGGCCGACGCCAATGGATGCCGCGAGCAGCAGCTTGCCTGTTTTTGCGTACGATGCCATGAATGAACCCTCCCGTTTATAATGATGAATCGCGTAATCGGTCGCCCCGTTCGCGTAAGCGACGGCGGGGCATCTATAATAAGCGGCCGAAACCGATTATTAATAAACCCGCACGCCGTCAGCCCTTGACCGAGCCGATCATGACGCCTTGAACGAAGTAACGCTGCAAAAAAGGATAGACCGCGATGATCGGCAGCGTAGAGACTACGATGACTGCATATTTGAGCAGGGAGGCCGTCTCCGCCTTCGAGTTCATCGCCTTGGCAATGTCCCCGCTGATCGCGGCGCCGGTCGTCTCGGCCGTCATTTCCTGGAGTACGAGAATCTGCCTGAGCACCATCTGGAGCGGATACTTCGCGGCGTCGTTCAGATAGAGCAAGGACGGCAGGTAGCTGTTCCAGTGGGCGACCCCGTAGAACAACGCCATGACCGCGATGATGGGAAAGGACAGCGGCAGCACGACGCGCGTGAACAGTCTCAGGTTCGTACAGCCGTCGATCTGCGCGGCTTCCTGCAGCTCCCTAGGGATCGTCGTCTGGAAGAACGTCCGGGCCACGATCAGGTTCCAGACCGAGACGGCCACCGGCAGGATCAGCGCGCCCATCGTATTGATGAGATGGAGGTCCTTGACCACGAGATAAGTCGGCACCAGTCCGCCGTTGAAGAACATCGTCACCAGAATAATGATAACGAAGAACGTTCGTCCTACAAAATCGGAGCGGCTGAGCGCATAAGCGGCGGGCAGCGTCACGACCAGGTTGAGCGCCGTCCCGAGCACGGTGTAAATGATCGTATTGAGATAACCGCTCCAGATTTTGGAGTTTTGGAACACGAGCGTGTAACCGTCCCAGGTGATGCCCTTGGGCAGCAGCCACATCTCTCCGGCGTTCACGAGCTTCGGCGAGCTGATCGACGCGCTAAGGATATAGATCAGCGGGTACAGCACAACGATAAGGGCAATCGCCAGAAACAAGTACACGCCGAACATGAAAATCCGGTCGCCTTTGGACGCCTTTATCGCTGAATTGGCAGGGTTCATATACGCGTTCTCCTTTCTACCACAGACTGGTCTCGCTGGTCCGCTTGGCGATGCGGTTGACGAGGATCAGCAGGATGGCGTTGATGACCGAGTTGAACAATCCTACCGCGGTCGAGAAGCTGTACTGCGCGTCGACCAGACCGGTCCGGTAAACGAATGTGGATATGACGTCGGAAGACTCCATGTTAAGCGAGTTCTGCAGCAGCAGGATCTTCTCGAAGCCGACGCCAAGAATGTTGCCCATGTTCAGGATGAGCATGATCGTGATCGTCGGAACGATCGTCGGCAGGTTGATATGCAGGACGCGCTTGAAGCGGCTCGCGCCGTCCACGATGGCGGCTTCGTGCAGCTGCGGATCGACGCCCGCCAGCGCCGCCAAGTAAATGATCGTGCCCCAGCCCGCGCTCTGCCAAACCTCGGACAGGACGTACACCGTCTTGAACCACCGCGGATCCGTCAGGAACTGCGGCGCGTCGATGCCCACCCATTCCATGATCTTGACGATGATGCCCGACGACGGCGACAGGAACGTGATGATCATCCCGGCCATGACGACGACGGAGATGAAGTGCGGCGCGTACGTCACGGTCTGAACGGACTTTTTGAACCACCCGTTCTTCGCCTCGTTGAAGGCGAGCGCCAGAATGATCGGCAGCGGAAATCCGACCGCAAGCGCATACAAGCTGATGCCGAACGTATTCCAGATCAGATCCCAGAAGTAATAAGAATGGAAAAACCGTTCAAAGTGGGCGAATCCGACCCAGGGACTGTCCATGACGCCTTTGGCCGGCATGAAGTTTTTGAACGCGATCTGAATTCCGTACATCGGCAGGTAATGAAATAGAATAAAGTAGACAAGCGCCGGGGCGACGAACAGGTACAGCTCCCAGTTGCGCCAGATTCGTTTGCCGAGCGACGCGCGTTCGGCAAGCTTCGTCGGCAGCGGCAGGCTGCCGTCCAGAACTTGAACTTGCTGCGTTTCTGCTTTCACGTTGCTCCTCCCTTCTCGTTGCTAGGCCGTTTTTTCTGTGAGCGCATTCAACTCGTCGGGTATCGGCCTGGCCGCGATTACAATTCGAATTGTAGGGAAAGCGGGTGCGCACCGTAAATATGTGAGATGTGCATTGTCATTGTCAAAAGCGGGCAAACCCTTGCGGCCCAAGGGATTTGCGATGTACGCGCTATCATTCGGACCGAGGCGGAATGTGTAAAGTTTTAACCGTTTTCAAGGCTGCAAACGATACATATTGCGCTGTCATGCGAGGTGTGCCAACCTGATTGATGATTCGTTCGGCGGTAGGCCGACCCCAGCGACCCCAAGGAGGAAAATGAACATGACGCAATCCGTATCCGCCCTGCCCGCTTCGATCCGCGAATTTCTGGACCAAGCCGACCGGCGCCTCGCTCACCGTCCCAAGCTGCAGCGGATGTTCCGCAATTGCTTTCCCAATACGCTCGAGACGACGACCAAGCTGCTGGACGACGGCACGACCTTCGTCTTCACCGGCGACATCCCGGCCATGTGGCTGCGGGACTCTACCGAGCAGGTTCGCCACTATCTGCCGTTCGTCCGCGAGGACGAGGAGCTTCAGCGGATCATCGGCGGGCTCATTCGCCGCCAGCTTTTTTATATTAATCAGGACCCCTACACCAACGCGTTCAACGAGACGGCCAGCGGCAAGCATTACAACGACGGAGACCTGTCCCACATAACCCCTTGGATGTGGGAGCGCAAGTACGAGCTGGACTCCCTCTGCTTCCCCGTGCAGCTGCTGTACGACTATTGGCAGGGGTCGGGCAAGACGGACGTGTTCGACGACGCGTGCTACCAGGCGCTCGTCTCGATCGTAGGCGTCATCGGCACCGAGCAGCGGCATATGGAAAAATCGCCTTATCGCTTCCTGCGTCCGGGCTTCAAAGAGACCGAGACGATGCAAAACGAAGGTCTCGGCCTGCCCGTCAACTACACGGGCATGACGTGGTCCGGCTTCCGGCCGAGCGACGATGCATCCCTGTTCGGCTACAACGTGCCGGGCAACATGTTCGCCGTCGTCATCCTCGGCCATATCCGCGACATCGCCAGCGAGATCTATAAAGACGCCGGTCTCGCCGAGCGCGCGCAGAAGCTGCGCGAGCAGATCGACTTCGGCATCCGCGCCTACGGCATCGTCAACCACCCTCGCTTCGGCCGCATCTACGCGTACGAGACCGACGGCTTCGGCAACTACTGCCTGATGGACGACGCCGGCACGCCGGGCCTCATGTCCATTCCGTACTTCGGCTACGCGCCCGCCGACGACCCCGTCTATCAGAACACGCGGCGGTTCGCGCTCAGCTCCGACAATCCGTACTACTTCGAGGGCAAGTACGCCAAGGGCATCGGCAGCCCCCATACCAAGGACGGCTATGTGTGGCACATGGCCTTGTCCATGCAGGCGCTGACCAGCACGGACGAGCAGGAGGTCAAGGACCTCATCGAGGTGCTCATCGCAACGGACGCCGACACGGGCTTCATGCACGAGGGCTTCGATTGCAACGATCCCGCGATCTTCACCCGCCCGTGGTTCGCCTGGTCCAATTCGTTGTTTGCGCAGGTGATTTGCAGGGCGATGGATAAGGGGTGGGTGTAGGAAAAAACAAAAACGGGATGGAGCAGAAAAGCTGCTTCATCCCGTTTTTTTGTTGCGTTTGATTAGGAAAAGAAAGACCGAATGCGTTAGAGCGTGCCGTCGATGTACCCGGCCTTCACGAGCAGCCGGCGCGCCATGGCCGCCGTCTCTGCGCGGGTGATGCCAGCGCCGGGATCCAGCTTGCCTTGGTTGCCCTGCGCCAGACCGCCGTCGACGACCGACGCGACCGCATCCTTCGCCCAGGCGCCGATGTCGCCCGCGTCCGCGAATCCGGCCAGCGTATCGTTCGTGCTGCGGCCGCTGCCGGATGCCAGGCCGGCTAGCTTCATCGCGCGGGCCAGCATCGCCATCGCTTCTTGCCTGGTAATCGGAGCTCCCGGTTTGAACGTGCCATCGTCATACCCGCCCGCGATGCCATAGGAAGCCGTGATTCGGACCGCGTCCTCGTACCAGCTGCCGCTTGGCACGTCGGTGTAGGCAGCCGCGGCTTCCGTGCCCTGCGGGACATGCAGTCCCAACCCTCTCGACAGAATCGAGACGAACTCGGCGCGCGTAACCCCGCGGTTCGGCGCGAAGGCGGTATCCGTCGCGCCTTTTATAATCAGCCTGGAGGCCAGATCGTTCACGTCATTTCGGCTCCAATGAGCAGCCACGTCGGCAAAGGCCTTAGGATGCCAGATCACCGCGTATACGCTGTTCGTCAAGCTGTGAATGGCGGCATAGTACTTGCCGTCCTTTTGCGTGACAACCGTCGGCACGTGCGAGACCGTGCCGTCTGCGTTCAGCACGACGCCCGTCGTGATGCGGGACGGGTCGACGCCGTCGGGCAACGCTACGGTCCGTTCGACGTAACTGCTGAACTTGTTGACGTTTATGACTTGACCGCCATAAGACGCCTCGACTTCGAAACTGACAGGCTTGCCGACCTGGGTAGCACCGGCGCTCTGCGCAGCTTGCTCGAGCTTCCCGAGTTCCGACTCGTCGGGATCGGCGATGCGGACGCTGATCTCGATATCCTGCAGCGCGACGTCCTTGCCGATCTGCGAAGCGATATCGTCGATACGCACCTGCGAGGCCGGCAGCGTATAGCCGCCCTTGTCCGTTTCGATCGCCAGCACGGCTTCCTTGCTCTCCATCGCCTTGACGAGTTTGCCGTTCAGCATGGACTTAATCACGCCGGAGGCATCGCCTCGCGCGTCGAGGAGCAGCGTTTTCGTCTGGTTGCTCTCGATCCGCGAGGTTACCGCTTCATTATCGACCGCGATGGTCGCCACTTTGCGCCCGTTCGCTTCCGCCCTGGTTACGGTCGCTGACTTCGGCTGCGCCTGCCCGTCGATGTAGACCTTCAGCTCCGAGGCGGGCTCGGCCGAGACGGGGCTATTTACGCTCAGTTGGCCGGCTTCGACGCTGACCGTGAGCGCATTGGCCTTCGAGCCTTCGAACGCGCTGCCGGTGAACGACAGATTCTCCGCGCTTGCGGCGTCGACGGACAACGCCTGGTTGCCGGTCAGGTTCTTGGCCTGAACCTTGATCTCGAACAGCGTCTGCTCGGATGCGATCGGATGCTCCGCGGCACTGCCCGTGCTCGGATCGATCCAGGCGGCCCGGAGCCATCCCGCTTCATTGTCGTAGCTCGTCCGGATGCAGCCTTTCTCGTCGGTCAGACACTTCGTATCGTCGGCGCTGCCGTACTTCGGCGTAACTTTGACGATCTCAATCGCCTTGGGATCGTAGTCGATTTGTACATTGTAAGAAGCGATCGCCTTCTCCGTATTGACCGAGACCGGGATCGTCGTCTGACTGCCCGTCATCACGGACGTTTTACCGATGACGAGCTTAACGTCGGGCGCGACCGGCGCGGCCGATGCGGCCCGGAAAGTGGCAGCCGGGATGCCAAGCAGCAGGACTAAGACAAACAGCGCTGCGCTGCGCACGATGGACGAAAAATTGCGTATGCTCATGGTGAACCTCCGTTAAGTTAAAATCATGGGCTGCCGGAAAAGAGGCTAATTAATTCGTATGCGTGCCAAAATACTGCAGCGTTCCCTTCGGGTAGACGTTCCACTGACCGAGCTGGAACTTCGGGGAACCGCCGTAAGTCTGCGGCTTGCGAATGATCGTGCCGCCGTTCGGCATGAACTGGATATCCGTCGTTGCGGCCGGGTCGCCCAACACGTCGATGACTTTGCCGTTGCCGTCTTTCAGAACGAGCGCCGTCACGGAGAAGCTGCTCGGATTGTACAGATCCAGTTCGTCGTTATAATACCAAATATTCATGATATCCATAGCATCGTAGAAGATTGTATCCAGGTAGATAAACGGCATACTCGGAATAATCTTCAGAATAGGCACGTTCGTCGCCGAAATTTGGTGCGTCGACTTCATGTATTTGTACACGACGACGCTGTAGCCGGTCGCATCCTGAGAAGACGTATTGTAAAGTTCAAGCGCAATCCTTCCGTCCCCCGCATCCAAATACTGCGAGAAATACGGCCCAGGAATCTCCTCGATCGTCCTGAACGACCAATCGGCGTTAGCGCTCATCGCCGGGCTGGATGAGCCGTCCGAACTGGTGAACGCGCCAGCCTCCATCGTCACGTAATATTCCGTGAAATTGTTCAGCGTGTTCGGCTGGATGGTGACCGTCGCTCCGTTGATCGTCACTCTGGACGTGTCGTTCGCAGAGATGTTCTGAATAAGGAAACCGTCCGATTTTCTGATAATTCTTATCGTCTTGCCCGGTGCGGCCACGACGGGTTTGTCATACGTGAGACTAAGCGAGCCCCGCTTGTCCGTATCCGTCGCGCCTGCGGCCGGCAAGCGGCTCGCGATCGACAAAGAACGCGGCAAGGCGGCAATTGTCATTGCGTTCGAAATAATGGTTTTTCCGCTCGCTAAGCCAGACGGCATTACGGATACGCTAAAGTCGGTCACGTCGGCCCCCATCGGCGTACCGTCGAAGTTCAGACTGAGCATGAGCGTCTCATCGTCGATCTTATCCGCGCCAATGACCGTAAGACCTGCTGGAGCACGGTTCAGTTGAATGTTCGTTTGATCGAAGACTTCAATCGTATCGCCGTTCGAATCTTCTTGGGTGTCAAAATGGAATTGATCGCCCGCGATCGTAAGCAACAGGACCGCTCCGCCGTCATTGTTCATTTGCGCTTCGGTGAAGTCTGCTACATTTTCCGCACCGAAGGTACGCGAGTCAGCGGAAACGAACCGCCATGCGGTCTTGCCGTTAATTCCTCCGAAGGCATTTCCCGCCATGTCCGCGATCGCTCCAGCCTCAATGTCGACGTAATAATTCGTCGCGTCATCGAACTTCGCATGAACAATCGTGAGCGTCTTGCCGCTGACGGTCACGTTCGTCTCGTCCGTCGCATCGAATTCGGCGAACAGGCTGTCGTCCGCGGCGTTGCGTATTGCAATTTTCTTGCCGCTCGCGACTTTGATATCTTCGTTAAACATGATCTTCATATCGTCCGTCAAGCTGACACCCGTCGCTTGATCGGCCGGCGCCAGCGTACCAACGACCGGCGCCACCGTATCCGGGGTCGTGAATGTCCAACCGGATGTACCTGCGTAGCCGGCGAAGGGGTTGCCCCACGCATCCTGGAAGGCACCATTTTGAATCACGATAAAATAGCCTGTCTCGTCGGCAAGACCGGGATTTCGAATCGTCGCCTGCGTGCCGGCAATCGTGATCTTGGACGGATCCCCGGCCGGATAGGTAGCGACCGTGCCGTTATCCGTCGCCCGCTTGATGACGATCGTACCGTTGCCCGCGACGACCGGCTCGCTGAAGTCGATGACGAAGTCCGCGCTCAAGCTGACGCCGGTCGCCCCTTGAACCGGACTCAGCGTCACGGCCGTCGGCGCGGTCGTGTCCGGCGTTATGAAGTGCCAGCCCGTCTTGCCTGAGATGCCCGCGAATTCGTTGCCCTCTGCGTCCGCGAAGGCGCCGGCGTCGATCACCGCGTAGTAGGCCGTGTTCTCTTCCAAGTGCAATTCGAGCAGTTTGACGATATTCCCGTTTACGGTCACTTTCGTGGCGTCCGTTGCCTCGAGCTGCAGCGCCTCCGTATCGTCCGAAGTTTTGTAGATCGTCACGTGCTTGCCGGCGAAGCCTTGGACAGGCTCGCTGAAGGTCAGCGTCGCTTCGAAGTCCTTGCCGCCTGTCATGCTGCTGTCGACCGGCGACTTCGACGTCAGTGTCGGCGCGACCGTATCCGGCGTCATGAAGGACCACGCGCTCGAGCCCTTGATCGCCGGAGCGTCGTTGCCCGTGACGTCCGTGAAGGCGCCGGCTGGCACGTCCACGTAGTAAGCCGCGTTGTCGCTCAAGCCCGGATTCGCGATCGTGACCGTCCCGCCGCTGATCGTGACGCGTGTCGTATCGTCGGCATCGATGACGGCCAGCGGCGTCGACGGGGAGGACGCATCGTAGATTTTAATGACGTGTCCCGCCGCCGCGATGACATCCTCGTTATAAGTGATCGTCAGATCGGACGAGGCGTCGACGCGAGTCGCTTGGTGCAGCGGCGCCAGCGTGCCGACGGACGGCGGCGTAACGTCCGGCACGGTAAACATCCAGCCCGATGTCATGCCCGCGAACGCGTTGTCCGACAAGTCCGCGAATGCCCCCGCTTCGATCCGCACCTCGTAGGTTTCCGACTCTGCCAGATCCGGGTGCTTAATCGTCACCTTGGTGCCGTCCACCTCAACATGCGAGGCATCCACGACCGCGTCGTAGAACTCGACCGGCCTCGCGCTGCCCTGCTTATAAATTTCAATCGTTTTGCCTTCTACTGCCTTCACAGGCTCATTAAATGTCAGCACGAAGTCCGCGCCCTTCAGCACGTTTGCCGTACCCGTAGCCGGCGACTTCGTCGACACGACGGGTCCTGTCGTGTCCTGCGTCTCAAACGTCCACGTCGTACTGCCGTTCGTGCCCGCATAGGCATTGCCCGCCAAGTCGACGATCGCCGTCGGCTCAACCTCCACATAGTACGCGGTTACGTCGGCCAGCCCTGGATTTTTAATCGTCACCTTGTCGTCCGCGAACGTCACATGCGCCGTATCGCTTGCCTCGTAGGACACGGCCACGCTGTTGTCCGACACTTTACGCAGCTTTATGCTGCCGGCGCCAGCTTTCACCTTCTCGTTGAACGTCACGACAAAGTCCGCCGTCATGTCGCCCTTGGCAATCGTTCCGGTCGGCGTCACCGAATTCGTAGCAGCTAATGCCGGAGGCGTCGTATCCGGCACTGCCCGATCCGTCGGCACCGTCACCGGCGTGCCGCGCGGCGCGCCCTCGGCGGCGACCGGCGTAATTTCCGCGAACAGATAATAGCCTACGTCTTCTTCATGAACGACATAGGTCTGCTGATCGGCGCCTGCAATCGTCGTTTTGTCCGAACTGTCGGCCTCGAGGCCCTTGTACCATTTGAATTCGGTGGCGGCTTCTGCGTCCCGTTCGACGTCTCCATACGAATAGACAGCCGTCAGTGTACCGCCCTTCTCAAGCGTGCCGGTAATGGCGTTCCCGATCGCGAAAGGCGCATCGTTCGATTCCTTGATATTTACGATATAGGTGACCGACTGCGGCCCCGTCTTGCCGACATAATTGGCGAGCAGCGCCGTGGCGTCGGCAGTGGTCACCTTGCCGTCGCGATTGATATCCAGCCGGTTGATCTCTTCATCGCTGAGAGCTACTTTGCTGTTTACGACTTTAGTGATGTAGAGGGCATCGGCAGACGTGACCAGTCCATCCCCGGTCGTATCGCCGATTTTCGTAATTAGAAATTGAATATGATCGATAATGGGGGGTGCCCCGTCCTTCGCCGCCTTGAGCTCGATATTCGCCGTTCCGGCGCCAAGCACCTTGACAGAGAGCTTGCCGCCATCGATGAAAGCGGTTGCGGATGCGCTGTCCGATGTAGCCGAGAGCCGCATGCCAGGCTCGAGCAGCCATGTCGTGCGTCCGGCCAAGTCGATCGTCACCGTGGAACCGTTGACGGCGATCGGAGCGCCAGAGGCGCTGTTCCCTGAATTGTCGGCGATCCATTTGACGTCCAGGTTTTTGACGGGAGCTGCCAGAATCGCGCTGTCCGCGGCATGTACCGGGCCTGCGCCTACAAGCGGCGCCACCCCGAGCAGTATGGATAGCGTCAGCATCTGGATTTTTCGTTGCCAAACAAAGGGCTTGCCGGTAATCTTGTTGTCCACGATCCTCTTCCCTTCTTGTCGGAGCCATCTCTCGATGGTTTTGTAGACATTAATCGTCATTATACGACAAAAAGTTTATAGCAAATTTAGGTATATTTTCGCTACCAACCACGCCTAATTACCTATACCCTCTCGACTATATCGCATTCAAAGCGACTGATGCTTCTTCCGGTAATCCTGCGGCGTCACGCCGGTCACCTTCTTAAACAACTTGGCGAAATACGAGAAGTGCATGTACCCGAGCCCCTCGGCGATGTTGCTGATCTTGTCGTTCGTGTCCGTGAGCAGCCTTTTGGCGCGCTCGATCTTCGCCTGGGCGATATAATCGGTGAGCGACATGCCCGTCTCCTTGCGGAACAGGCGCGAGAGATACGCCGGATTACGGAAGACGGCCTTCGCGATCTCGTCGCGGCCGAGGTCTTCGTTCAGGCGCTCCTGAACGAAGCCCTGGATCTTGGCGATGACGGCGGACGCGTCCCGCTGCCGGTCCAGCAGCGCCGCGTGCGTCTTCGCGAGCAGCCGCAGCGCCCATGCCGACATGCCGTCCGGCGTACGCGCCGAGAGGCCCTCGGCCAGCTCCTGCTGCGAGAGCAGCTCGCCGGCCGGCACGCCGCGCCGCAGCGCGGATTGATAGAGCAGGTGAACGAAGCCATAGTAGAAAAGCTCGAGACCTTCGCGGCCCGCCCCTTCTTCTTTCATCCGCCGCAGCGCGTCCGCGATCGCCGTTTCCAGCTCGGCCACGCTGCCGCCCTCCAGCAAGATGCCCCATTCCATGAACGGCGGCAGCGCCTGCCCCCCGCCCGCGCTGCCGGCAGAAGCGCCGCCGGCCGCCTGGTCCGCGCCCATCGCCGCGTCGACGACCGATTCCGGCTGCATGACGTTCGCCCGTTCGAGCCGGGAGAGCCGCTCCAGCTCGCCGGCCAAAGCTTGAGGCGCCGCCGGCTCGCCCACGTAGCAGGACACCTTGCAGTGGAAATATTCGCGGCATGCCCGAATATAATCCCGGCAGCGCGCCATCAGCGCGGTCCGTTCCCGCTCGCCGCAAGCGCCGTAGAGCAGCACGAGGCTCTGCTGGGCGCGATCCTGCAGGGCCGCCCCCGCCCCTTCGGGGCCGACGATGATCTCCGCCGCGGCCTTGCGAAGCGCGTACTCCATGATGCGCTCGTCGCGTCCGTCGAGCGCCATGTCCCACTGCTCGACGCTTAGCAGCACCGGCAGCACCGTATCGCCAGCGGCGAGCGGAATATCGTACGTCGCGTACTCCCTTGCGAGACGTTCCGGCGACGCCGGCAGCCCGCCCGCCATCGCCTCCTGCCAGAATCGCTCCACCAGGATGGGGAGCTGGTTCGTCCACTGGCGGCGGTACGTCTCCAGCGTCTCCTCGAACGCGAGCTGCGCCCGGCGCTCCTCGATCTTCGCTACGGCCCGCCGCACGATCTCCTTCAGCGCGTCGTGGTCCACCGGCTTGAGCACGTATTCGAAGCAGCCGTGGCGCATCGCCTCCTGCGCGTACTCGAACCGGGCATGCCCGGTCAAGAAGATCGTCAGCGTGGACGGCCGCGCCTCCTTGATGTGCCGCAGCAGCTCCATGCCGCTCGCGCCGGGCATTTCGATGTCCGAGATGACCAGGTCGACCTGATTCTCCTCCAGCTGCCGCAGCGCCTCGGGAACGCTGTCGGCCTCCAAGATGCGCGCGATCGGCAGATCCCCCCACTCGATCCCCTGCGTGATCCCCTTGAGCGCATAGATCTCGTCGTCGACGACCAGCATCGTCACCATCGCGTTTCCCCCTTCGATTATCGAGTCCTGCGTCCGATCGTCCGTCCGTTCCTTTCAAGACTTCGCTCCGTCCTAGCCCGCTTGTTCCTCGTCGCCGCCATCGCCGCTCGGCACGTCCGCGATCGCAGCCGCCGCTCCTTTGCAAGGCAGCCGGATCGTCACGACCGCGCCGCCTTCCTGCGCGTTCGCGAACGCGATGCCCCGCTCGTCCCCGTACAGCATCCGGTAGCGCCGCAAAATGTTCCAGATGCCGAGGTGCTCCTCGCCCGTCCCCTCCGCGTATGTACCGGCTGCCAGATCCGCGAGCATCCCGGCCGGGAACCCGATTCCGTTGTCCCGAATCCGCAGCAGCATATGCGCCTCCGGATCCTCGGCATCCGCCTCCGTCTCGATCTCGATACGGAACATCGTGCCGTCGGGCATCTTTTTGCCGAAGCCATGGATGACCGAATTTTCCACGAAGGGCTGCACCATCAGCGGCGACAGCTCGCAGCCGAGATGCTCCGGCCGCACGCGCACGTCGAAGTCGAGCTTGCCCGCGTAGCGGATCTTCTGAATCTCCAGATAGTGCCCGATGTGCCGCAGCTCGTCCTCAAGCCGCACCGTCTGCCGATGGCTCTGCATGAGGAAACGGAAGTAATCCGCCAGATGCAGCGACAGCTTTTGCACCGATTTGAAGTCCTTGAGCGCGGCCAGATTGTACACGATATTCAAGCTGTTCATATAAAAATGCGGGTTGATCTGCACCTGCAAATGCTTGTACTCCGCCTTCTGTACCCGCAGCTGCTCCTCGTACACGTCGATCTTGAGCTTTTCAATCTGTCCGGCCATATTGTTAAACGTGCCCGACATGAACGCGAACTCGCTGCTCTGGTCGGTCGGCAGGCGGATGTCGAAGCGTCCCTGGCCGAGCTTGCGCATGCCCCGGATGAGGTCGACCAGCGGCTTGAACATGATGCGCTGCAGGAAGAGGAGATAGATCATGAGCAGCAGCGCGACCAGAAGCGGGATCCAGTAGTAGAGCACCTTTTGAAAAAACGGGAGGTTCTGCAAAATATAGTCATCGCGCATGACGATCGCGTAGACGGCGTCGACCTGGTCGGAGGCTTGAGACAGGACGAGATACGACTTTCCGCCCTGCTTCACGATGCCGTAGTTGCCCGCGCGAGATGCGATCGTTCGACGGAAAACGTTATCATTCATGAGCGCCGAATCGCTGTTCGCGAGCAATTCGCCCTCCTTGTTCAGCAGAAACGTGCCGCCGTCCGGTCCGACGTCGAAGCCTTCGAGCACGCGCAGCAAACTGCGGTCCCGGACCAGGACGCCGGCATAAACGTCGAGCCCGAGGTCGTACGTCCACATCAGATAGCGCGAATCCGGTTCGGTGCCGATCACGATGGGCGTCCACTCGCCGGCGTCCGGCTGCAGGCGGCCCTTGCTTCGCAAATAATTGCGCGACCAGCCGAGCAGCACGTCTTTTTTTTCGGTATAGGTGCTGTTGTCCTGCGTGACGTAGTACAGGTCGTCGGCCTTGCGGTCGAAAAGGAACAGCGTGTCCATCATGCCGTAGTATATGCCGCTCGAATCGCGAACGAACTGGTTCAGCAGCCGGATCTTCGCCAGCATGAAGTCGCTGTCGGCTGCGGTCAGCGCCTGAATGAGCGGCACGTCGGGATTGCTCTCGAGCCGGTTGAGATAGACCATGTATTCGTGGAGGATATTGTCGTTTTCGGTGATATTGGTCTGCAGCAGATTGTCGTAGTGGGCGGAGATCTGCTGGCGGACGACCTTCATCGCGTAAAGGTTGTTGTAGATCAGGAAGACGACCATGGGAGCGATTACAACAAAGAAGCCGAATACGATCTTGAACCGCACAGATTGCCAGATTCGCATGGATGTCTCTCCCCGGGCTGACGCGTATGTTAATAGAATAACTGCCGCCCGGCAGTCCGGCAATGCCAAATATGTAAATGATGGGGAACCGAATCCGACCTCCCCGAGGCTATAGAAATAATGAAAGGGCTGCTCGTCAGCCGCCCCCGGCGCTGTGCGAACACCCCTGCTTCCATCCGATCGGTGATCCTATACGTGCTCCGCAAGCGTCCCTGGCCGGGCACTTATCGGAGAGCTAGACTTGCTCAATCTCCGTCTGTTGCTCCGCTTCGTCGGTTGTCTTGCCGAAGCGGCCCAGACGGTCCAGCGTCAACTTGTAGCCGTCGTTGCCGTAGTTCAGACACCGCTTCACGCGGGAGATCGTCGCCGTGCTGGCCCCCGTCTCCGCTTCGATCTGATTGTACGTCTGACCCTTGCCGAGCATCCGCGCGACCTCGAGTCGCTGGGACAGCGACTGAATCTCGTTGACCGTACACAGATCGTCGAAGAAAACGTAGCATTCCTCCACCGACTTCAGTGTCAGAACCGCTTCGAACAATTGGTCGATCGACTTGTCATTCAGCTTCTTCAGCTGCATTCGGGCACACCTCAGTTTCTAACGAGTAGCTCCGTTATATGAACGGAACATGAATAGCGGTTCACTCTATTGTACTGCGTTTGGTTAAGCAGTTCAACCTGTAACGTATTCGCGCTTTACAGAGCTAAAATCGGGCGAACGCCGCAAATTTAAGCTTCTGGGCGGGCATTCGTCCATTCGGCGCCGGGCCATCGCACATATGTTGTATCATCGGACGCCGCCATAGGTTGATCCTGCCCTGCGGCATGGGCGGGCGCGGCGATTCAGAGCAGAGAAGGAAGTGATGGCATGAACCGCATACCGTCTTCGTACAATCGCAACTGGACCGGCGGTCCCGGCGGATTCCCCGCGCAAGGCGGCGGAGCCGGCCTCGATTCCTTCGGCGGGCTCGGCGGCAGTGCCGGCGGCGGGCTTGGCGGGTTCGGCGGCGCTGCCGGCGGCGGCTTTCCAGGGCTCGGCGGCGCGCCGGTCTCCGGTCCGCCGGCGCTCTTCGGCGGCGCCCCAATCCAAGCCGCGGCGCAGGCGGCCGCGCCGGCCGCGAAGGGCGGAGGGCTCGGGTCGCTGCTGAACGCGGCCAACTTGGAGAACGTCAAGGGCTTTATCGACAAGATGGGCGGCATCGAAGGCTTGATCAGCAACATCGGCAAGATCCAGAAGATCATGTCGTCCGTCCAGCAGATCGCGCCGCTCATCAAGATTTTCACGTCCAAAGGCAAAAAATCCGCGGAAGCCGACGACGACGAGGATTACGCGCCTCGCAGGCGGCGCCGCAGACGGAGACGCTCGTCGCGCCGGCGTTCGGGCAGCGGCAGCCGCAGACGGCGCACGGACGGCGGAGCCAGACGGCGCGCGGGCAGCCGTCGGCGATGAGGCGGGCGGCGGCAGCTCACGCCCTGTCGTTCTCCGCCGCCGGGCGGCTCTATCGCCTTTGGACCCAGGATCCGTTATTTCCGGTCATCGGGTCCGTTCTGCTCGACTTCGGACTGAGGATCCACTATTCCTGAGCCGAAGCCGCTTTTCCGCCGCTGAAGCGCCGAATAGCGGATCCTGAGTCCGCTTAGCTGCTAATCGCGCGGCATTCAAGCAAAATAACGGCTCTCATGTCCGTCTGACCGCTCATGCCCCGCCATTACGCACGCCTCGCGAACCGCACAGTTCTTGTGCGGTTCTTCGCCATGCACCACAGGTTACTCCACTAACCGCACGCAGCGCGCGCCTCGCCTTCTCGCACATACGCAAACCGCACATTTTTTGAGCGGTTCCCAGCCATGCACCACAGGTTACTCCACTAATCGCACGTAGTGCACGCCCCGCCTTCACGCGCAACCCGCGAACCGCACATTTTTCGTGCGGTTCTCAGCCGTGCACACAGGTTACTCCACTAACCACACTCCCGCGCACACCCCACCGTTACGCAAAGACCGCGAACCGCACATTCTTTGTGCGGTTCCCAGCCATGCACCACAGGTTACTCCACTAATCGCACGCAGCGCGCGCTCCGCCTTCTCGCACACCCCGCGAACCTCACAATTCTTGTGCGGTTCTGCGCCACAGGCTTCCTGCCAGCGGCACGATGCCCCGTCGACACCGCTTGCAACGACAAAGACCGCCCCAACCGGAGCGGTCCTTGTTACTAGCCTCTTGTGCCTTGTACTCGCAAACGCTTTATGCCTTATACTCGCTAACGCCTTACGCCTCGTACTCGACGAACGGGTCATCGATGACGATGCGTGCGGCCTCGGCGTCGCTAACGCCGGTGTACAGCGTCGCGGTGCCGTCGCCGTTGCGGCGCAGGCCGCCGCTGAACAGCACGTCCTCGAGGTCGGGCCGCTTGGCCGGACCTTCGGGGAACAAGCTGCGCGTAGCGATCAGCTTGAGCGGCGTATGCGCGCGGGTCGCGGGATCGAGCGCGAACACCATCGGATAGTAGTGGCGAATGTTGCCGTAGTCCATCCAGGCGACATGGCCGAGAACGCCGAGCCTGCCGTTGTTCAGCAGATGGACCTCGTTGGCGCCGCCCCATTCGACCTTCAGGAACTGGCCTTTCAGCACTTCGGCGTTCGCCATCAGGTCCTCGGTCAGCTCGTCGAGATCGGAGATCTCGGCGTAGCCGATCATCGCCCGCGCATCGCCGACGGGCATCGGCCGAGTGAAGACGCCGATCCGGCCGTTCTGCTGGTCGACGAGGCGCACGTCCTTCATCGTCAGCGGTCCCTGCGCGAACTCCCGCAGCTCGCGAACGCGGTAGCCGCGATAGAACACCGTGCGCCATGTCGTCACGTAGTGGGGATCGTCGGGATCGAAAAACACCTGAACGCCGCCGAGCACGAGCTCGCCGCGGACGAAGGTGAAAAAAGGATCCTGCAGTTCAAAGACGGGCGCGCCCTCGCGCGGCGTCCACTTCCCGTTTTTCTCCACAAAAAACATGATGGACGAACGCTCGCTCGCGCGGTCTTCAACCCGGCCGGCGATGACCCATTCCCCTTCGTCGAGGAACGGCGCTGTCACGTTGTACACGTCGCGTCTGCCCACTCCGGCGAAAAACAGCTTTTCGCCCCTGGCGTCCGTACCTTTGAGGCGGAACTCCTTGAGCAGTTCGACGCATGATTTGGCTTGCTGTGCGGATGCTTGGATCATAGGCGTGAATTCCTCCAGACTCCGTCCCGTGGAGAACACCATGTTTCTCTATATTGTAATGTGGTAACGGCTGCATTGGCGCGTGCATCGGTGCCCATTTTTTTTAGTGAAACAGGCTCAATACCGCGTAGATGGCCGCCGCGATCAGGGCCGAGATCGGGATCGTGATGATCCACGTCATGATGATTCGGCCGGCCATGTCCCAGCGTACGCTCGAGAAGCGCTTGGCCGCGCCCACGCCAAGGATCGAGGAAGTGATCGCATGCGTCGTGCTCACGGGCAGATGGGTAAGCGTCGCGGTGAAGATGACCGCCGCGGAGCTCGCGTCCGCCGAGAAGCCGTTGATCGGCTCAATCTTGAAAATCTTGGTGCCCATCGTCTTGATGATCTTCCAGCCGCCGACCGACGTGCCGAGCGCCATCGCGAGCGCCGCGGAGATCTTGACCCAGAGCGGCACTTCAAGATGATCCTGCCAGCCCGCGGATACGAGCGCCAGCGTGATGATGCCCATCGCCTTCTGCGCGTCGTTCGTGCCGTGGGTGAACGATTGAAGCGCGGCGGTCAGAATCTGTCCGGTCCGGAATCCCTTGTTCACTTGGTGCGGGCTCGTCCTCGCGAAGAGATGCTTCAGCAAGAACATAATTATATACCCCAAAATGAACGCGATGATTGGCGAAAGGAGCAATCCAATCACGATTGTCGAAAATCCGCCCACATTTATGCCGTCCCAGCCCTCGGAGGTGACCGCCGCGCCGGCCAGCGCGCCGATCAGCGCGTGCGAGGAGGACGACGGAATGCCCCTCCACCAGGTGATCAGGTTCCAGATGATGGCCGCGATCAGCGTGGCGATGACGACCGTCAGGCCGTGCTCCAGCTTGAACGGGTCCGTCACCTTGCCGCCGATCGTCTTGGCCACCCCGGTATACAGCAGCGCGCCGACCAGATTCATGACCGCCGCGAGCAGAATCGCCACGCGGGGCTTGAGCGCCCGGGTGGATACGGAGGTGGCTATGGCGTTAGCCGTGTCATGAAAGCCGTTAATAAAGTCGAACCCCAGCGCCAGGATGACGATGATGACGACTAATAAGGTGTTATCCATGCGATGTATTCAGTCCTGTCCCGGGCGCATCAAGAATTGCGCATAATAATGGATTGCAGCGTGTTGGCGACATCCTCGCAGGAATCGGTCGTCTGCTCGAGCCGCTCGTAGATCTCCTTGAGCTTGATCAGTTCGATCGGATCCTTGAGGTTCAGGAACAGCGTCTTCACGCTCTCGCGCAGCAAGTCGTCGCCTTCGTTCTCCAGCTCGTTCAGCTTCACGCAGTGCGTCTGGATGGCGAGCAGCTTCTTCTGGCCTAGAAGGTAGATCGCCGACTTGATCTCGACGGCAGAACGGTTCAGGCAATCCGCGAACTTGCGGATGCTTCCGTCAGGCTTTTTCACATGATACATATCGAAACGGGAAGCGACGGCCTCGATGCCGTCCAGCACGTCGTCCAGCAGCTTGGTCAGCTCGAGAATGTCCTCGCGCTCGATCGGCGTGATGAACGTCTTGTTCAGCTCGGTGATGATCAGATGCGCGAATTGATCGCCGCGGTGCTCGTATTCCTTCATTTCCTTGGAAAACGCGCTCGGGTCGGGAATCTCGCTGCCGACGGCGGCCAGGAACCGCTCGGTCGTTTCCATGATCAGATCGGCCATATCCTCGAGCGTTTTAAAAAAGATGTCTTTTTTTCGGAACACGTTTAAGCCCCTTCTTTCACCAATGGATGCCTAGATTTTACATGCTTCGTCACGTGTTTACACAGCGATGACACAAATTGCCTTACATATTTTATCACAGCGGACAAGCATGGTATAGGGTCTGGCAAGGCGAGGATTACGATTAGTTTTGCCTCCCGCCGATCTTCTAATCCGTTCTGGCCCGCTGCGGCGGACAATTCGCTCCCTTCCCGGATTTTTGAACAAGCTTCGCGGATTATTGCCTTTAAGGCGTACGGCTCTGCTACTATACTTATACCATTGTAGAGCCGCCGGCTTAAAATGGATTGAAAATTCGCCGACCGCGCGCTTAAAAAAGGAGCGACTGCCATGACGGAAATCCCGCTTAAACTCGACTTCGGAAGCGCGCCGCCCGCTCCCGGCTTCGCCAAAGCGGACGCGGACTGCCGCTATGCCGCCGAACGAGGCTACGGCTTCGAAGAAGCAGGGTTCGTCACGGCGCGAGACCGCGGCGAGCCGGGCCCGCTGAAGCGCGACCTGTGCATTCCCGCCGGCGCGGTCTTCAGGGTCGACCTGCCCGACGGCAACTATACGGTGTCGCTGCTGAGCGGAGACGCCATCGCGCCCTCCCGCACGGTCGTGACCGCGTCGCCGCGACTGCCCGTGCTGCCGCGTCTTGACGTGCCCGCCGGCCAATTCGCGCGGGAGACGTTCGCCGTCCACGTCCGCGGCGGCTGCCTGCGGCTCGCCTTTTCGGGCGAAGCGCCGCGTCTGAACGCGCTGGAGATCGCTCCAGCGCCGGAGTCGATCACGCTGTATCTCGCTGGCGACTCGACCGTGACCGATCAGCCCGAGGACGGCTTCCCCTATGCGGGCTGGGGACAAATGCTTCAGCGCTTCTTCAAGCACGATGTCGCCGTCGCCAATTACGCCGTATCGGGGCGCAGCTCCAAGAGCTTCGCCGGCGAAGGACGCTTGGACGAGATGGCAGCCAAGCTGCGCGCGGGAGACTGGCTGTTCGTCCAGTTCGGGCACAACGACCAGAAATCGGACGAAGCGCGGCATACGGATCCCGGCACGACTTACAAGCTTCATTTAAAAATGTACATCGACGCGGCCCGCGAACGCGGCGCCCATCCCGTGCTGGTCACGTCCGTGCACCGGAGAAAGTTCGCGCCGGACGGCGCTTTGCTCGATACGCATGGCGCTTACGCCGAAGCGGTCCGCGAGCTGGCGGCGGACGAAAGCGCCCCCCTCGTCGACCTGGCCGCGATGAGCGCGCGCCTCTTCGGGTCGCTCGGACCGAGCGGCACCGAGTCGCTGTTCATGCACGGCGCGCCGGGCGAGTTCGCGAACTATCCGGTCGGCGTCGCCGACGACACGCACTTCCAGGAGCGCGGCGCCGAGGCCGTCGCGGCGCTCGTCGTCCAGCGCGTGCGGGAGCTGGCGCTGGCCCCGCTGTTTCTTTACGCGCGCTGACTCCTTTGCCGTCGCGTACGCGTCCGAACGCCTTCCGGCGCACGCAAAAAGCCGCAACGACGGCGGCTTTCGCTAGTCGTTGCGGCCGAGCTGGCGCATCATTTTTAAAAACTGCTTCGTATACAGCTGCGACGAAAAGTTAATACGGATATGCGTCTCCGCAGCCCCGACGATGGAGGCGCGGAGCCAATGATCGTTCAAGAGGGACAGCGCCTCCTCCGTCGCGTGCGCGATGTCGCCCCTTCGATAGAACTTCCCCGTCTTATTGTGCCGGATGAACCTGCGCACGCCGTCCGAATCCGTGGAGAGCACCGGACATCTGCACAGCATCGCCTCCGCCACCGCATACCCGAAGCCCTCCATGATCGACGTGGAGCACAGGAATCCGCCGGAATCCCCGATGATCGACATGTAGTCCGCCATCTGCTCATGCGGAATGTTCGAATGGCGCACGAGCCGGTCCGATAGCTTCAGGTACTGCAAGGTCTGCTCGAAGGCGGCCTTTTCGGGCGGTTCCGACAACGTATTGTCGTCGAACATCCAAAGCCGCAGATCCGGATAATAGCCCCTCAAGTTGTTGCCGATCAGCAAAAAATCCTGCCAGTTTTTGTTCTTCTCCAGCCGCCCGACCCACCCCAGAATCGGATACGGCTTTTTGGGATACGATTCATAGCCGAATTGCTCGGCATCCACCGGATCGTCGAAGCAGAAGTGAGGGAGCTTGGGAAAAAGCTCGCGCATCAGCTCGATCAGGTGATCCGTCTTGGGGTAGAGCAGCGCGTCCGCGTAGATTCGCACTCTGTGCGCGAAGTCCTCGAGAATCGCACGCGCGGTCTCGTAGGTACCGAGTCCCTGGATCTCGAAGATCAACGTTCCTTCGTACGCCCAATTCCGGACCTTCTCCAGCAAAAAGATGTCCGTGCACACGACGATCGCATCATAGTTTTCCCGCTGGATCAGGCGCTCGATCAAAAAGTCGTTTCCCGTAATGAACGTCTTGATGCCGCTGATGTTTTTGCGTCCCTCGCCGTCGTGCGTGTATAGGAGGTGGCACTCGTGCCCGGCGCGCATCAAGGCCCGGCTGCGAACCCGGTTCAGCGTCTCCATGCCGCCGCTTGGATTATAGAAGGTGAACAGGATTTTCATTTTATCACTCATTCACAAGGATTTTAAGATCGCGAGCAGGGCTTCCGTGCGAAAAAGCTCGTTGTAGATGTTCGGTTTCCATGGCCCCCCGGAGGGCAGACGGTATTGAATATCCGTGCGGTCCTCGGTATAAAAGCTGGACAGCGCGGCAGCGTTGTTCGGCTTGGACAGCTGCGCGACCAGGAACTCCATATCCATCGGGTCCGGGAAAAGCGCGGGGCCGAGCACCATCGTGTACTTCGTGCGGAGCATCTGCACGGCGTACAGCAGCGCCTTGTTCACCGTCTCGTTCGGGAACGGCTTGAAGTCCGTTGTCGGATGCGAGATCGTGGACAGCAACGCGGTCGCTTGCCCGTCCGGCGACAGATCCAGCACGTAGCAGTAGTAATTGCTGAATGCCTGCTCATATAAATTTTCCAGGCGCCCGATCGTACTGTCGTCCGCCCCGCCCACCAGATAGATCACGGTGACGAGCGGTTCGATATTCCTGCGGCTTCTGGCCATATGCCTCGCCAGATGATAGCGGTAGCGCCAGTACCGGTGCTGTGCGTCCGTCTTCAGCGTAGACGATATGCTGAAGGTGGAGTTCACCCGGTAATCCATCAGCTCGATGGGGATGTACTTAATCTCGCAATGCTCGGTCAGACGCAGCCAATAATCGTAATCTTCGACCGGCTGCAGCCCGTAGCCGTCGATCATTTTCGCGTATTTCGCCTTATACATAAAAGAGACCCCGATGATCGAGGAATCGAGCAGCTTTTCTTTGGGCTTGGATTGATATTGGCGCAGCTCGGCAAGCTTGAGCTCGTCGTGCAGCGGCCGATCTTCATTATCGATGGATTGAAAAGAGCTGTAGACGAGACCGAGCTCGTCTGGACCCTTGACCAGCGCCTTGCGCAGCGTCTCGAAGAAAGCCGGGTAGTACACGTTGTCGCTGGATACCCACGTCAAATATTGAATTTGCTTCATTTTATACAGCGGCTTGAATCCGGCATTCAACGCGTTCGCCACGCCCTGGTTCCACGCGAGCGGCATCACCTCGACCCGCGCGTCGCCGCCGGCGTACGCCTTGACTAGCGGCTCCATTTCGGGGGCGCCGTCGATCACGACGATCAGCTTGAAGCCCCTGTACGACTGCCGAAGCACGGACTCCAGCGCGGCCTTGAGAAATTCCGGCTTTTGCTTGTAGACGGGCATGACTACGCCCAGGTCGACCATGAAGCGTCACCTCTTCCGTGCATAGATGATGTTAGTGTATGGGGCTGCCGCCGGATTGCTTGTGCGACTAACCCAGGCCGGTTCTCATTTTCTCCGCGCGAAAAACCCGGCGCTCGCACGCCGGGCCGGACTGCCGAAGGGGCTTATACGGGTATCGTCAATCCGTTAGTCGGCGTGAGCTCGGACTGCAGCACGCGCTGCTCGGTCACGAGATTGCCGAATTCGTCCAGTCCGTAAGTGGACATAGCGACTTGGGTTAGCGTGGCCGTGACGCTGAATTGCACTTCGTAGGACACGTTCCCGGCGATAAAAAAGCTTCGGATGTCGGCCGAGTTGGCTGCCAGGATATAGCCTGTCACGTATAGAGGCGTCAGAACCAGCGAGCTGCTCGGCACGCCGAACACTTCGATGACGACCGTCGCGCTTGTGGTCCCCAGATTCCGCGCGCTGACGACGATGTTGGTAGCCGCCGTGCCTGTCGCTCTCGTGTTCGTGATCATCCCCGTCGTAAATGTCGGCATGAGATCTCCCTCCTTCCTACCCTCTACTCTATTCCCGCCGCGCGAAGCGCAACTGGACAACTACGCCCCGAAAATCGCGCATTTTTTTGTCGGAGGCAGGCTGCCGCATAGGTAGCGGCGTCTGCCCCGCAGTAAACTAATATAATCAAAGCTGACGAAAGGGAGAGTGAGAATGACCAACTTCAACTTCCAAGTCACGCCGGCGGGATTTCCCAAATTCGAGCCCAGCGTCGCCGTAAATCTGCTGATTACCGGCGTCATGGTAGCCGTATCCGTCGACACGACGTCGGGCGTTCCGATGACGGGCTTGTATCGCTCGCTGGACGGCGGGAGCAGCTGGAGCAATTCGACGCTTCCCTTGCCCGCCGGGTTTACCGGCGCCGAAGCGCCGACGGTCGCTTATGCGTTCCCGAACACGTTCGTCGTCGCCGCGCACGTGTTCCCCGGCGCTTCTTCAGGAACGACCGTCGTGTACGTATCCACGGACAACGGCGAGACGTTCAGCCCGCCCAAGATCGTAGCGCCGGGATACGGCTCCTACATTAACAACGACGAGACCAACATCGCCGCGGATGTCGGTCAATCGAGCCCTTATCTCGGCAATTTGTACTTAACCTACAATCATCAATTCAATGTCGCGAACAGCGGCAATTCGACGGCCTTCTTTCAACGGTCTACCGACAACGGGACGACCTGGGGTACGCCGGTCCTGCTGTCCAGCGAGTCCGACCAGGTCGAACGGCCGGAAGTCGCCGTGAGCCTGACCGGCATCGTATACGCGGCATGGGTCACCGTCAACCCAAGCTTCCGCTATGTCATCCGCAGGTCGCTGGACGGGGGCGTGACGTTCGAAGAGTCCACGTTGGTTTCCCCCGTCGTTCCCGTTCCGAACCCGCTGCCCGTGCCGAACTATGCTTTCCGCGTGCTGACGTTCGCCAGCATCTCGACCGACCGGTCCATCGGGCCTTTTACCGAAGATGTGTACGCGGTCTGGCAGGACAACCGCCAAGGCTATGCCGATATCTTTATGTCCAAATCGACGGATAAAGGCTTACATTGGTCCGCTCCCGTCCCGATCACCGGCGCGCCTGCCGGCAGCCAGAACTTCTTCCCCTCCGTCGACGTGGACCCGCTGACCGGCGTCGTCAACGTCATTTACTACAGCAATCAAGTAAACGGCTTCGATCTCGACGTCTACGTGGCCCGCTCCATCACCGGCGGGGCGACGTTCACGAACACCCGGATCACGAACACGTCGTTCAACCCGAACGGCAACAACCCGACGCCCGTGCCCATTATCGGAGACTACATCGACATTATCAGCGTTCCTCCGGGCGGATACATCGGCGTATGGATGGACACGACCCCGGGCTCGCAGACGATATTCGCGGGCTATTCGGATATCGTGATCGCGCCTTAGAAATAAGAAAAAGAGCCCTTCGCGGGGCTCTTTCTTATTGTACGGTGGGCGTGCTCAGTCGGAGACCGCCGTGAAGTTGAAGCTTTCCGGGCCCACCCGGATCGTACCGAGCAATGACGCGGTAACGAATACCGTGTAGGCCACGTTGCCGATATTGGGCGCGTTAAAATCCGAGCCGGCGATCGTGAGGAGCTGCGGGCCGAGAAGGTTGATGTTGAGGTTCTCCGAAGCCGAGAATACGAGAACCCCTCCTGTCGTAAGTCCCCGGTACACATCCAACGTGATGTTGGTTACCGCGGGCAGCAGCGGCAGCTGAAGCGAGATAATGCCGGTGAATTCGACGCGGGTCAAGCCCGCCGTACCTGCGGACAGGTCGAGCGTCTGCTGGGCGACCAGCTGCGGAGCGTTGGCCACGCTGATCGGGATCGCGATCGAGTTGGCATAGCTTGCGTTTTGCGAGGTTTTGGAGTCTAAAAATCTAGCTGGCATAGGTAATCCCCTCCTTTGCCACATTTTATGAGCGAAAGGGACAGCCCGTCTGTGCGTTGACCGCCTCGATATTCGCCTCTTTGGCGCAGGCGCGATGGAGGCCTGGCGGGCCATGCGCTGCGAGAGGCGGGATCGCCTGCCTTCATCAAACCCGCTGCAGCGTCAGCGGCCGATCGCTCCACACGGCGCTGGGAATCTCCCGTCGCAGTACCGGCATCACATCCGTCGCGAAGCGCTCCACCTGCTCGCGCTGCTCGGCCTCGGTCAGCCCGTCGACGCTGATCGCCAGCACCTGGTTGCCGAAGCCTTCGTAGTAGCGCAGCACTTTCTCGATCACGCTATCCGCGCTTCCTACGAGCATCGACCCGCGCTCGATCGTGTCCTCGAGTCCCGTGAACGGCGATTGGTTGTGCTGCGACGAAGCCGTCGCGTTGAAGGCGTCGTAGTACGGCCGAAACCGCCGGATCGCCTCCTCCTTCGTATCGGCCAGATAGAGCTGGCCAGCGCCGGCGCCGACGAGCGCGTCCTTCGGATCGTGGCCGTAATACGCCCATCTCTCGCGGTAATGGTCGATCAGCGCCTGATATTTGGCCATCGGGTGGAACGTGTTGGACGAGAAAATCGGCTCGCCGTACTTTGCGGCCAGCTCCGTCGAGAGCGGGCTCGACGCGCTGCCGTGCCAGACGGGAATTTGCTTTTGAAAAGGCCTCGGATAGGTCGTCACCTCGCTGAGCGGCGGACGATATTTGCCTTCCCAAGTCACCTTCTCCTCCGTCCAAAGCCGCTTCAGCAGGGCGTAGCGCTCCGCGAGCGACTCCCACTGCTCCTCCTCCCGGATGCCGAACAGCGGATAGTGGCGCGGATCGTTGCCCTTGCCGATGATGAGCTCGAGCCGCCCGCCGGAGAGATGGTCGAGCGTGGCATAATCCTCTGCGACGCGTACCGGATCGAGCACGCTCAGCACCGTCACCGTCGTTAGCAGCCGGATGCGCGACGTGCGCGCGGCGACGGCGGTCAGCACGACGGCCGGCGACGACGACAAGAACGGCTCGCCGTGCCGCTCTCCTACGCCATAGGCGTCGAAGCCCAATTCCTCGGCTAGCGCGGCCTGCTTCAACACGTTTTGAAACTTCTCCTGGTCGGTCAGCGTCTCCCCGGTCACCGCGTTCGGAATGTTCATCAGCAGGCTGAATAAAGCGAATTTCATGGCGGACCTCCTCGGGGTTTTGGCACTGGCTTGAAGCGTCATATTATTCCAGGTAATTTAGTCAGAATTAAGATGATGCAATCACTATACGCCCAGCCTAGAGACGTCGTCTAATAGAGTTTTTAAATCCATCGATCGATCAAATAGAAAGAAGCGGGGGCCGCTCCATCTCTCCTCGACGCCTTCCGCACGTCGTCGCGGTTTCCACGCGATCGCCTCTTATCGTCGCATCCGATCGAGTTTGTTAATCCTTCGATTCGATTATTCGATTAGACCCGGACGGAGCCGGGTGATAGATTCTCTAGTAAACGAGCACCGATTAAGGAGGAACCGCGACGTGATCATCGATTTTCGCATGAAGCCGCCGATCCCCGCTTGGGAACCGTTGTTTGCGGAAGGCAAGGACGCGCTCGGCCGCTTATTGAATCTGAAGGGACTCGAGCCCGTGCGGTCGGAAACGCTGGACGAGGTCATTCGCGAAGGCGAAGCGCTGGGCATCGCGCACACGGTCATCATGGGACGCGGCAGCGAGCCGGGGTCGTCGAACGAGGAGCTGGCCGCCTTCCTGGCGAGCCGTACGGACGATCGGTTCATCGGCTTCATCGGCGCGGACAGCCCGGATGTCGCCGGCGCCGTGGCCGCCATCGAGCAATATGCGGCGACCGGACTGTTTCGCGGGGTATCGATCAATCCCGCCGTCCTGCAGCCGCGCGTTCCGGTCGGCGATCCCTCCTGGGACCCGATCTTCGAAGCGTGCCTGAAGCATGGGCTTCCGCTGTCCATTACGCTGAGCGGATTTCTTGGCCTCGTCGGCCCGCAGATCGACTACGACTACGCCAGACCGGGCGGTCTCGCGCGGGCGGCGCTGGCTTATCCCGATTTGAAAATCATCATCTCTCACGGCGCCTGGCCCTTCGTCTCCGAAGCGATCTCGCTCGCGATCTTCTGTCCGAACGTCTATCTGTCCCCGGACCTGTACCTCGGCTTCCCCGGCAGCAAGCTGTACGTAGAGGCAGCCAATTTTCAGCTGAGCGACCGAATCCTGTTCGGCACCTGCTACCCCAACGTGCCTTACGATTTCGCCTTGTCCCATTTCCGAAGCCAGGAATGGAAGGAAGGCGTGCTCGAGCGGATATTGTATCAGAATGGCGCCGAGCTGCTCGGCCTGCCTTCCTGAAGCGACTCATGCGGAGAATCCCTAGTTCCTGAACGAAGGGGATACCGTTAAAACGCCGGAGAAAAGCGGTGCCTGTGCGAAGGGGATACCGTAAAAACGGCGGAGAAAGCGGTGCCTGTGCGAAGGGGATATCTCGTCTCGAAGGCCGAAACGCGGATAGTTCCGGCCCGCCTAAGAAAAGCCGCCGCAGGGTCTCCCCTGCGGCGGCTTTTCCGTGCTTGCACATACGCGAGCACGGAATCTATTCGAATCCCCGCTCCAAAAACGTAGCGGCCGCCCGCGCGTGCAGCTTGGCTCCAAGCGCGATCGCGCGCTCGTCCAGATCGAACGAAGGGTGGTGGAGCGGATGGACGATGCCCCGCGCCTCATCGCGCACCCCGATGAGCAACATCGCGCCGGGCGCCTTGTCGAGATAGTAGGCGAAGTCTTCGCCGGCCAGGCTCGGCTGATCGTGCACGCGAACCTGCTCCGCACCGAACACGTCGGAACCCGCCCGTGACGCGAGTCCGACCGCGGCAGCGTCGTTGATCAGCGCCTTGCCCATGCGGAAGCTCGGCAAGGCGGTGCCGCCGAAGCGGTCGGCGCAGGCGGCCGCGCAGCGCTCGAGCACGGACCGAATCCGCCGCACCGTCGCGTCGTCGAAGGCGCGGTAAGTGCCGAGCACCTCCGCCGTGTCGGCGATGACGTTGCCTGCGGTGCCTGCCTGAAGCTTGCCGAAGGCGAAGGACACCGGCTCTAGCGGGTCGGACGCGACCGCGACGGCGCTGTTCGCCTCGACGGCGAAGTGAGCGGCCATGAGCAGCGCGTCAGCCGCCAGATGCGGAGCGCCGTGATGGCCGGACCTTCCGCGGAACGTGAAGCGAAAATGCGACGAGGCCGCCATCGCCTCCCGCCGGTGAATGGCCAACCCGCCGGTATCGAGCCCCGGCCAGACGTGCAGCGCGAAGGCGGCGTCGATCCCGTCCGCGACCCCGCTCTCGACCAGATCGCGTCCGCCGCTGCGCAGCTCCCCATCGACCGGGCTCGGCGCGGCTCCCTCCTCGGCCGGCTGGAATACGAATCGCACCGTGCCCGCCAGCCGTTCGTGTTCCCGGCTGAGCCCATAGGCAGCCGCCAGCAGCATCGCCGTATGCGCGTCATGGCCGCAGGCATGCATCGCGCCTTCGATCTCGGACCCGTATTCGCGTCCTCGGATCTCCTGGATCGGGAGCGCGTCCATGTCCGCGCGCAGCAGCACGGTTCGTCCCGGCCTGCCGCCGCGCAGCACGCCGACGACGCCTTTGCCGAAGTGATCCCCGACGCCCTCCTGCACCTCCAGCCCATATTCGCGCAAAAGCTGCGCGACACGCGCCGCAGTCCGGCCGACATCGAACAGCAGCTCGGGAAAACGGTGAAACTCCCGCCTAAGCGCGATCCACTCCGCCTCCCGCTCCTCGATCGCGCGGCAGACGGCGTCGATGTCCAAACCAGGCGCTTCGGGTACGGCATGAAGGGCTCGCTCCCACCCCGTCGCTTCGGGGCTGCTTGGTGCAGCCGAAGACGCAAGATTCACCGATAAAGCCATTTTCCCCACCCGCTTACTGAGTTTTATATGGTCACGACTGTACCACCCCGGCGTCGCTGCGTCAATGCGCGGGCTTATCGGACTTTTCTATCGGTCCGCGTTTCCTTTCTATATACGACCTTGCTGCTGCCTTTACGCTTCCGTCCGCAGCACGATCTTGCCGCGCGCCCGTCGGCTTTCGCTCAGCGCGTGGGCGCTAGCCGCTTCCGCTAAACGCATCGCCGCGCCGATCTCGACCCGCAAGTCGCCTGACGCAAGCCGCTCCCCGATCCGCGCAAGCCTATCCGCGTCAAACGGCGCCATTAGCAGCTCCTGCACGCGGACCCCGATGGTCTCGGCCAGCGCAGGCGAGTATTGGCCCCACCCGACAGGCACAAGCGTGCCGCCTTGGCGAACGGACCGGACAAGCGCGTCCGTCCGCTCGCCGCCGACCGTATCGATGACGGCGTCCGCCGCCCCTTCGAGCTCGGCCCAATCGTCCGCCGTGTAGTCGAAGACTTCGTCGGCGCCGAGCGAATCGGCGAACGCGCGGTTGCGCCCCGACGTCACGGCGATTACGCGCGCGCCCGCAAGCTTCGCGAACTGCACGGCGAAGTGACCGACGCCGCCCGACGCGCCGTTAATCAGCGCAGTCTGTCCGGGCGACAGCAGCGCCTGCCCGTGCACGGCCGTCCATGCGGTGAAAGCAGACATCGGCACGCCCGCGGCTTGTTCGTCGTCGAGCTCCACCGGCAACGGCGCAAGCCTAGACGCGGGAACGGCCGCATATTCCGCATAAGCGCCTGCCGTTGCCGTCATCCCAAATACGCGGTCGCCGATACGATACCGCTCAGTTCCCGGCCCTGCCGCCTCGACGACGCCCGCCAGATCGTAGCCCGGCGTGAACGGCAGCGTTAGAGAGAGGCCGAACTTTTCCGCAGCCCAGCCCGAACGCATCTGCCAGTCCCCCGGGTTGACTCCGGCCGCGCGTACGCGCACGAGCACTTCGCCGGCCCCCGCCACGGGCCTCGGAACCTGTTCGAAGCGCAGCGCTTCCGGCGGGCCGTATTCATGGAAGCGCACCGCGTTCATTGTTTCCCGCTTTCTCTGTTCCTTTTCCAAAACATATCCCCCTCATCCGATTCCGGCGCGCACCAAGCCAGGCGCCCGCCGGTCGCCAGCCGGTCGTCGCTCCCGTTGTGCGCAGGCCGCACGCTCGCTTATAATGTAGCCTGCCGAACGCGAAACGTTCAATCGACAATAACGACGATTCGGCCGTTAACGGACACAACCCCGATATTGTCGGGAAACGGAGGGCGCGGACATGAGTACGGACATGGATGCGGACATGGATACGAGCGTTAACACAGCTGCGTATCAACGAGACAGACGTTCCAGAAGGACAGTCAGGCTGTTGAAGCAATCGTTCCGCGAGCTGGTCGAGGAGAAAGGGTTCGAAGCCGTGACGGTGCGGGATATCGCCGAGCGTGCGGACGTCAATCGCGGCACCTTTTATGCCCATTTCCCGGACAAATACGGCCTGCTCGATCTGGTCATCCGCGAGAAGCTGCAGGCGCTGCTCGGCGCACGGCTCGGGCCGGACGCGGGCTGGCGCCGCAGCGACCTGAGGCTCGCGATCGCCGCAGCGCTCGACCACTTCGCGGATGTCTACAGCGGCTGCCGGCGGCGCGAATCGCTCCATCCGCTGTTCGAGCAGGCGGTCCAACAGGAGCTGGCCGCCCTGTTCGGACGGTGGCTCGCAGCCGTGCCCGCGCCTACCGAAGCTTGGCCGGTTCCCGCCGAGACCGTCGCGTCCGCTGCCAGCTGGGCGATTTTTGGGGCGGCCAACGAATGGGCGCGCGAAAAGCAAGCCGTGTCGGCCGAAGACATGACCGATCGTTTGCTCGCCGTCGTCCTCTGCGGCGCCGCGGCGCTGACGCCCGGCGGGCTGCCGGATTGAACGAGATCGGCAGCCATAAGCGCCTCTACTCCACGTCGGGATAAACGGTCGTTACGACGATAGACAGCCATTAAAAGTTGCCTTTTACCGGCCACGCTCAATCGTTTCCCGGCAATCCGTACAGTCTCCTGAACTGCTCCGGACTGAATCCCGTCGCCTTCTTGAACACCGCGCCGAAGTAGCTGGCGTTTTCGAAGCCGACGTCCCGCGCGACCTCGTGCATTCGCCGGCCCGGCGCGCCGAACATGAGCTGCTTGGCCCGTCCGACGCGCTGCAAATTGACGTACTGAAGCGGCCGCATCTGGACGGTCTTCTGAAACAGTCGGCACAAATACTGCGGCGACACCCCCGCAGCCTCCGCGAGTTCGCCGAGCGAGAGCGCCCGGTGCAGATTGTCCTCGATGTAGGCAACGATCGGCTTCATCCGGTTCATATCCTGCTCCCGGTTGCCTGCCGTCTGCATGCGTCCCAGCTCGAGCAGGAGGGCGTATATGCCGTGCGACCTTTCCAGATTCGCCTCGTACGAGAGCGAGTCGCCCTCGAGCATCGCCGCGAACGGTCCCAGCAGCCCTCCTTCCGCCAGCCTGCCGCCTCCAGAAGCGCGCCAACCGGCGTAACGCAGCAGCGCGCCTGCCTCTCTGCCGTTGAACGCGACCCATGCCATCTCCCACGGCTTCGAGACGGGGCGGTACGAATGCCGAACGCCGGGGTACAGGACGAACGCTTCTCCGGGGCCGACGCGGACGGTCCGCCCCTCCACGGTATACTCGCCTACTCCCCGAATCGTCTGGTGCAGCTGATAATCGGGGAAGCCGTCCTCGCGCTCGGTCTCCGGTTGGTGCTCCCAATAACCGATCGAAGTCACGTACACTGGCAGCAGCGACGTCCGGTCCGTCCGGCAGAACAGCATTTTGCTTTTCAACTGGCATCGCTCGTTTCATATTTTTATAGTTCGGAATAAAATCCTTTTATATAACCACTCTACTATACGGACTATAATGTGAATATATTAACGACATCAATTGAAGAGGAGCGCTGCCAGTGCGTCAGAAGCTGCAATATACCCCGCCGGCCAACGGCTATCCCGAATGGAACAACAACCCCGACGTCTTCCAGGTGAACCGGTTGGAAGCGCATTCCCATATGATGGCATATGCATCCGCCGATGGCGTTCTCGCAGCGGATCCGACCGCGTCGCCCTATTTCCTTTCGTTGAACGGCACTTGGAAATTCTCCCTCGCGGACACGCCCGACGAGCGCGCGGCCGACTTTTACCGGACGGATTATGATCTGAGCGGCTGGGCTGACATGCCGGTGCCTTCGCATTGGCAGTTCCATGGCTACGATTATCCGCAATATACGAATATCCGCTATCCGTGGTCCGAGCGCGAGCCCGAGCTGAAGGCGCCGTTCGCGCCTACGGCTTACAACCCGGTCGGCTCTTACGTCCGCTCGTTCGAAGTGCCCGCTTCGTGGGCAGGACAGCCCGTATTTCTAAGCTTCCAAGGCGTCGAGTCCGCCTTCTACGTCTGGGTCAACGGCGAGCTGGCAGGTTATAGCGAGGACACGTTCACGCCCGCGGAGTTCGACATCACGGCCTACCTGGTCGAAGGAGAAAACAAGCTGGCCGTCGAGGTGTACCGCTGGTGCGACGCAAGCTGGCTGGAGGATCAGGACTTCTGGCGGCTGTCGGGCATTTTCCGCGACGTGTACCTGTACTCCGCCCCTGCGCTGCGGGTGTCGGACTTCTTCGCGAAGCCGACGCTGGACGCGGACTATCGCGACGCGGTGCTGGCCGTGGACGTGAAGCTGGAAAACTACTTCGGCAACCGCTATGACGCGAGCCGCCTGGACCTGCAGCTTTACGACGCGTCCGGCCGCGCCGTATGGGACGCCGCTTACTCGCTGGCCGTCGCCTCTGCCGCCGAGGAAGAACTAGCGCTGACGCTGTCCGCCCCGGTGACGGCGCCGCTTAAATGGAGCGCCGAGTCGCCTCATTTGTACACGCTGGTCCTGTCGCTCTACGGCGACGACGGTTCGCTGCTGCATACCACGGGCTGCCGCATCGGCTTCCGCGCGTTCGAGCTCAAGGACGGGCTCATGAAGATCAACGGGGAGCGGATCCTCTTCAAGGGCGTCAACCGCCACGAGTTTTCTTGCGACACCGGACGCGCGCTGTCCAAGTCGGACATGATCCGCGACATCCTGCTCATGAAAACCCATAACGTCAACGCCGTCCGCACGTCGCACTATCCGAATCAGCCGATCTGGTATGACCTTTGCGACGAATACGGCCTGTACGTCATCGACGAGACCAATCTGGAGACGCACGGCAGCTGGGAGTACGGCCAAGAGGAGGAAAAGGAATTCAACGTGCCGGGCAGCAAGCCGGAATGGCGGGACAACGTGCTCGACCGCGCCAACTCGATGATGCAGCGGGACAAGAACCATCCGTCCATCGTCATCTGGTCGCTCGGCAACGAGTCGTACGGCGGCGAGAACTTCATCGCGATGCACGATTTCCTGAAGCAGTCCGATCCGTCGCGCCTGGTGCATTACGAGGGTACGTTCCATCACAGAGCCTACGACGCCGCGTCCGACATCGAGTCGACGATGTACGCCAAGCCCGCGGATGTCGAGCGCTACGCGCAGAACAAGCCCAAGAAGCCTTATATTTTGTGCGAATACAGCCATGCGATGGGCAATTCCTGCGGCGGCCTGCACCTCTACTGGGAGCTGTTCGACAAGTACGATATCCTGCAGGGCGCGTTCATCTGGGACTGGGTCGACCAGGCGATCCGCACGCGCACGCCGGAGGGCGTCGAGTACCTCGCCTACGGCGGCGACTTCGGCGAATCCCCGCACGACGGAAACTTCAGCGGCAACGGTCTGCTCTTCGCGGACCGCACGGTCACGCCCAAGCTGCTCGAGGTCAAAAAGTGCTATCAGAACGCGTCGTGGACGGCAGTCGATCTGCGCGAAGGGCGCTTCAGCGTCCGCAACAAGCATCTGTTCACCGATCTGTCGGCGTACGCGCTGCGCTGGGAGATCGCGATCGACGGCGTGACGCGCGAGAGCGGCGCGCTCGAGCTGGCGCTAGCGCCGGGCGAAACCGCCGAGATCGTCGTGCCTTATGCGTGGGACGCGCTGCCCGGAGACGGAGAAGCGACGCTGCTGCTGTCGCTCGTATTGAAAGCCGATACGACATGGGCAGAGGCGGGTCATGAAGTCGCATGGGATCAGTTCGTGCTGAAGGCGCAGACCGCCGTGGGCGCGGGCACCGGCTCGCCGGCCGACGCGCAGGTAGCCGCGGCCGGCGAAGGCGCTGCTGTCGCAGCTGCTGCGGTAGTTGCTGCGGAGTCCGGCGCCGCGCTGACGGTGAGCGGCGAGCGGTTCGCGCTGCGCTTCGACCGAACGACCGGCGCGCTGGTCTCCTATGCGGTCGACGGTCGCGAGCTGCTCATCGCGCCGCTGCTTCCTTACTTCTGGCGGCCCGAGACCGACAACGACCGCGGCAACAAAATGGGCGAGCGCTGCGCGATCTGGCGCGACGCGGGCAGCAGCCTTCAGCTCGCCGGACTGGATGCGCGCGCAGCGGGAGCTTCGCACGTCGTGACCGCCGCCTATCGGCTCGCGGAAGATGCTTCAAGCGTAGTCACGCTGCGCTACGCGATCGGTCCGGACGGCGCCGTCGAGGCGACGCAGGAGCTGAGCCCGGGCAGCGATGCGCTGCCGGAGCTGCCGGCGTTCGGCCTGATGTTCGAGCTGGACGGCGCGCTGGACACGGTGTCCTGGTACGGCCGCGGCCCGCACGAGAATCACTGGGATCGCCGCACCGGCGCGCGCCTCGGCCGCTATGCCGGCAAGGTCGCCGAGCAGTTCGTGCCGTACCTGCGGCCGCAGGAATGCGGCAACAAGACCGACGTGCGCTACGCTGAGCTGACCGGCGGCGACGGCCGCGGCCTGCGCTTCGAGAGCGCGCTGCCGTTCGAGCTGAGCGCGCTCCCGTGGACGCCCGCCGAGATCAAGGCGAGCGACCACGCATACAAGCTGCCGCCGAGCCGCGGCAGCATCGTGCGCGTGAACTTCAAGCAGATGGGCGTCGGCGGCGACGACAGCTGGGGCGCGCCCACGCATGAGCCTTACACGCTTCCGGCGAACCGGCCGTACGCGTTCCGGTTTACGTTTAAGCCGGTCTGATCGTCAGCTCCACCGTTCATGAAAAAGGCCCGGGATGCGCGTCATGCGCGATCGCCGGGCCTTTTTGCTTCAGCTGCCGGCATCGTCCGTCAAGGGGGCGTCTGCACCGGCGACATCCTTCCGACTGTCTCACGATAACGGTCAGAAGGCATTTATTTCATTCAAAAGTAGCCGAATGAATAACAATAATGGTCAAAAGGCAACTAATCTCGCTTGCACAACCTGCATCGCACCTACCCGGCTCCAAATAACCGCCTTTTGACAACTATCTCTCCCGCCTATCCGTTTACGCGCGAAATAAATGCCTTTTGACAACTAATTCGCTTGCTCTGAAGCCTAAGTTTCTCCGAATATCCAGGCGCGGCGCAGCCTATCGCACGAAACGAAAAAGGACGAGACAGGAATATTCCTGCTCGTCCCTTTCTGCATTCCCAACAATCGCGGTCAAGCCTCCGGCTGCACGGCGTGGCGCAAGCCGGCCTGCTCGAGCAGCGGGATGACGCTCTCGCCAAAGTAAGCGAGCTCCGGCTCGTAATCGTAGAACGTGATCTGGATGCCGTCGATCCCGGCCGCGTGGAGCTGCGCCAATTGTTCGGCGACGTCCTCGGGCGAGCCGACGACGTGCAGATGGCCGCCCACGGCGCGGCCTCTGGCCGTATGCTCGAGCCAGGACTGGCTGTCGCCGGCCTTGTGGCGCGCCGAGAAGCTGCCGATCGCGCCAAGATCCGCATGATCCATGATCGCCTGATAGTAGGCGAACGCCTCCTCGCGCGTCGGGCGCACGATGATCGTCGGATTGATGATCACCCGCACTTTGCGCCCCAGCGCGGCGGCGGCGTTTTTGACCGTCGCCACGTGCGCCGGCAGCTTGGGCAGCGCGTCGGCCAGCTTTTCCCCGGCCGGGCTGGAGACGAAGACGACGTCGGAGTACTTGGACGCGTAGTCGAAGCCCGCAGGCGAGCCCGAAGCCGTGGCCAGCACGGGACGGCCGTATAGCGGACGCGGGGAGACATACGCCTCCTCCAGGTTATAGAACTCGCCTTTGTAGGTCAGATTGTCGACGCCGGCCCACAGCGCGTTGCAGATGCGGGTGAACTCGGCGGACTGGGCGTAGCGCCGGTCGTGATCGCCGCGGGTGACGCCGAACATCTTGGGCTCGTTCTCCGCATAGCCCGTGACGATGTTCGCGCCGAAGCGTCCCTGCGAGATGTGGTCGGCCGTCGCCAGGAACTTCGCCAGATGCATCGGATGCCAGGGGCCGTACAGAATGTGAATGGTGCCCATCAGCAAAATACGGCGCGTCGCGGACGCGAGCGCGACCGCGGAGACGAACGGATCGAGGAAGTTTTCCCGGTAACCCGTCTCCCCGCCGAAGCCGCCCTTGGGCAGCCACTGCGACAGGCCGAAGGCGATGTCGAAGCCTAAGTTTTCCGCTTGCTGCGTCAGCCGCTTATTGTACTCGAACGACCAGTCGGTGCCTCTCGGCAGCGTCGATTGGGACCAGCCCCCCGTCTGCAGCGGCAGGAACAAGCCGAGCATCAGAGGCTGGGAGAATGCCCGCGACAGCGGGCTGTCCGGTATATTCTGCGGCTCCTCCGGCGTCCAGAGCTGCGGATCGGGTTGATTGGAGGCGCTCATCGCATCCCACTCCTATTCCTTATGGATGATATTGACTCAGGTATGCCACACCGACGGGTGGAACACTTCCTCCGGCGCCAGACCCCGCTTTAGCAGGCCGTCCTCGCGCAAATAACCCATGAACTTGCCGATCTGCGCCCAGTTCGCGGCCGCGCCGTAAGGCCAGATATCGCCGTTCATCAGCTTCGACGAACGCTCCACCGACTCCCAGCCCCACGGGTCGGAGCTGTTGTTCTTGATCGTCTCGAGCTGCGCGTCGATGCCCTCGTTCTTGATATCGAGCATCAGCTCGTACAGAAACCGGGGCAGCTCCGGATGGCGCTCTACCGTCTCCGTCTTCAGCGATACCAGATGCATGATCGGGAAAATGCCGGTGCGCCCGTAATACGCCCGCTCCTCGTCCCACACGTTCGGGATGAGCCGGCGGATGACGCCGCCTTCGCCCGACGCCGGAAAGAGATGGGCCGGCGGACGGCGCGCCGACATGACCGCGTCCACGCGCCCCTCGGCCAGCGCTTCGAAGATGTCGCCCTCCGTGAGCTTCGCCGGGATGTCCACGGGCACCCGCTCCGGCCGGAAGGTGAACCACTGCAGCTCGTCGCCGCGGATCGCCCATTCCTCCCGGAACATGCCTCTCACCCATACGGCCGCCGTCATCTGGTATTCGGGAAATCCGAAGCGCTTGCCCTTCAGCTCGGAAGGATGGCGCCATGGGCTGTCCGCGCGCACGTAGATCGCATTGTGGCGGAACGAGCGCGACAGAAAGACGGGGATAGCCGTCAGGCGGGTATCGCCGCCGCCTTTGGCGATCAAGTACGAAGCGAGCGATAGCTCCGCCACGTCGTAAGTCGCCTCGGATATTTGGTTGATAAAAATCTGCTCCACCGTTTCCCGCTTGGCTTCAAGCTCGAAGCCCTCCGGGCGGCGGGCGCCGGACAGCAGCTTCAGCGTGCGGTCGCTCTCCGACATCGCGACGGTCAGCCTGGGTTGGGTCAAGGTCGTTCCGCTCCTTCCTTTTTCCGCATTCGGTTTGCAAACGCTGCGACCGCTTCTATTAATCCAGATCCGTCGCCAGATCCCTGATCCAAGGACGCCCCTTGAGCGGCTCGACGCGAACTTCGCTGCCGGCCTTGGCGCGAATGCTGCACAGGAAGCCGGCCTTGCCGTCCACGAGCGCCGAGCATTCCTTGCAGGCGTTGGCCGAACGGCAAGAATAGCGCACGGTGAGGGACGGATCGCGGTACTCGCGGATCCAGAAGATCGCGTCGAGCAGGCTCATCCCTTCCCGGTAGGGCACGTCGTACGAGACGACGGCCGGCTCGGTGCCGGCTTCTCCGCGCGTCACCTGCAGCTTGATGTCGGACATGTTCGCTTCCTCTCCTTCCTCTTCGGACAATCGCATCAGACGCTCGCCGGGGGCTGCGCCTCCGTCAGCGTCCAGCCGCCGGATTCCCCATCGAGCGACAGGCTGTAGCTCTCCGCGACGGGCTGCGTCTCTTCATAATCGAGCCGTACGTGCGCGCCGCGCGATTCCTTCCGTTGCAAGGCGCCGATGACGATGGCCTCCGCGACCTTCAGCATATGGTCGGCTTCCAGCTTCTCGACCGGCGGCAGCGCGAGCTTGCCCGGTTGCGCCAGCGCGATCGCGTCCAGCTCGGGCCGGAGCGCCCGCACTTCTTCCAGCGCGGCCGACAGTCCTTCCTCCGTGCGCAGCGGTCCCGCGCCCTTCCACATGATCCGCTGCAGCCTGCGCTTGAACGCTTGCAGCGAGGCGCTGTCCCGCTCGACCTCGGCGGGATGCCAGAACGCCTCGAGCCGCCGCCGCTCCGCTTCGAGCGCCCGACCGACGACCGTTTCGGCGTCCGCGGCCCGGCCTTCGCGCGCACGAGCCGCCGTCTCCCCGGCGATCCGCCCGGTCACGAGCGCCTCGGTGATCGCGTTGCCCGACAGCCGGTTCGCGCCGTGCATGCCGTATATCAGCTCGCCCGAGGCCAACAGACCCGGCACTCGGGTGCGCATCTGCGCGTCCACCCGCACGCCGCCGAGCATAAAGTGCGCCATCGGCGCCACCTCGACCATGTCCCGCGTGAGATCGACGCCCTGATTGCGCAGGATGTCGATGACCGGACCGAACGCTTCCTTCAGCTTGTCCTCCGGCACCATGGTGAAGTCCAGGTACGCGCCGCCGTGCGGCGTGCCGCGTCCCGCCTCGACCTCGCGGAAGATCGCGAGCGTCGTCTGGTCGCGCGCCGCGGTGTACTTGCCGCCGACTTCGCCGTTGTACTTGTTCATGAATTCCTCGTGATTGCCGTTCAGCAGCCGCCCGCCCAGCTTGTAGCGGAACGGGTCCCACATAATCGGGTCGATGCCGACGAGCGGCGGGAACAGGTGGGCGATCGGGAAAAACTGCACCATTTCCATATCCCGCAGCTCAGCGCCCGCCTCCGCCGCCAGCACGTAGCCGTCGCCGGTCATGTTCGTCGAGGCGCTATTGCGCTCGTACACCTCGGTCAGCCCGCCGGTCGCCAGAATGACCGAGCCCGCCGAGATGCCGACGGGGCGCATGCCCTCCATCTCGAACCCGACGGCGCCGACCGCCTTGCCGTCCTCGACGACGATTTTCGTGATCATCACGTTTTTGAGCCGGCGGATCTTCTCGTCCTTCCAGATCGCCCGCTTCAAGCCGTTCGACGTCGCGCCGCCCGTATTCAAAATATCCACGTACACGCAGCGAGCCCGCGAGTGTCCGGGCGCGAACGCCTGCGAACGCTTGCCGTCCGGCGTCCGGGCCCATTTCACGCCGTAGTCTTCGGCCTCCAGGATGACCTCCGCGCCGCGATCGACGATCGCGCGCACGATCTCCGGGTCGGCCAGCCCGCGGCTGCCCTTCATCGTATCTTCGAAGTGGGTGTCCGCGTCGTCTTCCTCGGCTTCGCCGAGCGCCACCGCGACCGTCATCTGGGCGAGAATCGTAGCGCCGCCGCGGCCGATCAGGCTCTTGTCCGTCAGGATGACGTCGGCGCCTTCGTCCGCCGCGGCTCTGGCGGCCATCATGCCCGCCGCGCCCGAACCGACGATCAATACATCGGTTTGCAGTAGAATCGCATCCACGCGCGCCGCTCCTCTCTATCGTTCGTTTCGTTTATATTAGCCGCCGAACGCCCGCACTTCGATGCCGGATTCGGACAGCTTGCTTCTGATTCTGCTGGCGAACTCGACGGCGCGGACGCCGTCGCCGTGCACGCATATCGTATCCGCACGGATGTCGACGTCGACCTGCTGCTGGGTCAGCACCTTGCCCTCGGCGACCATTCGCACCACCTGCGCGAGCGAGCGGTCCTCGTCCGTGATGACCGAGTCGGGCAGCCTTCTGGACGTGAGCGAGCCGTCGGACTGGTAGGTCCGGTCGGAGAACACTTCGCTCGCCGTGCGTAGTCCGATGCGCTCGCCCGCCGCGATCAGCTCGCTGCCGGCCAAGCCGAACAGGATGAGCGACGGGTCGACCCGATAGACCGCTTCGGCGATCGCGTTCGCGAGCCCGGCATTGCGCGCTGCCATATTATAGAGGGAGCCATGCGCCTTCACGTGCTGCAGCCGCGCGCCCTCCGCCTGCACGAAGCCCCACAGCGCGCCTAGCTGGTAGACGACCAGGTCGTAAGCTTCCTCGGGACTGATGTCCATGTCCCTGCGGCCGAAGCCGATCAGGTCCTGCAGCCCCGGATGCGCGCCGAGCGCGACGCCGTTGTCCAGCGCGAGCCGGACCGTCCGGCGCATCGTCGCCGGGTCGCCGGCATGGAACCCGCAGGCGATGTTGGCCGACGTCACGTACTTCAAAATCTCTTCGTCCCGCCCCAGCTTGTAGGCGCCGAAGCTCTCTCCCAGATCGCAATTCAAATCCACCGTTTTCATCGCAGGCGTTCCTTCCTTTCGCTGCGTCCCGGCAGTCGGCGCTTCGCGCATGCCGGACCTCCCGGGACGGATATGAATGCCGCCCGTCCGCGGCCCCTCGTCCGCGCGCGAGACCGATCTGTCGCGCGCAGACGAAGAGCCGCCGTACGGCGGCCGCGCCCCAAGACTGCGAGAGCCGGAGCGCGGCACCGACGGCGCTGCTTCAAATTGCTTTATACTGCTTCAGGCTATGATTAGAGCCACTTGCCCAGCCCGTCCGTACCCGGCTCGGACAGCGCGTCCAGGTCGGCCAGCTCGATATGTTCGCGCGGCACGACGGCGCGCTTCGGGAATACGATCGGCGGCGCCGGCTTCGTCGCGTCGACGATCGCGGCTGCGGACATGCGCGGCATGTTCTTGCCTTCCTTGCTGTATTCCCAGTTGGTCGGCAGCAAGCCGCCCGGTCCGTTCCACTTGGGAATGACCAGCAGATCCCGCTCCGCGTCGAAGCGGGTGCCGATCGCCCACGCCACTTCCTCGCCGTTGAAGACGTCGATGTCGTCGTCCACGACGACGATGTGCCGCAGATTTTCCTGCTCGGTGTTCAACGCGGCGAACGCCGCCTTTTTCACGTCGGCCTCCCGCTCCTTGTGGAGCGAGATGTAGCAGTGCATCCGGGCGTAAAACGGCACGTGCACGGTTTTCAGGCTCGGCACGACCTCCTTGACGGTCTGGTAGATGCTGCCCGAACGCGGCACGCCGCCGACGACCAGATGCTCCCGGCTCGACGCGACGATATCCTGGAAGATCGCGTCATTGCGGTGCGTGATCCGCTTGATGCGGATCGTCGGCACCGAGCCGCCGCCGAGATAGTGACCCGGCCACTCGCCGAACGGTCCTTCCGGATGGTCCTCGTCCGGCAAAATCTCGCCTTCGAGGATGATCTCCGCATGCGCGGGGACGAGCAGGTCGGACGTCTCAGCCTGGACGAGCTCCAGCGCCTCGCCCATCAGCGCGCCGGCCGCCTCGTACTCGCCGCCGATGCCCTGCACCCGCGACACCGAGCCCATGACGAAGCCCGGATGATGGCCGAGCGCGATCGCGATCGGCGCGGGCTTGCCCATCTTCTTGTACTTCTTGTAGATCAGGCCGCCGTGATGCGCGCCGAGGAACCAGACGCCCATGTCGGTCGCGTTAAAAATCTGATGCCGGTAGATACCCGCATTGATCAGGCCGGATTCGGGATCGCGGATGATCATCACGCCGGCCGACAGATACGGACCGCCGTCCATCTCGTTGTGAACGGGAATCGGCAGCTTGCCCAGGTCGACGTCCTGCTCCGCGATGACGTTCTCCTTGACCTTCGCCTGCGAGCGCTCGACGACGACCGGCTCGATCGGCTTTTGCAGCTTCTCCCCGTACACCCGGGGAATGTCCTGCACCTCGCAGCCCAAGTACAGGGCGATGCGCTCGTATTCCGTGAGCAGGTTGGAGACGCAGGCAAAGTCCGCGCCTTTTACCCGGTTAAAGAGAAGCGCCGGATACTCGCCCTTCTCCGCGAGCGCCGCGGCATAGCCGGTGATCCCGAAGCGGGGATCGACCTCCTTGTCCACGAGCCGCACGCTGCGCTTGTCGAATTCCGCCAGTTGGCGGAGGTACGTCCTCAGATCCTGGGCCATGCTGCCATCTCCTGTTCGTTAGGGAAGTAAAGACAGATCCACTGCGTCGGCGAACGGAATTTCCTTTTTCAAAATGCCTTGGTCAAGCTGCGTCTTCTGGACGTATTCCGCGCCGCCTTCGGTCACCTTCAGCCCTTCCGGCACCTTGGTCAGCTGGGTGGCGACGGCTTTCTTCAGCACGTCGGCCGGCACCTTGTCGAACAGCTTCTGAACGGCCGCGACCGCGCTGTCCGGATCTTGCTGCGCACGCGCGTTGACTTCGGTCGTTACCTGCAGGAATTGCTTCATCAGATCCTGGTTCTTGGCGACCCAGTCCGTCTTCGCCATGATGACGATGCCCGCGAACTCGAACGGCGGATCGTACAGCACGCGGTAGTTGCCCGTCGCGACCATTTGCGACAGCGTCGGCTCCGACACCATGCCGCCGGCCGCTTGGCCGCTCTCGATCGCGGCCAGCATCGTGGCGCCGCTGCCGCCGTTGATGAGCTTTACGTCCTTTTCCGGATCGAGTCCGGCTTCCTTCAAGCCTTCGCGCAGCCCCGTATCCGACAGGCTGCCGACCTTCGTCACGGCCAGCGTCTTGCCCTTGAGCTCGGCCAGAGACTGGTACGCAGCGTCTTTCTTCACGACGAGCGAATAGCCGACGCCGTTGAAGATCTCGGCATACGCCTTGACGCCGAGTCCGTTCTGGATCTGGCGCAGCACGTGCTCGTAGGAACCGAGCACGACGTCGAGACTGCCGCCGACGAGCGCCTGCACCATGTCGGAGCCGGCGGTGAAGTCCTTCTCGTCGATCTCGATGCCGGCCTTTTCGTACGAGCCGTCGTTGATCCCGACCTGGGCGACGAGCGGCGTCATGCCGCCGCCGACGAGGCCGAGGCGGATCTTGCCTCCTGCCGGCGTCGCGGGTGACGCTTCGCCGCTGCCCGAGGCGGACGGCGAAGCCGAAGCCGTAGCGCCGGCATCGGAGCTTGCGCTCGAGCTGGCGCTTGCGCTGGAGTTAGAATTGGAGTTGGAATTGCCGCACGCGGACAAGACGACCAGCATAATCGACAGCAGCAGCAGCGCGAATGATTTTTTCTTTTTCACGGAATAGCCCTCCTCTGGAATATCGAGCTTGTGCCCGGATATATATCAAGCCGCTCCGTTTGTCGGGTCCAGCGTAATGTAGATTCTCGATCGTGCGAGATTCCGCAGCGTCGAACGCCGCTTAGCGATGCCGGAGCAGGACGCGCTCCAGCAGCAGCACGCACTGCTCGAGGACGACCGCGATCAGCATGATCAGTACGAGTCCGGTAAAAATGCCCGTCGTATCCAGCATGTTCGAGGAGTACGTGATGTAGTAGCCGAGTCCCCGGTTGGAGCCGACCAGCTCCGCGATGACCGAGCCGATGAGCGCCATGCCGATATTGAGCCGGATGCTGGTCAGGATCCAGACGGTAATCGACGGAAGCACGACCCAGCGCAGCTTGTGCGACCATTTCGCCTTGTAGGTGCTCATCATATCCATGAGGTCTTTGTCGATGTTGCGCATGCCTTCGAACGCGTTGTAGAACGCCACGAAGATGACCATTGCCGTGACCATCAGGATCTTGGAGGAGAGCCCGATGCCGAACCATACGATGAACAGCGGCGCCAGCGATACGCGGGGCAGGCTGTAGAGCGCCATCATGTACGGATAGATCCATCGCTCGAAAATGCCGCTGAACGCGAGCCCGATGCCAAGCAGCGTGCCGCCGACCATCCCGATCGCGAGCCCCGCGATCGCCTCCTGCAGCGTCGCGCTCATGTGGTACCACAGATCCCCATCCCCGAGCATCTCGACGATGCGGCCAGCGATGAGGGAAGGCTTGCTCAACCAAAAGGCGTTGAACGCGCGGCCGGACAGCAGCTCCCATGCGCCGATCAGCAGCACGAACACGACGATGCGGCCGGCCCATACGGACGTCTTGGAATACTCGCGTTCGCGAAAGCCCGAGCGGGTCGCGCTTTTCGATGTTGCAGCCATCAGCCGATCCCTCCCGTGCCGCCGCCGGACATTTGCGTCCAGATTTCTCTCTGCAATTCTTTGAAGACCGGATCGAACCGGATGTCGTAAAAAGGCCGGGGCCGCGCGAGCCGGATATCGAACTCTGCCTTGATCCTGCCGGGGCGGTCCGTCATGACGATGACCCGGTCCGACAGCGCGATCGCTTCTTCGATGTCGTGCGTGATGAACAATACGCTTTTGCCGACCGACTCCCAGATGTGCAGGAATTGCTCGCCGATCTTGACGCGGGTCTGGGCGTCCAGCGGGCCGAACGGTTCGTCCATCAGATAGATATCCGGGTCGTAGGCGAAGGTGCGCGCGAGCGCGACCCGCTTGCGCATGCCGCCGGACAGCTGCTTCGGATAGAAGTTCGCGAAGCCTTCGAGCCCGACCATTTTCAGCAGCCTTGTGGCTTCCGCGACCTGCTCCTTGTCGGGCAGCCCCTTGATCGCCAGCGGCAGCCGGACATTGTGTAGCACCGTCTTCCAGGGGAGCAGCGCGTCGTTCTGAAACACCATGCCGACCCCGTCGGGTACGTCGTCGATCGGCCGGCCGTCGATATAGGCGGCTCCCGCCGCCGGCTGCAGTAGACCTGCCGCGACCTTCAGCAGCGTCGATTTCCCGCAGCCGCTCGGGCCGACGACGGAGACGAACTCGCCGTCCTTCACGTCCAGATTGACGCCGTGGAGCGCCACGGTCCGCTGTCCTTTCGAGTGATACTCCACCGCCAAATCCCGTATCGAGAGCTTCGGCTCCTTGTCGTTTGCCATCGGCTTACACCCTCCCGTTCCCGCTGGCCTGCATGCGTTCCAACCCGCTGCGCAGCGTTCGAATTCCGTTTTCCCGCGTTAAATACAGTCGCTGCGCCTCGCGCAAGGAGACGGTCCTGAACCGGACCGTGCCGCCCAGATTGGTCTGGGCCAGCAGCGGCCAGTCCACGGATGCGACCTGCGCGATCTTGGGATAGCCGCCCGTCGTCTGCCGGTCCGCCATGAGCACGATCGGCTGACCGTCGGGCGGCACCTGCACCGTCCCGAACGTCACCGCCGAGGAGATGAGCTCCCGTTTCTCTCTTAGCCGCAGGCCTTCTCCGTCTCTGGACAGCCGGTAGCCCATCCGGTCGGAATCGGTCCGCACTTTAAACGCTTCGGCGAAAAACCGCTCCGCGCTCTCCTCTTCGAACAGCGCCAGCTCCTGTCCCGCGACCGCCCGCACCTCCGGATTCGCCTCATAGGACGGCAGCAGGTCCGGCGCGACCGACCAGCGGCTGAACGCGACGCCGTCCGCCTGCGCTTCGTCCGCGAGCAGCGACGCCAGCGCCAGGCTGGCCGTCGCGGGCGCTCCGACCGGGAGCCGGTCGCCCTTGTGCAGCGCCCGTCCTTCCCAGCCGCCGATGCCCGCCCGAAGATAGGTGGAGCGGCTGTTCATTTTCACCGGCGCGTCCACGCCGCCCGCGACCGCGAGGTAAGCGCGGCATCCCTGCCGCGTCGGGCCGAACCGAAGGACGCTTCCTTCCGGCGCGACGACCGTTTTCCAAAGGGGCAATTCCCGGTCGTTCAGGCGAGGCGACAGGTCGCCGCCGCAGACGGAGATGAGCGCGGGCTCCGCAAAGTAGATCTCCGGCCCGAGCATCGTCATCTCGAGCCCCGCCGCGCTCTCGTCGTTGCCGACCAGCAGGTTAGCGATCCGCAGCGCGAAAGCGTCCATTGCGCCGCCGACGATGACGCCGAACTGCTGCGCGCCGTACCGGCCGAGATCCTGGACCGTCGTCAGCAGCCCGGGCTTTACGATAATCATGCTCATCGCAGCGCCGCCTCCCGACTGTCGAATTCTTCCCGGGAGATGGGCCGGAAGCGGACGATGTCCCCCGCCCGCAGGAGCGTCGGCGGCATGGCGTCCGGCAGGAACAGCGGCTCCGGCGTCTTGCCGATGAGCTGCCAGCCCCCCGGCGTCGCGATCGGATATACGCCCGTCTGATCCCCCGCGATGCCGACGGTGCCCGCAGGGATCGAGATCCGCGGCGTCTGCCTGCGCGGCGTGGCGATGCGTTGCGGCAGCCCGCCGAGGTAGGCGAAGCCCGGCGCGAAGCCGAGCATGTACACGAGATAGTCGGCGGAGGCGTGAATCTCGATAACCTCTTGCTCCGACAATCCGTGCGCCGCCGCAACCTCCGGCAGATCGGGGCCCAGCTCGCCGCCGTAGCAGACCGGAATCTCCGTCACTCTCGGCATGCTTTTCGCCGCGTCCTCCAGCTTCGCCAGCTGATCGCCAAGCCATCCGGCGACAAGGGCGAGAGGATCGGCCAGCTCGGACGATTCGGTATGGCCCCCAAGTCCGCCAAGTCCCGCCAGCACCTCAAAAGGATCGAAGTATACCGTTACGGACAGGAAGGCGGGCACGTATTCGATCATGCCGGGGAAACGATGCCGCTCCAGATGCTCCGCCAGCTGCCTCACCCGGTCGTGCGTCTGACGGCAGATCGTCTCTCCGAGCTGCACCGTGACCGCCGAGTCGCCGAGCGGCAGCAATTTGGCCTCGACTGCGCCATATTTTTCGTAGTTGTCTGCCAACCCTTCCAATTTCATCATCACCTTGTATAATGAATCCTATGTTATGTGAATCCCGAATTTCGGGATTATAATCCCAAATTTCAAATCTATATAATACGATCATTATAGTAGGTAATGAGAAAATAGCAAGTAGCAATTCCGATCTTGGCGTCGGACGACAACAATCGCATATCCAAGCGCTGGCCGTTCAGGGTATACTTACCGAAGAAAACAGGCAGGACGGGCGCGAATCGGAGCGGTATTCAGGAGGAAGTCGTGGAAAACAAGAGCAAAAACAAGACGGTTATCAAATCTATGGATCTATTGAATTTGTTTTTGAATCATACCAAACTCAGCATGAACGACATCATTCGGCTGTCGGGCGTCCCTAAGTCCTCCGCTCACCGCATGATCGGCTCGCTCGCGGACATGGGTTTCCTGACCAAGGATCAGGACGGCCTGTATTCGCTCGGCCTGCTGTTCCTCCAATTCGGCAATCTGGTCGCCGAGCGGCTCGATATCCGCCATGTCGCCGCTCCCGACATGCTGCGGCTTCGGGACGGCATCGACGAAGCCGTTCATCTGGCGGTACGCGACGGCCATTTCTCCATGTACGTCGAAAAGCTCGATACCGACCACCCCGTGCGGCTGTTCACCAAGATCGGCAGAAAGGCGCCGCTCTACGCCGGCGCCTCTTCGCGTATTTTGCTGGCCTTCATGCCCGATGCGGAGCGCGAAAGTTACCTGGGCGAGGTCAAGCTCGAGAAAATCGGGGACGGGACGATCGTCAGCATGGACAAGTTGCGGGAGACGCTGGCCTTGACCCGACAAACGGGGTACAGCTTCAGCCGCTCGGAGCTGGAAAACTACACGGCGGAGCTTTGCGCGCCTATCTTCGATCACGCCGGGCGCATGGCGGCCGGCCTCAGTATCGCCGGCCCGGAGGTCCGCTTCGGCGAAGACCGCCTGCCCGAGCTGATCCGCACCGTCAAACAGACGGCTCACGACATCTCCCGGAAGCTCGGCTACGCGGGACCGCCTATTTCGCTGTAGCGCTGCTGCTGGTCGCAAAAAGGCGCATCGCCTCTCCAAGTGCAGGCGATGGCCGCGCTCTGGATCTGCTGAGATATGTCTGGAGTTGTTTCAGCAGACATACGCCCCTTACCCGCGGCCCGTAGCTGCTCAAGTGATACTCCAGAATAGCGCAAAATTGCGCTATTCTCGCGCCCAAGCCCCCATCCGCTCACCTGCCACTCACGTAATACTCAAAAATAGCGCAAAATTGAGCTATTTTCGTACCTGCGCCCCCTCCCCGCTCCCTGCCGCTTACGCGATACTCCAAAATAGCGCAATAATGAGCTATTCTGTACCCGCACTCCCAGCCTCTCACCCGCCGCTCACGTGATTCTCCAGAGTAGCGCAAATTTGCGCTATTCTCGTACCCGAGCCCCCAGCCAGCTCCCCACCGCTCACCTAAGCCTAAGTCGGAGCCGAATAAAGCAAAAGAGCTGCCCCGTCATCGCCTGACTTTCGGGACAGCTCCTTGCTCATTTTCACTACTTAATAAACCGGCTTCACCGCCATTCACGGCCGAAGCTTCGCCCGCTGCAGCCGCAGCGCGTTCAGCACGACGGACACCGAGCTGAGCGCCATCGCCGCACCGGCGACCCAGGGCGCGAGCAGGCCGATCGCCGCGACCGGGATTCCGATCGTATTATAGCCGAGCGCCCAGAACAGATTTTGCCGGATATTGCGCATCGTGAGCCGGCTCATCTCGATCGCGTCCGGGATGCTCGACAGGTCGCCGCGCATGAGCGTCACGTCGGCTGCTTCCATCGCGACGTCCGTCCCCGTGCCCACCGCCATGCCGACGTCGGCGATCGCGAGCGCCGGCGCGTCGTTGATGCCGTCGCCGACCATCGCGACCTTCCGGCCCGCCGCCTGCAGCTTTTTCACCTCTGCCGCCTTGCCCTCCGGCAGCACTTCGGCCAGCACGCGGGGGATGCCCGCTTGGGCTGCGATCGCCGCCGCCGTGCGGGCGTTGTCGCCCGTGATCATGACGACTTCGATGCCCATGGCCCGGAGACGGGCGACGGCCGCCGCGGAAGTATCCTTCACCGTATCCGCCACCGCGATCGTTCCCGCGTATCGGCCGTCGATCGCCGCAAGCATCGCGGTCTTGCCCGCTTCTTCAAGTCGCGTCATCGCCTCCGATGACGCCGCGCCGATCGTCACGCCCTCCCGCTCCAACAGCCGTCGCGTGCCGACCAGTACCCGCTTGCCTTCTACGACCGCGAGCACGCCATAGCCCGGCAGCGCCTCGAAGGACGAAGCTTCCGGGATGGCGATTCCCCGCTCCCGAACGCCGATTACGATCGCTTCCGCAAGCGGATGCTCGGAATTCTTCTCCGCCGCGCCGACAAAGCGCAGCAGATGAGCGGCTTTATCCTCTTCGCTCAGGGACGATTGAACGCCCGCAGCTCCCTCCGCGACCAGCACGTCCGTCAATTCCGGCTTGCCCTTCGTGACGGTGCCTGTCTTATCGAGCACGACCGTGTCGATGCCCTGCGTCGTCTCCAGATGCTCGCCGCCCTTGAACAGGATGCCGAATTCGGCCGCGCGGCCGGAGCCGGCCATGATCGAAGTCGGCGTCGCCAATCCGAGCGCGCAAGGACAGGCGATGACGAGGATCGCGATCGCCTTTTCCAGCGCCCCGGCGAAGTCCCAAGGCTGCACGAAGAAGTACCAGACGAGGAAAGCCGCGACCGCGATGCCGACCACGATCGGCACGAATATGCCGGAGATCACGTCCGCCACCCGTTGGATCGGCGCCTTCGAGCCTTGCGCTTCCTCGACGATCTTGACGATCTGCGCGAGCGCCGAGTCTTTGCCGACCTTGGTCGCGCGGATGCGCAGCCGCCCGTTCTTGTTGATCGTCGCGCCGATGACCGCGTCGCCGGCCTTCTTGCCGACCGGCAAGCTCTCCCCCGTCAGCATCGATTCGTCGACGGACGATTCGCCTTCGAGCACTTCGCCGTCGACCGGCACCTTCTCGCCCGGCCGCACGAGGACGATGTCCCCGCGCACGACTTCTTCTACCGGAATCGAGCGCTCCGCGCCGTCCCTTACGACCAGGGCCGTTTTGGCCTGCAAGCCCATCAGCGACTTGATCGCCTCGGACGTACGGCCTTTGGCCAACCGCTCGAACCATTTGCCGAGCAGCACCAGCGTGATCAGAATCGAGCTCGTCTCGAAGTAAAGCGACGGCGCGTGGTGAACGCCCATCCCCGAAGACGCCCAGTCGATCGTCAGGTACAGGCTGTAGAAGTAAGCGGCCGACGTGCCGAGCGAGACGAGGACGTCCATGTTCGCGCTGCCGTTCCGCAGCGCTTTGTATGCGCCGACGTAGAAGCCGCGGCCGATATAGAACTGAACCGGCGTAGCCAAGATCAGCTGAAACCAAGGATTCATGAACAGCTCCGGCACGTAGATCCAAGAGGTAAACGAAAAATGGCCGACCATGCTCCAGAGCAGCGGCAAAGACAACGCGGCGGAGATCAGCAGCTTGCGCAGTTGGCGGCTTCGTTCGACAGCCCGGCGATCCACGCCTGCGGCATCCCCCTCGTCCTTCTTCAGCGTCGCCTTGTAGCCGAGCTGCTCGACCTTCCTTTGCATATCGGCTGCCGATACCGCTCCCGGCACGTATTCGACCCGCGCGGTCTCCAGCGCGAGATTGACGGAAGCGGCGCTGACGCCGGGCAGCTTGCCGATTCCCTTTTCGATGCGGGCGGCGCAGGCCGCGCAGGTCATGCCCTCGATGACGAAGTCCGCCGTCTCCTTTACGGTATCGTAGCCCAGCTTGCGGATCGTTTCCTCCATCGCGTCGACGCCGACGCGCGACGGGTCGTAGCTGACACTCGCCTTCTCCAGCGCAAAGTTAACATTAGCGGTGTCGACCCCTTCGAGCTTGCCGAGGCCTTTTTCGATGCGGTTCGCGCAAGCCGCGCAGGTCATGCCCGTGATCGCCAACGTCGCCTGCTCCGTACCTTGCTGTTTTGAATTCATTTTACGATACCCCCCAACCCTATAATAAAAGCCATAAGAAAACGGCGATATCGCCGCAGGTAGTCGTTGAATTACTTAATCAGCTTGTTCATCGTCGTCATCAGCTCGGCCAGGACATCCGTGTCGCCTTCCTGTATCCGCTCGACGACGCAGCTCTTGAGATGATGCTCGAGCAGCAGCTTGCCGACCCCGTTCAGCGCGGATTGGACGGAAGCGATCTGGTTAAGCACGTCGTCGCAGTAAGTATCCCGCTCGATCAGGCCTTTAATCCCGCGAACCTGTCCTTCGATACGGTTCAGTCTGCTGATGAGGCTGCTTTTTACTTTGTCGGAATGGTGGCTTTTGCGCTCTGCGCCGTCGTGATGGCAAGACTCCGCGTCGTCGCTGCCTACGACCGGCACATGCAGTTCGGTATTATCGCTCAAGATCGCGGCCCCCTTTTGTTGACCTTATTATACTCCCCCACCCTATATAATGCAAGTGTTTGGACTGAACGCGGACTCCCGAGGCAACGACTACGGCAACGACTACATGCAGTATCGGTTCCGACCCATTTTTTTAGAACGATACAAAGCCGCATCCGCTTCCTTGATCAATGCTTCGACCGTGTGTCCCGCCCAGGGGAATACCGAGATGCCCATGCTGGTCGTCGCGAAGAACCGATTGGCGCCGAATGCCCACGGCTCTTGCAGCGTTTTCATCAATGTCGACGCCATTCGCTCGGCTTCCGCCTCGTCTTCGATCTCGGTCAGCACGATGGCGAACTCGTCGCCGCCGATACGGGCCGCCAGATCCTTATCGCGCACGCAGCGCTTTAATCGCTCGGCCAATCCTTTAAGCAGCGAGTCGCCGGTATCATGCCCCATCGTATCGTTGACGTGCTTGAAGTGATCGCAGTCCAGGTAAATGAGCGCCATCTTTCTCCGGTTCCGCTTCGCGTCCGAGAGCGCCCGCTGCAAATGTTCGGAGAAAAACCGCCTGTTCGGAAGGCCCGTCAACGTATCGTGATAAGCCATTTCGGTGAGCTGGAACTCCAATTTCTTTCGCTCCGTGATGTCTCTTGCCACCGCGAGAAAATGGATGATCCTTCCTTGACCGTCGAGGACCGGCGTCACCTTCGCCTCGAGCCACAGCCATCCCGCCGTCCGATGCTCGAAGCGGCACTCGAGCGCCCGCGTCTCCTTCGTCCGCCTCATATCGGAGATGAGCTGCCGGATCCGCAGCCGGTCTTCCGAATGAACGAACGTCAGCACCGATTTGTCTTCAAAGTGCTCCGGCGGATAGCCGAGCACGGTCCGAATGGACGGCGACGCGTACTTGGCGATGCCGTCGACGTCCCAGATGCCGACGACGTCATGCATGTTTTCCGCGATGATCCGATACTTCTCCTCGCTCCGCTGAAGCGCTTCTTCGGCTTTTTTCCTGGCCGTGACATTGTGGAATATCATCTGGGCCGAAGGCTCGCCGCCGTAGGAAATGCCGATGCCCATCACTTCCACGAATACGATCGATCCGTCGGGCCGAACGATTCGCTGCTCGAGAAGCGCTTCCGTGCTTCCTTCGGATTTGTAGAGTCTTTGCATTCGTTCGAATGAAGCCTCCCGGTCGTCGGGATGGACATAGTCGAGCACGGAGCGTCCGATCAGCTCCTCCGGCCCGTTCAAGCCAAGCAGCGCGATCCCTGCCCGGTTCACGTAACGAAGCTTGCCTTCCGTATGAACGACGATCGGTTCCGGCGACTTTTCCACCAACAGCCGGTAGCGTTCCTCGCTTTCTTTCAGTTCTTGCTCGACCCGCTTTCGATCCGAGATATCTCTCAGCATGGTCATCGTGGCCGGCTGCCCTTCGTACGGAATAAACATGGCCCCGATCTCCACGTCGATGACATGGCCGTCCGGACGGACGATTTTCATCTCCCTGAAAGGCAGCTCTCTCCCGATCTCCGGCGTGAATGCCTTCAGTCTGACAACGTCGTGATAATCGGAATGCAAGTAATCGAAAATCGTACGGCCGACAGGACTCTCGCCGCCGGTATAATGGAGCGACGCCGGATTCGCGTACAGGATGATGCCTTCCCGCTGAACGATGATCCCCTCGGGCGACGACTCCACCAACCTGCGATAACGTTCCTCCAGCTCCCGCAGCGCTTGTGCAAGCTTGTCGTTTTCAGGATTCATCCCGGCTTCCCCCTTGTTTTCTCGGCGTGATATCGCGCCCGACGCTGATGACGCGTTCGACCTGCCCGTCCCCGCCGAGCACCGGCGTGCAGCCGGTTTCGACCCACAGCCATCTCCCGTCCCCGTGCCTGAGTCTGAACTCGCCATGGCTCGGCTTTTTTTGCTTCATCATGTCGTCGAAAAACGCGATCGCATGCTGGCGATCCTCGGGGTGGATCAGATCGGACAGCGTATTCCCTTCGAGCTTGTCCAGCGAGATTCCCAGAAAAAGCGCGTGCGAGGGGGAAACGAATTGCATACGGCCGGCGGCATCGAGCACGGAAATTAAATCCGTCGAATTTTCGGCGATCAGCCGGTAGCTCGCATACACCTGCCGAAGCGCATCTTCCGCTCTCTTTCTCTCGGTAATGTCGATCGCCGAGCCGATCACCTCCACGACTTTGCCGCCACGTCGCATGGGCCTTAAGGAGGATAGGAACCAGATGCCGCCGATATCTGCCTCGTACGATACATGTTCTTCCCCGAGCCAAGCTCTCCGGTAGTATCCCTCGATTCGGTCCGCAACGTCAGGGGGAAGAAATTCGCGAAGCGTCTTGCCCACGATAAATTCGGGCGAAAAGCCCATACGGAAGACGAGTTCCCCTTCGCAAAGCGTATGAACGAATTGTTCTTTTTCCTTTTTGAATTTCATCGTCACGCCTTGCTGTTTGCGGAGCGTCGTCTCGAGATTTCTTCGGGTCGCGCGCGCCTGCTCCCGCATCAACATCTGGTCCGTCAGCCCCGCCTTGATGCCCAGGCTAGCAACGACGCCGTTGATGTGCTGGAAATTCTGCATTAACGCTTCGGCAGGGACCGGTCTGCTGAATAGGTAGCCCTGCGCTTCGTCGCATAGATTTTGCTGCAGAAAAATCAGATGCTCGGGCTTCTCTACGCCTTCGGCGATGACATTCAAATTCAGATGATGCGCCATCGCGATGATCGTCTTGATGATCATCGCGTCGTTATCGTCCTCCGTGCAATCCCGGACAAAGGATTGGTCGATCTTTAAAGTATCGATCGGGAATCGCTTCAGATAGTAAAGCGAACTATACCCGATGCCGAAGTCGTCTACGCTGATCTTCACGCCAAGCCGCTTAAGCTCCTTCAGCGTCGCGATCGAACGCTCCACGTCCATCGTCATGCCTTCGGTAATCTCCAGCTCCAGATAACGCGGCTCCAACCCCGTATCCGCCAAGGCGCGCCCAACCATATCGACGACGTTCTCCTGTTCGAATTGACGCGGCGATAAATTGACCGCGATCGTGAGCGGTCCGGCGCCTTGATCCTGCCACGCCTTGTTCTGGGCGCATGCCGTTCGAAGCACCCATTCGCCGATCGGCAGGATAAGCTTCGACGCTTCGGCGGCCGGAATAAAATCGCATGGAGCTACGATGCCGCGTTCGGGATGGTGCCAACGAAGAAGCGCCTCGGTTCCCACGATGCGCCCCGTTCGGATATCGAGATGCGGCTGATAATACACGCGAAGCTGATCCAGGTCGATAGCCCGGCTCAACGCCTCGACGAGCGGAGCTCCGGCCAAAGCGGCCGCCCGCCCCGCAGCGGATTCGGCGGCGTCCATCCCCGCTGCCGAATCGCGCACCAACGGCGTCGCGAGGCCGTAAATGCCGACTAGCGCACGGTCGGCATAAACCGGCACGAACGTGATAGACATCGCCGTTTCCCCGCCGTCTTTGCCGATGCAGGCCGCTTCGACAGGCTGCGCGCGGCCCGCTTTCGCTTTGAGCATGCACCGCGTTCCCCGAAGCAGATCCCTTTTCGCAACCATCCGGTTTAAATGGAACTCGTTCGATTCTTTCGGAGGACGGCCGAATAAAGCATGGAAAGCTTCGTTGCCCCCCAGCAGGATGCCGTTGACGTCGACCCACCATGCGGGTTCGGAATGATGCTCGAACATCATCTTTGCGCTCTGCACGAATTGCTTGACTTGAGGCGTCTCCGCCCGCTCCTGAACCATGCCGTCACATCCATTTTTCGAGTCCGTCCCGGTCCGCCGGACCTGCCGCTTCAAGACGAGATCCATCAGAAGCGATGCACACGGCTTGGGCAAGCAAAGCCGCCCGGCTCTGGTCCGGACGGCCTATCTATTCCATTCATTAAAATGTATTAAAATCTTTATTTTCCCATTTCACTACAAATGAAAGCGTATGACATTTTAAAACTAGGAAAAAAAGTATTCATTCCGAATACTTATTCGTATAATAAAGGATAATTGTCCTAATTTCAATGATCAGCGGGGATTATCATGACCCATCCATTCGGAAAACGATTAAAGGGGTTGCGAAAAAAACGAGGGTTCACGATGGAGAAGCTCGGTGCCGCGGTAGGCGTAGCCAAGACGACGATCTCCGGCTACGAAAACGGCAACCGGGAGCCTCCGCTCGCCGTGATCGCCAAACTGGCCCATGCGCTTCGGACAACGGCCGACTATTTGCTGGGCATCACTGACGCCGAAGAACAGCCCTTCCTGTCGCCAGCCGTCGACGCAAGCGCGGGAGCGCCAACCTTTCATTGGAACGGCGCGGAGCTGGACGAGCAGGAGCTGCGGACCATTTGCGAATTCATAGAATCGATCGTCGCCAAAAACAAGCGCAGAACATCAGAAGAACGATCATCCTGACGGATTCAAGGGGTTGCCTATGGAGGAAGTCATCATCTCTTTAAAAAAGTTCAAGACGTCCAAGGAACTGGCGAAGCTGCTCGCCAGGCTCGACGGAGGGGGCGGACAGGATTATAACGTATCGACGAATCTGCTGCGGCTCTATCAAGAGGACCTGATCGACCGTTCCGAATATCTAGCCATTCGGGCCAAGGTCCTGATGGGTCATTACTTCGGCCGCATGCGGCAATGTTATCCCGACCTTAGAGGCGGATTATACTTCTATGACATGGACGCGCTGCGTATCTGGAATGCTTCGGTCGCGCATTTTCCGGATATGTTCAATGAGTACACCCAGGGTCTCAGCGTGGAACAGGATGTCCCCGATCGTTCGCCGGCCCCCGTGTATACGTCTCATGCGTTCGGGATCGAGGACGTGCGCCGGTCCGACCATCCGATCGCGGCCAATCATCGCGAGATGTACGAGCAAGCGTCGATCCAGTCCTTCGTGACGCTGCCCCTGTTGAACGGCACCGAGTCGATCGGCTATCAATTCATTTCAGCGCGATGCCCGCGCGCGTTTATGGAGGCGGAATTGACGTTCTTCTCCTCCGCTTCCGAATACTTGATCCGGGAGCTCGCCTCTATTAAACCGTTCATGATCCGCCAGCTCGAACAATCGAGATAGCCATGCAAGGAAAAACAGCCTTCATTCGGCCCAGGCCGGATGAAGGCTGCTTCGCGTGCATGCCCTTCGCTGCTGCTTAACGGAACTTCGGCAGCCAGTCGCCGTGCGCTTCGATCAGGTCGTCGCACAGGGAGACGATGTCGTCCATCGACAGCTCGGCGGCGGTGTGCGGGTCGAGCAGCGCGGCGTGATAAATGTGCTCCTTCTTGCCGGCCATGGCGGCTTCGATCGTGAGCAGCTGGGTGTTGATGTTGGTCCGGTTGAGCGCGGCGAGCTGCGGCGGCAGGTCGCCCACGTACGTCGGCGTCACGCCAGAAGCGTCTACGAGGCAGGGCACCTCGACGCAAGCTTCCTTCGGCAGGTTCGTGATGAGGCCGGTGTTCATGACGTTGCCGCCGATCTTGAACGGCACGTTGGTCTCCATCGCGTCGAAAATGTAGGACGCATACTCGTGCGACCGCTCGTGCGTCAGCGTCGCGTTGTTCACGATGCTGTCGCGCATCTCTTTCCAGCCCTTGATCTGTTCGACGCAGCGGCGCGGATATTCGTCCAGCGGAATGTTGAAGCGCTCGATCAGCTCCGGATAGTTTTTCTTGATGAAATACGGGTGGTACTCCGCGTTGTGCTCGCTCGATTCCGTGACATAATAGCCGAACTTCGCCATCAGCTCGTAGCGCACCATGTCGTGATGCTTTTCCTTTTGCTTTTCGGCCGCGCGGCGCTTGATCTCCGGATACAGGTCGACGCCGTCCTTGGTTACCTCGAGCAGCCAAGCCATGTGGTTAATGCCAGCGATGCGGGAAGTTACGCCTTCCTTGTCCATGCCGAGTCCGTCGAACAAATGGCTGACGCACGCCTGCACGCTGTGGCACAGGCCGACCGTTTTCACGCCGCCGTAGGTGTTCATGACGTTGGTCAGCACGGCCATCGGATTCGTATAGTTCAGGAACCAGGCGTCCGGACAAACCTCGCGGATGTCGCGGGCGAAGTCCATCATGACCGGAATCGTGCGCAGATTGCGGAAGATGCCGCCGATGCCCAGCGTGTCCGCGATCGTCTGGCGAAGCCCGTACTTCTTCGGCACCTCGAAGTCGGTGATCGTGCAGGGATCGTAGCCGCCGACTTGGATGGCGTTGACGACGTACTTGGCGCCGCGCAGCGCCTCCTTGCGATCCGAGTAGGCGACGATGCGGCACTTGCTGCCGGACGAAGCCTGGATGTTACGAAGCATGCTCTCGGATTCCTTCAGCCGCTCCGGATCGATGTCGAACAGCGCCAGCTCGAAGCCCTGAAGCGAGGGCACGAGCATGCTGTCACCTAGTACATTTTTGACGAATACCGTACTGCCCGCTCCGAGGAACGTGATCTTGGACATGAGATATTAGCCTCCCTGATTCCCGGTGGTATTAAGCCTATCTGCGATTTATAATAAATAAAAAGCGCTTCCGGGAATATGGAACAATACGTTCAACTTATGGAATAATGTAGTCTATCAAGTGGAGGGAATTCATCATGCCCAACCCGTTCAGCCGCACGTCGGTGCATCCGAACCCCCGCGCTTCCGGGACGCTGTCCGTCCTGTTCGCCGGATACTCGCAGACCGAGCCGGAGCACCGGATGGGGCCACAGAAGCTGGAGCACTATCTCATCCATACGGTCGCCGAGGGCAAAGGGTGGTACAGGTGCCGCGACCAGCACTACGATCTCGAGGAAGGCGACAGCTTCGTCATCCTGCCAGGGGAGATGTACGCTTACGAATCGGACAAGGAGCGGCCGTGGCGGTATCGCTGGATCGCCTTCCGCGGGCCCGAAGCCGAGCGTTGGCTCGCCGCGGCGGGCATCGACGCGCTGCATCCCATTGTGCGAGGCGGCAGCGAGGACGCGCTGCGGGCGATCCGGGCGGTCGACGGCGTGTTCGCCAAGAAAAGCTGGACTGCCGACTGGGAGGCGGAGGGCTGGCTGCGGCTCGCGTTCGCGTCTTGGGCCAAGGCGAATCGCCCGCATGGTCCCGCCGCCGGCGCCGAACCGCGCAGCCTCTCCGCCGTCGAGGCCGACCGGGCCGCGCGCTGGCTGCAGGCGCAGCAGTCCGATCCCTCCGTCACGATCGCGCGGATGGCCGCCGAGCTCGGCTACCACCGCACGCATCTGACGAAGCTGTTCAAGCGGGAGACGGGCATGACGCCCGTCGCCTACCTGCAGCAGCTGCGCATCGAACGCGCCAGCTCGCTGCTCGCCGAGCCGCTCTCCGTCGAAGAGGTCGCCCTATCCGTCGGGTACAGCGATCCGCTCTACTTTTCCAAGTCTTTCAAGAAGCTGACGGGACAGACGCCTTCGGAATACAGGCGGCGGGTGCGGACGGGGGGGTGAGCGTTAGGCCGCGAACGGAGTTGCGCGGTAAAACCGCGTAACTCCGACCGATGAGCGCAAATGGTCACTAACGCCGACTGTGGTAAACGAATGAAGAACGGGCAGCCGCGCGTCCCTCCGGACGACCTTGCAGCTGCCCGCTTTTTAACCGATCGCCTGCTCCGCTTCTTCGCCCGGCGCCGAATCGAGCACGATGGCGTTAATGCCGTTCAGGAACGCCAGCGCGCTGGCCTTGATAATATCCGTATCCATCGCACGCCCCGCGAAGGTCTTGCCGTCGTATTCAAGCTGGATGTTCACCCGGCCGACCGCTTCTTCCCCTCTGGAGAGACTGTTGATCTTGTAATGCTTCAGCCGCACCTCGTATCCCGCCAACTCTCGGATGACGCCGTACAACGCGTCGATCGGACCGTCGCCGACCGCGCTGCCCTTGAGCGTCTCCGCGCCCCGGCGCAGCTTGACCGTAGCGGTCGGACACAGCTCGTTCGTGACGACCTGGAACGACTCCAGCTCGAACAAACGCGCGGCGACCGCTTCGTCCTTCGGCTGGGCTTCTCGGTGCCCGTTCACGAGCGCGAACACGTCGTGATCGTACACTTCCTTGCGCGCGTCGGCGAGCGCCAGGAACTTCTCGAACAGCGCTTCGAAGTCCGCGTCGTCCTTCGGCTCGAAGCCCATGCGCGCCGCAGCGTGTTTGAACGCGTGCCGGCCGGACCGCGCCGTCAGCACGAGCTCCATGCTTTCGGCCCCGACCTCCTCGGGCGACATGATCTCGTAAACGCGCTTATCCTTGAGCAGTCCGTCCTGGTGGATGCCCGAGGAATGGGCAAACGCGTTTTCGCCCGTAATCGCCTTATTCACTTGCACGTCGAGACCGGTCAGATGCGTCAACAATCTGGACGTCGGAAGCAGCTCCGTCGTGCGGATATTGGTGGAGCAGCCGAACAGCGCCTCACGCACCTTCAGCGCCATGACGACCTCTTCAAGAGACGTATTGCCGGCACGCTCGCCCAGGCCGTTCACCGTGACTTCGACCTTGTCCGCGCCGCCCCGGATCGCGCTCAGCGTGTTCGCGGTCGCCAGGCCGAGATCGTTGTGGCAGTGAACGCTCAGAATGACGCGCTCGTCGAGGTTTTTGAGCCGTTCGTTGATGCGCCGGATCAGCTCCCCGAACTCATGCGGCTCCGCGTAGCCGACCGTATCCGGCACGTTGATCATCGTCGCGCCGGCTTTGACGACCGCCTCGATCGTGCGCCACAAATAGTCGAAATCGGATCGAGATGCATCCTCGGTCGAGTACTGCACGTGCGGCAGCAGCGTCTTGGCGTATCTTACGGCTTCGACGCCCATCTCCATGACCGCGTCTTTCGACCGGTTGAATTTTTTCTCGACGTGAATGTTCGACGTGCCGAGCACGATATGAATGAGCGGCTGATCCGCTTCCTTGATGCTCTCATAGACGGCGTCGATGTCGCTCTTGACGGCGCGCGCCAGCGCGGTCACCGACATCTGGCGTCCTACCGCGCGGGTGACGGCTTGCACGGACTCGAAGTCTCCGCGGGAAGATGCGGGAAATCCGGCCTCGACGATATCGACCTTCAGGCGTTCCAGCTGACGGGCGAACTCGACCTTCTGCACGGCGTTCAACTTGGCGCCAGGCACCTGTTCCCCGTCCCTTAACGTCGTATCCAATACGATAATTTTGCGGCTCATGGGATATCCCCCTCAGGTTTTATAATGGGAAATCTATGTGAAGCAGGCTCGTTTAAACCCGGAATTTAAACGACAAAAAACCCCGTCTCTGTTATAGAGACGGGGTTTAACCCGCGGTACCACTCTAATTCGTTTCCGGCATGCGGAAACAATCTCGTTCGATGGCCAACACCATCTATCCTTGTAACGGCGGAATCCCGGTTTACCCTACATATCAGGCAACTGTTCATAGAGGAGTTCAACGTGATCCGCGCTGCCGTTTCGCACCAACCAACGGCTCTCTGAAAGGCGTCTTCACATCTACTGGTTCTAATCAACACATTTGGCTTATGAAGTTATCGGTAATTATAGGCCGCCCGAGAAGCGATTGTCAACAGGCATTTATCATGCCTCGACGCCGGGCTTTTATTCTCGCGCGCTCATGCCGGCTCCACGGCGATCCTGCAGGACACGGTTGCGGACGCGTACGGAACGAGTACCCGGAGACCGGTCGCCTCGGGCGGCAAGGGCAGGTTGAAGGCGTTGGTCACGCAAGTATACGGCTCGGGACAAACGAAGCCCCGGCGGCCGTCGCCGTTGTGCAGCACCCATGTGCCGAAGGCGCGGTCCGCTCGATACCGCACGCGGATTCCAGCCTCCGGGTCGGTCAGCACCGCTTCGTTCGCGTCATCGCCGACCGCCTCGAAGACGTCGTCCAAGGCGACGCCGCCGATCGGCATTCCCTGCCGCAGCGTCGAGCCCCGCGCATCCTCCGCCAGCTCGCCCGTCGGCAAGAAGCTCGCGTCGAGCATCCACCTGCGGCCGACCGGCGCCGCGAACGTGCAGGACGCCGGCGACGAAGCTGCGCCCAGCGGGAAGTTGAAGGCGGTGTGATAGCCGAGCCCCCACGGAAACGCGGCATCGCTCTCGTTGTGCACGTCGATCCGCTGGATGAGCGCGTTCCCCAGCAGCTCGACCCGCATGACGAGGCGAAAACGATGCGGGAACTGCGCCGTCACCGACGGATGAAGCGCGGAATCGAACGCCGTGACCAGCCTCGCGCTGTCGTCGTCCCGGCCGCAGGAGACGACCTCCCACGCCTTGTCGTGCACGAAGCCGTGCGCGTGGCTGCCGGTCGCCGGATCGTTCACGTCGAGCCGGTAGACTCTGCCCGCGTATTCGAATGCTCCTCCGGCAATGCGGTTCGGCGGGAACAGCACCGGAATGCCGTACAGCATCGGAGAAGCTTCGTACGCTTTGACGGACGCCGGCGTCCGCAACAGCTCCAAGCCCGATGCCTTGCAGCGGAGCGAGACGACCCGGCTGCCTAAGGCGGGGACGATCGTCGCCTCCAGGCGGTCGCTCTCGATCAGGACGCCAGGCCTTCCCAGCCAGGCGACGACGCGGCCGCCATGGATATCGTCCGGCCACACGGCGTCAGATCCGCTCGACCGACCCGCTCAGGACGGACCGGTGGATGGCATGCACCAGCTTCGTGTTCAGCAGGCCCGCGGCCGCGCCCGACTCCGGCGTCGTACCGAGGCGGACATGATCGACGAACGCGTTCAGCATATAGCTCGGCGCGGAGGTGAACAGGCCGTTGATCGGCGTGCCCAGCGTATGTATATGGCTGTAGACGCCACCGGCCTTGCGCACCATCTGATCGGACAGGTCCACGTACAACGCGCCGTCGTTCCCGATGATCTCGTACTTGAAGTCGTAGATCAGCGGCATCGACTCGGGGAGCACCCAGCTTGTGGTGAACGTCGCGTGCGTGCCGTCGTCGAAGCTGACGACCGACTGGATCGAATCGTAGGTGTCGATGCCCATGCCGACGAGCTTCTTCTTTGTGCCGACGGCGTAGACGCTGACCGGCGTCGCAGTCTTCTTCAGCCACAGCGCGATATCCGTCGCGTGCGGCAGCAGGAACCAGCCCGGCGAGGAGCCCTTCGACCACTTAAGCATCTGCGTCGGGACGAAAATCGTATCGTTGAGACGCGCGTTAATTGTGAGAATGTCGCCGATCTCGCCGCGCTCGACCGCTTCCTTGACGGCGACGAAGGGCGTGTTCCACCGGTTCTCGAACGCCACCATACACGTGACTCCGGCGCGGTCGACCGCCGCTTGCATCTCCTCCGCTTCCTCGACCGAAGTGGAGAACGGCTTTTCGACCATGAAGTGAAGCCCGTGCTCGGCCGCCAGCATGACCGGCTCCTTGTGAAGGAAGTCCGGCGTCGCAATGACGAGTGCGTCCAGCTGTTCCCCCGCAATCATCTCGCGGACGTCCGCATAGCCGGGAACGTTGTAGCGCAACTTGCTCTTATCCAGCGTAGCGGCAAAGGCGTCGCTGACGGCGACGAGCTCCGCATGCGGATTGCGAAGCAGCGTATCCGCAAACAAGCTGCCCCGAATGCCCATGCCGACGATGCCGAATCTGATTTTTCCTTTTTCCATTGCTGATAGCTCCTCTTAGAAAACGTATGATGAGTGCCGCATTGCTTGCGTTATTTGACCGCGCCCGCCGTCATGCCGCTTACGAGATGCTTCTGCAGCAGCCAGAAAGCGACGACGATCGGCAATGTCGTCATGACCGAGCCGGCCATCAGATAGTCCCAGTTGACGACGTACTGCCCCTGGAAGCTGGCGATGCCGACCGAGAGCGTCCACTTGTCGTAGTCGCTGAGGAACGTCTGCGCGAACATGAATTCGTTCCAGCTCGTCAGGAAGGAGAAGACGGCCGTCACCACGAGTCCAGGCAGCGTCAGCGGCAGGATCACCCGGACGAACGTCGTCCATCGTCCCGCGCCGTCGATCGAAGCGGCCTCGTCGATGGCGGTCGATACGCTGTCGAAATAACCCTTGAGCATCCACGTACAAAACGGAATCGCGATCGTCGCGTACGCGATCACCAGGCCGAAGTAGGAGTTCAGCAGGTGGTAGTCCTTCATGATGAGGTACAGCGGAATGATCAACAGCGAGCCCGGCAGCATCTGCGTCAGCAGGATGATATAGCCAATGCTCATGCGGCCCCTGAACTGGAACCGCGACATCGCGTAGCCGCCGAGCGCGGACACGATCAGCGACAGCACCGTCGTGAGCAGGGAGACGATCGCCGTATTTTTAAACCAGGAGATGAAGTTCACGTTCGGATCGGCCTTCGCGTTCAGCATCCCTTTGTAACCCTCGGCATTCAGATGCTGCGGCAAATACTGCAGCGGCTTGCTATAGATCTCCGCCTGCGGCTTGAGCGAGGTCAGGATCATCCAGACGAACGGCGCGATCGCGAACAGGGAGATCAAGACGGCAGCAATATAGACGAGCGGCATATTTCTTTTCTTCATGCCGATTCACCCGCCTTCGTGGCCTTCATGTAGAGCACGGTGAAGACGACCGAGATGAGCAGCAGGAACATGCCCGCCGCCGCGGCGAGACCGAAGTCGAACGACTTGAAGCCGGCCCGGTAGATAAAAATCGTCAGCAGCTCCGTGGCGCGGCTCGGTCCGCCGCCCGTCAGCACGTATACGATGCCGAAGTCCTTGACCGTCCAGATGACCAGCAGCAGGAACACGATGACGGATACGGGCTTCAGCGCCGGCAGCGTCACGCTCGTGAACTGCTTCCACGCCGAGGCTCCGTCGATGCTCGCGGCTTCGTAATGGTCCTTGGGAATGCCTTGGAGACCGGCGAGCAGCATGATGGCGGCGAACGGGAAGCCCTTCCACACGTTGACGAACATCGCGGCCCACAGTGCCGTGTCGGATTCGCCCAGGAAGGCCAGAGGGTTCGACAGAATGTTCATTTTGATCAAAACGTCGTTAACGACACCGAATTGATAGTCGAACATGAGAATGAAGACCAGGCAGGTGACTACCTCGGGAACCGCCCACGGGATGATGACCAGCGCCCGGACGAGTCCGCGGCCCTTGAACGGCGTGTTGAGCAGCACGGCGGTACCGATCCCAAGCACGAAGCGCAGGACGACCGTGACGAAAATGTACAGGAACGTGATGCCGAGCGACTGCCAGAAATAGCCTGAATCCATCACAGCCGCGTAATTGTCCAATCCGACGAACGGATGTCCCTCCGCGATCGGCCGCGCGACCTTCCAGTATTGAAAGCTCATCAGCGCCGCCTTCAGAATCGGGTAGAGCAGCACGAGCCCGACCGCCAGTGCGAGCGGCGCGATGAACAAATAGGCGGCCCTATTCTGCTTCAGCCTCCGCCATTCGGAGCGCCAGAATCGCGGCCGGGGGGCTGCTTCCGTCTGCTGTGTCGGCAAGGAGGGCTGTCCGAGAAGCGCGTTGTCGTTGTTCATTTCCTTCCTCCTCGCAGGCGTCTAATCCGGCGGCGCGGGCCCCCGGACCGGCCTGACGAATTAATTCATCGCTTTTTTCATCTCTTCCGCCGCCTTGTCTAGCGAGGACTTCGCGTCCTGCTTGGCGACGAACATATTTTGCGCGTAGTTGATCAGCGTCTGGTTCAGCGTGCCAAGCTCGGGAATCGGCGGATCCATGACGGCCGGGGCGTACACTTTTTGCTGGAAGTCGAAAAATTGCGCGGCAAGCGGGTTCGCCTGGGCATACGCGTCCGTGCCTGCGTAAGCCTTGCTGCTCGGAATCATGCCGGATTGCGAGATGATCTCCTGCGCCTCGGCGGAAGCCATCCACTTCAGGAAGTCCCAAGCCTCGTCCGGATACTTGCTGTTCGCGGAGATCATGGCGACGAGCGGATAGTTATGCGGATTCGGTTTGTACGTCTGGCCTTCGTATTCGACGGAAGGCTGCGGCATCAGGCCGAGATCGTCCATCAGCGCAGTGTCTCGCTCTCTTGTCATGCCGATAAACCACGGGCCGTCCATCATCATCGCGGCCTGGCCGTTCCAGAACATCTCGCGGCTGACCTTCTTGTCCCGCGTGCCCGGAGGCGTCGCTTGCGGATTGTCGATGAGGTCCTGCCACCATTCGGCCGCCCAGACGTTGGCCGGCGAGTTGACGTTGATCCGGTCGGCCGTATAAGGGCCGGACTCGCCGTCGCCGAAGAAGATGCCGCCGGATACCGGTCTCGCCACGAGACGATACCATTCGGAAGCGACGAACGGGTGCGAGCCTACGACGCTCGAAAACCCGTATTGGTCGACGTTGCCGTCCCCGTCCGTATCGACGCCCAGCTTGATCGCGGCCTGTTTGAAGTCCTCCAGCGTCTTGATCGAAGCGGGATCGATGCCGGCTTTTTGGAACAGCGATTTGCGGTAAAAGATGCCGGTGGTGCCCCAGGCATAATCGGATAACGCATAATAAGAGCCGTTTACCTTGCTAAGCTCCTGGCCGACGAGATCCGTCTCCAGCTCCGTTCCTTTGATGCGGTCGTCCAGATTCAAGAAGGCGCCCTTTTCTCCTTGCAGTGCGTTGTAGGTCGCGATGTTCTCGGGATAGACCTGAACGATGTCGCCCTGCGTGCCTGCGATGATCTCGGTGGTCAGCTTGTCCCAGAAGTTTTCGTAGTCCGTGCCGTGCACCGTGATTTCGACGTTGGGATTCGCTTCGTTGTACTTTTGGATTAAGGCGTCGATCGCTTTCTTGTGAGGCGCTTCCGCATATACGGAAGTTTCGAAGGACAGCTTGATTTTCTCCGCGCCGGCCGAGCCGCTGCCCGCCGCGTTCGCATCGTCTGCGCCGTTCGAGCATCCCGCCAGCGCGACCGTGCCGATCGCGCTGGCCGCCGTAAGCAGTGCCAGGCTCTTCTTGAATCTGTTTTCCATCGAATGACCTCTCCCTCTTCGTATCGAATGTCGACCTGACGCAGCCTGCCTCCAAGTCGTGCCTTAATCAAATCATCGCCGACCGGCCCGCACAACAAACCATTTTCTCCGATACAACCAATCGGACAATTTCATGTCATCGTAAGCGTTATTACGATGGTACGTTTAATGACATGAATCAGCCATACGTTTTATCGCCTTAACCAACCTTATTCCACCTGCCAACTTTTTTCTCCATGCCGTAAAAACCTGCCACATCAACGTTTCCAAGCGCTATTTGGACAAAAACAAACAATCCGGCCGCGCTTTTAAGCGCGACCGGACTGCGAACTCGATATGGCTGTTAACCCTGCTTTTCCTTGCGATAATCGATCGGCGGCACGCCGACGATTTTTTTGAACGTGCGGGCGAACGAGATCGGACTGCTGTATCCGGTCCGCTCGGAGATCTCCTGGACCGGCAGGCTCGTCTCGGCAAGCAACTGCTGAGCGTGGCGGATGCGCAGGTCGATCAGGAAGTCGACGAACTTCAGGCCGAATTCTTCCTTGAAGAGACGGCTCAAATATTTGCCGCTGATGCCGAACTTCTCGCTGAGATAGTCCAGCGACAGCTCGGGACGCGCGAAGTCGCTCTCGATGTACGCCTTGACCTCTTTGATGAGCACGCCTTGGTTTCGCGATTCCCGAGACTGCTCGACCCGCTCCTCGAAAGCTTCCAGCGCTTCGAAAAAAGCGTGCGCGATGTCTCCCATCATCTCGACCTCGGCCAGCGTCTTGGCGAGCGCCGGCATGATGTCCGTGCTCCACAGCCGCCGATACTCGGCGCTCATTCCCTCCACGGCCCGGCCGAGGTTGAAGATCAAGTAGTTCATTACCTGCCCGATATCCTCGCGCGAAGCCCGGTCGAGCTCCATCTGCCGGATGAGCGAGCGGAACTCCGCCCGCCACTTCGCGTCCGACAAGCGCAGCAAGTCTACGATGCCGTCGATCCGCTGAAGATGACGAAATACTTCGCCTCGCCCCGTCGGACTGCCCGCATGCTTCAGAATCCGGTTGTTGCCTTCGATGGACTTGTATTGAAGCGCGGCGAGCGCCTCCTGGTAAGCGTCGTGGATATTCTCCGGACGCACGGCCGGCTCCCCAAGCCCGATCGTCATCTCGAACGGAATATCGGCCCGGATGCGCGCATGCCACTCCCCGATCAGCGCCGACATCGCTTCGTCCGGCACGTCGCTTTCGCACATGAGCATGACCGCCAGCTGGTTCGCCATCGTCCAGAGCATCCATACCCGGCAGCCTTCGGCCTCCTCCGTCAGTCCGCCCACGATCGCTTCCACGGCCTTTTTCCAGCCATCCTGCTCCTCCTGGGCGTACGTCCGCCGCCATTCGGCGCTCCGGTCGATCTCCAGGACGACGACGGAGGCTTTGCCGAACGCCGCGTACATGCCGTGCTGATCCGCCGTAGCCGCCCACTCTTCAGGGCCGACCTGGCGAATGCCTTCAAGCAGCCCGTACAGGTAGAAGTTCCGCTTGACCTCAAGGTCCTGCTGCAGCTGCCGCTGGAAACGGCTGTTCTGGTCGATCATGTTTTCCATCATCGAGTGGATATATCTGAATTCCCCGCCGTAGCGCTCGTCGCCGTCCTTGACCGGGCCGCTGCCGGGCGAGTACCTCTCCAACTGCGCGACCAGGTTGCGGATCGGGCGGTAATTCTGGCGGGTCATCCAGACGATCCAGCCGAGCGCCAGCGCGCAAACGAGCAAGCCCAGCACCAGCCAGACATTGAAGAGGGACAGCAGGAATGCGATCCACTTGCCGTCGTTCCACTCGCTGACGAGCCGCCAGCCCGTATAGTCGGACACCGAAGCGGACGCGAGCGTCTTGTTCGCCTTCGGCGCGACGTCCGCCGGGTCCGTATGGAATAGGTCCTGTCCCGCTCCGTCGTACAGATGCAACTGCGTGACCGATGCGTCGTACATGTCCCGTACGAGCTGCTGAAGGGAAGCCGCGTTGACGTTGATGACGATCAGCCCGTAGCGGCCCGAAAAGATGGACACGCTCCGCGTCAGCGTCACGACCGGCGTTCCCGTCTCGGACGGGAGCTCTTTATACAGCCGAAGATCGGACCATTTGCTGTTCGGCGCCTTCAGGCTGGATTCGATAAAAGGCGCGTCCGGATACCGGTTGAGCGGATATGTCGTGCTCATGTTCAGGACCATACGGTCGTCGGCCCGGACCATGTAGATGGAATGGATGAGCGGATTGGCGATCTTGAGCTCGGCCAGCTCGTTCATGACATCGACCTGCAGCGACAGATCGGCGGCCGTCGGCTCCGAGAAATACCGCAGCACGGTGCGGTTGCGCAGCATCTCCAGCGTGATCTTCTGGTCGATCGCCGTCAGCGACGCGTCCACGACGAGCTGCGCCTGCCGGGTGACATAGTCGTTTGTCTTGCGGGCGGCTTCCTGGTTGCGGCTGTTCAGAATCTGAAAAAAAATAAAAAACAGAAAAGCGGTCAGGATGAAAAACGCCGGCAAGTAAGACAGCAGCATCTTGCCGAACCAGGTCCGGCTGCCGCCCGTTCTCTCTCTACGAAGTTTAAACCCCATCCTCTACGCCCCTTCTTCTGGCTGCGATTGCGGATATGCGTCTATTGTCTGCGCGGACGGACAATTCTCGTACCGTAGGAGTGCGTGCTGGCGAGCACATCGCCTGCTGTACGAGAGGCGATTCGCTTCCGGCCCGCTTCTTTAGGCGCATCGCCTGCTACTCGAGAGGCGATTCGCTTCCGGGACGCATCTTTAGGCGCATCGCCTGCTATTCGAGAGGCGATTCGCTTCCGGGACGAACTCGTCTGCCCGCCATCTTTTATTCATACGTCACATGACTCGCGAACCCGCCGTCCGTCGGCACCACGTGGTAATAGGTCGTGCCCGGCACGAACTTGAGCTCGCGGCCGTCGCGGTAAATGCGGATGATGTCGCCCGGCGTTCGCTTCCACTCGCAAGCGATCGCGCGCCCCTCCTGGAACAATACGGCTTCGCCGCCGCTGTTCAGATCGATCTCCAGCCTGCCGTAGTCGTCGTAGGCGTGATGCTTGGCCGACAGGACGACGAGATTGGCGGCCGTGAGCTGACGCGAATTGTTGAGATCGATATGCGGCTGGCCGTTGACCGATCGTGCGTAAAGATGCGCGGAGGCATCGTATTGATAGGATACCTTGTAGTCCGACAATTGGAATTTGATGTCGACCTGGGTTGCGGTAGGCTTTCCGATCACGTCCGGCGTCGGGTCGAACTGCACCAGCGGCACGGTCGCCGTCTCGTCGTACTTCAACTTTTGCGCGCCCGTATACAGCTTGTCCTGCGTGGAATAAAGATTGTGCGGCGCCTTGCGGTCTTTGGAGCGGTAAAAGTAAGCGCCGGCATTGTTGATCTCGTCCATGTCGGCCTTGCCCGAGTGCTGGAGGATAGCGAGCGCGTCGTTGCTCGCCCCCGCATGGACGAGGACGCCGCCGTACGTCTCCCCGACGTCGATCAGATAGGGGCGGATGCTACGGATCGGGCCGATCGGATCGTCGAACGTCTGGCTCTGAAAGATTGCCAATAACCGCGTGATGCCGCCCTCCGCAAGGATCTCCCACACCGTGTCGGCATGGGTTAGGCCGGATTGCGGACGCGCAGCCTTGAAGTTGTTGATCATGACGCTGAGCGGCCTGCGGACGACGGCTTGGTCCGTCGGCAGCCCCGTGAGCGGCGCGAGAAAGGCGGCCGTCGGCTCGGGGGGCTCGGTCGCCGCGGCGGACGGAGACGAAGCGGACGAGGACGAGGCGGACGCGGTCCCGATCGGCGCGGTCGCGGGCTCGCTCTCCCCGCCGCAGGCCCCGAGTACGGCCATGGCGGCGGCCAGCGTCAGCGCCAGCAGCGCGGTGCGAATCGCGCTCGAAGTGTTCGCGGTCATTCGGTGGCCTCCAGACGATAATTAAATATAGTATTTCCATTAAACCACAACCCTCGCCTGCTTGTCCTGCCCCGGATACATTGCTCATTTCCAAAAGAAACCTTTTCGCCCTTTATTCGTCTAATGGATTATCGCATCCGATATGATAAACGAGGTGACCTGCATGAACGAACCCTTGCTGGCATGGAACGAGCAACTGGAGCAGGCAAAGAGAGACTTGGCGCTGCGGGCCAAATGGACCAAACGGCGAACCGAGCTTGTCCGCGAGGTGGAGCAGCAGCGTCGGGAAGAGTCGCATTGGTCGGAGCGGCTCGCGAGCGAGCAGGACGACGTCGAGCGTATGCGGGCAGCCAGCTTTTCGCAATTCGTGCTGCAGCTGTTCGGCAAGCTGGACGAAAAGCTGTCCAAGGAAGAACGCGAAGCGGCCGAAGCAAAACTGAAGCGGGATGCGGCCGCGGCTGCGCTGCTTGCACTGGAGCGCGAGCAATCGGACGTCATCGGCAAACTGGTCGAGGTCGAATATGCCGAGCGTCGCTGCAGCGAGCTGCTCGCCATGAAGGAGCAATGGATCCGGGAATACGATGCGACAGCGTGGCAGGAGCTTGAAGCCATCTCGGCGGAGATCGGGCAGCTGCAGTCGATGAAGATCGAGTTCGACGAAGCGATTCGCGCCGGGCTGGAGGTCGAAGGCGCGCTCGAGTACGCGGGGGAGAAGCTGTCTTCGGCAAGAGGCTGGGGGACTCATGACCTGTTCGGCGGCGGTTTGATCTCGACGGCGGTGAAGCACGGGCTAATCGACGAAGCCTCCGTGCACATCCATCATGCGGAGGATGCGCTGCGCCGATTCGGCAAGGAGCTTGCGGATTTAAACCAGTCGCACGACGCCTCCGTGCCGCAAGTGAGCGGACTGCTTAAATTTTCGGATTTTTTCTTTGACGGACTGCTGGCGGATTGGATGGTCCAGGGACGCATCGACAGTTCGATTGAATCCGTCCGCGCCCGCAACCGCGATATCGGACGGCTGATCGGCAAGCTTCAAGGGGAAAAGAAACAATTGGAATACCGGATCGCGGCGATGAACAACCGGCGGCAGGAAATCGTGGAATCCTACGGCGGCCGCTAATCGGCCGCGCTCGCCGGGTTGGCACGAGACGGCAATTCGTTTATAATGATACGCAGCACAACTCAAAGGCAATGTTACCGACAGGTACAACCTCGACAAGCATTTCGGGGTTGTGCCTTTTTACGTTCGCGGATGCTTGTCCATTTCGATCGCAAAGGAGCCTGTACCATGATTCTAAGAGAAGCCGTCTATCACCGCCCGAAGCAGAACTTCGCCTACGCGGCGGACCGCCGGACGCTGCACTTGCGCGTGCGCGCGAAGCGCGGCGACCTCGTCCGCGCCGACGCCGTCGTCGGCGACAAGTACGCCTGGGAGCAGACCGCGGCATCCGTACCGATGCGCGTCTTCGCGAGCGACGAGCTGTTCGATTATTGGGAGACCGCCGTCGTCCCGCCTTACCGCCGCCTGCGCTATGCTTTCAAGCTGACCGCCGAAGACGAGACGATATACGTGACGGAAAAAGGCTTCGCCGATCGGCTGGCCCCGAACCCGGACGAATTTTTCGACTTTCCGTACATCAATCCGGCCGACGTGTTCGCGCCGCCGTCCTGGGTGAAGGATGCCGTGTTCTACCAGATCTTCCCTGAACGATTCGCGAACGGCGATCCTTCGCTCGATCCGGAGGACGTTCAGCCTTGGGGCGGCGAACCGACGCCGCGCAACTTTTTCGGCGGGGACCTGAAGGGCGTGCGCGACCATCTCGATCATCTGAAGCGGCTGGGCGTCAACGCGATCTACTTCACGCCGGTGTTCGAAGCGACGACGAACCACAAGTACGACACGACGGACTATATGAAGGTCGACCCGCATTTCGGGACCAACGAGGATCTGAAGGCGCTCGTCGAAGAATGCCATTCGCGGGGCATCCGCGTGCTGCTCGACGCTGTGTTCAACCATGCAGGCAAGACGTTCCCGCCGTTCGTCGACGTGCTGGAGAAGGGCGCGGATTCGGAATACGCGGGCTGGTTCCATGTCCGTGAATTCCCGCTGAACGTCGTCGACGGCATCCCGACCTACGAGACGTTCGCGTTCGAGCCGATCATGCCGAAGCTCAATACGGAGAATGCCGACGTTAAAAAGTATCTGCTCGACGTCGCGCGCTACTGGGTCGAGGAGATCGGCATCGACGGCTGGCGGCTGGACGTGGCCAACGAGGTGGATCACGCCTTCTGGCGCGAGTTCAGGCAGACGGTTAAGGCGGTCAATCCCGAAGCGTATATCCTCGGCGAGATTTGGCACGATTCGATGATGTGGCTGCAGGGCGACCAATTCGACGCGGTGATGAACTATCCGTTCACCAATGCGGTGCTCGACTTTTTCGCCAAAGACCGCATCGACGCTCACGGTTTCGCCAGCGCGATCGGCAGGCAGCTGGCGGCGTATCCGCAGACCGTCACGGAGACAGCGTTTAACCTGCTCGACAGCCATGATACGGCGCGCCTGCTCACCCTCTGCGGCGGCAGCGAAAAGCGCATGAAGCTCGCGGCGCTGTTCCAGCTCACGTATCCGGGCGTCCCTTGCATCTATTACGGGGATGAGGTCGGCATGAGCGGCGGCGGCGACCCCGGCTGCCGCGGCTGCATGGTGTGGGACGAAGAGGGACAAAACACGGACCTGCTTCGCTTCTACAGCGAGACGATCGCGCTTCGCCGGACGTACGGCGCCTTTCGCGATGCCGACATCGCGTTCGTGCAGGCCGAGCGCGGCAGCGGCACGCTCGTGTACGAGCGCCGCGGCGCCGACGGCAGCCGGTTCATCGTCGCGATGAACGCGGGCGTACTGCCTGTCGAGATATCGGCCGACGCGGACAGCCGCTCCTGGCAGGACGCTTACAGCGGCGAGCCGGCGCTTGTCACGGACGGCAGCCTGCGCGCCGTGCTGCCAGGGTTCGGCTTCGCGGTGTGGCGTCAGGTATAACCGTCAGAGCAGTATGCGCTGCCGCCGGGCGGGATGTGTTGACGTAGGTCAACGCTTGAGCCGTTCGCGCTGCCGCCGAGCGGAATGTGTTGACGTAGGTCAACGCTTGAGCCGTTCGCGCTGCCGCCGGGCGGAATGTGTTGACGTAGGTCAACACTTGGCCTGTACGCGCTACCGCCGGGCGGGATGTGTTGACGTAGGTCAACACTTGGCTTGTCCTAGGCGAAGCCAAAAACAGAGGATGTTCTAGAAGTCAAAAGGTATGACTTTTGGGACATCCTCTTTGCATTGGAATCTGTAAGGGCATGCTGGAGGAATCCCCCACCCGCCCCTTAATTCAGCAACTTCCGGCAGGGATCGGTCGTTAGTTAGAAGAGAGGGGATGACCAGGATGCGATATAAAATGCATGTGCTTACGCTTCTATCCGGCCTCTTGTGGTTAACGGGCTGCGAAACGAACGAGCAGGCCAGCTCGACCGGGCCGACACCCGTCGAGCCCCGGACTGCGACGCCCTCCGGACCTTCGCCTGGTGCAAAGACAATTGACGGATCTGCAGCGGCGGAAAGCCGGGAAGGAGACTTCGTGTACAGGCTCGTGAGCGAGAAGCCTGCGTACGCGGAGGGTGAACGCGTGAACTTGTACGCAGAGCTCGAATATACCGGATCTGAATCCTCCGTGACGATCTACCACTCGGTTTCTCCATTCTATTTCCCGATGGAGGAGACGACCCGGAATTACGGGATCGCCTACGTGATGAACCAACCGCTCGTACCTACGGAGCTCGCTCCCGACAAGCCGCTCCGGGAAGCGTACGTCGGCAGCGGCGGATACGGCAGCCAGGATCCGAAGGCGTATATTGAATTCATGCAGCGAATCGGCAAGCTGGACTTTCCTACAGGGACTTACGTCGTGAACGGGTTCGCGGACTTTTACGTGCAGCCCAAAGGCGGCGAGAAAACCGACTACAAGCTGAAGGCAACGATTACGTTTAAGGTCGGCGGCGCCTAAATCCGCCGAATGACTGAATCGGCGCGATCGCGGCGCTTTCTTCCATGACAAAAAAGAGCTTGCCCGAAAGTCACGCCGGTTCAGGTGACGATAGGGCAAGCTCTTTATTTGGATGAAATGTCAGGACGCATCGCTTTGTGTAGCCTTTGCGCTTGCAGAGGCTCACTCCTCAAGCTCGCGACGCGTTATTTCAATATGACCGTTCCGTACGCGGGCAGCGTAATCGTGCCTTCCTTCAAGCCGGCGCCCGATTCGCTCGCGTACCACAGCTTGCGGTACGCCTTCGCCGATTCCGCATCAAGCGCGATCGTCTTCGGCTCCGCCGTCAGATTGTGCGCGACGTAGACCCGCTCCTCCGCCGTCGCCCTGATAAAGGCGACCGTACCCGCGGGCGGTTCCGCCGCTACCGGCACGATCGCGCCGTCCCGCAGCGCTGCCGACTGCCCGCGCAGCGCGATCAGCTCGCGATACCGGCTGAGCATCGAGCCCGCTTCGCCGTCCTGCGCCTCCACGCTCACGGCCGGATCCGTATTGGCGACCGAAGGCTCCCAGCGCGTCTGTCCGGTTCCCGCCTCGGACGGCTCTCGGATCGCCCCGCCTTTTCCAGCATTCGACTGCCCTTCTCCAGCATTCGTCCGGCCCTCGCCAGCCTGCGACGAATCCGGATCCGCCCCCGACTTCGTCCAGCGCATCGGCTCGCGCTTGCGCTCGTCGGCGCCGGCGCCCTGCATGCCGAACTCCTCGCCGTAGTAGACGAACGGTCGGCCCGGCATCGTGAGCAGCATCGCCGCCGCCAGCTTGCCCTTGGCGACGTCGCCGCCGGCCAGGCTCATGAAGCGGTCGCGGTCGTGGTTGTCGAGGAACGGCGCGTCAATGTACTTGCCGCCCGACTCCCGCGCGAAAATCTCGCTCGTCCGTTCCAGCCGGCTCGGCATGTCGGATGCCGTTCCTTTCGCGGCCGCATCTCGAATCCAGTCGCTCAAGTCGAAGTCGAACGTCGAGTCCAGCGCATTCTTCACGTAAGGCACGATTGCGCCGGCGCTCGACCATACTTCCCCGACCAGGTAGACGTCCGGATGCTTCGCGGTCAAGCCGCGCCGGAATTCCTGCCACCACGCCTGGTTTTTCTTCGCTACCGCCGGGCTGTTCGCCTGAGACTTGAAGTCCTCGTACACGTGCTTCGCCGCGTCGAGCCGGAAGCCGTCGACGCCTTGATCGAGCCAATAGTTGCCGATCTTGATCATCTCGGCGCGCACCGCGGGCTCGTCAAAGTTCAGGTCGGGCATGCCGCTCCAAAACGTGCCAAGGTAATGGTCCCCGCCCCCGACCGCATGCCAAGCCTCGCCGCCCGTGGCGCTCATCGCCGACGTCGACAATCCACGATCCTCCGCCCAGGTATACCAGTTGCGATGCGCGTCATCCTTGCCCGAAGCGGACGCCGCGAACCAGGGATGCTCCGCGCTCGTATGGTTGACGACCAGGTCCATGAGCACCTTCATGCCGTGCTTATGCGCCGCGGCCAGCAGCGACTTGTAATCGTCCATCGTGCCGAACTGCGGGTTGATGCCGTAATAATCCGTCACGTCATAGCCGTGATAGCTCGGCGAAGGCTGGATCGGCGTGAGCCATAGTCCGTCGACGCCGAGCTCCTCCAGATAATCGAGCTTCTGCTCGATCCCCTTGATATCGCCGATCCCGTCGCCATTCGAATCGGCGAACGAGCGCACGAAGATTTCGTAGTAGACGCCCGAAGGTCCCTTCGCGTCCTCCGTTTTAACCGTTGAACAGGAGACGAGCAGCGAGCCGAGTGCCCCGACGGCCGCCGCAGCCGTGACGATGCGCCGAAGCTTTCGCACCGCCGCACCTCTCTCCCCCGCGTCCGCACCCGTCTCCCCCTGCATCCCGCCGGCAACTGCCCCCGCTGGATCCGGCCGTCTTTTCATCGAGCGGATCAGCCCTTGCTCGCGCCGGCCGTCAAGCCGTCCACCAAGAAGCGCTGCGTGTACATGAACAGAATCGTGATCGGAATCGCGACGAGCACGCAGCCAGCGGCGAACAGCGTGAATTCCGTACTATTATAAGCGTCGATGATATTCCACAGTCCGACGGCCAGCGTCCACTTCTCCGGCGTACGCAAAATCATGCGCGCGAAGATGAAGTCGACCCAGGCGCCCGCGAACGTCGTGAGCGAGATATACGTCACGATCGGCCGGGACAGCGGCAGAATGATGCTGGTGAAAATTTTCATATGGCTCGCGCCGTCGATGACCGCCGCCTCCTCGAGGCTGCGCGGAATCGTGTCGAAAAAGCCTTTAGCCACGAACATGCCGAGCGCGGCGCCCGCCGAGTAGACGATGATGAGCGCCCACTGCGTATCCAGCAGGTTCAGCATGTTGAAGATGACGAACAGCGCCGTGATCGCGAGGAAGCCCGGGAACATGCCGAGGATCAGCACGACCGTCAGCATCGTCTTGCGGCCCTTGAACCGGAAGCGGGAAAACGCGTACGCCGTCAGCAGTTGGATCAGCGTACCGAGAATCATGCTGATCGTCGCGACCTTCAGCGTGTTCCAATACCAGGTCGCGTACGGAATGCTCCGGTCCGCGCGATCGCGGAACAGATCGCGATAATGGTCCAGCGTCCAGTGCTGCGGGATGAACGTGTCGCTGAACAGGGAGTTGCCGACGCGGAAGGAGGACAGCAGCGTCCAGAGCGCCGGGTACAGCGCCGCGCATCCGATCAGAATGAGCAGCGCGTAGCTGAGTACCAGTTTCGAACGTTTCATTGGATCATGTCCTCCTCCTTGAACGATTTAGTACGGGTGTATACCAGAATAGCCATCGTGGCGATGAACAGGAAGATCAAGATGGATACGGCAGCCGCGATGTTGTATTGGTTGAAATCCAGCGTCAGCTTATACAGCCAGGTGACGAGCAGGTCCGTTCTGCCGGCGTTGTTGTAATCCATCGTCGCGGGGTTGCCGCCGGTCAGCAGGAAGATGACGTTGAAATTGTTGATGTTGCCGGTGAACTGCGTGATCAGAAGCGGCGCCGTAGCGAACAGGATGTACGGCATCGTGATGTTGCGGAACTTCATCCAGGCCGAAGCGCCGTCCACGTCCGCCGCCTCGTACAGGTCCTTGGAGATGTTGGTCAGGATACCCATGACGAGCACCATCGAGACCGGGATGCCGATCCACATGTTGACGACGACGACGGAAAACTTGGCCCAAAACGGATCATTCAGCCATGGCAGTCCTTCGAGTCCGAATGCCCGGAAGTAGGCGTTGATCGGACCGAATTTTTCGTTCAGCATGTTTTTCATGATGAGCAAGGAAACGAACTGAGGAATGGCATAGGGAATAATGAACAGCATGCGCCAGAAGCCTTTGAACTTGATGCCCTTCTGGTTGACTAGCAGCGCGACGAGAATGCCGCCGAAGTAGCAGGTCACGGTGGCTAGGATCGCCCAGATGATCGTCCAGGTCAAGACGCCGAAGAACGTATTGCTCCAGACATTCAGGTTGAACAGCTTGTGGAACGTAGCGAAGCCGACCCAATCGACGAGGTTTTTGGGCGGTATATGGTTGGGCGACGCATAATTGGTGAACGCGATCAACGAGGTGAAGATGATCGGCATGACCGTGAAGAACAGCACGCCGAGAAACGGCAGCGCGAGCAGCAGCCACGGGAATACGTCGTTCTTCAGGCCGTGGATCTCTTTGCCTTGCTGGATGCGCAGTCCGACCCGATAAGCGTCGCGAATATTCAAAATGTAAATGAGCAGGAATACGACGACGACGAGCGCCGCGAGGACGCCGTGAATCATCATGAAAATCGAATGGTCCCCTTCGACCATGACGCTGATCTTGCCTTTTTTCTCGAAATGACGTCCCTTGTCGCCAAGGGTCATGAGCCCGTCCAGATAGGGAAACAACTGCGCCGCTACGATATAAATGCCGGCTGCGTGCGTAAGAAGCAGCATCGCCGCTTTTTTGTGCTGCTTGTTGTAGAACTGGCCGAGTCCCGCAAATAAAACCGACAGCCAGGCGGCCGACATTGCTTGTCGCTTCAAACAGGCCCTCTCCTTCCTTAAAGCCATTACACCCGCCGGGCTGCGGCGGGTGAATGGTTGTGATGTTGTTCCCTAGAGGTTAAGCGGATTATTGAGCGGTCGCGATAGCGTCCTTGATTTTCTTCGCCCAGTCGTCCATCGTCTTTTGCGCGTCCGCTTTGTCGTTCCACAGGGAGGACAGCGCGGCTTCGTGCGTCGACCAGAAGGCGTTCATGCCCGCGACCTTCGGCATCGGCGTGGAGTTGTCGAACTGCTTCAGGAAGACGCTCGCGAACGGATCGCTCGTGACCTTCTCGCTTGCGGCTACGTTTTTGTTCGCAGGCAGGCTGCCGAACATTTCGAAGTTTTTCGCTTGGAATTCCTCGGAGGAGATCAGCTCGGCGAACATCTTCGATGCGATCGGGTACTTCGTGTTCGCGTTGACGAGGAAGCCCTTGACGCCCGAGAACGGCATCATCGGCTTGCCGTTCGGCAGCGTCGGATATTCGGCGACGCCGAGGTTCTTGACGCTCTTCTTGAACTCTTCGGTCTGCCACGGACCGCTGACGTTCATGGCCAGTTTGCCTTCGTTGAAGAGGCTCGTCTTGATGTCGGCCTTCACGTCGGCCGCCTTGATCGGCAGGATGTCCTTCAGGCTCTGGAAGAACTTCGCGGCTTCTACGCCTTCCGGCTTGTTGATGCCGATGTCGCTCTCGTCGGTGCCGTCCTTGCCGAATACGTACGCGCCGTATCCGCCGAAGAAGCCCCAGCTCCAGTATCCGTTTCCGAGTTCCCACATATAAGCGTATTTGTTAGCCTTGGGGTCGTTATACGTCTTCGCGAACTTGATGACGTCGTCCCAAGTCTTCGGCATTTCGCCGTTCGGTACCAGGTCCTTGTTGTAGAAGACCGCCGTCGTCTCGACGGACATCGGATAGCCGTACAGCACGCCGTCCATCGTGAAGGCGTCGACCGACTTCTCGGAGTTGTTCGCCTTCGTCTCTTCCTCATGCAGGTCGTTCGGCAGAATGACGCCGGCTTGCACTGCCGAGCCCAGACGGTCGTGCACGGCGGAGAAGACGTCGGCGCCGACGCCGGCAGGGCCGTCGGTGATCATCTTTTCGATCGATTTGTCCGGACCTACGTCCTCGACTTTAACGTCGATGTTGTACTTCTCCTTGAATACTTTGGCGGCTTCGTCGACGATGCCCTTCTCGCTGGCGCTGTACCACACGGTCAGCTTGGCGCCTTCTTCAGGCGCATACGTTTCTTCTTCGGATGCCGACGCGGACGCGGAAGCCGATGCGGACGGCGCGGCCGACTCGCTAGCCGGCGCCGAAGACGCGGCGTTGTTGTTATTGTTGCTGCCTCCGCAAGCCGTCAATCCGGCTACGAGAGCCGTCGATACGAGAAGCGCGGATACCTTTTTGATTTCCATTTGCAAATGACCCCTTTCATAGATAGGAACTTGCGATGAAGCATGGCGGCCCGAACGGAGTTAAAAACGTCCTGGGCTTTACGTCGGTTTACGCGGTCTCGACATTCGTGCGCAGCATTCGTTGCGTGCTAGTTTGCGCGTTTACATATGGAAATATGTTAGTGCAAACGTTTGTCCGAAACGCAATGTTAAAACATAAACCAACTGATTTACAGCTGCATCCCCCGACTAAATTCCGTCAATCCTGCGTTTAAACCCTTGAAAGCGCTTGATCTACGTCACTCACTATACCGCATTCCATACAACTTGTAAAAACGTTTGCACAACTCATTTTCAAGCCTTTTTCCTATTTAATCGCTTGTTTACTTTCGGAAACGCCCTGATTCATACGATTTTCTTCGTTTTTTGATGCCGACTCCCTGTCCTTTATTTTTCTATTTACTTTGATAATCGGCTGGGATAGGATGAGTATAGTTGTTCATTCTTAGGCGCATCATAAGTTCAAACGTTTGCACATAATGTCTGCGCCACTCGCGGAGGTACCCGATATGGTCACCATCAAAGACATCGCGAGACTCGCTGGCGTATCCCCTTCTACTGTATCCAGAGTGGTGTCCAACCATCCGCGGATCAGCCCGGAGACGTCCCGCAAAGTAAAAGCGATCATGGAAGAGCAAGGCTATCACCCTAACGTGATGGCCAAGAGTCTCGTATCCAAAACGACGCAAACGCTCGGCATCATGCTGCCCAGGCCGGCCGAGGAGCTTTTTCAGAACTATTTTTTCGGCGAGCTGCTGCGCGGCATCGTCACCCAGGCGACGCGCATGAACTACGACTTGCTCATGACGACGGCCACTTCTTCGTCCGACGAAGTGAATACGATTTCACGTCTCGTCCGCGGACGCAGAGTCGACGGCGTGCTGCTCCTCGCCTCCAAGCGAGACGACCCGCTAATCGCTTTTTTGAGCCAGGAGCGGTTTCCTTTCGTCCTGATCGGGAGAAGCGAGGCATACCCCGATGCGGCCATGGTAGACAATAACAACGTGCAAACGGCATACGACGCCACTCAACACCTGATCTCCCAAGGACACAAGCGAATCGGCTTCGTGAGCGGTCCGCCCGACCTCACGTTGTCGCACGACCGGCTGCTCGGCTACCGGCAGGCGCTTGACGAGCATGACCTGGAGACGCGCGCCGAATGGATCGTCGAAGGCGAATTTTTGCAGGAGAGCGGCTTCCGCGCCATGTCCCAGTTCATGAGCCTGCCCGAACGTCCTACCGCGATCGTCGTCATCGACGATAATGTGGCCTTCGGCGTGCTGCGCGGACTGTCGGAGCTGGGCTACCGCGTGCCGGACGATATCAGTCTCGTCAGCTTCAACAATATCGCGCTGTCCGAGATGGCCTCGCCACCGCTGTCCTCCGTGGATATCGGGACGTATTCGCTCGGCTATACGGCGGTTCAGTCGCTGCTGCGCGTCATAAGCGGCGAGCCGATCCATCAGAATCCCGTCATTATCCCGCATCGCCTTATCGTGCGGGAATCCTCGATGAACCCGACGTTTAAAAGGAGCTGACAACTATGAACGACAACAAGCCCTATCTCGTGGATGCGGTCATCGGCAACGGGCGCACCCTCGCTTCGATCGGCCGCACCGGACGCCTCTACCGGCTATGGTGGCCGCATATCGATTTTCCGCAGCACGTGGACGTCATCCGGACGGGCCTCAAAATGGACGGCTTCGGCGACGGCACCGTCTGGTTCGACGAAGCGGACGCTGGCTGGACGCATGAGATCGCCTACGTGCCGCGCACGAATATCGTACAGATCGACGCGCGATCGGACCGGTATCCGCTGGAGGTCGCACAACGCGACTTCGCCGTGCCCGGTGCCGATATTGTCGTACGGGACTACGCGATCACGAACCGGTCGGATGCGGTAGTATCGTTTTCGTTCGTTTGGTACTCGTCTTTTCAGATTACCGAGAGCGCGCTGTACAATACGACGATGTTCGACGACGGGTCGGACAGCTTGATTCATTACCGGCAGCGCACTTTTTTTGCGGTTTCTAGTGCAAACGTTTGTGCAGGCTATCAATGCGGGCATGCGCGGGAGGGCGCGAATCACGCTTGGCTCGGCGGCAATGACATCGATATGCAGCCCGACGGTTCGCTCGTCTGGCACTTCGCGGACGTCGCGCCCGGCGAAACGGTCTCTATGCCGGTCTATATCGCCGCCGGCACGACGCGGGCCGAAGCGCTTGAGGTCATGGCCGTCGCCAAGGCGAAGCGCGCGGCAGACTGGCGCGCCAAGACCGAGGCGTATTGGCATGCCTACCTGGAGGCCGCAGCGCCTTGCCCTGCGGGTGCGGACGCCGATATCGCCGAAGCGTACGAGCGTTCGCTGCTAACGTTCCGCCTGATGGCGGACAAAGAGACCGGCAGCCTGCTGGCAGCGCCCGAGCCCGACGAGACCTTCTCGCGCTGCGGCGGGTACGCGTATTGCTGGGGGAGGGATGCCGCCTTTATTACGACGGCGCTCAATAAGGCGGGATTGACCGGCGTGTCGGAAAAGTTTTACGACTGGACGCTTACCGCCCAAGAGCCGAACGGCTCCTGGCAGCAGCGGCACTATCACGACGGCAGCCTTGCGCCTTCGTGGGGGCTCCAAATCGACGAGGGCGCCTCGATATTATGGGGCATGTGGCAGCTGTACGAGCAGACCGGAGACCGCAGCTTCGTTGAGCGGATGTGGCCGGCGATCTCGCGCGGCGCCGTCTTCCTCGCTTCCTTTATCGACGAGAAGACAGGTCTGCCGCTGCCGAGCATGGATCTCTGGGAGGAGCGCAAAGGCGAGCATACTTACTCTGCCTCCGCCGTGTGCGGCGGACTTAGAGCCGCAGCTGCCTTCGGCCGGCTGATGGGCCACGAAGAACCGGCGGCGCAGTGGGAGAAGATCGCGGCCGGCATCGCCTCGGCCATCGCGTCGCGCTGCTGGAACGAAGCGGAAGGCAGCTTCTACCGCGGCCTCCATCTGTCCGTCGACGCCGGCAGGTTCGCCAGCGCGGCCGCCCTCGGCGTTTCCGGCGCCGCATCCCGCGACGCCAAGGGCTACGAGCGGTTCACGCTCGACGTCGATCCGGTCGTCGACATCAGCCTGCTCGGCGTGTCCGTGCCGTTCGCCGTCCTGCCGGCGGACCACGACTATATGCGCCGCACGGCCGACGCGATCGAGCGCAAGCTGACCGTGCCCGGCGTCGGCGGCATCAAGCGCTACGAGGACGACGGCTACATCGGCGGCAACCCTTGGATTCTGACGACGCTCTGGCTGGCGCAATACCGCGTGCAGAACGGCCAGTTCGCCGAAGCCCGCGAACTGCTCCAGTGGGCGCTCGATCATCGCACCGAGACCGGCCTCTTGCCCGAGCAGGCCGACCGCGATACCGGCGCCCCCGCCTGGATCGTGCCGCTCACCTGGTCGCATGCGATGTTCGTGCTGACCGTGTCTATGCTTGCGGAAGCCGGGTATTGGTCGGGGAAGGAATGAGCGAGAACGACAAGCAAAAAGAACCGCCGCGAGGCGGTTCTTTTTGTTTTCCAAGAATCGCGCAAGTTCCCTTACGTCGGCGTAACGGCTGCAACGTTGCTTTTCCCGCTTGCTGCTATTCCCGAGCCTGGTCGCCCCGCTGTAGCCGCGATTTACACGCTTGCTGCCCGCAGTCGGTCCGGCAACGTTGCTTTTCCCGCTTATAGCCTCACTTTAGCCTCGTCGCCTCACTGTAGTCGCGTTTTTCCCGCTTCCAGCTATGCAGGCTAGCCGACAGCTGCATATTTCCGCCCATCCGCTCACGGCATGAATGTCTGCACGACCGTCCCCCGCCCCGCCTCAACCACGACCTCCGCGTACGCGCCGTTGACGAGCGTAAGCTGCGGCGGCTTGTGCCCGCAGTCGATGTCGTAGGCGACCGGCAAGCCCAACTCGTCGGCGATCTCTTCGAACATGTCGAGCTCGGTATAGCCTTCCCTCGGAATATGCACGCCGCTGCGGCCGAACAGAATGCCCGCGCAATTTTCGAACCATCCCGCCAGCTTCATCTGCACGAGCGAACGCCGCATATCCACCGTCGCCAGCTCGCAGTTTTCTAAATACCACAGCACCGGCTCGCCCGGAATATGCCGCTCGCGGAAAGCTCTCACGTCGCCATAAGGCGTACCGATCAGATGACGGATGACGTCGATGCAGCCGCCCAGTAGCCGGCCGCTCGCCTTCATCCGCTCCCCGCCTACGATCTTCCAGACGGTCGGCTCCGTCAAATGATAGACGCCCTGCGCAGGAGCAGCCTCGCTCCACGAATCCTGATGATGCGTCGAGGAAGTTTGCGCAACCGATTCTCCTTCGCCCGTCCATAGCACCTGCTCCCATGCTGCAGTCGTCGGATCGGTCCATTCGCCGCGCAGGTCTACGAAGTTCGTGCCGTGCGCCGTCGCCATGCCCGTCCGGAGCGTCACCGCGAGCAGCAGCACGCTGATATCCGAGTAGCCCATGATCCATTTAGGCGCAATCCTGTCGAAGTCTAGATGCTCCAGAACCTCGATCAGCAGCTCGCCGCCCCACGGAGGCATAACGAGATCGGTTCGGCCGTCCTGCAAAAACGCGTTCAGCTCCGCGGCACGCACCCGCGCCGGCGCCGATTTGGCCTTGTGCTGCGTCCATGTCGTCTCGCCTACGGCGACCTGATAGCCCTGCCGCTCGAACCGGGCGACTGCCTGGCGTATGAACGAATGCCGTTCCTCGGAAACGCCCGAAGACGGCGCCGTGACCCCGATCGTAGCCTGCTGCGGCAATTTCGGATAAACAATCATCGCTCTCGCCCCTTGACGGACACGAATATCCTGACGCGTCCGCATCGTTTAATCGTCTAATGAGAGTTTATCCTCAGCGGCGGCAGCCGTCTATCCGTCGGATCAGATCGCAGACTCGCCGCACAAAAAAAAGCAGCGGCCCGGGCCGCTGCGCTGTCGTATGAATCAGATGCTCCAATGCTGCCAATCCCGCTGACGCTGCTCATAGCCGCCGAGCCAGTCGCCCGTCGCCTTGAACAGCTGTTCTTTATGCTCGCCCTTCGAATACGTATGATCGGCCTGGAAAATGATCGACTTCTCGCAACGTCCCTCGCCGCGAAGCCAAAACGTCTTCTCCAACAGGAACGTATAGTCCACCGGAATCGTCTCGTCCCCGGTCCCGTGCACGAGGAATACGTCGCCCGGGAACTTTTGCGTTTCCTGGAACGGCTGATGCTTCATCAGCGCATCGAAGAACGCCGGCTTAATCGAATAGCCGAGGTAGTCCGCCTGGCCTTTGGTGACGGCTTCGTCGTACGCTTTGCGTCCCACGATTCGCAGAATGTCGTTGAACGGATAAGCGACCGGCGACCAGAGCGCCAGCGACTTCACGCGGCGATCGCGCACGCCCGTCAGCAGCGCGACCGATCCGCCCAGGCTATGGCCAAGCAGCGTCACGCGCGTCGGGTCGACGATATCGAGGCCGAGCGCATAGTCGAGCACCGCCCGCGTCTGTTCGATCATCGAATCGAGCCCGTGGTCCCCGTAAGCGCCCTCGCTCTCTCCGCATCCCGCGAAGTCGAAGCGGATCACCAAGCTGCCCCGACCGGCGAACTCGCGTGCCGCAAGTACGAAGAGCCGGTCCACGCCGATGCGATTGCCCACAAAGCCATGATTAATGATGACGAGCGGCAGCTTGTTGCACTCGTTCTTCCCTTCCTGAGAAGGATAGTGAATCGTGGCAGCGAGCGACAAATCGCCGTATCGTATCGTTAAAGAGCGCTCCATAAGAACGTCCCCCTTTTCCATTAATTCCGATTAATTTACTATGTATTAAATATAACGCCAGTCGCTCCTCCTGTCAACAAGGCCGGAGAGAAATAAAGGCGGGACTGGGGAACACTAACCATCTCGATTCGCAAAACCAACGAGGAGGTCGTCGAATGGAAGCATTCACCGAATGGGTGTCCGCGCATGTACTCACGTCGATGCTAATCGTCGGGTCGGTCATCGCCGTCGTTTTCGTGTTCGCGAACCGCAAGGCCCTATTTTACAAGCAGTAAAGGAAAGAGCCGCTCCGGCGCTGCAATAGCGCGGAAGCGGCTCCTTATATTCGATACGATTAAACCAAAGCCTTCGCGGCGATGTCCGTGCGGTTCTGCTTGCCCTCGAACGTAATGCCGGACGCTGTCCGGTAAGCTGCTTCGCGCGCTTCGGCGATACCGGCGCCAAGACCCACGATGCCCAGCACCCGGCCGCCGGCCGTCACGATCCGGCCGTCTTTCTCCGCGGTACCCGCGTGGAAAACGAGTCCATCATTCACCGCTTCGAGTCCGTCGATCGGCAGCCCCTTCGGATAGGAGCCCGGGTAGCCGCCGGACGCGAGCACGACGCATACCGCAGCCTCGTCGCTCCATTCGATCTCGATGTCGCCGAGTCGCCCTTCGAGCGAAGCTAGGATGATCTCAAGCAGATCGCTTTTCAGGCGCGGCAGCACCACCTGCGTCTCCGGATCGCCGAAGCGCGCGTTGAACTCGACCGTCTTGGGCCCTTCCGGCGTAAGCATGAGGCCGCCGAACAGCACGCCGCGGAACGGGCGGCCTTCGGAGACCATCGCGCGCGCTGTGGGCTTCACGATGTTCTCGATCGCCTCGTCGATGATCGACTGCGGGATGTGGGGCAGCGGCGAGTAGGTGCCCATGCCGCCCGTATTCGGGCCTTTGTCGCCATCGTATGCCGGCTTATGGTCCTGCGATGCAGGCATCGCCCGCACCGTCTCGCCGTCAACGAATGCCAGAATCGACATTTCCTGTCCGGTCATGAATTCCTCGATGACGATCTTGTCGCCGGCCGCGCCGAACGACTTGTCGACCATCGTGTCCTTGAGCGCCTGCTCCGCTTCCTCGCGGGTGAAGCAGACGGTCACGCCCTTGCCCGCTGCAAGCCCGTCCGCCTTGATGACGATCGGCACCGGCTGCGAAGCGAGATAGTCGCGCGCCGACGCGTAATCCGTGAACGTCTCGTACTTCGCGGTCGGAATGTTGTATTTATGAAGCAGATCCTTCATGAAAATCTTGCTGCCTTCGATCTCCGCCGCGGCCTTGTTCGGCCCGTATACCGGAATCGACGCCGCTTCGAACGCATCGACGATGCCCGCCGCCAGCGGATCGTCAGGCCCGACGACGACAAGGTCGATCGCCTGATCCTTGGCGAACTGCACGAGCTTGTCGAACTCCAGCTCCCCGATCGGCACCAGCGTGGCGAGCTGCGCGATCCCCGCGTTGCCCGGCGCGCAGAAGATGTGCTCGGCCTTCGGATTTTTGCGAAGCGCCCAGACGATCGTATGCTCGCGGCCCCCGCGGCCAATGACTAAAATACGCATGTTCTCTTTCTCCCTCCGCCGATCAGTGCTTAAAGTGACGGACGCCCGTGACGACCATCGCGATGCCTGCAGCGTTCGCCGCGGCCACGGATTCCGCGTCCTTCACCGAACCGCCCGGCTGGATGATCGCCGTGATGCCCGCCTGCGCCGCCAGCTCGACCGTGTCTCCCATCGGGAAGAACGCATCCGAAGCGAGTACCGCTCCGTTGGCCTTGTCGCCTGCTTGCTCGATGGCAATGCGGGCCGCGCCGACGCGATTCATCTGGCCTGCGCCCACGCCAACCGTCATGCTGTCCGCCGCGAGCAGGATCGCGTTCGACTTCACGTGCTTAACGACCTTCCATGCGAAAAGCAGCTGCTTCAGCTCTTCTGCGGTCGGCGCGCGCTCCGTGACGACCTGGAGGTCGGCCTCGTCCAGCGAGTGGACGTCGCTTTGTTGGACGAGCATGCCGCCGTCGACGCTCGTCACGAGCCATTCCGGCTTGCGCTCGGCCGCGCTCTGTACCTGGCTGTCGGTGCCGGTGGCGAGCAGGCGAATGTTCTTTTTACGGCTCAAAATCTCAAGCGCTTCCGGCGTGAAATCCGGCGCGATGACGATCTCGAGGAAAATCTGCGCGAGGCGGTCGGCCGTCTGTGCGTCGATCATGCGGTTCGCCGCGACGATGCCGCCGAAGATCGACGTCGGGTCGGACTCGTACGCTTTGACGTACGCTTCGTCGATGTCCGCGCCGATGCCGACGCCGCACGGGTTCATATGCTTGATCGCCACGACCGCCGGCTCGTCGAACTCGGAAACGATCGCGAGCGCCGCGTTAGCGTCGTTAATATTGTTGTATGAAAGCTCCTTGCCGTGCAGCTGCTTCGCCGTCGTAATGCTCGGGCCTTTCTTGGCGAGCGGCTTGCGATAGAAGGCAGCCTGCTGATGCGGATTTTCGCCGTAGCGCAGCTCCTGCACCTTTTCGTAGGTGAACGTCAGGCTCTCGGGCAGCGGATCGCCAAGCTGTTCGGCGAAGTACTCGGAGATGAGCGCATCGTATGCAGCCGTGTGGCGGAATACTTTCGCCGCGAGGCGCTTGCGCGTCTCGAGCGTCGTGTCGCCGCTCGCTTGAATTTGCGCGAGAACCTCGTCGTAGTCGCCTGCATCGACGACGACGGAGACGAACGCATGGTTTTTCGCGGCAGAGCGCAGCATCGTCGGACCGCCGATATCGATGTTCTCGATGGCGTCCTCATAGCTGACGTCGGGCTTGGACACCGTCTCCTTGAACGGATACAGGTTCACGACGACGAGGTCGATGTAGTCGAGGCCCAGCTTTTCCATCGCCTCTACATGCTCGGCGCTGTCGCGGATCGCGAGCAGTCCGCTATGGACGGCAGGATGCAGCGTCTTGACGCGGCCGTCGAGAATTTCCGGGAAGCCCGTCACGTCCGAAATGCCGATGACCGGCACGCCTTCGCGCTCGAGCAACGCATGGGTGCCGCCCGTCGAGATGATCTGCACGCCTTGCGCGGCGAGCGCGCGGCAAAATTCGGTGATGCCCGTCTTGTCGGATACGCTGACCAGCGCTCTTTTGATTGCCATGACTGTTCATCCACTCCTAATAGGGTTGATTAATGCCGCCGGGGTGGGGTTATCCCCTTCACACAGGACGACGGCGCGGTACCTGAGCGAACGGGATAAGCCCACCCCGGGGCTGTCATACGATAAGTCTGGGGTGACGCTTACGGTCGGAAATGGTTAGTTGCTAAAAGTATAGCAATGCGGTGCATCGTTAATCGGCGGCAGCGACGCACTTCCGAGCACGCAGCGATACGGCGCACCGTTACTCAAAAGCTCCTAACCTAATCTTTCACAGTAACGATACGACCCGCCAGCGAAACGCGGCCCTCTGCGATCAAGCGCACCGTACGCGGCAGGAGCTCGTGCTCGATCGCATGGATACGCGGCGCGAGCGTCTCCTCCGTGTCGCCCGAAGCGAGCTCGATGACCCGCTGGGCGATGATCGGACCGCTATCGAGTCCGCCGTCCACGAAGTGCACGGTCACGCCGGTCACCTTGACGCCATAGTCGAGCGCTTGTCCGATCGCGCGGATCCCGGGAAATGCAGGCAGCAGCGACGGGTGCACGTTGATCATTCGGCCTTCGTAGGCGCCGACCAGCACGTCCGTCAAGATCCGCATATAGCCGGCCAGCACGATCAAGCCGACTCCGCGCGCGGCCAGCTCGGCCGCGATTACGGTCTCATACGCCTCGCGGGACGCGTATTCCTTCGGCCGGAAGACAAACGTCTCGATGCCAAGCGCGCCGGCCCGGGATACAACCTTGGCCTCCGGCTTGTCGCAGACGAGCAGCGCGATCTCGGCGGGACCGAGATCGCCGGCCCTCGCCGCTTCGGCCAGCGCCTGGAAGTTGCTTCCGCTGCCGGATGCGAATACGGCGATCCGGAGCTTGTCGCGGCTCATTCGAATTCGGCGCGACCGAATGTCACGACGCGGGAGCCTTCGGTGACGCGGCCGATGACGTACGCCTTCTCGCCGAGCTCGCTAGCGAGCGCGACGGCCTGCTCCGCTTGGTCCGCCGGCACGACTAGTACCATGCCGATGCCCATGTTAAACGTCGTGTACATGTCGCGGTCGCTGATCGCGCCGTCGCGCTGCATGAGTCCGAACACCGGCTGCACCGGCCATGCGCCCAGGTCGATGTCGACGTTGACGCCCTCCGGCAGCACGCGCGGGATATTCTCGATGAACCCGCCGCCGGTAATATGCGCCATGCCTTTCACCTGCACGCTCTCGATCAGCTTGAGCACCGACTTCACATAGATGCGCGTTGGCTCGATGAGCGCTTCGCCCAGCGTCTTGCCTTCGAGCTCGGGCAGCTTGTCAGAGAACTTGTAGCCCTTGGTATCCAGCAGCAGCCGGCGAACCAGCGAGAAGCCGTTGGAGTGAACGCCGCTCGAGCCAAGCCCGATCACCGCGTCGCCGGCCGCGATGCCGCTGCCGTCGATCGCCTTCGGCTTGTCCACGATGCCGACGGTAAAGCCTGCGATATCGTACTCGCCGTCTTGGTACATACCCGGCATCTCCGCCGTCTCGCCGCCGATCAGCGCGCAGCCGGCTTGCTCGCAGCCGTCCGCGACCCCTTTGACGATCGCTTCGATCTTCTCGGGTACCAGCTTGCCGCATGCCAGGTAGTCAAGGAAAAACAGCGGCTCCGCCCCTGTCACGACCACGTCGTTCACGCACATCGCTACCGCGTCGATGCCGATCGTATCGTGCTTGTCCATTTCGAACGCCAGCTTCAGCTTCGTGCCGACGCCGTCCGTGCCGGAGACGAGCACCGGCTCCTCGTACTTGTCCTTGTTCAGGCCGAACAGCCCGCCGAACCCGCCGAGTCCCGTCAGCACCTCCGGACGCATCGTGCGCTTCACGTGCTTTTTCATTCGTTCGACCGCTTCATTGCCTGCGGCAATATCGACGCCGGCTTGTTTGTAAGCTTCGGACACTTGGGTTAAGCCCCCTTGGGTAGAATTGTAAAACTAAAATTGTTCCGCTATCCGCTCCGCAACCACCTCGGCGCAGGCACATAGCGCCAAAAAGTTCCGCTATTCACACCACAACAACCTCAGTGCAGGCACATAGCGGCAAAAAGCACCGCTATTCGCACCGCCGACACCTCAGCGCTAGTGAATAACGGCACTAAATGCCGCTATCCCGCGCCCCCGATGGCCGAGGCGCACGCCGCGTCAGCCACGCACCGCTCGCCTCAGTCGCAGCTGCAACTCGTCGCCTTGGCGTCCTCGAACTCCACCGGCGTCGGGTAGTCGTTGGTGAAGCAGCCGAGGCACAGTCCCCGGTCGTACTCGCCCTCCGCCCCGCCGACCGCCTCGAGCAGCCCCGGCTTGCTGAGGAAATAAAGCGAGTCCGCGTTGATCGCCTTGCGGATCTCCTCGACCGTCTTGCTCGACGCGATGAGATCGCGGCGATCCGGCGTGTCGATGCCGTAGTAGCAAGGATTCGCGAATGGCGGCGACGTGATGCGCACATGCACCTCGAGCGCGCCGGCCTCGCGAAGCAGATTGACGATTCGCAGCGAGGTGGTGCCCCGCACGATCGAATCGTCGATCATGACGACGCGCTTGCCCTGCACGACCTTGCGGACGGCGGACAGCTTCATCTTGACGCCCTTCTCGCGCAGCTCCTGGGAGGGCTGGATGAAGGTGCGTCCGGTATATTTGTTTTTGATGAGTCCGAGCTCGTACGGGATGCCCGTCTGCTCCGCGTAGCCAATCGCGGCCGAGATGCTCGAGTCCGGCACGCCCGTCACGATGTCGGCGTCCACGAACGACTCCAGCGCGAGCTGCTGGCCCATGCGCTTGCGGGCGCTGTGCAGGTTGATCGTGCCGATGTCGCTGTCCGGACGCGCGAAGTAGATGTACTCCATCGCGCATACCGAGCGCCGCTGCAGCACCGCGTAGCGTTCTTCGCGAACGCCGCTGCGGTCCAGCACGATGATCTCGCCCGGCTCCACGTCGCGAACATACTCGGCGCCGATGACCTCGAAGGAGCAGGACTCGGAGGCGAAAATGTAGGCGTCGCCGAGACGGCCCATGACCATCGGACGCAGGCCGTTCGGATCGCAGGCCGCGATCAGCACGTCCTTGGTCATGATCAGGAACGCGAAGCCCCCGATCAGCCGCGAGAACGCATCCTTGACCGCCTCGACCAGATCCTTGGACGAGCGCGCGATCATATGCGCGATAACTTCGGTGTCGCTCGTCGTCTGGAAGATCGAGCCCGACTCCTCGAGCTCCCGCCGGATGATCGGCTCGTTGACGAGGTTGCCGTTCGTGCAAACGGCCAGGTCGCCGCCCCGGTACTTGAAGACGAGCGGCTGCGCATTGGCCAACCGGCTCGCGCCGGCCGTCGAGTAACGGACGTGGCCGATCGCGTTGGCGCCGACGAGCGAGTCCAGCCGGTCGCGGTCGAATACTTCCTTCACCAGGCCCATGCCGCGGTGATAGTGGAAGTCGCCGCCGAGATTCGACGTGCAGATGCCGCAGCTCTCCTCGCCGCGGTGCTGCAGCGCGTGCAGCCCGTAGTAGGACAGCTCTGCGGCGTCTTTGTGCCCGAACACGCCGAACACGCCGCATTCTTCCTTCAGCTTGTCCATCATGCCCGAAGCCTGGTCGTTGCCCTGATTATAATAATCCCCGGTCCAGAAACGCGCCTCGGCGGCCGGCAGCCCTTCCGTCTGCGAAGACGGCAGGTCGCCGGTCCGTCCGCTCATGTCGTAAGGCAGGATGCTCGCGGTCGGACCGTGAGGCTGCCTGTCGGACGAGGCGCTTGCTCCCTCGACGACAGGCAGCGCACGGCCCGCTCCGGCGTTTATTTCATCCGGCATGGGATCGCTTCCTTCCATTCTGTGCGGAATTCGTTCACGGGTGCCTGAATTGCCGTATGTCCGTTGACCGCGATGACCAGCTCGTCTCCGCCTACGACGCCGAGCTTCTGCGCCGGTACGCCTTGTTCGGCGAGCCAGGCTTCGAGCGCCGCTGCGGACCCCGGTTTGACCGACAGCAAAATGCGCGATTGCGATTCGCTGAACAGCGCCAGGTCCGGACGCAGGTTGGTCGTGAAGTCGACCTTCGCCCCGAGACCGCGGCCGAACGTCGCCTCCGCTACCGCCGCAGCCAGTCCGCCTTCGGACAGGTCGTGCGCCGAAGCGACGAGGCCTTGGCGGATCGCGCCGAGCACGGCGCCGTGCAGCGCTTTTTCCACAGCCAGGTCGATGACCGGCGGGCGGCCTTCGGTCAGGCCGTGTACCGCGTATTGGAACTCGCTGCCGCCGATCTCCGCCTTCGTCTCGCCGAGCAAGTAGATGACGTCGCCTTCAGCCTTGAATTCTTGCGTCGTGATGTGGTCGATGTCCGTGATCAGGCCGACCATGCCGACGACCGGCGTCGGGTAGATCGCGCCCTTGGCGTTCTCGTTGTACAGCGACACGTTGCCGCCGATGACCGGCGTCTCGAGGAAGCGGCAGGCTTCGGCCATGCCGTCGACCGACTTTTCCATCTGCCAGAACACTTCCGGCTTCTCCGGCGAGCCGAAGTTGAGGTTGTCCGTGATCGCGAGCGGCTCGCCGCCCGAGCAGACGATGTTGCGCGCCGCTTCGGCGACGGCGATGCGTCCGCCGACCTCAGGGTCGAGGTACACATAGCGGCCGTTGCAGTCCGTCGTCATCGCAAGCGCCTTGCGCGTGCCGCGAATCGCGACGACTGCGGCATCCGAGCCGGGAACGACCGCGGTCGACGTGCGGACTTGGTAGTCGTACTGGCTGTAAACCCACTCCTTGCTCGCGAGCGAAGGAGAGCCGAGCACCTTTTTCAGCGAATCCGTCAGGTCGAGCATTTGCTCGTAGCGGTTCGTATCGATGGAGCCGTTTTTCAGATAGTAATCCGGCACCTTGGAAGGCTTGTTGTACACCGGGCAGTCGTCGACGAGCGCCTTGACCGGCATGTCCGCGACCTCTTCGCCCTTGTGGAACAGGCGGAGACGGCCGTCGTCCGTCACCTTGCCGACCTTCGCGCAGTGCAGTCCCCAACGCTCGAAGATCGCCTTGGCTTGCGCCTCGTGATGCGGCTCAGTAACGAAAAGCATGCGCTCTTGCGACTCGGACAGCATCATCTCGTAGGCAGTCATGCCTTCTTCGCGCTGCGGCACCTCGTCGAGGTACAGCTCCATGCCGTTGCCCGCCTTGCTCGCCATCTCGGCGCTCGAGCAGGTGAGGCCCGCTGCGCCCATGTCCTGGATGCCGAGCACGATGCCGGAGTCGATCAGCTCGAGCGTCGCTTCCATGACGAGCTTCTCCATGAACGGATCGCCGACCTGGACGGCGGAGCGCTTGGCTTCGGACTCGGCGGTCAAATCCTCGGACGCGAACGTCGCGCCGTGGATGCCGTCGCGGCCGGTGGCCGGACCGACGTAGAACACCGGGTTGCCGACGCCCTTGGCGACGCCGCGTTGGATCTTGTCGTGGTCGATGAGGCCGACGCACATCGCGTTGACGAGCGGGTTGCCCTCATACGCTTCGTCGAACATAACCTCGCCCGCGACCGTCGGGATGCCGATGCAGTTGCCGTAGCCGGCGATGCCGCTGACGACATGCTCGAACAGGTACTTGACGCGGTCGCTCTCGAGCTTGCCGAAACGCAGCGAGTTGAGCAGCGCGATCGGACGGGATCCCATCGAAAAGATGTCGCGGATGATGCCGCCGACGCCGGTCGCGGCGCCTTGATACGGCTCGACCGCGGACGGGTGGTTGTGCGACTCGATCTTGAAGACGACGGCTTGCTTGTCGCCGATGTCGACGATGCCTGCGCCTTCGCCCGGTCCCATCAGGACGCGCGGGCCGGTCGTCGGGAAGCGGCGGAGCAGCGGCTTGGAGTTCTTGTACGCGCAGTGCTCGGACCACATGACGCTGAACACGCCGATCTCGGTGTAGTTCGGCTGGCGTCCGAGGAAACCGCAGATGAGTTCGAATTCGGAATCGGAGACTCCGAATTGCTTGTAGATTTTCTGCTCGGCGATCTGCTGGACCGTCGGTTCTTTAGCGGGTGCTTGCTGCGCCATTGCGTTCCCTCCAAGCGTTCAGTACTGACGTAAACATCTTCGCGCCGTCCGCCGAGCCGAGCAGCTCGCTGACCGCGCGCTCCGGGTGCGGCATCATGCCGACGACGTTGCCCGCTTCGTTCGAGATGCCGGCGATGTTGCCGACCGAGCCGTTCGGGTTCAAGCCGTCATAGGTGAAAACGATCTGGCCGTTCGCCTTGAGGCTCGCCAGCGTCTCTTCGTCGCAGTAGTAATTGCCTTCGCCATGCGCGATCGGAATCGTGACGACCTCGCCCTTTTCATAGTCGCGGGTGAACGCGGTGTTCGCGTTCTCGACGCGCAGGCCAACCGGGTGGCAGCGGAACTTGAGGCTGTTGTTGCGGATGAGCGCGCCGGGCAGGAGACCCGCCTCGGTGAGCACCTGGAAGCCGTTGCACACGCCGAGCACGAACTTGCCCTCGGCCGCGGCCTTGCGCACTTCGTTCATGACCGGGGCGAGCTGGGCGATCGCGCCGCAGCGCAGGTAGTCGCCGTAGGAGAAGCCGCCCGGCACGAGAATGCCGTCATAGGCGGACAGGTCGGTAGCCGTTTGCCAGACATAATCGACATCCTCGCCCAGCACGTCGACGACCGCGTTATACATGTCCAGGTCGCAGTTGGAGCCCGGGAATACGATGACCGCGAATTTCATGAGGTCTCAGCCCTCCAGTTCGAATCGGTAGTCTTCGATGACGGTGTTGGCGAGCAGCTTTTCGCACATGGCCTTCACGCGCTCTTCGGCAACGGCGCGGTCGGTCGTATCGATCGTGAGCTCCATGTACTTGCCGATGCGGACCTTCGCGACTTCGTCGAAGCCGAGCGTCTGCAGCGAGCCTTGAACGGCGTTGCCTTGCGGGTCGAGCACGTTTTCCTTGATCGTCACGTATACCGTTGCTTTCATGGGATGGGTCTCCTCCTGGATAGGGACATGGGATAGGGGATGTATGGTCGAAAGTAGAGCGACGGAGGCAAAGTTACGGCGAGCTGCGGACGGGATTGCGGATGAAAGGGCGACGAGTGGCGCAAACCTTTCTCCTTGACCGGCTGCGCGGCGGGGAATAACTGCAAAAGTGCAGCTATTTGTCGCGCACCAGCGCCCCGGAGCTATATAACTGCAAATATGCAGCTATTTCAGCTCCGTGCCCGCGCAACGCTGCAAATGCCCGAAAATAAATGTATTTTTGCAGCTATTCCGGCGGCGCCATCTCAGTTGACGGAAAACAGATGTATTTTTGCAGCTATTCCGGCGGCGCCATCTCAGTTGACGGAAAACAGATGTATTTTTGCAGTTATCGGCGACGATAGCGGCGATTGCTCAAGCCGCGAATCGCGAGCCGCTAGTACTTGACCGCCTGGAACGTGTTGAAGCCGTAACTCGTCGGCTCCGTCAGCCGGCGGTAAATCTCCTGGTAGCGCGCCGTAGTCGCATTCACCACATCGTCCGGGAGGCGCGGCGGCGTGCTGTCGCGATCCCAATCCGTGCTGAGCAGGTACGTGCGTACCGGCTCCTTGTCCATGCTGTCAATCTCGATGTCGAGCTCGTACTTCTCTTCGGCCCAGAAGCGCGAGGAATCCGGCGTGAACAACTCGTCGATCAGGATGATCTCGTCGCCCAGCAGACCGAACTCGAACTTGCAGTCCGCCAGGATGATGCTCTTGTGCTCGCATACCGCGAGCGCGTAATCGTATAGCAGGAGGCTGCGCTTGCGAAGGCCGGCGGCCAGCTCCGAGCCGATGCGGCGCTCCATCTCCTCGAAGGAGATGTCCTCGTCGTGGCCGACGTCGTTTTTGCCCGCAGGGGTAAAGATCGGCTCCTCCAGCTTGGCGTTCTTGCGCAGGCCGGCGGGGAGCGGAATGCCGTTGACCTCGCCGTTCTTCTGGTACTGCCGCCAGCCGCCGCCCGTGATGTAGCCGCGCACGACGCACTCGATGTCGATCCGCTTCGCCTTTTTCGTGACCATGATCCGCCCGGCCAGCTTGTCGGGTTCGGAGACGAGGTCGCCCAGCTTGCGGACGTCCGTATGGACGACGTGATTGGGAACGAGATCCTTCGTCTTGTCGAACCAGAAGGCGCTAAGGCCGTTCAGCACCTTGCCCTTCTCGGGAACGGCGGGGTCGAGCACGTAGTCGAACGCCGAGATCCGGTCGGTCACGACGATGAGCAGATGCTCGCCGAGATCGTAGAGCTCCCTGACCTTGCCCTTGTGGATGAGCGGCGCCTTGACGAGCCCTTCCGCGGTAGATAACGCTTCTGTAGACATGTCAGCCTCCTGCATTCTTTATATAAGAAGAGATTATTCCAGACCGAGCCGCTTGAAAATCGTCTCGACGTGCTTCAGGTGCCACGAAGGGTTGAACGCGTCCGCGATCTCTTCGGCGCTCAGGGCGTCGGTGATCTCTTTCGTCTCGGAGACGATGGACTGGAAGTCGCGCTGCTCTTCCCAGGCTTGCATCGCGCGCGGCTGAACCGTATCGTACGCCTGCTCGCGGGAGAAGCCTTTGTCGATCAGCTTCGTCATGATGCGGCCGGAGAACGGCACGTTGTAGGTGCTGCGCATGTTGCGCTTCATGTTCTCGGGGAAAACCTGCAGGTTTTTCACGATGTTGCCGAAGCGGTTCAGCATGTAGTTCAGCAGCATCGTCGCGTCCGGCAGAATGATGCGTTCGACGGAGGAGTGAGAGATATCGCGCTCGTGCCACAGCGCCACGTTTTCGTAGGCGGTGATCATGTGGCCGCGGATGACGCGGGAGAGGCCGCTGATGTTCTCGCAGCCGATCGGATTGCGCTTGTGCGGCATCGCCGACGAGCCCTTCTGGCCCTTGGCGAACGGCTCTTCGACTTCGCGGAACTCGCTCTTCTGCAGCGCGCGGATCTCGGTCGCGAACTTGTCGAGCGAAGAGCCGATGAGCGCCAGCGTCGCCATGTACTCGGCGTGGCGGTCGCGCTGCAGCGTCTGCGTGGAGATCGGCGCCGCGCTGATGCCGAGCTTGTCGCACACGTACTGCTCGACGAACGGGTCGAGGTTGGCGTAGGTGCCGACCGCGCCGGACATTTTGCCGTACTGGACTTCGTCCGCGGCTCTGCGGAAGCGCTCGAGGTTGCGCTTCATCTCTTCGTGCCACAGCGCGAGCTTCAGGCCGAACGTCGTCGGCTCCGCGTGCACGCCGTGCGTGCGACCCATCATCGGGGTCGACTTATATTGAATCGCCTGGTCGCGAAGGATGGCGATGAAGTTCACGAGGTCGCGCTCGAGAATCTCGTTGGCTTGCTTCAGCACGTAGCCGAGGGCGGTGTCGACGACATCCGTCGACGTCATGCCGTAGTGCACCCACTTGCGCTCCTCGCCGAGGCTCTCGGATACGGCGCGCGTGAACGCGATGACGTCGTGGCGGGTCTCCTGCTCGATCTCGTAGATCCGGTCGATGTCGAACTTGGCGTTCTCGCGCAGCAGCACGGTGTCCGCCTTCGGGATATGGCCGAGCTCCGCCCAAGCCTCGCAAGCGCACAGCTCGACTTCGAGCCATGCTTTGAATTTGTTTTCTTCGGTCCAGATAGCCCGCATCTCGGGGCGGCTGTAGCGTTCGATCATGATGGATTAGACCCTCCAAATGGTTGATTCGTCGATCCATGCGAGCGCGGCTTCGGTATCCGCGGCCAGCACGTTGACATGGCCCATCTTGCGCCCGGTCTTGGCTTCGGCCTTGCCGTACAGGTGAATCTTCATCGCGACGCCGAGCCTGTCGGCCTCCGGATCGCGCGACTGCATCCAGTCCAACAGCGGCTCGACATGCTCGCCTAGGATATTGCCCATCACGACGGGCGACAATAGCGAGGTGTCGCCGAGCGGGAGGTCGCAGATCGCGCGGATATGCTGCTCGAACTGGGACGTGCGGCACGCCTCCATCGTATAGTGCCCGGAATTGTGCGGCCGCGGCGCCAGCTCGTTGACGAACAGCGTGCCGTCCTTGGCGACGAACATCTCGACCGCGATCAAGCCGACGGCGCCGAGCGTCTCCGCGATCGACACCGCGAGGCGCTCCGCCTCGGCGATGACGGCGTCCGGCACCCGCGCGGGCACGATGGACAAATGCAATATATTGCGAACGTGAATATTCTCGGCAGGGGGGAACGTTCGGATCTCTCCCGACGGCCTGCGCGCGGCGATGACCGAGATCTCCCGCTCGAAGTCGATGAACTTCTCGAGCACGAGCTCGGTGCCGGCGCGGCTCGCCTCGTCCCAGGCGAGAGCCAGCGCGTCCGTCCCGCGCAGCACCCATTGGCCCTTGCCGTCGTAGCCGCCGGTCGCCGTCTTCAGCACGGCGGGCAAGCCCAGGCGCTCGGCCGCCTCCTGCAGGTCGGCGAAGCTGGCGATCTCGGCGTAAGGCGCGACCCGCGCGCCCGCCGCCTCGATGGCGCGCTTCTCGCGCAGCCGATGCTGCGTCGTATGCAGCAGGGCGCTGCCCTGCGGCACGTACGATTCGGCCTCCAGCATCGCCGCGACGTCCGCGTCCACGTTCTCGAACTCATACGTGATGACGTCGCTGCGGCGCGCCAGCTCGCGCGCCGCGTCGCGGTCGGCGTAGCCGGCCACGATCTGCTCGGCCGTCTGGCCGCAAGGCGCGTCCGGCGTCGGATCGAGCGCCACGAATCGGTAGCCCATCCGGCTGCCCGCGTGCGCCAGCATCCGTCCCAGCTGCCCGCCGCCCAGGACGCCGATCGTGGCGCCCGGCAAGATCGGACGAGCCGGCTTCGCGCCGACTACGGCCGCCTGGCCGCCCTGCGCCGCTCCGTTCTGCAGGCCGCCGACCGGCCCGCAGCCGTCGACGCCGCATGCCTCGCCTTCGCCGCCCAGCAGTCCTTCAAGCTCGCGATTCAGCCCGCTCATGGCAGCACCGCGTTGTCCAGCACGTCCTGCGTGATCCGCTCGCGCCGCGCGGCGACGCGCGCCTGCACGTCCGCGTCGAACGCGCCGACGATCTGCGCCGCCAGCAGGCCGGCGTTCGTGGCGCCGGCCGCGCCGATCGCGACCGTCGCGACCGGGATGCCCCCCGGCATCTGGACGATCGACAACAACGAGTCCAGCCCGTTCAGGGCGGCGGACTTCACGGGCACGCCGATGACGGGCAGGACGGTCTTCGCGGCGACCATGCCGGGCAGATGCGCCGCGCCGCCGGCGCCGGCCACGATGACCTTGAGCCCGCGCTGCGCCGCGGATTCCGCGTATTCGAACATGAGATCCGGCGTACGATGCGCCGATACGACTTTTTTCTCATAGGGGACGTTCAGTTCGTCCAGCACCTCGCACGCCTTCTTCATCGTCTCCCAATCGGACGTGCTGCCCATGATGACCCCGACGATTGCCGACATGGTTCCACCCTTTCCCCCGTTAGCTTTTCCTCATTGTCATTATTGCACAAATTCCGTCGCAACTTGTCCGGTCCGCGAATCCGTCCGCACGTTGCGGCGATCCCCCGGCACGGACCCGGCCTAAAGCGCAAAAAAGGGCGACTTCCGGCCGTTGTCGGCCCTCCGTCTAACCCCGTCTCTCACCCTATATTCCCGGCTTCGCTCCCAGGCGCCGCAAAGGCGCAACGCGTTCCTTCCCGCGAGGGATCGTCCCGCATTCCGCCTATCGTCCGTCCGAGAGCTCGTAGTCCGGAAATTTAAGGTCTCCGGGTAGAGACGATCGGGCCTTATTCCCGATAATATACGAGCGATTCCGATTCTGTTTGCCGGTTTTTAGTTTAACCCAAACCTCACATGTCTGTCAAACGAAAAGGCGAACGCTAACGATTGCAGAAAAAACGAATGTTCGGATTTTAGCCCTGCAATTCCGAGGGTGAAGGTTAGATTAAGAAATTTTCAGTAAATTTAAGATTATGAAGGTTAAACAAAAGCAGCGACTCCGAAGAGAACGCTTCACGGCCGTGTCGAAGGGCGGGAGCAGCGGCGGTCGGAGCCCCGAAAATAAACAATGCTCGCGTCCACTTCTATGACACGCCTCATCCGTGCCGGCGATTGAGCATCGTCGCTACTCGGTATGCCCTGCTCCGGTATGGCCTGCTGCGGCAAGTCACGGCAGCGCGAGCCAGACATTGCGCCCCCGCTATCGCCGCGTTCATGCACAGAATATGTGCATCTTGGCTCTACACGGGCAATTCGCCGGCGCCATCGCGGCGTTCATGCACAGAATATGTGCATCTTGGCGTTGGCCGGGCGTTGTGCTGACGCCATCACCGTGTACATGCACAGAATATGTGCATCCTGGCATCGTCGCCCGCGATCCTTACTCGCTGCCGCTTGACCGGCACATCGCCCCTTCTCGCTGCCGCTCAGTAGAATGTGTAGACGCAGGTCAACACTTCTCCTCTACTCGCTCCCGCTCGGAACAATGTATTGACCTACGTCAACACTTCGCCTCTACTCGCTCCCGCTCGGCACAATGTATTGACCTACATCAACACTTCGCCTCTTCTCGCTCCCGCTCGGCACAATGTATTGACGTAGGTCAACACTTCACCCCGCTCGCGTCCGCTCAGCAGTTGCCCATGCCCCATGCACGCCAGCAGTCAAATGAGTCCTACCACGAGCAGGGCCAGCGCCTGCTCCCGCAGGCTCCGCGCAACTCGCCGCTCCGAAGCCCCGCTCCGGAGGCCGTTGCCCGACAACATCGCGTTAACTCCGCCCCCGGACCATACAAAAATGGAGCGAAGCACGCCGCTCCACCCCAAAAACCATTCCTATAACGTCGACGTCCGACTTGCCGTATTCACGCTTGGCAACCGGTTCTACCTGCCGCCTTAAAGAAAAAGACGCCTCAGGCCTGGGGCGCCATTTGCTTCTTCTCGTGGGGCGTTATGATGGCCTCGGGCAGCGCCCCTCTTCGCGCCAATCGCGACGCGAGACCGCCTATCCAGGCGTCCAGCTCGCTTAGCGGCGCCTTGTACAGCGCCAGCCCCTCGACGACGGTCCGCGCCGCGCCGGGTAGCCGCGCGATCCGCGCGAACAGCCGCTCGTTCGGATCATGATCGGCGACGGTCCAGAACTGTACGTACGCGGCGTCCGGATTGCCCTCGCGAATCGAATCGACGAGCGCCCTGGCAGCGGCGAGGAACACGACCGGCGATCTGCTGTCCGGTTCGATGAAGACGGTCTCGATCTGGCAGTTCTCCCGGTCTTCGTACTCGCCGGGCCCGGTGCCGTAGACAAAGCCGAATGCGCCGATCTTCTCGTAGGAATCCTCGCCATGGATGAGCGTAGCCCTGCCGAGCGCAAGCGGACTTGCAAGGAAACTTAGCTTGATCGCGAAGGGATACGGCATATTGAGCGCATCGTGGCGCGATATGAGATAACGAAGGTAGGAGGCATGGTCCATATCGAGCTCGCAGTTCCGAAATATCAAGCTCTCGCCCGCGCTTAGCGTCATGTCGGCCACCTCCAGACTTCGGTTAAATGTGCGGCGCAAGCACCGCCCAGCCGCGTTCGGCCGGGACGGCCGCTCTCTTACTTTTGAAGCTGGGCGCGGAGTTTATCGTTAACCAGGATGATTTTTCCGAAGCCGCTGCCTTTAACGACTTCCTTGATATCAGGCTTAGCAGGATACATACGACGACCTCCTTCGACAAATATTGGGTGATTGCCCAACACAACTATACACGATTCCACTTTTCCAGAACAGACCTAATCTTGCCCACCGAGCCGGCGTATATCGTCTCCGGTCCCCATTCGCCGTCGCGGACGCCGCATGGCTCTACGAACTTCGCGTACAGCCTGTTCAAGTAGCGGTTATCGCTCTGCGCCGCCAGCCGGATCTCCCGCACGCCCGGATGGCGCTCCGCGATCGTATGGACCATAAAGGCAAGTCCTTCGGAAAAAAGACGGCTTCCGCGGTATTCCCGGTCGGAGAGCGCGAGATCGATCAAGGCGACGTTTTTGTCGGCGAAGCCGTCGTCCCGCGTGCCGTGGAAGAAGACGCCGATGCCGACGGGGTGCCCGTCTTTTTTCGCCAGCACGAGATGACCTTCCGTTAAGTACGAATAGATTAACGCCGTCGTGGCAAGCATCGAATACGAAGGGTGAACGTCTCGAATATGTTGAAGCATAAAAAGGCTGGCCTGCGCTAAATCGTCGTCCGTCTCGCATAACGTGAATTGAAAGTGAGCCATCTACCTTCATCCTCTCTTCGGGGCACGTCTCAAGCGGCCATCCTCGGCTGTGGCGGACGCTTGCAACCTGCCGGCCATCGTGCGCTCGAGCGCCGCCATCGTAGCCGGCGACGATTCGACGAGTCTCCTGAACACCTCCCGGCGCATAGACAACAATACCCCTGGCCCGAGCGCCCGCACGGTGGCCGTCCGCGGCACCTCCCGCATCAGCGCGATCTCGCCGAAGTAATCGCCGTCCTGCAGCGTGGCGACCCGCCTCGCTTCTCCTACGGGCTGCTCCTTCAGAACCTCAAACTTGCCGCGGACAATGATATAGAACGTGTGCCCCTCTTCGCCTTCGCGGACGATATCCTCGCCCTCCGCGCACGGTCGCGTGGAGAACAAGCCCGCAAGGCTCTCCAGGAGCCGCGGCTCGACATCCTCGAAAAAGGGCAGCCGGCCGAGCCGGTCCGCGCCGACTTCGGCATGCAGACCGTCCTCGGACAATGAAAAGCCCTGCTGCTTGTCCCACAAGCGCGCATATGCGCCGCCGAGGCCGAGGAGCTGCTCGTGCGTGCCGCTCTCGACGACTTCGCCCCGGTCGAATACGTAGATGCTGTCCGCCTCTACGACCGAGGAGAGCCGGTGCGTCACCGAGACGACGGTCTTGCGGCCGCGCAGCGACAGGACCAGCTCGTTGACCCGCGCCTCCGAGACCGTATCGAGCGCCGCGGTCACCTCGTCGAGCAGCAGCACGTCCGGATCGCGGAGCAGCGCCCGGGCCAGCGCGATGCGCTGGCGCTCGCCGCCGGAGAAGCTGGCCCCCTCGTGCCGAACGGTCGTATCGAGACCTTCCGGCCAACGGTCGACCGCCTCCTGCAGCCCGGCCCGGCGCGCCGCGTCGGTCACGTCGGCGTCGGTCAGGCCTTGCCGGTCCAGCAGCAGATTGTCCCGTACCGTCGTGTTGAACAGAAACGTGTCCTGCCCCACGAGCAGCGCCAGTTCGCGAAGCCACCGTTCGCCGATCTCGCGCAAGTCGACGCCGTCCATCGCGACGCGACCCTGTCTCGGGTCGTAAAGGCGGGCGAGTAGCTGAAGCGCCGTGCTCTTGCCGGAGCCGCTGGCGCCGACAAAAGCCGTGTAGCTGCCGCCTTCGATGGCAAGCGATACGCCTCGCAGCTGATCCCCGCCTTCGCCGTAGCCGAAGGTCACGCTCTCCATCGCGATCCCGCGGATCGGGGCAGCAAGCGAGCGCGGTTCGGCAGGTTCGGGCACTTCGGACTCGCGCGCCATGATCTCGCCGATTCTGGCGAAGCTGACGCGCGCCTCGATGATCCCGGGAATGAGATAAGTAAGGTTGGTGGCGGACTGGCCAACCGTCATGAACAGCGTGAAGAAGGCCATGAATCCGCCGATCGTCAGATCGCCCCGAAAGATCAGGTACCCGCCGATGCCGATCATGAGGCCGTTCAGGATCATCAGCGATACCAGCGGGAGCCGCTCCATCCATGAGGTCACAAGACGCAAGCGCAGGCCGCTTCGCAGCATCTCTCCGACGAGCCGGGCGGCCAAGTCTCCGACCCGCGCCTGCTGATGGAGACTGCGGATCGTCTTGTGCCCCTTGACGGTCTCGTCGATCGCGTTCATGAATCGCTCCTGCGACGTCTTGAATCGCTGCTGGCCTTCCTCGGCCCGGCCTTGCAGCAGCTTGGGTCCGACGATCATGAGCGAAGCGCCCGCGATCATCACCAGCGTCAGCCGCCAGTCGAGCGTGAACAGCATGACGAGACCGAGCGCGACGCTAAGCGTCTGCGCGAAAAGCAGCGGCACCGTCGCGCCCACGGTGCGCTCTACCGAGGCGGTATCCGTCGTGAAGCGGGACACCAGATCGCCCGTGCCGTATCGCTGGTAAAAGGAGATCGACTGCCGCTGCACCCGCTCGAACAGATCGAGCCGAAGCTTCGCGACGCCCTGGCCGACCAGTCTGCCGAGCGCGTAGTCGCCGGTCAGGGACGCCGCGATCGACAGCAAGCCCGCTCCGATCAGCAGACTCAGGATCAGCGCGAAGACGCCGCCATCCTTGGGGACGAACGCCTCGTCGACGAGATACTTCAGACTGAGCGGAGCGGCGACGGCGTACGCGGCATCGATCAGCAGGCAGATCAGCAGCAGGGCGATGAGCCCCCTGTAAGCGGAGAAATATTTAAGCATAAAGTCTCCAGTGCCCTGGCGGGCGGTTGATAGCAAGATATATCAACCATATCGTACCTTTTTGAAAAGTGTCAATCCTTGTCGGACGATCGGCGCCAGCGGCAGTTGTGCGGCAGCATCGCATAACGCCGCGACTTCCGGCGCCCGAGACTGGGCACATCGATCAAACATAAAAAAATCTCCGCTCCTTCTCATTAGAAGGAAGCGGAGATCGCGTGCAGCGGAGTGTGGATCAGCCTTCCGCGCCGATGAACACGTAACGCGCGATGACGAGCACGAACAGCACCCACATCAGCCAGTGAACCTGGTACTTCTTCTTGCCTGCCAGGTTGGCGATGACGGCCAGCACCACATACGAGATGATGCCGAACGAGATGCCGTTGGCGATGTTGTAGGTGAACGGCATCATGGCGATCGTCAGGAACGCCGGAATGCCCACGACGAGATCCTCGAAGTCAATCTCCTTGACGGACTGCATCATGAGCACGCCGACGATGATGAGCGCCGCGCTCGTCGCCGGAGACGGCACGAGCAGCGCGATCGGCGCGAGGAACAGCGACAACAGGAACAGCACGCCGGTCGTCGAGGACGTCAGACCCGTGCGGCCGCCTTCGGCGATGCCTGCGGAGCTCTCGACGAACGCGGTCATCGTGCTCGTGCCGAGCATGGCGCCGCCGCTGACGGCTACGGCGTCGACGAGCATCGCTTTGCCGACGAGCTTGCGTCCCTTCTCCTTGTCCTTGAAGAAGCCGGCCCTGTTAGCCGTACCGACCATCGTGCCGAACGTGTCGAACAGCTCGACGAACGTAAACGTCGCGATCGCCGACAGGAGGCCGGTCGTCAGCAGGTCGCCGAAGTCGAAGTCCCAGAAGTTCAGCTTGCTGAAGTTCGGCACCCAGTCCGCCGACTTCAGCGTATCGAAGGTGACGACGTCCACGCCGGGGATCGCGCCGACCAGCGTCGTGATCAGGATGCCGATGAGGATCGCGCCGCGCACGCGCAGCACCATCAAGGCGCTGATGACAAGCAGACCGAGCACGGTCAGCCAGACGGAAGGCTCCGTGATGTCGCCCAGGTGGAAAATCGTCTCGTTGCTGTTCAGGTTGTTGTAGGAGCCTGCCGCATAATCGGCGAACGGGCTCAGCGAGATCGTCAGCAGGCCGCTGCCCTTGAGGCCGATGATCGTGATGAACAAGCCGATGCCGACCGTGATCGCCACCTTGATGCTGTCGGGAATCGCGACGATCAGCATCTGACGCACCTTGGTCACGGTCAGGATGATGAAGATAATACCCGAGATGAATACCGCGGCCAGCGCCATCGATGCGCTGATCTCATGCCCCGACGCCTTGGAGGCGACGACGGTCGTCGCGAAGTACGCGTTCAGGCCCATGCCCGGCGCGAGCGCGACCGGGAAGTTGACGAACAAGCCCATCGCGAGCGTAAAAATGCCGGCGCCCAGCGCCGTCGCGAGGAAAATGCCGTACGTGTCGAGACCCGTGCCGTTGCCCAGCACCAGCGGATTGACCGCCAGGATGTACGCCATCGTCATGAACGTCGTGATGCCGGCCATGATTTCCGTGCGTACGTTCGTACCGAATTCCTTCAGCTTAAAGAAACGTTCCATCGTCTCCAAAGCTCCCCTTTCGCCCCTTTAAAGTTGGCGCCACAACCAAAAAAACCTAGAAGATGTTTCTCCTAGGTTCCGCATAAAAACGCGTTCTCATGCGCGAAGCCCGATCGCTTCGATCGCTGCTTCGCCTTGCGCGTTTTTCCTAGCCAGGTCCTTTGCGGTGACCTTGTAGAGACATCCGGGCCAATCCCCGGAAATATACGAATCGATATGCAATTGTTTTAAGTTATGGTCCCTCGCCTATTCTAGAGCCGAAATTTGTCGGATGTCAACAGAAAACTGAATGTTAACAACCAAAACGAATGATTACGTTAATGATTTAGCAAAATTATCAAGCAATCGCCTGCAAATGTATATTGTAAGCGGAATCAAAGTGAACATTCGAATAAAAGCACGCTGCTCTCTTGCTACCTCATCGCAGCTTCGTCGCCAGCAAGCCGAGATACTCCTTGAGGGCCGTCCCCGTCGTGGCTCCAGCCGCGCTGCTGGGCGCGAACAGACCGGGGTAAAAGGAGAAGCGTCCTCCGCTCGAGAGATAGTCCGTCGGGAAAGGCTCGGGTTCGACGCCGGCCAGTCGGAATTCCCGCATCGCCCGCGGCAGATGGAAGGCGGAGGTGACGAGAACGGGACGCGACAAGCCTGAGGACTTAAGCAATTCCGCCGTGTAGACCGCGTTTTGTTCGGTGTTCAACGAGCGGTTTTCCACGAGGATGTCGCCGTCCGGCACGCCAAGCCCGATCAGCTGCCTTCTGGCGATATCGGCTTCGTTGCCGCTATCGGAAAATACTTGTCCGCCCGAGAAAAGAATCGGCAGCCCAGTCGTCCGATGCAGCCGGACCGCCGTCATGAGCCGGTTGGCGGCCCCGCCGGACAGATTGCCCTCGCCGCCGAGATCGGGCGTCCCGCGCGTCGCCCCGCCGCCAAGCACGACGATGACGTCGCCGCTCGCCGCGTTCGGTTGGTCGTATTGCCGTTCAAGCCCTTTGATCAACGGCTGGCTCGTTAACGGGATGACCGAGAGATAGAGCAGCAGCGCGACGGCGGCGATCAGCATAGCCGGCCGGCGCGACTTCCTCCATAGCCAGACCGAGGCGGAGAGCAGCAGCAGAACGAAGATCCCCGGCGGCAGCACGAAGCTGTATATGAACTTAATGATATAAATCAGCTGGACGCCCTCCCTTGACCGGTCATGAAAAATCCCTTTTATTTGCCTTTGGCGCAAATAAAAGGGATTCGCTTTTTATTCCCACTCGATCGTCGCCGGCGGCTTCGACGTGATGTCGTAGACGACGCGGTTGACGTCCCGTACTTCGTTGACGATACGCACGGAGATCTTCTCCAGCACGTCCCACGGGATGCGCGCCCAATCGGCGGTCATGCCGTCTATGGAGGTCACCGCGCGGATGCCGACGGTATACGAGTACGTGCGTCCGTCGCCCATGACGCCGACGCTCTTCATGCCCGGCAGCGCCGTGAAGTACTGCCAGATCTCGCGGTCAAGCCCCGCCTTCGCGATCTCGTCGCGCAGGATCGCGTCGGACTCGCGCACGATCTCGAGCTTGTCCTCGGTCACTTCGCCCAGCACGCGGATCGCGAGACCCGGGCCCGGGAACGGCTGGCGCATGACGATCGCGTCAGGCAAGCCCAGCTCGGCGCCGACCTTGCGGACTTCGTCTTTGAACAGCGCCTTCAGCGGCTCGACGAGCTTGAACTTCATGTCTTCCGGCAGGCCGCCGACGTTGTGGTGCGACTTGATCGTCTGCGCCGTCGCGGTGCCGCTCTCGACGATGTCCGTGTACAGCGTGCCTTGCGCCAGGAAGGCGAAGTCGTCGAACTTCGCGGACTCTTCTTCGAAAACGCGAATGAAGTCGCCGCCGATGATCTTGCGCTTCTTCTCCGGATCGCTGACGCCCTTCAGGTTGCCCAGGAAACGCTCGCTCGCATCGATCTTGACGACGTTCATCTCGAACTTGCCGACGAACGTGTCCATGACGCTCTCGGCTTCGCCCTTGCGCAGCAGGCCGTGGTCGATGAACATGCAAGTCAGCTGGTCGCCGATCGCGCGGTGGATGAGCGCGGCCACGACGGACGAATCGACGCCGCCGGACAGCGCGCAGAGCACCTTCTGGTCGCCGACTTCGCGCTTGATCTCCGCGATCATGTCCTCGATGAACGACTCCATGCTCCAGTCGCCCCTGCAATCGCAGATGTTATACAGGAAGTTGCGGATCATCTCGTTGCCGTATACGGAGTGACGAACCTCCGGGTGGAACTGCACGGCGTACATCCGGCGCTCCGGATGGCTCATGGCCGCGACCGGCGCATGCGGCGTGCTGGCGTCGACGCGGAAGCCCGCAGGCAGCTCGGTGACGTGGTCGCCGTGGCTCATCCAGACGGTCTGGCGCGTCTCGAGATCGCGGATCAGATGCGAATCGGCCACGAAGTCGACGTCCGACTTGCCGTATTCGCGCTTGGCGGCCGGTTCGACCTTGCCGCCTTGCTGATGGGTGATCAGCTGCATGCCGTAGCAAATGCCTAGGATCGGGACGCCGAGCTCGTAGACGCCCGGGTCGACGGAAGGCGCGCCTTCCGCATAGACGCTGGCAGGGCCGCCCGAGAAAACGATGCCTTTGGGATTAAGCGCGCGGAGCTTGTCCGCCGGCGTATTGTGGGGGAGCAGTTCGCTGTACACGCCCAGATCGCGGATCCGCCTGGCGATAAGCTGGTTGTACTGGCCGCCGAAGTCGAGTACGACGATCATTTCATGCATTTGATTAGTCACGAGAAGTAGACGAGCCTCCTATCCGGGCCTGACGCCGCCATACGGCGCCGGTGATGAACCGTGTTGCACGATAAACGGAATCGATTGAAGCTATTATAGACTTGCTGCGTGACAGCGTCAACCGGAGATCCCGCCGCCTCTCTGCTCGATCTTCCCGCAATCAACGGCAGCTGAGAGGCGCTCCTCTACCCCGTACGCGATATCAAATCAGCAAGGCCGGCAGGAGTAAAAAACGGGCAGCGGGAGCGTTGAGATCTCCCGGTCTGCCCGGCTGCATGAGGAAGATTAATGATCGATGAATTGCACGGCCACCAGCAGCCGTTTCAATGTCGCTGCCGCTTCCGCCCGGGTCGCGAAGGCTTCCGGACGCATTCGGCCGTCGGCCGCCCCGCGCATAATGCCGGCTGCGGCGATCCGTTCCGCCGCCGAGCGGGCCCAAGGCGAGATTTGCTCCTCGTCGGAGAAGCTTGCCCGTGCACCGTTGGATCCGGATGCCTTTGCCGGTTCCCCCGCAAGCGTCAGCGCATTGGCCAACATGAAGGCCATTTGCTCTCGCGTCACCTGGGCGTTCGGGTCGAACCGCTCCTCCGTCACGCCGCTCGCCAATCCAGCCTTCACGCCGGCCGCCACCTCCGGAGCGAACCAAGCGTTCGCGGGAACATCGGCAAAGGTCTGAGCCGTCGGATCTGTCTCTGTCTTCAGCCCCATCGCCCGCACGAGCAGGGCGAGGAATTCCGCGCGCGTAATCTTGCCGTTCGGGGCGAAACTCGTATCCGATACGCCCAGCACGATCTGCTTCGCGGCCAGCAGCTCCACGTCATCCTTCGCCCAGTGGCCGATCAGGTCATCGAACGAACGCTTCGTCGTTTCCATAATGGCATAGATGCTGTTGTGCGGCAAACGCATAGACATTTGCTTCTTGTCGTCGCTCCTCGTCCCGATGACGGCCGGAACGAAGGACAGCGACGAGGCGCCCGGATCATAGACGACGGCGGTATAGCTGCCGCCTTCCTTAATGCCCTCCAGAACGATCGCCCGAGCCATGTACGTGCCGCCGAAGTCCTTCACTTCAAGCGACCTGCCGCCTGTCGATACCGTAATTCGGAATTCGACGGCTTGACCGATCAGCTTCATCCCTTTGCCTCCGGCCAAGCGTTCCAGCTCGGTTCTCGTCGAGCCGGACACTTCCGACGCCCAGATATTCACCTTCATATGGTTCAAGTCGACTCCAAGCCGGGATGCGAGGTCCGCCAAATCAAGCACGCTCGCCTGCAGCTCGAAGCTGGAGCCGTTCAGCCGGGTCTCGAATAGAACGTCAGGGAACGTGGCCATCAGCGCCCCCAGCTTATCGGCCGGGAACTCCGCCTTCACGGTCTGCTCCGTATCGTCGATAACCAGGACAACCTTCGGAATGCCGACTTTATCGAGCTTATCCCGGATCTGATCTATCAGGTAGTCGGACAGTACGACCTTATCGATGACCGTCCCGTCCGCCTGAACCTCCTTCACGAGGTCCGGCGGCGCGATTCGGACCAGAATGCCTCCGTCCGGCGACGTATCGAATGTCGTTCGCGGACCGGAAGGAATGTCGGGCGACGCCGAGATGGACGAGATCGTGATCGTCTCTACCGCTTCGTTGCCGGCGGCATCTCGGGCATATACGGTATACGGCCCGTTCTCCGTCACCTCGAACGTTCCCGACGCGAGTATCGAAGTGCCGGCAGAGCCGTTCGCGAATTCGGAGACGCTGCGCGTGCCCGTCATCCAGCTCAGCTTCGCCAACGAGTTGCCCGCGGCCCGTTCCCCGTACACGGTCGCCGTCACCCCTACCTTTGCTTCAGAACTCGAAACCTGAGTCGCCGCAAGCTCCAGCTCCGGGGCCACACCGATCAATCGAATGCCGCTCGTATCCGGCACGCTGAAGCTTAAAGGGGCTTGGGTGTCGTCCGAGATAAAAGTGACATCGGCGCCATCCGCCAAATCAAGCTGCGAAGCCGGCTGTATGCCGTCCTCATCCGCCATTCCTTCGGGAAGCGTATAACTGAAGGTTAACGTCTTCGTCGGCTCGCCTGCCGCGCCTGTATAAACCGCATATACAGACTGCGTCACCGAGCCGGTGCCCGCCGCAATCGGCAGCCTCGGCGTGCCCGTGACGCTCACCGGCTCCTCGTAGGTTAAGGTAAAGACAAGCTCTCCGTTCGTTCCGTACAGGCCGGACGCAGGTACATCCAGCACGACGCCGACTACCGTTAGTTCAAAAGCCGCGATCGCGTCGTTCAGCGTCGCCGATGCCGCGTCCAATTGCGCCTGTGTTTGTTTCGCCGCGTCATCCAACACCGCCTGCGCGGCGTCGATCGCCGTCTGCAGCGCGTTCCGGGCGCTTCCGGGCGCCTGTCCGACGCCCGTCCCCTCCGGACGATCCGTCAGCGCCTGCTCCGCCGTCGCGATCGCCGCGTTCAGCGCCGCCGGGTTGCCGGCCTGCAAAATATTGGTCAAGTCAATCGTCTTGACCGTCTCATTGCCTGCCATATCCCTTGCATATACCGTATAAGTTCCGTTGCTCGCCGCATCGAACGCTTTGGCGACCGTGACATCGGTACCTGAGACTGCGAAGTCGGACACGCTCTTGTTCCCGGGCAGCCACTTCAAGAGACTGAGCGAATTGCCGCTGCCGTTCGCCAGCGCCGATATGTTCACGGTAAGCGGATCGAACGTATCGCTCGTCGTCGAAGGCGTGAGCGTCAGATCGGGCGCAGCGGGCATGCTGACCTGGTGAGAGACGTTCGCGGACACTTGCGAAGTGTAGTTGCCGTCTCCCGAGTAACTGGCGCTAAGCGCATGCGTACTCACGCTCAGCGCTGACGTCGTCCAGGTAGCGATGCCGCCGGTGAGCGGAACGCTGGTGACTAGCGAGGTAGATCCGTCTTTGAACTGGACCGTGCCGGTCGGCGTCTCCCAATCGCCGGTCACCGTAGCCGTCAACGTAACCGACTGCAGCTTGGTCGAAGAGGATGCCGGCGACACGCTTAGCGTTACCGATGGCGCAAACGTTAATCGGACCGGCGCCAGCGTCCCGCTGCCCCAAGTCCAGATTCTGCCATCGTCATCGATCGCGTACGATCGGCCGTAGCCGGCGGCAACCGACTTGAAACGAATCGGCGTTCCGCCGTCCGTCACGGTCAGCTTGCCCGGCGATCCGTTGACTTTCGTGCCGTTGCCCAGCTGTCCTTGGTCGTTAAGCCCCCAGCTCCAAATGTCGCCGTTCGCGTCCAGGCCCAGCACGAATCGCTCTCCGGCGGATACGGAATCGAAGGCTACCGGAGCTCCGCCATCTTTGATCGCGCGTTTCGTGGGCGTTCCGTTGTCCGTCGTTCCTCCGTCTCCCAATTGGCCCGATTCGTTCTCGCCCCATGTCCAGACCTGTCCGCCGGCATCCACGGCGGCGTGCAGCATGTAAGAGGAGGAACTTCCCGAGCCGTTGCCCGTCGAGATCGATCGGAAGTCGACCGGTGCCCCGCCTCCGTCATTGAGCACGTATTTGCTCTTGACTAAACCGACTGCGTAGAGATTCCAAATCCGGTTGGACGTATCAAGCGCAATCGCATCTTCATTGTTGTCCGATATCTGATTGAATGCGACAGGACTTCCCCCATCGGCAATAGGCAGCTTGACCGGCTGATCGCCGATCGCGCGCCCCCATCCCCAAATGCTCCCGTCGCGGCTATCGATGGCGAACGAGGTGAGTCTGCCTCTCGCCATTCCCGTAAACGTAACATCCGTGCCGCCGTCCAATACGGGCAGCTTGGTCCAGGAAGACGAGCCCGGCAATGACGGGCCAACTCCATCCTGTAAGTAATCGCCCGCCCACCACAGGTGTCCCGAAGTGTCGAGCGCCGTGGAACCCGACCAGCCCGTCTTAACGTCCTGAAACGTCACGGGCGTTCCCCCGTAAGTCACATCGATCCTTCGGGGCGTCGACGCACTTGTCGTCGTCCCGTCGCCGAATTGGCCGGAGCTGTTGGATCCCCACGCCCAAATATAGCCGTCGTTATCCAAAGCGACCGTCGTGCCGTACTCCGAGTTCACGGACTTAAACTTCAAGCCTGTCGCCGCGTTCGCCTGCGGGGGCACGAGCATCGGGCCTGCTAATAGGAGAATCGCTAGAAATGCAATCAACAGTTTCTTCAACTCCGACTTCCTTCCCGGCAATCAATTAATAGATTAGTTAATACTATTTTATACCAATTCCCGTCTTCCGGTAGACTTTTTTCGACAAAAGCGCAAAAAGACTCCTGCCAACGGAGTCCTAGAAATTAAAAACGCCAATTATGAAGCGGTATCCCTATCCGAGCCGTGTCCTCACCCTTTTACCGCTGCCAGAACCTTCTCCGCATGCCCTTTCACCTTCACGTTGCGCCATTCTGCACGGAGCACGCCTTCCTCGTCGATAAGAAAAGTCGAGCGGACGATGCCCATATATTCCCTGCCGTACAGTTTCTTGAGCTGCCACACTCCGTATAGCTCCGCTACCCGGTGGTCGGGGTCCGACAACAGCAGAAACGGCAATCCGAACTTGTCCGCGAATTTGCGATGCGCTTTAAGATCGTCCGGGCTCACGCCGAGCACGACGGCGCCGGAATCGCCGAACGCCGGATGCGCGTCGCGGAAATCGCACGATTCCTGCGTACACGTCGGCGTGTTGTCCTTCGGATAAAAGTAAAGCACGACCTTGCGGCCGCGATATTGACTCAGACTGACCGGTCCCTCCGCGCTCTCCAGCTCAAATTCGGGCGCGGGCGAGCCGACTTGAAGCGCTGCGTCCACTTGCTTCTCTCCTTTTTATCTACAGGTCTCCCCATAGCGTATCAGATGTCGTTGAAGGAGTAAAAGCATGTCGGCGGCGTCGCGGCAATTGACGTTATTTCCCGGGAAAAGAACAACCGGATTCGCCACCCCTCGCGGGTCTGACGAATCCGGTCATGAAGCGAAATCCCGCTCTGCTCAAGGGTTCTCGGCTGCGGCGAGCTCGATCTCGAGGCAGCATTCTCCGTTGCCTTTCGGCAATTGGACGGTGTAAAAGCGCGCGCAGGCGCTTCTAACTTCGACATCCTCGCCGTCAACGCGCGCGGATATCGGCGGCCTGTCGGAGACGAAGCCGAACGGCCCGCCGCCTTCCCGGACTCGGACGCGCATCCTGCCGCGGCTGTCCGCCGCGCACGTCAGCACCGCATGCGAGCCGGCGAACTTGTCGAGCCTGCCGAGCGGCGCGAAGCCGTCCGAGAGCGGCGCGACGGTCCAGATCGCGCTGACGCCCGGCGCGAGATCGAGCGCGAGCGCCTCCCCGCGGCTCACTATCTCTGCTTTGCCCGAGCCGTGCTCGTGCAGCGCGAACCGCTCGCCGCTCAAGCCCGGTACGTCTCCCGGCCCGATCGACGCCTCCATCCCGCCTGCCTCCGCGTCGATCCGGAAGAGCGCGATCACCCCGGCGCCGCCGGCCGTGTTCCACAGCTTGAGCGGCAGCGCCTCCCGCGTCGGATCCCGAAGCAAGCAGTCGAGAGCCGGCACCGCGACTCTGTCGCAGCGAAGCAGCGAGCCGTCGCGGTAGGCGAGCTGCCGCAGCAGCGCAGGATCGGTCTGGCCGGGCGGATCGCTCACGTAGACCGGGCCGCCGCTGATCGCCCGGAGCAGCGCGCCGGCGCGCGCATCCTGGTGCCGCGTCCAGAACATATCCCAGTCGCCCCAATAGAAGGCGCCGTGCCAATAAGAATTATAGGCGTTCTGCAGCGCGTGCTCCGCAAAGCCGCGCAGGTCCTGCGGCACGAAGTCGTCGCTGCTGCGCGACACGGCCGATTTCGGACGGTGCCAGACATTTTCGGCGGCCATCCCCATGCAATTGATCAGCGCCGAGTCGAAGTGGAGCGCCACCGACGCTTCCAGCGATGCGTGCGCTGCCGAGGCGGCGTCTCCGACCGCGTGCGAACCTTCCCAGAAATTCGACACGGCGCTCTGGCTGTCCACCTTGACGAAGTCGACGCCTTGGCGCGACAGCCAATCGTGCCAACCGTGCCAGAAACCGAACGCTTCCCCGGGTTCGGGCGACGGGAGCAGCTGTCCGCGGGCGTTCGAACGCAAGAATCGGCCGTAGCCGCGCGCCTCCTCGCTCTGCGGATCGATGCCGCCCCAATAGCCCGCGATCGTATGCCATACGCCGACATGGCGGATGCCGAACCGGTTCTTGAGCAAGCCGACCGCGTGACCCAGCCCCTGCGGGAACTTCGCCGGATCCGCCTCGAACCGCGCCAGCTTGCCATCGCGTACGTCCGACCACCCGTCGTCGATCATGAACCAGCCCGCCGGTACGCCAAGACGCTGGAGCTCATCCGCCTTTTCCAATAGGCCTTCCTCGTTGACCTTATGGTAAAAGGCGTCCCAGCTGCACCATCCCAGACGATCGAGTAGCGGCGGATAGGTCTTGGCGGAGCGCAGCAGGCCGGTTCTGCCGAGCGCCTCCGCGGCGGCGGCCGTATGTCGCTCGATCATCGCGTACGGATCTTCTCCGACGCCCAGTACGAACGCGACGGCATCCATCCGCGTCATGCCTGTCCCGCCAGGTGTCAGCCGGATAACGATGCCACCTTCGTCGCCCGACACGTCGGCGCGGACGGCGCCGCCGCTGACGGGCAGCACCTGCAAATAGCGTCCGGCGTCGCCGCAAAGCATCGATTGGGTCCGTTCGGGCACGTCCTTCCAGTCTGTGCCGAAGGCAGGCCGCGTCCACCAGTCCTTGTGCTGGTAGACGGCCATCCAGCGTCCGGGCGCGGCGCCCGCATCCAGCTGCAGCTCGATTGCGCAGGACGGCGCGAACGTCCGCTGGCGCCCGAAAACGTTGTCGTTCGCAAGCTCCGCCTCGACGCGTCCCTTCACGCAATCGCCCGACCGCCGGACGATTAACGCGACGCGGATGCCGCCCGCCTCGTCCGAGAAGGCGTATCGGGTTTCGTTTAATGCATTTTCGTCGCTATTCGTCGACCTTTCCGCGACCCGCGGCAACGGCAGCTCCGCGGACTTGCCGCCGGGTTCGGTAAGCCTTACCGTGCAGCGCACCTTCGACGCCTGGCCGCCGCCACCTTTCGCTCCCGAAGCGAGTAACCATTCGAACATCATCCGTGCCTCCTTCGACTTTCTTTTGGAGCCTCGCAAGCCGCAAATGCCGTACGAGCCCCGAGAGCTGCGCGTTGGTTCACGCCTCCAGCGCGTGCAACGCGACCGACAGGCTTGCCGCGTCCCCGACGTTCTCCCGCAGCTGCGACGGCAAGATCCGGCAAGCCGCGAGCGAGCGCGGCAGCGCCTCCCGACGCAGCGTCTCCAGCACGACCGGCGCCAGCAGCGGCTCCTGCCGCGCGTAAATGCTCCCGATGACGATCGCTTCGGGATTGAGCATGTCGACCATCACGGCGAGGCCGCGGCCCAGCTCGATGCCGGTGACGCGTACGATCAGCGCGGCTAGCTCGTCTCCTTCCCGGGCCGCGTCGAAGATCATGCGAGCCGTTAGCGTTTGCTCGGCGCAGGCGCCGGTCGTAAGCGCGGTCGTCTTGCCCGCTTGCAGCCATTCCTCGATCATGCCGATGCCCAGCCTCGCCATGCCGCCGCCGCTGCAGAAGCCTTCGAAGGAGCCGGCCTTGCCGTATCCGACCGGACCTTCGTCACGCATGCGAATATGCCCGACCTCGCCCGCCATGTCGTTTACGCCTGTATAAAGCCTGCCGTTTAAAATCAATCCCGCGCCCATGCCGGTGCCGAAGGTGAGGAACGCCATATGGCGGGTGCCTCTCCCCGCGCCCCAGCGCCACTCCGCCAGCGCGCAGGCGTTGGCGTCGTTCTGCAGCGCTGCCGGCACGCCGAACCGCTCGCGCAGCGGCGCGAGCACGTCGATGCCGTCCCAACCCGGCAGGTTGGGCGGCGACAGCACGAGGCCGGCCTCGCTGTCCAGCGGGCCGCCGCAGCTGACGCCGATCGCGGTCAGGCTGCTGCCTTGGACGCGAGGCGGCGAGCCCGCCGCAGCTTCAGTCGCCTCGGCCGATATCGCCGCTTCCCCGGCCGCTCCCGTCGCACTGCCGCCATGCTCGGCCAGCAGCGCATCGAGCGCGTTCATCAACGCCCCTATCGCCTCCGAAGGGGTCCCGGGCGTCGGAAAGCTCGTTTTCCCAAGGATGTCGATCCCGCTCTTCGACGCCTCTCCAACGACAGCCGCGCACTTCGTGCCGCCGATATCCAGCCCCCCGAGCAGCCGTCTCATGGGAAAAACGCCTCCTCGAGCATGATGCACAGCGCATGATAGATCGGCAGATGCCGCTCCTGGATGTCCGGCGTCCGCTCGTAGGGCACGCGAATGGCGATGTCGCACAACGAAGCGAGCTTGCCGCCTCCGCGGCCGGTGAAGGCGATCGTCGCGAGACCCAGCGACTTGGCGACTTGGACCGCGCGCACGACGTTAACCGAATTGCCGGACGTGCTGAACACGACGAGCGTGTCCTCCGGCCTGCCGTATCCATGCACCTGCTGCGCGAACACCATGTCGGCCGCCACGTCGTTGATGTACGCCGTCGCCAGCGCCGACTGGCTGACGAGCGAGATCGCCGGCAGCGCGCCCTGCAGCCTGTCCGCGATATACGCGCCTTCTTCGCCCCAGACGGCGAACCGCTCACGCTCGGCCTCGCCGAGCCGGCGCGGCGACATGAAGCCCTTCATCAGCTCGCCGACCACATGCTCGCAATCCGCGGCGCTGCCGCCGTTGCCGGCGAGCAGCATCTTGCCGCCTCTCTCGAACGAGCTGCGCGCGGTTTCATAGGCTCGCTCGATATCCGTGCGGCAGACGGCCAGCTCCGGATACTTCGCGATCAGGTCCTCCAGCGTCCGGCTCATGCGCGGCACCTCCATTCCATCACTTTATATCGTTAAAAGTTTCTAGCGGACACGAGCATGATAGCGGAACTTATTTCCGCTATCGCGCCAGCCAAGCACGGTTACGCGCATCTTAGCGGAACTTTTTTCCGCAATCGCACCAGCCAAGCTCGGTTACTCGCATCTAACGGAACCTTCTTCCGCTATTGCATCTGCCAGCCACGTTTACCGGCGCCTTAGCAGAACTTTTTTCCGCTATTGCACCTGCCGTAAACTCTCGCTCACACGCCGCAGTTCAAACGGCCCGCTACAGCTCAAACGCCCCGCTCCAGCAGATCCGTCTCGACGACCGGCTCCGCCGCGTCCCGCGGCACGCGGAACGTCTTGATCTCGCTGGGCCCGAGCTCGGCGCGGATGGTCCGCTCGAAACGCGGCAGGACGAGCTCCGCCACCGTGCGGCGTCCTTCCGTCTCATAAGCGCGGATGATCAAATCTCCGCTGCCGTCTTCCGCGATTTTCACCGCGCTCACGACGACATTGTCCGCTGACGACGCCGCGTACGAATCGGACAGCGGCAGATCGCCCTCGTGATACGTCTCGATGACCGCCGTCGGCCTGCAGTTCAGCTCGGCCGCGCGATGCGCGGTGCCCGCCTGCTCCCAGCCGCCTTCATGCGGCAGCAGCGAATAATTGAATCGCTGGATGCCTTGGTCGATAAACGAATACTCGCCGTCCGGCTCCGGCACGAGCGGATCGTGATGCGCGTAGATCGGGCTGCGCAGCACGGTAAGCGCCAGCTCTTTGCCCGAGATGCTGTAGCTGTACTTGGCGTCGTTCAGCAAGCTTACGCCATAAATCTTGTTCGTCTGGCGCGTCAGCCCCGTGTAGTCGACCCAGCTCTGGCCCGGCTCCTCTTCGCCGTTGTGCTCGCGCTGGATCGTGCCGTATGGCGTCTCATACGTATGCTTGCTGAAGATGACGTTGATCGGGAACACGAGCTTCAGCATCTTAAACTTCTCGCGCCAGTCGACGGTCACGCTGACGTCGATCAGCTCGCGGTCCGGGTACATCGCGAAGTCCTGCACGAGCTTCGAATCGCCGTACCGGCTCACGACGCGAATGACCGACTTGACCGGGCCATGCTCGATGCGCGACACTTTAACCGCCTTAAATTCCCCGGCAACCTTGTTAAAGTGAAGCACGTCGTGGCTCCACGTATCCGATTTGTCGTCGATGACGACCGCGCGGGCCGCAGGACCGGCGAACACGTCGTGTTCCGCCTTCTTGTCGCGCAGGCTCTTGATCGCGCCGGTATCGCGGTCGAATTCGAGGCGGAAGCGGCCGTTCTCGAGCACCAGGTCGCTCGCCGCGATCGGCGCGCCTACGGCCTTGAGCGACTCTGACTCCGCGACCAGCTTGTAGGTGCGATAGCCGAGCGGCGGCAGCACCGCCAAGAAGCTCAGGCGATAGCGTCCGCCCGAGGTTGCCTGCGACTGGACCGTCTGAAAAGGCACCGGCATATCGTTTTCGTCCGTCAGCACGGTCCTCGGCCCGATGCCGCCGACCTCGAGCTCCACGTTAACTTTGCTCGCCCAAGCATGCGGATTGAACACGACGATCGGCTTCATGCCCTCGTCCTGACCGATGCCGACGCGCCAGGAGATCGACTGCACCGCATCGTTCAGCGCGCGGTCCGCGATCGCCATCGCCTCGCCGAACAGGTAACGCGCATCCTCGTAGGCCGCCTCCAGGCTCGTGCCTGCCAGTATGTCGTGAAACTGGTTGAACAGCACGTTTTTCCACGCGCGTCCGAACGCCTCGAGCGGATACGGCTGCCCCGTGATCCAGGAAGCGAGCGCCGAGTACTTCTCTGCCGCGGCGAGACGGTTTTCGGCCTGCCGGTTCCACTGCTTGATGCCCGAGTGCGCGCTGTAGCAGCCGCTCGCGTGATGCTGCAGATCGTCGTGGACGACCGGAAACGACAGTCCGGACGCCTCCATATCCGCAAAATACTGATCCGGCGTCGAGAATACGAGCTTCGGTAGCTCCGGATCGTCGTTCAGCGCGCGGATGCTCTCGATGTTTTCTTTGGTCGGGCCGCCGCCGTGATTGCCGACGCCGTAGAAGAACAGCAGATCGTTCAGCGGTTCCTTGAACTCGCCCAGCGCGCGGCGGACGTGACCGCCGAGCTCCTTGCCCCAGGACAGGTACTCGAACATGATGCGGAACGTCAGCACCTTCGAGCCGTCGTCCGACTGCCACCAGAACAGCCGGCTCGGGAGCCCCTTTTCGTTCGGCATCGGCCGCATCATGACGTAGTAATCCATGCCGCTCTTCTTCAGAATCTGCGGAAGCATGGCATTGTGGCCGAAGCTGTCGACGTTGTAGCCGACCTTCGCCGTCACGCCGAACTTTTCCATAAAGTAGCGCTGTCCGTACAGTCCCTGCCGCACGAACGACTCGCCGCTCGGAATGTTGCAGTCCGGCTGGATCCACCAGCCGCCGACGAGGTTCCAACGGCCTTCGGCCACCCGCCGACGGATCTCCTCGAACATGTCCGGCGCGTTGATCTCCACCCATTCGTACATGGCGGCCGAGCTGGACGTGAACACGAAGTCGTCGTACTCCTTCATGCGGTCGAGCGCCGAGCGGAACGTCGCCTTGACTTCCTGGAAGCCCTCCTGCCATTGCCACAGCCATACCGGGTCGAGGTGGGCGTTGCCGATCATGTAGAGCTTTCTGTGCTTCATTTAAACGATATCCCCTTCCGTCAGGCGGGCGCCGCCCATACAGGTCAACGCCTCGTCGTAATCCGTGAAAATGCCCGCGCATACCGCCGCATGCACGGCCGCGCCGAAGGCGGCTTCTTCCCGCGCCCCGGTGAGCTCGATCGGCGCGCCGATCCGTTCCTCCAGCAGCCGGCGCAGCGCCGGGTTGCGGCGAAGGCCGTTGCCCGCGCCGACATGGCGCCGCACGCCGGCGAGAAACTCGGCCGGGAGCTGGGCGGCGAACGCTGCCAGCTCGTCCGCGACGCCCGCCAGCAAGCCGGCGGTCAGTGCCTGCGGCGTGAAGCCGGTCGCGTCCAGCCCCGCGATTCGCGCTTTGCGGTGCGGATCGGCCCGCGTGCCGAAGAACGCAGGGTCTACCCGCGGGAGCGTGCGCCCCTCGTCAAGCGCGCTCATCGCCCAGCCGTTCATGGCGGCATACAGCCGGTCGGCGGACACGCTGCCTTCGCCGCCGCCGAGCGCCTCCGCGATCTCGCGGTAGAACGAGGCGAGCAGCGCATAAGTTTTGCCGCCGCCGAGCGAAGCGCCGGACAACAGCCAGCCGCCGCCCGGAAACGGGCGCAGCTCGAGGCCCGCCGCCTCAACGGGCTCCGGCGCGTACAGCGACAACTGCGCGCCCGTCCCTACGTTGAAGAGCAAACTGCCCGCGAGCGCCGGCACGGTGCCGAGGTAGCTCGCCTGGTTGTCGCCGATGGCGGCGGCGACCGGAATGCCTTCGGGCGTCGTGCCCGCTAGCGCGCCTGACGGCCCTGCCAGCTCCGGCAGCATCGCCGCGTCGATGCCGGCGCGCGCTGCCGCGTCCGCGTCGAACGACCGGCTTCGCAGGTCGAACAAGCCGAGGCCCGCCGCCTGCGTGGCGTCTACGAGCGGCGCCGTCCGGCCCGTGAGCCGCATCGCCGCGTAGTCGCCGACGGTGCACAGCTTGGCGGCCGCCTCTGGCACGCCGCCGGTCCGGCGCAGCACGTCGTGCGTCAGCAGGCCGTAGCCTGACGGAACGGGAGAGCCTGTCAACGTCTCGAGCCGTTGGCGGTAGGTCGCCGCGCCTGCGGCCGCATTTTGACGATCCGCCGTTTTCCTGCCGCCTGTCCCGCCAATGACCGTTCCCCGGTTATCCGTCGCCCCTCCGCCGTTCGCGTCTTCGTCCGCTCCGTCTGTCAGCAGCCGCTCGCCCCGCCCGTCCTGCCACGTGTAGAGGGGACTAACGGCCCTGCCGCTTCCGTCGACGTAGAGGATGCCGTGCATCTGCGCGGAGATGCCGATGGCCGCCGTCTCCGGTAGCAGGTCGCGCCATTCCTCGAGCATCGCGAGCAGCTCGTCCGCGATCCGATCCGGATCTTGCAGACGCTCGTCAGGCGCCTCTCCGGCAATCGCAGCGAGATTCGGCCGAACGATCGTCCGAACGACGGTCCCGCCCCGCGTATCGACCGCCGCGGCGCAAAGCGAGGTCGTGCCGACGTCGAGCCCGATGACGTACCGTTTGCCAGCTTCGATCGCCGCCCGCGCGGCATTTCCCCTATTTTCGGACATGACGCCCCTCCTCCCCGCAGCCTTCCTTCAACCACGATCCCGATCGACTTGACCGCATATCTCATCCTGCAAAAGTACACGATACATTCGTCAAAATGAGAATTGCCGCACGTAGCCTGCATATGTGCAGGATAGCGCCCTCTCATTCACGATTTTGCGGTCCATAAGCCTCGCTATCCTGCACTTTTGCTCGATCGTTTCGCTTGAAGCCGCACCTTCCGCTCTATCCCGCACTTTTGCGCGATAGCTTCGCTCGAAGTCGCGCCTTCCGCTCAACTCAACCCTTCCAACCCGTACAGCTCGATGACGTTGCCGCGGAAGATGCGGTTCGCGAAGTCGATCGCCTCGGCCTCGCTCAGCGCTCCCGCTTCCGCTTTTTCGCTCAGCGTTTCGGATACGATCCGCTTGGCCAGTTTCAGATGCGCATAAGTGCCTTCGATATGGTTGTAATCTCCGCCGTAGCCCTGGATCTTGCTCGCCGGGATCATCTCGATCGCCTGATGCAGCGTCTCCTTGGCCGCGGTCGGCGTGATGATGTAGATCCAGGTGAAGTCCGCGTACGCGTTCGGGAAGTTCTTGACCATGCTGAGGTATACCTGATGAAACGGGAAGCCGGCATGCAGCAGCACGAAGCGCGCATCGGGATAATCCAGCAGCAGCGGCACGAGGTGTTCGGGGTTGGAACGTCCGATGATGTTGCCGTCGCCCGACACGCTCGTCTCGTGATGGCCGGTATGAATCTGCACGGGCAGGCCGATCGCGGTCGACCGTTCGATGACGTGCCGGATCATGTAATCCTGAAGCGGCCGCAGCTCGCTCTCCGTCATGATCGCGCCGCCGAGCAGCCGGTCGTAGAGGCGCTCCGCGTCGTCGCGCGCCGGATTGCCGCAGGCAAGCGTCCGCCAGTATGCGTGGCCCAGCTTGGTGGCGACCATGCCTTCTTGCTTGTATCGTTGCAGCAGGCCGTCCGTTTCGTCCAGATAGGCGTGGAACGATCGCGCTTCCGCGTCCTTGTCCATCGCCCGCCAGACCGAGAGGAGGTCCTCCGTCGTATTCAAATTAAAGGTGAAGTCGAGGAACATGATCGGCCGGAACCGGTCGTAGCCGAGATCCGTCGTCTGGATGAGCGTGAATGCCAGATCGATGCCCGACCGTTCGCCGAGCACCTCGTCGTACCAGCCGGGATTCGCGCTGGCCGCGAGCACGCTCGCATTCGCTTGCAGGATGCCGTCCGCGTTCCAATCGCGGAGGCCGTGCAGCTCCTCCATCGCCTGCTTGAACATGCGGGCATAAGTCGTGTTGGACGTGCGTTGCCAGTACTTCAGAAAAACGGTGGCCCGTTCTTCGTCGGACAAGCCGAGGCGACGGTCGAGCGCGCCGCGCTTCATGCCTGCGGAGATCAAGTCGGATTCCAGGTAGTGCAGCAGCGAGAAAAGGTCGTGATTTTCCCTGCGGCGAATCGAAGGCGTCGCCAGGTGCTCGTGCGCGTCGATAATGCGGAGCTGTCGGATGTGATCGTGTATGGTTTGCATCTCTTCTGTCTCTCCTTCCGTGAGCCCGTGCAGGTCTTGCGGTTCGCCCGGGCCGTCCGGACGGCCGGAACGACGGTTCGTACGGGAAGGCTCCCGGCCGCTCGTCGTCCCGGCTCCGCTCGCTGCCGGTCGGCAGCGGCGGTTCCGGTCGAGTAGGACCCTTTTGTCCGTCCATCCGTTACTCAGTGGCTTAAATCGTAGATACGCTTTAGTCGACCTTCAGTTCGGGGAAGGCGTTTTTGACTTCCTTCTTGAAGCTCGCGACGACTTTGTCGTAATCCGTCTTGTTCGCGACGCCTTGGCCCGCCGTCTTGCGCCACAGGCTCAGGATCTCTTCGCCGTACTTGTCGGCGGACAGCGCAGGCAGCTTCGTGACGGTGTCGTAGTAAGGCTTCAGGATGTTCTGGTCGCCGAAGAAGCTCGACTTGAACGAGTCCATATTGTCTTGGTATACCGTAGCGAGACCCGGCATGTTGCCCGTCTTGCCGAGGTTGTAAGTCTGCCATTCGGAGCTTGCGATATACTTAATGAATTCATAGGCCAGTTCCTTGTTCGGCGACTTGTCGTAAATGCCGCGGTACGTGCCGCCGGTGTAGAAGCCGAGCGGCGTAGACGCGACGCCGAATTTGCCGACGGCTTTGTCGTCCTTGTTGTCGATCATGAAGCCTGCCCATGCCGGCATGGACGTCAGCACGACCGTGCCGCTGTTCAGCGCCGTGCCCCAGCCCGCCGACATGAATTCCAGCTTGGCGTCGACGTTGTTCTCGCGAATCTTTTGTTGAACCGCGTACGTGTCTTTCCACTTCGGGTCAATGTTGAGCGCGCCGTCTTTCACCCACGGCTCCGTGTTGTACGCCATGATGTCGAACAAATCCCCGGCGTTCTCGATGAGGTGGACTTTGCCGCCGCTTTGGTCATACACCTTCTTGCCGGTCTCGATCAGCTTATCCCAGTCGCTCACCATCGCGCCGATCTCGGTTGCGTCGTCCGTGCCGAGGTATTTCTTCGCCGTTTCCTTCAGGTACCAGAAGCCGCCCGGAGACGAGTGATCGGAGATCGCCTTCAGCTTGCCGTCGGAGGAACGTCCGAGTCCTTGTACGTAAGGCACGTAGTCCTTGACCAGGTCTTCGCCGCCCATCGCGGACAGGTCTGCCAGAAACTTGGAGTCGATGAACTTGCCGATGTAGCCGCGCTCCAGGTCGAAGATATCGGGCAGGTCCTTGCCGCTTTGCAGCGCGGTCAGCAGCTTCGTTTGATATTGATCGCCAGGGAACATCTTGACTTCAACCTGTACGCCCGGGTTCTTTTCCATGAACTTCGCGGCCATGTCTTTCACCTGGTCGAAAAACGTCCAGATGACGAGCTTGCCGGACAGCGCGCTCGGCGCCGCGGATTCGCTAGCGGAGGCCGATGACGAAGGAGAGGCGGGCTCGGAGGCCGACGCCGACGGAGATGCCGAATCCGATGCCGAAGACGACGGAGATGCGTTGTTGCCGTTATTGTTGCCGCCGCAAGCGGACAGCAGCGTAAGGATAAGGATGAGCGCCAGCGATACGGGAAGCCATGATTTTCTTTTCAAAGCAATCGCCCCTTTAGATCGTTTAGTGAGAACCTAAAGCTTGTCATACACCGGGTTCCTTGCGGTTGACTGCGCTTTCACAACTCCTTCAGTCCGTACGGGACCCGCATCACCTCTTTCGCGAAGTGTCATTGTCGTTCAATAGGTCCGTTTCCGCTTAGCCTTTGACTGCGCCTGCCGCTACGCCGCTGATGATCTGTTTCGACATCAAGGCGAAGAAGACGAGCAGCGGGATGACGGAGATGGCGATGCCGACATACTGGGCGCCGAAGTCGGAGGAGAACGCCGACTTGACGCTGGCGATCATGACGGGAAGGGTCTGCTTGTCGTTGTCGAACAGGATGATCATCGGGGTCAGGAAGTCGTTCCATTTGCCGATGAAGGAGAAGATCGCGAGCGTCGCGATGGCCGGCCCCATGAGCGGGAGCACGATCCGGTGGAAGATCCGCCACTCCCCGCAGCCGTCGATCCGCCCGGATTCGATGATCTCGTCGGGGATCGAAGCGTCCGCGAACTGGCGCATCAGGAAGATGCCGAACGCGTTGTACAACGATTGAAGCAGCAGCGGCCAGTACGTATCGGTCAGCTGCAGCATGCTCATGACCTTATAAAAGCCGATGATGCCGAGTTGTCCCGGGATCATCATCGTGCCGAGTACGAACAAGAACAGGAAGTTCCGGTAGCGGAAGCGGTACTTGGAGAAGCCGAAGCCCGCCAACGCCGCGAAGTAGACGTTGAGGATCGTCGCCGTGACCGAGATGAACACGGTGTTCGCGAAGCCGCGCCAGATGTTGACGGAGCCGACGAGCCGGTTATAGTTGTTCGCAAGCTCCGTGCCGGGCCACAGCAGCAGCTTGCTGGCGATCTCGGAGTTCGCGTGGGTCGACGTAATGAGCATGCTGTAGAAAGGAACGAGACAAACGAACGAGACGGCGGCCAGCAAGAGATACAGCAAGGCTTTGGTGTGGGTATATCCGGATCTCATATGCGAGGCGCCTCCTATTCCTTTGTTCTCGTGGCCAGTGTCGTGATCGCGGTGAAAAACATAACGACGACGAAGATTCCGTAGGCGACGGCCGAACCATAGCTGTAGTCGAAGTTTTTGAATGCGGTCTCATACAGGTACATGATCATCGTGCGCGTCGAGTTGCCCGGACCGTCCCCCAGCATGAGGGGCGCGTCGAACAGTTGCAGGCCCCCGATGACCGAGGTGATGAAAGTGAACAGCATGACCGGGCGGAGCAGCGGCAGAATGATCCGGCGGATGATGATCGGCTTCGTCGCCCCGTCCACCTCGGCAGCCTCGTATACTTCCTTGGAAATGCCCTGTAGACCGGCGATGAAGATAATGAGATTAAACCCGAAGTATTGCCAGCAGATGACGCCCGCGACGATGATCCGCGACCACCAGGGATTGTTGAACCAATTGACCGGATCGTTGACGAGGCCGATGTTCATGAGCACCTTGTTGATGCTGCCCGTCTGCCAGTCGAACATGAGGCTGAACAGAACGCCGAGCGTGACCGGCGTGACGATGTGCGGGAAGTAGAATACCGCCCGGAAAAAATGCTTGCCCCGGATGAACCGTTCGTTCAGGATGAGCGCGAGCCCGAGCGCGAGCAAGATCTGCGGGACGATCGACATGATCCAGATAATTAGCGTGCTGCCGATCGTCTGGAAGAAGAAGCTGTCGTGAATCAGTCGGGTATAGTTGGCGGCGCCGACGTATACCGGATCGCTGAAGCCGTCCCACTTGGTCAGGCTGAGATAGAAGGTATACAGAATCGGCGCCAGGCCGATGAGCAGAAATCCGATAAAAAACGGCGCGATGAAAATGTAACCGTAGAAGGACTTGTTGATTTTCGTGTTCATGCGCATCAACCCTCTTTTAATCAGATGGAAGTCGGTCTGTCGCAGGAATCGCGGACGACTAGATGGGGCTTCAGCAAGCTGAAAGAGCGGCTGTCGACACTCTCATACTCCCCCTCGATCCGGCGGAATAATCCGTCGGCCGCCAGCATGCCGATCTCCTGGAACGGCTGCCGCACGGTCGTGAGCGACGGGAACACCCACTCCGAGATCGAGATGTCGTCGAAGCCGACGAGCGAGAGCCGCGAAGGCACGCTCAGTCCCTGCTCCTGGATCGCCCGGAGCGCGCCGATCGCCGTCTCGTCGTTCGAAGCCACGACGGCCGTGAATCCCCCGACCTTCAGCAGCTTGCGCATCGCCTCGTAGCCCCCTTGGTTGCTCCAATCGGACTCTGAGATCCAGGCCGGGTTCGCCGCCAGACCGAGCGCCTCCATCGATTGGCGGAAGCCCTTGAGCCGATACTTGCTCGCGCCGGCATGCGGCGGGCCCGCGATGTAGGCGATCTCCCGGTGGCCGAGGCCGTGCAAGTAACTCACGATCTCCTCAAGGCCTGCAGCGTTGTCGACGTCGACCGACATGAGCCCTTCCATCTCGCCGTGATCTCCGACGAGCGCGATCGGGTAGGCCGAGTCTCTGAATTCGGCCAAGTCTTCCTCGGTCCGCTTCTGGAAGCTGACGAGGATCAGCCCGTCGACCTGGCCCTCGTACAGCAGCGACAAGAACTCCCGCTCGCTGCCGTAATTGGACGTCCAGCTGTAGAAGATACAATTGAAGCCTCTGCGCCCCGCGACGATCTCGATGCCGCGGATGATGCCCGAGTAGAACACGTTCGAGATATTGTCGACGACGACGCCGATCGTGTTGGTCTTATCCATGACCAGCCTGCGGGCATTGGCGTTGCGGTGAAAGTTAAGCTCCTCGATCGCCCGGTCCAGCGCCTCCTGCGTGGCGCGCTTGACCTTCTGCCCGTTGAGATAACGGGATACCGTGCTTTTGGAAGTATTGGCAAGTCTCGCTACGTCGTGAATGGTAGGTCCCATGGTTCTTCCTGCTTTCCTTGGATGGTGTAGGTTCTCGCCAACGTTCAGGTCGCTTCGGCGCCCCTTATGGTACGCCGGCGACCGACGGAGCAAGTAACCACCGATGAACGGATGATTTCGGGAACGTTCCCATTTTAACACGAGACCGGAAATTGCGGTATTTCTTCGTTGCGATGTTGCGAAAGATTGCTCTACGTCGTACCGCCAAATTTCATTCGACACGAATGCGACAACCAACTCTACCCTTATCTGCAACGACTCAAGCAAAAACGCTTTCAATTTCATTTTGGGAACGTTCCTATTTTTTTGATAAAAGAGACCGGCGAAACTTAAGTTTCTGCGTTCGTTGATACGACGGCTCGCTATTACCGTGTCGTTGCTCCCCCTACACGAAGCGGCTCAGCCAGCACTCTGTTTTACGCTAACCTTGCTCATTCATTGCATCGCATTGTTTTGGGAACGTTCCCAATTATGATATTAAAATGTGTATGCGCTTATATTACAAACATAACGTCCTCTTGTCAATAGCTCGACAGCGGTTTTCCTCGTCCTGCGTTCCACTTGCAGCGGATGGAAGTTAACGGTATATTTGATCCTATAAATACCTTTGCGCGTGAAGAACACCGCCTCTCCAACTGGAGAAGGCGGTTTTTTATGTTCTATTTTAGGGGGAGATCGCAATATTGGACGAACAGTAAGCTCGATGGCTGGAGGAGCAGCGCCGGGGCCGGACAGGCGAATCGCTGCGCAGGCTTACAGAAGGACATGCGTTTAACGAGTCCCTATTCGCCAAACAAATCTGGTTGTCGGCGGTGGGCAACTTCGATTACCTATATGCGGAATACGAGGTTCCGGGCTTTGGCGAGGGCTCGTTCTTCATCGATCATGCCTACTTGAGGCCGCCGCACAAGGTCGGATGGGAGATCGACGATTTCAGCACGCATGGGCAGCACGCAAGTCGCCGTACGTTTGAATACGAGCGTGAAAGGCAGAACCTGCTGGTGCTGGATGGGTGGACCGTCTTTCGCCTGCCGCTGGATATGATCCGGGAGCGCCCGCGCAAGTGCCAGCAATTCGTGCTTCAGACGCTTGGCAGATTGTACGGAGACTTCGGAGCGGACAAAGAAATAACGCTTCCGCTTAAGCAGCGTGAGATCTTGCGGTTTGCTCATAAGCTGCAACGGCCTTTTACCCCCGCCGATATACGCGTCTTTCTTGGCACTGGCGACAAACTAACACGCTTGTTGCTTCATGATCTCGTCATGAAAGGATGGCTGGACGCAGCGTCGGGCACACAGCGAGTTAGGTCGTTTCAACTTCGGAAAAGGCATTGATAATGCGAATAAGGCGCTCAGCACTTGTTGCATACGTGTCTTACAGCCGTGCTGAGCGCCGCTCCTCGCTAAGCTCCACCATTCGCACGATGGGCGGTATTACGCACCACGCCATTCGCACAATAGCGGCACTGAATACCGTTTACCTCGCGTGGCCCCTCCATTCGCACAATAGCGGCTCTGAGCACCGTTATTGCCTCACACAGCCCCAAAATTCGCACTATAGCGGCACCGAGGACCTTTATTACCTCGCGTGGCCCCGCCATTCGCACAATAGCGGCACTGAGCACCGTTATTGTCCCCCGTGGCCCCGCCATTTGCACAATAGCGGTACTGAGCACCGTTATTGCCTCGCACGGCCCCACCATGCGCACAATAGCGGCACTGAACACCGTTATTGTCCCCCGCGGCCCCGCCATTCGCACAATAGCGGCACTGAACACCGTTATTACCTCGCGTGGCCCCGCCATTCGCACAATAGCGGCACTGAGCACCGTTATTGCCTCGCACAGCCCCACCATTCGCACAATAGCGGCACTGAGCACCGTTATTGCCTCACACAGCCCCACCATTCGCACAATAGCGGCACTGAGCACCGTTATTGTCCCCCGTGGCCCCGCCATTCGCACAATAGCGGCACTGAACACCGTTATTACCTCGCACGGCCCCACCATGCGCACAATAGCGGTACTGAGCACCGTTATTACCTCGCGAGGCCCCGCCATTCGCTCAATAGCGGAACTTTCTTCCGCTATCACCTCCCACCCTACCCCTAGCTCCCCGCCCCCCGGTAGCGCTTCACGCCGCGGTTCCATACCGCGAGGCCGATGCCCGCGGCGATGAGGCCGACGACTGGCGTCATCCACGCCATGAAGACGTCGCGGTGCGCCTCGAGGAAGAACATCGCCGGGTACACGCCGACGAAGGCAAACGGCAGCACCCAGGTGAGCAAAAAGCGGATGCCCCGGTTGTAGATCTGGACCGGATAGCGGCCGTAGCTCTGAATGTTGTACATAAGCGGGATGATGCCCGTCGGCGCGTCGGAGTAGAAAGAGATCGCCGCCAGCGTTACATAGATCCCCGTGTAGATGAGCACCGAGCCCAGCACCATGACGACGAGCACGAACGGGTCGTACCAGTCGAACGCGAGCCCGAGTTTCCCCCACGCCGTGCCCATGATCGCGAGCCCCACGAGCGAGGAGACGAGCGACGGCGGGTCTACGTTTTCCAGCATGACCTGCGCCAGAGAGTGGGCGGGCCGCGTCAGCACGCGGTCCATCTCGCCCTTGATGATGTAGCGGTCGCCGAAGTTCCATAGATTCGTGAAGGCGCCGAACACCCCTTGCGCGATCATGAAGTAGCCGTAGACGAATACGACCTCGGATTCGCTCCAGTCCCCGAGCGTCGGGGTATGCTGGAACACGATAAAGATGAACACGAGATTCGTCAGCGAGAACAGCAGGTCGCTCACGACCTCGACCCAGAAGTCGGCGCGGTAAGTCAGCTTCACTTTGGCGTAGTTGGCGATGTATTCCTTAAACAATCCGAACGTGTAGCCCAATCTGGACAGTCTCATATCTCTTCGTCAACCTCCTTGCACGAACAGCCGCTTACGCGCCGACCGCCACATGAGCACGATCGGGACGACGAGGACCGCGAACCAGCCGATTTGAATGAGCAGCGCGTGCCAAGTCTCCGCCTCGCTCGTCCTGCCCGTGAACACCGAGCTCGGCAAATACGTAATCGCCTGGAACGGCAGCCAGTCCATGGCCGCCCGCCCCCATGCCGGGAAAAAGGCGATCGGCACGACGACGCCGGACAGCAGGTCGACGAGCACGCGTTTCAAGCGCATGAGCCCCTCGTTGTTCTCGACGAAGAAAGCGAAGAGGCCGGTCAAAATGTTGAGCTGGGTGTTGATCAGGAAGCTGAACCAGATCATGACGAAAAACACGATCCAGCGCATCGGATCCGACGGAAGCGTCACATGGAACAGCAGCGTCGCCAGAATCATCCCCGGCACCATGAACAGCAGCAGGCGAAACACGCCCTCGCCGAAGCCCTGCATCATTTTCACCATTAAATAATTGATCGGCCGCGTCATCTGCACCGCCACGCTGCCGTCGCGAATCTCGTTCGAGATCTCGCGGTCCAGGTTGTTGAAGTAAAAAGCGCGCGCCATCCAAGACACGGCCACGTAAGTCGTCATCTGCTCGACCGTAAAGCCTGCCAGTGTCTCGGCCTCGCCGTAGATCGCTTTCCACAGGAAGTAGTACGCGCCGATGTTAATGGCATAAACGATGATACCGCTATAATAATTAACGCGGTAAGCGAGCATCGTCAAAAAGCGGATGCGAATAAATTCGAAGTAAGCGGCGTTCACGGCTTGGTCGCCTCCGCCTGTGCGGTAGGCCGCGAACTGTCGGTGCTTGCGTTATCGCTCACTGTACCGTTGTCTGCGCCATTTTCAGCGCCGTTTGCTTCTCCGCCGCCTTCTCCATCGTCTCGGCCGCCGGGACCGCCGACCGCCAGCGCCTCCGCCGGCGTCTGCGCGCTGCCCGTCCGGTAAATCTCGCGCACGATCTCCTCGGTGTTCGTCTCGATGATCTTGATATCGCTGATCTCCATCGTGCCGACGACGCGCGACAGCACCTCCGACACGTTGATCTCGAGCGGAATCCATACCGTCGCGGTATACGCGTCGCCGAGACTCCACTTGACGTCCAAGCCGTCCGTCAACGCGGCCAATCTGTCCACCCGCACCGCGTCGCCGAACGTGAAGACGACCTCGCGGCCTTTGCCCCAGCGCGTCTTCAGCTCTTCCAGCCCGCCGTCGTAGATGATCCTGCCGTCGTCCAGCATGATGACGCGCGAGCAGAGCGCTTCGATGTCCTGCAGATCGTGCGTCGTGAGCAGGATCGTCGTGCCGCGTTCGCGATTGATCCGTTTCAGGAACTCGCGGATCTCCGTCTTCACGACGATGTCGAGGCCGATCGTGGGCTCGTCCAGGAACAAAATCGATGGATTGTGCAGCAGCGCCGCCGCCAGCTCGCAGCGCATCCGCTGGCCGAGGCTCAGCTTCCGCACCGGGCGGTTCAATAGCTCGCCGAGCGATAGCGTCTCGACGAGTTCGTCAAGCAGACGCTTGAAGTCGTTTTCGCCGACGCCGTACACCTTGCGCAGCAGCCGGAACGATTCGATGACGCCGATGTCCCACCACAACTGACTCCGCTGCCCGAACACGACGCCGATGCCTTGGACGAACTTTTCCCTTTCCTTATGCGGCACGTAGCCGTTGACCTTGATATGCCCGGACGTCGGGACGAGGATGCCGGTCAGCATCTTGATCGTCGTCGACTTGCCGGCGCCGTTCTCCCCGATATAGCCGCAAATCTCGCCCTGCGGGATCTGGAAGCTGATGTCCTTGACCGCGGTCACTTCCGTATATTCGCGCTTGAAAAGGTCTTTTAGCGCCCCGCCGATGCCTTCGCGGTTTTTCTGAACATTGAACTGCTTGCGCAGATCGCGTACGTCGATGGCTAACATTCCATATTCCTCCGTGATTCGACTTAACTTGATTCGAGTCGTGCGGGAACTATATAATTCAATATGATATCTTACAGGAGATTGATCTTAACGTAAAACGAAGGGAACATGAGGATGCGCAGTCAGCCGCGAAAAAAAAGAAGATGGCCCCTTTACACGGGTCTCTCCATATTGGCGATCGTCATCGCCTTTGTCGCATGGTACGTCTATAGCGGGTACCATGCGCTGGACCGGCTCGAAAAACCGAAGGAAGACTCGATTTTCAGCAACGTGCCCGAGAAGCCTGAGGAACAGCCGCCCGAATGGACCGGCTCCGAACGCGTCAATGTCCTGCTTATGGGCGGGGACAACCGGGGACTTACTAAGGGTGAAGCGCCTCGATCCGACTCGATGCTCATCGCTTCGTTCGACCCGACGTCAAAGAAGGTTCACCTCTTCTCGATCTTGCGCGATACGTACGTGAAGATTCCGGGACACGGCTCGGATCGTCTCAACGCGGCGCTCTCGATCGGCGGGCCCAACCTGTCCATGAAGACGATCTCCGAATTGACCGGTCTTGATATCCAGTATTATGTGTACGCGGACTTCCAGGGCTTCATCAAGCTGGTGGACGCGATCGGCGGCGTGGACTTTTATGTAGAAAAGGACATGAAATATACGTCTGCAGCCGACAAGCACCTGTACGATATCGATCTGAAACAGGGGCAGCAGCATCTCGACGGCGATCATGCGCTGCAGTACGTGCGCTTCCGTCACGACAAGCTCAGCGACTTTACGCGCACCGAGCGCCAGCGCGCCTTCCTCGGCGCGGTCGCCGACAAGCTGCAGTCCGGCTGGAACTTGATTAAGCTGCCGATCATACTCAACAAAGTCGTGCCTTATGTCGATACCAACATGTCGGTCAACGACATGTGGAAGCTCGCCAGCCTCGGTTACAAGTCGCACCAGGCCGGCTCCGCGCAGCTGCCGCCGATGGATAATCTGGTCGAGCAGAACATCGGAGGCTCGACGATCGGCATTCGCGACGAGGACAAGCTGCGCGAGTACATCCAGGAAGTGCTCGCCTCGGATTCGTCGGCGGCTTCGGCTTCGCCTTCTCCGTCCGGCTCTGCTTCTGCGTCCGCGAGCGCCACGCCATAAACTTCACGTTCGCCAAGATGGGGACCGCCGATTCGGCGGTCTCTTCACGTTCGCTCGCTTCAGACCCCTATCCCATTCGCTCAGGAGGCCCCTTATATGCCGAATCCTCAAGCAAGCCCGAATCCAAGACCCGAATCCGCGCGCCTTTACGAAGAAGCCCAGCGCCATATCGTCGGCGGCGTCAACAGCCCGTCGCGCTCCTTCAAGGCCGTCGGCGGCGGCGCGCCCGTGTTCATGCAGCGCGCCGAAGGCGCCTACTTCTGGGACGTGGACGGCAACCGCTACCTCGACTATCTGGCCGCATTCGGCCCGATCATCACCGGCCACGCGCATCCGCACGTCACTTCGGCGATCGTGCGCGCCGCGCAGAACGGCACGCTGTACGGCACGCCGACCGAAGGCGAGGTCACGCTCGCGCGCATGCTGAAGGACGCGATCCCGTCGCTGGATAAAGTGCGCTTCGTCAACTCCGGCACCGAAGCCGTCATGACGACGATCCGCGTCGCGCGCGCGGCCACCGGGCGCAACAAGATCGTCAAGTTCGCCGGCTGCTACCACGGCCACTCCGACCTTGTGCTCGTCGCCGCGGGCTCGGGGCCCTCGACGCTGGGCATTCCCGATAGCGCGGGCATCCCGGTCAGCATCGCAAGCGAAGTGATCACTGTGCCTTTCAACGACGCCGAAGGACTGCGGCTCGCGCTCGAGGCTTGGGGCGACGATGTGGCCGCCGTCATGATCGAGCCGATCGTCGGCAACTTCGGCATGGTGATGCCGAAGCCGGGCTTCCTCGAGGACGTGTGCCGCATGGCCCGCGCGGCCGGCGCGCTCGTCATTTACGACGAGGTCATCACGGCGTTCCGGTTTCATTACGGCACGACGCAGACATACGCTGCGGCGTTCCCGGACCTTGCCGCGATCGAGCCGGACCTGACGGCGCTCGGCAAGATCATCGGCGGCGGCCTGCCGATCGGCGCCTACGGCGGCCGCGCCGAGATCATGGCGCAGGTCGCGCCGCTCGGCCCCGCCTACCAGGCGGGCACGATGGCCGGCAACCCCGCCTCCATCGCGGCGGGTATCGCCTGCCTCGAGGTGCTGCGCGAGCCGGGCGTCTACGCGCGCATGGAGGCGCTCGGCACGCGCCTCGCCGACGGCCTGCGCGAATCCGCGGCGCGTAACGGCGTGCCGCTGACGGTCAACCGCATCGCGGGCGCGATCTCGACTCACTTCTGCGACCACCCCGTCACGAACTACGACGAGGCGCAGGATACCGACGGCGAACGCTTCGCGGCGTTCTTCCGCGAGATGCTGTCGCGCAGTATCTATCTGGCGCCGTCCAAGTACGAAGCGTGGTTCCTGACGACCGCGCATACGGACGCGGACATCGACAGGACGCTCGAAGCGGCGGAGGAGAGCTTTAAGGCGATTCGGTAGCCGCCGGAAGAGGAAGAGGAACACGAGCTCGGCACGGAACCGCACATTTTTTGTGCGGTTCTTGTGCATGCGGCGCGGGCGCTCGGCATAGAGCCTTGCGTCCATGCGGACGCGACGCAGAACCGCACATTTCTTGTGCGGTTTTCGTGCATACGGCGCAGGCGCGCGGCTAGAGCCTTGCGTCCATGCGGACGCGATGCAAAACCGCACATTTTTTGTGCGGTTCTCGTTTATGTAGCGCTATACACGCAAAATAACCGCACAGAGTTTGTGCGGTTTTTTGTGATGATCTAGCGGTTGCTCGAGGAGGGCGCGTGCGTTACGCCTTATTCGGACGCCGCCGCGCCGAGGAGTGCTTCCGCTTCCGCTTCCGGCTCGGCCCGTCCGCAGGGCGCCTCCGCCCGCGCCCATTCGCTCATCGCGGCGAAGATCGGCTGCAGCCTGCGGCCGCTGTCCGTGAGCTCGTATTCGACGTGCAGCGGCACGCCGGGATAAAGCGTTCGCGTCACGATTCCCTTCTCTTCCAACATCCGCAACCGGTCGGTCAATGTCTTCGGGCTAATCGGATGGAGCGATCGCCTCAGTTCCCCGAACCGCTTGACATCGTTGAACAGGTCGCGCAGCAGCGGCAGCGTCCATTTGCCGTCCAAAATTTCCAGCAGCGGTTCGATCGTGCCTTGGCATGCCTGGTCCGGTTTCATCTGATATCGTCCTCCGTAGTTCATTTTATGAAACTATTGCACTTAATTGTAACTACTTTTCAAATGTACCATAAGCCTTTACTCTGTGAACAGGGTTGATCGAGCGCGCGATCGACAACCGGGAAAGGAGGGCGTGAGCATGCAAAGACCATTCGAAGTCGATCCCGCGGAGTATCCGTTCGAGGATCGGTGGCTGCCGTACCGGGACGGCACCATTCACTACGTGGACGAGGGCCGGGGACAGACCGTTCTGCTCCTGCACGGCAATCCCACCTGGTCTTATCTTTACCGCAACGTCATCAAGGCGCTGCGTGGGGAGTGCCGCCTGATCGCGTTGGATTACCCCGGCATGGGGATGTCCCGCGCGCCGTCCGGCTACGGCTATACGCCTCAGGAGCATTCGGAGGCGCTCGGCGAGCTGATCGCGTCGCTCGGTCTGACGGACATCGTCCTGGTCGTTCAGGACTGGGGAGGTCCGATCGGACTGAACTATGCGGTACGCAACAGGGACAACGTTCGGGGCATCGTGCTCATGAACACTTGGGCATGGCCCGCCAAGCTGGCCGCGATGAAGCTCTTCTCCGTCGCCATGGGCGGCTGGCCCTTCGGTTACTGGCTGCAGACCAGACGCAATTTTTTCGCACGCAAGATTCTGCCGAGCGGCATCCATCAAGCGAACAAAGTAACAAAGACGCTCGCAAAAGCCTACACGGACCCGTACCCTACGCCGGCATCGAGAATGCCGACCTGGGTTTTCCCCCGCAGCATCCGGAAAGCGCGGAAATGGCTCGCCGGCATCGAAGCAGGGCTTCCGGCCATGGCCGATCTGCCCGCCCGGATCGTCTGGGGAGCGCGCGACAGCGCGGGGTTCCCGCTTGGCGAGATGCGAAGATGGCAGAGCTACCTGCCGAACAGCGACGCCGAGATATTGGAGGACGCATCGCACTACGTCCAGGAGGACCGGCCCGATCGGGTCGCGGCAAGCATACGGAGCGTCATTGAACGCATTCAACGACAATCGGAGGTTCGACTATGAAAACCATTCTATGGGCAACGTTGACGGCAAACGGAAATTACGCGCAATCGGGTCCTGAAAATCCCCCCAAGCCGGAGGCGCTGGGCGACTTCGCCGCGCAGGCCAAGGCAGCGGGCAATTTCATCGTAGGCCGGCGGACATACGAGGCGATGGCGGGCAACGGAGGCGGTGGCGGCCCGTTCGCGGATCTCGACATCGTCGTCGTCTCCGCAAGCGCGAAGGATTTGCCCGGCGTCACGATCGCGGGCACGCCCCAAGAAGCGCTTGATTATCTTCGGGACAGAGGGCATTCGACCGCGCTGTTGTCCGGCGGAGGCGCGCTTCATCAAGCCTTTCTCGGCCAAGGCCTCGTCGACGAGCTTATTTTCAATATCGCTCCCGTACTGGAGGGCAAAGGACTTAACATCCTGCTCGACCAAGAGAAATATGCCTTCCAAGAAGTATCGCTGATCGATACCAAACCGCTCGGAGGCGGCGTCGTGCAGCTTAGGTACGCGCTGGCGCGATAAAAAGGCTTCCGCACGATCTGAATCCCGCGCATTCCCAAAAAACGCACGAAGAAAAAGACGGCCCGCGGGGCCGCCTTTTTCGTTGCCTGCTCACTCGGACTTGGCGCGGTCGTCGTACCGCCCGTCCGCTTCCTTCGCCAGCTTGCGGTACGCCGCCGTCTCTTCGGCGACGGGATCCCGCTCCGTCTGGATCCGGATCTCCCAGCGAGGGGACAAGCGAGCGAGCGCTTCCTCGTTCGGATCGCCGGTCGCCGGCTCTCCTTCGGTCAGCTGCCTCACGAGCTCCGCCTCCGCGCCGGACATGAAGGCCGCCTCGTCGTCCACGTATTCCTCTGCCGCCCGCGCGGCGAGTCCCTCCGGACGCTCCGGCTGCGGCTGCGATTGGTCGAATCTTCCGTCCGATCGATCGTCGCGCATCGTTGTCGCACTCCTTTCTTAAGTAGCATGATCCGTATGCCTTACTCTCATGTACCCCAAGCGGGATCAAATGCTTAAGTGTGGAAACGATACCGCGAGCGAAGACGCTTAAGCGTCCGCAAGCGCCTTCAACAATTCATCGTGAATCAGGCCGTTGCTGGCAGCGATATCGCGAACGCCAAGCGAATAAGGCTGGCCGTTCTGGTCGGTGACGACGCCGCCGGATTCCGCGATCATCAGCGCGCCCGCGGCCAGATCCCAGGCGTTCAGCCCGACCTCCCAGAAGCCGGTGAGCCGGCCCGCGGCGACATAGGCCATGTGCAGCGCGGCGGAGCCGGAGCTGCGGACGTTGCGCACTTGCGGCGCGAGCGCCAGCGTCTGCTTGAGATTGCGCGGCAGCGCCGAGATATGGTCCGCCGGGAAGCCGGTGGCCAGCAGGCTTTGCGCGAGCCCGGGCTCGGCCGACACCTGCATCCGTTTGCCGTGAACGTAGGCGCCCTTCCCCTTCTCCGCGACGAACAACTCGTCTCGCGACGGATCGTAGATGACCCCGACGATCACTTCCCCGCGATAGGCGAGCGCGATCGATACCGAGTAGAACGGGAATCCGTGCACGTAATTGGTCGTTCCGTCGACCGGATCCACGATCCATAGGTACTCGCTGCCGCCCATTTTGGCGATCGATTGCGCCGAAGCCTCCGGCCCGGGCTCGACGCCCTCCTCGCCCAAAAACGAGTGGGTCGGATAGTGCGTCGCGAGCAGGTTGCGGATGAGCCGCTCGGAGCCCTTGTCCACTTCGGTAACGAGATCGTGCTTCGAAAATTTAAGATCGGGCGCCGCGAACTGCCCGATCCTGCTCTTGATCCACTCGCCCGCCTTGGAAGCGCAGTTGATCGCGACGGCCGTGAAGCTCTTGCCCCCGATCGTATTCGGATTGTCGCTCATGTCCTCATCCCTCATTACGCATTATGAATTCGTATCGCTACAACCGCTTGTCTACCGTTGATCTCTCTACTTATACGCGACGGCGCGACGGCGCGTTCCGGCGCTTGGCCCTGCCGCTTGAAGGAAGGGCTTCAAGCTACATCTCGGTCGCGCCCTTGAAGATGAGATACCCAGCCATGATGAGCAAGGTCACGCGCAGCAGCCACATGAGTTGCGGCCCGGACAGCCTCGATGCGACGATCGCGCCGGCGCGGCCGCCAATCAGCGCGCCTGGCGCTAGCGCCAGGAATAGCGGCCAATCGATGTTCCCGTTGTACAGGTGCACGGTGCTGCCCAATATCGAGGACAGGAAAATGACGAACATCGAGCTTGCCGTGGCGACATGCGGCGGAAACCTGAACAGAATCACCATGATCGGCACGAACAGCGAACCGCCGCCGATCCCGAACAAACCCGAGCAGAGCCCGACGGCGAAGCCGATCGTCAGCGCGAGCGGCAGGTTGTATCCGTACACGTGAACGGTGCCCGAGCCGTCGGCGAACGATCGCTTGATCGGCCAATCGATGCGCAGCGGCTTCATCCGCTCGCGGGCCAGCATCAAGCCGAACATCGCGAGCATAAACAGGCCGAACGCCAGCTGAAACGGCCCCTGCGGGATGTAATCGGTCACCAGCGCGCCGATCATGGCTGCGGGTCCGCTCGTGGCGAAGAACAGCCAGCCGCTGCGAAAATCGACCTTGCCCTGCTTGCGGTACGTCCAGGTGGACGTCAGCGCCGTGAAGATCAGCACGGCCAGCGAGGTGCCGACCGCCGTCTGCGATGACACGTCCTCGCCGAGCAGGCTCGGCCCCAGCAGCACGAGCGCGGGCACGATGATGATGCCGCCCCCCAACCCGACGATGCTGCCGAACAGGGCGGCGACGATGCCGATCAGTACGAGGATCATTGTAGCCAACTGCCATTCTCCCTATTTGGTTCTTGTTGGATTGATTCACTTTATTATACCTGTACCGGACCAGGAAGCGAAGCATCGGTTATAGAAAGGGGAACCGGAAGCCGCATCGGCTGCTGTGCTGGTAACTACACGCAATGCTGCCGGACTCAGATGACGCTATTTGAGCGCAATACGGGGAAATAGGCGGTCGTGCGGACACAGCGTACGTTATTCGGTCCAAAGTCGGGCTTCCGCACCCTGTTCAGGCAAAATAACGGATCGAGAGTCCGCACGCCTCTCCCAGAACGCTATCCGCGTTAAAATAACGCCTTTACGGTCCGTTTGCACCTCATGGCTGCGAAGCGAGCATCGAATCTCTGCGAATCTCCGCGAAATCCCGTGAAACGCCCGCGAATCCCTCGCGATACACCTGCGATTCACTCGCGAAGCTCCCGCGAGAACCTGGCTCGCCCCCCAGCTCACTTATCGATCTCTACGCTGGCCCCGTCCACGATCCGGATATCCCCGGCACCGGCCTCCGCGGCTGCGCGAAGATCGTCCATCAGCTTGAACAGCGCCTCGTCCTTCCGCTTGGCTTCGATCATCACGTCGACGGCGGGCGTCGATCCGGCGATCGCGCGCAAAAACGAGAGCAGCGGCTCCAACGACACGTGATCGGCATGCCCCCGCGGATCGGTGGCGCTTTTAGGGGTGGAGACGTGAATTTTGGGCGGCAAGAGCGCGTGCGGAGGCGCCCCTTCTGCAATGCCGTCCGCCTCGCGCTGAAGTCCGTTCCAGCCGTAGTCCAGCCATGTGCGCTGAATTCGGTCCCAGAGCGATTCGGGCGCGATGTCCTCCGGGTTGTTGACCGCATGATGATGAATGTCGAGCACCATCGGGACGCCGGCTTCCTCGCTGATCGCGAGCGTTTCGGCCGCCGTGAACGTCTTGTCGTCGTTCTCGAGCGTCATCCGCCGGACGATGCGCGGCTCGAGCGCGCCGAACTGCGCGAGGAAACGCCGGCCCGCCGCCTCCTTGTCGCCGTAGGTGCCGCCGACGTGGATGTTGCAGGTCGCCCGCTCGTCCAGCCCCATCAGCTCGAACATCCGGACGTGATGGTTCAAGTCCTTGAACGAATTGCGCAGCACCTCCGGCCGCGGCGTGCTGAAGACGGTGAAGTGGTCCGGGTGAAACGAAACGCGGATGCCCGTCTCGCGGACATAAGCGCCGACCGCGGCGAAATCATTCGCAAGGATCGTATAGGGGTCCCAGTCGGCCAGCGCGTCATGCGTCGCGAGCGGAATAAGCTTGGACGTGAGCCGGTAGAGGTGGATGTCCGAGTATTTGCAGTGGCTGAGCAGGCGCTGCGTCTGCTGCAGGTTCTCCTGCGCGATGCGCGCAAGCCGCAGCAGCGCGCCTTCGCGGTCCGGCAGCTTGCTGAAGTTCGTATAGGTCATCGTGCGAGACGGGGATGCGTTCTCCAGCTGCACGGACATGGCGACAAAGCCGAACCTGACGAGCACGGAACCGCCTCCTTTTAACATGAAGTGTACCCTTTGCGGGCACGGCCCACCCACGCATTGCGCAAAAAGAGATCCCTTTGTATGTAAATAACGATATGCAAAATAAAAACGCCACCCCGCCAAGCATCGCTGCTCGAACGGAGTGACGCGAACTGTAGAGGAATGCCGCAACTTGTGACGCAGGACTTCATCCGATCGGACTGTCCGCCGCTTTCTTCGAATAGACCTCGCGGCCCCGGACAAAGGTGGACTGCAGCTCCAGCGCGCCGTCCAACACGAGGAAATCGGCGTCCATCCCCGCTTCCAGCCTTCCCTTGCGCCCCGATACGCCGATCTGCCGGGCCGGGACCTCCGTCAGCGAAGGCAGCACCTCCTCCAGCGGGCGGCCTGTGAACCGCAGTACGTTTCGGAGCGCCTGAAGCATCGTAAGGCTGCTGCCCGCGAGACTCGAACCGTCCTTCAGCCACACCTGCCCGTCCTTCATCGTCGTATCCCCGTATTCTCCGTCGGGCAGTCCCGCGCAGTAGACGGCGTCGGTAATGACGCACACGCCGCGCGCTCCCTTGACGTCGTACAGCAGCTTGACCGCATCCGGATGGACGTGGATGCCGTCGGCGATCAGCTCCGTCGCGAGCTCCGGGCAGATCAGTCCGGCGCCGGCCACGCCCGGCTCCCGATGATGGAACGGGCTCATGCCGTTGAAGTGATGCGTCGTCTGCGTCGCCCCATGCCGGATCGCCTCGCGCATCTGCGCCAGCGTCGCGTCGGAATGGCCGACGGACACGGTGACGCCCGCCCGGGACAGGCGCTCCGCCGCCTCCATGCCGCCTTCGATCTCGGGCGCGAGCGTGACGAGCCGGATGAGGCCCCCGGCCGCCTCGAGATAGCGGCCCAGCTCGTCCGGATTCGCCGGACGAATATTCGCTTTGTCCTGCGCTCCGCAGCGGATCGGGTTCAAGAACGGGCCCTCCAGATGGACGCCGAGCAGCTCCGCGCCTTCGAGTCCCCGCGCGGCTGCCTTGACGGCGTTCCGCAAAGCATCGGCAATCTCCGCCTCGGCGGCGGACTCGGTCGTCGCCAGAAAAGAGGTCGTGCCGTTCGCCGCGTGATACAGGCTCATCCCGTTCAATCCCTCGTACGTGGCGTCCATCGCTTGCCAGCCGCCGCCGCCGTGCACGTGCTGGTCGATCAAACCGGGAATCACGGTTTTCCCGCCCAGGTCCAGAACCTGCGCCTCCGCCGCTTCCAGCTCCGCGCCGCCGACGGCTTCGATCCGTCCGTCGGCGCCGATCAGCAGGCGTCCGTCTTCGATCCTGCCGGCGCCCGCGTAGATCGTTCCGTTCGTCGCTAGCAATGGGCGCCCGATGCTATTCGTCATGTTCGCTGCTCCTCTCCCTTGACCAATTGTCGATCGCGAAGCGCACGGCGCCCACGAGGCCGGCCTTGTCCTGCAGCTTGCCCGGCACCACGGCCGGCCTCCACTCCGCTTCGGGGATATGCACGGCCAGCTCGTCGCGGATGGGCTGCAGCAGATAGTCGCCCGCCGCGGCCACGCCGCCTCCGACGATGATCATCCGCGGATCGACGGCAAAGGCGAGCGCGGCCAGCTTGCGGCCGAGCGCGCGCCCTACGAACCGGAAGATGTCCGCAGCCGCGGCGTCGCCCGCCTGGCAAGCCAGGAAAACGTCGAGCGCGGTGATCGGACGCGCCAGGGTCGCCAAGGACGTAGGCTTGCCGCCGCGCACGGCCTCTTCGGCGAGCCTCGCGATGCCCGGCGCCGAAGCGATCGTCTCGAGACAGCCGCGCTTGCCGCAGTTGCACGGCGCGTCCAGGCCGTCCACGCGGTCATGCCCGATCTCGCCGGCCAACAGGCGGCTCCCCCGCACCAAGACGCCGTCCATCATGATGCCCGCCGACAGCCCCGTCCCCACCGTAATGCAGACCAGGTCGGCGCAGCCTTCGCCCGCCCCCGCTGCGGCTTCGCCCAAAGTATATAGCCTGACGTCGTTGTCGATGTAGACCGGCGCCCCCAGGCGGCGGCTCATCGCTTCCGCGAAGCGCACGTTTTTCCAGCCCATGTTCGAGGCGTCCAGCGCCATCCCGCTCGCGGTATCCACCCAGCCGGGAACGCCGAACCCGGCGGCGGCGATATCGCGGTATCCGTGCGCCAAGGCGAGCGCTTGGATCTCCAGGCCCAGCCGGTCGATGAATTCGGCCGGATCGGACGTCGGACGGCGCGGATCCGCGCGCATCGTCGCGAGCCGCCGCTCGCCGAGCGGCAAGCCGCGCTCGTCGAACAGGCCGATCACCGTGTTCGTCCCGCCGATATCCGCGCCGATAAAGGCCGCGCCAGACTTTCCCGACTTCGCCATCCATGCATACCTCCGTCGCGCAAACGCCTAATATAGCTTCCATGGTAGAACGAATCGGGCTTCGGGCAAACGGGCCGATCTTAATTTATACTGCGGGACTCTTATCCTTAATCCCGATCCGCGAAGCAATCCCGGCTATCCGGCGGGGCGCCCCGGAGTGATTAAGATCCACCCAGTAAAAAGCGCGATCGCCTCATCGCCACGATGCCGCGCCTGAAGTAGACTAGACTGGATCGCGAGGGATTCCCTACAAGGAGCTGTAAAGAGATGGAGAAAATCGTCATCGAAGTCGGATATTCGCCCGCGTCCGCGGCAGGCGGGGCGACCCGAGCCATTCAATCGGCGATCGATTATGCGGCCAATCTCGGGGGCGGTACGGTCAAGCTCGGCGAAGGCGTCTACGCGCTGGACGGCACGCTGCATCTGAGATCGCGCGTGCGGCTCGAAGGCATCCCCGGCCGGACGGTGCTGCTTCAGGGCGAGGAGCGGCTCTCCGAGCTCGCATGCGACGCCGACAGGCACGAGCGTCAGGCCGCGGTCATGGACCCCGGCCGCTTCGAGATCGGACAGACCGTTACGATCCGCAAAGCCGAGTCGAGCATGCTGTTCGGGGACACGGTCGCCGTCGTCGTCGGCAAGGAGGGGCAGGTTCTACACCTCGACCGCGAGCTGCACGCCACCGTGCTGATGGACGAGGGAGGCATCGTGACCACGCAATCTCCCGTCGTCGCCGCCTACGACTGCGAGCGGATCGAGCTGTACGGCCTGACCGTCCGGGGCAGCGAGAAAGCGGTTACGTTAGCCGAAGGCTGCCGCAGCGCGGGCATCTACCTGTACGGGGTCGCGGACGCCCGGATCGAACGCTGCACGGTGCGCGCGTATAAGGGAGACGGCATCAGCTACCAGCACTGCTCCGACATCGTCGTCGAGGATTGCGATTCCGTCGGCAACGCCGGCAAAGGCGTCCACCCCGGGAGCGGCACGTCCCGCACGCAGATCGTGAACAGCCGCTTCGACGACAACGGCCTGGACGGCATCTTCCTCTGCTGGCGCGTGCAGGACAGCGTCGTGGAAGGCTGCACGGCCGTCGGCAACGGGATGAACGGCTTGTCCATCGGGCACAAGGACATTCGCAACATCATCCGCTTCAATCGTTTCTCGGACAACGGCTACTATGGCATATTCTTCCGCAACGAAAAAGAACCGATGTCGGCCAGCTACAACCGGGTCGAAGGGAACACGATTGAAGACAACGGCTCGGAGGACATGGGCTACATCGGCATTCGAATGCGAGGGTATACGCACGACGTAGAGCTCGTATCGAACCGGATCTCCTTTTCCAAAGCGCCGCCGGAGCGGACGATCGGCATCTGCCTGGAGCCGCATACGTCGAAAATCACGCTCGGGGACAACAAGTTCGCGGGCTGCGCGCTGCGAACGCACGACCACTGGCTGCCCGACGGCCGGCATGAATAAAAAAGGGAAGCCGTTCCTGCGCTGCTGCCGGACGGCTTTCTTGCGGTTGAGGCATCTTCAGATCGCATCCCGCTGCGCAGGATCGGCGTCCAGGATCGGATGCGAGATTCCGATGACCGTCCCGCCTTCATCCCTGTTTTCGATCTGCAGTCCGTACCGTTCGCCGAAATAAAGCGCCAGCCGTTCGTGGACGTTGCGCAAGCCGACCCCTTTGCGCTGATGGGGGATGTTCCTCTCGGCGGTCAACAGCCCGGCGCGGAGCGCCTCCGGAATGCCGGGGCCGTTGTCCACGATCTCGAACTGGAGCCGGTATGGCTCGAGACTGCCCCGAATCAGAATCTTGACGGCCTCTCCGTCGCCGGCATGCCGGGTGCCGTGCTTGATCGCGTTCTCTACGAGCGGCTGAAGCATGAGCCGCATGCAGGGCAGCGGCAGGATGTCTTCGTCGATCATATAGACGACCCGGATCGAAGTATCCTGGCGCGCGGACTGAATGGCAACGTAAGCCTTGACGTGCTCGATCTCGCGTTCGACCGTCGTCAGCTCCCGTCCGTCGTTCAAGCTCAGCCGCAGCAGGTTGCCGAGCGACCGGACCATCTCGCTGATATCGGACGCTTGCCTGCTTTCGGCTTTCCAGCGAATCGCCTCGAGCGTGTTGTACAAAAAGTGCGGGTTGATCTGATGCGTAAGCACCTGAAATTCCAGTTCTTTTTTGTCCTTCGCCTCTTTCTCCGCGCTGCTGACCAGTTCGTCGATTTTCCGCACCATATTGTCGAAGCCCATATAGAGCCAGCCGATCTCGTCCGAACGCTTCAACTGCGGCCAGTTGTGCACCGTCTCCCCATGCTCTACTTTGCGCATCGCTTTGACGAGCTTCTGAATCGGATTGGTGAACCTATACGTGAAAAAGGCGACCGTAAAGACCGAAATCGCGAGATAGAACAGCAGAAAGAGAAAGCTGATGCGCTCGATGCCCGATACCGGCCTCGTAAGTACCGATACGGGAATGAGGCTGAGCACCTTCCAATCGTTATGGGTCAGCGTCGCGTACGTCGCCATATACTGCACGCCTTCGATCGTGAGCCGGCTCGCGGCCTCCGTAGACTGCTTGAGGAAACCATCCAGCTCGGGCGAATCGAATCGGGTCCCGATTCGTTCCGTTTCCTGGTGGTAGACGATCGTATTGTTCTCGTTCAGCAGCACGACCTGCTGGCGATCTACCATTTTAACCGGCGCCAGATACTCGCTCAGCGTGCTCGCCTTGATGTCGGCGATGACGAAGCCCAGCGGCTTGGACTGGTTCAGTCCGTACAATTGCTTGATTTTCGACAGGAACGGCTCCTTGTAGAGGATCGGATTGTCCTGCGGGAGGAACAGCTGCCAGTAAGGAGACTTCATCTCCTTGGCCAGACGGAACCAAGCCTGGCTCTCGATGTCTTCGTCCTGGTAGATCGTGTGCGTAAAAGTCGGATAACGCGACGGCTCGATCGGGAAGATCCGGATCGTGTACGCATGCGTGTTTCTGTTCAGCAAGCTGGTATACTGGACGAGCCTGGACGTGATCTCCAGCTCCTCCAGCTCACCCGACGGCCTTATGCTGAGCAGCTCCTGCATGTCCTTAGAATACATGATCTCGCTCTGGGCGTTGTCCACCAGGTCGAGATAATTGTCTAGCACCTTCGCGTTCTTGACCATCATCTCCATGGACACGAAAGAGCTTACGTCTTGAATGGCCTTGATGGACTTGGAATAGGCAAAGTACCCGATGAACAAAAAGGGAAGCACGACGATCAGGAAAAACAAAAGAATCACTTGGCGGCGAATCGAGAATCGGCCCAGCTGGGTTCGAACCGTTCTAATCATGCCGGCCGCTCCGGCTGTTGCGGTACTCCTGCGGCGTGCAGCCGTAAGCTCGTTTGAACAGCTTGGCGAAGTGGACGGGATCCTGGTAACCGACCATATAGCTGATCTGATAAACCTTGTACCTGAGATCGCCGAGCCGGTCCGCCGCGTTTTTCAGGCGCACGTCGGTCAGATACTCCAGGAAGTTCATGTCGGTTTCTTTTTTGAACAGCTTGCTGAGCCATACCGGCGTCACGTGCACGCGGTCGGCGACCATTTGCAGCGTCAGGTTTTCCTGATACCGCTCATGGATGATGCGCTGGGCCTCGTCTACGATCTGGCTGCGCGATCCCGACTGCGACTTGATGCTCTCCGCCGCCTTCAGCAGCTGCTCCGTCGCCTGCTCCCTGAGCGACTCCAGCGTATCGAAGCGTTCGAGATGCTCCCAGAGCGCGATCGGATGCTTTTCCCAGGACGTTTCCTTCCAGCCCGCCGTCTTCTGCGCGGCCCGGAATACGTCGAGCAGCCACTCGAACGTGCGCTGCTGGAGGTCCTTCGGATGCTTGACCTCCCAGGACTTGGCCAGCCTCGGAAACCCGGCCATCGTCTCCCGGATCTCCCTGTCGGTACCGTACTTCAAGATCTCCACGATTTCCTTTGGATTGGCCAGCTGGTACTCGTGACGGTCGCCGAGGTCCTCTTCGGACGCCGCCTCCGCCTCGCTTCCCTGAAGCCGCCGGCTGACGAGCGACTCCATCGCGCTGCCGTACAGATGGGACAGCTGCTGATGGCCGCCTTTTCCGACGGCCTCGCCCATGTCCAGCCGGATATCCAGCGTATGCCCGATCCGTTCGCGGGCTTCCTCCAGCAAGTCCGCGCGGGGCTCCGCGATGTCCGCTTCAGACTGCTCGAGGATCGCGATCCAGTCGTCCTGCTCGGACCTGAATAGCACTTGGCGGCCGGGATGCCGCGCGGCGATCGCCTGCACGAGCAGCGCCCCGACGTCCGCGAGCAGCGCGTCCTTGTCCATGGCGGACGATTTGAGTGTAAGCGCCTTCAGGCTGTCAATTCCAAACACCGCGAACCGGAGCCGCCCGTCGAGCAGCCACGCGAGATCCAGCTGCCCCAGCTTGTGCTCGGTCCGCGCCGCGGGATCCTCCCGGTAGGAGCGGCCGATCAGCTGGCGCAGGAGCTCTTCCCTGATCTTGGGGACGGCCGACTCGTATCCCTGCCGGATGAGGCTGCGGCGCAGCTCGCTTTCGCTCTTCTCGCGCTGGCGCTGGAGCGCCACCGTAACCGCCTTGAACAAGTCGTTTTTGTCCAGCGGCTTGAGCAGGTAATCCGATACGCCGAGCTTGAAAGCTTCCTTGGCATAATGAAAATCGTCGAAGCCGCTGACGACGATCATGTCGCCTTCGTACTTCTCCTGCGCGAGCGTCTCGATCAGCTTCAAGCCGGACATGCGCGGCATGCGAATATCCGTAACGATCAAGTCCGGCCGGCGCGCGAGCGCCAGCTCCAGCGCCGTATCGCCGTCGTCGGCGTCCAGCACCTCGTCGACGCCCCACGCCGACCAGGGGATCTGTTTGACAAGACCGTTGCGAATTTCCCTTTCGTCGTCGACTATCAAGATCCGGACCATCGCGCCGCCTCCTCGGATTTTCACTGTCATCATGCGCATCCATAACGGGAATGAGGCTATGATCTCCATTTTGCGCAGGGTCTCCCCGCTGCGCTATGGGCCATTCTAGATCAATGCAGGGCGTTTTTAGCTCTGTTGCGAGGCTGAGATGCCGATTCGTCTTCTGGCTCAATATTTCTCCTTCGATGGCACCCATTCCTTCCCAAAAAAGAGAAAAACACCGATTCCGATAAAATCCGCACGACGCGATGCGGACTCGTTCGGTATCGGTGCTCACGAAGGCAGCGCAGCTAGAGCAGCGTGTCTGTCAGATAAACAGAGGAGGGACGTTTTCGGTCAGCTCCAGCACCCCTACGATCTCCTCGTCGGAATTGCGGACCGGAAAGTAGACCGTCTCTCCGGTCCCCCGGTCCCGGCGCGTAGGCCGCCCGGAAAACGCGCGCAAAATATCCGGCCAAAGCGTCATAATGTCGGCGCCTTCGGACGGCAGCGCGCCGCCGGCGACCATAACCTCGCCGAGCGCGGGGTTCTCGGGCCGCCGGATCCATAGCGCCGCATAGGGACGGCGGAGCGGATCGATCCGCTCCGTCAGCAGGAGCACCCGCTTCAGGGCGTTGAAGTGATCTTCCACGAAGTCGATCTCGTCGCCCAGCGCGAATTGGCTGTCCGTGCCGGCGACCTTCAGCGGATATTCGCGCCGCTCGGGCGGCATGACGTCTTCTAGGAAGTCGCCCGGCAGAAACAACGCGCCCAGCCTTGCGATTTCCATCAAGCTGTACGTTTTCGGCATCGCGATTTTCGCCTCCTTATCCCAGAATCGCCCACAAGCTTTGTTTCAGATCGTTAAACGTTTCCGATGGCCGGCCCTCGTGCAGCGACGCCTGGGGCGCCTCGCTGAACATGGCGTTTTCCCACTCGTAGGGCGGCCTGTCGAGAAAATTCGGCTTGCCGGGCCACCAAGCTCCCGGCGCCAGGCCGAACGAATCGACGATCGCCTCGGCCATCCGCGCCCTGCCGAGCCCGGCAGGTTGCTCGCCGATCCACTGCTCCATGCAGTCCGCGACCTGCATCGCGCCCCGAAGCGCCTTGAGCCGGATCGACGGGATCGGTCCCTCGAGGCCGAACAGTTCGTCTCCAGGGTAGAACATCGTCTCGCTGCCTTCCGCATCGGGGGTCACTTGCCAACCGTCCCCCCACTTCGTGTTTTCCCAATACACGAATCCATCCACGCCTCGCGCCACGGCGGCCAGCGGCGAGATCGCGGTGGCGAGCAGGGGCCGGGAGATGCGCTCCGCCCCGCCGTAGGTCCATATCTCGCAGCCGGCATCGCGCAGCACGTCCAGACTCTCCGGAAACCAGGAAAACATCTGGTGATTGACGACCCACAGCTTGATGAGATCCGCGTACTTCCCGAAGTGCAGCCCATAGCTCCAGCTGGCATCGGTACGGAAGATGAACTTCGCGCCGCTCTCCTTCTCCAGCACGTCCTTCGCCAGATCGTAATAAATGTCGTTAACCTTCTCGTCCCAGACGAACCGCGTCTCGTCTCCGTCGTAAGGGAACAGCTTATACCGCTTTTTGTGGTTCAGGAAAAGCTCGAACTTCGTCCGCAGCCAACCGCGCTCGGTGAAGTGACGGTGGAATTCCTCCATGATCCCGGCGAATTCCGTGCGATAGCCCTTCGTCCCGAACTTCGCGTAGTCGGCCGGCCAGTGGAAGTTGAACGGCAAATACATATACGGAATCGGGATCGCGCCGCGCTTCGTGCCTTCGAATGCCGAGCCGTCCAGATAAGGACCGAAGTGCTCGTCGAACGTCGACCAGTCCTTGACGCGCATCTCCTTGCCTCGGCCCTCGATCTCGGGAATAAATGCGGCGGGGATGCGACCCGAATGCTCGTATGGCAAATAATGCAGCAGGCAGCGGTGCTCGTGGGCCATGCGGAAAAACGCCTGCTCCGTCCTGAAATACGTGCCGTCCTCGTAGCGGTCCGGATTGCGCCTCAGGCTGCCGATACGGCGCGACAGGTTGTCGGCGTAGCTGTTCAGGTCGGCGATCACCAGCGATTCGTCCGGCACGGCCGTTTGAAGAACGCGCAGCCGAATCTCGTGCGTATCGATCCCGCTGCCCGTCGTCACGCGGATCGCGCCGCGGTAATCCCCCGCCCGGACGCCGGCAGGGACGAACAGGTCCACCCAGACGGCCGCGTAGGCTTGGCCCTCGACTTCGTTCGCGGCCGAGATCGCGGACAAGGTGCGGGGCCCCGCGTCTCCGCCGTCCAGCGGCACCAAAGCGTCGGGGTAATACCGACCTTTCACGCGATGATACCACTGCGCGAAAAAGACGAATTCGCCGGCGCCGATCTCGTCGTGCTCGCCCCGAAGGGGATCGGCCTCGAAGCGGATCGCGGACGGACCCGCGCCATCGAGCCTGACGATCAACTGAAAAGATAAGTACGCGTTGCGCGGAGAAGCCGGATTCGACGAAACCTCGGCCAGCTCGGCCAGCGACCCGGTGCGGGCCTGCTCCTCGAGCACCTCCCCGGTCTGCGGACAGACGCGGACCATATCGTGAATCAGATAGCTGCTGCTCATGCCCTAACCTCCTGTCGCTGCGTTTGTTTGGCGTTGAGCGCCGAGACGGCGATGTCCGAAGCGGAGATGCGGGTCCCCTTGCGATTCGTCGCCAGCACCGTCCTGCGCTCGCCCGGCAGCAGGTTGAAGTAGTTGTCCGAGAACATCGCGTGATCGATCGGGCACTCCAGCTTGACGAACCGGGCGAACGTATCGGTCTGAATCGTGACGCGCACGCCTTCCGGTCCTTCTTCCTTGGTCACCTGCAGCCGGCAGGGACTGAACCGCAGATCCTTTTGCTCGGCGAAAAAGAAATGATTGTCGTAAACGTCCTCCCGCGCGCTGCGCGCGAACATGAACCGGGACCGCTTGTCGATGACGCCAAGGCGCCACTCGATCTCGGCGGGCGCATACTCGACGATCTTCATGGACGCATTGGCCGCGACGCGAACCTCGAACGACTGCTCGTAGATCGACTGGCCGAAGCAGCTGCGCACGCCGACCGCGATCGTATCGTCGAATGTCTCGTCGCTGTCGTTGGTCATCCAGACGGAGATCCGTCCTTCGTTCTCCTTGAACGACAGCAGCAGCGGATGATAGAAGCGGCGGGCATAGTAGTATGAGGCCTTCGGGAACAAGTAATAGTCGATCAGGCTCCAGCTGATGCCCGGCCAGCAGTCGTTGAGCTGCCAGATCAGGGAGCCCCCGTTCTCGGGCATGCGCCTGCGGAAGTGCTCGACGCCGAACTTGAGCCCCTCCGCCTGGCACAGCATCGAGAAGTCGATGTACTCGTCCAGATCGCGCGGCAGTCCCGAGTAACCCGCCATCGTGATGGTCGCCTTTTCAGGCTCGTAGTCCTTGTTGCGATAATCCACCTCGAAGCTGCCGTAGTAGAGCTCTTCCTCCGGAATGGTGCGCCGCAGCGTCTCCTTCACCGTGCTGCCGTGAATGCCGAACTCGCTGCTGAACTTGGAGGTGTCCTCCGCGAATCGCCGGTAGGAGATGCCGTACGGCGAGACGTCCATCTTGGAGGCTTCGCCGTAATGGCGCGGATAAACGTCGCCCGCCCACACGGCCCAGTTGTGCGTATCTCCTTCGTCGAAGCTGTTCGGATCGTTGCCGCCCCAAGGCGAGCTGGGCCAATAGAGACGCGTCGGGTCGAGCTGCTCCAGCAGCTCGGGCATCAGCTCGTGGAAAATTTTCGCGCCATAGAATCGCGTGTCGCTGCGGTAATGCATCTTTTCGCTATGGATGGCCTGGCTCTCGTTGTTGCCCGCCCAGATCGCGATGCACGGATAGCTGCGCAGCGCCTTCACGTTGGCCACGATCTCCGCCCGTACGCTGGCCATGAACGCCTCGTCGTAATCGGGCACCTCGCTGCAGGAGAACATGAAGTCCTGCCATACCAGCAGGCCTTGACGGGAGCAGGCCCGGTAGAACGCCGCCTTTTCATAGACGCCGCCGCCCCAGACGCGCAGCATGTTCATGTTCGCTTCGCGGGACAGCGTCACGAGGTCCTCGTACCGCTCGTCCGGAATCGCGCCGATGAAGTTGTGGGCGGGAATCCAGTTCGCGCCCTTGGCGTAGATCGGTCTCCCGTTGAGTACGAACTGGAAGCGGGGGCTGCCGCTCTCCGATTGAAGACGGACCTCGATCGTGCGAATGCCGACCTCCTCGGACAACGTATCGACGAGCTCGCCGTCCGCCAGCAGATTCACGGTCAGGTCGTACAGGAAGGGCTCGCCGTGATCGAACGTCCACCAGAGCGAAGGCTGCTCCACCGCGAACCGTACGCTGATCTTGCCGTCCGTCGCATCCGTCTCGTACCTAACTTCGCCGTCGCGTCCGCGCAGGATCGTCTCGGCCGTCAGTCGCGCGTCTGCGCCGCGATGCCTGACTTCGGCCTCGACCTCGACCTCCGCGCGGTCCGGACCGATCGACAGCGTCTTGAAGTTCAGGTGCGCGAGCCGCGCCGCATGGACAACCTTCAGGCGGGCTTCCTTCCAAATGCCGGCGGTCACGATGCGGGGGCTCCAGTCCCACGAGAAATTGCATGCGCACTTGCGCAGCCAGATCCGTTCGTAATTGACCTTGGACCAGAAGCGGGAGACGTCCTGCTTCGCCGCGTATTCGACGACCGGATCGAAGCGGACGACGAGCACGTTGCCCGTTTCCTTCAGCTTGCCGGCGAGCTCCGCCTCGACGGGCAGGAACATATTGTCGGAGAGGGCGACCGATTCGCCGTTCACGAATACCTCCGCGAGCGTGTCAAGGCCGTCAAGCTCCAGCATCAGGCTGGCCGTATCCGCAGCGTTCGGACGGTCGAATACCGTGCGGTACACCCACGTTTTTCGCTCGATCCAGAGGCAAGCCTGGTCGTTGGTCGAATAGAACGGGTCCTCGATGCGCCCGTGCGCCAGGAGCGTCGAATGCACGTCCCCCGGCACCGCCGCAGCCAGCCACTCCCCATCGTCGAAGCTCGTAGCGTGCACGGCTTCCGGAATGTTCTCCCTGTCGTCGAAGCCTTGTATTTTCCAACCGCGGTCCAGCTCTACAGCGTTCGTCTTGATCGGTATCATCGTCCATTCCTTCCCGGCCTTCGCCTCGAACCGCCTTGTGTTATGCAGCTATCTATCATGTTAGAGAGGACGCCGTTCTTTATAAACGAGACATTGCTGGCTTTTACTGAGAAGCTTTTGTCCGCTGAGAGCGTATCCATTCGCCGACGGCCAGCAGCCCTAGCCCTTGCGTGAACGGGGTGACTTGAAGCGGAACGGTCTGATAGCCTTCCAGATCGGCTTGAACGGCCGTCCCCGAGGATCCGCCTTGGACATTCCCTTCGCTATCGATGTTCGCCATAACGGCCGTCATCGCCCGATCCGCCGCCGGCTTGAATTTCTCGTCCACGAGACGAAGACGGATGCCTTTCAATATGCCGTAGGCGACGCCTGCCGTGACCGAGGTCTCCAGATAACTGTCCGGCCGATCCAGCACGGTGCGCCACAAGCCCGATTCATCCTGCAGCCGCGCGAGCGCGTCGAGCTGCTCGTTCAACATCCCTACGGCCAGCCTCTTCTCCTGCGTGTCCTCCGGCTCGTACTGCAAGATATCGACCGCGCTGGCCGTGACCCAGGCGTTGCCTCTGCCCCACAAAAATCCGAGGGGCTTGGACGCGACATCGTCCCATCCATGAAAATACAGCTTGCTCGACTCGTCTTTTAATTTGGTCATGTGGAGGACGAGCTGCTTCACCGCTTCGCGTACGTAGCTTTTCTCGCCAAGCTCGGCGCCTCGTCTGGCCAGATAGATGACGCTCACGAATAAGGTGTCCGCCCATATCTCAGCAGCAGCGCCTCCGTTGCTCATGAAGTGCGGGATCGCGCCGCTAGGCGTTCTTTTTTGTTCCCGCATGAGGTAACGGTCGTACCGGTCGCAAATTTTCTCGTATTCGGGGTCGTTCTTGCGTTCGCGCAGCGATAGCACCGCATTCAGCGGCATCGTCGAATTGACGCAGACGTTATTCATCCCGCTGTCGATCTTGGCGTCGATCCATTGCCGCATTTCTTCGTACCAGCCGGCATGAGGGGCGATGTCGTGCGCCTCCGCGATGCCGTAGAAGGCGACGCCGATGCTCCAATCCCATCGCGCCCAACGCCACTCGATATCATCGTGCTCGTCCTGGCCGAATTTCCGGCTCAGCGACAACGTTTGTCGTACGATTCGGTTCAGATGTTCGACCGCCGTTGAAGTTTCCAAGTCATGCTCCCCTTCCCGCGACTCGCTACAGCTTTTATTCTCTAATGATCGGCACGCCTTCCGGCGCCTCGATCGCAAGCTCCCCATGCGCGTATGCAATGCGGATCGTCCCCGTGCGCACGCGGCACGCGAAGTCGAAGCGCTCCAACGCGTCCGGGATCCGCGGCGCCAGCCTGATGGCTTCCCACCCCGGAGCCGCGGGCTTCAGACCCATGATTTCTTCGATGAACAACGGAATCGGCGCGCTGGCCCACGGATGGCACAGACTGGTGTTCCACTTCTGCTCCTTGCCCCACGCCTCGAAGCAAGTCGTCGCGCCTTCTTTTACCATGTTCCCCCATGAATGTGCGTCCTCCGCCGTCAGCCTGGCGTACACGTAAGCCGTATCGCCTGCCGCCGCCAGCGCCTTCAACAGGAAGTAGGCGAAATAAACGCCGCAGTTCATATTCCTGCCCTTAAGCCAAGAGACGACGGACGCAACCGCGTCGTCAGGCACGAGCCCGAACAGCAGCGGAAGCGCGTTCGCATGCAAAGAGGCGTGCTTCGAGCCGATCGCGTCGACGAATCGCCGATTTTCCGCGTCGTAGAACGCCCGCACGAATTCGTCGCGAAACCGCTCCAGCCCGGCCGTTGATTCCTCCGAATCCGGGTCCGTCCCTAATGTCGCGCGGATGTCGGCAAGCGCCTTGCGCGCGCCGTAGTAGAAAGCGTTGACCACGTTGTGGCAGCCGGGTCCGACCGGGCGCGTGAGCGGGAAATCGTAGCCGTCGCGCAGCCCATCCGGCCAATCGACGAGGTTCCACTTGTCGCTGACGTGCTCGAGCAGCCCGCTCGCCGAGCGATAGCGATCGAAATGCCGAATCATCGCGCCGGCGATCGGCTCCATCTCGCGCAGGAAATCAAGATCTCCGCTGTGACGATAATATTCGAGAAGCTGCATAGGCCACTGAAAAGAAAAATCGGCGATCTCCTGCATGAAGCTTCCCGGCGCCACCGCCATGCCGCCCGGGCAAATATGCCGCGCGGCGAGCGCAAAATCGGCCAGCGCCTTTTTGACCATCCGCAAATCGCCCGTCGCATACAGGTGAGCGTGCATGATTACCGTGTTGTCGCCCAGGTATTGGCCTTTTTCGCGGCTCGGGCAGTCGACGAACTGTTCCTGCGTGCCGTATTGCAAGCCGCTGCGGCATATCGTCCAGACCTGACGGAGCATCGCGTCCGACGCGTCGAACCGGCAGGCGTCGCCGTCAAACGGATAGTGACGCACGATCGCCGCGAACGATGCCGGTCGGATCGCGGTCGGCGAGCCGATCACCTCGACATAACGAAACGCCTTGTATTCGAAAGGCTCCAGCACGTCAAGCCCGCCCGACAGCGTCCACCATTCGCTGTACTTGCAGTTGCAGCGCATGTCGTATCGCACATGCTCGCCGGTGTCGTCCAGCTCTTCCCCGCAGCGAATTTCCAGACGTTCGCCCGGCGCTCCGCGCGCTTCCATCGTGAACTGGCCGGTCAGTTCCGTTCCGAAATCGATCACGTAGCGTCCGGGTTCCGGATTGGCCACCGACGCGGGGGGCCGCCAATACACGGCGAGCGGCGGCGTTGATTGCAGCGCTAGGAGATGGTCGTCATCCTCCGCCGCATGGCAAGCTTTCCATGCGTTGTCGTCGTACGCCTTCTCCCGCCAGCCGCGCTCCTCGAGCCGGCTGTCGATATGCTCGAGAAACTGCGTCCGATAACCGACCGTCTCCGCGGTGCCATCGCCGTATTGGCGGGCGACGGCATATTTCCAGGTATCGTCGCTCGCCAGCAGCAGCCGGTCGTCCGCGAACAGCTCGGCGATCATGCCCTGCCGCAAGTCGCCGCTATTGTAGGCGCGATTGATTAATCCCTGATAGTACACATGCACGGCGATCACGTTGTCGCCTGGACGCAGCCATTGCGTGACGTCCAAGCGCATGTACGGATAATGAAACGCATACCCTTGCGCGGGGCCCTGCGCGACGAACGCGCCGTTCAGGTACAGCTTGAAATAATCGTCCGCCGAAATATCGAGCCACATCCGTTTGCCCGCGCATTCGTCCGCCCCGAGCGTAAAGACCCGGCGAACCAGCATATGCCGATTCAGCAGCTCGACCGGGTGCTCGGGCAGGTCGAACGGCTCGAGCTCCTTATGCAGCAAATGCAGCGGCGCGAACCCGCCGAAGTCGGCGTCCTGAATCCATCTCGCCCGCCACGTCTTGGTCGTATCCAACCGAATCCGCCTCCGCATCTCCAGACGAAAGGGCCGTGCCGTCAGCGCTTTGCGCTGTCCGGAACGACCCTGTCGCCTATAGGCTTACTTCGCCGCTTCCTTCGCGGCGTCTTGGTAAATTTGCGTTGCAGCTTGGTTGATCTTATCGAGTCCTTTTTCCTTAAGCGTCTTCTCGAGTCCTTGCCAGATACCGTCGAGCTTGGCCGGGTCCTTCTCGAGGATAAATTTCGGAAGGGTTTTGCCCCATTCGGCAATGGCGTCCGTATTGAACTTTTTCATCTCGTCCGTACCCTTGCCCGCAGTGCGCGGATAAGTCTTTTCAACGCCCTTGACGAGCAGATCGGATTGCGTTTTGGCTCCGTATTTCGCCAACGTATCGACCACGACCGGGCTCGTGGTTTTCGAGATCCAGCTTTCCGAGTATTGCCACATCGCATAATCGCCGTCCGACAGAGTGAATCCGGCACCATAGTTGGTCGACATCTGACGGGCGTAGCCGAGGCCCACATCCTCCCAGAACGTATCCGGGTGCGTCTTGTATTGATCGACGAGCCAATCCGTCACGACACGTTTCCCGTTCTCGACGGTATAGTGCTTGCCTTCAAATCCCCAGCCGATAAGAATTTGGTTTTCAAGCTTGAACATATCGTCGTAGAACTCGATGATGCGAGCCGGATCCTTGGCGTTTTTCGTGATCGACAGCCACATTTCGCCGCCGCGGTTTGCTTCTTTGCTTGGCGTCGCGACCATTTTCGTCTTCCCTGGCGCCACGATGTCGAACCAGACGTAGGCGTGGTCGGCCATGTTGTTGCTCTCCAGCGAGCCGTTGCAGTCGCTTCCGCCTCCGAATATGACGAGCACGCGGCCCTGGTTACATTTCGTCGTAAACTGTTCTTGCGTCTGAACGAGCGATTCGGGATCGAAGAGCCCTTCCTTGTTCATTTGGTTCAAGAATTTAAAGAAGTCGGTATAGCCTGGCTCGAAGAAGCGATATCTAGCGTTCAACTGATCGTCCACGTAATAGCCTGCAGTATTCGCGAAGCCGGCATACTGGCGTGCCGCACTATCGAAATTGTTGTATAACATATTCGCCTCGCCGAAGTTGGAGAAGCCGATGGTCTTGCCTCCTCCGATCTCCGGATTTTTTTTCGCGTAGTCCGCGACGATTTTATGGACATCTTCGAGCGTCTTAATCTGCGGATATCCGGCTTCCTTCAGAACGGCGGTTTGGATGGCGATCCATCCCTTTTGCGTGAGATCGTTCACCTTATCGGTCGGAGGCTGCAGCAGGCCGTATATTTTTCCGTCGTTTTTATCTTGAAGCAAGGACAAGTCATTATGATATGCTTTCATAATGTTAGGCCCATGTTCCTTGATGAGATCGGTCAGATCGAGTACAGCCTTCGCTTGAATATACGATTGCAGCGTGTTGTCGTGAATGTTGATGACTTCGGGGTAATCGCCTGCGGCGAGCCATACGTTCATCTTCGTCCGGAAGTCGCCGGTGATGATGTCCCATTTGATGGTGGCGCCCGTGCGCTTCGTAATTTCCTTCGCCACATCGCTGGACCAGTTCATGTTCGGGTTGTCCGTGTTCATCGTGAACGTGAACGGCGTCTTCTCGGCCGAGGTAGCCGACGCAGACGGCTCCGCCGACGCGGAAGCGGTTCCAGAAGCGGTTGGGCTTGGACTTGGGCTCGCGCTTTGCGAGGACTCCGCGCCGTTATTGCTCTTGGAGCATGCCGTCACCAGCATGATCGCGGTCAACAGTAAGACGCTTAACAAATTAAGCTTGCTCTTTTTCCACATTGTTGCGACCTCCGATTTTTTATTTGATTTATTATTTCATACCGTCCTCTTCGCTTGCTTACCGGAGTTGGCAATGAAATCAGTCCTTCATAGCCCCGAGCGTCATGCCTTGAACGAAATATTTTTGCAGGAACGGATAGACGAGCAGGATCGGTACGGTAACGAGAATCGTTAACGTCGCTTTGATGGTAAGCGGCGATATAATTCGTCTCCCCACGCCGTCTCCGCCCTCCGAATTACTCGTTTCGACGGTCTGAATCATCTTCTGCAGCTCGTATTGCAGGACGGCGAGCTTCTCGTTGCGGCTGTTGTACAGGTAGTTGTCGAACCACGAGTTCCATGCGCCGACGGCGGCATAGAGCGCGACCGTGGCCACGACCGGAAGACTGATCCACAAGATAATCTGCGTATAGACCCGAAAATCGTTCGCGCCGTCGATATGCGCCGACTCGACGAGTCCGTCGGGCAGCTGCTCGAAGAACGTTCTCATGACGAAGACGTAAAAAGCGCTCACGATGCCTGGAACGATATAAACGAGAAAGGTGTTCATCAGCCCCAAATTCTTCATCAGCAGATAGGTGGGAATCAACCCCCCGCTGACGTACATGGTGATGATGAGGATGAAGCTGAACAGCTTGCGGAATACAAAATCCCGGCGGCTGAGCACGTATGCGAGCATCCCGCAGCAAAAGACGGTTATCACCGTATGGATCACCGTACGCAGCACGGAATTGAGCGCCGCCCTGGCAAGCTTGCCGTTCTCGAAGACATAAGCGTAATTCTCGAGCGTAAACTTACGGGGCAGCAGATACAGGCCGCCTTTCAAGGCATCCGTAGTCTCGTTAAGCGAAATGATAAGCAAATAAAGGAAGGGGTATACGGTCGATATGGCGGCGATCGCGAGCAGCACGTAGAGAAAGGCATCGACGATTCGTTCGCCCATAGTCCGGTGCAGAAGCATGGTGGGATTCTCTCCAATCGTCAAGGATAAGTTCTAACCATTTAAAAGAGGTTGGATTTGTATCTTCTGGCAATCGCGTTCACGATCAGCACGAGCGTCATGCTGACGACGGAATTGAAGATGCCGACGGCCGTACCGAACGAGAAGTCCCCTTCGTTCAAACCGATCCTAAGCGCCAGTATCGAGATAACCTCGGAATATTCCGAATTGATCACGTTGCCTAGCAGGAACTGCGATTCAAAGCCGCCGGTCATCAGATAGCCGATATCGAGGATGGTCAGCAGCACCAACGTAGGAATGATCGACGGGAGGACGATATACTTCACGCGCTGCCAGCGGCTTGCGCCGTCGACGTGCGCCGCATCGTACAGACCCGGGTCGATGCCGGAGATCGCGGCCAGGTAGATGATCGCGCCCCAGCCGAATCCTTTCCACGTCATGATGATCGTGTGCAGGGTCCAGAACCACGTGGCCTTGCCGAAGAAGAAGATCCCTTCGTCGATCCAGCCCAGCTTGATCATCAGCTCATTGACCAACCCGCCGTCCGGGGAAAGCAGCATGACGAAGATATTCGCTACGACGACCATGGACACGAAGTGCGGCAAGTAGGTCATCGTCTGAACGATCCGGACGAAGCCCTTGCTCCTCAGCTCGCTGAGGACGATGGCCAGCGCGACGGCGCAGGCGGTCCCCAATGCCAGCTGCATCGAATTCATGACGATATTGTTGCGCAAGTCCTGGAGGAAGCCGTCGTGCCCGAGCAGCGTTCGAAAATGCGTAAACCCGACCCACTTCGCGTCCAGCAAGCTCTGTCCGATATGATAATCCTTGAATGCCATAAGCCAGCCCCACAGCGGCACGAACTGGAACAGCGCCAAATGCAGCATGATCGGAACGGACATCCATATTAGGACATGCTGTTTTTTGATTTTCTTCCAATACAGGGAAGCCCGCAACGTCTTTCTGCTGTTTATTGGAATCGGTTTCAATTCTGAAACAGCCTTCATACTCATTCCCATTCCTCCATCCTGTTGGACCTATTTTATCACCCGGCACGAACCGCTTTATATCTCTTAAAATTGTTGTTTACTAGGTGATTTTTAAACTTCGGGGAGAATCCTTCGTGGGGGTCAAATCTGCCCCCCTAAATGATAAACCTGCCCTATAGGAAGCTTTCCGGCGCGGATGCTACAATGAATTGACATTTTTCGGCTTTCGGCTAAAGCAGGAAAGGAGCGCATGTCCTCATGGCTACCCATATCGTTTCGTTAACGGTGAACAATCGGCCCGGCGTGCTGGCGAACGTCTCGGAGCTGTTCGGGCGGATCGGCTGCAATATCGAGAAACTGTCGGTCCGAGCCGGCAAGCAGCCGGCCGTCGCGCGGATGAAGGTGGCGGTCTCGATCGATGCCGGCAGCCTGGACGGCGTGACCGCGCGTCTGGCGGGGCTGCTCGACGTGATCCAGGTCAAGACCAAGGCGCGGCGCCATTGGCGCGAGCCGGTCGCGATCGGCCGGACCTCCGCCTTCTGGATCGTCGCCTACAGCTTGTTCATTACGCTGTTCGGCACGAATCTGCCGGCCCCGCTCTACGCGCTGTACCGGGCGCAGTGGCATTTGCCGCCGGCGGTCATGACGCTCCTGTTCGCCGCCTATGCCATCGTCGTGATTCCCGTCATCCTCGTCGCCGGGCCGTTGTCGGATCGAATCGGACGGGGCAAGCTGCTGCTCTCCGGCATCCTGTTCGCCCTGCTCGGCTCGATCTGTTTCCTCTTGGCCGACGGGCCGGTCATGCTGGTGCTGTCCCGCATGCTGCAGGGGGTGTCGGTCGGCATCATGAACGGGGTCGCGGTGGCGGCCATGACGGAGCTCGGCGGCATGCAGGCGCGGAGCCAGGCCGCTCTCGCGGGCTCCGCGGCCGTGACCGCCGGCAATGCGCTGGGCCCTGTCGTATCCGGCTTCCTGGGCGAACTCGCCGCTCATCCGACGCGCCTTCCCTTCGCGCTTCATGCGATGCTGGTCTTTCCGAGCATCGTGGGGCTCTGGCTCATCGGAAATAAAGGCGAACGGGCGCGCGGCAAAATTCGGATCCGCTTGCCGGCAGTGCCGCGGGCGATTCGTCCCGCGCTGTATGCTGCCGCGGGCACATCGTTCATCTCCTGGTCCATCATGAGCCTGGTCACTGCGATCCTCCCGGCTTACCTCCCCGATATCGTCGGCGAATCGAGCCTGATCGCTTCCGGCGTCGGGCTCGCCCTCGTTCTCGGGCTGTCCGCCTGGGCCCAGATCCGGAGCGGGCGCTACCCGCTGCTCGCCAACCTTACGGTCGGCTACCTGCTGCTCGCGACGGGTCTTGCCGTGCTTCTCGCCGCCGCGGCTGCCAAATCTCCGGCGCTGCTCGCGCTGTCCGCCGTCATGCTCGGGCTGGGCCATGGCCCCTGCTACGCCCGAAGCCTTCGCTACGTCAACGAATCCGTACCGGACGAATACCGCGGCCAGGCCGTATCGATCTATTACGGCGTGACTTATATGGGCGTCAGCCTCCCGATCCTCGGGCTCGGCATCGCCGCGCAGCGGCTCGGGCTCTTGCCCGCCATCTGTATATTCGCCGGCGTGACGGTCGGCCTGATGGCTTGGAGCTTGTACCGGTGGAAGCGGCACCTCGCCTGACCGCATCGGACAGATCGGCCCGCCATAAAAAAGAACCGCCGGATCAGCTTCGAGGCTGATGCCGGCGGTTCTTTTTCTTATCTTCGTTTACGGCTTATTCACTCAGTACACTTCCAGCTCCGCAAGCTGCATTCTGTAATAATTGGAATCGCTCGGATTTTGACGCAAGCTGGTCCCCGTCACCTTGACATAACGGGCCTGTGCCGAGGCGAAGCTGAAGGACTGCACGGCTCCGCCTGGCAACGCGTAAGCAGTACGGCTCACGACCGTGCTCCAAGTCGTCCCGTCAGTGGAGACTTGAATCGTAAAATCGACAGGGAAGCCATATCCCGCGTTCCCCGTATCATTACGCGGGTATAAGCTGACCTGGCTAATCGTCGCTGCCGTCCCCAAATCTACCATGATCCATTCGGTATGATTGGAAGTAAGCGAATCGTTGCTGGTCCATCCATATTTTCCGGAAACGGAATTGCGTTCGCCGTCGACAACTTTCCCTACACTCCAGTTGGTCGTATTGTAGGTGCTGCTTGCCGTCACCGTCTTCCCTAGCGCCAGATTGGCAAGCGGCGCTGCGGACGCTTGCGAGGAGTTCGCGCTCTCGCCTCCGTTATAAAGGGAGCTGACCACGTAATAGTACGTCGTCCCGTTCGTCACCGTCTGGTCGGTGTACGTGACCGCAGTGACGCTCGACGCGATCGTCGTGTACGGACCGCCGCTGACCGTCGCGCGCTTCACGTTGTAGCCGGTTGCGCCGCTCACTGCCGTCCAGTTGACGGTCACGGAGCCGCCGCCCCCTGTCGCCGTGACTCCCGTCGGCACGGGATTGGGCACGGTGACGGACGCTGCCGTCGAATCCGGGCTCGTGCCGCCGGCGCTAACGGCCGCGACGACATAATAATAAGTCGCGCCCGCCGCAACGGTGCTATCCGTGTACGCGTTCGTCGTAACGCCCGTCGCCAGGGACGTGTATGGGCCGCCGCTGACCGTCGCGCGCTTCACGTTATAGCTCGTCGCGCCGGACGAGGCGTTCCAACTCAGCTGGACGGCGCCGCCGTAGACGCTGCCCGTGACGCTGGTCGGCGCAAGCGGCGCCGCGCTCACTTCGTCCGCTCCGATATCGTAAGCGGAGCCGGTCGGTCGCTGTTGTCCGTCCATGTCGGTCGGGACGTCCGTCGGCAGCGAAGCGCCTGCATCGATCGCAGCCTGGGCGGTGGCCGGATTGAGATGATAATTGCCTCCGGCCGGGTTGATCAGCATACTTGCGGTACCGTTAATAATGTTGTTGCTGGATGTCGCTGCGCCTCCGTCGCGAAGCTTGACGTTCTTATCCATCAGGTTGTTGCGCACTTCGCCGCTGCTTCCGGCGAAGCGGGACTCGACGCCGCCTACGCTCGCGGTCGGCGCGATGTTAAGCATCGTGTTGTTGTACACCTTGAAGCCGTTCGCCTTGTTCATGTAGACAGCCGCGTCCAACGTGCCGTACACGACGTTGTTGCGCATGATGCCTCCGCGGTGTTCGTAGGTCGTGTCGCCGTTCCGGAACAAGTTCGCCCCGGTGCCTCCGCCGCCGAACGACATCGCGATAAAGCTGTTCAGGAACACGTTGTTCTCGACGATCGTGTCCATCGAGTTGCCCTTGGCGAAGAACGCATAGGCTACGCCGTCATTCAGGCCCTTGGCGTTCTGGAACGTATTGCCGCGGATGACCCAACCCTTCGAAGCGACCAGGTCGATCCCTTCAACGACGCCGCGTTGACCGGAGGTCGTGTAGCCGATCATCGAATTCTCGATGACCCCGTAATCCGCGTAAGGCAGGTCCGGACTGCCGCCCGAAGTCGACTTGAAGCCGCCTTCGCCGTTGTCCCATGTCTTCAGATGGTCGGCGTGGAAGTAGTCCGATCCGCTGTTCACCTGAACCGAATGGAAGTACGAATCGCGAATCGTCATGTTCTTGATAGTGACGTAGTCCGCATCGTTCACCTTGAAGTTGATGTCGAGCGACGAGTTGTTGATGCCCAGGCCGACCACGACCGTATCGTCGTAGTTCGTCGTCGCCCCTTGAATCGTAATGTTGTTTTTGCCTTCGATCGTAATGGTAGCCGTTTGATTATACGTGCCTGCAGCGAGCGTGATCACACGTCCGCCGGCCGGCGCGCCATCGATCGCCTGCTGAAGCTGAGCGAGCGATGTGACGGTCACGGCATCCGCTACAGGGTTAAGAGTCGTGGCCGATACGACGTTAGACAGCGCCGAATAGTTGCCGGCGTCATCGAACGTTTTGACGGCGAAGTAGTACGTGACCCCGGTCGACAGCTGATTGGCCTGGAACTTCATCGCCGATCCCGCATCCTTCTGCGCGAGTTCATCCTCGGCTTGCGTAGCCGACGCCCAGTTCGCTTCCGTGATCGCGGAGGTCGAGTAGCGAACGTCGTAACCGGCAGCTTTGCCGACCGTGCCGTCATTGCCCGGCGCGGTCCAGGTCAGCTGAACGCTGCGGATGTTCGGCGCGACGGCCTGCAGATTGGCAATCGCGGCAGGCGGCGTCGGATCGGATGCCGGCGTCGTCACCGACCACACGTTCGAGATGGCCGATACGTTGGTCGCTTCGTCCATGGCGCGCATGGCGAAGTAGTACGTCGTCGCCGGCGTCAGCCCGGATACGGCCAGCGTCTGCGCGGTGCCGGCAGCTTGCGGAAGCGGCTCGTTCGTCAGCTGCGTCGCGTCGTTCCAGTTGTTCTCGGTAATCGGCGACGTATGATAGCGGATATCGTAAGCATCCGCCGTTCCTGTGGACCCGTCGTCGCCCGGCGCGGTCCAGCTCAGTTTGGTCGTCTTCCAGGTCGTCTGGCTGCCCGACAAATTCGTCACCGCGGCAGGCGCGACGCTATCGCCTGGATCGGCGTAGACCTCGATCTCTACCGGCGTATTTACCGGATTGTAAGTCTGATTAACCCGTACGTGCCCGTTCGCCGAGAAGCGAACGTAGCGGGCATTGATCGTCGACGAAAGCGTGATCGTCTTGCCCGATCCGTCTGCCGGCTCCTGATATTCCGCATCGGTACCGACCCCGAGACCCGAGCTGTTGTCCTGGTCGTTGTTGAACACCGTCGTCACGCCTGTCGCGAAGTTCGGGTCGTTCGACACTTGGACGACATGATCGCGTCCGGTCCGGTACGTATCGGAGGTCGCGCCCCAGTCGTTGCGTACGTTGATCTTTTTGATGCCGTATGCCTGGCCGAGATCGACTTGAACCCACTTCGGGCCGGTCGATACGCCGATCAGCGCATACTGATCGCGAGCGGTCACCCCGTCGGTCAGAATCGACAGCGGCACGTTGTTCGATACCGTACCGTTCGAAGTCACCGATTTGTTCTTAGCCACGTTGATCGTCGTCTCCATGACGACTTGGATCACGTTGGAGAGGCCCGAGTAGTTGTTTGCGTTGTCGCGCGTCTTCATGGCGAAGTAGTAGGTCGCTCCGGGCGTCAACCCCAGGACGCTGAACTGCTGCTTCGTGCCGGCAAGCTGCGGGGTTGGCTCCCCGATCACAGGCGTGGCCGAGCTCCAGTTCGCTGCCGTAATCGGCGATGACGAGTAACGCACGTCGTACTCGCTTGCCGTGCGCACGTTGCCGTCGTCGCCCGGCGCCGTCCATTTCAGCACCACGCTGCTAATCGTGCGATCGCTGGCCGCCAGATCGGCGATCGCGTCAGGCGCCACCGTATCCGTATTTTCAATGACGATAAGCGGCCTGTTGTAGGGGTTCTCCGAGCTGTTAAAATTCACGGGGTTCGACTGTACGAGAGGATCGCTAAATTTGAACGAAACCTTCTTGTCGCCCATGTGACTGTTCACGAAATCCGTGATGTCGAAATCGTACCAGCCCGGTCCGGTGACGGGGAGCAAGCCCAGATTGACCGCTCCGGTCTCGCTCGGCAAGTTCGAGGCCGTGACGGAGCCTTCCGTCCAGGAATTGTCCTGCAGGCCGGTAACCGTAACCTTCATCGTGATGGGTTTATTGTAGTTGGTATACAGCTTCAGTATTGCGCGCTCGGCCGAGCTTCCCGAAAACGTACTGTAATTACCCTGCAAATAAGCTGTGTAGATGTAAGATCCGTTGTTTGAAACGGCAAGCGTCTGCTGATTGGGATAAATATTACCGTACGAATTCTGAACGTCGTCCGCCGGGCTGAACTCGGTGGCGGAAGTAGCCGCCATCGCGATCGACGCGACGTTCGACAACGCCGAGACGTTTCCTTGATCGTCGACCGCTTTCATTGCCGCATAGACGGTCGTCCCGGCGGTTGGCCCGGTCACGGTCATCGACTGCGAAGTACCGGAAGTCGCAGGAAGCAGGGAAGTTTCGACTTTCTGCGCGCTGCTCCAATTTGCTTCGGTAATCGGCGCATTGGCATATCGGATGTCGTACAGATAAGCCTTGCCTACATTGCCGTCGTCTCCAGGAGCGGTCCAAGTCAACTTGAACGTGCGCGAGGTCGCTGCGCTTGCCGCGAGGTTGGAGATCGTCGACGGCGGGGTCGTTTCGTTCGGAATGAACTCATCCGCGCCGACATCCGGCGCGCTGCCGTAAGGACGGGTCTGACCATCCATATCGGTCGGCACCTCAGTCAGCGGAGCGCCGATATCGCGAGCGCCCGCACCGTAGAACGGATGGAGATGATAGTCCCCTTGCGCCGGATTGGCAAGCCAGCTTCCGTCCGCGCCGGTGAGGTTGTTGCCCTGGGTCGCCGTCGCGCTGTTGCGCAGCTTGACGTCAGCGCCGAGCAGGTTGTTGCGAATGTCGCCGCTCGTCTCGACGAAGCGCGGCTCGATGGAACCCAGACCGCTGCCGGTTTTCAGAATCGTATTGTTGTACACCTTGAACCCGGTCGCTTTGTTCAGATAAACGCCTGCGTCTACCGTGCCGTACACCACGTTGTTGCGCATGATGCCGCCGCGATGCTCATAGGTGGTGTCCTGGTTGCGGAAAAACGATGGGCCGGAGCCCCCGCCGCCGAACGACATGGCGATAAAGCTGTTTGTGAATACGTTGTTCTCGATGATCGTGTCGAGAGAGTTCGCTTTGGCGAAGACGGCATAGCCGACGCCAGCGGAGTAGCCTTGGGCGTTCTCGAACTTGTTGCCTCGAACGACCCAGCTTTTGCCGGCGATAATATCGATGCCTTCGACGACGCTCTGGATGCCGCTGGTGGTATAACCGATTAAAGAGTTCTCGATCAAACCGTAATCGGTATAGCCGTTGATTCCGTTCACGTCAAAGGTCGTCTTGAAGCCGCCTTCTCCGTTGTCCCACGTCTTCAGATTGTCGGCATGGAAATAGTTCGAGCCGTCATTAATCTGGATGGCGTGGTAGTAGCTATCCTGAATGGTCATGTTCTTGATCGTGGCGTAGTCCGAGTTATTGACCTTGATGTTGATGTCCATGGATGAGTTGGACATGCCCGGCCCTTTAATGATCGTATCGCCTCTGTTCGACGTAGCGCCCTGAATCGTGATGTTGTTTTTGCCGGTGATCTGGATGGTCGTCGTCTGGTTATACGTGCCGGCCGACAGCGTAATGACACGGCCTCCCGCAGGCGCGTTAGTGATCGCCTGCTGCAGGGCGCTCAGGGAGTTGACCGTCACGGCGTCCGCCGTCGGCGTGGCGATCGTAGCGCTCACCACGTTGGACAATCCCGACAAGTTGCCTACCGAGTCCTTGGTCCTCACGGCAAAATAATAAGTCGTCCCCGCGGTCAGCTCCTTTACCTTCATGGCCATAGCCGAACCGGATGCCTTCTGCGGCATTTTGTCTTCCACCAGCGATGCCGAAGACCAGTTCGCTGCCGTAATCGGGGAGGTGGAGTAGCGCACCTCGGAGCCGGCTGCGGTCCCGATCGTGCCGTCATCGCCCGGCGCCGTCCAGGTCAGCTTTGCAGAATGGATGATCGACTGCGACACCTGAAGATCGGAAATGGCGGCAGGCGCCTCCGTATCGGCAGCTGGCGTCGTGCTGCTGACGACGTTCGACAGCGGCGAGTCGTTGATGACATCCTTCGACTTCATCGCAAAATAATAAGTCGTGGAGGGGGTCAGCCCGCCAACCGTAAACGATTGGGTCGTACCGGCCGTAAGCGGTACCGGCGCTCCAGTCACGACGGTCGCGTTTGCCCAATTCGCCGCCGTAATGGGCGATGTCGACCTGCGGAACTCGTAAGAGCTCGCCTTGCCGACGTTGCCGTTGTCGCCCGGCGCCGTCCAGCTGAGATCTACGGTCTTCCATGTCGTCCTCGTGACGGCCAGGTTCGCGACGGCCGCCGGCGGCACGCTGTCCTGCGGATCCGCGTACACCTCGATCTCGACCGGCGTATCGACCAGGTTGACCGTGCCGTTGATCCGGACGTGGCCGTTCGCCCAGAAGCGGACATAACGGGCGTTAACCGTATCGTTAAGCATGATGTCCTTGCCGCTGCCGTCGCCCGGCTCGACGTATTCCGCATCGGTGCCTGCGCCGAGTCCGGCGCTGTTGTCGCCGTCATTGTTAAAGATGGTGGTCACGCCGCTGGCGAAGGTGGGATCGTTCGACAGCTGCACGATCAGATCCTTGCCGGTCCGATACGTCCCGGCGGCGCCCCAGTCGTTGCGGATGTTGACCCGGGCGACGTCGTACGCCTTACTCAGATCGACTTGCGCATACTTGGGGCCGTCCGATACGCCATAGAGCACGTATTTGTCTGTCGTCTTAACGCCGTCCGTCAGCGCGGAGAGCGGTTGACCGCTTGTCGAGGCGGCGTTCGTCGATACCGTCTTACCGATCGCGACATTCGCGACCGGCTTGATCGCGATGTTCGCGACGGTCGACAGGTTGGATAATTGCCCGCCGGATCCGATCGTCTTCATCGCGAAGTACACGGTCGCCCCGGACGGCAAGCCTTTCACCGTCATCGTCTGGGCGGAGGATGCCGCAGCCGGAGCCGGTTCGCCTAAGACGCGTTTCACGGCCAGCCCGTCGTCCCAGTTGGCGCTGGTGATCGGGGAAGTCGAATAGCGAATGTCATAGCCGGTCACCGCCGACGGTCCCGGGCTGGTCCAGCCGAGCGTCGCGCTGTTCACGGTAGCGTTACTTGCGGTTAAATTGACATTGATCGGGAGAGATGCGTTTGTTGCGGGGATTGCGGCGTAGACTTCAAGTTCGACCGGCGTATTGACCTTCTGAATCGAAGCGTCGGCCGAGCGTATATGGCCGTTCGCCCACGAGCGGACGTAGCGAGCGGAGACCGGCGTGCTGAGCGCGATCGTTTTGCCGCTGCCGTCCGTCGGTTCCAGATAAGCGGCGTCGGTCCCGGCTCCTTGACCTGCCGTATTGTCCGAATCGTTGTTAAAAATGGTGGATACGCCGCTGGCGAACGTAGGGTCGTTCGACAGCTGAACGATGATATCCCGTCCGGTTCTGGTTGCCGTCGGGTTGTAATCGTTCAGCACGTTCACCTTCGTGACCGGGAACGATTCGCCCAGATCCAGCTGCACCCACTTGGGTCCGGTCGAGGCGTCGATCATCGCGTAATTGCTCGTTGTGCGGTCGCCGTCGACAAGCAGCTTCAAAGACGCGGCATTGGACACGACGCCGTTGGTCGACACGGTTGCCTGGCCGAGCGCGACGTTCGTCTCCGTCGGATCCGCGTACACCTTGGAGTCGGACGGATACAGAAACGATGCGGACAATAAGCTGGCGACGAGTAACGACGCCCCTGATCTTTTAACAATCGTAAGCATTTTTACACTCCCTCCGTTGAATGGTCATTCCACTGCTACAGAGCGTGCTCGACTTACAACGTGCTTACATCGTGCTTGCATCGTGCTTACCTCTCGTTATCTCTACCGCCTTTCTACAGGTAAATGGGCTGCCGGAAGCGCCCTCTGAACGCCTTCCCTCCTCCCCGCTATGTAAGCGCTTCTCTTTAAGCCTGCCATAGTCCCGAGCGAATCGCCATTAGGGTAAATTGTCTTATACTTGGTCAATTTCATCCTGCTCCCCTTCTGCCGCGATTCGGGCGTAAACGCCCTTTTTCGCGGTCGTTTTCATGCGCCGAAAACGGCAAATAAGCCTGCCTCATCGCCGAGACAGGCCAAGCCGTTTTTCGCTTATCTGAACGTCCGGACGAGCAGCCGCATGAAATCGTCGTCCTCGAGCGTCAAAGTCCTGCCGCCTAGACGGCTGACGCCGTCCGCTTCGAAGGCGTGCGCATCGGCCAGATTCGTGCTCGTATAATCGATCCGCATCTCGTAAGGTCCCGGTAATGCGTAGGGCTTGCACTCGCTTCTGCGGCTTACGGCCTCCTTGACGGACTCGCCGATCTCGGCCAGCACGCGCCGGGGCGCCTTGAGCAGGCCCGAATGCCGGCCCGTCGCCTGTTTGGTCTCGTACGTGACTACCGTGCCCAGCTGCCGATGCGCCTCCGCGCAGGCCTTGTCGTCGCCCGAGACGAACACGACAGGGACGCCGCAGCGGCCGAACAGCAGCGCGTCGATCCCGATCTCGCCGATCGGCGCGCCGTTAAGCGCCAGCTCGCTAATATCCGCATAGCTGAACGTATGCTCGAGAAGCGCGCTCCGGGTGCCGGCCATCGCATGATAACCGATGAGCAGCGCGCCGTCGAACGTACCGTCCAGGCCGGGAAACCGGTTCGAAAGCGGCAGCGGGCCGACGGCCAGCGTGGCTGCGGGATGCAGGCTGCCGATCAGCAGGTTGAAGCCGGACGCGTGGGCGTCCTTCACGAAGACCTCCCTCGCGCCCGCCTGCGCGAGCGCCTCTACGACGGCGTTCACCTCGTCCGTCAGCAGACGGCGGGACTCCTCGTAGAACATCTCGCCGCGGTAGATCTGCTCCTTGAGCGCGATGCCGGCGATGCCTTCCATATCGACGCTGACATAAAATTTCATAGCGTGCCCCTCCTCTTCGGTCCGCCGGTACTAGGCGCCGTTCATGCGGAAACGCTGGGGAAAACGGCGATACGCGCGCAAATCGAACGATTCCGGCTGCGCCGTCCACGGCAGGCCCGTCTCGGAAAGCAGCTTGCCCGCCGCGAAAGCATCCTTGATGGCGGTCTCGATCCCTTCGATATAAGCGCCCGGCTGGTCCTGGGCATCCGACAGGCGCACGAAGGCGGGCGGAATCCCGCGGATCACCCTGGCCGATTCGAACGCCCCGTTGGCTACGAGCGTGAAGCGCCGCGCCGAATCCAGCGGGACGTCGAGGCCGTCCTGCCCGTCGATCGAACGGATCAAGTTTCTGTACCGCCTCTCGACGAAGCCGCCTTCCGCGCAGTCGTACGACTTTCCCAGACCGTACCGCCAGATCCTGACCTGGTCGTCATAATTCCATTCGATCGCGCCTTCGGTGCCTTCGATCCGGATCCGCTGAGTCTCCGTCTCCTTCGCGCACAGCGTCACGTAATAGCAGAGCGGCGTGCCGTCGCTCATCTCGATGCGCATCGCGGTCGTATCGTCGCTCTCGATCGGATTGGCATGGTACATCTCGGCCGCCACGCTGACCGGCTGCGACTCGCGTCCGACCGCGTCCGCCGCCGTCTCCGCCAGTTTCAGCATGCTGTAGAGCAGATGCGCGGCGGGGTTGTGAAAAGCGCCGTCGAGAACGACGTTGCCCGCGGCCGTCAGCTTGCCGGCCCACGGCGTGCGGCCATAGTAGGCGGCCGTGCGCTGCAGCAGGGCGATCGCCTTGAAGCGCCTGACGCGGCCGATCTCCCCGGAGGCGATCGCGTGCGCGATCAGCGATTGCGCCTTGCGAGACGGCGCGAAGAAATTGACGGCGCACAGTTTGCCCGTGCGGGAGGCCGTCTCCGCGATCCGGTCGACATCCTGTAGCAGGGCGCCGGGCGGTTTTTCAAGGAGAACGTGGTAGCCGGCCTCCATCGCGTCGATGCTCATCGGCGCATGGAGCGGGATCGGCGTGGAGATGACGACGAAGTCGGCGCCTGCCTCCGCCGAGAGCATGTCGCGGTAGTCGGCATAGTGCCGGATGCCCCGCTCCGCGACGAGGGCCGCCGCGCTCTCCGTCAGCCGCACGTCGCTGATCGCAGCCAGCTCGAGCAAGCCTGCGTCCGTGAGACGGACCAGCTCGTTCAGATGGATGCGGCCGAAGCCGCCTGCGCCGATCAATAGGCCTTTGCGTACCGACATATCGCTTCCCCTTTCCCTCTCGAATATCGCATTGCTTGGATCTTGCGCTTCATGGACGAGGCCGCGGAACGCTTCGACGCCGCATCCCGGGGCGCGGCATCCCACGCCGGCTAGGCGCGCTCGATCCGCGCAGCCCGTTCGTCCGCGTCCACGGCCGCCGCGGAAGCGAGCAGCACATCCTCTCCCGACAGTACGGGCGCACCGCCGCGGAGCCGATTCATAAAATCCGCGTAGAGACTGACCGGCGGTCGCCGCAGCGGCACGGGATGGAGCGCTTCCACGTCGCTCGACAGCAGCAGCATCGGCTCGCGGGCGCCCCAGGGATCTCCCTGCAGCCGCAGCTCAGCGCTGCCCGCCGTACCTACGGCGAAGATGCGCCCGTCGCCCCAGGTCCAGCTGCGGGCGGGCGTATGCCAGTCGGCGTACAGCTGGGCGAGCGTGCCGTCCGCCAGCCTCGCGTTCAGCGCCGCGGCATCGTAGAAGCCCGGATGCTCCGGCAGGATTCGCTTGGCCATATAGCCCTGCATATCGGCGATCTCGCTGCCCGTCAGCCAACGCAGCAGGTCCAGATCGTGGACGAGCAAATCTTGAATGATTCCCCCGGAGCGGGCATGATCGAAAAACCAGTCCGGCCGGTCGCCCGCGTTCAGCCGATGCGGCTTGCGCATGTCGAGCGACACGAGCCGCCCGAGCGCGCCTTCGCCGATCAGCGACTTCAGCGTATATACGCCGGCATGGAAGCGCTGGGTGAGCAGCATGCCGACCTCGATCCGTCCGCGTCCGACGACGCCGCGCAGCCGCTCGAGACCCGCCCTGTTCGTGACGGCCGGCTTGTCGAGCATGATGTGCTTGCCCCGCGCCTCGCACAGCTCGGCGACGTCGATCTTGCGGCTGTTGACCGCCGCGCAGCCGACGACGCTCACGTCCTCCGCCAAGGCGTCGTCGATCGCGTCGAGCAGCGGTATGCCGAATCGGTCGGACAGCGTGACCGCGAGGCCCCGGTCCTCGCCGTCCTCCTCGAAAATACCCGCGCAGCGATGACCCATGCCTAGCATTTTTTCGATAAAAGAGGCGATGTGCCCGTGCTGGCATCCGATAACCGAGAAAACGGATGGCTCCATAAGTCCGCTCCTTGGCCGGGAGATTTATGACAGTCGCTCGGGTACGTGCACGGCCATTCCATGTTCCTCGCAGGCGCGCGCCAGCCAGCCGTCCGGCTGACGGTTCGTGATGATGCCGGTCGCTTCGGCCAGCGGCATGATCGTGAAGAGAGCCGTTTTTTCGAGCTTGCTGTCGTCGAACACCGGGAACACCTCGCCCGAACGCCGGATCAGAATTTGCGCGATCCGGACTTCCATCTCGGCGTGCATCGTCCACCCGTGCGTCTCCGATACGCCGTCGACGCCGAGGAACATCTTGGTGATATTGATCCGGTCCGCGACGATCTCGGCGAGCGGCCCGATCAGTTCGTAGCTCTTGGCCCGCATGACGCCGCCGACCACGACGACCTGAACGTCCTCCGCGTCCGCCAGCTCGAATGCGATATTGACCGCGTTGGTCACGACCGTAATGTTGCGCCGGGCTTTGAGCGCGCGCGCGATGAGGAACGTCGTCGTTCCGCCCGTCAGGCAGATGACGTCCCCCTCGGACACGAGTCCCGCCGCCGTCTCCGCGATGCGCTCCTTCTCTTGCAGTTGAGCCTGTCTTTTATCCGCAAAAGGCAGCTCCGCTGCCGGCTGCGCCGGCGTCCCCTCATAGACGGCGCCGCCGATCGTCCGGATGATCGGACCCGACCGCTCCAGCAGGTCGAGATCGCGCCTCGCGGTCGCCTCCGAGCATTGGAGAGCGCTCGTAATCTCCTGAATCGACAATCTCCCGTTCGCCTTGATCAACTCCAGCATCCTCGCCCTGCGCGCTTCGCCCTTCGACGTCGCTTCCATGTTCCGACTCCCCCGCCCGTCATCCGCGTATTTTTCTACATTGTGCAGGAGAAGCCGTCCGGATTGCAACCATCGGCGACGCTTCGAACGCGAAGAGCTGCGACGCTGCGGCGCTACAGCGGCAAGACTTCCACGCGGTCCAGCAGACTTTCGTAGACCGCAGGATCGAGCTCGCCTGCCCTGTCCGTCATGGCCGCCGCCGCTCCCGCGGCCGCAGCCATGCGAAGCCGATCCTCAGCCGGCAGCCCCAGCTCGTCGGCATAGGCCATGCCGGCCACGAACGCGTCCCCGCAGCCGACGGCGCTGACCGCGCTGACGCTCGGCGCGATGACGCGATACAGCGTGCCGTCCATGCAGGCGACCGCGCCCTGACGCCCCAGCGTCGCGCACACTTGGCGAATGCCTTGGCCGTGAAGCTTCACCGCTGCCTCCGCCCAATGATCGGCCTCCAGGCGCCGGCGGCCGGAGAGCCGGACGAGCTCCTCTTCGTTCGGCTTGATCAAGTCCGGCTTCGCTTGGATGCCGAGCGCCAATGCCTCGCCGCTCGCGTCCAGATAGACGCGGGCGCCCGCGGATCTCGCGGTGCCTATGAGATCCGCGTACAGTTCCGCCGGCGCGCCGGCGGGCAGGCTGCCGGACAGCACGACGACGCTCGCCTGGGCGCCGAGTCGACCGACGGCTTCTTTAATCTCGGCAAGCTCCGCGTCTCCAACCGTCGGCCCCTCCTCGAGCAGCTCCGTCGACGCGCCGCTCGCCTCGTCGACGATGTTCAGACAGGTACGGGACTCGCCCGGTATGCGCACGAAGCCGGTCCGAATGCCTCTCGCCGCGAGTCGCTCCTCGATGAAGGCGCCAGCGCCTCCCGCCGCGAACCCGGTCGCGACCGCTTCGCCGCCGAGCAGCCTGACGATTTTGGCGACGTTGTTCCCTTTCCCCCCGGGCTCGGCGATTTGCCGCCTGACCCGCTGCACGGCGCCCGCCGCGAATCCGGACACGTAGTAAGTTTTGTCTACGGCGGCGTTCAAGGTGACCGTGACGATCACATCGCCTCACCGCCCCGTCCGGCGCAGCCGCACAACGCGATTTTTTCCAGAGCCAGACGTTTGACCGCTTCCTTCGCCGGCACCATGTACTTGCGGGGATCGTTCTCCCCCGGCCGCTCCTCGAAGACGCGCTTGATGGCGTCCGAGAACGCGATGCGCAGCTCGGTCGCGATATTCATCTTGGCCATGCCGAGCGCGACCGCCCGCCTCACCTGATCGGCAGGAATGCCGGAGCCGCCGTGCAGCACCAACGGGACGTCGACGCGGCCTGCGATGCGGGCGATCCGGTCGAAGTCGATATCCGGGTCCCCCTTATAAATACCGTGCGCGGTGCCGATGGCAGGCGCCAGCGTATCGACCCCCGTGCGCGCGACGAACGACGCGCATTCCTCCGGATCCGCCAGCAGCGCGTCGCGTTCGTCGACCACGATGTCGTCTTCCACGCCGCCCACCTTGCCGAGCTCCGCTTCTACATTGACGCCGACCGCCGAAGCTACCGAGATGACCCGTGCCGTGCGTTCCACGTTTTCCTCGTACGGATGCATCGACGCATCGATCATGACGGAGGTGTAGCCCGCCCGGATGCACCTGACGATGACGTTGTAGTCGGTACAGTGGTCGAGATGGAGGCCGATCGGCAAGCGCGTCCGGCTCGCGGCCACCTCGGCCGCGGCAGCGATGTAGTCGGCGCCCAGATGCGATACGGTGCCTACCGTCGTCTGGAGAATAAGCGGGGCGTCGCTCTCGATGGCGGCATCCACGACCGCCTGCATCATCTCGAGCGTGTGAACGTTAAAAGCCGCTACGGCGTACCCGTGTTTTCTTGCGTGCTGAAGCACCGCCGTCGTCGAAGTTAGAGGCATGATTGGTTCCTCCCGGCCTGCATGAGTAGTGTTCGCGCAGGAGTTTCTCCCTGACGTTATGTTTATAATATAGAGAACTATTTTGATTATTTCAATCATTAAATGATTGTAATTGTCATTTTATTAAATTATTATGATCGTATCATTCATTTTATGGAGGTTTCCATCTCATGAGCTTGACTTACCGGGAGACCAAGCAACAATACGCGGCATTGCGCCATACCTATGAATACATGCTGGGCGAGCGAGGAAGGATCGAAGCGTTCGTGAAAAAGGTTGCGCCTTCCTCGTTGACCTATCTCGGCTGCGGCTCCAGCTATTGTCTTTGCGAATCGGCCGCGTTTTCCGTCCGACTGCGCGCGGGCCTGACGGCGCAGGCTTTTGCCGGCGGCGACCTGCTGTTGAACGGCGAGCGTTATCGACCCGCGCTGACCGGCACCTTGCTGGTCGCGCCTTCCCGGTCGGGCAGCACGACGGAGATCGTCGAGGCCGTCCGCCGGCTTCGCGGCGCGGCGCGCGTCCCGCTGCTGGCCGTCTCTTGCGTCGCGGACTCCCCGCTATCGGCCGAGGCGGACTTGGCGCTGGAGCTTCCCTGGGCATTCGACGCCAGCGTCTGCCAGACCCGTACGGTGATCAACCTGTATACGGCCAATCTGCTGATCGCCGCAATTCTCGGCGGCGACGAGGCGCTGATCGCCTCGATCGACGCGGCGATCCGGGACGGCGAAGCGTACATGGCGCGCGTCGAAGCGGGCATCCGCGCGGCGGCGGGATTCGACTGGACCCAGGCCGTCGTGCTGGCCGACGGCGAGCTGAAGGGCCTGGCCGGCGAAGGCGCGATCGCGCTGACCGAGATCGCGGCCGTACAGGCCCAGTCGTATCATCTGCTCGACGTCCGCCACGGGCCGATGGTCGTCGTCGGTCCGGGCACGCTCGTCATCGCGGCCGCATCGGGCGAGGCCGAAGGCGCGCCGCATCGGCACAATCTGCTCCGCGATCTGAAGCGCCGGGGGGCGACCGTCATCGTCTACGGCGACGAGGCGGATCCGGAGATCGAAGCGATCGCGGACTATGCCGCCTTCTCCGGCAGGCCGCTCGATCCTGCGGCGCAAGGCATCCCCTTTCTCTTTCTCTCGCAGATCGCGGCGCTCTCGCGCGCGGAACGCAAGGGCATCGATCCCGACCAGCCGGACGGATTAGTAGCGTGGGTCGAGCTCTAAGCGCATGCGGACGTTCCGTGCCATCCGCGAACCCGGAAGTTGCCGCTCGGGTTCCGACTATATTGAATAGCCGCTCCACGGTTCCTTGCAAAACGGGGCCGAATGCCGGACCAAAAAAGCGATACGCTGCGCGCGTATCGCTTTTTTCGTTGTCCTGCAGGCGGCGGTCCGGGCTTCAGATCGTCGTCTGCTCCCGCAAGCGAGCAGCCTAAAATACAAAAAAGACAGTTCGACGGTTAAAACGAACAGTAGAGAGCCGCTCCCCGGCAAGGTTATATTCAAATCGCAGGATCTATCGGTTATCAAGATGAACCAGGGGGGGCACCGGAAATGAATAAAAGAAAGTCAGCACTGGTCGGTTTATCGGTTTTATCGTCTTTATCCCTTGCGCTTGCGGCATGCGGAGGGGAAAACAACAGCGACAACGGACCGGAAAAACCAAGCACGGCCGCAGCCGCATCGAACGCGGCTGGCGCGGATGCCGCCGGCAAATACGATCCGCCGATCACCGTTCATTCCATCCGGCCGGTCGATTCGACCGTTACCTACGATTCGGGCGAAGATATTTCGAACAACAGATGGTCGGAATATTTCAAAGACGCGCTTGGCATCGACATGGTCTACGACTGGACAACCGCAAAGAATGACGACTACGTGAATAAACTGAACGTCATTATCGCTTCCGGCGACAAGCCGGCGGATATCTACCAGGTTAACGCCTCCCAGCTGCAGCAGCTCGCGGATGCTGGCGTGTTGGCGGATTTGACCGAAGCGTTCGACAAATATGCAAGCCCCTTGACGAAGAAGCTGATGAACGGCGACGGGGGCAAAGGCATGAGCTCGGCGACCTTCGGCGGCAAGCTGCTTGCGCTTCCGCAAGGCTCGGCTACCATCACTAACAACGACGTGTTATGGATTCGTACGGATTGGCTGAAAAACGTCGGGCTCTCCGAGCCGAAGTCGATCGACGATCTCGTCAAAATCGCAGATGCGTTCGTCAATCAGGACCCCGACAAAAACGGCAAGAAGGACACGCTCGGACTCGGCATTACGCAAGGACCGTCGCCGTCTAACGGCGGGGTCGCCGATCTGGGCGGCTGGTTCGCCGGGTTCAAGGCGTATCCCGACCGTTGGGTGAAGGACGCGGCCGGTCAGGCGGTGTTCGGCAGCATACAGCCCGAAGTGAAGCAAGCGCTGGCTAAACTGCAGGAGATGTACAAGAGCGGCCTGATCGACAAAGAATGGGCGGTCAAGGATTCGGACAAGTTCGGCGAAGACGTGCTGACGAACAAGGTAGGCATTTGGTACGGCGCCAACTGGAACTCGATGTACCCGATCGACATCAGCAAAAACAAAGACCTGCTGAACGTGAAGCCGTTCTCGATCGTAGCGGTAGACGGCAAGCAGCCTGTCATGCAAGCCGTGGATCCGTCGGTCAACACTTACTTCGTCGTCAGCAAGGATTTCAAGCATCCGGAAGCCGTCGTCAAGCTGATGACCGCCTTCCAGGAGAAGCTGTGGGGCGAGTCGTCGGAATTCGAGAAGTACGGCACGAACGCGAACCAATCGGTATCGTACTTCAAATATCCGCTCGTTCAATCCTGGCCGGCAACCAAAGATATTCCGGATAACCTGGATGCGATTCGCGCCGCGCTTAGCTCCAACGATGCGTCCAAATTGAACTCGGAGCAGAAAGGCATCTACACGTCCATCAAGGCGTTCAACGACGGCGACATCGTGACGGGCTATTCGACGGCGCGCCAATACGACGCGTTCGAGGTCATCAAGAAGGACGACCTGAACAATCAGCTGTTCTCGCTGTTTTACGGCGCGCCGACGCCGACGATGGTCGAGAAGAAGCAAGCGCTCGACAAGCTGGAGCAGGAAGTGTTCACCAAGATCATCATGGGCGCCGAGCCCGTCGATGAATTCGACAAGTTCGTCAGCGATTGGAAGAAGCTCGGCGGCGATCAAATCACGCAAGAAGTAAACGATTGGGTCGCGTCGCACAAGTAACGTTGAAGGGGAAACACGGGGAGACGGCGCTTGCAATCTCCCCGCTTTCTTTTTCGAGATTAAGCAGGTTAGGAGTCGAACGATATGCGCGTCTTAAACAGCTTCAAACGGGATTACACGCTTCACCTTATGCTCGTTCCCGCGCTGCTGCTTGTCCTGATTTTCAGCTATTATCCGATGTTCGGATTCGTCATTGCCTTCGAGAAGTTCGTCGCTCATAAAGGGTTCTTTCATTCCCAATGGATCGGCTTCGATAATTTCAGGTACATCTTCAAGATGCCGGATTTCTGGCCTGCCTTTCGAAATACCGCGATCATTGCGATCCTTAAAATCGTCGGCAATCTTATCGTGCCGATCGTCATAGCGCTTCTGCTGAACGAGGTACGCCAAACCTTCATCAAACGAGGCGTGCAAATCCTCGTCTATCTCCCCCATTTTCTATCCTGGGTCATCCTGGCGGGCATTCTGAAGGATATTCTGTCGCCGTCGGGCGGCATCGTGAATGAACTGATTTCCGCGCTGGGCTTCAAGCCGATTTTTTTCCTGGGAGACAATCACTGGTTCAGGTTCACGCTCATCGCGAGCGACGTGTGGAAGGAATTCGGATTCAATACGATCGTTTATACGGCTGCGCTTACGAGCATCAATCCCTCCCTATACGAAGCCGCGGTGGTCGACGGCGCTTCCCGATGGAAGCAAACGCTGTATATCACGCTTCCCGGCATCGTGCCGATCATCATTTTGCTGGCGACCATCAGCTTGGGGAACGTCTTGAACGCGGGCTTCGACCAGGTGTTCAACCTGTACAGCCCGGTTACTTATTCGACGGGCGATATTCTCGATACGCTCGTCTACCGCGTAGGCATCGTCAGCGCGCAGTACAGCGTCTCGACCGCCATCGGCTTGTTCAAGTCCATTATTTCTTTCGTGTTGATTTGCGCGTCGTACGGATTGGCTTACCGTCTGGCTAACTATCGAATCTTCTAGAGAGGAACTCGCGAAAATGATAAAATCATCGTTATCCAGACGAACGTTTCTCGTCTGCAATCTCGTATTCTTGACCGGCCTGTCGCTGCTGTGCGTGCTTCCGATCCTGAACGTGCTGGCGGTATCGTTCAGTTCGGCGGGCGCTGCGGCGGCGGGAGAGGTCAGATTTTGGCCGGTCGATTTTAATGTCAAAGCCTATGAAGTCGTCATGAAAGAAGGCAAGTTTTTCGGCGCCCTCGGCATGTCGGCCGAAAGACTGTTGCTCGGCACGCTTATCAATATGGTCCTCTGCGTGCTTACCGCCTATCCGCTCTCGAAGGATAGCAGGCGGTTTCCGCTCCGCACCGCGTACGCGTGGATCTTCGTATTTACGATATTGTTCAACGGCGGACTCATTCCTTGGTACTTGGCGGTGAAGCAGACGCATTTGCTCGACACCGTCTGGGCGCTCATTCTCCCGGGCGCCGTGAACGTGTTCAACATCATCCTGATGCTGAATTTCTTCCGCGGGCTGCCGAAGGAGCTGGAGGAATCCTCGTTGATAGACGGGGCCGGCCATCTCAAAACGCTGTTTCTCATCTTTCTGCCGATCTCGCTGCCTTCGCTGGCGACGGTGACCTTGTTCACGATGGTGGGCCATTGGAACTCATGGTTCGACGGCCTGATGCTTATGAAAAGTCCGGAACGGTATCCGCTCGCGACGTATCTGCAATCGATCGAGATCGATCTGAGCACGCTCCGGCAGCTCAATCTGACGGATCCGGACACGGCTCGCGTCGTCTCCAACCGGACCGGTCGAGCGGCCCAAATCTTCATGACGGCCCTGCCGATCCTGATCGTGTACCCGTTTCTGCAGAAGTATTTCGTGTCGGGGCTCGTGATGGGGAGCGTCAAGGAATAAGCGCATGCGCGGCGGGGACATCAGGCGGAGAGGCGCTAGCGCGGCTTAAGGACAGGAGCGCGGATGATTCCATCCCTTCTGTCTTTTTGCCGTTTCTTTAGCCCATACAAAAGGAGAGCCGTGCATGTTAACATCGCTGAAAAACGCCGTCAAGCGCCTGAATATTTTTTCGAAGCTCGTGCTTTCCTTCATGATCGTCATTATTCCGCTCGCCACGCTCAGCCTGCTCATGAATCAATCCGGCGAAAATATCGTGCGCAACGAGCTCGGTCAATCGAACGCGTCCAACGTGCATTTCTACCTGAGCTCGCTCGAGACGGAGATGAACCGGATCATTCGCGTGGAACGGGAGTATACCGGCACCGACGACGATTTCAGGAGGGCCGGCGTTATCCCCGAATCGATGGACGATTACGAGCGCGCCCAGACGATCCTTCGCATCGAGAACAAGCTATCGATTCTGCAGAGCTCGAGCCCGTATATCAGCACCATCAAAATCTATTTTCCGAAGCTCGGCCGAAGCATTCTGTCGGGAAGCTTCGGCGAGGCGATTCCGTCCGACGAGCTGGACGCGATCGCGGGCGGCGTCAAGCGCTCCGGTTCCCCGTTCATCTATTGGAACAACCGCTTGTTTCTCGGGATGGTCTACCCGGCGACCGGCCCCTCCATGTCGTTCGCGATCGAGGTGGAGCTCTCGCTACCGCTGCTGCGGCAGTCCCTTGCGCAAATGTCGAAACAGGCTTCTTCGGGCTCGATTTTAATGAACGAACGCGAGGGCTGGGTCGTCAGCGACAAAAAAGAGGACGCGCTAACCGGTCAGCTTCGGCGGTTCATGGCGCAAACGCCGTCCGGGGACATGGCGTTCGGCCAGCAGCGGCTGAAGCTGAACGACCAGCCTTACTTGCTGTATTACGAGCGTTCCGCCGCGCTCGGCTTAACGCTGATCCACTACGTGCCGGAGCGGCAAGCGATGGGCGTGTTGAAGCAGTACCGCACCTGGTACTGGACGCTCGCGCTGGGATCGGTCATCGTCGTCATCCTGTTTTCTTACTGGATCTACCTGCTTATTCACCAGCCGATGAAAGGCCTTATCAAAGGGCTGCGTCAAGTCGGGAGAGGCAATCTGTCGGTCCGTCTTCAACATGGCTTTCAGGACGAGTTCCAGGACATCTACCATCAATTCAATTCGATGGCCGGACGGATTCAGACGCTGATCGACGAAGTGCTCGAGCAGACGACCCGTTCGCAGCGTTCGGAGCTGAAGCAGCTGCAATCGCAAATCAATCCGCATTTTCTGTACAACAGCATGTTTATTCTGCTCACGCTGATCAAGCGGGAGGATTTGCGCCACGCGGAGGAATTGATCAAGCACATGGGCAACTATTTCCGTTATATCACCCGCAACGGAGAGGATGAAGTCGCACTCGAGAAAGAGATCTTGCACGTGCAGGCTTATATGGGAATCCAATCGGTACGATTTCCCGCGATCGAAATGACGTGGCGGGAATTCCCGGATGCCGCTTTGAAGATGAAGGTGCCGCGGCTTATGCTGCAGCCGATCATCGAAAATGCGTACGTGCACGGCCTGGAACGGAAGGAAGATCCCGGAGTCCTCGTCATCGAAGCCTGGCAGGCGGATGGCCGGCTCACCATCGGCGTCGAGGATAACGGGGACAATCTGGACGATTCGACGATCCGGGAGCTGTCCGAGCGGCTGCGGTCGAATGAAGAGTCTCAGGAAACGACCGGCCTTATCAACGTTCATCGCCGATTGCAGCTGAAATACGGGAAGCAATACGGACTATCGTTAAGCCGGGGATCGCTCGGGGGCATGCAAGTCATGCTCCATCTGCCGTTCGGCGGCGAGCCCGAATAAAGGAGGACGGCGCCATGCATAAGCTATTGATCGTCGATAACGAGAAAATCATCGTGGACGGACTCGTCGAATACTTTTTGGACCTGCAAGAGGAACTAAACTTAGATGTATTCGGCGCTTATTCCGGGAAAGAAGCGATCCGTCTGCTCGAGAAAACCAAAATCGATATCGTGCTGTCGGACATCCAGATGCCGGGCATGAGCGGGCTGGAGCTGCAGGAGGAAACGATGCGCCGGTGGCCGAGATGCAAATTCGTTTTCCTCTCGGGCTATGACGACTTCGCCTATGTGCAGCAAGCCGTTCGCGGCGGCGCCAGCAACTATATTTTGAAAACGGAAGGCTACGAGGTCATTACCGACGCCGTCCAGCGCGTACTCGAGGAACTCAAGGAAGCCGTCCGCCAGGATCGCTTCCTATCGAACGCGAAAAGCCAGCTTCAGCAGTCGCTGCAGCTGATGCAGAAGGAATTCATGGAGGACGTGCTGCTCGGCGATCAGCAGTCGCTTCGGAATCTCAGAAGCAATTTCGAGCAACTGTCCTTCAAGCTGAATTGCGACGAGCCCGCGCTTCTCGTCATCGGCCGCATCGACGAATGGCGGGACATTACGGCGCCGTCCGAACGGGCGCTGATCAAGTTCGCGATTCAAAATATCGCGGAGGAATTCATGGCGCCGCTGCTTCGCGTCTATTCGTTTGCCTACGAGCCCTCGCGCCTCGTCTGGCTGCTGCAGACGAAGGAAGAGCCGGATACGTCGGATGCGGAAGAGAACCGCAAGCATGCGTTGCGCTTCGTCCAGCAGACCCTGGCAGACATCCAGCAGGCGTGCAAAGAACTGCTAAAGGTGTCGGTCTCCTTCGCGGTCGGCGGCACGTTCGGCTCGTGGGACCGGGTATCGGAACGATTCGAGGCGCTCAAGCTTGCCTTTCATTTAGGGCTGGGGATGCGGAAGGAAACGATTTTCCTGGACGCCAAGAGCGGCGAAGCGGTTGAAACGGCGCCGAGGCAGGAGCCGCAACCGAAGCCGGTGAACGGACAGATTCGCATGCTGCAGAGCATGCTGGAAAACGGGGAACGCGACGAATTCGTCCGTCTGCTCGCAGCGCTGCTGGACGAAGCGGACGAGCCTGGTCCCTATCGGGACGCGGTTCGCCTCGAGATCGCGTTGTCGCTTGCGGGCATGTTCTTGTCCGCGATTAACCGTTGGGCGCTTCACGAGGAGATCTGCAGGTCGATCGATATCGGCATGTTGGCTCGCCTCGACGTCATTCATGCTTGGAAAGCTTCCGCCTCCTATTTCTATCGGCTGACGGAAGAAGTGTTCGACGTCAAATCGAACCGGAAGATCGACCAGGAGCAGGATATGATCACGCAAATTCAAAACTACGTCGACGATCAGCTGGCGAATGATTTGTCGCTGACGAAAATCGGCGAAGCCTTCGGGCATCATCCGTACTATTTGTCGCGGTTGTACAAGCAGATTACGAAAGTCGGGCTGTCCGAGTATATCGCGGACACGCGTCTCGCGAAGACCAAGCAGCTGCTGAAGGAAAGCGAGCTGAAGGTGAGCGACATCGCGAAGGAGGTCGGATTTATCTCGGAAGCGTATTTCTACCGGTTCTTCAAAAAGTCGACCGGCTTAACGCCGCAAGAATACCGCGATGCCTGATGGAAAGGATGGCGGCCGGCCCGCCTGCTTTCGCTTGTCGCGAAATCAGGCGGACCGGCCGCATGCGGGCGATCCAAAGTACGTTACGTCTTAACCTGCCGGGGAATTTCTAGTTATGCGCTATAAATCAGCGGATTCTGACGCCTGCACTCCTCCATGACCCACATCTGCTGGCGCACCTGCTCCGGCGTGATCTCCAGCGGCGCGCCCTCCGTGAGCGAGCGGTGCAGCATCAGGTACAGCTTTTCGGTCATGTAACCGAACAGACTCTGCCCCTCCGGCAGCGACATCGACCAGTCGTCGCTATACCATGTCAGCTCCTCGTTGCAGTAGGCAGGCAGCCCCGCCGCATTGAACAGCGGCTCTCTCACGAGCTGCTGAGCCGGCGCTTCCTCGGGCTTGAAGTACTGCCACTCCAGGTGTTCCGGGCTGCCGTGCAGGCCCCCGTTGGTGCCCTGGATGTTGAACGAATCCTGCGGATACGCGCAGCAGGACGAGATCTCGATATCGATCGTCGGACGTCCTAGGCCCCTCATGAGCAGCTTCACGTAGTCTTCCGCATCCCCGAACGTGTTCGCCCGGTCCATGATGCACGTAATCTGCGGCAGCGCGTCGGTGCCGAACAGCTGCAGCGCCTGATCGACCGGGTGCGGACCGGTGTTCATGAGATTGCCGCCGTTGTTGCTCTGAAGCGTCTGCCAATCCCACCGGCGGGCGAATCCGTTCATGCCGATGCTCACCTGTACGATGCGGCCTAGCACGCCGGAATCGATCACTTGGCGAATCTGCTGGAACGCGGGGTGGTATCTGGACTGCTGAAAGACCGCAAGCAGCTTGCCCGAGCGCTTGGACGCTTCGATCAGCCGATCGACCTCCTCGGGAGATTTGGCCAGCGGCTTTTCGCACAGGACGTTGAAGCCCCTGTTCAACAGCTCCAGCGAGATGGGAAAGTGCTGATGGCTCGGCGAAGCGTTGACGACCAGGTCGAGCTGCTCGCCGGCGACCATGGCTTCCCACGTCTCGTACGCGCGGCAGTCGAATTCTTCCTCGGCTCGCGTCCTGCGCTCCGGGATGGAGTCGGCGATCGCCGCGATGCGGTATTGCGCGGGGAGCTGTTCGAGCAGCTTGCCGTGGATATCCCGGCCGCTGCGGCCCTGTCCGATGATGCCGACTTTCAAAGGCGTTGCCGTCATTTGTTCATCCCTCTTTCTCCGATAGGCTCGGCGGAGCCGCCGAACGTTTTTTTGTACTCCGTAGGCGTGATGCCGGTGCGCTTCTTGAAGGTGCGAATAAAGTGGCTCAGATGCCGATAGCCGACTTGGAACCCGATCTGCGTGACCGAGAGCGACTGCCGCCGGATCAGCTCCTTCGCCCGCTCGATGCGGACTTCGTTCACGTAATCGATGAACGACTGACCCGTCACGTGCTTGAACATGTGGCTGAAATAAGCCGGCGCCATATTCGCGATATAAGCGCCGTGCTCAAGCGGGATGTCCTGGCTGTAGTTGTCGTGCACGTACCGTCTGGCTTCCTCGATCGGCTCCCGGTCGGCGGCGACTGATGGCATGCCCGGGCTGCGCCGGACGGCGCGGTATTCACGCTCGGCCACCGTCAGCAGCTTCAGCAGGGAGAGCCGGATCGCGAACTCGTAGCCGACCTCCTTGTGGTCGTACTCGTCCTGCATGTCTTGGAGCAGTTGCAGGACGAGCGGCTGCCTGCGCTTGCCGACGTGCAGCCAGGAATAAGGCGCGGCGGCCGGTCCCGGCGTCAGGTAACGCTTGAGCGAATCCTCCATCGGACCCAGATGCCCCTCCAGCAGTTCCGGCGAGAAGTCGGTCATGATCAGCTCGAACGCCTGATCTTCGATGGCGCTGATGCTGTGTCCGTTGCCTGGCGCGATGATGAACAGATCGCCCTGGCTGACGGTCAGCGACTTGCCGAGCAACTGGTGATTGCACATGCCCTGACGGACGTAGGCGATCTGGACGTAGTCGTGCATGTGCAGGCTCTGCTTCATAAGCGGGCTGGCGTAACGGAATATTTTGAAAGGAAAATCCCTGTTCAGCTCATCCCGGCCTTGAAATAGCGGCAGATCCAAGTCTTCGTTCATACGACACCGCCTGTCTTTACGCTGTTGCGATCAGCCTGCGAACCGCCTCGAGGTCGTGCTCCAAACGTTCGTACGCCGGAAACGGCGCATGGCACTCCAGCGTCACCCAATCCGAGTAGCCCGTCTCGCGCAGCGCGTCGAACAACGGCTTGTGGTCGGCCCCGCCCTCGCCCAGCCGGCTCTGCAGGAACAGCTCCCGGCCGTGGCGCGTCGTACTGGCGAACGTCCCCGGCGCGCCGAGCTCCGCGATGCGAAGCTCATCCTTCACATGCACGTGCATCAAATAGCGCCCAAGCCGAAGGACGGAGTCGCGTCCATAATCCGTATCGGTAATATACATATTGCCTGCGTCGTGAATCATCCCGACGTTGTCGCTCCCGATCATGCCGAGCAGCCGCAGGCTGCTGTCCACCGTCTCGACCAGCGAGTCGTTGTGAATCTCCATGAGCACGCTCACTTCATGCTTCTTGGCCTCTTCGGCGAACAGATTCATCCAGTAGGCGGCTTTGGCATAGTGATAGTCCTGCGCCTTGAAGGCGTTGGGACCGCCGGGGAAAACGCGGATCATGCGCGTGCCCAGCACGCCGGCGATCTCGAGCAGCCGCTTGAATTCCTCGAAGTAACTCTCCGCCTGGCTGTCGTCGGCATCGGAGAAGCCGCCGATATAGCTGGCCAGCACGGGGATCGGGAGCGCCAGGCTGTCGGAAAGCGCCTTGACCTCTTTGACTCTTTCCATGCTGCTGGACGGAGAGACATGAGGCTCGCGCGCCGCGATCTCGATCCCGTCCAAGCCGAGCCGCTTCGTCAAGTGCATGGCTTCCTGAATGCTGTGCGAGATGAAGACTCCGCTGAATGCCGCTAATTTCATTTTCGTTCCCCCTGTCCTCGATAAAGGCTCATCGGTCGCCCTTGCCGGCTTCGTCCCGATATACGATCTCGCCCGCCTTGCATGTCCGTTCGATCCGGAGTTTGCCGCCGTCCCGCCGGAACAGCGCGATGTCCGCCGGAGCGCCCGCGGACAATCCAGCAGCCGCAGGCAGCCGCATGAATCCCGCCGGCCTAATCGACGCCATGTCCCATGCGTCGGCCAGGCTCGCGATGCCGCGCCCCGTCAGCTGCTCAATCCCCCAGAGGAGCATCTGCGCCGATCCGGCCAGGATCTTCTCCTGCTCCGCCAGATGGAGCCGGCCTTGCGGCGTCAGAACGACGCAGCCGCCGATGTGCGTCGTGTATTCGCCCGGCGGCATGCCGCTCAGATACACGGCGTCGCTGACCAGCATCGCTTTCTCGCCTTTCGCCTTGAGGACGACCTTCAGCACCTGGTCCGGCAAATGGAACCCGTCCGCGATCAAGCAGCTGTACAATTCGTCCTGGGCCAACTGCTCCCACAGATAGTTCGGATGGCGAGGCAGCATCAGGTGAGCGCCGTTGCCGAAGTGCGTCGACATGCGCGCGCCCGACGCGACCGCTTCTTTGATCTGCTCCGCGGTGGCCGCCGTATGGCCGATAGAGACCGTCACGCCGCTATCCGTGCAGCGGCGGATGAACGCGCCGCTCCCCTCCCATTCGGGCGACAGCGTGAGGATGGCGATGCGGCCGCCGGCAGCCTCCTGCCACTTGCAGAACATCTCCCAATCCGGCGCCCTGACGAATCGCAACGCGTGGGCGCCTCGCGCGCCGTCTTCGGGCGAGATGAACGGCCCCTCCAGATGGATGCCCGCGATGCACGCGGCCGCGTCCGTATCCCGCTCGCATGCCTCGGCAATGGCCGCGACCTGGGAAGCGATCGCCGCCGGCCCGTTCGTGACGACGGTCGGATAGAAGGCGGTCACGCCTTCCCGACGCAGCTCGCGCGCCACCGTCCCCGGCAGTTCGGGCGGGATCGGCGACCGGTTGAAGTCGTGCCCGGCAAAGCCATTAATTTGCAGATCGACCAGTCCCGGCGCCGCGTACGGCAGCGCGTCCCGCTCCTCCGGCTCCGCCTTCGCAGACGCGACCCGCGCGATCCTTCCCGCTTCGACTTCGATCTCGACGGGCTCGCCCGTACGATAGTGGAGCGCCTTGAGGATCATCGTCCCACCGCCCCGTACGAATCGAGGTCGACGTACAAGGTGCAGTCCGAATGGTTTCTCAAAATGGTGGACGGGCAAGCCGTCGCGACCGGCTCGTTCAACGTCCGGTATACGGCCTCCCGCTTGGTCGGCCCCGGCACGACGCAGAACAGATGCGCGCCGGAGAAAAGCGCGGGCACCGTCAGCGTCAGCGCATGCGTCGGCACCGCATCGATGTCCGGGAAGCAGCCGTCGTTGACCTGCTGGCGTCTGCACGCCTCGTCGAGTTCGACAGGCTTGATGAGCAGGCGATCGTCGAAGTCGGCGACCGGCGGATCGTTGAAGGCGATATGCCCGTTCTCGCCGATGCCCAGGCAGACGATATCGATCGGCGCCTCCGCCAACAGCGCGGCATACCGGCTGCACTCCGCCTCGCTGTCGTTCGCGCTGTCGATCAGATGGATCGCGCCCGGCTTCACCCGGTCGAACAGCCTGCCCTGCAGATAGCGTCCGAAAGCTTGGGGAGCGCCAGGAGGCAACCCCAGATATTCGTCCATATGAAAGGCGACGATTCGCGACCATTCGATATCCGGATCGGCCGCTAGCGCATCCAGCATCTCATTCTGGGACGGCGCCGCCGCGAAGATCATGCGGATACTTGGCTTGGTTCGAAGCAGCGCTTTGATCTTGACGGCGACGTCGGACCCTGCCGCCGCGCCCATCTCGCCGCGGGTCCGGTACACCCGGACGTTCAAATCGCCCGCTTTCGCTTCTATTACCGGCTCCTGCAAGGTCGTCATTCGGCTCGCCCCCCCTCTCGATCCCCTTCTGGATCTTCCCCGATCACGATCTCCGCCCGTCGGCTCGCGCTCTCGTAGATCGCCTCGACCAGCCTGACGGCCCGCCAGCCGTCCTCGCCCGAACTTAAAGGCTCGGTGCCCGTCTCGATGGCGGCGATGACGTCGAGGAACTGGCTCTGGTGAAATTCGGCGACGATGCTCTTCGGATCGGTCACGCCGCCGTACGATTGCTCCTGCGCCCAGTTCGGCTGTTCCCAGCCGGGCACGGACCAGCGCACGATCGAGCTGCCCTCGAGCTTGATCGCGCCCTGCTCGCCGTAAAGCGCGATCGTCGCGGGATACCCGGGCTGGATGCTGGTCGACGCCATCACCGTCCCGTACGCGCCGCTCTCGAATTGCAAGATCGCCAGTCCCAGGTCCTCGGCCTCCATGCGGTGCGTAAGCGTGGCCGTCTTGCCGAACACCGTGCGCGCGTCCCCGGCGAACCAGAGCATCAGATCCAGGCCGTGAATGCCCTGATTCATGAGCGCGCCGCCGTCCTCGGCGACCGTGCCCCGCCATTCCGCGCTGTCGTAGTAAGCCTGGCTGCGATAGAATGGCAGCGTCATCTCCGCCAGCAGCAGTCTGCCGATCGCGCCTGCGTCGAGCACCCGCTTGATCAGTTGGTTGTTGGCCTCGAATCTGCGCTGGGCGATCGACGAGAGGACGACGCCGCGCTCGCGGGCCGTATCCATCATTTGCCGCGCTTCCCGCGCGCTCATCGCCATCGGCTTTTCTACGATGAGATGCTTCCCCGCGTTCAGCACGTCAAGCCCGACGGATGCATGACTGCCGCTCGAGGTGGTCACGCAGACGATGTCGATATCTTCGCGGCTGAGCAGATCCCGGTAGTCCGTGACCCATTCGCAGCCTTCCCGCTCCGCGAGCGCTCTCGCCCGGCTCTCCGTTCTGCTGGAGACGGCGACCAGCTTCGCGTCCTCGATCTGCCCGATCGCCTCGACGTGCCTCTCCGCGACGTCGCCGCAGCCGATGATGCCGAACCCCCATTGCGCCATCCGCCTATACCTCCTTCGCGAGCGCGCGCAGCGCGTCGAGCGTCATCCGGGTCCCGGTCATCCGGCTGCCGTCCCGGGGCACGTAGTGCGTCTCGATCGTAAATAGCCCTTCGTAACCGTCCGCCTCGAGCGCCCTCAGCTGCGCGATGACCGGCACGTCCCCCGAGCCGAGCGGCACGCACCGCGCCTGGCCGTCGGGACCGAAGCATGCGTCCTTCAGATGCACGTGGGCGGCATACGGCTTGATCGTCTCGTAGCCCCGCGGGTACGCTTCCTTGCCCGCATGCGCTTCGTTGCCCGGATCCCACAGCGCGCGCAGCGCCGGCGAATCGACCGTACGGACGAGCTCCGCGACCTCGCGCGCCGATCCGCCGTTGCACGAGGCCTCGTTTTCCAGCAGCAGCTCTACCCCTGCGTCCTGTGCGATGCCGGCCGCGCGCCGCAGATGCCCGGCGATCTCCTCCGCGTAGCGCTCCGGATCCCGCTCGCGCCAGAAGGAGAAAATCCGGATCCGCTTCGTGCCCATCAGCTCCGCGAGCTCGATGACCCGGGACAGCTTCGCGAAGTGCGCCTCGACGCTCTCTTCCCGCTGGCCGAACGTATCCCCGGATGCGACCGGTCTCGCGGGATCCAGGGCGCACTTGAATACCGGCGAGGCGATCGCGGATATGTACAGTCCCCTCGCTTCCGCCTGCCGGCGGACCTCGGTTGCCTCTTCGTCGCTCAAGCTTGCCGCATTCCGACCGTCGACGACGCGCACCTCCACGTGCGCAAGCCCCTGCTCCGCCGCCCAGTCCAGCGCCTCCTCGTAACGGTCGGACACTTCATCCGTCAGCACGCCCAATCTGCTTAAGAACAACTCGCAACGCTCCCTTCATGTAGCGCTTTCTTTCTCTACTATAGCAACTTCGTCCCCAAAGAAGTTGACGTTTTTTGCGAAGGATTTTTACATTTTTTAAGGATGCAAAAAGCCCCCGGCCTTCAGGCCGGGGGCAGCGCGCTTATGTAGAGCGGGCGGATCTGCCGCTCTCTATCTTCTATAACTGTCGCTTGAAGACCACGATGATATCGCGGGAAGCGCCCTGTCCCTGACTCGTATCGAAGCAGGACACCAGCTCCCAACCTTCGTACCCGTACCGGTTCAGCTCGTCCTGGAACTCCTGCTCGTCCACCTTGCCGCCAAGCCAGCCGCCGGTCTTGTATTTCAACGTACAGTACTCCCACTTCGTCCCCATCGCGATTCTCCTCCCGATATGCGCTTAGGCTTGCTGCTGCTCGCCGAAAAACATCTCGTGCGCGAGCGCGGTCTGTACTCGCGACTCCTCGTCCGTCAACTTGCGGATCAGCTCCATCTCGACCTGCGTCACTTCTTCGCCTTGGAAGTTGATCTCGGCGATCGAAGCGACGATGCGGACGATGGCGACCGCCCGGTTGTCAGGCGCGTACGCGATGACCTTCTGGCCCGTAGGGAAGACACGGAACTGCTTCTTGACCATCTTGCCCCGTCCGTATTCAAGCAGCTCATAGAGCTCCTGCTCGGACTTGAATTTGCATACCGAATTGAACTCTGTCTGGAATCCCATCTGCATCCCTCCGACCTTGGACTTTTGCTGCTATTATAAACCGTAGACTGCTCGTAATGAAAGTAAACGCCGCGCGATCCAACCAAAAAGGACCGGCACCCCGCTCGTCCGAAAACATCGCGTAAGGTCCGGTCCAAATTTATTTGATTTACTTGTTGTATAAATGCCTACTTCGTGATATAATGAGAAATGGTACTTATAAGACATCCAAAGCATAAACTTCCTACTTCAGGATAGCACATATCCCGCCGGATGTCAATTCCGTTATTCTACACCGTTCCGCCCCAGCACTTTTACCGGATGGAGGGATGCGCTTTGACAATGGATACCGATTCTCCCGTTGTCGACTTCATGGACGACGGCGACCTGAAGGTGCCCGCGGGCATTCGGATGGACGACCCGGTCCGCATGTATCTGAAGGAGATTGGCCGCGTGCCTCTGCTCACGGCCGACGAAGAGATCGCGCTCGCTCATCGGATCGAGGAAGGCGACGAAGCAGCCAAGCAGCGTCTGGCCGAAGCCAATCTTCGGCTGGTCGTCAGCATAGCAAGACGGTATGTCGGACGCGGCATGCTGTTCCTGGACTTGATTCAAGAGGGCAACATGGGCCTGATCAAGGCTGTCGAAAAGTTCGATTACCGCAAAGGCTTCCGCTTCAGCACGTACGCCACGTGGTGGATCCGCCAGGCGATCACCCGCAGCATCGCGGACCACGCGCGCACGATCCGGATCCCCGTCCATATGGTGGAGACGATCAACAAGCTCGTGCGCATTTCCCGGCAGCTCCTGCAGGAGCTCGGCCGCGAGCCGACCCCCGAGGAGATCGCCCAGGCGATGGACATCACGATCGACAAGGTCCGCGAGATCATGAAGATCTCGCAGGAGCCCGTGTCGCTCGAGATGCCGATCGGCGAGGAGAACGACTCCCGGCTGGGCGAGTTCATCGAGGACCAGGACGCGCCGGAGCCCGCCGACGCGGCCGCGTTCGAGCTGATGCGCGAGCAGCTCGAGGACGTGCTCGATACGCTCACCGAGCGCGAAGAGAGCGTGCTGCGCCTCCGGTTCGGCCTCGACGACGGCCATACGCGCACGCTTGAAGAAGTCGGCAAGGCGTTCGGCGTCACCCGCGAGCGCATCCGGCAGATCGAAGCGAAGGCGCTGCGCAAGCTGCGCCATCCGAGCCGCAGCCGCAGGCTGAAGGATTTCCTTGACTGAGAATTAGACAAAAGCACCGCCGTCAGCGATGACGGCGGTGCTTTTGTAGTTGCAAGGTTATTCCGGCTAACTCGCTCCGATCGCAGCTCCGTCTTCGCAGTTGCA
>NZ_FOKE01000001.1:731562-793064 GCF_900112065.1 Cohnella sp. OV330
TTTTTCCGGCTAACTCGCCCCGATCGCAGCTCCGTCATCGCAGTTGCACGGTTTTTCCGGCTAACTCGCTCCGATGACCTGCCTGCCTTCCTTCGCGATCAGCCGCCGTAATCGATCAGTTGCTTCTCGGCATGACGGGCGAGCGCGAGCTCGATCAACGTGTCGAGGAGCTCCCGGTAGGAGACGCCCGTCTCCTGCCAGAGCAGGGGATACATGCTGAACGGCGTGAAGCCCGGCAGCGTGTTGACTTCGTTGATCAGCAGCGCGCCGTCGCTCTTGCGCAGGAAAAAGTCCGCGCGGCACAGCCCCGTCCCGTCGATCGCCAGAAAGGCCCGAACCGCCATTTCGCGAACGGCCTGCGCCGTCTCCTCGGGAATCTCCGCGGGAATGATCATGGCGGATTTGCCGTCGATATACTTCGCTTTATAATCGTAGAATTCGTTCGAGCTGACGATCTCGCCGGCGACCGACGCCCGCGGCTCGTCATTGCCGAGGACGGCGACCTCGATCTCCCGCGCGTCGACGAACTCCTCCACGATGACCTTGCGGTCGTATCGCAAAGCTTCTTCAACGGCAGCAACTAACTCGTTTCGATTGCGCGCTTTGGATACGCCGACGCTGGAGCCGAGATTGGCGGGCTTGACGAAGCTCGGATATCCGATTTCCCGCTCGATGCCGTCCAGGAGCGCCTCCCGCTCCTTGTTCCAGTGAAACCGCGTGAACGCTCTATACCCGACCTGCGGCAAGCCGGCCGCCGAGAACATCGTCTTCATCGCCGCTTTGTCCATGCCGACCGAAGAAGCAAGCACGCCCGCCCCTACGTAGGGCAGATTCGCCATCTCGAATAACCCTTGAATCGTTCCGTCCTCGCCGAAGGTGCCATGCAGCAGCGGGAACACGACGTCCACAGAACCGATGCCCTCGTGGCGGCCGACTTCCGATACCGCCGTTTCCGACATGCCCTGCATGAGGGGAATGAGCGACGAGCCGGTCTCTCCCGCTTCGCCCGTCTTCTCGAACTGCAGCTCCGCGACGGCCGCAGGCGGCGACTCGAGCAGCGAACCCGAACGCCATCTGCCTTCCTTCGTTATATAATAAGGAATAAGTTCGTATTTGTCGTAATCGAATGCCTTCAGCACCGCCAGCGCGGTCTGAAGCGATACTTCATGTTCGCCCGAGCGGCCGCCATAGACGAGCCCGACGCGAATCTTCTGTCCAGTTCCCATTGTCAGCTTGACCTCCGCCTTGTTCGACTGCCTCGTGTATTCGCCCTTTAGATTAGAAAATCGCCTCGATACGATAGAAACGATACCGGGTATTCTCCGTCCAGGCGTAGGAATCGCGATAGTCCCAGTACCGGTGCCTGCTGGGCACGGTGTTGGCATTGACCAGCGGCATGCCATCCTCATTGGTAGCCGTCACGATCGTATTGTGCCTGAATTGGCCGTTGCCGTCCCAATCGTAGCAAATAACGTCGCCCGGAGACAGCTGCTCGGGGCGCTCGACGCGCACGGCCCGAAGCCCGGCCGGCCTCGGCTGGCTCAAAAAATGCTGCAGGCTGTTCGCGACCGCCCAGCTGTAGCTCCAGCGCTCCTGGCCGCTCGACAACCCGTGATACCACCAGCCCGATTCTCTTTTCCCAGTATAGTTCATGGGCGCGCCCCCTGCAAAGAGACACTGCGAGACGTAGTTGGTGCAGTTCACCTCGAAAAGCTCGTACGCCGGATTCGCTTTATCCCACCAAGCTTCGGCATAAGCGACGGCCGCTTCGCGGTCGTAGGGCCCGCTTCGGGCAGACGCTCCCCCGTATGGATTCGCCCACGGCGCGGCTTGAACGCCGCTCGCGATCCCTTGCCAAGCCGCATACCCGTCCCGAGCCGGAATAAACGGAACGGACGGCGCCACCGGCCACTCGCCGCCAGCGCCCAGCGCGCCCTCCGCGCCGGATCCCAGCAGCGCGGCGGACGAGCGCTCGTCGCCCAACGGCTCCGCGCGGTCCAATCGCCACTCGCCGCCGAAGGGAACGAGCCGGATCCGCTCGCGCTCGATCCGCTCTTCGGCAAAGCCGGTCGCGCCGGCGCCGAAGGCTCTGGCGATCAGCAGCTGCAGATCGACGAAGGCCTCCTTCTCCCCGGCGTTCCACCGCAAGACGCGGGCGCGAATCTCGCCGCGCCGCGGCCGCGCCGCCGAAAAAGCGTCGCGCCGCCGAAGCGCGCGCGTCCGGCGTTCCAACCGCCAGCGGTGCGCCTCGTCGCCGATCCGCGCCAGCGCATCGGGCGAACGGTTTAATTCCGCTTCGTTCACCGCGTTCACGTATTCAACCAGCGCCTTCTTTATCCGTTCGTCCAATTCCGGCACCGGACTCCCCTCCCGTACGGCACAGAATGCATCCGTTCAAATGTATGCCGGCCGCGGCGGTTCCATGCTTGCGCAAGACCTGTGCGATGCCGCGGGAGAAGACTTCCGTTGCTACCGCGGTAAATCCCATGCGCTGTCTGGGAAAGCACTGTTGCTTGGCGGCTGAGGACGGGCGCGATGTACTGACGAGGGAAAGCACTTTTGCCCAGGAGGCTACGGCGGAGCGTGATTTACTGCCGAGGGAAAGCATTTTTGTCCAGAAGGCTACGTCGGAGCGCGATGTACTGCCGTGGGAAAGTACTTCTCTCCTGGCGGCTACGGTGACTCGCGATGAACTGCCTAGGGAAAGCACTTTTGTCCATGAGGCTACGGCGAAGCGAGATGTACTGCCGTGGGAAAGCACTCCTCTCCCTTCCGCTGCGGTGGGCGCTTTGCGCTGTCGTCGGACGGCGCATATTGGCCGGCCGCGGCGGTTCCATGCTCTTCTTCCACGGGCCTGCCAGCCCGCCTCTCCCCTGTCGCCAGCTTCTCTTTTCAAGCCTCTTCCGCGGATGATCCCCACCGTTTGCGGCATGCTAAACCTCATGCCATATCGGCCGTTTTCCCCCTCATTGGTAACAAACTAGACACAATCTCTCTTTACTGTGCGCCGGGATAGCGCTATAATAATGAGGAAGGTTTAATTTTGAAATCGGGTTTCACAGAATGAAACGTAAACGAGAATGCTTCTCATCCTCGCGACGCCATTTATTTTGGAATCCGTGCAATCTTATCTAGGAGGCCGATTATTTTGTCCACCCTTCCGTACAACGTACAGGCCGACCTGCAGGCAGCGGGCAATTCGTATCGCTACTACAACCTGCAAGGTCTGGAAGAGCAAGGCCTGGGCCCCGTGTCCAAGCTGCCTTTCTCGATGAAAGTCCTGCTTGAAGCCGCTATCCGCCAGTTCGACGGACGCGCCATCACGCTGGAGCATGTGAAGCAAATCGCCAACTGGGCGAACGGCCGCGAAGATAAGGAAGTTCCATTCATCCCTGCCCGCATCGTGCTGCAAGACTTCACCGGCGTACCGGTCGTCGTCGATCTCGCCGCGATGCGCGAGACCGTGAAGCAAGCCGGCGGCGATCCGAAGCGCATCAACCCGCTCGTTCCCGTCGACCTCGTTATCGACCACTCCGTCATGGTCGACGCTTTCGGCACCGCGGATGCCCTGCAAATCAACATGGATCTCGAATTTGAGCGCAACGAAGAGCGCTACCGTTTCCTTCGCTGGGCGCAGACTGCGTTCGACAACTTCCGGGCCGTTCCTCCGGCAACCGGTATCGTCCACCAGGTTAACCTTGAATACCTGGCATCCGTCGCGGCAACCAAGACCAAAGACGGCGTAACTGAAGTATACCCCGACTCGCTCGTCGGCACGGACTCCCACACGACGATGATCAACGGCCTCGGCGTCGTAGGCTGGGGCGTCGGCGGCATCGAAGCCGAAGCCGGCATGCTCGGCCAACCGCTGTATTTCGTCATGCCTGAAGTCATCGGTTTCCGCCTGACCGGCAGCCTGGCCGAAGGCGCTACGGCGACCGACCTTGCGCTGACCGTCACCCAGATCCTTCGCAAGAAGGGCGTCGTCGGCAAGTTCGTCGAGTTCTTCGGTCCGGGTCTGTCCAACATCAGCCTGGCCGACCGCGCTACGGTCGCCAACATGGCGCCTGAATACGGCGCGACGATCGGTATCTTCCCGGTCGACAACGAGACGCTGAACTACCTGCGCCTCACCGGCCGCGACGAGAAGCAAATCGAGCTCGTCGAAGCTTACTACAAAGCGCAAGGCATGTTCCGCACCGACGACACGCCGGATCCGACGTTCACGGACGTCATCGAGCTCGACCTTTCCACCATCGTGCCTTCGCTTGCCGGTCCGAAGCGTCCGCAAGACCGCGTCGAACTGACGGCGATGAAGGAAGAGTTCAACAACATCATCCGCACGCCGATCGACAAGGGCGGCTACGGCCTCTCCGACGAGAAGATCGCGCAGACCGCGCCTGTGAAGCACCGCAACGGCCAGGCGAGCACGCTCACGACGGGCGCCGTCGTCATCGCGGCAATCACGAGCTGCACGAACACGTCGAACCCGAGCGTCATGATCGGCGCCGGCCTCGTCGCGAAAAAAGCCGTCGAGCGCGGCCTGACGAAGCCTGCTTACGTCAAGAGCTCGCTGACTCCGGGTTCGCTCGTCGTCACCGACTACCTGGTGAAGGCCGGCGTGCTTCCTTACCTGGAGAAGCTCGGCTTCTACGTCGCCGGCTACGGCTGCGCGACCTGTATCGGCAACTCCGGCCCGCTGCCTGACGAAGTCAGCCAAGCGATCGCCGACAACGACATGACCGTAGCTGCCGTCCTCTCGGGCAACCGGAACTTCGAAGGCCGCGTGCACGCGCAGGTCAAAGCGAACTATCTCGCTTCGCCGCCGCTCGTTATCGCATACGCGCTGGCCGGTACGGTCAACATCGACCTTGCCAACGATCCGATCGGCTACGACCCGAACAACGTGCCGGTTTACTTGAAGGACATCTGGCCGACCAACGAAGAGATCCAGCAAGCCGTCGCCGCTTCGCTCGATCCCGAGATGTTCCGCAAGAAGTTCGAGAACGTCTTTACGCAAAACGAGCAGTGGAACAAGATCCCAGTACCGGAAGGCGAGCTGTACGAGTGGGACGACAAGTCGACCTACATCGCGAACCCGCCGTTCTTCACCGACCTGGGCGATCAGCCGGGCGACATCGGCGACATCAAGCGCGCCAACGTACTGGCTCTGCTCGGCGATTCGGTCACGACGGACCATATCTCTCCTGCGGGCAACATTAAGGTCGACAGCCCTGCCGGCGAATATCTGATCAAGCACGGCGTCGACAAGAAAGACTTCAACTCTTACGGTTCCCGCCGCGGTAACCACGAGGTCATGATGCGCGGCACGTTCGCCAACATCCGGATCCGCAACCAAGTCGCTCCGGGCACCGAAGGCGGCGTGACGACTTACCTGCCGACGGGCGAGATTATGTCGATTTACGACGCGTCGATGAAGTACCAGAAGAACAAGACCAACCTCGTCGTCATCGCCGGCAAGGAATACGGCACGGGCTCCTCGCGCGACTGGGCGGCCAAGGGCACGTTCCTGCTGGGCGTCAAGGCGGTCATCGCCGAGAGCTTCGAGCGTATCCACCGTTCGAACCTCGTGGGCATGGGCGTACTGCCGCTGCAGTTCCAACCGGGCAACGGCTGGAAGACGCTGGGCATCAGCGGCCACGAGAAGTTCGACATCGAAGGCCTCTCGAACGACGTGCAGCCAGGACAGACGGTTACCGTTACCGCGACGCGCGAAGACGGCACGACCTTCTCCTTCCCTGCGATCGTTCGCCTTGATTCGATGGTCGACGTCGACTACTACCGCAACAGCGGCATCCTGCAGACCGTTCTGCGCCAGATGATCGCGAACCAATAATCCGTTTCACAACCAGCCGTATCCCGGGGTCGCTCCCGGAGATACGGCTTTTTCATGTCGCGTCAGGCAGCGTACCTATATCAGGTTTGGGAAACGGGATCATGATGCGCTATAATGAGGGACGGAGGTGACGATCGCATTGACAACCGAGAATAAAGGTTTTATCCGGCGTTATAGACCGGCGATCATCATCGCGGCGCTCATCGTCGTCGTGATCGTCGCCAGCAACTGGTCCTTGCCGTACGTCCTGTACGGACCGGGTTCGGCAGAGCCCGTGCACCCTCGCGTCGAGACGGACCACAAGGTCGATCAGAAGGGCGAGCTGCTTTTCACGACCGTATCGTCCTACTCCAAACCGAACGTATTCTCCATCATATATGCTTGGCTGAATCCCAAAATGGATATCCAGACGCAGGCCAAGGCGACGGGCGGCACGGTCAGCCTCAGCGCCTACCGCAACCTCATGGCCTGGATGAGAGACAGCTCCGAGGCCAACGCCCTGCTCGCGGCCTACACGGCGATGGACAAGAAGATCGATGTGAAGGAACAGGGCATCATCGTCAATTCGTTCATCAAGGAAACGAAGGCGCGGGAGCATGGACTGCAGGAGGGGGATATCATCACCTCGGTGGACGGCGTCAAAGCGAACAACGCGGAGGAACTCAGCAAGTACTTGTCGTCCAAAAAGGCCGGCGATACGGTCAAGCTGGCGGGCACGCGCGGGGGGAAATCTTTTACGGCGAACGTACCGCTCATCGAGATGCCCGGCACGGGCAAGCCTGGCGTCGGCTTCACCAATCAGACCGTGCTCAAGGTGACGCCGCCCGACAAGGTCAAGTTCGATTTTGAGGACACCGGAGGCCCTTCCGCCGGCCTCATGATGACGCTCGAGATCATCTCCCAGCTGCAGGACAAGGATCTGACCAAGGGCTACCGGATCGCGGGCACGGGGACGATCGCGGCCGACGGCAGCGTCGGACTCATCGGCGGCATCCAGTACAAGCTCATGGCGGCGGACCGCGAAAAGGTTGACTACTTCCTCGTCCCTTATACGCGCGTGGCTGCCGACCACTGGCAGGACAACGAAAAAATCGCGCCGAAAGACGCGATCAACGCCGTGCTGAACGGCTTCGGCAATTGGAGCCTTGCGCAGCAGACGGTCGCCGACCTGAAGCTGAAGCCGAAGCTCGTGCCCGTCGCGTCCCTGCAGGACGCGCTGGACTTCCTGAACAGCCTGGAGCCGAAAAAGGACGAGAACGCGGCCAGTCCGGCGCCAAGCGCCAAAGCTTCCTGAAGCAAACCGTTTAAAAAGAGCCTTGTTCGCCGTTTATGCGGCGAGCAAGGCTCTTTTGTATGCGTTGGACAGGGGATCCGCTATTCGTGCTCAGATCGCGTTTTTGACTCGCCTACGGACATAGAATCCGCTATTACCCGTAGATAGAACCATTTTGGACTCGATTCCGCCAAATAATGCCTCTCCAGTCCGCAACGGTCTTCGACAGGTCGCCTTTTCACAAAATAACGTCTTCTGAGTCCGCCATCCGTCGGTGTATGTCTCGAAATAGAACAATCCGAGCGTGGGTTAGCCAACCGAGTTCGCCCAAGCGCATAGCGTCCCCTATGATCACGTATGGCGCCTAATCGAGCAGCGCGCCCATGCGCGTAGCGGCCCCGATGATCGCCGACGCGCGCTCCTCCATGACGTCGGGCGTGAGCCTGTTCGAAGGGCCGGAGACGGCGAGCGCGGCAACCAGTTTGCCCGAGCGGCTGAAGATCGGCGCCGCCACCGCGGCAGCGCCCGGCTCCCGCTCTTCGAAGCTGGTCGCGTAGCCGGCCGCGACGACTTCGTCCAGCTGCTTCGCATAGGACGGACTCCGCAGCCCCGCGGGCCACGCCGGATCGCTCAGCAGCGCCTCGCGCGTATTGCTATCCTCGAACGCCAGCAGCACCTTGCTGGAGGCGCCTACGGACAGCGGCAGGCGGATGCCGACCTGCGCGACCCGGCGGATCGCCTGCCGGCTCTGCACCGCCTGGATCCGCACGCGTTCGAGACGGTCGCGAATATACAGGCTGACCGTCTCCCCCATCTGATCCCGCAGCTTTTCCATCTCGCCGATGAGCACGACCGTCGGATCGTCCGACCGCGCGAAGTGAGCCGACAGCTCCAATACGCGAAGCCCGAGCCTATATTTGTCCGTCGCGTCGTCCCGGATGACGAAGCCCTTCTCCTCGAGCGTCGCGAGCAGCCGATGAACGGTGCTCTTATGCAGCTCGCACTTTGCCGCCAGCTCCGTCAGGCTCCATTCGCTCCCTGTCGTGAATACGAGCAGGATGTCGAGGGCACGTTCGACGGCACGCACGGTTTTCTTTTCCTCTTCCAACGGGTTCACCTCCGTTTCACTACATGAAACCTAGTTACACTGAGTATAACTCACTACCGCCCCAACGTAAATCTCCAAAGCTAGTATTACAGTTCGATTACATGTACCTAACAAAACGACAATGTCCGTTGACGCTTTAGGCCGTAAGCCCTAAATTTAAATTATCAGATAATAATGCGCTTTCAATGCTAGGTTAAAGCGCTAGATTGATAGGAGGCGATCCCATGAGCACCACTGTCCTGACGCCTATGCCTCTTCACGCCGGATCGCTTCACCTCGAAGAAGATTCCCCGCGTCTCACCGCCGCCCGTCGTCTCGCCCGTATTTTCGGGATCGGTACCGCCTCGCTCGCAATCGCCGCCGTGCTGATCGTCTTCGGACTTTACGGCTATATGAGCTGGGTCTTCACCCATCCGCCCGTCGCCGCGCTTAACGCGAACCCGATGTCCGCCAAAGGGCTGCCGTACGGCGACATCTCCTTCCCCGCCGCAGACGGCGGCCGCGTGACCGACGGCTGGTGGATTCCCGCCTCGGCCGCCAGCGCCCGTACGGTCGTACTTAGTCACGGCTTCGGCGCCAACCGGGAAGAGTACTGGGTCCCTATGTACGATATCGCCGACATGCTGCATAAACAGAACTATAATGTGCTGATGTTCGACTACGGCTACGCGGACCCTAACGCCAGGTCGGCCGCGACCTTCGGCATAGGTGAATCGAAGCAGCTCATCGGCGCTTTGGAATATGCGCGCGCGCAGGGCTCGAACGAGCTGATCGTCTGGGGCTTCTCCATGGGTGCGGGCACCGCGCTTCAAGCCGCCTTGCATACGTCATTGATCGACGGCATGATCCTCGACAGTACCTTCGTGACGAACGGAGACACGATCGCCTACAATTTGAAACGTTACGGCGCCTTGCCTTCCCGCCTGACGATGGACCTGCTCTCTCTCTTCACGCCGCTCTGGGCGGGCATCCGGCTCGATCAGATTCCCTCCGACGAGATTCAGTCCACGGCCTATAGCTTCCCCTTGCTGCTCATCCACGGCACGCGGGACGACAAAGCCCCGTACGAGATCTCCGAACGGATCGCCAAGGCGCAGACCAATGCGGACTCGTCGCTCTGGCTCGTCAAGGACGCGATTCACGAGATGGTATTCCGCACGCATCCGGAGGAGTACGTCGCGCGCGCGACCGCCTTCTTGCAGACCGTCGACACGGACTCCGCGGCTAGCCGCGCCTCCAACATGGGCATGCTCGAGTCCGCCTAATCATACCCGGCATGGGACAGCTCCACCCTCGCATACGATGGGAACGAAGCCATCATCAGGGACGAAGGGAGGCTGGTCCTATGCTGCCACGCAAGGTGCTCGCGCAGTTGATCGACAGTAAATGGCACGAATACCGGCACGCGGAATCGCTGCTTGAAGCGGTACCCGATCTGGAGCCGCCTTACGCCGAGCTGCTGCGCCAGTGGGAAGCCGCATTCGGCAGGACGATCGCAGCCGCGCAGTTCGCCGCGCAAGAACAGGCGGCGGACGACGCGCAAGGCGTCTACGTCGAAGCGCCGGCCAGAGAGGCGCGGCTCCGGAGCCTGATCGCCGAGTCGATGCTCCAAACCCGCGAATTCGGCAAGCATCTGCTGCTCATGGGGAGCGGCAGCGAAGCCGTACGTCGGTTCGGTCAAGACATTCGGCTCCCCGCCGAACAATCCGACACTACGGAGAGCGGCGACTACGACGGGCCGGAGCCCGCGGACGCCGCTCGGGCGCCGGGGAACAAAAAGGCGTCGTCGGGCGCGGGCAATCCGCCTGGCGGCGGGGCTGCCGCGCCTGTATCCGCCGCAGCGAGCGCTAACGCGGCGCCCGTGCCGATCGGCGGCCACAAGCTGCCGCCGCTGCCTTACGCCTACAATGCGCTGGAGCCCTACATCGACGAGACGACGATGCGCATCCACCACGACAAGCACCATCAGACGTACGTCGACGATCTGAACAAGGCTGAACTCAAGCTGGCGGAGGCCAGGCGCAAAAACGACTTCGAGCTCGTCAAGCACTGGGAGCGCGAGCTGGCGTTCAACGGCGCGGGCCATTACTTACACACGCTGTTCTGGGATACGATGAAGCCGGGCGGGGGAGGCAACCCGACAGGCCCTCTCGCGGACCAGATCGCGAAGGACTTCGGCAGCGTCGACGCCTTCAAGCGGCAGTTCACCGAAGCCGCGGGCAAGGTCGAGGGCGGCGGCTGGGCGATTCTCGTCTGGAGCCCGCGAGCCCACCGCCTGGAGATTCTGACCGCCGAGAAGCACCAGAATTTGTCGCAATGGGACAACGTACCGATCCTACCGATCGACGTCTGGGAGCATGCCTACTATCTCAAGCACCAGAACAAGCGGGCCGACTACGTCAAGGACTGGTGGAACGTCGTGAACTGGCCATACGCCGCCGCCCGGTTCGAGGAGGCGCGCAAGCTGAAGTGGCCGCCATACTAACGCGATAACGACGGACGCCCAAAAAGCCCCGCAGCGCCGACGCATCGGTGGCGGGGCTTTGCCGTCGGCGCTGCTTCGGCCGGCGGCCAGGATGCCTCGCATTTATTTGATGCCCCATATCCTTAATATGATGTATATTTAAAGCAATAGAACAATTGGCGTGGCCGTCGTGCCATGGAAGCCTACATCAGGAGGATCCCCACCATGCTTCAACGCCGCAGCAAATCCCGAACGCCCCTTTTCGCCCGCATGTTCCCGCCGCTGATCGCGCTGACCGCGATTGTCTTTCCCTCCGCTGCCGGACAAGCCGTCTCCGCCGAGCCGCTTGACGGACAGGCCGTCCTTTCGCAAGACGCGCCTTTGCCCGCTGCTTATGCCGGTTATCGTCCCGTCGGCCGATCCGAGCAACCGGACGGCGGCACGTCCCTCCAACTGCAGGCGCAATATCGCGGCATCCCGATTTATGGAAGCTACGCGCGTCTCGAAGCGAAGGCGGGGGCGAACGGATACGAGGAAAAGTATGCGTCGGGCGTAAAAGCCGACCTTGCGGGTCTAACTACGACGCCTTCCATCGGAGCGAACGACGCGATCGGCGCCCTAAGCTCCCTCCTACAGCGCGATCTGGGAGGCGCGATCGGCACGCTGCCCGAGGACGGCGACGTCCCTGCACCCGAAGCCTCGCTCCTTATTTATCCTTTTAACGGCCGCACTTACTTAGCTTACGAGGTGCAGCTCCGCTTCACGCGGCCTGTCTTGGGCGATTGGGTCGGCTACGTCGACGCGGCGACGGGCGAGGTGATCGACCGCTACGACCGTCTTAACGCGGCGACGGCGCAAGCGGCCCAGACTGCGATTATCGGCTATGGCAAGGGGCGCAGCGGCATGCTGCAATCCTTCTACGTAAAGTCTCGCGTAGACGCGGGAAAGACGGTTTATCAGCTGCTGGACGCCACGCGGCCGGCCGCCGTCCGCACCTTCGATTTTCGCAAGCCGTCGACGCGCAAGGACCTGCCCCAAGGATACGACTACGTGACGTCCGGCTCCAAGACGTACGGCGACGCTGCCGCCGTCGACGCGCACGTCAACGCCAAGCGGGTTTATCTGTTCTACAAGAACAAGTACGGCCGCAACAGCATCGATGACAAGAACATGGACATCCTCTCGTTCGTCCACGTGAACGGCAGCGCGCAAACGCGGAACAACGCCTTCTGGACCGGCTGGGCGATGTACTACGGGGACGACACGGGCCTGAAAAACGGAGGCGTCGACTGTACCTCCTGCGCCTACGATCTGGTCGCGCACGAGCTGACCCACGGCGTCACCCAATATACGGTCGGGCTCGAGTACCGCGGACAAGCCGGCGCGCTGAACGAAGCCATCTCCGACATCATGGCGGCCGTCATGGACGCGAACGACTGGGAGATCGGCGAAGATACGGGAGCCGCATCCCGCAGTCTCGCCGATCCCGGCAAATACGGCCAGCCCGCGCACATGAACGACTTCGTCAACTTGCCCGTCGACGCGCAGCACGACAACGGCGGCGTTCACGTCAACAGCGGCATCCCGGCGCATGCCGCCTACCTCACCGCGCTCAAGATCGACAACGCGGATATTGGAATCGGCGGCCGGGATACGTTGGGACGCCTCACCTACATCCTGCTGCGGGACCGCCTGATCTCGCCGACGGCGGATTTCTACGAGGCGCGAGAGGGCTATATCGCGGCCGCGAGCCGCCTGTCCGGCCTGACGGCCGATCAGAAGGCGACCGTGACGCAAAAGGTGAAGGACGCATGGAGCGCGGTCGGCGTCGACGAGCGTCCGAGCTGACGGGAAGTTGCAATAACGAAACGTAAAACGGGATGAAGCAGCGCATGGCTGCCTCATCCCGTTTCTTTTGTCCCTTTTCTGTACGCCGCACGCTTGATGCGCCGCGGCTCTCTCTTTACTGGATCAAGCCGTTTTACTTGGATTCAATCAGTTCGGACCGCACCAACAGGTTGCGCAGCATCGCCGCGGTCTCTTCCCGGGTTACCGTACGGAGCGGCTTGACGCTTCCGTCCTCGTAGCCCGAGATCAGGCCCTGCTTGAAGGACGATCCGAATGCCGGACGTACCCAGGCCGGGATGTCCGCGTTGTCCGAGATGCCGGACAGTGCCGCTGTCGCTTCGCTGTCGGCCGCGGCGGTCTGGCCGGCCAGCGTCCAGGCCTTGCCGATGATCGCGACCGCTTCGGCGCGGGTGATCGTCTGCTTCGGTCGGAACGTGCCGTCCGGATAGCCGCTGATAAGGCCGTACGACTTGGCCGCGGAGACGAACGGCGCGTACCAGTCGGCCGCTTTCACGTCGTTGTAGACGCCGTCGGTCTTCGCAGGCAGTCCCAGCGCCCGGACGATCATCGCCGCGAACTCGGCGCGCGTGACGCCGCGCGCAGGCTCGAACGTGTCTTTGCCGGTGCCGGTCAGGATCGTGCGGGAAGCCAGGTCCTCGATCGCTTGCTGCGACCATCTGCCCGCCGTGTCCTTGAAGCTCGCCTTGTTGACGATCAAGGCATATACGCTGTTCGTGAAGCTGTTCATGACCGCGAAGTCGCGCTCGTCGACGCGCTTCACGAAGGTCGGCACGTGATACAGGCTGCCGTCCTCCAGGATGCGAACGCCGGTCGTGACCTTGCCTGCGTCTGCAGCCGGCAGTTCAATCGCGCGTTCTACGTACTGCGAGAAGCGATCGGCCGCGATCGTCTTGCCGTTGTACGTGTACGTCACGCTGAAGTCCGTCGGCGAGCCGATGACGGATGCGCCGGTCTTGGACGCTTGCTTGCGAATCGCTTCCTGCTCGTCCTCGCCAGGATGCTTGATATCGATCGATACCGCGACCTTCGACAGGTCGTCGGGCGCGAACGTATTGACGATTTGCGCGATATCCAGCGCAGCGGCCGGCAAGGTATAGACCGAGCTGCCCGTATCGATATACAGGATGGCTTCTTTTTGCTGCATGCTCTTCACCAGATCGGCGGTCAGGCCGGTCGTGACCCGATCGATCCCCGTGCCTGCGTTGATCTTGATGACCGGCTTGCCCGCGCTCGAAGCCAGCAGCTTGTTCAGCTCATCCTTCACGAACGATACGCGAAGCACCTTTTTACCGTTCTCCTCCGTCTTCTTGCCCGTCGCGACCTTGTTATTCTCGTCGTCGTTGATCTTGACGACGAATTCATCGGTCGGCTCCGAGGCCGCTACGTTGCGCATGATGGAGACGGAGTACAGGTTGGTCTCCTTTTGATCCGGAGAGGTCACCTGGATTTGGACCGCGTTCAGGCCTGCGGCAAGCGTCGCCGTCGCCGAACCGTTTTCGTCCGTTGCCTTGCCGTTCACCTTCACGGTCGCGCCCGGCGTTTGCGGCTTGGCAATGACCGTGATCGATGCGTTGTAGGTGCTGTCCTTGATCTTGTAGTTCCTCGTCAGCGGCTCGAACTCGGTCGTCAGCTCCATGTCCTTCACGGACAGCTCGCCGAGCAGCAGCGAGGCGTTGAATGCCGTATCGCGATAAATAACGAGCGAATACGTCTGGACCGTGCCGCCTGCCGCATGAACTTCAATGACAAAACGGTTGGTTCCCGTCGCGAGCGTCAGCGTCTCGGTTCCTGCGGAACCCTTCGCCGTGCCGTTGATCCACACGACGGAAGCTGCGTCCGCAGCTGCGAAGCTCAACTGGGCCGAAGACGTATTGGCGCTTACGCGAGCGTTGTAGTCGAGCGCGGCGCTGTCGAACGTTCCCGGCGTCAGCGTAATGCCGGACAACGCCAGCTGCTTGAGACTCGCGTCCGAGGCGACCTTGCGGTCGATCGACAATTTGTATTTCTTGGCGCGCGTCCAATCCTGCGTTGCCGCAGCCGCATCGTTCGGCGACAACACTTCGATCGTGATCTTGGTGGATCCTACGTTCAGCGCGATCGGACTGGACGGCTGACCGGAGGATACCGTCTCGATCTTAGCCTGCAAGTCCGCGCCGGTCTTAATACGAATCAATGAACCCGGCGAAGCCTCTTCAGGCGCGATGCGGACGGATGCGGTCGCATTGTCGACTTGCGCAGAATAGAAGACCGTGTTTTCCTCATACGGAGCTCCATAGTCCTTGCTAAGCTCGACGGCTTCGGCAGCAGTCGCGCCTCCGGCATCCAGACCGGATACCTCGAGCGACTTGAGCCCCGCAAGGCCCGATTCGGTCGTCACGTTCAGGCTGTACGTCTGGGTAGTCCCTCCCGATTTGACGACTGCCTGAACGGCGCTGCCGTTCGAGATGTCGACGACGGCGGAGAATTGATCGTCGACCGGCTTGCCGCCGATCGTGACTTCCGCTTCTTGGTCGACCGGTACCGCCCATACGCGCGTTTGCTTTTCGCGCACGTCGATCGAAGTCTTATACGTCGTCAGGCTCGCGATGAAAGGTGCGTCCAGCACGCCCTCCCCGGTTCCGAACGCCGCCAGGTCCGCTTTGGTCTCATCCGTTGCGGCCGTGCCGCTGGCGAGCACTTCAAGCTTGTTCACCGTCTTGTTGCCCGCGGCGTCGGTCGCTATGAGCTCGAGCGGCAGCACGCCGTCTTCAGGGAACGACGCGTAGTAAACGAAGTGTCCGATCGCGTCGACCGGCACGACGGTGTCGTTGACCGTCAGCACGGTGCCGGCTTCGGTCGCGCCTTCGAGCCGGGCGCGGCTGCCGTTTACGATCGCGCCGTTCGTCGGCGTCTTCAGGTACAGGTACGGCGCCGTTTGGTCCACGATCAGCTGGCTAAAGCCGTGGCTCGTATCGCCGCCTGCGTTCGTCGCCTGGATCTCGATCCGGTATTGTCCCTCTTTCAAGGTGCCCAGATCGAATGCGGCCGGATCGCCGCTAGTCGGCGCTACTTCTACGTCATCCTTGTACAGCTTGTACGTTGCAGCCTGATCGCTATCGGCATGAACGACGACATGATCGGAATCCGTCACGACAAGCGTATGCTGCTGTGCCTGCTTCTCTGCGTCGCTCAGGCCTTCCAGATCCTCGGCTTTCACGTCGTACGGATAGTACTTCTGCTCCGACGGCGCGCCGTCGCCCGCTTCGTACGATACGTCCAGCTTGGCCGGATTCGGCCTCGGCAGGAATACTTCGGCCGCGTCGGACAGCTCGCTGACGAGCAGCGACGCCAGCGTCTCGCCGTCGGACTCGTAGCTTGCGCGCACGATCATCACGCGCAGCTTGTACGCTTGCTCCGTCGCGAGTCCCGCCAGCAAGAAGCGCTGATTCGCGCCCAGCGCAGCATCCGGCTGGAATTCGTAGGACGTGCCGTTGTAGTCCACGTTGCCGTTCGCGTCGGCCGGATAGATACGATAAGCGGTCGTGCTCGCATATCCCGCATCCGTGAAGCTGATCGTCACGCCGGCATCGCCCGTCGCTTCAGCCTTGATGTTCGCCGGCTTGGCCAGCATCTGCGAAGCCTTGTAGGAGATCGGCTGCTCCAGCGTCTTGAACACCGGCGCATACGACTCGCTGTCAGCGACGAGCGCCAGGTAGTAGTCGCCAGGCAGATTGTTCGCCGGCAGCGTCACCGTGGTAATGCCCGAAGCAGGAAGATTATCGGCGAGCACTTGGCCGACGGGTTCATTGACGTCGTTTGCCATGATCAGCCTGACCTTCGTGTCCGGCTTGGCGTTGTCGACTTGCCAGGTCACTTCGTAGGCATTGCGCTCGGCTTGAGCCGAGGCCGTCAGCTTGGCTACCTGAGGAATCGGCGCCAGCGCGTACTGCTGAATCGTCGCATAACCCTTCGTTTGGACTCTCAGCGTGCCCGTCGTTTTGACGTCCACCGTTACTTTAAGTCCCGTATCGTCGAGAATCGCGTTGCGGCCCTTGGCGTCCGGCGTCGCGTTAAGCGCGATTTCCGTACCGTCCGTGCCGTAGATCTTCGTGCTCAGATCGGCGCCTGCGATATCGAGCAGGTATTTGCCCTTTTCCATCATCGACAGGTTGTACGTATATATGGCGTCAGGGCCGTACAGATCGGCCATCGTCGACTTTTGCGACAGCGTCATCGCGTCCAGATCGGTGAAATCGCCGGACTTCACGATCCAGATGCCGTCCTTGTCCACATCGACCAACGCGGTGACTACGCCGTGCTGCTGATCGTAGATTGCGTTCCAACCGGTCGAATTCTTGTCGAAGTCTAGCGGATACAGCGTGCCGTCAGGACGATAGAGCTTGGTGTCCTCGTTGCCGCCATAAATATCGAGCGTCGCCTGGAAGCCTTCGAGACCTTTGAAATTCGCGGCAGCCGAGAATTCGGAGCCTCCGCGCCATGACATCGTCTCGCTCATCGTCGCATCCGTACGCATGCGGTACAGATTAACCTTGGCGTCCGCGCCAGCATCGACATACCAGCGCTCGGCGCCAGGCGCCTCGACGAGCATCCACGTCGTACCGTCGACATCGTCGCGCTTGACGTTCCATGCCGCGTCCGCCGCGTTCGCTTCGGTCGCATAGGCTCTTCCGTCCGCCTTGATCAACGCGGCATCGGCAGCGCCGCCGACGATCTCGACGAGATACTTGCCTTGACGGACGATGTCCAGCGGGACCAAGTTCTTAGCGGTCGCGCCGTTCAGTTCGGCGGCGATGTCGCCGATCGAGCTATCGCTGTCCCCTGTATACAGAACCTTGTGTACCGTGACGCCCAGGCTGGAGCCTGCGACGATCTTCCAAGCCCCTGGCGTCAAGGCCGCTTCAATGACGAGAACGCCTTTTTCCGCGTCGTAATAGGCATTCGGCGCCTTGTCGTCCTTCTTCTCGAAGCGGAGCTCGTACTCGGAGCCGTACGGCGAGATCAGCTTGAGTCCGTCCGTATCGCCCTTGACGGCGATAAGCGCCTCGTAAGATTCGCCTGCGACAAAAGCGTGCGAGAACTTGCCGTCCGCCGTCTTCGACACGGTCGGATTCGTCTCCGTGACTTCGGTCGCGATCCGGCCCTTGACGTAAGTCCCCAAGAGCGAGGCGCGAATGCCGCTTTGGCTGAACAGCTTCTCGCCGAGGACGCCCGGCACGTCGCCAAAGTCGGCTGCCGTCGATTCGAATACGCCGTTCGGGTCGACATACCAGAACCAGCTCTTGATTTTATTGACGACCGCCTTGCCGGTGTTGACGACTGCGCTTCCGATATTTTTGAGCGTGGAAGCCATGTCGACATCCCAGTCGAAGCTGCGCGTCGCGAACGGATACTTCACGACGAAGCCGATGCCGATGACCGACAGCGCGGCTCTGAACCGCGAAGAATCGACGCCGACTTCCGCGCTGGAGAGACGTTGTCCGCCGACCAGCGGTACCGACCGCGGGATTTGGACCGCCGTTTTCGCGTAGCCGGTGAACGAAGAGCCTTGGAAGTACTTGACGACCACTTGTCCGACGAGAATGTCGAGCACGTTGATCGTCGCGCCCATATCGAAGCCCGCGCGGTCGTAGCCGCGATAGCCGGTCGGATTGAACACGATGAACATATCGACGCCCGCTACGTTGATCGAGTAGATCGCGAGCTTGCCGGATGCGCCGAAGTGGTTGGCCGACAGGTCGACGCGCAGGTCGTTGCCGTTGACCATATAGTTGCCGCCGATCTTCGGCGTCAGGTAGTCGGACAAGCCGCCCAACACCGAGAACGTCAGCGGAGCGTCAGCCAGCGCGGACATGTTGGAGACGCCGCCGCCGAGCTTCGTGATCTGCGCGCCGGTGGAGCCGATCTTGATCTCCTTCTTGACGGCGAAGCTGATGGAGTCGAGCTTCTTGTCCTTGAGCAGCAGGTCGATGTCGAAGCCGACCTTCGCCTTCTTCAGCTCGGCCGACGCGCCGACGCCGAACTCAGGCGTGCGGGTGTCGATGCTGAAGCGCAGCTCGGCCGCTTCGAGCGGGCCGCTCTTGAAGTCGGCGCTAGCTTTGAGGTTAGCCGCCAGATCGAAGCGGTTTTTCATGAAATCCAGCGCCGTGACGTTGGCATTTGCGCCGATCTTGGTGCTGCCGATCTTGAAGCCGAGATCGGCGTTGCCGGTGATGCGGATACCGCCTTTGATGAAGGTGAACGAATTAATACTGACCGGCATGTTCATTCCGGTATAATCAAATGCCTTGGATACTGGGAAAGAAAAATTCTCCGGATCGAACTCGAAGTCGCCCTCGAGAATCGTATAGGTTGACAAGATCGGAATCGTGTTTTTACCGTTAACATACAAACGGCCCTTGCCCGAAATCGTCGGTGGTGCATCTTTATTGTGGTTGTCGATCACGAGCTCGGTTCCCTTGAACAGCAGATTGTCGTTGATCGTCACGACCGCATTGGTATCCCGAAGGCGATATACGCCAGGCTCTGATGCGTTGACGACAAAGGGGCCGCGCAGCGTGATTTCGTCCACTTCGGACGCCGTGCGCTTGCTTGGCGGTTTAGGGTTGTCGACGGTAACTTCTTCATAATTAATCGAACGGTAAGCCTTGTCGTCCGTCAGCTCGATCGCGTCGGTAAAGGTCTTGTCGTCGAAGAACGCATGATTAATTTCGACGATATACTTGCCGAGCGGCAGCGTCTTCCCCTCCGGCTTGGGCAGCTTGATCTTCAGCCCCGAGGTTCCGACCGTTTCGATATCGGATCGTGGAATGACGTATGAATCGTTGCCTTTGATGATCGTCACTTTAAGGTCCGTGTACGGCAGGCGCTTTTTCAGCCAGTACAGATTTTCGCCGACGACCTGAACGGATTCAGCGTCCTCGTAGTAAACCTTGGACGGACCGACGCGCGAATACTTGACGCCGTCCTGCGGCATCGGCATTTGCACGGCGAACTGTACCGGGTCTCCCTCCGCCGGTCCCTTGTTATTCGATGCAACGGCCTTAACCTCGTAATAAGTGTCTTCCTTCAGGTGCTCCAGCGTAAGGCTATAATTGCCGGAGGAATTCACCACCGTAGGGACCTTACCTTCTGCGGTTAGCCAAGCTCCATTGCCGGCATCCGTTTTCTCTCTATATTTGACGCCCCATGTCGAGCTCGCGCCTCCGGTATTGATCATGTTCACCGGAATGATCGCTCGCTGCTCGTTCGCATTTTCCGCATTATACAGCGGCGTTGGCGTCCCCGTCTCGACTTGCGGCGGCGTCGTCACTTTGACGTCGTAGTAAGCGCCGTATTCCGTCGAGATCCGGAAGCTCGGTATCGGCTTCGTCGCATCGATCGCGGTGTAGTAATAAGTAGCATTGCCGTTCTCGTCCGTTTTCAAGTTTGGCGCCGAAGAGAGCGGCGCAAACTCGTTGTCGGGATCGAGGAACGTCACGTTATCGGGTTTTTCCACAAACAATTCGATATTTTTGCCGGGATTTTTCTTGGAATCTTTCAGATTCAGATCCGCTTTGTAGTACACGGCATTTTGTACACTGTTTTCCGTGTTATCTGCGGTCGGCGGATTATAAACCGCGGCGTTGACCGACATGATGCTCGGCGCTTCCACGTAGGTGGCGCTGTTCAGGTCGATTGGGTCGTATTTGTTCGTGAAGTACCACTGTTTAATCACATGATTTTGCCAGGCGCTGCCCGTCGCGGCGGTGAAGCCGACGTATACGTCCTCAGATTTAATTTCATTCTGAAGAACGAGCCCCGTATACGTAAGCTTGGGCTGTTGCGGTCTTGTGCTGGTATCGTTGTAGTAAACGGACAGCGTCTCGTCCGCCGTCTTGTAGTCGATCCAGACGTACACATCTTTTCCTGAATTGAAGTCGATGCCGCCGTTGCTGGTGGGCTCCGCATATACGCCCTTGCCGTCGTGGGACACGTCGCCGTTCAAATCGACCGCGACATGGTTATCACTCGGATCTCCGTTGTTGCCCCATTGGGGAGTTCCGTTGTGGAACGTATCGAACTCGACGCCGACGCTGTTCGGGATGTTCTCGAAGCCCATCCCCCCGCCGAGACTGCCCGCGCTGTTCGACTTGGTCTGAACGGCGAATACGAGTCCGTCGGCGCCTAGCGGCACGCCGGACGAAGCGCCTGCGCCGTTCATGTTAAACGTGAAATAAGTACTAAAGCCGCTGTTATCGCGCAGCGAAACTTTGTCCCAGTTGAACACGGTACCGAATTGGTTGCCTTGAGCCGGCGTCAGCCTTAAGCTGCCATCGGGCATAAAGGTGGAAGCGCCGTTAAACGACAGCCGGTTGGCTTCCTCTTTAAAGTCGTTATACAAAAACGTAATATACTTCGACGGCTTGTCCGCCGCATGGGCCGTACTCCCTATAGAAGCGAATCCCGACAGCATCATTTGGAACATAAGCAAAAACGCGAGCACGGCCGCAATCTTGCGCCGGCTGCCGATTGCCGTGAAGATACTCATTAAGATAGTCTCCCTCTTTCTAACGCATCTGTTTGTTGCCCTGATCGCTTGCGAACTGCGCTTCCGCCCCTCCTTGAGCCCCGTTGATATGCGCCATTATATTAAAATCCGCTTAAAAAACACTAAAAAATATGGAAGATTACAAGAGAAAAACGAGAATTATGCAGAAAAAATAGGACTCCCGTCATTAGAACGGCAGTCCTAAAGCCCTCATTATTCCGTTAAATCAAAATAAATGTTTATACGTCCGCAGTCTCTCCTCTGTACGTCACCGTCCGGTTCCGGCCTTCCTCCTTGGCCCGATAGAGCGCCAAGTCCGCGCAGTGCACGACCTCGGCCGAGCTCGCGCCGTCCTGCGGATAGTCGGCGATGCCAAGCGACAGCGTGACGGGCCTGCCGATCGGCGAGTCCGCCTTCATCAGACCGATGCGAACGCTTTCGGCAAGCTGATAGGCAAGATCCTTATCACCGAACGGAAGCAGTAGGACGAACTCTTCGCCGCCGTACCGGCACGCATAATCGCCGTCCCGCTTCTCCGCGTTCAGCCGCGCCGCCAGGAAACGCAGTACCTCGTCTCCTTTAAGGTGACCGAACGTATCGTTGACGGACTTGAAGCGGTCCAGATCCATAAGGATGACTGCATACGGCATCTGCTGTCGGTCCCAAGACGCGAGCAGCGAATCGAAAAACCGCCTGTTGTGCAATCCGGTGAGCGCGTCCGTATGCGCTTCGAGGGAGAGGGCTTCGGTACGGTCGCCCATCACGCGGAAGGCGTCGATCACCGCCCGGTTCAACTCGTTGGCTTCATAAATCAGATGGTTCCGCAGCCGAAGCGCGGGAACTTTGTGCGTTTCTCCCTTGTTAAGAAGGGATGCGTATACCGCGAGCCGGCGGAGCGGATAGGCAAGCCGGTGAGACACGCCGATGACGAGCAGCGCTAGCAGAAGAATAAAGGGCATGGAGACCAGCGCCATGCGGGCCACGATGCCTCTGACGCTGTCGGTCACGGTGGAAACGGGCGTCTGGGAGACGATGCCCCACTGCACCGACGGCACGATGGCATACCCCGCGAGCATGGGAATGCCCTTGGTGTTCACGGTTTTCATATGACCACCCTTGCCTGCCATGATCTCCGCGACCGCCGGGTTCTCCGCGACGTTGTCCCCGATCCGGCTCTTGTCCGGATGGTAGATGATGTTACCCATTTTGTCGACGACGTAGTAGTAGGATCCGTTGAGATTCGACGCTTGCTTGCCCAGAATCTTATCCAATACATTATTGTCGTGGAGGTAGATCGTGCCGCTGATGAATCCGCGATACGTCCCGTCTCCGTCGAAAATCGGTTGGCTGACGAGCACGATCAGCCGATTGGTGACGGCCACGTAAGGCTCGGACACGAGCGGCTTGCGTTCGGTCAGCGCCTGTTTGGCGGCGGACGACTTCAGCACCTGCCCGACGAGGTTTCCGTTATCCGGCGACGCTGCGGTGATCTTGCCGTTCTCGTTCACGAGCGCCAGCGAGTTAAAGAAAGACATGCTGCCCCTAACGAAATCCAGCCAGTCGCTCGCCTGCTTCCCCCTATTCTCCGAGATCGCGAAGTGGGCGCTCGCCGAATCGAGAGACTGCGTCATGGAGCCGAAAATCGTATCGACGGCGACGCTCAGTTCATTGGCCGTGATCTGGTTCAGATCGAGCGTATTCTTGGACAGCGAATCTTTTTGCGCCTCGAAGCCCACGATCGTGTTCAGCGCGGCCGTCAACGTGACGGACAGTACGACGACGGCGGTGAAGATCACGGAGAGATGAATTCCTCTGCCCCGCCTAAACCTTAATCTATTCATGGACGTTCTCCAGTAATCAAAGTAAGAAAAAGCGTACTATAAACAGCATTCGACAACAATCCAACGATCCGTATTCTACCACACATTGCTAGATCAATATAGTTAAAGTAAAAAACAACCATGGACCGAAGCCGGCGGCTTCAGACCATGGTTGTTAGGGTCGTGCGGAACGTGCGTTCATGTCGCGCAAGAACGGAGATTTACAGCGACCAATCCAGCTTGACTTCTCCGCCCGTACGGGACGATTCGTAGATCGCGTCGATAATCAAATTGCTGCGGAGCCCGGTCTCGGCCGACGTGATCGGCGTCTGGCCGGTGAGCACGCAATCGATGAAATGGCGGCTCATCTTGACGCGCGGACCTTCGTCCTCGATCGGAGCGATAAGCGGAATGTCGACGGGCTGGTCGAAACGCTCGGTGAGGAATTTGCCTTCGTTGCCCTTAAGGAAGGCGCCGCCTTCCGAACCCATCAGGTGGACGAACGGCGTGCTGTCGGTGTCCATATGGACCGCCCAGCTGACCTCGAGCGTGAGCGACGAGCCGTCCTCCATCTTGATGATCGCGGTCGCCAGATCCTCGACGTCGTAGATGCCGTTCCAATCCGGCTTGCCCCAGCTGCCGATGCCCTTCTTGCGGGGACCGAACTCGGCATACGTCGAGCCGTATACCGACACGGGCTTCGGTTCGCCCATCAGGTAGAAGGCGAGATCGAGCATGTGCACGCCGATATCGATCAGCGGTCCGCCGCCGGATTGGCCGTGCTGCGTGAACCAAGTGCCCCAACCCGGGATACCCTTGCGCCGGTACCAGCCGGTCTTCGCCGTATAAATGCGTCCCAGCTCGCCGCGGTCGATCTGCGACTTCACAAGCTGCGGGAGCCACTCCCAACGCATCTGGTGGGAGACCATGACGGTTTTTCCGCTCTTCTGCTGCGCGCGCACGATGTCCTTCGCCGCGGCTGCGTCGAGACCCATCGGCTTCTCGACCAGCACGTGCTTGCCGTGCTCGAGCGCGCTGATCGTGAGCGACGCGTGGCTCAGGTTCGGCACCGCCACGATGACCGCGTCGATGTCGAGGCGCTCGATAAGCGCCTCCGGCGTCGGCGAGACCGATTCGATGCCGTACTGCTGGGCCCTGGCTTCCGCCAGCGGTAAATACGTATCCGTAATCGCGACGATCTCGCAGAGCTCTGCCAGCTTGCCGAACTCCTGAAGGTGAACGTTGCCGATGTTGCCCGCGCCGATCAGTCCGATGCGGACTTTATTCGAATTTCCCATGGTAGCCTCCAATGGATTGCTTTATTTTAAATGCTTGCGATACCGCTATCATAGCCCAATTCCCTTAGACCGGCGATGAGCGATTTAGCCCAGTTTTTATCCGTGTTAGGCTTCGCTCGGCAGCGGATGATACTGTTTGCATATTTATTAATTTATATGTATATTTATTCTTATCGAGTTTTATTTTCTTGAGGAAGGAGCGTGCGCCGTGCGCGATGACATCCGCGTCGTCGAGACCAAAGCGCTGAACGCCTGGCCCGCCCTGCAGCAAACGGCGCATGACGGCTGGCTGCTCAGGCAGTCGAAGGGATATACGAAGCGCTCCAATTCCGTGCAGCCGCTGCGGACCGATCCCGGCGCCGATCTACGCGCCATGGTCGGCTATTGCGAGGATACGTATCATCGCGCGGGCCTGCCGACGATATTCAAGATCACGCCGCTGTGCGCGCCTTGCGGACTCGACGGCCGCTTGGACGAATACGGCTACGCTTCGGTCGACCGCTCCCAGGTGCTGGTCCGCTCCTTGAGCGAGACGCAGGACGCGCCTTACCCGGAAGGGCTAAGCGTCGACGCCGGCTTGACGGAGAATTGGATGAGCGCCGCCTCCGAGCTGCTGTCGCTCAAGCCGGAGCAGCGGGAGGCCGCCTCGGCCATGTTGACGGACAGCCCGCTCCGCAGGGCCTTTTTCCTCCTTCGATCCGGGGACGTCCCCGCCGCGATCGGGATCGGCGTCGTCGACGACGGTTACCTGGGGCTGTTCGACATCGCGACCTCCCCCGCTTATCGGAAACGCGGCCTAGGCGAGCGCCTCGTCAGGCAAATCCTGCGATGGGGACAATCGCGCGGCGCGCATACGAGCTACCTTCAGGTCGTGGACGCCAACTTGCCCGCGCAGCGTCTGTACGCCAAGCTAGGATACGAGAAGCTGTACGACTATTGGTATCGCGTGCGTTGGCCGTAATTCAAGCCCGGCGCGCTATGCAAAAAGCCGCGTAAAGGCCGCAGATGGCGGCCGGTACGCGGCTTTTTGTTCTATTATTCCTTAAGCAAAGAAAGAAACTCGGAGCGAAGCGCGGAGCTGCCCCGGAACTGTCCCCGCACCGCCGAAGTGACGGTCTTGCTCCCATACTTTTTCACGCCGCGCGCGCACATGCACAGATGCTCGCCCTCGACGACGACCATGACGCCGTTCGGCTTCAGCACGTCGTCCAGGATGTCGGCGATCTGCGAGGTGATGCGCTCCTGGACCTGCAGCCTGCGCGTCACGGCCTCCACCAGCCGTGCCAGCTTGCTGAGGCCCGCGATCTTGCCGCTCGGGATGTAGCCGATATGGGCCTTGCCGAAGAACGGCGCCATATGATGCTCGCACTGGCTGTAGTACACGATATCCTTGACGATGACGAGCTCCTCGTGCTGCTCGTCGAACGTGACGCCGAGCGCATCCCGCGGATCGATCGCGTAACCGCCGAAGATCTCCTCGTACATGCGCGTGACGCGAGCGGGCGTGTCCAGCAGGCCTTCGCGCTCCACGTCTTCGCCGATCAGCTTGAGAATCTCGCGGACGTGGTGCTCCACCTGCTCGCGGTTGCGCGTGACGTTCGTATTCAGATAGTCCTTTAGACCGGCCATCGTACGCCCTTCTTTCATTCGCGGTGGCTGACGCGGACACCCCGCGCGCCGCTTGTCGATTATCTGCGGGGTTTAGCGTTTTGATTCTGGTTTTTCATCATCTGCTGCGCCTTCTGGAGCTGCTGCTTGTTCATATTGTAACCCATCTGCTTGGCCATCTTGGCCAGCATGTCCGGATTGTTCTGCATCTTCGTCATCTGGCTGCGCAGATAGAATACGCCGCCGAGGAAGCCCAGCGCAAGTCCGACGATCAACGTCAGAACCGGAATCAGAATATCCCAAAAGCTCATCTGCCATACCTCCAAATTGTACGCATGAAAGCGTGTATGCGATCCGCGCGAAACAGCGGGACAGCCAGCCTATAATAGCATGAGCTCGGCCGGCGAATCAACCCGGTCGCAAGCGCTTGCGGTCCGCGGCAGCTTAGCCCCCCGCTAGCGTGCAAGGTCAATTAATGACCGCGTCGATGAACAGCGTCGGCAGCCTCGCCAGATCGAGCTCGCGCGCCGCCGAAGATTCGCCCTCCCGGGCGATGACGCGAACGATCGGCCTGCTGGGCAGCCCCCTGTGCTGCGCCACGACGATGCCGATCAGCCGGTTGGAGAGCCTGACCGAGACGCCGTTCGGATAGACGGACACGATTTTCAGAAATTCGATGAGAATCTCGCGGTCGAGCGCCGTGTCGGAGAGCGCGTGCAGTCTCTCGATCGCCTCGTGGGGCTGCAGGCGGGGAAGCTCGGCCGTACCGTGCACGAGATTGTCGTACATATTCGCCACCGCGGTGATCTTGGCGTAGGCGTGGATCTCCTCGCCGGACAAGCCGCGGGGCTGGCCGCTCCCGTCCGGCGCCTCGTGGTGCTGAAAAGCGACGTGAGCGGTCAACAGGCTGTACTCGCGCTTCAGCTTGAGCAGCTCGAAGCCCCGCCATGCGTGGTGCGAACGCCCTTCCTCCGGGCCGGTCGCACCAAGCTTGCCGATGTCGTGCAGCAACGCCCCGATCGCGAGCTCCTTCAACTGCAGCATGTTGAGACCCATGTTGACGCCGACCATCGTCGCCATCATGCAGACGTTCATGCTGTGCATATACAGCGCGTTGTCCGCGGTGCGAATGTCCGACAGCTGGACGAGCACGTTCTGATTGCGCAGCACGTCCTCCATCAGCTGATCGACGGACATGCTGATCGCCCTCGCGCTGAATTCCTTGCCTGAGCGGAGAGCGTTAAAGGTCGCGGACATCTGCGAGATGACCGCCTGCTTCGTCTGCTCGGTCAGCACCTCGTCCAGCGGAATCTGCTGCTCGCCCGGCTCCGAGATATAGACCATCGGCACGCCGAGCCTGCGGAGCGTGCTGATCATGAATACGGTCAACTGAACGCCCGCCGATAGAAGCACGGTGCCGTTTTCCGAAAAGAGCGTCCTGCCGAGCAGCTGCCCCGGTTCGAGGTTGTCGATATCAACCAGCTTCATGTCCTATGCTCTCCCGTGGATGCGCCTGACGTAATAGGCTGGATTTTCTTCCTATATGAATATATTAGCCGTCTGCCGTCGGTTATAGCAAATAAAGATTCGCCTGCAAGCGCTTGTCCGCAAAAAAAGGAGAAAAGGGGAGCGATCCAGTGCGCCGCCAAGACAAAGACCGCAGGTGACGGACGGCGTCCGTCACCTGCGGTCTTCAGTCGCGGTCTCAGTCGCTGACGCGTCCGCCCCGCTTCGGCGCAGGCTCGGCGAGCGCAGCCAAGGCGCGGCTCGCCGCCGCGCGGACGCGCTCGTCCGCGTCGGCTTCGGCCGCCTCGGCGAGGGCCGCCTGCGCGACGTCGCCGCGGATGCGCCCGAGCGCCCAGGCCGCCGTCGCGCGCAGCTCGAAGCGCGGATCCTCGCGCAGCACGCGGGCGACGTCTCCGGCGGACGCCTCGTCGCGGAAGTTGCCGAGGCCGATCAGCGCATTGCGCTGGATCGGCTTGCGTCCGCGCCAGGAGGCGCTGCTCGCGCCGAACGTCTCCTTGAATTCGCGGTTGCCCATCTGCAGCAGCGGACGGAGCAGCGGCTTCGCCACCTCCGGATCCGGCAGCGTCTCGGCCTGGTGCCGGGAATCGATGCCCCGGTTGATCGGGCATACGATCTGGCAGGTGTCGCAGCCGTACAGCCGATTGCCCATCTTGACCATCGCTTCCTCGTCGAGCAGGCCTTTGCTCTGGGTCAGGTACGAAATGCATTTTTGCGCGTTCAGCTGTCCGGGACCGACCAGCGCGCCCGTCGGACAGGCATCGATGCAAATCGTGCAGTCGCCGCACTGGTCCAGAAGCGGCGCATCCGGCGGCAGCGGCAGATTCGTGATCATCTCGCCGAGGTACATCCACGACCCGAGCTCGTCGTTCATGATCATGCAGTTTTTGCCGCTCCAGCCGATGCCCGCGCGCTCGGCGACCGCCCGGTCGGAGAGCGCGCCGGTATCGACCATGGACAGCCACCTCAGCTCCGGCGCCCGCTCCGCCAGCCATTCGGCCAGCCGTTCGAGCCGCTTTCCGAGCACGCGATGATAGTCTTCGCCCCATGCCGAACGCGACAGGATGCCGCGGCGGGCGCCCGGCTCGGATACGGGCGGGTTTTTCAGCTTCGAAGGATACGCGACCGCGATCGCGACGATCGAGCGGGGCGCCTCGAACGATAGGGACGGCTGCGTCCGCTTGTCCAGATCCGGCTCCTCGAAGCCCGACTCGTAGCCGAGCGCCCGATGCAAGGCGAGCCTCTCCCGCAGCTCCGGGAAAGGCTCGGCCGACGTCACGCCGATCCGGTCGATGCCGAGCGACTTCGCCGCCGCGAGCATATCCCTTTTCAATGACGACCAATATATGGGGCTGCGGCTGGGCGCCGCGACACCCTTGTTATCCAACGTCAGGTCTCCCTCCTCGCGCTACAGGCTCTTCCAGCGCACGATCGGCCACATGATGAATTCCGTCCGGCCGAGCAGCAGCGACTTCGGCACTTCTCCGAAGGTACGGCTGTCCTTGCTCGCGCCAAGACGGCGATTGTCTCCCATTATAAAGTATTTCCCGTCCTCGACCTTAATCGGTCCGAAGTCCCCGTCCTCGATCGGACTATCGGTATACGGCTCGACGCGCAGCTCTCCGTTCACGTACAACTGCCCGCCTCTGCCCTCGATCGTATCGCCCGGCATGCCGATGATGCGCTTGACGAGGAACTTCTTCTTGTCCGGCCCGTCGCTCGGGTCCTTCAAAATAACGACGTCGCCCGCCTTCGGACTGCCGAGCTCATATGCGACCTTGTTGACGAACAGCCACTCGTGCTCGTAAAGCGTAGGTTCCATCGACTCCCCTTTGACCGTCGACAGCCTGAAGACAAAAGCCCACAGCAGGATGACGATCGTAAAGGCGATGCCCAAGGCGCGCAGCCACTCCCAGAGCTCGCGGCGCCAGACGGATTCGGGCTTGGCCGAGCGGGCTCTGCCGTGAGGGATGCTCGATGTCTGCTTCATGGATACGGCTCATTCTCCTTCGCCTGAGGGCTGTCTCTCCACTCGCGGTAATAACGTCTGGCTTCCTCGTCGCCGAACGGCTGCCCGAACGTCGCCACGCGCTCGTGCAGCGCGCGCAGTCCGTCCTCCACCTGTCCGCGAACGGACGCGCTGTAGCGATATTCTTCCTTATGCTTGTCGTATTCGTCCCTGTCCAGATCGAGCACCGTTCCGCCGGGCAGGAGCACGACGTCCAGGTCGTAGTCGATATAGGTCAGCACGTTGTTGTAACGATAGGGCGGAGACGCCACGTTGCAATAATACCGAACGCCCCGGTCTTCCAGCAGCGCCACCACGTTAAACCATTCGCCCGGCAGAAAAAAAGAAACGGCCGGTACCCGGCTGATCCATTCCTTGCCGTCGGCTTCGCGAATCGGCGTATGGTCGTTCACGTATACCATGATGCCCGCGTCCCGATGCGCGGGATGGAGCCTGTCCTCCGGAACCTTCCAGTTCTCGAGCCACATGCGGTGGAGCGAGCCGTTGTGCTTAAAGCTCTTGATCGTACAGCTCTCGTATATAGATGTAGATATTAAGCCGCCGATGCGCTCCATGCCAAGCCCCCTGCCGTAGAACCATTTAAGATAATATAAGAAAAGCATATCTTATGGCCAAAAGCAACCGATTTTCGGCGCCTGTCGACACGTAAGATATGCTCTCCTGATTGTAAAGCCGTCTAGCGAGGGACTAGCGATGGGCGTTCAGCCTGCTACGATGGACAGCGGACGCTGAGGCGTCACGAGATCGAGCATCTCTTCGCTCAAGGATTGGTAGAACGGAAGCAGCATTTCGTTGTGCTTGTCCGCCGCGACAAAAACCTTCAGCACGTTCCGCTGGCGGAATCGCGCATTCATGGCGGTGACGAGCGAGCGGCCTACGCCTTGGCGGCGGAGATCCGGATGAACGGCGACGCGGTATACATAACCTTTGCTGTGATCGATCGTGCCGATCATGATGCCCGCAAGCCCGTCGTCCTGCTGCGCCACGAGCACGAGCTCGCTGTCCCAGGACAATTGGCGGGATAAAGCCGACATGGTTTCTTCACAGCATTCCTCCGACAAAGCTACCTTCAGAAGCTCGGATACGGAACGATAATCCGACAATTGAAAAGTCCGAATCTGCATATGCCTGTCTCCCCGGATTCAGTTAAAGTAGAGGCTAAACTGTGAACATCGCTTTAACGTCTTTTTATATTACGACAAATTCGTGATAATTTCATGCTATTTTAGGAATATCGCATAAATAATTTAGGAGAATCGTCGCGCAAAGGAGTGTAAACGCTTTATATGAAGCGTTTACATATGAATATATCTAAATTATTGCCGAATTTCGCCGAATATGCGCTTAAATCGGGTTTCATACAAAACGCTATGGTTTTGCTGGTACTATTTAAATAATATGCAAACAATGGCTAAGGTATGAGGTAATGGATAAATTTAACCGGATTAAACCAGGCAAAAATGCCCATGCTGATGGAGCGCGCAACACGAACCGCCCCGGCGACTTTCTAAACACCCATGTTGATTTAGTATTTGAAATCAGGGATAATACAGAGGTAGATTTCCATTCCAGATTCATAATCTAAGGAGGCTGTTCCATTATGGCACACGTATTGCCCGCTCTTCCTTACTCCAACGACGCACTCGAGCCGCATATCGACGCGCTCACGATGGAGATCCACCACGACCGCCATCACAATACTTACGTAACCAACCTGAACAAAGCCCTCGAATCCGCTCCTGAACTAGCGGACAAGAGCCTGAACGATCTGATCTCCGACCTGAACGCCGTACCTGAGTCCATCCGCACTGCCGTTCGCAACAACGGCGGCGGCCACGCTAACCACTCCCTGTTCTGGGAGACGATCGCCCCTAACGCTGGCGGCGCTCCTACCGGCGCTCTGGCAGCTGCGATCGACAGCGAGCTCGGCGGCTTCGACAAGTTCAAGGAAACGTTCGCTGCCGCTGCTACGACTCGCTTCGGCTCCGGCTGGGCGTTCCTGGTCGTCGGCAAAGACGGCAAGCTGAAGGTATACAGCCTCCCGAACCAAGACAGCCCGATCTTCGAAGGCGAGACGCCGATCCTCGGCCTCGACGTCTGGGAGCACGCTTACTACCTGAAGTACCAGAACAAGCGTCCGGACTACATCGGCGCGTTCTGGAACGTCGTCAACTGGGAAGAAGTCGGCAAGCGTTACGACGCTGCCAAGTAATATTCCTCACGAAAAAGCCGGCGCCGATTCAATCGGCGCCGGCTTTTTTTGCGTGCGATCTAACTTGCCGCTGCGCGGCTTACGAACCGGCGCCTAGCGCAGCGATTGTGCCGGACGCAGCGACCGCTGGCTGTCCCGGACCCAGTATCCACTGGCTGTGCCGGACCCAGCATCCGTTATTTCGGCGAAACACATCCTATATGCCGGCTGCACGGACTCAGTAGACGCTATTTCCCGTCAGCAGCGCGTTTTCGTGCCTGCTGGAGGAAGATAGCGGATCCTATGTCCGTTGAGCATTGCGGATCGAACCTTTTGCCCAAAATAACGGCGCTCGGGTCCGTTCCCATCGGACAAGCCAAGTGTCAGCGCTTCGGCGCGATTTCGTATAAGGTGCCGCTAAAGTGCGCGCGCAGCAGTTTGCTGAACACGTTCGGCCAGGCGAGGCGCTCGAAGTCGGCCGCGTCGATCCAGCGATAGCCCGGCGGCAGCGAGGCGCCGGCGGCGTCGATGCTGTAGCCGACCTGGCCTTCGGCCGCCGCTGCTGCAAATGCCGCCTCTACGCCTGCCACTGCCGTCGCTCCAGCCGCTTCCGCCGCCACCGCCGCTTCAGCAACGCGACCTTGTCCGCCGTCGGCGCCCAGCACGCGCAGATGCCAGTGCAAGTGCGTGAACACATGCTCGGCGTCGGCGACGTGACGCAGCGATTCGGCGCTGACGCCGGCGAGCCCTTCGGCATCGAGCGACGCCGCGAGCAGCGCGCTCCCCTCCGCGGCCGATTCCCAGACGCCTCGCTCAGGCGCCGTCACATGCGGCAGCTCCCACATGCGCGCGAGCAGGCCGCTCTCCGGCCGCTGGCGTACGAGCACGCGGCCCTCCGCGTCCTGTAGGAGCGCCGCGAGGCGATGCTCCGGCCGGGGCGGCTTCGCCTTGCTCTTGACCGGCAGCTCGGTCTCGCGGCCGGCCAGCCTGCCCTGGCAATGCGCCATGACCGGGCACAGCAGGCAGCTCGGCGACTTCGGCGTGCAGATGAGCGCGCCGAGCTCCATGAGCGCCTGGTTGAAGTCGGAAGCCTCCCCTTCAGGGATGAGTTCCCGGGCGAGCCCCTCCATGCCGACTCGCGTGGCCGGCTTGGCGATATCCTCGTCGATGCAAAAGTAGCGCGACAATACGCGCATGACATTGCCGTCCACCGCCGGCTCGGGCCTGCCGAAGGCGATGCTCAGGATCGCGCCCGACGTATAGGGGCCTACGCCCTTAAGGCCCGCTACGACGCTCTTGTCGTCGGGGAGCCTGCCGCCGTGATTTTCCGCGATCTCGCAGGCCGCGGCCTGCAGATTGCGGGCGCGGGAGTAATAGCCCAGCCCCTCCCACGCCTTGATTACTTCCTCCTCCGGCGCCTCGGCCAGCGCCGTTATCGTCGGGAACTTGGCCATGAAACGGTTGAAATAAGGAATGACCGTATCGACGCGCGTCTGCTGGAGCATGATCTCCGACACCCAGATGTGGTACGGGTCCCGGCTGCGCCGCCAGGGCAGGTCCCGTTTCGCCTTTTTGTACCACTGCAGCAGTTCGCCGCTGAAAAACGATTTGATCTCGCGTTCGTTCAAGCCTCCGGTCCTCCCTTCTTTTGCGATTCGGCGCCGCCCTCGTCCTCTTTGGCTCCGCCTGCGCCGAGTCCCAGCACCAGCTTTTTATAACGGCTCGGAGTAAGTCCTGTATAGGCTTTAAACATTCTGGAGAAATAGTAGATCTTCATGCCGATGCGCGCCGCGGCGTCCGAGACGTTGCACGAAGGATCTGCGAGCAGCGTCCGGGCGACCTCCAGCCTTCGCTGGTTCACGTATTGTATCGGCGAGCAGCCCATCAATCCTTTGAAGAATACGATAAAATAGTTCGGGTGCAAATAGATGAGTCCGGCCAAATGCTCGACGGTAATCGTGTCGGCCAGATGCTCGTCGACGTAGCTCAGCACGGTCTCCAGCTTCTCGAACTCCGGGGAGAGCGACGCCTGCCGCGCCGAATCCGCGATGAAGTAGTCGATGTAAATGCCGATGAGCTCCATGAAGGAGGTCTTGATCCGAAGCCTCGCCGAAGGCTGCTGCGAGAGCAGGCTGCCCCGGATCCGGGCAAACATCGCGATCGCTTCGCTCGGGTCGGGGATGCGCACGTGCTCGGGCATGCCGATCGCTTGGTAAAGCGCCCGGTCGGCATAGCTCGCGCGGAAGTGGCACCACCAGTACGACAAGGTCTCTCCGGGGCTCGGCTCGATCCAGTGCGCGTTGCCTGCCAACAAGAAGCTGAACGTCCCCGCGCCCATAGAAAAAGACCGGTCGTCCATGTGCAGCAGGCCGCTGCCGCCGGTCACGAGCAGCGCCCGATTGCAGTCGTAAACCTCCAGCCGTCCCTCTTCTACGCCCGCATGTTCCTCGAAGGAGGCGGCGGCGACCTCGAACTGCATCTTTTCGAGATGATTCATTAATATGTTAAAATAGCGTATGGTCATTGTTTGCACTCCAGGAAGCTTGTCTTAAGATGTCTATTAGGTTCTGTTTATTATACTTAACATTGGGAGTCGGGTAAATTTGCAAAAATATGCCTTCGCGCGCAGCGGACTGCGGATCGCTGCAGCTCTTGCCTTGATTGGAACGCTGCTTCTGACGGCGGCTTGCGGTAAAGACAAGTCCGCCGGAAGCGCCAAACCGACGGCGCCGGCCGGCCCGGCGGATACGATCGCGCTGTATCGCAGCAACTGCATCTCCTGCCACGGCGGCGGTCTTGCGGGCATGATGGGGCCGGCCACGGATCTTCGGTCCGTCGGCTCCCGCCTGACGGAGGCGCAGATCGCCGCGCAGATCGCGAACGGAGGCGAGAGGATGCCTGCGCTGAAGGATCGCCTGACCGCGCAGGAGATCGACAAGCTCGCCTCTTGGCTGGCCGGCTTGCATTGATTCGCTTCTTCTCACATCATACAACTGCCAGGAACAATCGTCCTGGTATTTATCTGGTCGATTAACCAATTTATTTTAATTTATTGAATATTCTCTCAGGATAGGTTCATTCATCGCGATCTAGCGACCGAAATCACAATAAGCCGAGCCCGGTCAACGAGGACCGGGCTCGGCTTGCCTTATTCAATTCGCTCCAGCGTAGCCGTCGCCGCCGCGAGCCGCCGTTCGTGCGTGATCGCCACGTGCACGCGATACGCCCGCTCTGCCAGCCCCAGCCGCGACCATGCCTCGGGCGAGAGCCGGCAAGACGGACGGCCGCGCTCGTCCGGCAGCACCTCGATATCGCGAAATCCGACGCAGCTGCCGATGCCGCAGCCGAGCGCCTTTACGACCGCTTCCTTGGCCGCGAACCGGCCGGCGGCGAACTCGACCGCTCGGCGCGGCTGCATCTGCGCGTACCGTTCCAGCTCGCCGTTCGTGAGCACGCGCGCCGCGAACCTGCCCCCTGTATCTCCCGCGAGCAGCTTGGCCATCCGCTCCATCTCGACGACGTCGATCCCGATCCCCTCGATCATCCTTGCTTAAATGCCCGGGATCGCTTGACGCTTGTGCTGCGTGCGCTGATAATGCTTCTCCAGAATCTCCCGCGCGGCGTCGGGGATCGTCTTGCCTTCGAGGTAGTCGCTGTTGTCGTCGTAGCTGACGCCCAGCTCGGCCTCGTCGGTCTGGCCCGCCCACAGGCCGGCCGTCGGCGCCTTGTCCACGACCTCGGCCGGCACGCCGAGCGCCCGCGCCACCTGGCGAACCTGACGCTTGTTCAGCGAGCTCAGCGGCGTGATATCTACCGCGCCGTCGCCCCATTTGGTATAGAAGCCGGTCAGCGCTTCGGACGCGTGGTCCGTGCCGACGACCAGCAGATTAAGGTCGAACGCCAGCGCGTACTGCACGACCATGCGCGTGCGCGCCTTGACGTTGCCCTTGCCGCCGCGGCTGATATGGCGGGACATGCCCAGCGACTTGAACGCGTGCTCCGTCTCGAGCGAGATCTCGTCCACCGCTTCCTCGATGTTCGTCTCGACCTTATGCTTGAGATCGAACGCTTCGGCCACGGCGTAGCTGTGCGCGATGTCTTCCTGCTGCCCGTACGGCTGAAACACGCCGAGCGTCATGTATTCCTTGCCGGTCTCCGCGGTCAGCTCGTCCGTCGCGCGCTTGCACAGACCTGCCGCCACCGCGCTGTCTACGCCGCCGCTGATCGCGATCAGCAAACCCGACGCGCCTGCCTTTTTCACGTACTCCTTCAAAAAGCCGACACGCCTCGCGATCTCGCCTTCCGGATCGATCGACGGCTTCACGCCCAAGAGCGAGATGATGTCCTGCTGCAAACTCATACGAACGCCTCCATTCTATAGGTTCCTTTAGTTATGTAAGACGGCCCGGGCTCGCGTGAAACAATTCGCCCTGCCGTCGTCGTCATACGAAAAAACCGCGGATGCGCAAAGTCATCCGCGGCGGCGCTCCTGTCAGCGGCAGAAACGGTCGAAGGCGTCGGTCAGATCGGCGGCGATATCGTCCGCGCTGCGGTTCTCGATCTGATGGCGTTCGATGAAGTGCACGAGTTCCCCGTCCTTGAGAAGGGCGATGGAAGGCGAAGACGGCGGATACGGCGCGAAGTATTCTCTAGCCTTCGCGGTCGCTTCCTTGTCCTGTCCCGCGAACACGGTGTACAGGTGATCCGGCAGCGCGTCGTGGCGAAGCGCCTCCGCTACGCCCGGGCGCGCCTGGCCGGCAGCGCAGCCGCATACGGAATTGATGACGACGAGCGTCGTGCCCTTGCTGTCCGGCAGCGCCTGCTCGACTTCCTCCGGCGTTCTCAGCTCCGTGATGCCGATCCGGGTCAGGTCGTCGCGCATCGGTTGGACCATGTCCAGCATATATCGTTCGAATGACATCGACATGTCTATCCCTCGCTTTCGATAGAATCGCAATTCGGCGGGCATGCCGCTTACCTTATTATAGCGCGGCCATGCGCGAACCGTCAAAAGCGGCACGAGCCCGGCATGCGCCGGACCCGCCTCGATTCATGCGCTTAAGTCGAAGGACGGTTGGGACCGTCGAGCTTCTTGTCGTATCCCTCGGACAGCGGAGACGCGTTCTCTTTGCCCTTCGAAGAAGCCGGCGCGTCGGCGCGTCCGTTTGGCTTGGGTTGCTTGGCCATCGCAATCCCTCCTCCCGCATCAGATGGTGTAATCGGAGGTAGTGTAAGCCATGGACGGCCAGCTTATTCGGCGACGGCCCAGCAAGCGTAGCCGCTCTTGCAAAACGTAACGATAAACGTCGTCCCTTCGCCCACGGTCGACAGCACCTCGATGCGTCCTTCGTGCCGTTCGGCGATGCTAAGGCAGAGCGCGAGCCCGAGGCCGGTTCCTTGCTCCTTGGTCGTATAGAACGGCTCGAACAGACGCTCGACCTTTTCCGGCGGTATGCCGTTGCCCGTATCCGATACGTACAGCTGTACCCGGTCCTCCAGGTCGCGCGTCTCGATCCGAAGCACCCCTTTCTCGTCCATCGCCTCGAGGCCGTTGCGCGCCAGATTCAGGATGAGCTGCTTGATCTCTTTGCCGTTGAGCTCCAGCACGTCCTGTTCCTCGCACAGGTCGAGCTCCACGGATTGCCCGCGCAGGTTGGCGTCCGCCCAGATGAGCGGCAGCATGTCCTTCAACACCGACTGAAGGCTGCTCGTTTCCTTTTCCACGATGCGATTTTGCGCCAGCGACAAAAAGTCGTTGATGATCGCGTTGGCCCGGTCGAGCTCCTCCATGACGATGCGGAAATAAGAACGCTGCTCCGAGGGACTCCGCTCGTTGAGCAGCTGTACGAATCCCCGGATGACCGCCATCGGATTGCGAATCTCGTGCGTGATGCTGGCTGCCATTTGCCCGACCAAGCTTAGCCGCTCCATTTTATCCAGCTCGTCCTTGAGCCGCTGCGTATCCGTCACGTCCTGCGCGATGTAGACGACGCCTTCGGGTATCCCCTTGGTTCCGGATTCGTTGACGGCGCAAGCGGTCGCGAGCATCGTCCTCCCTTGAATTTTAAACATCTCCGAGGACACTCGCTCCCCTTTGTTCAGGACCAGCTGAATAATGGAGGCGGTTGCATCAAGTCCCATGAGTCGGGCCAGTTCGGTGTAATGCAAGCCTACGACATTGCCGGCGGCATTCTTCCCCATCTCCAGCGCGATCTCGTTCACGTGCGTTATAATGCCTTTGGCGTCGATAAAAATGACCGCGAGGGGCACCATATCGAGAAATCGGCGCATGCGGATCGATTCGAGTTTATATTGACGGGTCAAATCGAGCAGCTGCGACTGCAGGCTGACCCGCTCGTAGGCGATCTCGATGAAATAAACGGATAGATGCGTAATGAGGATGAATGCGATCACATAAGCGGCGCAAGCCAAGAAAAACTCCCAGTCTGGCGTTACGCTGCCGTCCACGATCGAAGTGACCGCGGGGATTAAAAATGATACAGTGGCGACAGCCCACAAAACTGCGACGCTCCGCATCTTCGCGACGCGGCCCTTGAGCCGAAAGGTCCGGGAAACCTTGTAAAGGATCAGGAGATAGACAAGAAAAAAGACGAAAAATCCGGCGATTTCGGCTGGCTCCTCGCCGGGGATTTGCAGCGCCAGAAAACCGGCGCTGAGCACGACCGCAAACGGAAATCCGCCATACAGCGAAGCGGTAATGACGGCGACAAAGCCTAGATCGAGAATAACCGGGCCATTTTGTATCATATAGAAATGTCCGAGCAGCATGCAAAGTCCGCTGACGATGCCGATGAAGAAGCGGGAATGTCGCAGCTGGCGTTGGCGCGAGAACCAGACCTGAAAGGTTCCGACAGGCAGCAGGGCGATAAGAACCTGGAGAAGCAGGCTGTTGACCAAAGGGATCCCCCCGCACGATCGTCCTTTATACTTAAACAATTCATTCTGATTAAAACATATAAACATTCCGCTTACAATAATAGGAATATAGTTTAGACTATATATCGTGAATTGCTTGCGGTGATAAAACGGAGAGGAACGAGCACGTGGAGTATAATTTAAATAACCGAATCGAAGATAATTATAACATCATTATTATCGGCGGCGGGTCGGCAGGCTTGATGGCCGGAATCGCCGCCAGCCGGTCGGGCGCCAGCGTCCTCCTGCTCGACAAGGGAGACAAGCTCGGGCGCAAGCTCGGCATCTCCGGCGGGGGCCGCTGCAACGTGACGAACGCCAAGGAGACCGACGAGCTCATTCGGCATATCCCGGGCAACGGAAGGTTTCTGTACTCCGCGTTATCCGTCTTCGGCAATCGCGATATCGCCGCCTTCTTCGAAGGCATGGGCATCCGGCTGAAGGAAGAGGACAACGGGCGGATGTTTCCCGTATCCGACAAGGCCAAGACCGTCGTGGACGCGCTCGTGCGCAAAGTCCGGGAACAAGGCGTGCGGATCGAGACCCACGCGCCGGTGGCCGAGGTCCTGTACGATAACGGCAGCGTAACGGGCGTAAGGCTTGCGGACGGACGCGTATTCGCCGCGCCTTCCGTCATCGTGGCGGTCGGAGGCAAGTCGGTTCCCCATACGGGATCGACCGGCGACGGATACGCTTGGGCCGAGCAGGCCGGCCATACGATATCCGAGCTATTCCCGACCGAGGTGCCGCTGACCTCTTCGGAGCCGTTCATCCGCAGCCGCGAGCTGCAGGGCTTGTCGCTGCGCGACGTCACGCTGACGGTGTGGGGCGACAAGGGCAAGCCGCTCGTCGCGCACCGCGGAGACATGATCTTCACGCACTTCGGCCTGTCGGGGCCGATCGCGCTCCGCTGCAGCCAGTTCGTCGTGAAGCAGCGCAAAAAGACCGGGGGCGAGCCGGTTCGGCTCACGCTCGATCTGTTCCCGGACAAAAGCGCCGCCGACGTGTACGACGATACTTACGCTTTGACGAAGGCCGAGCCCAAGAAGGCGGTCAAAAACATATTAAAAAGCGTCGCCACCGAGCGCCTGCTGCCGCTGTTGCTCGAGCGGGCGGGGCTGGACGGCGATACGACGCACGCCAACATTCCGAAGCAGGCCTGGCAGAACCTGTCCGGGCTGCTGAAGGCGTTCCCCGTCGACGTCGACGGCACGCTGTCGATCGAGGAAGCGTTCGTGACCGGCGGCGGGGTCAGCCTGAAGGAGATCGATCCGAAGACGATGCAGTCGAAGCTCATGCAGGGCTTGTTTTTCGCCGGCGAAGTCCTGGACATCCACGGTTACACCGGCGGCTACAATATTACGGCGGCATTCTCCACCGGCTACGTGGCCGGATTGAACGCCGCCATGCATGCGGAGGCTGCCGCTGGCGCGTAGTAGGCTGGGTGGCGGTGCCCGAGAGGCTGGCCTGCTGTGCAATAGCGGAACTTTTTTCCGCTATTGTCGCTCGCGAGGCGGTTCTGCGGCGCGATAGCGGAACTTTTTTCCGCTATTGCCACTCGCGAGGTGGTTCTGCGGTGCGATAGCGGATCTTTTTTCCGCTATTGGCGCCCGCGAGGCGGCTTTGCGGTGCATAGCGGAGATTTTTTCCGCTATTGCGCTCGCGAGGCGGCCTTGCGGTGCGATAGCGGAATTTTTTTCCCCTAGCATGATCCGCGTTGAGCCAGGCAGCTACCTAGTCGCGATTCTTCCCTTACTGCACACCGGCATGCACCTGCAGCTCACCCTAGTATGCTTCAAAATGATTGTAGCTTCCGTCGTCCGCCGCTTCGCCGACCGGCTCCGCGACTTCGGAACCGCCGGCGGCTGCAGCCGCATCCGGCTCGATGCCGAAGTAGGCCGGATCCCAGTCCTCGTTCACGGTGTGCGCGGGAATCTGCAGCTCGTCCAGCGCATATGCGGTCGCCGCCAATTCTGCGTCGTCGGCCGGCGCTTCGGACAACAGCTCGCCGCCGTGGCTCTGGGCGATCTCGAGCGCGCTCGCGAGGTTGTCTCCATCGACGTGAATGTGGAGTCGGACGACGCCGTGCGGCTGCGGTTCGTACCCCAGCTCGTCGAGCGTCCCGCACGCCTTGTGCGCGCTGCCTTCGTCCGGAAACTGAAACATCAGTGCTCTGTATGCCATCGGAATCGCCTCTTCTCGGTTAGCGGATTGGAATGTCTGTAGCATAACCGCGGGCGGCCGCGATCATGTAGCCTTCATTCAAGCACCTCTGCATCGGGCCGTGCGCGGCCCGCCCGGCGAGCCGCGAACATGGACGAAGCCGCGCGATTGATGCGGCTCAGAAGCGGGTAGCAGGCTGCGGGCAGCGCCGCGATCGCAAGCCACCATGGACCTCCGTACATCCATCCCGCATGCAAGCCGAGAATCGCGCACCATGCCAGCGCAATCGGACGAAGCAGCAGCGATCGCCCGATTTCCCGCGCTTCGCCCCGTAGTTCCTCGCGCCAGTCGTACAACGCCATATAACGCGCCGTTTCCCACTTGGCCCACAAGCCGTTCAGCCACAACAACAGCAGCGCGCACATACCGAACCAAGCGATCGCTCCCAGCCAGAGCGGAGACAGCCAGATCGCCGCCATTCCGAGCGAGGCGAATTGAAACAATAATCGCATCGATTCCGCCTCCCGCAGCATGGCGCGCAGCCACAGCTCGGCGATCCGGGAGGCCTCGTCGCGGCGCTTAAGCAGCGGACGCGGTTTTCGCAGCACCCAAGGCCGGCGACCTGCCGGCGGTCTTTTCGCTTGCTCCGTGTCCATGAGCACCCAGCCGACGTTGTCCGCGTAGGCACGCTGCTCCGTCTCAAGCTCGTGCGCAAATGTGCCCGAGAGATTCAAGCGGCGCCAGCCGAGCCCTATTCCGATCGCGATCAGCGCCGCGATACCGATCGCAGCGACAACCGGCTCTTCCCCGCGCATCCCCCATGCCGCGGCCGGCACCCAAGCGGCGATGAACGCCGCCCGCAAGCCGTATACGGCCAGTACCCGCCGCACGCCTTGCCATCTGCGTTCGGACGCGTCGCGGACGACCGTCCAGATGAAGCCCATCAGGCCGGCGGACAACGCCAACGCTGCACCCGCGCCGAAGCTCCACCCTGTCGCCCGCGACATCAGCGGCAGCATCAAGCCGGCCCCCGCCGCCGACACGGCCATTCGGGCGGCAAGCGTGTATGCGAGACCGGCCAATGTCATGCCTTTTACCCATCTGCCGTTCGCGCGCAGGAACAATCCGTCTCCATATTCGGCGAACGTTCGCAGCCTGCCGCGCACCATGAGGATCGCCAAGATCGCGATAGGCATCTGCGCGGGCAAACGACCGATCCATTCCGGCGGATGACGCAGCAGGTCCTGGTACATCCCTCCGGCGACCCACAGTCCCGGTACGACGAGATACAGCAGCACCGTCCAGTCGAGCGTGAGGCGCCAGGCCCGAATCGATTTGAGCCAAAAAGCCCCGGAGCGCATGAAGATCAGCCGCAGCGGCCCGCTTTTTCCGCGCAGTCGTCCGATCCTGCCGCCCTTCGGCTTCATGGCCCCTCCGCCGCGGCGGCACGGGTCAGCCGGTGGAAACAATTGAACAAGGGCGTATCTTCGGGCATGCCCGCCGCCGCTCGGATGTCGGCGACCGTCCCCGACGCCGCCGCGCTCCCTTCGTGGACGAGCACGAACCGGTCGCACAGCCGCTCCGCCGAGTCCAGAACGTGCGTCGTGAGCAGCACGCCCGCGCCTCGGGCACGCTCCTCGTCGAGCGCCTCCAACAGCTCCATGACCGCGGCGGGATCGAGGCCGATGAACGGCTCGTCCACCAGATATACGCTCGGCTCCAGCAAGAAGGCGGCGACGAGCATCGTTTTTTGCTGCATCCCCTTGGAAAACTTAATCGGGTAATCGTCCTTTACGTGCCGAAGCCGAAATCTGTCCAGAAGCCCCTCCGCCCGCTCCGCGAGCCGCTCTTCGGAGATGCCGCAGACGGCGGCGGCCAGCTGCAGATGCTCCCACAGCGTAAAGCGCTCGTACAATATCGGCTGCTCCGGAATATAGGCCAGCTTTCTGTTCATCGCGCCGCCGGACTTCGCGCTCTCCTCCTCGGCCGCCCCCCGCCATTCGACGTCGGCCACCCAATACGGCAGCTGTCCGAGCAAACCCTTCATTACCGTGCTCTTGCCCGCGCCGTTCGGCCCGAGCAGGCCGACGCGCTCCCCCGGCTTCAACTCGATCGCCACGTCGCGAAGCACGGCCTTGCCTTGCTCGTACCCCGCCGCTCTGATCGCGGCGCGCATCAGCCAATCTTCGCCGTTCATCGGACCCCCACCTCTGCAATCCTTTTAAAATTACTACGAGGCGGCCCGGCCGAGAGTTGCGCACCTCCTGCCCGAAATTCGGCATTGCGCGAAGCCACGCCAAAAAAGCCCCTCATCCGGTTACCGGCCGGAAATACGAGGGGCTCTCTCACTGTAGGGAGGCGCCCCGTCCGCGAAGACAAGCTCCTCCCGTCTATCTTATCACCTCAGCCTTAGATTCGGAAAGGCTGCAACGCTTCGTTCAGCGGCTTCGTAGCGGCGTACACGTCCCGATAGACGCCGAACAGCTCGCCGTAGCGGCGCGCCCGCGCCTCGTCCGGCACATAAGTTGCCGCGTGCTTGACGAACGCGTCCGCGCATGCCTCGAGGCTGCCGTACCAACCGGCGCCTGTCGCCGCCAGCATCGCCGCGCCTAGACCCGGTCCCTGCTCGCTCTCCAGCTGCACGACTTCGGCATCGAATACGTCCGCCTGCATTTGCAGCCAGTCGGCATTTTTCGCGCCGCCTCCGATGGAGACGACCTTGGTCACCGACTTGCCTGCCCGACGGAAGACGTCGACCGACTCGTTCAGCGAGAACGTGATGCCTTCGAGCACCGCCCGCGCAAAATGCGTCCTCGTGTGCGAGCCGTCCATGCCGACGAAGCTCGCCCGGATGACCGCATCGGCGTGCGGCGTCCGTTCGCCGACCAGGTACGGCGTGTAGAGCAGTCCGCCGGCTCCCGGCGCGATGTCGCCGACGCCCGCCAGCAGCCTTTCGTACGGCTCGCCTGCGGCGAACGTATTGCGGAACCAGCTTAAGGAATAGCCCGCCGCGAGCGTCACGCCCATCGCGTAAAACGCGCCGGGCTTGCCGTGGTTGAAGAAGTGGACCTTGCCCTCATAATCGGCCGAGGCGTCAGGCTCGTGCGTCAGCACGACGCCGGACGTACCGATGCTGCACAGCGTGAGGCCCGGCTTCAGGATGCCCGCGCCGATCGCGCCGCAGGCATTGTCCGCGCCGCCCGCGAACACGCGCGTCGAGGCCGGCAGGCCCGTCTCGCGAGCCGCTCCCTCGTCGAGCGTGCCCGTCTGGGCGACCGACTCGACGAGCGGCGGGCAGAACGAAGCCGGAATGCCGAACGCCGCCAGCACCTCCTGGCTCCAGACGCCGCCCGCGACGTCCAGCATCAGCGTGCCCGCCGCGTCGGACAGATCCATATGCACGGCGCCCGTCAGGCGGTAGCGCACGTAATCCTTGGGCAGCAAGAACGATTCTGCCTGGTCGTACAGCTCCGGTTCATGCTCGCGCACCCATAGGAGCTTGGGAAGCGTGAAGCCTTCAAGCGCCGGGTTGCGGGTCAGGCGAAGCAGCGAATCGCCAAGCTTGCGCTCGATCTCGCGGCACTGCTCCGTCGTGCGCGTATCGTTCCAGAGGATCGCCCTGCGCAGCGGCCGGCGGTTCGCGTCCAGCAGCACGAGGCCGTGCATCTGACCGGAGAAGCTGATGCCGTCGATGCTGCCGCCCGCTGCCGCCGTCTTTTCCCCGAGCTCCTTCAGGACTTCGACCGTCGCGCGGACCCAATCTTCCGGATCCTGCTCGCTCCAGCCCGAACGCTCGTGGTACAGCGGATATTCGCGGGAGGCCTCGGCAGCCACCGCTCCGTCCTGCCCGACGAGGAGCGCCTTGACGGCGCTCGTGCCGAGATCGATGCCGATGACATAGTTCATGTTGGCCCGTCTCCTTAAGTCTACTTATGACTTGATAAGCTTTATACGCTGAAAATAACCTCGTTCACGGCTTGGCGAATCTGCTCCAGACGGCCGGAACGGTTTACGATCGGCTTTTGTCCGCTCAGCACGTAAGATTCAAGCGATGCGAGCGTATGCTTGCCTGCGACGATCTCGGCGCCGATGCCTTCGCCGAAGCTGGCGTAGCGGCCGTCGACGATGCCGTCCAGCGTCTTGTTCTCGATCAGCTTGGCGGCGGCCTTCAGGCCGTGCGCGAACGAGTCCATGCCCGCGATGTGCGCGAAGAACAGATCGTCGTCCTCGAAGGAAGTCCGGCGAACCTTGGCGTCGAAGTTCACGCCGCCTTTGCCGATGCCGCCTTCGTTTTTGAGGATTTCGAACATGGCCAGCGTCGTCGAGTACAGATCGGTCGGGAACTCATCCGTGTCCCAGCCGAGCAGGTAGTCGCCTTGGTTGGCGTCGATCGAGCCGAGCGCGCCGTCCAGGCGAGCGACGCGGAGCTCGTGCTCGAACGTGTGGCCGGCCAGCGTCGCGTGGTTCGCTTCGATGTTCAGCTTGAAGTGATCCTTCAAGCCGTACTTGCGCAGGAAGCTGAGCGTCGTCGCGGAGTCGAAGTCGTACTGGTGCTTGGTCGGCTCCTTCGGCTTCGGCTCGATGAGGAATTGCGCGCCGAACCCGATCTCCTTGGCGTAGTCGACGGCCATGTGCAGCATGCGGGCCAGGTTGTCCAGCTCGAGGCCCATGTCCGTGTTCAGCAGCGACTCGTAGCCTTCGCGGCCGCCCCAGAAGACGTAGTTCTCGCCGTTCAGCTCCTTGCCGACTTCGAGCATTTTCTTGATCGTCGCCGCGGAGTACGCGAACACTTCCGCATTGTTGCTCGTCGCGGCGCCGAATACGTAGCGCGGGTTCGTGAACAGGTTGGCGGTGTTCCAGAGCAGCTTTTTGCCGGTGGACTGTTGGAACTCCTTCAGCTTCGCGACGATGATGTCGATGTTCTTGTTCGTTTCGGCGAGCGTAGCGCCTTCAGGCGCGATGTCGGCGTCGTGGAATGCGTAGAACGGCACGCCCAGCTTCTCGAGCAGCTCGAAGTTCGCTTCGACGCGAACCTTGGCTCTATCGAGCGGGGAGAGCGAATCCCAGCTGCGAACCGCCGTGCCGGCGCCGAACGGATCGGCGCCGTTGGCGTTGAACGTATGCCAATAAGCGACGGCGAAGCGCAGGTGCTCCTCCATCGTCTTGCCGAGGACGACCTCGCTGGCGTTATAGTGTTTGAATGCGAACGGATTGTCGGATTTGCGGCCTTCGTACTTGATCTGCGGCACATTCGAAAACAGGCTCATAATAACGGAATGCCTCCTTAAGGATGTAGGGTTATTGAATTCGGTTACAAGCTGAATTAAGCATAGCATCCGAAACTTAGTTTGTCTATTGGCTAAACTAAGTTTTATGCTATGATGTCGTTAACGATTAATGGGACGAAAGAACGAACCGAATGAACCCACGCCCCGCGCGAAGGAGCCGCATCCAGCATGAAGACCCCGACCGGAGATCAAGCGCTTATCAAAAGAATGAATACCGCCATCGTGCTCGAATCGGTTCTGCAGGGCGCTCCGCTCTCCCGAGCGGATATTTCCGCGCTCACGGGCCTGAACAAGGCGACCGTATCCAGCCTTGTACAGGATCTGATCGACAGCGGCCTGGTCCGCGAGATCGGAACGGGTCAATCCAGCGGCGGGCGCAAGCCGGTCCTGCTCGAATTCGTGGCGGAGTCGGGCTACGCCGTCGGCGTCGATCTCGGCGTCAACTACGTGCGCGGCGTGCTGACGGATCTACGGGGCGGCGTCGCGGTCGAACGTACGGCGCGGCTGGCCAAGACGTCACCGGATGAAGTATTCGGCATTTTGCGGCCCTTTATCCAATCGCTCGTCGACGAGGCGCCCGAAAGCGCGTTCGGCGTCGTCGGCATCGGCGTCGGCGTACCGGGGCTCGTAGACCGCGGCGGCGCCGTGCTGTACGCGCCCAATCTCGGCTGGCGGGACGTGCCGCTGCAGGATGCGCTGAACCGCGCGTTCGGCATTCCCGTCCTCATCGACAACGAAGCGAACGTCGGCGCAATCGGCGAGCGCAAGTTCGGCAGCGGCCGCGGCATTGGCAGCATGATCTACGTGAGCGTCGGCATGGGCATCGGGACCGGGCTTATTTTGCAAAAGGAGCTCTATAAGGGGGCGGCGGGCTTTTCGGGGGAACTCGGGCATCTGTCCATCGAAGCCAGCGGCCCGCCGTGCCGCTGCGGCAACCGCGGCTGCTGGGAGTTGTACGCCTCGGAGCAGGCGCTGCTCGCCCGCGCGGCGGAGGCGGGGATCGGCGAGGGCACGTTGGACAGCCTGCTCGCGCTTGCCGAAGGCGGCGACGAACAGGCGCGCGCGCTGTTCGCCGGCATCGGCGAGTCGCTAGGCGTCGGCGTCGCCAATATCGTTAACGTCTTTAATCCTGAAGCCGTCGTCATCGGCAACACGATGAGCCGCGCCCGGCCCTGGCTCGAGGAAGCGATGAGCCGCACGACCGAAGCTCGCGCGCTGAACTTCCACCTGCGCGGCATCCGGCTGCTCTTCGCCGAGCTCGGCGACCGTTCCGCCGTCATGGGCGCCGCGGAGACCGCGATCGCCGCGTTTTTCAAGCGGCTGCGTTCGGCTTGAAGCGCGGGTTGCTTGAAGCGCAGGTTGCTTGAAGCGCCGACCCAATAAAAACAGACCGTTCCGGGGAGGAAACGGTCTGTTTGGCGCGGGTTGAGCCGTTAGCGTCACGCCGTGCGATCCGAGCTACGCGCGCTCAATCGCGTTGCCATGCCGAGGAAGGCATTCACGGCGACGCGGATTCGGGTATCGAGCTTTCTGCCGGACTCCGTGTCCTTGTCGTCGCCCCAAGGCAGGTCGCGCTGGAATCCGGATACGGAGATCCACTCGGGGCAGTTCACGCCGTGCAGCGAGCGGACGATCGAATGCAGCTGATGCAGCGAGCCGATGCCCACCGCGCCTCCGGCGGAGCTCATGCTGAGTACGGTTTTGCCCTCGAAGTGCGGCTGCCCCAGAAAGTCGAGCGCGTTCTTGAGCACGCCCGATACCGCGCCGTGGTACTCAGGCGTGGACAGGACGATGGCGTCCGCATCGGAGACTGCTTGCCTGAGCGCCGCCAGGCCCGAATGCCCCGCGAAGTCTTCATCGGTCGAAAAAAACGGCAGCGGCGTCTGCTTCGGATCGTAAAAGGACACCGTATGTCCTTGCTGCGCGATAACCTCTTCTACATAACGCGCCAGACGCGTACTGTTCGAATCCTGCCTGTTGCTTCCTGCGATAATGGCGATGTTCATACTCGATCATCCTTCCGTCTCTTAAGGGATGTCTTCATTGTAGACTGCTTGCGAGCCGGCCTCGTCGGCGAAAAGACGGAAATGCAGACGCAAAAAACTCAGCCAAGGGCTGAGTTTTTTTGCGACTAAAGGATGAGAAGTCCCATATGGCGACGCTAATGTCCGTGCTTCACGGCGAGCAGGGCTGCCTGCGTCCGGTCCGGTACGCCAAGTTTATCCAGGACGTGGCTGACATGCGTCTTGACCGTTTTCTCCGAGATGTACAAGACGGCGGCGATCTCCTTGTTGTTCTTGCCGGAAGCGAGCAGCTCCAGCACCTCGCGCTCTCGCCTGGTGAGCTCGCCGAAGGGCGAGGCGACCGACCCGACTGCCGGCAACCGCGAATCAACCGCCGGATGATCCGCAGCCGTCACCAGCTCAAGGAGCTGCCCGGCGATCTCGGAATGCAGCTCGATCTTGCCTTCGTGCACGCGCCTGATCGCCCGGATCAGATCCTCGGGTTCAACGTCCTTCAACAGGTAGCCGCGCGCGCCGGCGCGAACGGCCGGCAGTACGTGGTCCTGATCGGCGTAAGACGTCAGCACGATGACCTTCGCCTCCGACCCGTTATCCCGAAGGCGCTCCATCGTAGCGAGTCCGTCCAGCACCGGCATCTGCAGGTCCATCAGGATGATATCGGGCGCCAGCCGCGCCGCAAGCTCCAGCGTCTCGATGCCGTTCGAGGCTTCGCCTACCAGTTCAAGGCCGCCCTGGGTGGACAGCATGACATGCAAGCCGCGGCGCACGACGGCATGGTCGTCCGCGAGCAGTATTCGGATACTCAAGCTCTGAACTCCTTTATCGGCAAGATCGCTTCGACGGTCGTCCCGAGACCGTCTCCGCCGTAAATATGCAGCGTGCCGCCAAACGCCTCGCATCGCTCGCGCATGGTGGCGAGTCCGATCGAATGCCCGTCTGCCGACACCCCGTTGTCGGCCCCGAGCCTCTGCCCGACATCCATGCCCCGCCCGCCGTCCGCGATTCGCAGCGACACTTCCCCGCTTCGCAGATCCAGCTCGATCGAGGCTTCGCGTACGCCAGCGTGCTTGACGATGTTGTTCAGCGCCTCTTGTCCGATGCCGCGGAGCGCCTCGTCCATCCCGTCCGGCAGCCGCCTGCCAGAGCCGGATTGGCGCGTCCGCACGCGCAGTCCGATGCGGCCTGCATAGACCGTAAGCGCCTGCAGCACCCCTTCGTCCAGGTCGGACGGACGCAGCTGGCGAATGAGCGTACGCATCTCCTTCAGCGCGGTCTGCGAGAGCGTGCGCATGTCGCCCACGTTGTCCCTTGCGGCGTCCAGCTCTCCGGCGGCCAGCTGCGCCTCCACGCCCTTGGCCGTCATCGAGAGGGAGAACAGCATCTGCGTGACCGAGTCGTGCAGATCCCGGGCAAGCCGGTTGCGCTCCTCCAAACGGGCGAGCTCCCTGCGGCTCTCCTCATCCCGCTCGGTCACGAAGGCCGCGGCGATCTGCTCGGACAGCGCTTCGAGCACTTCGACGTCGACCTTGCCCAACTCCGCTCCCGGCAATGAACAGACCAGGATCAGGCCGAACGTATCGTCCGCGTAGGCGAACGGAACGATAAATGCCGCCCGCACCTCCGGCTCGCCCGGCAGGCTCAATTGCGTGCCGCGAAGCTCGGGCGCGCAGCCGGAGCCCAGACCGTATCTGCGGCTCGCCATGCGGCCGCGGAGCACCTCGGCCGTATGCGCGGAGAGAACGTCGGACAGCTCCCGCGCGCCGCCACCCCCGCTGCCTGCCTTGAAGACGGCCCGCATGCGCATGTCAGTCCCTTCAAGGCCGATCATGGCGACGTACGGCCATTCGAAGCGCGTCCCGAGCTCCTCCACGATCCGCGTCGCGAGCGGCGTCCCCGAACGTCCGCCCGCCGCCGCGGCGATCGCCCTTCCCAGCTCGCCGAGCTGGGCGAAGTGCGCGGATCGGCGACGCTCCGCTTCGTACAGCTGTACGCGTTCGACGGCGCTGCCGATCTGATACGCGACCGATTCGAGCAGCGCCAGCTCCTCGTCGTCGAACCGCGTCTTGCCGGGAGCGGCGACGTTCAGCACGCCGAACTGCCGGGATCCGGCGCGAAGCGGCACGGTGGCGTGATGCGTGATGCCCTCCGTATCTCCCGTCGAATCCCTGATCGCCATCTCGATCCGTTTGCAGCTTAAAATGTTAACGGCGCTGGGCAGCTCATCTGCCGCGTAACGCTTCAGGCACCAGCAATAATTGCCCTGCATCGGCAGCTTGTCGTCCAGCGACAGCGCCTGCGGCAGCCGTCGATCCGCCGCTAGCCGGAATCGGCGGGGACCGGATTCGACGTAGATCCAGCCGGTCGTGAGGCCCGTGAGCGCCAGCAGGCTCTCCAGCACCTCGCCGAGCAGCGGCTGCAGCTCGTTCATTTGGTTGAGCTTCTCTGCGATGGTCTTGAGCGTCATCAGCTCATGAAGATGCGGCTCCTTCGCCACGCGAGATCACGCCCCTTCGCTTATTCGCCAAAAGCCGGATATCCGCCCCGCTCCGCGTGCGCGAAGGAGAACCTATCCGGCTTTTCGGGTTCGACGTTCCCTTCGACGGCCTATTCGGCCGCGATGACGCCCTTTTTGAGGATGATGTTGGCGTACAGGGCGCTCTCGCCCGTCGCCACGATCGCGTAAGCTTGCTTCGCCCGCTCGTAAAACGCGAACCGCTCGACCTCCTCGAACGGCTCCGTCAGACCGGCCCGATCGCGGATAATCTCGCCATACCGCCCCCAGATCGGCGTCTCGGCCGTATCGCCGGGCACGATCTGCATAAGGGCGGCCGGCCGCGCCGAGTACTGATCCAGCGGCATCAGCTTCAGAACAGCGTCGAGCAGCTCCGGGACGCCATGGCCGTCGCAGCGCACGAGACGCTGCGCGTGGCTGGCCGCGGGGAAGTTCCCGTCGCCCAGCACGATCTCGTCGCCATGGCCCATTTCCATCAAAATCTTCAGCAGCTCTGGCGACAATATCGCCGGAATTCCCTTCAACAATCCAATCGACCTCCCGCCGGCTTCTGCGCATGCGCACGGTCAGAACGCGCGGGTCGCCCGAACCGATGCGGACTTATGCCCCGGCACGCAGGCCGGAGCCCCCGATTCTGCCGTCTTCTGCCAGTATAACCGAAGCGGTCCGCCTTGTCTTTATTGAGCCGCGTCCGTCAGCGCGTCCGAGAGCGCCTGAAAAAAATAAAATCGGCCTGATCGCTCAGACCGATAATAACCACGAAATTTTGATGTCGACCGTTCCGCATGCCCCGTATACGCCGACGCCGAATCGGGCTTCAGCGGCTTCTAAGGAACGGGGGCGGCGCCGGCACCCGCCGAATCAGACCTTTTGCCCGAACACCTGCCCGATCATGTCCGCGATCGTGCGGCCGTCGAGTACCTCCATCATCCTGCGCTCGGTCTCGCGAATGACGTCGCCGAACGCTTCCTTCATGCCCGAACCGAGCGCGGTGCAGTCGTCGGCGCTGTCCAGCATCCCGCTGTGCAGCGGTTCCGCGATCTCGAGCGCCCGGTACACCTCGCCGAGCGTGATCGCCTCCGGCGGCTTGAGCAGGAAGTATCCGCCTTCCCTGCCCTCGCGCGCTCCGACGATCTGCGCCCTGGCGAGTCGCGAGAGAATCCGCCGCATAAGCGTCGCCTCCGTGGCGCAATTCCCCGCGATCTCGCCGCTCGGACAGCGATCGTCCCGGTCGGCGTGATGGGCCAAGTAAACGAGGGACTGCAGCGCGTAACCGAACCATCTCGGCGTCGCCACGCCTCCGCATTTATCGATTGCCATAAACACACCTCCATCCGGCGTACTCGCATATTAACACAGTATAGCGCATCCGAGCATGCCATGTCTCTAAAGCAAAGGGATCGCCTGTCCGGTCGATCCCTTAAGGCCCCGGTTGAAGCGGCCTGGCGTGACTGCGCAATGCGCCATAAGCCGATTTTATCGGCTATCGCTGCCTGCCCTGGGCTCCGCGTCCAGCCCTACTCGCGGTTCGCCTCCCGCACTGCTTCGGTCATCTTGTCTCCGCCCTCCGCGTGCCAGCGCTGCGCATAATCGTCGAACGCAGACAGCGGCAGCTCGCCCGTGATGATCTTCGCGTACGTCTCCGCCTCGAGGCTCAGCAAGTTCGTCCACATCGTCGCGAGCGACGGCGGCGGATCCGCGAAGAAGCTCTCGACCTTGACCGTCTCCGCCCGCCCGACGCTGCCCCACAGCTGATAAGCCGTCGAGCCTGCCCAGGCGTCCAGGTTTTTGCGCGGATACTCCCGCTCGGTCAGGGCGTCGTCGTACAGACGCTTCGTCTCCTGGTCCAACTGCCCGGGATCGAGCTCTCCGGCCAGCGCCTTCGTCAAATTGTCGTGCCGCTGGGCGATCGCGTCCGGATAGTCGAGCAGCAGGTCGAACGGGTAATAGTTGCGAAGCTGCGTATCGAGCTGCTCGGTCACCGCCAGCAAGCCTTTCGCGCCCGGATCCTGATTGCGCTCGATCCGCGTGAATACGTTCAGCAGCTTAAGCGCGGCTTCGGGATGCTCGTAGCCTTTGCGGACGACCAGATAGCGGTCGGTGACCGGCGATTCGCTCACGTTGAACCGACCCGTCTCATCAAGCGGCACGGCATAGACCCGCCAATCCGCCTTCGTATCCTGGGAGATCGACTTGGACAATGGGTAATACGGCGCCCACCAGGGTCCGAAGAAGATGCCCGTCTTGTTCTCCGACACCAGGTCTTGCGGATCCTGCCGCAGCATGAATTGCGTGTCCAGGACGCCGTCCTTGTACCACTGGGCGAGCAGCTTGAGCGCCTCCTTGGCCTCGCGCTGCACCGACCCGTATACGGGCTGGCCGTCAGAACCCGCGATCCATTTGCGCGGATAGGCGCCGAAGGCCGCGAAGACGCCGTTCAGCCCGTTGTTGCCGGTCTTCTCCCCGTAGACCATGCCGCGATCGACCGGGATGCCGACCGTATCGTCTTTGCCGTTGCCATCCGGATCGATCTGCCGGAACGCCTTCGCGATCTTGGCGATATCGTCCAGCGTCTTCGGCGGCGCGAAGCCCAGCTTGTCCAGCCAGTCCTGGCGAACCCACAGGTACGTCGGCGCGTCCGCCTCGATCGCGACGTTCGGCAGCCCGTATAGTCGGCCCTCGATCGACGCCTCCTGCAGCGCCTTGCCGCCGGTCGCGTCGTAGATCGACTTCACGAGCGTGGACGCATACTGGCCGTACGTCTCCGTGAGATCGGCCAGCTCGCCGGCCTGCGTCAGCTCGCGGAACTGCTGCCGGTCGACGACGAAGGCGTCAGGCAAGTCTCCGCTGCGGATGGCGTAGTTCATCGTGGACGCATACTGCGCGCCGCTGGGCGTCTCCCACGCGTACTTGATCGAGATGCCGGTCTGCTCGCCGAGGTACCGGCTAACGAAGTTGTTCTCGCTCGTATCGCCCTCGGGCAGGACGATATCCGAATATTGATGCGGTATGCGCAGCGTGACCGGCGAATCGTACTTGGCAAACGCCTGACGGTCGGCCGGATCCACGCTCGCGCTCGCGTCGTCCTTCGCCTTGCTGCCCCCGCCGCCGAAGCAGGCGGTCAACGTCAGCGCGCAGACCCCCAGCGCGCAGGCCAATTTCGATGCGGCTGCTATGCCGTGCGCTGCGGCTGCGCGAACGCCTCTTCCGCCCACTCCCGCGAGACCAGCCTGGCTCTGCGTATTCTCGGCGGCGTTCACGGACGGCCTCCTTCGTGCTGCATCTCCTGGCCCGCGTTCCGGTATTCGGACGGGAGCAGCCCCGTACGGTCGCGGAAGAGACGGCTGAAGTATTTGTCGTCTTCGAAGCCGACCCGGCCCGCGATGTCGCGAATGGGCAGATCCGTCCCGACCAGCAGCTCCTTCGCCGCCGTCAGCCGAAGCTTGCGAAGCGCGTCGCCGAACGCTTCGCCGGACGCGAACTTTTTAAAGCACTGGCTGAAATAGCTGCGGCTCATCCCGATGCGGCGCGCCACTTCGTCCTGATTCAGGTCGTGACCGGCATTGCCCTTCATGTAGAGCACCGCGCGAATCAGGCTGCCGAACACCTCCCGCGACAGCGACAGCTCGGCGAGCCGCTGCTGGGTCAGAAGGGCGGCGGCGGACAGCCAGCTTTTCCACTGCTTCCAGTCGTACAGCGCTTCGGGGTCTCCGAGAACGTCTGCCAGACCTTCCTCGTCTTCCGCTCTTCCGCGCCATCCGAGATACGACGCCCCATCGGCCGCAAGCGAACGAAGCCAGTCCTGCAGAAGTACCGGATCCACCTGCCAATGCTCGACTTGCGCGACGAACTTGCGCCAGTCCTCGCCGTACAGCAGCCAGCGGCATTCGGACCACTCTGCGAACGCCGCGTCCAGCTCCGCCGGCGCCGGTCCCGCGTCGGCCTTGAGGTCGCTCAGCGCGACTGCGCGTTCGCCGGCGTCGCCGCTCCCGCGGTAGAACAGATAGACCGGCAGACGCTCCGCGATCGCGCGCTCCGCCTCCCGCGACGAGACCCGGTCGTCCGCGCCCGCGGTCACGAGCGCCGCCTGCCATCTGCCGGCGACATGCGCCGGCAGCTCGCGCAGCCAAACCTCGGCCTGCTCCGCCTCCGCGGTCCAGATCCACAGCCCGCCTTCAAGACGGCGCGGCTTGCTCTCGGCCGCCAGGCCTGCCGGCGGCGTCTCGTCCCTCGCCTCGCGTCCTTTGGGCGCCAGTACCATCGCCGACTCGAACGGCCGCTGCGCGCCGCCGGCCGTATGCCGCCGCTCCCATTCGAACCGCTTCACGATGCGCTGCAGCGTCTCGTCCACGTTGCTCTTGTTGAGCAGCGTCTTGACGATGTAGTCGATCGCGCCAAGCCGAAGCGCCTCCTGCACGTAGTCGAACTCATGGTAGCAGGTGAGGATGACGGCCTTCGTCTTCGGATAGCGGCTCCGGGCTTGGTCGATCAGCTCGAAGCCAGACATCCCGGGCATGCCGATATCGACGAACATCATGTCGACCTCAAGCTCGCCAAGCAACGCCAGCGCGGACGCCCCGTCCTTCGCCTCGCCGACGATGGAGATGCCGTAGGCGGACCAGTCCGCCAGTGCGATGAATCCCCTTCGCACGCGTTTCTCGTCGTCAACGACCAGCGCTTTGATCATAGAGCTCCACCTCGCTTCGAATCGGTATGTGCACGGACAGCGTCGTGCCCGCTCCCGGCACGCTGCGGATGCGCAGCAGATCGCCGCTGCCGTAGTAGTAGCTCTCGAGCAGCCGCTTGACGTACTTAAGGCCGATGCCCATCCCTCTGCGGGAAGCGCCCTCGTCCTCGAGCAGTCCGGCGAGCGTCTCTTCGTTCATGCCCGGCCCGTTGTCCGTCACCCTGAGCGTCAGCACGCCCGGCGCGTCCGGCTGCCGCTCGACGACGACGCGGATCTCTCCGCCTTCCTCGCTCTGCCCGTGATAGATCGCGTTTTCCACGAGCGGCTGCAGCAGGAAGCGCGGCATCGCGATCGACTCCGTGCCCGGCTCCACGTCGATGCTGAAGCTCAGCTCGTCCTCGTAGCGGTAGCTTTGCAGCTCGATATAGTGGCGCAGCGCCTCGAGCTCCTGTCCCACGGTGACGATTAAGCTGTTTTTACCCATGTTGTACTGGAGCACCTGGACGAGCAGCGTCACGATCCGGTCGATCTCCTCCTGGCCGCCCGCTCTGGCGACCCATTGCACCGTGTTCAGCGTATTGTGGAGAAAATGCGGATTGATCTGGCTCAACAGCTTTTCCGTCTCCAGCTGGTATTTGGCCCGCTCGTTGTGGCCGATCTCCGTTATCAGCCCGTTGACCGTCGTCTTCATGTCCTGGAAGCTGCCGAGGAGCTGGTCGAACTCCTCCACCTGCATATATTGGACCGGCGCTTCGCGATCCCGGGTCATGCGGACGATCTCGCGGTTCACCTTGCGAATCGAGCCGTATACCTTGCGCCAGACGAGCGTCGCGAGCACGATCGCGAATCCGAACGCGAAGGCGAACAAGAGCGCCAGCCGCCGGAACCAGTCGTTGATTTCCCTGTTGAATTCGTTTTTGCTGACGGCCGTCATCAGCTTCCAGCCCTGCGGGCTCTCGTAGCCGAACAGGTAGTAGCCGCGATAGGGGCAGCCTCCGGAGGCGGCGATCTCTTCGTAGCGCAGCTGCTTCGGATCGAGCGGCGGTTCGCCGTCGTCCGCGAACAGCGCGTCTCCTTCCTCGTCGAACACGTAGTGCGATACCTTCATGCCGTAAAGCGCGCTGTTCAGAATCTTGCGGAACAGGTTGTAATTCGACTCCAAATAAATATAAACCGGCGTCTGCTGCTCCGTGCGCACGACGCGCAGGGACGAGATGACGGTATTGTCGCTGTTCTTGTACTGCGTCCGGTGCGGTCCGTGGAAGACGGCTCCCTTGTACTGCACGAACGGCGGCAGGTTGTCGATCGAGAAGCCTTCGGTCACCGGCAGATTGTTGAACAGCACCGGCTCCGCCGCTTTCGGCATATAGTACACGGTGAGTCCCACGTTCGGACTCGTGAAGTTGACCAGGTTCAGGCTGTCCTCGATATCCTGCTTGATCTCCGCCTTGTCGTAGGTCTGGCTCGCCTTCAGGTAACGGTTGACCAGCTCGGCCAGCCGTCCGTCCAGCGCGAACTGCTTGGAGACGAAGTCCAGGTCGTTCAGCATGTTCTCCATTCCCGTCGCTTCCTGCTTCAGGCTTGCGTCGATGCCGCTGCGAATTTTGCCCGTCAAGATGGAGTGCAGCGACGAATACGTGTAGACGGAAAACAGGATCGGCGGAAACAGGCAGGCGATCAGCAAATAGATGACGAGCGTGCGCCTCAGCGTGCCGGACTTGAAGGGATGAGGCATCTTCAGGTATCGTGACAAAAACAGTTGCGTGCATCCCCTCTCGTTGCGTCGGGCTCGCCGCCCCTGTATACGCTTACTATATTAACAAATTGCGCGGCTTCCCGACAGCGGAAGCCGTTTCCTCTCCGCAATGCCCGAAAAGCTTACCGCCTCCCCAAACGAGGGCGGCGATAAGCTTCAGGCTGCTGCGGCTTCCATTCTTACTTGGCGCGGTACTCGAATACTTTCTCGTTTTGCGCTTTATTCCAGTTGTAGACGTCGTCATAGCCGAGGCCCTTGGCTTTCGTGATCATTTCCTTCTTCAGCTTGTCGAACTCGGCCTGGTTCTTCGCGAATACCATCTTCCAGGAATATTGCTTGATGACCTGCGAGACTTGGCCTTGCTTCTGCGACAGATCGTCGGAGATGACTTCAGGCGCGGTGCCGGTGAAGATCTGCTTGTTGATCGCGATTTTGTCGTTCTTCTGCAGGTAATCCTTGGCGCTCGTCGCGCCGCCCATCGCGGCTCTCCAATTTTCCTCCAGCTTGTTCGGCGCTTGTGCCAGCGTCGAGGTCCACAGCGTGTAGTCGTACGGATCGCCCGTCTCCGGGTTGATGCTCGTCAGCTTGAGCGTCGTGTTGTTGATTTGGTTCTGGCCGTCCTTCCAAGTGCCGCCGCCGAACTCGTCAGGTACCTGCGTTGCGTTGGACGGAAGCGCCTGCTTGCCGAAGTCCGTCAGGACGGGCTTGCCGTTTTCGAGCTTCCAGTTGAGGCCTTCCGGTCCGTAGTTGGCGACCATCGTGCCTTCCGGGCTGTACATCCAGTCGAGGAACTCGAGCACGCGCTCCGGATGCTTCGCCTTGGCGCCGATCGCCCAGACGCGGTTGCCGCCGTACGGGTTGTAGCCGTAGGAGAACGTGCGCTCTTCTTCGAACGGCACGAGCGCGAAGCCCTTGCCTTCGGCAAGACGCTCAGGCGTATTGTACGTGTTGAGCCACGGGAACCAGGTGAACAGCAGTTGGCCGTCCGTCATCTTGTTGACGACGTCGTCGAACTTTTGCGTCATGGAGTCGGGATCGACGAGGCCCATTTGGTTCGCGTCGAAGTAAAGCTTCAGGCCGCGCATGTAGTAGCCGTCTTCGTCCAGCACGCCCTGCACTTCGTTTTTGTCCGCCGAGATGAGCGTGAAGCCGCCGTTGTTGAAGCCGTCCGTCTCGTCGAAGCCGTTCAGGCCCGCCCACGCCTTGGTATTCATCATCATGTTGCCGTCCCAGTCTTGCCACATCGAGAAGGCGTACGTCGGCCGGCCCGAATCGCTCTTCGGCTCCAGCTCCTGCATCTTCTTGAGCACGGGGAGGTAATCCTCCATCTTCGTGATCTTCGGGCTGCCGGCCTTCTGGTAAAGGTCGAAGCGCAGGTTCGGGTTGTAGGTCATGTCCTTGCCTTCCGAAGGGCCGTCCCCTTCGCCGACGTCGAAGCCGATGCCGTATACCTTGGAGCCGCCGCCGAAGTTGACCTTGTTCTTCTCGATCGCTTTGGACGCGTACTTCATCAGGTTCGGTCCGTATTTGTCGAGCAGGCCGTTCTGCGTCCAGTCGAGCAGCATGCCCGCCTTGATCGCGTCCTGGTACTTCTGTCCGTCGTCGCCGAATACGACCAGGTCGCCCAGGCTGCCCGCAGACATCATCGCGGAGAACTTCACGTCGCCGCCGCCCTCGAGGTTCGAGGAGATAATGTTCAGGTCGAGGTTGAACTTGTCCTTGACGACCTTGGCGAACCAGCCCTGCTGCTCGCCCGAGAAGTTGGACAGCATCGAGAACACGTCGATCTTGTACTCGTCGCGCTGCGGCGCGCTCGATGCGGAAGCGCTTGCAGAAGCGCCGGACGATGCCGAGCCGGACGGCGCGGCGGACGGCGAAGCGTTGTTGTTATTGTTGCCGCCGGAGCAGGCTGCGAGGCTCGTCGCGAGCAGGACGGCGACGGATGCGGTTAGCGCTTTTTTCTTTTTCATCTGAACCACGGGGTAGTCCTCCCTTTGATAGATAGCTATTGGTAAACGCGGGCTAACATGGAGCGGTCTGTCGTTCCGGTCACATCGCGGGCTCCGGACTCACCTCCTTAAATGGGCCCGCCGGGGACTGGGAGCCGTCGTTCGCTCCTCAGCCCTTGACTGCGCCGATCATGATGCCTTTGACGAAAAACCGTTGGAAGAACGGATAAACGAACAGGATCGGGATAACGACGATCATCGAGACGGTCGTGCGGATCGAGGTCGCCGTCTGCATCTTGGACAGGTCGACGTTCGCCGATCCCCCGCTGCTGCGGATGATGGCCGCTAGCGAGTTGGATTCGTTCAGGTACTTGTAGAGCACGAATTGAAGCGTATAGTACTTCTGGTTCGTCATGAGGAACACCGTATCGATAAACGAGTTCCACTGCGTCACGGCGGCGAAGATGGCGATGGTGGCGGCGATCGGCATGATGAGCGGCATGATGATGCGGAAGAACAGCGTCATCGTTCCCGCGCCGTCGATCTCGGCCGACTCCTGCAGCACGTCGGGCAGCGACTCGACGAACGTTTTCACCAGGATCACGTAAAACGGCGAGACGATCATCGGCAAAATGTAAGCCATGAAGTTGTTCGTCATGTGCAGCTTCAGCATGATGACGTACCAAGGGATGATGCCCGCGTTGAAGTACATCGTGATCATGATGAACCGGTACCAGAACGTGCGGGCCCACATCTTGCGCTTGGTGAAGATATAGCCGAGGAAGGCGGAGCCGGCGACCGTGGCGACGGTCCCGATGACCGTCCTTCCGACGGATACCATCGCGGCCTGCGACAGGCCTTTAAGCTTCAGCACCTGAATGTAGTTATTGAAGTGAATATCCTTCGGGTACCACATCACGAGCCCTTTCGAGCTTAGGTCGTTGCTGCTGATCGTATTGATGAACAGGTAGTAAAAAGGGAACAGGCAGAGCAGCGTGAAGATGGCGAAAAACAGGTAGTTGAACGTATGGAACACTTTATCTCCGGTCGAGCTGCGGATCTTCAAGTTCGGCTCCTCCTTTGCTTAGATGATCGATTCGCCGCGGACCCACTTCGACAGCCGGTTGGCGAAGAACAGCAGCCCGATGCTGATGATCGACTTCAGCATGCTGACGGCCGTCGCGAACGAGAAGTTGGTGCCCAGCATGCCCGTGTTGTAAACGTAAAGGTCGAGCACCTCGATATGGTCCTTGTTGATCGGGTTCTGGAAGACGAAGTACTGCTCCATCCCGTTGTTGATGAAGTTGGCGATCGAGAGCAGCAGCAGCACGAAGTACGTCGGCATGATGCCCGGCACCGTGATGTTCCACATCTGGCGGAACCGGCCCGCGCCGTCGACCTTGGCCGCATCGTACTGCTCTTGGTCGATCCCGGTGATGGCGGCGATGTACATGATCGCGCCCCATCCGAGCCCCTTCCAGGTGGCCCATAGGATCATGGCGAGCCAGGTGTGACTGTCGTTTGCCAGATAGTTGAAGCCGCGGTCTTGCAGGCCGAGCTCGATGAAGAGCCGGTTGATGAGGCCGTTGTCCACGTTGAACATCATGAAGGCGATTGCATAAACGAGCACCCAGCTGATGAAGTTCGGCAGCGTCGTCAGGATCTGCACCGTTTTCTTGAAGCGCATTGACCTAATCTCGGACAGCAGAATCGCGAAGGCGACCGGCAGCACCGAAGTCAGGATGCCGAGAGCGCTCATGGCGACGGTGTTCTTCATGACCCGCAGCACCTCTTGGGTCTGCGTCGGGTTGGCGAAGATCGAACGGAACCACTGCAGGCCGACGAAGGGCGTGTCGCTTAGCTTGAAGCCGGGGCGGTAATTGTAAAGCGAGTAGATCCAGCCGTACAGCGGCATATAGCTGAAAATGAACACAAGTACAAGGAAGGGAAGCGCATACAAAAACAATCTGTAACGTTCCGGGACGCCGCGTCTTCGCGGGGCTGGCTGGGCGACGGTCTGATGATGCTGCGAGGTGCCGGCAGCCGAATTCATAAGATTCCTCCTTCTGGGTGGCGAGGCGCCGCCTGCGGCGTCAACCTTGACGGCCGACAAGCTTGCGAGGCGCGAGGGCTGCGTTGCCGCTCATCGATGGATGGAAAGCGTTTTCCATGCGGCGACTGCGGGAGCCCTTTCCTCTCTTCTACGCTTCTTATTGTATATAGCGCGGTCCATGTAAGGGGATACAAAACGGTTTTAGCGTTCGCGACAGCTGTCGCGAGACATCGAACGGAATTCGTCCCCGCGTGTACGAAATTCTACCTTCGGTGACGTACGAGGCGGCGGATGGCCCGCTCCGGCACGCTGTCTGGGTAGGAAAATCGTCCGCTGGGGCTGCTTTGCCAGCTGTTTTTGCGCGTTTGAACGATATCCCCTTCGCACAGGAAGGGGATCTGGCCAGCGTTAACGCCCCTCCTGCCTCTGGATTGTTAGCTTGGTAGCGATAAACGGCATGCAGACAGCCCCTGCACTGGCGATAGCGGCGGTGGTGACCGTTATTGGCGCGGTATGGGGTTGTTTGGGCGGAATAGCGGTGGTGGCGACCGTTATTGGTGCGGTAT
>NZ_FOKE01000001.1:793199-1026626 GCF_900112065.1 Cohnella sp. OV330
ATGGGGTTGTTTGACGATGAAAAAAGCGCCCCCTCTCCGCATCAGGCGGAGTCGAAGGCGCTCGGAAGAGCGAGCTAACAAGCTATGCGGCGTTAAGCGGCGCGCTTGCGGTCGGACGGCAGCATCATGGCCAGGAAGCCGACGACCGGCAGGATGCCGATCGTGCGCATGACCTCGGACATGCCGTACACGTCGGCGGCTTTGCCGAGCACGACCGCGCCGATGGCGCCCATGCCGAAGGCGAGGCCGGTCGTCAGGCCTGAGGCCATGCCGACTTTGGTGGGCAGCAGGTGCTGCGCGTAGACGACGGCGACGGAGAAGCCGGACAGCAGAATGAAGCCCATGATCGCGATGACCGGATAGACGGCCCACAACGGCACGTACGGCAGTACGAGCGAGAAAGGCAGCGCGCCTACGATCGAGAGCACGATCATTTTTTTCAGCCCGATCCGGTCCGCCATGACGCCGCCGAAGAAGGTGCCCGCCACGCCGGTAGCGAGGAACAGGAACAGCGGGATTTGCGCGGAAGACTTGGACAGGCCGTAGTGATCGATCAGGTAAAACTGGTAAAACCCGCTGATCCCCGAATGATACCAGGAGCGGCCGAAGACGATGAAGACGAGCAGCGTCATGGCGAACAGCGCCCGCGGATGGTTCGTCAGCTCGGCGACGGCCCCGGCGCCTGCTTTGCGCTTCGCGCTGGCGGCTTCGCTTTTTTCGCGCCAGGCGTTTAGCTGTCCCTTGTACCAGGGCGTTAGCCACAGCAAGGCCGCGATGGCGAAAGCCGCGAACAGCGTCCCCCAGATCGCGCCGTGCTGACCGAAGGGGATAAAGATCGCCGCGGCCATGAGCGGCGCGAGCGAGCTGCCCGCGTTGCCCCCGACCTGGTAGATCGATTGAGCCAGTCCCCGCTTGCCTCCCGCCGCGAAGTAGACGACGCGCGAGCCTTCTGGGTGGAAGATGGACGACCCGAGACCGATGAACATAACCGCGAGCAGCACGCTCCAGAAAGCCGGCGCGAAGGCGATGCCGACCATGCCGATCAGACTGAGGCACATGCCGAGCGGCAGCAGGTAAGGCCGCGCGGTTTTATCCGTATAGGATCCGACGACCGGCTGCATGACCGAAGACGTCATATTGAGCGCGAACGTGATCCAGCCCACTTGGGCGAACGACAGGCTTAGCGACTTTTCGAGAACGGTGAACATCGCGGGGACGACCGCTTGCATCGAATCGTTCATCATATGGACGAAGCTGATGCAGAGCAGCACGGGCATGACGGCGAGAGAGGCGTCGCGGGCGCTGCCCGGCTCGGCGCGCGTCGATGCGGTGGATGCCATGAATGATTCCTTCTTTCGGGTTTTTCCGTTTGATGAGATTAAAGTTTAGGAGCCGTAGGCCATGAAGTCAAGCGAAGAATATCGATCGGGGCCATCGGAATAATGCATTCATAACCGGACGGGGGCTTGAAACAGACCTTCCTCCACGGCCCGTTGAGGGATTGCCTGCGTTGGAAGCGGACATATTGACTATTGGGACGCTCTTTCTGATTCTTTCGCAAAGGGCATCGATATGATTATGACATTGGGAGGCAAGGCCGAACGTGCATAAGCAAGTGATACGCGATTGGGTGATGCTCGCCGTCTTCGTGACGGCTGCGATTGGCTTGCTGCTATTTCACCGCGGACCCGCGCAAGCTGCGCAAAGCCGCGAGTCGTCCATCCAGAACGAGCAGGTCAGCGAAGCGGCCGCCGTCCGCAACGTCTCGCTCTCGGCCCGTCCCGCGGCGCCGAAGCTTCTGGCCATAGCCCCCGACTTCTCTTTGGAAGGCTTGGACGGCGTCACGCATTCCTTGTCCGACTATCGGGGCAAGCCCGTCGTCCTGAACTTCTGGGCTTCCTGGTGCGGTCCGTGCAGAGCGGAGGCCTCTGCCCTCGTCAAGACCGCAGCGCTATACAAAGACAAGGCGACCGTCGTGGCCGTCAATCTGACCGCCTCCGACGACGAATCCGCCGCGAGGTCCTTCGCCTCCGATCAACGATTCGCGTTTCCCGTGCTGCTTGACCGCTTGGGCACCGTCGGGGAACTTTACCGCATCCGGCCGATTCCGACCACGCTGTTCATCGATGCCCAAGGCGTCGTCGCGGACGAAGCGCTCGGCGCGCTCGACGAGGCAGAGTTCGCGCGGCGGATCGAAGCGCTGCTCAAGCGCGCGGATCGGAGTTAGCGGATCGGAGTTAGCGCCGACGCCGCAATGCCATTGCAACCTGTCCTCGAGCGGTTAAAATGAAGGAATACGGTCTTGCGCTTGCGACGAAGCGCGAGAATTGCCGTGCCATCACGTCGGGGAGGCATGCGATATGGAGCAATATCGGGCTTTGGTAGCGAGATTAAGCGGCGAAGAAGTGCTCGCCTCGGTCGAACAATTGGAAGTCCCGTCACTGCAGGACGGCTATGTGCGCATACGAGTCTCGTATTCCAGCGTGAACTTCAAGGATGCCCTCGCGGTCAGTCCGCGCGGGAACGTCGTTAAAAGCTATCCGCACGTGCCTGGCATCGACCTCGCGGGCACCGTCGCCGCATCGAAGGACGCGCGGTTTCGCGAAGGCGACCCGGTACTCGTCACGGGATACGGCCTTGGCGTATCCGCGGACGGCGGCTATGCCGAGCTCGCGCAGGTGCCCGCCGACTGGGTCGTTCCGCTGCCCGCCGGACTCACTGCCCAGGAGGCGATGGCGTTCGGCACGGCGGGATTCACGGCCGCGCTGTCGGTCCTTCGCTTGGAGGAAGCCGGCCTCGCGCCCGGACAAGGCCCCGTACTGGTGACGGGCGCGACCGGCGGCGTCGGCAGCGTCGCGGTCTCGATGCTGGCCGGCCTCGGATACGAGGTGGCGGCCAGCTCTCGCAAGGCCGACGCCGAAGCGCAGGCCTTCCTGCGGGGGCTTGGCGCGAGCGAGCTCCTGCCGCCGGATGCGCTGCGCTTGCCGGAGGGCAAGGCGATCGCGCGCGAGCGCTGGGCCGGCGTCATCGATCCGGTCGGCGGCCCGGCGCTGCGGGACGTGCTCGGCACGGTCCGCTACGGCGGCGGCGTCGCGCTGAGCGGATTCACGGGCGGCGCGGACTTCGCCGCGAACGTCTATCCGTTCATCCTGCGCGGCGTAAGGCTCCTCGGCATCGATTCGGTGCTCTGCCCGATGCCGGAGCGGCTGCGCGCCTGGGAACGGATGGCCGGCGATCTGAAGCCCGCCGGCCTGCTGGACGCGATCGCGAGCGAAGCGACGCTCGAGGAGCTGCCGGGCGCGCTTAGCGCAATTCTGCGCGGCGAGATGCGCGGTCGCGTCATCGCGAAGCTGTGACGGCAGGCGTGGCGAAAAAGGAAAGCCGAGCGCGGGTTAGATCCGTGCTCGGCTTTCCTTTTATATATGAGATCTATCGTTCGTCCGCGAACTTGAAGCTTCGGGCCCAATAGATGACCGGCGTCGATGCGGCGGAGATGACGAACTTCAGCACGTAGGTCGTGATGGCGATCTCCCACCAGACGTCCCAGGGATACAGGCCGATGAAGGCGATCGAACTGAAAATGAGCGTATCGACGAGCTGGCTGAGCCCCGTGCTGCCGTTGTTGCGGATCCACAGCTGGGACCGGCTCGGGTAGGCGACCTTCAAGCGGCTGAAAATGCGAACGTCCAGGAACTGGCTCACGAAGTACGCGCACAGGCTGCCGAGAACGATCCGCGGCGTCGTGCCGAAAATCGTCTGCAGCGCATCTTGACTGAAGTCGTCTGCGCCGGGCTTGAAGTGAAGCACCATTTGCATGATGACAAGCGACATGATCATGGTGAAAAAGCCGAACCAGACCGCCTTCCGCGCTTCCTTTTCCCCGTACTTCTCGTTCAGCAGGTCGGTAGTGAGGTAGATCGTGGCGTAAATGGTGTTGCCGAGCGTCATGACGATGCCGAAAATCTCGATCGTCTTGACGACCTGGATGTTGGCCAGCAGCGTCGCGGCGCCGATCCAGGTGTACAGCCCGTTCTTACCGAACAGGCGGTAGCAGACGAGGAACAGCGCGAAGTTGACCGCGACGAATCCCACGCCCCAGAGCAGGTTGAACATATTGGACTTCCTCCTAGTTTTGATGACGCGGGAGGTCTCGAACCGCGGCTCCGTGTCCCGGAGCAATGCCTACCATTATAGCATAGCGGATTGCGGGCGCCAGCAAAAAAATCCGGCTGCCGGGATGCCCGAGGGCATTCCTGGCAACCGGTTCGCACGCGAATGCGCCGTTATTCGGAGGGTTCGAGCGGAGGCGGTAGCGGAAGGGCCGTATACTGAACAGTATTGGACCCTCCGTCGTTGTATCCGCCGACGACGATCAATTGAAACTCGTAATCGACGCCTTCCTCCAAGTTTTTAACGAGTACGCTGCTATTCGTCCATTCGAGATCTACATCTGGCCATTTGGCGATGCCGTTGCCTGTGCCGTCATTGACAAAAATCCACAAATCCTTACTTCCCAGCGGTTGGGTAAACGTTAGGAGAACCTGCGAGCCGCCGTTTTCTTCGGACGGATACACTGCGAGATCACCGATCTCTCCGATGTAATCGTACTCGACATGAATGGGTTCCGGCGTCAGCGTGAAGATCGCATTTTCATTCTCGGGTACGGAGGCGTCGGTGACCCAAGCTTTAAACGATATATCTCTGTCTACCGTTGACCTGCCGATCCAGACTGAATATTGAATATGAAATTCCAAGCCGTTCGGGAACGAATAAGCCTCTTCGGGAAAATGCCCCGCGAAACGGTCTGTTTCTTCGATTCGATTCATCGTGAAGCTGCCCTCGCCGTATTCATGGACATAGTCGACGTACAATTCATCGCCTTCATATCCCGGCAAAGTCAATTCTACGCCGTTCAAGGCCTTCGTTAAATCCAGTCCATCGTTTTCCGCACTTACGTGCACGGTGAGCGTCTCGTCTTCATAGGTGTAATTCGTCATTTCCAGCTTCACGTCCGCCGAGAGCCTGAAATGAATCACGGTCTCTCCTCCCGCCGCATTCTTTGCGGTCAAAACGTAGGTTCCCGTCTCGGACAGTTCGCCGCCAAGCTCGTAGTCTACAACGAGTTCGCCGTCCTTGGTTAGCTCGACGGACGTAATATCGCTGCCCTCGCCGAGCTCCGGCGTAACGGCTGCCGTATAGGTCATTTCGTCTTTTACGCCATTAATGACCGGTCCGGGCGTCGGTGTCGGTTCCTCGCTAGGCGACGGCGAAGGACTCGGATCGTCGCTTGGCGACGGCGAAGGACTCGGGTCCTCGCTTGGCGACGGCGAAGGACTCGGGTCATCGCTCGGCGATGGCGAAGGACTCGGGTCATCGCTCGGCGATGGCGAAGGACTCGGGTCATCGCTCGGCGATGGCGAAGGACTCGGGTCATCGCTCGGCGACGGCGAAGGACTCGGGTCTTCGCTTGGCGACGGAGAAGCGCTAGGCTCCTCGCTCGGCGACGGCGTAGGAGTCGGCGCGGGAGTCGGCACTGGTCCGCCCGACGATGCATTTCCGCCGGTCGAGCCCGTCTCGCCTTGGAGCAGCACGCCTGCTTCGCGCTCTACGCTGCCTGGCGCCTGCTCGAACGACGAGCCCGACACGTAGAGGTGAGCACTATTGATCTTGCCAGAGCCAGTAACGAAGATGATCGCATACACGTTCAAGCTGCCTACGGATGAGCCCGGGGGCACGATCAGCAAGCCCTGCGAACGGAAATCAAGCTGCGTGATGAACGTCGTGCCTTCCAGGACGAGCCGCAGCTTGCCGGCCAGCTTGTTCACGACGACCTGGCCAAGTTTGGCGTCCGACAGGTGCACGCTATGCTCGCCGCCGCCGGCGACGGTCAGCTTCCCGTCGACGGTCACGCCCTCAAGCTGCGCGTCGCCCTCGCCGACCTCGGCGCCGATCGTCAGATCGCCGCGGACGACCGTGTTGCGCAGCGTCACGCCCGGCGCCGCGATCGACACGCTGCCGGCGATCTCCTGCGTGCCTTCGGCAGGTCCGTAGACGCCGGCTTTGTCGTATACGGTCGTGCGCGTCCGCTCGCGAAGCGCCCAGGCCTTGTCCAGCGCCACGACGGCTTCGGCGCGGGTCATCGCCTTGGCCGGACGGAACGTGCCGTCGGGATAGCCGCCGAGAAGCTTCGAATAGACCGCGGAACCGACGGACGCCTTGCTCCACGACCGGACATCCGACGCATCCGAAAATGCCGGCTCGGCCGCTCCCGTTTCCGTCAGTCCGTCCAGCTTCGCGAGCACGACCGCCGCTTCTTCCCGCGTGACGCTTCGGGACGGGCGAATCGTGCCGTCGGGGTAACCCGACAGAATGCCCGCGCTCGCAGCCACGTTGATCGCTCCCGCATACCAGCTCCCCTCGCGGACGTCGCTATAATTCCCTGCGCCCGCACCGTCAGCTTGAAGCCCGAAGGCGCGGACGGCCAACGTCGCGAATTCCGCGCGCGTGACCGGCTGGTCCGGCTGCAGCCCGCCGCTCCCGGCGCCCGCCAGCCAACCTTTATTCACCCATGCGTTCAGCGTGTCCTGGGCCCAGTGTCCCGGGAGCTCCGCAGCCGAAACCGCGCCTCCCCAACCCGCGCCAAGCATGGACAGCGCGATGGCGCAAGCCGACACCTTGACTCCTTTTCCCCATGCCACCTCGATCATCCTCTCCTTGCACATTTCGTCTGGTGCCTATCCTACCAGGGAAACGGGAGAGAAATCGATTTACTTTCGTTAATTTTCGACAGCATCTGCCAAAAGGAAAATGACGCGCGCGCGCCGAATACCTTTCTAAATAGTATAAGTTTGTTACCAGACCTATCGAATCGAGGTATGCATCTTGCCTTCCGATATCATCCTGCGAACGAAAATACGCATCCCTCCCGTTCGCCGCGACGGCGTCGTCCGGACGAGACTGCTCGAGCGGATGGACCAAGCCGTTCTTGGCGGCAGGCTGACGCTGCTTATCGCCCCGGCGGGCTTCGGCAAGACGACGCTGCTGGCCCAGTTTCTGACGGAACGGGCGGAGCCCGCGGCATGGCTGTCGCTGGACGACACGGATAACGACCCGGCCAAGTTCTGGCGTTACTTCATTCAAGCTGTCGGCGCCTCGATCCCCGAGCTTCCCGAGCGGGCGCTCCCTCTCCTCGATGCGTACCCGAACGTTTCGCGCGAGACGATGATGGACATGCTCCTTCGGGAAATGGACGAATATGCCCTGCTGACCGGGCAGCGTCTCGCGATCGCGCTGGACGACTACCATGCCGTCCATGACGAGCGGATCCACGACGGCCTCGCGTATTTGATCGATCATTTGCCCGATGGCGCGCACCTGATCCTCGCGAGCCGCGCGCAGCCGCCGGTCAAAGCCGCGAAGTGGCGCGCGCGCGGCCAGAGCACCGAGATCGCAGGCGGCGAATTGACATTCACGGCCGAAGAGACGCGTCGGTTTTGCGAGCATACGGCCAAGCTCAGCCTGACGGCCGAGCAGGTCGACCAGATCATGGCTTGGACGGAAGGCTGGGCGGCGATCGTCCAGATCCTGTCCGTGTCGCTCGAAGGCAAGGACCTTTGGCCCCTGAACCGGCCGGACGGACAAATGGCGAGCGGTCATGAAAACATTATGGAGTACTTGGCGGAAGAGGTGCTGGCCCGGCTGCCCGACGAATTGAGGCGGTTTCTGCTCGATACGTCCGTACCCGAGCGGTTCGATGCCGGCACCTGCGACGCGCTGACGGGGCGGGACGACGGCGTCCGCATGCTGAGCGAGCTCCGCAGGCGCAACCTGTTTCTCGTCCCGCTGGACGACGGCGGCGTTTGGTTCAGATATCACCATATTTTCCGGGACGTGCTGAAGAACCATCTGCTTCGCGAAGACGCTGCGCGGTCGAGGCAGCTCTCCCGCGTCGCGGCGCTGCGTTTTAGCGAGCTCGGCCTCCACGACGAAGCGATGGAGCAGGTCGTTCAAGGGGGCAACGACGAACTGGCTGCCGAGCTGCTGCAGCGCCATCTGTACGGCGTGCTCGGGCGCGGCGAATTCTCGACGCTGCTGCGCTGGATGGAGGCGATCTCGCCTTCGTCGCTGCCTGCCGAGCTGCATTTGCTTCGCGCGTTCGCGCTTGTCGTCACCGGTCAATACCCTGCCGCGGAGGCGGCGCTGATCTCGCTCGAGCAGGACATACAAGCGTTGCCCGACGACGGACGGCGCGGACAATTGCAGAGCGGCCTGTTTTTCGTCAAAGTAAACTACGCCTTTTCTACCGGCGACTACGACCAATGGTTGAAGTACGCGGACCGCATTCCCGACATGCTGCCGGAGAGCCCGCTGTTTTACAACTTGAACTACAACCGCAGCGAGCCGCTGGTCAGACGCACGCTGTTCGGCCTGAACGGCGCGATCCCGCCGAACACGAACGTCATCGCGCTGCGAATGGTCGACATCATGAACGCTCATGGGTGGAAGCAATCGTTGTTCTCGCAATACGTGATTCAATCCGTCGCCGAAGGTTACTTCGAATGGGACAGGCTGTCCGAGGCCGATGCGCTGCTGAAGGAAGTCGAGACGATCGCCTATCTGAAACGGTGCGCGGGCCTGTACGTCCCCTGTCGGATCACGATGGCGCGATGCCTCCAGGCTCGCGGACGCGGCGAAGAAGCGCGGGGATTGCTGCAAGCCACGGCGGAGACGGCCCGTGACTGGAATGAGCCGCGTTGGGAGATGCCGCTGGCCGCGTACGAGGCCCGCTTCGCGCTGGCCGAAGGCGACTTGCCCGGCGCCGAGCGACTCTTGAAGCGGACCGGCGTCGGACCTGCCGACGTACCTACGTTGTATCGGGAAACGGAGTATATGACGCTCGCCAGGCTGCTGGGCGCAAGACGCAAGGAGAAGGAAGCGCTGAAGCTGTTGGAGGGCCTCTCCGCGCTGGGCGCTCGCGAACGCAGCCTGATCACGACGGTGGACGCGGCCGTGTTAAGCGCGCTGCTCGAATGGCAGCGCGGCCGACGCGAAGCGGGCCTGGACCGGCTTCACGAGGCGCTCGCTGCAGGCGCGGCGAACGAATATGTGCGCAGCTTTACCGGCGAAGGCAAGCCGATGCTGGCGCTGCTGCGGGCATACCGGGCGCAGCGGCTGCCGGCCGTCGCCGTCGGCGAAGAATCGGTGGCCGGCCGCGATGAGGCCAATGGCGGCGTACCGTCGGCCTACGTCGACGGGCTTGTCGTCAGGCTGGAGGCCGAGCTTGAAGCGGCGGGCGCTTCGGCCGCCGGAGACGTCCACGACGGCGAACGGCTGATCGAGCCGCTCACGGAAAAGGAGCTGGCGCTGCTGCAGGAGCTCGATCGGGGCGCGACGAATCGCGAGTCGGCCGCGAAGCTTCAATTGACGGAGGGCACCGTCAAGGTGTACCTGAGCCGCGTCTACGCCAAGCTAGGCGTCTCGTCGCGGACCCAGGCGCTCAACCGCGCGCGAGAGCTGCGGTTGTTGGATTGAGTTTGTTGGACGACGCTTGTCCGCTGATTCAACCGCGCTCGAACGGCATCGCCTCTCGTAGTGAAGGCGATCCGCTCTTCTCGCCGCGGACGAGCACCCACGCCTCTCGTAGAGAAGGCGATGCGCTCTTCTCGCCGCGGGCGAAAGCCATCGCCTCTCGTAGTGAAGGCGATCCGCTCTTCTCGCCGCGAACGGCCGCCATCGCCTCTCGTAGTGAAGGCGATCCGCACTTTCAGCAGCGGACGAGCGCCATCGCCTCTCGTAGTGAAGGCGATCCGCTCTTCTCGCCGCGGACGAACGTCATCGCCTGCTGTAGAGCAGGCGATCCGCTCATCCGCCGCGGAACCTCTCGTAGAGCAGGCGATCCGCCTTCGCTTCACGCCTCTGCCTATTTAAACGACAACCCCTTCTCCGCGAGCGCTTGTTCTAACGTATCGATCCCCTTGCGGCCCATGCCGTGCAGTTTGAGAACGTCCCCTGCCGTCCAGTCTGCCAGCTGATCGAGCCGTTCGATGCCCGCGCCGGCCAGCGCGCGCAGTGCCGGCTTCGATAATCCTTTCGGCCAATCGTGCTTTCCCTCCACCTCGCCACCTCCTCTTTGAATGGGTCGAGCCCTAACATGGAGACCACCTTACATTTTACCCCCATCTACATAATCCTTCCATTCCGCAAACCATTCCCGATTTCCGGCATACGTCCGGCAACTTCTCGTCACGGCGATTCGTCTAACTTCATGAAGGTTAAACTACAACCAACATGAAGAAACGGAGATGACAGTCATGCCGAAATTCAAAAGGCTCAGCCTCCTGCTGGCCTCGTCCATACTCGCAGCGTCGCTTGCCGCATGCGGCCAGAATGGGAACGCAGCGTCTTCCGGCGACGCGACAGCGACCGTATCCGCTACCGTACCTGCTTCCGACGCAGCAGGCGCGACGTCCCCAACGGCTTCGAGCTCCGAGGCCGCTGCAGCTTCCCCTTCCGCCGTCCCCGCGCAAACCGCGTCCGCGGAACCAAGCGCTTCGCATTCCGCCTCGCCGTCGGCGGCAGCGTCCGAACCGCAGCAGGCCGTTCTCGGAACGCCGACGGCGCTCCGTATGGCGGGCACCAAGATCGGCTGGACGGGCGGCAAAGGTTGGATCGCCAGAACCGACGACGGCGGCAAAACCTGGCATACGCAATACAAGCACGATTACGAAGTGCTGCAAATTTTCGCGCTGAACGATCAGCAAGCTTGGGCCACGCTCGATATCGGCGACTCCAAAGCCGTAAAGCTCGTGAAGACAACGGACGGCGGCAAAAACTGGAGCGATGCGGGACAGATACCGAGCTACGCCTTCTTCCATTTCGTCAATGAAAACGAAGCGTTCAGCGGTCAATGGACCACCCGCGACGGCGGCAAAACGTGGCAGGAGCTTTCTGTTCCCAAGGGCCAAGTCGGCGACGTTTATTTCCACGATCGAAGCAACGGCTGGGCCGTCACCCAGACGGCAGGGAAAAAATTCAGCTTCCTTCGCACGCAAGACGGCGGAAAGACGTGGACCTCCGTCTACTCGAAGGCTTGGGAAGAGCAGTTGAACGGCACGGTCATTCGCTCCGCCGGCAAAAACGACGCCTGGATCGAGCTGATCGGCGGTTCGGGAATGACCCAGACGTCGTATTCGCTCTTCCACACCGCGGACGGCGGCAAGAGCTGGCAGCCTGTCGTCGCCAACAGCACCGCCGGCGCAGGACCCGCTCCCGGATTTAAAATGGACGACAAAGGCGTGCCGTCCAACGAGGGAAGCTCGCCGGGCACGCTGTACGTGGTCGATACGAAAACGGCCTTCCTGGGCGGCCAGTGCCAGGCCTGCGACAAACCGAACACGCTGGGCTATACGACGGACGGCGGCAAAACTTGGGTGAACGACAAGCCGCAGCTTCCGGGGTACGGCCAGCAGCTAATCGCAGCCGCAGACGCCAAGCATGTCTCCTGGATTCTCACAGATTCGGAGAATTCCTCCGTAATGTACGTGTCGCAAGACAGCGGCGCGCACTGGACCAAGACGCATACGTTCGCCAAACCTAAAGCCAGCGCTGCAAAGTAACCGTTCAACATGAAAAAAGAAGCTTCAAGGCCGCTTTATGCGGACCTGAAGCTTCTTTTTCTTTTCAAATCGACTCAGCATTCCCTCGGTTCCCCGATGTCAGGTTCCGGATCTTTCTTAGCCGCCCGCGCGTCCAGCAGCATTCCGACGATCCCCAGCAGCACGCCGATGTTGATCGCAATATCGGCCAAGTTCATGATGCCTCCGCCGACTGTCCATTCCAGGAAGTCGGTCACCCGCGCGAAAAGCAGCCGATCGATTGCGTTGCCTACGGCGCCGCCGGCGAAGAACCCGGCGCCCGCCACAAGCCAGGGATTGCTCAGCTTGCCCTTGCGCTGCGCGTAGACGACCCAGACGACGACCGCGATCGCCACCGGAATGAAAATTCGTCCCCAACCCTCGAACGAACTTCCTGCCGCGCCCGTATTTTCGAAATGGGTAAACCGCAGAACGCCGGGCCAGAACAAGTGGCTATCCCCCACAGGCAACGCGTTGCGGACCGCAATCTTGGACAACTGATCGATTGCGATGACGGCAAAGAGCACGATATAGACAAGCCCGAATCGACTGTGCCACGGGCGGTTAAGCATATCTGCAGACGGCCCGGTCATGGTGTACCCTCCGACGGGCCTCTGCCCGGTTTGACGCTGTGCATGGCGATCCCTCCTTTATGCCTAAGTATACGCGATCGAGGAGTCGGTCGTTGCGTTCAATTGTCCGCGTCGGCTTTGTTTAAGGGCCTGGAAGCGTCGCTCAGACGTTCAACCGCTCAACCAAGCCGTTCAACCGTTCAGCCGATCCGTTGTCCGTTTAGGGATTCGCCGCCGGAGAGCTCGCGGGGGCTTGTCCGCCGTTGTCGCCGTTTTCTTCGCCCTGTCCAGTCTGTCCGCCCTGTCGGTTCTGTCCAGCCTGACCGCCCTGTCCGTTTTGTCCGCCTTGACCGTCCTGTCCAAACTGCCCGCCCTGCTGCATGCCGGGTCCGCCGAACCCGCCGCCTGGAAAGTCGCCTGGCGAGCGATGGACCATCTCGCCTCCGAGGTGTCCCGTATAACCGACCATCACGGCCGCGGCCAGCGCTGCGACGAGGAAGACCGGATGACTGCCGAAATCTTTCTTCTTGGCCCAAAGCAGAGAAAGACGCACGACGCTGATCGCGATCGCGAGGAACATCGTCAGCCTGCCGTACATCTCGTGCTCTTCTACGTTCGGATTAGGCGACTCGGGACCCGTCAGCACGGACGCGATCGCCCCGAGCGTGCCTGCGATCAGGCACACGAGCCCGGCGTTGTTCCACTCTCTCTTCTTCCAGATCAGGCCGGCGAGGTCTAACAGAAAGCCGAAGATGAGCAGCACGATCGGAAAATGCGTTAAAATAAAATGCTTGTTGTCCCATAAATAATCCATTAAAATCGCTCCTTTTTTACACTACTTCATGTAGTGTTGATCTGTATAAAAAACGGGCCGACAGGCCCGGGATATCTATTTTCAACCTAATGCCGCCAGGAGCACCAGCACCGCAAACGACAGCAGCGTCGCAGCGACCGGCGGCCTCCAGGAGGGCGAGTAATGCGGATCCAGCAAAAGTCGAATACGCACGTTGACGGACGCGTCCGCGAAAGATGCGCTCGCGGCGGGCACCTTCGCGGCTCCGCCCTGCCGAAGCAGCTTCAGCAGCGCGCTGCCCAACTCCTTGGCGCCCCCGTTCGACGACGCGATCGCATGGCGGTCCGCCAGCACCTCGATCGCCGTCTTGTATTTTTCCTCCGCCCAGCCGAGCAGCGGTACGTACCATAGCGCCGTGCGGCTCAGCGACAGCGCGAACAGCGCGAGCGGATCGCGCCGCCGCAGATGATGCCGTTCATGCGCCACCACCGCCGCGAGCTCGGCTGGCTCCAGCATCCGAAGCAGGCCCGTGGACAACACGATCCGCGGACGGAGAAAGCCGACGGTCATCGCGACAGGCGCGTCCGCGCGGATGATCGTCAACCGCCGCAGGTCAAGACCGAACCGGCGCGCATAGCGCCTTGACAAGCGAGCGTCCGCGGTCCGCCGCAGCATGCCGGCGAAGCGCCTCGTGAAGACCGCCTCGCGGACGAGCTGTCTCGCGCAGACGGCCAGCGTCGAGACGAACACCGCGCTCATCAAGGGAAGCGATATGGGAAATCCTATGTAACGGAACCAAGCGACGCAGTAGTCGAATAGCACGAACGGCAGCCTGATCCGGAATACGACCTTGAGCACGAACATCGCCATCTGCGCGGCTACGAACGCCGAGACGGACAACGATGCGGCGAGCAGCCATCTCGAGCGGGCTTCCCACATGTTTATCGTTCCTTTTTAAGTTGTTTGATCTGCCGCTCCAACTGGTCCAGCAGATCGGGATCGACCTGCTCCAAGGCATCGACCATATGCACGACCGCGCGCGAGCCGAACTCTTGCACCAGCTCGAAGGTCAGCTCCTTCGACTGCGCCTCGAGAAATTCTTCCCGACTGAGCACCGGGCGATAGCGATGAGATTTGGAAACCGCCTTTTTGCTCAAAATCCCTTTGTCCACCAGCCGGTTCATCACCGTCATCACCGTGTTGAAGCTCATTTCCTTATCCTTGTTCAGCGCTTGCTGAACTTCCTTGATCGTCAGCTCGCCCTCCGCGTCCCACAGCGCGGTCATGATCCTGGCTTCGAGCGGGCCGAAAAAACGCTCCAAGCCGTTGCCGTGAAATTTGAAATTTTGCAGCTTCATGTTCGACACATCCTTCACACTACAGATTATAGTTTTCTGCGGGCCCGCTCGTCAACGTTTGCTTGCATTTGCCGCGCCTCCTTCTTGGTCCAAATAAGTTGCACGCCGCACAAACATTTGTTTATAATACAGACATAAGTTTAAAAGGATAGCTGAAGGAGCTGCTTATGGACCGCGAGCAACAAATTCTGTCGTTCATCCGGCGCAATCCCTTCGTCACCCAGCAGGAGCTCGCGGACGCGATCGGCATCTCCCGCAGCGCGGTCGCGGGTTATATTGCGGCGCTGACCCGCAAGGGCAGCATCCGCGGCCGGGCGTACGTGCTCGCCGAAGAAGGATCGGTGCTCTGCATCGGCGGCGCGAACCTGGACAGCAAAGCCCGCGGCAAGCAACCGCTGCGGCTCGGCGCGTCCAATCCCGTCGCGGTCGCGGAGAGCTGCGGCGGCGTCGCGCGCAACATCGCGGCCAACCTGGCCGCGCTCTCCGCGCGCGTCTCGCTGCTGACGGCGGTCGGCGACGACAAGGCCGGCAGCTGGCTGCTCGAGCGGACGGCGAGCCAGGGCGTCGATATCGGTCCGTCCCTTGTTCTAAACGGCGAGAAGACGGGCAGCTACACAGCCATTCTGGGCGAGGACGGCGAGATGTTCATCGCCTTCGCCGACATGGAGATCTACGAGCGGATCACGCCCGGCACGCTCGAGGAGAAGTGGCCGCACATCGCCGCGTCGAAGCTGGTCGTGGCCGATGCGAACCTCCCGGCCGACAGTCTCGCTTGGCTTGCTCGCCGCTGCGGCGACGCGGGGCTCCCGTTGTTCGTGGACCCAATCTCGCCGGAGAAGGCGAAGAAGCTGCCGGACAGGCTGGACGGCATCGCGGCGGTGTTCCCCAATCTCGCCGAAGCGCGCCAGCTGGCCCGGCGGGGCGACGAAGAACCGCCGGCGGACGGTGGACCGGCCGAATGGGCCGAGCTCGCCCGCCTGATCCTGGCGCGCGGTGCCGGCCATGTCCTGATCACGCTCGGCAAGCATGGCGCCTACTGCGCCGGACCCGAAGGCGAGCTTCATCTGCCGGCGCTGCCGGTCAAGGTCGTCGACGTCACCGGGGCCGGCGATGCGTTCCTGGCAGGCGTCGCCTACGGCGTGCTGCGCGGCGAGCCGTTCGCGGACGCGTGCCGGTCCGGTCTGGCCGCCGCGCGCATCGCGCTCGAGACCGCGAGCTCCTCCTCCGAGCAACTGAACGAGGAACGGCTGGCCGAAGCCGTCCGCGAAGCGCAAATTTAATTTACCCCAATCCATCTAACGGAAGGAAACGATCCCATGAACCCTTATCTTCAAATGACGAAGGAAGTCCAAGACGCGCTGAACGAAGGCAAGCCGGTCGTCGCTCTGGAGACGACGATCATCTCGCACGGCATGCCTTATCCGCAAAATATCGAGATGGCCCGCAAGGTCGAAGACATCATCCGCGAAAACGGCGCCGTCCCGGCGACGATCGGCATCATGAACGGCCGCATCCGGATCGGCCTCGACGCGGAAGGGCTTGAGGCGTTCGCCAATTCGCCGCAGGTCGAGAAGGTCAGCCGCCGCGACTTCGCGCACATCCTGTCCTCCGGCAAGATCGGCGCGACGACCGTGTCGGCCACGATGATCGGCGCCGCGATGGCCGGTATCGAAGTGTTCGCCACCGGCGGCATCGGCGGCGTTCACCGCGACGGCGAGAACAGCATGGACATTTCCGCGGACCTTACCGAGCTTGCACAAACCAATGTCGCGGTCGTATGCGCTGGCGCCAAGTCCATTCTCGACATCGGCCGCACGCTTGAATATTTGGAGACCCAAGGCGTCCCCGTCGTCGGCTACCAGACGGACGAATTCCCTTCGTTCTACGCCCGCGAGAGCGGCTTCGGCGTCGACTTCAGGCTCGACACGCCCGAAGAAGTCGCGGCCATGCTGCGGACGAAGTGGCACCTGGGCCTTGCGGGGGGCGCGATTATCGCCAATCCGGTGCCGGCCGAATACGCCCAGCCTGCGGACAAGATGGAAGCCGTCATCCGCCAGGCGCTGGACGAAGCCGATGCCCAGCATATTGCCGGCAAGCGCGTGACGCCTTTCCTCCTCGGACGGATCAAGGAGCTGACGGGCGGCAGCAGCCTCGACACGAACATCCAGCTCGTATACCACAATGCCAAGGTCGCGGCAGAGATCGCCGTGGCGTTGAAGGCGAAGTAAGTTAAGTTAGATGAAAAGAAAATAAAACGGGAAGAGACGGTAGCGCCGCCTCTTCCCGTTTTATTTTCTTTTGCCCGTATTGCCCGGTTACACGATTATCCTGCAAATGTACAGGATAGACGCCCGTTTCATCCGATTATCGCTCGCTATCCCGCAAAATTACAGGATGCGCAATCTATAATCGTCCAATTATGCCCGCCGCTCAGCCGTATCCTGCACATTTGCTCGATACGGCGGCGAACAATATTCTTTGCCCCCGTATCAAGTACTTTTGCTCGATAGCTTTCAGCGACTCAGCCGACGACCGATTTGCCCGCCGCGGTCCGCTCAAGCTCGGCAGGATGCAGCGGCCTGCGAAGGCCCAGATTGTCGCGCAGCGTCTTTCCTTCGTACTCGGTACGGTACAGCCCGCGGCGCTGGAGCTCCGGTACGACGAGGTTGACGAATTCCTCCAGGCCGCCCGGCAGATACGGCGGCATGATGTTGAAGCCGTCGGCCGCGCCGCCGCGGAACCAGGCCTCGAGCTGATCGGCGATCGACGACGGCGTGCCGCTAATCTCGCGGTGCCCGCGGGCGCCGGCGATTCGCTGGTACAGCTTCCGGATCGTCAGCCCCTCGCGCGCCGCCAGATCTTTGAGCAGCTGGAACCTGCTCTTGCCGCCGTTGATCTGGGCCAGCTCGGGCAGGTCGGGCAGCGGCCCGTCCACCGGATACGGCGAAAGATCGAAGCTGATTAAGTTGGACAGCAGGCTGATGCCCGCTTCCTGCGGGATGAGCTCCTCCAGCAGCGCCTTCTTCTCCGCGGCTTCCGCTTCGGTGCGGCCGATGATCGGGAAGATGCCCGGCATGATCTTGAGATCGTCCGGCGCGCGTCCGTACTTCGCCAGCCTGCCCTTAACGTCGGCATAGAACAGCTGCGCCTCCTCCAGCGTCTGCCAGGCGGTGAAAATGACCTCGGCCGTCCGCGCGGCCAGCTCCTTGCCCGGCTCCGAGGAGCCGGCTTGGATGACGACCGGATGGCCTTGAACCGGACGCGCGACGTTGAGCGGCCCCCGCACGTCGAACCATTTGCCCTTATGGTTCAGCGTATGGAGCTTGCCGCGGTCCGCGAATACGGCTCCGTCTTTGTCGAAGACGAACGCGTCGTCCTCCCAGCTGTCCCACAGGCCGGTGACGACCCCGACGAACTCCTCGGCCCGGTCGTATCGGAGCGAATGCAGCAGCAAGTCGTCCTTGCCGAAGTTCAGCGCCTCGGCCGGATTGGCCGAAGTGACGACGTTCCAAGCCGCGCGTCCGCCGCTCAGGTGGTCGAGCGAGGCGAATTTGCGGGCGACGTGGAAGGGTTCGTTGAACGTCGTGGAGACGGTCGCCGCAAGCCCGACATGCGACGTGACGGCGGAGAGCGCCGACAGCAGCGTCAGCGGCTCCGGACGGACCGTCACCGTCTGCGCGACCGCCTCGGGAAATTTCTCCGAGATCGCGTATCCGTCCGCTAGAAAGACCATATCGAATTTGCCGCGTTCCGCGGTCTGCGCCAGTTTCTTGTAGAAGTCGAAGCTCAGCACCTCCGATGCCGACGCCTCGGGGTAACGCCAGGCGGCCACGTGATGGCCGGGTATCATGAAAAACGCGCCTAATTTAATCTGACGGTCGCTGCCGCTCATATTGATTTGCCTCCGTTTCAAAGTAGGTTGTATCCGCATGACCTGAAATCGCCGAATTCGCTCATTCCCCGTACGTCTGCCTCCAGCCGGTCAGGCGCCGCTCCAGCGCCAGCAGCAAATAATTGACGATAATGCCGAGGACGGAAATGGTGATGATGCCCGCGTACATCTGGGGAATCAGGAAGCTGAACTGCGCGTATTGGATCAGATAGCCCAGTCCCGAGGTGGCGCCCACCATCTCGGCGGCGACCAGCACGAGGATCGAGCTCGCGCCGGCCTGCCGAATGCCCACGAACATCGTAGGCAGCGCTGCGGGAACGATGACTTTGCGGAACAGGCTGATCGACGACAGGCCCATCGAGCGCGCCGACTTTACGAGCAGCGGATCGACGTTTTTGACGCCGCTGATCGTGTTGAGCAGCAGCGGGAACAGACTGGCGTACAGCACGATGGCGATCTTGGACGTCTCGCCCAGGCCGAGCAGCAGGATGAAGACCGGCAGGATAGCCAAAGCGGCCGTGTTGCGCATCAGCTCGAGGAACGGATTGAGATAGTCCGCCGCCGTCTTCCACCACCCGATCGCCAGGCCCAACGGGATCGCGATGAGATTGGCGAGCAGAAACCCGCTGATCGAGCGCGTCAGGCTGGCGGCCAGATGATCCTGCAAGTCGCCGTCTCGCAGCAGCCCCCACCAGGCGCTCACGACTTCGCTAAATGGCGGAAAAAACGTCACGTTGACGATCCCGGTCCGCGGCGCGATCTCCCACGCGGCCAGGAACAACAGGATGGCGACGCTGTTCCGGAACGCCCTGCGCGCCTTCGCCGTTGCGCGCTCCAGCGTGCCCCCGTCGCTCCGACCTTGCAGAATCAGCGTCTTCGCCACGTTGCTCTCAGCCATGGCGCGCGCCCCCTTTCGCCGATGATTTGCCTTCCCCATACGCGTCAAGCGTCTTGGACTTTTCCTGCTCCTGGGCTCTGGAGACCTCGTCCTTCAGCAGTTCCCAGATCTCGTGGCGCAGCTTCACGAAGTCCGGATTCGAGCGCAGGTCTTCCTCGCTTCGCCTCGACTCGAACGGAATGTCGATCACCCGCTTGATCCGGCCGGGACGCGAGGTCATGATCGCTACGCGCTGGCCCAGATACACCGCTTCCTCGATGCCGTGGGTGATAAAAATAATCGTCTTGCCCGTCGCCTCCCAGATACGCAGCAGCTCGCTCTGGAGCGTCTCCCGCGTCTGGGCGTCCAGCGCCGCGAACGGTTCGTCCATCAAGAGTACCTCGGGATCGTAAGCGAGACTCCGCGCGATCGCGATCCGCTGCTTCATGCCGCCGGAGAGCTCGTGCGGATAACGGTGCTCGAAGCCGCCGAGCCCGACCAGCTCGATGAACCGCTGCGCCGTCTCCCTTCGTTCCCTGCGTCCGACGCCCTTCGCCTCGAGGCCGAACTCCACGTTGGCGAGCGCCGTTTTCCAAGGAAACAGCGCGTACTGCTGGAATACGATGCCCCGGTCCAGATTCGGTCCCGAGATGGCTTGCCCGTCCAGCAGAATCTGGCCGCCGCCGGGCTTCGTAAGGCCAGCCAGCAGATCGAGCAGCGTCGACTTGCCGCAGCCGCTCGGTCCGACGATGACCATGAACTCGCCTTGCCTGACTTCGAGATTGATATCCTGAAGCGCATAGACCGGCTGGCTTTCCGCCTTGAATGGCTTCGAGCCGCGCTTGACGCTGAACGCCTTGTGCACGTGCCGGATGCTGATCTTGGACTCTATCGTCATGAACCCGCCTCCTTCATGAGTCGCGTTTACTTGTCGTTCAAATAGGGATTGAACGCATTCGTATACAGATCGGCCGCCTTGTAATCTCCCTTCTTGAGCTCGCCCTCGTCGACCAGCCATTGAATCCACGTGTCGAACTCTTTGTCCGAGATCAATCCTCCCTTTCCTGCGACGCCCGTGCTCTTCCACAGCTTCACGGACGACGTATCCTCCTTGCGGCCGCGCTTCTCAATGATCTGCTCGTACCTGGAGACCACCTGGTCGCGGGGCGTCGTGCGGGCCCATTCGATCGCTTTGGCGGTCGCCTCTACGAATTTGCGGGCCGCGTTCGGATTGTGCTCGATGAATTTGTCGGTCAGCACGTAGCTGCCCGCGCTGAAGTTGCCGAACAACTCCTGGTCCGTGAACAGCGGATGAATGCCGCCCCGCTCCAGCGCTTTGTCGCGGAGCACGCCGCCTAACGCCGCGGCGTCGATCTGATTCGCGCGCAGCGTCTGCTCCGACGTGACGGGCGGCACGACGACCAGCGTCACCTGCTTGATCTCGTCGGGCGTCAATCCGGCGCGGTGAAGGTACTCTTTGATGACGAATTCGTGGTGCGCGCCCAGCGTGTTGACGGCGATTCGCTTGCCGATCAGGTCGCGGGCCGTCTTGATCGGACTGTCGTCCAGCACGTAGTAGCCGGTCCACGTATTGTCGTCGACGCCATAGTAGCCGATGACCGCTTTGATCGGCGCTTTGGCCGCGATCAGCTTGACGATCGCGCCGTTGAACGCGCCGCCGAAGTCGGTGTCGCCGGTCACCGTCGCCTGAATGTCCTGCGGACCGCTGATCGTGTTGCCGATGAATTTGAGCTTGAGCGGCGCCAGGTACCCGAGATCCTCCGCCAGCTCCGGGAACGTAACCGAGCCGACGCTTCCCTGATAGCGGAGCTCTTTGACCTCCAATCCTCCCTCAGCCTTGCCTTCCTTATTCGTCGCCGCCGACGCGCCGCAGCCCGACAGCAGGATCGACGATCCGAGCAGCAGCGTCAGCGACGCGCCGGCCCAGCCTTGCACGTTTTTCCTTTTCAACTCCAAACCCCTCCTCGACATCATGCGACTCGGCCTAGGCCAATCGAATGACTTAATATCCTATAGACTTACTCAGCTATTATTTCTATAATCGACTATAAAACCGGGCCTCCGGACCGTCAACGAAGTTGACCGCGACTGACCGCAAGTGACCACGAATGACCATGAACGAGCCGCCAAGCCGCAATTCAGAGCCGAAGGATGTGAATTAACGATGCCGTCCAAGCGATTCGACTTCCTTACTTTGCACGAAGCGTTGGAACTGCTGGATGTCAGCCGTTCTACTTTTGACCGATGGCGCAGGAAGAAGCAGCTTCCTTACACGAAAATAGGCAAAGAAATCATGATCGACAAAGGCGAGCTGGAACGCTGGTTCAAACTGCATGCCTCGCAACGGCTCGAGACGCCTGAGGTCGAACGCCATGAAGGACGGCGGACGGGCGCAGCGCTGCAGCCGCTCGTCGTGAACGTCGGGTATCAGAGCAGGTGGGCGCAAATATGGACGGCGCTCATGATGAAGGAGCTGGGCTGGTTCGAGGAGGAGCTCGCGAAGCTCATCCCCGAACGCGTCGTCCAGGTTCGCTGGCATGACGGCGCGCACGGCCCGGCGCTCGTGCAGGGCATGATCGGCGGGCATATCCAGATCGCCTCGATGGGCGACTATCCGATCTCGCTCGCGTTCTCGCTCAGCCGCCTGCTGCCCGATTATCGCCCCGTGCTGCTCGCGTTCGACGGGAAGACGGCCGGCGGCCAGGGCATCTCGCTCGTATTGGGCAACAACGTGGATATCCGCCGTCCGTCGCGGACTTCCGAGCTTCGGATCGCCACGGTTGCCCAATCCAGCGCAGGCGGACGGCTGTCGGGCTTGCTTCATCGATTCGGTACGGCGGATGCGCGCGTCGTGCACCGGGACTTGGACGAATGCATGGCCGACATGGCCCGCGGCGAGATCGGCGGCGGCTTCATGGGAGAGCCCTATGCCAGCCTGGCTCGCCATTACGGATTAGGCAAAATTGTCGGAGTCGAAGGCCTTGGGGACGACTTCCTGTCCGGCGTCGTTATGGAGGAGAGCTGGCTGGCGCGGCACCCCGCGGTCGGGATCGCCTACCTCAAAGCGCATCTGCGGGTTCACCGCTGGGTCCGCCGCAATCTGCGCGAAGCGGCCGAGCTCATCGCCAGAGTACGCCGGATTCCCGTTAAAGTGGCGGAGGACAACCTTGCCAAGATCCGCTGGGACGCCGCTCCTTATGCGAAGGACATCGCGGCGCTGGAGCGGATGAATCCGGGACCCGAGCGGGCGCCGCCGGCGTTTTTCATGCCGAACGACGAGATCCGGCTAGACGCTTCGTTTCTGATGCAAGCGATTCGCGAGCTGCGTCTACCCGCACCGGCCGAGGGGCCGATCGGCGGGGATTGGAGCGCGGAGCAGTTGTATTAAGGCGGTGGACTTGTACGTTGTAACCGCAAATAGTGCCGCTACAGCACCCTCGCCCGCGGAAGTATGCGCTGCAAGCTCAAAAAGTAACGTTACAGTAACTGAGTCTATTAAAAAGCGTGCTGTAAGAGCGAAATGCGAGGTTACAGCGCGACATGTCGTTTGCAAGCGCGGAAAGCGCGGCTGCAGCGGCTGATTCCAGCGCCGCGCCTGCTGCAAGCGCCAAAAGCGCGCCTACAGCCGAACGCTTCAATAAAAAACGCGAGACGAGGCAGATGATCGATCTGCTCCGTCTCGCGTTTTTGGCTGCATATGGCCGCGTCTTATTCCCCATCGCCCGCTGCCGCGAGCGCCTCCGTCAACAGCAACAGCGTCAGCCCCTGCCCGTACAGCGTCGGGAAAATCGGCACCTCGCCATACGCCTCAACGCTCTCCAGCACCGGCGTACCGCCGGAAACGCCCCCGACGTCGCCGTCCGGCCCGATCGCCGCAAGCACGGCGGGCACCGCCCGGTCGGCGTGTGCCAGCAGCGCCTCCGGCACAAGCCCCATGCGCGCCGCTCTATACAATCCGCAGGCGATGCCGGCGGAGCCCGACGTCTCCGCGTAAAAGCCTGGACGGTCAAGCACCGTCGGCCACAACCCGCCAGCGCCCTGACGCCGAACTAGCGCTTCGGCCAGCCGCGCATAGCGCCGCTTAATATCCGCGAGCAGCCCGTCGTCCCCGCACAGCGCCTCCGTCTCCTCCAGGATCATCGGAACGCCGACGGCGATCCACGCGTTGGCCCGGTTCCAGCGGGCGCCCGACATCCAGTTCCCCGCCTCGCAGTCCCAGCCGTGGAACAGCAGCCCGGTCTCCTCGTCCTGCAGCGCTTCGAGGTGAAGCCGGACCTGCCGCAGCGATTCGAGCGCGATCCGGCCATCTCCTTTCATCCGCGCGGTCCGGGCGAGAAACAGGACGGCCATGAAGATCGTGTCCGCCCAGATCTGCTCGCTGAACGACGCCTTCTCCGTCACCGTATGCTCGAATGCGCCGTTCTTCGTGCGCGGCGCTTCGTCGATCAGCCATCGGGCCACTTCGCCGGCCTTTTCTGCATAGAACGACCGCCCCGTGATGCGATGCAGCAGCGGGAACACGGCAAACGGGGCGATCGAGTTGATCACCAGGATCGACTCGGACTGGCCGATATTGCGCTTCACCCATGCCTCGGCCTCTCGCACGACCTCCTCATTTTCCGTCTTCAGGCCGAATTCCGCGGCGGCGATCACGCCTACGCCCGCATTCCAGTCCCACCGGTCCGCGTTCATCGCCCAGTCGGTCCATGCGTGTCCTCCCCACCGCTCCGGCTTGCTGTGCATCATATAGCGGTAAACGCTGCGCGCAGCTTCATCTAATTGATTTCTGTTCCATAATCCATATCCATTCCCGTTCAAGCTGAATCCTCCTCTGTTCCAGTCCGCGCTACAGGCGGCTGTTGCGGTACTCGGTCGGCGTCCGGCCGTACTGCTTTTTGAACACCTCTCGGAAATAATCCTGGTCCGTATAGCCGATCCGTTCGCAAATCTCGTAGATGCGGTTCGCCGGATCCTTGAGCAGCCGCGCCGCCTCCTCCAGACGATGCCGGACGATCCACGCATTGATCGTCGTCCCGGTGACCTCTTTGACGAGCAAGTTCATGTACTTCTCGCTCAGACCGACCGCGTCCGCCACGTCCGAGAGCGCAAGGTCGCCGCGCGTATAGTTTTGTTTGATATAACCGATCGCCTGCTCGACGAGCCGCTTCTTCTTCAGACTGCCCGACCATTCGTCGGGAGGCAGCGCACCGGCCAGGTTCGGCAGCTCATCCCGCAGCTTGCTCTCCGCGACCGACAGCTCCTCGCGCTGACGCCGCTCTCTGCCCAGCTCCCGCACGACCTCGGAGAACACCCGGGCGATCTCGTCGGGATCGATCGGCTTCAATATATATTGCTGCACCTGCAGCGAGATCGCACGCCGGGCGTGTTCGAATTCGTTCAGTCCCGACAAAATGATGCAGCGGATATCCGGATTGCGAGCCTTGCACGCTTCGATCAGCTCGAGACCGTTCATCTTGGGCATCCCGATGTCTGTCAGCAGCAGGTCGGGCGTCTCCCGCTCCAGCCGGGCCAGCGCCGCCTCGCCGTTCTCGGCGGTGCCGAGGAGCGAGATGCCGATGCTCTCCCACGGAACGGAGCGGGCCAGCGTGTCCCTGACCGTCTTCACGTCTTCGGCGATGAGCAGCTTATACATGTTCAGTCCTCCCTTGATGTTGAAGCTGCGGTCAGATTCGGGCGAAACGGCAGCACCGCCTCGACGCAGGTACCTTCCGCCGTCTGCACGTACTTCAGCCCGAACGCTTCCCCGCAGTACAACCGGATGCGCCGATGGACGTTCAATGTGCCATAACCGGAGCCGCCCCCATCCACAGCGTCCCGCGACGCGACGGCAGGCGAGCCTGCGGCCGCTCCGCCCGCCTCCCCCGCTTCCCCGTCGCCTGCGGCACCCTCCGGCTCCTCGGCCGGCCGTTCCTCCAGCATCCGGTTCATCGCCTCCGCATCGCAACCTACGCCGTTGTCCCGCACGCGAAGGCGGAGCGAGATGCCGTCGAGCCGCGCCTCGATGGCGATCCGGCATCCTTCGGTCCGACCGTTGAAGCCGTGTACGATGGCATTCTCCGCGAGCGGCTGCAGGCAAAAGTGCAGCATGGTCGCGGTCAGCAGGTCGTCCGGCACCCGAATGTCCACGGCAAGATCGTCCATGAGCAGCCGCTGGATATGGAGGTATGCCTCGACGTGCCTAATCTCGCCCTCCAGCGAGATCCAGGTCTGCCCCCGGTTCAGGCCGTACCGGAACATGTTGGCGAGGGCGCGCACGATCCCGCCCGTTTCTTTGTCGCCCGACAGAATGGCCCGGCAGTTGATCAAATCGAGCGTATTGTACAAAAAGTGCGGGTTGATCTGGGCCTGCAGCAGCTCCAGCTGGATCTGGCGGCGTTCGATCTCTTCGGCGAAGGACTTCTCGATCAGTCCGTGGAGCGTCACCAGCATGGTCGCGAACTTCTGTCCCAGCTCATCCACTTCGTAGATGCCCGAGTTCTGCTCCGGCAGCGGCTCCTTGAACGCCAGCACCGCGGGGCGGTGCATCGCGCCGACGAGCCGCGTGATCGGCACGGTCACCCGCACGACGATCCGGTTTAAAATGAAGCCCGCGATCAGCAGCGCAACGATGGCAGTCGCCGCGCCGATGGCCGATATCGCGAACGTGTACTGGTTGAAGTGGCTCTCCGGCACGACGGTCAGCAGCTTCCACCCGTTGGCGAACGTCTCGTACATGACCCGGTGCGGCTCGCCGTCGATTTTCCGGACCAGCGATCCCGAAGCGCCCGTAGCCGCGCTCACATAGGGCAGGTCGCCTGCCGGCGTCAGAAACGAATACCGTTCGCTGAAGATGACGCTGTCACTCTCGTCCAGCAGCAGATGGTAGCCCTTCGCCAGCTTTGCGTTTTCAAATATGCTCCTGATGCTGCCCGTGTCCGCCCCGACGATGACGGTGCCGATATGCCGCCCGTCCTTGATGCTCGTCTTTTTGCGCGCCGCGTAGATCATGGCCGGGTTGAACGCGCCCGCCCGCTGGCCCCACCATTCGGCCTGCCGCTTCCCTTCGCTCAGGTTGCGGTACCAGGCCTGGTTGCGCAGATCGATGGATTTGTAAATGCCCGTGGACGGGTCGTAGCGGTCCGGCGCCATGGGGTACAGCCCGCTGGCCGGTTCGAGCGCGAGGGACACGACATAGGATCGGGTCGGGACGCGGCCTCCGCCTTGGCCGTTCAACAGCGACAGCAGCGATAAATTTTGCAGATTCGTCTGCAGGGCGAAGAAATCGTCCACCGCCTCGTAAGCCGCCGGATATTCGCTCTCCAGCAGCCCCTCGATCGACGGATTGGACAGGATAAACGCCGCGACGTTGTTCATCGTGTCGAACTGGTACCAGATATTGCGGTAGACGAACTTCATCGATTGCTCCGCCGTATCGCGCGTATGATCGTTCTGCACCCGGATGAGGATGTAGCTGGCAGCCGTGGCGAAGAAGGCGATGATAACGACGATCAGCGCGAAAATGGGCAGCCGAAGCCGCGACAGCAATCCGGCGTTCTGCCTGGTGCGTCCCTGCACGATCGCTTCCCCTCCTCTTCTTCAGCCGGCCGAAAGCCTCCCGCCGCCAGATGGCGGCCGGGAGGCCCTTCCGTGCATCCTTTATTTATCGTTCGATTCGGAAAAGAGCAGGCTGCCAATGATCCGGGCAGCCTCGGCACGGGTCGCCGTGCCCTTGGGGACGAACAGGTTGGCGCCTCGGCCCTGCGTCCAGCCGAGCGCAACCGTCTCCCTCACGTAGGGCAGCGCCCAAGCCGAGACGATCGCTTCATCCGCGAATGCGGATGAGGATACGGAGGCGGCTCGGACCGACGGCTCGCCATGCAGCAAACGGTAAGCCTTCATCGTCAGAGCCGCCATCTCTTCGCGTGTCAGGCGTCCGTTCGGGTCGAACGCAGTCGCGCTTTTGCCCGCTGCGATGCCTGCGCCGTAAGCGGCGGACAAGGCCTCCGCGTACCAGCTGTTCGCAGGGACGTCGGCGAAGATCGTCTCGGCCGAAACCGCCGCATCGGACGGCTTCGGCAGCCTGAGCGCCTTGGCCAGCATGGCCGTAAATTCGGCGCGCGTAATTTGGCGGCCGGGCTCGAATGCGCCTGTGTCGCTGCCCTCAACGATGCCGCGGGCGGCCAGCGCCCGAACAGCGTCGTACGCCCAGTGCGCGGTCGGCAGATCGGGGAAGTCCCGCTGCACTTCGAGCATTGCATAGGTGCTGAAATGCCGGACCTCCGCGATCAGGTAGCCATCGGCTTGTTCGCCGCCGACCCATTCCTGACGGCCGTCTTCAGCAATGTAATAGATGGCCGACAGCTTCGGATCCATAGACGGATCGATCCGAAACCGGATCGCGACCGGCTCGTCGAACTCCGTCAGACGGGTCGTACTCCCCGCTGCCGTCTTAATCGACAAGGTCAGTTCGTACGTTTCGCCGCCCGCGCGAACCGTCGTCCCCCGCGCTTGCGTCTTGGCAAGGAGCGACTGCGAAACGTCGGCCGCCAGCGGGAGGAAGCTGAGGGAGAGCGTGCTGCCCTTCCGATCCGCCGCTGGCACCTGCTCCGCCAGCTGTTTCAGCACGCCGGACGGAATCTCCAGGACAAGCTTGCCGGCCTTCACTTCAAGCTTGTTCGCGCCGAGCAGCGCGGAAGTGTCCGCCGGCAGCCGGAGCTCGGTCGTTCCGGCCGGCGCTTCGACTGTGCTGACGCCGTCCGCGGCGCTTTGCAGCGCTGCGGCCGACAACGTCAAGATACCGGAAGAAGCTGCAGGCTGAACCGAGAGCGTGCCTGTCGTCGGCTGATCGGATGGCGAATCGCCGCCTTCGCCGCCGTTATCGCCACCGTTGTTGCCGCCATTGTTTCCACCGTTATCGCCGCCGCCGTTATCGCCGCCGTTATCGATACCATTGCCGCCGCCCGGCGGCAGCGGAACGTCCACGAACGTGAACGCGTCGTACAGCGACGTGTTCTTCGAGTCGGCGGTGCCCTGCGTCCATTGGATAAAGTTGTCCCGGCCGTTCTGATAGTCGGCGTCGTTGACGGCGACGTTGAAACCGAGCTTGCCGCCCAGCGCGGGCAGCAGATCCTTGACGTAGACGCTTGGAATCTTGAATTCGTATCTCGTACGCTTCGCCGCTTCGTCCCGAATCGCTTCGAACGGCACCTTCCCGCTCATGTCGCCGTTCGGATTCGGGGCCGTCGAGTTGAAGACGTTGACCAAGTGCGTGCCGTCGTCGGCCAGCGCGAAGCTCCATTCCACGTCGTCCGCCCCGTAAGGGGACTCGCGATCGTTGAGCGGATCCAGGCTGATCTGCACGGAATCGTTTTTCCACATGTTCGCGGCATTCTCCGACTGCTTGTGCACGTCGTCCCGCACGTCGACCGCGACGTACAGGCCGTCCGCCGCCCACTTGGCATAAGCCGTCGCTTCGAGATTGGCCGAATCCTGGTAGCCCGTCGCATTCTGGTCCTTCCTGCGAAGGTGAACCGGATAGGCGTCCTGCCAGTCCGCCAGATTCCCGTCAGCCGCGATCGCGACCTCACCCGCCGACTGAATCAAGTCGAAGTCCAGCGGCAGCTGCGCATCGCGGAAAATGCTTCTGCCGTCCGACGCTTCGTCCACCTCCAGATCGACCTTGTATTCATTGAAGGCAGCGGTCTCGCGGTACGTCCATCTGAAATCCAGCTGAAGGCGGTCGCCCTTCTTCAAATCGCTGAACGCATTCGTCGTCACCGGCTCGAGCTGGCTGCCGTCCGGCCCCTTGAGCGTGACCGTGCCCGACTTGACGGCCGTCGACGTGCCGGTCAGTTGCACCGAGACGATGTCGAGGTCGCCGATCGTCTTCGCGACCGGCAGCAGCCTCACGTCAAGGCCGTCCTCGACGGTCAGCTCGACCTTTTTCGTGTCGAAAAGCGCGCCGCCGTGCTCGATATCGAGCGCGATCTCATAACGCCCCTTGATCGCGGACTGCGGTACGTTCACGCTGTAGGTCCGGTCCACCGCGTCATGCGCCGGAATCGTCAGCTCGACCTCGGCCTGCTCGGTCTGGGCGGATGTCCAGCCCGCGGGCACCTCGAGTCGGGCCTTTACCTGCTGCGGCGTACCGGTATCGTTGACGAGCGAGAGCGTCAGCGGCGTCGCGTAGCCCGCTTCGCCGGTCGCCACGCTTGGCGTGACGTTCGCCATGACGCCGATGAATTGCACCGGCTCGGAGGCGATCATCGCCGTCGCCGCGCCGGCGAATTCGCGCGCCAGCAGATTGTAGGCGTAGCTCTCGCCGTAGCTGCCCCGCGCCTTCGCGGCTTCCGCCAATCGGCCGTAGCGGTTCATGCGCAGCACGGCCGAAGCGGATACCGGCATGACGCTGTCGCTCCCCTTTTTGCTCTGGAAGGCCGCGTCCGCCGCCTGCGTCGCGGCGGCATAATCGAGCGCGTTCGCGCCGCTGCCGTCCTTGGCGTAGGCCAACGCGACGGACACGCTCTCGGCGTAGTTGTACAGCGCCTCCAGCGCCACGTATCCGGGCGCGGCGGTCAGATCGCCCGATTCGATCTGGCCTGCCATCTCCGCCATGAGGGCATAAATATCCTTGATGCCCTGCTCAAGTCCGGCAGCCGGCGACGCCCCTCCGGTCGCCGTCTGCAGCGCGGCCGCGATCCGCGCGATCTCGGCCGCATCCGCGTCGACGAGCGTCCCGTTCGACGCCGTCCGCGCCAGCTCCAACTTGGCGAGCGCCTCCTGCTTCTTGGTCTGCAGCAGTTGCGCTGCCGATGCATAGACAAAGTCGGCTGGCGCCCCCGTCACGTAGATCGGCGCGCCGGATACGACGAGCTGCAGGCCATTGCTTCCCGCCGTAGCCGGCATTTCCACGCCATTGATATCCATCACCTTCGCGCCGGCCGCGCCGAACGGCAGCCCGATCGTGCTTGTCGGCGGCTTGACGGCCGGATCGTCCTTGTGATCGACCTTTTTCCAGACGACGACGACGGGCTTGCCGTCGTTCAGGAATACCTGGACCGCGACGTTCGGGTCCCCCGTATCCCAGGTGCCGACGTACCGCGCGCGATCGAGCTCGGTCATCAGCTGGTTAACCGCGGCGTAAGCCAGCTTCGGCCGGCCGTCGTTATCCGTAATCCCCCAGAAAATATCGTAGTACCGGTTGTCCGTGCCGTCGTTTTTATAATCGTAATATTCGTACGCCTTCACCTGGTCCGTGACCATGTAGTTCAGGAAAGCGCGGACGATGTAGTCCCGCTGCACCTCCTCCGACACCGAAGGATAGCCGCTGCTCGCCGTCGGCCATCCGCCCTCGGTCAGGTAATAATCCTTCCAGCCGCCGTACGCGTTGACGAGCGCCTTCACGCCGTCCGTCAGCTTCTGCAGATTGCCGTCCGGCATCGCATTGTAGACGTACGGGTGATAAGAATAGGCGTCCGCAAAATCGTACGAGCCGAGCTCAAGCTCCTTCGGCAGCACGCTGAGCACGCTGGACGTATGGTCGCCTGCGAGCAGCATCGCGTTCGGATCAGCCTTTTTCATGTTCAGGTAGGCGACCTTCTGCAGCTGCACGAACTCCGCCGGGATATACGGCTTGGAGAAGATCTCCGGCTCGTTGGGCATCTCCCACTGCCGGATGCGATCCTTGTACTTCGCGACCGTATTCGCCACGAAGTCGCCCATCGCCTTAAGCGAGGAGGTCGTATTGGCGATGCCCGCCTGGTAGTTCGCGTTTTTCTCCAGCGACAGCACCGTAATCTGGTTGAAGCCGTAGGAAAACAGCTTGTCGAGCATCGGATCGGTTCGGCTGTAATCGTAAACGGCGGCGCCGCTGCCGTCCTTGACGTTCTTGTCGACGTCCTCCCAGACGATGCCGGAGCGGTGGCTGCGCGCGCCCAGCTTGCGCGCCCCGTCGATGATGTCGTCCTTCCAGTTGAGCGCGTAGTGGGTGTTCAGCCCGAACTTGCTCTCGTTGTCCAGATCGATCCCCTGGACCGGCGCGGCTTCCTTCGCGATCGCGAGCCGGATCTTCTTCGACATGCCGGGCTGCGGGACGCCGTCCACCTCGAAGTCCGCGGTCACCTCGTAGGTGCCGATCGCGACGAGCTGCGGATCGAACGGGATGATCTCCCGGTCGGTCTCGTACTTCACCAGTCCGTACGTGCGCGTGCCCGTGGCCACGACCGCCTTGTCGCCGTCCGCGCGGCGCACGGCATAGTCGATCTTGAACGTGCGCGCGGCCGCGCCCGCGTCGAGCGCCAGATCCAGTCCCGGCGTATCGCCCGGCGCATAGATGCCCGCGTAGCTGACCGACGGCTGCAGGTCGATGACGTAGGGAGACTGCATCGGCTCGATCGAGAAGTCGTCGATCATCAGGTTGATGCCGCCGACGACGTTCCATTGGAAGTAGCCCTTGAGCGGCGCGAGCGGATCGGAGTCTTCGCCGGACACCGTCTCGACGCCGTCGATGAACAGCTTGTGCGTGATCCCGCTCACCTGCAGCTCGTAATCATGCCACTCGTCGAGCAGCGACTTCACATAGTTGGCGATGTAATAATTGCCGCCGAGCGTCGTTTTTCGCATAATAAAATACTTCGAGTTGTGCGTCGCCCACTCCACCGCATTGTTGTTGTTGTCGTCCTTCGCGCGGTAGCGGAAGCGCCACGTATTTTGCAGCGCGGTGCTCGTGCGCTCGTACTTGACCTTGAACTTCACGGTGAAGTTGTCCGCGTTCTGATACATCGGCAGATTCAGCCGGGCGCTGCCCGAGCCGTTCAGGTTCAGCACCTTGTTGCCGTCCGCGAGCTGGATCACCTTCGTCGCGCCGCCTACGGTCCAGCCCGGGGGCGCCGCATTCGGCGTCTCGCTATCGAAGTCGTTGACGTAAGGAACGATCGCTCCGATGGCGACCGTCACCTCGCCGGTGACCGGATAACGCGCCTCGCCGCCCGTCGCGTTATGCGCGGTGATGTAATAATGAATCCGATCGGCCCGCCCAGTCCCCGGGATCGTCCCGGAATAAGCCCCGCTGCCGAGCGGCGCGGCGGATACGATCCGATCCGGCGCCTCGTCTTCATAGCCGTAGTGGATCTCGGCCGTCGTCGTCCCGTAGGTCGCATCCGCTACGGAAAAGGAAACGGCCAGGTCCGCGTTATACGGCACCTGCGAGAGCGGCGAATGCGCGATCGCGTAGAGGGGCGGCGCGGAGGCGATCGGGAGCACCGCAATATCCTCGATGCTTAGATTGACGGCCGGGCCGACGCTCCTAAGCCCGAAGCCGACGCCGCCCGCCGCCAGCGAGGCATCGGTGAATACGGTTACAAGAGAGCCGTCGATCGACAGCTTGAACTCGCTGCCCTTGACCTCCAGGCTGTATTGATGGCGGTCGGCCAAGTTGAAGCCCGGCAGCGTCTGCGCGATCGGCACCGGCGCGCCGACCTGCAGGGCCGTTGCCGAATTCGGATACTTCCACAACTCCACGCTGCTCGTGTTCTTAAACTCCAGAAAGTAATAGGCCGTGCCGGACGCGTACCTGAACATGACGCGGAAGCGATCCCCCTGCGCCGCGAAGGTCAGGTTGTAGTCGGTCGATGCGTAAGACAGCTTGGCAGGCTTCACGATGGCGCGCTGGGGATTGCCTCCCGCGATCGTGCCGGTCAGGCGCGCCTCCGCGCCGCTGCCCTGTACCTGCCAGGCAGTACTTCCGAACAAATCCCAATTGCCGAGTCCGCCGGCGAAACTGTCCTCGAACAGCGGCGCAGGCGCTTCGGCTCTTGCTGCCGCCGGCAAATACGGGAGCAGCAGAGCTGCGACGAGAAGCATCATCAGGCTGCGATAGCTTTTTCTCATTCGTCCAACCACCTCTTCGGCAAGAGTTAAAGCCCCCCGCGGCTTCGGCTAACGAATGCGGGGGACTTTTCGGATCAAACGGCTGTTACTTGCCTGCTTTTTTCTGGAAGGAAGCTTCGAGCTCGCTTAAGATTTGCGTGCCGCCCTGGGATTTCCACTTCTCGACGAAGTCGTCGAACTTGTTAATGTCGCCGCCCATGATGATCTGCGTGAAGACGGAGTCGCGCATCGTATCGAGCTCGACGAGCTTGGCGACCTTGGTCGGCGAGTCGAGGTAGTTGGACGCGTCGGTGATCTGGTACTTGTTGTTGATCGCGACGTCGAGAGATTGGGAGAAACGCAGCGGCAGCGACTCGAGGTAACGCGGCCAACCGTTCAGGCCCGGCGCGAACAGGTAGCTCTGCGTGCCGCGGTAGTGGCCGTTCTTGTCCTGCTTGGTCGTCGGGTCGAGCAGATCCGTGACGGTGACCATCTTTCCGTTTTCGATGTTGTAGTCTTCTCCTTCGATCCCCCAGACGGTCAGCATCTGGTTCTCGGGAGACAGGGACTCCTCGATGATGGACAGCACTTTCTTCGGATCCTTCGTCTTCGCGCTGATCGCGGTCATCTGGGAAAACGGCGCGCCGGCCGGAGCGACCGCCTTGCCGTCCGCGCCCGTCAGCGAGCCGGTCAGCGACAAATATTTGAACGGCTCCTTGGACTGGTCGGGGAGCTTCTCGTTCGCGCCCAGTTTCTTGTTTTTGATCAGCTCGCTCGTCTCTACTTGCGTATCGTAGTCGCTCGCCGTGGACCACCAGCCCATCCAGGAGAACAGCTTGCCGCTGTAGAGCTTGGCGCGGAGCTGCTCTTCCTTGATCGTGGCGAACTCCTTGTCGATCAAGCCTTCCTTGTACATCTTTTGCAGGAACAGCAGCGCGTCCTTCATTCTCGGATCGATGTCGTAGTTGCTGAACTTGCCGTCCGTCTCGGTGAAATAGCCCGGCGTCACGCCGAACGCGCCGAAAATCTGGTCGAAGGAGTTGTTGGCGAACTTTACTTGGCCGATCTGCGCCGTGTAGCCGCCCAGCGGGATGACGTCCGGGTGGTCCGCTTTGATCTTCTTCAGCAGGTTGTAGTACTCGTCGAGCGTCTTGGGCACCGAAGCGCCTGCTGCCTCAAGGTAATCCTTGCGCATGACGAGATCCCATCGGTAGCCGGCGCCCGGTCCGCCCTGATACGGGATGCCGTAAATTTTGCCGTTTACCTTGGCCTGCTCGAATACCTCCGGCGGCACCTCGCGCATGATGTTAGGCGTGTCCTGCTCGTTGATCAGGTCGGTCAGGTCGACGAAGGCGCCGAGCGGCGCGTACTTCTGGAAGTCGTCGGCGAAGTCGATCCGCACGACGTCGGGGATGTCCTCGCTGGACATCTTGAGGTTCAGCTTCGTCTTGTACTGCTGGACGTCGACCATCTCGGCGTCGATCTTGACGTTCAGCTTCTGCTCGATCGTCTGCTTGACGATATCGTTGTCCGGATCGTAAGGGACGGAGATGTCCTGCGCCTTCAGCCACTTGAGCGTGTACGGCTCCGTCGACGCGCTTGCGGATGGCGAAGCGCCGGCGGACGAGGATGCGGCAGCCGTGGACGACGCCGGTGCTGACGCGCTCTCCGAGGCGGCGCCGTTCTCGTTGTTGCCGTTGCTGCAGCCCGCGACGGCGAGCGTGCCGACCAGTACCGCGGATGCCAGACCGATCGACTTTTTCTTTTTCTGATGAGACATGTACTAGTGACCTCCTATTAATGAGCTGTATATTTACCCTTGGGGGATAAACCGAAGTTCATGTCGAGCCGTTCCCTGGCGGACCGGCCCTACCCTTTGACTGAGCCGACCATCATGCCCTGATCGAAGTACCGCTGGATGAGCGGATAGATGATGAGCATGGGCAGCGCGACGATGACGATGGCGGCCATCTGGATGCCGACCGTCGGCGGCGGCGTGCGTCCCGCGGTCTCGAGCAGCTCGGGCGGCAGGCTGGAGCTCGCGATGATCGAGCGAAGCACGAGCTGCACCGGCGCCTTGTTCCAATCCGAGACGTAGAGCATGGCGCTGAAGAAGTCGTTCCAGTAGACGACCATGTAGAGCAGGCCGACGGACGCGATAGCTGGCATCGACAGCGGAAGGATGATCTGCCGAAGGATGCGGAACTCCGAGGCGCCGTCGAGGGAAGCCGACTCTCTCAAGCTCTCGGGAATGCTCTCGAAAAACGACTTCATAATAATCATGTTGAAGGCGCTGAACGCCATTACGAGGATGAGCACGTAGTTCGTGTTCAGCAGGCCGAGCTGCTGGATCGTAATGTAGGTGGGGATCATGCCGCCCTTGAACAGCATCGTGAACACGAAGATCAGGATGATGCCCTTGCGGCCCGGCAGCCTTTTCTCGGCCAGCGCGTAGGCGACGGTCGTCGTCAGGAACAGGGCGAGCAGCACGCCCGCGACCGTATTGCGGATCGTATTGCCGTAGGCGTGATAGATCAGCGAGCCTTTTTTCAGCAGATAAGTGTAATACTCGAAGCTGAAGGACGTCGGGAAAAGAACCATGCCGTCCTTGGCGCTGAATTCGGAGTAGGGCGTGATCGATACCGTGATGACGTACCAGAACGGAAGCACGATCACCAGCGTGAGCAGCGTGAGTACGATATAGTTGGTCGTCGCAAAAGCGGATTCGCCTCTCGTGAGCTTCATCGGTTGTCTTCTTCCCTTCGTCAGAAAATGCCGGAATCGGGATCGATCCGCTTGGCGATGCGATTGGCGGCCAGCACCAGCGCCAGACCGATGACGCCCTTGATCACGTCGGCGGCGGCGGCCAGGCTAAGGTTGAACTGCTCGATGCCGATGCGATATATATAGGTATCGAGGATGTCCCCCACTTCGAACACCATCGGATTGTACAGGTTGATGACCTGGTCCAATCCGGCGCTCATGACGAATCCGACTCTCAGAATGAAGATGACGATGATCGTGGAGGCGATGCCCGGCAGCGTGACGTGCACGATCCGCTTGAAGCGCGTGGCGCCGTCGACGACGGCCGCTTCGTAGACTTCGGGGTTCAGGCCGGCGATGGCGGCGATGTAGATGATGGCGGCCCAGCCCATCTCTTTCATCGCGTCGGTGACGACGAGAATCGTGCGGAAGTATGCGGGCTGGACGAGCAAGTAAGCGGGCGTGCCGCCGAACCAGCCGATCACCTTGTTGATAATGCCGGTCTCCGGGGACAACAGCAGCGTGATGATGCCGCCGTAGACGACCCAAGACACGAATCTCGGCAAGTACACCGCGGTTTGCAGCGTCTTCTTGAACCAGCGCGTCCGGATCTCGTTCAGCGCGAGCGCCAGCAGGATCGGGGCGATGAAGCCGCTGATCATCTTGTACAGGCTGATGAGCAGCGTGTTCTTGAACGCGTGGACGAACATCTCCGACTCGAACAGCGCGCGGAAGTGCTTGAGCCCCGCCCAGTGGCTGCCGGAGAATCCCTGGATGACGTTGTAATCCATAAAGGCGATGCTGACGCCGTAGAGCGGCAGGTAGTCGAAGACGAGCACCCACAGCAGCGCCGGCAACAGCAGAACGTACAGAAGCTTGAACTTCCAGATGCGGCGGAACCGGGGACCGGCCTTCAGCCTCGTTCGTTCGGTCTTGCCAGTGGTCTTGCCCGTCGTCTCGCCGGCGGACGTGCCGGGGGTAGCGAGCTCCATGCGGTAAGCCTCCTATCCTTCACTCTGTCTCTGTATGGTGCACTTCCGCATTGAAAGTGCTTACAGTAGCCAGTTTATCGGATCGGGAAGGGGCGGAACACCGGGGCGGAGAACGATATACCCGGTGAAAAGTCGCATTCTGGCAGCTGCCTCTCGCCGCTTCCTCACGCGTACGCGGAGAAGTCGGCTGCCGGATGGACCCAGATCCGCTATTTAGCCAAAACGCGCCCATTACCGTTCGTTGCGGACCACAGATCCGCTAATCGCGCACAAACGCCCCGATTCCCGCCTCCTCAGCCGCAATACGTCCCCTGTGTCCGCTATCCCGCCTGAACGTGCCGTTTTCGAGTAAATAACGGATCGTATGTCCGCTAACGACTCCCACCTAGGCTCTCGCACGCTGTAACTCTCCGATTCCCGCACATGTCCATGGAGAAGTCGACCGCCGGACTGCGGCACGCTTCCGCAACCGCCTCCTACTTCCGCGTCAACGTCGCGTTGCCGGCAGGCGGTACGTCCACCAGATGGATTCCTGCACGCGGCGTCCAAGAGGTGCGCTCCTCCTTCTTCCCCCGGCAATCCCGAATTTCCACTTGCCATTCGTCCTGGTCCCCAACGCACTCAATATAGACGCCTTCGGCACGCGTGCCATTGACGAGAATTACCGTCTGAGGCAGCTCGCCGTCCAGCGGAACGATCGTGCGAGGCTGATAGACGGCGGCGAGCAGCTTGGATGCATTAGACGCGACGACGAGCGGATACAACAATTCCGGTTGATGCGGCTCCAAATGTCCGTCCAGCAGGACGTCCCGGTGCTCCTTCCAGAAGGCCAGCCAATAGGCGACCATCTCCGCATGCTCCGCGGGCAGGCGATCGAGCCGAACGGAAATCTGGGGCACGGCGAACAGCACGTTGATCAGCTGCAGCGCCGCGCTCTCGGCCGGCTCGCCTGGGTGCCACATGAGCATGTCGGCATGCGCCGGCGTCTCGCCGCACAGCAGGCGAATGTCCAGCGTACGCACGCGGTTCTCGACCGCGTCGTTCGGACAGTCCGCCGCCCTGAACATATTGCCGTATTTGCGCATGCAGGGCCCTACGTACGCTTGGCGGAACTCGATCATCACGTCCGGGTCGATCGCGGAGAGCCGGTTCCTAATGTCCGACATGAGGCGATCGACCGCCTCGGGTACGGAATCGAGGTCGCGTCCATCCCCGAACGCGAGCTTGCGATCCGCAGGCAGGTTGAAGCTGTCGATGAAGTCGAGCTTGAAGCCGTCGAGCTTCCACTCGCGCATCGCCCGTTCGTAGATGCCGATCAGATATTCGCGTACCTCGGGGAAACGCGGGTCGACGATGCCCCAGCCGCGCTCCTCGATCGTGTACAGCATTTTGGCGCTGAACCGTTCCCACGCCTGGCTGTGCACGCCGACGAAAGGAACGGAATACCACAGCATGTACTTCATCTCCAGCGCATGAACGCGCCCGACGTGGGCGGCCATGTCCGGCATCTTCTCGGCGCAAGCCTCCCAATCTCCGCAATACGCGTACCCGCGCTCGTTGTTCGCCGTCTGCCAGCCGTCGTCCGCGATCACTGTCCGGCAGCCCAGCGCCGAGGCCTCGCGGCACTGTTCTTCAATCGCTTCTGGCGTTAAATGCTGATGCAAACTGTACCAGGTCGAGTACATCGGCTCGCGCGCCGCGACAGGCACGAACGAAGGGGCGAGGCCGGGAAGCCCGCTCCACCATCGCTGCACTTCGTTCAAGCTGTCATAGTAAGGCAGCTCGCGCAGGTCCATCCGCAGCGTCGCTTCATAGCGTTCCAGCGGGGCGACCGACTCCTCGAACAGCGATACCGAGCAGTGGAATTCGGCCGTCTCTTCATGGACGCCCGCCTTGCAGACGACGGGGTTCAGCGTATCGGAAAAAGCGAACGTCATGCGGCTCCGTCCGTCTCCGCCGAACAGACAGACGACGGGCGCGGAGCTTGCGGCATTGCTGCGGTAGCCGGCGAACCAGTCCGGGGACAGCCCGCGGCCCCGGTAGCCGTTCGGATGCCAGACGCCTTGGACGTCGACGATCGGGCGTTCCCAGGACAGACGGATCGCCGGCGGGATCCCCGGACGGTCCGCCGTTATTTTCAGATGCACGAGCTCGACGCCCGCCTCTTGGATCTCGACGGCAAGCGAGGCGCTGAACCGGTCGTCCGCGCCGGATATACGGTACTGAAGTCTGCTTTCGTTTTGCGTTTGCTGCATGAGACAAAAACCTCCGCCATGGATAAATGAGTTCGTGAATTCGAGCCGTAACGGCACTGCAGCATGCCGACGACGCTCTTCGCGTCGGCGGCATGCTGGCTCCGTTGCGAATAGGTTCCCGCGCGTGCGTCTTGGGACGCAGACGCGACGGATCGTCGCTGCCTTATAAGTTCGGCATGACCGTCACGTCGTCCACGAGCAGCTGCACGGGCGTCGCGCCCGCTCCTTTTACCGAGAATCCGATGCCGCCGGCCGCCAACGAAGCGTCGGTGAACGTCGTCGCCGTCACGCCGTCGATCGACAGCTTGAACGCACTGCCGTCAACCTTAAGCTCATACGCATGATGCACCGCCATATCGAAGCCCGGAATAACGTTGCCGATATCGATCGTCGTCCCCACCTGAACCGGCGTCGAGGAGCCCGCATATTTCCACAACTCGACGGTATCCGTATTTTTGAACTCCATGAAATAATAGTTCGTGCTCGAGGAATACCGGAACAACGCCCGGAACCGGTCGGACTCGGCGCCGAAGGACATCGTATAATTCTGCGCGCTGTATGGAAGGACGGACGTCTTGGTCACCGCCCGTTGGGGACCGGTCGACGTCGTCGTGCCCTTCAGCACGGCTGCCTGCCCGGTGCCCTGGATCTCCCACGCCGTGCTGCCGAATAGATCCCAGTTGCCGAGGCCTCCGGCAAAGGTGTCCTGGAACAACGGCTCGGCGTTAACGGTGACTGTGGCCGTAGCGGTAAAGGATCCGTCCTCGGTCGTCGCTGTGATACCGGCCGTGCCCGGCGCGATGCCCGTCACCGTGCCGCTTTCGCCGACCGCGGCGATGGACGGGGAGCTCGAGCTCCACAGCACCTTCTTGTTCGATGCGTTCGCGGGCGACACGACCGCGGTCAGCACTGCGGTTTTCCCGGCGCCTACAGTCAGCGTCGAAGCGCTGAGCGCCACGCCGGAGACGGGCACCTGCGCGTTCGGATCGCTGGCAGTAACCGTCCAGCTGCCGAAGTCGTACGTCAGCCTTTCGTTGCCCTCGGTCGCCGTAAACGTCGTGCCGCCGCGTTCCTGCTGCAGCCAAGGCGTATCGAACAACTTGAACGACGCATAATCGATCGGCTGTCCGTTGATCTTGTGCGTCCCGGCATAGGCGCCGGAGGCCAGGTCGAAGGTGATGTCCATCGTGTCGCCGCTCAAATTCGTATAAACGAGGCGCGGATTGTTCTCGTCGATATGCGAGCTGTCGACCGTCGTGCCCGTCAGTACGGCATTTTTAAATGCCGCGAAGTCGGCATATTCGGAGAGTCCCGCCGTCTCCAGCACCCAGCCGTTTTTGTCAGCCTGGCTGCGCAGGATGTTGTAGCTGTAGGACAGCTGCGCGGTCGGATGGAGCTGCGTCGTCGTCTTGACCTTGTTGGACGGATCGGTCGGCGACTGCGCGTACCAGGCGTACGGCTTGATCATTTTAAAGGCGAAATACATCTGCCCCGTCTTGCTGAACACCCATCCGCCCTGCTCTTCCTTCGCGAGTATCGAGCCCGTATCCGGGAACATGGCGTTCAGGTAGTTGTCGGTCCCGCCCGGTCCGCTAAGCGACTTGTAGACGCCCACCGCCGTCTTGCCGTCCTGCATGATCCGGTGGTTCTCGATCTGGTCGTAGTTGCCGATCGGACTGTTGCCTTGGTCGGCGTTAATCCGGAACAGGCTGTCCGGCTTGTCGGACTGCCAGCGCAGCACCGACTGCATGTTCTCGATCCAATTGTCGACCCGGTTATACGTCACCTCGGTGGCGAGTCCCCAGGTCGGCTTCACGTAAGCCTGGCGGTATACGTTCATGCTGCGCCCGCTGGAATTTTGCAGGTTCGTTTTGCGGGACTCGTAATCCTTGTCGGTCTTCTGTCCGATCCGAACCGCCATCGCGGGCGGCGTATAGCTCATCGATGGCGCGAGGACCATTCCGACGTATTCCAGGAACGGCCGATAGGCTGCCGGCACGCCCGCGTCCGTATCGCCGAATCCCTGCTGGGCGCGGTGCGCGCCAAAATACATCCAGGACAGCAGCGTATGGTCCGCGCCTCTCCAAGTCGGGTCGTTGGCGGAGGTGGCGTCTCCCTTGGACCGGCTCGTGCTGGAGATGAAGTTGCCGTCGATCCAGTCGTTCGCCCATTCGAACCACATGACGTCCATCGCCATCTTGACCTTTTGCTTAAAGTCGGGTTCGTCCGAATACTGATAGAGCGCATTCAGGCAAAAGTACGTCATGAACGTGTATTCCGGACTCTCGTATTCCGCCCAGCCGCCGCGGACCGCCGCGTCGAGCATCTCCTCGATGTTGGCCCGGTTCGCGCTTTTCAGCGCGGCGCCGGACGCGCCGTTCAGGTCGACGACGTCGGGCAGCAGCTGTCCGACCAGATATCCCGCCGTATAGTTGCTCATCCGCAGGTTCTCGGTCTGCGGCAGCTTGGCGTATGCATAACCCGCGAAGTAGCTTTTCACGTGGCTGATCATCGCGCTGTCCATCTTGTCTCCGGCGAGCAGGTACGCGTACATTTTGCTGACCGTCTTGTACTGCTCCCAGTCGTAAGTCTGGAACATCGTGTCCAGCTTCTGAAGGTTGACGGAGACGTTCTGATTGTCCACGAGCTGCGCCGCGATCTGCGCGATGTTGGGCACGCCGCCCATCTCGGACATCGACTTGGTCTTGTTCCAGAGCCACTGCTTGCGCGTCTCGAGCGTGCCCGGGAACGGCGCGTAGTTGCTGTCCGCCGGCGGAACATCGCCCGCCGCGACATGATCGAACTTCGTCGTGCTGAGCCTGTTGGCGTCGTGGCTCGTCAGCGCCAGGCCGATGTATACCGTCTCGGGCAGGTTGACGGCCTCTCGCTTGACGAGATTCCAGGCGATGCCGTCGGACGACTCATATCCGCTGATGATATTGCCGACGCGCGTCAGCTTCACCCAATAAGGCGCCGGCGACTTGCTGCCGGACGTCAGCACCGTGGCGCCTCCCTGCGTCAGGCGATCCTCGAAAATCGCCCCGTTCGTCGGCGATACCGCCATCAAGGCATGCGGAGACTGGCTCGATATGCCGCCTCTGATCATGACGCCCGCCTTGGTCCAGGCGACGGTGTTCGTCATTTCGCCCACGCGCGCCACGATCTGGCCGTCTCCCGTCCAGGTCCGGTACACGAAATGGAACGCGTCGTCCGTCCCCCAGATGTCTGCCCCCGAGGCCTTTACCGTAAACGATTCGTCCGCCGCCGCGTAGCTCGCGCTGCCCAACACGTTGACGGTGCCGACATCCCGGTCTCCGAACGGCTCCGGCAATCCCGACGCCGAAGGGTCCGTCGTTACCGCCAGCGCGGCGCTCGGCGCCGACAGGTTGCCGGCCGCGTCCCTCGCCTTGACCGTGTATTGATAGGTCTTGTTCGGCGTCAGGCCGACGACGCTGTAGCTCGTCGCGGTTCCGGCCGCAGCGCCTGCGAGTAGGCCGTCCTGATAAACGTCGTAGCGGTTCACGCCGACGTTGTCCGTCGAAGCCGTCCACGAGAGGTTCACGCTCGTATCGGTCTTGGCCGACGCGGTCAGGCCGGTGGGCGCCGTCGGCGCTTCCGTATCCGCGGCCGCATCGTGCGTCGCCTCGTACACCGCCAGATCGTCGACGACGATCGCTTCGTCCGTGCCGCCCGTATTGACTCGGACGCCGAAGGCGATCTTGAGCGAGCTGACAAGCCGCTGCCCGCCGTTCGGCACGATCTGAAATCGATAGGAAGAGATATCGTGATCGTTGATCGTCTTCAATTCGTTCGGCGTCGTATTGAGATACGCCGCCGTTCCCGTGATCGTTTGCTTATCGGGCACGGGGAACCGGGGGACCAGGACGTTGTCGTAATTGCCGAATTGCAGCTGGCTGTAGATGTCCGCATTGACCGGCTTATCGCTCGCCGCGCTGCGCAGGAGCCGGTATTCGTATACGAACTCGACCGGCTCCGTCCCGGTCGGCAGCGAGTAGATCGCGTTTATCCGGGATAGGAGCGCTCCGCTCGACAGTTGATAATAAAAGTAGCTGCCGGCGTTCGAGCCCAGCGAAGCATCGCGGAACTCGATTGCATTGTTTCCGTTCACCTGCACCGCGGACTGCGAAGTTCCCGCTATGTTCGCATCGTACACAAACGGGCTGACGCCGCCGTCGAATCCGGTGTCCATATCCTGTTTCAGCCAATTGACCAGTACCTCATCGCCGCTTGCCGCAGCCCTGTCGGCTGCCGGCCAATAGCCGAGCGCCAACGCGCAGAGCAGCAGGCAGCAGAGGGCTTTTTGGGCTAGGGCGAATCTGTTGTTCGTAATCATGCTCATTTTCGGTTAACCTCCTCATGAATGGGTGCTACCGATTGCTAGAGAAAGCGCTTACGATTGTTGCCGGCGGAGCGCATTGGCTCCGTGGCGGCGGGCTGGCGAGGCGTGACTTGCGAGCCGCCGCCGAGGCGCATAGCGGAAGAAAGTTCCGCTATGTAGGGCTTGCGAGCCGCCGGCGGGGCGCTTAGCGGAAGAAACTTCCGCTATGCGATCCTTCCCTACCGCCGCCACAGCACTCGCTAAGGCTGCTCCACGCGCACATTTAGCCAAAACCGTCGCTCCTCCTGCGGTGCCAGCGAGATGCAGTTGCCGTGGAGCATGCAATCCCCGATATCCGAGTGCCATGATGTCGACGGTTCAAGCGCCACCGTGTACAGATCGTCGTCGTTATTCGACCAGTACCGCAGACAGGGGAATGCGAGATGATCCCACTCCAGCAGCAGCTTCACGTTCAGCGCCGGCTGATAGATGCCCGCGAGGCCTTCCTCGAGGTTTTTCAGCGGCATGTAGCAGGCTTCCCCGTCCGGCACGGGCGGGTCCACCGACCGCAGATCCTTTTTGCTCCCGCTTGGCAAACGAACCGCATCCACCGCTTCTTCAAAGCTCGCGGCAGGCGTTGTTTCCCGTTCGCGCTCATACTGCAGCACGTTAAACGCGCGGCTGCCCTTCGGAAGCAAGATCTCGGCCCCCTCGCCCACCAGCGGGCTGCCGAATGCCGGATGATGCGTCCATATAAAATGAACGTCATCCCGCCCGACGTTGACGACGCGCTCGGCGATGCGCAGCATGCATTCGCCGGCGGCCAGGGAGATCGTTTTTTCCACGGCCAGCGGCGTGTACGGAAGCGTCAGCCTGCAGCGCAGCGTCACGCGCGAACCCCCTTCATCCTCGACGGCGTAGTCCCAAGGCATGCCTGCCGACTCGCCCTCCCGGTCCCTCCCGACTTCCTGCCGTCCGCCGTCGAAGGAAGCCCGGTTCGGCAGAATTTCCTGCCATCCGCCCGGATAGCCCTCGGCATAATGCTCAAGTCTTTTTTCCCTCAAATCCCTCCCTTCGCAGAGCGACAAGCCCGTTCGCGTCTTCATCAAAAGCTGCAAATTCAGCGGCTTGTAAGTCAGCTCCCAAATATCGGTGCCCTTGCCAACCAGGACTACGGCGCTCAGCCATTCGTTCTCCAGCCTCACCCCCTCGATGCCGTTTACCGCGACGACCGCCGCCGCGCAGGGACCTCCCATGCGGTTGTGCCTCCTTGGAGTCGATCTCCTCTGTTCAAATGCGGAGGGCATCCGGTGCGAGCCGCTGCCGAATGCCCCGCTATCGCATGCCCTGATCCTTACTTCTTCTGCGCCAGGAAAGCGTCGATCTGTTTTTGCAGCTCGACCTGGATCTTTTTGGCGTTGGCCGCGCCTTCCTTCTTCAGCGAAGCCCACGTCGTGTCCGGGTCGGTGACGCCGTCGAACAGCGAGTTGTAGTATTTGGCCTCCGTCGCGTTGTAGAGCGAGATCTCGTTCATGACCGGGGTCGGATCGAACGAGAAGCCGGTGAGGATGCTCGGCGTGAGATTGGCGGCGTCCTTGTTGAACTGGTAGTGCTTGATCGTCTCCTCGTCGAAGCCGGCGTTCAGACGGTCGGTCGTCGGATTCCAGACCCAGGCGTACGGGAAGTACGAGTAGTCGGTGCCGATCTGCTTGTACTGGTCGTCGCCGACCGCTTCGTAGTTTTTGCCTTCGATGCCGTAGGCGAGCAGGTCGTAATTTTCCTTCTGCGCGGTCCAGTTAAGGAACATCATGGCGCGTTCTTTATTTTTGCTGACCTTCGGGATCGCCTGGAAGTTCGCCTGCTTGAAGTTGGTGATGTTCGCGCCCTTCTCCATCTTGACGAAGGTGACCGCCTCCAGTTCAGCTCCGGGGACGTTCTTGGCGAGCGCCGTGTTCAGGCTCGACGGCACGCCGAATTCGTTGTATACGGCTGCGCCGACCTTGCCGGAGTTGATGACCGAATCGATGTCCTTGAGCGCCAGCACGTCCGGATGGATCAGACCTTCCGTATACAGCTTCCGGGCGTCCTTTACCCAGGACCAGATCGTAGGCTCCATTTCGTCGAACAGGTTGTAGACTTTGCCGTCGTTGTTCTTGTAGTAGAGCACGAGGCTCTGCCCGAGCGCGTCGGAACGGATGAACTGCGGGTACTCCATGTATTCTCGGAATGCGCCCCAGGCCTGGTCCGTCGAGGCGCCCTGGCCGTAAGCGAGCAGCGGGATGACGTCCTTTTCGTTTTCCTTGACCTTATAAGCGAATTGGATCAGTTCGTCGTAGGTTTTGATCGGCTGCAGGCCGTACTTCTCCCGCAGGTCCTTGCGGACGAGATAAGTTCGGCCGGCCAGATGCGTGTTGCCGAGCGGCAGGCCGTAGATCTTGCCCTGGAACTTGTTGGCGTCGAACATCTGCTGCGAGCGAACCTTGATCGCGTCCTGCCCGTACTGCTGCAGCAGATCGTCCATCGGTTCGTAATAGCCCGCGCTGATCATCTGCTCCATGTGCAGCCACGGCGCGTCGAAGATCAGGTCGACGTCCTCGCCGGATGCGAGCATGACCTGCGTCTTCTGCGCAAGATCCGACCAAGGCACGAACACCAGGTCGAGTTTGACGTTAATATTGTCGGCCATGCGATTCTCGGCTTCCTTAATGACGGCGTCCATGTCCGCAGGCCGGTCGCCCGGCATCACGATCTTGAGCGTCACCGGATCGAGCTTTGTCGCCTTGCTTCCTTCGGAGGCGGAAGAGGCGGGGGAGGAGGACGAAGCGTTTCCGGCGTTGCCCGCGTCCGAGTCGTTCGATTTGGAGCTGCAGCCGGCGACCGTCGCCGCGAAGACCGAGGCGATCATGAGCGCGGTCAGGCTTTTTCTGTTTCTCATTCTGTGACCTCCTAGAGTGGTTGTGATCTATTCTCAACCGGATGTCTCCGAGTCAAGACTACCCTTTCAGTGCGCCGATTGTAATGCCTTTGACGAAATATCGCTGAATAAACGGATACAGCAGGAAAATGGGGCCTATCGTGACGCATACGGTCGCCAGTTGGACGCTGTAGGTCGGCAAAGGCTGCCCGTAGTTCGTCTGGCTGCCGCCGACGTACGCGCCGATGTTGATGTTGGAGATAAGCTGGCGGATCATGATCTGCAGCGGATGGAGCTTGTAATCGTCGATGAACAGGAGCGCCAGGAAAAAGTCGTTCCAGTACTGCAGCGCGTAAAACAAGCCCACGGTCGCGATGACCGGCTTCGAGATCGGCAGGATGATGCCGAAGAAGATCCGCAGATCGTTGGCGCCGTCCACCGTCGCGGCTTCGTTGATCTCGTAGGGCAGCGTCCGGAAAAACGACACCATGATGAAGGCGAAGAAGGGGTTGAGCAGGTACGGCAGTATGAGCGCCCAGAGCGTATCTTTCAGATGGAGCCAGTTGGCGATCAGGATATAGAAGCCGACCAGCCCTGCGCCGAAAATCATCGTGAAGTAAGTCAGGAACGACAGCACGCTGCGGTACTTCACCTTCGGATGCGCGAGCACGTAGGCGTACATCGCCGTAATCAGTACGGCCAGGACGGTGCCGGCCACCGTGACGGTCGTCGAGACCAGGTAGCTGCTGGCCACCTGCTTGCCGCGGAACAGGAACTCGTAAGCGCCTGTGGAGAAAATCTTGGGGATCAGCTGGTAGCCATGCCGCTTGATCGCAGACTCGTCGGCGAACGAATTGATCGCCACGATCCAGAAGGGCAGCAGACAGACGATCGCGAACAGTCCGGTGAAGGCGTAGATGAAGCCTACGAACGCCCTTTCCGACGGGGAGCGGTCCGCCTTGATCTTCGTGGCCTTGCCGGCCCGGCCGAGCTTGCCGGATTGCGCTTGGGTGATAGAGCTTTCCATGCGTGGTTGCCGCCTTTCGATTTGGAAAAATTCAGAGTCTAAAATAAGCTGGAGTCTTTGTCGATTCGTCTGGCGATGGCGTTGAAGATCACGATCGTCACGAGCCCCATTACCGACTGGTACATGATGATGGCCGAGGACTTGCTGAAGTCGCCGAGCTGCCGCAGCGCCCGGTACGAATAGGTGTCGATGACGTCCGTCGTCGGGTACAGCGGCGCCGTATCGCCGACGATGCCGTAGATCATCCCGAAGTCGCCGTAGAAAATCCGTCCGACGCCGAGCAGCGCCAGCACGATCAGCACGTTGCGGATGAGCGGAATGGTGATATGGATAATCTGCTGGAACCTCGTCGCTCCGTCGATCTTGGCGCTCTCGTAATATTCGCCCGAGATGCCCGTGATCGCCGCGAGGAAAATAATCGAGTAGTAGCCCGCGAATTTCCACACATAGATGAACGTCAGCACGCCCGGCCAGATGCCCGGCTTCAGGTACCAGTTCTGCGGATCCATCCCGTTGTCGATCAGCAGGCGGTTCAGAATGCCGTCCGTCGTATTCAGGAAGGCGAACGTCATCATGCTGACGACCAGCCACGAGATGAAGTATGGCAGGAAGATGAGCGACTGCGCGATCTTCTTGTAGAGCCGGCTGTGGATCTCGTTCAGGAAAATCGCCAGGAGCAGCGCGATCCCGAGGCCGCAGACGATGAACAGCCCGTTCAGGAACACCGTGTTGAACGTTACCTTATACCAGTCGCTGCTCATGAAGAAAAACTTGAAATTGTCGAAGCCGACCCACTCGCTCCCCCATAGTCCGTCGGCGAGCCTGTATTTTTTGAACGCGATCAGGTGGCCCGCCATGGGTACGTAGGCGAACACGATCAGGAACAACAGACCGGGCAGCGCGAGCACGTATAAATATTTGTTGCGTACGATTTCTCTCACGATCGGCACTTGGAACACCGTCTCCTCTCTTGCTGGCTGCGTTGTAATGGCGATGACCCAAGCTTAGGGGCTGCCGGAGCGGTCTGTATAGTTCTGAATGAGGAAACCGGGCGGAAGCTGCGTTCTGGATGCGGAAAAAGCCCGCGGCAGCGCGGGTTCGTCAAGGTACTGAATCCGGAAATCGGGTTCGCAAACGGGAAATCGGACGGATAAATCGGGCTGAAACCTTCACCCGCCGACCGCCCCATCCTCCGAATCGTCTTTCTTCGTGCAGGCGATCGGCCCCGCAGCCGAACCAATCGCCCCGAACGTAAAAACCGCTCCCCAAGTCATCCACGTGACTTGAAGAGCGGCCTCGCCTTGCTTCTATCGGTTTGCGTCCAGCCCTTATCCCCCCGCCGTGTCCCTATACTGGCTCGGCGTGAGCCCCGTCGCTTTCTTGAAGATCGTGAAGAAATGGCTCTTCGTCTGGAAGCCGGCGCGCTCCCCGATGTCCGTGACCGTCCAGTCCGTCGTCGCCAGCAGCTCCTTGACCTTGGCGATGCGCTCCTGCAGGATGTATTCGGACAACGTCACGTCGAGCGACTCCTTGAACAGCTGCCTCACGTGCCGGGAGGAGAGCGAGACATGCTCGGCGATCTCCTCGATGGTGAGCATCGGATCGTGCAGGTGGTTGCGCACGTAGTCCACGATATCCGTCACGATCTCGTCTCGCCGGCTCGCTCCCTTTTTGCTGCTAAGCTCCTCGATGATGACGAGCAGCTCGCGCTCGAGCCACGCCCGCACGCCCGCCAGCGTATCGAACGATTCGAGGATGCTCTCGATCCCCTCGATCGACGCCACCGACGGCAGCTTGTTGAACGCCTTGAACAGCGTGTACAGCATGAGCGACAGCTGAATCTTGCTCTGCGCGTAATGCATCGTCTGCATATGGGCGAACAAGCGGTCGAGCCCCGCCGCGGCTTCGTCCGGCTTGCCCATCCGCACGCTTTTGATCAGCTCGTCGAGCAGCTGGTCGTCCGGCAGGGGCTGCACGCTGCGCATATAATTTTCAAAATCCCGTTCCAGATAAATCTTGTCTTCGCCCGATACGAACTTGAGCATCGTCAGCTCGAGAATGTGCTGATACGCCGCCCGGATATCGTCGCCGAACGCCCGCGCCTCGCTGACGGCAACCGTTACCCGGATCTGCGTCCACCGGTCGATCTGCGACTTGGCTTCTTCGAGCAGTCCCGGCAAGCGCCCCGCCGACGACTCTTCTCCCGGGACCGAGAGCAGCAGGACGACATGGTCGCTCCCCAGGTCCACCGCCTCGGCGCCCCCGTTCCGCCGCAGGATCTCCTCCGCGATGTTGCCCATCGCGTACTTCATCAGCTTGCGCGAAGCAAACTCGTACTTCTCCTTGAACGCGCTGTACCCGTCGATGCGGATCGCGCCGATGTAGAGGTTCCCGTACGCGAACAGTCCCGAGTGCTCCCGCAAATACTGCTCGACAGGCGGAATCAGTTTGCCCTGCAGGATCCACTGGCGCAGGTATTCCGTCTTGATGACGTCCCGATGCTCCCGCATCGAAGAGTCGAGCTCCACCATCCGGCTCTCCAGCATCTCGATGCCGTACCGGATCACGCTGTGCTCGGCCATCGGCCCCTCGGCATGCCCGCGCTGCAGCGACGGCCCGAGCTTGGTCTCCAGCTGGCTCGCCAATTGGGAGAACGGCTTGTAGGTCCGCCTGGAATTCCAGAACAGAATGACGAGGAGCAGCGCCACCAGCCCCGCCAGAACGACCATCAGCTTGGTACGGAACGCGTAAAAGTCCGCGTTGATCCCCTCCAGCTTGGCCATCTGGTACAGGGTCCAGCCCTGCGGCTCGATCCGGGCATACTGCACGGACCAAGACTCCTGCTCGTAGCGCTGCTTGAAGCTGCCGGAGCCGCCGGCAGCGCGCGAAGCGAGCTCCTTGTACAGCCCCTCTCCCGAACTTCCCGCCGCGACGGCGCCGCTCTCGCTTTCCGCCGGCTTCTCGTCCGGACCGAGCATCAGCTGCCCTGTCTCGTCGAGCATAAAGGAGATGAATCCGGCGCCTTTATTTTCCTTGAGCAAATATTGCTTCACCAGCGCGTCGTCGAGCAGCAGCACTAAATACCCGTAAGAGGGCTGTCCGGAAGGCACGGTCGGAATCATCAGGGCGAGCGAGCGTTCCCCGTTCGCGCGATGGACGAAGAAGCGCTGGTAAGCTTTAGCCGGCGCTTTGGCAAGCTGCAATATATCTTGGTCCTGAAACTCTGCGAACGAAGTAATGCCGTACGCGATGTCGATCACGTGCTCGGTGCGCATATTGAGCAGGTACGCGTTTTTCAGAAAAGGCTCGGTCGTCCTGTACTTGGCCGCAGCGGCGATCGCTTCGATCTCGCGGTCCTGCGTCTCGGCATCGGCCGTCATCCACGCTTGCACGCTCTTGTCGGCGTACATGGTGAAGCCGTAAGAGATCATTTTGTCGAGGATGAACTCGGCGTTGTCCCGGGAATGCGCGAGCTCCGTCTTGTTCACCTTGTCGATCTGGTTCAACGCGTAGATGGAAAATTGCCGGGTCATGAAAAACACGACGGGTACGGAGACGAGGACGAAAAGCAGGCACGAGCCCAGGAAAATCCGGATATGCGTCCTTCTCGGCATCAGCCTCTTCATCGCCGTCAGTCACCTCGCGCGTTGGAAAATTATTATTACAAATAGACCAATGTTCTTTTAGAACATTATCGCATGAAAAATAAACATTACAATCCCCCTCTTAAAGTCGTCATTCCCACGCAAAAATAAAAGACTTCGCTCCGCGTATATCGGAGGAAGTCTTTTGCTCACGATCGCTGTCAGCCTTCACTGCGAATGAAACGCAGATGCCACCGCAGGAACAGCAAGCCGATTACGTAAACCACAAGCGAATAGTACAGCGACCAGCCTTTATATACCAGATACCCCGTCCTGAGCGACAGCCATTCGAACAAGAGGGCCAAGGCGACGACGAGGATCAGGTATCCGATGAACCGTTTGACGCCCGAGGGCATAAAGTTCAGGGCCAGCACGCCGGCGGTAGGCGGAAGCGAGATCTGCAAGATCAGATCCGAAGCCGAGACGTCGGGATTGATAAAGTCGTACTGGTCGAGCACCAGTCCAAAAAACAGATCGGTATAGATCGTCAAGGCGATCATGACAAAATACGTGATGTAGATTTCCCTCTTCGTGAGCCGCCTGGGCGAAAAGATCAGCGCGGCAATGGCAACGACGGCGCTGGCGTAGGCAAACCAATTTCCGGCATGCATGGGACCACCTCCGGTTCCGATGTCGATTATTTCGTTTTGGCCAATCCGAGCGCCTTGTGGTCCCATAAGATATCGGCCACGATCGCCGCCTTCTCCTCGTGGCAGGTAACGACCAGGATGACGTCCCCGCGTTTGCCCTTGAGGAGCGCGGACCGATTTTTTCGTCTCGTCATCAGATAGAGAAGCCCATTGATCGCGATACCTAACGCGAACCCGGTCCCCGCCCCGATGAGTCCCCAGATCACCGGTCCCCAGGCCCAGACGAATCCCTTGCTTGCGCCGACCGTGGCGAACATGAAGGCCAAAATCATGCCTTTGTCGATAAAGGACATGCCGTCCGCACGGTGCATGCTGTCCATGATGCGCGGCTCTTCCTTGCGGAGATCCAGCGGCACAGCGTATATGGACGATACGCCATGCGCCTCCAGCTCCGTAATGGCAATCTCGAGCAGGGTCGTGTAATCGAACGTCGCGAAAATCTGCATCAGTCCACTTTGCTCCCGATCGTTAATGTGACGCCTGGCGGCTGATAGCTTCGAACAAGATGGCTTCTTAAAGCATGGTCGAACAGCTTGTTGTTCTCTACGGTGCTCACATAAGCATCGTACAGGCTAAAAAAGTAAAAGGAAGGGAAATACAGCAGCCACTGGGCGTCCACGGCCTTCGCGGACGAACCGATGTCGCCTAGAATAAGGTAGTGTATGGCGAGAATGATACGGGATTCGTACACGAGCACGATGGTACTCAGCAGGATAAAGGTCGCCAATACGATACGATGAAGATAAAGCTGCCCGATGCTCGGGATGCCCATCGACCAGATCACGGATATCCAGGGCTTGCGTTTGTCGAGATAATTCACCTCGAGCGCTCCGATGGTGAATTCGCTGAACCTCGCATTTTCTCTGTGCGCCAGCACTTGTACTTTGTTCAGATCCACAGTCGTCCGATAGCTGTCCCAGATCGCAAATAAATAAACGGGGATGTACAGCGACATGAACCGGGGGTCCAAAACGTCCCTGGCTGCTTGGAACTTGCCGTTAAACGAATAAATGATGGCTAGGTTCAGGTGGATTTTCTGATTGATGAAAATCTCCCACAAAACCAGCAGGTATCCCCGGATGTATTTGTTCAGCAGCAGATGGCCGAAGCCCGGGAACGCCATCGACCAGCAACCGATCGTATAAGGATTGCGTTTGTGAATTAACGTCGTTCCGAACATGCTGACGAAGGCGAGGTAGCGCCTGGCGCGATAGGGCTCGGAAAAATTGTTCATTGAATCACCCCGAAGTCTATGTCCGACATTAAGCGAAAGACGCGATTCGCCGTGACCGCGCGATTGTAGATTGTCCCTCGGCAGGATGAATTATCCGCGGCAAAAAAAAGCGCGCCGGCTCCTTGAGAGGAGCCCGACTCGCCTTTTTCGTTCAATTAGCGTTGGAGCAGCTTATAAATGACGTTCGCCGCTTGCGCGCGGGTCGTCTCGCCCTTCGGAGAGAACGTGCCGTCTTTGAAACCGTTGATCAGGCCGGCGTCCGCCAGCTGACCGACCGCTTCGCGCGCATAGTCCGCGATCGAAGCCTGATCCTTGAAGGCAGCGGCCGCTTGCGAAGCGCCCCGCTGGCCTGCCAACGAGATCGCCCTGGACAGCATCGCGGCCATGTCCTCGCGCGTGATCGTGTCGTTCGCGCCGAAGGTACCGTCCGCGCGGCCCTTGGCGATTCCGAGCTTGGACCCCGTCGCGACCGCGCCGTAATACCAGGCGTCCGTCGCCACGTCTCCGAACGAAGCCGTCGCCTGCGGATCGGACAGTTCGAGCGCTTCAAGCAGCAGCTTCAGGAACTCGGCTCGCGTCACCGCACGGCTAGGCTCGAACTTGCCGCCGCCAGTGCCGTTCGCGATCTCCCGCGCCGCCAGCGCCTCGATCGCTTCCTGCGCCCAAGCCGCCTGCGACAGGTCGGCGAAGCTCACATCGGCATAGCCGACCGCATAGCGGCTGAAGTGCCGCGGCTCGAACGAGATCTTGCCCGCCGACGAACCTACGGCCGTCCGCTTAACCGGCTGCAGCTTGCCGTCGTCGGCAACGTAGTAGACGACCAGCTTGTGCGCCTTCTCGCCGGCCTGCAGCTTGTAGTCCAGCGTTATGCTTACCGCGCCGCTAGTACCGAAGTCCGCCGGCTTCGCGCCGTCGACGGTCAGGCCGAGATCGTAGACCGGACGGTCGCCGATCCTGCTCTTCGCGTCCGCCGGCAGCGTTGCGCCGTCCGCCTTCGCGATCGTGAGCGTCAGCAGCTTCGCGTTCGCTCCGATTAGCCCCGCGTCCGTGCGCACGACGATCGTCGCGCCGCCCGCGGTGACCGCGATCTCGCCGACGCCGCCAGCCGCGGCCGCGCTCAAGATGTCCTGCAGCGGCAGGTTCACCGTCGCCGTGCCGGTTAAGGACGCGTCGCCCGTATCGATCGCGACCTGCAGCCTGCCGTCCTTGGAGCCGGCCACCGCTTTTTTCACGTCCGCTGCGTTTAAGCTTACGGCCACGTTGCCCTGCGCGTCCGGCGTCGCCTTCACGGCGATTGCGCCATCGGATACGACGGCCATGCCGTTCGTGCCGCTAGCCGGAGGCGTCACGGTGCCCGGGTTGCCCGGATCGGGATTGCCCGTCCCCGGATCGACCGGCGGCTCCCCGGTATTGTCCCGCGTCGCGAAGCGCGGCAGTCCGTCGATGCCGATGCTGTTCTGATAGAAGGCCGCCATCGCTTCCTTCGTGTTGTAGTTCCAGGTACGGATGCCCCACGGCATCGCCAGCGTCCAGTCCGGCTGGGCCGCCTGCTCGGCCTGCGTCGGGAAGACGAACGTCTCGCCGATGATCATCGGCTTGCCGTCGGCTTGCGCGATGCGCTTCGCCTGCTCGTAGTGTCGCGTCGCATAACCTTCCGTATCGTAGAAGTCCACGGACAAGATGTCGTAGTAATCCTTGCCCGGATTGAAGCTGTTCCAGTCGTTCGCGTCGTACTCGGCGAGCCCGCCGTCAAGCCCTTCGTACCGGTCGAACTTGGCGTCGCCGTCGGCATAGCCGTAATCGTCCGGCAGGTCCTGGATATTCCACACCCAGATGATGTTCGAAAGTCCTTTATCCTGTTCCATATAATCGTGGAACATCCGGTACAGCGCCGCGCTGCCTTCAGGTCCCGGTCGTCCGCCCCACCAGAAGACGTGCTGGTTCATCTCGTGGAACGGCCGCAGCATGACGGTTACGCCAGCGTCCTCGAGCTGCTGCAGGAATTTCGCGTATTCGTCCATGCGAAGCTTCCAGTTCTTGTTGAGCTCGGTGCCGTCCGTGAGCAGTTCCTTCCATTGATCGTTGTAAAGGAAGCTGTAAATACGGTTCGGACTCGGCAGCGTCTCCTGCGCCGTGTCTCCGCCCCAGTTGCCTTCCGCTTCCTGGGCGACCGTATATTGCGGCGGCGAGACGTGGAACATGATCTGCACGAGGCTGCCGTTCGCCCATTGGCGCTTGATCTCGTCGATCATGTTCTGCCGGTACGGCACCGTGCCTCCCGTAAGGAAGTCTGCGCTGTACAGCGCCGGATACACGCCGAATTCGTTGGCCACGCGCTGATGCAGCACGTCGTTCGCGGCCGGATTCGAGTAGGACTGGTCGTGATGCATCGCGGACAGCATGCCGTGTCCGGCGAGCTGCTTCAGGTAGTCGACCACGTCGACCGCCGCAGGCAGATGGCTGACCGTGACGCTCAGCTGCGCGTTGACGTCGATCGTGAACGTCGTGCCGTCCTGGTACAGCTTCACTTGCTTCAACGCGACATTCGTATGCCCTTCCTTCAGGAAGTCGCCCTTCGGCACGAAGCGATCGAAGTTCGGCAGCACCGCCGCGTCCGAGGATACGTAATTCGCCTGCACGATCTTCGCGCCCCCAGGCAGCGTCGCGCTCGCGTTCAGCAGCGAGATCAGGTTGCCGACGCCGTCGGCCTGAAGTTCCGTTTTCGCAAACGAGATCTCGGGCAGCACCGGCTTTTCGCCGAACACCAGCTGAATTTCATCCAAAGTGACCGTGCCTCCCGTAGCGCTCCCTACCTTGTTCACATAGAGCGCGAACGAAGCGACGCCCTTCGTGTTCAACGTGCCGCTGCCTTCCTTGCGCTTGAACTCGCCGATCGGGATGACGAGATGCTGCGGCGCGGTCGACGTCTTGTCGAAGCCCGCCACGTTGTTCAGATGCGCCTCGTACGAGGCGCCGTCCGACAGCTGCAGCAGGATGTCCTGCCCCTTGCCGTCCGTCTGCACCCGCAGCTCGACCGCCTCGAGTCCCGGCCAGTAGCCGTTCACCGTGCGCGAGCGGCCGGAGTAGCCGTTCGTCAGGTCGTAATCGAACTTCATCGCGCTGCCCAGGCCTTCGCCGAACGGCGACGGGACGAGCGTCAGCGTATTTTGTCCGCCGTTCGTATTGCGTCCGTAGACGCCGGAGAGCTGCGCGCTGTCCGCATAAGTCGAGAAGTCGTCGAGCGCGACCTTGTACTTGTCGGGGTCGATAGGACCGCCGCCGCCCAGCGATTGCTCGAACAGCCAGTCGAACGGCTTCGCATCGTACTTGGCGTCGATGCCGTTGTCCAGCACCGGCACCCACGATTGGTGCCCGTCGTACGTAATGCCGTCCTGCACGACGCCCGTGAATTCGGTGTAGCGCACGTTGCCGCCCAGCGCGGTCAGCGCTTCGCTCGCAGTGCGGCTGTTCGACACGTTGATCGTCGTGTCGTTCGCGCTGTGGAAGAGCCAGATCGGCACGCCCTTCACCTTTTCGTAATCGGCCGTCGTCAGGTTCAGATTGCCCGGCACGGTCGTCGTGCTGGCGATCGCGATCGCAGCCGCATACAGCTTAGGCTCCTGCAGCAGCAGCTTCCACGTACGGGTGCCGCCCGCCGAAGCGCCGACGATGTACACGCGCGTCGGATCGATCTGGCTGTCGTCCGCGAGCAGCTTCTTCACGAGCGCGGTGACGCCGTCCACGATGTCGTCCGGCGCGCCGTGCGCCGCGCTGAACTGCGGCGCCAGCACGTACATGCCGCCGTATGCGGCCTGTGCGGCCGGATCCGCGAACGCGGTCGCGCCCTTGCTCGATAGCATCGGCAGAAGGCCTTCGCCGCCCCGCTCTCCATTGCCGTGCAGCCAGAGCACGAGCGGATATTTTTCATCCGCCTGCTTATTCTTCGGCACGAAAAGATTGTACGCATGGTCGCCGTTCGCGTCCGTATACGTGCCCTGCTCGAAATCGTCGACGATCAGGTTCGTCCGCTTGCCCAGGACGTAATTCGCGCCGAGCGGCAGACGCAAACCGATCGCGCTCTTCTGCTTGACGGCGTAACCCAGGCTAAGCAGCGTCGTTTGACGCGCCGCGCCGTCCCAGGAGGTCGTGGCCGCTTCAGCCAGGTCCTTGCCCGTCTTGAACTCGAGCACGACATAACGTCCCGCGGACGTACCCGCGCCGTCGATTTTGCCCGTGTCGTTGACATAGGCGTTCGTGATCGTGCGAAGTCCCTCGTAGGCCACCGCGCCCGTGCCCGTCGTGTTGCGGACGCCGACCTCGAACGTGCTCTTGGAAATGTCCGCCGCGTTCACCTTGGCGCCCATGTCAATGACGACGCCTTTGACGTTCTGGCCCCAATCGTAAACTTCGGTGACCAGATCGTAGTTGTAGGACTGCGTTTCCACGCCGCTTCCCCCTTTGAGCGTGGAGGCGAATACCGGCGTATCCAGCAGTGACACCGTATTTTTGTAAAACGTGCGCAGCGCGTCGTCGGTGTTGTACACCCACGCGTCGTCCGCCCAAGGCATCATCATCGCGTAGTCCTTGTACTTCGCCAGCCCCGCGGCGTCGAGCAGCTTGAAGCTCTCGCCGATGCCGATCGGCTTCGGACCGTCCGCTCCGCCGGCGTCCGCCGCGAACTGCTTCATCTGGGCGTAGTAGTCGTCGCCCTTGCTGCCGAGACCGTTCGTGTAAGCGTCCAGCGTCAGGATGTTCCAGTACTCGTTGCCCGGATTGTAGTCCTGCCAGTTCATCCGGTTGTCGAAGTCCTGCACGTTCCACATCCAGATCATATTGTCCAGACCCTTGTCGTTCACCAGATAGTCCTTGGTCAGGCGGTAGAGCGCAGCCGTATTCTGCGGCACGCCGGCCCACCAGAAGGCATGCTGGTTCATCTCGTGGAAAGGACGGACCATCGGCACGACGCCTGCGTCCTCCAGCTGCTGCAGGTACTTGGCGTACTCGTCCAGACGCAGCTTCCAGTTTTTGTTGAGGTCGCCGCCGTCGGTGAGCAGGCTCTCCCACTGCTCCGCCGTCAGGTCGGTCTGCACCGCGTTCGCGCTGCCGGACCAGTCCGCGCCCTGCTTTTCCTGCTCGACCGTCATCGTCGCTGACGGGACGTGGAACATGATGTTGATCAGCGCGCCGTCGTTCCACTGGCGGATCGCCTCGTCGATCATCTTCTGCCGGTTCGCGACGTCGTCCTTGAGGAACAGGAAGTCCCCGCTCCAGATCGCCGGCGTGACGCCGGTCGTCTCCATGATGCGGTCCGTCGTGATGCGCGGCCGCTCGTTCGGCTCCTTGTTATGCATCGCCGACAAAGTTCCGTTGCCGGTAAGCGCCTTGAGGTACGCCAGTACGTTCACCGGCTCTGCTAGCGCGCCGACGTCGATCTTCACCGTGCGGTTCACGTCGAGATAGTACTGCTTGTTGCCTGCGTACACGGTCACCTGCTTGATCGTGACCTCGACCGTACCGGTCTTGCGGAAGATTCCCTTCGAAGAGAATAATCCCTTGTTCTTCAGAATCTCGTCGTCGCTGCTGTCGTACAGCACTTGGAAAAGGTACGGCGCGGCGCCCGTCGTCCCCGCGCCCAGCGCGGCGATCGAGGTGTTCGCCTTCAGCAGCTTCATGAGCGTGTCGCCGCCCGTCGCCTGCCAGGCGTCGCTCGCGAAGTCGATGCGGAAGCTCGGCGCTTCCTTGGCCGGCGCCAGCTTGGAATACGAGACGCCGTCGATCAGCAGCGTGCCGCTTCGGTTCTCGCCGCCGAGCTTCTTGACGTAGAAGCCGAGGCCGATCAGCTTGGACGGATCGAAGGTCGTGCCGGCCGTTAGCGGCTTGAACGCCTCGATCGGAATCTCCAGATACTGCGGCGTCTTGGCGGTGGCGCTGTAGCTGCGCAGGTCGAGCAGATCGAACTCGAACCAGCGGTCCGGCTGCCCGGAAGCCAGGCGGATCAGCACGGTCTGTCCGCTGTTGCCGTTGCCCTGGAACCACAGCTTGATCGTCTTGGCGCCCCTGATGTCGAGATCGAGCGTGCGGGAAGTTCCCGTGTAGCCGTCCGGCCCGTTCGTGTTATACGTCAGCGCGAGCGCCTGCTTGCCGCTGCCGCCGAGCGGCGAGGCTTGGAGCGCGACGGAATTGGTGCCTCCCGTGACGTCTCTTGCGTAGGCGGCTGCCAGCGCCGCGCTGTCCGCATAGCCCTCGAAGTCGTCGATGGCGACCGTGCCGACGCGGCGCGTCTGGAAGGCCGGCGTATCGGCGATCGTCAGATTCGACTGATAGAACGTCTTGATTTTTTCCGCCGAGTTGTAGTCGAACGTATCGCCCGCCCACGGCATCGCGAACACCCAGTTCGGCTGCGCCGCGAGCTCCGCCTGCGTCGGCAGCACCCAGCATTCGCCGATCGCCATCGGCTTGTCGCCTGCGATGGAGACGGCCTGGTCGTAGTTGGCCTGCGTGTAACCCTTGGCGTCGTAGACGTCCAGCGCGAACACGTCCCAGTAGTCATCGCCCGGGTTGAAGGAGGACCAGTCCGCGGCGTCGTAGCCGTAGCTGTCGCCGTAGTTTGCGGGCAGGTCCTGCACGTCCCACACCCAGATCAGATTGTCCAGTCCCTTGACGTCGACGAGGTAGTCGTGCGTCAGTCGGTACAACGCCTTGGTATGCTCCGGATTGCCGGCCCACCAGAATACGTGCTGGTTCATCTCGTGGAAAGGACGGAACATCGCGGTGACGCCCGCCTGCTTGAGCTGGATCAGGTACCGGTAATATTCGTCGAGACGCTTCTTCCAGTTCTCGTTCAGCTCGCCGCCGTCGGTCAGCAGGCTGTCCCACTGCGCTTCGCTGAGGTAAGCCTGTACGCCGTTCTGGTCGGCCGTCGCCGTGCGGTCGTCCCACTTGGCGCCTTGCTTCTCCTGCTCGACCGTGCGGGTCGGCGGCGCGACGTGCAGCATGATGTTGACGAGCGAGCCGTCGTTCCACTGGCGGATCGCCTCGTCTATCATCGTTTGCCGCGCGTTGACGTCGCGCGCCTGGTAGAGGAAGTCGCCGCTCCAGATCGCCGGCGTCACGCCCGTCGCGGCGAGCAGCCGGTCGGTCGTTTCGCGCGGGTTCGTGTTCGGCTCCTTGTTGTGCATCGCCGTCAGCACGCCTTGGCCGCGAAGTCCCTTCAGGTAATCGAGCACGTCGACCGAAGGCGCGAGATTCGACACCGCGATGTTCAGCTCGCCGGCGACCGCGATTTCCTTGACCGCTCCGTTAATCTCGGCCTGCACGGACTGCAGCTTCACGCGCACCGTGCCTGCTTGGCGGAAAAGGCCTTTGTAGACGTAGCCGTTCACGTTGGCCAGAATCTCGGGTTTATTGCTCTCGTACTTGACGCCGACGATTCGTCCGCCGTCGGACACGGTCGCATTGACGTTCAGCACCGACAGCAGGTTGTCGCTGCCTTGGGCGATCAGGCTCGTCTCGTCGAACTTGACCTCGCCGCCGCCCGCCTGTTCGGAGCCGCTGGGCACGAAGCGGACGACGTTGTCCAGCGTGAGGCTCGAAGAGGCCGCGATGCCCGCGCCCGTCTTGTTGACGTAGAGCGCGATGCCCTTCATCTGGTCATGCGCGAGCGTCATGCCGTTCGACTTCGGCGCGAACATCGAGAGCGGGATAACGAGGTGTTGCGTCGCGGTCGATGCGGGATCGAAGCCGGGCACGCTCGCGAGGTGGGCCTCCATCGAGGAGCTCGCGCCGCTCGTCATCTGAAGCAAGATGTCCTGGCCGAGCCCGTCGCCCGTGAAATCGAGCGCGATGGCGCCGGTGCCGGTCCAGTCCTGGCCCGCCAGCGACTTGACCGCGCCGGTGTAGCCCTTGCTGTTGAAGGACGCGGCGTCGTAGGCAAACGTCATCGCCTTGCCCGCGCCTTGGGCCGTCAGCGTGCGCGCGTTGGTGCCGCCGTTGGCGTTGGGCGCCCACGCCGCGGCGAGCGCGGCGTCGTCTGCGTAGCCGTCGAAGCTGTCGACGGCGAGCGGCTTGGCGAAGATCAGCTTCGCTTCGTCGAGCGTGACGCTGCCCTGGCCCGAGCCGCCCATGTACATGGCGAAGGAGATGACGTTATCCGTGCTCGGGATCGGCGCGGCGCCGCCCTTCGCTACGAACTCCGCGAGCGGGATGACCAGATGCTGCGGCGCGGTGCTGTTCGCATCGAAGCCGGCATGCTTCTTCAGGTCGGCCTCGTACGAGCTGCCCGGCCACGCGTCGCCGATGTTGAGCTGCAGGATCGGGTTCGGGATCGGCGTATCCGCCTGCACCGTCAGCTCGATCGCGGCCAGCCCCGGCCACGCGCCGTTCTGCGGCAGCGCGCTGCCGATATCGCGGCGCAGGATGACGCCGTTGTAGCCTTGCGCGAGATCGTAGTTGAATTGAAGCGCCTTGCCGTATTCGGCGCCGAGCGGGGAATCAGGGAAAGTGACGGAGCCGGACGCGCCCGGATTGCGGCTGTACTTGGCAGCGTCGGCGGCGTCGAAGTTGTCGAGGACGACTTTAAATTCGGGGCCAAGCAATCCCAGATTGCTCTGCGTGTAGGTCGCGGCGGTCACGGAGAGCGCAGTCGCGGAAGCGCCGCCCGCATCCGCCTGGCCCTCCGCTCCTGTCGCGGCGCCGGCCGTCAACGGATTGGCGAATAAAGGGATGATCATCATGACTGATAGCAGCATTGCCAATCCTGAGCGAAGTCTCTTTTTTCTTGGCAATTCTTTTACCTCCTAGTAGTAGAGAAAATAAGTACGGCTTGGAGTCTTGCGCGGTTGGGGTCATATTTCGAATGCCGCTTCACGCCTTTGCTCCGAGAGTCTGCCGCTATCCTGCAAAAGTACCTCATAGAACGAGGACAAACGTCTGACAGAGCGGCTATCGTGCAAAAGTGCGCGATAGACCGTCGCTTTAACGCCCATCCGCCGAAAATTGAGTAACTATCCTGCACATTTGCGCGATAGAGGCCGGAACCGCCGCCCCGAAGCGCCTATCATGCACTTTTGCGCGATAGATCCCGGATCTTATGATTGGCGCTGCCAAGATGGAATCCGCATCACCCCTTTACCGCCCCGTTCGTCACGCCCGAGAAGATATAGCGCTGCAAGAACAGGTACAGCACGACGGTCGGGATCATGATGAGCAGGATAATGGCGCAGATGTAGCCCCACTCCGCCTGGTTGTTGCTCGCGAAGCGCATGATCGACGTCGACACGACGGGGAGCGACGATTTGGGCATGTACAGGAACGGGATGTAGAGCTCGTTGTAGATGTTGATCGTCTTGAGAATGACGAGCGTCGCCGTGGCGGGCCCGAGCAGCGGGAAGATGATCGAGCGGTAGATTCGGAACAAGCTCGCGCCGTCCATCATCGCGCTCTCGTCGAGCTCGTACGGAATGTTGCGAATGAACTGCAGGTAGATATAGATCTGAATAACGTCGGCCCCGATGAACAGAATGACCGGCGCGTACAACGAGTTGTACAGCCCCATCCACTTGATGACCGAGAACACGACGACCTGCGTCGTGATCGTCGGCACGATCGTCGCGAACAGGAACGCGCCGAGCACCAGCTTCTTGCCCCTGAACTCGAGGCGTCCGAGGCAGTAGGCCATCATCGTGCCGAGCACGACGTTGCCGACGAGCGACAGCGCGATGATGTAGACGGTATTGCCGAACGAATGCCACAGATGCGTGCGCTCGACGACGACGCGGAAGTTGTCGAAGTGGAGGAAGCTGTGCGGCAGCGCGAACGGATCGTTGCCCTCGTCGCTGCGCTTGAAGGCGTTGACGACGACGACATAGGGCGGGAACAGGACGATAAAGGAGGCGAGGAGCAGCACGGCGTATTTGAGCCACTGAACCGGATCCCGCCTGGCGGCCTTGCTCATGCGTCCCTCCCCCCTCTCCCGATGACCAGATTTTGCAGCGCCAGCACGACGACGACGATCAGCAGCAGCACGACGCTCATCGCGGAGGCGAGGCCGAAGTTGTTGAATTGGAAGGCGGTGTTGATCGTTTTGAAAAGGAACGTCTCGCTCGATCCCGCCGGTCCGCCCTTCGTCAGCACGAACGGCAGATCGAAGACGGCAAGCGCGCCGCTCAGCGTGAGGAACATGTTGAGCTGGATGATCTTCGTCAGGTTCGGCAGCGTCAGCCGCACCAGCTTTTGCCAGCGTCCGGCCCCGTCGATCTCCGCCGCTTCGTACATGTCGGCCGGAATCGACTGGAGCGCGCCCAGGTAGATGACCATGTTGTAGCCGAGGAACCGCCACATGCTGATCGAGGCCAGCGAGAAGTTGACGAGCGACGTATTGCCGAGCCAGCTCGTCTTCGCCAGGCCGTCCAGACCGATGGCGCCGAGCAGGATGTTAAGCGAGCCGTTCGTCGTGTCGAACACATATTGGAACATGAAGGCGACGGCGACGGCATTCATGATGAACGGCAGGAACATCAGAACGCGGAAGCCGTTTCTGCCGCGGAGTTTCGAATTCAGGATGACGGCGAACACGATGGCGATCGCGTTCTGCACGATGCCGACGACGGCATACGGAATCTGGTTCAGGAAGACGCCGAACAAGTCGCGGTTCGTGAATACCTCGACGAAGTTGGCGAAGCCGATCCAGGTCGGATTGGCCTCGAGTCCGTCCCAGTCGGTGAAGCTCATCCAGACGAGCTTGACGGCCGGATAGAAGGTGAACAATGCCAGCAGCGCCAACGGCACGGACATGAAGCAGAGCAGTATGATTCTCTTTTGGGCTTGATAGCTTAAACCGTTCATTTCTTCCACCCCGGATTTGATCTGCGTATTGAACGCGGCCGCGCGCGGCCGGGAAAGGAGCTACACGGAAAAGCCGTGTAACTCGTCCGCCAAGCGTCCCTCCGGAGCGAAGTTGCGCGGAAAAGCCGTGTAACTCTTCCGGCGCGAGGCTCATTTTTCCGAAAAATCCTCGCCGCCCGGCTGCGCGCGGCTCGCGTCCGATACGCGTGTAGCTGACTTGGCCGTCGTTACTTAGCCAGCGATTTCTTGGCCGCAGCCCACTTCTTGTTGTACTCGTCCAGCACCTTCTGCGGATCCTTCGACAGCACGAACTCCTGCACCATCGCTTCCTTGACGATCTGCGCCTTGTTGACGACCGCGGTCGATTCCTCGGAGTCGGCGGCCGCTTCGATCGTCGTCGGGCCGTAGCTCTGGAATTCGGTCAGCTGCGCCATGTTCGCCTGCTTATCCTTCAGCACCGGGATGAAACCGGCGAAGTCGTCGAAGCCGGAGTCCTCGAGCAACCACTTGACGAACGCCTTGGCCGTCTCGAGGTGCTTGCTGTCCTTGTTGACGCCGTAAGCCCAGTCGGGCGCGAGCAGCACGTTCGTCTTGCCCGAGTTGTCGTACGGGAGCGGGAAAAAGCCGACGTTGTCCGAGGTCGTGCCTGACGAGATGACCTGCGGGATAACCCAGTTGCCGAGCATGTACATGCCGAACTTGCCGCTTGCGATATCCTTCTTGGACTGCTCCCAGTTCGTGGAGTTGACGTCCGGCTCCAGGTAGCCCTTTTCGTACATCGTGCGGATGATCGTCAGACCTTGGCCGTAAGGATTGTCCATCGCGTACGGCGCGTCGGAGTTGACGCGGTCGTTGTTCAGGTTCTTGTCGCCGGCGATCGAGATCGGCACCTCGGACGCCCACGGGTACAGCGGCCATTGATCCTTGAAGTTGGAGGCGAGCGGTACGATGCCTTTTGCTTTAAGCTTCTCGGCCGCCGCGTAGAATTCGTCGAGCGTCTTCGGGATCGCCGTTATGCCTGCGTCGGCGAACGCTTTTTTGTTGTAAACGATGCCCGTCGTGGTAGCGCCGGCGGAGATGCCGTACAGCTTGCCGTCCGAGGACTTGTAATCGCTGAAGTAAATCTTGTCGTTCAAGCCCAGATCGTCGAGCGGCGCGAAATACTTCGGCAGGTCCGAGTTCGGGATCGTCGGGATGAGCAGGACGTCCGGGTATTCGCCGGAGGACAGGCGGACCTTCGTGTTCTTGTCCAGGTCCGTGATCGCCTCGAACTCGACCTTGGCGTTCGGATACTTTTCGTTGAACCGCTTCGCGTAATCCACGTACTCTTTGTCCACCATGTCCGTCCGGTTGGTGAGAAAGGTGATCGTGCCGCTGATGTCGGCGGCCGGATCGGCCGAGGCTGAGGCGGAAGCCGAAGCGGAAGCGCTTGCAGCCGCGCTCGCCGATGCGGACGGGCTGGCGCTTGCGGAAGGCGAGGCGTTGTCTCCGTTGTTGCTGCCGCCGCAAGCGGTGGCGATCATGCTGAGCGTCGCGATCGCGGCCGCCAGCGTAAGTCCTTTTTTCATCGATGAATCCCCCTATGAAAAACGATGATGATACCGCTTTCAGTTCCAGAGTTTAACACACGTTTATTTTTCTTTCAACATTTTTATTTAATTTATTTATATTTTATCTATATTTGTATAATCAATTAGTTTAATTTTGTTTAATACCACCGCAAACGAAAAACGGGACGAAGCGGCAACCTGCCGCATCGTCCCGTATGTTGTATCCTATCGTCTCTACGTCCAGCTCATCTCCGCGCCCGAGTAGTCCCGAAATGCCGGGTGCGGCCGCGCCGCCGCGTCCCCGTCGGCCAAATACGCGCCGATGACGCGCAGAATGCCCGCTGCCGCCTCGGCTGTCGTAATCGCGGCCTCCTCGTTCAGCTCGCCGCTCATATAGCTCTTCATCCAACCCGGATGGATGACCAGCACCTTGGCGCCATGCGCCCGAAGCTGATTGTGCAAAATGTTGGACTGGATGTTAAGCGCGGCTTTGGACATACAGTAGCCGTACCAGCCCTCGCGCCAGGTCTGATTGATCTGGCCGGCCTCGGAGGAGACGTTGACGACGAGCTTATCCCCGCCCGCCAGCAGCTGCGCCTGGAGCGCATGCGCCATGCGCAGCGGACCGAGCGCGTTGACTTCGTACATCCGGCGGATCGCCTCGTAGTCGATCTCGCCGAAGATATTGTCGTCCTGATGACCGGCGATGCCCGCATTGTTCACGAGCAGATCGATGCTCCCCGTCCGTGCCGCGACCGTCTCGGCGGCACGCCGTACGCTCTCTTCGCTGCCGATGTCCAGCGCCACCGGCACGAGCCGCTCGCCCGCTTCGTCCTGCAGCCTGTCGAGCGCGTCCCACTGCTCCAGGTATCGCCCTGCGAACACCGTATATCCTGCAGCAAGCAGCTGCTCCGTCAGCGCGAACCCGAGTCCTCGGTCCGCGCCCGTCACGACGGCATGCTTCATATTTCCGCCTCCTCTCCGCTTCCCGCAGCCGCCCACAGCCCCGCTCTCAGAAGGAGCGCGCGGTACGACGCGTGCAAAAACGAAGACCGCGAATGGCCCGGCATGAGATAGACGACCCTTCCCAACCCGAAGCGGTGCGCCCAGCCGGCCGGCCAGCGCTCGCCCTCGTGCTCGTACTCGAGCAGCGGAGACGGCTTCATGAGCGGATTCATGTCGAAGCGATACGGCTCGTCGTCGATGACGAACGGTACGAGACCTTCCGTGATCGGATGGGGCTCGCCGCATGCCGCGACCGGCAGCGGGCCATACGGCGGATGCCCGGTGAACCGGGCGCCGAGCAGGCTCGCGAGCGCGGAATTGCGCTGCAGCGAGATGCCGTTGTGGATGGCGAGCAGCCCGCCGCCCTGCGCGACGTACGCGAGCAGCGCAGCTTCCTGCTCCGGCGCGACGGGCGTATCCGAGAACTCCGCATACGATATGAATAATTGATAGCCTGAAAGGTTAGCCGCGTTAAGCGCCCCATAGTCGTCGGTGCAATCGACCGTCAAGCCGCCTTCGAAAATGTCCTTGAGTTCGCGGTCCACGCCCTCGAACGGATGATACTTCGCATCCCGGTATTGACCTAGCGCCAACGCGCGGTTCATGTCCTCACTTCTCCTTCCGAAGCTCCGCTCTCGCCTTGACCAGCTCGGTCGTGAGCTTGTTGACTTCGTTCGCTCGCGCAGTTCCCCGCGCGAGTCGCGGCGGCTGCCGATCTCGCGTGCGCGCCGTTCTTAATCCGCATGCGCGGACGCCCCGGAAGCTTCCAACCTGATGACCTGCACCGGGAAGCGCTTGTCATACGCTAGCGGGTTCATCGGCTCCACGCGCGGCGGATCGTCCAGGATGAGCCTGTACCCGAACTCCCCCGCGCTGCAGCTGGGCCAGCTCGGCAGCCCCGGATGCCCCGGATGCCCCGGATCGCCGGTCAGCGCGAATGCCATCCACGTATCGCGGACGAGACGCGCCATATGCGCATGCTCGGGCAGATAGCCTTGGGCGTCTTCCTCCGCGGCGACGCCGAACGCCGCTCCGGTCGCTGACCGGACGGCGTTTGCCCGTCGGAAGAACCCGCGCTAAGCGCGAATGCCGTCCGCTTCCTCTACCCCGACGCTGCGCACGGTCTCGCGCTCGATCAGCTCGGTGGACAGCAGCACGAGCTCGGGGACTACGTCGGGATGCCGAAGCCGACGGACGACGAGCTCGGCCGCGCGCGAGCCGATGGCCGCCTTGGGCACGCGCACCGTCGTCAGGTTGGGCCGCATGAGCTTCGTCAGCGTCAGATCGTCGAACCCGACGACGGAGACATCGTCCGGACAGGACAAGCCGATCGCGCCGAGCCGCTTCAGCGTCTCGAAAGCCGTCAGATCGTTCGCGCAGAACAGTCCGGTGAGCGGCTGCTCCCCTTGCGCGGCCTCCTTGATCTGCTCGTCCAGCTCCGGCTTCGTATACATGCCGTTGCCGCTGACGCCGATGCCGCCGATGACCCGCGTATCCACCGTCTGCCCGGTCTCCGCCGCGAAGTCCGCGGCCGATTCCTTGAATCCCCGGTACCGCTCCCGGAAGCTCCATGACGTATTCGCGTCTCCGACGAATCCGATGCGCCGGTGCCCGTGCCGCAGCAAATGGGCGGTCGCCTCGTAGGCGCCCAGGTAATTGTTCGCCAGAATATGATCGACCGCGGGATCCAGCCGGCTCGCATCCAGCATGATGAACGGAAAATGCTTGGCCTTCAGAGCCTCGATATAACTGTCCGGCAGGTGCCCCATGGCGATGGCGCCGCTCACCTGCTGGTCGTCGATCGAGGACAGCAAGCCGTCCTTGGGCGGCAGCGAGATGTCGATGCTCGACAGCAGCATGCTGAAGTTGTGCTGGAGGAGCTCCTTCTCGATGCCCTGAATCACGTTGCCCCAATATTCCATATCGTCCAGATAAGCTCTCGGCATCAGAACCGCCATAATTCCGGACTGCGCGTCGGGACCGAAGCGGCGGGGAGACTTGAAGCGGTACCCCATCTCCTCCGCCGTCTTCCAGATCGTCTCTCTCGTCCCTTCGTTCACCGCCGCATCGCCCGCGAGCGCCTTGGAGACGAGCGCCTTGGAGACGCCGAGCCGATCCGCGATCATCTGGAGCGTAATTTTTATCATGTTGTTTTCTCCAACCTTCCACATGAAGCTAATAGTTAGCATAATCATAAATTTAACTTTTTTCAACATTCACCCCCTTTTTTTAACCGACAAAAAAGACGATGATAGCGGCCGAAGCCCTACATCGCCTATTTCTGTCGATATGCAGCTAAGTTAGGCCTCGCTCGGATACTTGAGCCCCCACGGCTCGCGAATCCGGTCGAGCGTCTCCATGATACGCACCGTTTCGTCTACGGTCATGATCGCGCTCTCCTTGTCGCCCGCGCGCAGGCATTCCATCGCCTCGATCGCCTGGTAGAAATGGCCCGACGGCTCGAGCTCGTGCTTGAAGGCAACCGGCTCCGCCCCGTTCACATGCATCGTCGCAGCCTTGGCGAACAGGAAGTTCGGCACTTCGATCCGCCCCTTCGTGCCGTAGATGACCGCCTCGTTGGTCATCGACAGGCGCACCGAGCCGTGCAGGGAAGCCGTACGCCCGCCGCCGTATTCGAACAACAGCGAGAACTGCTCGTCCACGCCCGTCTCGCCGATGACGACGGAGCTCTCGATCCTGGCGGGCTGCTGCCCGCCGTAGATCATCGATGCGAACGATACCGGGTAGATGCCGGCGTCGAGCAGCGTGCCGCCGCCCTTCTCCTTGTTCAGCAGCCGGCCCTCGGGATTCCAGCCCGCATCGAAGCCAAACTCGGCCTTTACGATACGCACGTCGCCGATGGCGCCGCTGTCCAGCCATTCCCGCACCTTGACGATCGCGGGCAAGTACCGCGTCCACATCGCCTCCATGAGGAAGAGGCCCTTCTCGCGGGCCAGGTCCGCGATCTCCTTGGCCTCGGCCGCGTTGATCGTGAACGGCTTCTCGCAGAGCACGGACTTGCCGCCGCGGAGCAGCGTCAGCGCGTTCTCCTTGTGGATCGGGTGCAGCGTGCCGATGTACACGATCTCGACTTCCGGATCGGCCGCGAGCTCCTCGCAGCTGCCGTAAGCGCGCGGAATGCCGAACTTGTCGGCGAACGCCTGCGCCTTTTCGAGCGAGCGTCCCGCGACGGCCGCCAACTGGCCGCCCGGCGCGTGCGGCAGCTCGGTGGCGAAGTTGTCCGAGATGCCCCCCGGCCCCATAATACCCCACTTTACGATGCGTTGTTCCGCCATGATCGCGTCTCCTTTTCCCATCAGATAACTCTACCTTAACCGATCCGAAACAGAATGCAAAGCGATTCGGCGAAATAATTAACGCGCGTTCACAAATCGTGTGAAAGCAAAGGGAACTCGCCCCTCTGCCTCCTTAATCGCATATAAGGTTAATGCCGCTGCTCCTAAACGCCGTTAAACGCGCCGCTCATCGCAGCGGATCGTCAGGAGCGCTTGCTGTTTTCGCAACTCGCCGCCGAAACCTCAACCTAGCGGACTATGGATCCGCTATTTGCTCCAATTTCGCAAGAACGCGCAAGTTCCGGACTCAGGATCCGCTATGCCATCCCGCAGCGGGCTCTGGAGCCGGTTTTGAGAGAAATAGCGGATCTACAGTCCTCAACCTCGACAAAATCGCTCCATTGCGCGCAAATAGCGGATCTGTGGTCCGCTCCGACCACCGCTGCTCCGACCACCGCTGCTCCGACCACCGCCGCCCCGCCCCGACTCCCTCAGACGCACGCGCCCGCTCGAATACGATCGACGAAGCTAGCTACATCAAATAACGCAAATAAATGTACCCGCTGCACAAGACGATCGACAGCAGCATGAGCGGGAATCCGATCTTCATGTAGGCGAGAAAGCGGATCGGATGCCCTTCTTTCGCCGACATCCCGGCCGCGATCAAGTTGGCGCTGGCGCCGATCAGCGTGCCGTTGCCGCCAAGGCAGGCGCCGAGCGCGAGACTCCACCAGAGCGGTTCCAGATCGGTCACGCCCATACGGCCCATCTCCTGGATGAGCGGAATCATCGTCGCGACGAACGGGATGTTGTCCAGGAAAGCGGAGGCGATCGCGCTCAGCCACAGGATCAGCATGGACGAGGCTACGAGGTCGCCGCCGGTCCAATCGATCGCGCGCGCGGCCAGCTCGGCGATGACGCCGGTCTCCACGAGTCCCGATACGAGCACGAACAGGCCGATGAAGAAAAAGATCGTCGTCCACTCCACGCGGGTGAACGCCTCCTCCATCTTGCGCTCGCCGGCGAGCAGCAGGAGCAGAAAAGCGCCCGCCAGCGCCACGGTAGCGGATTCCAGATGCAGGCTTTGGTGGAGGAAGAAGCCCGCGATCGTGAGTCCCAGCACGGTCAGACTCTTCGCGAGCAGCCTGCGGTCCGTGATGAGATCCGAGGCTTCCATGCGAAGCAGCTCCGCCTTGAGCTCCGGCGTCGTGCGGATTTGCTTGCGGAACAGCCAGATATAGAACGGAATATAGACGAGCAGCACGATGCCGGCGATGGGCGCCAGATTCCAGATGAACGACATGAACGTCAGGCTCTTCTCCGCGCTGCCGATCATGATGTTCGGCGGATCGCCGATCAGCGTGGCCGTGCCGCCAATGTTCGAAGCCATGAACTGCGCGATGATGAAAGGGACGGGCGGGACACGCAGTTGTCTCGCGATGCCGAAGGTAACGGGCGCCATGAGGAGCACGGTCGTCACGTTGTCGAGAAACGCCGAGGCGACCGCCGTCAGGATCGCCAGCAGGATCAAGATGCGGACGGGCTCGCCCTTCGCCCGCTTGGCCGCCAGGACCGCGATCGCCCGAAACAATCCCGTATCCGAGACGACGCTGACGATGATCATCATGCCGATGAGCAGGCCCAGCGTGTTGAAGTCGATATGGCGGATCGCCGTCTCCTGGTCGACGATGCCGCCCGCTATCATAACGACGCCTCCGATCATGGCGACGACGGTGCGGTGGATTTTCTCCGAGACGATTAGCGCATAGATGATCAGGAAAATGCCGATCGCATAGTAAGCTTGTTGCTCCATAGAACCTCCGTATGCCGACGATCAAGGAAAAAGAGCCTGCGGCCGGCAGGCTCTTCCTTTTTTCGTTTTATCGCTTCTTTACTTAACTATATATCGTCGCTCCGATTCGTTCAAGGCGGACCGCGCCAGCCTCGCTTACACCAGGTTCCAGAACAAGGCCGTGTTCGCCACAGCGATCATCGTGAACAGGATCGCGTTCATAAAGGCGCCCAGCCACACGTTGTTGGTCTTCTCGAACAGCTTGCGGGAATAGACGGCCGCCACAGCGAGACACGGCACCAGCGCAAACAGCAAAATGCCGTTGAGCGCCTGGCCGGGATACAGCGCCACGCCCGTGATGAAGTCCTTGCCGTATTGGAAGGCGAGCCACAGCGCCAGGCCGCCCATGTTCAGCGCGATCGCCCAGAAGTAGCCGCCCCGCTGCCCGCGCGTATTGGCGTTCAGCGCCACGGTGCCGACGAAGTAGTAGATCAGGAAGAAAGGCATATACCGCAGCGCCGTAATGAAATGCTCCGCTTGGAAGGTGCGTACCGCGAGCACCCAGAGACGGAAGTCGGTGCCGAATACGGCCTGCACGGCGAACAGAAGCAGGTATCCGCCCAGCGCGGCCAACGCTGCGACGCACAGGCTGGCGACGATGGTCGCCGGATTGAGGCTGATGCCGTAGTTGCTGAACCTCGTGCCGGCATCCTTCTTAATGAAGAAGTGGAACGCAAAAGTGATAAACACCATGATGGCCGCCGATACGAGCGCCCAGTACACGATCTGGTTCGTCGTCGGTTCGTTGAAGAAGGCGCCCAGCGGGAAGAGATGCTCCGCGTATTGGAAAATGAGCCACATGGCGAACGCGGCGAACGCGAGGATAAGCGAACCGATGCGCGTCCGCGCCAGCCATGCGCCTGCGCGCGACTTGCCCGGAGCAAACCCGGCGGCGAACGCCAGCACGCCGAGGCCCGCCAACGCGAGGCTGATGATCTTGAGCACGTTCAGTCCGTCCGCGGACTTATCCATGAGCGTCGGGAACAGAATCGCGGGGATCAGCGTGCTGAACGCGATCGACAGCCAGTAGACCGTCTTCTGCTTGCCGCCTGCCGGCGCGGATACGGTGGAGATCGGACCCGTGACCGCGCTGCGCAAGAACGGCGCCCGGAGCAGCAGCGTGATCAACGGAACGAACAGCAGGAAAAATCCGACCAGCGCGACTGCGTTGAACGCTTCCTTCAGCCACCAGATCTGATGGCCCGATCCGAGATCCGCATCGGTCTGGTTCGGCGAAGTGACGCCCTTGAACGCATGCTCATAGAAGGAAATGAGATCGGCGGTCGCCGCCGGAGAAATGTGATTCCACGGATGCGTCTGATTCGGCGTGAAGATGACGCGTTCGCCGGACTGCGACGGGCGGACGACCTTGTCCTCGAGCTTCAGATCGCCGGACGCGACTTGATAGAACTTGCCCGAATCGCCGGCCTGGCCGGACGGCAGACCGAGGAACGCTTCGCCCGAAGCCGTCGAGGCGAAGTTTTTGCTCGTGACGGTGCCCTTCACTTTTTTCTCCGAAGCGCTCTTCTCCGCGTCCGACTTGTTAAAGAAGAACTCGTCATACTGGCCGGCGATCACGCCGACCGTCCGGCTGCCGAACGCCGCCTGCATCTGATCCTGCGGCGCGATCGCGGCGGCGTACGAGAAGTCCGCTCCGGCCGGGATGCCGGCGTAGATCATGCGGTACCCGGTCTTCAGGGCGTTCATCTCGTCCATGTACATCGCGACGAGCGAGGAGAAGCCGCCCATGGAGTGGCCGCTGACCGCGATGTAGGCGTTGCCCTTATCGTCCTTTTTCGTATACGGCTGCTGGTAAACGTACTTCGCCGCATCGAATTGGGAGAAGATCCAGAAAGTGCCGAACATATCCTTCACCGGGATGTCCGCGCTCCACCGCGAGTCGCCGTGGTCGTACATGTCGAGCGCCAGGACGATATAGCCGCGTCTGGACATCTCGATCGCCGGCGCGTCCTGCATTTCCTTGGAGTTGAGGTAGCCGTGCGTCGTGACGATGACCGGCCGAGGGTCGTTCGCCCCCGCGCCTTTCGGCATATACAACAGACCGTTCAGCGTCCCGTGATCGCCTTTGAAGGAGATCTCCTTGACCTTTACGTTGTAAAACGAAGTGTTGAACATGCCCGCCAAAAAGCTGCCCGCAAGAATAAGCGCGAGCGACAGAGCCAGCATGCCGAGCGGTTTTTTCAGAAACGAAGTCGTCTTGGCCATCGAGATCGAAGTCCCCTTTTCGTCAGATAAATTACGACCCACCAAATGATAGCGCTATCAAAAACGAGCGATGCCGCGATTTTGACAGCCACCTCCCTCCAAGCGAACGATGTCGTCCATCCCTCCGTACTTATACCTATCAGGTTGTCTCCGCGATCATGCCTGGAGATGCCGGCACAAGAAAAAACACCGCAACTTCCGGCTGCGCACGAAGCGCGGCCGATCGCCGTGGTGTCTCCTTTTCTCCTACCGAACATTAACTTTGTGCGTTCATCATAGCACAATTCCGCCGGACGTCACTAGTCTTTTTTTCATAGGCTCGTCCCGCGCGTCCATGACCCGGAATACCGCGCCGATCACCTCGAGCGCCGCATCTCCGGCAGCGATCTTGGCCTGTGACGCCGCGAGCCGGATGCCGAGCCGCGGCTCGGCAGCGGCTGGATTTGTTTCTGGATAGAAACAAATTGGCGCGCTCCGCTCGGCAAAGGCTGGGTTCGTTTCTATCCGGAAACAAATGGGCACGCTCCGCTCGGCAGAGGCTGGGTTTGTTGTTATCCAGAAACAAATAGTCACGCACCGCTCGGCAGAGGGTGAGTTTGTTTCTATCAAGTAACAAGTAGGCTTGCTCAGCTCGACAAAGGCTAGGTTTGTTTCTATCCAGCAACAAATTGACGCGCTCCGCTCGAAGCCGAGCATATCGGCATCAAAATCGCGCAAGACGACCGCATCCGTTTCTGCTTCTACGACGCCTACGGCGTCGAAGTCGACAGCCGGCCGGGCGAGGGTACCCGCGTGTTGGGAAACGGGCCACGCACTTGAAAGCTAGCTCGCCAAGCGTTGATCTACGTTCACGCTTTGGCCGTCTCCTATCCGCTAACCCGCCAAGCGTTGACGTACGTTCATTCTTTCATCGCCGAGCGCCCATCGACCCACAAAGTATGAATCTACGTCCACACTTGGATCATCAGAATTCCGCCAGCCCTCGAAGTATAGATCTACGTTCACACTTTGCTAACCGCATTCCCGCCGACCCGCCAAGCGTAGCTCTACCTTCACACTTGAGAGACAATCTAAGCGTACCCCGCATGCAGCCTGCGGTACGCCGCGGGCGACATGCCCGTGTCCTTGCGGAACAGGCGGCCGAAATAGTTCGGGTCCGCGATCCCGACGGCCTCCGCGATCTGCTTCACGGACAGCTCGGGCGAATGCTCCAGCAGCCTGCGCGCCTTTTCCACCCGGACGTGCCGCACGTATTCGACCGGACTCATGCCGATGTGACGCTTCATGCAGCGGGCGATATAGTCCGGGTGAAAATGAAATTCCCGCTCGAGCGTCTCGATCTCGAAAGGCTCGAAGGCCGAGCGGCGCAAATACGCGGACACCTCCTCGGCCAGCCGGCTCGAACGGGTTTCGGCCGCGGATCCCCGGACGAACTGCTGCATGACGGACAGCAGTTGCACGAACGCGGCCTGCATGCGCCATACTGCGTCGACCGTCAGCCGGTCGTGCAGCTTGACCAGCCGATCCAGCGCCGCCCATGCTTCGTCCATCCGGAACGCCCCGAACTTCGGAATGTAGACGGGCTGCATGCCCGGCTGGAGGTCCTTGTCCGTGCCTTTGCGAAGCACGAGCGACCACGGAATGTCGTCGGCGTCGACCGCGCGGTGTTCGGAATCGTGCTTGACGTGAAACCAATACAGCTCCGTCGGCTCCTCGCAAGGCCGAAACCCCTCGTGCGCTTTCCCCGGCTCCAGCACGAGCACATGGTTAGGTCCGATTGCGTATTCGACGTCGTCCTCCGCTATGTACAGACATCCCGACTTCACGAACACGATGTCGTACAGGTTGAAGGTACGCCGGAAATGCAGCATGCCCGGGCGCCACGTTCCGTGCCCCGCGGTCACGAGCTGCGGCATCGGCGGCACTTGCCACTGAATGCAATCCACCTGTGTCCCTCCCGCTCACGTCGTTTTATCCCATCATAAACGTTGAAGTCGGTATTGTGCTAGAGGTCGTCGGTTCGATGTCTATCCGCGGAGGCCTGCCCGCATTACACTGAGGGCATACCAAGTATCCCAAGGGGGCTGTCCGATGCGATTTCGCCAGGTACATTTGGATTTCCACACGTCGGAGCTGATCGAAGGAATCGGCTCGTCGTTTTCTGCCGAGCAATTCCAAGCGATGCTTAAGCTCGGGCACGTAGACTCGATTACGGTGTTCTCGAAATGCCATCACGGGTGGGCGTACCATCCGTCGACCGCGAACGAGATGCATCCGCATCTATCGTTCGACCTGCTCGGCGCCCAGATCGAAGCCGCGCATGCGATCGGCGTCAAGACGCCGGTCTATCTGTCGGCAGGCCTCGACGAGAAGCTGGCGCGCGTCCGCCCGGATTGGCTGTTCCGCGCCGCCGACGAGAAGACGCAGTGGGCGCCTGACTTCTTCACGCCGGGCTATCACGAATTTTGCATGAACACGCCGTATCTCGACGTGCTCGTCGCCCAGATCGAAGAAGTCGTCCAAACGTACGATGCGGACGGCATCTTCCTCGACATCGTCGGCGTCCGCAGGTGCTACTGCCAGCACTGCATCAGATCGGCGCGCGCGGCCGGCATCGATCCTCGCGATACGGCTGCGATGCGCCCTCTTTGGGAGCAGACCTACCTCCGGTACGCAGAACGGACGAACGAGGCCGTTCATCGGCATCGCCCGGAGCTGCCCGTATTCCACAACGGCGGCCACATCCCGCAGGGGCGGCGCGATTTGGCGTTTCTCAACACGCATCAACTCGAGCTGGAGTCTCTCCCGACGGGCGGCTGGGGTTACGACCATTTCCCCCTGTCCGCGCGGTACGTCCAACAGCTCGGCCGTCCTTTTCTCGGCATGACCGGCAAGTTCCACCTGTCGTGGGGAGAATTCGGCGGCTACAAGCACCCGAACGCCCTTCGGTACGAGACGGCGCTGAGCCTGGCGAACGGCGCGGGCTGCTCCGTCGGGGACCAACTCCATCCGGACGGCTTGATGGACGAGGCGACGTACCGGCTGATCGGGGCGGCTTATAAGGAAGTCGAGGAAAAAGAAGCCTGGTGCGAGAGCACTGTGAACGTCGCCGACATCGCCGTCTTTGGCGTTGAAGCTTCGGGCCGTCACCGAGGCGCCGGCGGCAACGTCGCGGACGCCGACAAAGGCGCGGCGCGGATGCTGCTCGAGACGAATCGGCTGTTCGACGTCGTCGACCTGGCGTCGGACTGGGCGGCCTATCCCGTGCTCATCCTTCCGGACCTGATCCCGGCAGACGCCGAGATCGAAGCGAAGCTGGCGGCCTACGTCGGCCAGGGCGGACGAGTGCTCGCCACGGGAAGCGCCGGACTGCGTCCGGACGGTTCCGGCTTCGCCCTCGACTTCGGCGCGCGTTGGACCGGCGCCAATCCGTACCGCCCGGACTACTTCGTCCCCGCGGGTCCGTTCGGTCCGGGCGAAGGCGCTTCTGCCGTCATGTACGGCGAAGGCCAGCGTATCGAAGCCGCCGGCGGACGAGTGCTCGGTTACCGCGAGAACCCGTATTTTAACCGGGACGCTTTCTCCTTCTCGTCCCACCTCCATACGCCGAACGATAGACAGAGCCGCGAACCCGGCATGATCGAGCACGACGCCGGCATCTACATCGCGTGGAACGTCTTCGGCGCCTACGCCGAGCATGGCAATCTCGTGCTGCGGCAGATGGTGGACTATGCGCTCGACCGCTTGCTCGCGGCTCCGACACTCGAGACGACGCTGCCCGCGCAAGGCGTGACGACGTTGCAGGAACAGCCAACCCATCGCCGTCTCGTGCACCACTTATTGTACGCCTCCCCCGTTCGGCGCGGGAAGAATGTGGAGATCGTCGAGGACCTGATCCCGATCCGCGACGTCGCGTGCACGGTGCGCACGGACCGTCCCATTGGCAGCGTCTATCTGGCGCCGCAGATGACCGAGCTGCCTTTTAAGGCGCAGGATGGCGCGGTCAGGTACACGGTCCCGGTCGTCGAGTGCCACCAGATGGTCGTGCTGCAGTTCGAGTAAATAAGTAAAGCGGCTGTAAGCGAGGTTGCCGCGGCTGCAGCGCGGGATGCGGGCTTAACGCCGGCCTGCAAGCATGAAATGCGCGCTTGCAGCGCTGGCGCGTGGCGTAGCCGCAGATTTTGCTCTTGCAGCGCGGCTTGCGGCTGTGAGCGCGCCTTTCGCAGCTGCGCAAAAGCGAAAAGCTCGCCTTCCTCTTGGCCAAGATGGCCTTGCGGAGGGCGAGCCTTTTTCCCATCTTTTTCTGATCAGTGAATCGTCAGATTAAAGCCAGGCTGCAGGTAGTACAGGCTCGGGTAAGCCACATTGCTCGTCGTCAGGCCGTTGAACGTCGCCGAGCCGTTGCCGGTGTAGGTGAAGATCGCCGCGCCTTGGTGCGGTCCGGAGAAGCGCGACGTCGTGACGCCGTCCAGGCCCGTGCCGTTGATGTTGATGTTGTTGAACACGATGTTCTGGAAGCCGCCGCCGTAGCCGAACTGGATCGCGTCGCGCTGCGTGTTGAGAATGTCGATGTTCGTGAACGTGACGTTGCGGATCGCGTCGTTGGACGCTTCGAGGTCGATCGCGCCGCGCTCGCCGTTGTACAGGTCCTTGCTCGTGCCGCTGTTAATGATCGTCGTGTCCGAGAAAACGATGCCGGTGTTGTTCTGGAAATGGTAGCCCGGGAACACGGTGTTCATGCGGATGCCCGAGCCGCCGACCGTATCGACGATCAGGTTGTGGTCCGCCTTGTGGCCGCTGCCGCCGAAGAAGGCGATGCCGCCCGCGCGCCAGTTGTTCTCGATCGTATTGTAAGAGAACGTGTTGTTCACGCCGGCCGGCGCGCCGTTCGTGTCGCTGGTCCAGACGGCCAGCGCGTCGTCGCCGTTGTTGCGCAGGCTGCTGTTGCGGACGATCGAGTTGCTCGTGCCCTGGGCGAAGTTGACGCCGTCGGCCAGGTTGTTGCGGATGCGGCTGTTCTCGATCGTCAGCCCGTTCGCGTAGATCGCCGGGGTATGCGCATAATCGCCGACCCAGAAGCCGCACTCGAAGTGCTCGACCCAGACGTCGTGAATCGTGGAGTTCGAGCCGAAGTTATCCATGAAGCCTTTGTAGATCGCATTTTGGCCGTAGCGCGACCGGAGCTTGGAGTTCATGTATACGTTGCTGAAATCAAGTTTGCCGGAGATGCGCAGCGAGATGCCGCCGCCTGCCGCGTTCGGGTTCGTGAACTGGATGTTCGTGTGCCAGATGCCCGCGCCCGTCACGGTCAGGTTGTTGATCATGCTGCTCGCCGAGCCGATCTCCCACATGCTGCTCAGGTTAAACGTGCCTTCCGGAATGTATAGCGTCTTCCCTGCCGAGACGGCCGCCGTCACCGCGGATTTGAACGCCGCGAGATCGTCCTGTCCGTCGTTCGCCGCCGCGCCATAGTCCGTTACCGACACCGCGCCCGACGGACGGGCGATCGCGGTCGGCACCGGCTCGATCTCCAGGAAGTCGACCCCGTATTCTAGACTATCCCCGTTCCCCTTCTGAATCCGGATCGTGTCGCCCGGCTGAAGCGGCGTATCCATCTTCCAGTGCACCTCGTCGAAGCGGAAAAGCGGTCGTCCGCCGCCCGGCGCATCCGCCGGCATGTCGCCGGAGAAGTACTGCCAGTTGTAATACGACGAGAGCGATACCGTCTTTACTTTCGTCCCGTTGACGTAAACGTCAAGCGAGCCGTTCAGCCCCATGCCGTCGCCGGAGTCGGGCATCGTGAAACGCATCGTGACGCCCGCGCCCCCCTGTCCCTGGCGTACGGTCCACTGCGCGTAGGAGCCGTTCGACGGCAGCCCCACGTATTTCTGCCCGGAAGCCTCCGACGCGATCAGCGCCTGGTCGAAGTTCTGCGCTGCCTGCAGCGTAGCGCCGCCGCCCCTCGTGGCGTCCTCTGTGTCGTACCGGAAGTACGGCATGCTGGCGCCGCGCGCCGCGTAGACGGTCAGATTGGCAGTACTCGTATTGTTGGTCTGCTTGGTCGGGACTTCGTTGCCGTCCGCGGCGACCGTGGTCGTCACCGTGTAGCTCCCGCTGCCCGCCGTCCACGTGCCCGGGATGGCGACGTTGGCGGAAGCGCCCGCTGCGAGCGATCCGCTGTAGGAACCGTTCAGCGTCTGAACGGTCGTCCCTGCGCCGTTTTTGATCGCGACCGAGATCGCGTGCGCGCCGGCTGCCGAAGCGATCGTGCCCTGGTTTTTCAGGTTAACCGTAAAGCTGACGGCGCTGCCGACGGTCGGCGTGACCGGCGACCAGGAAGTCGCGGCGACCAGATCCGAGCTGGAAACTGGCGCGACCGTAAGCGGCGCGGCGTTCGTATAGCTGTTGTTCGCTTCGTTCTGTTCGATGACGGCATTGTTCTCGTCGACCTTGGCCGAGAGCGTATAGGATGCCGCGGTCTTGGCGCCTGCGTTCGCCGACACGTTCGCCGTAGCGCCTGCGGCCAGCGCGCCGACCTGCGCGGTGCCTGCGGCATCGCCATTCAGGTAGAAGTTAACCGTCGTAGCCGCCGATGCCGCGCTGCCGTTGTTTTTAACGGTTGCGTTCAGCGTGATCGCGTCGGTCTCGATCGGCGAGGCCGGCGACCAGGACATGCCCGCGATCGTCAGGTCGGGATTGGCAGCCGGCGTGCCGAACACTTGGAATTCGGCGATCTGCCCCGCCGGCGCGCCGGTGTTCGCCGTGATGTTCAGCTGCAGGCGCTTCACCGTCGCCGTCACGGGGATCGTCACCGTGTTGTCGGATGCCGGATTAAACGTATACGTCTGCGAGGAGACCAGATTAGAGAAAGTCGTGGTCGACTGATTATGGCCGAGCACCTGAATCGTCTGGGTCCGCGTGCCCCACTCCGTCGCCGGATTGAGCTTGAGCACGATGGACGTGATGTTCTGGTTGGCGCCCAAATCGAGCGTCAGCGTGCTTGGGTTGCCGCCGCCCTCCCAGTACGTGGCGGTGTCGTTGTCGTTCGCGTTGGTAGCCACGAAGGATTGAGTATTAGACGATGCGACGATCGGCTTGCCGATCGCGATGTTGCCGCCCGGCGGCGGCGTAGCTGTCGGCGTTGCCGTTGGAGTTGCCGTTGGAGTTGCCGTAGGCGTCGCCGTCGGGGTCGCGGTTGGCGTTGCCGTCGGGGTCGCCGTAGGTGTAGCCGTCGGCGTGGAAGTCGGCGACGTGCCCGTGTCCACCGTGATCTGATCCAGATTCACGTTGGCGGAATCGCCAGCGTCGTATTTGTAGGCGATCGAATTGCTGCCGGCGTTCAAGGTCAAGGCCTCCGTCTGCGTGCCCCACGTATCCCAATTGGAGAGGCTCGCGAGCGTGGTTTGACGAATCTTGGCGCCGTTCACGTAGACGGACAGCGTTCTGGCGGCGCCGTTCGCGTTGGCGTACTTCAGCGTCACGTTCCGGCTGCCCGTCGCGGCCGCGTTGACCGTGAAGGTCGTCGTCGCGCCCTGCGTCCAGTAGCCGTCGACAAAGCCGGTGCCGGCATAGCCCGCATGGTCCGCGTTCACCTTGGCGCCGCCCGAGAGCGCAGCCGACTCCGCTTGATACGTGCCCGGCGGCGGCGTTGGCGTTGGCGTAGGTGCCGGTGTCGTCCCGCTCGCGCCATAAATTTCAAGCTCGGATAGCTGAGCCGCCGGCCAGCCTGTGTTGGCGGTGAAGCTCAGACGAACGTATCGGGTGGACGCCGCCGTGAAGTTGATCGTGACCGAGTTGCCCGCTACGGCCGGATTAAACGTGTAGTTGGCGGAACCGACGATGTTGGCAAATGCCGTGCCGTTCGCGCTGCCCTGAACGGCCAGCGTCTGCGTCCGCGTCTCCCAGCTTGACGGCAGCTTCAGCACGAGCTGGTCGATGCTGACGCTCGCGCCCAGGTCGACCTGTATCCATTGCGGAAAAGCGCTGTTCGTACTTTCCCAATAGGTACTTGCGTTGCCGTCCTTCACGTTGTCCGGCGCGTACGTCTGCGATTGGCCGCTCGCGGTAATCGTCTTGCCGATCGTCAGATTCGCTCCCCCGGCCGCGAACGCGGGGGAAAAGGAACCGGCCGCTGAGATCCATCCGGTGATCAGCACAATCAGAGCTAGCGTCCATGCTGCATGCTTGTGTCGCATTATAGTCCTCCTCGAAGTGGTTTTGAAGACGATGCTCGAAGCCTGGTGCATAATGATAGCGATTACAATTCGTAATAGACCGATCTTTTGCCAACTGCTTCGCTTCTCGTTCCGTTGCTTGCTTCCTTCCTCCCTTCCTCAAGTTCAAGTACAGCATTATTATAGTGAGGCGTTCCGCTCGCCTATAAGGCGTAATCTTACGAGGATGGTAGTCAATTCCAAGCACATGAGAAGGACAACAAAAAACAGGCCAACCAGTAACCCTGGCTGACCTGAATAGAACACCCTTCTATAAGGCGAGTCACTTCAATCCCTGCGACTGATCGATCCAGCCAAGCAGCGTCTGCACGTACCGTTTCAAATACTTGAGCGTCGTCTCGTCCGTCAGACGGCCGCGTTCGGCGTCGACCTTGTCCATGACCTGCGAGATATACATTTTCTGAAAAGGCAGCACCCATGCCTGCGTCGCCTCCAGCGTCTGCCGGATCTGCTGCTGCGACAGGATCGTGCCCTTGGGACCCGGCGTCGAGCCGACGACGCCGACGGGCTTGTGAATGAGCGCGGCCGTCCGGGTCGGCGTCGATGCCCAGTCCAGCGCGTTTTTCAGCACGCCGGGCGTACCCGAGTTGTACTCCGGGCTCACGATCAGCAGGCCGTCTACGCCGCGGATCGCCTCGCGATAAAGCCGTACGGCCTCAGGGCCGTCGCCAACGTCAATATCCGCATTGTACAAAGGCAAATCCGCGATCGATATGTATTCGTAAGCGGCCTCTTCCTCCAGGCCAAGCTCCGGCACGGTGGCTGCGATCATGCGATTGTACGACTGCTCCCTCAAGCTCCCCACGATAATGCCGATCTTTTTCATCAAATACGCCTCCTCTTAGACTGAATTAAAAAGGAACGACCGGTTGAATGGCCGGCCGTCCCGTAAGTTCGTTAGCGATTCGCGAGGTAAGCCGCGACTTCGGCGAGTCTCGAGGCATAGCCCCACTCGTTGTCGTACCAAGCTGCGATCGACACGATGTCGCCTTGCACCTGCGTCAGCGGCAGGTCGATAATCGAGGAATGCGAGTCGCCGACGATGCGCGAGGACGCCCATTCGCCTTCCAGCACGTCCAGCACGCCCTTGAGCTCGCCTTCGGCCGCCGCGGCGCGGAACATGTCGTTGATCTCCTGCGCGGTGACCGGCTTTTCGGTAATCAGGTTGAGCTCGGCGATGCTGCCGGTCCGGGTCGGGATCCGGTAGGCCTTGCCCGTGATCTGAAGGTCCGGCCAGATGAACTTGAGCGCCTTGGCCGCGCCGGAAGACGACGGAATGATGTTCTCGGCTGCCGCCCACGAGTCGCGGCGGTCCTTCATCGGCTGATCCGTCAGCGACTGGGTGTTCGTGTAGGAGTGAACGGTCGAGAACAGGCCGTGCTTGATGCCGAAGTTCTCGCGCACCAGCTTGACGACCGGCGCAAGCGCGTTAGTCGTGCAGCTCGCCATGCTGATGATCTTGTGCTTGTCCGGATCGAAGTGGTCGAGGTTGATGCCCTTGAGCAGCACCGCGTCGCAATCGTCCAGCGTCTTGCTCGGGCCGCTGACGAGTACGCGCTTGGCGCCCCGGTCCAGGTGAACCTGAGCGACCGAACGCGTGACTGCGCGGCCGGTGCAGTCGATGACGAGATCCACGCCGAGCGCCTTCCAATCCGGCACCTCGCTCGCCGAATTGATGTACTGAATGTCCCGGCCGCCGATGACGATGCTGCCTTCGCCGCCGGATACCGCCTCGGGCCACCTTTTATAGTTAGTGTCGACTTCGAACAGCGCGGCCAAAGTGGCCTCGTCCTTAATGTCCGAGATCGACACCGGCACGAAAAGATTGTCTTGAAGAGCGACCCTGAGCAGCTGCCTGCCGATACGTCCGAATCCGAATACCGCGATTTTGCCCATGTTTGCCCTCCGATATGAATTGGTTTAGTTTCCTGCGCGTACCTCTCCAATTTACACCGAATCGGGTTCGGATTGAAGAGCCTGCGGAATTAATTCGCGCACTTCGATCGGAAGCAGGTTCGCTTCGATCTGCTCGCGGTGCGGTTCGTACCACGAAGGGAGCATCAGCTTGCCGCCCAAAGCGTCGGCCGGCTCGTCGTTCGCGAATCCGGGCGGATCCGTCGCGATCTCGAACAGAATGCCGCCGCTTTCGCGGAAGTAGATCGCGTTGAAGTACTGGCGGTCGATGACCTCCGTCGGATGGAAGCCGGCCTCGCTGACCGTTTGCTGCCACTGTACGTGCTCCTCGAAGTCCTTGGCTCTCCAGGCGATATGGTGAATCGTGCCTGCGCCGGGGGTCCCCCAAGGCATGTCGGCCGTCGGAACGTCGACGATGTTGCCGAGATCGCCGAATGCCCGGAAGCGGGTGTACCCAGCCTCTTCGCCGACGCGCTCCATGCCGAGCACATGCTCGAGGACCGCGCCCGTAGGCTTGACGTTCGCGCTGAACAGGATGGCGCCGCCGAAGCCCTTGACGGCCTTGCCCGGCGTAATGCCGCCGAACGACCACTCGCTGTTCGCGCCTTCTTCGCGTTCGACCAGCTCCAGGCGCAAGCCTTCGTTGTCTTCGAACTGCACGAAGTTCTCCCCGAAACGCGACGTCTTCTCGAACGAGATGCCGAAGCTAGCCAACCGATCTTCCCAGAAGCTCAGCGCGCCGACCGGCACGACGTAAGTCGTCACGCCGACCTGACCTCCGCCGACCCGGCCCTTGCGGGAGTTCGGATGCGGGAAGAAGGTAATGATCGTGCCAGGGCTGCCGTCCTTGTCGCCGAAGTAGAGGTGATAGACCTCGGGGGCGTCAAAGTTGATCGTCTTCTTGACAAGCCGGAGGCCCAGGACGCCGGCGTAGAAGTCGACGTTTTCCTGCGGGTTTCTGGCGAATGCGGTGATATGGTGGATGCCTGCGGTTTGGATCGTCATGATTGAATCACTCCTAGTTTTTATTGGGAAGTTTTATTTGGAACATGGCGTTCGATTGCGTTGGTTAAAATAAGTTGAGCGCGCTGTCGAGCGAATATGCGCCGGCGCCGGCGAAAGCGACGCCGATGGCAATGGCGAGCAGCACGAGCGGGTATTCGTAGCCGTTGGCGGTAGCCCACAGTCCGTTAGGCGCGTGGACCTTGACGATCGCGCCGATCATAGCGAGCGCGATGAGCGCCGCGGCCACCGGCGTCAGCAGGCCGACCGTGAACAGTGCGCCGCCGAGCAGCTCCATCAGTCCCGCGGCCACCGCCATCGCGACGCCCGGCTTGATGCCGATCGACTCCATCCAGCCGCCCGTCCCTTTCGGGCCGTAGCCGCCGAACATTCCGAACAGCTTCTGAGCCCCATGCCCCACGAACAACAATCCTACAACGACTCGAATGATCAGCAATCCCGTATCCATCATGATAATTCTCTCCTTTAAAATGTTTATTTTAATTTTCTTTAATTGAAGATATTAGTCCGGCGAAAACTTCGTTTTCTAAATCGGTTCCCGCCAGCCTTGGCCTTGCTCGAGCACCGGAAGCTGCGTTACGTTCGTCGCCATCTTCCTTTCGATCCCCTTTGCGCAGGTCATTCGACATTCCTCATTTCGCGATTTGTTGAGTTTGTTTGTTTCGTTTATGTCTTGAATTAAAGATAATTGATTTCGAGTCATTTGTCAACACCCCTTTTTAAGGAGTTTATGAAGGCTCGGTTCTCGCGCGGGCTGATTTGTTTCTAATTGAGACTTTCTGCGGCGTGACGGCGTCTAGGAGGGCAAGTTTGTTTCTAAATGGGACTTTCAGCGGCGTGGCGGAGTCCCGGAGCACAAGTTTGTTTCTACATGGGACTTCCTGCTGCTTGGCGGTGTCCTGGAGGATTGGTTTGTTTCTATATAGGACTTCCTGCGGCGCGGCGGATTGCTGGAGGATTGGTTTCTTCCTACATGAGACTTCCCGCGACGCTCAGCCAGACAAGTGCTGCCTCGCGCAAAAAAGCCGCAGCGTCCATCGCTTCGGATGAACGCCAGCGGCTTCGCTCGAGCGTTTGGTTCAGGCGTGATGCTTAGGGACGAGCGTGCACAACCGGTTGGAAAACCGGCTGCCCCAGACGGCGACGGCGAGAAGGACTAAAACGGCGGCAGCCGACAGCGCCAGCGGACTTAGTGCATGCGAAAACAGCGCGAGTACAACCAGGGCGGCGAGGCCCGTCACATGAGGTAAAGCGAACATGCGGGACACGATCCAGATAAAGATCGCGTTGCTCAGCAGATAGAAGGCCGGGGAACCCAAAATGACCAATGCCACGCCCGGCTCCAGGTGCCCGGCAGGATGCGCGAGCAGAAATTCGTCAGCGACCGCCGACAGCACGATGCCTGCCGCCAGCAGCAGGTGCGTATAGGTATAGGCCGCTCTCGCCAGCTCTCCCGGGACTCTCGCGTTCACGATATAGTGATGGCCGATGCGCGACGTAGTCTCGAAGTAAATCCACCACATGGACACCGTGCCCAAGAACGAGACGAGAAACGCCAACACCGTCTCCGCATTCCTTTCCAATCCGGCAAAGGTGGCCCCCATGACGATAATGGACTCTCCGAGCGCGATAATAATGAACAGGCCGGCGCGCTCCGCCATATGCGCCCCCTCCACCGCCCAATCCTCGGCCGTAGAGCGGCCGATCCGCGGCACCCAGAAGCCGAGCGACGGCGCGACGTAGTCGATGAGCAGCGCCGCGCCCCACAACGCCAGTCGGACTTCGCCCTCCTGCGTCCCGCCGGCGACCCAAAAAACGCCCGATAAAATGAACCAGCACAGAATCCGCACCAGGTTAATCTGATTGATCGGCGCGCCGTGGCCGAGCGCCCATACGGTGAAGGCTGTGCGCCCGATCTGGAATACGGCGTACGAGATACCGAAGTACAGGCCGGCATGCTCGAACGCTTCTGGAATGGATGTGGACATGATCAGGCCGACGAGCATGAGCGAGAACAGCATAATGCGCACCGGGAGCGCGTCGGGACTCAGCCAGTTGATGACCCAGGTCGTGTAGTTCCAGGCCCACCATACCGCCATCGTCAACATGGCCGTATGGAGCGCGCCCATCCACGTGAAGTTCTCGAGCAGCGAATGGGACAGTTGCGTGACGGCGAATACGAAGATCAAATCAAAGAAAAGTTCGATAAATGAAACCTTGCCCGAATCGCTTAGGCCTCTGCTGCGAAAAAGCTCGGGTCTGTGATGCGCTTGCGCCATGCCGGCGATCCTCCTCCTATTCGCTCTCTTTTCATTTAAAGCTGAGTATAGCAGAGAACGCCGGCACTTGGGCTAAAGTTTCGTCCACCATCTCTATTCGCGGTCTGGCGTTTTGGGTGAATCGCTCCCCGAACTCTCATTCTCGCGATCCAACGCGGACTGCATCTCGGACTCCATGCGCTTCAATGCATCTGCAACGGGCATCTCGCCCGACATCGCCTGCGGTGTATACGCGCGAGAAATCTCCTCGATTCGGTATATTACCGGCATCGGGAGCGCGCTCAAGGAAGCGACAAGCGATTGATTGCTATGCTGGAGCTTGTAGAAAACCGCCTTGTCGTCGTCGGATCGGTCCTCCGCCAAAATTCTGGCCGACAAGCTCGACGGATCGATGCGCGGGAGTACCTTGGCATAATCCTCCCCGCCGATATATTGAAGCAGCCGCCACGCTGCGTCCGGCTGAGGCGCATTTTTGGGGATCGTGAATACTTCGTCCGGCACCGCCGCGGCTCCTGCATCCGGCTGTCGCTCGCTTACAGGCACGGTCGCCAGGCCCCAATCGATCGTATCATACCCGCTCTGGCCCAACGTTCGAAAGAGCTGCGAGTCGTCCACCGCCATCGCGATCCGCCCAGTGAGAAAAGGCATCGCACTCAGTTGGTTCTCCTTCAGGCTCATAGAAACAGCCGGCTTATTCGACTTCGCCCTGTCCAGGCAAGCCCCCGATGCGAGGCAAGACTTCACGTTCTGAAAAATATGCCCCCACGCCTCCGTATTTAACGTGAATTTGCCATTTGCGTAAACACTTAATCCGTCAACATCGCCAACATTCAGCGCCATCATGAACGGATTTTCCGAGGAAGCGTAATCTAGCCCGTATTCGGGCGGCTCGTTGCCGACCGGATCCTTGGCGAAGCGCGTCGCAAGCGCGAATACCTCGTCCCAGGTCATGTAGTCAGTCGGATAAGCGATCTTATAGCGATCAAAGAGTGCCTTGTTGTAATAAAGCGCGTACCCGGTAAACGTCGCCGCCAGTCCGTACAGTTTTCCTTCCGCGCTTAACGTATCGATTACCGCAGGGGCGATCCCCGCCATATCGAACTTGGCCTTCTTGGCGAGATCGTCGAGCGGCTGCAGCGCACCCTTGTCTCTCGCCCGCTCAAAGAAGTTGTGCGGGAGCGCGATCGCGTCCGGTTTTTCCTTCTCGATCAGCTCGTCCACGACCGCGTTCGGATCGCCGCCGCCCGCTTGTTCGAGCCGCTCGACGACCGAGATGACTTCCAGATCGTCGTCGGGATGCGTAGCGATATAAAAGCTGCCGTATTTCGCATTGAACAGGTCCGCGTTCCAGGCGAGCACCTTAATCGTGACAGGCTCCGGCGGCTCGGGCTCCTTGGCGCAGCCGGCGGCTAACATAGAAACCATCGCCATCGTGATTACGATTTTCTTCAACATTAACACCCTCAATTCGATCTCATTTTCCATTTTTTACTTTATATGAAGACGGAGCAGTTATCCACCTTTTATTTACAACATTGGATAGGTGCAGCACAAAGAAGCCTCGGCACCCACAACCGAGACTTTGTGACCCGGCTCGCTGACCGGGACATTCTGATCACGCGCCCATTCGGAGACGCCTATCTATTGCCGTGCCTCCGCGACCTTCTCATCGGAAACGCAAACGCGGCGAGCAGGCTGCCGAACAGCAGCAGGATCCCCGCCGACTGCAGCCCATCAGGCTTGAAACCGTCGACGAAGATATCGAGCAGGATCGCCACCGCCGGATCGACGAAGACGAACACCGCGACGACCGGCGATGGGAGGCGGCGGATGCTGCCGAAAAAGAGCAGGTACACGACGCCTGTATGGACCATTCCGGTCGTGACGGCATATATCCATTCGCCCCGGGCGAGACCTTCGTAAGCATCGAAATGCACGAACGGCAGCAGCAGCGCCAAGCCGATCGCCATCTGGATAAAAGTCGTCGCATACACGCTCGTCTGACGGACGCTTCTGCCGAGCAGCATCGTCGCCGCGTAGAAAAAAGCCGCAAGAACGCCGCAGGCCATGCCCCTCCAGCTTGAAGAGCCGTGGCCGAAGCCGCCCGCGCCCATGATAAGCAGCGTGCCCGCGAAGCATCCCGCGAGCGAGAGGATCGCCGTCCTGCCGAGTTTGTCCCGAAAGATCAGGCCGCCCGCGACCAACGCAAGGATCGGAGCCAGATGATAGAGCGAGATCGCGATCGTCACGGATACGAGCCTGAACGCGGTGAACAGAAACACCCAATTGAGCAGATTCGATACGCCGCACGCGATGACGATGAGCGCCTCCCTGGCGTCCCATCGCTCTCGTTTGAAGCTGCCCGTGAGCAGCCACGCCGCCAGCAGTATGGCGAACGCGCAGACGCAGCGGACGAAGACGAGTTCGATGGCCGGCAGACCCGTGCGCGAGGAAAAGAAGCCGACCGAGCCGAATATGGCCATGGATACGATTAATTGCGATAAAGCGGACTTGTGCATGATCTGGATGCTGCTCCCTGGTGTCAGATGGACCTAACTTTACTATAGCGGCGGAGAAAAGGACAATGCGGAAATCGATGCCAGCGACGCTTGTAAGCCGGACTAGACCGTGCGCCGAAAGATCTCGGATAGATGCACCGCAAGGCACGGCACCGCGGCAGACACGATCTCGTCCTCCACCGTCCAGGTCTTGACGAGCCGGTACTCGCCTTCGGTCAGCACGAATTGATCGACCAGCCGATACTCGGGTTCGACCAGCCAATATTCCGCTACGCCGAACCGTTCATAAGTCCCCTTTTTGATCGTCTTGTCGTTGCGCGCCGTGCTGTCGGACAGAATCTCGACGACCAGATCCGGCGCGCCATAGACATAACCGTCCCGGATGATATTGCTGCGCGCTTTGCTAATATAGAGCAGGTCCGGCTGCAAAATATTGTCCTTGTCGAAGTGAACGTCCATCGGCGCGAGCAGGATCACCCCATCCTGTGCGCAGGAGGCGTGGAACGCAAGGTGAAGCTGCCCCAGCACGTCCTGATGCACGAACTTCGGCGAAGTGAGAAAGTCGTACCGTACGCCGCCGATGATCTCGTAGCGTTCGTCGATAAAATAGGTGCCATGGGTTTCCTTGACTTTGCCGCCGCCGCCATTTTTCTTTTCACTCATATTTAATCATCCCCCTCACGCAAAGCACCCCGCAAAGCGCCGCGATCCATCGCGTGCTCTGCGGGGTGCTTCCCCGTTCATTTCCCTCATTATGGTCGAAAAAGGGCGAAACTGTCAATGCCTGCAGCGTTACCCTAAGCCTTACTTCGCCAGCTCGCCGAACCGCGAGAACACCGCCAGCGCCGGATCGATCGGCACTTCAGCCCGCTGCAATCCTTCGGGCGTCTCGACCGTCGGCGTCGGACGCGGTAGGCGCCCTGCGAACTGCGGCAGCCACTGTTGCTGAGCCGTCAGCATCTCCGTCACCATGTCGCGGATCTCCTTCAGCGTCAGCACCGACGACGTGAGCGGATCGAGCGCGATCGCCTGCACGACCGTCTCCGGGTCGCCGGACTTGGCCGCCAGCACGGCCAGACGCTGCACGTTGATGTTGGTCATGTTGAGCGCGGCGCACTGCGGGGGGATCTCGCCGATGACGGTCCGGTGAATGCCCGTGCGGTCCGCGAACACGGCGCCTTCCGCGCAGCAGTCCGCCGGCAGATTGGCGATCATGCCGTTATTGCGCACATTGCCGCTGAACTTGAACGTCTTGCCCGTCTCGAGCGCTTCGATGATGTAGGCGCAGTACTCCACGCTCCGCGGCGGCAGGTCGTACGATTCGTCCGCCAGAATGTCCTGGTCCTTGTACTTCTCGGCGACGTACGCGCACCAGGTATAGTACGCGCCGGACTCTCCGCCGAACGAGGGCTCGTCGCAGTACAGGTCGAGCGCCTTTTGGTTTTTGCGGAACCACGGCACGTACTCGGACAGATGACCCGTCGACTCGGTCATGAAGTAGCCGAAATGGCGGAACACCTCGCCGCGCACCTTCTCGTTGACGTAAAATTCAGGCTGCTCGAACTTGTCGCGAAGCGCCGGGTACAGATCCTGCCCCTTGTGCGACAGCTTCGTGAACCAGCTCATGTGGTTGATGCCGGCAGAGACGTAATCGATCTCTTCCTTCGGCACGCCGGTATAGCCCGCGATCAGGTCGAGCGTCGTCTGCACGCCGTGACACAGGCCGACGTATTGAATGTTAGTCTCGCCGAGCGCCCAGCAGATCATGGCCATCGGGTTGACGTAGTTGAGCAGCGTTGCGTTCGGGCACAGCTCCTCCATGTCCCGCGCCACGTCCAGGATGACCGGGATGCTGCGCAGCGCGCGGAACACCCCGCCCGGGCCGAGCGTATCGCCGATGCACTGGTCCACGCCGTATTTCATCGGAATCTTGTAATCCAGCTCGAACGCGGACACGCCGCCGACCTGGAACGACGTGATGACATAGCTAGCGCCGGCCAGCGCCTCCCTGCGATCGGTTGTCACGAGGACGCGCGACTTGAGCCCGTTTTTCTCGATGACCTTGTCGGCGAACGCCTTGACCTGCGAGGTTTTGCCGGTAGAGGGGGCCATCAGCACGAATTCGGTGTCCTCCAGCTCCGGCGTCGCCATAATGTCGAGCATTAGCGTCTTGCAAAAAACGATGCTGCCCGCTCCGATGATCGCGACTCTTCTCATGGTACGATCCCGACCCTTCGCGCTTTATTGGTACTGCTGCATCAAGCGGATGTAATCCCTCGCCAGCTTCAGATCCTCCAGCGCTTCCTTCGATTCGCACGGCGCCGGACGCTCGCCGCGCACCGCGGCGATGAAGTTCATCGCCTGCCTGCGCATGGCGTGCAGGTTCGGCATGACGGGAATCTCGTAGGACGGCGCGCCGTTGCCGTCTCGCATAATCGTGACCTTGCCGGCTTGCTGGCGGGCGAGCGGCGGCGGCAGATCGACGCGGACGAAGCCGCGTTCGAAGCAGACGAGCAAGCTCTCGTGCCACTCGATCGACGTGTTGTACGGGGCCATCTCGAGCACCACGGTGACGCCGCCGTCGCTCTCGCCCGCCAGCAGCACGCCGCGGCGGTCGGCGAACGTGATCTTGTAAGGCTCGCGGAGCAAGAAGCGGATGGCGTTGACCTGATGAATGTAGTAGTTGACGAAGAAATCCAGTTGGCGGGTCTGCTCGTCCGTGAAGTCCGCAGGTCCCGGCTCCAGTGCGGCGTCCGGATACGGTTCGTCCGAGTTCAGCGGCGCGTCCGCGCCTCCGATCCAGTCGCCCGGCGGCATCGTGACGCGGACGTACTGCAGCTTGCCGAATTCTTCGCTAGCCTTCCACTGCTCGATGACCCTGCTCGCGTACTCCATCGCGGGATCGGAGCGCTTGTGGTAGCCGACCATATGCAGCGTACCGTGCGCGTCCGCGAGCCGCACCAGCTCCTCGCCGGCCTCGACGGTGAGCGAGATCGGCTTCTCGGTGAATACCGGGATGCCGGCCTTTAAAATGTCCGGAATAATGTTGATATGCGTGCGGTACGGCTGCGGGGCGACAATCGCGTCTACCTTCGCGCCGTTTAGCAGCTCCAGATGGTTGCCGTACACGGTCGGTACGCCGTAGCGGTCCGCGACGGTCCTGGCAAGTCCGGGGCGTACCTCGGCCAGCGCCACTACTTCGCATTGATCGCGCAGTACCGCGTAGTTGGACAGATGCGCCATCTGCCCCATGCCGCCGACGCCGACGAATCCGATTTTCAGCTTGCTCATCGCGCTCACTCCCAAGGTCCCAAATTTTCGAATAAATAAAGGCCTTCCGTGCCCGGCGCGACGATGTCGGGGTATCCGTTGCCGGTGATATCCTGAATCCACATGTAGATGCCGTTGCCCGAGCCTTCGCCTGCAGGGCCGTAATCGATGACATGCTTCTCGAAGGCGCCGCCGTTGATCTTGAAATAGTACAGGAAGAGCGGATCGTCGAAGCCCGGATCGTTGTCGTGCGCCAGGTAGCGCTTACCGGTAACAAGCTCCGGCTCCCCGTCGAGGTCGATATCGACCAGCATCAAATCGTGATACTGCGACGCGGTCGTATCGATGTCGTGGCGGGTCCAGCTGCGGGAACCGTCCGCTTCCCGGCGCTGCTCGTACCAGTGCAGGCCGTAGTCATGCGCCTGGCCGACGATCAGGTCGCACAGGCCGTCGCCGTTCACGTCGTAGCCGAGCACCGGCACGCTGGCCGAGCCGAGCGAGAACTCCGAATGGAACGTCCATGGTCCCGAAAATGGATCCTCCGGCTGCTCCAGCCAGCCGTTCGTCAGCACGATGTCCGTGCGGCCGTTGCCGGTGATGTCCGCAAAGCCCATGCCATGACCGCTTTTCCCCTCGGAGATAACGGTCTTGCTGAACTTCCCCGTGCCCTTGCCGTTCTCGTCTACGATCAGCTTATAGAAGGCTTGCGGCGACTCGGGCGTATTGGGGAAAATCTCGGGCACGCCGCAGCCGTCGATGTCGAAGTAGCGGATCGTCTCGATCGGCGTAGAGGGATCGATCTCGATCGTTTCCCATTCCGCGTCCGAGTTCCCTGGGTTGCGCCGCCACTTGAGCGCGCCTCCCCACCAGGAACCCGTCACGATATCGATCCGTCCGTCTCCGTCTACATCCATCGGGAAGTCGGAGAAGTCGTCGCGATAATGCGCGTAGGTCGCCAGCTCGCAGATCTTGTGTTTATTGACGAAGTCGGGGCCCTTGTACCAGTAGCCGCCGCTCACGATATCGAGCACGCCGTCGCCGTCGACGTCGAAGACGGAGCAGGCTTCGAACGTTTCGTCGCTCAGCTTCCGCTTATTGAAATGAATGGGCATCTTCCTCATCTCCCCTTCTCCGCAGTTCTATGGAATCGTTGTGAAAGCGCTATTGAATCCCTCGTCGCTTATAATCTACAATACAGACAGATCAAGGGACAATGCGGAGAGTTGCGGAATTTGGCTATTGAAAATTGAGATTCCGAGGAGAATGGTCATGCGGCATTCGATCATCGCCGGGACGCCGGAGATTCTGAGCGGAGCGTTCATCTACGGCAGCAAGGAAGCGCCCTTCTACTTCCCGCTGCACCAGCATGAGACGAACGCGGAGATTTTCCTCATCCTAGAGGGAGAAGGGGAATTCCGCGTGGACGGCAGACGCTATCGCGGCAAGGCCGGCAACCTGCTGATGTACAATCGGGGCATCTGGCACGAGGAGCGGTCGACCAGCGACAAGTTCGCCGCGGTTTATGTCGCGTATTCGGGCCTCCGGCTACAGGGCATGCCCGCCGACTTTCTCTCGGGATCAGCGCAGGCCGCGATGCTGGAGCTGCACGAGCACTTTTTGCCGATCAAAAAGCTGTTCGTGGAAATGATCGAGGAGTGGAATAGCCCGCTGCCCGAATCGGCCGACGTCGCAAACGGCCTGCTCCGCGCGCTTACGGGCCGGCTCGTGCGACTGCTGCATTATACGGCGGAGGATCTGGTGAAAAAGCGGCCGCACAAGGAGACCGTACATCTGGCCAGACGCTATATGGAAGAAAACTATCCGTTCGACGTTACGCTCGAGACGCTCGCCAACCTGACTTATACGAATCCGTACCATTTCATCCACGTATTCAAGGCGGAGACGGGCATGAGCCCCATCCAGTATTTGATCCGGTACCGCATCGAGGTGGCCAAGCAGTACCTGGAGTCGACGCGGCTGCCGATGGCGGAGATCGCGGAGAAGGTGGGCTACAAGAGCGATACGTATTTTCAGAATTTATTTAAAAAGACGACCGGGATGTCACCGGGGCAGTATCGGGCTGCCAGCCGCGCATAAAGAAGCAGGGGCTACATGCCTCGCCCTGGCAGGGCCTGCGTGCGTAATAACAATCCGGATCGGTCGTGCCGTTCTCCTCGTCTTGGGCGCGCAGCACGTCGCCTGGCATGGCGGAAGCAGCGTCCGATCGTGTCAGAAAGCCGAACTGAGCGATCTTAACGGTGACGCCCTTTACGCCTATGCGGCAGACGTTCCTATGTCCGGTCTTTCGCCAGCCAACGTCGCTCTTTCGCCGCAATGCCTGCAAATATACATCTTTTCCAGTCAGTTTCGGCCCTTTTAAAGAGGATAGATGCAAATGCGCAGATATTTTCCTTCATCAGCCGGATTTCCGGCTTGCGCTTTGCATTTACCTGCACATTTGCAGGTATTTCATCAAGTGTAGCCATTCGACAGAAAATACATGTATAAATGCAGGTTTTTGGGGCCCGCAAGCCACCGAAAAGCGCCGGCATGCCGAAGATACGTTTACCTGCCTACTAGGAGCTAGACGCCAACGGCCCGCTTCTCGCTGCCAGCCATCCGCGTCTCGCGCACGGCCCGGCGCAGCGCGGCAGCTCCGGCTGCCAGCGAGATCAGGAAGCAGGCGCCTGCTGCGATAGACAGCAGCGACCATTCCACCAGGGACCGGCCGTCTATCGTCTGCCAGCCGATCGCGCCGAGGCCGAGCAGATACGCGCTGCCGGCGAGATGAATCAAGGCGCGCCGCGCCCGGGCATTCGCGCCTGTACGAAGGACGAGCCAGGCGACCAGCGGCACGGCCTGAAGCGCATGGAAGCCGAGTCCGTGCAGCCAGATGATGTTGCCTTCCGCGCCGGTGAAGCGGCCCTGGTTGGCCGAGATCCAGATGCCGGCCGCGAACGAGATCGTAACGGCGATCATGGCGTAGCGAATGCTGAGCGCCATCTCCGGACGAAGCTTGTAAGCGTTCGACCGGAAAAATTGGATGCCCAAGTACAGGTAGAACAGCACGAGAAATAAGGCGACGAACGTGAAAATGTTGCCGACCGCCTGGTCGAAGGCCGAATCGCTATCGACGAATCTCGGATTGACGCCGCGAAAATTTTGAATCGTCTCCGCACCGTATGAATAAAGAGCGAGACCGATATAAACCCTTCGGAACCAAGCCCGGCTCCGTTCGCCCATCGCCGACAGCGGCATGATCGCGGCGGTCGACAACAGAAAAATGCCCAGCGCCGCGTTGAACGAGAACGCCTTCGAGACGTCGCCGCCCGGCGAGACTTCTCCTCCGTTGACCAGCGTCCAGATCCCGCACAGCGCCGCAAGCACAAACCCGAGCAGACCGGTGAGAACCAGCCCCTTTTCTCCTTCGAACATTCGTTGTCCGCGCTTCGCCCCTTGGACGGTACCGCTCCTCATATCCCCGCTTCCCTTCCGTGAGTTGGTACTCTCACTTTACTGGAAAGGACTGGCATGCCGGAACGGCCTTGAGATGAGTTCGCCGCCGGACCTGAAGAGGTTCTCCCGATCCGCCGGAGGTCTTACGCCTACTTGTCCGCGCGCCTAATCCTGGTCGAGGAAGGCCTGATCATGCAGCTCCGCTCCGTAAGACAGGTCCTCTAGATAGGCCAGCTGCGCGGCTTCGTACGCCTCATCCCGTTTCAGTATCCGGTTGTTCAGGATGGAAAACGGATGAAAGGAAATGCCGACTTTCCCTTTATCCAACGTAAGCTTGAGCAGGCCCATGTCCGCCTTTTTCCCTTTCACGTAGTCGGGAAAAAGGAAGTTGCCGATGGAGTAGGCGATCGGCTTGCCCTCGCGGAACTCGAAGCCCTGCAGCACGTGCGGGTGGCTGCCGACGACCGCGCTGGCGCCCGCGTCCAGCATCTCCGCCGCCAGCTTCCGCTGCCAAGGCTGCGGTACCGTCGTATTTTCCACGCCCCAATGGATGAAAACAAGGACATAATCCGCATCCGCGCTCGCGTCGCGAATGGCCGCCAGAATCTTATCCGGCTCGTAAGCGCTGGCGACGCCGGGCTTCTTGTCGGTCGCCATCCAGGCGGTCGTCGGCATGAAGCGCGTCACCGCGCCTATTTTGACCGTAGCGCCGTTCAGCCGAACGGTCTCGAAGCGAAACGCTTCTTCCTCGTTCAAGCCCGCGCCGACATGACGCAAGCCGGCCTTCTCGACGTTCTTGAGCGTGTCTCTTAATCCTCTCTCCTTATAATCGAGCACATGGTTGTTGCCGAGCGACACCATATCGAAGCCCGCATTTTTAATCCCATCCAGCGCGCCCGCCTCCGATTTGAAATTAAAGCGCTGGTTCCGGTCCTTGTCCGCAGCTTCGGTAACGGACGTCTCCAGATTAAGCACGGCATAATCGGCGGCGCTCACCTCGTCCTTGATCTGACTGAACGGATAATCGGCGCCATGCCGGCGAATCGCTTCCTTGACGCTGCCGTCCATCATCGTGTCGCCGGCGAAAATCATCTCGATCGGCTTCGTCTGCTTGGCGGAAGCGGGCGTCGGGGTCGCGGCCAGCGACGGAGTCGGGGTCGCTGTCGCCTCGTTCGTCGGCGCGCCGGCGAGCGATATCGGCGGCGAATGGACGGCGTTCGGAGAATGGACCGCGTCGGCGGATCGGTCCGGCTGCTCGCCGCATCCGCCGAGCGCCGCTGCGACTGTCATTACGGCTAAGAGCTTGCTCCATTGTTTCAAAGAGATCCCTCCGATCTATTTGATTCAATGTATCAACCGGATATTTCAAAAATGCAGAATGGTTGTATCCATCCGGTAACGAACCGGTAAACAAAAAAGCATGCGCGGACGCTTAGAAAGCGTTCTTGCATGCTTCATGTTTGGAAAACAAATGCCTAATTATACTTAAATAGCGACTACAGCTCGACCGTCATGCCGCCATCGGCGACCAGCGTGGCGCCCGTCATGAACGAGTTGTCGGGACTGGCCGCGAACATGACGACGGACGCGATCTCCTCCGGCTGCCCGACGCGGCCGATCGGCTGCGAGTCGTCCCACTGCTTCATGATCTCGTCCCGCGGCGTATCGAGGTTTTTGACGCTGCTCTCGAGCATCGGCGTCCGCACCGCGCCCGGCAGCACCGTATTGGCGCGAATATTCTGCTTCGCGAAGTCGAGCGCGATCGCCCGCGTGAGCCCCGCGATGCCCGCCTTCGACGCCGCGTAAGCCGAGTAGCCGTCCAGCGTCGCTAGCGCGTGCACCGAGCTGACGTTCACGATTACGCCGCCGCCCTGCTCCAGCATGACCGGAACGACGCCCCGGCAGAACAGGAATACGGAGGTGAGATTGTTCGTGATGACGCCATTCCACTGGTCCAGGCTCATGTCGGTCAGCCGGACCTGCGGGCATACCGCCGCGTTGTTGACCATGACGTCGATCCGGCCGAACGCCTCCCGCGTATCCCGAACGACGCGGGTTACGTCCGCCTCGGACGAGACATCCGCGGCCATCGCGACCGCGCGTCCGCCCGCCGCCGCGATCTCGTCGGCAACGTCCTGCACCTTCGACAGCGTGCGGCCGACCGCGACGACCGAAGCGCCGGCGCCCGCGAACCGCATCGCGACCGCGCGTCCGATGCCGCCCCCGCCGCCCGTTACGATCACGACTTTATTTTCCCAGCTCATCGCCGCACCTCGCCCTATGTTAGATTCGCTCGGACACGAACGTATTGCGGAGCGTGCCGATCCCTTCGACCGTCGCTTCGACGACGTCGCCCGGCTTCAGCCACACCTGCGGCTTCTTCCCCATGCCGACGCCCGGCGGCGTCCCCGTGCTGATGATGTCTCCAGGCCGGAGCGTCATCGTGTTCGAGAGAAAAGAAACGAGGTACGGGATATCGAAAATGAGTTCCTTTGTATTCGAATCCTGCATCGTCGCGCCGTTCAGCTTGAGCGAGATGCCGAGCTTGCCCGGATCCGCGATCTCGTCGGCGGTCACGATCCACGGCCCCGTCGGCGCGAAGCCGTCGATCGCTTTGCCGCGCGTCCATTGGGGCTCGTTCAGCTGGATGTCGCGCGCGCTCACGTCGTTCAACACCGTGTAGCCGAACACGTAATCCATGGCGGATTCCAGCGGCACGCGCTTCGCCGTCTTGCCGATGACGACGGCCAGCTCCACCTCGTAGTCGCACTGCTTCACTTCGGCCGGTATGGCCACTTCGTCCTCGTGCCCGGTCAGGCAATTGTTGTATTTGGGAAACAGGACCGGCACCTTGGGCACCTGCATGTTGGACTCGATCACGTGGTCGTGATAGTTCAGCCCGATGCAGACGATCTTCTCCGGATCGGTGAGCGGCGACAGCAGCTTCACGTCAGAAAGGCGGTAAGCAGCCCCTTGCTCCAACGCCTGAACGTCACCCGCCTGAATGACGTCCCGCATCGTTCCCGCCGCATTCAAGGCGACGATCTCGTCCTCGCCTCTGAGTACGCCCACCTGAGTCTTGCGCGTTTCATCCTGCCTATCGTAAAACTGCACGAGCTTCATCCAAGCTGCGCCTCCTATTCTAACGTTAGAAATATTTTCGCGATTTTGCCCGGTCCGCCGATCAGCTTCTCGAAGGCGGTGCCGCCTTCGCCGAGCGGCGTCGTCTCCGTCCAGGGCAGCAGGTTGATCCGCCCCTGCCCGATCCAGCGCAGCGCCGTCTCGAAGTCGTCGCGCGAGTAAGCGAACGCGCCCTTCGTGCCGATCTCGGCACGGATCATGTCGTTGACCGGCAGCCGGCTGTCCGCTTCGTGCAGCCCGGTGAAGACGACCGTTCCTCCCGGCCGCGCGGCCGCCACGCTTCGCTGCCGCGTCGCCTCCGCGCCGACGGCGTCGATCACGGCGTCGAACCCTTCGCCGATGCCGCCCGGCATGTCGTCCAGGCTCGATACCGCGATGCCGCCGAGCTCCCGGGCGATCTCGAGCCGCGACTCGTTCAAGTCGACGACGACCGCATCGCGGATGCCGTACGCAGCTGCCGCCTGGAGCGCGAACAGTCCGATCGGACCCGCGCCGTAGATAAGCAGCCTGTCCGTCGGCGCGAGCGCGAGCAGACGACAGACGTGGATCGCGCAGGCGAACGGCTCGGCGAGCGCGCCTTCGGCGAACGAGACATGGTCGTCCAGCCGGTACACGTTCCGCGCCGGCACCGCCGCGAATTCCGCGAACGCGCCCGGCCGGTGCGCCCCTAGCAGCTGGCGGGCGCCGCACAGCTGCGACGCCCCGTTCAGGCAATACCGGCATTCTCCGCAGGTAACCAGCGGATTCGCCGTCACCCGCTCTCCGACCCGGAAGCAGGTCGCCTGCTCGCCGACCTGCTCGATCGTGCCCGAGAACTCGTGCCCCATGATCAGCGGCGGCTTGCGCAGCGAATTGTGCCCGAGATACCCGCCCAGCTCGGAGCCGCAGATGCCAGCGTGCGACACGCGCACGAGAACCTCGTCCGGCTGCAGCGCCGGCAGCGAGACCTCCCTCACGTTCATCGTGCGCGGCCCTTCGTATACTAACGCCTTCATGCCCGTTCCCTCCTCACGATTCGACCGGCTCCCGCTTCTCCCAGCCTTGCTTGAACAGCGGCAGCCAGTGGCCAGGAGCGTACGGATACTTGGCGGCTTCCTCCAGGTTGAACTCGACGCCGAGTCCCGGCCGTTCGGGCGGCTGGAGATACCCGTTCACGACCTTGAACGGCGGGCTGAAAATATCCTGCGCCCACGAATGGTTGAAGTCGTCGAAAATCTCGTGGATGAAGAAGTTCGGCGTCGCCATGTTCAGATGGGAGCAGACGATCGAGCAAATCGGGCCCTGGGCGCTGTGCGGCGCGGTGACGCCGTTGTGCGCGTGCACCATGCCGGCGATCTGCTTCGAGGCGGTCAGGCCGAGGAACTGCGGCTCAAGCTGGATGATATGGACCGCGTCATGTTTCAGCAGTTCGGCGAACTGCTCGCGGTTGTAATAGTCCTCGCCGCATGCGATCGGCACCGGACTGCGCTTCGCCACTTCGACGACCGACGAGACGCGGGACGGTGGCACCGGCGCTTCGAACCAGGTCGGGCTGTAGGGCGCCATGGCTTCCGCGAATTGCAAGGCGGTATGCACGCTGAACCGGTTGTGCCCCTCGATGAGGATGTCGACGTCCGGCCCGACCGCCTGGCGGACGGCGGCGATGTTGCGGACGGCGTTCGCAAAATCGGACCGCTCGACGGTGCGCCAGGCCGCGCCGAACGGATCGAACTTCAGCGCCGTATAGCCTTTTTCGACGACTTCCTTCGCCTGGTTGTAGAAGCTCTCTTCGTCGTTGCCGCCGCGGTACCAGCCGTTCGCGTAGCAGCGAAGCTTGTCGTGGCACCTGCCGCCGAGCAGCTTGTAGATCGGCTGTCCGGTCGCCTTGCCCATAATGTCCCAGCACGCGGTCTCGATCGCCGCCAGCGCGGAGCCTTGCACCTGTCCGCCGTCCGAATAGACGTCGCGGATCAGTTTGAGCGAGATCGTCTCCACGTCGAAAGGATCCATGCCCAGCACGAGATGCTTCAACTCGTGGATCGCGGCTTCGACCGTTTTGGCGAGCCCGTTCAGCGTCCCTTCCCCTAGGCCCGTCAATCCCTCGTCCGTATCCAATTGAACGAACAGCCAGTTTTTCCACGGGTTCCCCACGATATAAGTGCGCACGTCCGTAATTTTCATGCCGCTTAACCTCCGTCTGAAAGGATGAGTTAAACGTAGCACGGCTAAATTAGACGCTCAAGATGTCTCACTTGTATACATCAACGAACCGGAGCAATTAGAGCATGATTTGCTTCACGAATTCGATGTGGTCGCGAATCAGCCGTTCGCTGAGCGACGGATCGTCGCCGGCCAGCGCGTCCCGGATTTTCCGGTGCTCCTCCATACTCCCCCACAGTCGGCTTTTGTTTTTATAAAACGTCGTGCGTACGGCCATCAAAAACTTATCCTGGATACGCGACATGGCGTCCGCGTATTCTTCGTTGGCCAGCCCGGCGATGATCGCTTCGTGGAACTGCCTGTCCAGCTCGACATAGCCGACGATGTCCTCGCGCTCCGCCGCCTCCGCCTGCCTGTCCAGATTGGCGTCCAGCCGCTCGAAAAAGGCCCGGTCCATGTTGCCCGTCAGCCTGCCGACCGCGAACGTCTCGAGCGACAGCCGCAGCTCGTAGATGTCCATGATCTTCTTCAGCGAGATCTCCTGCACGACGAAGCCCTGGTTCGGCATCAGCTTCACCAGCCCCATCATCTCCAGCCGGTCCAGCGCCGACCGAATCGGCGTCTTGCTCATCTGCAGCGTCTCGCTGAGCCGCCGCTCCGACAAGAACGTCCCTCCGCCCCATTCTCCCTGGACGATCCGCTCTTTAATTTGCCGAAAAGCCGCGTCCCTTAAAGTCGTACCGATCTCGGTCATCTTCTGCGATCTTCCTTTCCGCTTGCGCTTGTTCTATGATTATCATACTCGATTCATCGAATCTCGCGAGAGAGAAGGACTTCAAGTATGGGCAAACCGACCCTGCGCCAACAAGCTTACGCGCGCATCCTGGACATGATCGAGACCGGAGAATGCCCGAAGGGCTCGGTCACGTCGGAGGTTCAGCTCGGCCGCCAGCTCGACATGAGCCGCACGCCGATCCGCGCCGCGCTGCAGCAGCTCGAGCTCGAGGGCTACGTACGGATCGCCTCCAAGCACGGCGTGCTGATCCTCGACTCCTCTTCGCAGCGCGTGGGGGATCTGCTCGAGCTGATCGGCTCCATGGCGCTTTTCGCCGTCGGCGCCGCTTTTCCTGCCGGTCCGGAGGTGCTGCGGGCATGGTCGCGGGGGATGTCCGAAGCGTACCGCACCTTGAACGACGGCGATCCCGAAGACATTGGCGCCTTGGTCGCATTTGAATACGAGTTGTTGAACGGACTGATCCTTCGCTGCAATAATAGCGAGATGACCAAAGCTTTTCAAACGTACGCATCCCGCCTGTTCTGGCATCGCAACGTCGCAAGGTGGCAAGCGCCTTATTCAGGCCGGACCCGCGTACAGGTCGCGAAGCTGATCGCGGCCGTCGCTGCGGGTCCGGAGCCGTTCCGGGAGGCGTTGTTCGACTACTTGCATACGCTCAAGCTGACGTGGCGGTAAGCATGTATACAAGTGTCGCGGCTTGAGCGAGGCGCGGCGCGCATGTTAAGTTAAATCGCGAATGGAGGCTGGATACGATGTCCGCGGATTCGAAAATAACGGTGGAGCTCGCCTGCGACGCGCAGGCGCAGCTGGGCGAAGGGCCCGTATGGGACGCGCGCGGCAACCGTCTGTACTGGGTCGATATTTTGTCGCACTGCGTGCATGTCCATCTTCAAGGGGAGCCGGCTAGCGACGGCCCGATCGAGCTGACCCCCTATGTGAGTTCGATCGTGCCCCGGCGCTCGGGCGGATTCGCGCTGACGCTGCAGGACGGCTTCTACGGCTACGATCCGGCGAGCGCCGAGCTGACGCGGCTCGCGGAGGTCGAAGCGTCCATACCCGGCAACCGGTTCAACGACGGCAAATGCGATCCCGCAGGGCGTTACCTGGCGGGTACGATGTCGATGAACGACCAGCACGGCCGCGGCACGCTGTACAGCCTGGACGCCGGCCATGCCGTGCAGCCGCTCGTATCCGGCGTGAGCATCTCGAACGGCTTGGCCTGGTCAGCCGACGGCGCCACGATGTACTACATCGACACGCCGACGCAGCAGGTAGTCGCCTTCGACTATGACACGGCGTCCTGCGCCGTCGCCAATCGCCGGGTCGCGGCCGAGATTCCCGAGGACCAGGGCTCGCCCGACGGAATGACCATCGACGCCGAGGGCATGCTGTGGATCGCCCATTGGGGCGGCTGGCAGGTGTCCCGCTGGAATCCGGCGACCGGGGAAAAGCTGCTGTCCGTGCCGGTGCCCGCCGCGCAGGTGACCTCCTGCGCGTTCGGCGGCGAACAGTTGGACAGGCTGTATATTACGACAGCCCGCGTCGGTCTCGGCGAGGCCGAGCTGGCATCGCAGCCGCACGCGGGCGGGCTCTTCTGCGCGGCGGTCGGGGTACGGGGGCTGCCTACGAATCTGTATGGCGGCTGAGCCGGCAGCGGGAGCGACGTATCGGTTGCCGTTCTGGCCGCCGTTATGGCGCCTTTATGGCCGCCTGCACCACACAGTCTGAGCCGCCGCTCGCCTCGCCATGAGGGGCCGTTCCGCTCGCGAGTCGCGCGTATCGTGTAAATGTGCATGATGCAGCAGATGAGCGCCCCCGTCGGCGAGCTATCGTGCAAAAATGCATCATGCAGCGCCGGTTTCAGCAAAAACCGCGCTTGCGTAGCGATGTATCCTGCAGATTTGCAAGATAGACGACGAATATGCCATCTTTGCGGCTGCCTATCCTGCACTTTTGCGCGGTAGCAGGCTTCGTGCAGCGCTCGCCAACATGCTCAACTCCTTCCAACCGCCGGATGACCGCACTGCTCAATAACACACATTTGTGGTTGCGTGAAAGGGCCGTGCGTGAGCGCACGTCTTGTTGGCGTGCGCTTGGCCTGTTCGCGAGTCCCGCGTATCGTGTAAAAGTGCATCATCCAGCAGATGAGCGCCCCCCTCGGCGAGCTATCGTGCAGATGTGCATCATGCAGCGCCGGTTTCAGCGAAAACGGCGCTTGGCGGCGATGTATCCTGCACTTTTGCACGATAGACGACGAAGATGCCATCTTTGCGGCTACCTATCCTGCACTTATGCGCGGTAGCAAACCTTCCTGCGCCGCTCGCTAACATTCTTGCACGATAGCTTGGCTCCGTACTCCGCTAGCTAGCGTGCATGCATGATAGTTTGGCTCTGCCCCCCGCCCGCTAGCGTGCTTGCGCGATACTATGACCGGTCCGACGAATCGCCGCCTCCTCTTCCTGCTCGTCGCTGCTATTAGCTGCCCTCTCCACGCTCAAACGCCGATGATCGCGCGCCAAGGAGCCGCACGGGTGAACGTGCGGCTCCTTGGCATAATGCCGGTTACTGACTGACGCAGCGGCCGCTTTTAAGGCAAAGCCTCGAGCTTCGGCTCTCCCCAGAAAGCCCAGTCGTAGCCATAATCGCCTAGCGAGTCGGTGATCAAGGTGATGACGACGGTTTTCCCGGCGTACGCGGAAAGAGAGACGCTGAACGGCGTCCAAGCGCCGCCCGGCTGCAGGTCATCGGACCAGCGCTCGCTGCCGTTCACGGCCACGCGGAAGCCGACACCCTGCGAATCCTCCGCGCCGTCCTTGATGCCCGCGAACCCAGTCAGCTTCGCACCGCCGGCCGGCAGCGTCACGACGTAGTCGATATGCGTCTGCCCGCGCTGCGGCGGATGCGCGTCGAGCCCCTGCTTCGTCACGCCTAGCACGGCGCCGGTCCCGACTTTGCCGCCGAACGGATCCTGCGGCGGCGCCGTCGTCCCGTCCTCGAACTGCAGGCTCGAATCGAACGGCTGCGCGGACAACGACAGCGGGAGCTGCACGGTTCCGCCCGCGCTATAAATCAGATACACTTGATCCGTCGCTGGCGCCGTGATCTTGTAGCGGTTCGCGCCAAGCGACGTGTACGTCGCCAGTCCGGACGCCGAAGCCACCGACGCGAGCTGCCGCGGGCTGACGAGCGTCAGGTCCACGCTGCGAGCAGCGCCCGTCTGCGCCAGCGCAACATGCGGCGCCACCCAGACGGCGGAGTCGTTGTCGACCGTCGTGCCGGGATGCGTCTCCATGCGGATCGTGACTTCCTTGCCTTTGAACGACGACAGATCCAGCGCTACCGGCGTCGGCGTCGCGCTATGGCTGAACTGCTCCTTGCTCAGCACCGGCCGCGTGGCGGCGGGCGCCGCCTTTTCCCAGGCATACACTTTAAACGTCACGCCGTCGCTGCTCGCCACGTTCACCTCCGAGCCGAGCTGGACGCCGGTCTCGAAGGTCGGCGTGCGGTCCGCCGGCAGCGTCACGTCGAACTCGAGCCACGTATGGCCGCCCTGCCACACGCCCGAATAAGGCGGATGAGCGAGGATGCGATCGCCCCAGTGCTGCACGGTCCCGCCCTGCGCGAACGAATACGAGAATCCGTTCGTCGAGGAGAACGCAGTGGCCGTCTGATGCACGGTACCGTCGGCAAGCTTCTCGCCGGCACGAATCGGCCCGGCATAGTTCATGAAGTCGACGGCCCCCGGCTGCTGCAAATCCTGCAGGGAGAGCACGGTATGATTCGTATGGACCGCCACCGACTTCATCGCGACGTTTGCGGGCATCCCGTCGATATGGAAGGCGGCCTGGTCGCGCGGATCGTCATCATAGAGATACGTCTTGTCGGGGTTCAGGCCGAACAGCTTGGTACTGTCATACAGATACCAGCCCGGTATCCGTCCGGGCAGCGTCACGCTGTCCGAGCCGTACAGGTAGCGCAGCACTTCGACATTGCTACCCGAGCCCCCGGCCCCATAAGCGGTCAGCGTCTCGCCGTGTGCGTCCCGCTCGTACTTGGCCGACTTCCCGCTCGCCGTCTTGAAGGCGAACAGCGAATTTTCGTTCCATTGGCTGAAGTCGATCTGCGGCTTGTTGTCCTGGTACCAGCGCGCCTCCGCGAACAGCTGGTCCATGAGCGGCGACGGGTTCGCGACTTGCGCGTAGTTCGGCCGGGTCAGCATCGGAATGGCGCCGAGCCGGTTCTGGACGACCTTATGCCAAGCGATAAAATAGTCCTCGGTCAACGGATTCGCGTGATCGGGGTGTCCGTAGATGGTCGTATAAGGCGCGAAGATGGCCGAGCTCGCCGGCACGACCTGGTCGATCTTGCTGTCGTCCCAAGTGCCGGTCTGCGCGAAAATGCCGTACGCATGCCGCTGCGCGAACGACTCGTACCGGGCCGTAATCTCGTTCAGGCTCTCGCCGCCGAGCGCGACGTTAGCAGGAAGCTGCTCTCTCAGCTCGCGGTGCAGCGCGATGTTGCCCTGCAGCATATTGCGGCCGTCGATGGCGCCATTGGCATCGTTGTACATGAGGAGCGACTGGTCGAGATGAATGCCGTCCGGATGGAGCGACTGGACGAGCTGCACCATTTTGCCGACGAACAACGTCCGCCAAGCCTGCGAAGCCGGATTGATCTGCGCGAACTTGATGTGACTCGAGCCCGCGGTATATTCGGAGAAAACGGGCTGCAGCGAAAAGGGATCCTTGACCTGGTAGGGCTGCATGGCCGTAAAGGCCGGATTGTTGGGGTCGACGCCGAAGATGTTGACGTACAGCATGACCTTGAAGCCGAGCGCCTGCGCCGCCTGAATCTTGGCCGCGATATCGGCCTTCGGCGTATAGTCCGGGAAGTCGACGTCGTACGGATCTTCCCGCCAGCCCGGCACGACGAGCAGCGTCTGCGACGGCTCCACCTCCTGCGCCAGCGCATTCAGCGTCTGCGCGTCCTCGAGATCCGTCAGCACGGTGAACTGAACGTCCTTGGCCCACGCCGGCTGCAGCTTCGACAGCTTGGACAGGTCGAACTTTTTGTCCGCCCACGTCCGGTACAGCGTCGCTCCGTTCACCCAGTCGCCCGTATAGGCCTTGAGCCGCCAGCCGGTGGACACGGCTTTAGTCACTTGGGCGAACGGCGCAGGCGCGTAAGTCTCCACGCCGACGTAGAAATTGCCGTTCTCGTGCTTCACGTGCAGCGACTTGAAGAACCGGGCGTCGTCGTCGCCATGGACGAGCATGCCGCCGCCGCTCCCTTGGATGATGAACATCTGCGCTTCCCAGATGTTCGGATAATCGAACTGCTGAAAGCCGTAAGCCGCGTCCGGCGATTCGGCCGTCAGCCGGATGCCGCCCAGCACCGGTAGGATCAGGTCGTACGTATCGGGCACGACCAGTCCCCACTGGACGCCCGAGATGCCTCCCGTCTGCGTATCGGCGTTCTGGCTGACCGTGAGCGTGCCGTCGTACTTAGTCGCCACGGTCGTCTCGAGCTCGGCCAGGCTCTGGCCGCTGCCCCACGTTTGTCCGTAGGTCGTATGTCCCTTCTTGACGGTCGAGGCGGATACCGCCGTGTCGTTCCACAATCCGCTGCCGCCGCCCAGCGTTCGGTGCCTGATGCCCGCCAGCGCAGTGCCGCTCCCCTTGGCCAGCGTCACCGTGCCGTAGGTGAAATTCAAAGCGCCCGTCGAGGCGTTCAAGGATACGGCCGGTCCGTCTGCCGCAGCCGGGCCGCCTCCCGCGAGCGCAACTCCCCAAACCATGACGGCGGCAAGCCCCGTCATCATCGTCTTTCTCCACTTCCCGCGCCAACTCGCGTTCATCGTCGCATCCCCTTCCGATATTTGCTTTTCGAGCCTTACGGTTCAAGCAATACGGTATCGAAGCTTGCGCTGCCTTCGCTCACGAACAGCCCCCATCCCCCCTCTCGATGGTCGTACAGCCGCGCGCTCATTGCGACCGTGTCGTCCACGTATACCTCGCAAACCGTGCCGTCGATCACGATGTCGAGCCGGCAGGCGACGCCCGGCGTCAACGCGACCGGACGCTCGAGGCCGACCTCGAAGGGAACGTCTCCTTTTCGCGGCCAGCGGTCGAACACGAGGCGCTGCCGCCCGGGCTCGAGCCGGATCATGTAGCCCCGGTCGAGCGCATCGTCCGTCCGCAGCAATACGCCGCAGCCGCGCGTGTCCGCCCCGAAGTTCACGGTCACCGACAGCCTGCATCTGGACGGCAGCGATGACGTAGCGGCAGCCGCGAACGAATCCCGCGCTTCGACGGCAGCCTTGCATGCACCTGCAGCCTCGGCGCCTCCGCTTCTCCCGCCGATCTCCCACCTGCCCACGGCCTCGCGCAGCTCAGCATCCGCCCGCCTCGCCATCGCCGCCCGCACCGTATCCGGCATCCGCACCGTCAGCGAGCCGTCGGCCTGCTGCGCAAGTTCGTGAACGACCAGATTGCCGCCCCACTGCCAGGTCCCTTCGTCGTGCTCGCCCTCACGCGTCGGGTTCCAGCCGAACGCATAGCGCCGCTCGCCGTCGGTCCACGTCTTGGCCGCGTAGAAGGCGCGATTGTCGAACGTATCGTTCTCCGGCGCCAGCCAGGGTCCCGCCAGCAACTTACTCATCCGGTAGTGGGTGACGGTGCGGTCCGAGAAAGTGGAATACACGAGATACCACCAGTCCCCCATTTTAAAGAGATCCGGGCATTCGTGAGTCGTATACAGCGACGGCGCCCAGAACGGCTCGCGCACCTCCCAGCTGCTCAGATCCTTCGAGGCGCACAGCGCGACGCAGCCCCGCCTCCGGCTCGGTCCCTCCTTGAGCCGCGCGGCCAGCAGCATCCAGTACTCCCCGGCCTCCTCGTTCCAGAAGACGAACGGATCGCGCCAGTCATGCTGCTCGTAACGGTCGGCGGGCGCGTAGAAGGCATCCTCCGGAAGCTTGGTCCAGTGAAGCAGATCGGTGCTGGTCGCATGCATGACCGCCTGCTGGAGCTTGCCTTGGGCGGGATAGTGGAAGTTGTTGCCCGTGTAAAAAATATGATACAGATCGCCGACCTTCAGGATGCAGCCGGTGTAGATGTACAGGTCCTGCTCCGACTCGCCGCCTCTCGGCAGTACCTCGCCGTATTCGGTATAGTTCACGAAGTCCTTCGTTCCGAGCAGGAACCAGGGCGTCCCTTCGCCGAAGTTTTCCTTGTCGCGCCAATCCTTCAGATACAGCAGCTTGAACTCGCCGTCCTCGTAGAACGGGATAACGTCCGCCAGCACGCCGTCCGCCGGCCGGTAAAAAAAGTCGCTCATTTACTCCTTCACGCTCCCCAGCACGATGCCTTTGACAAAGTATTTTTGCAAAAACGGATAAGCCAGCAGGATCGGCAGCGCGCCGACGATGATCTGCGCCGCCTTGGAGGTACGGGTCGAGATCGCCGACAGCTTGTATAGGTCTTCCTGCTTCACGTGCGAAAAGTCGAAATTGATGATGATCGTCTGCAAATAGGAGGACAGCGGATAGTGCTCCGGCTTGTTCATCAGGATCAGGCCGTCGAACCAGGCGTTCCAGTGCCCGACGATCGTGAACAGGCCAACGGTGGCCAGGCCCGGCAGCGACAGCGGGACGTAGATCGTCCAGAGCGTGCGCAAATGGCCGGCGCCGTCGATGAAGCACGACTCCTCCAGCTCCTTGGGCAGCCCCCGGAAGAAGTTCAGCAGCAGGATGACGTTGAACACGGGGACCGCGCCGGGAATGACTAGCGCCCACACCGAATCGAGCAGGCCCGTATACTTGATCGTCATGTACCAGGGGACAAGTCCGCCTGCGAAAAGAATCGTGAAGACGAAGATCCAGACGTAAAACGTGCGCATCCGAAACGTCCGTACATCCTTGGACAGCGGATACGCGATCATGATCGTCAGCAGCATGTTGATGGCGGTGCCCAGCAGCACGCGCTCGAGCGTAATGACGAAGGAGCGCATGAATTCGGGCCTGCTGATGATAAAGTCGTACGACTTGAGCGTAAAATCGACCGGCCAGAACGTGACCTGCCCGGCGGCGACCGCCGCGCTCTCGCTGAACGACACCGCGAGGACATGGATGAGCGGCAGGAAGCAAAGGATGGCCAGCAAGCTTAAAAATGCGGCATTCAGGACGAGAAACGCGCGTCTGGCCGGGGAGATGTGATGCAAGCGGGATCTCTCCTCTCTCTAGAAAATGCGATAGTTCGCCAGCCGGTAGGCCAGCCAATAGGAGACCGATATGAGCAGGAAGGACACGACGGACTTGAACAGGCCGACGGCCGTCGCCACGCCGTACTGCGCGTCGTTGAACGCGATCCGGTAGATCATCGTGTCGAGGATGTCCCCGCTCTCGTACACGAGCGGATTGGCCAGGTTGAACACCTGGTCGAAGCCGGCATTCAGCACGTTGCCGAGGCTCAGCGTCACCATGAGCACGATGATCGGCATCATGCCGGGCAGCGTGATATGGCGCGTCTGTTTCCAGCGCCCGGCTCCGTCCATGACCGCCGCCTCGTACAGCGTCGGATTCACGCTCGTGATCGCGGCCAGATAGACGATCGTGCTGAAGCCGAACTCCTTCCAGACGTCGGAAAGGATCAGCACCGCCGGGAACCAGCGATTGTCCGCCAGGAAAAAGATCGGTTCGATGCCGAGCTTGCCCAGCATGGCGTTCACGATGCCCTCGGACGGCGACAGCAGATCGATGAGAATGCCGCCCAGGATGACCCAGGATAGAAAATGGGGCAGATAGATCAGCGTCTGCACGCCGCGCTTGATGAACGAGCGGGTCACCTCGTTCAGCAGCAGCGCGATGACGATGGGGACGAAGAGCCCCGCGATAATTTTCATGCAGGCGATAAACAGCGTGTTCCAGATGACCTGTCCGGTGTTCGGCATATCCAGCACGAACTTGAAGTTGTCCAGTCCGATCCACGGCGATCCGAACCAGCCGCTGAAGATCGTGAACTTCTGGAACGCGATCACGACGCCGAGCATCGGAACGTAACTGTATACGAGCACCAGAATGAGGCCGGGCAGGAGCAGCAGGTGCAAAGGCAATTCCCTCATCCATTTTGCCGCTTTCATTTCGTACTTCACCGCCTTTTTCCCTAATCTCCGCTTTCGGACGCCGATTCAAGGCATGACGGAAGAAGGGGAGAATGGTCAGGACCGTCTCCCCTTCGCCTATCTATGCTTCGAGCGTCCGTGCGTTCGTTTCTACTTCTGCGCGCTCAGCCAATCGTTGATCTCCTTCAGGATCGCCTCGCCGCCGAGCTTGTTCCAGTCCGTCACGAAGGTATCGAATTCGTCTACCGAAGCGGCGCCCATAATGATCTTCGTGAACGTCTCCTTCTCCAGCTTGTCGAGCGTCGCCCACTTGTCGGTCATCGTCGGCGTCTGGCCGCCGAACGCGGTCATCAGCAGCCGGTCGCCGGTGTAATTGTCCATCGTAGTCACGAAACCGAAGTACTGGTGGGCGACCGCCCAGTTTTCGATATTGCCCGTCTTGAGGTAATCTACCGTCGGACCGTATTTGTCGGTCTCCGTCAGCGCGTCCTTAAGCAGGCTCTCGTCCTCGTTCTCGATCGCTTTGCGCAGCAGGGTCAGCGAATCCAGCACGCCCTGGTCGGAGACGCCGGACTGCACGAGCGACATCGGCGACGTATTGATTCGTTCTCCGTTCTCTTCGACGGTAATGAACTGTCCTTCATTGCGGCGCGAGCCGTGCACGACCTCCTCGTGCAGGTTCAGCATTTTAATGGCCGCCTCCGGATGCTTGGCGCCCTTGCGCACGACGACGTAGCCGCTGGCGGAGAAGCCTACGTTCGCTTTGGTCGGGGTGCCGTCGACGGACGGCACGGGGAACGGCATCCAGTCCATGCCCGGATTTTTCTTGACGGCGTCGAGGAATACGTACGGGTTCCAATTCGCGCCGAACGCCATGCCGAACTTGTTGGCGGCGATATCCTCGGCGACCTTGGTGCCGTCCTTGACGCCGAATTCGCGGTCGAGCTCGCCGGCCTTGTACATTTCCTGCAGCTTGGCCAGCGTCTGCTTCATCTCCGGCTGCGTCGAGCCGTAGACGACCTTGCCCGAAGCGTCCTTCACCCACGTTTGCGGATAAGCGTGGAAGGCGTTGGACAGCCCCGTAATCGAAGTGATCGGGCCGTACAAATAGTTGTTGACCGCCAGGCCGTACGTGTCGGGCTTGCCGTTGCCGTCCGGATCCTGCTTCGTAAACGCTTCCGCAATCTTGAGCACGTCGTCCAGCGTCTTCGGCTCGGACAGATTCAGCTTTTTGAGCCAGTCCGTGCGGATCCACAGCAGGTTCGGCTCGTAGATCGGCGCGTTGACGACCGGGATGGCGAGCAGCTTGCCGTTAAACGTGGCCGACGCCAGCGCCGCGCCGCCGTCGCCGTGCTGCAGCTCCTTCGTATGGTCGGAGGCGTACTTTTCGTAAACTTCAGTCAGGTCCTCGAGCTGCCCGGCATCGGCGAGCTGCTTGAGCTGGCTGGCCGATACGGCGAACAGCTCGGGCAGGCTGCCGGAGGCGATCGAGACGTTCAGCTTGCGGTTGTACTCGCTCGTCAGCGCCGTCCAGTCGTGCACGATCTTGATGCCGAGCAGATTCTCGTATTCGCGGTACCAGACATTGTTGTCGATGCTGTCGCCCTTCGGATAGGCCCAGGTCTGGTCGACCGCCCGTGCGACATGAAGCTCGATCGGCGGGTCGAACTTGCCGAACGGGTCCCCCTTCTCCGCAGCCGCCGATGCGGATGCCGATGCGGTGCCGGATGCGGCAGACGAGCCATTCGCCTTGCCCGACGGCTCGGTGCTTGCCGCGTTTTTGCCCGAGTCGCTGCAGCCGGATGCCGCAAGCGCGCAAGCCAGGATGCCGCAGACGAGCACGATTCGTTGATTTCTTTTCAAACTCGTTTCCCCCTTCGAGCCCATGAATAAATGCGTCGTGCCTTGCATGAGTTCATTATAGAGCCGGCGCGGAATCGCCCTCTACTCGCCGATTTTCACTTTTCGTTATCCGTTTTGGATATTCGGCAAGTCTGCGATAATTTCAACCCTTCTGGGAATCGAGCCATTCGTTAATCTCCTTAAGAATGTCCGCCCCGCCAAGTTTGTTCCAATCGGCAACGAACGTGTCGAACTCATCGACGGACGCGGCGCCCATCACGATTTTCGTGAATATCTCCTTTTCCAACTTGTCCAATGTCGCCCATTTTTCCGTCATTGTCGGCGTCTGTCCGCCGAATGCGGTCATAAGCAGCCGATCGCCCGTATAGTTATCCAGGAGAACCTCCAGTCCCTGGAACTGGTGGGCCATCGTCCAATTCTCTATTTTTTTGTCTTTCCTGTAATCGACCGTCGGTTGATAGAAATCCGTGGCGGTCACGGCGTCTTTCAAAATGCTGACGTCCTCGTTGTTTACGGCCTGTCTAAGCAAGTCGATTGAATCTATCGCTCCCTCGTTGGAGACGCCCGACTGCACGACGGCTAATCGGCTTGTGTTAATGCTGTTTCCGTTCTCTACGACCGTGATGAACTGGCCTTCATCCCTTCTTGAGCCGTGTACGAGCTCTTCGAACAGATTAAGCATTTTAACGACGGCTTCAGGATGCTTTGCGCCTTTACGCACGACGGTATATCCGCTTGCCGAGAAGCCGACGTTGGCTTTGACCAAGGCACCGTCCACGGCGGACACGGCATACGACTTCCATTCCATGCCCGGATTCTTCCGGACGGCATCGACGAGTACCGCCGGATTCCAGAAGGCGCCGAAAGCCATCCCGAACTTGCCCGCCGCTATATCTTCAGCCACTTTGTTGCTGTCCTTGACGCCAAATTCGCGATCGAGCTGGCCCGCCTTGTACATCTCCTGCAGCTTGGCCAGCGTCTGCTTCATCTCCGGCTGCGTCGAGCCGTAGACGACCTTGCCGGAAACGTCCTTCAACCATGTCTGCGGGTAAGCGTGATAGGCGTTGGAGAGCCCGGTGATCGAGGTGATCGGGCCGTACAGATAGTTGTTGACCGCCAGGCCGTACGTGTCGTCCTTGCCGTTGCCGTCCGGATCCTGCTTCGTAAACGCTTCCGAGATCTTGAACACGTCGTCCAGCGCCTTCGGCTCGGACAGATTCAGCTTTTCCAGCCAGTCCGTGCGCACCCACAAAAGATTCGATTCGAAGAAAGGCGCGTTAACGACCGGAATGGCCAGTAGTTTGCCGTTAAACGTGGCGGAAGCGAGCGCCGCGCCCCCGTCTCCCGCCTGAAGCTTCTTCGTATGGTCGGAAGCGTATTTCTCGTAGACGTCCGTGAGATCTTCCAATTGTCCGGCGTCCGCCAATTGCTTAAGCTGGCTCGCCGATACGGAGAATACCTCAGGCAGGCTTCCCGATGCGATCGAGACGTTCAGCTTGCGGTTGTACTCGCCCGTCAGCGCCGTCCAGTCGTGCACGATCTTGACGCCAAGCAGCTTCTCGTACTCGCGGTACCAGACGTTGTCGTCGATGCTGTCGCCCTGCGGATAGGTCCAGGCCTGATCGACGGCCCGCGCGATATGGAGCTCGATCGGCGGATCGTACTTGCCGAACGGGTCGCCATTTCCGGTCGTTGCCGAAGACTGCCCCGATGTTGCCGCCGAGCCCGTCGCCTTGCCCGACGGCTCCGCGCTAGCCGCGTTATTGCCGCCGTCGCTGCAGCCCGTCGCTGCGATCGCGCTAGCCAGTATGCCGCTCAAGAGCGCCATTCGTTGATTGTTTTTCAAACTTTTCCCCTCCCCAGGACTCCTGCAAGAGCAGGCTTCGTTCTCTTACTGAGCCCATTATAGAGGGGGGTCACAGACGTCCTCTACTCGCCGTTTTTCATATTTAACGATCCGTTTTGGATATCGCCGACCGCTCCTTGTACTCCTGGGGCGTCAGGCCCGTCTCTTTCTTGAAGAAGCGGTAAAAGGACTGCTCGGTCATAAAGCCGACGGCCCTCGAGATATCCTGGGCAGTCAGCTGATTGCCCGCGAGCAGCTTCTGCGCCCGCGCCAGACGCGTCGCGGCGATGTAATCCGTCAGCCCCTCGCCGGTCAGCTGCTTGTACAGGCGGGTTAGATAATACGGATTGTAGCCGACGACTTCGCCGATGCGGGTCAGCGACAGATCGCCCGCCAGATTGTGCTCCACGTAGCGCCGAACGTGGCGGATCAGGTCGTCCTCGCGGTCCGACCGCTCGGCGCGCTTGAGCGCGAACAGGCGCTCGGCCAGCGCCGCGAAGTATTCCTCCGCCGCATGCCAGGACGGATGAATGTCGTATCGGGTCATCCTGCCGAGATCGATCGTCCCGCTCAGCTCCTCCTGGATTCCCCATCGATTGATCTCCGCCAGAAAGATCGGGACGAGCGAGTAGTAGATTTCCAGCCTCAGCAGTTCGGCACGCTGCTCCTCCATCGCTCCGAGCGCCATCAGCCGCGCGTACTCCGCAAAAAACCGCGTGCTCTCGCCGTTCTCCAAATAAGCCGCCAGCGTACTGATCTTGTCGAGCTGGCTGCGCGTCTCTTGCGTCTGGACGTCGGGCCGCTCGTCGGCGCCGTCCCGGGCCGGCCGGTCCAGCAGGATCAGTTCCTGCCCCAGGCCCAGGCCGCGGCCGAGCAGACGCTTCAGCGCATGGAACTGCCCGGGAACCCGTTCCCACTCCCTCGGCTCGTCCGCAGCCGCGAAGGAGACGCTCAGCTGGAGCAGCTGCTTGCACGCGCCCTGGATCGTCTCGATCGTCCCCTGGGCGAACCGGACGAGACGCTTGCGCGCGTCCTCACTCGCTTGCGGCCGACCGCCGGACGCGACGTCCTGCTCCGTCTCCGGCTCCGGCTTCGACTGCACGAACCACAGCAGCTTGTTCTGCTCGAAGCTTACGGTCGCGCAGGACACTGACTTGGCGAAGTATTCCTCGGCGATGTTCGAGATCGCGTACAGCATCAAATCCTTGTCGCCGCCGCTGAAGCCGTCGCGCCAATCGTCGACCCGTCCCAGCACGAGCAGGGTGTCAGCGTCGCCGGCCAGCGGCAGTTGCAGTTCCGGCAGCCGCGTTTGACGCTTGCGAAGCGCCTCCGGATCGCCGCCCGCCAGCGCCAGCAGATACTCGTTCACGAGCAGCGGCCTCGCCAGCTGCATCTGGCGTTCCGCGTTCAGGATCAGCTGGCGCGACTCCACCGCCTCGTACAGCTGCGCCGCCGCCCGCTCAACGGCTGTGACGACCGCCTCGTGCCCCTCCGTCTTGAGCAGGTAGTCGACCCCGCCGCCCCGCAGCGCCTGCTGAATATAGTCGAAGTCGTCGTAGCCGCTCAGGAAGACGATCTTGCACCAAGGCCACTGCCTGACGATCTCCCGCTGCAGCGCGAGCCCGTCCATGCCCGGCATCCGGATGTCGGACAGGACGATGTCGATCTTCATCCGTCCCAGCACCTCCAGCGCCTCCATGGCGGAGTAGGCGCCGAACGTCTCCAACTCAAGCTTGCCCGGACGCCCGAACAGGTCCAGCAGACTGTCGACGATCCAGCGCTCATTGTCCACGATCAGCAATCGAATCATGCCGAATCCCCCTTGTCTTTGCGTATCGACAGCTCCGCCTTCAGCCCGCCGAGCGCGCTCCGCGACAGCGACAGCCCGCAGTCCGGCCCGAACTTGAGCTGCAGCCTGCGGTGGATGTTCAGCAGGCCCGTCGTCTCCATCGCCCGGTCCGCCGCGGATACGGACTTGCGCAGCCGCTCCAGCCGAAGATCGTCCAGCTCTTCTCCGTTGTCCTCGATCCCGATGAACAGCCGCCCGTCCGGCGCCTCCCGGAAGCCGATCCGCAGCCGGCCGTCGCCGGTCTTGTTCTCGAGCCCGTGCAAGTAGGCGTTCTCGATGAGCGGCTGCACGATGAGGCGCGGCACTAGCGTCTGCGCCCAGGCCGCGGGCAGCTCCTCCTGTTCCACCCCGATCGTTCCCGAGAACCGGAACTTCTGAATCTCGACGTACGAGCCCGCGTGATTCATCTCTTGCTTGAGCGTGACCGTCTCCGCCCCGTTTCGCGTGATGAACTGGAAGTAGCTGCCCAGATGACGGAACATCTTGTCCGCCAGCTCGTGCTCCCGCATCTGCACCAGACCCTGTAGGATGAAGAAGCTGTTGTAGAAAAAGTGGGGATTGATCTGCGACTGCAGCTGCTTGAGCTCGGAGCGCTGCGACCGGATCTGCTGCTCGTACACTTCGCCGATGAGCGTCTCGATCCGGCCGAGCATGTGGTTGAACTGGTTGTACAGGTAATGGAACTCGTCCTGGTTGCGATGATAGACGCGCACGCCGAGGTCGCCCTTCTCCACCTTGCGGAAGGAGACGACCAGCCGCTTGATCGGCTTATGGATGAGCTGGTGAATCCAGTAAGAAAAAGCGACGACCAGCACCAACGCGATGAGCGAGAGCAGCCAGATCCAGTCGCGATGGCGGTTGAGGGGCTGCATCACCTTCTCCGCCGGCACCAGCACCGCAAGCGTCGAATCGATGACCGAGGAATATTCATGGGCTACGAAAAAGGACCCGGCCTCCGTCTTCATCGTGAACTGGCCGGGCGCGGAGGCGCGGCCGTCCGCCCGCTCGGTCCCGATTGCCCCCGTCAGCTCGGACAGCACCGTCGTCTGAAGTCCCGACGCCACGTCCCACGTGCCGTCGGCGCTCATCCAAACCGCGCCTCCCTGCTCCCCGTTCGCCATCGACGAGAGCGTGCGGACGATCTCCGCCTTGGACAGCTCGATCTCGATGGCCAGCACCGGCTGGCGGTTCACGTAGATCGCGTCCGGATACACGCCGCTCAGCAGCAATCGATCCTGGAAGCCGAAGACGGGCGAGCTCATGTTCCGCGGCTCGAGCATGGCGCTTAGCTCCGCCTCCGGAATCGTGTCGTCGTAATTGTTGGCCATAATGCTGCGCCCTAAGGCGGGCACGTACAGCTTCACGTTTTCCACGAACGGGCTGGAACTCTTGAGAAGATACAACTTGCTTTTCACCGACAGAATGGTACGCGAGCGCTCGAAGTCGTTCATCCGGGAGACCGCCGTGCCCAGGCTGAGCAGATCGTCGTCGCTCACGTACTCCATCTGGAGACGGCGGAGCCGGGCCAACTCCGTCTCCAGGGAAGACAAGTAAAAATGGACGCGCGACGCCATCGAAGCCGAAATCTGCTTCTTGACGACATCATGTCCCGACTGGTTCATGAGCAGGCTGGACAGGTAGATGGGGATGATCATGAGCAAAAAGGACAACACGAGTTTGGGATAAATTGTTAGCGCTTTCAAAAATGTTCCCATGACAACCCTCCGCCGCGATCTGGCAGCGCCGGGGACATCGCCGGCCTGCCGCTTCAACAACAGAATAACAAAAAAGAGGGGCGGCGTCGCTCCTCTTCGTACAGTAGCGCGCCCCGCCCCCTCCCGCGCTACATGCCCAGCATGAATTGCAGCGCCTTGTCCTCGAAGTCGGCCAGCCGTTCGTGCACGTAGTCGTGATAAATCTCCAGCCGCTTCTCCGCGACGATCTTGTTGTAGGCCGCGAACTGCGTGGACGGCGGACATACCGTGTCCAGCAGACCTACGCCCATCATGACCTCTCCCCGGATCCGGTCAGCCAGATGCTGCACGTCGATATAACCCAGCTTCTCGAAAATCTCTTCTTCGCGCCTGTGCTGGGGATCGAAGAGGCGGAAATAGGTTCGCAGCTCCTCATAGGCGTCCCTTGCCAGATCCATCTCCCATACGCGTCTGTAATCGCACAGGAACGGGACGCTCGGCGCAGCTCGACTGATGCGCGGCTCAAGCGCCGCGCAGGCCAGCGCGAGACCGCCGCCCTGCGAGCCTCCGATCGTGCCCACCCTGCCGGCATCCACTTCCGGCAGCGACATCGCGATGCCGGCCAGCTGCGCCGCGTCGAGGAAAATATCGCGGAACAGCAGCCGGTCCGGATGATCGTCGAGCCCGCGGACGATATGTCCCCTGAACGTGGTTCCTCTGATCACGCCTTTATCCTCGGATCTGCCGCCCTGCCCGCGGCAGTCCATCGCCAGCACGGAAAAGCCCGCAGCCGCATAGCCCAGCTTGTCGATCCAGTCGCCCGAATGATGCGCGTACCCGTGGAATTGCAGCACCGCCGGATGGGGCTCCTGAACGTGCTTCGGCCGAACGTACTTGGCATGAATGCGCGCGCCGCCGACGCCGGTGAAGTATAGATGATAGCAGTCCGCGCCGGGAACCTTGAAGTCGCTCTCGACGATCTCCGCCTCGGGCTCGATCCCCCTCATCTCCGCGAGCGCCCGCTCCCAATAAGCGTCGAAGTCGGCGGGCTTCGGGTTCCTCCCTGCATACGTGCCCAGCTGCTCAAGCGGCATATCGATCGTCGGCATCTTCCATCGCACCTTTCCCGTAAATGATCTCGACGCGCGAGCGCCGATTTGTAGTACAATATTTGCAAATTTAGCGTTGATATTTTTGAATGTAGGTCAAATTCATCCTTACTTCAATCGCAAATAATTGAGTTGGAGGTCGCATTATATTGCTCAGGACCAACTTTGGATTCCGGTATGCGGAGCCGACGGACGCCTTGATGGCGATCCGGACGATCGGCTGGGAGAGCGCCGTGAGCGACAGCTACCGCTGGAACGGGCGGACGCGCGGGGACAAGTTCGCGTTGTTCCAATACACCCTCTCGGGAGAAGGCAATCTGACGATCGCGGGCAAGCATTATCGCATTCCGAAGCACCACGGCTTTTTCGTGACAGTGCCGGATAACCACGAGTATTACTACAGCCCGGATGCCGACGGCGAGCCCTGGGAGTTTATATTTTTGACGGCGTCGGGCCGGCATGTCGACGGCTACTGGAACGATATCGTCGCGAAAGCCGGGCCTGTCGTGTCCTTCAAGCCGAACGCGCAGCCGATCGCCATGCTGTGGGAGATGATGGAGAACGCGCAGTCGAAAACGGGCCTCGACAAGTACGAGCTGTCCGTCCGCCTGTATGAATGGATCGTCGCCTGCCTGCGGGCCGTCGACGGCAGGCCGGACGCCGGGCGCCCCGTCCCGGATTCGGTGGCCGCCGCCTTGAAGTTCATGGAGACGCATTACCACCGCTTCCTGACGCTGGAGCAGATCGCCGCCGAGGCCGGGATGTCCAAGTACCATTTTTGCAGGCTGTTCCTCAAGCATACCGGCGTCACGCCGATTCATCATCTGACCAAGATCCGGATCGAAGCGGCATCCCGGCTCCTCCGGCAGACAAGCCAGCCCATCGCGGCTATCGCTACGGCAACGGGCTTTGACAACAGCAGCTATTTCGGCAAAGTGTTCCGCAAGATGATGGGCGCGTCGCCCCAGCAATTCCGCGACAGTACGGACGACATCCCCGAGCATCATATTTTGATCGACTGAATACTGCGCAATATTTTATCAATCCGGTGAAAATATTCTGCTATTTACTCCCCATATATCAGGAATCTATGATATTACCCGAGAGGAAGTAATGCGCAATTATTTCATACGGAGGTCGATATAATATGTTGAAAATCGCAATGATCGGGGCGGGAAGCATCAATTTCACGCGCAGGCTGATCATGGACTTGATGTCGGTGCCCGAATTCCGCGATACCGAATTCCGCCTGATGGACATCGATCCGGAGACGCTCGAGATGGTGACGAAGCTGAGCGAGCGCATGCTGGAGACGAACGGTCTGACGGAAGTGAAAATCGTGCCGACGACCAGCCAGCGCGAAGCGATCAGGGACGCCGACTACGTCATCTGTCTGGCTCGCGTCGGCGGGCTTGAGGCGTATCGCCACGATATCGAGATTCCGCTGAAATACGGCGTCGAGCAATGCGTCGGCGATACGCTCGGCCCAGGCGGCGTATTCTTCGCGCTGCGCACGATCCCGGTGCTGCTCGACATCGCGAAGGATATGCGGGAGCTCGCGCCGAACGCGCTGCTGCTCAACTATTCCAACCCGATGGCGATGAATACGTGGGCCGTTCGGCGCGCCGGCGGCGTCCGGGTCGTCGGCCTGTGCCACGGCGTGCAGCACGGCCACGAGCAGATCGCCGAGGCGTTCGGCCTGCCGCAGGACGAGATCGACCAGATCTGCGCGGGCATCAACCACCAGACGTGGTTCATCAACATTTCCCACAAGGGCAAGGATCTGACGCCGCATCTGCTCGAGGCGTTCGAGAACCATCCGACGCTGCCGCAAAGAGAGCCGTGCCGCATCGACGTGCTGCGCAGATTCGGCTACTACTCGACGGAGTCGAACGGCCACTTAAGCGAATATCTGCCGTGGTACCGCAAGAAATCCGCCGACATGTCCAAGTGGATCAACGAGAAGGAATGGATCGGCGGGGTGACGGCGGGTTATCTGGAGCACTGCCTGACGCGCTTCGTCGACTACAAGGAGATGTACCCGAAGATGCTGAGCGGCGAGATCGCGTCCATCCCGCTTGGACAGCGTTCGGAGGAGCACGGCTCGTACATCATCGAAGCGCTCGAGACGGGTAAGACGTACCGCGGCAACTTCAACATCGAAAACCGCGGCATGATCACGAACCTGCCGGACGGCGCCACGATCGAGATCCCGTGCTACGTGGACCGCAACGGCATCGCGCCGACGTACATCGGCGATCTCCCGATGGCTTGCGCCGCTACCTGCCGGGCCAGCATCAGCGTGCAGGAAATGGCCGTCGAAGCCGCGCTGACCGGCAACCGCGAGCTCGTCAAGCTCGCCGTGCTGCACGACCCGCTCACGGCCGCGGTCTGCAGCACCGAGCAGGTATGGAGCATGGTGGACGAGATGCTGGATGCGCTGGCGCCCTGGCTGCCCCAGTTCAACGGCGAAGGCCGCTCCTGGCCGGACCTTCCGCAGCCGGAGGGCGGCATGTATCACTTCACGCGCGGGAAATAAGCATCGGAATAAGGAATAACGAAGCGGCAGCCGCCTTGGCTGCCGCCGCTTCGTTTTGCATAGACGAATCCCGCTTCGCCCATAATATCCCTGCTATGGAATCCGTCGCAGAGGGGTGAACGGTCTTGAAAGCCAACGCCATCAGTAGGAGCCTGGAGGAAAACGAAGCCTATCTCAGGCAACGGTTCCATCCGAGCTCGGATATCGTATTCCGCGTCTTCGCGCTTCAAGATCGGACGCCGCTGCTGCTCGTCTACCTGGACGGCATGGCGAGCGTCGAGAGCATCGAGGCGAACGTGCTGAAGCCGCTGCTCTTCGGCGGATTGCCGGAGGGCATCGACCGCATGCGGACGCTGGCGGAGACGTTAAGGCGCGAATGGGTGCCGCTAGCGAACGTGCTGACGGACGAATCGCTCGAGAGCCTCGTCAAGCATATTTTGCAGGGCAATATGGCGATCCTGGCGGACGGCGAAGCGTCGGCGCTCGTCGCGCAGGTCCAGGGCTACGAGAAGCGAAGCATCCAGGAGCCGCTCAAGGAATCGACGCTGCGCGGATCGAAGGAAGGCTTCGTCGAAAATATCCGCACGAATCAGTCGCTGATCCGACGGCGAATCGCGCACGCGGACCTGAAGATGGAATCTTTTACGATCGGCGAATATACGCGCACCGAAGTCATGCTCGTCTACATGCAAGGAATGGCCGACGAAAAGGTGCTGGCCAGCGTTCGGGAGAAGCTGAAGGGCATCGAATTGGAAGGCGTCATCGATTCCTCCTATATCGAAGAATGGCTCGAAAACAACTCGTTTTCTTTATTTTCGCAAATTCAAAATACCGAGCGTCCCGACATCGTTACCGCGAGCTTGCTCCAGGGAAAGGTCGCCCTCCTCACGAGCGGAACGCCGTTCGCGCTCGTTCTTCCCGTCTCTTTCTGGTCGGGTCTGCAGTCCGCCGACGACTACTTCGAGAGATTCACGTTCGTGATGCTCACCCGGTTCATCCGGTACGTCATGACCTTCATCTCCTTCGCCTTGCCGGCGATCTACGTGGCGCTCTCGACCTTCCATCCGGAGATGGTGCCGAGCTATCTCATGATCAGCATCGCGACCGCGCGGGAAAACTCTCCGTTTCCGACGGTCATCGAGGTGTTCCTCATGATGTTCGTCTTCGACGGGCTGCAGGAGGCCGGCGTTCATCTCCCCAATCAGCTGGGCCCGGTCGTCAGCATCATCGGCGCCCTCGTCATCGGGCAGGCCGCCGTCGAAGCCGGCATCATCTCCACGCCGATCATTATCGTCATCTCTTTGACGGGCGTAGCCGCATACACGATTCCCAGGTACAGCGCCACCCTCCCTTTCCGGCTCCTCCGCTATATTTTGCTGTTCGTTACGGGCTTGCTCGGCTTCGTCGGCTTCGCCTACGGCATCATCTTCTTGCTGATCCACCTGGTCATGCTGGAGTCGTTCGGCACGCCGTACTTGAGCCCCATCGCGCCGTTCGACGGCAGGCGGATGAAGGATTTGTTCATCCGGTATCCGTTCTGGATGAAAAGCGGCAGAAACAAGAAAGGACGCCAAAGCTGATGCGGTTCCTTCTTCTTCTGCCCTGCTGTCTTCTCGCATCGATCGCGCTGTCGGCCTGCACGGACTTCGTCGAACCGAACCAGCTTGCCTTTGTAATGGGAACGGCGGTAGACCGGGCGGAAGGCGGACTGATCGAGGTCAGCGATCAGATCGTTATTCCCTCGCAGCTGAGCGGGCCGCCGAATCGCGGCGGTGGGAGCAGCGGCGACGCCGGGAGCTCCATCGTCATGTCCGCGACCGGCAGAGACGTGTTCGAAGCGTCCGAAAAAATCCAGAGAAAAATGTCCCGAAGACTCATGACAAGCCACCGCATTATGCTCGCGGTCAGCGAAGCCTTCTTCAACGAGAACGACGCCGGCAAACTATTCGACAAGCTGGGCCGGGACCCCGCCAACAATATGCGGGACATGACGATCGTAGTCCGGGGCGGCAGCGCCAAGGAGATCCTCATGCTCCGGCATCCCCTGGAGCGTCTCACGAGCATCGCCGCCGGGAAGGAGCTTCAGATTAACGGGCTAACGAAGTTTTCGTCCAGACAGCTCATCCTCGAGCATTATACCGACGGTCTTCGGCCCCTGCTGCCGGTGCTGCAGATCGAGAAGGTGAGGACGAGCAGCAAGGAGTCTACGCCGTTCGCCGCGCTGTCCGGCTTTGCCGTCCTGAACAAACAGCTCCGCATCAAAGGCGTCCTGGACGAAAACGAAAGCGCCGCCGCGGTCTGGATGTCCGGCAAGGGAGCGTATCAAGGCCTGACGATCCCTTGGAAAAACGGAAAGGGCCTCTTGTCTTTCAGACTCGTCCATCTGAAGCGCACCATCCGCACGAGAAGCTGCGGCGATTCGAAATGCGCCGAATTGGAAGTTAAAGCGCAAGCCTATCTCGTGGAAAACACCACCTCGCTCGACATGTCCCAAATCCGGAACATGACCGACACGGAAAGGTACATGAACGCGGAAATCCAAAGGGATTTTCAGCGGACGATGAACAAGATTCAGCAATGGGGGCCGGACATCTTCGGCATCGGCGAGCATCTCCACCGGCATTATCCATACTGGTGGAAGTCCCGGCAGCACGACTGGGACGAGCGATTCAAGACGCTCGACGTGACCGTCAAAGCCGATATTAGTCTCATCTCCATCGGTTCGAGCGGCGGGCAAATGAAATGAAGGCGCAGCGAAGGGGGATCACGATGAAATTAAGCGGGTACCAGCTGTTCTGGATGACCAGCATCTCGTCCATGATCATGTTCTCCTACATCCCGATCACGCTAGCCGTGAATGAGGCGCATCAGGATGCGTGGATCTCGATCCTGCTCGGGGGAGGTCTCATGATGGGCGTCACCTGGATGGCGCTGCGGGTATGCATGCAAAATCGGGACAAGACGCTGGTGCGGATGACGAAGGACTTGCTCGGCACCATGCTCGGCAAAATCGTCGTCGCGGCGTACTTCGCGCACTGGTTCCTGCAGATGTCCATGACCGTCAAGGATATGGCGAACTTTCAAAACCTCGTCATGCTGCACAATACGCCGATGCCGGCGGTCCTCCTCTGCATGCTCTTTCTCGTCTTTTATGCGGTGTACAAAGGGGGGATCACGGCGGTCAGCCGGTGCGCGGAGGTGATCGGACCCATCTTCATCTTGATCTTGTACGTCCAGCTGTTCCTGAATCCGCAGGAGATGGATCTGAAGCGGATCCTGCCCGTCTACGCCGATTCCGGATGGCTGCAGATCGTCATGGGGGCCTTCAGCGCGTTCAATTACATGCTGGACCCTACGATCATCCTCATGCTTTTCTTTTTTGCCGAAAACAAACGGACCGCGTCGCGCGGGATCTTATGGGGAACCGCGGTGTCCGCGGGCTGGGGGCTGCTGGCGACATTCGCGATGCTGGCCGTGACCGGTCCCGACATGGCGGCCAAAATGGTCGTCCCCGTCTACTCGCTGACGAAAATGGTGTCCATTCTCAACTTCATTCAAAACATCGACGTCTTCTATATCCCGCTCTGGCTGCTCGGCGCCTTCATCAAGCTGGCGATCTGCTTGTTCATCCTCAGCTACGGGCTGTCCGAATGGAGCGGCTACCGCAACTGGAGACGAATCGCAGGCCTGTTGACCGTCGTATGGCTGGGCTACGTCCTCTATAGCGCGCAGATCGTGCAGTTTTCGTACATGTTCCGCAACATTTGGTTGACCGGCGTTTTTTACCCCGCTCTCTACATCGCGATCCCTCTCCTGCTGTGGATCGTCGGCAGCATCCGCAAGCGGCAGCAAGCGGCGAACTAACGATCGATCGTCCCGGCGCGGAGGCTTGTCACACAATCGGAAGCTCCGTCGTTATATGTATGCAGCACAAAACAATCCACTAGGAGGTCATACCCGCTATGACGCAACGAATCAACTATATGGCGCAATCGCCCGAGTTTTTCAAGAAGATGATGGAGTTCAGCAACGCGGAGCATGGCAGCTCCATTGAATTGAAAATTCTCGATCTCGTTCACATCCGCGCTTCCCAGATCAACGGCTGCGGCTTCTGCCTGGACATGCACGTCAAGCAAGCGAAGATCAACGGCGAGAGCGAGCTGCGCCTGTACCATCTGCCGATCTGGCGCGAGTCGACGTTGTTCAGCCCTCGCGAGCGCGCCGCATTGGCGTGGACCGAGATCCTGACCAAGCTGCCGGAGCATGGCGTGCCGGACGAGGTCTACGAGCGCGTTCGCGGGCAGTATTCGGAAAAAGAGCTGTCCGACCTGACGTTCTCCGTCATGGCGATCAACGCCTGGAACCGGATCAATATCGCCTTCAAAAACGTGCCGGGCTCGGCGGACGCGGCATTCGGCTTGGCGAAGGCGGGCCTGAGCTAAACTGGGTTCGTTGACTGCAAAAGGTACAGTCCCTGGTATGTTAAGGGGCTGTACCTTTTTGTGCGTTTTTGAGCTTATGCAGCTACGGAACTCCAGAACCGGAGACGAGCTTTCCGCCGCTCCAAGCTCAAATTTTGAGGCTACGGTACTGAAGTCGAGCGCTTCCGCAGCTCTAGGCACAAATTTTGAGGTTACAGCGCCCGAGATGCGTCTCTCGGACGCTCTAAGCTCAGATTTTGAGGTTACAGTTCCCGAGACGCGCCTCTCGAACGCTCTAAGCTCAGATTTTGAGGTTACAGTAACCTATTCCTATTGCTCGCACCTCTGCAACCGCGCTTTTCTCGCTTGCACGAGCATACTCTCTCTGCAGCCGCGCATTCCTCGCTTGCAGCGCCCTCCGCCGCCGCCGCACCTGCTCTGCAACCGCGCTTTTCTCGCTTGCAGCTACCTCCCGCTACGTCCATGAACAAAAGTTGATTATTCAACCGATGTGCATGATATTCTATTAGTAAAACTGCGCAGAGGAGCTCGTTCAAATGGAAAAGCCGGCCAAAGTGGACAGACGAATCCTGCGCACCCGGGACGCCATTACGAAGGCGTTCCTGGCGCTCGTATCGGAAAAGGACCTCGACCACATCACGATCAACGATATCGCCGACCGAGCCAACGTCAACCGCGGCACCTTGTACCTTCACTACGCGGACAAATACGACCTGCTAGACCAATGCATCAAAGACCATCTCGACAAGATGCTCGCCGCCTGCGCCGCGGAAGCGATCAATCCGATCGACGACCTCAAGCCGATGTTTTCCTACTTCGAAGCGAATTTCTCGTTTTTCTATACGATGCTGTCCAATCAGAAAACGTCCGTCTTCCGCGAACGCCTGCTTCAAAGCATCGCCGCCGGCACCAAGGCGAAGATCGGCGCGCAGGCCTCCCTGCAAAACATGGACTTGGAGCTGGTCGCCCGCTTCCTGGCCTCCGCCTTCGTCGGTACCGCGGAATGGTGGATCCTGAACCGGATGCCGCTGTCCGCCGAGCTCGCAGCCAAGCAGGTCGGCGAGTTGTTCGAGAAATACGTGCTGTGAACCGCGATGCCGGATACGGATCCCTATGAGATATTAGACAATGTGCCCCCGTACGTCGGATATCGTACAAAACGGCATGGATTAACGATTGAACGGCCGCCGCTTCTCTTTATAATAAAAATCAGCGATAGTCAGATATGCGACTATTGTTGAATAAATTATAAATAGAGGAGTGGGATTTCATGCAAAACGTAAACGATAAAGTCGTCGTCATCACCGGCGCTTCCAGCGGAATCGGGGAAGCCGCGGCCAAGCTGCTCGCGCATCAAGGCGCCAAGGTCGTTCTGGCCGCCAGAAGGGAAGAGCGGCTGAAGGCCGTCGTCGAAGCGATCCGGCAGGACGGCGGACAAGCGGTCTCGATTCAAGCGGACGTGGCTTCGTACGACGATATGAAAAAGCTCGCGGACTTCGCCCTGAAGCAGTACGGCCGCATCGATGCGCTCGTCAACAATGCGGGCGTCATGCCCGCCTCCCGGCTAAGCGAGCTGCGGGTCGACGAGTGGGATCGCATGATCGACGTCAACGTCAAAGGCGTGCTGTACGGCATCGCGGCAGTGTTGCCCGTCATGAGAGAACAACGGTCGGGACATATCGTCAATCTCTCCTCGGTGGCAGGCTACCACGTCAATCCGACATCCGCCGTATACAGCGCGACCAAGTTCGCCGTCCGGGCGATCTCGGAGGGGCTGCGGCAGGAGGAATCGCCCGCTTCCCGCATCCGCTCGACCATCGTCTCTCCCGGCTTGACGGAGACCGAGCTGCTGGACTCGATCGGCAGTCCCGAGACGAAGGCGATGACCAATCAGATCGCCGGCATGGGCATCTCTCCGTATGCGATCGCCCGCGCGATCGCGTTCGCCCTTAACGAGCCGGACGACGTGTCCGTGAACGAGATCGTAGTGAGGCCGACCGCGCTGCCCTAATCGACTGACTCGATCAGACCGATTTTTTCCGAAAATCCGCCTTCCGCGATATGCTGCAGCTTGTCCGGATTCCGGATCAGATAAAGCTCCCGAATGATGCCCCCCTCTACGCGCAGCATGCCAACCGTTTGGATGCCGCCCGTCTCCGAACGGATAACGATGCTCGGCTGTCCGTTTATGTGCCTCATTTCCATCCTTACTTCGCCGCCGAATGTCGCAGATTGAAGCACCGGACCAAGCAAGAACTTCGCCACCAGGTCGCGGGAAACGATCGGCTGGGCTGCGGCAAGCACCTTGCCCCCTCCGTCCGCGACGAGCACGACGTCCGGATCGAGCATCGTCAGCACGCGATTGACGTTGCCTGCCTTGAGCGCGTCCAGAAAGCCGTCCACCCACTGCTGCTGCTCCGCTTCGGGCCGCGCATGCTCCTCTTCGGCCGACAGCCCCATCTTCGCGCTCGCGCGGCTGAACAGCTTGCGGCAGTTCGGTTCGCTTTTCTCGATGAGCTGGGCGATCTCCCGATACTCGAACCCAAGCGCCTCGCGGAGAACGAACACGATGCGCTCCGACGGCGACAGCCGCTCCAGCAGCACGATCATGCCGTACGTGAGCAGATCCTCGCGGAGGACCGCCTCCATCGCGTCGTCGTCCGAGCTGGGAAAAGGCTCCGGCAGCCACTCGCCGAAATATTCCTCGCGCTTCTTCCGCGCGGATTTGAGCAGGTCCTTGCAACGGTTCGTAACCATTTTGCATAGATAAGCCTTCGGCTCGGCCAACCGCTCGGGCGGCACGTCCGCGATCTTGATGAACACGTCCTGCACCGCGTCCTCCGCGTCGGATACCGATCCTGTCAGCTGATAAGCGAGCTTGAACAGCAAAGCTTTATATTTCGTATATAACTGCTCTTGCATGGATGCCGTCCACTTCCATTCGTATAGGCTTCGGCGCAGAGTCCGCCTGTTAATAAAACGAGGCCGGCGCTTGCTTTGTGACAGCATTCGCCGAACTTTTCCAGCCTGTCGTCACGCGTATTCTTTCCTGCTGACGGTTTCATATGCCCGCTGTCACAGAACGAAAGAGACCGTCGTTCTATGTCCGATCGATCAAAACATTCTCTCTAGAAGGACGTGCATCTTATGAACAAAGTATTATACATCACCGCCAATCCGAGCGACGACGAAAATTCTTACAGCCTCTCCGTCGGCAAAGCGTTCGTGGAAGCTTACCGAGAAGCGAATCCGAACGACGAGATCGTCCATATCGACCTGTTCCAAGCGGATATTCCGCTCCTGGACGGCGAAGTATTCGGAGCCCGTTCCAAATTGCACGCGGGAAATGCCTTCGATCAATTGTCCCCGGTCGAGCAGGCCAAGGTCGGCCGTCTCGACGAGCTGGTCGAGCAATTTCTGGGCGCGGATAAATATATCTTCGTCAACCCGGTCTGGAACTTCTCTTATCCGCCTGTGCTCAAAGCTTATATCGACGCCGTCTTCGTCGCCGGCAAGACGTTCCGCTACACGTCCGACGGCCCGGTCGGATTGCTCACGAAGAAAAAGGCGTTCCAGATCCAGGCCAGCGGCAGCGTGCTGTCCGAGGGCGTATACGCGGACTTTGAAATGGCGCACCGCCATCTCGAAGCCGTCCTGAAATTCCTGGGCGTACCCAGCTTCGAAGCCGTCTATGTAGAAGGCATGGCCGCGCAATCCGACAAAGCGCAGGAAATCAAGGCCAATGCGATCGCGAAGGCTCGCGAGGCGGCGCTGAGCTTTTAAGGTCGGCGATCTGCGCTGCCGGGCTATTATAGAAGCTGTAGATTTCATCGTCTCCGCTGAAGCCGCTTGCCCGAATGTTCCTATCTAGGAACACTTGGGCAATTCGCGCGGCGAACAAGCCGTAGGTGGTCCTATCTAGGAACAGTTGAGCGATTCGCTCGGCGCACAAGCCGAAGGTGTTCCTATTCAGGAACTCTTGGGCGTGTCGCTCGGCGTACGGGCCGTAGGTGTTCCTATCCAGGAACTCTTGGACGGTCCGACCGACAATGTTCGCTCGTCGGTTGTTTTTGCGAGTTCGTCAGCTTCCCATATTCAACAAAAAGGCCAACCGGAAATCCGGTTGACCATCGACGATCTCTAATTCGATTTCTATTTCTACTTCTTCTGCAAAGCCAGCCATTCCATCAGGGAAACTTCCCTGCCGTCCGCCCTGACCGGCTGCCCGTCGTAGTCCAGGCGGCAGTCGTCGTTCAGCGCGTAGATCCAGGAGAAATGCTCGTGATAGACGAACGGCTCACCCCGCTCATCGGCGAATCGGCCATGGAGATCCGCGACCTGATCGAAGTAAGAGAGATGTACGTCCTTCGCGCCGGCCTTGATCAAGCGCTCGTAGGTCGGCACCGCCGTCTCTTCCGGCCTCACGATCGAATCGTCCTTGGCATGCGTCAGCCAGATCGGCAAGTGCTTGATCCGCTCGATGTCCGCGTCGCCGATGACTTCGTCGTACAGCGCCTCGCACACCGGAAAAGCAGCCGCGAAATACGCCGGGAAGTCCAGCACCATCCGCATCGTCATGAATCCGCCGTTGGAGCAGCCGCCGATATAAATCCGGTCCGTGTCGATCGCCGCATCGTTGAGAGCGACGAATTCGTCGATCAGCGCTTTTAACGCCTGAACGTACTTGGACTTCCCCGTCCTGCCGTATTGCCCGCTGCCGTCGTCCAGCCAGAAGGTCGGCGCTTGGGGCACCAGTACGAATGCGCCGCCGAACTTGGCCTGAATGTCGTCGCCGGCCAAGTTAACCACGTTGTTGCCCGTATAAGCGATGGCCGGATCCGTCCCGCCTTCCCCGCCGCCGTGCAGCCAGACGATCAGCGGCCGTTTTCCGCGACCGGTCTGCGGCACGAAGTAGCCGTACCTCAACGGTTCCGCTTGAAAAGAGGAGATGCCCTGCAGAAACCGCTCCGCCTGCTTGGCTGTATTCCCCGCGCACCGGTCGAATACGAGTCCGGTCAGCACCTCTCCCGCTTCCGACGCGATCTCCGCGATCTGGGTAATCCGGTAATCGCTGACGATATATTCGTTCATGCCGTTCAACGGGGCGATGGACGCGGCCAATGGATCGAGCGGACCATGCTTCATCTCGAGCGTCACGAACGCCCCTTCTTCGCCGCGCGTGCCGTCGATCCCGGAAGGATAGGCGTCCAGGATCGTGCCATAGCCCTTGCTCGGCGCTTTGAGTGCCGGCTCGGACCAGCTTTTGGGAAGCATCAGGACCTCTCCCTGCTCGTCCTTCCGTTCCACGTAAACGTTAAAGGATGTCGGCTTGACCGCTTCCGCCTTCACCACGGTCCGCAACGGCAGTACCAGCTTCGTAATAAAAGGGCCGTAATCCGTGATTTCCGTAATCGTGTAGTAGATGCTTCCCATTCCGGTCTCCCCCTCTCCGGCGCGCTATTCCGCCTTGGTCAGCCTGACGGCCATGAACTGCTTGGCCGGCAATTCGACGCGGAACGCGCCTTCGTAAGTCCCTTCGAGCCGTTCGACCGTCATGTTCCACGTATCGATGACGTCAACGAAGTACTTCGTGCCCGGCTTGCGGCTGAAGTTCCGGAACCGGGGCTGATTGAAGCCGAAATAGTACAAATAGTATTCGTCCTTCACGCCGGCGCACGGCACGTCCCAATCGGACGGCAGCGGATTCAGCACGCCGCCGGGGCTCTCTTCGGTGATGCGGCGCAGGAAGGCGATCCGGTCGGGGCTCGTTCCCGTCAGCTTGCCGCCCTTGGACCACCACAGCGCCTCTTCGGGATTGAGGTACGTTTCCCCGTGTCCCACGTATCCCCCGCGGACCGCGCCTTCCCAGAAGCGGCGCGTCATCTCTTCGCCGGTGATGTTGCCCCAGCCCTGGTCGATGTCCCCCTCGTACGCGCACTCGTCGATGACGATCGGCTTTTGCCACTTTTCCCGCCACTCGGTCGTTGCCTCGGAGGTCTTGTACACGTCGATCCGCTGAATGCTGCAATGCGTCACCCAAGGCTTGCTGAAGTCGTAGAAGGCAAAGCAATTGTGATTGGAAATAAGATGTCCGGCGGGATCGTTCGACGTGACGATCTCGGCGAAGCGTTCCCAGTCGGCCGGCTCCTTGTTCCACATCAAATCATACTCGTTCGCCAGCGACCACCACACGTTGCGGTATGCGGACAGGCGGGCCGCAACATAACGAAGGTAGCGGTCGTCGGCCGCCGGACTCATCTCCGAGTACCCCCAGCGGTCGTAGGCGTGGAAAAGGATTAAGTCCGCCTCGATCCCGAGCTTGCCCAGATCGGCGATCCGATTCTCCAAGTGACGGAAGAAGAGCGGGTTGAACCGCGTGTAGTCCCAGCCCTGTTCCAGGGAACCTTCGAAGGGATCGTAGACCGGCTCGTTTTCGTTGAACAAATACGACTTCGGGAACACGCACATGCGCATTTTGTTGAACGGAGAAGCGGCGAGCGTCTCTAGCGTCTGTTCCTCAAGCGCGTCCCCTTGGTGCGTCCATGCATAACACGTCGTGCCGACCGGGATATAGGAAGTGCCGTCTTCGTAGGCAAAATGGTACGTGTCCTTCACGCGGACCGGGCCATGGTTGCCGGCGGACGGGGGAACGACCCGGAACGCGCCTTCGATGCCGCTCAGCGAACGGGCGTTGCTCGTCGTCCGGTATGTCCAAGCGCCCTGCGCGTCCGGCATGAAGCGGATGCGGTAGACGCCTTCGCCGTCGTAGAAGCCGGCCATGCGGACGTTTTTTTCGCCGGACTTGAACTCGGCGGCCAGTTCGACGTCCGTGAAAGGATTGCCGTGGCTCGGCCCTTTCAGCTCGATCTCGTAGACGCCCCACTGCTCGGCTTCGCCCGGCGATTGAACGTCAGCGGAGGCCTCGGGGACGTCAGACGGCTCGTATTCGGCGGACGGCGCGACTTCGGCATTCCGCTCCGCAACTCCGCTATCGGAAGCGACGCCGGCCAGCTCCGCCAGCGTCTCCGCGACCCAATCCGGCTGCCCCAATTCTTCCTGGCGGAAGGCGTATACCTTCTCCAGCGTCAAGCTCTTGAAGAGCGATAGCATATGAGGCGGAGAAGAAAGCAAATCCGGCAGTCTGCGGGCCAGAATCTCGCGGGCCGCTTCGTTTTTGTAGATGATGCCGATGCGGGTCTTTTCGGTAAATGTCATGCTCGATTGACCTCCTCCAACGCGCTTGTTTTCGTAGGGGCGCCCAATACCGAAGCCGCCGCTTTTTGCCAGCCTGCGTACAGTCGCTCGCGCTCGGCCGCTTCCATGGCGGGCGCGTATGGTTGTCCGGCTGCGCCAAACCGCGCGATCTCCTCCAGCGAAGCCCAATAGCCGACGCCGAGGCCCGCCATATAGACGGCGCCCATCGCCGACAGCTCCGCGACCGCGGACCGCGACACGGCCAGATTCAGCAGGTCCGCCTGGAACTGCATGAGCAGCGGATTGCCGGAGGCGCCGCCGTCCGCATGGAGCTTCTTCAGCGGGATGCCAGTCTCGCGCGCCATTAATTCCGCCGCGTCGCGCACCTGATACGCAATGCTCTCGACCGCCGCGCGGACGATATGGCCTTTGCCCGTGGCCCGGCTCATGCCGACGATCGCCGCTCTCGCATAGGGATCCCAATAGGGGGCGCCCAGCCCGACGAATGCGGGCACCAGGTAGACGCCCTCGTTGTCCGGCGTCCGCCTCAGCATGACGTCCAGCTCTTCGAACGAATCGAACAGCCCGAGGTTGTCCCTGACCCACTTCACGCTGTCGCCGGAGCTGCGGATGACGGCTTCGAGCGCATAAGTCACCTGGCCGCTTTTTCCCCAGGCTACGGCGGTCACCAATCCGTTATCCGATACGACGGGGCGTTCGCCGGTGTTCATGAGCACCGACGTTCCCGTGCCATAGGTCGCTTTGGCCATGCCCGGCTCGAGGCATAGCTGCCCGAACAGGGCGCCTTGGGAATCCCCGATAACGCCGGAGATGGGGAGACGCCCGGGGAACAGGTCCGCGTCGTCCGTGTAGCCGAACGCTTCGTCCGAGAACTTGACCTCGGGCAGCATCGCCCGCGGCACGCCGAACAGTCCGCACAGCTCGTCGTCCCATTCCAGCGTATGGATATTGAACAAGGAAGTCCGGCTGGCGTTCGTGTAGTCGGTCGCGTGCGTTTTCCCGCCGGTCAGCTTCCAGATCAGCCAGCTGTCGATCGTGCCGGCGAGCAGCCGGCCTTGCGCCAGCAGCGATTTAGCGCTTTCAACATGCGTCAGGATCCAATCCCACTTGGCGGCCGAGAAGTAAGGATCGAGCATCAATCCGGTCTTGGACCGTACCGTCCGTTCGTGTCCGGCAGCTCGCAGGGCCTCGCACCGGTCGGCCGTGCGCTGGCATTGCCAGACGATCGCATTGTAAACGGGAAGGCCCGTCTCGCGGTCCCAGACGACGGCCGTCTCCCGCTGGTTCGTGATCGCGATCGCGGCCAAAGCGGCGGGCTCGATGCCCGCCAACTTCAGCGCTTCGCGCACCGTCCGCTTCACGTTATCGTAAATCTCGAGCGGATCGTGCTCCACCCACCCCGGCTTCGGATAGATTTGCCGATGCTCGGCGCTGCTCTTCGCGACGACCCGGCCGGACCGGTCGACGAGCAAAGCTTTCGTGCCAGCCGTGCTCTGGTCGACCGCCAGCATGTATTTTTCCATGAACGGCCGTCCTTATCTGCCCAGCAGATCCAGGGCGATCTTTTTGATATTGCCGGCGCTGATGCCGTAGTAGTCGAACACCTCTGCGCTTTTGCCCGCGATGGCCGGCTCGTCCGGGATGCCGAGGATGCGCATCGGCACGGGTTTGTGCTGCACGACGACTTCGGCCACCGCGGCGCCGAGGCCGCCGTGAATGCTGTGCTCCTCGACGGTGATGATGTGTCCCGTCTCCGAGGCGGCCTTGATGACCGCTTCCTCGTCCAGCGGCTTGATCGTATGCATGTTGATCACGCGGCAGGACACCCCGGCTTCCTTAAGCGCTTCATGGGCGTCGAGCGCGACGCGAACGGTCTCGCCTGCCGCGATGATCGTCAGATCGCCGCCTTCGCGCAGGGTGACGGCCTTGCCGATCACGAATTCGTAGTCGTCGTTGTCGTAGACGTCTTCGACCGGATTGCGTCCGATGCGAATGTACGCACCGCCCTCGTGCTTCACGAGCGCTTCGGTCATGCGCTTCGTCTCGTGCCGGTCGGCGGGCAGGATGACGGCCAGGCCCGGGATCGCCCGCGAAACGGCCAGATCCTGCACCGAATGGTGCGACATGCCGAGAGCGCCGTAGCTGACGCCCCCGCTGATGCCGACCAGCTTCACGTTCGTGGCCGAATAAGCGACGTCCACCTTGATCTGTTCGATGCTTCGCATGCTGAGAAAACAGGCCGGCGAGGTCACGAACGGCTTTTTGCCGCTGTGCGCGAGGCCGGCGGAGATGCCGACGATGTTCTGCTCGGCGATGCCGACTTCGACGAATTGGTCCGGATACGCCTTGGCAAAGGGAGCCATGGCGGCCGAGCCTCGCGAGTCGCTGGCGAGTACCATAATGTCGCGGTCTTCCTTGGCCAGCTCCAACAGCGTATCGCAAATGACCTGACGGTTCGGTATCGTATTCGCCATGTTAACGCACCAGCCCTTCCTGCTCGTAGCTCTCGATCGCGGCGGACAGCTCGGCGAGCGCCAAGGCCAGCTGCTCGTCGCTGGGCACATGGTGGTGCCAGTGCGCCACGTTCTCGGCGAACGATACGCCTTTGCCTTTGACCGTGTTCGCCATGACCAGCGTAGGTTTGCCGGGTATCGAAGGCGCCTCAAAAGCGCGCACCAACTGCTCCATGTCGTTGCCGTCGATGGACACGACGTTCCAGCCGAAGGCCGCCCACTTTTCCTCAAGCGGCTCGAGGCCCATCACTTCCTCGGTCGATCCGCTGATCTGGAGCCGGTTGCGGTCGATGATGGCGACCAGGTTATCGAGCTTGTAGTGCGGGCCCGCCATCGCGGCCTCCCACACGGAGCCTTCCGCTTGTTCGCCGTCGCCCATCAGGCAGAACACCCGATAGTCCCTGCCGTCCCGCTTCGCCGCGAGCGCCATGCCGACGCCGATGGCCAGCCCGTGGCCCAGCGCGCCCGTATTCATTTCGATGCCCGGCACTTTGTTGTTGGGATGCCCGATCAGCCGCGTACCGAATTGGCTGAACGTCTTCAGCTCTTCCTTGGGAAAGAAGCCGAGGTCGCCGAGGATGCACCAGAGGGATTCCACGGAATGCCCCTTGCTCGCGATGAACCGGTCGCGCCCGTCCCACTTCGGATTCGCGGGATCGATCTTCATGACGCGGTAGTAGAGGGCCGTCAAAATATCGGTATTGCTGAGCGAGCCGCCAGTATGCCCCGTCTTGGCGCCGTGAATCATCTTCAGCAGGTCCATGCGGATCTGCGCGGCTTTCGCTTTAAGTGCCGTCGTTTCCATGGATGAGTGCCTCCTTTGAATCACAGTCCCGCGCCGCGAAGCCAGGCCTGAATCTCGCGTTCGGTCGGATCAACCGCATCGGGGGTCAGCCCGGGGATATAATTGCATGCCTCGTACAGGGCCGGAATCGCGTTCGCGTGAATGCCTACGGAATGATGGACATAAGGGCCTTTGACCAGCTTTTCTTCCCACAACGGCCAATCGTTCACTTCCACCCAGACGTACGAGCCCCGCGTATACGGGCCTTGAATGCCGCGGGCTTTGCCCAGGAACAGCTGGTACTCGCCATGGTCGCCGTCGAAGCGCGCCAGCGTCATGTCGCCGCCCTTGATCTCGCCTTCGTGCGTGCCCGGCGAGTGGTCGTCGAACAAGAAGTGCTTGCGCAGCTTCGGCTTGTCTTCGACGGTCAGGGAGACGGGGAAATTGCCGCAATGGAACAGCAGCTCGCCGTTCGGATTGTCTGGATGGCGCACGGTCAGGTCGGCGAAAAACGTCGGGTGCTGGTTCATCGTCGCCGCTTGGACCATGACGGAGGTGATCGCGCCGTGAATGTCGGTCTCGCAGGTAACCGGGATCTGCTCGTCGGTGAGGATCGCGTTGGCCAGGCAAGGCATGATCCCCATCGCGTCCTGCAGGGACGACCAGCATTGGATCGCGATCGCCGTGCTGCCGGTGTTCAATGCGTACTGCTTCATCGCGACCTTCAGGGCGGCGATCCGGCGGACGTCCGCTTCGGTCACTTCGGACCAGTCCAGCTTGGCTTTGATATAGTCGATGGCTTCCGCCAGCTCCGAGCTGCTGCCCTTTTCGATCTTCTGGGAAGCGCGCTGGATATCGACCAGCGTAATCGGATGGATCTCGATGCCGAATCGCTCCAGCAGCTCCCCTTCATTGCACATCATCGTCCAGAAGGAAGCCGGGCGCGGCCCGATCTGCAGAATCCGGAGGCTGCGGAATTGCTTGACCACGTTCGCTGCGGCGACGAAGTTCGTGAAGCCTCGCTCGAAAACGGGATCGTTCACCCGGCTGTTCGTGACATAGGTGAAGGGAACGTTAAAGCGGCGCAGAATCTTGCCGGTGGCGAACAAGCCGCACTGCGTGTCGCGCAGGCGCATGCCATCCTCGAGCGGCGCTTCGTCGCGGGGGCCCCACAGCAGCACGGGCTTGCCCAGCGCCTTGCCGACGCGCGCCACCGTATCCTCCGTTCCGAAGTTGCAATGCGGGAAGAACACGGCGTCCACTTTTTCCTGCTTGAACCGGTCGGCGATCAGGTCGGCGTTGATATGGTCGTCGTAGAGCAGTCCCTCTTGGTTGAGCCCTTCCAGATCGACGATATCGATGTCGAGGCCGAAGCTTTCGATTTTTTCCTTGATCATCACTTTGTAGCGGAAAGCGTCTTCAGCGCTAAATACGAAACGGCGGGTCGGCGCATAGCCCAGCTTTAATCTGCTCATGTGTGGGGTCTCCCTTTCAGTAAACTAACTAAACACTAATGAAGTCGTTTAACTGCATGAGTTCAATTTATCATTGGATTTTCCGCTGGTCAATGCGTTTTAAGTAAATTAAATTAATAATTTAGTGGAATAATGAACTAAATTAACTAAACTCACAGCCTATCTCTTGCTTCTTAACACGATTAACATTAAACTAAACTTACTAAACGGAACGAATGGAGATTTTCTTCATGAAAATGGAAGACATCGCCAGGCTCGCCGGCGTATCCAAAGCCGCCGTGTCGCTGGCCCTCAACGGAAAAGGGGGCATCGGTCCGGAAACGCGGGACCGGATTCTTCAAATCGCCAGAGAAAACGGTTACCAGCCCAAGTCGCGAACCGCGGTCCGCGAACCGCAGAGCGCCTCGATCACGTTCCTTGTCTTCGCGAACTCCGGCATCGTGTTGGAGCAATATTACCAGCAGCCCTTTTTCCGGGAGCTGATTCACTTTATCGAGGAACGATGCCGCGCGAGCGGCTATTCCCTGCTGTTCGCCTCTGTAGATATGTCCGCTTTCGACGAGGGCATCCGGGCGATCGCCGAGGACAAGCGCGCCGATGGCGTCATTTTGCTAGGCACGAATCTGAACAAAGCGATGCTCGAACAGGTCGCCGATCGTTTGAACGCTCCGCTTGTCGTGCTGGACACCTGCTTCGAAACGCTCCCGATTCCGTTTATCCAGATCAACAACGCGATGGGCGCCTATCAGGCGGGGCAGCACCTATGCGGGCTCGGTCACCGCGACATCGGCTACATCGCTTCCGATATCCGCATCCGCAACTTCGACGACCGCCGCGCCGGGTTCATGCAGGCATTGCAGGAGAACGGACGGGAGCTGTCGCCGGAGCATGTGTTCTCGGTCGCGCCCACGATCCTTGCTTCCCAGGACGCGCTCAAGAAGCGATTGTCCGACTACCGGGACTCGCGGCGGCCGATGCCGACGGCCTTCTTCTGCGAATGCGACTACATCGCGATCAGCGCGATCAAGTCGCTCGTCGAGCTGGGCTACCGCGTGCCGGAGGACGTCTCCGTGGTCGGCTTCGACAACATCTCCGAAGCGCTCATCGTCTCTCCCGAGCTGACGACCGTGCACGTGGAAAAGGAACGGATGGCCCGCCTCGCGGTGGACATGATCGTCGAAGCGATCGAATCCGACTCGCTCGTCGGCTCGAAAGTGATCGTGGATACGCAATTTATCGCAAGAGGGTCCTCCCGCTCCCCCGATCCGGCAGCGCTCGAGGCGACGGCGTCATCGGACGCCGTTCGCTAAAGGCGCCGCGAACGTAAGCCCTATCGGTAGACAGCACGCTTTGAAGCGAAAGGTACAGTCCCTGCGGAAGCAAGGGGACTGTACCTTTCTTGCAAGTTTGAGCTGATCATGCGAGCACAGTTCGATGCCGCCCTCTTCTCTCGGCCGCTCGAAGCGCCCTTTGGCGCTTTCAGCCTCTGTCGGATTCTGTAGCGTTGCTTTTCAAGCTTACAAACCACCTCAAGCCTCGGGGGCCCGCTGCAGCCGCGCTTTTCAAGCTTACAGCCGCAACCCGGCTCTGTAACATTGCTTTTCAAGCTTATAAGCCACCTTTAGCCTCGACGCCCCGCTGTAACCGCACTTTTTGCGCCTGCATCCTCCAAGCCAGTTACTCCCCCCGCTCTAAGCGCACTTTTTGCGCCTACAGCCTCCAAGCCAGGTACTCTCGCCGCTCTAAGCGCACTTTTTGCGCCTACAGCCTCCAAGCCAGGTACTCTCGCCGCTCTAAGCGCATTTTTTGCGCCTACAGCCTCTAAGCCAGTTACCCCCCCCGCTCTAAGCACACTTTTTGCGCCTACAGCCTCCAAGCCAGGTACCCCCGCCGCTCTAAGCATACTTTTTGCGCTTTCAGCCCCCGAGCCAGGTACCCCCGCCGCTCTAAGCATACTTTTTGCGCCTACAGCCTCCAAGCCAGGTAACCCCGCCGCTCTAAGCACGCTTTTTGCGCTTACAGCCCCAAGCCAGGTGCTCACGCCTTCGCGAGGATTTGGCATGCCACCCAGTCCCGTCCTCTATGGCGTTATCAAGGACGCCCGCTCGTTCAACTGCTTGAGCAAGCCGTCCAGATCGTCCTCGCCGAGCGCGCCGCCGCTGAAGCCGACCAGGCCGCGAAGCGGCAGGTACTTCATCATCGCCTGCATCATCTCCGCGCCTTCGCCGTCGTGATCGGCCGCCATGGCGCCGAACGGCGTCTTGCCGATCCAGTCCATCACGAGCGCTTGAGCCGCCGGATCGCTCATCAGATCGCCGACCGTGCTGTTCCGATGGACGACGGGCTTCAAGACGACGGTCGACTCGACCGCGACCGTGCCCGATACGGCGATATCCCGAGAGGAGTGTCCGACTAAAACTTCAAACTCGCCGGACTCCACGCGCCAGTCTTTCAATTCGACGTCGTAGAAGGCGAAGGCGCGTTTGTCCAGCACGAAGGAAACCGTCTTCGTATCGCCCGGCTGCAGCTCAACCTTGGCGAAACCCTTCAGCTCTTTAATAGGCCTAATTACGGTGCTCTGCACGTCGCGTACGTAGAGCTGTACGATCTCCTTGCCCGCGCGCGAGCCCGTATTCGTGACGTCGACGGTCACCGTCACCGTCTCGTCGTCCCGGATCGCCGGCTTCGCGACGGCCAGATTCGCGTATTCGAACGTCGTATAGCTGAGCCCGTATCCGAACGGGAACAGCGGCTCGATCTCCTTCGCGTCGTAATAGCGATAGCCGACGAACAAGCCTTCCTTGTATTCGACGAGATCGCCTTCGCCGGGGAAGTTAAGCTGCGACGGGTTGTGCGCGAGGCGCATCGGAAACGTCTCCGCCAGCTTGCCGCTCGGATTGGCGTCGCCGAACAGCAGGTCCGCGATCGCGCCGCCGAGCGCCTGGCCGCCGAGATAGGCTTCCAGCAGCCCCTTCGCGCTGCCGATCCAAGGCATCTCGACCGGCGCGCCGTTGCTCAGGACGACGACGACGTTCGGCTGCGCCTCGGCGACGGCGCGGATGAGCGCGACCTGGTTGTCCGGCAGCCGCAGATGCGTCCGGTCGAAGCCCTCGGACTCGTACCGGTCCGGCAGTCCCGCGAAGATCACCGCGACCTCGGCGTCGGCGGCCGCTCGCTTCGCTTCCTCTACGAGACCTGCATCCGCCGCGTCCGACTGCAGGTCGTAGCCTTGCGCGTAAGCGATCCGCGCGCCGCCGCCCGCGGACCTCGCGAGCTCCTCGCGGATGTCCTCCAGCTTCGTCGGCTTGATATGCGAGCTGCCCCCGCCTTGATAGCGAGGCTTCGCGGCCAGCTCGCCGATGACGGCCAGCTTCCTGTCCTTGCGAAGCGGCAAGATGCCGCCTTCGTTTTTGAGCAGCACCATGCTCTCGCGCGCGACCTCGCGGGCCAGCGCATGATGCGCTTCGGCATCGTACGTTGCGCCTTCTTTCTTATGGTCGACGGCCATGAACACGATCCTGAGCAGCCGTTCGACCGCGCGGTCCAGCTTCTCCTCGGGCAGCTCGCCGCTGCGCACTGCCTCGACGATTCGAAGGTCGCCCGCGCCTCCGCTCGCCGGCATCTCCAGCTCCAGGCCTGCGGCCAGACCAGCCTCGCGCTCGTTGACGGCGCCCCAGTCCGAGACGACGAAGCCTTCGTGGCCCCACTCGTCCTTCAGAATATCCGTCAGCAGATATTCATTTTCAGAGGCATACGTGCCATTCACCTTATTGTAGGAGCACATGACGGTCCAAGGCTGCGCCTCCTTCACCGCCTGCTCGAAGCTGGCCAGATAAATCTCGCGCAGCGTACGCTCGTCGACCACGGAATCGCCGGTCATGCGGCGATGCTCCTGGTTGTTCGCCGCGAAGTGCTTCAGCGAGGTGCCGACGCCCTGGCTCTGTACGCCTTGGATGTGGCTGGCGGCCATGCGCGAGCTGAGGTACGGGTCTTCGGAGAAGTATTCGAAGTTGCGGCCGCAAAGCGGCGAACGCTTGATGTTGGCGCCCGGTCCGAGCAGCACCGCGACGTCTTCCGCCTGGCATTCTTCGCCGAGCGCGACGCCCACCTTGCGGATCAGCTCGCGGTCCCAGGAGCTCGCGAGGCCCGCGGCCGAAGGGAAGCACGTCGCCGGGACGCTGTCGAACAGCCCCAGGTGGTCGGCGGACGCTTTTTGCTTCCGAAGCCCGTGCGGACCGTCGGTTAGCATGATCGACGGAATGCCGAGACGCTCGACCCCTTTCATGTGCCAGAAATCCAGGCCCGAGCACATGCCGGCCTTCTCCTCCAACGTCATCTGCGCGATCAAACCTTGAATATCCCTTGCCATTGCCGCACCTCCAAGTAAGATCAAACTTTCCAATAAAAGAGAACCCCTTCCCCGAAACAGGGTTTCGAAGAAGGGATCTCCACGCGCCGATAACGGCGCCGGTTACTGAATGTTATTCGCCTTCGCCCACGCGTCCAGCTGCTTTTGCTTTTCAGCGATGATCTTGTCGAGGCCCGCAGCCTTCAGCTTCTTCACGAACTCGTCCAGCTTGGACGGATCGATCGTGCCCGATTCCAGGCCTGCCTTGTACTGGTTGTTGACGTTGATGACGGCAGCAACCTCCGTCTTCACCGGCGACGAATCGAACGAGAAACCAAGCGCTTTGGAGAAGGTAGAGTTCTTGTTGAATGCCTTCGTTTGCGCCCAGAGATCCGTGTCCATGCCCTGCCATACCTTGGTCAAGGCGTTGTTGCCTACTTCCCACTGGTTGAAGACGTAGTTGCTGCCGCCTTCAGGCGACTTGATCTGACCGTTGCCCGCATCCACGTAGTGCTTGCCTTCGATGCCGTTGGCGAGCAGGTTGGCGATGTCCTTGTCGGTGTAGAGCAAGTTGAGCAATTGCGCGGCGCGGTCCGCGTCCTGCGTGTTCTTCGGAATCGAGATCATGAAGCCCGTGCCGGAGTCCGACGTGGAGATCGGCGGCACGAAGCTCGCGGTCACCATCTCGCGTCCGTTCACCGTCGACTCCTGGGTCGCGAAGCCCGGCTTCATGTTGGACAGGTAGCTGAAGCCTTTGCCCGCCTTGATCAGGCTGTTGTTGCCTTCCTGCGTCGTCGCCGCGTCCGGCATGATGTAGCCGGCTTGGTACCATTTTCGCGCTTGCTGCAGGGCGTCCTTGTACATTTGCGTCTCGTACAGGTCTACCAGCTTCAGATCCTGGTTTTCGATGATCAGCACGCCCGGCGTGTCGCCCAGATAGTCGGTGTAGCCGCGGACAAGCTCGTTCGCGATGCCGTTCGTCTGGCTGCGCTGGACGAGCGGGTAGACGCCCGGTTCGTTGTCTTTGATCGTCTTGAAGATCGGATCGAGATCGGCATACGTCTTCACGTTGTCGAACGACAGGTTGTATTTGTCCATCAAGTCTTTTCTGGCTGCGATGCCATGGTCGGCCGCCGTATCCCGAACGCTCGGCACGCCGTACATTTTGCCATTGATTTTGGTGGAGTTATATATCGCCGGCTCCATCGCGTCCTTGACGGTCGGCGCGTTTTTGGCGAGCAGGTCGTCGAGCGGGAGCAGTTGTCCCTTGGCGACCTGGGAGCTGTAGTTGAAGAAGGAGGACGTGACAAGCAGGTCGACCGGCTCGTTGCCGGCCAGCAGCAGGTTGACTTGCTGCGTCCATGCGCCGATGTCGATCGGCATCAGCTTGACCGTCGCGTTGATCTTGGCTTTGGTGATCTTGCTGATCTCATCCTGGACCAGGCCGACTTCCTTCATATTGCCGAGTCCGATGAACGCAAGCGTCAGCTGGAGCTCTTTGCCGTTCGAAGCAGCGCCGGACGAAGCGCCGGACGAAGCCGGAGCCGAGCTCCCGCCAGACGCCGGAGCGGAGGAGCTGCCGGCATCGTTCGAGCCGCCGCAGGCGGAAACAACCAGAGACGTGGCAAGCAAGACAGAGGGCAAAAGGACGGCTTTCGACTTTCTTTGCATATGATTTCCCCCTAGATCGTAATGAACTGCGAACTGCAATCTATACCAACCGGCCCTGATGGCCCGGGACTGGCCGCGCTGTCATGACCTTCTACTTAACGGCTCCGATCGTGAGCCCTTTGACGAAGTACTTTTGGAAAAATGGATAAATCAGGATCAGCGGTAGGATGCCCACGACGGCCATCGCCATGCGGACGCCGTTCATCGGCAGGTTGACCGCCATGCTCTGCCCCCCGAGGTTGTTCTGCTGGAGGAACTGGATGTTGGAGAGCATCCGGTTGAGCAGATTCTGAATGCTGAACAGCTGCGGCTCCGTGATGTAGACCAAGCCGTTAAACCAGTCGTTCCAGTAGTTGATCGTCAGCATGAGGCCGATCGTCGCCAGAATGGGGAGCGACAGCGGCAGCACCATGCGATAGAAAATCTTGAACTCGGAAGCGCCGTCGATATACGCCGATTCGATGATTTGAACCGGGATCGAATTGGAGAAAAACGTGCGGATCAGCAGGATGAAAAATCCGTTGGTCAGCAGCCCCGGAATGATCAGGGCCATCAACGTGTTTTTCATATGGAACACTTCCGTGTAGATCAGGTAGGTCGGCACCAGGCCGCCGTTGAACAGCAGCGTGAAAAAGACGAGGAAGCTGAGGATGCCGCGGATCGGCAGGTCCTGCCGGGATAACGGGTAAGCCAGCAGCGCGCTGATCAGGAGGCCTGCGAAGGTGCCGACGACCGTGATCAGGATGGTGATGCCGTAGGAGTGAAACATCGCCAGCTTTTGCGACCACAGGTACGTATAGGCTTCCAGGCTGAATTCCTTCGGCCAAAACGAATAGCCGTTATTCACGATCGAGCTCTCCGACGATATCGAAGACATGAAGAGAAGCAAGAACGGAATCACGCATAGGGCGGCGAGCAAAATGAATATCGTATGGACGACGGGCTGGTTCATATCGTTGGTTTTCATGTCCTTTTCCCCCCTCTCGGTTTAGAACAAGGCGTTCTCTTTGCTGCGCTTGGCGACGATGTAATTGGAGAGAAGCACCAGGACGAATCCGACGAGCGACTGGTAAAGGCCGGCCGCGGAGGACATTCCGATATCGCCGAGCGTCATCAATCCGCGGTATACGTAGGTGTCGATGACGTCCGTCACGGGCTGGAGAGGACCGGAGTTCAGCGGCACTTGATAGAACAGGCCGAAGTCCGAATAGAAAATGCGGCCGATAGCGAGCAGCGTCATGATGGTGATCGTCGGCGCGATCAGCGGCACCGTAATGCTGCGGATCTGATGCCATTTGCCGGCGCCGTCGATCGTGGCCGCCTCGTAGTATTCGTTGTCGATGCCGATGATCGCCGCCAGGAAGATGACGCACAGGTAGCCTGTCCCCTTCCAGAGCTGAACGATCGTCAGGATGTAGGGCCAATACTTCGGTTCGAAGTACCAGGAGATCGGTTCGATGCCGAGCATAGGCAGCAAATTCAAGTTCAAGTATCCGCTTTCAGCGCTCAGCATGGAGAGAACGAGATAGCCGACGATGACCATCGAGATCAGGAACGGCAGCAGGATGACGCTTTGGTAGAGGCGGGCGGCGAACTTGCTCCGTACTTCGTTGAGCAGGATCGCGACGCCGATGGCGAATACCGTGTTGAGGACGATGAACGATCCGTTGTACAAGATGGTGTTCCGCGTAATGACGAGGGCATCTTTCGTCATGAACAAATACTCGAAATTTTTGAAGCCGATCCAGTCGCTGCCGAGGATGCCTTTGGCGTAGTTGATGTCCTTGAAGGCGATGATCACGCCGAACATCGGCAGGTAGTTGTTCATGAAGAGATAGGCGAGGCCGGGAACCATCATGAGAAACAATGCCCGATAGCGCTTGAGCTTTTTGAACGTCGAGGCCCATCCTGTCCGTGTCAATGCTGTCCCCTTCTTTCGTGTCCTTCGTTATGCTTTTATTTTAAGGGGCGCCAGGCTGCGCTGCTTACCAATAAAACGACTTCCGGCTTTCGATATTCCGACCTCATCGGGGACGGAAAAACAGAAGGCCGCCAAAGGAACGTAATCCGCTCCCTGACGGCCCCTTTTCCTTTTCCTTTTCCTTTTCTTTCTTATTGCCGCTGCGCGCGCTTGCGATAATCCACCGGGTTGAGGCCGGTCGCTTTCTTGAAGATCGTCGAGAAATAGGACAAATTGGAGTAGCCCGCCGCAAGCCCGATGTCGCTGACGGATTGTCCGGTGCTTTCGAGCAGCTCCTTCGCATAATCGATCCGCTTCTGCTGAAGGTAATCGGACAGCGACATGCCCGTCTCCTTTTTGAAGATCCGGGTCAGGTAGTCCGGGTTAAGGAACACATGGTTCGCGATGTCCTCCCGGGACAAGTCCTGCTGGCCAAGCTGCTCCGCGATGTATCGCTTCGCTTTGTCGACGACGGACAGGTTTTCTTCGATGGAATGAATGTGGTTCATCGCCACTTCGATCACGTATCGGGTCCACTCCTGCAGGGCGCGGAGCGAACGAAGCACGGAATCCGGCTTGTCCGTCAGCAAGTTTTGGGCGAACACCTGGTTGGCTTGCAGGCCTTTGGATTGCAGGACGAAAAACACCATCTGAAGGAAGTCTTGATAAAACGAATGGACGGTATGCGCGTCTACCCCGCTGCCCGTCTCCTTCCACGCCTCCAGATACCGCTCGACGTGCTCGGTCAGCTTGGCCCGGGCGCCCTGCTTCATCCACTCGCCCCATTCGGACAAAGGCGCCGGCTGCGCCGAACAAGCCTCCTTGCGTTTCTCGCCCAGAATAAACGTGCGGTTCACCTGCGTTACATTATTGTCGTCCATCTCCTGCAGTCTCCGCAGCATGCCGGGCAATTCGTGAAGCGGCGCCGTGCCGCCGACGTAGCTGCTGAGATCGCAAAACAAATACTGATTGCAGTTCTGAATGAACGCGTCTCCGTTCGCCCGGAGCTCCGCATCTTCGGCCGGCCGGTCCACGGGCACGACGGTCAGCAGCGCCCCTTCCCCGATCGGGATGACCGCGGTTCCCGGAACCTCCTTCATGACTTCCTCCAGCACGTTGCGAAGCGCGTACTCCATGATTCTTCTGTCCCGCTCGGACAGCTCCTTGTGCCAGCGCTGCACGCGAATATACATCGGCCGAAACGACGCGTCTTCGTCGAACGACAAGCCGGCGGCGCGAAGATGCGACTGGACGGCCTGCGGGTTGGCCGGGATTTTCCGGTGAATGAGATCCTGCCAGAACCGTTCGGCCACGACCGGCCGATGGGACTCCCAGAGCTTGCGGTAGTGATGATGGGTCTCCTCGAACGACCGCAGCTCCTTCTCCTTTTTCATTTTTCCGAGCGCTTTGCCAATGACGGTCTCGAGCTCCCCGTAATCGACCGGCTTGAGCATATAATCGAAGCTGTTCATCTGGATCGCTTGCTTCGCGAACGAAAAATCGGAATGGCAGGTCAAAAAGATCGCTTCCGTCTCCGGATAATGATCCTTGACCCAAGCGACCAGCTCCAGGCCGGAGCCCTGCGGCATCTCGATATCGCAAACCATCAAATGGACCGGCTGTTCGCGGAACACTTCCTGGGCTTGCTTCATGCTATGCGCCGTATGGACGAAGCCGATGTCCAGGCGCTCCCAATTTACGCCGGCCTGCAAGCCTCTGACCGCATGGATCTCGTCGTCTACGATGAGTACGTGGTACATCGCGAATCACCCTGCTTTCTTTTGCATCGGCATCTCGATCTTCACGACCGCGCCCAAGCCGGCCCCGTTATAGAAGTCGATCGTCGCCCGATCTTGATACAACAGCCGCAGCCGCCTTCTGGCATTCCAGATCCCGATCTGCTCGCCGCCCTCGCTCCCGGCTTGTTCCGGGTCTAACGCGAGCCGGCCCAGCACTTCGTCCGGGAACCCCGGGCCGGTGTCCTTAATGTGGATGACCAGCCGAGGATTGCCCTCTTCGTCTTCCGCTTGCGCGACCTCGACGGAGATCCGGATCGGCTCGTCCATATTCACGGCGTACTTGATCGCATTCTCCACCATCGTCTGCACGATCAACGGCGGCACCTCCTGCGCGAGCAGATCATCGGGCTTTTCGACGCTGTAATGCAGCAAGTCGGGGAACCGAAGCTGCTGGATCCGCAAATAGTTCGAGGTATGGGAGAGCTCGTCTCCGAGCGGTACGAAATAGGAGCTGCTGCGGAACATGAATCGGAAGTAGGAAACGAGGCACTTGGTCATCTCCTGGATGAGCGAAAAATCTTTGACCGTCGCCAGATTGTAAATGATGTTGAGCGAATTCAGGAAAAAATGCGGATTGATCTGAAGCTGCAGGTGCTTCAGCTCCGCTCGCTGATGGTTCAGCTTTTCCTCGTACACGTTGATCTTCAGGTCATGAATCTCGCCGATCATGCGGTTAAACGTCTCGTTCACGATCTGAAACTCGGTGGACGTCGGCTTTTGGTCGAGCCGCGAGTCCCAATTGCCGTCGCGGAGCTTGCGCATGGCGATGACGATCCGCTTCACCGGATTCAGGAAGATGCTTCGCATCATTGCCAAGAAGAGGAGAAGGAACATGACCGCCGTGATGGAGATAATCGACGATACGCGCTGAAGATACGGCAGTTTTTGCAGGATCTCGTTTTCGGGCACGAGCGCGACGAGATTGAAATTGCCCAGTCGGGACCGTTCGCCCATGATGAGGTAAGCGTGTTTTCCTTTTCCGCTGATGGCGTAGGACTCGTCCGGGAACGTCAAGTCGATGCCTTTGTCTTCGAACAAGGCGCCATGGCTGATCGGCTTATTTTCGCCGGTCGTGATGACGGCCGCGCCCGACTCGCCCAGATCGATCAGATTGAGAGGCACCATCAATTTGTCGCTGCCGATCCAGGCGCCCATATAGACGTTGCCGGACTTCATCAGGTGGAACAGATAGTCGCCGTTCGCGCCGCTCCGGACATGCCAGCGGGAATAGTCGATCTTGTCCGCGTCGTTTTCGACCAGCTTCGTCATTTCCTCGCGCGCGCTCTCCCGCTCCTCGTAGCCGTCCGGCAGCGACTGGCTTATCAATAGATCCTTGTTGACCGCGGAATAGACGAAGAAGGCATCCAGGGTCGGGTAGTAGCCGATATCGTCCTTCATCGTGTTGAATAGCGTGAGCTTGGCGATATTGTAGCGGTCCTCGTCGCGCGACTTGGGGAACTCCATGTCCAGGATGTTCAGGTCGCTCTCGAGCGTGTTGGACAAATACTTGTCGACCTCTTCCAGCCTTTGGTCGATCTGGCCCATGTAGAGGCTGAGCAGGTTTTTGTTGGACTGCGCGACCTGGTTGCGGACGACCTCGCCGGAATAAAAGTTGTTGATGATCAACACGGTAATCAGCGGCACGAAAATGACCAAAACGGCGGCGAAAAACTTGAAGCGGACCGAGTTGACGTACGTTCGGATCTTGCGCATGGCCGCCGCCCCTCCTTGCGATTGTGCGTTAAAGTCGTACTTCGCATTATAGCGTTTTTAAAATGACCGCGGTATATGCTCGAAGGAAGGGCCCTCATGCGGCAGCCCTTCCCCCGGTCGATCGCTATGAAGTTCGCCGCTTTTTCGCGTATCGGTTCGTCCTGTCGTCCCGAATGACGCCGCTCCAGTTCAGACCGAAGGCAAAATCGTAAGCATGCCCTGCCGAATCCACGTATACGTCCATGTCGTGGGGGACGTCTTCGAGCTGCGCTTCCACGGCGTTCATGTCCGCGGGCATTTGGAACGGCAGCAGCGCCTGCGGCTCGAACGCGCCCGCCAGAATATCGAGGATCGCCTGGTCCTGCACGCCGAAGTGCGCGAGGATGGCGTCGGCCGATGGCTCGAATTCGGCTGCGACGGCCGGGTTCGAGAGCGCGATGGAGACGACGACCGGCTTGCCGTTCATTTGCCGCTTCGTCTCCAGGACCGCGTCCAGATCGCTTTCGTTCGCGACGGCCGCCGTCTTTCCTTTGTAGGAACGGTTCAGCACGTCCCGCGGATCGCCCGCGAGGCTGGTCTCCCTTGCATGCGCCGCCGTATACGGCCGGTACTGCAGGCTGATCGGGACGTAGCCGTTGCCTCCGGCCTCCGCGTCGGCCTTGCTGTAGCCTTTCGTCGAACGGGGGCTTTCGATGCAGACGAGCGCGAAGTCCGCGTCCGCCGGTCGGTCGGCGACGTCGAAGTACTTTTTCACGACCTCCAGGTTCATCGGGTAAGCCTCCGAGGGCGGGACCGGATTCCCCATCCAGTCGGTGTCCGCCGGCAGCTTCCGCTTGGGAATGTACACCGTTTTCCGCTTTGCAAGCGGCAGGGCGCCTTCGTTCTTGAGCATCACGACCGATCTCAGCTGCGCCCGGTAACCGGCCTCCATAAAGACGGGATTGCCGACGATGGCCGCGGATTCGACGGCGTTCAAATACGGATTCTCGAACAAGCCCAGCCGGAACATGTTCTTGAGCAGCCGAACCGCCGACTGCTCGAAGCGCGCGCGCATGAACGCTTCCCCGTGCGCCTCTGCGCCGATCCGGTAGGCTTCGATGACGGGACCGGCATCATCGTTGCCGCCGAATTGGTCGACGCCCGCCATGAGCAGCTTGTAGTGGCGCTGCGCGACCGTGTGGCCTTCCTCTACGCCCCAGCAGCGGCCGCCCGGGAAGAGCCGCTCGATGTCCGCGCCTTCGTCGGCCGTTATGCCCCAGTCCGTGCAGACGACGCCGTCGTAGCCGTACTTCCCGCGAAGCAAGTCGCGGATGAGATAGGCGTTGTAGGCATTGCCGACGTTTTCGCCGTTTATCGGATCTTGTCCGACGGAGATCGTGTAGTAGGGCATGACGGCCGAAGCTTCGCCGGTCTTGCCCGCCAGGCGGAATGCGCCTTCCGTAAAGGGAAGCAAGTGCTCTTCGAAGTTGTTGCCGGGATAGACCGCGTATTTGCCGTAGCCGAAGTGGGCGTCGCGGCCGGCTTCTCCGGAGCCGCCGCCCGGCCAGTGCTTCACCATGGCGTTCACGCTGTCGTAGCCCCATCCTTCCGCGATCTCGGCGCTTCCCTCCGACGTCTGGAAGCCGTCGATGTAGGCGCGCGCCATGTCCGCGGCCAGCCGCGGGTCTTCGCCGAACGTCATGCCGAAGCGGAACCAGCGCGGATCCGTCGCCAGATCCACCTGCGGCGACAGCGCCGTCGCCAGGCCGAGCGCGCGGTATTCCCGCGAGGCGATCACGCCGAACGACCGGGCGACCTCGGGATCGAACGTGGCCGCGAGTCCCATGCTCTCCGGCCACATGGAGATCGCCCCGCCCGCGCCGGCATTGAACTCTTTGGACGTATCCGAGCCGTGGCGCGGATCCGAGCTGTTGTTGACCGGAATGCCGAGGCCGAGGCGCTCGGCGTACGCTTGCACGTTGTTGTTCCAGCTCGCGGCGACTTCCGGGCTCTGCACGCGCGTGACCAGGATGTGCCGGATATGGTCGTTCGACAGGAAATCCAGCTGTTGATCGGACAAGTCGCTCGGCGCCGCGCCGCTGTCCGGGAACGACTTGCCGCCGGCGTACGTGGCGGGGAACCATCCCATGTTGCCCGGGATCGCCTGGTGGCTGCTGTACAGCATGAGTCCGGCGATTTGCTCGATCGTCATTTTGGAAGCGAGGTCCCTGGCCCGCTCTTCCGGCGGCAGCCGCCAGTCCTCGTACGGGTCCAGCTTGCCGTCCTTGTTCAGATCCTTGAAGGCGAGTCCGTCCGCGTGAAGAATTCGCACGCCGGACGTCTCGTCGTAGCCTAACAGCGGTCCTTGCGAGTTTTGTACATAGCGAACTGCCGCTTGCTTGGTTGCATTCTCCATTCGTGTTCCCTCCGGCAGCTTATTTTATGACGGTTGCATGACGTTGCGGCTACTCCCTGAGCGTCTGTAGCTCAGCCACGATCGCCTCGAACTGTGCCTGCGAGAGGCCCCCGCCCATCGGGTTGTTCGCCGCCGCCGCGAGCGGCAGCTTTTCCATATACCCCAGGTTGTCGGCGAATCCGGGCGCATGGCTATCGAAAATGCGCTTGGCGGCGTCCCATCGCGCCAATTCGCCGAGCCGCATGCCGGGATGATACACGCGATAAGAAGCCTGAGGCCGCGCGTACGTGAAGACGTAAACGCCTGATCCCGCTTCGACGCGGACGCCTTCCGCCTCTTGGCGGAGGGAGACGATCCCTTCGGCGTCCGCCAAGCCGACTCCGCCGCATCTGACTTGGTCCGCGTCCGCTCCGCGGAGCAGAATGGATGCGGTGGCGTTGGCGGGAATCGTCGCCCGCAGCTCGACCACGTCTCCGGCGAACGTCCAACCGGACGCAACCTTGCCGTACATCGACTCGTAGGACGTGCGTGCGTGGCTGAGCCTGCCGCCCGTGTAATCGGACTCGATACGAATCCGCTTGTAGCCCGGTCTTGCAGGGTCGGGCGCCAGGCCGGCGATTTTGCGGTACATCCAGTCGCCCACCGCGCCGTAGGCGTAATGGTTGAAGGAGTTCATGTCGTCGCTCCAGAACGATCCGTCCGGCTTGATCCCGTCCCAATGCTCCCAGATCGTCGTCGCGCCCTTGGCGACGGAATACAGCCAGGACGGGTACGTCTGCTGAAGCAGCAGCTTGACCGCGGTCTCATGGTAGCCGTTGTCCGACAGCGCGAAGCAGAGGAACGGCGTGCCGACGAACCCGGTCGTCAGGTGGTAGTCGTTGTCGACGATCATCTCGTTCAAGTCCCGTGCGATCCGGGAGCGATCCTTCGGCTCGACGAGGTCGAAGACGAGCGCGATGATGTGGGCCGTCTGCGTCTGGGAGGCGACCCGCCCGTTCGGCGTGATGAACTCGTCGCGGTAGGCCGCAGCGATTCGCTTCGCCAGCGCGCCGTAATAAGCCGCATCCTCCGCGAACCCGAGCAGGCGAGCCGCATCCCCGAGGATGCGCGCGGAAAGGGCGAAGTAGGCCGCCGTCACCATATGGTTCGGCGTGGCGCCCATGTAGCTGCCTTCCTTGGCATCCAGCGCCAGCCAGTCGCCGAAGTGAAAGCCCGTGTTCCAAATATGCTCCTGCTCCCCTTGACCGCGGATATAGTCGACCCATGCCTTCATGCTGCCGTATTGCTCGGCCAAGATCCGTTTATCGCCGTAACTGACGTACAGCGCCCAAGGAACGACGGTGGCCGCGTCGCTCCACGCCGCCGCATTGTATCCCTGCAGGATGTTCGGGACGACGAACGGCACGCTGCCGTCCGGCAGCTGATCGGCCTTGAGGTCGCGCAGCCACTTAGCGAAAAAGGACGCACCGTTGTAGTTAAATAAGGCGGTCGGCGCGAAAACCTGGGCGTCTCCCGTCCAGCCAAGGCGCTCGTCGCGCTGCGGACAATCCGTCGGGACGTCGAGGAAGTTGCCGCGCTGGCCCCATACGATGTTGCGCTGCAGCCGGTTCACCAGCTCGTCGGAGCATTCGAACGAGCCGGTCCGCTGCATGTCGGAATGCATGACTTCGCCCGTGAAAGCGTCCAGGGGCAATCCATTTTCCTGATCGGGGAACCCTTCTACCTTGACGTAACGGAAGCCCTGAAACGTAAAATGCGGCGCGTACGTCTCCGTCCCTTCGCCTCGCGCGATATAGGTAACGGTCTGCTTGGCGGTACGGATGTTGCCCATGTAAAAGTTGCCGTGCTTGTCCAGCACCTCGGCATGCGTCAGCTTGATCGCCGTGCCTGCGGGAGCCGCTACCGACAGCCGGATCCGTCCGACCATGTTCTGTCCCATGTCGAGCACGGCATCTCCCTCCGGCGTGCGGATCGCGGCTACCGGCTTCAACGTTTCAGTCACGCGGGTCGGCACGTTCTCCTGTGCGACCAGTCGGGCGTAACCGAGGTCGAGCCGTTCCGTCGCGCGCCAGTCGGCGTCGTCGAAGCCGGGTTCGCTCCAGCCAGCCCATTCGCGACGGGCGTCGTACGTTTCTCCGTCGTAGAGCTCGGATAACAGCACAGGTCCCGTCGCTGCCTTCCAGCTCTCGTCGCACGCGATCACGGCTTCCGCGCCGTCCCGGTACCGGACGTGCAATTGAACGAGGACGGCTCTCCTATCGCCGTAATGATTGGATTTGTTTTCCCAGCCCAGACGCCCTTTGTACCAGCCGTTCGCGACCGTCGCCCCCAGCGCGTTGCCGCCTTCGCGAAGCAGCGCCGTCACGTCGTAGGTCTGGTATTGCAGGCGGCTATTGTAGCTCGTCCAGCCGGGCGCGAGCTCGTCGTCGCCGACTTTGCTGCCGTTCAAGTGCAGCTCGTAGACGCCTGCGGCCGTCGCGTAGATCCGCGCCGATACGATATCCCCTCCGCTCAGGTCGAACGGCTTGCGGAGCAGGAACGCCGGCTCGGCCGCCGGATCGATCGCGCGCGAATCCGGGGTGATCCATTGCGCTTGCCATTCATCGGCGGACAGAAGCGCCGTCTCCCACCAGTCCGCCTCGCTCCAATCCGATTCCCGGCCGAACGCGTCCCAAGCTTTAACGCGATAGTAGTATCGCGTGCGGGACTGCGCCTCCGGCCCGTCGTATGGGATAAGCACCGATTCATTCGATTCGACGCGCCCGCTGTCCCATAGCGGCGAATCAAAGTCCGCTAGTCCCGAGGCGACCTGAATCCGATACGCCTCCTGAACCGTGCCTTTGCGGTCGGATCCCAGCTTCCAGCTGATCCGCGGGCGCCGGACATCCGTCCCCAGCAATTGGGTTCGATACTCTACCGTCAAGCCGTATATTTTCAAGGAATCCATGCGTGTCGCCTCCATTGTTCAATCGCGCGCTCATGATACCATTGTATCGCCAACCCGCGTGATACCGCTTTCAGTTTGCCGACCAAAAGTTTGGTTTTGGCGACCAGTTACGTACAGATCGCCTATCGGACGGACTTGGCAGACGCCCGTCAGCCATGCAGAAGCAGCTTCGGCATGCCCCCGTACAAACAGAGGACTGTCCCCTGTCATCTCGAATGACGGGACAGCCCTCTTGCACCTCGTTTATATTCGTGATCTTACCGCAATGATGCCATTCGCGACAGCAGCACGACCGCTTCGGCTCGCGTGATCGGGGCCGAAGGATTGAACCTGTTAAGGCTCTGGCCCCGTACAAGCCCGGCTTCATATGCAGCATTGATAAAGGGCAACGCCCACTCGGCGATCGCGTCATCATCGGCGAATGAAGTCCGTTGCGTATTCATTGCAGGCAATCGTGCGGCTCTTGCCATCAGCGCGGCCGTCTCGATTCGGCTTAAAGGAGCGCCCGGGCAGAAGCTACGGTCCGGATAGCCGCCGACGATGCCGGCTTCCGCGACTGCAGCCACGGCTTCGCTTGCCCATGCCGGAATATCGCCCTGGTCCTCGAAGTCCGAAGGATTGCCGTCCGGCAACGCCAATACGCGATCCAGCAGCGATGCGAATTCGGCGCGCGTCACTGGAAGGTTCGGCCGGAACGTACCGTCGGGATATCCGGCGATGATCCCTTTGGCGACAGCGCCCACGATCTCTTGCTCGGCCCAGTGCCCGGCGATGTCTGTCGGCACCGGAATCGGCTGCTCAGAGGTCGGCTCATTGGTAATTGGCATCGCGGCGAATTTGGTGAAGTGATCGGTTTCGCCTGCCAGAGCGCCTCCGGAAAGCGTACCTCCGATGTCCGTCCATTTCGCATGGGTCTCATCGTAGTAAACGAATGCCGGATGTTGATCGTCGGCCCAGGAATGGTTCCTTACACTTAGTCGCAGGCGAACCGGGACGTTGAACTTGCCCGGTAGTCGGTATATAATTTTTTACTATTATTTGCCATGAATAAGTATGCCGTATTTTGCTGAAAAGCGTCAAGATATAAGACGGCGAAAACCGCCGGAGCGGCCCGAAGTCGGGCTGCCGCCGGCGGTCGGTCGGAAGCGGATCTAGTTTCATGCGGAAGCTTAAGAGAGATCCCTAAGATCGTACCCTTTGCGAGCGCTTAAGGCTCATACACGTTGAACTCGTAAATGCTCCACCACGGGGAGGCCGCTGCCGTCAGTACGACCTTGATATACTGCGCCGTCTGCGTGGGAAAGATGACGGTCTGCACATTGCCGCTGCCCGTGCCGCTCGCGACCGCGGTGCCCCAGTTCGTGCCGTCCGAGGAGACGTACACCTCGTAGGCGCGGGGATAATCGTTGCCCCCCGTAGAGTCGAGCGTGATCTTGTTGAACGTCTTGGCCGAACCCATATTGACCTGATAATACCTGCCAACGCTCTGCGCGCCGCTGGACGTCCAGCGGGTCGTCGCTAAGCCGTCGAGCGCGTTGGCCGTCCCTGAATTCGTCGACGACGTCGCGGTCCAGCCCGTGCGGCTCAGCGCCGCGCCGCTCGAAGGCGTAGCCGATACCTGCGCGGAGTCCGCGCTCTCGCCGCCCGAACTGAGGGCGCTCACGACGTAATAATACGTCGTCCCGTTCGCGACGGTCGTATCGGCGTAGACGACGCCGGTCACGCTCGTCGCGACGATGCTGTACGGGCCGCCGCTGACGGTGCCGCGCTTCACGTTGTAGCCGGTCGCGCCGGAAGAAGCCGTCCAGCCCAGGTTGACCGCGCCGTTGCCGCCTGTCGCCGTGACGCCGGTCGGCGCCGCCAGCGGTACCGTGACGGACGCCTCGGCGGCATTCGGCCCCGAGCCCGCCGCGTTCGCGGCGGAGACGGTGTAGTAGTAGGTTGCGCCCGCCGCTGCGGCATTGTCCGTATAAGCATTCGTCGTGACGCCCGTTGCCAAGCTCGTATACGGACCTCCGGCGACTGTCGCGCGCTTCACCGTATAACTGGTGGCGCCGGACACGAGATTCCAGGCCAGCTGCACGTTGCCGCTGACCAAGCTGGCCGTGAGGCCGGCGGGCGCTGCCGGCGTCGCGCTGAGCTCGTCGGCGCCGATGTCGTAGGCCGAGCCGGACGGACGCGGCTGGCCGTCCATGTCCAGCGGCACGTCGGCCGGCAGCGCGTAGCCGGCGTCGATCGCCGCCGAGGCGGTGGCCGCGTTCAGATGGTAGTCGCCGGCTGCCGCGTTGACCAGCATGCTCGCGGTACCGTTCGTAATGTTGTTGCTGCTGGTCGCGGTACCGCCGTCGCGCGGCTTCACCGCTTTATCCATCAGGTTGTTGCGTACTTCTCCATTGCTCCCCGCGTACCTGGACTCCACGGATCCTACGCCCGACGGAACGCCCAGGATCGTGTTGTTGTACACCTTGAAGCCTGAAGCTTTGTTCATATAGACGCCCGCGTCGTCCGTGCCGTACACGACATTGTTGCGCATGATGCCGCCGCGGTGCTCAAGCGACGTATCCCCGTTCCGGAAGTACTGCGCAGCGGTTCCGCCGCCGCCGAACGACATGGCGATGAAGCTGTTCTTGAACACGTTGTTCTCGACGAGCGTATCCATGGAATTGCCCTTGGCGAAGAAGGCATAGGCGACGCCGCCGGCCTTCTTCGCGTTCTGGAAGGTGTTGCCCCGGATGACCCAGCCCTTGGCCGCGATCAGGTCGACCCCTTCCACGACGCTGCGCGTGCCGCCCGTAGTGTAGCCGATCAAGGAATTCTCGATCGTGCCGTAGTCCGCGTAAGGCAGATCCGGGGTGCCGCCCGAGGTCGACTTGAAGCCGCCCTCTCCGTTGTCCCAGGTCTTCAGATGATCGGCGCGGAAGTAATCCGACCCCGAATTCACCTGGATCGCATGGTAGTAGGAATCGCGGATCGTCATGTTCTTGAACGTGACGTAGTCCGAATCGTTGACCTTGAAGTTGATATCCATGCTCGAGGCGTCGATGCCCTGACCGGCGACGACCGTGTCGTCGTAGTTCGACGTCGCGCCTTGGATCGTAATATTGTTTTTGCCGTTAATATTGATCGTCGCCGTCTGGCTGTAGGTCCCCGCGGCGAGGGTAATGACCCGGCCCTGCGCAGGCGCCTGGTCGATCGCCTGCTGCAGCTGGGCCAGCGACGTGACCGTCGCGCTGTCCGGCGTCGGCGCGGCGGTCGCCGCGCTGACGGGATTGGACAGCCCGCCGTAATTGCCGCCGTCGTCGTACGTCTTGACCGCGAAGTAATAGGTCACGCCCGTCTGGAGTTGATTGACCTGGTACTTCATCGTCGATCCCGGGCTCTTCTGCGCCAGCTCATCCTCCGCCTGCGTGGCCGCGTTCCACTGGGCCTCGGTCGTAATCGGCGAAGTCGAGTACCGGACGTCGTAGCCTTCCGCCATGCCGGCGTTGCCGTCGTTGCCCGGCGCCGTCCAGGTCAGCTGCACGCTGCGCGCCCCCGGGTGTACCGCCTGCAGATCGGCGATCGCCGCAGGCGGCGTCGGATCGTTCGCCGCCGTCGTGACGGGCACGACGTTGGACAGGGCCGAGGCGTTGGACGCCTCGTCGAACGTCCGTATCGCGAAGAACAGCGCCGTGCCCGCGGGCAGTCCGGTTACCGCCAGCGTCTGCGTCGTGCCCGCGATCGCCGGAGCCGGCTCGTTGGTCAGCTGCACGGCATCGTTCCAGTTGTTCTCCGAGATGCTGGACGTATAGTACCGGATGTCGTAAAAAGCCGCCGTACCGGTCGTGCTGTCATCGCCAGGAGCGGTCCACGACAGATTGGTCGACTTCCAGGTCGTACCGGACGCGGACAGATTCGCGATCGTGCCCGGCGCCGTCGCATCCCCGGGATTCGCGTATACCTCGAGCTCGACGGGGGTATTGACCAGATTCGTTTCCCCGGTGACTCTCACGTGTCCGTTAGCCCAGGATCTTACGTACCTGGCGCTGACGGGCGTCGTCATCGCGATGTTTTTGCCCGTGCCATCGGTCGGCTCCTGATAGTCCGCATCGCTGCCCGTGCCGAGTCCCGCGCTATTGTCCGTGTCGTTGTTGAAGACGGTCGTGACGCCGGTTGCGAACGTCGGATCGTTGGACAGCTGCACGACATGGTCGCGCCCCGTCCTGGCGATGCCCGAGGTGCCTCCCCAGTCGTTCAGAACGTTGATTCTGCTGATCGGATACGCCTGGCCCAGGTCTATTTGCACCCACTTGGGACCGTCGGCGACGCTGATCAGCGCGTACCCGCTCGAGCCCCGCGCGCCGTCCGTCACGACCGAGACGGAGCCGCTCGACACCGTGCCGTTCGTGGTGACCGCCTTGCCGAGCGCGACATTGACGGTCGACTCCAATACGGTCTGCGCCGTGTTCGACAGAATGGACTCGTTGTTCGCGTTGTCGCGGGTCTTCATGGCGAAGTAATACGTCGTGCCCGTCGTCAGCCCCAGCACCGTGAAGCTCTGCGCCGTGCCTGCCGTCTGAGGCGTCGGTTCGCCGATCGCTTGGGTCGCGCTGCTCCAGTTCGATGCGGTAATCGGAGACGTGCTGTAGCGGACGTCGTATTGCGTCGCCGTACGCTCGTTGCCGTCGTCTCCGGGCGCCGTCCAGTTCAACGTGGCGCTGGTCATCGTCTTGGCCGAGACCCTGAGATCTTCGGTCCGCGCCGGCGCGAACGTATCCGTCGCGCTCAAGACGAGGTAAGGCCGGTTGTAGGCGTTCTCGGTGCTGAAGAAGGTCACCGAACTCGCCTGGACGAGCGGGTCGTGCAGCTTGAAGGATACGGTGTGATCCGACATCTGGGCGTTCACGAACGCCGTGACGTCGAATTCGTACCAGCCGGGCTGGCTGACCATGATCTTGCCCAGATCGACCGCACCTGTCTCGCTCGGGCGTGTGGCATTGGTCACGGCGCTCTCGGTCCAAGCGTCGTCCAACAGCCCCGTGACCGTGACGCCCCACGTCTTGCTCGGCTGGTTTTGCACGAACATCTTGAGCGTCGCGCGCTCCGCCGCCGTGCCTGCGAAGCCGGAATAGCCTGCCTTGACATAGCCGTAGTAGACACTGTTGCCGTTATTCTGGACGATGGTGGTGGTGGCATTGCCGTATGCGGCGGCACCGGCGAAATTCACGTCGTCGGAAGGCGTAAACTCGGTCGCCGAGCTCCCCAGCATCGTAACGGAAGCCACGTTGGACAGCGCCGAGACGTTGCCCTGGTCGTCGATCGTCTTCATCGCGGCGTAGACGGTCGCGCCAGCCGTCGGTCCTTCGACCTTGAGCGTCTGCGCCGTCCCGCCCGCCAACGGCTGCGGCAAATTGTAAATCTTCTGGGCGCTGTCCCAGTTGGCATCCGTAATATTGCTGTTCGAATAGCGGATGTCGTAGGCGTACGCCGTGCCGGTCGTGCCGTCGTCGCCCGGCGCCGTCCACGCGAGCGTGAACGTGCGCGAGGTCGGACTGCTCGCGGCCAGGCTCGTCGTCGTCGCCGGCGGCGTCGTCTCGCTCGGCGCGAACTCGTCGGCGCCGACGTCGTACGCGCTGCCGTAAGGACGGGCTTCGCCGTACATGTCGGTCGGCACGTCGGATAGCGTCATGCCGACGTCTCTGGCTGCCATCCCGTTGAACGGATGCAGGCGATAGTCGCCGCCCGCCGGATCGACCAGCCAGCTTGCCGTAGCGCCCGTGATGTTGTTGCTCGCCACGGAGGTGCCGCTGTCGCGGTTTTTAACCGTGCCGGTCATCAGGTTGTTGCGCACCTCGCCGCTCGTGCCTGCGAATCTGGGCTCGATGGCGCCGACGCCGGATCCGGTGTTCAGAATCGTATTGTTGTACACCTTGTAGCCGTTGGCCTTGTTCAGGTAGACGCCCGTATCCGTAGCGCCGAAGACGACATTGTTGCGGATGATGCCGCCGCGATGCTCGTAGGTCTGGTCCTGGTTGCGGAAGAAGCTCGCCCCCGTGCCGCCGCCGCCGAACGACATGGCGACAAAGCTGCCTACGATCACGTTGTTCTCGAAGATCGTGTCGATGGAATTCCCTTTGGCGAAAATGCCGTATCCGCCGCCGTTATTCGACGTCTTGGCGTTCTCGACGCGATTGCCGCGGACGATCCAGCCCTTGGAGGCGATCAGGTCGACGCCTTCCACGACGCTGCGCATGCCGCTCGTGGTGTAGCCGATCAGCGAATTCTCGATGATGCCGTAATCGGTGTAGCCGCTGCCGCCGTTCAGGTCGAAGGTCGTCTTAAAGCCGCCTTCCCCGTTGTCCCAGGTCTTGAGGCCGTCGGCGTGGAAGTACTTCGAGCCCTGATTGACCTGGATGGCATGATAATAGGAATCCTGAATCGTCATGTTCTTGAACGTGACATAATCGGAGTCGTTGACCTTGAAGTTGATGTCGAGCGAGCTGTTGTTGATCCCCAACCCCTTCACGACCGTCGACGCGTAATTGCTGCCGGCGCCCTGGATCGTGATATTGTTCTTGCCCGTAATATTGATCGTCGTCGACTGGTTATAGGTACCCGCCGCCAGCGTGATGACGCGGCCGCCTGCCGGCGCGCCGTCGATCGCCGTCTGCAGGGCAGAGAGCGAGGATACCGCGACGGCGTCGGCCGTCGGCGTCGCGACCGTGGCGCTCACGGGATTGGACAGCCCCGATACGTTGCCTACGGCGTCCGTCGTCCGAACCGCGAAGTAATAGGTGGTGCCTGCCGTCAGTTCCGTCACCTTGAAGCGCATGGCCGTGCCCGCGGTCGGCTGCGGCAGTTCGCCCTCCGCCTGGGTCGCGGACGCCCAGTTGGACAAGGTGATGGGCGAAGTCGAATAACGGACGTCGTAGCTGGCGGCCTTGCCGTTCGAGCCGTCGTCGCCCGGCGCTGTCCAGGTCAGCTTGACGGACTTGAACATCGCCTGGGTCGCCTGCAGGTTCGCGATGGCGGCCGGAGCGACCGTATCCGCCGCCGGCGTCGTGACGATCGCGACGTTCGAGATCGGCGATTCGTTGACGAGATCCTTGGCCTTGAGTGCGAAGTAATAGGTCGTGCCCGGCGTCAATCCGGCGACCGTGAAGGCTTCGGCCGAGCCGGCGGCCTTAGGCGCCGGAACGCCGGATACGGACGTCGCGGAGGACCAGTTGGACGACGTGATCGCGCTCGTCGCGTAGCGGAGGTCGTAGGCGACAGCCGTGCCCGTATTGCCGTCGCCGCCGGGCGCCGTCCAGGCGAGATCGGCGGACTGCCAGGAGACGAAGGTGCTCGCCAGGTTCGTCACCGCGGCGGGCGGCGAGCTATCCTGGGGATCCGCGTATACTTCGATCTCGACGGGCGTGTCGACGGTATTAACCGAGCCGTTGACCCGGACATGGCCGTTCGCCCAGTAGCGGACATAACGCGCGCCGACCGTGTCGGCGAGCACGATGTCCTTGCCGCTGCCGTCCGCCGGCTCCATGTATTCGGCGTCCGTGCCGGCGCCCAGGCCTGAGCTGTTGTCGCCGTCGTTGTTGAACACCGTGACGACGCCGCTCGCGAAGCTCGCGTCGTTCGACAGCTGAACGACGACGTCGCGGGCATACCGGTAGGCGTCGGCGGAGGCGCCCCAGTCGTTGCGAATGTTGAGCCGGGCGATGTCGTACGTTTTGCCCAGATCGAGCTGCGCCCACTTCGGACCGTCGGCGACGCTATAGAGCGAATAGGCGTCGCGCGTCTTCACGCCGTCGGTCAGGCCCGAGATCGGCTGCCCGCTCGGATTGACCGCGCCGCTGGTCGTGACCGGCTTGGCGAGCGCGATGTTGGCGACCGGCAGGGTCGAGACTTGGACGGAGGAGGAGAGTGCCGATACCTGTCCCGAGCTGCCGACCGTCTTCATGGCGAAGTAGAGCGGCGTGCCGGAGGACAGCCCTTTCACGGTCATACTCTGGGCGGCGGAAGCCGCTGCCGGGGACGGTTCGCCCGTCACCCGCTTGACGACGAGACCGTTGTCCCAGTTAGCGCTCGTAATGGGAGAGGTCGAGTAGCGGATGTCATAGCCGCTGACCGTCGACGGTCCCGGACTCGTCCAGGACAAGCTCACGCTGTTGACCGAGGCGCTGCCCGCAGTCAGGCCTACGGCGCTCGGCAGCGACGTATTCGTCGCGGGAACGGCGGCATACACCTCCACTTCGACAGGCGTATTGACGGTCTGGACGGCGTTGTTCGAGGACCGGACGTGTCCGTTCGCCCAGGAGCGGACGTACCGCGCATTCACGGGGGAGGAGAGCGTCACGTTCTTGCCGCTGCCGTCGGTCGGCTCCAGATAAGAAGCGTCGGTTCCTGCGCCCTGGCCGGCCGTGTTGTCCGTATCGTTGTTGAACACGGTCGTGACACCGCTTGCAAACGAAGGGTCGTTGGACAGCTGGACGATGATGTCCCTGCCGGTCCGAGGCTCTGAAGGATTGAAGTCGTTCAGTACGTTCACGCGCGTGACGTCGAACGATTCGCCGAGATCGAGCTGAACCCACTTGGGCCCGGCGGTTGCGTCGATCAACAAGTAATTGGACGCCTGCCGGTCGCCGTCGACGAGCTTGGCGAGCGAGACCGCGTTTTTGACGAGGCCGTTCGCGGTGACGGTCGCATGGCCGAGCGCGACGTTCGTCTCGACGGCGTCCGCGTGCACGCGGGCGGCGGGGGAAAAGGTTAGAGGCGAGGAGATTAATGCGGCGACAAGCAGTGAAAGGCCTGACTTTTTGACGATCGACAGCATTCGGACACATCCTTTTCATCGAATGGCCTTGCGTGAAGCGTCGAATCCGATCTCGTCATTCCCTTGCCGAACGTTCCTCAGTTCCTCCTTTCCGTTGCCGATGCGGCATTCGTTGAAGCGCCTGTCGCCCGCTCATCCTGCTGCGGCGCTTCTCCTTTAAAAGTGTCACATCCCCTTCCGTCGCACTACGGGCGTAAATTGTCTTATACTCGGTCATTTCCATACAATCTTCCAAACTCCTGTACGGCGCCTCGTCCGCGTCCCGGAAGGGATAGATTGCATACGAAAAAGATCGCGGCAGCCGTTGATAGCTACAGCGATCTTTTCGCTTACTCGAGAGAACCAGAAATGTGCGTAATGGTTATTTTTTAATTCCTAGCCAAGCATTAACTTGCATATGCGACAGCACGTTCGAATCGCCAATGAGTCGAGGATCTACTATTCAATCCACGATCTCTAAAGTGATCTTGTATACATAGATGCCCTTTTCGATTTTATATTCATCGTGAATATTTTTGGTCCATCCAGTATCTCCACCAAGACCTGCATGTTTGTAATCGATATGAAGGAAAACAGAATCGGATGTGCCAAGCTCGTCCTCGTAGGCGGCATTGTCATACTGTCCGATGCTGTACTGATGGATGTCAAAATGGAAGTGACCCGCCGAGGTGACTTTTACCTTGCGGTCATCCGCCGACACATACAAATAACGGACATCTTCCTTGCCCCCGCACTCAACCGGCACGATGTAGGGAACATGCTGTTCTTCAACAGAGCTTTCATATATACCGACGAAGGCAGCCGTTTTACGGTCCGCATAGTTCTCCCATGGCCCGCGGCCATACCATTCGATACGCTTCCAGGCAGCAGGGAAGGTAAAGCTCAGACCGATTCTCGGTAAGGTATCGACATTAGCATTATTCACGACAGTGTTCGTAATTTCAATGCCTTTACCGCCAATCGCATACTCCGTAAGTGTTTCAATGCATCCATGATAAAGAACACGAACCTGAATGATGACCGAGGCAGGCGCTGCATATACCCGGATACGCTTGATCTCTTTCTGATCGGAGTCCAGCCCGAGGCTTCTCCAATCATCTGCATAGTTTAGCGTCTCACCAGGCACACCTGCGTCTATCCCCGTTGGCGGCCGATAGAAATTGTTCGCTCCGCCCGTAAAGTAGTCTTGATTATTGTATCTGACAGAAATGAACGCTGCCGTTTCTTTCGAGAAGACCACGTTCGTATTTTCATTATAAATATGAATTCGATTCGCAGCTTCTTCATATACCAGGCTCCCACTTTGAATATCCCCGGTATGTATTTCATATACGGAATCTTTCAACTCGATCTGGCATGCATAGATACAGGTTCCCTTATTTGCATAATAGGCGTCCTCGTTCAGATAAGCATAAAAATTCAGGAACGCTTCCCCAGAGACCTTGGTTGGATCGTATGGGGCCTGAAGACTTTCGATAGCTCCGGCCGGCGTGTGTAATCGGGGTAATGTACCGTTTTCCACAACCTTCCCGTCGCAAACAAGTTCCCAACCGACGTCCAGGTGGCTTAAGTCCCGATGCGTATAATGATTATAAATTCGATAGCTTTTATTACCAGGAACATCATAAGGCCGTTTTAAATAATCGATCTGGACGGGAGCTTGCACATTTTTAATTTCATAGGCAGCCGGTTTCAGCGTTAAATCCGGAAATACAATGCCGTTCAGGCACATATCGGGCGCGGAATCCATAATCTCTTCCTGGAAGGCGCCGCCATAAACATATTTTTTGTTCCCGGATTCATCATGCCGGACAAGCGCTTTATCCTGGAAATCCCAAATGAAGCCGCCCTGAAACCGCGGGAATTTATAAATAAGGTCCCAGAATTCCTTGAAATTCCCGTTGCTGTTGCTTTTCGCGTACGCATATTCACACATAATAAACGGCCGCAAGTCATCGCTGCTCGTCATGCATTCCACGATCCAATCCTTCTGAGGATACATGGGCGCCATGATATCGGAAATATTGGCCGGAGGATTCAAGGACTCATACTGAACATATCTTGTTTTATCATATTCCTTCATCCACCCGTACATGGCAGCATGGTTCGCTCCGTAACCGGACTCATTTCCCAAGGACCACAGAATGATCGAGGGATGATTCTTATCTCGCAACACCATCCGTGCTGCACGTTCCATATAAGCATGCGTCCATTCGGGAGATGCGCTGAGCTGGCCGCCGATGCCATGGGTCTCAATATTCGCCTCATCCACAACATATATGCCCAGTTCATCACAAAGGTCGTACCATTCGACGGCATGCGGATAGTGACTCGTTCTTACCGCATTGATATTTAGCGATTTCATGATCTTGATCTGCTCGCTCATATACGCCGTCGACACCACGCGCCCCGTTTCGGGACAAAATGCATGAAGGTTGGTTCCGCGAATGATGAGACGTTTGCCGTTAATTTTCAATATCCCGGTGTTATCGATGCTGATTTCTCGGAAGCCGACATTTGCACTCTCGATGTCAACGACATTTCCGTCAGGGTCGATCATTTCCAATACCAATTTATAGAGATAAGGAATTTCGTCGCTCCACAATTGGGGACTCTTAATGGTTTGTTTGACTTTCGCCACATAGTTGTCTTGCAGGTAGGATCTGAAATCCGCAAACTTCGGCGTCTCGAATTGCGTAACCAATTTTCGATCGTGATCATAAAGAGACAGACGCACGCGAGCTTCCCCATAACAGCTTGCTTGATTATTAGGATAAACCGTCACGGCTAATTCGGCATTGTCATAATCACCCGGGAAAAGCGTTTCGATTTTATAATCATGAATTCGCATTCGCGGTTTTGCATAAATCAGAACATCTCTGAAAATACCCGATAGATGCCAGTAGTCCTGATCCTCCAGATAAGAACCGGCTCCGAATCGCATCACCTGAACGGCCAAATGGTTTTGCCCCGTTTGGATGTAATCGGTAATATCAAAAGAAGCGTTAAGCTTGCTGTCCTGCGAATAACCGACGAACTTCCCGTTTAACCACAGATAAAAGCAGGATTCCACACCGGCAAAATCGATAAACGAATCTCTGCCGTTAAAATGTTCAGGAATTTCGAACGATAGGACATAACATCCGGTGAGGTTATCCTCCGGCACATAAGGCGGATTCAAAACAAATTCATCTTGCTTCAGTTGAATTTCGTGATGAGCGTCCGCCCCCTTCCGCGCAAAGGGATATTTAATATTAGTGTATATAGGTTTCCCGTATCCGAACAACTCCCAGTTGGAAGGAACAGGGATATCATCCCATTTGGACACGTCATATGCAGGATGATAAAACTCATCCGTTACTACATCCGGAGATGAAAACGTTTTGAATTTCCAGGTGCCGTTTAAGCATTTTACGTATTTTGACGCTCTCCGGTCGCCGCTTAGCGCCTGTTCCACGGTTTCGTATATTCCATACGGCTCATGCATGGGATGACGGTTCTTGTGAGCGACATGCGGATTCTCCCAGTCTCCGTTCAGCTTCATATGTTTCGAATAACCCCCTTATAAATTGTCTTAATTGGTTGTGCCATAAAAGTCGATACCCTTATAATATAAGGACAAGTTTTCATATAAAATGTTAGGCCTGGTAATTCATTTATCCATTCTGGTAGGTGCGGTGACGATATGAATTTCGATGCTATAAAAGAAAACGATGTCGTATACCGGTGTATCGGAGACGATTTCGACCAGGGCATTTTGTCATGCGGCTTTATGAGAAAAAGAACGGCAGAGCGCTCCCAGTATGACTTCAGGATCGGATATTACAGCTGTTTGCTGGTCCTGCAAGGCAACGGACGATTTATCTCAAAGGAAGGCACTGTTATTACAATGCAAGCAGGGGATCTGGTACAACGTTTGCCCGATCGTATGCACTCCACCGAAATCGAGCCGAATGGGGAATGGATCGAGTTTTATATCAGCATAGGTTATCCTGTCTATCATTACCTCAAAACGCTAGGCATCATAAATTCCGACCAAGAGGTGCAGCCGACACGACATACAAGCGATATTTTGAATGAATTTGCCGCCCTGCTTAACTCTCTTAAAGCCGCTGTAGATGAAAGGCTCCCCTATTTGCTGATGAAAGCTCAAGAACTCATTATCCGTTTGCACGGCAGCGTACATCATACGCAGAGAGAGCACAATGATCATAAAATCTCAAAAGCTTGCCAACTAATCGGCGGCGCCAATGATATCCATTACGATATTAAGGAAGCCGCAGCAGCCGTAAATATGGGCTATGAGAATTTCAGGAAGCTATTTAAAGCCACAACCGGAGTTTCCCCTCAGCGGTACCACATTGAACATTTAATGAAACAGGCCAAAATGATGCTCCTCTCCGGACTCCCCATTAAACACGTAGCCGTTAGTCTTGGTTATGGGGATATTTATTCTTTTACCAAGCAATTTACGAAATCGGAAGGATTGCCTCCAGGACGTTATATCCGTAACCGGCACAGATAAGCAAAAAACTAAGCAAAGGGCAGGAGGATCTTGCTTAATAAAAAACTTGAATTCCGAACGGAGTTAAGCCGGTTCCTGCGAAGGATGAGCCCGAAGCACGATCGGCACGCCTGCTTCGCCGTCGACCGCCCACTTATTGCCTTCCGTACGCCGCGCATCGCAGGACCGCCCTTCAACCGAGAAACGTACGGGATGATCGCAACGGATGATGTAAGTCCCTCTCCGATCCGGCGTTAATATCGCCTCTTGGACCAGCCCGACATTCCACGCGATATCCACCGTGACGCCGCCTATCGCACGAAGTCCTCGGACCTCGCCTTCCGGCCATGCGCTTGGAAGGGCGGGCAGCAGATGAATCGTCCCCCGATGACTCTGCAATAGCATTTCAGCGACGCCTGCCGTTCCGCCAAAATTGCCGTCGATCTGAAACGGAGGATGATTGTCGAGCAAATTCGGCAGCGTAGAGTGAGATAAGAGCGCGGTTAAATTCGCATGCGCCTCCTCGGCATCCAGCAATCTGGCCCAGAAATTAACGATCCAGGCCCGGCTCCAGCCGGTATGTCCTCCGCCATTCGCCAGGCGGCGCTCCAGCGTTCGGCGCGCGGCCGCGGATAGCTCTGGCGTCGTATCGGGCGTAATCTGGGTGCCCGGGTGCAAGGCGAACAGATGCGAGATATGACGATGCCCGAGCTCGACCTCCTCGTAATCCTCGAACCACTCTTGCAATTGGCCGTAGCGTCCGATGCGGGGCGGCGGAAGCTTGCCGATCGCATGCCGGAGCTCTCCAAGAAAGTCATCGTCCGATCCGAGCCGTTCTCCCGCCGCTATGCAAGCCTGGAACAGTTCATGCGCGATCTGGCTGTCCATGGACGGTCCGTAGCACAGGACGCCCGTCTCACCGCTCGGCAGCCGATAGGTATTCTCGGGCGAGACGGACGGGCAGGTGACCCATTCTCCACCGGGAAGCTCGACCAGATAATCCAGCAGGAAGACGGCCGCCTCCTTCATCATTGGATAAGCGCGACTAAGAAATGCTGCATCTTCCCCATATCGATAGTGCTCCCAGAGATGAAGAGACAACCAGGCAAGGCCCAGCGGCCAGTAGGTCGACGACGGCCAGAGATCCTGAGGCGCCGTGTCCGCCCATAGGTCCGTATTGTGATGAGCGGCGCTCCCGCGGCAGCCGTACATCTGCCGGGCTGTATGACGTCCGTTCGGAATCATCCGCTCGATCAGATCGAACAGAGGGAAGTGGCATTCGGACAGGTGGCAGCTCTCGGCTGGCCAATAATTCATTTGCGTATTAATATTGATCGTGAACTTGCTGTCCCAGGCCGGAAGCATATCCTTGTTCCAGATGCCCTGCAGGTTCGCGGGCAGCGATCCGGGACGGCTCGAGGCGATCAGAAGATACCGTCCGTAATGAAAATATAAAGCCAAAAGTCCGGGATCGTCGATTCCGGCTCTGACGTTTTCGAGGCGTTTGGAGGTTTCCTCCGTCGCGTCATCCTTGCCCGGCGCGGCGCCGATCCGAAGCCTGGTCCGATCGTACAGACGGCGATAATCCGTTGTATGCGCTGCCCATAGTTCCGGGAATGGGATGGCTGCGACGCGTCTGGCTTGCCCGAGCGCCGCCGTATCGGGGTCGTTCTCGCGAAAATCGGTCGCCGCGGTCACGACCAACAGTACGGCGTCGGCATTCGAGACGACGAGATGCTCTCCGATCGTGCGCATGCTCCCTCCCTCCGGCTTGCATTCGAGTACGCCGCAATACCGGACGCCCCCGCCGCTGGTGCCGCTCATGACGATCGTGGTCCCGTCCCTCGCGCCGATCCCGTCCACGTAACGGAACCGCTCGCGTCCCATTCGGGCGGTAAACGATATTCGACCGGGAACGTCCGCCGTGAGCCGTATGACGATCGCATGATCCGGATAGCTCGCAAAAACGGCCCGATCGAACCTCGTACCTCCCGCCGTATAGGATACGCGGACGACGGCATCCGATAAGTCGAGCCGCCGCTCATAACGCTCAATCTCCTCCGCGTGTTCGAAATGGAGGAACAGATCGCCGAGCGGGACATAATGGCGCTGGGTCTCGGGTATGGCGGTCAGGGCCATGGAAGCTAGACGCTCGGCCTCCCGCGGCTTGCCTTCGAAAATAAGCCTGCGGATTTCCGGCAAGTTCGATAAGGCATCCGGATTATGCCGATCCCTCGGACCGCCGTGCCATAAGGAATCTTCGTTCAACTGTATGCGTTCCTCGCGAGGACCGCCGAAGATCATCGCCCCCAAGCGCCCATTGCCGACCGGCAACGCCTCGTCCCATTGACCGGCAGGCGATCGATAGAACAGCGCGTGCTCACGATCGTCCATGTTCTCTTCCATTCGTTTTCATCCTTTCCGGTATGCGATCCATGATTATGGTTCTTCTTGCATTTCACGGTAGGCGCCCGGAGGCATTCCTGCGTATTTTTTGAATACCTTCGCAAAGTAGTGCTTGGTGTCGAATCCGACCTGCCGGCTGATGGCTTCAACGGTAAGATGAGACTGCGATTTCAACAGCTTTTGCGCCTCCCGGATTCTGAGCGAATTCAAGTAATTGACGAACGTGTCTCCCGTCTCCTTCTTGAATAGGCTGCTGATATAATTCGGATGCAATCTCATCCGTTCCGCCAGATGATCCAGGGACAGATCGTTCATATAATTGACCTGCAGATAGGCCAATATCCGTTCGGCGTGACGGGTGTACTCCGGGTCGGAAGCGGTGGGGAGTTCCTCCAAGACACGGCTTAGCAAGACCGCGATCTCATCCCGATCCAGCGGTTTAAGCAAGTAATCCACGACTCCCGAACGGAGCGCCTGGCGGACGTATTCGAAGTCGTCGTAGCCGGTCAGAATAATGAATCGATCGCATAACCCCTCTCGTCTCGCTTCCTGGATCAATTCAAATCCGTTCATCTCCGGCATGTTGATATCCGTTATCGTGACATCGGGCATAAAGCGCTTCATATTCTCCAAGGCTTCCGGGGAATTAAAGGCCGAACAAATATCCGAACCTGCCGGTGCGACCTCTTCGACGATTTTAACTAACCCTTTCAGAATCAAAGGCTCGTCGTCTACGATCAAGATCTTCAACGTCCGCCACCTTCCTTTTCACGATGATAATGCGCAAGCAGGCTCCTTTGCCCGACTCGCTGAGGATTTCCAGTCGGGATTCTCCTCCGAAGAAGCTTTTGACTCGTTCGTTGACGTTTTTCAAACCTACGCCGACCCGCTCCTCTGCCTTTCTAGGCTCGTCGTGCCTGGACAGCCGTTCGCGAAGCGCGAAAAGCTTCTCCGGCGTAATCCCGTTGCCGTTGTCGGTAACGTCGATCGTAATCTCGCTTTCCGTTTCCGTCGCCTGCAGCGAGATATGGACGGGTCGAAGGACGGCGGAAGCTCCGTGCACGATCGCATTTTCGATAAGCGGCTGCAAAAGGAATCGCGGACAAGCCAGCCGTTCGGCATCCAGCGCAACTTGAATTTCAAAAGTCAGCCTGCTTTGGAGCCTCATTTTGTGGATGTTCATATAAAAGGAAACCATCTCGATTTCCTTCGCAAGAACCGTTTCTTCCCGCGCGGACGACAAGCTGTACCGCATCAGTTTCCCGAACCAGAAGGAAATATCGGCGACTTCCTTGTCGTCGTTAGCCTCGGCGACCATGCGGATCGTCTCGAGCGTGTTATAGAGGAAATGAGGCTTGATCTGCGCTTGCAGTACCTGGTATGCCGCTTCTTTGTTGCGCATTTCAGCTCGGTGAACGTTGTTGACGAGCTCGTACATTCGCCGGACCATCGCGTTATAGGTGACGATCAGGAAGCCGATTTCATCCTTTTCGAACTTGCCGTTTTTGATCGTCAGCTGCCTAAGGTTATTGTCGTTCAGCGTACGCATATGCCGGGCCAACCGAAGAATCCGTTTGGTAATCGTCGAAGCCAGCAGGTAATAGGCGATGGATAAAGCGAGCAACAGCAGCACGATCATCGTCACCAAAACGTTTTCCTTCTTCTTCACGGAACGGAATACGTCTCCCACCTGACCGGTGACGATGACGCGAACGTCCAGCGGCTCGAGCTTCAGCTGATTGACGATCGTTTGCCGGTTGATAAAAAATTTCCTGTCATCCGCTTGCAGAAGACGCAATGTCTTCTTGTCCAACGCCGGCGCTTCATTCGTCAACGGATCGCCCTGTCCGGACAACAGCAACGCTCTCCAACTTCCTTCCACACCCGCGGCCGCATAGAAGTTATGGATTAAACTTTTGCGTACCCGAATTTCAAGAAGGCCGATTCGCTCCGTAATTTGCGTATTGTAAATGTACTGGTAATAGATCAGGTCCGGATCCGACGCCGCGGGATCGGCGCGCAGCCATTTCCCCTGTCCGGCTTTCAGGGACGAGACGGTTTGTTCCGTTTGCGGATCCAGCATAGACCGGTCGCGAAACAGATTGGTGATGGGCAATACCCGATTCTTCATCTTATAAATGACGATGGATTCGATCTCCGGATTAGCGAACATCGATTGCGTGTTCAGCGGGAGAATATAGCGGGTCAGCGCGTAGATGCTGTCCGCGTCGGATTCGTATACGCCGTCCAGATAATCGGTCAAGTAAGGATTGTATTGCAGCACCCGGTGGACCGACTGAATTCGGACGAAATCCGTTTTCAGATTGGCGTAAGCCTGCTCCAGGATTTTCTGCCTGCTCTCCACGAATTGTTGCGTCAGGTTGCCGTAGATTTGCGTGTAATAGTGATAACCGAATGCCAGAACAGGGATAAAGATCATAATCACGTAACCAAGCACGATTTTGCGCATGATGCTCAAGACGGCGTTTCCCTCCGATGCGGAATCCATATATCGTTAACGTATCATGTACTAAAGAACTCCGATAGAGGCGCATCCCTTCCAGATTTGCACTTCCGCAAACCCCGGTTAACGTGAGAACGGATCAAATTGAAACGATTCGCCAGCCTTCACGGTGTATCGGATCGATCGCTTCCTATAGCGCAGCGTACAAGGCATTCCGCAAAGGGAACGAATCTCGACGCCGATTAAGCTTCCTTCCGCCCAAGTCATGCCGACTTCGAATCCCCCTCTGGCGCGAAAGCCCGAGACGGAGCCTTCCGGCCATGTTTCCGGCAAGGCAGGAAGCAATTCGATTTCGTATTCGGCTTTTCCGTTTCGATAGCGGGATCGGCTTTGCAGCAGCATTTCCGCGATGCCCGCGGTTCCGCCGAAATTGGCGTCGATCTGCATCGGAAACGGCTCATGCTGATTGAGCAGATTCGGATTGGTCGATCCCGCCAAGAGATCGACGAGCCGCTTGCGCGCGCTCTCCCCGTCTCGCAATCTGGCGTGCAGCGCTATCCGCCAAGCAGCCGGCCAAGCCAGGATTCGGTCCTTGCTCCGATGGCGAAGCTCGAGGCTTTTGCGCGCCCCCTCGAACGTTTCGGGCGTATCCTCGGATATCTGATTTCCGGGATATAAGCCGTAAAGGTGAGAAACGTGGCCGTTCGAATCTTCCGGTCGATCCCAATCCTCCGGCCATTCCTGCAATTGGCCGAATCTTCCGATTTGCATGGGGGGGATCCGGTCCAGAACCTTTCGGATTTCGTGTTCGAACGCCGAATTTTCGCCCAGCAGCTCGCTTGCGATCAAACAACGTTCGAGCAAGTCTCGGATCAACTGCACGTCCATCGTGGACGAGATCGTGAGATGCCTTCTTCGATCGCGGCCGTCCCGATACGCGTTCTCCGGCGAATAGGAAGGATTGGTAATCAGCAGACCGGCGAATTTGACGCCTTCGGGAGCCTCCACCAGGAAGTCCATCACGAATCGGGCGGCTTCTTTCATGGCAGGGTAGGCCCGTACCCTTAGAAAGTCAAGGTCGGGATTGTATTCGAAGTGATCCCATAAGTGCTGGACCAACCATACCCCGCCCATCGGCCATATTCCGGCATGGATGTCGACCGGGGCCGCGGCGCGCCATAAATCGGTATTGTGGTGGACGACGAAGCCCTTCGCGCCGTAATAGAGTTCTGCCGTGCGCGCGCCGGTGACGCGAAGATCGTCGATCAGATCGAACAGCGGCAGGTGGCATTCCGGCAAGTTTCCGACCTCCGCCGGCCAGTAATTCATCTGGACGTTGATGTTGGTCGTCCATTTGCTTCCCCATTCCGGCCATTCTTCTTCATTCCATATGCCTTGCAAGTTGGAAGGCTGATCGCCCGGTCTGGAAGACGCAATGAGCAAATACCGGCCGAACTGAAAATATAACGCGGCGAGCGACGGGTCCTCCGTCTCCCGAATGTCGAGTACGCGCTTATCCGTCGGACGCCGCTTGCCGCCAGTTCGCTCGTCCGTCCCGGCTCCCCCCAGCCTTATCGAGACTCGTTCATACAAGGCTTTATGGTCTTCGACGTGTTCGTCCAGCAACTCGCGATAAGGTCGTTCGGAGACGCGCGCCATATACCGATTGTTCAATTCCGAAGGATCGCCCCCCATGTCCCGATAGTTCAAGAAGCTTGTCGCTCCGGAAAAAACGAGGGTTACGGCACTCGCTTCCGCTATGCGCAGGACGCCGTCGCCGGCCGCGCACGAGCCGCCTTCGCAAAAAGCCGTGAGCCTCCCTTCGAATCGGAGTCCCGGACCTTCCCAAGAGCCGCTCCAATTTCTTGGACCCTTGCGCGTCCCGGTCCGTCCAGTCAGCCGAATCGCACGGCTGCCGTCCGATTGAACGGACGCATCGGGGTGGACGCTGGACAAAGACGCGTCTACGGCGATACTGCCCCGCTCGCCGCACGAAAGCCGAATCACCAGGCAGCCGGTCGGGCGGGAACAGAAGATTTCGCGCGTGTATTCGCATCCGTGGGCTTCATAGGATACGGTCGCCACCGCCCGCCGCAGATCCAATTCACGCCGATATCGCGTAACCTCGCGATGCCCGGGGAACGCCAGATTCAGTTCGCAAAAAGGAAGGTAGGCTTGCAGATGGATCGGCTCGCCCATCATGCGGTCCAGAAACAGCCGCTCCGCCTCCTCGATCCGATCATTGAAAATCAGGCTCCGGACTTCTTGCAAATATTGCCCCGCGTCCGGCCGGTTATAATCGTGCGGCGCCCCCGACCACAACGTCTCCTCGTTGATCTGGATTCTTTCCGTTTCCGCTGCTCCGAACACCATTGCTCCCAGCCGTCCGTTGCCAATCGGAAGAGCCTCTTTCCATGCGGTACCGGGCGAATCATACTCCAGCTTCATCATTTTCCCGCCTTTCCGTTCTCCCATTTGCCTTCACCTGCAATATAGCGTGAAAAGTCCGTCAGGAACGCGCAGCGCTCCTAACGGACCCAGTCTTATTTTTTAAACAAATCCTTCTTCTTCTGATAGGTTTGGTTAGCCCAATCCACCAAGCGATCCAGACCGATCTTCTCGGCGTTCTTCACCATGCTCTCGTAGTTTGCCACGGCTTCTTCCTCCGACTTCGCCAAGTAGATTCTAACCTTCTCGTTTTTAATCATCTCGTCGATCTTCGTTTTGATCGTCTTCTCTTCCGAATCCGGCTGCAGCTGGATTAAGCCTAGCTCCGGTTTATACACTACGAACGCCTTTCTCTCCATCAAGGCTTTCGTCTTTTGCGTCCCGGGCACATAGCTCAGCATCCCTTCCGTGACGCCGTCGTTGTACAGGTACCACCACTTGATTCCGTTGCTGTTGACGAAATCGGAGTCGGACGGATCGTATTTCAAGTCCGGATGGCCTTCCGCGTTCCACGTCCAATGCTCGCCCTCGACGCCGAACATCGTTAACTTTTTGCCCTCGTCGCTCGCCAGGTATTGAAGGAATTTAATCGATGCTTCGGGGTCTTTATTGTTCTTGGTGATAAAGGTGCCCGCGAAGCCCAACCCCGAGCTGACGGCCTTCGTCTTGTCCGAGATCGCGCTCGGCAGCATCTTGAACGTGAACGATTGGCCGGCGTTCTTGACCTTGCTATTGTCCGAGTCTGCTATGCTGACCGTATGCATATGCGCGAATGCCTTCCCGCTGGTCGCGTATTGATCGTCGAGCTGGTCGTTCGTATAGGCGAAGTTCTCCGCCAGAACGTACCCTTCGCGATACAGACGGTTCATGAATTTAAAGAAGTCCAGCATTTCCGGCTGTCTAATCGCATAGTCTACTTTTCCGTCCCGCTCGTACCAGCCGTCCAGAAGGCCCTCGACGCCGAATTGCTGCAGGAAGTATTGCTCGATCCAGTCCTTGTCCATAATCAGTGGAATCATGTCCGGATATTTTTGTTTCACCATACCCAGAACCTTCAAGAAGTCATCGGTGGACGCGATCGGCGGGTTTCCGAGCTCCTGCAGAATTTCCTCGCGCACCGCGATGCCCGGGTTGCCGTCGCTGCCCAGCGCGTATTTATTTTTCGCCATTTCCTCCTGGGTCGCAAAAGAGTTGCGAACCGTGTAGAAATTGCCGTCGTCCATCGTATGGATCGCAACCCGTATCGGATCGATTTTGAAATCCGGCGCGTATTTCTCGATCAGCTCGTTCCAGGGATAAGACAGCTTCGAATCGGACATCCGATCGATATTGGAATTCGTAAAGACCAGATCGGGGAGATCTCCGGAAGCGATCATGAGCGGAAGCTGCTTATCATCGGTAGCGACCGTCACTTTTAGCTTAACGCCCGTCTTTTCGGTAATTTTCTCGGCGACCGGCCCCTTCCATTCCTTCACCGGATACCAAGAGGCATCGATAAACAACGACAGCTCTTTTACCTCGTTGTTTTTTGCGGACGGTTCGGAGGTTGTCATGGACGAGGCGGCGCTGCTGCTTGCGGTGGTCTGCTGATCGTTGTCGTTCGTGCCGCATGCGGTGACCAGCCCCATCGTCATCGTCGCGAGCAACGATAGGAGCAGCGTTTTCTTCCCCTTATTTCTCTTCAATCGAATCCCTCCAAAAAGTGTTGTTTATATTAAAGCTAACGCTCTAATATCATGCCGTTCATCAGCCCTTTACGGACCCTAGCATAATGCCTTGAATAAAAAACCGTTGAAGGAACGGATAGACGCATACGATAGGCGCGATGGATATGACCATGGCGGCTACCTGAAGCGAGTAGCTGGTAACGCCGGCGGAGGAACTGTTCGCGACGGCTATGGCGTCCATGGGCGCATTGCTTTTGTTGATCACCTCCATCATCCGGAAGGCGAGCGTCCGCAAGCTCTCCGACTGCACGAAATAAGCGGAATCCAGCCATGCGTTCCATTGACCGACCCCCATGAAAAGCGACATCGTGGCGACCAGCGGCATAGAGACGGGAAGGATGATCCGGTAGAAGATGACCAACTCGCTAGCGCCGTCCATATGCGCCGATTCTTTTAATTCTGCCGGTATCTCCTGGAAGAACGAAATGGCGATCAACAGAAAGAACGTGCTCAGCATGGAAGGAATGACATACACGCCGAACGTATTCAGCAATCCGACGGAGCGCAGAACCACATAGTAAGGAATCAAACCGCCGGAAAAATACATCGCGAATATGATGATCGTGAAGTAGCTTTTTCGGAAGAGAAGATCGCGGTGCGACAGCCCGTACGCGACCAGACAGGTGAATAAGACGCCTAAAGCGGCACCGGTAAGCGTTCTCACGATTGTAACGACAAACGCGCGATACCACTTGGGGTCATCCAGAAACTGCGCGTAGTTTTCTAACGAGAACGCCCGAGGCCATAGGTAAACGCCTCCAAGAAGCGAGTCGGTTCCTTTATTAAAGGAAAGAATCAGGACATAATAGAATGGATATAGCATGGATAGCGTCAGAATGGCCAGGATGACATATACCAAAGAATCCATGATAAGGTCTTTTCGTTTCTGGCTGAGCGGCATGTCCGTTCCCCTTTCCTAGAATAAACTTGATCCCGACGAGCGTTTGGCAATGTAGTTGCTGGAGAAGATCAATACGACGGAAATGACGGATTGGATCAAATCGATCGCTGCGGCATAGGAAAATCTTCCGTCCCTTAATCCCACCTTGAAGGCATAGGTTTGCACGATCTCCGAGGTCGGGTTGTTGATGCTGTTGCCGAAAAGGAAAGCCTGCTCGAAGTTGGAACCGACCAATCCGCCGCCCAGTATGCTTCCGATCGTCAGAATGAGCACGACGACGATCGTTCCTTTCATACCTGGAAACGTAATATGGCGAATTCGAGCCAAGCGGCCGGCGCCGTCGATCTGGGCGGCTTCATAGAGCGAAGGATTGATGCCCGCGATCGCGGCCAGAAAGATAATCGTCCACCAGCCCATTTCCTTCCAGACGGCGCTCCCCGTCGCAAGTCCCCAGAAGTAGTTAGGGTTCGTCAGGATGTCCAGCGGTTTGTCGATGAATCCAAGCCCCAGCAGCGCCTTGTTGACGATCCCGACGTCCGTCGACAAGAAGGCAAAAGCAATGCCGACGACAACGACCCACGAAATGAAATGGGGCAAGTAGCTGATCGTTTGGACGAATCGCTTGAATCGAACATTTTTGACTTCGTTCAACAGAATGGCCAGCAGGATCGGAGCCGGGAAAGCGAAAAAAACTTTTAGAAGGCTCAATATCAACGTATTGCGCACGATCATTCCGAATTGATAATCGTTTACGAACTCATCGAAATGCTTTAGCCCCACCCACTCGCTCGTAAAAATACCCTTTATTCCGGTAGAGATGGAATACTGCTTAAAGGCCATCAGTATCCCGAACATCGGCGTGTAGGCGAACACCAACAAAAAGATCATGCCGAGTCCGACGAACAGATGCAGCGTTTTTTGTTTTTTGAATCGCTTCCAAAAATGCGATCGATGTTCTGTTTTTCCTGCCATTCCCGTTGTCTGCGTACCCAGTTCCATATCGGCGCCTCCTTCGTATTCAGTGTACCTTCCGAGACAAAGCCGTAGAAAGCCAACGTTCTTAAGAAAGCGTTGTCATTTTTGAAGATCGGATGGCAAGGTGCCCGGACAATAGCATCCCGTTGCCGCCGTTCAAATCGGTTTGCGATCCGCATAGAACGCGGCGATATCGTCCCTCGTACGCTTCCGTTTCCGGACAGAAAAAAGATGACCCCCGACGAATTGAGAATTCCGAGGGTCATCTACCGGCCAATGCTAGTGCGGCCTAGTTCTGCTTTGATCATGGATTAAACTGCAGCGACAAGCGGTTTTATTTCACTCTTCCCTGCTTGGGCACCCACACACACTACAATTTCATTTCATTTACACTTTATACGCCTTCAGCGCCTTGAACACTTCCTTGAACGAAGGCTTCTTGCCGTACATGAGCACGCCGACGCGGTAAATCTTGGCGGCGAGCCAGCCGATGGCCAGCACGGACACGATCAGGATGCCGACCGACAGAACGATCTCCCACCAGGCCGGATCTGCGAGGCCGATGCGCAGGAACAGGATGAACGGCGAGAAAAACGGGATGAACGAGCAGACGGTGATAAATGAGCTGTCTGGATTCGTCAGGCCGTAGATGGCGATGTAGAAGCCCGCGAGCGACAGCATCGTGACCGGCATCGACGTCTGGCTGAGATCCTCCGTCCGGCTCACGAGCGAGCCGATGGCGGCGAAGAGCATCGCGTACAGGAAGTAGCCGAGCAGGTACATGACGATCGCGAAAATAATCATCTTGGGCTCGACGCTCGACAGATCGATGCCGAATCGCTCGAGGGCGCCTTTGTTGTGAGGCAGCGTGAGGTTGATGACCGACGCGCCGACGAGCACGACGAGCTGGAGCAGGCCGACGAGGAAGGTGCCGATGACCTTGCCGAACATCTGCTTGAGCGGCGCCACGCTCGTGACGATGATCTCCATGACGCGCGAGCTCTTCTCGGCCGTGATCTCGGTCGCGATCAGCTGGCCGGTGATCATGACGGACATGAACAGCAGGATCAGGATGGCGTAGGTCAGGCCGATGGCCGTCCCTTGCTCGGCCTCCGTCTTGCCGCCGCCGTCCGCGATCTGGACGGTATCGAGCTTCACGGGCGCCATCAGCTTGGCGAACTGCTCGTCGGTCAGGTTCGCGTCTCGTACCGCCTGTTGGGTCTTGACGGTCTGCAGTCCGGCTTGCAGCGCGCCCGAGGTGTCGCTGTCCAGCATTTTCTTGGAGTGGTAGACGACGTCCGGGAAGCCGACTGCTTGATTATCGGTAAAGGTAAGATAGCCTTTGATCTTGCCGTCGTCGATCGCCTGCTCGAGCGCGGCCGTCTTGTCGGCTTCGGACCCGGACGCCTCGACCGGCACGAGCTGCACCTGCTGCTTTTCCGCCTGCCCGAACTGCTGCTCCAGTCCCTTGACGATCTCGCCCTGCTCGCCGTTAACATAGCCTACCTTCGCGGCTGAGCCTGGCCCCGTCAGCTTGTCGATGAAGTACGGCACGTTCGCGCCGACCACGAGGAGCACGCCGAGAATAATCGTCGTTATAATGAAGGATTTGCTGCGGAGCTTGTTCCGCATTGTGAAGGCAATGACCGTACGCATGCTATTCATGGCTCTCACCTACCGTCTTTATGAAGATTTCGTTCAGGGTCGGCTCCAGCAGTTCGAAGTGTTCGACCGTCGATTGCGCCATCGCGTGCTTCAGAATGTCCTGCGCGGCTTCCTTGCGGGAAACGACCAGGTCGTAGCCCCGCTCCGTGCGGGTCGCGGACACGACGCCAGGAATCCGGTCCAGTCCGGGGATGTCCTTCTCCGCCCCGATTACGACCTTTTCCCGCGGGAAACGGCTCTTGATCTCGCGGATCGGTCCCTGCAGCACCGGATTGGACTTGTGCATGATCGTGATGTTGCGGCACAGCTCTTCGACGTGCTCCATCCGGTGGGTCGAGAAGACGATGCTCGCGCCTTCGTCCCGCAGCTCCTTGACCGTCGACTTCAGCAGCTCGACGTTGACGGGATCGAGGCCGCTGAACGCCTCGTCCATGATGAGGATGCTCGGCTTGTGAATGACCGCGGCGATGAACTGGATCTTCTGCTGGTTGCCCTTGGAGAGCTCCTCGACCTTCTTGTTGTAATACTCCGGCACTTGAAACCGGTCGAGCCACCGCTTCAGGTTCGCGTCGGCATCCCGGCGCGACATGCCGCGCAGCTGGGCAAGATACAGAATCTGTTCGCTCACCTTGATCTTCGGGTACATGCCCCGCTCCTCCGGCAGGTAGCCCAGCATCGAGAGCTGCTCCGTGCTGTAGGTCTTCCCGCGGTAGCGGATGCTGCCTCCGTCCGGGAGAATGAGTCCGAGCACCATGCGCATCGTCGTCGTCTTGCCCGCGCCGTTCGCGCCGAGCAGGCCGTAAATCTCGCCTTGGGCCACCTCGAAGCTAAGCCCGTTGACGGCGGTTTTGTCCCCGTATTGCTTGAACACCTTTTCGATTACCAGCGGATTCATCTTCCCGCATCCCCCTTCCGGACTAGACAAGCCATGATCTCTTCCAATTCCATGCGCTGCGAGGACAGGATCCGGTAGCCTGCCGAGAGGCAGTAAGCTTCCGTCTCCTCCGGCGCGTCGGTCTCGATCCGGCAGATGCCGGGCCCGGACTCCTGCGCCCCCTGGACGCCCGGCGCCTGCCTCAGGAGCCGCGCCGCGTCCTCCTTGCCGGCCGTCCCGTCCACGCGCTGAACCGCCAGCACCCGCCACGCCTCGAACAGCCGGTCCTTCTCGTACAACCCGAGGCAGCGGCCGCGATGCATGAACAGCACGTAGTCCGCGAGCCTGCGCACCTCCTCCGTGATGTGCGTCGCGAAGATCAGCGTACGATCCCCCCGGTCCATGTAGCGCGTGAGTTCGTCCAGCAGCGACTTCCATGCCGAAGGATCGAGGCCCGACGACGGCTCGTCGAGCAGCAGCAGCTCCGGGTCATGCGCCATCGCGACCGCGAGTTCGGCCTTGCGGCGCATGCCCTTCGACAGCTTGCCGAGCTTTTTGGTCCGGTCGGCGTCGAAGCCGCGCATTAGCCGCTCGTACCGTTCCCAGCTCCAGCGGAGGTACCATAGAGAAGCGAAGCGCGCCTTCTCGTCGGCGGTGAGATGGTTCTCGTACGCATGGGGCAGCTCGGATACGAAGCCGATCCGCTCCCTCAGCCGTTCGTCGCTGTCCGGCGCCAGCCGCTGGCCAAGTACCGCCGCCTCTCCTTCAAAGGGCGCCAGCCGGAGCAGCAGCCGCATCAGCGTGCTCTTGCCGGAGCCGTTCGGACCGACGATGGCGGTCACCATCCCTGCCGGCACGGACAAATCGAGCGGCCCGAGCGCGAACCCGTCGTTCCGGACGGTCGCCCCCTTCAACGCGACGACGGCGCTGTCCGCCTCCGCATCCGTCAAGCCTTGCATTTCGCGATTCATTGCGGCCCCCCCTTTTCCCCGTCGGCTTCCGCACGCTTGCGTTCGTATGCTTCACGCCAGATTCGTTCCATCTCCTCGCGGCTGCACTGCAGCTGCAGTCCGGTCTCGACGGCACGCTCGAACGCCTCGACGACGCGCTCGAGCCTGAATTCGTCCCGCGCCGACTGGTCGATGCCCGCTACGAACGTCCCCGTCCCCTGCCTCGTTCGCAGCAGTCCTTCGTTCTCCAGATCCTGATACACTCTTCGCACCGTGATGGCGCTGCACCTGAGATCCGCCGCGAACTCGCGGATGGACGGGAGCAGCGTGCCCTCCGCCAGCCGGCCGCTAAGGATAAGGCCGCGCAGCTGGACCTCCACCTGATGGTACAGGGGCTCGGGCCGATTCTCATCGATATGAACGGGTATCCACAAACCGCCTCGCCTCATTTCCTCCCGTTACTTCATTTAAAAGCTGTAGCTTCTGCGCTCCAAACGCTTCACGATCGCCCGCCGCATCCCGTAGAGCGCAAACGCCGCAATCGCGGCGGCCACGACCGGCAGCAGCACCGGCGCTTCGCGAACCGTATCCAGCAGCTCGCCTACCAGGCTGATCCCCTGCCAAGCCAGGACAGCCACGATCAGTCCGAGCGCCGGACAAATGGTCATGTACGCCTTGACGTAGGTTTTCCCATCGAAGCCCATCTCCAGGTATAGGTATACCGCGTTCATGACCAGTCCGTAGCAATACCAGATCGCCGCGGCCGCCGCCCACTCGCCGGGAGACACCCGGTCTCGAAGCGCGGGAGCGAGCCAGTATTGGCTAATGAAAAAGATCGCGACGACAACGGCCATCGCCGCCGCCGCCAGCAGCATGCGGGCGCTCGCCATCCGCGCCACGGGGATCGGCATCGTCCGCCAATGCGACAGGCGCTTGGTAAAGACGTCCCCTCTCCAGTAAGCGAATATCGTGCGGTTCATCGCGCAGCCGAACACGGGAATCGTGAACGTGTACAGCCAGTCCGCCATGCCGCTCATATAGCGGGACATGTCGCTATTGCTGAATCTATCGTCGACCAACGCGCTGATGATCGTACCGGCGTATAGGGCGAATAAAGCCGTGAACACCAGACCCAGCCAATCGCGCTTGAACTCGAATGCCGCCAGCGCCTTCGTCGCGCGCCATCCAGACATTTGCTCGCCCCCGTCACTCATACTGTGTGTATATCTTTATACACAGTATAAACACTGCATGCAAGACGTGTCAATCCTGAATTTGGAATTCGCTGCCGCAGAGATCGCGCGGATTTGTTGCAACGGGCTTAATCTATTAGAATAAAGACACTACGCCCGCCGCGCGGCAGATGCGGACGGGCGCGACGACCGGAGGGAACAACGATATGAACGGGAAAAACAATCGAGGCGGACGAGGACAGGCCCGCAAGCCGCGGGCGGAAGGCGGGACGCGGGACGGGAACGGCGGAGCGCAAAGAGGCCGCGACGGCGTTCATGGGAGACCGGGTCGCGGAGGCCGCGGGTCTGAAGCTGCGCGGCCCGCGCAGGGACGCGCCGGAGGCAAAGCGGCAGCGCCGGCCGGCCGAGCGGGCGAATCGAAGGCCCAGGCCAGCGGGGGCGCGCGCAGCTTCACGGCTCAGGAGCCGGCCGAGCTGCTGCCCTTCCTGCTCGCCAAGCTGAGCGGCCAGGGACGCAATGCCGTCAAGGCGATCCTCGCCCGCGGTCAAGTGTCCGTCGACGGCACGACCGTCACCGCGTACAATCATTCGCTTGCGCCGGGCGCCTCCGTCTCCGTCAGTCGTGAACGGATCGAAGAAGTCCCGCCGCTGATCGGCTTGTCCATCCTGTTCGAGGACGACGACCTGATCGTCGTCACGAAGGAGGCCGGCCTGCTCTCGATCGCTTCGCCGCAGGAGACCGAATTGACCGCCTACCGGCAGCTCACCGAGCATGTGAGGCGGACGGATCCCCGCAGCCGGATCTTCGTCGTGCACCGGCTCGATCGTGACACCTCGGGCGTCATGATGTTCGCGAAGCGCGAAGAGATCCAGCAGTCGCTCCAGAACAACTGGCAGGAAGCCGTCACCGAGCGGATCTACGTCGCGCTGGTCGAAGGCCGCGTCGCGCGCGCCGAAGGCACGGTCTCCTCCTGGCTTAAGGAGAGCAAGACGCTTAAAATGTATTCCAGCCCGTACCCGAACGACGGCCAGCATGCGGTGACGCATTACAGGACGCTCGAGGCCAAGTCGCAGCTCTCGCTGCTCGAGGTCAAGCTCGAGACCGGCCGCAAAAATCAAATTCGCGTCCACATGCAGGACATCGGCCACCCGGTCGTCGGCGACAAAAAGTACGGGGCGCGCTCCAAGATCCTCGGCCGCCTCGGGCTGCATGCGAGAGTGCTCGCCTTCATCCACCCTTCGACCGGCGAGGGATTGCGGTTCGTGACGGATATTCCGAAGGCGTTCGTTAACGCGCTTAAAGATTAACGGTAGAATAATGACCCGTCCGGACAAGCTTCCGGGCGGGTTTTCCGCGCTCTGCCCCGTTTTGCGCCTCTCGTTTTGCGCTTCTAGTTTCGCTCGCACTTCAGGCAATCGGCCGATCCCTCTATTAAGGAAGATGCATTTTTTATACCTAATGGAATAAATAGGCCTATTCAACGCGCGGTTAACCCGGTAAAATCAGGTTATGTCGATTCATGTCAATCATTGCCAAAGTTAGGATGGTCACGTTGATCGAACTCCACAGCTCATACAATGCGACCATGGTCGTTTTATCCTGCTTAATCGCGTCCATAGCCTCCTATACGGGATTAAGCATGGCGCTTCAATATGCCGCGGCCTCTAAGGGACGCGCTCGCCTCGCTTGGCTGGCGTGCGGGACAGCGGTTATGGGAGCGGGCATTTGGGCCGTCTGTTTTTACGAAATCAATGCTTATAAATGGTCGACCGGCATCGACTACGATTACTTCACGATGATCCTGACGCTGGCGATCGCGGCGACGTCCGCTGCGTTGATCCTCCGGGCCGTCAGCCGGTCCAAGCTTCGCAAGCGGGCGATCCTCGCGCGCGGAGCCATCGCAGGCATCTGCGCGGCGATCTTGCCCTTTGCCGGCCTTCGCGCCATGCGCTGCAGCCTGCTCCCGCGTTTTGACGCCGCGACATTCGTCTCGTTCACGCTCGGCGTCGCTTTTATGTTTATCGTCGTCCTCTGGATCGCGTACAAATTCCAGACGTCGCGCGGCCCGCGGCGCAAAGCCATCGCGGGCGTGCTGCTAGGCACGGCTTTTACGGCGACGATCCATATCGGGCTGGCGCTTGCATCCTGGACGTCCCCGGAGGACGTTCCGGACGCAGGACAGAGCGGCTCCTCCGCCATGATTTCCTTTTTCCTCGGGTTCGCTACGCTGTTCGTGATCGGGATCGCGTTCGCCGCCCTTTTTATGGAGCGATTTTGGAAGGCGCAGATGCGCCGCCAGCTGGAGCGGGACATGCGAATCGAGTCGCTGTTCAGGCATAGCCAGGACGCCGTCTTTTCGTATAGTCTCGAGGGCAAGCTGCTGGACGCCAACCTGGCCGCCTTCCGCCTGACCGGCTACGATTGGGAGGCGCTCTCCAAGCTCAAGTTGAGAGACATGATCTCCCCCGAGTATCAGCATACGGTCGCCGTTAACTTCCAGCACACGATAACGGGGCAATCCCGCAACTTCGACTGCGCGCTCATCCACCGCGGCGGCGGGCGGCTCGAGGTGAACAACACGAACGTGCCCGTCCTCGTCGAGGGACAGGTCGTCGGCGTGTATACGATCGTCCGCGACATTACGGAGCGCAAGCAAGCCGAGTGGCAAATGAACTATATGGCGCATCACGACGAGCTGACAGGGCTGCCCAACCGCCGCTTGTTCGAGCAGCAGCTCGTCAAGGCGATCGCGGATCAGCAGCAGGACGGGCAGTCGGCCGCCGTTCTTTTTCTCGACATCGACCGCTTCAAGCTGGTCAACGATTCCCAAGGGCACGACGTCGGCGATCTGCTGCTCCGGTCCGTCGCCGATCGGCTGAGCGAGGCGGTCAAGCATACGGGCATCGTCGCCAGGCTGGGCGGAGACGAGTTTTCCGTGCTGCTGACGGGCGGCATCTCGCGCGAGGAAGCGCAGGCGATCGCGGCTCGCATCAACCGGGAGCTGGACATCCCGTTCTCGCTGCGGGGCAAGGATGTCCATATCACCGCCAGCATCGGCATCGCGCTATTCCCGGAGGATGGCGACTCGTTAATTTCGCTCATGAAAAACGCGGATACCGCGATGTACTCCGCGAAGGAAAACGGAAAGAACACCTACAATTTTTACGATTTTTCGATGAACGACTCCCTTTTCGAGCGCGTCCAATTAGAAAACGAGCTGCGCAAAGCGCTCGACCGCGGCGAGTTTTTCCTCGTCTATCAGCCCCAGGTTGAGCTCGCGACGGGCAAGGTCGTCGGCGTGGAGGCGCTCATCCGTTGGCAGCATAGCAGCAAAGGACTCATCTCGCCCGCCGAGTTCATCCCGCTCGCCGAAGAGACCGGCATGATCGTGCCGATCGGCGATTGGGCGCTTCGCACCGCCTGCACGCTGGCGCGGCGCTGGAGCCAATCGGAGGTCGGGCCTCTGCGCATGTCGGTCAACCTGTCGAGCAGGCAGTTCGTCAGCCCGGACTTCGCCGAATCGGTGGAGCGGATCGTCCGGGAGACGGGCATGTCCCCCGAGCTCCTCGACCTGGAGATCACCGAATCGATGACGATGGACGTGAGCCGTTCGATCGAGACGCTCCGCCAGCTCAAGACGCTCGGCGTATCCATCTCGATCGACGACTTCGGCACAGGCTACAGCTCGCTTAGCTATCTCAAAAGCTTCCCCGTCGACCGGCTCAAGATCGACCAGTCCTTCGTCCGCCAGATGCATTCCGAGACGAAGGATCGGTCCATCGTGGCGACGATCATCTCGCTCGCGCACAACCTGAACCTCCAGGTCGTCGCCGAGGGCGTCGAGACGCTTTCCCAATCCGAATTTCTGGCCCAGCACGGCTGCGACGAGATGCAGGGCTACTATATCAGCAAGCCGCTCAAAGCTTACGACATCGAGACCTTCATCGCCGCCCGGGGCGCGCTCTAAGCCGGGCATAACGAAAACAGCCGCACGGCCCCCGTTATGATCAAGGGATGCCGTACGGCTGTTTTCTGTCAGCGCCTTTATTCCCGTTCGCGCACCGGATTCGCCAGCGGCGCAAAGCCGTCGATCCGGCATTCGATCCGGTCTCCGTCCGCGATCGGGACCGCGCCTGGCGTGCCGGTCAGAATGATGTCGCCGGGCAGCAAGGTCATGAACCGGGAATGATAGGCGACCGCGCGCCAAGGGCGATAAATCATGCTCGATACCGGCAGGCTATGCCGGGCTTCGCCGTTCAATGCGGTCGTCACCGTCAAGCGGCCGATATCGCCGAGCTCGTCCGGCGTGATCAGTTCGGCGCCGAGACTGCAGAACGTGTCGTAGCTCTTGGCTCTCGTCAGAAACCGGGGATTGCGTGCGTGAACGTCGGCCGCCGTCACGTCTATCGCGGCCGCGAATCCGGCGACGCAGCGATACGCTTCCGCTTCGCTCACGTCGCGGCAGACGGCGCCGATGACGATGGCAAGCTCCGCTTCCGCCTGTACGCGGCCGACGCCCGCCGGCAGCACAATAGGGTCGTTGGGCCCGATAAGGCTTGTATCCGGCTTCATGAAGCCGACCGGTTCCTCGCTTTCCCACTTCTCGCGATCCTGCTCTTGCTCCTCGCTTAGATAGTTGAAGCCGATCCCCCATACTTTGCGAGGACGCCGAATGAGCAGCGCGGATTCGTATCCTACCGGCTCCAAGGGCGGCAGCGACGCCGCGGCCCTCGTGCCGCGCTCGGTCGATAGCCAAGCGCCGATGTCCGCCAGCGCCCCGGTCTCCAGCAACGCGGGCAGCTCCTCCGGCCAGCTCCGCCCTGCGGCCTCGCCCAACGCGCGTACCGTCAGCAGTCCTTGCGGCAGCCGGATGGCCGTGCGTTCCAGGTCCCCTACCTTGATCCTTAAGATACGCATGCGTTTCCCTTCCTCTCTTGCCGGTTGCTTCGCGTGTCCGCCGTCATTCGCACGTTCGCCATGCCCGCCATTCGCCGACCGCTACCAGCCGACGGCGGCGCCGTCGCATCTCGGATCGGTGCCGCCGCGCCGAATGCCGTCCCCGTCGATCGAGATCGCGTGCGCATGCCCCATCCGGTAGTCGTACGCGTCCACGACGCGCACGTCGTGTCCCGCCTCCGCCAGCCGCCGAACCGTCTCTTTGTCGATCCGGCTCTCCAGCTTCAGTTCTCGCGACGCCTCGCCCCATGTCCGCCCCCACAGCCAGCGCGGCTCGGCGACGGCCTCGTGCGGCGCCATCCCGTAGTCCGCCATTCGCGTGAAAATCGCCGTCTGCGTCTGAGGCTGCCCTTCTCCCCCTTGGGTGCCGTAAAGGAATCGCGGCTTGCCGTCCAGGCACGCCATGGCGGGCATCAGCGTATGGAAGGTCCGCTTGTTCGGTTCCAACGAGTTGACATGCGCCGGGTCCAGCGAAAAAAAAGAACCCCTGTTTTGCAGCAGGACGCCTGTCTTTCCCGCGGTAAATCCGGAACCGAACTCGAAGTATAGACTCTGGATGAACGAGACGGCATTGCCCTCCTCGTCGACGACCGCTGCATAGGCCGTGTCGCTGCCGGCTGGCGGACTGTCGAAATCCAACGCGCGGCTTGGGTCTATCCGTCCGGCCAGGTCGTCGGCATAGGCTTGGCTAAGCAGGCGGCTCAACGGCAAGCTGTGAAAGTCAGGGTCCGTCAGTTCCCGGTTGCGGTCGATAAAGGCGAGCTTGATCGCTTCAATCATTCGGTGATAATAAGCATAGGAACCGTGCGGGGTCGAAGCTGGATCAAAGCGCTCAAGCGCCTGCAGCGCCATAATGCCGGCGAAGCCCTGCGAGTTGGGCGGCGCCTGGTAGAGCGCGTAGCCGCGATAGTCGCCGCGCACCGGCGCTTCCCAGCCGCCACGGTGCGCGGCGAAGTCCGCCTCGCTCAGCAGGCCGCCCGCATGGCGCAGGGCGGCGACGATCTCCCTCGCGATCGCGCCTTCGTAGAACGCCTCGCGCCCGCCTTCGGCGACCGCCCGCAAGGTCGCGGCGAGCTCGCGCTGCACGAACCGGTCCCCGGTTGCGGGCACCTCACCTCGCGGCAGATAGATCGCGGCAGTCTCCGCATACTCCGCTAGCATATCCTTGCACTTCGCGGTAAAAAAATGCTGATCCGGCGACAGCGGAAACCCTGCGGACGCGTGGCGGATCGCCGGCTCAAGCGCCTCGGCGAGCGTTAGCCTGCCATAATCGCCCTGCACGGCCGCCCAGCCGTCGACCATGCCCGGCACCGTGATCGCGCTGCGAGCGCCGCGATGCGGAATCGCCGCCATGCCGGCGAAGCAGTCCCGGTCGACAGCTCCGCCGGATCGCCCGCTGCCGTTGTACGCGCGAACCCGTCCTTCTCCGGCCCGGTACGTCAACCAAAAGCAGTCGCCGCCCAATCCCGTCATGTGCGGATAGACAACGCCCAGACAAGCGCTGACGGCGACGGCGGCGTCGAACGCGTTGCCCCCTCGGCGCAAAATCTCCGCGCCGGCTTCCGACGCCAGGTAATGCGGGCTGACGACCATCGCCCGCTTGCCGACTGCCGATCTGCTCATCCTCTCCATCTCCTCTGCGTCGAACACGATTAACGCCGTTAGCGATCCGAAGTCGGGCCGCTACGCTGTCATTGCCTGCCGCCCGCCGCATCCACGGCGCTCGAACGTCGCGCTTCCCATTCGGCCGCCCATCGCAGCAGCGTCATATCCTGTCCGGGTCCGGCAAGGAGAGACAGCCCCACCGGACAGCCGTCTGCCTCCGCCCAAGGCAGCGTGATCTGCGGCAAGCCGCCGATGCCCGCGATGCAGGACAGTTGCTGCGTACGGACGCGAAGCTGCTCCATCTCCTCGGGCGGCGTATTGCGAAGGGGTGCCGGACCGGCCGCCGTCGGGATCGCCAGCACGGTGTCGTCTCCCATGAAGGCGGAGAGCCTCGCGCGAATATCGGCCATCGCCTCCTCCTCCCTACGGCAGTCGGATTCCGCCAGCGTCCGCGTCCATGCGAACCGTTCGGCGATGCCGGGACCGAATCGAGGTCTCGTTTGCTCGATCCAAGGTCCGTGCGTCCGCCAAATATCGGCGCCTTGGAGCAGCTTGAAGATCCGCATCCACGCCTCCAGCCCCTCCGCTGCGATCGTGATGCGCTCGCTCGCAGCGAAGGACGAAGCCAGCTCTGCGATCAGTGGCGTCAATGCCGACTGCGTCGCTAAGTCGACCGTTCGCAGCGCGTCGTCCGCGACGAGCAGCCGGCGCGGACGCGCCCTATTCGCCTTATCTTCGTGTTCCTCCAGCAGCACCGCGCCTGCCGCGGCCGCGAGCTTGGCCGAGGATGACATCCATCCGACCGTGTCGAATAACGGGGCGAGCGGCACGACGCCGTCCAGCGATACGCGCCCGTGCGTGGGACGGAAGCCGTAGATGCCGCAGTAGGAGGAGGGAATCCGTACGGAACCGCCGGTGTCGGTGCCGATCGCGATGTCGGCGAGCCCCGCTGCGGCCGCTACGGCGGATCCGCTCGAGGAGCCGCCCGGGATGCGCTGTTCCGCCTTTGGATTGACCGGCGTTCCATAGTTGTAATTTTCGCCGTTCAGGCTGTACATCAGTTCGTCGGTATGCGTCATGCCGTTAAGCCGCGCACCGCTCGCGAGGAGCAGCTCGACTGCACGGGCATGCTCGACGGCAGCCGTATGCGTTCGGGACCAATCCGGACTGCCCGCCCCCTGGATATGCCCTTTGACGGCGAACACGTCCTTTGCCGCGAACGCGATGCCGTCAAGTATCCCGCTGCCCGTCGGCTCCAGCTCTATATCCTGCCGGATGTAGGCATGCCAGCGATCGTGCATCCGACTCATCCTCTCTGCTTGTATGTATGAGCAGTATAGGAAAGCGGGGCTGTCATGTAAATTTACTTGACCTACATTTGGCAAAGGCACTGAAAATGCCGCTTCTCTTTGTTATGGGACCCAACCAAACCTTTGCACGACGCAAAACACCCCCCGACGTCTCGTCGGAGGGTGAGCATTCAATGACTTATTCTTTTACCAGCCGAAAATCGCGTCGATGACCGGCTTCGTATGGCCGCCCGGATAAAGCAGGTACAGCAGCACGTATACGGTAATGCCCGTGATCGCGGTGATGAACCAAATGACGGCGGTTACGCGGCCCCATCGCCTATGCTTCGCGTATTTTTCCTTGAAGCCGAGCACCAGCGTCGTGATGCCGAATACGGCCGCGACCATGGCCAGCGTAATATGGAACAGCAGGAAAATCAAATAAATCGTCTTAAGGTGATCCGGTCCGCCCCACTCGGTATTGCCGACGAAAATCGTGCGGGATACGTAGATGATGAAGAAAATGACCGCCGCGATCGCAGCCGCGATCATCGTCTTTTTATGGGATTCGCGTTTGCCCCGGATAATCTGATTCCAGCCGATCGCCACGAGAATGGCGCTAAGCGCGATGAAGCTCGTGCTGATCGTAGGCATAATGGTATAGCTTGACAAATGGGCTCACCCGCTCCATAAATGTTGGACAACTGCTCCCATTGTAACCTGCCTTTGCCCTTAGTTCAATTCAGTAAGCGCCACTTCACACATTGTTCAAACGGCTTGACGAAGCATGGTCGAACGCGGGATCGTCATCCTGCGCGCGCTCTCTCCGGTACCACTGCATGAAGACGGTATACAGCGCAGCGATGTTGACGAACTCTTGCAGCAGCTTCATGATAATGCCTCCGAGCTGCTGGTCGTCGGTCGGCGACAGAAGGCTGAAGAACGCCGGTCCGCCCTTGAACTGAGCCAGGAAAGCGGCCGGATCGCCGGCGATGCAATAGCCCATCGCTTTGGCCCATACGTCCGGGTCGTTGTAGACGCTGAACAGCGGCGTGCTCGCGAAAATAATAAGTACGCAGGCCGGCGTCAGCAGCAGGCCGTTCAGGAAAATGAAGCCGAGCTTGCGCAGATTCGTCAGCTTGCTCCACTCCGCGACCGGGCACATGACATGCCACCAGCTGATCATCGACGCGCCGAGCATCAAAAAGTAATAAAAGCCGTGCACGACGTAGTGCGTCATGATCCAGTCATGGTTGACCGGCATATGGTACACCGAGAACAGCAGGTTAAACGCGAATAATCCCAGCAGCGGATTCATGAGAAAACGCAGCGGCCTCCAAAACGGCTTTGAGAAAACGGACCTCCACAGCCAGGCCGGAACGCCGTAAATCAGCATGGGCGGCACGATAAAATAGGAAATCGCCATCGCCGTCATGTGGAAGGTAAACATGAGATGGCCCATCAAGCTAAGCGGGCCGCCTTGCGCGAGATATAGCAGCACGATGGCTGCAATAAACGCCGTTTGCCGCTTTTTGGAGACGGGCTCGCTATGATCGAACCGTTCCCGCCAAGGTCCCGTGACGAGCGAATACAAAATGATGATCAAGAGAGCGATGACCATCATGACCGGGCTCCATAGGTCGGCGAACGAGAAATACTCCAATCCCATACCCATCGTAGCTCCTCCTTTCAGTCGCTTCAATCTTCGTGCTGTCGGACTTACGATCCGTTATTCGCGCCATAAATGGCGTTCCGCCGTCTATGGCGGACATACGATCCGTTATTCTCGAAAAGCTGCATCTTTAATCCCCTTCAATCCGAGAATAGCGGATCCTATGTCCGCAAAGGGTTCAAAAAGACATATAAATCCGAAATAGCGGATCTTGAGTCCACCGGGGACCATACAGCCGAATATACACCAATACACCGCATAACCGCGCAAAAGGCCTTAACCGTTAAAAAGAGAGGCGGCTTGTAGGCCCGCCTCTCTTCAGTTCTTCTTGTTTTACCACCAAACCCAGTACAGGGCCATGATCACCATCGTGAATACGACGATGATACCGAAGATGATGCCCATCGTAGCGAACAGGTGTCCGCGATCCTTCAAGTGCATCCAGAACGCCAGCTGTACGAATACCTGCAGCAGCGCCATGGACACGAGGATGATGTACGTGAACGTCGTGTTGATCTCGCCGGCGGAAACCGCGGCGAAAGCGATGATCGTGAGTACTAAGGACAGAACAAAAGCGACGACGTGCTTCTGCGGTCCCTCGTGCCGATGACGTCTCTTGGGATCCGAAGCGGCTGCCGAATGGTCGTTGGCCATGAGGTTAACCCACCTTTCCCATCAGGTATACAACGGTGAAGATGAATACCCAGACGACGTCGATAAAGTGCCAGTAAATGGCGGACACGTAGATCTTCGGAGCGGTAACGACCGTGAGGCCCTTCTTGAAGATCTGGGCGATGAGCAGCCCGATCCAGAGAACGCCGAACGCGACGTGCGCGCCGTGGAAGCCGACCAGCGTGTAGAACGAGGAACTGAATGCGCTCGTCGTCAGCTTGTGGCCTTCGGATACGTACGTGTTGAACTCGTAAATCTCGAGTCCGAGGAAGCTCAGTCCCAGCAGGATCGTAATAATCAGCCAAACGATCATCTGCTTGACCTTGTGCTGGTGAAGGGCCTGAACCGCGAAAACGCTCGCGAGGCTCGATACCAACAGGATCATCGTGGCGGCGAATACCATCGGAAGCTCGAACAGATGGTCGGGCGTCGGACCGTCGAGGGTCTGATGGCGAAGCGCGATGAAAGCGGCGAAGAGGGTTCCGAACAGAACCGTCTCCGCGCCGAGAAACAACCAGAAGCCGAGAATTTTATTGCGGCCTTCTAACGTCGCCTTTTCGGGCTCATGAGGAAGGTGTCCGTCTAAGTGATGGTCGTGTGCGCTCATGCGTGCACCCCTTTCTCCTGCTCCTCAGGCTCGATGTGGAAGCCGTGATCGTCGAACACGGAGCGGCAGAACATGCTGCCAAAGGTGACGACGAGCCCTGCGATGGCGACGACCAGATGGTCGTACATGAAGCCGAGCGCCGCTGCGAACAATCCGATGCTCATGACGAGCGGAAGGATCGAAGGCGAAGGCATGTGGATCGGCCCGACCGGTTCGGCCGGCGGCATTTCGGCGTTGCCCTTTTGCTTCTCGTTCCACCATGCGTCATAAGAGCGCACGAGCGGAAGCTGCTTGAAGTTGTACTCCGGCGGCGGCGAAGGAATCGACCATTCGAGCGAGCGGCCGTCTTCCCAAGGATCGTCCGCGACAGGCTTCTTGTTCGCCGCGCTGACGATGACGTTGACGACGAAGATGATCGTGCCGATGCCCATCAGGAACGCGCCGACGGTGCTGACGGCGTTCATCGTGTCGAAGCCTTGGCCCGGCAGGTACGTCCATACGCGGCGCGGCATCCCGATCAGACCCAGGAAATGCTGGATGAAGAAGGTCAGGTGGAAGCCGATAAAGAACGTCGAGAACGTCCATTTGCCCAGCGTCTCGTTCAGCACGCGGCCGAACATCTTCGGCCACCAGTAGTGGAGACCTGCGAAGATGCCGAAGATCAATCCGCCTACGATAACGTAGTGGAAGTGTGCGACGACGAAGTACGTATCATGGTACTGGAAGTCGGCCGGCGCGACGGCCAGCATGACGCCGGTGACGCCGCCCATGACGAACGTCGGGATGAACCCGATGGCGAACAAGCTCGCGGACGTGAACGAGATCGAGCCGCCCCACAGCGTGAACAGCCAGTTGAAGATCTTGACCCCCGTCGGCACCGCGATCAGCATCGTCGCGATGGAGAACAGGCCGTTCGCCACAGGACCGAGGCCCGTCGTGAACATATGGTGCGCCCAGACCATGAAGCCGAGGAACGCGATCAGTACGGTCGCGAACACCATCGAGCTGTAGCCGAACAGGCGCTTGCGCGAGAAGGTGCTGATGACTTCGGAGATGACGCCGAATGCCGGCAGGATCAGGATGTAAACCTCGGGGTGACCGAACACCCAGAAGATGTGTTCCCACAGCACGGCGTTGCCGCCGTTGCCCGTCTCGAAGAAATTAGCCTGGAACAGGCGGTCGAACGTCAACGCGACGAGGCCGACCGTCAGTACCGGGAAAGCGAATACGATCAACGCGGACGTGATGAAGATCGTCCAAGTGAACATCGGCATGCGCATGAAGGACATGCCCGGCGCGCGCATGTTGATGATCGTCGCCATGAAGTTGATGCCGCCGATCAGCGTGCCGATACCGGCAATCTGAAGGCCCATCAGGTAATAATCGACGCCGTGGCCTCCGCCGTAGGTCGGGCCGGCCAGCGGTACGTACGACGTCCAGCCCGCATCCGGGATGTCGCCCGCGAACCAGCTGATGTTCAGCAGGACGCCGCCGGCGAAGAAGGTCCAGAAGCCGAGCGAGTTCAGGAACGGGAACGCGACGTCGCGCGCCCCGATCTGCAGCGGGATGACCGCGTTCATGAGCGCGAACAGCATCGGCATCGCCGCCAGGAAGATCATCGTCGTGCCGTGCATCGTGATCAGTTGGTTAAAAGTATCCGCCCCGACGAAATCGTTCATGGGCTTAATCAGTTGAATCCGAATCAGAATCGCCTCAAGGCCGCCGACCAGAAAGAACAATCCGCCGGCGATTAAGTACAGGATCCCTATTTTCTTATGGTCGACGGTCGTCAGCCAGTCCATCAAGCCCCGATAACGCTTGACCGTGTGCGCGTGTGCAGCCAAAGCCGCGTCCTCCTTCATTCCCCGCAGAAGCTAGAGTATTAGTATTCGAGCTTTTGGCCGGCCAGATACTTAGCGATGCCGTCGAGCTCTTGTTCGGTAAGGCCGGTCGCCTTCGTGCCCTTGCCCGGTCCGTAGGAAACATCCGTGCTGACGTCCGGCATTTGGTTGCCCGGCTTGATCGTCTGCGCATGGGAGATCCAGTCCTTCAGGTTCTCCTCGGCCGACTTTTCGTCGTTGTAGAGGATACCGCCGACGGTCAGCCTGCTGCCGATGCCGGTCAAGTTCGGAGCCGAACTGCCTGCGTTCGTCTCGCCGATCGCGTGGCAGGTCAGGCACTTGCTCTCGAATGCGGCCTTGACGTTCTCGTCGGCCGGCATGGACACCGGCGTCTTCATCGCCGCTACCCAGCGGTCGAACGAAGCTTGGTTGACGGCCTTCGCCTTGAAGTCCATCAAAGCGTGGGAAGGGCCGCAAAGCTCGGCGCACTTGCCTCTGAACACGCCTTCGTTGGGGAATTCGAGGTACAGCTTGTTCGTCGTTCCGAGGCCTGCGTTGGTATCGATCTTGCCGCCGATGGAAGGGATCCAGAAAGCGTGCGTCACGTCGCCGGACGCGAGCTTGAACTGAATCTTGCGCCCTGTCGGCACGATCAGTTCCTGCGCGGTCTTAATGCCGTATTCCGGATACTCGAACTCCCACCAGTACTGGTGAGAAGTGACGGTAACCTGCACCGCCTCCGGATCCTTGGAATAGTCCTTGGACAGACCGAAAACCGTGTTGATCGTCGGCACGCCCAGAATGAGCAGCAAAATAATCGGAACGACCGTCCAGATAATCTCCAGCGTGTGATTCCCTTCGACTTGTTTCGGGATCGAGTTGTCGCCTTTGCGCCGGCGGAAGCGGATCAGTACGTAAATACAGATCGCAAACACGACGACAACGACTAGCGCCATGATCGAGATCGAGAGCGTCATCAGGTCAAATTGTTTTTGCGCGACGGGGCCCTGCGGGCTCAGCGTCGACAGGTCGTCCCTACCGCATGCCGACAGCAAGAGCGCCATGCCGGCCATTAGCGGAAGCAACCGCTTTAATACGCGCCACCGATTCATCATCCATTCATCCCCACTTTGACATAATCACGGATCGCCCTCTTCTCTGACTGTGGCGGCGGCGATCCATGTGTTGCGCGATGTCGAACTTTGGTCACGCACGTGCCTAAACCCTCTAATAAATATAAAGATTGGCACGACAGTTTGTCAATGTTCACACAACAGTTCACAAATTGTTCTCAAAACTGTCAAAATCGTTGCGGCGCAAGGGTTTCAAGGCTCGTTTTTGCGTTTATAGGCCCCTTTCGGGTCCTCCTGCAAAGGCTTTCTTCGGCCGTGAAGCCCGGATCTCCCGATCGTGGCGCCGCAGCCCTTTCCATCAGCTTTTACCATTGTCGGCTTGTTTTATGTACGGGGGCCCGGCATACTTTTGCGGCGGCGGCGAACACTAGTCGCATCGCATGCAGATCCCGAGGAGGAGCCCGTTATGAATAAGCGCCGTTGCGCGAACGTATGTCTGCTCGCAGCCGCGCTGACAGGCGCGTTGGGCGGCTGCAATTATAAAGCCCATCATCAGCAAAGCGCCAACGATTACGGCAGCAGAACGGCAAACGATCCGAAAATGTCGGGCGTCCGCGCCTATAGCCATGTCGTCACCGATCCGCGCGCGCATGACAATCGTTATTTCGAATACAGCTCGGCCCTTTCGTATCGTTTGTCCAACGTGCCCGGCGTCAGTTCGGCGATCGTCATGCTGACCGACAAAAACGCGTACGTCGGCATTACGACGGACCAAACCGCTACGGGCATTCGCTCGCACGGCGGCTTGCGCACCCGGGAGCAGGACAACACAGGCACCACCGAAGGCGTCTATAACGTGGATACGGGGAGCAATTCGTGGGATTTGACGAAAATCGTGACGCCCTACAACTCCTCCTTTTCGCACAAGGACATCTCGGATCTGTCGACCGAATTCCGCCAGACGCTGGCAAACGAGGTTCGCAAGATGGCCCCAAACGTGTCCGGCGTCCACATCTCCGCCAACATGGAGTACATGAACCAATTGCTCGGCTACGCCAAAGCTTCGTGGGACGGCCAGCCGCTCGCCCCGCTTACGCCTAGCTTCAATAAGCTTGCCAAGTATATGTTCGCGGCTGGCGACGAAGTGCCGATCCCGGTTAAGGAGCCGACGGCGCGCGGCGGAAGCATGAACGGTACGGCCAATCGATGAGCAAGCATCCCTAAAAATAGCGGGTTGCGCAGAAGACGAGCGTCTCTGCAGCAATCCGCTTTATTAATTGAAGCGCCAAACGCAAAAAGAAACCTGTAGGCGCGTTGAAAGATCCAAAATGCCGCCAAACAAAAAAACAAGGCCCCTATCGCAGAGGCCTTGCGAAAATCGGTGGTCAGGAAGCGGATGAGTTGATTCTCATCAGCTCGCGTTCAACGATAACGGTAAGTTCATCTTCATAGCCGCCGGTGATTCTGTATTTCCGGATATAGTCCTTGACGAACTTGCGCGGATCCTTGGGGCGAAAAATTCTCGTTAGTTCCTGCAGACTCTCCTGAACTTCGTTATGACCGCGCTTTGCCATGCCATAATCCCTCCCGGCGGAAACTTCCCGCAAGATTCGTACAGAGTTGACGCCCGGCTGCCTATATTAGATGTTTACTTCCCGTTCGCCTCATTATACCAGTTCGACCAGAGGTTTAACAGAAAAAACGTCTTCAGACGTCTACCTCGAACCATTGCTCGCCGCCCGGCAGGCTGAATCGATCGCCAGCCCTGAGCTCTCGCCGGTCTCCCGCGACCAGCCGCGTGCCGTCCGGCAAGTATGTACCGTTGGATGAACCGTGATCGACCAGCGAAAAAATACCGCGCGACGAATCGTAGCTGACGGTGCAGTGCTTGCGGCTGATCTCGGCGTGTCCGTCCGGATAGACGAGCTCGCATTGGTGGCCGTCCCTGCCGATCGCCAAAGGCCTGTCCGCCAGACTGTAACTGGCGCCTGCGAACTGGCCCGCGACGCCTACGAGCCGAGGCTCGCCGACGCCGGCGATCGCGGCCTTGCGCCGCCCGATGCCTTCCGACGCGTCGCCTAAGCTCCGCAGCGGGATCGTATAGCCGAGATCGTCGCCTTCCTCCGCATCGTCATCGGAGCCGGGTCCGGCGTGGTTCGAGGCAAACAAGTCCGAATTCGCAGGCCTGGACTCGTCCTCCTTCGTACTCTTACCCCGCGAGGTCATCTGCAGAAACGCCAGCACCGCGATGATGGACACGGCGATGCCGATCGCCATGGCCGCCAGGAGCGGAAGCATGCCCTGCGATTCTATGCGCTCCGCAGCCGTCTGGGCGGCGGCCGGCGCCGCTTCCGCCCTCAGGCCCGGCCATGCCGTCGCGGCGAACGCCAGCACGGCGGCCGGCAGGGCGCGGAGGCCGGACCTTCTTTTCATGGCGGCTCCTCCTAGTCATGTAAACGCTTACTAATGCGTATGCGTCAGTTAATTATTTAATACCGCTTATGATCTCGATTATAGCTCGGTTCGGCGGTCCGTTCAATGTTTGACCTCCTGCGCGCGAACGGTCGACGGCCTGGTCAGAGGCCGCCGATCAACTCGCGAAGCTCGCTCGCGGAAGGCATTCGAAAAGAAACCTTAAGCCCGTCCGCGTTGGAAGAAACGTCCTTAATCCGCACGACCTTCGGCAGCTCCGCGCCCAGCGGGATGACGACGTCGTCGAATTGGTCTGCGGGCAACGGCACGCCCCTGATCGAAGCCTCCTGGACTTCTGCCGTCAGGTTGGGCGAAGCCCACTTCAGCCGGTATACGATCGTGAGCCCGACGGGAATCCGGTCCTTGATCTTCAAGTTGACGTCCGCAGCCAGACGATTTTCCGAGAGCAAGCGGAACCTGGCACCCGTAATCAACACGTCCGGTCCGTACATCGGGTTGCGCGCGATGGATTCCTTGGCCAAATTATTAACGTCGGCTTCGGAGAGCACGAGCTCCGTCGACATGTCCTTGAACATCTGCATCGCCTTGCTCTCGAGTTTGACCGGCTCGTATGCCAGGTCCAGACGCTCGGCGGGCTTGATCAATTGAAATAAAATGACGCTCCCCACGGCGATCAGCACGACGAGGGCAATGAACGCGAACAGCAGTTTTTTCAACGGAAAGCCTCCTCTGGACGGGTCTTCGCGCAAGCAAGAGCGCGCATCCCGCGCGCGAATTGACTTGTATCCCTTCTTAAGAGTATAACATTAGTAATTCAAACGTCGGACAGGGTTCTATCGCCGCGCGGATCTGACGCCCTGCCCGCGCCACAGCCAGCCGTCCCTTCGGGGACGGCTATTCATTTAGGATCAGGAAGGAAGATGATGACCTTGTCAGACTCATTACCCCGCACCGCGCCCGCCTCTATCAGAATGGAGGATATTCTGTTCGCGGCCCATACGCTCCGCGGCGTCGTGTCCCCGACTCCGCTGCAGTTCAACCAGCGGCTGTCGGCCAAGCACGGCTGCCGGATCCACCTGAAGCGCGAGGACCAGCAGGTGGTGCGCTCCTTCAAGATTCGCGGCGCCTACAACCTGATCTCCGGCATGCCGGCGGAAGAGCGCGAACGCGGCGTCATCTGCGCGAGCGCGGGCAATCACGCGCAGGGCGTCGCTTATTCCTGCGCCGCGCTCGACATTCCGGGCATCATCTACATGCCCGCGACGACGCCGCGCCAGAAGATCGGACAGGTCGAGCTGTTCGGCGGGGATAAGGTCGAGGTCAGACTCATCGGCGATACGTTCGACGACGCTTACGCCGAAGCCCAGCGGGCGGTGCGCGAGACGGGAATGACCTTCGTGCACCCTTTCGACGACGCGCGCATAATCGCAGGCAACGGAACGGTGGGTAAAGAGATTATGGAGGCGTGCAAGGAGCCGGTCGACGTCCTGCTCGTGACGGTCGGCGGCGGCGGACTCGCCGCCGGCGTCGCTTCCTACGTCAAAGCCGTCAGCCCGAATACGCGCATCATCGGCGTCGAGCCCGAAGGCGCTCCCTCGATGCTGGCCGCGATGGAACGCGGCGAGGTCGTGCCGCTCGAGGAGATCGACAAGTTCGTAGACGGCGCCGCCGTCAAGCGGGTAGGCGATCTCACTTACGCGCTGTGCCGCGACCTGCTCGACGAAGTGATCGTCGTGCCGGAAGGACGCGTATGCACGACGATCCTCGAGTTGTACAACGAGCATGCGATCGTCGCCGAGCCAGCCGGGGCCCTGACCGTCGCCGCCCTGCCCATGCTGGCCGAACGGCTGGCCGGCCTGAGCGTCGTATGCGTCGTGAGCGGCGGCAACAACGACGTCGACCGGATGCAGGAGATCAAGGAGCGCTCGATGATTTACGAAGGACTCAAGCATTACTTCATGGTCAACTTCCCGCAGCGCTCCGGCGCGCTCAGGGAGTTCCTGGACGACGTGCTCGGGCCCGACGACGACATCGTTCAATTCGAATACACGAAAAAGCATAATAAAGAAAACGGCCCGGCCCTCGTGGGCATCGAGCTCAAGAGTCCGGAAGACTACGGCCCTCTGGTCGAGCGCATGAACTATAAAGGGTTCCGGTACGTGGAGTTGAACAAGGATCCGCTGCTGTTCAACCTGCTGATCTGACCGGGGACCGCGCCGCGACTTTGATCGCATGCAAATTATGGCTATAATGGTGAGGTCATGCATCACGCCCGCCGGTCGTGCGCCAGAGGGCTTCAAAGGAGAATTCCGTTGAAGACGGCTTCGATCAAATCGATGTTTATCAAAGAAATATCGCTGCTCGCCATCATTTTGTACCTGGTGGAGTTCGTGCGGGGCGCGGCGCTCATCGGTTTTTTGCCCATCTACGGCAAAGAGACGCTCGGCCTCGACTTGGACGTGATCGGCGCGGCCATTACGGCGCACTACCTGATCGATACGGCGCTTAAGCTCGGGATGGGCTATCTCGTCCACCGATTTCACGTCAAAAAAATCATTAATATCGGCCTGTTCGCCTCGCTGATCGGGATGGCGCTGATCGGCTGGGCGGACGTGCCCTGGATCTTCATTTCGGCTGCAGGACTGTACGGACTCGGCATCTCGCCGATCTGGATCTACTGCCTGACCAAAGTCAAAGAAGAAGGCCGCGGCGCCCAGATGGGTTTCCTATATATGATCTGGCTCGTGGGCCTCGGATCCGGCCCGGTCGTCCTCAATCTGGTGCTCGTTCACAGCGAGATGGCGAGCTACTGGATCATGGTGCTCGTATCCGCCGGCGCTTGGCTGCTCTCTCTGATGATTCCGAAGGAAGCGCACGCCGAAGTGGCAGCCGTGCCTTTCCGCAATCAATTGGCCGTGCTCGGCACGCATTTGAAGGACATGCGCCTGCTGCTGCCCGGCATGATCCTGCAGACGCTGGCGGCCGGCATGCTGCAACCGATCCTGCCCAGCTTCGTAAAAGACCATCTCGGGATGGCTTCCTGGCAGTATACGCTGCTGCTGCTCGCCGGCGGCGGCTTCACCGCGCTCGGGTTGATCCCCATGGGCAGGCTGTCGGACCGGCTGGGGAAAAAGTGGTTTCTGGTCGTCGGCTTCCTGATGTTCGGCATTGCGCTCTACGGCCTGACGCTCAGCCCAGTGACCATGCTCGCCTTTATATGGGCGGTCACGCTCGGGCTGTCCTACGCGGCCGTGCTGCCCGCCTGGAACGCGCTGCTGGCGGCTTATGTGCCTCCTGAGCAAAAAGGCCTCGGCTGGGGCGTGCTTTCCGCCGTCGAAGGCGTCGGCGGGCTGCTCGGCCCGATCATCGGAGGCTTCGCGGCCACGGGCTTCGGCGAGCCGTCCGTCGTGCTGAGCACGGCGGTCATCTTCGCGGTCATCGGCGTCATCTATCTGCTGTTCCCATTCCGCCTGTTCCGCGGGGAAAAGCCCGCACAGCGCATGTGAGGTAATCTATGCTTCAGCTATTGTCCGACAGAATCGCCGCATTTGCCGCCACGCGCTGGCAGGAGTGGATGACTTATCTGAAAGGCATGAGCCTGGACGATATCCAGGCGCTCCTCGACCGCTATTCGGCTCTCGGGCCGCTGCCGGGAATCTTGCTGCCCCTGGCCGAGTCGCTGCTGCCTTTTTTGCCGCTCATCGTCATCGTAGTGGGCAATGCCTTGTCCTACGGACTGTGGCTGGGCTTTCTTTATTCCTGGATTGGCGCCTGCTGCGGCGCGATCCTCGTGTTTATGCTCGCCCGGCACTTCGGTTCCCGCTACGGCGAGCGTATCCGAAAGCGTATGCCCCGCATGGAGCGCTTTTTCTCTTGGGTGGAGCGAAAAGGGTTCACGCCTATTTTTATCCTGTCTTGCCTGCCCTTCTCCCCGTCCGTCGTCGTTAATGTCGCGTCCGGCATCTCCAAGATTCAGATGCATACGTTCGTCATTGCCATCATCCTGGGCAAAGCCGTCATGATCTTCACGCTCTGCTTTCTCGGCCATGACCTGAACGCGCTCGTTCACCAGCCCTGGCGGCTGCTCATCGCGGCTGCGATCCTCGCGGCGCTGTGGTTCGTGGGCAAAAGGCTTGAAGGCCGGTATGTAGGGTAGTCGGATAGCGGCTAGTGGTGCATCCCTTCGGGTACGGCTAGGCCGCCAGCGACCGGCGCGCGCTTCCGCCCCACCGCGGTTGCGGAAGCGCGCGCCGCCAAGGCATAATGCCGCCGTGCGCGTGGCAACCTATCCGGGAGTCGACGATATCACCGGAAGGAGGGATCGCCATGTCCGGCGAACAACCGTCAGGCGCTCAGATCGAGGCCAGAAAAGCGCAGTCCAAAGCCGATAGAACGGGCTCCGGCAAAGACGCGGCCAGCCGCCTCCAATCCGAATCCGACCACTCCGCCATGCGCAAGCACGGCAAGTAATTCTAGCGAGGCGGTGACTTCAGATGAGCGAAAATAACGAAATGCTGCCGTTATCGGGCGACAAGGTTGAATCCGACGGCATCTACCGCGACGAGTGGGGACGCGAGCTGAAGCTCGAACGCGGGGACGAATATCCGTCCGACCCGATGTCCGGCAGCACGGAATGGGAATGGGTCGAGGCGGTATACGACAACCATCACGACGGCGAAACCGACCCTCGCCTGGTCCCCAAGGAAAAGGACATCAATAAGCAGGAAAAAATCGAACATCCGCGCAGGCAAGTGGACCGGGGCTCCAAAGGTTGAATATGAAAATCGGCGATCGTTCCCGGAGTCGGGTGGCGATCGCCGATTTTTTGATGTGGACGAAGCTGATGATGGGGATGCGGCGGGTGAATAAGACGATGGCGAGGCGTTGTTTCGAAGATGCGATGGGGTAGCTGGCGAATAAGACGATGATGAGGCGTTGTTTCGCGCATTCAGTCGTGGGCATGCCAGCGAGTGCTGGTTTGGTGCTATCCTGCAAATGTGCATCATCCAAGGCTGATATGGTCGGTTTCGGCGATCTATCGCGCAAAAGTGCATGATAGCTCGTCTCTTTAAGCGAGGAGCCGGATGTTTCGGGTAAAAATCCTGCACTTTTGCTCGATAGGCGAAGCGGAGAACGGGTGCGGCTCTCCATCCTGCACTTTTGCTTGATAGGCGAAGCGGAGAACGGGTGCGGCTCTCCATCCTGCACTTTTGCACGATAGCCCCATCGGTGCCTCTTTACTTTTAATCATATTGATAATACAGCGTGCCGGACTAGCGTGTCTCGCATGGAGATGCACGGTTTTTCCGTGCAACTGCGCCGCGGGGGGCGGTGTGGCTGCGCGGATGAACGGTTTTTTCGTGCAACTCTGCCACGGAGGCGGCATGCGGAGATGCACGGTTTTTCCGCGCAACTGCGGTCCCGAACGCGATGCTACAGTCCCAGCAGCCGCTCGGAGTCCTCGGGCGCGCCGTCTCTGCGGTCCTGCCAATGCTCGATCAGCTTGTCGAGCCGGCGCAGCCGCTCCTCGTAGGCGTAGATCGCCGACGCGACGACGGCCAGGCGCGTCTTGTCCGCGCGCTCCATCTCGGCCGAGCAAGTGATGCTCTCCAGGAGCGCGGACGATTCTGGCGGGGGCGCGGAGGCCGTGGCGCCCGGCTTCAGCAGCCCGTCCCATTTCCACATCAAATGCTCGTGATAGGCGCACAGCGACTCGATGTGACCGTCGATCTCGCGACGCCACGCCCCGTCCGCAGCCGCGGCAAAATAGTGTACCTCAACCGCCTCGATCAACGTGACGCCTCGCTCCAGCGCATTCAGCATGCCTTGGTACACGACCAGCAGGCGCGCGCGGTCCGCCCGGGACGCCTTGCGGACGACACGCTCCTCGGCGTACAGGTCATAACCGTCTTCGAGCTTGCGAAGCTGCCCCTTCAACCCCGATAGCTCCCGGTTGAACACGTTCTCGCGCAGCTCGTTGGATACGGCCGTCCGCAGCAGCAGCGACAGCTGCGTCTGAGACTTTTTCACTTGGGCCACGAACCGGCCGCGATGGCGCGGCGGCGCGATCGTGATGTTGACGACGAAGGCCGTGACGATGCCCGTCAGCAGCGCCGCCAGCCGGTCCATGACCAGCGGCCAGCCGAGACCGTGCGCCTCCATCAGGACGACGACGGTCACGACGGTGAGGCCGATCGTCTCCTCGGCGCGGAGGCGAATGCAAAGCAGGATCATCAAGACGCTGACGATGCCGATGGACAGCGGGCTGCTGCCGACGAGCCATACCGCGGCTATCGCCGCGGCGGCGCCGAGCACGTTGCTCTGCAGCTGCTGGAGCACCTGGACCCAGCTGCGGTAGATCGAAGGCTGGATCATCACGACCGTGGCGATCGCCGCGATGAGCGGCAGCTTCAGGCCGATCAGGCTGCCAATCCAGAGCGCGATCGCCACGGCCAGGCCGGTCTTGAATACGCGGGCTCCGATCGTCAAGGCGCGACCTCCTTTGCTGCCTCCAGAGCCACGACGGTCTTCGCGATCTCTTTGCCGTTGACGACTAGCGCGAGCGTATGCGTTCCCGGATAATGGCGCCTGGTGGACAGATCCTTAAAGGAGAGCTTCCGCGTCCCTTCTATCGCGCCGCCGCCCGCAATCTCGCGCTCCGCCAGCCTGAACAGCTTGCGGTAGCCGCTCCCCTCGGCGCTGCGCGGGTAGGTCACAGCGAGCTCTAGCCTAAGCTTGCGCGATTCCTCATCGGGCAACTGCAGCTCCACCGAGTAGGCGATCATCACGGCGTCCCCGATCGCGGCTGCCTCCGGCGAGACGGTCCACGTCCGCACGACCGCCTCCGGCGCTGGCAGCAGGCCGAACAGACGCATCGCGTCTTCGTCGGCCCGGCCCCGGATCAGACCCCGGCAAGCATGGCGCAGCAGCGCGTCCGTCTGCGAGTCGGCCCCGTGCCAGCGGGCCGCCAGCTCCATCACCAGACCCGGATGGTCCTTGGAGATGTCGTTCAGGTTGTTGGCGACGCTGCGACGCACGTATTCGGACGGGTCGGCCTTCAGCGCCTCCAAGATCGGCAGGACCGGCGACGGATCCCGCTTGAACGCCGGCAGCGCGTCCGCCCACGGCAGCCGCGGACGGCAGCCCTCGCTGGCGAGCCTGCGCACGTGCTCGTCCGGATCGGCGCTCCATGCCAGCATTTGTGCCATCATGCGCCCCGGATCCTGCTTGATGAAGGGGCGCACCGCGAATTCGGCGGACGAAGACCGGGTGAACAGCGCGAGCGCACGCACGGACCTGTCCCAGTGGGATAGCCCGAACACCTCTACGAAGTCCGGAAAAAACAAATAAGGAAAGCCGCGGCAGTCGCCGGCTATCCCCTCTAAGATATCAAGCGCGCGCTCGTAGTCCGCCGGCAGTACGGCGCCAAGCGACAGGGAGATGCGGCGGATGCGCCCCTTGAGGGCTAGCGTCTCCCATCCGTCCGCGAGCGAGAGGCTCACGAAGCGATCCGCGTCGAACGGCTGCCACGCACGGGCGACCCGAGCGCCGAACTCTCTTAAAAAAGCTTCGTCGTACATATTTTTAAGCGGCTCCGCCACGATAAAACTCCTCCTCTATCCGGCGTCTCCATCGCGTATGTCCCGCCGAATCGAAGCTTTATTATACCATGCGGACAACCGGCCGGTCAGCACGGACAGGAACGCCGACGCGAATGCCGTCATCGCGGCGGTCTCCAGGCATTCCTCGATCGTCTGCAGCAGCCGTTCGCTGCTCTTGCCCAGGCTGCGGATGTCGATCGTGTCCATCGAGACGGCGCAAAAGGCAAGCACCAGTCCGGCCGCGAAAAAAGCGCGCGCGGCTCTGCCCTTGCCGAGCAGGCGCCACAACGCCCATACCGCCGCCAGCCCGCATACCGCGTAAAGCGGGATGAGCCAATCGCCCGCTTCCATCCAGGGCAGCAGCCGGATGCCCGTCTGCTTCAAGTAGCGGTCCCGCAGCCGCTCGTGCAGCGCGAACCGCTCGTCGAGCGACAGCCAGGCGAAGGCCGCGGCCGTGATCGTCCAGCCCCAGGCGCCATGCCTTGCGATCCATACCGACAAACGGGCGCCGCGTGCGCCCGATCGTACGTCGGCAAGCTGCTGATCGCCCCTCCCGCGTCGCCCGACCGTAGGCGCATCCTGCGCCGATGTCCCGGCTTCGCGCGTATGATGCGCCTTCTCCCCTGCTTCGCGGCTGCGCTCGCCGAGCGCCCCGGCGTTCCCTCTTTCGAGCGACGCCGCAAACGCGTTCAGCCCCGCCACCGCCGCGGCCAGCACGAGCAGCACGCTCTCGAGCCAAGCCTGCGGCGTCGTCTCCGCGGCGACGTAAATCCAATAACGCGGCCAACCAGCCGCGATCATGCCGACCGTGAACAGCAGGACGGCCAGCCACAGCGCCGCCAGCAGCCGCTTCCCCGCGGCGGGCAACCGCCCCGCTCCCGCCGGGACGCCCGAATCGCCATCTCCTCTTGCAGACGCTCGCATGCGCCGGCCTCCTTCTCAGGTTCAATTCCTGCAGTATCATACGCCCTGCCCTACACCAGATTCAGCGGCTCTCCGGTCGCGAGCCCGCAAATATTGTCTACCCACGTGTCGTAACCCCGCTCGAGCACCTCGACGGAATACCAGGCCGTATGTCCCGTCTGCAGCAGCCGGCCTTCGGCGATCTGCTTCGCCGCGCGTTCGTCCTTGTCCGCGATCGGAAACAGATCGTCCACCGCATAGCCGCGCAGGCGGCCCTCCTCGATCGCATGCACGACTGCGTAAGGATCGACCAGCGCGCAGCGCGATACGTTAATCAGCGTCGCGCCGCTCTTGATGCGCGCGAGCTCCGCTTCGCCGAAGGCGGCCGGACCCTGCCACTGAGCCGGCATATGTAAGCTCACGATGTCGCTCGAGGCGAGCAGCTCGTCGAGCCCGACCAGGCGGACGCCCGCCGCGCTTCTCGCGCGGGGATCGCATGCCAGCACGCGCATCCCGAAAGCCGAAGCCAGCTCCGCGACGCGCGAGCCGATCCGGCCGAGCCCGACGATGCCGAGCGTCTTGCCGCGCAGCTCGAAGCCGAGCACGCTCGTGCCGGACGGCACGCGGCCGCGCACGCGATCCTGGCTCAGGTGGATGCGCCTGGACATCGTCAGCATCATGCCGAGCGCATGCTCCGCCACCGAATCCGCCGAATATTCGGGCAGGTGGCTGAGCGCGATGCCGCGGGCGTTCAGCCAGTCGGTATCGATATAATCCACGCCGGTCGCGAAGACGGCGATGCCTCGGAGCCTCGGCAGACGGGACAGCCAGGAGCCGTCGATCGACGGTACGGAACGCGGCGTCAGCCCGCACACGTCCGCCTCCTTTAGCATGTCGACGAGATCGTCGGGCGGAATCGGCCCCTCCGCCGAAAGGAACCGGACGTCGGCCGTCCGTTCGAGCCGCGAGGCTTGGGCTTCCGTAAAAGTGCTTCTTCCTCTTGCCGTGATGACGACGGCCTTCGAGTGGTTGGACATGATCGCTGCCTCCCTTTCAGGTTTACTGGATTCTCCTAGTTATAACCCCAATCATCCCCCCTCGAACGGCGATTTCGAACGCGCATGCGTCATCCGGTCTTGACTGGCGCGGTGTCCGGATAACGGAACGGCAGCAAGATCTCGAAGGTCGTGCCGCTCCCGAGCTGGCTGTAAACTTGTATCTTGCCTTGATGGTTGTCCACGATCTTGTAGCTGACCATCAGGCCGAGTCCCGTCCCTTTATCCTTGGTCGTGTAGAACGGCTGCCCCATCTTGGCGAGCTGGCTATCCTCGATGCCCGGCCCCTCGTCCATGATGCGGATGCGCACCGAATTGTCGATTCTCTTCATGTGGACGTGGATCGCGCCGCCGTCCGTCATCGCTTCGATCGCGTTTTTGATGACATTGATGAACACCTGCTTGATCTGGCTCTCGACGCCGTAGATCCAGAGCGGATCCGGGCCGAAATCTCTCTCGATCTGGATGCTGTGCAGGATCGCCTGCGTCTCGAGCAGCGTGACGGTCTCGCGCATCACGTGCCGGATATCGTGGTACGACAGCTCATATACCTGAGGCTTGGACAGCATGAGCATCTCGCTGACGATATTTTCGATGCGGGTGAGCTCCGACTTCATGATGTCGTAATACGTGCCGTTGTTTTTTCTTCCCGATGAGAGCAGTTGAAGAAATCCCTTCAGCGACGTCAGCGGATTGCGAATCTCGTGCGCGATGCCCGCCGCCAGTTGACCCGCTACGTACAGCTTTTCCGAGTTGATCAGCAGCTCTTCGTTTTTTTTGCGCTCGGAGATGTCGCGGATGATGATCTGCAGGGCGGGCTCGTTCTCGATCGAGGTCATCAATTCGACGATCTCCGTATTGAGCGTCCGGCCCTTGAGCGTGACCCACTCCTGCTCGAGCGGGCCGCTGTTGCCGGTCATGGCGAGATTGTGCATGCGCTCCCTCACCCTGTCGTGATCCTGGGGCAGCAGATACGCGAAGATGGAAGAACCCAGCAGCTCGTCCGGCTCGGTCGCGTCGAACATTCGAAGTCCCGCTTCGTTCACGAACACCCATTTATCCTTTTTGAAAATGGCGATCGTGTCCAGCGAGTTTTCGACGAGCAGCTTGTACCGTTCATCCATATGATTCATGCGCTTGTCGATATACCAAGTGAATAGCGTCGACGTCAAAATCAGCAGCATGCCGATGCCGATAATGATCGACAGCCGGTAAATATCCTCCTGCAGCCGGTCCGCGGACGCGTACATGGCGCTGTCCCGATATTGCAGCAGCATCGCTTGCTTGGAGATCTGGCTCTCGACGAATACCGACATGCCGAGCGTCAGGCTCGCCAGCCATTTGTTCCGTTCCCCGGGCCACTCCGAGAGCCGAAGCGCCGCGTAGATCCCGCTCACCAGAAGCAGCACGCCGAGCATGATGTAGACCGTCACCGTGCGGATCTCCGACACCGTCTCCCCCAGCTCGCCGAAGTAGCTCATAAAGGCGACGCCGAAGGCCAGGATGAAGCTGCCGGCCGCCAATCGGTAACGGATCGTATTTTGAAAAGCGAGCATGACAAAAGCCATCGAACTAAAAAAGATCGTGAACAGCAGCGAAACGACGGCCGCCCACGTGAAAACGATCGTCTGGTCCCATGCCAGCGTAGTCAGAAATTGCTTGACCCACATCCCGATGCCGAATACAAAGGCTCCGCCCGACAGCCAGAATACGCGGAAATGATTGTCTTTGCGCTGGAGATTGCCTGTGAAGTTGAACATGGTGTAGGATGCGATTATGCTGATAATCAGCGCCAACAGCAGAAGACCGATCCTCCAGGACGTCTCGGAATCGTACATCGTGTGATCCCCCGCAGTCGAAGATGTAATGGAGATGTGAATGCTTTGTGATAGACTTCGACAAGTTTTAAGAAAATCCTACTTTTTCCAACTTAAAAAAATGGAGGTTTTGCAAGAAATGTTAAGAAAAATGGCAGGAGAATTTAAGACGTTCGCGATGCGCGGCAATGTCATCGACCTGGCGGTCGGCGTCATCATCGGCGGCGCGTTCGGACAGATCGTCAACTCGCTCGTCAACGATATCGTCATGCCGCCGATCGGGCGGCTGCTGGGGGGCGTGGATTTTAAGGATTTGTACTGGAAGATCGGGGATTACAAGGAAGGCACCGTCGTGTCGTCGATCAAATCGCTGGAGGATGCTCGAGCCGCCGGGGCGCCGGTCATCGCGTACGGGCAATTCATCAACATCATCATCAACTTCCTCATCATCGCCTTCTGCGTATTCATGCTGGTGAAGGTCATCAACAAGCTGACGGAGGGACGTAAAAAGGACGAGCCGCTCGCTGAGCCGACTTCGAAGGAATGCCCGTATTGCCTCTCAGTCGTGCCGATCAAGGCGGTGCGCTGCGCGCACTGCACGTCGGAGCTCGAGGCGACGGCGAGCGCATGAGCGGAGAAGAACAGGTGAACGACGGCGAGTACAAGGGCGTTCATGAGACGGGAAGCAATGGGGAGCGGAAAGGCGTGGAAGAGCGGTTCGACATTTACGACGAACTGGACAGGCCGATTGGCACTGCGACGCGTTCGGAGGCGCATGACCGCGGGCTGTGGCATCATACGTTCCACTGCTGGCTCGCGCGCCGCGGCGAAGACGGCCGGGCTCGCGTGCTGTTCCAGCGCCGCAGCCGGGACAAGGATACGAATCCCGACCGCTTCGACATCACGGCGGCCGGGCATCTGTCCGCCGGCGAGACGGCGCGGGACGCGGTCCGAGAGCTGGAGGAGGAGCTGGGGCTTCGCGTCTCGCTCGAGGACCTGGCGCCGCTCGGCACGTTCCGCGAGGAGGACGAAGGCTTCGCCCAGGGCGTGAGATACATCGACCGCGAGGTTAGCGAGGTGTACGGCTACGTGACGGATCGCGGGCCGGAGACATTCCGGCTGCAGCGGGAAGAGCTGGCCGGCTTGTACGAAGCAGACGCTGAGGCGCTGCTCGCCCTAATGCGAGGCGAAGTGGAGACGGTGTCGGCTGACGGCGCCGAGTTGGATGCGGACGGTGCGCTAGTGCCCGTGTCCGGCGTCCCGGTGCGACTCGACGACTTCGTGGCGCGAGACACGGCTTATTACATCCGCGTGATCGAAGCGCTGATGCGCTTAGTGTAGCGGGACGAGTGAGGCTGGGTAACCGGTTGTCTATGTAAAAAGATAGTTCCAGGTGAGACTACTTCATGCCCTCGGGCAGTGTGGCTCCGTAAGATAGTTCCAGCCAGGACTTCTTGGCTTCATCGGGCAGCGTGGCTCAGTAAGATAGTTCCAGTTAGGACTTCCTGACGCCATCGGACAGCATGGCTCGGTAAGGTAGTTCCAGTCAAGACTTCTTCATGCCATCGGGCAGCGCGGCTCGGTTAGGTTAGGTAGTTCCAGTTAGGACTTCTTGGCGTCAACGGGCAGCGTGACTCGGCAAGTTAGTTCCAGTTAGGACTACCTCTCCTCTAACTGCGACCTTCCTCCAAAAAAAGCGCAGCCCTGGAACCGACTCGTTCCGGGGCTGCGCTTTTCATCACGCTAACGACCGCTTAATTTCCTGCCAGTTCAGCTTGCCGGCGCTTAGCTTGCCTTCCCACCATTTCCCGTCGGGCAAGCTATAATACAGCACCTCGCTCCGTCCGTCCCCGTCCGTATCCCACACCCGGAGGAAACGCGCGTCAGGCTTCGCGCCGACCACGCCGTTTTCCCCGATAAGCCGCCATTTCAGAGGAAGGAACTTTCCTCGCGTCGAGCTCCCTTCTGGAACACGGCCCAGCCACCAGCGTCCGCTCTCCGGCACGTACCGGAGCATCTCCTCCGTCTCGGCCGAATCGGCCCGTTCGCCCGCATCCGCTACGAAGCGGCCTCCCCATTCCAGCATGCCTTGATTGACGCGGCCCGCCGCTTCCCAGTTGCGGTACCACCCGTCGATCATGCCGTGGATGTTGTAGAACAACGTGTTGCGCGGGGCGACGTCGAAGTCGTTGAGATCAGGCTCGTTGAATACGGCCGCCGCCGTCTCGTGGATGCACCCGTGAAGGCCGGAGCCCTCGATGAACAGTCCCAGCTCGTCGGCCGTCCGAAACGTCTGCGGCTGCATAAGAATCCTTGCCTCCGCGGACCGATCGTAGCACGGCGCCTGCCGGATTGCTTCGGGCACGCGTTGCCAGGGCGCGACCAAGGACGAATCATAGCTTTGCCTGCCGTACCAGTCCAACGCCCTCCGGATAAATCCCCGGTGAAACTGGAGGAACTGCGAGCCGTATCCCGGACGCAGCTGCGACGGATCGTCTACGTGGTGCGCATGGTGCCAATTCATATGTTCTTCCAGCAGATCCGCCGGAAAGTTCGCTATCGTCGGCATTGCCGCCTCGCCTCCCCATGCCTGCAGCCGAATGGGCTCAGGGCATTCGCCTTCTTTGCAGTCATTGTATGCGGGAGGCTGGGCTTAAGGTGAATCCGCACGTGCGAGACGAATCCGGCCTACTCGATAATCTCGATTTTCCGAAGGCGATAGATCTGGTAGAGATGAGTCACGATCACCTTCAGCACCGCATAACCCGGCACCGCAAGGAACATGCCCAGCAATCCGAACAAACTCCCCACGATGAGCAGCACGATGATGATGGTAAGCGGGTGAATGTCCAGCTTCTTGCCCATGATCTGCGGCGACAGCAGGCGGTCCTCGATCTGCTGCGCGATGACGATGACCACGATCGTCCAGACGACCTTCCAGGGCGAGTCGATAAAGGCGACGATGACGCTCGGCACCGAACCGATGAGCACGCCGACGTACGGAATGACATTGAGAAACGTGAAGACGATCGCGAGCAGCAACGCGTACTTGAGCCCGATGATCAGATAGCCGGTCAGCATCATGATCCCGAGGCAGATGCTCACCAAAATCTTGCCTTGTATGTAGGCGCTGAGCGCCTTGTCCATCTCTAGCATGATCGACTTGGCTTGGTCGTCGTGCCTGTCGGGCACGATCTTCACGACATAATCCGGCACCTTGTAGCCCGTCTTGAGCATATAGTACGCGATGAACGGAACCGTCGAGAGCAGCAGCACGAACTGCGAGATCCAGCCCATGATCTTGTTGAAGGCGTTGCCCGTGTTGGAGATGACGCCGTTAACCAGGTCCGGGATGCGGGAAGTCAGGTCGAACTTCGGATCGTTCAGATACTTGGTCGCCCATTCGTTCTGCTGGAGCTTGTTCACCTGATCCTGCGCCAACTGGACGAGCTGCGGCACGCTGTCGATGAGACTGTCGATCTGATCGCGGATGATCGGACCGACCAGCATGATGAAGAACGTGAACAACGCAGCCAGCGCCAAGTACACGATCGCGATCGAAGTCGACTTGTTAATGCCCCGTTTCTCCAGAACGCCCACGACCGGCCGCAGCAAATAGTACATGATCGCGGACAGCAGCATCGGCAGCAGCAGTACCTCGAGCACCGTCACCAGCGGGTTAAAGATAAACCTGACCTTGGATGCCAAAAAGATAATCACCAGCACGACAATGATGCCGTAGCCGATCCTGAAATACTTGCCTTGAGGCATGCGCGCCCACCGACCTTCGAAAAGTTATAATAAGATATAACCTTCGTCGGCCGGCGGGAAACTCCTTCTTACTCGGTCGGCATGCCCGCCGCTTTGCGAACTTCGTTCGCTAGGCGATTGAACTCCGCCTTGTCCGACTTCGTCGTCGCCGCGAACCATGCGGCGGACAGGAACTTGATGATCTTTTCCGCGTCCTCCGGCTTCATCGTGATCTCCTCCTCGTCGGGCTCGGGATTCGTGCCCGGATTCTTGCTGGGATTCGTGTCCCACCAGCCCTCGTTGCCGTAGGACTCGTTCAGGTCCAGCGCGATGCCGGATACCGTCGTGTCGATCTTGTATTGGAAAATGTTCGCTTTATCACTGCGTTTGCCTCGGCTCCACGCGTATGTCTGCCAGAAATGCGCGCAAGCGCCGCGCTTCGCCATCTCTTCGACGACCGTATAAGAGCCGTAGACGCCTGTCTCATAGCCCGTTATCTGCTTGGCCGCCGCCTTCAGGTACGCTTCGATAGCGTCGAAATCCTTCGACTGTGCGTCGTAGTCTACGGCAAAGTAGATCACGGTGCCCTTCGGCTGCCCAACCGCAAGCGCCTCAGCGTAGGCCGCAGCCCCGTCGTTGCGCCCTGCGTCCGCCCCGCTCGCCGCGCGATTCGCAGTCGTCTCGTACACCGAGACGATCCGCATGCCCGCCGCCGTGATCAGCTTCGCCTCGTCCGCGGTCATCCGCTTCCAGGCGTACGAAGACGGCACCAGATAGCGCGCGGCGAATGCGTAGCCTGCGGACGCGAGCGTCTTGGCCTGCGCGGCCGTGACTGGCGTGGCTTTGTCGATGCCTTTGGCCATGGGGGTGGCTCCTTTCTTTGGAGGGTGGAGCTTCGGTCTATCAGAATATAGTTTATGAAGACGTGTCGGAAGAAGAAACGGCGGTTGTCCAAGCCGCCTCCGGATCGGGTCTTTGCTCCGAACAGGAGGCCGACGCACTTCCTGTAGCTTTGGCCGCTGTATTGTAATCAAGCACTGCCTTCTCGATCGCAGCTTTGACCGTGACCGCGTCAACCTTGAGGCCGAGGGAACGAAGCCTGCCCAGCGCATACTTCAGCGCAGTATCCAGTTTATCGGCTGCGCCGATCCGGCTCGCCTCCGCTTCGGCCAGTGCCATCCCTTCTGCCGCCAGACGGTGCAGAATCTCCCGCTCCTGAACTGTCGTTCGGGCACTGAACCAGGCCGACGCCTTCATCCGCAGCGATCCGATGACGCCCATCGCCAGCACGACCAACAGGCCCATGAGAGCCTGTACGATTTGATCGATATAGGATTGCATGATGACAAACCTCCTAGAATAGCTTGATGGCCGCGACGATCAGGCTCCCGGCTGTCAGCATAATACCAACCAGCCAGTGCCGGTCAGACTTTCGCTCGTTCTGCTCCGTTTTGAGACGCTCCGCCGACGCTCTGGATTCCGCCTCGATCCGCGCGACCAACGAAGCCGTCTCCGCTTCCAAGCGTGCATTCAGCAGCCTAATTTCGTTATCGTAATGCGACTCTATCTCTTCAAGCCGCATGCATTTTTCATCCAATCTTAAATGTGCCGACTTGGCCGACTCTAATGCCTCACCTGCCTTGTCGCGGGCGTCGAGCTGCAAGTCCAGCTTCGTTTCGACACGAGTGAGGCGCTGCAGAATCTCGGACTGAACTTCGGACTCTCTCAGCTCGACCACCTCCAATAATAAGGCCCTCGTAATGGGAGGCCGTTGTTTTATTTCCTGATAAAAGCCTCGACCGGTTAGGCCGAGGCTCGCTTTATTAGATAGTGATATCGGGACGGTTCGTCGCGATTTCCGCCTTAACCAGAGTTGCGTCGTCCGTGCTGAGGTTGTAGCTGTTTACGATATCGGGCAGTTCACGCTCACCGTCGTCGTAACGCGTGATGCAGGCATTCGCGATAATGCGGATCTTATACATAGCCATCGCCATATTAAACCCCTCCAGTAAATAGCTCGGCTAGCGCTAGCTCGATATCCGATAAGCGCTGCTTTTGTGCTTCTACTTCTGCAGATAACGACTGACGGTACACTGGCGGCGCTTCTGGATCGCTTGGATCAGGGTACGAAAAAAGCAGCGAGGGAGTCCCGTTGCTTACGTCGATCCGATATCCGTTACATGTTTTGAAGTCCTGCGCGTGATCGCCGTAAGCCAGCTCCATAATTCCGACCGTGGCAGGTACGCGATCCTGCAGCGCGGCGTACGTGGCGAAGTCCTGCGCGACCGTTGTCTCGACGACCCCGCCGGAGCGCTCGCCGGTATCCAGAATAAGATTGCCGGTCGCTTTATCGTAGTAAATCCGTCTTCCTATTTGCACGAGATTACCTCCCTCCTTTATGCGTGAGCTTCCCAGTAGACCGGCTGGCTCGTGGTAAACGACGCTGTTGGAACTCCTCCGAGAAATCCGGGACCGACCCAAACACTCCCGTAGTAAATATTGGCTGCCGTTGGCGGCGATGCAGTCTCCGAAACGTTAAAAAATGTCGGCGTCACGCTGTACCATGAGTTACTACCATAGTTATTCGCGTAGAAGTACATCGTATTAAACGACGCAGGACTCGTCCCGAAGCCTCCGTTATAGATGCCGCTTTTGACATAAACACATAGCGAACTTGTGTTATTTGTACCTAGCAAACAGCCAAACACGAGGACTCTCGGCGTAAAGTTTAGGCCTGTAACGTTGAAGTAGTAATAGGTCCCGCTCGAGTTTGTAGCAGCGACGGTCGTCGTCGTTCCACTGGCGGACGCTGGCGTCGATCCGCCTAAACCGAACACGGACTTTCCGGCTACGATGTTCGACGAGATATAATTCGGATCGTTTACGACGATCTCCGGCCATTGCCCGCCTGTACCTGGACTCCCGTCCAAATACGCGCCCTTGTTCAGCCGTACATACATATTCTGCGGTCCGACTGTGTAGTTTGCTGGCGAACCGTAATTCGGACGTACGGCGATCGTACCGGTAACCTTATTACCGTTTACGTATGCCGTTTTACCGCTAATAACGTCGCCGGCAGCAGCCGTAGCGTCCGACGTGAACGTACCCGCGACGCCGCCGACCGTTTGCCCTGCCTTGACGTTCCCGGCCGACAGGTTCGCGACAGCTACGACCGTGCCGCCGCTTGTGTACCCTGCAGGGATAGTCTGCGCGGAGGCTCCCGGCGTATAACTGAGCGAGCCGTTATTCGGCATCGACCCCGAGGTAACGCCGTCCTCCGTACCGTACGTATAACCGGATAGAACCTGCGCGGCCGCAGCGGTCCCATATTCCCCCCCTTCACCCTGTAAGATAAAAGCCGTACCGTTATAGCGAAGCGTATAGACGCCGTTCGCTACCAGCTTACCGGTCGGCAGCGCCAGTCCCTTCGACGTGATGATACTTTTAGCGCCGAGGCCGTTAACGTTAATCGTCGCCGCGCCGGTGCTTGCTACGTTGATCTGTACGGCCAGACCGAGACCTGCCGTAAGCGACGTCGGAGCCGGCGAGATCGTAACCGCGTAAGTGTTCGCAGAACCCGTCGTAGCAGCGAATGGAATATGAGAATTGTTAGCAGCGTGTGTAGTGTTGGCATCGGTGGCGAACGCGGTTGTCGCGATCTGCGTCGTGTTAGTCCCAGCCGCGGCAGTCGGCGCGACAGGAGTGCCAGTAAACGTCGGAGATGCGAGCGGAGCTTTCTCCGTGTTAAGCGCGGTAAGCGACTTCACCGGCGAGGTTCGCCAGTTCGCACCGCCTGTGATCGCTGTAATCATATTGGCAAGCCAGCCAAACAAGGTTGTCAATGATCCAGTGTCTCCGGTCGGTGCTGTCGCATCGCTAATGGTTCGGTTTCCGATGACGGTGTCCGTTGCCGTCCCCGTGCCACCGGCTCCCGATGCCAAGCCATCAAGCTTGGACTTATCTGCCGCCGACATGAACCCAGCTACCGACGTCGTTGCCGCAGCGTGGGCCGCTCCCCCGTTTCCAATATGCGCGGTCAAGCTGCTCTGGACTGCGTTTGTCTTGGTTGTCGCATCGGCCGCCGCTGTCGCGATCGCCGCATCCACCGTGTCCTTTCGCGCGATATCTGCTGCGCCGGATGGGGCAGCGACTTGGGCACGGCCGGCGTTGTCACGAACGATGGCAGTAGAAGCAGTGGCAGCAACGTCAAGCGGCGCTTGAATCGACATGAATGTCAGTGCCGTCGTCCCAAGGGTCGGAGTGCCGGTATTGCTAAGCACAAACCCCTTGCCCCTGTTCGTCGTTCCCTCCCGCACATACACCATCAGCCCCGCCGCGAGCTTCGCGGACGCATCCGCGTCCGCAGCCCGTACCCAGGCACCCGCAGCGGCAACGTAGATCCCGTTCTGGCTGCCCGTCGTTTGATCCTTGACCAGCACACGGTCGCCCGCGGCCAGTGATACGCCGTCAACCGTCTGCAAGCCGGACAGCGGCGTGTTGGTTGCCGTCGCCGCGCGAACGCTCCCGTTCGCCCCCTTCAGCGCCAAGGCCGCGTCAATCTTGTCCCAGTTGTCGTTCAACATCGTCTGGATATTGAACGTATCCGCGCCGTCCGTCGCCGGGTTCTTCTTCAGCAAGTTCAATATGCTCGTGAAAATAGCCATGCGCTAAGCCGCTCCCTTCCCTATGCATCCAAGAACGGCGCGAAGTCCGTCAGCGGATGGCTCTGCATTTGATTAATCGTCAGCCCGTTAACCTCGAAAACGGTCAAGTACCTAAACGAATACGACACGGCCAGATGAGCGGGCACGATAGCCTTCAAGGCATCCTTGATATCGTCGAGGTTAGGCGGCCGCCCGACCGTATCGACGAACCGGATCGTCACCGTGTAAAGCGACGGCTGCTGCGTGACTTCGATCGCGCCGTTGTCGAACGACTCCGCCACGCTGCGCATCAACGCGACCGTCACCGTGCCTGTGCCGCGAAGCTTGGACTTGACCAGGCTGCGCCGTTGATCCAGCGGTTTGGAAGGATCCGTCGTGATGCCAAGATCGCTCTCCCAGCGATCCAAGCCCCACGTTGCCGTGTCTACGAAAAACTGCGCCAGCGTTTCGTCCAGCGCGCGCTGGAGCAGGTCTAACTCTGTCCCCTGCGACTCCATTAGCGAACGCATGACGCGCGAAGACGAGTAGTAGCCCGGCAAATAGCCGAGCATCTCCTGTCCCCGCGCGCTCGTCATCGTTACTGCATCAGACACTGGCGTTCACCGCCCCGGGCACCGCGACCTGTCCGATCCCGACCGTTACGTTGGAGATGCCGCCATTCATGGTCAAATCCGAGAGATCTACGATGGCCGGGATGTCGAGGAGCAGACTGTTCACTTTAGAATAACGAACGACGGAATCGGCAAAGGCAAGCGACTTCAAATACGCGGTCATCGTCTCTTGGATGCCCAACGTCGCCTGCACGAGCGTCCAGCCGGCGCGGAGCGTCAGCTTAACGCCGATGACGATCGGCAGCTCGGTCGGCGCAGCCACGACCACGCTCGCTCCGATCGGCGCCTTGCCCGCTCCCGTGCCCGCCGCCCCCGGCGCGACCACATCCTGCACTGCAGCTACGATCGCCGCGGAAGCCGCGCGCTTTTCCTGGTTCAGCACATAAACCTTCACCGTGCCCGGCCCGTTCCACAGCGGCTGCACCTGCGCGCCGCCTACGCCGTCCGTCTCGAGCGCCCACTGCAGATAATCCGCCCGATTGCCGCTCGTGCCCGGATTGCGTACCTTAAGCAGGTAGCGCTCCAGCAGCGACGCGTCGCTCTCGGTCTCGGCGCCGCCGCTCATCGCCGCGGCATTTGCGATGCCCGTCACGCCAGGCACGGGTTCGACCAGCACCGCGATCGCCCCGGCCGCGATATTACCCGAAGCTCCAGCCTCGGCGGCCATGACGCTTGCTTCGATCAACCCGACGCCGCCGATCGTGACCGCCTCAACTGTCTCAAACTCCACCGACGGCGTGGAAGTGACGGCATCCGCTGCCGTTGCCACACGAGTGCCCGCCGGCACCACGACGCCCGACGCGCCCGCGAACGTCACCTTTCCCGTCGCCCGCTCCGCCGGACGCCGCTCCACGCCATGCTCGCCGCACCTAAGATCCAGGTAAGCGCCGAACGCCGTCATCGCGAATCCGCGCCGCAGTACCTCCTGCGCCCAGCCCGCCGACAAGAACAGCTCGTACGCCGCAGGCGCGAGCGCGTCCCAAATATACGAGCCTTCGGCCTTGTCTACATCCGCCGGAATCCCGCCCAGCATGCGCGCCAGAATGCTCTCTTCCTTTTGCTCCGTCAAATAATCCGGCAGTGCCACCATCACAAACTCACCACGCTTCCCTCAATCGTTCCCGCTTCTTCCCGCACGCTGGTCACCGAGCAGACGAAGCTGCATGCGTCGCCTTGCCACGCAAAAGTAAATCCTCCGACCCGCGCGGTCCGCGGATCGGCCAGCAGCGTCTCCGACGCGATGCGCGCGATCTCGCTCTCCACGGCCGCACGGGAGAGACCGAGCCCGATGAGCGACTCGAACTCTTGCCCGTAAAGCCGAGAATAGACGAGATGGCGGTACCGCTCCGTCGCGAGCGCTTTGCGGCACCATTCGAGCCAGGCGTCCGTATCCTGCGACCCCGCGATTTTCCCCGTGGGTGTCAATACGAACTCTCCCGCATCAAAATCGAACCGCCAACTTCGACCGAACGACGCGCCCGAAGCCTCCGGCGCGTCCGGCAGAACTTCCGCGCCGATCGTCGCCGTCGGAAATAAATCAGCCACCCGCGTTCACCACCTTGCATACGACGACGGCCTGGCTGCCGCCGGCAACCGGCAGCGCGAGCACCCGGTCTCCCGGCATCAGCTGCAAGCCCTCCGCCTGCAAATAATCCGGCATCTCATATTTAAAAGAGTCCAGCTTCAAGCCGGCCCCCGTCATCGTCCCCAGTTCGGCGGGCACGCCTGCGACTTGCTTGGCCGCCACTCGGTTCATGCGGCTCTCCAGCGCGGCGGCCAGCTGTTTGTAAGGATCAGCCACAATAATCCCTCCTCACCTTGGCTTCGCGAGCCAGCTCCAGCTGCATATGTCCCGGCTCGCCCAGCTGATGCCGGACGGACGTCACGAACAGCCGCTGCCCGTCCAGCTCGACCAGATCGCCTGCCCGAATTAGGTTGATATCGAGCGCCGTTACCGACATCGTTTCCTGCAACCCAAGTAACAACGGCTCCGCCGCCTTGCGCGCCTGGGTGGGCGTCTCGATCGCGCAGTCTTGCAGCACCTTCTGCAGCGTGCCGTACTTGTCGATCTCGCCTTTGACGATCGCCAGCACGGGAGACAACTTCGTCTCGCTTCCCTCGCTGCCGAGCACCTTCACCTGCGTGACGGCCCCCTCGAGCGTCCGTTTCTGACTGACCGACTCCAGCGACTCCAACTGCCACACCTTGTCATTGCCGCCCAACTTAACGAGCGTCAGCCCATTTGGCGTCATGCGCGGACGATACAGCTCCCCGCCCTTGCTCGCCGTCTCTTTCAGATCCTCGAGGATCATGCTGAAAATCGACTGGCTTCGCTTCACGCTGCGCTTGAGCTTGATGTTCGTGTCCGGCAGCGCTGCGAGCGGAATATTCCAGCCTGCCGCATAGGATGCGAGCCGCTCCGCCGCCGTCTGGCCGTCCGGCATTAGCCGTTCGTCCTCGGATTTGGACAGGTACAGCGTCCTGTCGTAAGCCGTGACGTTCAGATGTTTGCCGTTGCCCGCCGAACGCTCGCTCTCGCACTCCCACACGAGCGCCGGATGAAGCAGATAGGCCATTCCCGTCGAACCGTAAGGCACGCCGGAAATGCGAATCTCTTGACCGGGGGCGATAGCCGGCAGACCTGGTCGGACTGTCAGGCGAATATTCGCCCGGTAAGCGATCTCCTCCAACGAATCTTCCAGCGCGATCTCTTCCGCCAGGTCGCCCAAATAATACTTGCCATCCAAAACCACCTCGTAACTCAAGGCATCACCAGCTTCTGTCCCGGTTGGATCAAGTTCGGGTCGCTGCCGATCAGCGCTTTGTTTTTAGCGTAGATCTCGTTCCATCTTGCGCTGCTGCCGAGCTCGCGCTTGGCGATCGCATACAGCGTGTCGCCTTGGCGTACCGTGTATGTTTTCGGGACCGGCTTCATATCCGTTCGGACAGTGGCGCCAGACGACGCCTTGGTCCTGACCTTCGGCTCCCGCCAGGTTCGAATCGCGATATCGAAGTAAATGTCGCCGGGCTCGCCGCCCCGCAAGCTGGTCGAGTGGGAAGAGATGTAGCCGAGTATGTTAACGCCGGCTTCCGTAATCATGAAGTGAACCGGCTGCTTGCTGACCATGTAGCTCGTGAGCAGGTTCATCGAGCCGATCGGATCCTTGTCCGCCGGGAAGAAGGAGGAGAACGAGATCTCCTTCAGCTTCTCCTCCTGCGCCACATCAACCTCGCCGAGCGAGAGGATATTGACGGTTTCGAGCTGCTTTTCGCGCCGAATCGAGACCTCTTCCGGATTGACGGGGAATTGGAAAATGTTTTTGCCGGACGCGTCTTTCAGAATAAATTCCACGCTTCTCCTCCTTCCGCCGCGCGGTCTTCTATATTAAGGCCGGTTCTCCAGCGTCTGCCGGATCGAGGCCGAAAGTCGAGTGCTGATCTGCGCCGTGATCGCGTTGTAGTCGATCTCTGTCTCCTTGACCGTCAGTTGGACGGCGCCTGCCGGGATATTGATGTTAATGGTTGGGGCTGGCGGGTTGGCAGGTTGACGAGTGGGACTCGGCTGAATGCCTGCAGTCAGAGGCAATCTTTGAGCGTTACCTGGGTTAAAAGGCGAGATAGAAGCGCCGCCGGCAACAGGTGCGCTTGGTCCGTTCAACTTACTCTTAAACCACTCCGCGATGGGTAGCAGCCCGCCGAGCAAGCCACTCTGTCCCAATGCGCCAGTGCCCGATCGCCCCAGTGTTGCGTCCACTCCGATGCCCGCTTTTGATGGCCGTTGCAAAGCAGACTTGTTTTCCGGCGGGCTTGAGGCAACCAGCACTTCATCTGAATTCGCTTCATTTTTCTTGGGCTTCTTCTTTACGAGCCCACGAACCCATTTGGAACCGCTAGAAACCCAACTTTGCACGGCTTTCCCTACTTTGCCTTCGGCAAGCTTCTCGCCTACGTAACCGCCGACCAGTCCACCCACTAATGTTCCAGCCCCTGGCACGATCGAACCCAGCGCTGCGCCAATCGCGGTTCCGGCAGCGTTGCCCGCGGCCCCACGAACCAATTTGTTGCGCTCTTCTCCGGGCTTCGCCTTCGCAATGGATGCAGCCGTAGCGATATAGCCGAGCGGTTTGATCCACTTGCCTGCTGTCATTAATAGCTTGGATCCTGCTAGCTTAGGAACTGGATTGTTCATGGACTGAGATAGGGTTTGTTGACCGACTATTGCCTGGGTTAGGGTTCGTTGACTACTTGTCCCTGAAAAGCCGCGTTTGGATGAGGAGAAACCCCGGCTCTTTTTGCTGAGTGGCAAGGAACTTTTCTCCGTGGCTGAATATGTTAGCGCAGTATTCGAAGATACGATTCCGCTGCCGGATCCGCCGCCCATCAAATTCTTCGTTCTATTAATGGCTTTTTTGCCGAATTCGATGGTGTTTTTGCCGAAATCTTTTAATCTAGTTGTGAAAGATTTGCGGGAGGTAAGGGGATTTCCCTGCGGGTCGATTAATGTTTTGCCAGGATTATTGGGATTGTTCGGAGAAGTTGGGTCATCGGTTTTCTTAAAGAGTTTTTTTAACCCTTTTCCCGTCTTTTTTAAGCCGTCCAATCCGAGATCACCTAACATACTACCGAGAGCACCGCTAATCGTATCTTTTAACATATCTTTGTAATCATCATCATCAAAAGAAAATATTCCGCCTTTTTTCTTTCCTTTTCCCTCCCCCCCAGCCACAGTTACCTTCAACTGCATCCCCTCAAGCGCCGCCTTCACCTTAGCTAGCAAAGCAGTCGGATCCAGCGCAGCCTCGAAGCTGCTGCTGAAGCTCTTTCCGGCATCGCGACCTGCGGCTTCAAAAATAGAAGGATCCAGCCCAAGGTCGACCTTGGAAGTGACAGGAACGAGCCATTGCGATTTAGTCAGCGAATCCAGACTCGCTCTTATCCGCTTGATCGGCTCGCACAAACAATCGCTCAGCCGAATCGGAATCACGACCCGCATCCGCGACAACCTGTCCACCCGCCGCTGAATGCTGTCCATGTACCGGTCGATCGTACGTAGCAGCGATACGCTTTCTTTCAACCCATCGGCATCGATAATGTAATCGTAAGGCACAGCGTTTTCCGCCATCTATCGCCTAACCTCCTCTCCCGCCGTTCTGCCCGCGCTCGGCTTCGAGCTCGAGCTCCATGCTCGCCATCAAAAAGAGCTGCTCCCCCCGGGGAAGCAGCCAGAACTGTCCGGGGCGCAGATGGTGCCGGACCCAGATGGCATGGAGCATGCCGGCCAGCGCCCCGGAGGCGATCAGTTTTTTACGTCTTCAAGCTCCGTGTTGAAGCCGGAGAGATCGAGCACGACATCGCCGAGCGCCGACAGCTCGCCCGCGAGCAGAATGCGCTTCACGACTTCTTCGGCACTGCTCGCGCTGAACTTGGCGAGCAGCTTGCCGTCGCCCCAAGCGGGCGTCACTGTAGCCGCCGCGATGAGCGATACGTTGAACAGCTCTTCGTCGAGCCGTTCGACGGTCTGGCCGCGTCTTTCTTTGCGTTCTGTGCAGCGCTCGCGGATGCCGAATACCTGCTTGCCCGTGAGCCCCCGGATCTTCACCGGGATGCCGAGCCGCTCCAGCAGCACCGTGCGTTCGGGCAGCGTATCGGCGTCGAGCAGCCGCTGCAGCACTTGTTCTTCCGTCATTTGACCGATATCGATCGTCATGCCTGTGCCTCCTCTTAATTCGCCTTGATCGGATCGAGCAGCACGTAGCCCTCGAACGTGAATGCCGTTTCCTCTGCCACTTCCTCGCCCGCTGTCCAGTTGGCCAGCTGCAGCTTGTCAGCCACGCAGTTGGTAAGCTGGATGCGCTCGAAACCGTACGCCTCCGGATCGGACAGCTTATTGATGATATTGAACTTGGCGAAGCCGCGCGCGATCATGTCGCTCGTCACCTTGTAGCCGCTCATCGTGCCGGTGCCTTTCTTGGCGCCGAGCTTGTGCTGCGTCCATTCCGAGCCGGCGAGCTTGAGCTCCCGCTTCTCCACCTCGACCGAAGCCTCCAGGTGGTTGATATTCGTCTGCCAATTGCCGTCGATGAACACTTGTCCGTAAGTGCCGAGAATCGCTCTGGTCGGATCCATCATGTGCCTTAGTCCCCCTCTTTATTGCACGATAAACGTGCCGAAAATTTGTTCGACCACATCGGTCAAGCGCGCTTCCCACTTCAAGAACACCTGGTCCGCCGCCGCGGACACGGACGTATCGATCGCGACGTCGTATCCGGTCGCCTCGATTACGCCGGCCGACGCCAGCGCGTCCAAGTACTGCTTGCAGGCGCCGATAAGCGCGAGGCGGCCCTCTTCGGTGTTGTTCACCTTGCCGATATACTGGTCCTCGGCGGTGCGCTGGAGATCGGCGTTGACGCTGTCGAGCACGCGGATCGTCCGGATCTTCTTCCAGGCCGCGTTCTGGCCGGAAGCCAAGGTTACGCGGCTGTTCACGCCGCGCAGCGCCTTGACCATGCGACCGTCGTGGACGTGGAGGAAGACGCCGCCGCGCACGGCTTGCTCCTGCTCGGTGCGGGTCCAGCGGCGCACGACATCCTGGAACGGCGAGGACGCGTACGTCGTCGACCCGTTCAGCGGCTGGCCGGCGATCAGGCCGGCGACATACGCCGCCACCTGCGCGGAGCTGTATTCGACATCGGCCAGCACCGCGCCCGTGCCGACGTTCACGATGCCTTCGTGGTTGAAGGACGCGCTGCGCTGCGCCGCTTTGCCGACGGCATCCGCCGCTTTGTCGTCCGCAAGCGAGCCGCCGAGGACGGCGATCGCGCCATGTCCCTCGCCGCGAATGCGCGCCACCCATGCGACCAGGCTGGCTTGCAGCTGAGCATCGGATACGCCGTCCAGCGCGACCGCGTTAAACGTCTGCGTCTCGAAGGCGGACAGCGCGTTCACGTAGTTCGCGTTCGCGATACCCGAGATGCCCGACGCGCCGCCCGTCAGCGCAGCCCCGGCGACCGGCGCCAGCGAGCCGTTGCCGCTCGCGATTTTGGACGCGGTCACCCATACGTTGGCCGCATCTTGGTTGACTGCGTCGACGGCCGCCTGCACGGAGCCATCGGCGAAGGTGAAGGTGCGCAGGAGCGCGCTGCCCTCGAACAGCTTGATGTCCTTCATGCCGGCATCCGCCGGATTGACCTGCACCGTCACCTTGAAATTGTTGCCTCGCGCGCCGGTCTGCTTCGCTTCGAGCTTCAATACGTCCGCCGGCGTGCCGGCCCCGTCCTTCAGCGTCTTGGACGCCTTCGCGTCCGTGCCGTCCGACAGCCGGTAGGCGAGCACCTTGCTCGCGCCGCCCAGCAGCGCGAAGCGAAGCGCCGTGTATGCCGTAGCGCCGCCCGTCTCGTCGGCCGAATAGAGGCTTGCGACGTCGGCTTCGCTCGTCACCTCGGCGAATTGCTGTACCGGTCCCCAGTGGGCCTTGACCGGCATGATGACGACGCCTCGTTCTCCTGCTTGCACCGCGGCCGCGGCCGCCGAGCGAAATGCCATATAGAAGCCGGGCAATACCGGCAGATCCGTCCGATTCCAAGTGCCTCCAGCCATGCTCAGTTCACCTTCCTGTTCATGAAATTTTCGACGAGCGCCTTGGCGCTCTCAATGGTGAATCGTTCTCCGGCATCCGTACCGTGCAGGGCGCCTTGCACTGCCTCCGGGATGACGCCGAACAGCTCGACCGCATAGGCGATCAGCTCATCCTTGCCGTAAATCGCGACCGTGTCGTCGCCTTGCTTTTTCCCCGCCATTTGCCGGCCACCTCTATCCTTCATTTTGTTGAAACGCGACTTCCCGCATCAGCGGCGCCGTCTCCGACGGTCGACGGTTCTTCCGGCTCAGCGTCAAGCCGAGCTGCCCGGTCGCGATCGCATCCGCCTTGAGGTCGGCAACGGCCTCGCCGACGAGCAGATAACGCTGCTGCGCCGCATCGAGCGGCAGCTTGACCGCAGCGCTCAGCGCGCTCGTCAGCCTTGCGACCGTGTCCGCTTCTTCCGCAGGATCCCGGCCAAGCACATGCCCGGAATAGCGCCGCAGTTCCTCGCCGAAGGCCGCGTTGCCGGTTTTCGTCTCGACGCCTGCAAGCCGCCACAATACGGCAGGCCGCTCATAATCGGCGGGCCACGCATGCTTGTACACTTGCCACTCGACAGCGTCAAGCGCCTGCACCGTCCAGCTCGCGAGCGCCTGCATCCAGCCTCCGTCTCCGTTCACCGAAGCTCCCACTCCTTCATGCCGCCGCGCCGAAGCGTCCTGCCGCATCCTTCTTTTACAAGAACACATGTTCGCATTCTCATCTATAGGTGGCGATCGTACGACAAGCTATCCGACGCTGCTCCCGCCGCCTTCCCGCAGGTTCGCCTCGATCTTGCGCCTCGCCCTTAGCAGGTACGTGCCGGCGCTCGACTTGCTGATCTTCAGCACGTCCGCCACCTCGGCGAGCGTGAAGCCCTCCGCTTGAGACAGCCTGTAGCAGTCGCGCTCCCTTTCCGTCAAACCGCAGAGCGCGCGTTCGAGCGCCAAGCTTGGCGTCTCGCATCCGCCCGACACATCCGACGACGCATACTCGCGCCTCTCCTCCAGAACGGCCGACAGGACCGAAGGGTCGGTCGGAATCTCCCGCTGGTAACCCGCCCGCCGCTCAATGCCCCTGCGGTTGCCCGGCATGCGCCCGGTCTCCAGCCAGTCGATAATATAGGAGCAGCTCGCGATCATCTCGATGACCAGCCGACGCTGCCTGTCCAATTCGAACCAGGCTTTTCCCTGAGCGTCCGATTGTCTTGCTTGAAGTTCTAGCGCTCCCATTCGCTGCGTGAGCTTGTCCGCCGCGATCATCAATAGACGGCGCGTATGGCGATAGCTTTCCGGCGTTGCTTGATCCGTTATATCGTTCATTGTAAACACCCCACTTTGCCAAAATGGCAAATCATTAACTCAAAAAGGCCTTTACCGCCACATGCCAACGTATTTTCTTATTGTTTCTTTCACGCTCAAAAAGCTAGGAACCCATCAACAAAACAGGAACATAAGTTCGTATAATTTGTCGTGCATCCATCATATATTACCAATACGGCAACTGTCAATTCCTTTTTTAATGGATTAATGGAAATAAATTTGCCATAACGGAAAAGCAGTGTTAAACTAAAGGGAACTTCTTACCGGAGGGAAAGATGGTCATGACGTTGGGAAGCCGGCTCAGAGAACGGCGCGAGCGTCTCGGCAAGACGCAGTTGACCGCCGCTAGGGATCTGGGGATCAGCAATGTCCAGCTATCGCGCTACGAATCCGACGACCGCAAGCCCGAGCCCGACCTGCTTGGCCGCTTCGCCGAGTATTACAAGACGACCGCCGATTATCTCCTCGGTCTTACGAACGATTCGACGCTCGAAGGACCGACGGCCACCGCTTCGGAAGCGGCGGCATTCGAGGAATTCATGCGCAACCCGGAGCACGGGGTGTTCTTCAAAGATTACCTGGATGCGCCCGAAGCCCGGCAGGAGGAGATGCTTCGTTTTTGGACGTTTATCAGGGAGCAGGAACGTCTCCGCAAAGCGGATCGCGATAAAGAATAGCCAAAGCCGCGCCTTCGGGCGTTTCTTTTTCGCCGCTTTACCGAACATACATTCTCATTCCGAGGTGCCATTGATGCTCCAATATTATCAACCGACGCCGTTCGAACAGTGGATCGAGGCGCTATGGCTCAGGGCCGGGATCTTGACGCCCGATCAGTTGACCATTGAGGAAGTGTCCGACCGGTTGGACGTATGGGTTCATTATATGAGCGAATCCAGCAAAGCGCTCGAGTGGATGGGGATACGGTCGGTGCTCATCGATCTGCGTCTAACGGCAGAGCGCCAATGGGAGGATTATTTGCACGAGCTATGCCACATTCTCCGGCACGCAGGCAATCAGACGGTGATGCCCCGGTCTTTTTTGGAGCATCAGGAGGCCGAGGCGAAGCGGTTCGTCCTTTATGCTTCGATGCCCTTTTCGATGATCAAGGATATGAAGCTTCCTGCCGTTCGCGGCGAGGCGGTGCAGCAGCTGGCCAGCCGATTCGGCGTCACCTGCGAGCTGGCGGACGTTAGGCTCGACCAGTTTCAGCGGCGGGCGTTCGAAGCCGTCCTGTGGGAGGAGATCGGCAGATTGAACCGGGAATCGTCCGAGGAGGGAGCCCTCGAAAAAAAACAATCTTCGGTTCCAGGCGACGAGCCGCCTATTTAACGCCAAAAAGGATGCTGACGGCAACGCTGCCGCGCATCCTTTAATCTCAAACAAAAGGCTCAGTAGGCCGACACGCCGAGCTTCGCGATCGTCTCTCGGATGAACGCGGGCTCGTCCTCGGGCTTGCGGGAGGTGATCAGATTCCCGTCCACGACGACTTCCTGGTCCACGAACTTGCCGCCGGCCGCTTCGACCTCGCCTTGGATAGAAGCGGTCGCGGTGAGCGTCTTGCCCTTCAACAAGCCAGCCTTCGCGAGCACCTGCGGACCGTGACAAATTGCGGCGATCGGAATGCCCGCTTTGTCGGCTTCGCCGATGAACGCGATGACGGCAGGGTCTTCGCGCAGTTTAGACGGCGAGCTTCCGCCGGGAATGACGACCGCTTCGTAATCTCCGGCTTTGGCTTCCCCTGCCGCCAAGTGGGACGTGTACGTCACCGTCCCCTTCTTTCCTTTCAGCTCCTTGCCCTTTTCCCTGCTGATGATGTCGATATCGTTGCCGTTTTCGACCAGCGCGTCGTATGGATTTTTCATTTCCGAATCCTCGTAGCCTTCCTCCAGCAAAAACGCGACCTTCCGGAGACCTTGCTTAACGGTTGCCATATCGAATCACCTCTTGTTCATTTTGTATGTACGGAAGCAGAACGCGGCTTGCGTTGCCGCGTTCTGCTCCATGACTTCTATAAGAATGGTCATCCTCGACAACAACAATTCGTTCGTTCGCTTCGCGCGGGTGCCGGGAACACTTCAGACGGTTGCCCCATTGGTAAGCCCTGCCTCATTCGAACCGAGGATTTGTTGCGGGCTGTGGCGGTGACCTGAGCAAGCGTCAACTCGAACCCTTGGCCGTGATGCTGCGGAGCGTCAATTCAACTCCGCGATTCCGCGCTGTCCTTCCTGGTTCAACGGAATCACATCCTGTCCTTAGGCGATAGCAAGTTTGCCATGTCATTCGATCCGGAATCGCTGCCTGACAGCCTCAGCGTTCGCTCGCGAACCTGCCGTGATCGTCACGAACCTGGTTCCCGATATTCGGCTGCAGCCCGGCCCTCTGATCCCACGATGCCCTTGATTCGGCATTTGCGCGTCCCAACTCTTCGTAGTCGTGTTCACGATCCGGAGATCTTGCCCTCGCTTCTCCGCCGTGCATGTTGGCTTCGCGCCTCGTGCTGACGTCTGGATCTGCTCGTGCCATTTGAATCACTCCTTCAAGGGTGGAATGGCCTTGCTCTTATTATTACCCGCTGGTACAGGCACGAACCGGGTTTAACCGCTTTCAATCATTAAACAATTTTAATGCGCCGATAACAAAAGCTCCGTCCGTATTCTTTTTACCATTAAATACTCAAGTAGCCCGTTCGGGTCTAACTAACATTCGGAGAAACGGGTAATCTTAATCTAAAGATGCGTATAAGGAGGAAATCGAACGATGAAAAGATGGTTCATGCCCGGCTTAATTACCGCTTGCTGCTTGATCGCCATTTTGATGGTGTTTTTCTCCCTGAGAGAAAAAGAGCCGTCTGCCGGTACGCACGAGGCCGCGCCTTCCGCGTCGGCCGGCGAAGCGCCGGCCACGGTCGACGCCGAGGCGGCTACGGCCATCTACAAGAGCAATTGCCTGGCCTGCCACGGCGATCAACTGCAGGGCGGCATGGGCCCCAACCTAACGAAGGTCGGCTCGGCGATGTCCGAAGCGGACATCCACAAGCAAATCTTGAATGGCGGCGGCGGCATGCCGGCCTTCAAGGGAACGCTCACGGACGATCAGATCGCCACGCTAACCGCTTGGCTGGCAGCGAAAAAATAAGCGAAACGCGCCGTGACCCCGAGGGGTCACTTTTTTTGCCTATAAAACAGCCTTTCACACGAACATGGTTTCCATGAGCAAAAGAAAAAACAAAAAAGACGCGGCTCCGAATTCGGAAACCGCGCCGTAGTTGGCGTCTTATGGTGCTGATGAAGGGATTCGAACCCCCGACCTACGCATTACGAATGCATGGAATAACTATTCCGCTGTATTCCCATTCGATCCGGATGCTG
>NZ_FOKE01000015.1 GCF_900112065.1 Cohnella sp. OV330
AACTCACCGCAGACGGTGAACGAGGGCGATGATGGTACAGCAGTAACGGCAGTTCCCGCAAGCGGCTACCACTTCGTGAAGTGGAGCGACAACAATCCGAGCGCGACGCGCACGGACATGAACGTGACGGCGAACCTCGCCGTAACGGCCGAGTTCGAGCAGGATGCAGTGATTCTGCCGCCGGTTGTCGTGCCGCCTGTCGGTACTGACTTGGGCAAAATCGTAAACAGCGAGCGCAACGGTCAAACGGTTCAAACCGTAGTTATCGACCGGGCGGCACTGGCGTCGAAACTAACCGCGGCGGGCATCGGAGCGACGATTACCCTGTCGCTCGACGATAGCAAATCCGATGTAGTGATCGGGGAACTCAGCGGCGATATGTTTAAAATCATGGAGCAGATGCAGGCGAAGCTGCAGATCCGAACCTCGATCGGTTCCTTCACGCTGCCGGCGAAGCAGCTGAATCTCGCTGCTCTCTCCGCATCGCTCGGCGGATCCTCGGACCTGAATGGCCTCAAGGTGCGGATCGAGATTTCCGTCCCGACGGCTACTGTCAAGAAAGCGGTTGGAGATGCTGCGGCTCGCTTCGGGCTCTTGGAAATCGCGCCGCCGGTTGAGTTTTCCATTACGGCGTCTTATGGAGATAAAACCGTGGAAGTGTCGAGGTTCAACGCGTACGTGCAGCGGACGATCGCACTGCCGGAGGGCACCGATCCCGGCAAGATCTCGACCGCGATCGTCGTTGACCCGAACGGCACGGTCCGCCAAGTGCCTACCAAGATCGTTAAGGATGTCGGCAAGAGCTATGCCTTGATCAGCAGTTTAACCAACAGTACGTATGCGGTCGTCGGACATCCGGTATCGTTCGCGGACGTTGCCGGTCATTGGGCCAGCGCGGCGATTAAAGACTTAGGGGCGCGAATGGTGCTCGAAGGCACGGCGGACGGGCAGTTCAGCCCGAGTCGCGAGATCACCAGAGCCGAATTCGCCGCGATTATCGTACGGGGACTTGGGCTCAAGTCGGAAGGCGGCAGCGCCACGTTCTCCGACGTGGGAGCAGACAAGTGGTACGCCTCATCGGTGCAGGCCGCCGTCGGCTATGGGCTCATCAGCGGGATGCCGGACGGGTCGTTCCATCCGAGCGACCGCATTACGCGCGAGCAGGCGATGGTTATTCTCGGAAAGGCGATCGCGTTGACGGGACTTCCCGTGGATCCGACAAGCTCGACCGACGATGAAGTGTTGAACGCGTTCGGCGACGCCGACGAGGCATCGGACTGGGCGAAAAGCGGCATTGCTGCGAGCATCCGCTCGGGGTTGGTGACCGGCCGAGGGGCGATGGAACTCGCGCCGAAGGCGAATTTGACTAGAGCCGAGGTCGCGCAGCTTATCGAGAGGCTGCTTCAGCAATCGGGCTTGATCTAACGCAATCCTAAGAAAAAGGTCGTCCTCGACAACGCTTCGGCGCCGGGGGCGACCTTTTCTATACCACCCCAGGTCGTCAAACCGCAAGCGATTAGTCGCCGCAGGGGTAGTCAATACTTGAAGGTAAAGGTAAGCTGGAGAAAAACGCGTCTTCACCGATCGGAGGAACCCGCATGTTCAGCCGACTGGCGAATATTCCTTGGCGCTCGATCCGGGTCAAGCTGGTGCTTGGCCTTTTGGCCGTTACGCTGCCGCTGATCGCGCTGCTGATCTACAATAATCAATACAGCGTGGGCGTCGTTCACAACCAGGTGGCGATGTCGAACGAGAATCTGATCCGCATCTATATGAAGCAGATCGACGGACAGCTGACCGAGGCGGAGCGGCACATGGTCGCCCTGCAGACGACGGACCCGAACGTGCAGGCGATGGGGGAGTCCGCGTCGGAGGATGCCTATATGCTGGCGAAGAGCGCCGTTTCGCGCAAGCTGTCTTCCGATCTGACCGTCTACCCGTATATCGACGGCTTCTTCGTCTACTCGGCGGCCCGGCGGGATATCGTGGAGGCGTTCCGGGGCTCGTTCACCTACGCGGAGCTCGTCGCCATGCGCCAAGCCATGGAGCAAAAGGTGAATACGTTGATCGCACAACCGGAATATACGAACGCCGCATGGAAGACGGAGCGTATCGGAGAACCGTACCATCTCGTCCGCGTCTTCGGCGACGGCAATCTCTATATCGGCGCGTGGGTACGGGTAGCCTCGCTGGTAGAGCCGCTGCGAAGCACGCGAGCGGGCGACGCGAGCGCCGTCCTCATGGTAAACGCGGCGGGCGAGCAGCTGTACAGCACGCAGCGGCTGGACGATGCGCAGCTCGACTTCTCGCGCGGATTCGGCGACGGGTATTATTTGTCGGGCCGCGGCCATTCGCATCTCATCGTGGGCGAATCGTCGGGCAAAGGGGACTTCGGCCTGGCCGCAGCGATCCCGGACCGCTCGATTCTGGAAAACCTGCCGTATCTCAAGCGGGCGACGGCGATCGTCGTTGCGCTCGCGGTGCTGATGTTGCCGCTCGGCTTCTGGTTCCTTCGCCAGCTGCTGCTGCTGCCGCTCCGCAAGATGGTCGCGGCCATGCGGCTGATCGGCCAGGGCAACTTCAGCATGCGCATGGAGGAGCGGCCGGCGCCGGACGAATTTCAGCTGGTCAATCAAACCTTTAACCTGATGATCTCCCAGATCGAGACGCTCAAGATCAACGTGTACGAGGAGCAGATCAGCAAGCAGCGCGCCGAGCTGAAGCAGCTGCAGTTGCAGATCAACCCGCACTTTTTCATGAACTCGCTGAACATTTTATACAACCTGGCGCAGGTGAAGCAGTATGGCCTCATCCAGGAAATGACGATGTCCCTGGTCCGGTACTTCCGTTATATGTTCCAGAGCGGCCGGTCGCTCGTGCTGCTGCAGGACGAGCTGGGCCATATCGGCAACTACTTGCGCATCCAGCGGATGCGCTTCGCCGGGCAGCTGGAATGCGCGATCCACGTGCCCGACTATCTCGGCGAGACGCGCATTCCCCCGCTTCTGCTGCAGACGATCGTGGAAAATACGATCAAGCACGCGGTCCGGGCGGACGGACGGACGACGCTGACGATCGAAGCCGCGTTGGACGATCTGGCCGAGCAGCCCATGGTGTGCCTGACCGTTCGGGACGACGGGCCGGGCTACTCGGAAGGGGCACTGGCGGACTTCCGGTCCGGCCGCGTGCCGACGGACGGCGAAGGCGATCATATCGGCCTGTGGAACGCCCGCGAGCGTCTTCGCCTCCAGTACGGAGATCAAGCTTGGATGGAATGCTACAACGACGACCCGCACGGCGCGGTGACGGAGATCGCGGTGCCGCTGAACGCGGACGGGAAGGGGAGGAAGGGCGATGCATACGCTCTTGATCGTAGATGACGAACCGCTCGCGGTAGAGGGCATTCGCTCGGGCGTGGATTGGGACGCGATCGGCATCGGCCGCGTGCTGACCGCGCATGGCGTGGAGCAGGCCAAGGCCGCGTTCGGCGAGGAAACGGTTGACGTCTTGCTGTGCGACATCGAGATGCCCCAAGGCTCGGGCCTGCAGCTGCTGGAATGGGTGCGGGCGCATTACCCGAGGACGCAGACGATTTTCCTCACCTGCCACGCCGACTTTCAATACGCCAAACAGGCGATTCAGCTGGGCAGCCTGGATTATCTGCTGAAGCCGATTCCGTACGCGGACCTGGAAGCTTCGGTGCGAAAAGCGCTGATCAAGTTGGACGAAGAGAGCGAGCTGAGCGAATTCAGCCAGTACGGCAAGTATTGGGTGCAGCATCAGCCGCTGCTCGTCGAGCGGTTCTGGCTGGACATCCTGAACCACGATATTCCGTCGCAGCCGGAGGCGGTCTCCAAAGCCGCCGAAGCGCGCAATATCCCGTATTCGGCCGAGCTGGTCTTCCTCCCGGTCCTGATCCGGATTCGGAGATGGTACAAGGCGTTCACGCTTCGGGACAAAAAGATCCTGTCCTACGCGCTGCGCAAGTCCGCCGAGGAGCTCGTGATGGAGCGGCACGAGAGCGGACTGCTGCTCTCGCCGACAGAGGAGACGATGCTGGCGGTCCTGGGCGGGGACGGCCGGGAAGCGGTCGATCCGCGGCGTCTCAAAGCATCCTGCGAAGCGTATATAGCGGCGTGTCCGCGGTATTTTTATTGCGACGTGGCTTGCTATATCGGCGAGCCCGCGCACGTTCACGAGATCGCGGAGGGCTACCGGCGGCTGCTCGAGCGAGACGCGAACAACGTATCGTACGACAGCCGCGTGTTCTTCCCAGGCGAGCAGCCGGCCGACGCGCGCGCGCATTCGCTGCCGGATATGGGCGTCTGGGCGGTTCTGCTGAAGGAAGGCGCGCGGGACAAGGTGCTGCAGGCCGCCGAAGCGTACATCGGCGAACGGCTGCGATCCGGCGGACTGACGCCTTCGCTGCTCGGCGCGTTCGTGCAGGATTTTCAACAGACCGTCCATTACGTCTTGCAGGTTAAAGGCATCCAGGCGCACCGGCTGCTCGGCGATCGCGATTCGTCCGAACTGTACGCCCGCGCGACCCGGTCGGCGCAAGACGCGCTGGCCTGGATCCGCCATGCGGTCGGCAAGGCGATGGACTACGCGGCGGCGCTCGAGCATTCGCCCAGCGTGGTGGAGCAGGCCAAAGCGTATATCCGCGAGCATCTGGACGCGGACATTTCCAGAGAGGACATCGCGGCGCACGTCTTCCTCAACCCCGACTATCTGACGCGCGTGTTCAAGCGGGATACGGGTCAGTCCATCTCGGACTACCTGCTGCAGCAGCGCCTAGACATCGCCGCACAGCTGCTCGAGAACACGGACATGCCGGTCAGCGCCGTCGCGAGCAAAATCGGCTACGCCAACTTCTCGCACTTTTCGCGCATGTTCAAGAAGTACATGAACGCGGGCCCGGCCGAATATCGCCAGCAGCGCGCAATAGGCCGGCAAGGCGAGGCACAAAGTCGGCAAAGTGACAGCCCGAGGTCGTGAGCGGAGCAGTACCCGAGACAGCGCTTGCTTACAATAAAGACAGTCACCATTCAAGCAAAGCGGGGGGAACGAACATGAGCAAAAAGAATACGGCCGCGGCTTCGCTACTGCTAGCGACGGCTGTAGCGCTGTCGGCTTGCGGCGGCAACAACGACGGCAACAACGCGGCACCGAGCGGCAGCTCGGCGGCAAGCGGCAATCCGGCTCCGTCCGGCAGCGGCTCGGCCGCGCCGAGCGGCAAGATGGAAGAGATCACCGTCACTTTTCCGATGATCAGCACCGTTATTCCGCAGATGCCTGCCATCGAAGCGGCGATCAACAAAATTTCGCAGGCCAAGATCAACACGACCGTCAAACTGAAGGCGATCAGCTCGGGCGAATGGGTGCAGCAGACGAATCTGATGTTCACCAGCAACGAGACGATGGACCTGATGTACGTGAGCGGCGGCCTATACAGCAGCATGGTCGCCAAAAACCAGCTGGTCGCGCTCGACGATCTGCTCGGCCAATACGGCGATGGCATCAAGTCGTCGGTCGGCGACGACTACATCAACGTCCCGAAGATCAAAGGAGCGGTCTACGCGGTGCCGTCCGTCCGCGACCTGGCGAGCAGCTACGGCGTCATCATGCGCAAGGACCTCGTGGAAAAATACAACATCGACGTGAACGCGATCAAAACGCTGGACGACTTCGGAGCCGCGCTGAAAGCGGTCAAGGCAGGCGAGCAGGGCTTCGCGCCGCTCGTGCCGCCGGGCGTCAACATGTCTTTCCTGGACGGCTTCATGACGTACGACAACCTGGGCGACTCGCTGGGCGTGCTGCCGAACTACGACAACGGCTTGAAGGTCGTGGATCTGTACGAGACGCCGGAATACAAGGAGCTCGTGACGAAGTTCCGCCAGTGGTACCAGGACGGCTATATCTTGAAGGATGCTTCGACCAACAAGACGTCGACGTTCGAGCTGCTTCGCTCCGGCAAGGGCTTCGCCTACTTCGCGGCGCTTAAGCCGGGCATGGCCGAGCAGGAAGGGAAGGCCGCCGGCACCGAAGTCGTCGCCAAGGAGCTGACGCCCGTCATCGCCAGGACCGGCACGGTCACCGGCGCGATGTGGGGCATCCCCGTCAATTCCAAGCATCGCGAATCGGCGATGAAGTTCCTGAACCTGATGTATTCGGACAAGGATATCGTCAACCTGCTCGACTGGGGCATCGAAGGCGAGCACTACGCCAAGGTCGACGGCAAGGACGGCGTCATCAAGTATCCGGACGGCGTCGACGCGGCCAGCACGACCTACAACATGCCGCTCGGCTGGATGTTCGGCAACCAGTTCCTTTCTTACACGATGGAAGGCGGCGATGCCGACATCTGGAACAAGATGGACGCGTTCAACAAAAGCGCGCAGCACTCTAAGGCAATGGGCTTCGCCTTCGACGCGACGCCGGTCAAGACGGAGTTCGCGGCGGTGTCCAACGTCGTCACCCAATACAAGCTGCCGCTCGAGACGGGCAGCGTCGATCCGGACAAGGTACTGCCCGAGTTTATCGCCAAGCTGAAGTCGGCGGGCATCGACAAGATCGTCGCCGAGAAGCAGAAGCAGCTGGACGAATGGGCGAAGGCCAATCCGGCTCCTTAATTCAACGCGCACGCGTGCATCTTTGCCCGGCCAATCCTGCATTGGCCGGGTTCTTTGCCGTTCGGCAAGCAGTGGCGGAAGACGGCCCGGCAGGTGGTCGGCAAAGCGCAAAGCGGAAGTCGCCGCAGCGGTAGTAGGGGCGTTCGCCGCTCCGATACAATCGATTCATAGCGCGGCGGCACGATACGCCGTCGACAAGAAAGGGGAGAATACGGTGGCCACGATCGCGCACCGCAAAAAACGCCGCAGCCTCCGCCGGTTCGTCCCGCTGTACCTCATGCTGGTGCCGGGACTCGCGTACCTGGTCCTCAACAATTATTTACCGCTGTTCGGGCTGTCCATCGCCTTCAAGAACATCGACTACAGCAAGGGCATCTGGGGCAGCGACTGGATCGGCTTCGACAACTTCGAGTATCTGTTCAAGACGAGCGACGCGCTCCTCATCACCCGTAACACGCTGCTGTACAACGCGGTTTTCATCGTGCTCGGGCTCGGCCTCGCCATCGCGGTCGCCATCCTGCTGAACGAGATCAAGAACCGGTTCGCCTCGCGTCTGTACCAGAGCGTGATCATCCTGCCGTTTCTCATCTCGATCATTCTCGTCAGCTACCTCGTGTACGCGATGCTGAGCACGGATACCGGCTTCTTCAACAAGACGCTGTTGCCCGCCCTCGGGATCGAGCCGATCGCCTGGTATACGGAGCCCAAGTACTGGCCGTACATTCTGACGTTCGTGCATCTATGGAAAGGCGTCGGCTACAACTGCATCGTCTTCCTCGCCGCAATCATCGGCATCGACGGCGAGTATTACGAAGCCGCGCGCCTCGACGGCGCGTCCAAGTGGCTGCAGATCCGCAAGATCACGATTCCGATGATCACGCCGGTCATCATCATGCTCATGCTGCTCGCCATCGGCCGGATCTTCTACGCGGACTTCGGGCTGTTCTACCAGGTGCCGTTAAACTCGGGCGCATTGTTCGAGACGACGAACGTCATCGACACCTACGTCTTCCGCGGCTTGATGCAGCTCGGCGACATCGGCATGTCCTCCGCGGCGGGCTTTTACCAGTCGGTCGTCGGCTTCGTGCTCGTGCTGATCTCTAATTCTATCGTTCGCAAAATCAACAAAGAAAACGCGTTGTTCTAAGGAGGGACCGACATGGACGTCGAAAACCGGAAGTGGCAATGGGCCGCGCATGCGGTCCTGATCCTGCTGTCGCTCGCCTGCGTGCTGCCGTTTATCCTGCTGTTTATGGCTTCGATTACCGACGAGAAAACGATCGTATCGAACGGATACTCGTTTTTCCCGTCCCGCATCAGCTTCAGCGCCTACGAATACTTGTGGAACCAGTCGAACCAGATTTTCCACGCGTACGGGATCACCGTGCTCGTGACCGTGATCGGCACGTTCGCGAGCCTCGTGATTACGTCGCTGCTCGCCTACCCGCTATCGCGCAGGGATCTGCCCGGCGGCCAGTTTATCGCCTTCGTCGTCTTCTTCACGCTGCTGTTCAACGGCGGCCTCGTGCCGACCTACATGGTGTACACCCAGGTGCTGGACGTGAAAAACACGCTGCTGGCGCTGCTGCTCCCCTGGCTGCTCTTGAACGGCTTCAACGTGCTGCTCATGCGTACCTTTTTCCAGACGACCGTGCCGCTTGCCGTGCTCGAATCCGCGAGCATCGACGGCGCCGGAGAGTTTAAGACCTACTACCGGATCGTCCTGCCGCTCTCGCTACCGATTCTGGCGACGGTCGGCATGTTCCAGGGTCTCGCCTATTGGAACGACTGGAACAACGGGCTCGTGTTCGTGACCGAGCCTGACCTGTTCAGCTTGCAGAACGTGCTTAATCGCATCATGAACGACATCCAGTTCCTGACGACGAGCGGCGGCGCGGGCAGCAGCCAGGCGCTGGCGGCCTTGCCGAGCGAGACGTTCCGCATGGCGATCGCCGTCATCGGCGTCGTGCCGATTTTGATCGCCTATCCGTTTTTCCAGAAGTACTTCGTCAGAGGCATGACGATCGGCGCGGTTAAGGGCTGAGGCCGCTGACGCGCGATCGACGCGATTGGCGAGATGAAAAATAGGCGCGCGGATTCGCATTCGACGAGGAGGCAAGATTCAATGCTCGGATTATGGCATGCATTTATCGAGACGCCCCGGCTGAAGCTCAAGCTCCAGTTCAAGGTGGCGAAAAAGGCCGTATACGCGCTCGACATGGCGATGGAGCCGTTCCCGCTGCCGGTGCGGTTCGATCGCGTAGAGGCCGAAGGCGGCACGCTGCGCGCGACCGGCAGCGCATATTGGAAGCCGGACGAGGAAGCGAGCGTAGAGCTGCGATTCGCGGAGGACGCGTTCGAGGGCAGCCTGCGGCTGCCGTCCTTCGGCGCGTTCGCGCTGGCGGGCATCCGAGGGCGCGGTCCCTCGCTGTATGCATCGCTGGCGGACGAGATCGCGGCCTGCCGCAAGGCGGACGTTCCGGCGCGCGGCGACGCGGAGATCCGCGAAGCGGTCGAGACGCTGCTCGGCAAGTTGTCGCTTGCGGACAAGGTCAGCCAGATGTGCCAGTGCATGGCTTCGAACTTCTCCTTCGGCGGCGCGGTCGCGTCCGACCCGCCGGAGAAGCTCGTGGCCGAAGGCCGCGCCGGCTCCGTGCTCGGCGCCTTTGACTTGGGGCGCGTGTTCGAGCTTCAGCGGATTGCGGTCGAGCGGTCGCCGCACGGCATCCCGCTTCTTTTCAACAACGACATCATCCACGGTGCGCAGACGATCTTTCCGGTGCCGCTCGCCTGGGCATGCAGCTGGGACATGGACGCGATCCGCGAAGCGTGCGCCGTCGCGGGGCGCGAGGCCGCGGCCTCGGGCATCGTTTACAACCACGGTCCGATGGTCGATATCTCGCGCGATCCGCGCTGGGGCCGCGTCGTCGAAGGCGCCGGCGAGGATCCGTATCTCGGCGCGCTCATCGCGAAGGCGCAGGTCGAGGGTTTCCAGGGCGGCACGGGCGGGCAGGGTTCGCTGCGCGATCCGGATACGATCGTCGCCTGCCTGAAGCACTTCGTCGGCTACGGCGCGGCCGAAGGCGGACGCGACTACAACACCGTGGACATGTCCGAGGCGACGCTGCGCAACGTTTATTTGCCGCCTTTTCAGGCGGGAATCGAGTCGGGTGCGGGGTCGGTCATGAACGCCTTCAATATCTACCAGGGCGTGCCGGTCGCGGCGAGCGTTCCGCTGCTGAAGGAGCTGCTGCGCGACGAGCTCGGCTTCGAGGGCGTCCTCATCTCCGACTACGGCGCGGTGGACGAGATCGTACAGCACGGCCATGCGCGGAATGCCAAGGAAGCTGCGAAAAAGGCGGTCGACGCGACGATGGACATCGAGATGGTGACGCGGGCCTACGACCACCTCCCGCAGCTGATCGCGGAGGGCAAGCTGTCCGAGGCCCAGCTCGACGACGCGGTGCGCCGCATCCTGACGCTCAAGTACAGGCTCGGCCTCATGGACGATCCTTACCGGTACATTCGGCCAGAGCGGGAGGCGGAGCTGCACTTCAGCGAGCCGCATCTCGCGGCGAGCCGGGCGCTGGCGGCGAAGTCGATCGTGCTGCTGAAGAACGACGGCGCGCTGCCGCTCGGCGGCGCATCCGGCGCGAGCGGTCGGCTCGAGGGGGCTGGCGATGCGGCCTCCCTTCCTTCGGCCGCATCGCGGGATTGCGGCCCCGGCGGCCGCGGGAAGCTCGCGCTGATCGGACCGTTCGCCGACAGCAAGGACCTGCTCGGTCCATGGCAGTTCTCGCGTTACGTGCACGAGACGGTCACGCTGTACGAGGGGCTCGTCGCCGCGGGCTATAGCGAGGACCGGCTGCTGTACGCGCAAGGCAGCGGCGTCGGCGCGCCGATCGACGGCGGCATTGAAGCCGCCGTCGATCGGGCTGTGCAGGCCGACATCGTCCTGCTCGCGCTGGGCGAAGACAGCGGCATGTCGGGCGAGGCCGCCTCGCGCATGCGCATCGCGCTGCCCGACGCGCAGCTGCGGCTGGCCGAGGCCGTCGCGGCGACGGGCAAGCCCGTCGTCCTCGTTCTGACGAACGGACGGCCGCTGGATCTGACCTGGTTCGACGCGCATATGAACGCCATCGTCGAGACCTGGTTCCTCGGTTCGCAGGCGGGCCGTGCGATCGCGGACGTGCTGACGGGCGCCTGCAATCCATCGGGCCGGCTGACGATGAGCTTCCCGCTGCACGAAGGCCAGGTGCCGGTGTACTACAACCATTTTCGCACGGGCCGGCCGTTAACGGAGGCCAACGCAGGCGAGAAGTTCATCTCCAAGTACCTCGACGGACCGAACGAACCGCTGTATCCGTTCGGCTACGGTTTGAGCTATGCCCGGTTCGAATACGGCGAGCTGTGCCTCGGCGCAGACACGTTGAAGCCGGGCGGCAAGCTCGAAGCGCGCGTGACGGTGACGAACGCATTGGGTCCCGCTGGCGTCGAGACCGTGCAGCTTTACATCCAGGACGTGTGCGGCAGCATCGTGCGCCCTGTTAAGGAGCTGAAAGGCTTCGCGCAGGTCGCGCTTGCGCCTGGCGAGAGCCGAGAGATCGTCTTTGCGATCGGCGAGTCCGACCTCGTCTTCTGGTCGCCGGCAGCCGGCTACGCGGCCGAACCGGGCGAATTCCGCGTCATGGTCGGCCCGAACAGCCGCGACGTCCGGACGGCCTCGTTCGAATTGGAGGAGCCGTGATGGCAGAGATAGCCCTCCCTCTCGAACGATTAACGGAACTGCTTTCCGCTATCGCCCGTAGAAGCGCGCCCTATCGAACGATTAACGGAACCTTTTTCCGCTATCGCCTGCAGAAGCGCTCCCTCTCGTAGGATTAACGGAACTTTCTTCCGCTATCGCCTGCAGAAGCGCCCCCTATCGTAGGATTAACGGAGCTACTTCCCGCTATCGCTCGCAGAAGCGCGCCCTATCGAACGATTAACGGAACCATCTCCCGCTATCGCCCAACGCCTGACTAAATTAATTACTTAAGGAGGTATTCGGACATGGTAGAGACACGCGACATCGAAACACTGATCGCGCAGATGACGCTGGAGGAAAAAGCGAGCCTCTGCTCCGGCGCGGATACGTGGCACACGCGAGGCATCGAGCGGCTCGGCATTCCGTCCGTGATGCTGACGGACGGCCCGCACGGACTGCGCAAGCAGCAAGCGTCGGCGGATATTCTAGGCATGTTCAACAGCGTGCCCGCAACGTGCTTCCCCTCGGCCGCGGGCGTCGCCAGCTCATGGAATCGCGGGCTGATCCGGCGCATGGGCGAGGCGCTCGGGCGGGAGTGCCAGGCGGCAGAGGTGGCGGTCCTGCTCGGGCCGGGCGCCAACATCAAGCGTTCCCCGCTGTGCGGACGCAACTTCGAGTACTTTTCCGAGGATCCGTACCTGTCCTCCGAGATGGCGGCGCACCATATCATGGGCGTGCAGAGCCAGGGCGTAGGGACCTCGCTCAAGCACTTCGCGGCCAACAACCAGGAGCACCGCCGGATGACGAGCGACTCGGTCGTCGACGAGCGCACGCTGCGCGAGATCTATCTGGCGAGCTTCGAAGGCGCGGTCAAGCAGGCGCAGCCGTGGACGGTGATGTGCGCGTACAACAAGGTCAACGGCGAGTATGCGTCGGAAAACGAACGGCTGCTGACCGGCATTTTGAAAGAGGAGTGGGGCCACGAGGGATTCGTCGTCTCGGATTGGGGCGCGGTCGACGAGCGGGCCCGGGGACTGGCCGCCGGACTCGAGCTGGAGATGCCGGGGAGCAACGGCGAGGGCGAACGGAAGATCGTGAACGCCGTAATGGACGGCACGCTGCCCGAGACGAAGCTCGACGCGGCCGTAGCGCGTCTGCTGCGGATCGTGTTCAAGGCGGTGGATGCACGCAAACCGGACGCGTCCTTCGATGTCGAAGCGCATCACCGTCTGGCGCGCGAGGTCGCCCGCGAGAGCATGGTGCTGCTGAAGAACGAAGGCGATCTGTTGCCTCTTCGCAAAGGGGGCCGCATCGCGGTCATCGGCGCGATGGCCCGCGAGCCCCGCTACCAAGGGGCGGGCAGCTCGCAGATTAACCCGACGCGGCTCGACGACATTTACGAGGAGCTGAAAAAGTCGGCGGGCGAAGGCGCGGCGCTCGTCTACGCGCAAGGCTACGCGCTGGACGCGGAGACGCCCGACGAGGCGCTGGCGGCGGAGGCCGCGCGCGCAGCCGCGGAAGCCGAAGTCGCGGTGCTGTTCGCCGGGCTGCCGAAGCGCTACGAGTCGGAGGGTTTCGACCGCGCGCATCTGCGGATGCCCGACAATCAGGTCGCGCTCATCGAGGCGGTCGCCGCGGCGCAGCCGAATCTGGTCGTCGTGCTCAGCAACGGCGCGCCGATTGAGATGCCCTGGCTCGGTTCGGCCCGTGGCGTGCTGGAGGCCTATCTGGGCGGCCAAGCGCTTGGCGGCGCGATCGCGGATCTGCTGTTCGGCGACGTCAATCCGTCGGGCCGCCTCGCGGAGACCTTCCCGGCAAGGCTGGAGGACAATCCGTCTTATTTGTTTTTCCCGGGCGAAGGCGACCGCGTCGAATACCGCGAAGGCATCTTCGTCGGCTACCGCTACTACGACAAGAAGCGGATCGAGCCGCTATTCCCGTTCGGTCACGGCTTAAGCTATACGACCTTCTCTTATGCCAACCTGGCGTTCGATCGCCAGGAAATGCTTGATTCAGACACGCTCGCGGTGTCGGTCGAGGTGACGAATGACGGCGCGCGCACCGGCCAGGAGGTCGTCCAGCTGTACGTGCGCGACGCTCATAGCGCAGTCATCCGGCCCGACAAGGAGTTGAAGGGCTTTGAATTGATCGCACTGGCGCCGGGAGAATCGAAGACTGTCGCCTTCAAGCTGGACAAACGCAGCTTCGCCTACTACGACGCGGAAGCGGAGGACTGGACGGTCGATTCCGGGAGATTCGAGATTTTGATCGGCCGCTCGTCGCGCGATATCGCGCTGTCCGGCGCCGTCGAGGTGCGGTCGACGGCGAAGCGTCCTGCGGTCTATCACCGGAATTCGACCCTGTCCGAGCTGGAACGGACGGAGGCCGGCGCGGCTTTCGTCAAGCAGTTGACCGCGGCGCTGCCTTTCGCTTCGGCGCTCGAATCCGAGCATGCGGCCATGCTGAAGGCTTTCATGGCGCATATGCCGCTGCGCGGCTTGCTCTCGTTCAGCGGAGGCAGGTTCACCGAGGAAGCGCTCGAGGCGACGCTGCGCAAGCTAAACGAGATAGAGGAGGCGGCACGATGACGGCACCTGTGTATTTATTTCCGCAGCCACGACAGTATGTAGCAAGCGGCGGCGCCTCGCCGGCCGCGAAGCGCATCGAAGCAATGGCGGCAGACGATGCCGCTGCCCGCATGGCGGAGGCGGCGGGCGCCGCCGAGCGCCTGAGCGCGGCAGTCGCTCCCGCGTCACGAGACGATGGCCAGGCCGACGGCCTGACAGACCCTGCAGACAGCCCGGCAGCTACGGCGCGGATCGTATTCGACCCGCAGCTGCATCCGCAAGGCTACGAGCTAAGCTGGGATGCGGCCGGCCTACGGCTCGCCGCCGCGACGGCGCAGGGGCTGCACTACGCGCTGCTGACCGCGGCCCAGATGATCGAGGGCCAGCGCGAGGCGGGGCAGTGGGCGCACTGCATCGTTCGGGACGAGCCCGACTTCCCCGTGCGCGGCGTCATGCTGGATATCGGACGGGGCAAGATTCCGAAGATGGACACGCTGTACGGTCTGGTCGACCTGCTGTCCGCACTCAAGTTCAACCATCTGCAGCTTTATATGGAAGGATTCGCCTTCGACTACCGCAAGTATGCGGATCAATTCCCGGACACTACGCCGGTTACCGCCGCGGAATTCCAGGCGCTCGATGCTTACGCAGCAGCCCGGTTCATCGACCTCGTGCCGAACCAGAACTGTCTCGGTCATATGGGGCCCTGGCTCGCGAAGCCGGCATTCCGCGAGCTGGCCGAGCATCCGGACGGGATGCCGGCGCCGCCGCCGATCCCGTTCAAGATCCCGCCGCTCACCCTGAACCCGGTAGACCCGGGATCCGTCGCGCTGGCGAAGGATCTGTTCGACGAGCTGCTGCCGAACTTCTGGTCCGAATACGCCAATATCAATCTGGACGAGCCGTTCGGACTCGGCACCGGCGCGAGCAAGGCGAATGCCGACAAGATCGGCGTCGGACGGCTCTATCTCGACTATGCCTTGCGCATGATCGAGATCGTGCGGAGCCACGGCAAAAAAACGCTCATGTGGGGCGACGTGCTCGCGCATCATCCGGAAATTGCCGCGGAATTGCCGGGCGACGTAACCGTCCTGCACTGGAACTACGATGCGCCGGTGCCTTACGAGCCGCACTGCCGCAGGCTGCAGGAGAGCGGCGTGCCGTATTACGTCTGCCCGGGCACGAGCACTTGGTCGGCAATCACGGGACGCACGGACAATATGCTCGCGAATATCGCCGATGCTGCCAGCAACGGCAAAGCTTACGGCGCCGGGGGGCTTATCGTGTGCGATTGGGGCGACGGCGGACACTGGCAGTCGCTCGTGGCGAGCTATCCCGCCTATGCTTATGCGGCCGGCGCGGCCTGGCAGGCGGACGCCAACCTCGAAGCGATAGCGCCGCTGGAGCGGCACGTCTCCCGCCGAATGCTGCGGGAGCGAAGCGGCGGCGGCGCGCGCCTGTTGCTCGAGATGGGACGCTATTACCTGCTCGAACGGAGCTCGGCAGAAAATATGACGTACACCAGCTATTTGTTGGGACGCGGCTTGCTGACGCGGGTGGAGCTGGAAGGGCAGCTCGCCGTCAACGTCGAGATTCAGCGGCTGATGGGCGGCAGCGGCACGCCGTTCGAGCTCGACTACCGCTACCCGGAGGCGGAGGCTTGGCTGGCGGAGCGAGAGAAGGAGCTGGAAGCGCTGGCGCTTGAAGGAGCCGACGCGGACATCACGCGTGCCGAACTCGCCAACGCGCTGCGCCTGATCGGCCAGGGCGCGGGGCTGCACCGGTACGTTTTCGAGCAGCAGTTGCCCGATGTCGAATCGCGTCGCCACTGGCTGGTCCAGATGAAGAGCGAACTGGAGGAGACTATCCGCGAGTTCGAGCGGCTGTGGCGCGCGCGCAACCGCGAGAGCAGCCTCGCCGACAGCTGCGGCGCGCTGCGCAAGCTGCTCTCGCAATACGAAGACCGGCTGCGCGACGCCGGCGAATCGTCGCAATAAGCGTAGATGCCAAAAAGCCCGTCAGCGACGCATCGCTGACGGGTTTTTGCGCGATTCTCAGGCTCTCGCGCATCCGTTTATTTGAAGTAAGACGTCGTCAGCGGAATGAACACCGAGCCGCCGTCGGACGCTTCGGCCCGCACGTAGAGCGCGTCGGAGCCCCCGATGTCGACTTCCACGGTGACGAGTCCGTCGCTCATGGCGATCGGCGTCGTCTTCAGCTCGATATCGGTGTCGCTGTCCTGAACCGCGAACTCCTTGATGTCTTTGCCGATCGCGGCGATCTGAATGTACAGCTTCTGGTACTTCTTTTTCGGATAGAGCATGAACGATGCGCCGCGCGTGCCGCTGCTGTTGTTCAGGTACACTTCCTTGTAGTCCTTGCCGTCATAGACGGTCTTGGACGGGTCCTTCGTATGGAAGTCGCCGTTAAAGCCGGTCGCGATCGAGATGCCGTCGACCGTTTCGCCGAGTTGGATGAGGCCTTTGTTGTCCACGTGCACGGCGACGCCGAGCGCGTCGGAGACGGACCGGATCGGCAGGTAGGTCGTATTGTTGTAAGTGATCGGCGCCAGCGTGCCGCCGTTGCCGTCGCGCAGCTGGAACGGCTTGCCGTTCACCTTGAAGCTCAGTCCGGAATTGAGATAGGCCTTGATCGGCGTCAGGTTCGAAGCGGCGTAGGCGCCCGCTCCCATGCTGGCGACCATGGACAGCCCGATGACGGCTGCACTCAGCTTTTTCTTCAATCAGTTCACGCTCCCATGGCATTCATTTGCGAATACGCAATCTTAGTATAGAAATAATTGGAAAGGTCGCGCAAACCATTCCCGGATAATTGATGCCAAAGGCCTTGATCGCACTGCGATTCGCATATCCATCGTCCCGATTGGCATACTACTCGCGGCACGTATCCAATCGAAGGAGGGTTTTCCAAGTTGAATCTAGGTACCCATGAGGCGCTTGAGCTGAACGAACTGCTCATGAGCTGCACGAGCTCCATTCAATCGATGGCGCTGTTCCTGAACCAAGCCAAGGATCCCGAACTGAAGGAGATGATCGGGAAGCATTACCCGGTCCACGTTCAGGATTATAATATGAAGATCGAATTCGTGAAAAAAATGACCGGCTCCACGGACAAACTGAACGTTCCCGGCCTGTCGATGACGGCGCTCCTGCCCGTGCCTGCGCCGCCGTATCCGTCCATAGAGCCGCAGGTGAAGCTGGCCGAGCTGGACGACCGGGCGATCGCCACCTCGTACTTGCTGACCTTGAAGCGCGCGGGCCGCGAGTATGCGTGGGCCGCCTTCGAATGCGGGACGCCGCAGCTGCGCGCGTTTCTCGAAGACGCGTTCCGCATGTGCTCGCATCAGGCGCACGAAGTATGGTCGTATATGGGCCGCAAAAGCTGGTACCCGATCGTGCCCGCGACGGGCAACCTGATGGAGACGGTCGGGCAGATCTACCGGGAAGTGCCGCATCACCAGCCGATGACCGTGTATCAATAAACAAGGCTTCCGGTCTCAGGAGGCCGCTGTGCCGGGCGAACGACCGCGCCGTCCATGCGATAAGACAACGAAAACACCGAGCGGACTCCGTCGTTCGGTGTTTTTCTATGGCGATTTTTATCCTGCGGCAGCGGTGGAAGCGGAGGGGGAGGCGGTCTGGCGTCGCGAGGCGTCCAGGCGTCCCTTGTACAGCGATATCACCGTGCCGGTGATCGCGAGCGAGAGCGCGGAGACCAGCGCGCCGGCGAGGGAGATGGCCGACAGGCTCGTCAGAATCACGACCAGGTCGAACGCGAAGCCGGTTTTGCCGGGATCGCGCCCGTATTTAAGCTGCAGATAGCGCGCCAGCACCGTCGACCCGCCGAACGATGCGCCGTTTTTGAACAGGATGCAGATGCCGATGCCGACAAGCGCGCCGCCGGCGACGGCTTCGCCCATGACGGGCATGCCGTATTCGGGCAGCAGCCCTTCGAGGGCGGTCAAGCCGGACAGCAGGGCGATGGCTCCGATCGTTCGGACCGTGAACGAGCGGCCCATTTTGACCCAGGCAAACAGCAGGAAGGGCAGGTTGATCAGGATAAACAGGACCGGAAACTTCAGATGGAGCATGTAAGAGAGACTGAGCGCCAAACCGGCGCTGCCTCCGGTGACGATCCGGGCTTCCTTCAGCAGCGATACGCCTATGGCCGTGACGATGCAGCCCAGTACGATGAGCAGCCATTCCCTGCGTCGCTGTTGCATGATATGATTCATGACAAACGCCTCCGCTTCTGATTGCCTACCATGAAGTGATGTTATATTCCATGATACGCAGCGGAGAAGCGCCAAGAAATGCTGAAGTGAAGCTCTTTTGCGTTACTTAATCTCACATTGGAACCATAAGCGCCGGATGTCCTGCAATTTGAAGGTGAGGGTGAATCTACATGGATCGCATAGACATCAGCCTGCTCAAACTGCTGCAGGAGGACGGCCGAATGACGGTCAGCGAGCTGTCCAAGCGGCTGTCGCTTAGCCGCCCCAGCGTCTCGGAGCGTCTCGCGCGCCTGCAGGAGCGGGGCGTCATCACGGGCTTCTGCGCCGTCGTGTCGGCGCCGGCCGTCGGACGCGGCGTACAGGTGATCATTCAGGTCAGCGAGCTCAAGGTATCTCCGCTCGTGTTCGAGAGGCGGATCGCGGAAGACAGCGACATATTGGAGTGTTATCGCGTTACGGGCGCGGTCACGTTCATCCTCAAGGCGGCCGTGACGGATCTGAACGCGTTGAACCGTCTCGTCGAACGACTTCTGCCTTGCGGCATGCTGAATACGTCGGTGATTCTGTCTTCCCCCGTAGCGGGGCGGGCGGTGCTGCCCCAATCGGAGACGTCGGGCGCCTGAGCGCGGCCTGACCGGGTTCCGAAGCGCCAGCGCGTAACCAAAAGCCGCCGCCGCCGGCGCTCCGCCTCTTCGCACTGCCTTGCGCCGTCCTGCGGCAAGCGATCGTTTAAGATGATTAATCTATCACAGCGTACATCATCAATCGAGTAAAAATGAAGCGGCCTGCGTTAGGCTATCGCGCAAAAGTACGCGATTGAGAGCCGCACTCGTTCGTCGTATCGTCTATCGCGCAAAAGTGCAGGATTTTTCCCCAAACAAACGAGTTCTCGCTTAAATAGGCGAGCTAAAGTGCACTTTTGCGCGATAGATCGCAATAAACCACCATACTAGCCATGGATGATGCACTTTTGCAGGATAGCATTAGTTCCCCGCCGAGAACCCCATTCTGCGCCCGGCGCCCTCGCTCATCCACTCCCGGCTCCGTCCCTTGGACAGATCGGTTTTCATGCCCGCGATCAGCCGCTGCCAGTCCGTCGCACCGGTCTGATGCAGCTCCAGCGCAGCGGACACGTACAGCTCGGCCAACTGCGCGAAGGTAAACCCTTCCGTCAGACGAGCGATCTCGGCGATCCCCGCCTCATCGGTCAGCCGTCCCGTCCCCTTGTAAGTCAGATAGTCCAGCCGCAGCGGCTCGTTAGGCAGCTTGACCTCGTAGGCACGATCGAAGCGCCCGGCCCGGTTCATGAGCGCGGGGTCGATTTTCTCCGGATAGTTCGTCGTTCCGATGAGGAAAATGCCCTCCCGCGAGGTCGCTCCGTCGAGCGTGTTGAGAAAGTACGAGCGGCACGACTCGGGCATCGAATCGATGTCTTCGACGACGAGCACCATCGGCGCCAGCTTCACGGCTGCGTCGAACACTTGCTGGATCGACTCGCTGCCGGTGAACTCGGTGATCTGCCAGTAAGCGACCGGCGCGTTCACGGTGGCGGAGATCGATTTGACGAGCGTCGTCTTGCCGTTGCCCGGCTTGCCGTATAGCAGGATGCCTCGCTTGTAGGGGACGCCGTAGGTCTGATAGAAGCTGCGGTCGTCCGCGAAAAAGGTATCCACGGAGCGGAAGATTTGCTCCTTCAGGGACTCGTCCATGAACACGCCCTCCCGGTCGACCGGACGTTCCGCGGTCTCGCGGCTGCGCTCCAGTCCGTCGCGGGTATCCGTGAACACCAGCAGCTGCCGGTCCGCCAGCTGCCGCTCGCGCAGCTCCGCCAGGAAGCCGGCGAGCTGCGCATCGCTCTCCGCGAAGATCAAATCTTCGTAGCCCAGCCCGTACTGGGCGAGCCGGGGCACGCGGGCAAAAGCGACGCGATGGGCTGGATAGACGAATACGTTGTTGCGGACGGCCATGCGTATGTCGCGCGCGGGGCCCGCGGACTTACCGCCGGCGTCCGGCTTGCTGTCGCGACCTGCGTCGGGCGCCGGGTCCGACGCATACTTGAAGCTCCGCGTCTCGACAAGATCGAACAGGCTGATTGCGTGCTCCACGCCTGCATAGCCGCTACGGATGTCGTCCTCCAGTCCGTCCCAGGCGTCGTCGCTGTCTTCCTGATAATACAGGTGGAAGGCGCAGCCGTAGCGTTCGCAGAGCCAATCCGCGATGCGCCGCACGGCCATCGTGTAGTCGAAGTAAGCTTCCATGCCGGCAGGCTCGGCTTCATAGTCGTCCCGCCGGATGAGGAAGGGGCGCAGCGCTTTTTCATTTAACAGTGTCATTTTGTGTTTTATACTCCTTTGACGGTCGCGAGCGGCCGGCACTTGGCGACGACGGCCGCCAGGCCTGCGCCCGCAACGCTTTCTATGATTTGATCTACGTCCTTGTAGGCCTGCGGCGATTCGTCGATGATCGCCTCGAGCGCGCGATGGTTGACGACGACCTCGTCCGCTTGGCCTACGCGAAGCGATGCCGCGAATTCGTCCACGGTGACCAGCTGCTTGGTCGCGTTGCGCGAGCGGACCCGGCCGGCGCCGTGGCAGATCGAGTGGTAGTTGCGTTCCCCGGAGGGCATGCCGACCATCAGGTAGGAGGCCGTTCCCATCGATCCGGGGATAAGCGCCGGGTGTCCGGTCTCCCGGTACGGCTCCGGATTGTCCGGATGGCCTGGAGGAAGGGAGCGGGTCGCGCCCTTGCGGTGCACGAACAGCGCCTCTTCGTTATGGCGTTCTGCCCGCGCGTAGTTGTGCATCAGGTCGTACAGCGTCCGCGTCTCTGCTTGCGGGCCAAGCGTGTCGCGCAGCGCGTCGCGTACCGCGTAGGCGAGCAGATGGCGATTCGCGACGGCAAAGTTAAGCGCGGCGTACATCAGGTTGACGTACGCGGCGCCGGCTTCGCTGTCCAGCGGCGCGAAGGCCAGCTTGGGGTCCGCCGTGCCGAGGCCGAGCTTGCGCATCGTCTTGACGACTTCGGAGCCGCAGTGCTGGTTCACGGCGCCGCCCCACGAGCGCGAGCCCGAGTGGATCATGACGATGACTTGCCCGTCGCGCAATCCCCAGCTCTCGCCGACGGCCCGATTGGCTTCGTCCAGCGTGACGGCCTGCAGCTCGACGAAGTGATTGCCGCCGCCGAGCGTGCCGAGCTGGCGATGAGCCCGGTGCCACAGATGCTCGGGAATGCGGTTCAAGGCGTCTTCGTCATAGCGGAAGCGGGCGTGCTCCACATGCGTGAGCGAGGTCGCCCGGCGGGGCGTGTAGGCGTCGGGCACGTATTTGCCCGGCAGTCCGTGGAGCCCTTTGATGAGCACGTCCTCGAGCCGAATGTCGGAGAAGTGTCCGCGTGCGTGATTTTCCGTCGGGATCCGCTTCTCGATCGCCTTGACCAGCTTGCGCCTGAGCTTGACGTCCTTCAGGTCGTCCGCATCCAGGTTCGTCAGGTGCACCCGCATGCCGCAGCCGATGTCGCTGCCGACGATGGTAGGTGATACAAAGCCTTCGTCCGCCTGCCAGACGGCCGTCGTGCCGATGCAGGTGCCGACCCCGACGTGGGCGTCGGGCGTGTAGCTCATGTAGCGGATGTTCGGAATTTGCAGATTGTTGTTCGCCATCTCGAGCGGCTTGGCGCCCATGGCCCGGAACAGCGCGTCCCCGGCATAGACGTGCAGATCGCCCGCGGGCAGATCGATGCGCCGGTAATAAGATTCGTTCGGTATCATAAGTTCAATTTGACCTCTTATCGAATTGGATTTTTAGGAAAACAAAAAAGACCGCAAGCCGATTCGCTCGCGGTCCCTGGATACGTCAAGACAACACCCTGGATTCGTCGCGCTTCCCTTGCGGGAACGCGCATTATCCGGGGCTGACTCCTGAAGCGGCCCGTAGAGGCCGGCGGACATCGAGCGGCATATTCAGTTGCGTCCATGCGTCGTAGCGGCGTGGGAGTCGAATCGCGGTCATGTCGGCCGGCCTCCTTTCTGATGAGATAATGGCTATATTAAGGGGTATAGGCAAACCCTGTCAACACAATCGATGAAAAAAGTTAATAAGTGCGATTAAAATCGGTTATTAGAGCACATAGTGATAAATTAAATCTTTCATCCATAAAAAATACAATAAATATACACAATTGATTCGGCGATGTATATTGAAATTAACAAGCAAAGGAGTGAGTGGTCGAATGGCTAGCGTAACCGGACTGGAAGGCGTCGTGGCGGCGGAAACCGAGACCGGGCACGTCGACGGCGAGCGCGGACATCTCGTATACAGGGGTTATTGGGCAAAGGACCTGGCGGTGAGCCGCGGTTTTGAGGAGACGGCGCATCTGCTGTGGTACGGACAGCTGCCGGACGAGCGGCAGTTGGCGGCGTTGAAGGGGCGATTGACCGCGGCGCGCGTCCTGCCGGACGACCTGCGGCGCCTGCTCGACGTGCTGCCGGCTGGCGTGCCGATGATGGGCGTCCTGCAGGCCGCGGCGGCCGCATTGGCGGACGGGGCCGAGCCCGCCTGGCCGCCGCGGGCGGACCAGGCGGAGCGGATAACCGCGCTGATGCCAAGCATCATCGCGTATCGGCATCGCCGCCTGCAGGGGCTCGAGCCCGTGGAGCCTGAGGCGGGGCTGGATCATGCGGCCAATTACCTGTATATGCTGACGGGCCGCCGGCCCGAGCCAGATCATGCCCGGGCGCTGACCGCGTATTTGGTCCTTGGCATGGAGCACGGCATGAACGCTTCCACCTTCGCGGGCCGGGTCGCGCTGTCGACCCAGGCCGGCCTGTATCCCGCCGTCAGCGCGGCGATCGGCGCGATGGGCGGGCCGCTGCACGGCGGCGCGCCGAGCGAGGTAATCGCCATGCTGGAGGAGATCGGCACGCGCGACAGGGCGGAGCCTTGGCTGCGCGACGTGCTGGAGCGGGGCGGCCGGCTGATGGGCTTCGGCCACCGCATCTACAAGACCGTCGACCCGCGGGCCGAGGCGCTGCGCGCTGTTACGCGCGGCTTGACCGGCGACGATCCGGCGTTCGCGCTCGCCCTGCACGTGGAAGAGACGGCGACGCGCCTGCTCGCCGAGTACAAACCGGGGCGGCGGCTGCACACGAACGTCGAGTTTTTCGCCGCCGCAATCATGAAGGCGATCGCGCTGCCGACGGCGCTATTCACGCCAACGTTCACGGCCGCGCGCGTCGTCGGCTGGACGGCGCACATGCTGGAGCAGGCCGGCCACAACCGCATCTTCCGGCCTCAATCCCGCTACACGGGCCCGCTGCCGGCGGCGGCGGAGCAGCTCCTTTAAGCGTGGCGTGGCCCGCGCCATGCCGATGTTGTATACTTTTCGTAACGCATGGACCGTGTCGCGATCACGTTCGTAAAAGGAGCATATATCCATGAATAAATGGACTACCGCAGTTATTGGAGACCGCCGACGGAGGCTGCCGTGAGCGCCGCCGTTCGGTTCGGCATCGTCGGCGGCGGATGGCGCGCCGAATTTTTCTTGCGAATCGCCGCGGCGCTGCCGCAGCGGTTCGAAGTCGCGGGCGTCGTCTTACGCAGTCCGGACAAAGCGGAGGCGTTCAGGCGGAAGTGGAACGTCCCGGCGTTCGGCTCGACGAAGGAGATGCTGGGGGCCGTCGATGCCGCGTTCGTCGTCGTCAGCGTGCCGCGGAGCGTCGCGCCGGACGTCCTGCGCGAGTTGAACGCGGCCGGCATGCCCGCCTTGTGCGAGACGCCGCCGGCGGAGACGCTGGAGGAGATGACCGAGCTGTATCGCTCGGTCGGCAGCCAGGCTCGGATCCAGGTGGCCGAGCAGTATCCGTTCCAGCCGAACCATGCGGCCCGCCTTGCCGTGGCTGGCTCGGGCAAGCTCGGCCGCGTCACGCTGGCGGAGGTGTCCGCCGCGCACGATTATCACGGCATCGTGCTGCTGCGGCGGTTCCTCGGCATCGGCTTCGAGAACGCCGCCATCCGCGGGTTGTCCTTCCGGTCGCCGATCACGGAGGGACCCGGCCGGGACGGGGCGCCCGACACCCACCGTATCGTCGAGTCTACGCAGACGATCGCGTTCTTCGATTTCGGCGACCGCTTGGGCATGTACGATTTTGCCGGAGATCAGTATTTTTCCTGGATCCGGTCGCCGCGTCTTCTCGTCAGGGGCGAGGCGGGCGAGATCAACAACTTCGAAGTCCGTTATTTGCGCGATTACCGAAGCCCGGTGGAGACGCAGCTCAGACGCGTCCACGCGGGTCACGACGGCAACCTGGAAGGCTTCCATCTGAAGGCCATCCTGTGCGGCGACGAATATGTATATCGCAACGAATTCGCGCCCGGCAGGCTGGCCGACGACGAGCTCGCTATCGCCGAATGCCTGGCGCGGATGGCGGGCTACGTTGCCGGCGGGCCCGGCTTCTATAGCCTGGCCGAAGCGTGCCAGGATCATTACCTCGGACTGCTGATGCAGCAGGCCGCGAAGAGCGGGGAGACCGTCGTCTCGCAGACGCAGATCTGGTCGGCGTGATCCTAAGCGATATTTTCTTTCCTCCCTTTTGCCGAAAAAAAGAACCTTCATTGGCGTAAAGCGCCGATGAAGGTTCTTTTGATTCCCGCGGCTTGCCGCGTGCTAAATCGTCGTGCTGCCGTCGTACGAGGCGATGACGCGGTACAACTCGGGCCGGCGGTCGCGGAAGATGCCCCACTCGATGCGCTGGATCTCGAGTTGATCGAGATCGAACTCGGCGGTCAATACCGTCTCCTCCGTGCGGCCAGCCTCTTCGATCATGTTGCCCTGCGGGCCGGCGATGAACGAGGAGCCGTAGAAGTCGATGGACGAATCCTCGTCTTCCTCGCGGCCGATGCGGTTGGAGGCGATGACCGGCATCAGGTTGGAGGCGGCGTGGCCTCTCATGCACATCTGCCAGTGGTCCTTGGAGTCGATCGAGCCGTCCTGCGGCTCCGAGCCGATCGCCGTCGGGTAGAACAGCAGCTCGGCGCCCATGAGCGCCATGCAGCGCGCGGCTTCGGGGTACCATTGGTCCCAGCAGACGCCGACGCCGATTTTGGCATACCGCGTGTTCCAGACCTTGAATCCGGTGTCGCCAGGGTTGAAGTAGAACTTCTCCTCGTAGCCGGGACCGTCCGGGATGTGGCTTTTGCGATAGTGGCCGAGGACCTCGCCGTCCGCGTCGATGACCGCGAGCGAGTTGTAGCGGGCGTAGTTTTTCTTCTCGTAAAAACTGATCGGCAGCACGACTTGCAGCTCTTTGGCCACTGCCTTGAAGTGGTTGACGGCCTTGTTGTGCTCGAGCTCGGTCGCGTAGACGTAGTAGTCCGACTTCTCCTTCTGGCAGAAGTACGGCGTCTCGAACAGCTCCTGCAGCAGAATGATTTGCGCGCCTTGGGCCGCGGCCTCGCGCACGAGTTTGTCCGCCTTGGCGATGTTCTCGTCGATATCGCAGGAGCAGCTCATTTGGGTAGCCGCCACTTTGACTTTTCTCATTCGGAAGTTCCTCCTTTTGTATGCGAATCCTCGCAGCCTGGCAGAGATTAGTTGTTATAAGGCAGTTATTTATCGCCATGCGGCGGAAGAAATCAAGAATAACGGTTAAAAAGCAGTTAATGGGCAAGCAAAACGCGGACCTGCGGCCATTTCGGCGAAATAGATGCTTTTAAACAATTATTTCGACTGAGCTGTCGGCACGAGACGAAATAGATGCTTTTTAACCATTATCTATCTCAGCAGCCGAATAGCCGCACAACGCGAAGAAGCGGCATTCGGGCAGCTATGGCCGTCTCGCGGCGGGATGGACTGAGCGTACGCGTCTGCCAGGGCGTCGCTCAGCTTCGCGCCGGCATCTGCTGCGTCGTGCAGTGGACATTGCCGCCTTCCTTGATGATCGCCATGCCGTCCACGGTGCGGATGCGGCGTTCCGGAAACGTCTCGGCCAGGATGCGCGCGGCTTCGCGGTCCGTCTCCTCGGCGGCGCCGCCGAACACCGGCAGGATGATGCCGCCGTTGACGAAGTAGAAGTTCAGGTAGCTCAGCGTGAGCCGGCTCTCCTCGAACGACGCGAGCGGCGGCTGCCGGAGCTCGACGATCTCGAACTTCCGGCCCTTCGCGTCGGTCGCTTCGCGCAGAATGCGCAGGTTCTCTTGCGTGATCTCGTAATTTTCGTCGGCTGGGTCGTAGCAGGTTTGGATGATCACCTTGCCCGGCGCCGCGAAGCAGGCGATGTTGTCCACGTGCCCGTCCGTCTCGTCACCGGCGAGGCCGCGGTTCAGCCAGATAATCTTGTCGATGCCGACGTACTGCGCGAGCAGCTCGGCGATCTGCTCCCGGCTCAGCTCGGGATTGCGGTTGACGTTCAGCAGGCACTCCTCGGTCGTGAGCAGCGTGCCTTCGCCGTCGACGTGGATCGAGCCGCCCTCCATCACGACGGGCGCGTCGAACCGGCGCACGCCCGCGCGCTCAAGGATTTGCGGCGCGACCGCGTCGTCCAGATCCCAAGGCGCGTACTTGCCGCCCCAGGCGTTGAAGCGCCAGTTGACGCCGGCCAGCTCGCCGTCCCGGCCGACGAGGAAGGTCGGGCCGTTGTCCCGCAGCCAGGCGTCGCTGTGCGCGATCGGCACGAGCTCGATGTTGGGAGCATCCAGGTGGCGCTTGGCGATCGCCAGGTCGGCTTCGTTGACGAGCACGCTGACGGGCTCGAACTCGGCGATCGCTAGGACGACCTGCGCATAGCCGCCGCAGACGGATTCGTGATCGTCCGGATAGACCATGGAGTCCCGGACGGGCCAGGACATAAAGGTGCGTTCGTGCCGCGCCCATTCGGCGGGCATTTTATATTGGAGGTCTCGTGGGAACAAGAGATTCAGCTCGCTTTGCTAGGAATTGAACGGATGCCGCTTAAGTTCTCCATCATCATATACGAATCGGGCCCCGATCTCAACGTGCTGAGGCCAAGTCCGCTACGCCCGGATTTGTTTACGCGCGCGCCGGTTGAGGTAAATCAATTGGAGGAACGAATCAATGCCGGACAACCACGTACTTACATATAATGGAGGCCGCCGTATGGAACGCAATCATACAATCATGCAATTTTTCGAGTGGCACGTCACAGCCGACGGCAAGCACTGGCGCCGCCTCGCGAAGCTCGCGCCGAAGCTGAAGGAACGCGGCATCGACGCCGTCTGGATCCCGCCGCCTACGAAGGCCGTGTCACCCGAGGATACGGGATATGCGGCGTACGACTTGTACGATCTGGGGGAGTTCGACCAGAAGGGCGGCGTGCGTACGAAGTACGGCACGAAGGAAGAGCTGCTGGAGGCGATCGAGGCTTGCCGGGCGGCCGGCGTGGCCATCTACGCAGACCTCGTTATGAACCACAAGGCGGGTGCGGACGGGACCGAGACGTTTCAGGTCGTCGAGGTGCGGGCGGACAACCGGCTGGAGGAGATCTCCGAGCCGTTCGACATCGAGGGCTGGACGAAGTTCGATTTTCCGGGACGCGGGAATGCGTATTCGTCGTTCCATTGGAACTTCGAGCACTTCAACGGCACCGACTGCGACGCGCGCGAGGATCGTCAGGGCGTTTACCGGATCGTAGGAGAAGGCAAGCGTTGGAACGAAAACGTCGACGACGCGTTCGGCAACTACGACTATCTCATGTACGCCAATATCGACTACCGCCATCCGGACGTGCGACGGGAGATGATCGAGTGGGGGAAATGGCTCGCGGATACGCTGGACTGCGCAGGCTACCGGCTTGATGCGATCAAGCACATCGACCATACCTTCGTGCGGGAGTTCGCCGAGGCGCTGTACGCCGATCGAGGCGACGAGTTCTTCATCGTCGGCGAGTTCTGGAATAGCGATCCGGGCGCGTGCCAGCGCTACCTCGAGGCCGTCGGCGGCCGCATCAGCCTGTTCGACGTGCGGCTGCACTACAATTTGCACGAAGCCTCGGAAAAAGGGGCCGACTACGACCTGACCAAGCTGTTCGACGATACGCTCGTGCAGTCGAACCCGACCAACGCCGTCACCTTCGTCGACAATCACGATTCTCAGCCCGGCGAAGCGCTGGAGTCGTGGATCGCGGACTGGTTCAAGCAGAGCGCGTATGCTCTCGTCCTGCTGCGGGAAGGCGGTTATCCTTGCGTCTTCTATGGCGACTATTTTCACATCGGGGGAGACGAGGAGGAGATCGAAGGCAAGAAAATGGCGATCGACCCGCTGCTCTACAGCCGCCATCACAAGGCGTACGGCGAGCAAGAGGACTACTTCGACGATCCATGCCTGATCGGCTGGGTACGGCGCGGCGTCGCCGAGATCGAGCGCTCCGGCTGCGCGGTCGTCGTCTGCACGGGCGAAGGCGGCGAGAAAAGAATGTACGTCGGCGAGCACCGCGCCGGCGAGGAGTGGGTCGACTTCACGCAGACGCGCGACGATAAGATCGCGATCGGCGAGGACGGCTTCGGCACTTTCCCGGCGAACGGCGGCAGCGTGTCGGTATGGGCGTTGCCCGATCCGGTATGAAACGAACGTAGACGAACGCAAGCAGAGAACCCCGCGCGGCTGCGCGGGGTTCTGGCGTTGAAGCTTGATCCGACCGCGTGAATTAGTAGGAGCCGTGGCCGGTAAAGGTCCCTTGATCGAAGTTCATCACGTTAGTCGCTTCGACGCGGCCGTCCCCGCCGACGCTGTAGTATTCGACGGTATGCGTATCCGCCGCGTAGATCTCGAACGGACCCGTATAGTCGATCCAGGCCCCGCCGTTCACGCGGTAGCGCGTCTGTGCCGGGACGCCGTCGGTCCCGTCTGCCCGGAGCGAGACTTTGAAGCCTTTTACGTATGGATTGCTTTTGGGCGTGACGGCTTGTATCGGATCGAAATGATACTTGGTCAGCACCTCGCCGGCAGGATTCGGATCGGTCCCGCCGCCCGGATGCTCGGGCATGTACTTGAACAGCACGGATTGCGCGCTCAGGTAGATCGACTCGTCCGGCCGCTGGCTGCTCGAGGAGGAGCTATAGCCGGTCACCCGAATATCCGTCAGATGCACGACCATATAAATCCGGCTCTGGCCCGCGCTGCGCGTCTGGAAGTACAGATAGCCGTCCTTTATGGTTCTGCCCTCCGTAAGCGCGCGAAGAAGCGGCAGCGAGGTTGAATCGAACGCTTTGGATACCGAGACCGAAGAATGCTCCGGCTTGCCCGCTGTGCCGCTGCCATCCCGCGGGGCTTCCGCCGTCACGCCGTATTGAAAGCTGTTGACGACGATCGCGTCTTTGATTGATTTGTCCTTGCCGTCGAACTCGCCAGGAATGCCTTCCAGCGTCAGCAGGATCGAAGGCAGTTCGGCTTCCGCCGCGCTGGCGGATTGCCTGGAGGGCGAGAGAAGCAGCATCCCGGGGACGAGCGCCGCGATCAGGACCCATTTCATTAATCTAGCGAGCAAATCGATCTACTCCTTTATCGGCGGATGCCCGCGAACGGCTCCGTCGTGCGTCGGGGATCAACTGTCCAGCAGCAAGCTGCGTTGGTAGAAATCGTCCTTCGGCGTAAATCCCCACAGGCTGCCGTCGTCCATCGTATCCTTGACGGGCAGCGTCTCGAGCGCCGGCGCGTCCCAAGGCAGCTTGGACTTTTCGTTGATGGTCTCGCTCATGCGGCACAGCTCCTTTTCGCAGGAAATAACGTTATTTGACGGCGTTTTGGCTCAGATCGTATTCAAAGGATTGGGGCGGCAACGGCTGTCCCTTGGCGTCGACGCCCTGGTAGATAAACGTCACTTTTCCGGCCTGGAGCGATAAAGACTCCGAGATCCGGCTTCCATCGCTGCCTGCGCTGTACGCGTCGGAAGTGACGTAGACGTTTTCCAGCTTGATCGTGAAGTAAGGCTTCTTGCCTTGCCCGTTGTAGAAGGCGATCGTTCCGCTTTTGATCGCTTTGCCCGTCGTCAGGCTCTGCAGCAGCGGAATGGAGGCCGAATCCTGCAGCTTGGTCAGGACGAATTCCGAGTATATCGGCTTCCCGGCGCCGCTGCCGCTGCCGCTCCCCTGCGAGGGCGCCGCGTTCGAGGCGCCGAACTGGAAGGACGAGATGTCGATCGCCCCTTTGGCGCCGTCGACCGTGCTATCGCCGCTGATCTTGTCCAGCGTTAACAGGATGTGGGAGCCGCCTGCGGCGGAAGCCGATACGGGCGAGGCAAAAGCGAGGATCGCGAAGACGAGCAGGAACAGAGATGCTTTTGGCATAAAACGTGCGAACAAAACGATCAGCTCCTCAGATGTGATACAATTCGTATCGATGATAGCATAGATCGTCATTCCTGCCTAGAGCTATGCTGCAAAAGTACATCATCCAAGACTGATATGGCGGGTTTGTGCGATCCATCGCGCAAAAGTGCACGATAGCTCGCCTTTTTGAGCGAGATCGAGTGTATTTCGGGTGAAAATCCTGCATTTTTGCGCGATAGACAGAACGATGAGCGAGTGCTGATCTCGATCGTGTACTTTTGCACGATAGCCGGTCCGATATCTGAGGCTTGGCTCAAAAGGCGGATTCTGCGAATCGGGAAGGTTAAGCGTTTGGAGAGCGCTTTCGGAGAAGCGTCGATTGACATCCTCAGCCGGCTGTCGTATTCTCCAAGTAGTTAAGTATTTAATCAATTGGAGAAGATAGCATGGACGATCTGCATGGATACGTGTCGGAGCAGCCGCCCAAGGTGCGCGCTTTTTTCGCGCTGGTGGAGACGACGGCGAGCCTGATCGGCGTATCCGAGAAGTACTGGCAGTCGCGAGGGCTGAACGGCGCGCGCGTTCGCATACTCGTGGAGATCGCCAAGGCCGGCGGATCGCTGCTGCCCACCGCGCTGGCCGAGCGAATCGGCGTGACCAAAGCGAATATCAGCGTGCTGCTCGTGCCCCTTGCCAAAGAGGGATACGTGCGGATCGCCGGAGACCCGGAGGATGGACGCCGGCGGCGCGTGTCGCTGACGCAGGCGGGAGAGCGGCTGCTGCTGGACGCGCTGCCGGGCAATCGGGAAGTGCTGGAGACGCTGATGGGCCGGCTCGAGGAATCGGAGATCCGCCAACTGCTCGGACTCCTGGCCAAGCTGGCGGGCGGTTGAGCGCGAATGGCTGTCGCGGGGCTCGCGCCAGTCCGGCGCCCGGGATGTCCGGGCCCGGTGCGACGGTTCATCGATCGACCAGCCGGTTGTCTGTGAACGGCTCATTATGCTCAATTGGTTAAACATTTAACTACGTTGACGAGAAAGGCGGAGATTGTATGAAAATCGTAATGACGGGTGCCACGGGACATCTCGGTTCGCTGGTATTGGAGGAACTGCTCAGGCGCCTGCCGGCAGCGCGCATCGCGATCGTGACGCGGCGGCCCGAAGCGGCCGAGTCGCTGCGCAGCCGGGGCGTCGAGGTCCGGTACGGGGATTACGACGAGCCGGCCTCGTTGCCGGAGGCATTCAGAGATGCGGATCGGCTGCTGTTCGTCTCGTCTCCGCTGCGGGACGAAGAAGCGCGCCTGCGGCAGCACCGGGCTGCGGTGGAAGGCGCGGCGGCAGCCAAGGTCGGTCGGGTCGTCTACACGAGCATCGCATACGCCGAACGGGGGAGACTGCCGCTGCATGAGCTGCACCTCGCGACCGAACGGCTCATCCGCGAGTCGGGACTCGCGTACACGATCCTGCGCAATGCCTACTATATGGACATCGTCGAGATGCTGGGCTGGCGGGAGGCGCTGACCGGCGGCGTGCTGCTGAGTCCTCCGGGCGACTGGATTTTTAATACCGCCGCCAGAGAAGATCTAGCCGCGGCCGCTGCGGCAGTGCTGACGGAGAGCGGGCATGAAGGCCGGGTCTATGAGCTGACGGCCTCGCGTCCGTGGCGCCTGGGCGATCTGGCCCGCGCGCTCGCCGAACGATCAGGCAGACCTGTCGTTCACCGCACCGATCCGGGGATGAAGGGCATGGTCTACTCACTCTTGCCGCTCTCCGAGACGGCTGCGGTCTCCCCGGACTTGAGCCAGCTCGTCGGCGCTCCGCTCCGCGGGCTGAAGGAATGGCTGGCCGATCAAAAAATGTAGCCGTTTTATGCTTTCCGCTCGCCCGTTCAGCCAGCCCGCTCAGCCCAGCCCGCGCACATAGGTCTCTGGCGGCACGCCGACCACGGCTTTGAAGTCGCGTGTAAAGTGCGCCTGGTCGTAATATCCCAGCTCCATCGACAGCCCGGCCCAATCCTGCAGCTTTTCCTGCCGGATGCGTTCCGCCGCCTCCTGCAGGCGGAAACGCTGCAGAATCCACTTCGGGGATACGCCGATATACCGGCCGAGCAGCCGCTGGAGCGTACGGACGCTCATGCCGTGCCGGCTCGCCATCGCTTCGACGTGGAGCAGGCTGCGATCGGAAGCCGCGTCCTGTACGATGCGGCCGGCCAGCTCGGCCGAACCGTCCCGCTCGGGCGCAAAGCCGAGCAGCCATCGCTCCATGGCGGCGAGCCTCGCCTCGGATGCGGGCACGGCCGACAGCAGGCCGGCCAGCGCCTCCCCTGACGCGCCGAATATCTCTTCGAGCGGGAGCTTGCGGCCAGTCAGCCGGGAGGCGGATTCGCGCCAGAAGGGATAGAAGCCGCCGGGCCGGAACTTGGCGCTGAAGCACTCGCCGTACCCCGTCAGCGTACGGGTGAAGGTACCGCGCGGCACGCCGTATACTTCGGCGTGCGAGGCGCCGTTTTCGTTTTCCAAAGTAAGATTAATGCTCGGATAGGAGAGCACCTTCTGGCTGAAAGGGGCGTCGCCCCGCAGATCCCAGGTCAGCGTCCAGTAATGCTCGATCCAGCCCGCGAGCTCGGCCGACGGCGCGTACAGCTTCAGGTCGAACTTGCGCGCGGCCTCCTCCGGCTTGAGGATGGCCTTGTCGAAAGGACGCTCGATAGGCTTCATGGCAATCGACCTCCAGGCTTTGTCGCGTTTTTCCAATACAGGGTGCCGATATTGCGATACAATCGATACTAGCAGTCCGCAGCAAACGCCGCAATTTAAATCGAGTCAGGAAAGAGGGAATCGCATGGAAGACTTGAAGTATACGATCTATATCGGCGGCACGCCGGAGCAGGTATGGGAGGCGCTCGTCTCGCCGGAGGGCACGCGCGCGATCTTCTTCGGCAGCGTATTGGAGTCTACGTTCGAAGCCGGCGCCCCTTATGCCTACGTCGGACCGGGCAACGACGGCGACCGGACCGTTCATGTCTACGGCACGGTGCTGACGTTCGAGCCCCATCGCTTGATGAGCTACACGGAGCATCCGGGGCCGTCTTATCGGGAGAATCATGCGGAGCTCGAGACGCGCATCACGATGGAGCTCGAGCCGATGGGCGCGAGCACGAAGGTGACGTTCGTCAACGACCGGTGGCCGGAGGGGCATCCCTCGTACGAGAGCACGCAGCAAAGCTGGCCGATTATCCTGAGTAACATCAAGTCCTACGTCGAGACGGGCAAGACGCTGGATCTTGGCTGGTAAAAGACGGTAAAGGTTCGTTATGATGACCATGATGCAGTCCGATCAGCCTCGGTGCCGATCGGGCTCTTTTGTGCCGCTTGCACCCATTTTATATTTAGAAAAGGAGTCATCAGGGATCATTTTATGCCGAGCTTGCGAGACCCAAACCGGAGCGAAAGGATGACTGCGAGCATGGAGAAAATAGAGACGAGGCGGCTGATTCTAAGGGAGCATGCCGAGTCGGACGTCGACAGGCTGTACGCGATACAGTCGGATGCGATCACGATGGCGTTTTGGCCGGCTCCCTTTTCGTACGAGCAAACCGAGAATTGGATCCGCCGCCAGATCGATTCCTATAGGGCGAAAGGGTACGGCAGGTGGGCCGTGATCCGAAAAGAGGATGGCGTTATGATCGGCGATGCCGGCATCGTGACGAGCGAGATCGACGGCACGATAGAGAACGACCTCGGCTATATCATTCACGCGAGCGAGTGGCAAAAAGGATACGGATATGAAGCCGCCGAAGGTTGCCTTCGATATGGGTTCGATCGACTCGAGCTAGGCCGCTTGTGCGCGAACATGCCGACGGACCACCTTGGATCCCGAAAAGTGGCGGAAAAGCTGGGAATGAAGCTCGAAAAACACTTTTTCAACAAGCGGAACCGGGAAAAAGAAACCTGCTTATACAGCATAAGCAAGGCTTGAAGCGGCTGACGGGAAAACAGCAGAAGCTTAGTCCGATGGCTCGGATAAGTTTCTGTCCGGTTATTAATAGTCGATATCTATAGACCTTATTTATTATATATATTTAAACAATAGACCGGGTCGCCTTATGATTAGAGAATCAAATTAAACGCCCGTTCCGAGGGGCTAGGAGACGACCCGGCTATGCCATACTTCCATACGTTCGCAAACGTCAGCATCCCCATTTTGATGGCCTGCTGCTTGGGCTACCTATATCAAAAGTACAAAACCCCCGATTCGCGCCTGCTGGCCGATCTCAGCCTGTTCGTGCTCTCGCCGTGCCTCATCGTATCGGCGCTCGCCGGCAGCGACCTGAAGACCGGCACGCTGGGGACGGTCGCGATCTACACGCTCTTGCAGACGGCGCTCTGCTGGGCGGCTTCCGCCGCGGCGGGAAGGCTGCTGCGGATGAGCGAGCCTTCCCGCCGCGCGATGGAGCTGACGACGATCTTTTCCAACTCCAACAATTACGGCCTGCCGCTGCTGCTGCTTGCCTTCGGCACGCAGGGCTTCGCGATCGGGGTGACCAACGTCGTGACGCATGTCATTCTCGTGAATACGCTGGGCTTCTATCTGGCGGCGCGCGCGTCCTTTAAGCCGAGGCAGGCGTTCCGTCAGATCGCGAAGACGCCGCTCGTCTATGCGGCCGCCGTCGGCATCGCGCTGTTCCTGTTCAAGGTGCGCTTGCCGGAGAGCCTCTCGTCGGGCCTCGAGCTGGTCGGCGGCGCCTATCCGGCCGTCGTGCTGCTGCTCCTCGGCATGCAGCTTCGCAAGACGGACTGGCGCCGCAGCCTGCGCCGGGAGATCTGGATCTCGCTCGGCATGCGCATCCTTATCGTGCCGCTGCTGTCGTACGCCGCGATCGCGATGCTTGGCCTGCACGGCTTGACCGCCGCGGTATTGTTCGTTCAGTCCTGTATGCCCGCGGCGATCAATTCGCTCGTGCTCATGGAGCGGTACGGCGGCGACAAGGAACTCGTCGCGATGAACGTCGCCTTTTCGACCATTGCGAGCTTCCTGTACTTGCCGCTGCTGGTCCACTTGGCCGCTTCGCTGTAACTCCTAAGCGGCGGCTCGGTCAGCGGCGGCTCCGTGAACGGCGGCTGGAAGAGGCGTCATTCGCCTGTCACACCGCGTCTGCATTCGATTCAGGGGCGTCCCCGCCAGCGGGCTTGCCGCGCCAGCGCAGCGCCCACTTTTCCATCTCCGCGAGCGTCGACTGAAAGTCCAAGCCCTTTTCCGTCAGGCTGTACTCGACCGTCACGGGCACCGTCGGATAGACCTCCCGCCGCACGATGCCGCTTTGCTCCAGATGCCGCAGCGTATCCGTGAGCGACTGCGTGCCGACGATCGCGACATCCCGCTGCAGCCGGTTGAACCGCTTCGGTCCTTTCTGCAGCTCCGCGATCACGACGAAGGACCACTTCGCCCCGAGCACTTGAAGAACCTCGCAGATCGGCTTATCCTCGTCCTTCTCCCGTTCGGACATCATAAACGCCTCCCCGGCAAATTCGCTTCGCTTTAATTAAGTTAGTAAGTCCATAGATTAGGATTATCCCCAAACGATTTGCGTTCTTACTTTTATATAGTAACTCGCTTATACTGTCGCTACAAGGGCCGCGCGGCTCCCCGACAAATATAAGAGGTGGTTAAAATGAATCGCACGATCTTGTATATGCTCACGTTGGGCACTTTCTTGACGGGATTCGCCGAATTGGCCGTCGTCGGCATCTTGCCGATCATCTCCCGGGATGCGGGGATCAGCATCGCACAGGCGGGCCAGCTCGTCGCCGCCTTCTCTCTCGGCTTCGCCGTCGGCACGCCGATCTTCGTCTCGCTGACGCAGCGGATCTCGCGGCGGCGGCTCCTTGCCGCCGCGCTGCTCGTCTTCGCGGCAGGCAGCCTGCTCTCGTACTTCAGCGACGCGTATGCCGCGATGATCGCGCTCCGCGCCGTGCTCGGCGCCAGCGCGGGCGTCTATCTCACGACGGCGCTCGGCGCGCTGCCCAAGCTCTTGCCCGCCGACCGGCTCGGCCGCGCCATGAGCACCGTCATGATGGCGTTCGGCGCCGCCTCGGTGCTGGGCGCGCCGGTGGGCATCGCCTTGGCCGATGGCTGGTCCTGGCAGGGGATGTACCTGCTGCTCGGCGCAGGCGCGCTGCTCGTGATGCTGGCCGTGCTGCGGCTCATGCCCGATACGGAAGGCGACGCTCCGGTCGGCTTCGGCCGTCAGTTCGCCGTGCTCGGCCGGCCCGCGCTCGCCGCGGGGCTGGCGATGTCGCTCCTGTTCTCGTCGGGCGTAGCGCTGCTGAACACTTATTTCGTGCCCTTTCTCCAGGACGTCCTCGGGCTGCGGGCCTCTTATACGGGCTTGACGATGCTGCTGCTCGGCTTGGCCGGCACGGTTGCCACGCGCTTCGGCGGCGGCGCCGCAGACAAGCGCGGGCCGTCCGCAGTCATCGTGCGGAGCCTGGCCGCGATGACGCTGGCCTTGGCGCTGATGCCGCTCGCGACCTACGCTTTCTCCTCCGCGGCCGGCGGCCTCGCGTCGGGTATCGCCGTCTCCGCGGCCTGGATGCTGGCTTACTCCGTAGCGATTCCGGCCATCCAGACGTACTTCGTCCGAATCGCGCCCGATTCGGCGAACATCGTGCTGGGACTCAACACGTCGCTGCTTCACCTTGGCGTCGCGATCGGATCTTTGACCGGCGGCCTGCTCGCCGACGCATCGTCCACGGTGCGCTATCATCCCTGGGCGGCGCTCGCGTTCGGCCTGCTCTCGCTGTCCGCGGGCTTGGTTTCCTTCGCAAAGGGCGGCGTCCGCGAGAAACGGCCGAACGCTGCCGCGGCTGCTTCAAAAAGCTGAGCCTCCGCGTCCCGCGAATGCCAAGAGGCCAGGCCGCGGTTCAAATGCCGCAGTCTGGCCTCTCTTTTCATTTCTTACGCCCGCAGCGTCTTGAGCGCGCCGCTCCACGCGACGACTTGGCTGAGCATATTGTTCACGGAAGCCTCCTGCTTGGGGCCGGGACGCAGGACGCTGAAGTTCTCGAAGTCGTGGAAGAGCGACAGGGAGACCTGCGCCTGAACGTCCGCCATCCTCAGCTCGCCCGCGATCTGGCGCAGATGCTCGACCGCCCGGGAGCCGCCCGCGCTGCCGTAACCGACGAAGCCCGCGGCTTTGTCGTTCCACTCGTGGTATAGGAAGTCGATCGCGTTCTTCAGCGCGCCCGACGTCGAGTGATTGTATTCGGGGGTGACGAACACGAAGCCGTCGAAGCCCTTGATCCGCTCGGACCAGGCCAGCGTGTGCGCGTGCTTGTAGTTGCCCATGACGGGAGGGATCGGCTCGTCGTACAGGGGCAGGGCGTAGTCGGCGATGTCCACGAGCTCGAACGACGCGTCGTCCCGCTGCGCGGCGATCTCGTAAACCCACTTGGCGACGTCCTCGGCTTTGCGCCCGGGGCGCGTGCTTCCGATGATGATGGCGATCTTGGTCATGTATGATTCCTCCAGCCGATATATGTAGGAGCCGGCTTCCGCGTTCTGGGATGCGTTGTTGCCTTGGAGTCGCGGCGGACCGGACGTGCCTCGCATGTATCGTAGCCCAGAAGGCGCGTTCGGGCAAGCGTCGGGGCGACGGCCGGCCGGAGGCATGCGGGCAATCAGTTTTCCGCGAAAATGATTTCCGCCTGGTCGCGCTTCACATGCAGCTGCCAATACGACTCGGCGATCCGGTCGGGATCGTAGAACGTGCCCTTTGACACGTAGCCGCCGATGGTGACGGTGCCGACGTAAACGCCTTGCGGAGCCAGCTCTTCGGCCAGCGAGTAAACGAGGGAGCGGACGCCGGCCTTGCCGATGGACAGCGAGGCGTAAGCGGGGTTCGGGGAGATCGCGAGACCGCCGCCCGTGACGAGGATGGTCCCTTGCTTGCGCTCGACGAACGACGGCACGACTTGTTTGACGCTCGTCAGCGCGCCGACGACATTCACCTTGAAGTCGTCGATCAACTGCTGTTCGTCCAAGCTCGACACCGTCGACCTTGTGATCGCGGCCGCGTTGTAAAGCAGCGCGCTCGGCTCGCCGAAGCTCGCGCGTATCCGGGCGAACGCTTCCTCGACGGCAGCCGGGACGGTCGCATCCGCTTCGACGGCGAACGCTTCGATGCCTTGTCCCGTCAATTCCTCCGCCAGCGCTGCCAGCGAGGCGGTTCGGCGCGCGATCAGCGCGATCTTGAAGCCCTCCGATCCGAACTTCTTGGCGACCGAGGCGCTCACGCCCGCCCCCGCCCCGACTACGACCAACAACGGCTTGCTCATGATATCCGCTCCTTCGTTTTTTATATACACTATCATTCCGACTGGAATTATACAATATATAAATGGGAACTTATGTATGTCCGCTGCGTGCCGGCGGCGGCAAAAAGCCCGAGCGCACGCGCTCGGGCTGTTCCAAAGCGTTTATAAGCCGGGTCTCGAATAGATCTTCCGTTTGTGGAACGAGATCGACCGGTATTTTCCCGCGAGCTTGCGCAGCCGCGCCGGAGACAAAGACGAGAACGAGGCGTGCAGGCTTTTGTTCAGCGCGGACTTCATGACGATGCCGCGAGGATTGCGGCCGTGCAGAAAGTTGCCGTACGTCTCGAATTCGGAAAAGCCGAATTGCCGGGTCTTGTCGATGCTGCCGATGATCGCCTTATACCAGCGTTTGCCGTGGCGCGCTTCGATTGTTCCCTTCAACTGTCTGACCTTCGCCTTGTTGAACAGCATATAGTGCGTGACGAATGAACGGGGGGCGGAAGCCTTGGTGCCCAGCAGCTTGCGGTACGTGCGGAAGTATTCGCCCTGGCTCCAACTCCGGCAGTAAAAGACCGGTCGGCCGCCCGTCACGAACCGATGCGGCCGAATGAGAACAGTATCCGCGTCGGCGACGAGGTAGTGGCCCGCCGCGCCAAGCTTGCTGCCCGCGAGCTTCAGCAGCTGCTGATAAAGCCAGCCCGCGCGATTCCAGCGTTTCGTGCCGTAGCGGATATCCTTCTTGCCGATCGGCAGCACCGTCCGCTCGTCGACGAACTTGCAGCCTTTTCTCCGGCAGAGCGCCCGGATCCGCTTGCTGTTCGGCGAGACGATCATGAAGCTGGCGATCGGATGCTTCACCTGCTTGCGGATGCCGTCGATCACGTGCGGCAGGGTGCCCAGATCCTTTTCGATCGCGGGGATCAGCACGTCGATGCGAGGGCCGGTCTTTCCTGCGCTCGATTTGGTCGATGCCATGGGGCTCGCCACTCCTTTCCGCTCACGGGAGCCGTTTGCCGGCTTTGGTCCATGTGGTACAGCTTATGAAGTTCGCCGTCATCGGCTTGGGCCAGCGACTGGAAAATCACTTCGCCAGCGTTGATAATAAGATAAGGAAAGGTTGATAGGAAAGGGTGCGCGCCCGTGGACGACTTGCGAATCAAGACAAGCTCGGGATGGTTGGAAGGACAGGCGGAGAACGGCGCGAGAACGTGGAAGGGGATTCCGTACGCGAGGCCGCCGGCCGGAGAACGGCGATTCGCGGCGCCTGAACGGCCGGCGTCTTGGGAAGGCGTCAGGCCGGCCAAAACGTTCGGCCCGCCGTGCCTGCAGCCCGGGGAAACCGCGGAGAAGTACGGTCTTCCGGCGGACGTGCCGCCTCCTGGCGAGGATTGTTTGTATTTAAATATATGGGCGCCAGCCAAACGAACCAAAAAGCCGCTGCCCGTCATGGTCTGGATTCACGGCGGCGCTTTCGTTACAGGCACCGGCGCAGATCCGGCCTACGACGGCGCAAACTTCGCCCGCCAGGGCGTGATCGCCGTTACGGTCAATTATCGGCTCGGCCCCTTAGGATTTCTTCACCTCGCGCCGCTCGGAGAGGGCTTCGTCTCCAATGCGGGGCTGCTCGACCAGATCGCGGCGCTGAACTGGATCCGCGCCGAGATTGCCGCGTTCGGCGGAGATCCTGCGCAGGTCACCGTGTTCGGCGAGTCGGCCGGCGCGATGAGCATCGCCGCGCTGCTCGCGATGCCCGACGCGAAGGGACTGTTCGCGCGGGCGATCCTGCAGAGCGGGGCCGCGCAGACGCTGCCGGAAGAGCAAGCCGAGCAGGTCGTGGCGGGCATCCTGCTGCTGCTCGGCATCGAACGGTCCGATGCGCATCTGCTGAAGACGCTTCCCGCGTCCGCAATCATGCAGGCGGCCGAGGAGATGGGGCGGATGCTGGGCGGCGGGCCGGCGATGCTCTTTCAGCCGGTCGTCGAAGCGGCCACGCTGCCGGTCGAGCCGCTCGAGGCGGTTCGAACGGGCATCGCGAGCGGCGTGTCGCTGCTCGTCGGCACGAACAAGGACGAAGGCGAATACTTCATCCGTCCAGGGTCCGCGCCAATGCCTCTGGAGGGCGCGATTCTCGGCGTCGAGCTCATGACGGACATCGCCGACGCGGCATCGCTCGTGCGTACGTATCCGCATACGGCCCAAGGGCAGGCGGACATCATGACGGATTTGTTTTTCTGGCGCGCCGCGGTCCGGCTCGCCCATGCGCAGGCCCGCCATGCGCCGGTATGGATGTACCGGTTCGATTGGACTTCGACCCTTCATCCGTCGCTGGCGCGGGCGGTGCACACGCGCGAGATCGTGTTTGTTTTCGGCAATTTGCAGGTGCTGGAGCGGCAGCTTGGCGCGACGCTGGATCCGGACGCTAGGCGGCTGGCCGGGGAGATGCAGGCGGCGTGGCTTGCATTTGCGAAGGCGGGATCGCCGGATACGGCGAAGCTGGCGTGGCCGCCCTATGGGGAGCCGGAGCGGATGACGATGATCTTCGGGGCGGTCGACGCGCCGGAGGCCGTGTCGGATCCGGCCGCGGGCAAGCGCGCGCTGCTCGGCTTGTAGGCAGGCTTTGCATTTGAACGAAGAGAGGGGATCGGACTTATGAAGAAAAATCGATTGGGCGCTTCCGAGCTGTACGTCGGCGAGATCGGCCTCGGCTGCATGTCGCTGGGCACGGAGGAGACCAAGGCGGTCGCATTGGTCGGGGAGGCGCTCGACCGGGGCGTCACGCTGCTGGATACGGCGGATTTGTACGACGGCGGACGCAACGAGGAGCTGGTGGGCAAGGCGATCAAGGGCAAGCGCGAACAGGTCGTGTTGGCCACCAAGGTGGGCAACCGGCGCATACCGGGCCAAGAAGGCTGGACGTGGGACGCTTCCAAGGCGTACATCCTGTCGGCGGTCCGGGATAGCTTGAAGCGGCTCGGCACCGACTACATCGACCTGTATCAGCTGCATGGCGGCACGCTGGACGATCCGATCGACGACACGATCGAGGCGTTCGAGCAGTTGAAGCGCGAGGGCGTCATCCGGGCGTACGGCATCTCCTCGATCCGGCCGAACGTCATCCGCGAGTATGCCGCGCGCTCGGGGATCGCGAGCGTCATGAACCAATACAGCATCGTCGACCGCCGGGCCGAAGAGACGGTGCTTCCGCTCCTGGAGGAGAAGGGGATCAGCGTCATCGCGCGCGGACCCGTCGCGAGCGGGGCGCTGGCGGACGGACGCGAGCCGGCGAAAGGCGTGCTCGATTACGAGCTGGACGAGCTCGTCACGCTGCGGAGCGAGCTGCAGCGGCTGACGACGCCGGCGCGCAGCCTCTCGCAGCTCGCGATCCGCTACTCGCTCGGGCATCCGGCGGTCGCCGCGGCGATCCCGGGAGCCAGCAGCCGCGAGCAGCTGATGCAAAATCTCGCGGCCGCCGAGGTGCCGCCGCTCTCGGACGCGGAGCTCGTAGCGATCCGCGGTGCGAGCAAGGCGAACCGCTACGCGCTGCATCGCTGATCCCGGCGGGGGCTGCGGACTGACGCTTGCGGTATGACCGTGCCTCCCCAGCCGGGATCGGCGGCAACTCGCCGCTGCGCTCTAAAGAAGCGACTCCCATGCTTACGGCATTCTTTAAAGCGTAATGCAGATCTTCCCGAAGTACGATCCCGTTTTCAAGCGCCGAAGCGCGTCGACCGCCTCGGCGAACGGGAATACGCTATCGATGGCCGGACGCAGCCCGTTATGTGCGATCGCGCGGTTCATCGATTCGAACATCGCGCGGCTGCCGACGTTTATCGCTTGCAGCCTGGCCTTCTTTAGAATGGCGGGGACGATCGCGAAATCTTCGACGGCCGCGCCGGACAGCAAGCCGACGATGCTGATCCTGCCTCCGACCCTCAGCGCCGCTACCGACCGGTTCAGCGTTGCCGCGCCGCCCACGTCGACGATATGGTCCGCGCCGCGCCCTTGCGTATAAGCCAGCACCGCGTTTTCCCAATCCGCGTTTTCCGTATAATGAATGCCGTGATCGGCGCCCATCGCCAACGCGCGTTCAAGCTTTTCGCCGCTGCCGGAGGTGACGATGACCTGCGCGCCCTGAAGCTTGGCGAATTGCAGCGCGAACATGGAGACGCCTCCCGTGCCCTGCACGACGACCGTGTCGCCGGCGCGTACCTGTCCTTCCTCGACGACGGCATGCCAGGCGGTGACGGCCGCGCACGGCAATGTCGCGGCTTCCGCGTCGCTCAGATGATCGGGGACGCGGACGAGCCCTTCCTCCGGCAGCACCGCGTACTCGGCCAGAAGGCCGTCCAGCGGACTGCCGAGCGTCGACGTCCAGTTCGCCGGCGTAGGCTCGCCGTCGATCCAGCTCTGCGTAAAGATGCCGCAAACGCGGTCGCCGAGCTTGAACCGGGCCGCCCCTTCGCCCAAGGCGACGATCTCGCCGACGCCGTCGGATACGGGAATCAGGCCTTCGGTGCGTTCGGGATTGTAGAAGCCCTCGATGACGCCGATATCGCGGGAATTCAAGGACAAGGCCTTGAGCCGGACGAGCGCCTGGCCCGGACCCGGCTCGGGAATCGGACGGTCGACCTGTACGACATGATCAAGGCCGAAGCCGCCTCGAACGACATATGCTTTCATGAATGCCACTCTCCTTGAGATGGGAATAGACATACCATAATTGATTTACTAAAATTAAGTAAGAAGGCACTTTGACGTGGTATGCGAACCTCAGGGTGCGTAAAGGAGGCAGCGGCGTGAGGGAGCCCGATATCTCGATCGTGGAATGCAGCTACAGGCGGGTGCTGGAGATCGTCTCGAACAAATGGACGGCGCTCGTCATCTACGCCCTGGAAGACGGAACGATCCGGTATGGCTCGATCAAGAGCCGGATCGCGGACATTTCGCAGAAAATGTTGACCCAGACGCTGAAGCAGCTGGAGCGCGACGGCCTTGTCGTTCGAAAAGTAACGCCTGTCGTCCCGCCCGTCGTGGAATACGCGCTGACGCCGCTAGGAATGACGCTTCTTCCCTTTTTGCGGATGCTGAAGGAATGGTCTTCGGCACACTATGCGTCCGTAAGCGAGGCGCGGGAAGCGTACGATGCCTTGCACCAAGACGCCTCGCACGGCTGACGAACAGGAAGAGGTTCTCGTACTGCTTCTGCGCAAAAAAGGCCGGAACGCCTCGTTGGGGCTTCCGGCCTTTGTGCGTTGCAGCTTGGGCATACATCGGGGCTGCGATCCTTGCGATCCTCCTAAGCCTTCCCGAACAGCCGCCGATACTCCGTCGGCGTGACGCCTTCATGCTCGCTGAAACGCTTGTTAAAGTAGCTCGCGCTCGGATACCCGGCGTCCTCCGCGATGCGCCCGACGGGCAGCGCAGGGTGCTCGAGCAGCCACTGCTTGGCCGCCTGGAGCCGGCAGCGGGTGACGAAGTCCATGGGCGAGAAGCCCATCGCCTGCCGGAACAGCTTGCAAAAATAATGACGGCTCACGCCCGCGCGCGCCGCCCAATCCTCGAGAACGAAGGGCGCGCAAGCCTCCCGCTGCATGTCGGGCAGCAGGTCCAGAATACGGCGGCCGGTGCCCGCCGACTTGACGTCGGAGACCGGGACGGCCTGCTGCACGAATTCCGAGAAGAGGGCGTAGGTCAGCATGGACAAGCGCACCGGACGCAGCAGTTGATGCGCCTCCGCCTCCTCAAGCAGCGCCAGATGGGCGGATTCCCAAGCCTCCCTTTGCCGGAGGGACCATACCGCCGACTGATGGAAGCCAAGGCGCACGAGATAGTCGCGCAGCTCTTCCCCGTAAAAGTGAACCCACCGCACGTCCCACGGCTCGTCCTCGCTGCTATAGTAGCGCTGTCGCTGCAGCGGGAAATACAGGACGGCATCGCCGGCCCGCAGCTCGTGCACGCCCGTCTCGGTCTCCGCGTAGCCTTTGCCTCCCGCGACATAATGGATGTTGAAATTGTTGAGCACGCCGGCCTCCCGCAGCACCGAATGGTCGGGAAAATCGCGGTAGGCGCCCACCGATTCAGGCATGACGAGATACGGGCTGCCGGCTAGCGTCAGCAGATGCGCTTGTCTTCTCACAGTCCGTCTCCTCTGCGACAATATTGTTTTAATGATGGCCAATAAGCTGTCATTTTCATTTTATTTGGTTGTTATTATACTGACAATATCTTATCAATCAAGTATAGGCAAGGAGGCTGCGGTCAAATGGAACGCAAGTTGAGATGGGGCATTCTAGGGTGCGCGGGCATCGCGGTTCGCGCGGTTATTCCCGGTTTGCAGCAGTCGGAGCGGAACGTCGTGGCGGCCATCGCGAGCCGGGATGCGGACAAAGCAAAGGAAACGGCCGAGCGACTCGGCATCGAGCGCGCCTACGGCAGCTACGAGGCGCTGCTCGCGGACGATACGATCGACGCGGTCTACATACCGCTGCCGAATCATCTGCATCTGCCGTGGACGATCCGCGCCGCGGAGGCGGGCAAGCACATCCTTTGCGAAAAGCCGATCGCGCTGGACGCGGCCGAAGCCGCGCGCATGGTCGAAGCTTGCCAAGACAAGGGCGTTCATCTGGCGGAGGCGTTCATGTACCGTCATCATCCGCGCTACCGGCTGATCCGGCAAATGGTCGAATCCGGCGAGATCGGCGAAGTACGGGGGATTCACGGCACCTTTACATTCAACAACGCGGCGAACCATACGAATATCCGCTACCGGCGCGACTGGGGAGGCGGTTCGGTCTACGACGTCGGCTGCTATCCGATCAGTGCGGCGCGGCTCATTCTCGGGCAGGAGCCGGAGGCGGCGACGGCGCACGCTTTCTTTTCGCCCGAGCACGACGGCGTCGATATGATGGCGTCCGGTCTGGTCGAGTTCGCGGGCGGCGCGGCGCTGACCTTCGACTGCGGCATGTGGGCGTCCTCGCGCAATACGCTCGAGGTGCTGGGCACCAAGGCGAGCATTGAAGTGCCGTCGGCTTTCGTCTCGGGACCGGACGGCGGATACAACTTCTTCGTCGTCTCCAAAGACGGCAGACGGGAGATCGAGGTGCCGCGCGGCAACCAATATGCGCTGCAAGGCGACGAATTTGCCAGGACGGTACTGGACGGCGAGGCGCCGGCGTTCGAACCGGAGGACGCGGTGCGCAACATGAAGGTCATCGACGCGGTGCTGCGGTCGGCATCCGAACGCGCGCGCATCGTCATTTAATCGAAGGAGGCTGCACGCATGGATTACATCGACATTCCGGGATCGCGCTTGCCCGTGTCCCGCCTGATCAAGGGAACCGACTACTTTTACCACCACTCGTACGAGCTGGCGGCGACCAATATGGACGCCTATCTGGCGCTCGGCGGCAACGCCGTCGACAGCGCGCACATCTACTGCGGCGGGCAGAGCGAAGAAGTGCTCGGCAGGTATATGGAGGAGCGAGGCAACCGGGACCGGATCGCGATCCTGACCAAGGGCGCGCACCATGACAAGGACGGCCCGCGCGTGAACAAGCAGGCGATCGCCGACGATCTGCAAGTAAGCCTCGAGCGGCTGCGGACGGATCACATCGAGCTGTACGCGCTGCATCGCGACGATCCGGACGTCCATGTCGGCGTCATCGTCGAAGCGCTGAACGCGCATATCGAATCCGGCGCGATCGGGGCGATCGGCGGCTCCAACTGGACGTGGCAGCGGCTTCAGGAGGCCAACGAGTACGCCGCGGCGCACGGCCTTGTCGGCTTCACCTTCAGCAGCCCGAACCTGAGTCTCGCGAAGGCCAAGGAGCCGTATTGGAAGGACGCGGTCTCCGCGGATCAAGCGACCATCGATTGGCACGAGAAGCACCAGCTTCCGCTGCTCTCCTGGTCGTCGCAGGCGCGCGGCTTCTTCACCGGACGCTTCTCGCCGGACGACCGGAGCGACGCCGACCTGGTGCGCGTATTCTACAGCGACGACAACTGGGAGCGTCTCGCGCGCGCCGAACGGCTCGCCGCCGACAAGGGCGTGACCGCGATCCAGATCGCGCTTGCCTACGTGCTGAACCAGCCATTCCCCGCCTGCGCGCTCATCGGCGCCCGTAACGCGGAGGAGCTCCGCTCGTGCGACGAAGCGATGCGTCTCGCGCTGACGAGGGAAGAGATGGATTGGCTCGATCTGAAGCGAGAGACGGTCTGAGGGTTAGCTCGGATAATAGGTGTGGGACCAAGCATCCGCCAGGATGCTTGGTTTTTATGTAAATAAGGTTGCTCCACATCGCTATTCCGCCGTAACACCCCGCCAAGCGCATTTCCGAGCCGCTCCCACTCCAATAACTTCAGCCGGCCCCGCAATCCTTAGCAACCGCTTACGTCTTTCGGCGTATGTACTCCTACACACCTATGGGAGGGGATTGCGCATGGAAGTCTTTCAAGGCGGCAATACGCAAAAGGTTTACCAGATGCCCAAGCTGCCCAAGCGAACTTGGCGGCTCATCGCCATCGGCATCGCGGCGGTCATCGTGATCTGGATCGGCTCGACGACGTTTTACACGGTGCAGGAGCAGGAGCAGGCGGCGATCTTGACGTTCGGCAAATACACGGCGACGCAGGAGAAGTCGGGCCTGCACTTCAAGCTGCCTTCGCCGATCCAGCGGGTCGTGAAGGTGCCGGCCAACCTGACGCAGAAGCTGCATATCGGCTACCGCGAGGACAGCGGCGGCAAGGTGACGCCGGTCGAGTCCGAGGCGCTCATGATTACGGGCGACGAGAACATCGTGTCCGCGGACGCCGTCATCGAGTGGAAGGTGGCTAATATCCGCGACTATTTGTACAACATCGACGATCCGGAACAGTTCCTCAGGAACTCGGCCAGCGCGGCGATCCGTTCGGTCATGGGCGCGACCAAGCTGGACTACGCGATTACCGAAGGCAAGACGGTCATCCAGACCGACGTCAAAAAGAAGCTCGAAGAGATTCAGGAGAAGTATGGCACGGGCATCCAGATCATCGACCTGAAGTTCCAGGACATCGAGCCGCCCGAGGGCCAGGTTCAGACGGCGTTCAAGGAAGTCACCAACGCGCGCGAGGAGAAGAACACGAAGATCAACCAGGCGCAAAAGTACGTGAACGACCGGCTGCCCAAGGCACGGGGCGAGGCGCAGGCGCTCATCGAGCAGGCGGAGGCGCAGAAGAAGTCGCGGATCCTGAACGCGCAGGGCGACGTCGCGCAATTTAATGCCGTTTACAATGAATATGCTAAAAATCCGGAAGTCACCGCCGACCGCCTCGTGCTCGAGACGCTCGAGCAGATTCTGCCGAACGCGAAGGTCATCGTGACCGACGGGAGCGGAGACACGGTGAACTACCTGCCGCTGGACAGTTTCCTCAAGAATAGCGGCGCGAAGACGACCACTCCGAGCGGTACGACGACACAGCCTAATGCAGCTCAGGGAGGTGCCGGACAATGAATACCCGCAAATGGATCTTGACCGGCGCAGGCGCGCTATTGCTCATCATCCTCCTCTCCGGCTCCATGTTCGTCGTCGGCGAGGGACAGTACAAGGTCGTGCTCAAATTCGGCGAGGCGACGCGCATCCATCAGTCGCCAGGCATTCATTTTAAAATCCCGTTCATCGAATCCGTGCGCACGCTCCCCAAGTACCAACGCATCTACGACAGCCAGCCGACGACGATCCTGACCAAGGACAAGAAGCCGATCATCGTCGACAACTATTCGGTTTGGCGCATCGACGACCCGCACCGCTTCCTGCGCTCGCTGCAGACCGTGTCGGCGGCCGAGGGGCGCATCGGCGATGCCGTCTATAATGCGGTTCGGCGCAAGCTGTCCGAGATCGAATACGGCAGCATCATCAGCGAGACGACGTCGCGGGGCGACATCAACGACGAGATCACCCAGATCGTCCGGGACGTCGCGGAAAATCAGAGCTACGGCATCGAGATCATCGACGTGCGCATCAAGAAGACGGACCTGCCCGAGGAGAACAAGCAGAGCGTGTATAACCGCATGATCTCGGATCGCCAGTCGATCGCGGCCGGCTACCTGTCCGAGGGCGACGAGCAATCGCGCAAGGTTACCTCCAACGCGGACCGTCAGGCGCAAGAGCTGATCGCGCAGGCCGAGGCGGACGCCAAGAAGATCGTGGCCGAGGGAGAGAAGGAAGCGGCGCGCATTTACAATGAGGCGTACGGCAAGGATCCGAAGTTTTACAAGCTGTACCGCACGCTGCAGAGCTACACGACGACGTTCAAGGGCGAGCCGGTCATCATGCTGCCCGCGGATTCGCCGTATACGCGGATTCTGCTGGGCGAGCGGTAGAAGCGCGATCCGGGATAGGGCCTTCTAGCAAACGGGTAGATAGACACCATAGAGGGAGGCGATCCGGATGAGGCGATACGGTTGGATGAGCAAGGCGGGACTGGCGCCGCTGCTGGCGATCGGGCTGGCTGCGCCGGCCCCCGGAAGCGTTGGTTCCGTATCTGCGGCAGGGGCCGCCGCGAACGCGATCGTAGACGGCAAGCCCGTCGTCTTCGCGGAGGCGGCGCCGGTCATCAAGGTCGGGCGCATGCTCGTGCCCGCACGCGCGCTGCTCGAAGCGATGGGCGCGCGCATGACGTGGGACCCGGACGCGCGAGTCGTGACGGCGACGATGCAGGAGGCGAAGGGCGGCGGGACCGTGCTGAAGCTGAAAATCGGCTCGCCGTACGTTCAGCGGACGATGACGGACGCTTCCGGCAAGACGTCCGATTACGTCGTGAAGCTGGACGTGGCCGCGCAGCTCCTGTCGGACAGCACGATGATTCCGCTGCGGGCGAGCGCGGAGCTGACGGGGCATGCGCTCGAATGGCGGCAGGCTTCCAGGACCGCCGTCATCTCGCAGCCTGACGCGGGCGCGGAGCCGGAGATGACGTTCAAGCAGTACGCGCTGGCGGGCGAGCTGTTCCAGCTGTCGAACGAGGAGATCGAAGTCTTCTTCCGGACGAACGAGCTGCGCGCGCGGCACGGCAAGACCAAGCCGTTCGCGCTCAGCGTGCCGCTGTCGCTCGTCGCGCGCCTGAAGTCCGCGGATATGGGCGAGCAAGGATACTTCGATCACGAATCGCCGACGTACGGCGATCCGTTCGAGATGATGCGCGGCAAGGGGATCGCGTACCGGGCGGCGGCGGAGAATATCGCCGCGGGACACGAGACGCCCGAGGCCGTCGTGGCCGGCTGGGAGCAGAGTCCGGGACATCTGGCCAACATGCTGGGCGACTACGCCCAGATCGGCATCGGTTACGCCTATTATACGGACTCCGACTACCGCAGCTATTGGACGCAGCAATTCATCAGTCCCTGATAGCGAAGAAGCCTTAAAAGAAGGTGCAGTACCTCATATTCTGAGGTAGCTGCACCTTCTTTTTGCGTTCAGCGCCCGCGCCCTTTAGTGAATCGTCTTCACCAAGCCGCCGTCGATGATATAATCCGCGCCCGTAATCATCGAAGCGCGGTCGGACGCGAGGAAAGCGACGAGCTCCGCGACCTCCTCCGGTTGCGCGAACCGGCCGAGCGCGATGCCGATTTCCTTGGCCATCCGGCCCTTTTCTTCCTCGTCGGCGGGCAGGCGGCCCTCCCACATCGCCGTCTCCGTCGGGCCCGGCGCCACGGTGTTGACGCGTATGCCTTGGGGCGCGTAGGCAAGCGCCAGATTTTTCGACAGGTTCGTCACCGCGGCCTTGGATGCGCTGTAAGCGATGATGCGTGCGTTCGGCATGACCGCGTTCATCGACGAAATATTGACGATAGCGCCTCCCGCCGGCATGTGCGGAAGAGCGGCGCGGGTCGACCGCACGACGCTCATCAGATTGACCTCCAACATCTCCGCCCAATCGTCGTCGGACAGCTTCAGGAAGCCTTCCCCGGCGCGCGCGTCCGTGGCGCCGATGTTGTTGACGAGAATATCCAGTTTCCCATATCGCGAGACTGCGGCTTCGACAGCCGCTCTAGCCCCTTCGCTGGTAGCCGCGTTCGCTTCGACCGGATGCACGGCATACGCCGCGGCGAGCGTCCTCAACTCGTCCGACGCGCTGCGGGCGACAGCCACGACGCCGGCCCCCGAATCGGCCAGCAGCTTCGCGGACGCCAGTCCGATACCGCGGCTCGCACCCGTGACTACGGCAGATTTGCCTTTTAACGAAATGTTCATCTGTTGCGTTCTCTCCTTCGTCTGTCGCTCATCCGGATGGCTCTTTCATTATGGACCGCGCGCATCCGACTGCACAGTACGCCGTTTTTTCGTACATAGTCCGTTAAACCGTACTGACCCGGAGTCTGCTCGCTCGGCGGGCCCCTATCGCTCCTCCGTGTCCTCTGTTAAAGTGGAAAAAAGACGTGTTCAAAGGAAGCAAAGAAAGGGGCGCCGACGATGACCGACGACAAGCGGCGCGAAGTTGCCACCGACGGTATATCGGCGACGCTGCGCGCGATCGGGGGCAAGTGGAAGCCTTTGATCTTGTTTTTGCTGCTCGAGGAGGGCACGAAGCGATTCGGGGAGCTGCGCAGAAGGCTGCCGGACGTCACGCAAGGCATGCTGACGAGCCCAGCTGCGGGAGCTGGAGCGCGACGGCCTCATCGACAGGCGGGTCTACGCGGAGATCCCGCCGAAGGTCGAATATGCGCTGTCCGATCACGGCAAGACGCTGGATCAAGTACTAACCACGATGTGCGGATGGGGATACATGCATCTGGACTTCAAGGAGAAGCGCTAGCGGCTCCTTCGGCTGCGCGGAATACCACCGTCGGACGCAGCCGTTCGCTCGACTTTGTATGTAGGCAAGAAGGCCGGCCCCTTGAGGGCTCCGGCCTTTTTTGCGCGCTTTGGATCAGGAGATGATCGTGATCGTCGGCGCCGATATGGTCGGCTGCGTCGTCAGTGTCGAGTCGCCGCCGAAAGTGCCTACTTCAAGCAGGACGGGCGTGCCTTCCACGAAATCCCCCGAAGCGAGCGCCAGGCTGACGGCAGTCAACGTAGACAAGCCTCCCTGCTGCAGGATTCCGTTAATGTAGACGTTGTAGTAGCCGTTGGCTGCCGGCACGGGCAGTGCGGCCACAGGCGCGTCGGCGTCGTCGAGAAAGCTGGCTGCGGGAATGGTCGTCACGCCGCCAGCGATCATGGCGGCGGTGATCGCGGCGTAGAAACGGGCCACGGTCGGGCTGACGGTCGTCGCGATGACGCCGCCGGTGGAGACCGGCGCGCTGGAGACCGCGACAATAACCGGTTTAATGACGGGCATGCGCATTCACCTCCCCGTGCCGAGCGGACTGCTTGGGAGCCTCGGCTCTCCATATAGTACATGCTTCTGCAAGCCGATGCGGTACGGCGCATCGACTGCGTCATCCGGCTCAACTTGACGAAGGAAAGAGGCGAATCGCGCGACCACCCGGCCAGCGGCCCAATGCGAATCGGCGGGCGCGGCATATGATAGGCTTAACGGCAAGATGCGGGTAATATTGAGCGCTGACGAAAGCAATATCGCTGCGGCGATTAGCGGGAGGAGGGATTCCGATGGGGATGATAGGCAGCCGGTGCAAGCGCGTCACGAAAGCGGTCGGCCGCGCCTCACGGAGAAGGCGTCGCCTCCGCTCTCGCGGCGCGTGCGGCGGCAAGAGGGACAGGGCAGGGCGGCCTTGCCGCAAAAAAGACAGGCACGGCGCGAAGTGTCTGCACGGCACGGATCCTGGAAAGCAAGCGGCGCGAACGCCGTGCGGAGGCAGGCGGAGGTCGGCGCAAGGCAGAGGCAGGCGGGGGCCGGCGCAGGGAGAAAGCGGCACGCACGGCGTTCAGGGGACTCCCGGGGTGCCGGGAGCACACGGATTGCCAGGGCAGCTCGGCGGGCGAGGCCCGCAAGGGGATTTGGGACCGCAGGGCGTTCAAGGCGTTCGGGGGGAGGTTGGGCCGGCCGGGCCAACGGGACCTGCGGGGCCGATAGGTCAGCCAGGTCCGGCAGGTCCGGTGGGGCCGGCAGGCACGGCAGGATCTGAAGGCCCTCAAGGCGCTGCGGGTGCGACCGGTGCGACCGGGGCAACCGGTGCGACAGGTCCCGCAGGGCCGATGGGAGAGACAGGCGCCGCGGGTCCGGCAGGCCCTGCCGGTCCGCCCGGGCCCGCTGGTCCGCTGCCCGCCGGCATCGCCGTTCTTCCGAGCAGCGCGCTGTATCTTGCTTTTATGCAAGAAGATACGAGCGGCGGCCCGGTCACGATCGACGCCGGCGAATTCACGGTCAACGGCGCGCCTGCGGCGGGCTTCGAGGGACTCGGCCCGAACGCTTATTCCATGCTGTACCTAAACGGCGTGCCGCAGGAACAGGACCTCTACGCGCTGACCTCCACGGCCGTGACGATCGACCTCGACGGATCGACGCTGTTGGCCGGCACGCCCGTGATGGTGCAAATCGTCAGCTTTTCCGTCGAGATCACGGCGTAGCAAGGCGGCGGCTTTGTCAGATGCCGTCCCAGACCGCATCGTCCAGCTCCAGCAGCACGGGGCAGTGGTCGCTGCCCATGACGGCGCAGTCGATCGAGGCTTCCCGCACGAAGGGGGCGAGCCGCGCGGATGCGAGGAAGTAGTCGATGCGCCATCCGACGTTGCGCGCGCGGACGCCTGGCATGTATGACCACCAGGAGTACACGTCGGCCCGGTCCGGGTACAGATGGCGGAACGTATCGATGAATCCCGCTTCCAGCAGTTCGCTCATTTTAGCGCGCTCTTCGTCCGTGAAGCCCGCGTTGCCGCGGTTCGGCTTCGGGTTTTTCAGATCGATCTCCTCGTGCGCGACGTTCAGGTCGCCGCAGACGACGACGGGCTTGACCGCGTCCAGCTCCGTCAGATAACGGCGGAAGCGGTCCTCCCAAGTCATGCGCATCTCCAGCCGAGACAGGTCCCGGCGGGCGTTCGGCGTGTATACGTTGACCAGGTAAAACCCCTCGAACTCCAGCGTCAGAATCCGGCCCTCCTCTTCGGCATCCTCCTCGATCCCGTACCGCACCGACAGCGGCTTGCGCTTCGTGAACACGGCGGTGCCCGAGTAACCCTTTTGCTTCGCATAATTCCAGTATTGGGTGTACCGCTCTCCGTGATCCAGGCTGAGCTGGCCCTCTTGAAGCTTGGTCTCCTGCACGCAGAACAGGTCCGCGTCCAGCGCTTCGAAGTACTCGCCAAACCCTTTATTCACCGCGGCACGCAGCCCGTTCACGTTCCATGACGCCAGTTTCATCGTTCCGACTCCTTCTTTTTCAACGATCATGCTCTTGCTACAATTCTACCTGCTGCCGCCGACCCGTGTCGATTGGAAGAATCATGAGTGTGATTTTTGTCACATACAGCGCTCCCGGCTGGGTGTATATAAGAAAAAGTTACCTAATTATGCCGGTGTCTGTCGGTTCGGGTCACACGGCTGTCGACGCCCGCGGGAGGTTCGTCATGAAGTGCGATATCAGGCGAGAGGACGGTACGGTCACGGTCGTGCTGTCGGGCAGGATCGGCGTAGCCGAAGCGGTCGAACTCCGGCATAGGCTGTTCCCTGAGTTAACGGCGGGGATCCTGGGCGTCTTGCTTCGGATGGACGAGGTCGCGGATCTGGACAGCTCGGGGCTCGGCCTGCTGCTGGCTTTGAGAAATCTGTCCGCAGACATCGGAGCGACTTTCGAGATTAAAAACGCGGGCGCTTGGCTGGGGCCGAAGCTCGGCGCAGTCGGATTGGCCTCGCGTTAAAACCACATTGGGAAGCGGCATCAGGGAGGCATTGGCATGAGCGGATATTTGGCATCGGCGGGCGGCATGAAGCATGACGAGTCCTTATGGCCCCTCTATGCCCGAATTTACCGCGATTCGCAGGAAGCGATCATGATCACGGACGGGCACGCCCGAATCATTCAAGTGAATCCGTCCTTCTCCAGAATTACGGGCTACGACGAGAGCGAGGTCGTCGGGCTCACGCCGAGCGTGCTGAAGTCCGACTGCCAGTCGCCCGATTTTTACGCGCGGATGTGGGCGGCGATTCATCTCGACGGCAAATGGAAGGGCGAGATCTGGAACCGCCGCAAAAACGGCGAAGTTTACCCGCAATGGCTGTCGATCTCCGCCGTCAAGGACGAGGCCGGGCAGCTTCAAAATTATATGGCGATGTTCCTCGATCTGAGCGAGTACAAGAGCGCCGCCTCCAAGCTCAGGCTTCACGCGCAGGTGTTCAGCCACGCGAGCGAAGGGATCATGATTACGGATACCTCGCTCAAGATTTTATCCGTCAACCAGGCTTTCACCTTAGTCACCGGCTATACGGAGGAGGAGGCTTGCGGGCATACGCCCGCGTTGCTTCGGTCCGGCAGGCACGGGCGCGACTTTTACGATCGCATGTGGGAGAGCCTCCGCGGCACCGGCAGGTGGCAAGGAGAGATCTGGAACCGGCGCAAGGGCGGGGAGCTCTATCCCGAGTTCCTCACGATCACGACGCTGCGCGACGAGCATGGCGAAGTCACGAACTACATCGGCATGTTCAAGGACATCACCGAGCGCAAGCAGTCGGAGGACAAGCTGAAGTATCTCGCCCACTACGATACGTTGACCGGACTGCCCAACCGGACGCTGCTGCAGGAGATGCTGCCGGACGTGATGGAAGGCTGCCGGAGAAAGGGAGAGCGGCTCGGCGTGCTGTTTATCGACCTGGACCGGTTCAAGTCCGTCAACGATTCGCTTGGCCACGATGCGGGAGACAAGGTGCTGCGGCAAATGGGGGAGCGCCTGAAGCGGGCGGTCCGCGCGGAGGACGTCGTGTCCCGGCTCGGCGGCGACGAATTTATCGTCGTGCTTCGGAGCCTGAAGCGCCTCGAAGAAGCGCTGGAGTCGGCGCGGCGGATCACGGAGCTGATGGAGCGCCCGTTCGACGGGGCGGACAACGAGATCTACATGACGGCCAGCATCGGCATCAGCCTGTATCCGGATCACGGCAAAGACCTGGAATCGCTGATGCGGCATGCGGACCTGGCGATGTACGAGGCCAAGTCGCTCGGCACGGGCGCGCAGGTGTTCAACGAGGGGATCAGCAGCGCTTTTCTGCGCAAGCTTCGCCTGGAGCGGGAGCTTCGGTTCGCGGCCGAACGCGGCGAGCTTCAGCTCGTCTATCAGCCGCAGATCGGATTGGTCAGCGGCAGGCTGGAGGGCATGGAGTCGCTGCTGAGATGGCGGCATCCGGAACTGGGCATGATCCCGCCCTCGGAGTTCATCCCGATCGCGGAGGAGACGGGCTTGATCCGGGAAATCGGGGGCTGGGTGCTCGGGGAGGCATGCAGGCAGCTTGGCGAATGGGACCGGGAGTCGAGGACGGTGCCTGCGGTCGCGGTGAATTTGTCCGGCAGACAGTTCATGGCGCCGGACCTGGCGGAGACGATCCGCGGCATCGTTCGCGAGGCGGGCTGCGACCCGCGTCAGCTCGTGCTCGAGATCACGGAGAGCTTCGGCATCACGGATATGGAGCCGGTGATCGCCGTGCTGCGCGAGCTGAAGGCGGCGGGCTTCCGCATCGCGATCGACGACTTCGGCAAAGGCTACTCGGCGCTCGGCTATTTGAAGCAGCTGCCCATCGATATATTGAAGATCGACAAGAGCTTCCTGGCCGAGCTGACCACGGACCCGAAAAGCGAGGCGCTCACGCGGGCGATCATCCAGATGGCGCAGGGAATGGAGCTCCGCGTCATCGCCGAAGGCGTGGAGACGCACGCGCAGATGGCGCGCCTGCGGGAGCTGCGCTGCGACATCGCGCAGGGCTACTATATCGACCGGCCGATGCCGGCGGGGGAGCTGGAGGCCGGCTACCTGGCGCCGGCAAGATGAGAGAGGCGACTGCGGATGTTGTAAGCGAGGAAATTCAACGCTGCGACGGCGGCGCAGCGCTGTAAGCGAGAAAAGCAACGTTACTGAGACGAAGTGTATGGGTGACGGGGCTGTCACCGCAAAAACTGCGGTTACAGGCCGGCACAGCAAGCGAAGTAAAGCTGCAACCGCAAAAACTGCGGCAAGAAGCCCATCCAAGCCGTCAGGGTGCACGCCCTGGCGGTTTTTTCATGGCCGATCTCGCATTAGAAGGGTGTTAATCTCGGACTTGCAAGGTTGTCGCCGAGGCCGGTTGATCCGAGAATGAGGGGAAACCGGTCCACTTGCGACCAAGGAGGTTCATGCTCACTATGCCAAGCAGCACTCCGCACCATCCTCCCCTCGAAGCGACGCGCACAAAAAGGGGCCGCAAGCCGCTCCCCCCTCGCGCTGCACTGCGGCTAGCTGTCGCGCTGCTCGCGTTTGCGCTGGCGTGGTCCCTTTCGGCCAATGCCGTAAGCGCTTCCCCGGCGGCGCCGGTCGACTTCGTCAATGCAGCCTCCGCCGTTTCGCTCGCGCAGCAGGTCGTCGCAACGCCGACCGAGATTCGCGACGTGACGCTGAACACGACCGCGCCTGCGCAGAACGGCAAGCTGGAGCTCGCCTTCAACCTGAGCAGCGCGTACGCCAACCCCTTCGACCCCGAGGAGGTCGACGTTCGGGCGACTGTACGGACGCCGGACGGCGCCGTCGAGACGGTGCCCGGCTTTTACCGCAGCGACGCCTCGCCGAGCTGGGCGGTCCGCTACTCGCCGAGGCAGCCCGGCCTGCACAGGATTACGCTGAGCGCGACGGACAAGAACGGCACCGCCGCAAGCGACGCCTACACCTTCACCGCCGGCGCCCCCGCGTCAGGCAGAGGCTTCATGAACGTTTCCGGCGACCGTTTCGTCGACGGCGCGGGCAGCCAGATCACCCTGCTCGGCTCCAACTATGCCTGGAGCACGCCCGACGAGATTGCCGGCGCCATGCAGGGCTACGAGGATGCCGGCATGAATATCATGCGCGTCTGGCTGAGCTGCTGGTGGGCCAACTATTCGCCGGAATACGGCCCCGTGACGACGACCCAGGGCGGGATCGAGATGACCTACAAGGGCATCGGCGATTACAATCTGGACAATCTCGACCGTATGGACCAGGTGATCGCTTCCGCCGAGGACCACAACCTGTACATCATGCTGACGCTCAACAGCTTCGGCGACTTTTACTACGACTGGGCGTACCACGCCTACAACCGCGCCAACGGCGGCACGTCCGACTGGAAGGAGAACGACACCGACTTCTGGTACAACCCGGACGCCATCGCCTACCAGCAGCGGCTGCTGCGCTACATTTTCGCCCGCTGGGGATACAGCACCGCGCTTGGCATGCTGGAGTACTGGAACGAGTCCGACAACCGCGTCGACACGACGGCGGACATCCGCGACAGCTGGCACCGGTCCTTGGACACGTATTGGAAAAGCTGGGACTTTTACAAGCATCCGACGACGACGAGCTTCGCTTGGAAGGATCACGCGGAGCAGCATGCGACGCAGGATTCGTGGGACGGCCTCGATACGCTGGACGTCGTCAACGAGCATCTGTACGAGGGCAGCACCGGCATCGTCGATATTTGGAAAAGCAACCTCGATGCGTTGAAGCCGTTCGGCAATCGGCCGGTCTTCATCGGAGAGGCCGGCAAGACGGGCAACGATACGACGCAGGACGCGAATCTGCTGAATTACGCGCATGACGGCGTGTGGGCCCCGATCTTCCGCTCTGGCGCGGCGGGGGCGAACCTGTGGTGGATTTTCGAGAACGGCTTCGACATGCCGGACGCGTACAAGGCACAGTACAAGCATCTGGCCGACTTCATCCGGCCCGAGGAGAGCCGTCTCATCGGCATGCCGTTCGTCGACCTGGGCGACCAGGGCGCGGCGCAGGATTTGCAGGCCGGCGGGTTCGCGGCCAACGACCGCGCCCTGCTGTGGGCGCACGACAAGGCCGCGCCGTACGACGAGCTGTCGCCGCGCACGATGGAGGGCGGCACGGTGACGGTACCCGGGCTCAAGCCGGGACCCTACAACGTCACCTACTACAATACCTACACCGGCGAAAATATCGCCATCGTCAAAGCTAATGCCAATGCGCAGGGGCTGACGCTCGCGCTGCCGGCCTTCTCGCGGGACATCGCGATCAAGGCCGTGAGCCACAAGGCGCTGGCCGCCGCGCCCGGCAGCCGTCCGATACCGGCGGTCGTCGACCGCAAGGCGCCGTCCGCCCCGGCGAACGCCTCCGTCTCGGGCGTGTCGACGGAGGATACCGTTAAGCTGACGTGGACGGCTTCTACGGATAACGTCGCTGTCGCGGGATACGACGTATACCGCGGCGACCGGTTGGCCGGCCGCACCTACGGGCTCGCGACCGCCTTCAAGGACACGCTGCTCGCGCCAGGCACCTCGTATACTTACACGGTTCGCGCCCGCGACGCGGCCGGCAACGTATCGGCCGCTAGCCAGGCCGTGCAGGCGACGACGCTGACCCGCGACGTCGAAGCGCCGACCGCCCCGTCCGCGTCTCATTCGACCGGCACCACGTTCAACACGGCCCATCTCAGCTGGCAGGCGTCTACGGACGACCGCGCGGTCGACGGCTACCTGATTTATCGCGACGGCCTGCTGGTCGGCACGACGCGGGACACCGTTTTCCAGGACGACGACCTGCGCCCCGGCACGACCTACGCGTACGCGATCAAGGCCAAGGACGCCTCGCTTAACGTTTCCGCGGCGAGCGAAGCGCTGGCTGTGACGACCGAGACGCCGGAGATGTCGGACAATCTGCTGACCAACCCGGGCTTCGAGACCGTTGCCTCCGGCAAGCCCGCGAGCTGGCTGTGCGAGCAGGATCAGTACTGCCTTTCCGACACCGCGGAGAAGCGCTCGGGCGACGCCTCTATGATCATCGACGCCTCGACCGGCGCCTGGTTCGGCATCCAGTCGACCGCGGCGGCCGCGACGCCCGATACCGATTACGAGCTGCAAGGCTACCTGAACGTCTCCCGCAACGACGGCGCTTCCGTCAAGATTCGCATCCAGTTCCTGAATGCGGTCGGGAGCATTCTGGACGACAAGATGGTCGCCGTTTATAACGGTACGACGCAAGGCTACGAGAATGTGTACGGCGTCTTCCGCTCGCCCGCGCATACGGGCAAGGTTCGCGTGTACATCTATATCGAGGGGCTGAACGCGAAGATCAACCTGGACGACTTCTCGATTCGCGCTTACGGCAGCGGCGGCGGAAGCGAGGGGCCGGGCGAGCCTGCGGCCGACCTGCTGGTGAACGGGAACTTCGACGCGCACAACGATTCCTGGAAAACGGCCGCCTGGACCTGCGAAAAGGAATGGCTGTGCCAGTGGACGGATCAGACTGCGGCGAAACGGACGACCGGCGACGGTACGGCGGCGATGAAGGTCGTCACGACGGACGCGCAGTGGTTCGGCGTGTATCAGGATGCGCTCGCAGTGGCGGGCGGCGTTTACACGCTCGACGGCTATGCGAAGGTCGCCTCCGTTGAGGCTGGCAAGCTCCAAGCGAAGCTGGTGTTCTTCGACGCGGACGACAATCGGCTGTCGGAGGAATGGATCGCCGACCTCGATGCGACGTCCGAGGGGTTCGTTCATATCGGCGGCTCGAAGACGGCTCCCGCCGACACCGCCTACGTCCGGGTGCTGCTGTACGCGAACGGATTTAAGGGCGAAGCTTCCTTCGACGACTTCAAGCTGACGGCAGACGGCGGAGGCGCGACGGAGCCGGAGGAGCCGGCAGGACCATCCGGCAATTTGCTGCTGAACCCGGGCTTCGACGATCACAACGATGCGTGGAAAACGGCGGTCTGGACCTGCGAAAAGGAATGGCTGTGCCAGTGGACGGATCAGACGAAGCGGACGGGGACGGCATCCATGCGCGTCGTGACGACGGATGCGCAGTGGTTCGAGGTTTACCAGGACGCCGAGGCGGCTGCGGGCAAAACGTATGCGGCGGACGGCTACGTCAAGCTGGCCGCGAAGACGGCGGGGAACGTACAGCTGAAGCTCGTATTCTATGACGCGACGAACGCTCCACTGTCCGAGGCGTGGATCGCGGACGTGGATGCGGCGTCCGACGCGTTCGTCAACGTACACGGCGCGAAAACCGCTCCCGACGGCACGGCCAAGGTGCGCGTCCGGCTGTATATGAACGGGTTGCAGGGCGACGTTTACTTCGACGATTTCTCGCTGGTACGCGAATAATGCAAAAGGAGGAGAGCCGCACGCATGAATAGAAGCTTAAGGGCGCCTCGTCTACGGCGTTCGAGCCGCAGCGGCTCGTCACCCGGCAGGAGCTGACGACGATGGTCGCCGGCGCGATGCGCTTTGCGGGGCAGGGGGCGTCACTTGCCGCCGAGCAGGCGGATCGCGCGCTGTCGGCTTTCGCCGATCGTGCGGACATCGCGCCTTATGCCGCGGACGCAGCAGCCTTCGCCGTCAGCGAGGGCATCGTGACCGGCATGGACCAAGTCACCTTCGCCCCCAAGCTGGGCGCCACCCGCGCGCAGGCTTCGGTAATGACGCTGCGCATGCTTCAGGCGCTGGGCTTCGCCAACCAGTAAAGCAGGCCGTAAACAGAGGCCGTTCCGGGCTCATCGCGAGATGGGGGCCGGGCCGGCCTTTTTCGCTTTCGGCCGGTCCTCTACGAACCGATTGTAAGTCGCGTCCGAATATGTTACTTTCATGCCAAGAGAAAATGTCCAACGCCTGCTGAAGAGGAGGGACCCGCCTTGGAATGGAATTACTACAACACCTTTATCGCCGTATCCGACGACTGTCCCGTCGAGTATGGCGCGGTGCCGCCGGACAAGGCCGCCGGCAAGACGAAGCCGGGCATCGAGTACGACATGATCGCCGGCGAGCCTTACGCGCACACGCAGGAAGAGATTCTTTACGAGACCTACGTCCGCCACAAGCAGCTCCCGCCCGATGAACGGGACGCGCGAGAGGCGGAGATGCGGGCCGAATTTTACGGCAAGCCGAAGGCTTGCATGCGAGCCTCGATGCTGCCGAAGAAGTACGGCTGGGGCTTGCACTTCAACGCCGAGGGCAAGGTTGCGCTCGTGCCCAAGGAGTCGGAGGCATACGGCCGGTTCGTGGACGGCGAGGTCGAGGGCGTGAAGGTGCTTAAGGCGATGCGCAATAAGAAAGCCTGACGGGGCGCAGCGATCGAACTGCAAGTCTTCGTCGGGATGCTGCGCCTGCACGTCAAAAAGGCTTAAGCCGTCTTTAAGGCTCAAGCCTTTTTATAGTTGCCGACGATTCGGTTCTACCGGTTTGTCAGTCAGTCCGCGTCTTCCGAACCCGGCTCGCTCGCATCCGTCTCCGCGGTCGCCGCGTCCGTCGCCCCGGCGCGAGTCCCGCCCTCCGGGCTTTGGCCTTGACGCTCGGCGCTTCTCGGTTTGGACGGCTTGGGCGGCTTCGCCGTCTCCGCCTCGAAGTAGGCTTTCAGCTCCGCGGCTTTGCGCGGATCGGCGAGATCGATCTTGCCGGCCAGCACGTGCTCCGTCAGCAGCTCCCAGTTCAGCGCGAACTTCTGCGATTGGGCCAGCCGGATCGCGTTCTTGACCGTGCGCCGTTCCTTGGCGTTGCTGAACGTGTCCTTGTACTGCTTCGCGTCCTTCTCGGGATCGAGCACGGCGAACGTCTTGCGGAAGATCTCCGCCGTCATCCGCGCGTCGTCCAGCGCCCGGTGGGCCGAGCCCTCGGACGGAATGCCGAGCTCCTCGAGCGCCGCCTCCACGCTGACGTCGTTGGTGAGCCCGCGGCTGCGCAGGTATATCTTGAGCAAGTCGTAGTAGACGGCGGACATCCAATACGCATCGTCCAGCTTATGCATGCGCGTATCGAGCACGATCCGCTTGAAGTCTTCGCCGCCCCACGTGACGAACCGGCACGACTCGCTGCGTCCGAGCCACGCCAGAAACGACCGGATGACCGGCACGAAACCGCTCGCGCTGTCGATGTCCTCCTGGGGAATGCCGGTTTTTTTCTTAATAAAGCTGTTCAGCTTGGAAAAGTAGACGGGCTTGATGAGCGCCGAGAATTCGTCGACCGCCTCCAGCGCCTCGTTCAGCCGTACCGCGCCGATCTCGATCACTTCCATGGGCAGCTCGCTCGCGAATTTGCGTCCGTTGAATTCGATATCCAATATGATGTAGTCCACGTTAGCGACCTCCGAATTGAGCAGATACCCCTATCTTATCAAAAATCCGAAGCCAAAGCCCTTCCGCGCCGCTAACGGTTCAGACGCGCCCAGCTTTTCGCCAGGTTGCGCTCCGTCCAGCTGCGTTGATCTTCGCCGGAATGTCTCGAATAGCATTCGATCGCGAGGATCAGATCGAGGTACAGATCGTACAGCTCGCGTCGCGGCAGCTCTTCCGGCGCGTCGTAGCGCTTGCCGTATCCTTGCAGGAACGCTTCGGGGTCGTTGAATTTGCGGAAATAAAATTCCATCAGCGGGTCGCCCCATAGCGCGCGCTCCCAGTCGATGATCGCGGAGATGCGGCCGTCCTTGACGAACAAATTGCCGTCCCATAGATCCCAATGGACGAGACGCGGCTCCGTCACTTGCGACAAGCTGGGCAGGCGCCGCTCGATGAAGGCTTCCAGCTCCTCGTAGGAGACGGGCAGCTTCGCGCCGAGCCTGCGCCCGTCGGCCAGGATCCCGCCGATCATGTCGCCGAACGCCGCCTGCCAGCTGTCCGTCCGTATGCCGGCGGACTCGTTCAAGAAGCCGAACCGGTCGCCGCGAATCTCGTTGATCGACCGGTTGAAGCGCCCGAGCGTCCGCTCGATCTCGAAGCGTTCCTGCACGGAGAGCGATGCCTTCGCCTGATTGTAGGGACTGCCGTCGATCTTTTCCATGACGAACCAGTCCGCGCCGACCAAGGTCCGCGACGTATCCGAGGCGTATACTTCGGGCGCGGGGATGCCGCCCGCCTCCCGAACCAGCGCGAGCGCGGCCAGCTCGCTGCGCATAATGCCCCGTTCATAACCCAGCACCTCGGCATGGTCGCCAGGTCCGACCTTCAGGACGGCTTGGCGTCCGTCCCGCAGCGCAAGCGTGTAGGCGGCGTTGAACCAGCCGTCCGTCAGCTCGGCGGCCGATGCCAGCCCGGCATCCGGCCCGAAGGCCTGTTTGACGACAGCCTCCAGCTGTCCGGGAGACAGCCGTGTTTTCGTTATGCTTTCCAATTCGCCCGAACCTCCGTTATTTATCGTCTTGAATCCATTAAAAGCAGAAGGGGCTTCCGTATGCAAGAAGGCGTTTTTGAGTGGACTGAATAGATCGCATGAAGCGCAGCGTGTCCTTTTCGGAGGAAAGCATTGACAGGAAAACTTCGCATATGGTATTTATTAATCAATAAATAAATTTGAGTTGGAGTTGCGGCAAATGACACCTAGAGACGATGCGACATCTGCGACGCGCAAAGAACAAATTCTCGACGCTGCCGCCGAGCTCTTCGCGCTTCAAGGCTTTTACAAGACGACGACGGCGCTGGTCGCCAAGACCGTGGGGGTGACGCAGCCCTACGTGTTCCACTTCTTCAAAACGAAGGAGGAGCTGTTCCTGGCCGTCCTGGACCGCGGCTATCGGCGCCTGGTGCATGCCTTCGCCGCCGTGAAGAGTCCGCCCGAGGAGCTCGCTCACCGGATGGGCGGCGCGTTCGAGGATTTGCTCGTTACCCATCGCAACGAGATCCTGCTTGTCATGCAAGCCTATTCGATTCCGGAGCCGGCGATTCGCGAAGAAGTGAAGTCGAAGTTCGCCGAGATTCACCGGATGGTCAGCGAGCGGTTCGCGCAGGCGGGCATTCCCGATGCGCCCGGCGAAGCCGGCATGTTCATCGGCACGGGTCTCCTCATCGCGCTCTCGCAAATATTGGAGCTGCCCAAGCTGCTCCCGTGGTGCGAGGACGAGTAAGGGGAGGGGCGCAAGGAGCGGGGCGTTTGCCGACTGCGGGCGAAGCAAGAGCGCTCGATCCGTCAGCGGACCCGTTCGTCGTTGCCGCCAGGCGTTGGCGCTTGGCGGTTGCTTTAGGGCTTTAATTTATTTATCGATAAATAAGGAGTGTTGGAGATGCCAACGATGTCTACGATCTCAACTTCGCAAAGGAACCGCATGCTGGTCGTCATCTGCCTGGCGCTGTTCATGGTCATGCTGGATACGCTGGTGCTCGGCGTGGCGCTGCCGTCGATCCAAAAGTCTTTCGACGCGGGCCTCGCGGATCTCGAATGGTTCACCAACGGCTACACGCTGACCTTCGCCGTGCTGCTCATCCCCTTCGGCATGCTGGGAGAGCGGTACGGGCGCAAAAAGGTATTTCTGCTCGGCATCGCGGTCTTCACGCTAGGATCGCTGGCTTCCGCGCTTAGCACGCATGCGCTCGGCCTCACGCTCGCAAGAGCGCTGCAAGGCATAGGCGGCGCCGCCATCACGCCGATCAGCCTTACGCTGGTCAGCGCCGCGTTCCCGCCCAAGTACAGGGCAGCGGCGATCGGCATCGTTTCCGGCGTGTCGGGTCTCGGACTCGCCATGGGACCGCTCGTCGGCGGGCTCATCGTGAACGGTTCGCCCTGGCAGACGATTTTCTGGATCAACGTCCCCGTCGGCGTCCTCGCCGTCGCGTTCGGCTGGCTCTGGCTGCGCGAATCCAAAGGCCAGGAAAAGCGTCTCGATCTGTTCGGCCTGCTGCTGATCGCGGCATCGCTGCTCGGCATCGTATTCGGTCTCGTTCGCGGGAATGAAGCGGGATGGGGCGCGTTCGAGGTATGGGGGCCGCTGGCAGGCGGCTTGGCGCTGCTGCCGGTCTTCATCGCCTGGGAATGGCGCCATCCTTATCCGCTGCTGTCGCTCGGGCTCTTTAAGAGCCGCGACTATTCCGCGCTCATCGCCACGGGATTCTGGCTGAATGCGGGCATCTTCGGCGCCATCTTCCTGCTCACGCTGTTCCTGCAGCAAGGGCAAGGCTACTCTGCGCTCGGCGCCGGCGTTCGCGAGATGGCCTGGACCGGCGCCACGATGGTCGCCGCTCCGCTGGCGGGGCTCTTCATCGGGCGCCTCGGCACCCGCCGCGTGCTGCTGACCGGCCTGCTGCTCCAGGCGGTCGCGCTGTGCCTGTTCGCGATTCTTATCGCAGTGAACGGCGCGGTCTTCTCCTTCGCTTACCTGGCACCCGCCATGGTATTGGCCGGTCTCGGCATGGGGCTTAGCCTCACGCCGCTCTCCGAGGGCGTGCTGTCCGCCGTGCACGAATCGTCCTCCGGCGAAGCGAGCGGCGTCTCCAACGCCACGCGGGAATTGGGCGGCGTGTTCGGCATCGCCATCGGCAGCCTGATCTTCCGCCAGGGCGGACAGATCGCGTCGCCGGACCAGTTCGGGAGCCATTTGATTCCCGTATTGTACGTGTATGCGGGGATGCTCGGCGCCGCGTTCGTCACGACGCTGCTGTTCTACAAGCGGTCGCGAAAGGAAGCGGGCGAATCTAGCGCTACCTTGCCGGCCGGTGCGGCCGTGGAGTAAGAACGGAACGGTAGGTTTGTAAAAGGGAAGTCTATTGCGAAGAACGGTCGATGCGTCGTCGACCGTTCTTTTTTATGCCCCGGGAAACGCGCTAGAACGGGCGACGCCAGCTGCCGGCTCATAAACTCATCAAATGCTGTCAACAGTATGATTGACAAATTCGCGTTTTCCTTCTGTTGCTGCCAAGAGGTGCGAGGGGTACGATTAACGCATATCGACCGCTGGCGGAGTGCCGCGAAAAGAAAGCGGTTAATTCAAGGAGGAACCGAAATGGAGCAAGCACAGCGTTCTGCTTCTAGCGGTGGAATACGAGTAGGCGTCCAGAAATTCGGACGTTTCCTGAGCGGCATGGTCATGCCGAACATCGGGGCGTTCATTGCCTGGGGCATCATCACCGCATTGTTCATACCGACCGGTTGGGCGCCGAATTCGGAGCTCGCGAAGCTCGTCGATCCGATCATCAAGTACCTGCTTCCGATCCTGATCGGATATACGGGCGGCACCATGGTACACAAGACAAGGGGCGGCGTCATCGGCGCGCTCATGACGATGGGCATCATCGTCGGTACCGACATCCCGATGTTCCTCGGCGCGATGATCTGCGGTCCGCTCGCGGCGTGGGTGCTGAAGCAGTTCGACAAGTCCGTCGAAGGCAAGATCAAAGCGGGCTTCGAGATGCTGGTCAACAACTTCTCGCTCGGCATCATCGGCGCGGCCCTGACGCTGCTCGCGTATTCGGGCATCGGCCCGGTCATCGAGCAGCTGACGAGCTGGCTGTCGGACGGCGTGGAGTTTCTGGTCAATCATAACCTGATCCCGCTGGCGAACGTCCTCATCGAGCCGGCGAAGATATTGTTCTTGAACAACGCGATCAATCACGGCGTGCTGAGTCCCATCGCGCTCGACGAGGCTTCGCGCACCGGCAAGTCGATTCTGTTCATGCTCGAATCGAACCCGGGTCCCGGCATCGGCGTGCTGCTGGCCTATATGCTGGTCGGCCGCGGCTCCGCCCGGCAGTCGGCTTCCGGCGCGGCGATCATCCACTTCTTCGGCGGCATCCACGAGATCTACTTCCCGTACATTCTCATGAATCCGCGCCTGATCCTGGCGGTCATCGCCGGCGGCGTGACCGGCACGTTCACCTTCTCGCTCTTCGGCGCGGGACTGGTCGCTCCGCCTTCGCCGGGCAGCATCTTCGCCTACATCGCGATGGCGCCGAAGGGCGGCCTGCTGCCGGTGCTTAGCGGCGTGCTCACCGCGGCCATCGTATCCTTCGCGGTCTCGGCGCTGCTGCTGAAGACGTCGAGGAAGAACGCGGAGGACGAGGACATCGAGGAAGCGCAAAGCCGCATGAAGGCGATGAAGGCAGCGGGCACGCCTGCTGCAGCCGCTACGGCGGCAAACGCCGCGGCGCCGGTCGGCGTAACGGCTGCATCCGCTGCCGGCGCAGCGCGGTCCGCGATCCCGGACACGGCGGTCGTCGACGCAAGTCTTCTAGCGGCGGCATCCGCGGTTAAAGATAAGGAGGACGTGCGCAAGATCGTCTTCTCCTGCGATGCCGGCATGGGCTCGAGCGCCATGGGCGCATCCATCCTGCGCAAAAAAATGAAGGCGGCTGGATCGGACATCACGGTCATTAACACGGCGATCAGCGACATTCCGGACGACGCGGATATCGTCATCACGCATAAAACGCTCACCGACCGCGCCAAACAAAAAGCGCCGAACGCCGAGCATATCTCGATCGACAACTTCCTTAAAAGCCCGGAGTACGACGTGCTGGTGAATAGGCTCGCCTGATCCGAAGCGTGCTTTTGGGACGGTGCGCCATGACGGCCGCATCCGCTCCGCATATCGAATCGGCTGACGCTGGCGAGCATATCGCCGGCGTTCAGCCCATTTTGGATAGACAGGAATGATCCGTCCATGATCGTATCCAACCGAACCCGGCGCATCCTCGAGCTGCTGCTGCGCAGCGGGCGGGAGATGACGGCCGCCGAGCTTGCCGCAGGTCTCCAGGTCAGCTCGCGCACCGTGCACCGGGAACTCGCCGCGGTCGAGGATCTGCTGGCAGGCCAAGCGGTATCGCTGGTGAAAAAATCCGGCTCGGGCATCGCCCTGCAGGGCGACCCGGCCGCGCTGGAGCGCCTCGGCGGCATCGTATCCGCGTCGGAGGAGACCGAATTCTCCCCCGACGAACGCCAGATTTACCTGCTCTGCTTGCTGCTTCGGGAGCGGGAGCCCGTCAAGCAATTCGCGCTGGCGCACGAGCTGAAGGTGACGGTGCAGACGATCGGCAGCGACCTGGAGGAACTGGCCGAGTGGGTGGAGCGCTTCGGCGTCCGGCTTATTCGCCGCAGAGGCTACGGCGTCGAGCTCTCGGGCGGGGAGGCGGAGCTGCGGGAGGCGATCCGGCAGCTCATCCGGCTGCGCCTCGACGACGCCGAGCTGATCGCGAGCCGGGGCGAGCCGCCGTCGCATCCGCTCGACCGCATGCTGTTCGAGCTGGCCGGACGCGCCGACATGGCCGACGTCGAGAGCGCGCTGTGGAGTCTGGAGGGCCGATGGGCGGGAAGCCTCAACGAACAGATTTATACGGACCTGCTCATCCGCCTCTCGATCTCGCTGCATCGCGTCCGGCAAGGAAAAACGGTGGCGGACGCGCCCGTTCCGTACCAGCCGCCGCCGCAGGACGGGCAAGCGTCCGAGCGGGCCGCGGCGGAAGCCGCGCAGCTGGCGGACCAGCTCTCGGCGCGGCCGGGCGTGGCGATCGGCCCGGCCGAGACGGCTTACGCCGCCGAACTGCTGCAGGACGCGCACGGCAAAGACCTCGCTCTGCTGCCCGGCGACGATCTGGCGCTGGCGGACGCCGTTCGCCGCCTCATCCGATCGGTGCAGGCATCGACGGGCGTCGATTACGACGAGGACCGATCGCTTCGGGACGGCTTGTTCGAACACTTGAAGCAGGCGGTGCAGCGGCTCGGCGAGGGGCAGCGCATCCGCAATCCGCTGCTGGGGCAGATTCGCCGGGATTACGCGACGCTGTTCGCGGCCGTCCGGGAGGCTGCCTGCGCGGCGCTGCCCCATCTGGAGGTGCCGGACGAGGAAATCGGCTTCCTGGTCATGCACTTCGGCGCCTCCAACGAGCGGCTGAAGCAGCTCCAGCGGAACGTGCGGGCGATCCTCGTGTGCACGAGCGGCATCGGCTCCTCCAAGCTGCTGCAGATGCGCATCCGCAAGGAGCTCCCGCAGATCGAGATCGCGGACCGGGTGTCCTGGTACGAGGCGGCTCGCCTTGACGAGGACACGTACGACCTCATCATCTCCACGATCGATCTTCCGATCGACGCCAGGCACTACATGAAGGTCAGCCCCCTGCTCACGCAGGGAGAGGCCGACCGGCTGCGGGCGTTCGTTCGCGAGGCGCCGTGGGAGCTTAAGCAAGCCGCCGTCCGGAAGAGAGAGACCGGCTCGCCGGACGCTGCGGCAGACGCCTTCGCCCGGCTGCAGCGCCTGAAGACGACGCTCGACGAGATCGTATCGCTCGTCGGCGGGTTCCGGGTGATCGAGCTGGGCGAGGAGGCGAGCGAGCTGCACGCGGCGCTGGACGACGCCTGCCGGCGGGAGGAAGCGCTCGGCGCGCTGAGCTGCGCGGCCGCAGTGCGCGACCGGCTGCTGGGGCGGGAGGAACAGGGCAGCCAGATGATCCCCGGCACGGGCCTCGCGCTCTTTCATACGCGGGCGCCGGAAATCAAGTCTTCCACCCTTAAGCTATACCGGCTTCGTCAGGCGGTTCGACTGCCGGAGCAAGACGACGGTTCGCCCGTCCAATTGGCCCGGTTCCTCCTCATGCTGGCGCCCCGCGCGCTGGCGCGCGAGCGACTCGAGGTGCTGAGCGAGATCAGCGCGATGCTGCTCGACGAGGAGACGGTCGCGCTGCTCGAGGGTGGCGACGAGACGGCGATCCGCGAGCGAATGACGACGCATTTAAGAAGCTTTTTCCTAACTAAAACCGAAAGCGAGTGACCGATATGAGCATCCTTTCCGCAAACAAAGTGAAATTGAACGCATCCGTCAACGACAAATACGAGGCGATCCGACTGGCCGGCCGGCTGCTGGTCGAAGCGGGCCACGTAGAGCCGGCTTACGTCGACAGCATGATCGAACGCGAGAACTCGCTGTCCACCTATATGGGAGGCGGGCTCGCCATCCCGCACGGTACGAGCGAATCCAAGGGCACGATCAAATCTACGGGCCTGTCGATCGTCCAGCTGCCGGCCGGCGTCGACTTCGGCGATGGCGAGAAAGCGCATCTGGTCATCGGTATCGCTGCGGTAGGCGACGACCACCTGGACATTTTGACGAACGTGGCGATGATCTGCTCGGACGACGAGAACATGGAGCGAATTCTCGCGGCCAATACCCCCGCCGAGATGATCGAAATCTTCGAGAGCGGTGCGGAGGAATGAAGGCCCTGCATTTCGGCGCAGGCAACATCGGACGGGGCTTCATCGGACTGCTGTTGTCACGCTCGGGCTACGAAGTTATATTTTCCGACGTAAACAAGACGCTGGTCGACGCGCTTCGCGAGCGTGGCGAATACACGGTGACATTGGCCGACGACGAACAGGAGCAGATTCGGGTGACGGGCGTGACGGCGATTGACGGCACCGACCTTGCGGCCGTCGCCTCCGCGGTGGCCGAGGCCGAGCTGGTCACGACCGCCGTCGGGGTGAACATTTTGAAGCATATCGCTCCGGGTATCGCGCGCGGCATCGAGCGCCGCATCGCCGCGAGCGCAGCCCCGCTCCACCTGATCGCCTGCGAGAACGCGATCGGCGGCAGCGCCCAGCTCAAAGCGCATGTATATGCGCTGTTGGACGAGGAGACGCGCTTAAAGGCCGACGCCATGTGCGCCTTCCCGAACGCGGCGGTGGACCGGATCGTGCCGATCCAGCACAACGCGGATCCCCTTGCGGTGACGGTGGAGCCTTTCTACGAATGGGCGGTCGACGCGTCCGTTATGTTCCCGGATTTCAAACGCGTCGAAGGCGTACATTACGTAAACGACTTAACGCCGTATATCGAGCGCAAGCTATTCACCGTGAATACGGGGCACGCATCGGCTGCTTATCTCGGCAATCTGAAAGGGTACGGGACGATTCAACAGGCGATGGCCGACGAGGAGCTGGTGAGCGAAGTGCGCGCGGTGCTGGACGAGACGGGCGCCGTCGTCGTCCGCAAACACGGCTTCGATCCGGAGGCGCATCGCCATTATATCGATACGATCCTCGGCCGCTTCCGCAATCCGCATCTGACCGACGAGATCGCGCGCGTCGGCCGGTCGCCGATCCGCAAGCTGTCGCCGAACGACCGTCTTGTCAGTCCCGCGCTGCAGGCGCTGGAGCAGGGCACCCGGCCCGTGGCCCTCGCCAAGGTCATGGCGGCGGCGCTGCGCTTCGACTACACGGACGACCCGGAGTCGGTCGAGCTGCAGCGATCGCTGCAGGAGAAGGGCGTCCCGGCGACGCTGACGGCCTATACGTCTTTGCAGCCGGAGCATCCGCTGCACCGGCTCGCGATGGATCAATACGAAGCGCTGTCGGCTCGTCTGCCGAGCTGACGGCTTTATATAAAAGGAGAGATGCACCATGTCCCAATTATTAACCGGCATCGCCGCTTCTCCCGGCATCGCCATCGCCAGGGCGTTCCGGTACGCGCATAACGCGGCCGGGGTACCGGAGCGCGCCGAGGTCGCCGACGCATCCGCAGAGGCGGGACGCTTCCGCGCCGCCGTGGCGCGGGCGAAGACGGAGATCGACGCGATCCGCGAATCGACGGAGCGCAGGCTCGGCGCCGCGAAGGCGGAAATTTTCGAAGCGCATCTGATGCTGCTCGACGATCCCGATCTCGTGGACGCCGTCCTTGAGCAGATCGACAATGAATCGGTGAACGCCGAATACGCGCTACACGAAGTAACGGGCATGATCGTCGAGATGCTGCGCGGCATGGACAGCGAGATGCTTCGCGAGCGGGCGACGGACGTGCTGGACGTCTCCGGCCGGGTCATGAGCCATCTGCAGGGCAGGACGTACGCCGCTTTGTCCGGCATCGCGGAGGAGACGATCATCGTGGCGCAGGACCTGACGCCGTCCGATACCGCGCAGCTCGACCTGGACTACGTGCGAGGCTTCGTCACCGAGATCGGCAGCCGTACGTCGCATTCCGCCATCATGGCGCGCTCGCTGGAGCTGCCCGCGATCGTCGGGGCCGGCAAGTCCGCGGCCGACGTACCGGACGGGACGACGATCATCCTCGACGCGACGGAGGGACGGATCGTCGTCGATCCGAGCGAGGAGGAGCTTGCGGACTATCGGGCGAGAAAGGAAGCTTACGACGCGAGGGTGGCCGAGTTGAAACGGCTGGCAACCGAGCCTTCCGTATCGGCTGACGGTGCCCATGTCGAGCTGGCGGCCAACATCGGAGGCGTCGAGGACGTCGCGAAGGCGCTGGAGAACGGCGCCGACGGCGTCGGGCTTTTCCGTACCGAATTCCTGTACATGGGGCGCAATTCGCTTCCGACCGAAGAAGAACAGTACGAGACCTACCGCCACGTGCTGGCTAAAATGGACGGCAAACGCGTCGTCATCCGCACGCTCGACATCGGCGGCGACAAGGAGCTGCCCTACCTGTCGCTGCCCAAGGAGAGCAATCCGTTCCTCGGCCTGCGGGCGGTCCGCTTCTGCTTGAGCCGCGAGGATGTGTTCCGCACGCAGCTGCGCGCGCTGCTCCGCGCGAGCACGGCGGGGAAGCTGAATATTATGTTCCCGATGATCGCCGTTGCCGGCGAGCTGCGACAGGCCAAGGCCATCCTGGCCGAGGAGCGCGCCAAGCTCGAAAGCGAGGGCATCCCGGTAGCTGCGGATATTGAGGTCGGCATCATGATCGAGATTCCGGCTGCCGCGCTGAACGCGGACTACTTGGCCAAGGAAGTCGACTTTTTCAGCATCGGCACGAACGATTTGATCCAATACACGATGGCGGCGGACCGCATGAACGATGCCGTCTCGTACTTGTATCAGCCGTATCACCCATCCATCCTTCGGCTCGTCCGCATGGTCATCCGGGCCGCGGAGCGCGAGGGCAAGTGGACCGGCATGTGCGGGGAAATGGCGGGCGATCTCACGGCGATCCCGCTGCTGCTCGGCCTCGGCCTCGGCGAGTTCAGCATGAGCGCGTCGTCCGTGCTGCCGGCACGCGAGCTCATTGGGCGGCTGTCCAAGCAAGAATGGGCGCGGCTCGCCGACGAGGCGCTGCAGCTCGGTACCCAAGAGGAAGTCAAACAATTCGTAGAACAAAGGAGTCATGCCTAATGCTTTCCGAAACCTTTACCGTCATCCATCCGTCCGGCTTCCATGCCCGTCCGACGAAGATTTTCGTCCACGCGGCGACGCAATTCAACTGCAAGGTGAACCTGATCAAGGGATCTAAAAAGGTCAACGGCAAGAGCTCGCTCGGCTTGCTCTCGCTCGGCCTCGCCAAGGGCGACGAGGTAACGCTGGAAGTCGACGGCGAGCGCGAGGACGAAGCGCTTCGCGAGCTTGGCCCGCTGCTGTCGAAGATTTACGAGGAATAAGAGAGGAAATCCTTCGCAGGTGCCTGCAAAGGGCGTCGGATCGTACGCTAAGCTAGTACTATCATGCAAAAATACATCATAGAAGGCCAGTGTAGCGGTTTTTTACGTGCTATCGCGCAAAAGTGCGCGGTAGCTCGCCTCAATAGGCCAAATCCAGCGTGTTTCGGGAGAAAATCCTGCACTTTTGCGCGATAGGCGTAACGGCGAGATGAAAGTGATAACGATCGTGCACTTTTGCGCGATAGGTGGTCTTGGGTGAACTAGAAAAGCGCGGGTTCCGGCTTTGGAACCAAGCAAGTCGTTGTCGGCCGAGGCGCCAATAAAAAAAGGCTGTTCCTTTCGATTGCATTTCGCAATCGATAGAACAGCCTTTTTTTTTAGGCTTCCATGATGATGTTCGAGTAATTGTTGTAATCGAAATTGTTGTCCGTCGCGCCGGCGATAGCGAAGATGATGATCAGCGCGATGATGACGAAGTACAGCACCGTGCCCACGATCGAGCAGATGAGTCCGGCGACGGCCATGCCGGAACCTTGTTCGCCTCGTACGCGGATCTCCTTCAGCGAGATCGCGGACACGATGATGCCGACGACGCCCAGGAAGAAGCCGATGAACGGAATGACGATCGAACCGATGCCGAGAATGAGCGCGGCTACCGACTTGCTGTTCGAGCGTGCAGGCGGCGTCAGGGGAGGACGGGCATAATCGTAGACCGGCGGGCGGAAAGAAGAGGGATGCGCCGACCCGCCGAAGTACGGTTGTTGGCCCTGGTTGGGATGCTGCGCGTAGGAGGAACCGTGCGGCGGCGGATAGTAGCCGCCTTGGTTAGGCGCGTGCGGATGGCCCGCATGCTGTGCATGCTGGTTATCCGCACGCGGCGGGTACCCGCCCTGCTGAGGCTCGGGCTGCCAGCCCTGCTGAGCCCGCGCTTGTTCATCCGGCGCGCGGTACCCGCCCTGCTGGGGCTCGGGCTGCCAGCCCTGCTGAGCCCGCGATTGCTCATCCGGCGCGCGGTACCCGCCCTGCTGAGGCTCCGGCCGCCAGCCCTGCTGAGCCCGCGCTTGTTCATCCGGCGCGTGGTACCCGCCCTGATGGGGCTCGGGCCGCCAGCCCTGCACAGATCGCGCCGGCTCATCGGCCGCGCGATACCCGCTGTCGGCCTGCGCTTCGTGCGCTCGCGCCGGCTCGCTCGCCGCGCGATCGCCCGCGGCTTCGCCGCCGCGGTCCGCCGGCTGGGCCGGCGAAGCGTCCGGCGCCGTGCCCGCATCCGGGCCAGGGGATGGATCCGTCGGTCCCGGCCCGCCCCAATTGTTGTTCGAATCGTCGGATGTCATCGCTTCGTCTCCCTTTGCGGAAAGGCTTCGATTATTAGTATTGGTAGTTGTTCAGTCCCGGCTGGACAGGCGGTTCCGCGTAAGCCGATTGGTTCAGGTCCTCGTAGAAGTGGGCGAGTCCGGTATAGAAGTACGGAACGACCCACAGCAAGCCGATGCCGAACGGAATCGCGCCGAGAATGGCCCATCCGAGGTAGCTCAGGCAAAAGACGAAGTAGCGTCCCTTGTTGCCCGCCATCATCGCTTTGCTCCGCCGGATGGCCTCAAGGCCGCCGATGCCCGGATTGTCGCGCAAGATGAAGAAGGCTTGAGAATAGCGAATGGCGGCGATGATGCCAGGTATGATAAACAGCAGCGTCCAGAGCGCCGTGAAGATGCCGACGAGCAGGTTCAAGATAAAGGCTTCCGAGAAGCGGTTGAAGCCGCTGAACAACCCGCCGATGCTCGGATTGCGCTCGCGCACGAGGTCCTGGAAGTACCCGTAAACCCCCAGCATCAGCGGTCCGGTCAATACAAGCGAAGCCACCCATCCGATCAGCGGGATTCGTTCGAGAATGCCGATCACCGTAAAGATGACGAAGTACACCAGCGCGAGCAGCACCGGCTCCGTCCATTTGCCTTGCAATGTCGATCTTGCTCGTGCCCGAAGCTCCGAACTTGTTGTCATTTGCTCAATTCCACCTTTGCGTCTCAAGTAGTGGTACAGAAGACTGTCCCCAATCCATACTGATTTTACAAGCGATGTCACATTTCGACAACCACTTTTTGGAACGAAGCCGTCCCAAACTCCCCACTATCCTATGCCGAGCTTCGCTTTCCGTATGCTTCGGCGCGGGGGCGGCTCGTCGTCCGGAATCGGCGCGCGCCCCCAGGCGTACGCCGGCAGTGCTGGATGGCGGCAACTCCATATTACCTTTTAAAAACATAAAAAAAACCGCCATCGGCGGATTTTAGGCAAATTTTAAGTAAGGGGGATCAGCGGTTGCTGATCGAAAAATAAATAGGTATCCTCGACATCTATAATATTAGATTAGCACGCCGGAAAAGAATAGTCTAGTCTTTTTTTCTGAATTTGTTATCATTTGGAATGCTCTTCCCGGGAGAGCCAATCTAACGCGGAAAAGAGGGATCCAATGACCGTGCTTTGGGTGCTGGCCAGAAGCGCGTACGAGAGCCGCCTGCAATACACGGCATCGCACGCCGTGCGTACGGTTGCCAGCGTGATTTTCGGCATGATCTATATCTCGATTTGGCAAGGAATCGGCGACCAATATGCGCTGGAGGGCTATGGCCGGGAGGGGATGGTGGCCTACATCGCGTTTAACCAGGTGATTCTGTGGCTGACCTTCACTTCGCACGGGCTTGGACTGGAGGATCGGGTCCGGACCGGCCAGATCGCGCTGGATCTTATCCGCCCCGTGCATCTTTTCGTATTCTCCGCGGGGCGGGAAGCGGGTTCGATCGCCTATAACATGTTGTTCACCGCGCTGCCTCTATATGTCCTCTACGCGCTGTTCGTCGGGCTGCCGGTTCCTTCGGATCCGGCGCTCTGGCTGCGTACGCTCGCGGCGCTCGTCATGGCCGCCTATACCGGCATCTGCATCTCCTACTGCATTGGCGTGACGGCGCTTTGGACGGTGGAGAGCCGCTGGTTCAGCCTGCTGAATTATTCGCTGAGCTTCGTGCTGTCCGGTTTCCTCATGCCGATCGCTTGGATGCCCGGTTGGCTGCAGACGATCGCGAGACTGTCGCCGTACCCGGTTTTCAACGACATCCCGACCCGTACCTATCTCGGTACCGCCGCGCCGTCAGCGCTGCTGGCGCCTCTCGCCTGGTGCGCGCTGCTCTCGCTCGCCTGCCTCGCGGCGACGTCCGCCGTACGGCGCAAGGTGGAGGTGCAAGGCGGATGAATTGGCTGCGCATCTCTTGGATGCTTTACAAGATCAACGTTCGCGCTAGGATGCAGTACCGGGTCAGTTTTCTGCTGACGACGCTGCTCGCGTCGGTCGTGACCGTCGCCGAGTTTCTCGGATTGGCGGTGGTGCTGCATGCGTTCGGCGCGATCCGCGGCTGGAACGTGTGGGAGATCGGGTACCTCTACGGCGTGCTGATGACGGCCAAGTATTTGTATCGGGGCTTCGGCTCCGCCGTGAACAACTTCGAGCCGTACCTCGTGAACGGCCAGCTGGACCAGCTGCTGCTGCGGCCGATGCCGCTCCTGTTGTCCGTGCTGACGTCGCGGACGCGAATGGTAGGCGGCGAGCTGCTTCAGAGCCTGACCGTACTTGGCGTATGCCTCGGCAAGCTGCTCGGGGACGGGACGGTCGGCTGGGCCGCGATCCCGTTGACGCTGCTGATCGTCTGTACCGGGACCGTCATCATGTTCGCAGTCGGCCTCGCGACGGCGGCGGTCGGCTTCTGGACGACGCGAACCGAGGACCTGTCCGTGCTCACCGACAATGCGTCGACGACGGCGTGCCAGCTGCCGCTAAGCCTTTTTCCCGACTGGCTCCGCACGCTGCTGCTGACCGTCGTGCCGTTCGGATTTATCAACTACGTGCCCGCGATGTTCATCGTTCGGTCCGAGTGGGGATGGTGGACGGTACCGGCTACCGCGGCAGTCGCGGCGCTATCCCTTGGTGCTGCGCTCGCCTTGTGGCGCGTCGGGGTGCGGAAGTATCAAAGTACGGGCACCTGACTTTTTCAGATGCCGTGCTATTTTCGACAAAAAGATCAAGGAGGGATCGGCATGACAACGATGCTGGAAGCCAAGGGGCTCGGCAAAACGTTCGCGACGACGCTGCCCAAGGCGGGCAGGCTCAAGGCGGTCCGTACGCTGTTCTCCCGCGAGCGCAAGATCGTGACGGCGGTCAAGGCGCTCGATATGCGAATTGAGGAGGGCGAGTTCGTCGGCTTCATCGGGCCCAACGGCGCGGGCAAGTCCACGACGATCAAGATGCTGTGCGGCATCCTGCACCCCAGCGCGGGCGAAGTCCGGATCGGCGGGCTCAGCCCGCAGCGGGACAGGCGGCGCGTGGCGAGGCGCATCGGCGTCGTATTCGGCCAGCGGTCGCAGCTGTGGTGGGATCTGCCGCTGAAGGACAGCTTCGACATTTTGGCGGCGATGTTCCGGCTCGGCGCCGCGGAGAAAGAGCGGCAGCTGGCGAAGTTGGAGGAAGTGCTGCAACTGCGGGATTTCTGGGACACGCCGGTCCGCCGGCTGTCGCTCGGGCAACGGATGCGGGGCGATCTGGCGGCGGCGCTGCTGCACGACCCTGAGCTGCTGGTGCTGGACGAACCGACGATCGGCATGGATGCGGCGGCCAAGCGGCAGATTCGGGATCATTTGCGGATGCTCAACGTACAATTCGGCAAAACGGTGCTGCTCACGACGCACGACATGGACGATATCGAGACGCTGTGCAGGCGGGTCATCGTGATCAGCCGCGGAGAGCTGCTCTACGACGGCGAGCTGGATAAGCTCCGGGAGCGGATCGGGCTGCCGACGACCGTGCGCGTGACTTATGCCGGGGCAACGAGCCTCGCGCCTGGCACGCGAATCGGAGACGGCCTGTCGGCCGCCTCCGAGGAGGTCCGCGTGGTAAACGTGCTTGAACGGGAGGCGGAGGTCAGCTTCAATCGCGAGCGGACCGGCGTCATGGAGGTGCTGCGACTGCTGTCCGCATGGGGCGAGATTGCGGACGTGCACGTCGAGGAGCCCGCGTTCGAGGAGATCGTCAGCCGGATTTATTGAAAGGCTCGTTCCCGACCGTCACCCCTGCAGCATCGGCTTCAGATCCGAGATGACCTGCGCCATCGCGGCGGACGTGCGGGTATACATGGCTTTCGCCTCCGCGTCCTTCGTCGACACGGCGAACAATTCCAGATCCGCCTCCAGCTTTTTCAGGTTGGCGAGCAGCAGCGCCTTGCCCTGCGGCGCGGGCACCTGAAGCTTGTCGTCGTACAAGTCGACGTAGAGCTGCTGGTACGCATCCACTTGCCCCAGAAACACATTGTCTACCGTAACGCCGATCTTCTCCAACTCCGTCGCCAGCCAGCCCGGACTGAGACCCGCGGTGGCGAGCGGCTCGCTCATCATTTTGCCGTCCATGATGACGACCTGCGGCTCGACCTCGTGTACCTTCGGCATGCCCATATCGCTCGGCGTGAGGGGCTGCTTTTCCTTTTTGAGCAGGACGCTGAGCTCTCCGCTCGTCTCCATGACCGCGAACTCCACATCGGCCAAGTTGAACGCGCTTTTCCCGCGCAGCTGCTCCATCAGCTCGTCCGTCGTCAGATGCTCCTTCTTTAGATTGTCCTCCATGACCTTGCCCTCTTTGATGACGACCCGGCCGCGTCCCTCGAGCAGGTGGCGCAGCCGGATGCTCTTCATGGACAGATACTCCAGCGTGAAGGGCACCGCGAACCAGACGGCGAGCGCAATGAGCCCGTGCGAATAATGAGTCTCGATATCCGTGGAGATGAAGCCGGCCAGCTCGCCAAGCGTGATGCCCAGTATATACTCGAAGAAGGTCAGCTGGGAGATCTGCTTCTTTCCAAGCAGCCGGGCCATGATGAACAGGACGATCAGCGCGCCCAGCGAGCGGAAGATGATTTGACCCCACATCGGCATGACGTTAACCCTCTTTCTCCAAAATGGAATTCGGCGCTTCCAGCGCGACCGCGTGCGCGATGCCCGGGATCGACTCGCTCTGCTGAAGGGCCAGCGGCGACATGAGCGCCCCCGTCGCGACCACGAGGATCCGGCGCAGCTCGCCCTCGCGCAGCTTCTTCAGCAGGTGGCCGTAGGTCACGACCGCGGAGCATCCGCATCCGCTGCCGCCGGCCTGCACCATTTGTTTGTCGTAGTCGTAGATCATCATGCCGCAGTCGCGGAAGCGCGTCTTGTGCATCGGGATGCGATGCTTGTGGAACAGGTCGCTGGCGAGCTCGTAGCCAACCTTCGCCAGGTCGCCCGTCACGATGAGGTCGTAGTGGTCCGGGCCGACGCCGAGATCGCGGAAGTGAGAGATGATCGTATCGACCGCGGCCGGCGCCATCGCGGCGCCCATGTTGAACGGATCCGTGATCCCCATGTCGACGACGCGGCCGATCGTGGCGGCCGCGACGCGCGGACCGTCGCCTTCGCTCGCGACGAGGACGGTGCCTGCGCCGGTCACCGTGTACTGGGCGTAAGGCGGCTTCTGCGAACCGTACTCGGTCGGATAGCGGAATTGCTTTTCGGCCGTCGAATTATGGCTGCAAGTGCCGGCCAGCACATGCTTGGCTCCGCCCGTCGAGATGAGATAAGAAGCGATCGCAAGGCTCTCCATCGAGGTGGAGCAGGCGCCGAACATGCCGATATAGGGCATCGCCAGGGTGCGCGCCGCGTAGCTGCTGCTCGTAATCTGGTTCATCAGGTCCCCGCCGATATAGAAGCTGATCTGGTCTTGCGTCATGCCCGCCTTTTGCAGCGCGATCTTGGCCGCTTCCTCCAGGTAAGTGCGCTCCGCCTTCTCCCAGCTGTCTTGGCCGACCAGCGAGTCGTCGTGCACGATGTCGAAGTCGTTTGCGAGCGGGCCGCGCCCTTCGAACGGACCGACCACGGTGCCGGACGACAAGAGGATGGGCTTGTCGCGGAACAGCCAGCTCTGATGTCCCTTCAGGATCGTCATTCGTTCACCCTCCATATCCGAAAATAAATCGCAAGAGCGCGATGATGAAAGCGGCCACCGTGCCGAACACGATGACGGAGCCCGCTAGCTTGAACATATTCGCGCCGGTGCCGAGCACGAGGCCTTCGCTGCGGTGCTCGATGGCCGCGGACGACATCGCGTTCGCGAAGCCCGTCACGGGCACGGCCGAACCGGCGCCGGCCCATTGTCCGAGCTTGTCGTAGACGCCTGCCGCGGTGAGCACGACCGAGATCGCGATCAACACGGCGACCGTCGGGGCTGCCGCTTCCTTTTGCGTCATGTCCGCGAAGTGCATGAACGCTTCCTGGATGCCTTGGCCAAGCGTGCAGATGAGACCTCCGACGACGAAGGCGCGCAGGCAGTTGAGCGCGACGGGACGCGCGGGCTGCCGCTTCAATGCGAGCTGGCGGTATTCCTGCTGGACGGGCGTCAGCTTTTTGATTTTGTTGTTCGCCATGGCGTTCGCCTCCTACTTTCGTGCAAATGACGGGCAGTATAAGTTGAGGATGCCTCGCCGGCCGGATTTTTACCCGCACGGATCAGGCGACCGCGCGTCGACCAGATGTTTACAGTTGTGAAGCGCGGCGGAGACGGGCAAAGTAGACGGGTCCCTCTGCGGGGAACATTACCGAAGAGAAAGAGGCGTAGCGTACATGACCGTAGCATCCCAAGTAAAGACCACCGTCGCATCGCTCAAGAGCGCTCAAGCGAGCCTGGAGCAATTCGCGATCGGCACGCAGAACCAGCAGGCCAAGCAGCTTTTCACCGACGCGGCTGCGCAAACCCAGCAGATCGTCGACCAGGTCGAGCAGCGCGTTCAGCAGCTGGAGCAGGAAGAGCCCCAATACAAAGGATTTTAGGATCGCCGAACACGGTTCAAGGAAAGGAGTTCCGGCAAGTCCGGGACTCCTTCTTCAATAGAAAGGGGCAAAGGTATGCGGCACGGGAAGACGTCGGCCATCATTCGCCGTATCGCGGTAAAAACAGTCGCTGTAACCATCTTGTTCGCTGCGCCCGTCTTGCTTGCAGCCGATCGCGGCGGCACTGCGGACGCGGTGGGATACGCGCCGGCCTTCAAAGGCAGAGCGTACTACGAATCCAGAGGCGAAGCGATCTGGGAGGTGCCGCTGGACGGCAAGTTCATCGCGCTGACGTTCGACGACGGCCCGGACCCGGCTGACACGCCGGCGATTTTGGATTTGCTCGCGACGTACGGAGCGCGCGCGACGTTTTTTATCACGGGCAAAAAGGCGGAGCAATACCCCGGCATCGTGCGGCGGGAAGCGATCGAAGGCCATGAGGTCGCGAACCATACATACACGCATCGGATGCTGCTGCACTGCACGGATGCGCAGATTCGCGGCGAGATCGCGATGGCCCAGAAGAGCATCGGCATGGCCGCCGGCGCGGAGCCGGTTCTTTTTCGGCCGCCCGAAGGCTTCTTTAATGCGCGGGTGCTGACGGTGGGGCGCGAAGAAGGGCTCATGACCGTACTGTGGTCATGGCATCATCCGACGGACGATTGGGCGCGCCCCGGCGTGAGCCATATCGTCAAAGGAATTCTGGCGGACGTGCGCAGCGGCGATATCGTCCTGCTGCACGACTACGTGAGCGGCAAGACGCAGACGATCGACGCGCTTCGCGTCATTTTGCCCAAGCTGACGGAGGAAGGATATCGGTTCGTGACCGTATCGGAAATGCTGCATTTGAAAAATTCGAAAACAAATATGGTAAATCGTTGACTTCCAGGTTGAGAACCATTATCATTCTTATTATGAATTGATAATGATAACGATTATCATAGACCTAACATAAAGGCGAATCCGTTCGCCGGAGGAGTGAAGATATGTCGCGGTTAAGCACGAGTCAGTTGACCCTCGCCTATGGCAGCCGGCGTATTGTGGAGAATCTGAATCTGTCCGTACCCGACGGCAAGATCACTTCTCTGGTGGGCGCGAACGGTTCCGGCAAGTCCACGATCCTGAAGTCGCTCGCGCGCATCCTGAGCCCGCAGAGCGGCGGCGTATATCTGGACGGCAAGCAGATTCACCGCCAGCCGACCAAGGAAGTGGCGAAGCAGCTCGCCATCCTGCCGCAGAACCCGACGTCGCCGGAGGGGCTGACGGTACGGGAGCTGATCTCATTCGGACGCTACCCGCACCAGCGCGGCTTCGGTACGTTGTCCGCCGAGGACAACCGCATGATCGACTGGGCGCTGCAGGCGACCGGAATGGGCGAATTCCACGACCGCGCCGTCGACCAGCTCTCCGGCGGCCAGCGTCAGCGCGCTTGGATCGCGATGGCGCTCGCGCAGGGCACCGAAGTGCTGCTGCTCGACGAGCCGACGACGTTCCTCGACATGGCGCACCAGATCGAAGTCATGAACCTGCTTGAAAAGCTGAACCGCGAGCAAAAGCGCACCATTATCATGGTCGTTCACGATCTCAACCATGCGGCGCGCTTCTCCCAGCATCTCGTCGCGCTGAAGCGCGGCACGGTGCTCTACGAAGGGCATCCCGAGGTCGTCATGACGCCGGATATGCTGCGCGACGTATTCGGCATCGATGCCGACGTGATCCCGGATCCGCGCACGGGCGCGCCGCTCTGCCTGCCCTACGGATTGGCCGAAGGCATCGGCCAAGCGCCGGCAGCAGGCCAAGCGGCCGCGGTTCGCGAAGAAGGCCGCTTGACGGCTGCGGTCGTATAGCAATCGGTTGTCGGAAGCCGCTTCCCTTGCCAGGGGAGGCGGCTTTTTTGCTGCGTTGCCGTCGTCGACATGCGGCGCCGCAACGTTGCATTCCGCGCCTACAGCTCTCGTTGTTGCGTCCGACGCCGCTGTAACGGTAGAAACTGCTCTTGCAGCAGCCCGGGACGCGTCATCCGCCACTGTAGCCGCAGAAACTGCTGTTGCAGTAGTTCGGGTCGCGTCATCCGCCACTGTAGCCGCAAAACTGCTGTTGCAGTAGTCCGGAGCGCGCCATCCGCCGCTGTAACCGCAGAAACTGTTGTTGCAGCAGGCCGCCGACGCAGTAGCGTTGCTTTTCGCGCCTACAGACCTCGCCGCCGCTTCCCCAGCCGCTGAAACCGCGCTTTTCTCGCTTGTAGCAGGCTGCCGCCGCTTCCCCAACCGCGCCTTTCACACTTCCTGTCTGGCAAGCCCGCCTTCACCTACGCCTCGCGTTGATTGTTATTCCGCGCCAGCCTCTGTAATATGGAAGGTAGCTGGAATTGAAAGCGTTTGAGGAAGAGGAGGCTCTTATCCATGGTTCATCTGCAAGACGTACGGGACAAGACGCGCCGCGTGTTGGATCAGATCGCCGCGATCGTCGTCGGCAAGCCGGACGCCGCGGAGTATGCGCTGATCGCGCTGCTGGCTTCCGGTCATATCATTCTGGAGGACGTGCCCGGCACCGGCAAGACGCTGCTTGCCAAGTCGCTCGCCCGGTCCCTCGGCTGCGCCTTCAAGCGGATCCAGTTCACGGCGGATCTGCTGCCATCGGACGTATCGGGCATTAACTTTTATAATCAGCGGGTTGGCGTCTTCGAACTGAGAAAGGGTCCGGTCTTCACGAACATTCTGCTGGCCGACGAGCTGAACCGGGCGACGCCCCGCACGCAGTCGAGCTTGCTGGAGAGCATGGAGGAACGCCAGGTGACGATCGACGGCGAGACCTATCCGCTCGAGCGGCCTTTCCTCGTCATCGCCACGCAAAATCCGGTTGAGAGCCACGGCACGTTCCCGCTCCCCGAGGCGCAGCTCGACCGCTTCATGCTGCGGATCCCGATGGGCTATCCCGCCGTAGGAGAGGAAGCGGAGATTCTGCGCCGGTTCATGGACGGCGATCCGTTGGCGTCGGCCGAGCCGGTCCTCGCGCTGAAAGAAGTCGTGCAGCTTCAGGGAGCGCTCCAAAAGGTACGCTGCCACGACGACGTGCTGCAATATCTGCTCGCGATCGTCTCCGCCACGCGGGACAGCGAAGACACGGCCGTCGGCGCGAGTCCGCGCGCGAGCCTTCAGTTCATGCGGGCGGCACAGGCGAGGGCGCTGCTTCGCGGGCGCGACTTCGTCCTGCCCGAGGACGTGAAGGCGCTCGCCGTTCCCGTGCTTGCCCATCGGCTGGTCCTTCACGACCCGCTGGCGGGCAGCGGCCGGGCCGAAGCGATCGTGCGCGAGATCGTGAACAAGACCGCGGTGCCTGCCGAGCAGGACGCGGTATACGCATAGACCATGCCGATCATTAAACTGCTCGTCGTTGTCGCCGTCCTCGCGATGGCGCAGCGAATGCTGTTCGGTTGGATCGGGCTACGCAAGATCCGTTACGAACGTAGGTTCAGCGTGCCTCGGGCGTTCGCGGGGGACCGGATCTGGCTGGAGGAGCGGCTCGTCAATGCCAAGTGGCTGCCGGTCCCGTGGCTGCGTGCCGAGACGCAGATGCCTGCCGCGCTAAGATTCGGCAAGGAGACGTCGGATCTTGCGGTCAGCGTCGGGCAGACCCTGCAGAACCATGCGAGCTTGTTCACGCTGGGGCCCTACACGAAGCTCGTGCGGCGTCATGAGGTGACCTGCTTGCAGCGGGGGCGATATCGGATTCAGACGCTGACGATAACGCACGGGGATCTATTGGGCATGACGAGCGGGGCGCTTCAGGTCGATTCGGACTGTGCGGTTATCGTGTATCCGAAGCTGCTAGGCGCCAGGGAGCTCCCTCGTGCGGCGCGCGAATGGATGCACAGCGCGCTCAGCTCGCCGGACGCTTTTCGCGAGGATCACTACCATACGGCGGGCGTCAGAGCCTATCGGGGCGGAGACGCCATGAAGCAGGTGAATTGGAACGCCACCGCCAAAACCGGCGAATTGCTCGTCAACCGCAGGGAGACGATGGTGGGCGGCGACGTGACCGTGCTGCTCAACGCGGAGCTCGCCGACGCTTCGACGAATAGGCGGCTCCCGCATGAGCAGTTCGAGGAAGCGGTCAGCATCGCCGCATCCGTCGCCAAGCAGGCGCTCGACAGCGGGGGCCGGGCGGGACTGATCTTCAACGGCCGCGTGCAGGGCGACGAGTCGGTCCCCCTGCGAATCGAGCCTGGGCGAGGCCGCAGCCAGCTTTACGCCATGCTCGAAGCGATGACCGGCTTCGAGCCCGTCGTTCGGCTGGAGCTGGGCTACCTGCTCGGCGATTTGATCCAGGGGCGGATGCGCGGAGCGAATCTGCTGCTGATCACCGCCTTCCTGACGCCTAAGCAGGAGCTGGCCGTACGGAAGCTGCGACAGGCGGGCAATCGGGTGGAGGTCATGCTGCTGTACAAGGATAGGCAGGCTTCGCGTCAAGCGGCGGGAGGGATGTCATGAAGCTCATCCTCCGCGGTTTCGCTGATGCTTTGGCCTTTTATCCGCTCCTGTTGGCGCTCCATGCGCAGGCCGGGCTCGCCTTCCCTACGGTCGGCTGGATCGCTCTCGCCTGGCTGAGCGCCGCGATCGGGCGAACGCTGCCCGAGATGCTGCGCGGCAAGCTGCCGGCGTCGCTCGTCCACCTCGCGCTGATCGCGGCCTCAACCGCCGCCGCAAGCGCAGCAAACTGGCGGCTGATAGGGCTCGTACTGCCGCTCGGCATCCTGTCATGGATCGCCCGGCTCGACTGGGCGCGCACCGTTCGCTGCTCCGTCGCGGTCGGACTCCACGCGCTCGTCCTCGCGGCCGCATCGCCGCTCGGCATCGCAGCCGGAGCGAAGCCGCTGCTGCTCGCAGCTGGCATGGTTTGGCTGGCTGCGGCATTTTATTTTGTGCAGGCCAAGTCGCTGGCCGAAGCCGGTCTACACGCCGGCCTGGTCACGAGGCGGCTTGCCGTCGCGGGCAAGCGGTACCTCGCGTTGTGGGGCGTTATCGTCGTGCTGGTCTTCCTCCCGTTCGCGGGATTGCCGATCTGGCCGCAGGTCGCGCGCCTCCTTCGCTGGCTGTTCTCGCTCGTGCCGGCAGGCGAGCCCGCGCCGGAGCCGACGCCCCAGCCCGTGCAGTCCGCGCAGCCGCCGGCATTCCCGCCGCAGGAGGGAGGAACGGGGCGGCTCTGGATCTGGCTCGAATATGCGCTCTACGTCGTGCTCGCGGCGCTGGCGCTTGTCGTCGTCTATCGCCTGGCGCGGCGATATTTGCTGAACGCCGTCTGGTGGCGGCGCATCGCGGATCGCGTTACGGCTTGGTACGACAAGCTTCTCGCAGGGCGGCGCGCGGCCGAGACGGATCTCGGCTACACCGAAGAGCGCGAGAGCCTGCTGCAGGGGGAAAAGCTGCTTGGCAGACTGTTCGCGCGGAATCGGCCGAAGGCGAGACGCACGCTTCGTCGCGAGGAATGGACGGCGATGCCCGCGGAGAAACGGGTCAGAAGCTTGTATGCAGCGGTTCTCGCCGAGGCCATCAAAGAAGGATACGCGCACCGGGAATCGCTGACGCCGTCCGAGACGATCGGGGCGATCGAAAAGTGGCGCGGGTTGAACGAAGCTCCTCCTTCGGGCCGCGCGCCGGAGACGGCGTCCCGCGGGTGGCTGGCGAAAATGTCCCGGCCGCTCGGCGAGCTTTACGGCAGGGCCCGCTACGGCGGCCGGGTGAAGCCCGAGGAAGCCGACCGTCTCGGCGCGGAATTTCCTTGGAAAACATGACGAAAAAAAGGGCTTAGGCGCAGAACGCCTAAGCCCCTTTTTTTCGATCCTCTTTTTACGCAACGCCTGTTTCAAGCTCCTGAGGGGACGGGTACAACCTTAGTAACCTCTCCATTCACTCCATGCAGCAGCAAAGACCCGCTTGGGGGCGGGTCTTTGCCTAAGCTATTCCACTTCAGCCGAGTTTACACGTGGTCGATCGCCACGGACGTGTAAGTGTCGGAGTCCATTACGCGGCGGGCGCCCAGATAGCGCTTCGCGTAATACTTTTCATCCAGATCCGAGATCGTGACACCCTTCGAAGCCGAGTGCGCAAACTTGTTGTCCCCGACGTAGATGCCGACATGGGACACGCCTTTGCCGCTCGTGTTGAAGAATACGAGGTCTCCCGGACGAAGATCGTCGCGAGCGACCTTACTGCCCATGGCGTATTGGCCTTTGGACGAGTGAGGCAGCTTGACGTCGAACTTCTTGAAGACATAAGCCGTGAATCCGGAGCAATCGAAGCCGCTCGTCGTCGTGCCGCCGTAATCGTAATCGATGCCGATCAGCTTGGAGACGGCCGAGTCAAGCTTGGAAGCTGCGGATGCGCTGCCCATCTGGAAAGCCAGAAGGCAGGTTAATGCAAGAATGAGGACTGTAACTTTACGCAAAACGAGAAGCTCCTTCCAAGTGCCTACGAGGTTAGCTGGAGGGTTCGGTTGAAGGTTCCCTATGGCTTCTGCGCGAGGCAAAGCCAATTCACCCGGTAAAGACTGGTTCCCCCGTTTCCCAGTGCGCGGGAATTCGGCAGTTTTCGCACCTTAGCTTTAGAAATTCGATTTTTAGGCCCCAACTCCTGCTCCTTTAAGATTAGAATTCCTTAATGTCCCAAAAGAAAAGGAATATGCTGGCGACGTCGCAGAACCCAAGCGCGGCAAGGGATTCGGGCTGCGGACCGACGAGAGGCCAAGCCTATGAATAAATGAGAAAGATTAAGAGGACGCAAGTCTTCGACACGGCTGCGGTCGCTAGAGTATGATCGTAGTCTATGCAGCGCTCTCGTACGATATTAATAACATTCGCAAAATAGGCGACGCCCGGATCACCTGACGGTGAGCCGAACGTCGCCTATTTCCGATTTATAGGTCCGATCAAGTCGCATTTCTCGAACGCCTGTCAAGCATCTTCGCGCTGCCACAGCCGATGCTGGCAGGCTGCCGTCCAGAGCGCGATCATTGACCTGGCGAGGTGGAACGCCTGGTTCAGCGCGATCGCGAGCAAGCCGGTCCAGATCAATGCGGCGCCCGATACCGCGGCGGAGCCGAGCAGGGAGAGCAGCGGCAGCAGGATCGTCACGCCGAGCAAGGGGAGCAGGCGGCGAGCCGATCGAAGCGCGCCTTGCCAAGGGCTGTCTCCGGCGGCGGCGCTGAACTGCATGAACAAAAAGGGGAGGTGCACGGCCAGCATCCAGAGCGCCCAACCCGCAGCGTAAGGGAGCATTTGCCCGAGCCAGGACATGGCGTTGGGCACTTCCAGGTAAGCGCTCCTCCCGAACGGGATCAGCCAGAACGCGGGGGCCAAGGCAATCAGCTTCTCGGCGCCGTAGAGCAGCGACACCTTTTTCCACGAACGCCGGATGCCCTGCAGCACTTGGGTGCCGCCCTGATCCTCGGCATAGGCGAAGGAGTAATAAAGCCCCGCGTTCAGGATCGGCGTGAGCAGCATGCGAAGAAGGAGCATGCCGGCCAGCATGAGCAGCGTATGGTCGGCAAGATTCGTCTTGAGGAGGCGGAACTGGGCTTCGATGGCGAACAACTGCTTGGCCGCCTCGCCGAGCGGATGCTCGTCCGGATACCGAACCAGGATCGGAGTCACGACCGCGTCGATAAACCGGTAGAGGAAAAACCCCCACAGCAGGCGATATAGGAACAAGGCGACGAGCACGTATTTGTGCCGCTTGGTCGTCTCCCAGCCTTGCCGGATCGCGTCGTTCATGTCGGGTCCCCCTCCTTCACCAGGCCATGCTGCCGACGATCGCGTCGATCAGCTGCCCCAGCGTCACGTCGAGCTTGGTCCGTTTGCGCGCGGGCGCTTCGGCCTTCAGATAATTGTCGTAGCGGCTATGGTCGAGCACGATGTCGAGCATCGGGTCGACAACCACGTAAGTTAGCGGCGACGCCGACTGCAAGCGGATCTGAATGTGGCTCTGGATGCCGTCCCAGGTCTTGCGGACGGTCTTGCCGTCCTTGAAGCCGAACTGCACCGTCGCCGCCTGCGGGCTGCCCTGGGTCCTCGTGAGCAGGACGATGGACTGATAGCCGCCCTCGCCGTCCGGTTCCGTGCGGATGGAGGCGACCGCGAAGTCGGCCGATTCCCCGCGGTAGACATAGGACTGGAAGAAGTCTTTCCAGTCGTCCTTGGTGACGGCTTCGACCACGCGCTGGAAGCTTTGGCTGTCGGGGTGCTTGAAGCGGTATTTTTGAAAATAAGTCCGCATGATCTTCGACATCGTTTTTTCCCCGGTCTTGGACTCGATCGCCTTGAGCACGAGCTTGCCGCGAATATACACGTTTTCCGCGTAGGCATCCGAACCGCCGTAATCCCATGCGTCGAGCTTGAGCGGCATCGGGTTCGTCATGTAGAGCGACTCGATCGGCGTACGGGCCGAGACGCCGTAGATGGCGGCCATGAGCTTATCCTCGGTGTAGGACGTAAAGGCTTCGTCCAGCCAGGCTTCCTCGAACTCGTTGGAGGCGACGATGCCGTACCAGTACTGGTGCGCGATCTCGTGCACGAGCGTGCGCTCGAGCTCGTAGCCCGGGTTGTCGTCCTTCGCTGCCGCGCCGGTGACGAGCGTCGGATATTCCATGCCGCCCGCGCCTTCCGCGTCGGCCGGAGGGATGACGACGGAGAGCGTCGTATACGGGTAGTCGCCGTACCATTCGCCGAGCTTGGCCAGCGCGGACTTGGCGGCGTGCATGTAGCGGTCCTGCTGCTTCGCGTGCAGCGGGTCGAGGTACAGCTTGATCCGTACGCCAGGCACGCCGGCCGAGGAGAACGAGTCCTCCGATGTCACGAAATCCGGGGAGGCGGACCAGGAGAAGTCATGCACGTCCTCGGCGTAAAATTGATACGTTTTGCGGCCGTCCTTGACGACCGGCTGCTTGTACTGAAACCCGGTCGCCGCCACGATGCGGTCCTCGGGCACGTCGATCTTCACGCCGTAAACGCCGAAATCCGAGTAGAACTCCGAATTGCCGTGGTACTGATGGAGATCCCAGCCCTCCGAGGCGCGTCCGCGGACGCCGTTCGTCTCGTAGGCGGCGACCTTCGGGAACCATTGGCCGGCCATGACGAAGTCTCCCGCTTGCCCCATGCGGGCGAATACCTGCGGCAGCTTGACGGCGAACTTCATGCGGACGGTGACGCTCTGCCCGGGCGCGACGGCCTTCGGCAGGCGAAAGGAGACCAACGTCCGGTCCTGCGCGTTGCCATCGTCAGGCTGGACGTAGCGAAGGCGCGGCAGCAGCGTCTCGCCGTCCTCGGTCGTCAGCTCGGTCAGCTCCATGCCGCCGTCCTTGCCCGGCGTCATCTTCACGCCGCGGAGCTGGCCGTTCGATTCGTCCAGGAACGTGCTGCCGGGCGCGAACGCGTTCGGATACAAGTGCAAGTACAGATCCGTCACGGGCTTGCGTCCGGGGTTTTTCCAAGTCACCGTCTCGGCGCCTTCCAGTTGGCCGCCGTCCAGGAGCTTGACCGAGATGTCGTAATCGACGATCCGGTTGCTGAGCGCGACGGACGCCTGCGGCGCCGGAACTGGAGACGGCTGGGACTGCGGCGCCGCGGCCGCGCTGTGCTGCCCGTCGGAAGCGCCTGTGCCGGCGGGCTCAACGGCTGCGGGGTTTGCTGCAGGGGCGCCGGCCGAATCGCCGGACTCCCGGGAGGCGGCGGTCAGCGGGTCCTGTGCGGCATAGGCGGGCAGGGTGAACTGAGATTGCCAGGCGGCATCGAATCCGAAGCTGGCCGAGCCGAGCAGCACGGCGGCGGAGACGGCGAGCGCGGCGATGCGATAGATGGGGCGTTGGGGCATGACGGTAACCCTCCCGTTGACAAGCGTCTAGCAGATGTATATGTGGGTTGTCCGCGGATTATATCTTTGTCCCAAACAAATGAAATTCGCCTGCCGCCCGAGGCTCGAGACCGTGCATGCGAAGGACAAGCCGGTCTATCCGGTTGTTCCGCCACATAGAATGGGTACAACTATAATAGAAGGAGGGATGGTCATGAACCCCATTCATCGCACGCTCCGTCTGATCGCGGCAGGCACGGCTGCCGCCGCGTTCGCGGGAATCCCATCCATAGCTTTCGCCGGGCCTCCCTTGGCCGGCGGCGTATCCGACGGCGGGACGTTGCCGATCGCGCGCACGGAAACCGTATATACGAATCACGATCCCGCGTTGGCCGAGGCGCTGAATCTCAGGGAGGGGATCGATATCCAAGCCGATCTGGACGCAGCGGGACGTCCGATCCGATGGCGCGTATTGACGGACGGCACGCTCCGGTTCGCCTTCATGCAGGCTGCCGAGATCGATTACTTGAAGAAGCCCGAGGTCAAGTTCAAGGACGTCACCGGCGACGGCGTGCCGGAGCTGCTCGTCTACCGCAAGGCGGCGAAGGCCGAAGCAGGGACGGGGCTTAGTGTCTACGACGGCGCGAAAGGATTCAGGCTGTCGTTCGACGTGACGGATCCGGCCTTCACGATCGCGGATCTGGCGCAGCGTTACGAGCTGAAGGGAACCGCTGGCGGAGGCGTCAGGCTGACCGATCCGGCTAGCGGGCTCAGCGGCGTTATCCCGGACGTTTCCGCGAAGGGAGCGGCCGTGGATCCGGCGACTTCCTACGAGATCGCATCCGGGGAGATCGTCGCGGTGCAGCGCGTCTCCGGCGAGTCGGGGGGCGGACGGAGGGCCATCGGCTGGCTGCGAACGACCTATACGTACCGCTACGGCGCGTTCGTGCCCGAGCATGCGACGCTCGCGGACGCGATCGGCAAGCCGGTCGCGCAGAAGAATCTGCTGGAGTCGGAAGGACCGACGACGCCAAGCGACGATATCTAAGGAACGGAAGCCGCTTGCCGCGGAAGATGCGGCGGGCGGCTTTTTGGCGCGCGGGCGAGCCGGGTAGATCGCATGTCTGGAGGAGGGGGCGCCGCGTGGTGCTTTTTGCCCTGCTTTTCGATAAAATAAAGATTAGCGAAGAGGATGGAGGATGAGTCGTGGACACGAACGCGAACGAACAGCAGCCCAAGCCGGAGAAAAAGAAGCTGGCGCTGAATGTAGTGAGCAGTAAAGAACATAAAGGCTTTGGCGCGGGGACCATCGATCTGAGCCAAGTATCGCCCGTCATCATCGACGGCGGCGAGGCCTATATCGATGTAGGCGCGATGCATGCGAAGAGCAAAGTGGAGAAGGGCATCAAGTTCTCGCCGGAAAAAGAAAACGTCCCGAACGGCCGCCAGGTGTGGATCGTCTGGGTCGCCGTCGACCGCGACGAGCGGGGCAGCTTCTACGGGGGCGCGACGGCCTGCGAGATGCTGATCGATACCGAAGCGCGGCGCGGCTGGAAGGTGCTGGCCGAGCACGTGAACCTCATGGACCGCGCGATCAAGCGCAAGTTCATGCTCGAGGAGCTTGGCGACGAGGACAAGGCGGCGCTCCGCCGGCTGCTGCAATCGCACAACTACGAGTGGTGGGACCGCTCGCCGGAGGATCTGAAGGACCAGCTAGCTTAATCATCGCCGCTGCATAAAAAAACTGCCTAGGTCGCCGAAGAATTTTCCGAGCGAGCCGGGGCAGTTTTTTCATATTTGATTCGTTTGTTGTGCAAGACCGCATCGTCTTATTTTCCGGGATGGACGACCCATGCGCTCGATCGAGATCGCGCCGCCGTCTCATTGCGTGAATTAGTCAGCTCTTCCACCATCCGCGTATCTTGCTCCAGAGCGACTGCGGCCCGCCGCCGTCCTTGGCCGCGGATTCGGGATCTTCGCCGCAGGTGCCGGTCGGCTCCGTGCCGGCCAGAAACGCCGCGCGCACGCGCGTCGGACAGGCTGCGGAGGCGAGCAGTCCCGATGCGGGATCGATGTCCGTCGAGACGACGCCCTCCGGCACCGCGAAGGCGTGCGGCGCCACGCCGGCCAGCGCGGCCTCCGTATACTCGGCGAAGATAGGGGCAGCCCGGTGCGCTTCGCTAGAGGTGATCGCGCGTCCTTTGTCATAGCCGACCCAGACGGAGGTGACCAGGTCCGGCGTGTAGCCGACAAACCAGGCGTCGGAGCTCGTCGTGCCCGACTTGCCTGCCGTCGGCCGGTGCAGCAGATGGGCGACGCGCCGGGCGGTGCCGCCAGGCTCGAACACGCTGCCCAGCAGGTCGGTCAGCACGTAGGAGAGCGCGGGCGATACGATCTGCTCCGCTTTCGGACGCGCTTCGTACAACGTGTGCCCGGCGCTGTCCGCGATCCGCAGGATGGCCGTCGGCTCCCGCTTCACGCCGCCCGCGGCGAACACCGCATAAGCCGACGCCATCTCGTACGGGCTCACCGGGAACGTGCCGAGCGCGAGAGACGGCACGGCGTCAATCTTGGCGGCGATGCCGAGCTTGCGCGCCATCGCGATGACCGTCTCGGGACCGGTCTTCATAAGCGTCTGAACCGCGAATATATTGTCCGAGGTGCCGATGGCCTGCCGCAGCCCGATGTCCGCGCCGAAGTATCGGTCGTTGTAGTTGCTGGGGCGGTACACCTTGCGATAGTCGTCATAATAGAAGACGGTCGGTTCGCTGCGGAAAGTCGTCGCGGCGGTAACCGCGCGGCTCTCAAGCGCAGCCGCATAGACGACCGCCTTGAAGGAGGAGCCCGGCTGGCGCGTGGCGGCGAAGACGCGATTGTACGGATTGTCCACGTAATGGCGGCCGCCGACCATCGCCTTAATATATCCCGTCGACGGATCGATCGAGACGAGCGCGGCTTGCAGCTGGCTGTTCTTGGGCATCTGCTTCTCGACGGCCGCCTCCGCCTCGCGCTGCATCCGGCTGTCGAGCGTCGTATAGATCTGCAGTCCGCCTTCGTTCAGGAGCCGCTCCTCGATGCCGAGCTTGCTTGCCGCCAGCTTCCGCACGTAGTCGGCGAAGTACGGCGCGCTCTGTCCGCGATTGTCCGGCATCGGCCGGACGACGATCTTCTCGGCGAGCGCCTGCCGCCGCTGCCGCGCATCGATCGCGCCGCTGTTCTCCATCGACTGCAGCACGATGCGCTGCCTTTGGAGCGCCTGAGGCAGCCGCGTATAAGGCGAATAGTAGCGCGGTCCCTTCGGGATGCCGGCGAGCAGGGCGCTCTCCGCCAGGCTGAGGGAGGCGGCCGGCTTGCCGAAGTAGAGCTGCGCCGCCGCCTCGGCGCCGTAGACGCCGTTCCCGTAATAAATTTGATTCAGGTACATCTCGAGAATTTTGTCCTTGCTGTACTTGCGCTCCAACATGGCCGCGTACCAGGCTTCCTTGGCTTTGCGGGTCCACGTGCGTTCGTGGCTCAAATACAGGTTGCGGGCGAGCTGCTGCGTCAGCGTGCTGGCCCCTTGCTCGCGGGACAGATGGCGCGCGTCGACCCAGGCGGCCCTGGCGAGTCCGCGCAGATCGACCCCCGAGTGCGAGTAGAACCGGCGGTCCTCTACCGCCAGCGTCGCCTTCGTCAGCCAAGGCGAGATGTCGCGCAGCGCCACCGTCCTGCGGTTGACGCCGCCTTGCAGAGAGGACAGCACCTGGCCGTCCATGTCGAGTATGCGCGTCGACTGGGGCAGCTCGGCCATCGGCAGGCTGCCGAACCGGAGCGCCAGCTCGGCCGCGGCGACGGCGCCTGCGAGCAGCAGAAGGGCGATGCCCAGCGCCATCCGCCATTTGAATCCGCGGCCTCTGCCGCCGTCCGCTCGCTCCGGGCGTTCCTGGCGCGCAGGCGCCTCGGCGCGCGCGGAGGCGCCTCCGGCTTCATGGCCGGCCGCCCTTCTTTCCGAGTGCATATCCAATTCGAACCCTCCTTGCGCCGTCTGCGAATTTTGCGCGCTTCGCGCCGAGCGATTCTTTTCATCGTCTGACACAGGTCGACGTTTAACGTGACATTCCGAACACACTCACCCCTTATTATGGAAAAGTCGGCTTTCTCTTATTCCAGCCCCGTCCAAATCCGCATTGCTTTTTGCGCACGATCCCCTATAATACAACTTGTTTAGTCGAATCCGACAGGAAAGAAGGGATCCCATGTCCTCCATGGAATTGTGGTACACCGAAAAGCAGACCGAAAACTTCGGCATCACGGCGAAGATCAAGCAAACATACGTACACGAGCAAACCGACTTTCAAGAACTGGCCATGATCGAGACGGAAGAGTGGGGCAACATGCTGGTGCTGGACGGCATGGTCATGACGACCGTCAAGGACGAGTTCGTTTACCATGAGATGGTCGCGCATCCCGCGCTGTTCACGCATCCGAATCCGGAGCAGGTGCTGGTCGTCGGCGGCGGCGACGGCGGCGTCATCCGCGAAGTGCTGAAGCATCCGAAGGTGAAAAAAGCGGTCCTCGTCGACATCGACGGCAAGGTCATCGAATACTCCAAGCAGTATCTGCCTTCGATCGCCGGCAAGCTCGAAGACCCGCGGGTCGACGTACAGGTGAACGACGGCTTCAAGCATATTCTCGATCATAAAAACACGTACGACGTCATCCTGGCGGATACGACCGAGCCGGTCGGCCCCGCGGCGCATCTGTTCACGCGCGGCTTCTACCAGGGCATCTACGAGTCGCTGAAGGAAGAGGGCCTGTTCGTCGCCCAGACGGACAACCCTTGGTTCAAGGCGGAGCTGATCCAAAGCGTGAACCGCGACGTCAAGGAAGTGTTCCCGATCGTACGCGTCTTCACGGCGAACATCCCGACGTACCCGAGCGGCCTGTGGACGTTCACGATGGGCAGCAAAAAGCACGATCCGCTCCAAGTCGACGCATCCAAGCTGCCGGAGCTGGACACGAAGTACTACACGCCTCGCCTGCATCACGCAGCCTTCGCGCTGCCGAAGTTCGTCGAGGATCTGACCAAGTAATCCGGTACCGCCTATATGAGCTGGCGCCCAACTCCTTAAGGGGTTGGGTTTTTTGCATGTTTAAAACCTTGATTGCGTCATAAACACTAACATTATTCATTGGTTCAGTTGAAAATATTCGGAAAAACGAGGAAATTCGTCGATTTTAATGTTATTATTACTCACATAATACATATAAAAGGGGTGGGCGGGATGTTCGACTGGCTCGGCTTCAAAAAGGGACTTCCGTTATGGTGGTCGTACAGGCTGAACAAGCGGTTGAAACGCGATATCGAGGAGATCTTCGAAGGGATCGCGGAGACGCGAATGCAGCTTCTGAAGGACTGGACGACGGATTATTGGCGTCACCTGGACCGGCTGCTGGAGCAGCTTCGATCGCAGGAGGGCGGCCTGGCGCATTCGGGCGGCGGGGTTGCCCGCGAGACGATAGAAAAGCTGATCGGTTCGGCGTATACGCGCGCGATCGACTTTACCGAGATTTTTCTGACCGATGCCGCGGGGACGGTCGTTTATTCGACGCATCTTTCCCACGAGGGGCGGATTTACGGAAGCGGCGCGGGTTTCTCGGCGGGCATGGACTATGCGAAAGGCGGCGGCGCCGGCGCGCGTCCCTGCCTGTTCGGCCCTTACCCCGATTCGATGACGGAGGAGATCGGAGCCCGTTCGTCCGCGTTTCACGACAAGATGACCTTGCTCTTCATTCTGCCGCTCGCAGAGAGCGGGGCTTGGAAGGGCGCGCTGTGCGGAAGAGTGCCGAACGACGTCATCGGAGATCTCATCCAGCGCGAATCCGGCCATGTTTATCCCGACTCCGGAGACAACTACCTGTTCATGGCGAAGCCTTCGCTCAATATGCATATCGCGCCCGGCACCGCGCTGTCGCGCAGCCGGTTCGAGGATAGAACCTTCACGCACGGCGAAAACCTGAGGGACGGCGTCGCCACCGACTGGGGCGTCGTATCCGTCAAAGAGCACACCGAGCTCGAGCTCATGTTCACCGATCCGGCCACCGGGCAACTCCATCCGGGCGTCGCCAGCACGATTCGCAACGGCAGCAACCTGTTCGTCGAGTTTCCCGGCTACTCGGACTACCGTCACATTCCCGTCATCGGCAAAGGCGTGACCTTCGAGCTTCCGCACTGTCCGGATCGTTGGGGCATGATGTGCGAAGGCGATCTGGAGGAGGTGTACCGGATTCGCAGTGTGTCGTCGCGACTCGTGAAGCCGCTGTGGATGGGCGTTATCGGGTTTTCCGCGGTATCGGCGGCGCTCGTCGGGTTTCTCGCATCCGAGGCGTCTCCCGTATGGACCGCCGTCTGCGAGCTGGCGCTGTCGCTGGCCGCGGGCGGAGCGGGCCTCGCGCTGGTCCAGCGGAGGAGCGATCGCCGCGTGTCCGAACCGCTGCGGAGCCTGAGCAAGTTTATCCGGATCAATGCCGAAGGCAAGGGCGACCTGACGCAGCGGATACGAACGTCGGATTACGACGACGACGAGATCCGAGACTTGGCGAAGTGGATCAATAATATGATCGATTCGCTTGAGGGCATCATGCTGCAGGTGCGTCTTGCCGCGTCGGACGTATCCAGCAGCCAGCGGCTCATGTACGAGACCGCCGCTTCCACGGCCGGCTCGACGGAGCGGGTCAGCGAGCGTATCCACGACATGATTCGCAGCCTCCGCCGGCAGCTGAAGGATATCGACGTCGCCAAGGACGTGGCCGGCGAGATGCGGGAGACGCTGGCCAAGCTGGAGCGGAAGGCCGCGGTGCAGATCGAAGTCGCGCAGGGCGAGGTCGAGCGGATCGGCGGCAAAATGTCGCAAATCTCGGACCGCGTCGCGCAGACGAACGGCACGATCCGGCTGTTCATGGATACGGCGGGCGAGATCCGCAGCGTGCTGGCCGTCATCGAGGAGATCTCGGCGCAGACCAATCTGCTCGCGCTGAACGCCTCCATCGAGGCGGCGCGCGTCGGCGAGCACGGCCGCGGCTTCGCCGTCGTCGCCGGCGAGATTCGTAAGCTGGCCGATTCCACGCGGCGTTCGACGGAAGAAGTCCACGCCATCGTAGCCCAAATATACGACCACGCGAAGCTGGCCTCCGCCTCGATGGAAGAGGGCACGCGCGTGGTCGAGGAGGGCGCCGAGCTCGTCGCTGCCGCGTCCGATACGTTAGTCGCCGTTAAGTCGGAGGACGCAATGAAGACGCAGGCCGTGGACGAAGTCGTCGCCTTGATGGAGAAGATCGCCGACGTCAGCAAGGAGAACCGCGCCATCTCGGCCGAAGTCGAGACCAAGGTGCAGGCGCTGCTCGGCGAGATCGTCGGCGTCCGGCATACGTCGCACAGCGTCGAAGGCATTACCGCGTTCCTTCGGCAACTGGTCGGGCAGTTCCAACTGACGGAGACGCGGGTTCGCTAAGCGATGGAGAGATATGGTTTGTCAAGCAAAAGCCCGGGCGGGAGCGTCGTAAGACGTATCGCGTTCCGGGCTTCTTCGTTGGAGTGCCGCAGTGTGCGGCCAGAGATAAGTGCAATTGGGCGCTAACGTGACCGCCAAGCGCGGCCTGAGGCCAGAGATAAGCGCTTTTGGGCGCTAACGCAGCCTCCGCAACGCTCGGGAAGGGGACGATAAGCGCCAAAAGGCATTAACGCTAACTCCGCTACACACCGGACTGGGCCGATAAGCGCAAAAGGGCGCTAACATCGGCTGCGAGGTCACGTTCTTAGCAAATTGGCGCCGCCAGGCGAGGCTTCGCCGACCTCGATTTACATTCGCTCCGGCGCGGCGATGCCCAGCAGCTTCAAGCCGCGTCCCAGCAGATGGCCGACCGCCGCCGACAATCGCAAGCGCGCCTGCGTGCCTGCCGCGTCGTCCGGCTGGATCACCTTGCCGTCGTGATAGAAGCGGTTGAAGTCGCGCGCCAGTTCCAGCAGGAAACGCGCCACGGCCGACGGCTCGTTGTCTCGAACCACCTCGCTCACGGCGGCGCTCCACTGGGTGAGCCGTTTGGCGCAAACCCAAGCGGCATCCGCCATATCGACGCCCTCGTCCGCTGCAAGGGGCGCAGCGGATACGCCGTCCTGCCCGTTCTGCGGCTCAAAGCCGCCCTTGCGCAGCAAGCTGGCGATCCTCGCGTGCGTATACTGCACGTAAGGCCCTGTCTCGCCGTCGAAGCTGACGACTTCTTCCAGCTTAAAGTCCACGGACAGCTGCCTGCGGTTTTTCAGATCGCCGAACACGACCGCGCCGATGCCGACGTCTTCGGCGACCTCGTCCGCGTTCGGCAGATCCGGGCTCTTGGCCGCGATGATCTCGCGCGCTCTGCGCACCGCTTCGTCCAGCACCTCGTCCAGGAAGACGACCTTCCCCCTGCGGGTGGACATCTTCTTGCCCTCCACGGTCATCAGCCCGAACGGCACATGCTCGCAGTCTCCCGTCCACGGTTCTCCCATTTTCCCCAGCACGCCGAACACCTGCTTGAAATGCAGTTGCTGCTCGGCGCCGACGACGTACAGCAGACGGTCCGCCTTCATGACATGCTTGCGGTATATCGCGGTCGCGAGGTCGCGGACCGGATAGATCGTGGCGCCGTCTTTCTTGAGAATCAGGCAAGGCGGCAGCCCTTCCTCGTCTAGCCTGACGACGAGCGCGCCGTCGCTCTCCTCGAGCAGCCCCTGCGCGCGCAGGCGGTCCAGGACGGGCGCCAGCTTGTCGTTGTAGAAACTCTCGCCGAGCACTTCGTCGAACCGGACGCCGAGCCGCGCGTAGACGCGCTCGAACTCGTTCATGCTCGCTTGGACGAAAAAGCGCCAGAGCGCCGTCGTCTCCTCGTCCCCTTGCTCGAGCCGCAGAAAGGCTTCCCTTGCCTCGTCCTCCAGTGTCGGATGTTCCGCCGCCTCCTCGTGGAATCGGACGTACAGCTGCAGGCTCTCCCCGATCGGATCGGCTTCGAGCGCCGATTTGCCGCCCCATCGGCGGTAGGCGACGATGAGCTTGCCGAACTGGGTGCCCCAATCGCCGAGGTGATTGACGGTCGTTACGGCGTGCCCGGTCTCTCTGTAAAGGTTGGCCAGCGCATTGCCGATCATCGTGGAGCGCAGGTGGCCGACGCCGAGCGGCTTGGCGATGTTGGGCGAGGACATGTCGATGACGACATGTCGGCCGCGGCCCTCGTCGCTGCTCCCGAAGCCGGGTTCGAGAGCGGCGTCGACGATCCGGCCCAGCCAGGCGGCGGGATCGAAAAACAGGTTGACGTACCCGCCAGCAGCCACGGCTCGGACGCCATGAGCGGCGGCGACTGCATCGGCGAGCTCCGCGGCGATCGCGGCCGGCGGGCGGCGAAGCTGCTTCGCCAGGACGAAGCAAGGGAATGCGACGTCGCCGAGGCGCGGCTCCGGAGGCGTCTCGAGCCGGCGCAGCAGCGCCTCCTTTTCTAACGGTACGTGGGGTTGCAGCAGCGCTGCGGCTTGTTCCAACAGCATGTCGATGTCCTCCTTCGCTTAGATCCGAGCGCATCAATCCACAACGCATCGATCCGAACGCATCAATCCGAACGCAAAAAACCTCCGTCTCATCAAGAGACGGAGGTGTGTCCGCGGTACCACTCTTATAGCGCCCATGCAGATAGACTGCGCTAGACGCCGCTCGAACGGATAACGGCCGCAAGGCCGGATCGCCCTACGTGCCGGACTTGCGGCTTGGCGCCGCGCCGGTTCGGGCGACCGACTCCCGGGTCCGCTTCCCGAAGATCCCGCCGTGCCGGTTCCCACCTCTCCGGCTCTCTGGTACGGCTATGCGATCCGGTACTCTCCCGTTCATCGTCGATCGGATATTGGCACATATCATAGCATGCGGGGGCGGCGGGGGCAAGAGGGGCAAGCGCCCTCCGTCGTTGAATTCAAAGGGCGTTGTGTATATAGTAATAACAGACAATCGGACAGACGGGAGCGGATCGGAATGCCGGACTACAGGCGCGTGACGGTCGTGTTCCGCAGCCGGCAGGGCGGCGAATCCGGCGAATGGGCGGAGGAGCGGCTGACGGGCCAGTGGTTCCGGATGGCGACGGGCTGGGTGCTGCGGTGCCCGGACGCGATGACGGTATCCGTCCTGAAGGGCGACGTGCGCGTCGTGCGGCAGGGGGAGATCGGCGTCGAGCAGACGTTTCGCCTGGGCGCGGCGACGCCGGGCGCGGTGCGCTTGCCGCAGGGCTCGATGGCCGTGGAGGCGTTCACGCACGAGCTGTCGGCGGACTTGACGGATGCCGGCGGCACGCTGTCCTGGCGCTACGATATGCGCAGCGAGGATCAGGAGATGGGCCGGTTCGAGATCGGACTGGATATACGGGAGGAATAGGGTCATGAACGTGCTGGAGCAGACATACGAGACGTTAAAAGAAGCGATCGCGGACGCCGCGGTCAAGGCGGGGGTCGTGGAGCGGGAGCAGGTGCCGGCGATCGTCATCGAAGTGCCCCGCGACAAGGCGCACGGCGATCTGGCCACCAACGCGGCCATGCAGCTGACGCGCATCGCGAAGAAAAATCCGCGCGAGATCGCGATCGCGATCATCGAGAACCTGGACAAGGCTAAGGCGAATGTCACGTCCGCGGAAATCGCGGGTCCGGGCTTCATCAATTTCCGCTTGGACAAGCGCTATCTGCTGCCTGTCGTCGCATCCGTGCTGGAGCAGGGCGGCGCATACGGCCGTACGGACGCCGGCGGCGGACGCAAGGTCCAGGTCGAATTCGTGAGCGCGAATCCGACGGGCAGCCTGCATCTTGGCCACGCGCGCGGCGCCGCGGTCGGCGATGCGCTGTGCAACGTGCTGGCGTTTGCGGGCTATGACGTTTCGCGCGAATACTATATCAATGACGCGGGCAACCAGGTTAATAACCTGGCCCGCTCCATCGAGGCGCGTTACCGCCAGGCGCTCGGCGAGGATGCGGCGATGCCGGAGGACGGCTATTACGGCGAGGATATCGTCGGGTTCGCGAAGGAGCTTGCGGAGCGCGAAGGCGCGCGCCTGCTGGAGAAGACGGAGGAGGAGCGCTTCGACTACTTCCGCAGCTACGGCCTCGAGCGCGAGCTGGACAAGATCAAGCGCGACCTCGGCCGGTTCGGCGTGAGCTTCGACAGCTGGTATAGCGAGACTTCGCTGTATCGGACGGGCAAGGTCGAAGGCGCGCTCGAAGCGCTGCGCGCGCAAGGCCACGTGTATGATGAGGAAGGCGCGGTCTGGCTGAATACGACGGCATTCGGAGACGACAAAAACCGCGTGCTTGTCAAAAACGACGGCAGTTACACTTATCTGACGCCCGACATCGCCTATCATATGGACAAGTTCGCGCGCGGCTTCGACGAGCTGATCAACATCTGGGGCGCCGACCACCACGGGTACATTCCGCGCGTCAAGGCGGCCATGGCGGCGCTCGGCCACGACCCGCAGCGCTTGACGGTACTGATCGCGCAGATGGTCAGCCTGTTCCAAAACGGCGAAAAAGTCAAAATGTCCAAGCGCACGGGCAAGGCGATCACGATCGAGGACCTGATGGACGAAGTCGGCGTCGACGCGATCCGCTACTTCTTCACGATGCGCAGCATGGACACGCATCTGGACTTCGACATGGATCTGGCCGTCTCGACTTCCAACGAGAATCCGGTGTTCTACGTGCAGTATGCTCATGCGCGCATCTGCAGCATCTTCCGCCAGGCGGAGGAGCAGGGCGTCGCCGTGCTGCCGGTGGCCGAGGCGAACCTGGAGCTGCTCACGGCCGAGCACGAGTACGATCTGCTGCGCAAAATGGGCGAGTTTCCCGCCGTCGTCGCCGACTCGGCGAAGGATTACGCGCCGCACCATATCGTGCGTTACGTGTACGAGCTGGCCGCGCTCTTCCACAGCTACTACCGCGCGGAGCGGGTCATCACCGAGGATGCCGCGCAGAGCCAGGCGCGCCTGCAGCTGTTGGCCGCGCTGCGTCACACGCTGGCCAACGGCTTGCGCCTGATCGGCGTGTCCGCGCCGGAGCAGATGTAAGCGGCGGGAAGCGATATCGCTGGAATAACGGTGCCTAACACCGTTATTTCGCGTCAGGGCCACGAAACCGCACGAATAACGGCGCCAGGCACCGTTATTCCACATCGCGGCCACGAAACCGCATGAATAACGGCGCCTAGCACCGTTATTTCGCATCGCGGCCACGAAACCGCATGAATAACGGTGCCTAGCACCGTTATTTCGCGTCAGGGCCACGAAACCGCACGAATAACGGCGCCAGGCACCGTTATTCCACATCGCGGCCACGAAACCGCATGAATAACGGCGCCTAGCACCGTTATTTCGCATCGCGGCCACGAAACCGCATGAATAACGGTGCCTAGCACCGTTATTTCGCGTCAGGGCCACGAAACCGCACGAATAACGGCGCCAGGCACCGTTATTCCACATCGCGGCCACGCTACCGCGCAAATAGCGGTGCCCAGCGCCGTTAATTCGCGTTGTAGCCACGATATGGCACAAATAACGGCGCCCGGCACCGTTATTCTGCATTCCGCGCAGCGCCTCTTAGTCCTTATTGCGCGCCGCAATCCCGGATACCCCGGCCGATGATTCGCCGGCAACCTCCAGCATGCGCAGGACATCCAGCTCCCCGGCTCCCTGGGGAGCTTTGTCGTATCCGAGCGGCTTCGCGGACCGGCGCAGGATATCCTTAATCCGGCCCGGGGACAGCCCCGGCCGGAGCGCGAGCAGCAACGCCACCGCGCCGGTTACGTGCGAGGTCGCCATCGACGTGCCGCTCATGACGCGTCGGCGGGCGTTCGGCCAGGCGGATTCCACTTTCGCGCCTGGAGCGTAAATATCGATGGCGGCGCTGCGGTTCGTGAAGCGCGCGATCCGGCCGCGCCGGTCGAGCGCTCCGACGGCGACGGTTCGCCCGAAGCCTGCCGGAAAGTCGATCCGGCCTTTCCTGCCGTCGTTGCCCGACGAGGCGACGATGAGCACGCCGGCCCTGTGCGCGCTCTCGACCGCCTTCAGCAGCGCCTCGCTCCGGTTCGGCATGCCGAAGCTCATGTTCACGATGTCCATGCCGTGATGGACGCACCACTCGATGCCGAGGATGATGTCGGACACGTACGCGGAGCCGTCGGTATCGAACGCTTTGACCGGATGGATCTCCGTTCGCGGCGCGACGCCGATCATGCCGCGCGAGGCGTTGGCAGCGGAGATGATTCCCGCGATATGCGTGCCGTGCCCGTTGTCGTCATGCGGCAGCGACGCTCGCTGCAGGAGGTTGATGCCGCGGCTCAGGGCGTGGCGAAGGTCGGGGTGGCCGAAGTCGACGCCGGTGTCGATCACGCCGACCTTGACCCGCTGCCCAGTCGTGCGGCTCCATGCCTGCGGCGCGCGGATGCGCCGAACGCCCCAAGGGATGTCCATCTTGCTGTCCGCGCGGACGAACGGCCTCGGGAGCGCTCGGCTGATCTGGACGCTTCGGTCTTCCTCGAGCACGCAGCCGTAACCCAGCAGAGGGATCAGAGAGGCAACGGGCAGCGGGAGGCTAAAGCCGCCGATGACCCGGATCGGACGAGCGGCGCGCAGCGCGGCGCCGCTCGATCGCCTGGCGGCCAGCTTCGCGAGGAACCTGCGGCCGTCCTCATGCCTTGCGAACCGTACGATCGTTCTGGCGCCATGCTCCCCGCCGCCGGCGAGCAGGCGGCGGAGGAGGCGAAGGAGAGCGCTCGTGTCCATGTGCTGGCCTCCTTCCCGGCTTAGATTTCCCATACTATGTATACCGGCGGAGCAAAGCTTGGGAGTATGGCCCGGGAATGCTTAAATTGGGCGACAAGCGGTGTCAATTCGGTTCCCGGCACATAATATGAAGTGGGAGTTTCCCCGGAGAGACTCTCGCACCCATGTAGGTTCCTCCTCCCGAGGAGCGCGGAAGGGTACAGTCGGTTAAGCGAAGGCGCGGATCCGAGGCGCCTTCGCTTAATGGCGTCCGCATGGCGAAGGACAAGCCCGCTGCAGCGCAAAACGCTCAACCTACGCTTCGTTCCCGCGGAAAGTGACGAATAAAGGCATAGGACGGCGAACGCCGCGAAGCCTTGACCGCAGGCCGCCGTACTTGCATTTTGGCGGCAAATGCGGTTAACTAAAGGTTGACGCCCGAGGGGTATAAGAACGTTTAACATACAGAGAGGATGGGGACTTAGAGCGTGAGCGCTGAATACGTCCTGAAGTTCGACGCCGAGAAGATCCGGGAGATGCCGATGGTCGATCTGGCCTTCCAGGTGCTTAAGGCGGCCAATACGCCGTTCTACTACCGGGATCTCATGATGGAGATCGCCAAGCTGCGAGGATTTTCTCCCGAGCAGATTAATGAATTTATCGCGCAGGTTTATACAGAGATCAATATCGACGGGCGCTTCGCTTGCGTCGGCGGCAATGTTTGGGGACTGAAGCGCTGGTACCCGGTCGACCGCTCCGACGATCCGGTGACGGGCGGCGCGAAGCGTCCGCGCATCATCAACGACGACGACGATCTCGACGACGAGGATCTGTACGGCGAGGACGAGGAAGAGACCTTCACCGAGGCAGAAGGAGGCTTCGATAATCTGTTCGACGAGGATCGCGAGGAGATCTTCGACGAGGGCGAAGAAGCTGGCGAGACCGACGAAGAAGTCGCGATCGACGAGGAGTCCGAGGAAGAGGAAGGCATCGAAGGCGAAGTCGACGAGGAAGACGACGGCTTCGACGAGGATGAGGACGAGGAAGACGCGGACGAAGAGGAAGACGAAGAAGCGCGTTAATTTCGTCCGGAAGGGACGCCGAATCGGCGTCCCATTCCGCGACCGGCTGCGGCGAGCGCGCGGCTTGGTTCGAGTCTTTCCCGAGCGTTTTAAGGCCTGATCGGCCGCGGCGGCGACGGGCTCCGAAGGCTTGACACCACTGTGGTCAGCGGGTAAACTTATGCTTGGGCTTTTCAAGCAGGCATTTCAATAGCGTTATTTTTAAAAGTGCCCCCATTTAATTGGGTGTCACTTTTTTTGTTTTTTTGGAGACCATTAACATGATGCCAGGGGCACATGCGGGAGGAATGACAGAGGGTGACCAAATATATATTCGTGACGGGCGGCGTCGTATCCTCGCTCGGCAAAGGAATCACGGCGGCGTCGCTGGGGCGTCTGCTCAAGAATCGCGGCCTCAAAGTGACGATACAGAAGTTCGACCCGTACATTAACGTAGACCCGGGCACGATGAGCCCGTATCAGCACGGAGAGGTGTTCGTAACCGACGACGGCGCGGAGACGGACCTCGACCTCGGCCACTACGAGCGCTTTATCGATATCAATCTTTCCAAGAACAGCAACGTGACGACCGGCAAGATCTACTCTACCGTCATCAGCAAAGAGCGCCGCGGCGAGTATCTGGGCGGCACGGTCCAGGTCATCCCCCATATCACCAATGAGATCAAGGACCGCGTGTTCCGCGCCGGGCGCGAGACCGGCTCCGACGTCGTCATCACCGAGATCGGCGGCACGGTCGGCGACATCGAGAGTCTCCCGTTCCTCGAAGCGATTCGCCAGATCAAGGGCGATATCGGCCGGGATAACGTCATGTACATTCACGTTACTCTGATTCCTTATATCAAGGCTGCCGGCGAAGTGAAGACGAAGCCGACCCAGCATAGCGTCAAGGAGCTGCGCAGCATCGGCATCCAGCCGAACGTCATCGTCTGCCGCACGGAGCATCCGCTGGCCGAGGATCTCAAGCGCAAGATCGCGCTCTTGTGCGATATCGACGCGAACGCAGTCGTCGAGTGCCGCGACGCTTCGACGCTTTACGAAGTGCCGCTCATGCTGCAGGAGCAGGGGCTCGACGACTACGTCGTGAGCCATCTGAAGCTCGGAGGAGCGGACAAGCCCGACATGGGCGAGTGGATCGAGCTTGTGAACCGCGTCAAGTCGCTGAAGCGCACGACGGAGATCGCGATCGTCGGCAAGTATGTCGCGCTGCACGACGCTTATCTCAGCATCGTCGAATCGCTCGCGCATGCGGGCATCGACGCGGACGCCGAGGTGAACATCCGCTGGGTGAACGCCGAGGAAGTCACGCCTGCCAACGTACAGCAGCTGCTGGGCGGCGTCGGCGGCATCCTCGTGCCGGGAGGCTTCGGAGATCGGGGCATCGAGGGCAAGATCACGGCGATTCGGTACGCGCGCGAGAACAAGGTGCCGTTTTTCGGCATTTGCCTCGGCATGCAAGTGGCCGTCATCGAGTTCGCGCGGAGCATGGCCGGCCTGGACGGCGCGCATAGCTCCGAGTTCCATGCGGCTACGCCTTATCCGGTCATCGATCTGCTGCCGGACCAGAAGGATATCGAGGATATGGGCGGCACGCTGCGCCTCGGACTCTATCCTTGCAAGATCGTGCCGGGCACGCTTGCGGCCGAGTGCTATGGCGAAGAGCTCATCTACGAGCGCCATCGCCACCGGTACGAGTTCAACAACGAGTACCGCGACCTCATCGAGTCGACGGGGCTCAAGATCAGCGGCGCGTCCCCGGACGGCCGGTTGGTCGAGATGGTGGAGCTGCCGGGCCACCCTTGGTTCCTGGCCGTACAGTTCCATCCGGAGTTCATCTCGCGTCCGAACCGTCCTCAGCCCCTTTTCCGCGAATTCGTCAAGGCGGCGCTGGGCGGAGCAGAATCTTGATTATTTCAACAAAAGCATTCCAGCTTCGGCAAAAGCCGGAGCTTTTTTTTGCAATTGCCAGAAGTTAGGAAGGAATTCCCGGTCGGGGCGCGAATACGGGAAGAAGGAACCAACAGGAAGAGGAGGATCATGAAGTGGCCAAGAAGAGATTGCTAATTGTCGACGATCAGATCGGCATTCGGATCTTGCTGCTCGAGGTATTCAGCGTCGAAGGCTACGAGACTTTCCAGGCGGCGAACGGACGCGCGGCGCTGGAGATCGTACGCACGCATACCCCGGATCTTGTTCTGCTGGACATGAAGATTCCCGGCATGGACGGGCTTGAGATTTTGAAAAAGATCAAGGAAATGAACCGGGACGTCAAGGTGATCATGATGACGGCGTACGGCGAGTTGGACATGATCAAGGAAGCCACCGATCTGGGCGCGCTGATGCACTTCACGAAGCCCTTCGATATCGACGAATTGCGAGTGGCCGTCAATATGCAGCTGACGGAGGGCGGGCCGTCGCCGAGGTTTGCGGCGGGCACCTGAGAATGACTGGGAATATCGGAACGGGAACCGCCGGAGACGACCGGCGGTTTTTGTTTTTCGTGCCGCGGGGCGGGCGCTTTGCCGGACGCAGGCATTTTACAATCCTTCTTTCATTTGTGATATAATAACGTCGCATGCAAGTCGGGCGTAAGACAGCACACGACTTATTCAGAGCGCAGGAGGAATCACAATGCCACTCGTATCAATGAACGAATTCCTTCCCAAGGCGAAGGCGAACAAGTTCGCGGTAGGCCAATTCAACATGAACAATCTTGAATTCGCCCAAGCGATCACCGAAGCTGCCATGGAAGAAAAATCCCCCTTCATCTTCGGCGTCAGCGAAGGCGCGCTGAAGTACATGGGCATCGAGTACACGGTTGCCATCGCGGAGGCGGCAGCGAAGAAATCCGGCCTTCCGATCGCCTTGCACCTCGACCATGGCAGCACCTTCGACATCGCCATGAAGTGTATTCGCGCAGGTTTCTCCTCCGTTATGTTCGACGGCTCGCACCACCCGTACGAAGAGAACATCAAGCTGACCAAGGAGATCGTCAAGGCTGCTCACGCGATGGGCGTTTCCGTCGAAGGCGAGCTGGGCACGATCGGCGGCGTCGAGGACGACCTGAGCGTGGACGAGGCCGACGCATCGCTGGCCAAGCCTGAAGAAGCGATCCGTTTCTACGAAGAAACCGGCGTCGACGCGCTGGCTATCGCAGTAGGCACGGCTCACGGCATGTACAAGGGCGAAGTCAAGATCCACTATGATATCATCGAAGCGGTCGTCGCCAAGATCCCTGTGCCGATCGTTCTGCACGGCGGCTCCGGCGTACCGGACGACATGATCCGCAAGGCGATCCAAGCGGGCGCCGGCAAGATCAACGTCAACACGGAAAACCAAGTCGCTTGCACCGCGTCGATCCGCGAAGTGCTTAACAAGGACGCCAACGTCATCGACCCTCGCAAATACCTGACGCCTGCACGCAACGCGATGAAGGCCGTCGTTCAAGAGAAGATCCGTCTCTTCGGCAGCAGCAACCAAGCCTAATCGAAGATTCGTCGCCGCAATCCGTCCCGCCGCGCCGCGGCTTGTCCGCAACCGGAGATCCGGACGGAGGCGGCGTCTGTCTTACGTACGGACAAGACGCCTCGCCGGGCGTCTTTCCTTTCCTTCATCGAACGCGGTCGCCACGCGCCCCCGGAGTAGATGAAGCATCTACTAGGAGGACCATGCATTCATGGAAAAACTGATGATACGCGGGGGACGTCCGCTTCGCGGAACGGTCTCCATCAGCGGCGCCAAGAACAGCGCGATCGCGCTGCTCCCTGCCGCCATTCTCGCCGAATCCGAAGTCAGGCTCGACAATCTGCCTCATATCAGCGACGTCGAGATTTATAAGGAATTGCTTCAGGAACTAGGCTGCCGGGTCTCTTGGCAAGAGGAGACTTTATCCATCGATCCGACCGGCATTCAATCGATCCCGATGCCCAACGGCCGGGTCAAGCTATTGAGAGCTTCTTATTACTTAATGGGCGCTTTGCTCGGACGCTTCGGCGAAGCCACCATCGGACTGCCGGGCGGCTGCAACTTCGAGCCGAGACCGATCGACCAGCACATCAAGGGCTTCGAGGCCCTGGGCGCAATCGTAACCAACGAACATGGAGCTATCCGCATCAAAGCTAACGAATTACGCGGAGCTAGAATATATATGGACGTCGTCAGCGTAGGCGCCACGATTAATATTATGCTGGCAGCGGCCAGAGCGAAGGGCTCCACGATCATCGAAAATGCCGCGAAGGAACCCGAGATCATCGACGTGGCCACGCTGCTGAACGCCATGGGCGCCAAGATCAAAGGCGCGGGCACCGAGACGATCCGCATCGAAGGCGTAGACCGCATGCACGGCTGCAGACACTCCATCATTCCCGACCGCATTCAAGCCGGCACTTATATGATCATGGCCGCCGCGACGCGCGGCGACGTTCTCATCGACAACATCATTCCCAAGCACATGGAAGCACTCACCGCCAAACTTCAAGAAATGGGCGTTCACGTTTACGAGATGGACGAATCCATCCGCGTCGTCGGCCAGCAAGACTACGAAGCCGTCGACGTCAAGGCGCTCGTCTATCCGGGGTTCGCCACGGATCTTCAGTCGCCGATGACGAGCCTGCTCACCCAGACGACCGGCGTGAGCATACTGTCCGATTTCGTGTACAGCAACCGGTTCAAGCATGTCCCCGAGCTCGCGCGGATGGGCGCTCAGATCCGCGTCGAAGGACGCTCGGCAATCGTCGAAGGCGGCAAGCTGAACGCCGCCAAGGTTCGGGCATCCGACTTGCGCGCGGGAGCTGCGCTCGTCGTGGCTGCGCTGACCGTCGAAGAAGGGGTGACGGAGATCACCGGTCTGGAATACATCGATCGCGGTTACGAGAGGCTCGAAGAGCATTTGCGCGGCCTCGGCGCGGACGTATGGCGCGAAGCTTGAGCGGCGGCAGCCGCTCCGGCGTTCCGCACATTCTAATATGAAGTGGGGATTGTATTGACGGATTTTAAAATGTCCGATCTGGAAGGCCTCAGCCTGACCCAGCTATACAAGCTGGCGAAGGACCTTCAGATCGCAGGCTACAGCCAAATGATCAAAAAGGAGCTCATGATCGCCATCCTGCGCGCGCAGGCCGAACGCGGCGGACATATGTTTCTCGAAGGCGTGCTGGAAGTATTGTCCGAAGGTTACGGTTTTCTTCGCCCGATCAACTATTTGCCCAGCGCGGAGGATATCTACATCTCCGCTTCCCAGATTCGCAAGTTCGACTTGCGTACCGGCGATCTCGTCTCCGGCAAATGCCGGACGCCCAAGGAAAACGAACGTTACTTCGGTTTGCTGCAAGTAAACCTCGTCAACGGCGAGACCCCCGAAGTCGCGCAAGAGAGACTTCACTTCCCGGCGCTGACGCCGCTTTTTCCGGATCAGAAGCTCGTACTCGAATCGACGCCTCATCGCCTGTCTACCCGCATCATGGATCTCCTGGCTCCCGTCGGACTCGGCCAACGCGGCCTCATCGTGGCTCCTCCCAAAGCAGGCAAGACGCTCCTTCTCAAAGAGATCGCCAACAGCATCTCGGCGAATCGCCCGGATATCGATCTGTTCGTGCTGCTGATCGACGAGCGGCCTGAAGAAGTCACGGATATGCAGCGTTCGGTCAAAGGCGAAGTCGTCGCCTCGACGTTCGACGAAGTGCCCGATCACCACATCAAGGTGGCGGAGCTCGTCCTCGAACGGGCGCGTCGTCTCGTGGAGCACAAGCGCGACGTCGTCATCCTGCTCGACAGCATCACGCGCCTGGCGCGCGCCTACAACCTGGTCGTGCCGCCTTCCGGCCGTACGCTCTCGGGCGGCGTCGATCCTGCGGCGTTCCATCGGCCGAAGCGCTTCTTCGGCGCCGCGCGCAACGTGGAGGAAGGCGGCAGCCTGACGATCCTGGCGACCGCGCTCGTCGAGACGGGATCCCGGATGGACGACGTCATCTACGAGGAATTCAAGGGTACCGGCAACATGGAGCTGCATCTCGACCGCAAGCTCGCCGAGCGCAGGATTTTCCCGGCCCTCGACATCCGCCGTTCCGGCACGCGCCGCGAGGAGATGCTCCTCTCCAAGGAGGAGCTCGACAAAGTGTGGACGCTGCGCAAGAGCATGAACGATTCGATCGAGTTCGTGGATCAATTCCTGCGCAAGCTGGGCGGCACGAAGACCAACGTGGAATTCCTGGCCGTGCTGGACAACGCGGCGAACGCGCCTGGCCGCGGGCCGCTGCGTCCGGGGCAGACCGGCGGCCAGTCGTCTACGGGGACTTCCGGCAGCGTTGCATCGAACGGCTCGTCTGTGAGCGGCGGGTCCGCATCCGCGGGCACTACGTCCGGCGGCTCGTCTTCGGGCACAGGAACGGGCTACGGCTCCGGCTCCGCCGGATCGACCGGCGGTCCTCGGTATTCCGGCACGCCGGGTTCCCGGCCGTTGTCTCAGTCGCGTCCGGGCAGCTACAACGCCGGACCGCGCGGCGGCAGCTACTCGAGCAGCCGTCCGACCTATTCGAACGGCACGTCCTCCTATGGCGGACGGCCTAACGCTTCTTCGCCGTCCGCGGGCGGCGGATCGCCTGCCTCGCAGGCGCCGTCTTCGGCGGCGGGATCCTCGGCAACGGCAGGGACCGGGGCAGGGGCTTCGCCAAGCGCAGCCACGAACGCGGGGAACGCGGCGCCGATCGCGCCTTCGGCCGCGACGAACCCGGGCGCGGGCACGACCGCTTCGGCGGGCGGTGTTGCGCCGACGGGAGCGACGCCGCGCCCGAGCGATTCGTCCAGAACGAGCGCGACGTCTTCATCGCCGGCATCGGCGGGGGCGAGATCATCGGCGCGTCCGACTGCGTCTTCGCCAGGAGCGGCGTCTCGCGCTGCTAGGCCGGCTGGCAGCACGTCAGCCGCGCCGAGCCCGAGCCGTCAGGCAGCGGGCGGCACTACCGCAGCCATGGGGGCTGCGCAGTCCGATGCGGCGGCAGCGCCGAACGCGGCGGCTACGCCACCGGCGGTATCGCCGGCTGCAGCGACGCCGCCTGCTGTAGCGTCAACGGTAGCAGCGCCGGCAACAACGGCTTCGCCTGCGGCCAACGCAGCGGCGACAGAGTCGCCGGCAGCCGCAGCTAAGGCCGCGCCTAGCGCAACAGCGTCGGCGGCGCCGGCTGCGTCGTCGCCCGAGGCGCCGGCCGCCGCGAAGCGCACGACCGCGCGCGCTTCGTCGTCGACGCCGCGCGGCACCGCCCGCGGCAGCCGCGCCGCCTCTGCGGCGGCCGAAGACGCGCCAGCTGCGCCGGCGCCAGAGCCGACCGCGGCTCCGCAGGCCGCGGCCAAGCCCGCCGCGCCGCGCACCCGCGCGTCCGCTGGCGCCAAGACGGGCGCTCGCGCCGCTAAGGCTGCAGCGGACAGCGCCACAGGCGATTCGCCCGCGGCTTCCGCGCCGGCTGCGCCAGTCGCACCTGCGGCACCGTCCGCACCGGCGGACGCCGAAGCGCCGCCAGCCAAGGCGCCCCGCCAGCGGCGCACGACCAAGAACAACCCGGCGAGCGAATAAGCCCGCCTATGCCATACAGGACGCGCCCGGCTTCGTCCGGGCGCGTCCGAGTCACGAAAGGAGCTATACGCCATGTACCTGGTTTACGCCGACGAGCACGGCAATGTATACGATCACGAACAACTTCATGCCGTTGCGCGGAGCGGCGACAGGCTGGTCGAGCTGCTTGAAGACGAACTGATTCCGCTCCCCGCCGGCGCTACGCTGGTCGGCTTGCCGCACACGCGCGCGATCGGGATGAATCCGAAGACCGGCGAGATGAAGGCTTTGCCTGCGGGCAGCCAGGCGGTCGGCGCATTGCTGCCGCAGGGCTTCACGCGCTTTTATGTCCCGGGCTACACCAAGACGGACAAGACGCAGATATTCCCTCTGTTCGGCTATACGGCCGTCGTCTGGAAAGACGGCGGTTTCTACGTAGCGGCTGCGGGTACGGACGATCCCGAGCCCTGGAATCCGGACAATTGCGACCGGAAGGAGCTCGAGGTCGAAGTGGACAGGCTGCTGGCCGCTTACCCGGACAACCGCCTTTATCAGCATTTGTCCCATTGCGCGCTCGGCTACGAATGCCTCACGGCGTCCAACACGTTCCTCCAGCGCCTCGAGGGAGCCGTGCCCGTATCGTTTTCCTGCAATGCCGGCTGCTTCGGCTGCATCTCGGAGCAGCCCGACGACAGCGGCTTCGTGGCTCCGCAGACGCGTCTCAAGTTCAAGCCGACGACGGACGAGGTCGTCGACATCATGCTCGAGCATCTGAAAAAGCCCGACACGATCATCAGCTTCGGCCAAGGCTGCGAGGGCGAGCCCTCGACGCAGGCCAAGACGATCATCGAGGCGATCAAACGGGTGCGCGAGCGTACGTCGAACGGCTACATCAACATCAATACGAACGCTGGTCTCAGCGACCACCTGCGCGCCATTACCGACGCGGGGCTCGACCTGATGCGCGTCAGCACGATCAGCGCGATCGACGAGCACTACAACGCCTACTACAAGCCGCGGGGCTACACGCTCGCCAACGTCGAAAAGACGATGAAATACGCGGAGAGCCAGGGCGTCTACACCTCGATCAACTATCTGATTTTCCCCGGCGTCACGGATCGCGAGGAAGAGATCGAGGCGATGATCGAGTTCGCGCGCCGGACCAAGCTCAAGCTCATTCAAATGCGCAACCTGAACATCGATCCCGACGCGTACTTGAACCTGATTCCCAAGGCGAAGGGCGAGATTTACGGCATGAAGACGCTGCTCGAGATTTTCCGCGAGGAGCTGCCGGACGTCGTGATCGGATCCTACACGCATATTCCGCCATCGCGGAAAAACCGGGCGATCGCCCCAGTTTAAATCAAAGAGCAGGAGACGGACGCCGCGGCGTTCGCTTCTGCTCTTTTCTCGTTTTTCTGGTCGAAGGCAGAAACTCACTTGTTCTAAATGGAGTTTTCATCTATTATTCGAGTATAAGAAGGAATTTTTCTCTCGAACGAAGGGAGCTTCCCCATGTCCAAACCGAAGGGAACGTCGGGCGGCGCGAATACGCTGCTCGTTTTGTCCAGTATCTATAATTCGCTCACGCGGACGGAAAAGAAAATCGCCGACGTCATCCAGCTAGATCCCGAAGCGGTCGTCTATATTACGCTGACGGATTTGGCGGAGAAGGCGGGAACCGGCGAGACCTCCGTCCTGCGGCTATGCCGCAAGATCGGGTTCAAGGGCTACCAGGAGTTCAAGCTCTCCTTGGCCCAGGATCTGGTCGTGCCGGTGCGCAACGTCCATAGCGAGATCGAAGAGACCGACGACATCCGCGCGATGGCGGCCAAGATCACGGCGGAGAATACCAAAGCGATCGAGAATACGCTCAATATGCTCGATACGACGCAGATGGAGCGCGCGATCGACGCGATCGGGGCCGCGCGGAAAATTTACTTTTTCGGCGTAGGTTCGTCCGGCAATACCGCGCTCGACGCCAAATACCGCTTCATGCGGCTTGGCTACGATACCGAGGCCGTGATCGATCCGCATATGATGGCGATGACGGCCGCGCTCATGCAGGACGGAGACGTCGTCTTTGCCGTTTCGACGACGGGCAGCACGAAGGATATCGTCGATGCGGTTCGATTGGCCAAGCAAAAGTCGGTGTTCCTCATCTGCCTGACGAGCCACCTGCGGTCGCCTTTGACCCAGTTCGCTGACGTCGTGCTGCTGTCCAAGTCGCGCGAGACGCCGCTTCAAGGCGGCGCGTTCTCCTCCAAGCTGTCGCAAATTCATGTGCTCGACATCTTGTCGACGGCCACGGCCATCCGTTTCAAGGACAAAGCGTACGAAGCGTTGGGACGGACGTCGAAGTCCGTGCTGGATAAAATTTATTGATTCGGCGTCATAGGGTCACTATAATGGAAATACACTCCTTAATAAATAATAAATTTGGAGTGTAATTCCTGAACTATAGGAGGATTCCTTTGACGAACGTCCTCTATTTGCCGCTTGACGAGAGACCGTGCAACTACGGCTACCCGCTGGCGCTGGCGGAGATGACCGATCTGTCGGTTACGGCTCCGCCTCCCGCGCTGCTCGGACGCAAAAAAACGCCGGGGGACGTCCCCGCGATCGCCCGGTGGATCGCCGACCAGGCGACGCACGCGGATCAAGCCATTATTTCCGTCGATATGCTCGTATACGGCGGCATCGTCCCCTCTAGACTCCACCATCTCTCCCTCGATACATGCCTTGCGCGGCTCGATACGCTGCGCGAACTCAAACGGGCGAAGCCCGGTCTCCGTCTTTACGCCTTCAACTTGATCACGCGCGCGCCGGCTTATTCCAGCAGCGAAGAAGAGCCCGATTATTACGCCGATTACGGCAGCGAGCTTTGCCGCATCGGCAAGTTGACGGACATGCTGGACCGCGATGCGACACCTGCGGCCGGCTTCCATTCGACCCGCCCCGACTCAACCCCTGTTTCATCTGCAGAAAACGAGCTTTACAAGGAGCTGGCGAATCTGCGTGCCGCCGTGCCGGCTGAAGTCCAGGACGACTTCCTTAACCGCCGCGGCATCAATCACGCTGTTAACGTCCGTACCATTGAGCTCGCCGCGGAGGGTATCATCGATTTTCTGATCATCCCGCTCGACGACAATGCCGAGTACGGCTACACCTCCGTCGATCAGCGCCGGATTGCCGCGCTTGTAGACCGGCTGTCATTGGCCGCCAAGGTTCACGTATATCCGGGCGCCGACGAGATCGGCTGCACGTTGTTTGCGCGGCTGTTTTGCGAGACCAAGTCGTATACGCCTTTGTTCCGCATCCGGTACTCCTCCACGCGAGGGCCGCTGTGCATCCCCAAGTACGAAGACCGCAGTCTCGCCGAGAGCATCAAGTCGCATCTCACCGCAGCCCGCGCGATCATCGCGGATTCGGCGGAGCCGGCCGACGTTTACTTGATGGTGCATTCGCCTGCCGTATCCGGCCCGGAAGCCGCGGAGACGATGGATCCGCCGGAGCGCCGCCACCGTACCTACGCGTCGGAAGTCCACATCCGCGAATTCGCCGAAGCGATCCGGCACCATCTAAGCCGGGGGCGGCTTGTCGCGCTCGCGGATGTCGCGCTTTCCAACGGAGGAGACCATGCGCTTATGCGCCTCTTAAGCCAAGAGGGGCTGCTCAAGGGCATCGCCGCCTATGCGGCTTGGAATACGTCGGGCAATGCGCTGGGCACGGTCATCTCGCACGCGATCATCGCGTCGTATTACAGAGACCGGCCCGAGGAAAGCGACGAAGCGAGGCGGGACCGCAGCCGTCTGTACTACGCTTATCGTCTGCTCGAGGATTGGGGCTATCAATCGGTGGTGCGAGAGGACGTCTGTCGAGAGGAGCTTCCGGGACTGGATGCCGAATATTTTCGCATTTCTCACGTCCAACCCGAGATTGAAGCGTCCATCGTCCGTAGATTGGAGCAATTCTCCAAAGCGTATTTGCCGTTCTTCGGCTCGCTCTCTGTCGGCGAATTGACGCTGCCGTGGAACCGCATGTTCGAAGTCGGTTTCCGAGTGGAGCGAACCTCCGAAAAGGGCGCGGTCTAAAGGCGGCACGCCGCGCCGTCTTGCGCTCTCTGGCATCGTTTCACAAAGAGAAACGGGCATCCCGTCAAATAAAAGGAGTATACCTCCAAAAATATTAAATAAAAAGAAATATTTCTTTACATGGTCATCCAGTCGCCCCTATAATAAAAGCGAGCTCATCGAATCTCTACCTTAATGAGGGGTGGCATGCGACATGGAAAAAAGAAAGATAGCAACGGTATTGGCCGCGGCAACGCTGGCCGCGACAGTATCGGCATGCAGCAGCAACAATAACGACGGGAATGCGAGCCCATCGGCATCGGCCGGCGCGTCGGCAGGATCTTCCGCCTCCGCATCTGCTTCCGCCTCGGCTTCGGCTTCGACCCAGCCTGCCAAGGATAAGACGCCGGTCAGTTTCTGGTATCTGTGGGGCGGCGCCGAAGGCGAGAACGTCGAGAAGCTGATCGCCGAGTTCAATGCCAGCCAGGACCTTTACGAGGTCAAAGGCTTGTCCGTGCCGGACGTCCAAAAAGTCGTCGTGGGCATCTCGAGCGGCGACGGCCCCGACATCACGGACAACTTCAGCAACAACACGGCGTCCTATGCCGAGAAGGGCATGCTGGAGCCGCTCGACGCGTACATCAAGAAGGATAATTACGACCTCTCCGATTTCGTGCCCGCGGCGCTCGATGGCGGCAAGTACGACGGCAAGCAGTACGCGCTGCCGATCAACGTGAACTTCAACCTCCTTTTTTACAATAAAAAGTTGTTCGCCGACGCCGGAATCGCCGAGCCGCCGAAGACGGCCGACGAGCTGCTCGCGGACGCCGTCAAGCTGACGAAGGTCAACGCGGACAAGACGATCGACACGCTGGGCTTCCCGGACTTCCCGCTCATCTACTACACGACGGGCATGTCGATGGCGTTCGGCGGCAGCTTCATCTCCGATGACGGCAAGACGCTCACGCCCGACAACCCGGGGACGATCGAAGCGATCAAGCTGATGCAGGATTATCGCAATCAATTCGGCGTAGGCAATATCGTCAAGTTCAATGCCGCCGCCAAGTACATGGACGCGACCGATCCGATGTTCCTCGGCAAGCAGGCGATGCGCATCGACGGTCCTTGGTTCGGCAACACGGTTAAAAACGTGCTGAAAAAGGACCTCGACTACGGCGTCGCGCCGCTGCCGGGACCGGCCGGCCACCCCGAGCTCGCGGGCGGCGGAGAAGTCAGCTCGTCGACGTTCTTCATCCCGAGCAACGCGAAAAACAAAGACGGCGCATGGGCGTTCATGAGTTGGCTGATGTCGAAGGAAGGCATGACCAAGTTCAACAGCATGTTCGCCAACCTGCCGGCGCGGACTTCGGTGTACGACGATCCGGCCCTGCAGAGCATTCCCGACTTCAAGGCGTTCGCCGACGCGGCCAAGAGTCCGAACCTCAAAGCGTTCCCGGTATTTTCCGGACAGACCGAATACGGCAAGCTGATCAACGACGAGTTCGAGCTCGCCGTCGGCGGCAAGCAAACCGCCGAAGAGGCCGTCAAGCACATGAAGGACAAATCCGCAGGACTGCTCAAATAAGAGGCTCTCGCATCATCCAACGATAGCCGGCCCGGTCAGAGCCGCTGCGCTCCGCAGGTAGAAGCGCAGCGGTTCGTCCGGCGCCAAGCAATGGGGGTTCTGCCATGAACAAGAACAACTTGACGGGCTTCGTCTTCGCCAGCCCCTGGATCATCGGCTTTCTGGCCTTCACGCTGTATCCGCTGTGCGCCTCCTTGTATTACGGCTTCACGGACTTCAACGTGTTCCAATCTCCGCGTTTCGTCGGCTTGGACAATTACAGGGACCTGATGGGAGACGACCTGTTCTGGAAAAGCATTCGCAACACGCTGTACCTGACGGTCATCAGCACGCCGGTCAACCTGATCTTCGCGCTGCTAACCGCCATGCTGCTCAATACGCGGATTCGCGGTCTCTCCGTCTATCGAACCGTTTATTATATTCCGACGATCATTCCGCTCGCAGCCACGTCGCTCCTATGGATGTGGATCATGAACGGGCAGTACGGCCTGCTGAACAAGCTGCTGGGCTGGGTGGGCCTGCCTCAGCCGGGCTGGTTCTCCGATCCCGCATACAGCAAGATGTCCTTGATTCTCATGGGGCTGTGGGGCGTCGGCAATATCATCATCATCTTCTTGGCTTCGCTGCAGGAGGTGCCGCAGTCGCTCTACGAATCGGCCTCCATCGACGGCGCCGGCGGGTTCCGCAAGTTTAGGCATATCACCATTCACTGGATCTCGCCCATTATTTTGTTCCAGCTCATCATGCAGGTGATCAACAATTTGCAGTATTTTACCCAGGCCTACTTCGTCATCTCCAGCAGCAATTTGAACCAGGTCAGCGGCGGGCCGGAAAACTCGCTGCTCATGTACGCCGTCTACCTGTACCAGAACGCGTTTATCTACTTCAAGATGGGCAAGGCGTCGGCGATGGCCTGGATTTTGTTCGTCATGGCGGGCATTCTCACCTGGATTATCTTCAAGTCGTCTAAGCGTTGGGTGACTTACGGGGGAGGAGACTGACATGAAGACGCGCTTGCTTCGGCAAAAAACGGCGACCCATGCCATCCTGATCGTGCTCGGATTATCCTTCGTCGCGCCTTTTCTATGGATGCTGCTGACCTCGATCAAGTCGCTCGAAGAGATTACCTCGCTGCCGGTCACCATCTGGCCCGAGATCTTTCGCTGGCGGAATTACGCGGACGTATTCGACGTCATTCCGTTTACCCGCTACTTCTGGAATACGCTGCTCATCACCGGGCTGAGCGTGATCGGGCAGCTGATCTCCGCGCCGCTCGTCGCGTACGCGATCACGAAGATCGAATGGTTCGGCGCGAAATGGATCTTTCCGATCGTCATCGGCACGATGCTGCTCCCTTACCAAGTGACGATGATTCCGGTCTACCTGATTTTTCAGAAGCTGCATCTGACGGGCAGCATCTGGCCGCTCGTGATCCCGACGTTTACGGCGGCGCCGCTGTACATTTTCCTGCTCCGCCAGTTTTTCATGGGGCTGCCGACGTCGCTCATCCATGCCGCCAAGATCGACGGCGCGAACGACTACCGGATCTACTGGTCGGTCGTCCTGCCGCTGACGAGACCTGCGCTGGCGTCGGTCGCGATCTTCACTTTCCTGTACACCTGGTCGGATTTCATGGGGCCGCTGCTTTATATCAACAAGGCCAAGCAGTACACGCTGACGCTGGGCCTGCAGGCCTTCCTCGCCGAGCACTATACGGAATGGGGACTGCTGATGGCTGCGTCCGCGCTGTTCACGCTGCCGATCGTCGTCGTCTTTTTCTTCGCCCAAAAGCAATTCGTAGAAGGTATCTCCCTGACGGGGATCAAAGGCTGACCGGATCGGAACGTCCGGATCAAGCAATCGCGAGGTGTCAGCCATGAACGACAACGCTATTCTTGCTTCCCTGCGGGGAGGACTCATCGTATCCTGCCAGGCGTATGCCGGAGAGGTGCTGTTCGGCGCCGACGTCATGTCGCGCATGGCCCTCGCGGCCAAGGAGGGCGGCGCCGTCGGCATTCGCGCCAACTCGCCGCAGGACATCGCCGAGATCAAGGCGCGGACGGCGCTGCCGGTCATCGGCATCTGGAAGGAGCGCTACGCCGACTCTTCAATTTATATAACGCCGACGATGCGCGAGATCGCGTCGGTCTGCGACGCGGGCTCGGACATCGTCGCGATTGACGCGACGGATCGGCCGAGGCCCGGAGGCGCGCTGCTGCCGGCCTTGATCGCCGAGACGCGCACGCGCTATCCGGAGGTGCTGCTCATGGCCGACGTGTCCACGTTAAAGGAGGGACTTGAAGCCGAGCGCCTCGGCTTCGACATCGTCTCGACGACGCTGTCGGGCTACACGCCTTACAGTCCGGTTCACGACGGGCCGGATCTCGCTCTCGTCGGCGAGCTCGCCAAGGCATTGCGGCTCCCCGTATTCGCCGAGGGCCGCATCTCGACGCCGGAGCAGGCGGCGGCTTGCCTGCGAAGCGGCGCGTACGCCGTCGTCGTCGGCAGCGCCATCACGCGGCCGGAGCTCATCACCAAGCGGTTCGTGGATCGGATCGTCCGCTCCGCGATATCGGGTTGAGCGGCTGCCGGCCGGCTGCGCTTCCCTGGACCATCGCATATTGAAGGAGGAGATCGCGCATGCAAGCGGCGCTTGGCATCGATATCGGCGGGACGCATATCAAGTCCGGCGTCGTGACGGCTGAAGGACAGGTGTTGGCCGGCCGCGCCGTGCCGACGGAAGCCGACGCGGGCGGGGAAGCGGTCCTCGCCAAGCTGCTCCCGCTCGTGGAGGAAGCGGCCGAGATCTGCGCCCAAGCGGGCGCGTCGCTTGGCGGCATCGGCGTCGGCACGGCCGGCCAGGTGAACAAGCGTACCGGCCGCATCGCCGGCGCGACGGGCAATCTGCCGGGCTGGGCAGGCATTCCCCTGGTCGAGCGGCTGGGCGAGGCGAGCGGCGGACTGCCGGTCGCGGTCGACAACGACGTGAACATGATCGCGCTCGGCGAGAGCTGGCTCGGCGTCGGCGCGAAGTACGGCGACTTCCTGTGCGTCGCGCTCGGCACGGGCATCGGCGGCTGCCGGATCAAGGACGGCATGGCCGATCTTGGCCGGGACGGCTATGCAGGCGAGCTTGGACATATGATCGTGCAAATGGACGGGCTCCCTTGCACCTGCGGCGGGCGGGGGTGCTGGGAGCAGTATGCATCGGTGCCCGCGCTGATCCGGCTTGCGCGCGAGCGGGGTCTCCCTGCGGAGCAGACGCAGCCGATCGCGCTGTTCGAGGCCGCCGGGCGCGGCGATCCCGCGGCCTCGGCCGTCCTGGACGCGTACGCGGAGCGGCTGTCCGTCGGTCTTGCGGGCTTGATCCATATTTTCAATCCGCCGGCCATCGTTATCGGCGGCGCCGTCTCTGCGCAGGGCGAGGCTCTGCTGAACCGGATCCGCGCGCGTACCGAGGCCAAGATCATGCCCGTCTTTCGCGGGCCGGGCGGGGTCGACATCGTCGCCGCGGGACTCGGCGATCGAGCCGGCTTCATCGGCGCGGCCCGACGGATGCTGACCGACAGTCGAGGCTAGCGATGCGGCAGGCCGACAGTCGTGCGGCTAGCAAGGCAAATTAGTTTTTAACGCTTATCATAACATCCATGATTCCCCGCAAAAGTTGCTGTACGGCTTCAAAGCCAAGCATGCTTTTGCGGGGTTATTTCGTGATGTCCGAAAAGGGGGTGAGGCGGGATGCGCCGGCTCTGAGGGACGCGATGCCGTGCCGGCGCAGGCAGTCGGAAGACGGAAGTGGAAGACGGGAGTCGGAAGTCTGAAGTTTGCAGGGCATCTACCAAAGGAGGCTTTAAGATGATGATTAAACGTCTCGCGCATGTCACGCTTTGCGCCGGCTTGCTCGCGGCAGCCGGCCTGGGCGCCCTCGGCGCCCCCTCCGCGGCGAACGCGGCAAGCCCAAATCTGCTCGCGGGCAAGTCTTATACCGCTTCAAGCGCGGCAAGTTCATCGTATCCCGATAGCGGCGGGGAGTTGACGGACGGCATCTATGCGACGCCTCTGCTCGCCAGCGCCGGATGGCAGGGTCGGCTCGGCGCCTCCGGCGCTACGACGTACAGCTTTACGGCGGACCTGGGCACCGCCCGGACGTTTCAAAGCTTCAAGACGGACTTCTTCAAGTATACGGGCGGCTCCGTAGAGACGCCGGTACAAGTCGCCTACCAGTATTCGAGCGACAATTCGACCTATTCGACGGCTTGTACCGTAAATCAGCAGGGAGCGGGCGTCGATATCGTTTCGGTACCCTATGCTTGCGGCGCCGCTTCGCCAATATCGGCGAGATACGTAAGGGCGACGGTCACGGGTGCGGCCGGCAAGTGGTCGTTTATCGATGAATGGGAAGTGAACAAACCGGCAGGCGCCGCGGTGCCGCTGCTCTCGGGCTCCTTCCTGCAGCCGGATCTGGGCGATGCGTGGACGAGCGCGCAGTGGACGACCGAGTTCCAGCGGATGGAGGAGGTCGGCATCGATCACCTGTTCCTTCAGTGGTCGGCCAACAGCAAGTCGCATACGGCGGTCTATCCGACGGGGCTGAGCGGGTATGCGCAGAACACGTCGGCCGATGTCGTCGCCAAGACGCTCGCGATGGGCAATCAGTTCGGCGTGGACATTTATATGGGGCTGCAGTTGAACGAGGACTGGTTCGTTAACTACACGAATAACGCAACATGGTTAAATAACGAAGCCGCCGTCGCGCAGTCGCTTGCGCAGGATCTGTGGACGAAGTATGGGTCTAATCCATCCTTCAAGGGGTGGTATCTCAGCTTCGAGGTGGACAATTGGAACCTGCCGACGTCGAACGAATGGGCGAAAATGGCGACCTTTTACGATACGGTCATCGACGCGCTGAAGACGCTGACCCCGAACCTGCCTGTCATCGTATCGCCTTTCTATAATACGGCGGGCGGCTTGACGACATCCGGCTGGCAGACGATGTGGGAATATATTCTGTCCAATGCCGCCATCGACGTCATCGCGCTCCAGGACGGCATCGGCGCGGGCCATGCCACGACCGCGCAGCTTGCCGCCTGGTTCGGCGCCACTAAAGCGGCCATAACTAACGCGCGGCCTGCGACTGCGCTTTGGGACGACGCGGAGACGTTCAACCTGGACTTCAAGCCCATGGATATCAAGCTTCTGAAGGACGATCTCGCGGCCGTACAACCGTACGTATCGAAGTACACCAGCTTCAGCTTCAACCATTACATCAGTCCGCAGCAGGTCAATCCGCTTTATTTCACGACATACAAAAGCTACTTCCAGACGGGAGCGGTAGACGCTTCTTCGCCTACGTCGCCGACTGGCCTAACCGCGACGTCGCCGAATTCGATGACCGTGCAACTCAACTGGACCGCATCGACTGACAATACGGGCGTCGTCGGGTACAAGATTTATCGGAACAGCGAATTGGTATACACCGCCTATACGAATGCGACCGGTTTTACGGACGGTCAACTTGCCCCTTCCACTGCCTACAGCTACGCCATCCGTTCGTTCGACGCCGCCGGCAACGAATCCGCCTCCTCGTCGACCGTCTCCGCGACCACGGCGGCGGGCACCGTCTATTCGACGAACCTCGCCGCAGGCAAATCCTATACGGCCTCGACGGCCGCGGACGCGAGCTATCCGGATACGGGCGCAGCCGAGCTGACGAACGGCGCCTTCGGAACGGCGACGTATACGGACGCCGCTTGGCAAGGGCGCAATACAGGGTCGGCATATTCGTTCACGATCGACCTGGGATCCAGCAAGACGATCAAGGAAGTGTATGCGGACTTTCTTCAAGTCAAATCCGTATACGTGCTGCTGCCGGCCTCCGTCACGTTCTCGGTATCCTCGACAGGCGCTTCCTATACGCCCATCGGCACGGTATCGAAGCCGGCGGTCGGCAGCGCCGATCAGACGAAGAAGTATCGGCTCACCGATCTTACGGGGGTTACGGGCCGCTACGTGAAGGTCGAGGTGACGCCCGCGAGCAGCGCATGGACGTTCATCGACGAAGTGCAGGCCCGTAACTAAGGTTCGGATCGGGGAGTTGCCTTGTCGCGTGCTGCGTGCTGCGTATTGCGACGCGAGTCCGGCCGTGCTATAATGTTCGGGTATGTCCATTAACTCTGGAGCCGCATGCGTTCCAGGGCAGAAGAGGTGAATTCTAAGATGAAAGAAGCCATCCACCCGAAGTACTCCGTCACGACGGCTACGTGCGCTTGCGGCAACACGTTTGAGACCGGTTCGGTTCGCCCGAACATCAAGGTCGAAATCTGCTCCGCGTGCCATCCGTTCTTCACCGGCAAGCAAAAGTTCCTGGACGCCGGCGGCCGGATCGACAAGTTCAAGAAGAAGTACGGCATCTAATCGAAGCCGTATCATCACGAATAGAGCGCAGCCTCCCTCCGCATCCTAACGGATACGAAGGGAGGTTTTTTCATGCTTAAGCCAACGGGATTCCGCCTTAATATGCTGCTGGCTGCCGCGCTTCTCGCGGCCTCGCTGCCGATCGCCGGCTGCGGCGTTTCGGGCGGCTCGAACAGCAGCTCCATCAAGCAGCAAAGCTATGCGGACGATGGCCTGCTCGGCCGTACAAGCAGCTACCCGCGCATTCCCGGGCGCCATATGGCGCTCAATTACGACAACGACTACAAGATGATGTCGACGACGATCAAAAACCTGAACGGCGTGGCCGGTTCGCAGGTCACCTTCAACGGCGCCGACGCCTACGTGACCGTAAAGCTGAAGCAGGGGCTTGACGCCAAGCAGCGGCAGACGGTGGAGAGCCAGGCGACGACCGTGCTCCGTTTCAATTTCCCGAGATACAACATTCACGTGAGTACGGTCGGCGGCCGTTAACATCGGCTTACGTCGGCGCCCGCCGAACGAGCGGTCGCTCTGATTCGTCGGGCGCCGCCGACAGGGAACGATTCCCGCGCGGAGATATGCCGGACTTAGTTGCGCCTGACGACGATATTCGTTATACTAGGTCATGCCGTGCTAGATGGGGAGGTAGCGGTGCCCTGTCACTCGCAATCCGCTATAGCGAGATCGAATTCCTGTTTGAGGTCATGCCACGCAGTTCCGGCTTCGTCCCGGCGCGTTGATCGCAGGGTCCTTCGCGAGGGACGCCCATGAACCCGGTCAGGTCCGGAAGGAAGCAGCCGTAAGTGGTCACGTTCTTGTGCTGAAGGGTAGCCCTTCGGGAGCGTACGAACGAGGTACGGCTGGATGGCATCGATCGAGGGCAGGTGCACGGTCCTTCATTCGATGACGATTGTTTCATATCTCAATATCAACACACCTCAGCGTAGACAGAGCTGCGCCGAGGTGTGTTTTTTTATTTTCTGCGTAAGCGTATTCCAACGCGAGAGGGCGGGCGGCGCGAGCGGTTAAAGGTGGCAGAGCGGAGGGGAAGCATGGGGGACAAGAGGCAGCAGCAAGGAGCAGTGAGGGCGGTCGTGCAGTGGCGGGGAGATTCCCGCGCGCGTCGGGATCACTTCGTGCGATTGTTCGCGGATCGGATGCTGGCCGACGAATGGACGGGCGTCCTGCTTCTCGATGCCGATTTTCGGATCGTGGAGGCGAATCCGATGGCGGGCGGCATATTCGGCGGCGACCGGTCCGCATGGGCCGGTCAGCCGGCGGACGTTTGGGCCGAGACGCTGGGCTTGCCGCTGCCCTTCGGGCGCTCTCTTCTTCAAGGAGAAGCGTTTCGCAACCGCAAGCTGGCATGGTCCAAAGACGGGGTGTCCCGGGAAGTCGTCGTCGACGGGGACGCGCTCGTCTCAGGCGGGGAAGTAATCGGGGCCTATCTGCTTTTCCACGACGTCACGCCTTGGATGATGCTGGAAGAGCAGGTGCGCCGTTCGGACCGGCTCAAGATGATCGGACAGGTCGCGGCGGGAACCGCGCATGAGATTCGCAATCCGCTTACGGCGATCAAGGGCTTCGTCCAATTGATGAAAAAGTCGTTCGACGAGCGCCAGATGACCAAGGAGCAGGAATATGCGCATATCGTGCTGTCCGAGCTGGACCGCGTGCAGGAGCTGGTAGGCGAATTTCTGCTGCTCAGCAAGTCGAAGGAGACGAAGCTCTCCTCGATGCGTCTCGGCTACGTGATGCGGGAGATGATGCCGATGCTGCGCAATGAGGCTACGCTTCACGACATCGTCCTCCTGTACGAGACCAAGCCCGATCTGCCGCCCGTGCTCGCGGACAAGGAGATGCTCAAGCAGGTCATTCTGAATTTGGGCAAAAACGCGATCGAGGCGATGGGCAAGGGCGGCCGTCTGCTCATTCGCGAACGGCATGGCGGGCCCGCGCTCTCCGGCTTCGTCGCCGTCGAAGTGTGCGACTCGGGTCCCGGCATTCCCAAAGCTGCGCTCGACCGCATATTCGATCCCTTTTATACGACAAAAGAAAACGGAACGGGACTCGGCTTGTCCATTTGCCAGCGGATCGTTCACGATCTGGGCGGGAGGATCTCGGTCGCCTCCTCGGAGGCCGGCACGGTATTCACCGTCTTGATCCCCTGCGTCCCTTCCGGCCCGGGCGGTCAAGCATCCGGCGGTGGAGCGTTTCCCCGCGATGATGTATAATAAATAGCAATACACCACAGGCAGGAGCGACTTGGAATGGCCCATATGGCATTGTACCGTGCCTGGCGTCCCCAGACGTTCAAGGACATGGTCGGGCAGCAACATATCGTCCAGACGCTGCAGAACGCCATCCGGGAAGACCGGCTGTCTCATGCTTATCTTTTCAGCGGTCCAAGGGGCACGGGCAAGACGACTGCGGCCAAGGTATTGGCCAAGGCCGTCAACTGCGAGCGCGGCCCCGCGACGGAGCCTTGCAACGAATGCGACGCTTGCCGGCGGATCACGTCCGGCGCGGTGATGGACGTCGTCGAGATCGACGCTGCCTCCAACCGGGGCGTGGAGGAGATTCGCGACATCCGCGACAAAGTGAAGTACGCGCCGACCGAGGTTCGGCGCAAAGTGTATATTATCGATGAAGTGCACATGCTGACGACAGAGGCTTTTAACGCCCTGCTCAAGACGCTCGAGGAGCCGCCGGCGCACGTGATGTTCATTCTGGCGACGACCGAATCGCATCGGCTGCCGGCGACGATCATCTCGCGGTGCCAGCGCTTCGAGTTCCGCCGCGTGCCGTTATCGGAGCAGGTCGAGCGGCTGCGCGAGATTTCCGGCGAGGAAGGCATCGCGGCCGAGCCGGAGGCGCTGGGCTACATCGCCAGGCTGTCCGACGGCGGGATGCGCGACGCGGTGAGCCTGCTCGATCAGATCGCTTCGTTCACGGGCGGCGAGGTCACGCTCCAGGGCGCGGTCGACGCGACGGGCGGATTGCCCGCCGATCAGTTCGTGCGCATGGCGGCCGCGATCAGGGATCAGGATGCCGCCGCGGCGCTTCGCGAGATCGACGAGATGATGCAGGCCGGCAAGAGCGCCGACAAGTGTCTCGAGCAGCTCATGCATTATTTCCGCGACCTGCTGCTGGCGCAGCTGGCTCCGGATGCCGAAGGGGCGACGGGCCGCGCCGGCGATCCGGCGTCGCTCGCGCAGGCGGCCGCGGGATTTAGCCGGGAGCGATTGTTCGCCGTCATCGATCATCTGAACCGATATCAGACGGAGATGAAGTACGCGGCGCATCCGCAGACGATGTTCGAGATCGCGTTGCTCAAGCTTTGCTCGGACGGCGGCGCGACCGCCGCCGGCGGACAAGCAGGGGCGGCAGCCGCCCCTGCCGCTGCCGGCGGCGCAGACCTGCAGCGCCTTCAGCAGCAGGTGGCCGGCCTCGAGCGCAAGCTCGCGGAGTTGGCGCGTACGGGCGTGGCGGCCGGAGCTGCCGGCGCGGGCGGTTCCGCCGACGCTGGCGGCGGTCGCGTCGGCGGCGCCGGTTCGGCTCGCGGCTCCGCGGGATCCGCCGCGGCGTCGGGCGGCTCGGCCAAGGCGCCGATGCGCGCCCGCGTCAAGGTCGAGCCGTTCTTGGCGGCCAAGGGCTCGCCGGACGCGCTGCAGGCGCTCGGCAAGTGGCCGCAGGCCATGCAGCGGGTCAAGGAAGAGCGCGTGACCGTGCATGCTTGGCTGGTCGACGGGGAGCCGGTGTCCTATGCGGACGATACGATACTCGTCGCCTTCCGCAACTCGATCCACCGCGAGACGACGGAGAAGCCTGCCAACCGGCAGGTGATCGAAGGCGTGCTCAGTGCGGTGATCGGGAGACCGACCCAGCTGGCAACCCTCCTTCAGAAGGAATGGCAGGAGGCGCTCGCATCCGCCGGTGCCGCGGCAGCGGGCAAGGAAGAGCCCGAGGAGTTGCAGCTCGTCCCGGACGACGGCGCCGGCCCGCAGGGCGAACCGCTGATCGACGAGGCGCTTCGGCTTTTCGGAGAAGAATTGGTCGTTATTAGAGAAGACTGAGGAGGACTACAAGATGAACAACATGAACCAAATGATGAAGCAAGTAAAGAAGATGCAGGAGCAAATGCTGAAGGCCCAAGAAGCGCTTGGCGAAAAGACGATCGACGGTACGGCTGGCGGCGGCGTCGTGACGGTATCCATGAACGGCCACAAGAAGCTGTTGAACGTGACGATCAAGCCTGAAGCGGTCGATCCGGAAGACGTCGAAATGCTGCAGGATCTGGTGTTGACCGCCGTCAACGACGCCCTGACCAAGGCGGACGAGTTGGCGAACGCAGACATGGGCAAATATACGGGCGGAATGAAGATTCCGGGCTTGTTCTAAGCGAGGAGCCTGATTCTTGTTCTATCCTGAACCGATCGCCAAGCTGATCGAGTCCTTCTCCCGCCTGCCGGGCATCGGTCCCAAGACGGCGGCCCGGCTTGCGTTTCACGTGCTTCGGATGAAGGAAGAAGACACGATCGATTTTGCGAAGGCGCTGGTCAGCGTCAAGCGCAATCTGACGTACTGCTCGATCTGCTGCAACATTACCGACACGGACCCCTGCCGGATTTGCTCCGACAAGACCCGCGATCCTTCCGCGATTTGCGTCGTGCAGGAGCCCAAGGATCTTGTCGCCATGGAGCGCACGCGCGAGTTCGGCGGCTATTATCACGTATTGCACGGGGCGATCTCGCCGATGGACGGGGTAGGTCCCGACGATATTCGCATCAAGGAGCTTGTGCAGCGCCTTAGCGACGAACGCGTGCAGGAGCTGATTTTGGCGACCAACGCCAACATCGAGGGAGAAGCGACCGCGATGTATCTGTCCAGGCTGGTGAAGCCTTTCGGCATCAAGGTGACGCGCATCGCGCACGGTCTTCCGGTCGGCGGAGACTTGGAGTATGCGGACGAAGTGACGCTCTCCAAAGCGCTCGAAGGGCGCCGCGAGCTTTTCTGAAGCGCCGCTTACCGCTTGAATTTTTAATAAAATATTTGCGAAAGAGCGCCTAAAGGCGCTTTTTTCTATGCTTGCCTGATTCTGAATGCCGATTCTGTGACATATAAATGGTATCGGGTTGTCCTTCACGGACGCTTGACCACACAGGAGAGGGAGCGGTGAGCAATGCTGAAGGGGAGACGGGACAGATTGGCGGCGCAGCAGCGCATGTCCGAACGGGAACGACTCGTGGACGAGGTTCGTCTGGCCGAGGCGGAGTGGAGGCAGGCGTGCGTTCGCTTCGACGATGCGCTGGGCGCAGATCAGGTCGACTATGCCATCTATCTGCTTGAAGCGGCCGAGCAGAAGCTCGACATGACGCTTCGGCGCGCGCGCATGCACTGGCATGCGGACCAAGCCGCACAGCTGCCCGAGTTTCGCATGGAGTCTGCCGTAGTCGGAGGAGAGGGCGCGTGAAGACGGTATGGCTCATCATGCTGGTCGTCTCTACAGCCTCCCTGCTGCTGCTTCTCTTGCGAAGAAGCGCTCCGGGAGGCTGGCTTTTGCGGTTCGGTACCCATCTGGCGTTAGCGGCCTTCGCGATCTATGCGCTTAATTTCTCGGGCTGGATCAGCGGATGGCACGTGCCCTTGAATCCGGCGACGATCGGCGCGGTGACGCTGCTCGGGCTGCCTGGCGTCGCGCTCGTACTCGGCCTGCAGCACATGCTTGTTTTATAATGCAAGAAAAAGCGCGAAACGCATTGACGAGCCATGCCGAGATGTGTTAAATTAATTTTCGCGCCTAAGAGCGGCGGCCGAGCGGTCGTCGGAAAGAAAGCAAACTTCCAGAAAATATGGGTTGCATCGGATTAGGCGAGTGTGATATATTATTCAAGTCGCCGCTGAGAGGCCGCCGAGCAAGAGGCCGAGAGCGAAGACGAGATTGCTCCTTGAAAACTGAACATCGAGCGTTAAAACAAACGGACGCTGAAGCCTTTCGGGGCGGAAGCAAAAGTTATACCAGCAATAAAATGAGCAAGTCGAACTACCCTTTATGGAGAGTTTGATCCTGGCTCAGGACGAACGCTGGCGGCGTGCCTAATACATGCAAGTCGAGCGGATCTCTGATGGAGCTTGCTCCTGAAGAGATTAGCGGCGGACGGGTGAGTAACACGTAGGCAACCTGCCCTGAAGACCGGGATAACATTCGGAAACGAATGCTAAGACCGGATA
>NZ_FOKE01000016.1 GCF_900112065.1 Cohnella sp. OV330
AGCCGTATTTCGAAAAGGGGTTCCAAACGCTTACGCAGAGCGCTGTATGTCGCTGTGCAGTGCGGGCTTAGAAAGGGTGTAAACGAACGGCTAAAAGCCTATTACGACAAGAAAAGGAAAGAGGGCAAGCCCTACAAGGTAGTCGTGATCGCTTGCGCCAACAAGCTTTTGCATCACGTCCATGCCATCCTCGTAAAAGGCGAGCCCTACAAAGCCTAAATTCCATATTCACCCAGAAGCATCCGCGCCAACGGAGGCTTCTTTGTGTTAGTTCAAAAACAGTATAGCAATAACGATGCCGCAATCCAACCACATAGGGTTGACAAACATTAGCTGGTTTTTGCGCATACGCCGGGAACGTCTGACACCGGAAGAGGTAGGGTTGATCTCCTATGGACGGCGGCGGACCTCGGGTCTTCGAAGAGAAGAGGTCGCGCAGCTTGCCCATATCGGCACCTCCTGGTACACCTCCCTGGAGCAGGGCCGAAGCGTCAACCCATCCGAGGATGTGCTGAACAATATCGCCAAGGCTCTGCGGCTGACCGAGGATGAGCGTCGCCATCTTCACCTGCTTGCCAGATCGGATCAGCAGGAGCCGGAGGAAGAAGACCGGGATATCGCCATCGGTTTGAAACGAATGATACAGGCGATGGACCCGCATCCGGCGTTCGTGCTCGGCAGATGTTGGGATTTGCTGCTGTGGAACAGGGCGGCTGAGCTCGTTTTTCATGTACCGTCCTTCTCCGAAGACACGATGCCAAGCTTCAATTGGATGCGGCATCTGTTGACGAGTGACAAGCTGGGGCCCGACGTTATGGACGGAGCGTCCAGAGAGCGCGTCTTGATCGCGCAATTTCGCGCGGATTACGCGCGCTTCCCGAACGATGCGAGGTTTAAGGCGTTAATCGAGGAATTTATGGAGATAAGCCCGCTGTTCCGCGAACTCTGGCCGATGCACGATGTCGAGACGGCGACCGATCACCGCAAGCAGAAGTACGATCCCCGCATCGGTGAGATGGCGTTCGAGCATTTAACCCTGCAGCCGCCGACCCATCCGGATTTAAAGGTCATCCTCTTTACGGCGTCGGCGGATACGGCTGCGCGGTTGCAGAGCTTATTGAATGCAACAACACGCTGAGCCTGCAAACATTCTATTTTTTCTCTAAGTAACTGTCGAGCCGCAACCCGGACCGTCTATCGTGCAAAGATACACGATCGAGATCGGCTTCCGCACTTCGGCTCGCCTATCTCGCAAAAGTGCAGGATTTTCGCCTCAGTAAGGCGGAATTCTGTTCAGAGAAGCGGGCTAACGTGCACTTTTGCGCGATAGATCGCCGAAACCAGTTATACCGGACCTGAATGATGTACTTTTGCAGGATGGTACTAGCTCCCTTATCGCTCGGCATACCATGCCAGCGCGAGTTGCTCCATTTCGCTGACGAACGCCTTCTTGGCCGGACTGTAGTCGCTCGTGCGCTCATAGCTTTCAGCCAGCTTTTCCTTGAACCGGCTGTACCTCGCAGCCTCTGCCGGATGGCACCGCAAGTAATCTCTAAAGATAAGATGCCGTTCGATCTGGGGGTTATCCGTCTGATAAAAATGAATGTGATGCGTCCGCGCCTCGCCGCCTTTGCGCAGCAGCCGCCTGCCGGGAATGCCCCATTCTCCCGCGACATCGTACCCGAGTAGGCGCATCCGATCGTTATGAAGATCGATCCGGCCGATATCCCGCACGATGCCCATCATATCGATGACGGGCTTGGCCTTCATACCCGGTACCGACGTGCTGCCGAAGTGCTCGAAGCGCAGGATCTCATCCCCGAAGATCGCACTTAGAAACGCAGCTTCGTCCTCATAAAGCCGCACCCAGTCGCCGCTATAATCGCTGAGCCTAACCTTCATCAAACACCTCCTGGCAGCCGGAGCCTACCATGATCCTAAAAGTGCCCGCGCGGTTTTTTCCCGGCCCAGCGTTCGTCGACCTTCTCCAAGGAGGATTGATAGCGGGTGTCCACGCTCAGCCGGTACTGGTTCGTCGTGTTCTCCAGCGAGCAATGCATGAGAAACATCCCGAAGATCATCACGTCGCCTGCCCGGTACTCGGTCGTCGCCCACTTGCCGCCGTATTTGCTCGTGATGACGAGCGGATCGTCCGTATAGTTGTTCACTTTGTCCCAGTCCGAATCCTTCGTGCCGTAGGTGCGCTTGAGATCCTCGAACCGGTGCGAGCCCAGGCACATCGTCAGACCGCCCATCGCGTAGCTGATGTTGCCGATCGGGGACCAGACGGTGTACAGGTTGTGCGTGCCGCGTCCCATGTATACGATGTCATAGTGCGCGCCCGTGTAGTCGCCCTTGCCGACCGCGCGCAGCCATTTGTAATTATAGGTCAGCGACTTCTCGCCGAACAACTGATCGAAAAAACCCATAATGCGCGGGCCGTTCAGCACGTCCAGCAGCTCCGGCAGATCCTCGTTCGTACCGCCGAAAAACAGCGTTCGGCTGCCGTCCGCCATGACCCCGTCCTCGAGCAGGGTGTCCCTGTCGAGCTTACCCATCTTCTCCATTTTGCGCAGCACCGCGCGCCTGGCGTTCAGCACCTCCTCGCGATCGTGGAAGTCGCGCAGCAGCAAATAGCCGTCCTCCGCAATCCTCGCGCGCAGGGCGTCGAAGTCATGCCTAATATCGTTCGAATCCCTCAGCTCCGTCAGATGCTCCCCGCCGAGCTCCAGCTCCCGGCTCCCTACTTTTACCAGCACGCGTGTCTCACTCCAATCGTCGATTGTAGCTTCAGTATAGGGAGAGACCGCGCATCCTTCCATTGAAGGTCGTCGCGAATGCATGTATAATCGTACAAATGTTTATGTGGAAGAGAGGCGGCGGGACGATGGTCACGACGGATATTCCTTACGAAATGGACGAGGGCTTTGTCGCTCCGGCTTTCCGCTTCCAGTCCATCTGGAAGGTCGCCGCGAACGATGCCTACCAGGTGTCCAAGCCGCACGGCTTCCTGAGCGCGGGCCTCTTCGTCACCTACGAAGGAAAGGGGAGCATCATGTACGGGGATACAAGCGCAGTGATGGAGGCGGGTACCTACCTCCTCGTCTCGGGCGACATCCCGTGCTCGTATCGCTGCCTGGACGGCGATTGGAAATTCTACTTCATTCACTTCGATCCGCTGGACGTGGCCGCCCAGCTCGGACTCGTTGCCTGGCGGCCGGTATCAACCGGGCGCATCTCGGACGCTGTCCGGTTGTGCGAGCGCTTGATTGACAGCCTGATCCTCCAGCCTGCGGGCTACGGCATGGCCGTGCATCTGACCGCGCAGGAGCTGCTGCATCTGTTCGCGCAGGAGCGCTCCGCCTACGGCCGCAGCCGCCATCCGGAGCTCGACGATATTCTGTACCGGATGCACAAGCAGATCGGTGCGTCGGTGCCGGTGGACGACTACGTCCGGCTGAGCGGCTTGTCGCGCACGGCCTTCTATATGCGCTTCCGCGAGCGGACCGGCATGTCGCCCACGCAGTACGTGCAGGAGCTGAAGCTTGCCTCGGCAAAGGCAACGCTGGAGACCACCAACGCGACAGTCAAGGAGATTGCCGCATCGTTGCGCTTCTATGATGAGTTTCATTTTTCGCGGTTGTTCAAGAGAAGGTATGGGGTGGCGCCGAGTGCTTATCGGCGGGGCTTGTAGAGGGCGGAAAACCCGCCCGGGCTGTGGGGCTGGGGCGGGTTTTGTTGTTGACCGCGCAGTCAATCAACAGATCACGGAAACGATGAAAGTATGGCAAAAAAGGAATCAGCGACAAGTTTAAAAGATGCAGAATAGTTATCACGTAGATTCATTGCAGACAGGATTGTTTCCGCACTCAACGAATATGTAAAATATTGATACTTTTTAGAAGTGTGTAAATAAGACCTAAGCCAACTTATTAAACATCTAAAGGAGCTATTAAGATAAAACACTTATTCAAATTTTTATTGTTTTAGCGATCATCATCTTTATTTCCATTTCTTCTATCTCTTGCGAAATTTAAAAGTAGCATCTAAATTCAAGGTGATCCTTGCACTTGCAGAAACCCTCGTTTTAGTCATCATAGCTTTATCTTTTGAAGCCATCATGTATAAATTACATACGAACTCAATAAATCTCGGCGTATTAGTAGGTCAAATCTTTGTTCTCTTATTTAGCTGGATTACGAATGCAATCGTATTTATCGTCTTCAATCTATATTATCGCTCTCCTTTGGCTGGAAGTCAGATCACAATGACCAAGATGAAGGGCTTCCTTCTGCTTTACATGAAATCCAGTATATATAATATGATGAGGTGCTCCAGATGAGTGAGTTTAGTGCAAGCTATCATTTAAAAGCTAAGGATAGGGAACAAGCGATAAAGCTCATTAAGGACTCTGGCCATCAGGGATTTGTATTTAACGAAATGAATGGATGGGTTACTTTCCTCATAAAAGGGCAGGTTTTTGATATCAGTGAGTCCGTCATTCAGCATAATCCCGGACTGCTCGTTCATTATACTTACGCAGAGGATCATGGATGGGAGTTTAGAGTGTTTGAAAAGGATCGCGTCGTTTTTGAGTACACCTGCGATTGGACGGATGAGATCCATATCGAAAAAAATAGGTTCAATTTAGATGTGATTAAAGAAATGATCTCGTCTCAAGGCCATGAAGCGAGTGACTTAGAAGAAATTTTTGATATCCATGAATTTGATTTCGAGCATTCACCAGCCTATCAACTAGCAGAAAAAATCGGATTGGTTCACTATGAATGGCTATCGGCAGACTATATAAGCAGTGACGATGATTTGGAAGAGAGAGGTCTGATCCTCGTAGAATAGTGTTAGTCTCAAAGAGGTGGGAATCAATCAAACCTAATTATGATGATCCTGGTCTGTCTATTACAATGGGCACCCAGCTCCGAAGTGAAGTAGAACGTCAGTTGTTGAGGGAATTGCTTCTTCACCATAAGTTTGAGCATAGATTGTATTTTGACTGGTCCGAGAGTTGTATAGAAGGAAAGTCGTTACATTTTTTAGACGGCTCTTTAGATAGATATTCAGGAATCAGTATTTATGATGAAAACAATGAATTCGTTGCAGACGGTTGGATGGATTTTGACTTCGATCCTAGTTCCAATCAATTGTCTGTTTACTGGATATTCCTGGATATTTACTTGAATGGACAAAAAATAAAAACGATTCAAAATGATGAAAAACCAATTAGCGAGGAACATCCGATGGAAACAACCCAGGAAAACGAATTTATTTACTTTGGTTTCTGGAAACGCGTATTAATGAGAATAATCGATTTTGGAATCATCTTTATTCCGATTGGTCTCTTATACCGTTCTGCAGTTCATGTATCCGTTCAAATGAATTCTATTGTACCGTATATCCTTATGTGGCTCGTTACATCCGCATATTATGTCCTGACCATTTCAATCTTTGGAGGAACCCCTGGAAAGTTAATCTTGAAGGCCAAAGTCGTAGATCATTCAGGGAATAGACTCTCGTTTTATAAATCGCTACTCAGAAGTATATTTTATATTTTATATGCGGTAACCATGATTTTTGCATTCAGCAGCTCGAACTTTAAACCTATAAACGCTCCATTTGACGTCATCGCCCAGCTCATAGGAGTCGTAACGATATTATCGGATTTGGTTGTTTTGTTTAATCGCAGGAAGAAAGCTTTGCATGATTATATCGCAGGCAGCGTGGTTATTAAGCAGCCATTCTTTCAAAAAAAGGATCTCGCTTTGTCGAAAAAACGACCGTTAAGCGGTGGGCGGGACTATGCCTTTGGAGAGATAAAGAGATAGCGGGCACGCACTGTATTTTAAAAAACCAAGGGCGGGCGTTCACTTATCGTGAACGGACCCGCCCCTTATTTTTTCTGTACCGCGCACCTTACATTAACGCCCCGTTAGAGGCTCGTCACCGCCGTTCCCGCCATCAGATCGGTCAACGCACCCCGGATAACCGAGGCCGGAATGGCAAATCCGATGCATGGACCTCCAACCTAAATTTGAGCTTAAATGAGTCTGAAAGGTTCCTGAAAGATAAGCAATAACTTTGAGCAGGTTGGCTATGTATTATGAAGCCACATGACTTGGATATCGATTGAACTCCTCGTCGCCACACTGCCGGCCACATATCTGGCAAGCTGGAAGCTTTAAAACTAGAGATGATAAAATAAAAGGAAAATGTTTGGAGGGATCCAACGTGATGTGGGAATGACGATATTCCAGGTGGCATAACAGTATAATACGTGTATAATAAGTATAAGATAAAATAAGAAGCCAGTGCCGCCAGCACTGACTTCCTGCACAACCGCTTCGGCGGGGTGCCTCCAGTCGATCGACCGAAGAAATGACCCGTTAACCCGTGGCGAGCAACCTAGGGCGGGTCATTTTCTTTTATTCAGGTAAGTAAGCAACGCCAGGATAAACATACCAAGCATCATTACTTCCTGAAAAGAAAATGTCATAGCCTCACCTCCGATCTGGAGGCGGACTACCCCGGCTAGGCGAGTTGTACTGGATTAGTATACCATTTTTTCCTCCTTGCATAAATCAAAAAGAGAGGCTTAATCCGTAAGCCGCTTAGGGTCTAATCATCCTCACCAAGCAAATACGCCCTTCTCATCCAAAAACTCACCATTATGGCGCTGCCCATCTGTCGCATAGCCCACAATAATCGCAGCGGCAGCTTCCTTCGACTTCCCGCCGACGGCATTGCCGTTCAGATCGGTTGTCGTGAATCCAGGCGTCACCGCAAACACCTGTGCGCCGCTGTCGCGGACTTCATAAGCCATCGACAGCGTCATGGCGTTGTTGGCCGTCTTGGACGAGTTGTAGTCGAAGGCGTTTAACGTGAACGCTGCATTTTGCATATGGTCCAGGGAAGCCATGTCGGTCGAAACGTTGACGACGGTGCCTTCGTTCGCTTTGATGAGCGGGAAAAGGCGTTGGTTCAGGCGGAAGGTGCCGAAGAAGTTGACTTCAAAGGCGTTGCGCAGGTCTTCCTCTTTGGTATCGGTAAAGGAGCGGGAGAACGCGCCAGGCATGCCGGCGTTGTTGATCAGCAGCTTCAGCTCCGAATGGTTCCCGTTGATCGTATCGGCGGCCTGTTCGATGGACTTCAAATCGTTCATGTCGATCGCTATAAACTCGACGTCCAGCCCTTTGGCAGCCAGCTCGGCGACAGCCGTTTCGCCCAACTCTGCGCTACGCGCGCCAAGGAGAACTTTCCAGCCTGCCTCGCCCAACTGCTTCACGATCTCGAATCCGATTCCTTTATTTGCGCCGGTGACGAATGCGGTCTTTTTCATGCGAATCCCTCTTTCGTAAGTTGATTGCCTTTCATGATTGTTAAGTTACTATGCTACACTTAGTGTAGGTCAACCACGAATTTTATATAAGCGAGGATGCGTATGCTAACGATCGGAGAAGTCGCGAAGGACGTCGGGATCAATATCGGAGCTATTCGTTTTTACGAGAGAAAGGGACTGCTGGAGCCTGCCGCCCGCAGCGAGCAGAATAACCGTCTTTACACGGAGCATGATCGGAACTGGCTGCTCTTCATCAAGTGTCTCCGCGAGACGGGGATGAGCGTGGAAGACATCAAGACGTATTACGACAAGGTGAAGGAAGGCACCTCCACCCTGCCGGAGCGGATCGATATGATTCAAGCGCAAAAGCTCAAGCTGCTGCAGGATATCGAGGAGAAACAGGCGCAGCTCGTTCGTCTGGAGGAAAAGCTGGAGCGTTATTATCGCGGGGAGAACTACTGAATTTGAATTAGGTTCCTTCGTTTGGTTCTATGCTTGTAGAGAAACCACGATACGAAGATCGATTCTGTTTCCTTATGACATGACACCCTGTCGAGAAAAATAAAATCTCGAGGACCCACTTCAAGCTTGGTTATAGGCTTCATCGGCTTCAAACTTATCCATTCATCAAAAGAAACAATAGCGTTGCTCGCTTTGTTAAACGAATCCTGGGGAAGAAAATAGACCATTCCCGTGGTCCATGGATCTTTTTGAAGTGTGCCCCGGGTTAGCGAGAAAAAGTAGTATTTGTTCTTATCCCTCATCACCCTGAGACAAGCGTTTCGAAAATGGTGCACTAACTTGCCGCGGTCAAATACAGCGTAGAATAGCGACCAGATCGCATCCTTTGTAGCAAAAACGGCGTCGACGTATTCTCCGCTATATAGGGTCTGTTTTCTGGGCTGGAATTCATCGATCTCCTTATGATTGGATCCGTGCAGCAGCACAGGTTTCGACAAGGATATGTATTCGATAAAACGATGCTTGGGAAATTGGCATGTATATATGACTTCCTTATCGTTCAAAAGAGCGTCCGAGTAGATTTTTTCGTAACAGTCTACTTCCTCCGGCGAAAATTGCGATTCAGGTATACGATATAAAGGATATTTCATCAAGGCAGAGACGACAATATGGATCATTTTTGTAAGACCTCCATCCGTTCATGCACTCCGTTCATTTTACCTGAATAATCCAATTTGCGGGTATATAAAAACCTCCGGGGCCGCGATCGACGCGGCACCGGAGGTTTTCGACTGCGCAAGAAGCTAGCTGCCCTTACGCCTCAAGCTTCGTGTTCAACAATTGATACACCATCTTCGCAATCTCGGCGCGCGTGAGCTGGCCCTTCGGATCGAAGAGATTCCCGCTCTTGCCGCCGATCAGGCCGAGGGCTTGGCCCTTGCCGATGGACGCGGCCGACCACGAGGCGGCTTTGTTCAGGTCGGCGAACGGCTGGGTACCCGCGGACGGCGTGACGGTTGTCTTCGACGCGCTCTCGTAGGCGCGCACGAGGATGACGATCGCTTCTTCGCGGCTGATCTTGTCCTGCGGACGGAAGCGAGCTCCGTCGCCCTGGATCAGGCCCAGTTCGGCTGCCTTGGAGACATAGCCGGCGTAGTACGCGTTAGCTGCAACGTCCGTGAACTTAGAAGTGCCCTGCGGCTGGTCGTAGCCCAGCGCCCGGACGATCATCGTCGCGAAGTCGGCGCGCGTAACAGACAAGCTTGGCGCGTACGACGTGTCGGTGACGCCGGTCACGATGTGCTTGGCCGCCAGCTTCTGCACGTAGTCGTTTGCCCAGTTGCCGTTCATGTCGGCGAATTGCTTGCGATACTCGAGCAGCGCGAAGGAAGAGAAATGCTTGGTCGTGAAGACCAGCTCATTGCCTTTGATCTCGCCGCCGACATATTCGAGCTTGTTGCCGTTCACGTAGTAGACGCCTGCGAGCTCTTTATCGACGCCGGCCAATTGATCGGCCGTCAGCGTTCTGCGCACGGTGATCGGCTGCTCGAAGACATGGATCGCCGTCGAGTCGTTGCCGGTCGTGGCCGTCAGATTCAGCTCGAACGTCTGGCCCGTCGCTTGGAAGGCTGAATCGGCGCCCATCGTCTGCAGGAGCGCGCCTTGTCCTTGGCGGTCGCTCTTCAGCTCAAAGCTCAGCGTGACGGAAGCTGCACCTTGCAATGCGTTGGCCGGAATCGCCCCGGCCGGCACTTCGATCGTGCCCTGCGGCGTCGAGATTTTCAGCGTGACGCCTTCCTGCTTCCCTTGCCTGATGCCCGCTCCGTCCAGCTTCAACGTATACGAGCTACGGTCGCCAGAAGCGGTGTCCAGCTTGATTTCAACGACGCCGCCCGATGCCTTCGCGATCGCCGCCTTCAAGTCGTCGCCGCCAAGCGCGAACGTGCCGTCCTTACCGGCAGTGACGGTCAGCACGCTGCCGTTCTGGCCGGTCGACCCCCCCGAATTGGTCGTGCCTTGATTCGACGTTCCGGAATCGACCGTGCCCGTCGCGAAGCCCCAAATATCGGACAGCACGCTGCCGCTGTTCGCATCCTCGGCCTTCACATACCACTGGTAATAGCGGTCGGAAGCAAGACCGTTCCAGACGACGGAAGTCGTTTTCCCGCTTGCCGCATTGTCGACCGTGCCGATCAGTTGATCGCTATACACCTTAACGCCGAAGTAGTCGGTGGCGACTTCTTTGTTCATCGCGCCTAGATCTACGTTCATGTCGTACTCGTCCTTGGCCGGCTGATCATCGTAGTAATTGTAATCATTCCGGTAAGGCGAGTAAGTCTTCATATGAACCTGGTTGTTCTGCATATCGAACTGCATCAACCGGATATAGCCCAAGCCGCCCTCCTCGGCGCCTTGATAGTCGGCGAGGATCTGGTACACCTCGCGGTCCGCCACGCCGTCGCCGTCGTCGTCGAGCTTGTCGATCAGCGTCTCGGCATCGTGATAGTGCCCGCTCAGCGTCATGATGACGTTCTTGTTCGGTACGACGACGCGTTCGAAAATTTTGTCCGCGATCGGCGCCCGGTTGTTCGACACGAGCATGTATTCGTGGAAGGCCAGAATCGCCTTGCGGTCCGGATGATCGGCCACGACCTGGTTCACCCAGTCGATGTCCTCGTCCGTGACGCCCCATCCCATGTACACGATGATGAAGTCTACGCCGCCGGCGGAGATCAGGTCGTAGTGGCCCCGGTTGTTCTTGTAGGAGCCGCCGTACGTCGGTTGAACCGCGAAGCGGTCTTCGCCGTAGTGCGCGTAGTAGTGCGAGTAGTCGCCGCTCTGATGGCTGACGTCGTGGTTGCCTGCCAGCACGCCGTAAGGAATTTTGGCGTCGTCGAGCGTCTTCATCGCTTTTTCCGCGTTGTCCCACTGGTACGCCTGCTCGGCGTTGTCGACGATATCGCCGGTGTGGATGACGTATTTAATGTTCATGTCCTGCTGATGATCGACGATCCACTGCGTATTGCCTTCGTATATCCACGGATAGCTCGCCGAGTAGTATTGCGTGTCCGACATCCAGACAAAGGAGAAATCGTACGATTCCGGCTTCAACGGGATCTCGTCCTGTACCATGACCGCGATGTTGCCGCCGTCATTGTACTCGCCCGCCTGCACGGTTGCGCTCAGCGCAAAGTCGGCAGTGCCCGCGACCTTGGTGTCGAGCATAATCCACTGCTGCTTGACCGGCTGCCATGCGTATAGGCTGACCTTGCGGCCCTCCAGCGACTTGCCCTGCCAGTTGATGTCGACCCGGTCCGTCGCCTTCGCCGATTCGTCCAGCTTGATGTTGAAGCGGTGGTATGGGAAAGCGTCCGTCGAATCATTCGTTAGGTACTGACCGTCCGCCGCGCCGATCTTGGCGTACTCGTCCGCCGTCATCGCCGTCTCGCCGGCTGGCTTAACCATCTTCGGCGGCTCGACATCGGCTGCGCCCTGATAGCCGGTAAACCCGGTCTTGTTGCCTGCATCATACTTGAAGCCCTTGTAGAAAGAAACCCGCATCGGATCGTCCGTCGGATCCGTGACTTTGACCGTGAGCTTGGCGCTCGAAGACGTCAGGGAGCTGCCGTTCAGCGGCGACACCAGCTCCGGCTGCGCCGGATTCTCGTTCGGTACGCTGAAGCGAATCGTCTTCTCCGCTACGTTGCCGACCTTGTCCGTCGCCTTGATGACAAGGACGTGCTCGCCTGCGGCCAACAGGCCGGATGACGTTTCAAGCGGCAGCGAGATCGCGCTGCCGTCCAGCGTCGTCTCCGTCGATGCAACGCCGGCCAGCGCGTCCGTGATCGGGGCGTTCAGCGTGAATACGCCGCGGTAGGTTTGGCCGTCCGCCACGCTCGGTTCAATGACAGGCGCCGTATTGTCGACCTTGATCGTCGCGGTCGCCTTGGCATCGTCCGCGCCGATAACCTCGACCGTGTGCTCGCCGTCGGCCAGCGCCGTCGTATCCCAATCGTACGCCTTGGAGCGAAGCTGCTCGGCCGGGAGGGCGAAGTTGAATTCGATCGCCGGCGACTTGCCCGCCGAATCCCCCATCTTCAAGTCCTTCTCCGGCAGGGCATAGGCAGGGTCGTAGAGCACGGTGCCGTCCGGCAAGACCAGCCTTACGTTGCGAATGACGAAGTCGTCCTTGTTCTCCTCGGGCCGGTCGTCGAACGGACCGGACTTGGTGCCTGCCCGGATCGCGATGAGGTTCGAGCCTTCCTTCATACGCGTCGCCTCGATCGGGTAGGAGAGCGTCGTATAGGTCGTGATCGGATCCAGGAACGTATACAAAATTTCTTGGCCCATCGTGACGGCGTTTTTGAAATAATAATTGACGTCTTTCGCATCGAACGCGAAGACGGCGTCGTCTTCAAGCGCGTGGTACGCGCCTTCGACCGTCTGGCCGTCGACCTTCAGCTGCAGCGTGTCGGGGCCGGCGGTCTCCGACGTTCCCTTTAGCGCATTCGTGCCGGAGATGAAGTCCCCATCCTCCATGTTCAGACGCAGCGGCGCGCGCTCCTGTCCTTCTTTCACGTTCACGCGCGTAACCGTCGAGGTCACCGTATTGGGACCGTCGGACGCTTCGAAGTAATACTCGATGTACTTTCTGCCGAGCAGATCCGGCGAAGTCAGCAATTGATGGTACATCATATCGTTATAATCCTGGGTCAGGTATTTCTTTGTATAGGCGGTATCGAGATTCGACTTGAAATAAACGGCTACGGACAGCAGATGCCTGTCGTCCGCCACGTCCGCGACCAGGTCGAGATCGACCTTCTGGCTCGTCTCCGTCTTGCCGGTCCGATCGGCGATCGTCGGCTTGACGTCGTCATCCTCGACGTGGACCGGCTGCGCCGGAAGCTGCTTCTCTTCAAGCTTACCCGGCGTCGCCGTCTTGGAGCCGACGCTGTACTTAAGCATGTTCGAAGAGCCGTCGTACGGATACAAATACTGAATGCCTTTGTTCGCAGCGACTTCGCCCTTCACCGAGCCGTCGTAGTAGGCGGTCACGATATCTTCGTGCCTGTTGGTGCCGATGACGAGGCCCCGCTTGGCCGAATTCGACATGCCGTCGCTGTATAACTTGATGATGTCTACGTTCTCGACGAGCGAGGTCTCGAAGGCTGCATTAAAGTCGGCGACCGTCTGCGTCGAGTTCCCGCTGTTGATCACCCAGAGGACCAGCGTCTTGCCGGGCTGAATGACGATGTCTTCCTTGCTGGACGGCCAGATGACGTCTTCCGTGGCCGAGTCCGGGTAGCGGTAGTACAGCTTGTAATCCTTGAATGCAAACGGCTTGTCCGTATTGTTGTAAAGCTCGATAAACTCCCCGTCGTCCGAAGACTTGACGTTGTTGCTGTCGGGGAGCACCTCGGTAATCAAGATTGGTGGCGCTTTGGTCAGATCCGGTACGAAGTCGACTTCGGCTTCATAAGTGTCTGTCGGCACCGTGTTAGCAGCGTCTTTGGCTTCGATGTAGTACTGAAGACCGGACTCCACCAGCGCGCTCTTGGGGATAGAGCCTTGATAGGTGCTTCCGCTCGCCTTCATGTCGACGGAAGCGAAAAACTCCTGAGAAGTCGTCTTGTAATGAATCGTGACCGTCATCGGGTCGACGTCGGCGCTCTCCGCGTTCGTCACATTCGCCGTCAGTACGAGATCGGAGCCTTTGCCTACCTGTGTCACCGGCGTATGCGCGATCTCCGGCGGCTCGTTCAAGATGCTAACACGATAGACGGCGGACGCGACCGAGCCGTCCGTACCGTCGGCCGCTTCGATATAGTACTGAAGCGATGAAGCGCCGGCCATGGATAGACCCGGGATCGCCGTTTCATAGACGCCGTCCTTCGTAGCGTTCATCGCCAATGAGGCATAGCTCTTCGCCAGATTCGTCTGGTAGTAGACGGCCGCCGTCACCGAGTGCTTGTTTTCCGTAATCGCGGCGGAGATCGGCAGGTCCAGCCCTAACTGAACGGATGCGACCGGCGCATGGTCAATCTTCAGATCCACGGCGGGCGGCGCCACATAGTCGTACGGCCGGTCGGGGACCTGCGTCGGGAGCACCGTTCCCGGCGTAGCTGCCGTCGTCTCGAGCGTGGAGAGCACCATATCCGTGCTGCCGACCGGATAGTTGTAGACGATGCCTTTGTTGACGGCCGAGGTGCCCACGTTGTATGCCGCCTTCACGACGACAGAGCCGTCCGGCGCTTTAAGCGTCAAGGCGCGGCTGCCCGTGTTGGACATCCCGCCTACCTCCGCAGTCCGGAATAGATTCGTGCCCTCGACAAGCTGGGAACCGCCGGTGAGTCCATAGTTCGCGTTGAACTTGTCTTGCGTTTCATTACCATTGGCGGCGTTCGTAACCCATAGTACGATTGCTTGACGGGCGGGAATCATCGCCTCACCCGGCGACTTGAGCGCCCAGTTGGTACCGTTGTAGTTTAATGTGTATTGACTGTAATCGATCGGCTGACTGGTATTGTTATAAATCTCGATCGCTTCGTAAGCATCCGAGCCCCCGACATTATTCGTATCCGGCACCAATTCCGTAATCAACAGCTTCGGCACCTGCGTGTAATCAATCGTTGCCGCAACTGCCGGCGAATACGGGAACAATCCGAACGCCATCGCGCCCAGCACGACCCCATTCACCCATTTCCCCATCTTCATTTTCATCGTCATGCAGTCGATTCTCCTTCTCTAGTTGCTATTCGCACATCCTCCAAGTCTATTAATTCAGCGTTTCCTCCATGTTCAGAGAATGTTTTCCATACATTAACTTCAAATAAATATTGGTAAATAATTTTATAATCATCTAATATATGGATTGATTCAGAACACATCACACAGAAGGGAAGAGGAAAAATGCATTTTACCGTTCAAACGCTGCCCAAGTATCGTTTGGCGTACGTACGCCAAATAGGCCCATACGGGCCGGCTAACTCGCAAGCGATGGAAAAGTTGAAGATGTGGGCGAAGGGAAAAAATTGGCTTCATGAGTCGGCCGTTCTGCTTGGCATTCCGCAGGATAACCCCGCAACGACGCTTCCGCAAAACTGCAGATACGATGCCTGCATCGTCGTTTCTCAGGATGAACCGATCGATGATTCGGTCTGCGAAGCTGAGTTCCCGGGCGGAAAATATGCCGTTTGCACCGTGAAGCATACCTCGGAGGATGTTCGACGCGCCTGGGCGGAGCTATTCCCGGCTTTGCAAGTCGACGGATACCAATTGGACGACAAGCCGGTTCTGGAAAGGTACACCGGCGAAATGATTCATAACGATCAATGCGAGCTATGCGTGCCGATCAAGTTCTGATTCATAAAAAATACATCGCCAGAGCAAAAACGTTGCTCGGCGATGTATGCTTTTTCTATTTAACCTCGACACGTTCCTCAGCCACGATATCCGCAAAATAACGCGCGCTGTCCACCATCGGCGTGCAGTCAGAGTGATCTCCGCTGAGCGTAATCTCGAAAATAAAGTCCTTGCCCAGCACGAGCGGCTTCACCATTCGCCAGTCGATCTTCCCTCGGCCCAGCTGCAGCGAATCGTGCACAAGCCCCATGCTGTCGACGAGATGGTAATATTGCGCGTAAGGCGCGGTGCGTTCGAGGATGTCCCGCAGCCGCTCGTTGTCCCCGCGATAGGAAATAAACGTATGGCTCACGTCGACCGTCAGCGGGAGCTCCAGCGGCTCGATCAAATCTTCGATGAGATACGGATTGCAGCCGTAGGAGAACAACCCCTCGGTTGAATCCTCCCAGACGAACGCGTCCCGCGAATAGGCCATCACTTTGCGAATCTCTTCGCGCAGGAGCGCGGTTCGCTCCCGCGTGACGTCGCCGCAGCTGGCCGTATGGACGTAGTGGGCATGCACGACGCACTTGGCCCGTTCCTCCACGCAGATGCGGGCGAGCGCTTCGCAGGATTCATGGTAAAATCGCCGCACTTCCGGATTGTCGCTTAAGATGTCCAGGTACTCTCCGCGGTACGTCGGCGGATGATGCAAAAACGGCTTGACGCCTCGGTCGTGAAGCTGACGGATTCGGTCTCGGATGCGCTCTTGATCGCCCAGGTCCCGTTCGGTCAGGTAAAATTCGATAATATCCGGGTCGTAAGAAAGCCGATTGTCGAGGTTGCTCTGCTCGAGATTCCCTTTCAAGCGTATAAACTTCACCAGAATACCACCTCCGCCCCCCATCTTATCACACTCGTGTTAAAGGGGCGTTATCGCGGGTTCCTCTCTTAAAGTCGTCTTGTAAAATCCGATAATAAAAAGGAACGCAGGCTTGATATCAGTTTTGTTCGATTGAGAAACGACAGAAGGAAGTGCCGGATGAGAAGCCAATCGGAGCCTATCGTGCGCCATGGAAAGTTTAAAATACAGATTTTGCTCCTGGGGCTGCTCGCTTTTACGCTGATCGGATCGACGGCGATTTTAACGATGGTATCGATACATCGCCAGAACGAGACGTTAACGAAGACGACCTTGCAGAAAAACTTCGAAGCGGCGCGCAACCTCGCGATCTCCGCCAATACGATCAAAAATCTGATGTTCAAGGGGCTCGGCGGAACCGCGCAGTACATGAACGACGAGCGCGTGCCGGTCGAAGCGGAAAGCTCGCGCCTCCTTGGCTTGCTGCTAGGCGGCGGCATTTTTAACGGAGCCCTGCTGATCGGCGGTGAAGGCGAAGTGCTGGCTTCTACGCCTGGATCGGGCTTCGAAGCCGGCGACCGGGTGGATGCCGCATCGAAGCTAACGTTTACGGGGCGCGAGACAGGGCCCTCGATGTCGGCGCCCTTCTCCGCGCCCGGCGGGCACCGAGTCGTGCTCGCAGCGCATCCGATAAAGGCAGGGAACGGGCAGTCGCCCGTCTATATCGCAGGACTGCTCGATCTGCAGCGCAGCAATGTGTTGTCGGATTTATTCGCGCATACGATCAAGAGCGATCCGGGCACATACGCGTATCTGGTCGACGGCTCCGGCGAGCCGATGATGAATGCCCAAGAGGACCGCGCAGGTGAGATCGTGCCTGCGGCCTCGCTGCTCGCCACATTCAATGCGGGGCATGCGAATGGAGCTCAGCAAGCGCCTGAGCGAAATGGGCCGCGGCCGGAACGTCCTGCACCCGCTGCGCCGGGACCACGCGCCGAGGCGGCCGCAGGGCCTGGGCCTGAGCCTGCGCCGGCCGGCAAGGAAGGGCTCGCGCCCCGCTCGGCCGTCTTGGCCGACGGCCATGGCATTCGGAGCTTCGTAGGCTACCTTCATGTCGGCGATCTTGACTGGGGAATGGTCGTCCAATCTCCGGTCTCCATCGTTAACGAAGCGAAGCATGAGCTGCTGATGACGCAGTTAAAATGGAGCGTGCCGCTCATTGCGGCGTTTTTGCTGCTCAGCCTAGGGGCGTCGCGCTTGCTGGCCGCACCGTTCGCGAAGCTGACTGATGCAGCTCGCAGCATCGCGGCGGGCAACCGGCTAGGCCGGCCTCCGTTCGAGAGCCACTGGAACTATGAGGCGCATCATTTAGCCCGGGCGATGGTAACCGCGATGCATGGGCTGCAGAGACAAGCCGACGAATTCAGCGTGCAGGCGCGCACCGACCATCTGACCGGGCTGTTGAACCGTACGGGCCTGGACGAGTGGCTGAAGGCGCGCGAAGCCGGAGTCACCGGTATCGGATACTCGCTCCTGGTGATCGATATCGACCATTTCAAAAAAATTAACGATGGTTACGGGCATCAGACGGGCGACGACACGCTCGTACACCTGGCACGCATCCTGAAGACCGAATGCAGGGCGACGGATCTTGTCTGCCGGTTCGGCGGCGAAGAGTTCGTGGCGGTGCTGCCGGGAGAAACGCTTGAACGAGGGTCATTGTTGGCGGAACGCATCCGCGGATGCGTGGAGAACACCATCAGCCCGACCGGTCGTCCCATTACGGTATCGATCGGCATCGCCAGCTTTCCCGAGCACGGCGAGGACTTCGAAGCGACGTTCCAGCGGGCGGACGAGGCGCTCTACGAAGCGAAGCGATCCGGCCGGAACCGGACGATGGCATCCGCATGAGCGCTTCGCGATGCCTGCGATGCGTTTACCGATATGTAGCGGAGCCAGTCGATTTTCAAATTAAGTGAAAAGCCCGCCTAAACGATCGTCTGCCGGAGGGGGGCAGCCCAATTGTCTTGCCATCGATACGATTTGACCCTTGTGGTGGAATTCATGCGTCGCCGTATGCGTTAACAGAAGCAATGGCGTAGCCGTTTTCGGGTATCCTTGCCAGCTCTCGTCCTGCTCGATCGGCTCGGACCAGCGATCGCCATATTCGGATAAGAACCGTTGCACGAGTTCATCCACTTCCGCGAATTTTTCACGGACGTACTTTACTTCGGCGCGTTCGATCTCGTGTACGGGAATATCCCTATGCTCGTTTATTTTCTTAAACGCAAAAGCGCCCATCCAGAAGTTATAACTGTCAACGACATGAAGATGGGTCCGCAGGATCGTCCCGCGCCCAAAACCGGGTACCGTTTCGTGTAATAGCCGAGGAGACTGGTCCTCCAGGAACGCAAACAGGTTTTCTCGAACGGCTCTGATCCAATCGTATTGCTGCTGCATCCCTTCCAACAACCTCATCCACTCCTCCAACGTCACTCTCCTTAACCTGATTTTCACTCTAATAACGTTAAAAATCCATAAAAAGAAACGGGCAAGAACGAGAATATAAATAATGGCGATCCTGCGCCTTTTTTCCGGAAGTATCCAAACCGCGCAACCGGATGCATGCGAGGCGCATCTACATAGGGGGAGGAGGAAGTTCTCTGGATATCGTGCAAGGCTTGAGGGAAAAGGATGAAGCCGCGCTTAGGGCGTTAATGGAGCGGTACGGGGACGAATTGATGCGAACGGCTTACTTGTTGGTCAAAGATAAGCAAGCCGCGGAAGAAGCGGTCATGGACACGTTCATACAGGCCTATCGGAAGATCGACCAGCTCCAGGATCCCGACCGGCTGAAAAGCTGGCTCCTGCGCATAGCGGTGAACCGCTGCCGGATGAAGATGCGCGCTTGGAGCTGGAGCCGAATCTTTCCTCTACCCCACGTTGAGCAAATGATCATTGAAGAAGAACCCGGCCCCGAGGCGCTCTTGATGGATGCGTGGCGCAACGAGAAGCTAAGCGAAGCGCTGCTGAAGCTTGATTACAAATATCGCGAGACGATCGTTTTATTTTATTACAACGGATTCAGCGTGGCCGAGATCGCGGAGCAAACGAGCAGCAACGAAAATACGGTGAAGGCCAGGCTGGCGAGGGGCCGGGCGAAGCTAAAAGACATGCTGGAGGAACAGGAGGATGGGAATGAAACCGGAGCAGGCGCAAACGTCCATGAGAGCAAAGCTTGATGAGGAGCTTGAGGAGCTGCGTTTTCTTAAAGGCGCGGAAGTGTTGAATCGCACCCATCCTCGTTCTTTGCCGGCCAAGCTGCGCGCATTGTGGAATTACGAGATTGAACTGCCGTTGATCCCGGTTGGCGCCAGCTTCGCCGTACTGCTGGTGATCTTGTTCGCGGCGCAGTTCGAAGAGCACACGGATCAGGGAGACTTGGCGGGGGATACGCCGCGCGCGGACAGACAGCTCGTGGAGGCGGGAGGCAATACGTACTGGAAAGACGATTACGAGAAGGCGGTGAAAAGCGTTGAAGTTAAAGATCAAAGTTAAGCATCTCTTCGCGCTAGTCAGCATCTTGTGCGCCGCTTTGATCTTACTCCAGCTCTTCGTGATGCCCAGGATTGAGGTCTCGATGGCCAAAAAGCACTTTGAGCAAGGGACGGTCGGCGGAAAGGAAGAACTGCTTCGCGCGATCGATGCCTCGTCCGGCGACGACAAATGGGCGCTGATCCGTCGCTATATGATCGAGAATGGCCGGGACATGAGCATGACGAGTTTTGACGTCATTGCGGGAGACGGCACTTTTCAAACCGGTACGGTAACGTTGTTTCCGGATGCGCCGCGCTGGACAGGCGAGGAGAAGATCAAATACTTGGAAGCCTATGTGGAAGGCGGTCCGGTCAATGGCTATTTGGATCGGGCGGCAAAGCAATTGGCGTTCGAGTATTTAATGCTCGGCAGGACTGAAGACGCGACTCGCGCTTTAGATCGGACGGAGCAAAGGCTATCCGGCAGTTACGATAATCAGAAAAGAGAGCTTAAGTTTACCCGCGCGAATATCTATGCGGATACCAATGAACCCGAGACGGCCGATCGCCTGTTGAACGAACTGAGCGAGCGCTCCAACCGGCAGGATACGTACCTGACCGACAAGATCGCGAAGCTCAAAGCCCGGATCGTGGAACAGCGCGACGATACGGCTTCAAGCGTATCCGGAACCATTAAAAAAAGCGACGGTACCCTGATGCCGGGCGTCGGCGTGTACTTGCGAAGCAGCAGGGATATCTACCACAGCCTGCTCGACAGCGAGCCCTACCTGACCCTGACCGACTCGGAGGGCAACTTTACGTTTAAAGGCGTCGCTCCCGGCAGCTACGTGATCTACATCGGCCTGAACTTCGAGCAAATCGATGGCTGGACGCGACCCGCGAACAATAACGAGGAGTGGATCGACGTTCGGGGAGGCGAGCAGCTGACCCGCGACATTACTTTGCAAAGGTTAATCCAGCTGCGCGCGCCCGTGGACCAGCAGGTCATTACAGGCGAGACGGTCCGATTCGAATGGGAGCCCTTCGAGGGAGCCGCATACTACAAGCTGAACGGAACCTTCCCCGTCGAAAATGGCTCGGTAGGATTCCAAATCAAGGACCATATCGAGCCCAATTCCATCGAATTGCCCCTCGAAACGCTCTACGGCGTCGCAACGGGCTATTCCTACAAAAAGTTCGGAGACAAGGAGTTGCCGGATCCCTCCAATCTGCTCGGATTCGCCGATTCGTCCAGCCGGTTTTCCTGGAGCGTGGAGGCCTACGACGCCGGCGGAAAATTGTTGACGCGAAGCAACGGATACCGGTTGAACGAGAAGACGATGGGTCATCTCCCATTCTTCTACCTGAAGGCGCGCACGCTCACCGACGCGGATCGGCTGCTGCTGGAGGGCCGCATGGACGAAGCGTTGATCGCGTACAAAGCGGATTATGCGCGGAATGATCAGGACCATCACAGTCTGCGGATGATCGTTAAACTTCTCGGGATTAACGCCACGGACAAAAAGCAGCCGTTCGACGCGGGCTCATTGACGTACCTGGAGAAGCTTGCAAGCGTTGACGATAGCGGAAACGTCTTGGCTTCCTTAATTGACCATTACGGAAGTGTGGGGAACTGGCCTTTGGTGGACCAGTACTACGGCATGCTCAAGGACGCTCGGCAAGGAAAGGTGGAAAGCTACACGCAGGCCTACTATGGTACGCTGTTGCTTAAGCAAGGTAGAGTTCAGGAGGGCGAGGCGCAGCTTCGGCAAGCCCAGAAGAACGATCCCTCGAATCAATTTATCGGCAGTTATATCGCGTGCGTCCTGTATTTGTCCGGCGACTTGGATCAGGCCGAGGAGCTCGCGCGTCAGTATCCTGAACGCTCCTATTACGATAAAGCCAATCCGGATTGGAGCAAACTCGTGCACGAATTGGCGGAAGAAAGCCGGGACGCGAACGATGAATCCTACTTCTTGAAGCTGCAAGAAGCGCTGCGGGTTGGCTTCAACGGAGATCAGGCACGCATCGAGGACTGGATGGCAGCGTCGGATAACGCGGCGATGAGGGCGTTCGTCCTCGAATTGTCGAAGGTGGATTAGCTTGTCTTAAAGTTTTACGCCTTCGGAGATATCTTTCCCGAAGTATTTCGTCGAGATTTTGGCGTACGTACCGTCCTCATGCATAGCCTTCAGCGCCTGATTAACGGCTTGCACCGTGTCCTCTTTGCCTTTTCCGAACAGGAATGCGGCGGTTTCGATCTCGCTGGACTGATCGACCACTTTGATTTTCAGATCGGGCCGTTTTTTGCGCAAATCCAGAAAATATAAGTTGTTATAAATCAGGGCGTCGACCCGCTTCGAACGCAGCAGTTCGACGGAGTCGCCGTTTTCCGGTACGAGCGTGGCGCCGTATTTCAACGCCAGCGCGCCTTGTACGGACTCCGCCAGGCCGTTCGTCTTCTTCCCCTTTAAATCCTTGAAGCCGTTGATGTCCTTATTCTCCTCGAGCACGATCAGGGTCAGGTTGGAGAATTGATAGGGATCGGAGAAGTCGTACTTCTTCTTTCGTTCTTCGGTGATGGACAATTGCGGGATGGTGTCGAACCGCCCGCCGTCAAGACCCGAGAACATGCCCGCAAACTCGACCTCGGCGAATTTCACTTGGAGACCGATGCGTTTGCCGACTTCATTGGAGATATCAATGTCGAACCCGGTCAAACCGTCGGCATCGTGAAACGAATACGGAGGGTACGTACCGGTGGTCGCGACCACGATCTCCCCCTTTTTCTTCAACTGCTCAAGCGAGCTGCCTGTCTGGCTTTTGTTGGAGCTGCAAGCGGTCAGGACGATGCCTGCACAAAGTAAGATCGACAATAATTTTCTGCTCATGATCATTCTCCTCCGATAATGGCGCGGTTAAATGGAATAGGAAGGCGTAGGCGAAGCAAATCCAGGCGCAAGACGGCTTACGAATTGCCGAACGCGTTCATGGCGGGAATGGGCGAAGACAGCCTCGGGCGTGCCGTTCTCCAGAATCGCTCCCTGGTCCATGAAGAGAACGCGGTCGGCGGCGCGACTGGCGAATTCCAGTTCGTGCGTGACGACGATCAACGTAATGCCGGAGCGAATCAAGGATCGCATCACCTCCAGCACCTCTCCGACGAGCTCGGGATCAAGCGCGGAGGTCGGTTCGTCGAACAGGAGAATTTGCGGCTCCATCGACATCGCCCTGGCGATGCCGACCCGCTGCTGCTGTCCGCCCGACAGCTGGTACGGGTAGCGGTCCCGGAAGGCGCCGAGCCCGACTTGCTCCAGCAAGGCGATGGCTTTGGCCTGCGCGTCGGCACGGTTTATCCGGCGGACGGCAATAGGGCCGACCATGACGTTTTCCAATGCGGTCAAGTGGGGAAACAGGTGGTTGCCTTGAAAGACCGTTCCCGTCTCCCTGCGAAAAGCCTGAATGGCTTTCGGGTTCGGCTTCCCCGCCGGCGAAAAGCGGAGCTGGCGCTCGCCGAGACGGATGCTGCCGCTAGTCGGGATCTCCAATAAATTGATGCAGCTCAGCAGCGTCGATTTGCCGGATCCTGACGGGCCGATGACGACCGTCGTCGTCCCTTGCTGCACCTCAAGGTCAATGGCGTGGAGAACCGGCAGATCGCCGAAATGTTTCGTTAAGCCTTGAAGGGACAATAACATCGGCCATTCCCTCCTCCCTTAGGTTTGGTAGCCCCCGAGTCTTTTCTCCAGCCGGGTCTGCCAGATCGTGAGCACGGAGCAGAGGACGAGATAGTACGCGCCGGCGATGAGGTAGAGCAGCATCGGCTCGAAAGTGGAGGCAGCGATCAGTTTGGCCGCACCGAATAGATCGGGGAGCGTCACGAGTGCGGCAAGCGAAGACGTCTTAATGAGCGTAATGAACTGGTTCCCGAAGCTCGGAATGCAGATACGGACGGATTGTGGCAAAATCACTCGGACCAGGTTCTGGCTTCGCGTCATGCCTAGCGCATATCCGGCCTTCCACTGGCCTCCCGGGATCGAGAGGATGGCCGCTCGCATGATCTCCGACGAATAGGCCGCTTCCGAGATCGTGAGGCTGATCACGATGCTGGCGAACGGCGAGAGCAGAATGCCCATGCCGGGAAGGCCGTAGAAAATAATAAACAGCTGCACGAGAATCGGGGTACAGCGTATGATCCACACGTACACCCTGGCGGGGAGCCGGACATACGATTTGGCCGACAGGCCCGCAAGAGCGATGAATAGTGCAGCCAGAAGCCCCAGCGCGAAGGAGAGCAGGGAGATCGGAATGGTATAGAGGATCGTCCCCTTCAACAAGGGCATCAAAGACATGGAGATAATCTCCAGAATGCGGTCGAACCGTTCTTGGGCCATGAGCGTCACCTCGGAAGTGCGATTGCCTGAAGATAATCATTGAAGCGATAGAGCCGCTTTGCTAAAATACTTACTAAGTACATTAATTTACTAGGCATTGAAAGTAGGGATGTGCCTATGATCGAATTCAGGGATAAGAAATACCGGTGTGCCTCCGAAGTCGCGATGGAATTAGTAAGCGGCAAATGGAAAGTGCTCATCCTGAGCCACTTGTCGGAGCATACGTTCCGGTTCGGCGAGCTGCTGAAGCTCATGCCCGGCGCCACCCACAAGATGCTTGCCGAGCAGCTTCGGGATCTGGAATGCGACGGGCTTATCATTCGCAGCGTGTATCCCGTGATCCCGCCTAAAGTAGAGTACGAATTGACCGATCGCGGCATGAGACTGGTGCCGATTCTAGAGGCGCTGTGCGATTTCGGGGCGGACTATATCGACAGCTTTCCCGCGCAATCCCCGGTCATGGAAGAGGAGCAGGCCTGAGGATGCGATCAGTTGAGGAGAAACTTCGCGCCGAATCGTTTGCCTGCGCCTAGCGCCGCCTTGCGTTCCTCCGAATCGCCACGCTCAAGAAGGACGACATTTTCGGGATAGAGCTTCCCTAGCAGCGCCCTTATGACGAGCTCATTTCCCTCCGTCGCCACCTCATGTACCCCCGCTTCATTCGTCACAAGCCCGGAGAGGGAGAGGACACGGTCCGCAGCATGACGCTCGATTACGGGCCTCTCTTGGTCCGAGGACTGGCTGCCTGCCTGGTCGTTTGCAGGATTCGAACGATAATGGAAGCGATGCCCCCTGAAGATTTGGCCCAGGTCGACGGCATACGCGCCGTCATCCGTACTTAAGCAGAACTGGATCGCTGCCTGACCGCTAGCCTGCACGGCCGCCTGCAAATACGCCTCTGTAATTCCGTTCAGCCGCTCATCGGCCTCTTGACCCTCCGGCGAACCAGGCCCGAGCAACGATCGCGGTGCCGCATAATAGTCCGGATATTCGTATTCAAAAGCGATCGAATCCCGTCCATCGACCGACTCGGCCGTCTTCACCGGATACCACCGGAGGAGGTACCGGGGCGCGCGCGCCAACTCGGACCCCAAGCTTGCCGGCAAAATCGTCCCCAGCCGATACTGGAATCCGTATCCGGCAGCGGACAGTTCCGGTGCCAGCAAGCTCTTCGCATAGTGAACCAACGACTTGTGGTCAAGCGGTCTCGCCAGGAATAGGGAGAGAAATTCGGAATGCGCTTGCTCGGTATAGCGCAGTCCTCGCGCATTCCGCGCTTTCAGCTCAATCGGCACCTCTTCCCAATTTTCGAAAGGAAGAAGCGCGTCCCGCAGGAGAACGATCTGATGCAGGTACTCGTTGAAGAGCTGCATGACAGGCGGACCGCCCGCAGGTCCCTGAAGGATATCCGTGACTTCGTGGGTCCAGAGATGGTGATCGCACCGGCTCCTGAATATAAGGCGGCCCAGCACTTCCGCGCCCAGCTCTCCCAAGCCGCGCGATTCGCCGTCGAATTCGCGTGCCCATTTCGACAGCGCCTCGCCGATCCGACCAGCCTGCGCGGACAACTCGGACCTAGCAGGGTCGTGCAAGGGGAGAACGCCCAGGGGAAGGGTCGTTTCCCGTCCGGCGATGGCGAGGCTATTCTCGATATTCGTCAGCAGCGCTTCGCGATTGGCAGCTTCGGCCAATTGAACATGAATCGCTTCGAGCAGCACCCCTAACGCCTTCACGACTTCCCGAGCCGTGTACACCCCGTCCGGAATGTCCCATTCCCACAACCCTTGCTCGGCGGAGGGCTTCACCTCTGCTTCACTCTTGCTATTTGTCTTGAACTCCCCCGGCTCCAGCCGAACGCCCCACACGATACGCTGATTTCCTGCATCCAAACGGTAATGTGACATGTTGCACCTGCCCTTCTGTTTTGATCAGCCTATCACATTAATTCCGATGAAAATAGTATGTACTTTTTCGTGCGGAAGTCACGAAAGGGTACCTTAGTTCCCAATTGGTAACTGCCTTTGTTGACCTAATAAAAAATACATCGACGGGGCCAGGACGGCCGCGACGATGTATTTACGACTTATAGGCTGCCGATTATTTCTCGTAAGCTTGCTGCAATGCCTGGATATCGATTTTACCCATTCCCATCAGCGCTTGCGACACATTGCCTGCTTTTCGGCCATCCTTGTCTCCCATCAGCTGGCCGAGGATCGTCGGAACGATCTGCCATGACAAGCCGAACTTGTCCTTCAGCCAGCCGCACCGGCCGGGTTTCCCTCCGTCGGCGGTGAGCTTCTCCCACAGATCGTCGACTTCCTCCTGCGAGTCGCTGTTAACGAAAAACGACACGGCCTCGTTGAACTTGAAGTGCGGGCCTGCGTTTAACGCCATGAACCGCTGCCCCTCCAGTTCAAAGGTGGCGGACATCAATGTTCCCTTCGGAAACGGCGCTCCGTCACCATAACGGGTAATGCTCAGCGTTTTTCCGTTTTTGAACACCGAGCTGTAAAAGTCGATGGCTTCCTCTGCATTGTCATTGAACCACAAGAAAGGGGTGATTTTGTTATTTTGCATGCTTATCATCTCCGTAGCTATCTGCCGTTTTTATAAGCTGTCCGATACTTGCTGCGAACTTGTCGAGTGACTGCTCCATGCCGAGCTCGGCGAATTTGGCCATTTGGCCTGGCGCCCATTCGTGTTCGGTGATCGTCAGCTCCGTCCGAGCGTCTCCCAAAGCTTTGAATGCAATGACGAATTCAACCTCGCGCGGAAAATCCGGGGGCATGCCTACGTCTGCGGGATCGAGCACGTTCCCATGCGCATCGGACAGGCTCTGCGTAAATTCAAGACGTTCATAAGGCACGATTTTCGTATAGACGCCCGTGTTGTAGTAAATATGGCTCCCTTGCGCTGGCGGCGCCTGCATGCAAAAGATGTACTTGCCGCCAACACGCAGATCGATTTCGCTTCGCGGCGAGGTATAGTGTGCCGGCCCCCACCAGAGCGGTACAAGCTTCGGATCCGTCCAGCCTTTCCAGACCCATTCGACCGGGATATCGAATACGCGGGTGATCACGAGATCTTGCTTGTTCGAATGTTGGCTCATCAGGATTCCTCCGGATCATTTGTGGTTTTGGCGGCCTGCGCCATTTCTGCCTTGATGACGGCCTCGAATGCATCCAAGCGCCGGCTCCATCGACGTCTCATGCTCCGGGACCAGTCTTCGAATTCGGCCATTGCATCCGTGTCGATCCGGTAAATGCGTTGCTGCGCCCTTTTTTCCACCCGGATTAATTTCGACTCAAGTAAATTTTTTAAATGTTGGGAGATGGCCTGCGGGCTGACTTGGAATTGTTCGTGGATCTGGGATGCGGAGAGCTCTTCATGGTCGGCAAGCATCTCCAAGATGCGGCGACGCGTCGGATCTGCCAATGCGGAAAAGATATCGTTAGGCATGCAGTTTGTTCCTTCCCCCTCCTTCATGGCGTTCGGCGATTGGGTTGTTGAGTTCATATTAAATCATTTTATTTATAAAGTAAATGCTTTAGTAATAATAAAAAAAAGAGAACGGCCCGCCCGCAGCAGCCGCTCCCTGGTTATGCTTATTCCCTTAGTGCCGACATTAAGCGGCATTCCGATTGTAGGCGCGCACCGCGAATGCGTAGGCGACGATCAGTATCCCTAAGCACCACGCCAGCGCAACCCAAATATCTTGGCCTACCGGTTGATTCGACAATAGCGCGCGGATGGTTTCTACGATGGAGGTCACCGGCTGGTTCTCGGCGAAGGCGCGAACGACTCTCGGCATAGACTCGGTCGGCACGAACGCCGAGCTGATAAACGGGAGGAAGATCAGCGGGTAGGAAAAGGCGCTTGCGCCTTCCACCGACTTGGCGGACAGTCCGGCAATGGCCGCGATCCAAGTGAGCGCCAGCGTGAACAGCACGAGGATGCCTGCTACGGCGAGCCAGGACAGGATCCCTGCCGAGGAGCGAAAGCCCATCGCGAGCGCTACGAGAATGATGACGGCAATCGAAATGACGTTGGAGACGACCGAGGTCAGCACATGTCCCCACAGCATCGTCGAACGCGCGATCGGCATGGAGTTGAACCGCTCGATGATGCCCCGTTGCTTATCCAAGAACAGGCGGTAGGCGACATAGGCGACCCCGCTGGCGATCGCCATCAGCAGGATGCCGGGCAACAGGTAGTTCACGTAGTTATCCGTACCGGTCTCGATGGCGCCGCCGAACACGTACACGAACAGCAGCATCATCGCGATCGGCGTGACGCAGACCGTGAAGATCGTGTCCACGCTGCGGAAAATATGGCGCATGGAACGTCCAAGCATGACGCCCATATCGCTGAAAAAGTGGCTTTTTGCCGTTTCCATTTAGATGGCCTCCTTTTTGCCGATGATCGCGAGGAAGATTTCCTCCAGCGTCGGCTGTTTTTCCACATACTCGACCTTCGCTTGCGGGAACCGCTTTTTCAGCTCCGCCAGCGTGCCGCCGGCAATGATCCGGCCCTCGTGCAAAATGGCGATTCGGTCGGCCAGCTGCTCCGCTTCCTCCAGATACTGCGTGGTCAGGAATACCGTCGTGCCGCCGTCGGCAAGCTCCTTGACGATCTTCCACACCTCGATGCGCGCCTCGGGATCAAGCCCCGTGGTCGGCTCGTCGAGGAAAATGATCTTCGGCTTGCCGACCAGGCTCAAGGCGATGTCGAGCCGGCGGCGCATGCCGCCCGAATACGTGGACGGCTTCCGGTCGGCGGCGTCCGTCAGGCCGAACCGCTTGAGCAAATCGTCCGCCACTTGGCGAGGCTGAGCGAGATGCCGCAGCTTGGCGATCATGATCAGGTTCTCCCGCCCGGTGAGCACCTCGTCCACCGCCGCGAACTGCCCGGTCAGGCTGATCGCATGCCGCACCTGCTCGGGTTTGGACGCGACGTCGAAGCCGTTCACGGCGGCATGGCCTCCGTCCAGCTTGAGCAGCGTGGCGAGGATTCGGACCATTGTCGTCTTGCCCGCGCCGTTGGAGCCGAGCAGGGCGAAGATCTCGCCCCGCTTCACTTCCAGATCGACGCCCTTCAGCACTTCCTTGCCCTTGAATGCCTTTTTAAGGCCTTTCACTTCGATCGCTTTTTCCATGCCGGTCTCCTCCTTTATTTTTTCTTGTCCGTCACTTTTTTCATGGCCTTGTTGACAGCCTGGTTCGCGGATTCCTGAGCGATGTCGGCGTACGTTTTCGAATCCTTGATCAGCTCGTCGGAGAAGGCCGCCACGTCGCTGCCCGTCACTTCGAGCACGCCCTTGCCCGACGCCGCGCCTTCTTCAAAGAGGTCGACGATTCCCGACAGCAGCCCCGTCCCCTCGGTCAGTTCGACGGGGCCGACCTTAAAGAGATATTTTTGAATCTCCTTGTAAACGATCTGGTAATCCTGCGGGAGCGCCTTAACGCGCGCCACGTGCGCTTTCCACTCTTTTTTGCCCTCGATGATATCGCGAATGTTCATTTTATTTTCCTCCTATTTGCCTAATTTTTTGGCTACGTTCTGGTTGAGCTGCTCGCGCCACTTGTCGCGATAAGACTTTGCGCCTTCTTCGCCGGCCAGCGCCGCGCAGAAGCCTTTAATGTCGTCGCCCAGCACCTCTTGGACGCGTTGGCCGTCCGCCGCCGATTCTTCGAGCAGGCCGAGCACGCCGTCGAGAATGGGCATCAGGTTGCGACCGCTGAAGCTCGAGTACGACCACAGATTGGCGTTCAATTCTCCCCATGCCGCTTGATAATCGGCCGGCAGCTTTTTAGCTCGGGCATCAAATGCTTTCATTTCTTTCGTCATGTCGCTTCCGGTGATTTTTTCCCAAAGGTTCATTGTGTTTTCTCCTTTAACTCGTTCATTTTGGATGATACGAACTCCCACTTCTCCCAGAACTTCCGAAGCTCCGCGCGGCCGGCGTCGTTGATGGCGAAAAACTTTCGCGGCGGCCCCAACTCGGAGGGCTTCTTGGTGATTTCCACAAGCTTGTTCTTTTCAAGCCGGATGAGGATGGTATACACCGTCCCCTCCACAACGTCTGCGAAGCCGAGGGCGTTCAGCTGCCGCGTGATTTCGTAGCCGTACGTTTCTTTGCGGCTAATAATTTCAAGGACACAGCCCTCAAGCACGCCTTTGAGCATCTCCGTTAAGTTTTCCATTGCTATCACCCTTCACTATTCTGTACGACTGGTATGCAGTGTTACTGACTACTGCTATAAAGTAACACGTAGTAGCTCGTGTTGTCAACAGCCATCATGCTGATTTTTAAAAACGGGCGGCGGCGCGCTCTGTAACCGCGCTTTCCTCGCTTACAGCACGCTCCGGCGTCCTCGTGGCTCCTGTAACGTTGCTTTTCTCGCTTACAGCGGCGGCGCGCTTTTGTAACCGTGCTTTCCTCGCTTACGGCACGCTTCGGTGCCCTCGTCGTTCCTGTAACGTTGCTTTCCTCGCTTACAGCGGTTCAAGCCTGCCGTCACCCCCGAAAGTGTAAATGCTAATAAATAAAAAAAAGCGCCCCGAGTCCCGCCCGGAGTGCCCTGCAATGCTATGATGCCGATGACTTCGCGTCTTGATCCGCGAGCTTCGCGACGGCGCGGAGCGCCGCCTCGATCTCCCGCTCGACCGCCTGCGCGACGGCATCGGTGTGCGGGTCGTACTCGGCCGCGAGATCGGCGTCCGCGTAGCCGTCCACCGCCAGGATGGCGCCCGCCCGCGCGCCGCGCAAGCTTGCGACGACGTACAGCGCGGCGATCTCCATCTCGACGCCGATGGCGCCCGCCTTTTTGTACGTCTTGTGCGGAATGTCCAACGCGCCTTCGAAAAAGGCGTCGACCGTCACGGTAATGCCTCGGCCGACGCCGCCGCCAAGCTCCCGCGCCGACGCGTCAAGCGCCTCGACGATGCGGCTGTCGGCGACGGCCGGGAACCCGTCCGGCACGATCGACCGGGTCAGCCCGTCGGCCCGAACGGCCGCAGTGCTGACGATCAGGCTGCCGGCCGGCGTCTGCTCCGAGTAGGAGCCGGCGGTGCCGACGCGGATCAGCGTCTTCACGCCCGCGCGGATCAGCTCCTCGAAGCAGATGGCCGCGCCCGGGGAGCCGACGCCATGGCTGACGACCGCGAGGCGAACGCCCTGGTAGTCGCCGACGAACGTACGGTACTCGCGGGCGAACGCCAGCTCGCGGGCGCCTTCCAGCTTACGCGAGATGACCTCGGCACGGCGCGGGTCGCCGCAGACGAGTGCATATTCGGGAATGTCTTCGGAGTTAATTTGCAAGATCGGCAAGTACATCGTTAATCGAACTCCTTCTTCGTCCATTCGTCTTCGGGAATCGGCAGCGCCTGGCCGGAAAACCGCTCTTCCGCGAACGGATCGGCTTCGTTATGGAATCCGTTGCGCTCCCAGAAGCCCGGCCGGTCCTCGCGCATGAACTCGATGCGGCGGATCCACTTCGCGCTTTTCCAGAAGTAGCGATGGGGAACGAGCGTGCGCAGCGGCCAGCCGTGTTTGTCGGAGAGCGGCTCCCCCGCAAAGCGGTAAGCGAGCATAACGTCGTCCTTCAGCAGATCCTCGAGCGGCACGTTCGTCTCGTAGTCCGGATCGGCGTGGAACATGACGTACTTCGCTTCCGGCTTCACGCCGAGCAGCGGCAGCAAGTCCTTGAACAGCACGCCCTCCCACTCGGTGTCGAGCTTCGACCAACGCGTCACGCAGTGGATATCCCGCACGACCTTGGTCGCGGGCAGCTGCATAATCTCATCGAACGTGAAGGCGCGCTCCGCCTCCACCTCGCCGCACACCGTCAGCCGCCACTCGTTCATATCGTAGACAGGCACGTCGCCTTCGTGCAGGATCGGAAACTTCTCCGTGACGGTCTGCCCCGGGGGCACCCGATGGCCAAGCGATGGATCGACCTTGGCCGCCGCGGCAGGCACTTTTGCTTTTTTGAGACGGTCCGCTTTGTTGTGCATCTTCGTTTGCAACCTCCTCTAGCGTCCGCGGCTTTATCTGGTGCTGGAGCCGGCGTTTTGCGCGTCTTTGATGAACCCTTTGTCCCGGAAAAAGAACATCGCGATAATCGTAACGACGTAAGGAACCATTTGCGTAAAATGAGACGGCCACGACACGCCCTGCAGCCGGATGCTGAACGCGTCCATGAAGCCGAACAGCGCGCTGGCGCCGAGGACGCCGAGCGGCCCCGATTGGCCGAGCATCGTCGCGACGAGCGCGATGAAGCCGCGGCCCGACGTCATCCCTTCGGTGAACATCGTCACCTGCCCGAGCGACAGCTGCGCGCCGGCGAGCGCGCACAGCACGCCGCAGGCGATCATCGCGCCGTATTGGTAACGGCGAACGTGGATGCCGATCGTCCTCGCGGCGAGCGGGTTGCTGCCCGCGGCCAGGAACCGGAACCCGTTTACCGTGCGATAGAAGTAGTACCACAGCAATCCCGCCAGCACGATCGACAAGTAGACCAGCGGAGAGTGCCCGGAGAAAATGTCGCCCACGACTGGAATGTCCTTGATGAGCGGAATGTTCCATTTCGGCAGGCCGACCATTTCCTTATCGTAGTATGCGCCCTTTACATGGAAGATCGTCCGCAAGCTGAACGTCGTCAATCCGAGCGCCAGGAAGTTCATCGCGATGCCGACGACGATCACGTTCGCCTGCAGATGAATGCTGAGAAACGCGAAGAGCAGCGAGAACGCGCATACGCACACGATCGCGAACAGGATGGCCAGAAACGTATTCTCAAAGTAATGGTTGCCGACGATGGCGGTGAACGCGCCGATCAGCATCAGCCCTTCGAGGCCGACGTTGAACAGGCCGACGCGCGCGCACAGCGCGCCGCCGAGCGCCGCGAGCAGGATCGGCGTCAGGATGCGAAGCGCCGAATTGAACAGGGCCAGGTCAAACAGCTGATCCATCGACGATCGCTCCTTTTTTGCGCCGCATAAAGCGCCAGCTGAATTTGACGGTAATGAACAAGATGAGCACGGCTTGAATGACCGAGCCGATCTCGAGCGGCACGTCGGTATTGAGCTCTACGCCCATGCCGCCCGTCTGAAGCGCCGCGAGGAAAAAGGCGCCGACGGCCGAGCCGATCGGATTCCCGTTCGCGAGCAGCGCCGCCATAATGCCCGTCCAGGCGTAGTCCGCCGAAGCGAACGAGCCGTCGATATAGCGATATTGCGAGCCGAGCACTTCGGCCGCGCCCGCAAGGCCGGCGAGTCCGCCGCTCGCGAACATCGTCGTCAGCATGAGCGACGTCCGTCGAACCCCGCCGTAGACGGCGAACAGCGGGTTGCCGCCCAGCATGCGCGCCTCGTATCCTTTGACCGATCTGGCCAAGTAGACGTACAGGATGACGACGGCCGCGATCGCGATGACGAACCCGGCGTGCACCGTCATGCCTTTGAACAGCTTCGGCAGCCAGACCGCGTGATCGAGCATTTGCGTCTGGGCCATCGCGCCCGCTCCCGTCTTGTCTTTGAACGGATAGGTAACCAGATAGCCAGCGAACAACGACGCGATGTAATTGAGCAGCATCGTCGTGATGAGCAGATTCACGCGGAAGCGAACGTCGAAGTACCCGGCCATCGCCGACCAAAGCCCGCCCGCGACGATGCCGCCAAGCATCGCGACGATGCAGACGAACCAGCCGGGCCCCGGCACGTGCAGGCCGATGAGCGCCGCGCTCAAGCCGCCGAACGCCATCTGCCCCTCCGCGCCGAGGTTGAAAAAGCCCGAGCGGAAAGCGACCGCGGCTCCCATGGCGACGAGGATGAGCGGCGTCGCGCGGGATAGCGTGCTCGTGAAAAAGTAAAAGCTGCCGAATGCGCCCTTCCACATCTCCGTATACGTCTCCGCGATCGAGCCGCCGGCGACGAGAATGGCGATCGAGCCCGCCAGCAAACCGATCACGATCGCGATCAACGGCCCGCGAAGCGACAGCAGCCACGCTCCGATTTTATGCATGCCTCATCCCTCCTCCCGCCATCAGCAAGCTGAGCTTGTCCTCGCTCGCCTCGTCGACGCGCAGCTCTCCCGCGATGCTTCCTTCGTACATGACGACGATCCGGTCCGACAGCTTCAGGATCTCCGACAGCTCCGACGAGACGAGCAGGATCGCCCCGCCCTCGGCGCGTCTCTGCAGCAGCTCCTCGTGAATCGTCTCCATCGCGCCGATGTCCACGCCGCGCGTCGGCTCCGCCGCGATCAGAAAGGGCGTATTCTGCGCGAGCTCGCGGGCGACGATCAGCTTCTGCAGGTTGCCGCCGGACAAGTTTTGCGTCTTGTTGTCGAGCGAACCGGCTTTGATCGAAAAGCGCTTGACCCAGTCGGATACGAGCGTCTTCATCGCTTTGCCGCGCAGCATGCCATAACGCCCCAGCCGATTCTGGTGGCCCATGATGCCCGTCTCGGCGACGGTCGCGGCTTTGTTGGCGCCCCAGATATACCGGTCCTCGGGAATATGCGCCAGCCCGGCATCCCGCAGCGCCCGCGCGCTGCTGCCCGTCACGTCCTTGCCGAGCAGCGAGATCGTTCCCGCGTCCGGCTTCATGATGCCCGCGATCGACTGGATCAGCTCGGATTGACCGTTGCCGGAAATGCCTGCGACGCCGACGATCTCGCCTTCGCGCACGGTCAGGTTAATCCCGCTGAGCGCCGGTTTGGGCCCGTTTCCGGCGAGGGAGACGTCTCTGAGCTCCAGCACGTTCGCTTTCGGGTTCGCGGGCTTCTTCGTCGAAGGGGCAAGCTCGCGGCCCACCATCAGCCTAGACAGCTCCTCCACGTTCGTATCGGAAGCGTTCAGCGTGCCCGTCACTTCGCCGTCGCGCAGCACCGTGATCCGGTCGGCGACGCTCATCACTTCGTTCAGCTTGTGCGTGATCAGAATAAAGCTTTTTCCCATGCCCGCCAGCTTTTTGATCGCTTCGAGCAGCTCGCCGACCTCCAGCGGGGTCAGCACGCCGGTCGGCTCGTCGAGAATGATAATTTCCGCGCCTTGATGAAGAACCTTCAGGATCTCCACGCGCTGCTGCACGCCGAGCGGGCAGTCGCCGACCTTGGCCCGCGGGTCGACGCGGATGCCGTACGTATCGGTAAGCGCCTCTACCTGCGCAACCGCGGTTTTTCGATCGAACCGGACGGCGCCGGGCTCGCGGCCGATCACGATGTTTTCCGCCACCGTGAAGTCCGGGAACAGCATGAAGTGCTGGTGCACCATGCCGATGCCGACGCCGATCGCGTCCTTCGGATCGGCGAAGCGCATGTCGCGCCCGTTCAGCTTGATCGTACCGGAAGACGCCTGCTCCATGCCGTACAAAATGCGCATGAGCGTCGTTTTGCCCGCGCCGTTCTCCCCGACGACGGCATGCACTTCTCCGGCCTTCAAGTTAAAGTCGATTCCCTTGTTCGCGATGACGCTGCCGTAGCTCTTCGTGATTCGCTCCATCTCGAGCAGCATGCGAGCCCTCCTGTCTGCGGTCCTTATAAGCATAGGAAACCGGCTGCTCGAGGCAGCCGGTTATGGATAATTATAGGTTAACGCGACGATTATGGTTGCAACGGATTTTTGACGACGGTCGTGCCTGCAATAATATCATCGGAAATCTTCTTGAGCTTGTCAATGTTTTCTTGGCCGATGGCGTCGCTAACCGGGAACTTGCCTTCCTTGGTGACGTTCGTCAGGCCGACGCCGCCTTCCTTCAGGCCGTAGTCGCGAACGCCGTACGAGAAGTTGCCTTCGACGAAGTCCTTGACCGTCTCGTAGGCGACGGCGTCCGTGCCTTTGAGCTGCGCCAGGATGACTTGCTTGCCGTCGGTGTTGTCCGTATCTTGACCGGACGTGTAAAAGCCCTTTTCGCCTGCGGCTTCGAAGACGCCGAGGTCGCCTGCAGCCGACATGCCGGCGATGAAGTCCGCGCCTTGGCCATTTTGCTGCAGGGCCAGTTCCTTCGCTTTCGCAGGGTCGGTATAGCCGCCTACGTAGCCGACCAGGATCTTGATGTTCGGGTTGATCGACTTGGCGCCTTGCTCGAATCCGCTCGTGTACTTGGAGAGGAGCGGGATGTCCATGGCGACGACGTTGCCGACCGTGCCGGACTTGGATACGAGAGCTGCAGCGGCGCCGAGCAGGTACGACGCTTCGTATTCGCGGAACGCAATGGAGCGAACGTTAGGCAGATCGACGACCGTATCGATGACGGCGAACGCCTTGTCCGGGTATTCCGGCGCGATCTTCTTCAGGGCGTCTTCGACTTGATACGTCGCGGTGATGATCAGGTCGTAGTCGCCGGCCGCCGCCGTACGGATGTTTTGCTCGATCGAAGCCGGGTCCGTAGACTCGAGCGTCTTCACTTCTACGCCGAAGTCTTTGCCGGCTTTATGCAAACCTTCGTCCATCAGCACGAAAAACGCATTGACGCCGATCGGCTCGGGCGTGATGAGCGCGATCTTCTTCGGCTTGCCGTTCGATGCAGCCGGCGCGGACGCGCTCCCGCTGGCCGGCGCACTGCTGCTGGCACTGCTGCCAGCATTGTTGCTGTTGTTCTTATTCGATCCGCATGCCGCCAGCACGCCTGCGATCAGGACGAACATGAGAACGAGCGATAATGTTTTTTTCAACTGTCTCTCTCCCCCGAAAATAAGTGCATTTAATTAGACTTGTTTATATCCTAGAAGATCACTGGGGATTTGTCAATTCAATTTTCATAGAATTCGACAAAATTCGATTTTTATTCAATTCTAGAGCTGTACGCCTTCGGAAATATCTTGATAGGCAATTTGGCGGTGTGGAATCCGGATGGCTTTCCGGCTTAAAAGGATGATCGGGATTAAAGGTCAGTAAGGGACCGCCCCGAACGATCTCAAAAGCCTGCTTTTCAACCGTGCCCGCACACGCCTGTCCCCTCCGGAATATCCTGCTAATGGAATCTTACTCTATGCAGGAAGGATGATTCGGGATGGTTGGTTCACTGACGCATTGGATGGAGGTCGCCCTGTGGGTTGTTCTTGGCTCGATGGCGGTCGACTTCCTGGTCGGACTCTTCCAGTCGCTCCAAGGCAACAAGCTTGTTAACGCGAATGAAGCGGTTCTCGTCTACTTGAGGGAGATCGTCGTCTATGTGCTGCCGCTCTTCATTCTGGCGGGTATCGCTTCGATGGACGAGACGGGTTGGATCGTCAAAACGGCTTATTATATAGGGGCTGTCGCCGTCGTCATCAAGTACTTGAAGGACATCAAGGCGAAGCTGTAACCGCAGCGAACGCGCCCCATCTCGAACTCGGCCCTCTGCCGTTCAGGCGGAGGGCTTTTTGGCGTTCAGGCGAATATTCCTGCTTCTTAGATCGCCGCTATTCCACAATCTCTTCCACCTTCTCCTGGAAGAACAGTTTGTAAATGTGCGTAAACAAAATTTTAACGACAATATAGAACGGGATACTCAGCAGCATGCCCAGCACGCCGGCGAGATCGCCGCCAAGCAGCAGGAGCACGATGATGGTCACGGGATGAATCGCCATCGTCCGCCCGAAAATGATCGGCGTCAGAATATGGTCCTGAATCTGCTGCGCAACCAGAATAATGATCAGCGACCAGAGCGCCATCATGGGAGATTGCATAAAAGCGACAACGAGCACCGGAACAGCCGATAGAATGGCGCCGATGTACGGAATAAAGTTCAGCACGACGGCTACTAGCACAAGCATCAGCGCATACGGAAGCCCGATAATCAGGAAGCCGACGTACATGAGACCGCCGAGAATGATGTTCAGCACGACCCGGCTTACGATAAACGAACCGAGTGCTTCGTCAATCTCCGACAGGGCTGCATGCCCTTCGGCCTTGTATTTGCGCGGCACCAGATACAAAAGGGAATCCTCGAGCTTGCGCCCGTCCTTGAGCATAAAGAAGAGAATGACCGGCACGACCCCGATCAGCAAGACGGCACGGGAAACGACGGAAATGATGTTCGTCAGGTACGTAGAGGCCCAAGCGGCCGCCTTTTGGGCGTATTCCGAAATTTTAGTTTCTATATCGACCGACTCCGGCAGGACGGAGGAGACCACGCTCCCGTCTTCGGTCTGATCCTGAACCTGATCGCTCAGGTCCTCCACGACTTCGGGCGCGTTGTTGATAAAAGTGTTCATCTGATCGCGCAGCGTCGGCCACACCAGCCAGACAAACAAGGCGATTAAACCTGCAAACACCAGATAAAGCAGCGTGACGGCAAGCCAACGCTTCATCCCCCGGTTATGTAGAAAACCGACGATCGGGCGGAGAAGGTAATAAAAAAAGCCGGACAGCGTAATCGGCAGGATCAAAATCTCGAACATCCGAACGATCGGCGCGAACATGAAGCGATCAAGGAAGAGAAGAAAGATCGCCAGCAGCACGAAAATAACGCTGATAATGATTCGAAAAAACTTCGCATGCGGCATGGCAGCTCCTCCTTTTGGCTCTATTACCCGCCGAATGAACGAACAGAAACCAGACGGCCTGCAGGAGAATTGCGCCAAAATAAGATAGCTATCGATTAGACAATTCATCATATAATGGTGAAGGTTAATAATAGCTGATAATGACAACTAACATGCGGGTGAAATATGGCCAAAAAAATCATGTTCACGGGCGGCGGCTCTGCTGGCCACGTCTCGGTAAACCTCGCTTTAATTCCGAGGTTTCAGGCTGAGGGTTGGACAGTCGAATACATCGGTTCGCATACGGGAATTGAGAAGCAACTGGTTGCGAACGTGCCGGGCGTTAAATATTTCGGCATTGCAACGGGTAAACTGCGAAGATATCTGGACTGGAACAACGTTAAAGACCCGTTCAGGGTCGTAAAGGGTGTTTTTCAGGCATCTCGCACGATCAAGCGCAGCAAGCCTGACGTGATTTTCTCCAAAGGCGGATTCGTCTCCGTACCTGTCGTTTTAGGTGCGAAGTTGAACCGAGTGCCTGTAATTATTCACGAATCGGATATAACGCCGGGACTGGCAAACCGGATTGCGATTCCATTCGCGACGAAGGTGTGTACGACGTTCTCCGATACGGACCGGCATCTGCCCGCGGGCAAAGCTCACTACGTCGGTCCCATCATCCGCGAGGCGCTTAATCGGGGTAGCTTGGCGCACGGAAGGGCATGGACCGGTTTCACGAACGATAAGCCGGTGCTTCTCGTTATGGGGGGAAGTCTGGGCTCTCGTAAAATAAACCTTGCGGTAAGAGAGGCGTTACCGAGCTTATTGGAACGTTATCAGGTTTTGCACCTTTGCGGCAAAAGTCAAACTGACGACACCGTGAGAGCTCCGGGTTACATGCAGGTAGAGTACATTCAAGACGAGCTGCCGGACGTTTTGACGATGACCGACCTCGTCGTTTCTCGGGCGGGAGCAAACTCGATTTTCGAATTTTTGCATCTCCGCAAGCCCATGCTGCTCATCCCCCTCACGAAGGCGCAGAGCCGAGGCGACCAAATTCTGAACGCAGAATCGTTCCGCAAAGCCGGCTACAGCGACGTGCTTCCGGAAGAGAATTTGACGGCGAAAGAGCTGGTATCCCGGATCGACCGGCTGTACGACAATCGGCAAACATACATCAAGCAAATGGAGGCAGGAGCACCACACACGGACGCGCTTGCGAATGTCATCGATCTGATCAAGCGAGTGGCGAAGGAACATTAATGCACGTACAATAAGCCGCCAAGGCCCTCGGGCTACATGGCGGCTTGTTGCCGTATAAATACTGATATGCTTAGCTTGGCTTTTCCTCAACGCCTACGGCAATCGTGTTATCGCTTCTTTATCATTTGCCCAGATGACACCTCCATAATAGCCAACATTTGCTCCAACTTTTGAACCCCTTGCTCCTCTTCAACTTGCGCAGTCTCAAGCAGAGAGATCGCGATCTCCGCATGCTCCGGTTTATTGGGTTCTCCACCCTGCCACATCGGGAACATTTCTCGCATTTTCACAAGTGCATCAGCAGCTTTTTGGTAATGTTCCGAGGCGGCAAGCGATAGCTCGGAAAGTTCGCTTCCGAAAACCGGCACTTCTTTCCAATCAGCCGAAACTCTTCTCAGGAACTCTGCGGCATATTCTCTAGCATCGCTGACAACTCCTGAATTATACGAGTTTCCAAGGTCTTCGACCGTTTGAGCTTCAAAAGCCTTCCTCCAAGCATGATATCCGGCAATTCCATTGCGGAACGGTTTACCGTCCAAGCGGGTAATAGGAACTCGAGCATGATCAATGATCATCTCGAGCGCATCGCGCAACGAATCGTTCTTATTCGCTTCAAAACTGCTCTCGATGCCGAATACGAACAATTCTCCAATCTGCCCATGCCCCAGTTTGGTATAAGGCAAGTCGTCATCCTTCACGACGTCCTTGCAGCGCAGCGTCTGGGCATCGTCGTCGTATCCGTAGATGACGCCGAATTCGGGGACGAACAAGTCCCATGCCATAACCGGAATACCGCGATCAATGCTTTTTTGGGCTAACGCCAAACCTGCTTCAATTTCTTCAAGCGTTGGGGCAACGGGAGGAGAAGTGATCGTCCCGACGTATTTGCACTTAAAGCCCAAATTATTCATTCCTCTGGCGAACGTACTTCCCCAGTCGAACGACGCAGTGGGGCCGGTGATATCCACCGTCTCCTCATGTATATTGATCATGAACGCAAGACCGGAATACCCCATAATATCGACTAAATCCAACTTCTTATCTGTGTAATGAATCATATTGGCCATCGCTTGCGCAGCCGTAGTCCAGGTTCCCGTATAATACTTTTTTTCGTCAGCAGTCAGAAGAAACACTCCCTCATTCAATATGGCGGAGGAGCAAGCGTGCGAGCCCGGGGGAGCCCGTTGTGTCTGCGATTACCAACGTATAGGCTGATGTGAACGCGCAATCGCTCTTGCTTGACTTTGCGTTTGGCGTTAGCGAGATGATTATATACGTTGGCCGTCGAAGTATGGAACAGTGCCGCTATTTCGTTTGGATTCAACTGCCGAAAGAAGAAGGCGTCGAAGATCTCCCTCTCTTTCGGGCCTAAACACAGCAGCAAGCCGCGGATGCTCTCAATCGTTTCTTTTCTCGACCAATATTCGGACGGATCGTTGTCATTGTCCCGCCTAGCCGCCGATTGACTTATTCGATACAAAATTCGCTCGATGTCCCGCCATTCATCCTCGCCGGAAGACGAGACAGAGGCGTGAATGTGCCCCTCCCAACTTGTAAGAGGCAACTCTTTGGCATAGATACCGCCTCGCCTTACCTTCATCAAAGCCTGATTGCGCACGATTCGATGGAGCCATGGTAAGAACCGCTGCGGATCGGCCAGAGATGCCACATGCAGAAAGGCTCTTACCAGCGCCTCCTGCACGATATCCTCGGCCAGGAACTCATCTTGAGCAATCGATCTCGCCAAGCGGTAGGCTTTGGTGCGGTGTCTTCGGATCAACTCTCCGAAAGCGGCAGAATCGCCTGATTTAGCTTGTTTGGTCAGTTCTTCGTCGCTTAGCGAATGCGTATCTCCGTCCGATCCTGCATCCTCCGGATGGAGCGGCGGATCAGTCTTCCGAGTATACGCACTCTTGTGCGAAGCCATTTCGACTCGCCCCCGAAGTTCGTCGGTTGTTCGCAAACAAGCACCCCTTTCCGCCTATATATTCGATGCCAATGCAAGCGGATATCTATAATCGCTCAAGAAAATAATTTCGTTTTTGATGATATTCCTGTGAGACATGGCATTATCCTGCCTTTAGTTCAACGACTCGCGCAATCAAGGAACATCTACGGTTCTACAGGTCTTGTTGACTCCATGTTGATTTGACTTACATGATACTCAGGGCCGGAGTCCTCGGATTCGAGGAGTTTCTACACTCTTATAACTAACAAAGGGATAAGAGAAATATGTTGTAAGTATTTTCATAAGCCGCTTGTTGACTTTGACTTCGGACAATAAAAAATACACCGCCTGGGCTTTAGGTCCACATGGCGATGTATTCGAAGTCTACATACTATTATGTCTTGCGTCAGTTTTCTTCATCCCCGACGGCTATTGGATTATCTTTAAAGGAAATCCAATCGCTCCAACTCCCTGCATACAATCTCACGTTCGTGTAGCCCGCCTCCTGCAGCGCCAGCACGTTCGGCGTAGCGGTGACGCCCGAGCCGCAGTACACGATAAGCGGCGCGTCCTTGGCCAGTCCCTCAAAGCGCGCGGCCTGCGCTGTCTCGTCGCGCCAGCTGCCTTGCTCGTTCAGCGCGTCCTTCCAGAAGCGGTTGATCGCGCCCGGGATATGCCCGGCCGCCTTGTCGAGCGGCTCGACTTCGCCGCGATAGCGCGCCGGCTCCCGCGAGTCGATGAGCGTCGCCTGGTCCGTGCCGAGCAGCTCGCGCACGTCATCGACCTCGGCAAGCATGCTGTGCTGCACCTCGGCCAGATACGGCGCAGGGATACGCACCTGCTGCTCCGCGTTCACCGGATAGCCGGCCTCGCGCCAGGCCGTGAAGCCTTGATCCAGCACGAAGACCTGGTCGTGTCCCAGATACTTCAATAGCCACCACAGCCGCGAAGCCATGGCGCCTCCTTGATCGTCGTAGGCGACGACGCGCGACGCATTGCCGATGCCCGCGCGGCTAAACGTGCCGGTGAGCTGCGCGGCGTCCGGCAGCGGGTGGCGTCCGCCGTGACCGTCGGGCTCGACCGGAGCGGACAGATCCTTTTCAAGATCGAGATAGACGGCACCCGGGATATGGGATGCTTCATAAGCCTCGCGGCCCGCATTCTCCTGGCCCTTGCCCATCTGGAAGCGGCAGTCGACGATGACGAGGTCCGATTCGTAGAGACGGGCCAGCAGCCACTTAAGCGATACGATATGATTCAAGGAACAACGCCTTCTTTCCGATAGGGGTATACAGGCATTATACCGGATCGGGCATCGCCGCCGGAAGGGCGAGCCCTCTGAGCGTGCAGCCTACGCCGCGAGCCGCGCCGCCGCACGGGCCGCTTTCCGGCTCGCCGCCGACGCGGCGGCCGCGACCGCGAGCAGAAGCAGCGCGAAGCCGGCCAGCAGCCACCTTGTCACGTCGCCGCCCAGCGCGTCCAGGCTCCAGCCGGCGAGCTTCGGCAGTACCGCGCCGCCGAACAGGCCGCACGCGATGAGCAGGCTCGTCGTGCGCTCCGTCATGCCAGGCGCGTAGCGGTTCGCGAAGACGAGCGCGATCGCGAACATGCCGCTCATCGCAAGACCGGCGACCGCCGCCAGTACAAACATCGGCGCCGCGCTGCCGAAGAAACCCATCAAAATAAAAGCAAGCGCCGCGATCCCGCACATTGACAGCAGATAAGACGTGCTGCCGATCCGGTCGGCCAGGTGGCCCGCGTACAGCCGGCCGATCGTCATGGCGCCCCAATACACGCCGAGCGCCAGCGCCGCGGTCGCTTCCGTGATGCTGCCCTCCTGCACGAGCAGCGTCGGCAGGTAGTGGGCGTAGCTCATCTCGAAGCCGACGTAGAGAAAGAAGAAAACGGCGCAGGCGATCAGCACCCAGCGCGCCGGGCCCGTGCCGAGCAGCGGAAGGCGTACGGACGCGTGCCGCTTGTTGCCGTCCGCACCAACCTGCGTGGCGCCGACCGGCGCGGCGTTGAGAATCGTCGGCCACAACGATGCCCACAGCACGACTGTGATCACGGCCAGGACGCCGACGACGCCGAACGCGAGCCGCCACCGGTCGATATCGATGAGGAGCGCGCCGACGAACGGCATCAGCAGCGCGCCGACGCCGAACGATACCTCCACGCGGCTCATCGCCACGTTTCCCCGCTCGCCCGCGGAGCCGATGATGAACGAGCCGACGACCGTTTCCGTAATTCCGAATCCGAAGCCCGCGACCGGCCCCAGGACGAGCATCGCGCCCCAAGGCGGCGCCAGCGTATATACGATCTCTGCCGCGGCCATCACCGTCATCGCGCCGAGCAGCAGCGCGCGCCTGCCGAGCGTTCGCATCAGCCAGGGCGCGAAGAGCGTCCCCGCGAGGCCTCCGAGAAATTGATTCATGACGAGCTGACCGCCGTCTCCGTACTGCACGCCGTATGCGCCGACCATCGGCTCCATCACCGCGCCGACCACGAGCTGTCCGAGACCGACCGTCAGATAGGCCAGACATCCTAACCAAATAAGCCGAATCATGAAAAGCGAACTCCTTCCGACCCGCCGTCCGGCGGATCCTTTCCGTCCAGCCCCTCCATCATAGCACGGCGTCCGCGCGAAGGTCATCGCGCATTTAGCCGTTCCTGTCGCCGATTTTGACCTCCGATGCGTCTTCAAACCCTGTCCCGTCCGGGCGTTCCCCCTTATAATAGATACCGGACAGCTTCACGGAGCACAACGATCAGACAGCTAGGAGGCCCGCCGCGATGAGCAAGCCGCAGTTCCATATCTGGCCGATGTCCGAATCGGACGCCGCGGCCGTATGCGAATGGCGCTACCCGGCGCCTTACGAGCAGTTCCGCTGGCCGTCCTGGCGGGCGATGACCCGCGACGGCAAGGAATTCGGGGATCCCGAGATCCGCAGGCGGCAGTACGTTTCCGTGTGCGACGAGAACAGCGCGCTGGTGGGTTATGCGCAATTTTTTCCGTTGGAGGGCGTCGTGCGTCTCGGCATGGGCATGCGTCCGGACCGGTGCGGACAAGGCGGCGGCGCCGCGTTTGCCCGTGCGATCGCGTTGGAGGCCGGCTCTCGCTATCCGGGGACACAGATCGACCTGGAAGTCGAGACCTGGAATACGAGGGCGGTCCGGGCCTATGAAAAGGCGGGCTTCAAAGTCGCGGACCAATATTCGCGTCAGGCGGCCCACGGGGAGGTAGACGTCTACTGCATGGTGTTCTGTGGATAACTTGAGTTTATCCGGATTTTATCCACAACTTGTCCACAAAAAGACCCGCTGCATCCACAATGCAACGGGTCTCTCTCGATTTCCTAGTCGAACAAATCGCCGAACACGTCCAGCACGCTTTTTTTCTTCTTTTTCTTATAATAATCGTTATTGTGCTTGCCATAAGGCTGCTGGTGCGAGTCGTAGGACTGCTGAGGCGGGTAGTTCGGCTGTTGCGCGTAGCGCCTGCGGTCGTCATCATCGTCGTCCCTGTAGTGCCATTCATTATACTCCGCGCGTACCTCGCGAACGTCGCTCATCAGCTTATCGAGCTCCCCGCGGTCCAGCCAGACGCCTTTGCAGCTCGGACAAACGTCGATCAGAATGCCGTTTTTCTCCACTTCGCGCATGCGCGAATCCGCGCAAATCGGACAATTCAACTTGATCTGCCTCCTTTGCCTGTTTTCCTCTACTACGGATGAATGCGCTGCCGGTTGCAAATCGCGGCGCGGCGCACTTTTTCTTCATAAAAACATCGCGCGGCCTCTAACACTTTGATTGGAAGATGTCGATAAACGTATTACCGTGTCGCTGGAAGGGCCCTCTTCCGCTTCTACAAGAATCTATTAGATATTCGGGGTGCGAACTGCATGAAAAACACAACTGTGATCGGCCTGGTCCTTGGTTTCGTCTCATTGATCGTAGGGATGATCCTTAAGGGCGCGCCGCTAGGCTCATTAATCAGCAATCCAGCCGCTTACGTCATCATCGTGGTCGGCACGATCGCGTCCGTCTGCATGGCCTTCCCGATGCGCGATCTCGCGAAGGTCCCGAAGCTGTTCAAGCTCATCTTCTCCGAGCCGAAGCTCCTCTCCCGCCAGGAAGTCATCGGCATGTTCGTCGACTGGGCGTCGATCACGCGCCGCGAAGGCCTGCTGGCGCTTGAAGCCCGCGTCGAAGAGATCGAGGATCCCTTCCTGAAAAGCGGGATGCGCATGATCATCGACGGCAACGACCAGGACTTCGTGCACGACGTGCTGCTCGAGGATATCTCGGCGACCGAGGACCGGCATAAATCCGGCGCCTTGATCTTCTCGCAGGCAGGCATGTACGCGCCGACGCTCGGCGTGCTCGGGGCCGTCGTCGGCCTCATCGCCGCGCTCGGACACCTTGAGGACATGGGCGAGCTCGCCCACGCCGTCGCGGGCGCTTTCGTCGCGACGCTCCTCGGTATTTTCACGGGTTACGTCCTCTGGCACCCGATCGCCAACAAGCTGAAGCGCATGTCCAAGCGCGAAGTGCAGCTGAAGTTGATGATGGTCGAAGGACTGCTCTCCATCCAGTCCGGCGTATCCACGACGGCGATCCAGCAGAAGCTGTCCGTCTTCCTGACGCCGACCGAGCGCCTGGCCATGGCCGAGAAGGGAGATTCGGACCGTGAGCAAAAAGCATCGGCATGAAGAACACGAGGAGCACCCGGACGAATCCTGGCTGCTCCCCTACTCCGACCTCATGACGTTGCTGCTCTCTCTGTTCATCGTGCTTTACGCGGCGAGCTCGGTCAACGTCTCCAAGCTTGAGGAGCTCAGCCAGGCGTTCAAGACCGCTTTCTCCTCCGGCATCAGCATCCTCGACAAGTCCGCCGCCGTTCAGAGCGAGGCGAACGACCTGGGCAAGCGGCAGCGCGAAGAGCGAGCCGACACGAACAAGGATAAAGATTCGATGACGCGGACGGAGCAGAGCAACCGCCAGACGCTCGCCAAGCAAGAGCAGGAGAATCTCGAGAAGTTGAAAAAGCAGCTCGACCAGTACATCAAGAAGGGCGGCCTGTCGAGCCAGCTCGAGACGAACCTGAACCAGTCCCAGCTCATGATCACGATCCGGGACAACGCGCTCTTCCCGTCCGGCACCGCCGACGTGAAGCCCGAAGCCCGCAAGCTTGCCGTCGCGATCGGCAACATGCTCAAGGCCTATCCCGATTACGAGATTATCGTCTCCGGGCATACGGACAACCAGCCGATCAGCACGTTCGAGTTCGCTTCGAACTGGGAGCTGAGCTCCAAGCGCGCGATCAACTTCATGAAGATTCTGCTGGAGAACCAAGCGTTCGACCCGCGCAACTTCAGCGCGATCGGCTACGGCGAATACCGCCCGCTCGACTCGAACGACACCGATGCCGGCCGATCCAAGAACCGCCGCGTCGAAGTCTCGATCCTCCGCAAATACACGGACAATACGACGGAGAGCATGCAGCTGGACGCGATCGCGCACGAGGCCTCCGCCATCAACGTGAACTAAATGCAAAATACCCCTTCAGTCTTCGGACAGAAGGGGATTTTTATGTATGTGGAGTGCATGAGGCGGCTTCGGCGGTGGCGCGTTGGCCATCGCCTGTTGTAGAGAAGGCGATGAGGCGGAACGGAGCCGCTCGAGCGCATCGCCTGCTGTAGAGAAGGCGATGAGGCGGAACAGAGCCGCTCGGGCGCCATCCACTGCTGTAGAGAAGGCGATGAGGCGGAACAGAGCCGCTCGGGCGCCATCCACTGCTATAGAGAAGGCGATGCGACTTTTCCCGGCTGCGTGAGAGCCATCGCCTCTCCTAGTGAAGGCGATGCGACTTTTCCGGGCCTCGTGGGAGCCATCGCCTCTTCTAGTGAAGGCCATGCGTCTTTCCAGGGCCGCGCAGGAGCCATCGCCTCTCCTAGTGAAGGCGATGCGACTTTTCCGGGCCTCGCGGGAGCCATCGCCTCTTCTAGTGAAGGCGATGCGTCTTTCCAGGGCCGCGCAGGAGCCATCGCCTCTCCTGGTGAAGGCGATGGCCCCTCCCAAGACCCCAGCTCCCTAGAGCCGCTCAGTCCGACTCCGCCTTCGCCTCCGCCCCGGGCGCCGCCTGCTCCGGGTGCTGCAGCCCCGCGCCTTCCTCCCATCTCCGCAGCAGGCCCGCCAGCTCCGCCCAGGTCACCGCCCTGCCTGCCGCCGGCGCCGGCCCTTGCACCAATCCGCGCGCGAGCAGCCATTGCAGCTCAGCCCCGTCCGCCGCTACCTCTCCCGTGCGCGACGCATCCTGCTGCGCTTCGCCGTCAGCCCTCTTTTCCGTACCGCCTACGCCATATACGCTGCTGTTCATTCGGCTCTCTCCTCCTTTGCCTGCCCACTCCAGCATCCGCCGCCAAATCGCGACCGTACCGCTGCCGTCCCTGCGCGCCGGGTGAATGACGCCGTCCAGGTCCTCCCAATAGGTCCACTTCCGATAGATCGCCGGCCGCCCCGGAGCGCCCGTCGCCGGCTCGCTCGCTTGCACGAACCGCTCGGGAAAAACATACCTCGCAAGCCGCACGAGATGCGCCTCCACCGCCTGCTCGATCGCGTCCCCCTGAAAGCCCGTACCGCCCCATCCCACCGCTAGGCCAGACCCGCCTGTAGCTGCCCAGTTCAGGCCTTCCTCGCCCCTGCCTCGCCAAGCGTTCGTCTCGTGCACGGCGTGGCAGAACGCCAGGTCCCCGCGCAATCCATGCCGCTCGCCCGCCGCGAGATAGCGCTCGGCCAGATCCGGCGCTTCGGGATTGCGCCTCGCGACATACCCTCGCATCTCGTCGGCCGTGCAGCGCGCAGCGCCGAGTATTGGCGTCTTGCCCGCCGGCGTCAGATCGGTCGCCTGCCGGAACCGTTCCGTCCATCCCCTTTTTCTCAATCCGCATGCCTCCTCCTCCGCTCCCAGCCAGGGCGGCTCGTCTACATGCTATGTATATTCGCGTTCAGCCTCTCATTTGAACTTCTTTTGCACTCTGTTACAATAAAAATCAGTTATACCCACACCCTTGCACAATATGTGAATAACTCTGTGGAAAAGCCTGAAGTTATCCACAAAACTATACACACCATGTTAACAACGAATGCATGTTCGCGGGATGAGCGAGAGGAGAACAAGGTACGTGACGGAAGACGAGAGATGGATGCTGGAAGCGATCAAGCAGGCGGAGATGGCGGAAAAACTGGGCGAGGTGCCGATCGGCGCGGTCGTCGTCAAAGAGGGGCGAATCGTAGGCGCGGGATACAACTTGCGGGAGACGAGCCTGGATCCGACTTCTCATGCGGAGATGGTCGCCATACGGCAAGCCAGCGACTCGCTGGAGGCGTGGCGCTTGCTGGGTTGCACGCTGTACGTGACGCTCGAGCCCTGCCCGATGTGCGCCGGCGCGATTCTCCAGTCCCGCGTCGAGCGGGTCGTGTACGGCGCCCCTGATCCGAAGGCGGGCTGCGTCGGCACGCTGATGGATCTGCTGCAGGACGCGCGCTTCAATCATCGGGCCGAATGGACCTCCGGCGTCCTTCAGGAGCCGTGCTCGGACTTGCTCAGGCATTTTTTCAGGCGGCTTCGGTCAAGAAAGTGAAGGCGGCGTCTCTTCGTCGGACTTGGCCTCGGACTTCCTCAGGCTCTGCTCTTCCATATGCATGCGCTGCAGCTGGACGATGAGGCGATCCGCCTCTTCGCTGACGGCGACGATCTCCGGGTCGGTCAGCTTGTCCATCTGGGCGGCCATCTCGCACAGCCTGCGCTGAAGCTGCTCGAGACGATAGATTAATGGGTGGGGATCCAATGCGGCTCCGCCCCTTTCTGTGGGAATCGCTAAGATGCATAGCAGCCTTGCAGCCGTGCGAATGAGTATACTTATTATAAAGGAAGAAGTTTTCGATTAATGTTGAATAATGTCGAGCAAATCGAGTTAATTTCTCTCATTTTTTGACATCCATATTTTTGCAAAATGTTACATCTGCTGTAGACACGGAGAAAGGAGCGCGAGCATGAGTCGACATCTTCTGCTGGTCGAAGACGACGCTTCCTTGCATCGCGGCATCGAATTCACGCTGCGTCAGGAGGGGTTCGGCGTGACCGGCGTCTATAATCTGGCAGATGCCAGGTCTGCGGCGGCCGGACGCGAGCAAGCCTTCGACCTGATCGTGCTGGATGTCCAGCTGCCGGACGGGAGCGGCTTCGACTTCTGCGCGGAGCTTCGCGCGGGGCGTGACGCGACGCCGATCGTGTTCCTGACCGCGAGCGATACGGAGCTGGACGTCGTGCGGGGACTCGATCTGGGCGGAGACGACTATATTACGAAGCCGTTCAGGCTGCGCGAGTTTCTGTCGCGGATTCATGCGGTGCTCAGAAGGAGGGGCCCCAGCCCGAGCCCCGCTGCAGCTGCGGACGAACCTGCGCTGGCGTCGGGCAACTTGCGGCTTCACGCAGCCGAGATGCGGCTGCTCAAGGAGGGCATCGAGGTGGCGCTCAGCGTGACGGAGTTCAGGCTGCTGTCGCTGCTGATGACCCACCCGCGCGCCGTCCTGTCCAAGGAGCAGATCCTGCGGCAGCTGTGGCAGCACGACGGGGCGTTTATCGACGACAATACGGTCGCCGTCAACGTCCGCAGGCTCCGGGAGAAAATCGAAGACGACCCCCAGCAGCCGCAAAAAATCGTGACCGTGCGCGGCGCGGGGTACAAATGGAACGGTTAGCGGACAGCCGCGGAGACGGCGGACGCGAGGCGGGAGAAAGCGCCGCGCTATCGCAGGACAAGCCCCACCGCTCGTTCAAGCCTGGATGGCGGCGCATGTGGCGCAGCGCGGGCGTTCGGCGGCTAGCCGTGATCTTTCTGCTCGCATTCGGGACGGCCGCGACGCTGCTGTGGGCGTACTCGGCGTACAGCGCCGACCGGCTGAGCAAGGATTGGATCGCCCGGGAGACCGTCGCCCTGGGCGCGCTCGCGGCGCGCGATCCGGCGCTCGCGGAAGCGTGGGCCCAGCAGCTTGCCGCGGGAGACGCGACGCTCGCGGATGCCGCGCTCGGGCGCGAGCTCGCCGCCCGCTACGGCATCGACGGCGAGCTGGACGCCGCGCTGGTCCCGCTGGCCGAGCGGCGGCGCTCGCGCGAGTGGCCGCTGCTCGCGGCCGGCGTCTTCGGGCTGCTCGCCGCGCTGCTGCTCGCCCTGCTGCGCGAATCGCGGCTGCAGCTGGCCGAAGTGCGCGGCCTCGCCGGCTCGCTGGAGTCGGCCGTCAAGGAGAATCGGCCAATGAAGTTCCGCATCTACGCCGAAGGCGAGCTGGGGCTCCTGGCGCATCAGGTCCAGGAGCTGTCGCTGCGCCTGCAGGAGACGATCGCGCAGCTGAACCGGGACAAAGACTTCCTCCGCGACACGATCGCGGACATCTCCCACCAGCTCAAGACGCCGCTCGCCTCGCTCACCGTCTATGTCGAGCTGCTGCAGGGCGGCGGGGTCGGCCCGGCGGAGCAGGATGAATTCCTGCGGACGTGCGCGCGCGAATTGGAACGCATGGAATGGCTCATTCAGATGCTGCTGAAGCTTGCCAGGCTGGAGGCGGGCAGCCTCCCGATGCAGCTCGAGCGGGCGCCGATCGCCGAGACGGTAAGAGCGGCGACCCATACGATCGGGCGCCTCGCCGAGGAACGGCAGATCGAGATCCGCTTCGAGGGGCCGGCGGAGCCGATCAGCGTGCCGCACGACCCGAGATGGCTGGCGGAGGCGCTCGCCAATCTCGTCAAGAACGCGGTCGAGCACAGCCCGCCGCACGGCATCGTTAAGATCGCCTGGGAGACGACGCCGATTTTCGTCCGTCTCCGCGTGACCGACCAAGGGGCGGGGATCGATGCGCGGGACGAACCGCATATTTTCAAGAAATTCTACCGCGCCTCATCCGGCAAGACAGGCGGCAGCGGCGTCGGGCTCGGCCTCCCGCTCGCCAAGACGATCGCGGAGCGCCACGGCGGGATGCTGGCTGCCGGCAGGACCGAAGAAGGCGGCACGGTATTCACCCTGACGCTGCCGCTCGCGCAGCTTCCCGCATCTTAGCTTCCTTACAGATCTGTAAGCGGCCGCGCCTTCCCCTGTAAGGTTGAGCCTCTATACTGAACCTCGTGAACGGAAAGACCGCAATCGCGAGGAAAGGATGATCCGCCCCTATGAACGTCATTGAAGCTGCCGGACTCTCCAAGTCTTACGGCAAAGACAGCACGCTCGTCGAAGCGCTAAAAAACGTATCGTTCTCCATCCCCCAAGGCGAGTTCGTCGCCATCGTCGGCGCCAGCGGCTCCGGCAAGAGCACGCTGCTGCACCTGCTCGGCGGCCTCGACCGGCCGACCGGCGGCGCCGTCCGCATCGACGGCGAGGATCTCTACGCCTTGAAGGAGTCGCAGCGCGCGGTTTTCCGCCGGCGCAAGATCGGCTTCATTTTCCAATCGTACAACCTGATTCCCGTCCTGAACGTCGAAGAGAACATCACGCTCCCGCTCCTGCTCGACCACAGGCAGCCGGACAAAGCCTACGTCCGCGAGCTGATCGACACGCTCGGTCTCGGCGAACGCCGCAAGCATCTGCCCTCCGAGCTGTCCGGCGGCCAGCAGCAGCGCGTGGCGATCGGCCGCGCGCTCGCCTACCGTCCGGCCATCGTGCTCGCGGACGAGCCGACCGGCAACCTCGACAGCGCGAACGGGCGCGAGGTGCTTGAGCTGCTGAAGCTGGCCGTACGCCAATTCCACCAGACGGTCGTGATCATTTCGCACGACATGAACGTCGCCGCCGAAGCCGACCGCGTGCTGCGCATGCAGGACGGGAAGCTCGTCAGCGACAGCCGCGGAGGCGTGGTCCAATGAACGGCTACGGCGCACTCGCGGGCAAGTACCTGAAGCAGCAGAAAAGACGCACCGTGCTGACGATCGTCGGCATCCTGCTCTCCGTCGCGCTCATCAGCGCGCTCGGCACGATGGGCCAGAGCATGAAGGACAACTTGGTCGACAAAACGGTCTACGACTACGGCGCCTTCCATATCGGCTACGGAGACGCTACGCCGGAGCTGCTGGAGACGCTGCAGCATCATGCGCTCATCAAGAAGGCCGGCGCGATACGAAAGGGCGAGGTTACGCCGCTCGCGAAGGGCTACGAACTGCAGCTCGCCGAATCGACGACCGCCGGGTTCGAGTTGGCGCCGATCCATCTGCTGAAGGGCCGTTTCCCCTCTGCGGCGGGAGAAGCCGTCGTCGAGGAGTGGGCGCTGACCCAGCTGCCGGGCGCGCCGGGCCTTGACGGCCGCGCCGAGCTGGTGAAGCCCGACGGCTCGAAGCAGACGTATACGATTGTCGGCGTGCTGAACAACCAACGCACCAATATGACCTATGGCACTGGCGCCGCCTATGCCTGGATGGACGACGCGGCCGCGCTGGCCGACGTAGTACCCGGCACGAACCTATCCGTCGCCGCCGTCTTCAAGCGGGGCGTCGACATCAGCTCGCACTTGCCCGAGTTCGAGAAGCTGAGCCCGAAGACGTTCGGCACGAACGCGCAGCTGCTCGCGCTCAAGGGCGAGACCTCCGACAGGAGCCTGAACCTGTCGCTCATCATCATTTTCAGCGTGCTCATCGGCCTCGTCGTCCTCTCGACGATCGCGGTCATCTACAACGCCTTCAACATCGCCGTGCTCGAGCGGATGCGGCACTTCGGTCTGCTCCGCACGATCGGCGCGACGCCGTCGCAGCTGCGCGGCATCGTCTTCCGCGAGGCGGGGCTGCTCGCGCTGTACGGCATCCCGGCCGGGCTCCTCGTCGGCTGCGGCGGGCTCTGGCTCGTGCTCGAGGCGATGTCCGCGGCGGGCTTCAACATCCTCACTTTCGACGGCTTCAAGCTCACGCTGCACGCCTGGATCCTCGTCGGCAGCGCGATCGTCGGCCTGCTCGCGGTGATGCTCGCGGCCTGGCTGCCCGCTCTTAAAGCGAGCCGCGTATCGCCGGTCGACGCCGTCAGAGGCACCGGCAATATCGTCCGCGACAGCTACAAGCGCGTGAGGCTGCCTTCCGTCCTCCGCCTGCTCGGCATCGAAGGCGACATGGCGTCCAAGAACATCAGGCGCAACCGGTCCAAGTTCCGCATCACGGCCTTTTCGATCGTTGTCAGCATCACGCTGTTCATCGTCTTCCACTACTTCGCGCAGGAAGCGTTCAAGGTCGCCGTGGACGACTCCAGAGACGACCAGGTCGCTTACCAGCTGCTGTCCGCCTTCACGCAGGCGGAAGACGTACGCCTAGGGAGCCCGGCGCAGGATCTGTTGGACGCAAAGACGATCGCGGACATCGAGGCGCTCCCCGGCGTCGCGCATGTCTACGAGCGCTATCATATGCCGGACGCGCAAGTCTACCTGCCAAGCGCGGTGCTTAATCGCGATTATCTCTCAAGGATGGAAGAGGACGTTTTCGCCAAGTCGACGCTCGGCGGCGAAGAGATTCGAATCGTGCCCGCGTACACGACCCTGTATGACGAGGAACGGATGAAGCAGGCCGAGCCGTATCTCATCGCCGGTACGGCGGATCCGGCCAAGCTGTCCGAGACGAACAGCGTCCTCATCGTGCAGAAGGTGAAGCCGTACGTCGAAGCGGACAACAAGAAATACAATATGGAGCTGGCCAGCCTGGCGGTGGGCGACAAGCTCTCGCTGAACTTCGGGACGCAGGAGCAGCCGTTGATGCGCGAGGTGCGCGTCGGCGGCATCCTGAGCCAAGCGCCGTTCAGTCCGACGACCCTCGGCACCCAGCTTTACGTGATCGGGACGAAGACGACGTACGCCGCCCTGCTGAAAGGCGTTCCGGCCGAGACGGCGCCGAACGGCACGGCCCTGCGGGGTCTCGATATCGCGCTGGCCGACGGCGCGGACGGAGCGCCGGTCAAGCAGGCGCTGCAAGCGATGGCCGACAAGGATCCGTCGATTCGCCTCGTCGACTTTTTGGAAGAACAGCGGCAGGTGCGCCAGTTCAATCTCCAGATGAGAATTTTCATCTATGGCTTCCTCGGCGTCATCGCCCTGATCGGCAGCTTGAACATCGTCAACACGGTGCAGACGAATCTCATGCTGCGACGCCGCGAATTCGGCCTGCTGCAGGCGGTGGGCATGACTATGGGCCAGCTGCGCCGCATGGCGACGCTTGAAGGCGTCTGGTTCGGCGTCATCGGCGCCTTCTGGGGCCTGCTGCTCGGAATCGGCATCAGCTACTTGCTGTATTACCAGCTGAATAACATGGAGGGCATGGCGTTCTCCTTCCCGGTGACGGGCGCGATCATCTCCTGCGTCTTTGCGCTCGGGGTCGGTCTGCTGTCCGTACAGGGTCCGCTTCGCAAGATTGCGAAAGCGAGCGTCGTGGAGGAGCTGCGGGAAGAGGCATAATCGTATTATCGCAAAATAAGGGGCTGTCTCAAAGGCCCCCCGATGACGAAGCAAAAGCCAAAATAGCCAAACGGTACGAAGCGGAGGATTCCCTGCTTCGTACCGTTTGCGTTTTAAGTCTATACAGCTTGCATGCCGATAATGGCGCATTTGTATCTCGTTGCCGCCACGTAACGCGATACTCAACTTAGCGCAAAATTGCGCTATGCTCGCAAGCACGGACTTCACGCTTCGCTATGCTTGGCCCCGAAATGCGAGGAAGCGATATCGGCGCCCCGACGCTTCGCGCCGGAAGCCCGGAACTCGCTGGGCGTCACGCCTACGCTGGCTTTGAAGGCCCGGCTGAACGGATGAATGCCGGTAAATCCAACGTCTTCGGCGATTTGGGTCAGCGTCGTATTGCTCTCCAGCATCCGCAGCTTCGCCTGCTCGATTCGGACGTGCGTCACGTATTTGTGGACGGTCGTCTTTAATTGGTCCTTGAACAGCGCGCTTAAATGGTTGGCCGAGATGCCCGCTTGGTCGCCGATGCCGGCATTGTCCAACTGCGGGTCCCCGTAGCGCTTGTTGATGTAGGCAAGGCTTTTTTCGATAGACACCCAGCTCCTGGTCATCTTCCCCTCGCGACCTTGCCCTTCGGCCTGGCACTTGAAGAACGCGTACAACAGCTCCGTACATAGCGCCTTCAGCAAAAGCGACCCGTGCGGGCCGCCTTCGGCATGAACCTGAAGCATCGTCATGAGCTTGCGCTTCAGCTCGATCCGGTCCTGCGGCCGCACATGGGCGATCGGCACGATCGACGCCAGCGCCGTCTCTTTTTCCGCTATCGTCCGCTGCCTGCTCGTCATCGTGCCGAGCTCTCTCCACGTACTCCGTTCCTCGTCGTAGTAGAGATCGAAGTGGCAGACCCACTGGATCAAAGGAATCGCGGAGGTCGTGCGAATTATATGGGGCATGAAGGACGGCATCAGCAGGAGGTCCCCCTCCTTGACCGCGTACCTCACCCCGCTTAAGATGAAGTCGGCCTCCCCTTGCTCGACATACGTAAATACATGGTCGTAGTCGATCCATTCCCCGTACAAGGAGCCGGACTCCGACACTTTGACCGTCCGTACGAACGGAGAGACGGTGTGCATCCAAGCTTCTATGGCCCGCCCCTCCTCCATTGAACGGCCCTATCCTGTCTCGTACGCTATTCGCGCCAATCGAACAGGACGCCGTGATAACGATCTTTGTCGAACCGCAAACCTTCATACGCGGACGGCGCTTCCGCCGGCTTCAGCACGTGGCTGATCAACGGCTCGATCTTCAGCTTGCCGCGCTGCATAAGGCCGTATACGATCCGGGAATTGCGCACCATGGAATGCTTGACGAACGGGTCCGGCTCGACCGGGAAACGCCATTCGTGCGCTCCCTTGAACGTGATGCAGCCGCGATCGTTCAGGTGGCAATAGTTGAGCACGTCCGTCAGATCCGCGTTGTACTCGCCTCGCGGGCTCCCGAGCAGGATCAGCTCTCCCGACTTGGCGATCCAGCCCAGACTTTCCGCAGCGACCTTGGACAGCCCCGTCGCCTCGATATGCGTCGAGACGCCGACACCGCCCGTCAATTCGGCCACCCGCGCCTTACCCTCGCCCAAGCTGCTGTCATAGGTCTCGAACAAGCCGCAGATCTCGGCGATGCGACGGCGCTCGGCGGACAAGTCCATCCCGATGACGTCCGCGCCTTGCAATTGGGCCAGCTGCGCCGCCATGTTGCCGATCAGTCCGAGCCCGGTGACGCTGACCGCATCGCCGAGCTCTATATTAGATACGCGGACTGCGGTGAAGGCTACCGTCGCCATGCGCGTGAACGGCGCCCACCGCAGGTCCAAGCCCGCAGGAACCTCCAGAAACGTGCCGCGCGTCGAGACGACCTGGTAGCGGGAATGGTCCCCGTAATGGAAGACAATATCCCCTTTGCGCCACCGCTGCTCGTCCGCGCCCGTCTCGACAATCTCGCTGACCGACGCGTAACCCGGCGTCCCCGGCATCCCGAACCAGCTCTCGTTGCCGGACAGGCAGGCCAGCTCCGTGCCCGGGCTGATGAGCGTATACAGCTTCTTGACGACGACCTCGTCGGCCGCCAAGGCCGGCGCTGCGAATGTTCCCTCTTGGACCTCGACTTGCCATGGCTTCGCGAACACGACGCTTTGGTTGATCATGGTTGCCACACCCTTTAGTTTACTTTAGATTGCGTTTCTTTCAATGTAACGATTTCGGACAGGGAAGTCTTTAAGATAAACCCTGATCTTTTATCAAAAAGTAAGGGACGGCCACCGGATTCAAAAACAAACCCGGAAGCCGTCTTTCAACTTAAACGACCGTTACGTCCATGACCGCGCTCTCCGTCTTGCCCGCCGCATTCGTCAGCTCCGCGCGGTAATGATAGACGCCCGGCGCCCTTCCGGACACGGCGGTCGAAGCCGTCTGGGCTTCCGGCGTATGGCTGCTTAGCGCTTGCTCGTCGATCAACTGTCCGTTCTCGTAAAGCTTGTACTTGGTCCCGTTGGTTCCCCACCACATATTCATCGTGACCTTGTACGCGCCGTCGCGGTCCCAATTGTCGTTCGACAGCACCGGCTTGCCCGGATCGGCGTCGCTGACGACGACCGTATGCGGCTCGCAGGCGGTAGAGCCAAGGGCATTGGTCAGCTCGCAGGTATAGACATAGGTGCCGTTCTTCCTTCCCGTCAGCTCGATCGTCGCCTGCTGAGCGGCGGGCGATGCGTCCTTGAGCGTGGTGGTGTCAATCGGGACGCCGTTTTCGAACAGCTTATACTGCGTGCCGTTGGCGCCCCACCACATATTCATGGTGACGGCATAATTGCCGTCGCTCAGGCCGCTATAGCCGCTGGTATCGGAGAGTACCGGCTTTCCGGGCTTCGCGCTCGCCAGCGCAGCCGGCGTATACGGCCCCGTTCGCACGAATTTTATGCCGTCCGCCAATATAAAGTTGCTGGTGAGATGACCGTTCGCGATGGACACGCTGCCCGTAGCGCCCGGCAGGAACGAGCAGGTGCCGATCTTGTTCCACTTCCCCCCGTTCTTCGATTGATCCACGAGGATATCGGTCGTCCCCTCCGCGTCGCGTATCGTGAACGGCGCGTCCGTTGGGCCGGCGGTCGTATGATGCCATTCGTACACATCGTACATGCCCGCTTCCGGAATAGGCGGCGTATACGTAGCCGTCGCGCCTCCGCCTCTTGTCGAATTCACCGCGAAGTCCCCTTTGAACGCCCCTGCATTAACGCCGGTGTTCCGCCAGGAGCCATCCGAGAATACGACGCCGGAGGCGTCTTTGTTGTCCATCTCGATCGCTACGTTATCCGGTACGCGCACGAAGGAGACGTTGTCGAACGATACTTTTCCGCTGCCGGCCCGAATCCCGATGCGGACGGAGACGTCCGTCTTCGCCGGCACGACGACGGTCTGCGCGTAATACCCGTATTGGCCGGTCAGCGTCACCGAAGGGAGCAGGTGCAAGCCGTTCCCATCCGTCACGTCCAGCGCGGGACGAACGCCCGTGCCGCCGTCCAACTGTTTTACGTAGGCGGACAGCGCGTAAGTGCCCGGTTCGAGCGTGGTGAACGACTGCGTCATGTCGGACCTTCCGCCCGGCGCCCCCGCCGAGTCGAACGTCAGCGCATATGCGCCCTGGAATGGGTTGGTCGCGTTCACGTATGCGTTCGTGCCATAGGCGCCTTCGCCCATTTGCCAGCCGCTCAAGAGGACGGAGGCGGGGTTCCCCGCGGGATCGCCCGAGAGAGACTCGAAGTCTCCGTTGGCGAACGCCGCAGGCATATCTCCGATCCTGACAAACTTGATGCCGTCCGCCAGTATGAAATTGCCAGTCGAGACCGCAAAGTTATTCGTAATGACGACGCTGCCCGCGGTTCCCCCTTCAAAAGGATAACTGCCGACGAGGTTCCACTTGCCGCCGGTAGCGGCGGTTTGATTCACGCCAACCTGCGCCGTTCCGCTCGCATGGTGAATCGTGAAGGGGGCGGCAGTCGAGCCGCTCGTCGCGTGATGCCATTCGTACACGTCGTACATGCCCGTAAGCGGGATATTCGGCGTATACGTGACGCTGGCAGTGCCGTCATGGCTCGTATTTACGGCAAAGTTTTTCAGGTTCGCGCCGGCATTCGTCTTCGTGTTGTCCCATGCGCTGCCGGGCACGGTGCCGGCGAACGTCACGCCCGTCGGGTCCGAGTTGTCCATCGACACTTCCACGCGCTTGAACGATACGCCGTCGATGTCGAGCTTCCCCGTACCGGACAAGATGCCGATCTTGACCGTCAGACTCGTCGGTCCCTGGACCGTGAGCGGCTCGGAATAGTACGCATATTGGCCCGTCAGCGTTACCGCCGCCACCTGATGATCGCTCGTCCCGTCCCACGCGTTCAGCTCCGGCTGCAGGTCCGTCCCGCCGGCCGTCTTCCGGATGTACGCGGACAGCATATAGGTGCCCTTTTCCTCCACATTGAACGATTGGTACATGAACACATGGCCCGACGAAACGCCCGTAGAATCGAAAGTCATGGCATTCGCGCCTTCATGCGCGCCGGTCGCCGTACGGTTTACATAGGCGTTCGTCCCATACGCGCCCGCACCCGGTCCCATTTGCCATTGGTCGGCCGTGACCGCCGCCGGACCGCCCGTCGGATCGCCCGACAACTGCTCGAAGCCGCCGTTGCGGATCAATGGCGTCTCCGGAACATCGAGGCCGGTAATCTGCAGCCGCTCGCTGCTGACGATGAACAGCGTATCCTTCTTGAACACCGAACCGCCCGCCTGAACCGGCACGGCGTTCCCGTAGTTATCGACTACCCGGAGGATCTTGCTCGCGTTGCCGATCATGATGCCCATCGGCTGGCTGTCCGCCGACAGCACGCTCAGGTAATTCCCGTCCGTCCGGCGCATGTAATGCTTGACGGGAAGCTGCGCTTCTTTGGGGAAGTTGCCATAAGAACCGCCGTAAGCGGCGACCTTGCGCATCTCGTTTTGCAGCACCGCGGTCGTCTGGAACACTTCCGTCGGGGACAATGTAAAGCGGTTGACGAACATATTGTCTGCCGGATGGCCCATCGTGAAGTATTTGTCGAAGCCATTGCTCAGAAAGTCCAGGTACTTGTCGACCGTGTCGTACAGCTTCTTCGCGGTGGTCGGTGCCGTCAAAGGGTAGTACTCCCCCTGCCACAGCTGCAGGTTTGGATGATTTGCCTTGGCATTTCGGTAAGCAGCCAGCACGTCGTTCTTGATATCTCCCGTGCCCGCATAGCCGTGAATGTTGAAGATGTCGTAGTACCCGGCATACGGCTCTTGCAGCGCATCGACCGCCATCTGGCGATCGGCGGACGTTCCCGCGACAGGCGAAAAGCCGCTTGTCGAGACGTAAAGCTCCAGTTCGTGTCCTGTTTCCGTTAGATACTCCGCCTTCACCCGTTGCGCCTGCTCATGGGCGATCTCCAGCATCCGGAAATACTCGGCCTCCGTGCCCGAGAAGCTGGCCGCGAGAAAGGGCGGATGGAAATTGGCTTCGTTGCCGATCTCATAGTATTTGACCTTGCCCGCGTAGCGCTTCATCGTCTGGTAGACGTAATCCGCCCAATCGTCGCCCGCGCCGGGAACGCCGTTCTGGGACAGAATGTCCTGGGAAACGTAGCGGTCGGCGATGTATTGATAGGAGGACGGGTAACCTTGTGCCGGGATCGCGCTGACGGGCGGCCGCGTCGATGCCCAGTTCGGCGGATTGCCGAGCACGGCCAGCACGTCCATGTCCGCTTCGCTCGCGGCGTTCACATACTGGTCCGCATGCTCCCAGGTGTATTGCCCCTGCTCCGGCTCGACAGCATACCACAGGAATACCCGCGACTCCTCCCAGGCGCGGGTCGCGCTCGTGTTAATTTGCGACCAAGGCGACATGCTGTCCTTGTAGTCCGAGTGCGTACCGTAGTAGTCCGCATACACGCCGTCGGCAACCGAAATCTCGTTGTCCGGCAGCTTGGAGATCGCGCTCCTATAGACGATGGCGTCGCCTGCACCAGAGCTGACGTTCGTCTCCAGATTCCAGAATCCGACCTTGCCGGACAGCTCGGGCAGCGGAAGCTCCTCGATTCTATACTGTCCGTCCGCCGGCACGGTCACGGACTGCGTATGGGTAAACGCCACAGCGCCTTCTGGATCGGTCGCCTTGACGGTGACATCGTACGTACGAGCCGCGGCGCCGTAATTGACCGTCATGACGGGATAGACTGCCTCTGCCTGCTTCGCGAACACTTGCTTGTCGTTGCGGAATGCCGGCTTGGCGACGCTATACCCGGACGAAGCATGCCAGGGCGTCTCGAATTTCTCCGTTTGCACGGGCTGATCCAGCGTAATGTTGCCGAGCAGAGAGGTGTCCGTGCCCTGGCTGAACGAGGCGGTGCTTGTCTCAAGTTCATTGGCCGCCAGCGCCCTTGTCGAGATCTTCAGGTTGCTCACGTTGAACGGAGAGCCCCGTTCGACCATGAACTCGTAGGGCATGAATTTCTCCTGGACGGGATCGATGGAAGTCGGCTGGTTAACGAGAGCGATCCCATCCTTGTAGATGGCAACGTGACCTCCCGGACCCAGCTTCCACGCGAACGCGAGATTAAAGGACTGGCCGACCGTATAGTTCAAGCTGGCAGGCTGCGCGTAGGCGAATGCCCCCGTCGTGCCGGAACCGTTCTTGACGAAAAAAGTCAGCGGCTGCGCGTAATTCGTACCCGTCGGCTTGCTGGTCGGCGGGGGGATGTGCGCGTTGATCAGCGTATTGCCGGGTCCGCCCTGCTCCGGGATGGCGCGGAACAGGAAGTCGTACCAGTTGCCGAATTCCTCATACGGCTTGTCGAGCCGCACCGTCATCTCGATCGTGCCTTCGTTCGGGTTGAGGATGCCCGGCGCAAAGTCTCGGTACCAGGTCTCGTTGGGGATAAAGTAGGTTGATGCGTTTGGGACGCTCGTGGTAAACGCGGGCGCTGCTGCCGAAACCTCCTTGAGCGCTCTCGTCGCCGGCGAGGCGATCGCCAGCAGCAGAAGCAGGCAGACCGCCAACCGTGCGATTTTACCCCTGCCTTTTGCCGGCCGCAAACCTTTTTTCTCCATCGTCATTTTCCTCCGCTTCGTTCGGATGTGTTGCCCGCATGGATGTTTTATGTAATCGCTTCCATTTGGACACTCCCACTATAAGCAACGGAGGAACCTGCGAAAACGGGATAAAGCTACGATTAGGTGGCGAAAGTTATCGTCCTAGCCCCAGTTACGCGGTTTTTCCGGCTAACTCTCCGCATCCACCGCCCCAGCCGTCCGCCTCAAGGCCGAATAAAAAAATCCCGGCCCCCTCGCTTGGAGGACAACCGGGATCGCAGCCTTTATTTCGCGTTGTTGTAAGCGTCGTTCAACGCCTTCTCGACGTCTTCTCCGCCCGCTTGCTTCCACTTCTCGAGGAACTGGTCATAGGCGGTCAGCGGCAGCGCGCCGGTGATGATCTTCAGGAAGTACTGATCGCGCAGATCCTTCAGCTCCGTACTCTTCTGATCGACGAGCGGAATCGGCGCGACGAGATCGACGACGTTTACGTACTTGGCGACTTTGGAGACCGGGGTGAAGTATGGGCTAAGGCCGGCGTTTTCCATCCGCTGCAAGCCCAGGTCGACGGTATCGAACATGTTGTAATACACCTTGTAGGCGATGTTGCTCATCTCCGGAAGCGCCACGTTCTTTCCGTTTTCCTTTTTAAAGTGCGTGCCTTCAATCCCGAAGGAAATAAAGTCGATGATGGCCGGATCCGAAGCCTTGTTCAGGAACTGAACGACTTCCTTCGCGTGCTTGCTTGCTTTGGGGATGATGAAGTACTTGGAGATGGTGGACGATGCACCCATGCCGAACGAGCCGTTGCTGCCCGTCGGCGGATCGATGTACGCCAGGTCGCTGTTCGCGTTCTTCTCCTTCGACGCCGTGACGATCGCCGGGCCTTCCCACCAGCCGAGCGTAGCCAGCGCCGCTTTTCCATTCGACAGCTTCTCCTTCACGTTATCCGTCTTGTTGACGACGGACTCCTTGTCGATCAAGCCTTCCGCGAACAGCTTGGAGGCAAACGCAAGGAAGTCCTTCGCTTCCGGCTGCGCAGCCGTGTAGACGACCTTGCCGTCCTTCTGCACGTAGTCGACGGGCGGATAGAACATGCTCGCGATCGCCTCGAGCCCGGTTAATCCTTCCGACAGATTGGCCGTATACGGCGCCATATCCGGCTTTTTCTCTTTGATCGTCTTCAGCGCATTGTAGAATTCATCCTGCGTCTTCGGCAAGCCAAGCCCCAGCTCCGTCAGCACGTCCTTGCGCGCCGTCAAGCCATAGGACGCGTTGCTGTAGCTGAACGTCCGGATGGCATAGATCTGGCCGTCCCACATCGCCGACTTCCACTGCTCCGGCGAGAGCAGCGACTTGATATTTGGACCGTCCTCGTCGAGCAGCGCGTCGAGCGGCGTGAGCAGCCCTTGCTGCGCGAAGTTGCCGAATTGCGCCTTCTCCGAGTTGCCCATGATGATCAGATCCGGCGTATCGCCGGAGGCCATGAGCACGTTCAGCTTCTGGTGAAGCGCTTCCGCATCCTTCGGCAGGAGCTCCCATTGGACGTCGAAGCCGGTCTTCTCGCGGATGCCGTCCGCGATCTCATTGTGGTTGACGTCCTTCCCGCTCGGGAACTCGGCGATATTGTTCGGCACCAGAATCTTGAGCGTGACCTTCTGCCCGCTTGCCGTCGGGCTGCCGGAGGCCGCCGAGGACGAAGCGCCCGAGGAGGAAGCAGCCGAGGACGAGGCTGCCTCGCTGGCGGACGATTCCGAGTTGGCGTTGTTTCCTCCGCAGGCGGCAAGCGCCGAAGCCATTAACGGTATTGCCGCAAGCCCGATTGCCGAACGCATGACACGGTTGAATTTCATGTTCCTGTCTCCCCTTTTGCTTATAGTTGCTATATTAGCCTTTTACGGCGCCAAGCACGATGCCTTTGACAAAAAAACGCTGGAGGAACGGATACACGAGCACGATCGGCAGCGTAGCCGCCACGACGACCGCGCCGCGGATGGATTCCTGCGCCACCTGCGTCTGGGCCATCATCTCGATGTTGTTGCTCGCGTCCGACACGCTCATGATGACTTCCCGCAAGAACACTTGCAGCGGAAGCCGCTTCGCGTCGCTGATGTACATCAGCGCGTCGAAATAGCTGTTCCAATACTCGACCGCGCAGAATAGGGCGGTGGTCGCGATGACGGGCGCGGCCATCGGCATCATGATGCTGAACAGAATCCGGATGTTGCTCGCGCCGTCCATTTTCCCCGATTCCTCCAGACTGTCGGGGATGTTGTAGAAGTACAGACGCACGATGATCATATTGAACGGACTGACCAGCCCCGGCAGCATGAGCGACCAGAGCGAATTGATAAGCCCCAGATTCTTGATCACTAGATAAGTGGGCATGATGCCCGCCTGGAACAGCATCGTGAAGACGAACAGCATCATGATGAGCTTCTGCCCCGCCAATCGGCTGCGGGATAAGGCGTAGCCGGTGAAGACGGTCAGCGTGACGTTGATCAGCGTGCCGACGACCGTGATCAAGACCGAGTTGCGGAACGAGCTGAGGAACTTCGGACTGCCGAGCACGATGTTGTACGCATCCGTCGTAAAGTGTACCGGCCAGATGCCGACGTCGCCGGCCACGACGTAACTCTCGCCGCTAAGCGACTTGGCGACGATATTGAGCACGGGAATGAGACAGACGAGAATGCCTAAGACAAGACCCGTATAGACACAAACTTCGTAGACGACTTCCCCTTTGGTTCTGAGCCTCACGCGGCCACTTCCTTTCTGCCTACCAGAGGCTTCGTTCCCCGTACTTTTTGCTGAAGTAATTCGCCGTGAAGATCAGCCCCATGCCCACGACCGACTGGAACAACCCGATCGCCGTCGTGTAGCTGTACTGCAGGTTGCCCAGGCCCATGCGGTAGACGAACGTGCCGATGACCTCGCCGACATTGGCGACGAGCGGATTGTAGAACATCAGCACCTGCTCGACGTCGTTGCCGAGCGCGCTGCCGACCCGCAGGATGACGACGAAGAAGATGACCGAACGGATGCCCGGCAGCGTGACGTGCCAGATCTGCCGGAAGCGGCCGGCGCCGTCCATCCGGGCGGCTTCGTATTGCTGCGTGTCGATGGAGAGGATGGCGGACAGATAGATGATCGAGGACCACCCCGTCTCCTTCCAGGCCGCCGACATGACGAGCACGCTGCGGAAGAAGCGCTCGTCGGCGATCATCATCGTGTCCTGCATCCCCAGCAGGTGGAACAGATCTTTCAGAATGCCCGTCTGCGGCGACAAGAGGTTGACGAAGATCGTGCTGATGATAACCCAGGACAGGAAATGCGGCAGGTAGGTGATCGTCTGCGCGGCCCGCTTGAACGCGACGTTGCGCACCTCGCTGATCATGAGCGCCAGCATGATCGGCAGCGGAAACTGGAAGATGAGTTTGTACAAGTTGATCAGCACCGTATTGCGCAGCACCTGATAAAATTTGTCGTCGTGCAGCAGCGCCTCGAAGTTCTGCAAGCCGACCCAAGGACTGCCCCAGATCCCCTCTCCGAGCCGATAGTCCTTGAACGCGATAATCGCGCCGAACATCGGGACGTACTTGAAGATCAGCAAGGCCGCCAGACCGGGCAATAGCAGCAAATACAAATCGTAATCCCGAAGCGCCGCGCGCAATCGGCTTCGCTTCCCCATTCGCACACATCCTTCTCCTTGATGGAATCGCTTTCAAATCCGTAGCTTCAGTATAAAAAAAGAGAGCCGCCCCATAAACGGGACAGCTCTACGATTAGGTGGCGGATCTTACGCCGTTGCGCAGCGGATCGACGGGGGCGGTCTTCAGCTTCAGGCGCACGACCGTGCCGCACCCCGGCTTGCTGCGAATGGACACCCCGCAATCCGGGCCGTAATACAGCTGAAGCCGCCGGTGCACGTTGCTGAGTCCGTACCCGCCGGCCGTGCCGTCCAGCACGCCCGCAGCCGTCTCCCGGTCCATGCCGGCACCGTTGTCCGCGACGAACAGGACGATCTCGTCGCCGTTCAGCCGGCCGCGCAGCACGATCTGGCCGTCTCGGCCGCCCGCTTTGTTGATGCCGTGGATGATCGCGTTCTCCACGATCGGCTGCAGGATCAGCTTGATAATCTCGATGTGCTGCAAACCGGGGTCGAATGCGAATTCCGTGCGGAGGGCGCCGCCGAACCTGACGTTTTGGATGTCGACGTACGCCCGGACATGCTCGATCTCCTTTTCGAACGGGATCTTGTCCTTGCCGCGATTGAGGCCGATGCGAAAAAACTTGGACAAGTCCGTCACGATCCTGGCAATATCCGGCGCGCTCGACTTGAGCGCCATCCACTTGACCGAGTCGAGCGTATTGTAGAGGAAGTGGGAGTTGATCCGTCCCTCCAGCACCTTCATCTCTTCCTGCTGCTTGTGCTGCGTGACGCGGTACACTTCGCCGATCAGATTCTCGATCTGCCCGGACATCTTGTTGAACCGCCGCTGGAGCAAGGAGATCTCGTCCCGGCCCTCGATCTTCACCGTTTCCCCGAAATGCCCGTTCTCGATGCCCTTCATCTTGTCCGCCAGAACGGACAAGCGCCGCGTGATCCGACCCGACAACAGGAAGGCGAGCGCCGTGGCGAACGCGATCAGGCCGACCGAGAGCAGCAGGATGTAGACGCCGAGCATGTCGCTCTGGTCGGCGATGTTCACCGTCGGGATCAGCGCGACGATCTTCCAGTCGACGTTGTCCAGCTGCTGGACCAGATACAGATACGTCTTGCCGTCGTATTGGATCGTCCTCGCTTCCCGATCGGTCCCTCCGCCCAGACGGAGAATGTCCGAGAGCGGCGCCTTGTCGATGCCGAGCCGCTCCGGCTCGTGGGCGTAAGCGGTGATGACGGACTGGTCCTTGATCAGCATCGCCTTGTACGGCAGCGCGAGATTCATGTTTTGCAGCACGTCGGTGAACGTTCGCTCCTCCACGTCGATCGCGATGACCCCGAGCGAGGTCGTGACGTTGTTGAAGTCCTTCATCAGCCGCTGCAGCGAGATAATGCTTTTCGTTCCCGCGTCCAGATAGGAGGTCGGGCCGAGATATTTCCAAGCCATCATGTTCTTCGCCTCGCTCAGCTCCCGGCGGTAACCGTCGAATTCGCTGTCGCTCAGGCCGAACAGGCTGATGTTCTCGGTCGTGTACAGCGCCGTGCTGGGCACGAGCAGCCGGATGCGGAAGATGTTGCGGCTCGTCTCGAGATTATGCAGGATTTCCTTAATGTCCTTGTAGTCGTCCATGACCTGTCCGGTCGTCAGCTCGGACGCGCGGGCGCGCCTCAGCATCTGCTGTAGATTGTCGTTCGTGTACACGATATACGAGATGTTCTCCACCTCGGTCATCCGGTAGGACAGGTTGATCGACGTCTGCCGCAGCGCTTCCAGATAGGCGCGGCTGGTTTGCTCCTGTATGATCGAGGACGATTTGCGGTAGGAAAAAAAGCCGATCGCGACCGTCGGCAGGAGCACGAGCAGCGCGAACGCCACGAGCAGCTTGCTGCGGAGACTGGTGCGGGAGTCGAACCGGCCGATCCATCGCCACATCCGCTTCACGCCCGATCCCTGAACTCGCTTGGATTCATGCCGACTTCGCGCTTGAACAGCTTCGTGAAGTATTTGCCGTCCTTATATCCGATGCGCTCCGCCACGTGCTGCACGAGCAAGCCCGGCTCATCCCGGAGGAGCCGCTTCGCCTCGGCCAAACGGATTTGCGTGATGTAATCGTTTACAGTAATGCCTGCGTTTTTCTTGAAAAGGTTGGCTAGATAGTTGGGCGACAGATGCACCGCTTCGGCCACCTGCGCCAGCGTCAGTTCTTCCCGGAACGCGGATTGGATGTAATCCTTCACGGCCCGCACAACCTTGCGTTGGTCGGAGCCGCTCAGCGAGGCGATCTCGGCCCCCGCAAGCAGGTCGTCCAGCTCGGCGAAGGCGTCCAGACCCGTTTGTTTCGCCGGTCCTGCGCTCAAGTTTTCTACCAGCCGATCCCGGACCCATGCTTGCGACAGCTCGTTCCTGCGCTCCAGGCTGCGCAGACGCTCCTGTTGGCCCCGCTCCTCGTCGAGATCGGCCACGACTTTGCGGACGACCTCCGCGAACTCTTCCTCGTGGAAGGGCTTGAGCAAATAGTCTACCACCTGCAGCTTCAGCGCCGAGCGAATATAATCGACGTTCTCGTGGCCGCTGATCATGATGACCTTGATCGCTTTGTCCTTGATGTCGGCCTGCAGCCGGCGCGCGAGCTCGATGCCGTCCATCTCCTTCATCACGACGTCCGTGATCACGATGTCCGGCCTGATCCGGCCCGCCAGCTCCAGCGCTTCCTTGCCGTCCGAAGCGGCCGCCGCCAGATTCAGCCGGTAGGATGCCCAGTCGATGCCGAACCTCATCCCCTCGCGGATGACCTCTTCGTCTTCGACGATCATGCAGGTGTACATGGCCGCTCCCCCTCCCCGTTACTCTCCACATAATATAACGTCTGCCCGGTCCGCTTGTCATGTCGTTCCTTTAGCACCCCAAACGGCGCAAAGACCTTCTCCGTCCGGAGAAGGCCGCCAGCCTTACAGCAGATAATATTCGCCCGCGTCCTTGCCGATCAGCGAGTAGCGCTGGAAGTGCTGGTAGTGCGCCTTGTACAGCTCGCCGTCCTTCGCGGGGGAGTAGGTCAGGAAGAGCTGCTTGCGGCTGTATTCCGACAGGTTCGGTCCGCTCTGATGCGGCGTGAAGGAGTGGAAAATGATGACGTCGCCCGGGTTCGTCGCGACGATATGGCCGGTGGCGGGATCGATCTCGGCGATCTCCGCCGCGTTCATGTTGCGCAGCTCGCCCGCCGTCGAGCGCAGCCTGTCGTGATAGCCGGAGAACAGCTCGAGTCCGCCGTTCTCCGCGGTGGCGCCGTCGATCGCGACCATGACGGAGATGAGTCCCTCGATCGGGAAGCCCTGCCACCAGGACGCGTCCTGGTGCATCGAGTAGCCGTTCGCTCCCGGCAGCTTGAAGATCAGTTTATCCTTGAAAAGCTTCGGCTCGTCGAGGTAGATGTCCCGCAGCGGCGCCAGCAATCGGTCGTCCTGCACGAGGTCGGCGAATACCGGGGAAATATCGTGGACGGGGTCGAACCGCTCGATCTTGGTCTCCCCGTTCGCATAGCTCTTGTAGCCGGCGCGAATGTTTTTCGGATCGGTGTAGTCGGAGAGCGTGAGCAGTTTGTCGCATTCGATCTGCATCACCTTGGCCTCGGCTTCGGAGAATACGTTTCGCAGGACCAGGTAGCCTTGGCGATGATAGTCTTCCAACTGCGTTTTGCTCAGAAAGTTCAGTTTCTGTTTCATTCGGGACAACCTCCATTTTTTTCTCGTTTGATATTCTCTGATCGCTTTCTACAATGCTATGATATGCCTTGAATCGACGCATCTCCATGCATTGGCTTTATCAATTTCATATACTTTTTTTCTTTATTGGAGAGGAGACGAGCCGGTGGAGGTCAAGGCCTATTATTACAATGCGGGCGGGATGACGCAGTTTCGATATCCGGAGGATACGTATGCGGGATGGGCCATTCTGGTTCCGCAGTCCGGCCGGTTCTCGTTCGCCATTCACGGCGGCGCGCAGGCTGACGAGAGTCCGGCGGCTGGCGGGACTGGCGGGACTGGCGGGACTGCGGCGGAGGGGGCTGGGTTCGAGCGGACTGGAGATGGCGGGGCGGGAACGAGGGGAGAACGGCCGGATGCCGAACGGACTGGGGCTGGCGGGGCGGGGGCGAGAGCCGAACGGGCGGATGCAGAACGGACTGGCGCTAGCGGGACGAGGGCTGACAAGGCGTCGGTTGTTGAGACGACGGCTGCGGCGTACAGCGGCGAAGCGGCGTTCGGCGAGCTCGTGCTCTGCCCGCCCGGCTATGTGCTGAAGCGGTCCATGCTGGAGCCGACCGCCTTCCACTTTATCGAGCTGTCGGGCGCGGGCGAGCTTGCGCTGCCCCCGGGCAAAGTGCGCATTCGCGACGTGCAGCGGCTCGGCTCGACCTGCGCGTACTTGGCCCGGCTGCGCGTGGAGCCGTCTTACGACGACCAAGAGGAAGTCGCCCATCTGATCCGCGACCTGCTGTTTCTCGTGCGGCGGGAGCAGGCTTCCGCCGCCGCCTCGCGGCGCGAGACGACCGAGCCGCTCATGCATCACGCCGCCGCGCTGATGGAGCGCGGGGCCTGCGAGCCCGACTTCTCGCTGCAGCGCATCGCCGGACAGTGCGGCCTGCGCGCCTCGCAGCTCAGCACGCGTTTCCACGCGGCCTACGGCATGTCGCCGATCCGCTTCGCGACCTCCGTCCGCTTGGCGAAGGCCGCCAAACTGCTCGTCGAGACCGACCTGACGCTGGACGACGTTGCCGAGCGCTGCGGCTATCAGAACGCGTTCTACTTCAGCCGCGTCTTCTCCAAGCAAATGAAAATAAGCCCTTCCTTGTTCAGGAGGGCCAATCGGGTGTGAGCTTGGCGGCGCTCTTTTGACATGACGACGGATAGCTGTCAAAAGGCAGTTATTCCAGCGATTTATCGCGATTTTGGGCGATTAGTTGCTAAAAGGCATTTAATCAGCTTTGTTTCCCGACATTCCGGCCGGGGAGGCGCGATTAGTTGCCTTTTAACACTTATCTAAAAAGCTCGCTCGCGTATCGGGCAAATAGATGCTTTTCAGCAACTATTTTATCGTGGCCGGTGAACGGGTGAGCAAAGATCGTGCGGCATTTTAGGAGTCGGCCAGTGGGCCCTGTCGAGCCTGTCGAGCCTGCAGATCGCAGCACTTGCCGCGCTGACAAAGCCGACCTATCAGCCCCCGTCGGCTAGCGGCCAGCGAAGCACGAAACAGCCGCAGCGGCGCTAGCCGCCCGACGGCGCCGGTCCCGTCGTGCCGCGCGCGATCAGCGCCGTCGGCACGATGACCGCCGGGGCCGGGCCGTCCGGCTCGACGATCAGCCGATCGAGCAGCTCGATCGCAAGGCGGCCGAGCGTCGGCATGTCCTGCCGCACCGTCGTCAGCGGCGGGTGCACCACCCGCGCCTCGTCGATGTCGTCGAAGCCGACGATCGACAGCTCGTCCGGCACCGCGACGCCCGCCTCGCGGGAAGCCTGCAGGGCGCCGATCGCCGCCTTGTCCGAGCCGCAGACAACGGCGGTCGGCCGCTTAGACAGCGCCAGCAGCTGCTGCATCCCTCGGTAACCCGTCTCCTGCGTGAAGTCGCCGATCACGAGGTAGTCCGGGTCCGGCGACAGGCCGACGTCGGCCATCGCCTCATGGTAGCCGGCGAGCCGGCGCTCGCCCACGTACGAACCGGGCAGGCCGGCGATGTAGGCGATCCGCCGATGCCCGAGCTCGTGTAGATAACGCACAGTGCCCTGCACCGCCTCTTTGTTATCCGAAGAGATGTAGCCAGCCCGCTTGCCCGTCAGATTCAGGTCGATGAACAACGACGGAATGCCCGACGCCACCAGCTTGTCCGCGTCCAGCTCGCCCAGCTGGAAGCCGAAGGCAAGCACGCCCTCGACGTTGCGGCTGCGGCAGTGCTGCACGAAGTTGTACTCCGGATGCGCGGACAGCTGCGCGAGGTAGATGAGGTCGTAGCCCCGTTCCTTCAGCGCTTCGTCGATGCCGCCGAGCAGATGCACGAAGAACGGGTTGGACAATCCCGACGTCAGCAGGATGCCGATCGTCATCGACCGCCTGCCGACGAGCGATCGTGCCGCCTCGTTCGGGCGGAACTGCATCTGGGCGACAAGCGCGAGCACCTTCTCCCGCGTGGCGCGGCTGACCGTCGAATAGTCGTTGAGCACCTTCGACACCGTCGCGACCGACACGCCGGCCGCCTTCGCGATATCGCGTATTGTAGCTGTCATCGTAAGATCCCGCCTTGCTCCGCGCCCAACCGGGCTTAATCGTTGTCCCTACCATATCGCGTAGCAGTGCTTTTGGCAATCCGAATACGGTTCGTTCGCGACCGATCCGAGGTAGAATTTCGTTTTGGCTCTCCGCATCGATTGTGCTATAATGAATTTTACTGTGGCCCCGTAGCTCAGCGGATAGAGCACACGTTTCCTAAACGTGGTGTCGGATGTTCGATTCATCTCGGGGCCGCCAGTTTTCTAGCATTTTCAGAACCGCGTATTTACGCGGTTCTTTTTGTTTGCTTAATTTACTAAAAGCGGAGCTTTTTGATGTTTCCATCCGTCTATAGATATGCTTGCCATCACGTCGCTTCAAATGTGCGGCCCCCGCGGTTAACTCCGAAAGGTTGGTGAACGCTATGAAAATGATCGGAATTCTGTTGCTGTTAATAATGATATTAGGTTGCGCGAATACCCGGACGACAAATGCACCGCATGCAGAAAATCAATCGCATTCCCCACTACACGATCAAACCTTCATCGATGAGAAAAACTACTCCGGTCAAGAATTAGAGCTTGTACAAATTATCAATAAGTCGACGAAATCGTTAAACGACAGAAATGAGCGCGAGTACATGGCGTTATTTGCGCAGGACAGTCCCATTTCACAGCTTAACAAAAAGAGATTAACGACAATCGAGGTTGTATCCTTCGGCCCCATCAATGACGATTTTGCATCCGTAGAAACCAAAATACGGCTAGATTCTGGACCGGAGACCGCGAAACTGTATTCGTTCATCAAGGAAGACGGGGCTTGGAAAATATACGATATCGATTAAAAATCGTACTCGCTCGGTCGCTTAAGGCAAGGCCGTTGGAGTCATCTCATGACCGCCAGCTCATACGAATGTCGAAACCGCATGCGGAGGTGCGGTTTTTTTGCTATTGACGACAGCCTGCCTTTGAAAATAATATCCAAATATATGCTTATTAAGGAGTCTCTTCATGGACGAACTACGAATAGGCATCGGTAGAACAGCCGAGGTCTACGAATACGGCGAGCAGCGCGTCCTTAAGCTGTACCACCCGGGATTGTCAGAAGAACAGGCCGAGATGGAATATCGCGCCTGCCAAGCAGCATGCCGCGCCGGCCTACCGGTCCCGGAACCCCTGGAGCTTGTCCGGCATGACGGTCGCCCCGGCATCGTATTCGAGAAACTCGCCGGCGTCACGATGCTCGCGGCGCTGGCGCTCGGAGAAAGCAGCGTGGCGCGGGAAGCCGAACGGATGGCTCAGCTTCAAAGCCGTGTCCACCGCGTTTCAGTGCAGGGCTTGCCCAGCCTGAAAAGCAGCCTCATTGAACGGATCGCGCACACTTCTCTGCTGACCGATGAGGAAAAGAAACGTTTGGCATCGCTATTGAGCGATCTGCCCGACGGCGACCGCCTCTGCCACGGAGACTTTCACCCGGACAACATCCTGCTTGGCGATCAAGAATGGATCATCGACTGGATGACGGGAACGACCGGCCATCCGTCAGCCGATGTCGCCCGGACCGCGCTGCTGCTGCAATACGGCAGCATCCCGAACGAAGCGCCGGCCGAGGTGGTCGCGTGGCTCGTCGACATGCGCGTCGAGTTGCTTAGCGGATATCTCCGCGCGTATTCAAAGGAGACCGGCACGACGCGCGAGCAGATCGAGCGCTGGATGCCTCCCGTCGCCGCCGCTCGCCTGTGCGATTGGATTCCCGAGGCGGAGAAGGAAGCGCTGGCCGCGTTCATCCGAAGGTCGATCGCAGGGAACGAATGCGAATGACTGCGCGCGCATGGCTCCTAGGCGCGGGAATCGCGGTTGCATTCCCGGCGCTGGTTCATCTGCTGCTCACTGCCGCGTCGCGAATCATGAACGCAGACGATACTGGCGACTTTGCTTATCACGATACGACGTTCGCCGTTTACCGTATGGGATGGACAGGAGATATCGCATTAGGCCTTTTCGCGTTTACCGCATACGTTCTGATATTTGTTCTATCGCGGACAAAGAAATAACGATTCGTCCAAACTCATTTATTCTATATGGAGGGAAGCACTCTCTATGCCAAAGCTTATGAAGTTCATGACGGCACTGTCCCTTATGCTCGTTATGCTCGCTCAACCCATTTATGCCGCAGAAAAGTCGGTCAAGATCAAAGTAACCGTCGTGTCGGTCAAACTGGTCCAGAACAATCACGTGGGGAACGAGTGGCTGACCGCAGCCAAGGTGAACGGTAAGGAAGTATCGGCAGGTTCCTCCGTCACGCTGACGCTTAAAGCCTCTGAAGCCATCCATTTGGATGCTTATGCGGAGGAGCAAGACAAGATCCCCGAAGACGGCGAGGCCACGGCCTCCGTCAAAGCCTCGTCGATCGCGAAGACGACGAACAAAGCGCTAACCGTCGTCGTCACCGAAAACAGAGGCCGTTACTCCGGCAACACCGCGACTTGGACATTTACGTATAAGCTGCAGAAGCTTCCCTAACGGACCGCACGCTTCATGATCCTGCGAAGGTAGAGCCGCTCCCCCATCTCGAACAACAGACATCCTACCGATATGGACAAACCCAGAACCACGCCTCGCTGCGCCATTGCTCCCCCTTCCAGCAGACCGAACAGCAGCCATAAGGCGACCGGGATCAGGATCAGCTCCCAAACCAGGCTCTTACTCCACATCCGTCCGGATATTTTGTTCGCTGCGTATTCCTCGCGCCGAATATCCTGTCGATACCGGAATCCGATACTCGTCAAAATTACAAACATGGACACGTACAGATGACCCTCCTCGTCCACCGCATAAAACATCGCTACGATCGGGACGCCGAACAAAAGGAGATAGAGCAGATATAGGACGTACCGGTCGGTGCGCTTCATTCGTATAGCCTCCTCGGCCTATTCCTTTGCGCTGTCTGATCCAGGTCAGTCTTCCGCCCACGCCACGCTCTTCAGCAGCCGCTGCTTCATGAGCTCGAGCACGAAGTCCACATAATAATCCTTGCGAACGATGATCTTGTATTCTCGGTCGGGATAATGGTAGAACAGCACATCCGTGTACACGCGGTTCTCGTCGAATTCCTGCCGGACCTGCTTCAGGCCTGCCAGGATTGACGGATCGTCGGTCGCGAGCACGATTCGGAACTCCATGTCGTTCTCGTTCGCAGACTCGCTGATCTGCAGCGCGGCTTCGTCATAGCTATAATTCAACATAGCGATTCGCCCCTTTAACGCTAGATTAAATAACGCACATACACGTACACGCTAGATATGACGATGGACAACAGCATGAGCGGAAAGCCGATCTTGAGATATTGGACGAACCGGATCGGATATCCTTCCTTGCCCGACATGCCGGCGACGATGAGGTTCGCGCTCGCGCCGATGAGCGATCCGTTGCCGCCCAGGCATGCGCCAAGCGCCAGGCTCCACCAGAGCGGCTCGAGGTTGCTGACGCCCATGCTGCCCATCTCCTGGATCATCGGGATCATCGTGGCGACGAACGGGATATTGTCGAGAAACGCGGAGGCGATCGCGCTCAGCCAAAGGATGAGCAGCGAGGTCGCGACCAGGTCGCCGCCCGTCAGATCGATCGCTTGCTTCGCCAGCTCGGCGATGACGCCCGTCTCGATCAGGCCGGACACGAGCACGAACAGGCCGACGAAGAAGAAGATGGTCATCCACTCCACCTTCGTGAACGCCTGCTCCATCATATGCTCGCCGGTGAGCAGCAGCAGGACAAAAGCGCCGGCTAAGGCGACCGTGGCGGATTCGAGATGGAACAGCTGATGGGTGAAAAAGCCGATCAGCGTCAGCCCCAGCACGATCAAGCACTTGCGCAGCAGCTTCGGATCGGAGATGAGCTCCTTTTCGTTCATCTCCATGACGCCGCGCTTCAGTTCGTCGGTCGTTTGGATCTTTTTGCGGAACATCCAGATAAAAAGCGGCACGTAGGCGGCCATGACGACGACGGCTACGGGCGCCAGATTGTTGATGAACGCCATGAACGTCAGCTCCTTGACGGCGCTGCCGATCATGATATTGGGCGGATCGCCGATCAGCGTCGCCGTGCCCCCGACATTCGAGGCGATGATCTGCGTCACCAGAAACGGTACCGGATTGACGCGCAGCTGCCGCGTAATGCTGAAGGTGACGGGTACCATGAGCAGCACCGTCGTCACGTTGTCCAAAAATGCGGAACCGACCGCGGTGATCAGCGATAGCAGGACGAGGATGCGGACGGGCTCGCCCTTCGCTTTCTTCGCTGCCAGAACGGCGATATACTTGAATACCCCCGTCTCGGCCGTCGTGCTCACGATGATCATCATGCCGATCAACAGCCCCAGCGTGTTGAAGTCGATGTGATGGACCGCCGTCTCCTGATCGACGATCCCGAGGATCACCATGAGCAGTCCCCCGATCATGGCCACGATCGTCCGATGGATCTTCTCCGAGATAATAAGCGCATAGATGACTAGAAAGATGCCGACTGCCCAAATCGCTTGCTGCTCCATAAGGCCCTCCCTTATACATTTGATGGAAAATAGGATGTCCGCAACCGTCCGGCATATGCCCGTCATCCCACTTGGAGAGGCCTAAAAAAGCAAAGAGAAGCCCACCAAATGGCAGGCTCCTCCGGTAATCCCGATATGCAGTTACTATCTATCTTATACGACGGAGCGATGGTTGTAAACCCGAGTGGCTATATCAGCTTGTCACGCCTCCGGATAAACGATCCGCGCATCGCCCCAATCCGCGTGATCCCAATCGCCGCCGGCGATACCGTTGGTGACGACCAGCTTCAGCTCGCTCGCCCCGCTGATGTCGAGGTCGATGAGCTGCGTCTCGGAGGTCGCCGTCATGACGCCGCTGTCGAACGCCTTGACCCCGTCCAGCCAGACCTCGAAGCTGACGTCGCCATTGCCGTAGGTCTCGTCGTCGACGCCGACCGCGGATTGGAATCGAGCGTAGGCGCCGCCTAGCGTGTAGACGATCTCGGACGCGGCGTGCGTGCCGAGCCCCTTGGCGTACACGACGTCGTTCAGCGTGATCGGCTTGCCGTCGGACGACTTGTCGCGCTGGATATTGCCCCAGCCCGCCGTGCCGGAATCCCAGGCGAAGTCGCTGAGGTACACCGTCGCGGACGCGGGCGGCGTCAGCGTGGCGACGGCCGGCTCGCTGGCCGCCGAGCGGTTACCCGCGGCGTCCTTCGCCTTGACGGTGAAGGTCTGCGAGGTGCCCGGCAGGAGACCTTCCGCGGCGTACGCGGTAGCTGCCGCGCCTGTGGTCGTGCCGATCAACGCGCTGCCGCGGTAAATCTCATAGCCCGTGACCGCTTTGTTGTCCGTGGACGCGGTCCAAGCGAGGCTCGCGCTGGTGCCGGTGACCGCCGTCACTGCGAGACCGGTCGGCGCCGTCGGCGCTTCGGCGTCCGGCAGCTCCGTCGTCACGGCGAGCGGCGCGCTGGCGTCCGAGACGTTGCCCGCGGCGTCGCGCGCGCGAACCGTGAAGCTGTAAGCCGTGGCCGGAGCAAGTCCGGTCACGGTAAAGGCAGTCTCGCCCGGCGCGGTCGAGCCGGCCAACGTGCCGTCCCGGTAGACGTCGTAGGCGACGACGCCGACATTGTCGGAGGCCGCGCTCCAGGTCAGGCCGACGGCTTCATCGGTCTTGGACGCGACGGCCAGGTTGGCGGGAACGTTCGGCTTCTTGGTGTCGGGCGCGCCGGGCCGGACCAGGATGACCTTCTCCTTCAGGCTCGCGCGCCCTTCGTTGTCCCAGACAACGAGCGTCACCCGGTACGCGCCGGGCTGATCGTACACGAAGGTCGGGCGGGACGAAGCGCTGGGCAATCCCGTGCCGAAGTCCCACAGATAAGTCGCGATCGACCCGTTGTCGGTCGACTTGCTGACGAACGTCGCCGGCTCGCCAACGCGCACCAGCAACGGACTGTCGAAGTCGGCGGTCGGCTTGGCGTTCGCGAAGCCCCGCGAGGCTGGCTGCGCGTTGCTCTTGTTGCCGTACACGACGTTGTTCGCCCATTCCAGGTGCTGAGCCGCAGCCGGATACGGGTCGATCGCCACGTCCTTGTTGCCGTAGATGATGTTCTTCGTGAAACTAAGCCGATCGACGCCCGGCGCGTCCGTGATCTCGATCCCCTTGCGGCCGTTGTTCGCAATCAGGTTGCTGTCGAACGTCAGATTTTGCGCGTTGCCGTGGATTCGCACGCCGTTCCCCTCGTAGCCGGGATAGGCGGCCTTCGGATTGCCGAGCTGCGTGTCGATGAAGCTGTTGCGGTAAAAGTATTGATACTGCTCGGTCTCGCTCGACCCCGCGCCCTGCAGCTGCATGCCCCACATGACCATGTTTTTGACGACGTTGTAGCCCCACAGCTGATGCCCCGTGCCCGGCGACTGCTGGATGCCGACCTGCTGGCCGCCGTCGACGATGTTGTCTGTCGTTACTGCGTCGTCCGCCATGATCTCCAGGCCGATGGAGCCGACGCGGCCGTCGGTCGGATGCACGACGTTCCGCCGGACGGCGATCGTCTTGGAGCGGACGGCGCTGATCCAGAAGTCCACCTGGTTGTCCTCGATGATCGAATTGTCCACGTTCGTGTGCAGCTCGATAGACAGGCCGTGCTCCTTAAGCCCCGATCCCGTGATCTTGTTGCCGCGGATGACTGCGCCGGGGCTGCCGTCGTTCACGAAGATGCCGCCTCGGCCGGTATTGGAGATGACGTTGCGCTCGATCAGGGCGTCCGACGATCCCCAACCGGCACGCACGCCGGCGCCCCAGATGGAGCCGGTGCCGATATTCGCGATTTTGTTGTCCGCGATGCGGACCTTCGGCGAGCCGACCGCATAGAGCGCATGCGGCCCGAAGCCGTCGGTCGCCGCGAAGTCCTTCACGAAGAGACCGCTCAGCTCGTTGCCGCTGCCCCCCTCGGACACCGCCGCCGACATCGCGACCGTGCTGTTATTGCCGTCGAGCGTCATGTTTTTCACAGATGCGCCCGTCACGTTGTTCAGATAGAACATGTAAGAATCCGCGCTGTCCACGTACTTCACGACCGTGCCGCCCTGGGACTGGCCGCGAATCGTTACGCCCGACTTGCCCCGCACCGTGCCGCCAAGATAGTACGTCCCGTTCGGGATCAGCACCGTATCCCCGGCCGAAGCCGCGTCGACCGCCGCCTGGATGCCGGCACGGTCGTCGAGTGCGTCCGCGCCGCTTGCCCCGTAGCTTGCGACCGACAACGTCGCCGGACCTGCCGCACCCGCCGCTGTCATGGGAACGCCCGCCGTCGCAATCGCCAGCGACATGCACAGACCAAGCACGTTTTTTCTGGAAGGATGAAGCTTCATACTCTCAATTCCTCTCCTTCGCGCGATATGTACGGACTCCTGGGAGCCGTCGCCTCTATCATGCGGGAAGGGCGTCCGCGCCGTTACTGCACAATGTTCGAAACGCTCGCCCGGACGGCTGTTCGTTTTGGGAATCGTTGTGATTTAGTTGAATCCGGTGCGTTCCCAAGTACGAGGTTATGCGATATGCTAGTTTTGCATTTGTATAATACAGGAAGTTAAGTAAACCCATGAGGAGCTTGGAGCGCGTCATGAAGCTACTGTTCGTATGCAGCCGCAACAAGTGGAGGAGCCTGACGGCCGAGCACCTATTCAATGCGCTTGAGGGCTATCAGGTTAGGTCGGCAGGGACGGAGGATGCCGCGCGGATTAAGGTGAACGAGGGCCATATCGGTTGGGCGGACTTGATCTTCGCGATGGAGAAGAAGCATGTGCGGCGGCTGCAAGACAAATTTCCGCACATGCTGCAGGGGAAGCTGATCGTCTGCCTCGGCATTCCCGACGAATACGGATATATGGACGAGGAATTGATCGAGACGCTCCGATCGAGCGTATCGGAATATATCGAGATACCGTGACAGAGAAACAGGAGGCAGCCCATGGCTCAGGAGATCATCATCAAACAGCTGGCTGAGGAAGCCGAAGTACGCGAGTTAGATGCTGCATTTTCCCGTACGTACCCGTGGTATAGGCCCGGCGACTACGATAATCGTTACTTAGAGGAGAACCGCCAAGGACGGAGAATCACGCTGATCGCCAAGGTAGACGGCAACGTGGCCGCGTGCTGCCATCTGCTGCAAGTGTCCGATTATCCCGGATTCGCCGAGACGGGTATCCCGGAGATCAACGCCCTCGATGTGCTCCCGCCTTACAGAAGATTAGGAATCGCGAGCCGTATGCTGCAGAAACTGGAGGATATTTCCTCCCGCGATTCCTCGTACATAGGGTTAGGCGTCGGACTTTATCGGGACTACGGAGCGGCGCAGATTTTGTATACCAAGCGCGGTTATGTGTTGGACGGACAAGGTCTCATGTATAAAAACCGAGCGGTCGCTCCGGGCCGGACTGTGACCGTTGACGACGATCTACTGCTTTACTTGATCAAAAATCTAGCAAAGGCGAACAAAAAGTAATGCGACCCGTCATACCTTCGGCACGATCAGTCCCTTGCGGATCAGATTAGCCGACACCGGTGCCCGGCCGATCTCCCTGGCCCATACGGACAGCTGCCCGATATGGTGAATCTCATGCGCGATGACGTGGCGCATCACCTCGCCCCAGGCATGTACCTCGGACGTACCGTCCGGACGAACGTTTGGCAGCGGCCGCGTCTCCATGGACGGATCCCACGCGGCCACGAATGCCTCGACGTCGGGCCGCAGCCGGCGATCCAGCGCCCGGACTTGATCGAGCGAGCCGTACATTTCGAACGGATCCTGGAAGTCCGGCTGGTCCTGCATGAACATGATCCAGCTGTATTCTACGTCCGCGATATGGAAAAGCGTCTTCAGAATGCTGCCGACGCCCCCGGTGCGCGCCTTTAGCAGCTCCTCGCGGGGCACGTCTTCGCACCATTCGTACCATTGCTCGCGAACGATCCAGTTATATCGGAAAAAGGTTTGCATCGCGTACCTCCTGCATATTTGATTGCTCAGTCTACTATAGCTATGACTCTATTCTACTATATCCATTCTATTCGAGGTGTCTCATGGATCAAGACGTCATTCAACGAGCGCGCACATTGGCTGAGCGGCTCATCCGGCAAGCGGGAGCCGTCGCGTTGGAGCGATTCGACGATATCGTGGAGCTGTCGGACAAGGACGACTTCGGGGACGTCGTCACCGAGGTGGACCACTTGGCGGAAGCCATCATCCTGCCCGGCATCCAATCGGCTTTCCCGGATCACGCCATCCATAGCGAGGAGGCGGGAAGCCTCGGCGGCGAGAGCGACTGGCTGTGGCTCATCGATCCGTTGGACGGCACGAACAATTTCGCGATCGGCCTGCCCGTATTCACGACGTCGATCACGCTCATGTACAAGCGCGAGCCCGTGCTCGGCGTCGTCTACGAACCGCTCACCGACAGGCTCTTCGTCTCCGCTGCCGGCGAAGGCGTCTTCGTCAACGGGAAGCCGATGCATGTAAAGCCGGCCGCGCGGCTCTCCAAAGCCAATATCGGTTGGATACAGGGCCACGCCGTGCGCAACGATCCGCGCGCGGTCCGGCTGCGCCATCATCTCGACGTCAGCTTCAAGCGCATGATGCGGCTGTGGGCGCCGGCGCTGCAGTGGTGCATGCTCGCCAAAGGCGACATCGACGGGATCGTGCTGTACAACTCCGAAGGCGACGATCTATACTCGGGCATCCTGATGGTAAAAGAGGCGGGAGGCGTCGTCGTAGACTTCGAGGGAAGGCCGTTTACGGGCATGCAGACGGAGCCCTACCTGATCGCCTGCCATCCGGACAATCAGGAAGAGCTGCTGCGGACAGTTCGGGCGGGATTGGCCATGGCGGAGGGGAAGGCATGACGCTCGGTCGACTGAACGGGACAGGCTCGAACTTTATCGAGACGGACGAGTTTTTGTGAAGAAAATGTCGGACTGACGCGCCATGCTGCCTCATATACTTCTGCGATGCGATCCGAATCGCCTACGCGGGAGGTATAGAAGATGTCATATCCCGAATCCACGGTGCTCCAAACGTCGGCGCTTCAGACGCCGGTGCTTCAATCGCCGTCCCTGAACCTGTCGGCCGACTCGACCCAGAAGGTCAATTATGCCAAAAACGAACAAAACGTCATCACGCAGCTGTTCGCCGATCAACTGCCCGCCGTCAGAACCGGGTTCTTCAATATTTATATGAGCCAAGGCGTCGTGGTCTCGCCGCATTGGCACACCAACGCGACCGAACTCGTCTTCCTGATCAGCGGCGAGATCCAGACATCCGTCTTCAATCCGTTCACCCAGGAGCTCATGACATATCGGCTGAAGCCCGGCCAAGTCTCGCAGTTTCCGCTGGGCTGGTTCCACTGGCTCGTGGCGCTGACCGACCATACGCACCTGCTGACGATCTTCGACGTCCCGACGCCCGACATCGTTTACGCGGGCGACTTCCTGCGGACGCTGCCGCCCGAAGTCGCCGCCCGCGCCTACTGCGTGAATCCCGCCGCCTTTGCCCAAGCCGTCGCCCCGCTCCAGAAGCCGGTCATCCTTGGCCCGCCTCCGGGCTGCTCGCCGGCGCCAGGCACGGTGCAGGGCGCATCCGCGCAGACGGGCTATCCGCATGCTGCGGCGCAGGGCGCGGCGTCGCCGGGCCCGATGTATCCGGGCACGATGCCTGGCGTGATGCCGCAGAACGTCATGCCGCAGCAGGGAACGGCGGCGGTACCCTATCCCCCTGGGTCAGGCTGGAGATAGACTTTGAGCGTATCATCGCAATCATAGCAACAGAACGAAGCCTGCGGCGGATGCCGCAGGCTTTTCATCTGCATTGTTAACACGGTTGCTGCCGACATGGAGAGCAAGCGAGGGAAAGCACATGGGCGATATAGTGGTGAGAGCGCCTAAAGTGCTGTCGCTGGAAAGCACTTGAGCGAGATTGCTCGTCGGAGCTGCAAAGTGCTGTCGTGGGAAAGCACATGGGCGAGATTGCTGGTGGTGGCACCAAAAGTGCTGTCCAGGAAAAGCACCTGGTCGAGATCAATAGTCGGAACCACGGAAGTACCATCGCAGGAAAGCACTTGAGCGAAACTGCGAGAGAAGCCCGCGATGATCCCGGCAAGTCGATGTCTTCACCCCCCCCCCCAGCGGCATACTATCGAGGCGTCCGCACGATTCGCAAGCGGCAATCCGAGGTACGCTTATAGAAAAGGGGGAACGCTCCATGAATAGGCGTCGACCGAACAGCCGCCATACATACTCGCTCGTCCATACCATGATCGCTGCATGGATCGTCCTCGCGCTGCTGCCTGCGCTATCCCTGGTACCCGCCCACGCTTCCGCCGCCAGCTTCATGGCCTCCTGGCCTTACAAAGCCAACCTGCTCGGCGCGGAGCAGGTCGTGGTCGTCGAGGCCAAGTCCCTGCGAGCGCAGACCGGTGTCCTGTCGTTGCGCGAAAAGCAGCCGGACGGCAGATGGACCGTCGTCCTGTCCGGCATTCCCGTCGCGCTCGGCAAGAACGGCATCGCGAAGACAAAGGAAGGCGACGGCCGCACGCCCTCCGGCGTGTACCCGCTGGGCGAAGCGTTCGGTACCGCGAGCAAGCCAAAGGGGCTGAAGCTCGCATACAAGCAGACGACCAAGCAGGACTATTGGGTCGACGACCCGACATCCGCCGATTACAATCGATGGGTCGCCTATGCTGGCAATCCCGACCGCAAATGGCATTCCTACGAGCGCCTCTACCAGCCGCTCTATAAGTACGGGATCGTCGTACGCTACAACGACGATCCCATCGTCCCCGGCCGCGGCAGCGCCATCTTCCTTCATCTGTGGCGGGATGCGGGCAAGCCGACGGCCGGCTGCATCGCCATGTCCGAGCCGAATCTGCTCAAGCTGATGGCCGCGCTCGATCCCGCGCGGTCGCCGGCTATCGCCATCGGTCTAGCCGGCTAGCTGGAGCGGGGCTTCCCTCAGGCGAAGACTGCCGTCAGGCGAAAATCGCCGCCAGCACGACGATCGCGATCGGCACGAGCAGGATCCCCACGAATATGAGGACGCCAAGCGGATGGGCGAGATTGATCGTCCAGCCGACGCCGGACCTTTTTTCCACCATCAGGGCAGGGTCCGCCTTGTTGTAGTAGAAAAATCCGCCGCGCCACGCTTCGTCCTCTTGAACGTGCGGGCTGCTCCCGACATCGTCAAGGCCATGCCTCGCCACGTACCAGACAAAGCCGAACACCGCCAGGATGAGCAGTGCGGGCAATCCAATCATCGCGAGGTTAAGCCGTTCGGTAGGCCAGCCGTATAGCGTCACGGATTGGCCCAGACCCAGCATGACGACGACGAACAGCGAGAGCGCGTAAATGAACGCCGAGATCGCTTTTCTAAACCGCAATTGCTTCTCTCTGGATACCTCCGGACGCGCGGGATCGAGCTGCTGCCGCGCTTGACGGATGCTCATGTTGACCAGCAAAAATACGCCGATTAACCCGAGCTGAACGATGTTCAGCGTAAACACGGCCCCGAAGCCCTTAGGCGAGTATTCGTCGGCTTCCCCGGAAATGCCGAAGTGCGTCGGCACCGGGTCCGGAATGACGTCCCAATGCAGCGCGGCTGAGGCGGCGCCTAGGAGGACGATCGCCAGATGGATCAAGAACCACCCGTTGCCCACGAGCCGCTGACGCTGGCGGAACAGCAGATCGATGACGATCTTGGACGGCTTTTCGGCTCTCCAGTTCCTGGCCTGCTTCAAACGCAGCGCCTGCGCCCGTCCCGAACGCCAGACCGGGATCAGGCCGCCGATCTGAATGATCAGCGCCGCGCCGAACGCCGCCTCGGGGCTCCCTTCGGACCATTCGCCGCCGCTCCAGAGACCGACGGCGACACCGACCGCAAGACCCAGTATCCAAACGGCAACCAGCGCGCCGTAGTGTCTGCCCCGGATCCGCCCGACCTCCGCGCTGCCGCGATCCGCCTCGGGTACGTACAAGCCGAACAACAAATGCTTGGGCGCCAGGAACACCGCCCCGATCATCGTCAGCGAGATCAGCGCGTCCAATATGCCCAATACCAGCCATTCCGTCTGCGTCGCGTTCACTTTGCATTCTCTCCCTTCGACATCAATTGCCTGTATACGGCGGCGCTCTGCTCGGCGAACTCCGCCTCCGTCATCCCGCGCACCGCCGCTTCCGCGGCAAGCGGCCGAATGCCCTTCGCCAGCTTGGCGCGGAATGCCGCGTCCGCGCCGGGCATCCCGCCCGGCTGCACGACGACTCCCTGCTTGCGATGCACCTGAAGGAACCCGTCCTGCTTCAGAATCTGATAAGCCTTGTTCACCGTGTGCAAATTAATGCCCAGATCCGCGGCGAGGCTTCGTACGGACGGCAGCGGGTCCCCGGGCTTCAACTGCTCCGAGGCGATGCCTTCGATCAATTGATCGACCAGCTGCGTATATATGGGTACATCCGATTGCAGATCGATCTCCATCCACATGGCGTGACCTCCTTCACTCTCTGTTATATTCATTATATAACAGATACTCAGACAATAACAGATCTTAAACCTAAAATAAGCCTAAATCCGTTCTTTGCTTTTGAGCCAGGCTGTGCTATACTTTCTCTTGCCGCTAAAATTCGGCATCTTCGAGACGTGGCTCAGCTTGGTAGAGCGCTTGCTTCGGGAGCAAGAGGTCGCAGGTTCAAATCCTGTCGTCTCGACCATCCAATACAATGACAGAAGCCCTGAATTACAGGGCTTCTTTTTTATTTCCCAGCCAACTTGTAATCCCCCGTACATATAAGGTACAAATGGAAACGATACGATGAAAGGACGAACGCAGTCAGCCGCAGACGGACAGGAACGCTCTTATGACAACCGTGATGGTCGTGGACGACGAATGCAAAAACGGACGGTCTCCTCATAGGAGATCGTCCGTTTAAATTTCAGCCCCAAGTTACGCACTTGCGGTGCGGTTAGCCGGTTTTGCCGGCTATCTCAGCTCCACCCGCCGCACTTCCGGTGCCGTTAACCGGTTTTTCCGGCTATCTCCGCTCCACGCGCCGCACTTCCGGTGCCGTTAGCCGGTTTTGCCGGCTATCTCAGCTCCACCCACCACACTTCCGGTGCCGTTAACCGGTTTTTCCGGCTATCTCAGCCTCCGCCGTCTCCGCGGGCGCCTACCGGTGCCTATGCCCAACGCCGCTCACCCGTCGTAATTCACCACATAATGCTGCAGCGCCGTATTATAGTATCCCTCGCTGTACTCGACCACGCCGCCCGCCTCGTCGTAGGCGTAGCGCAGCCGCTTCAGCAGCGGCGTGCCAACCGCCAAGTTCAGCTGCTCGGCGACACCGGCAGGCGCGGCCGATACCGCGAACGCATCCCGAAACCGCGCCAGCACGATGCCGTTCTCCTCCAGGAAACCGTACAGCGAATGTTCCGCCAGCCCCGACAAGTCCGCATTCTCCAGCATCGCCGGCAGATAGTGCGCGTAGTGAATATACGGCGCCCCGTCCAGCAGGTACAGCCGTTCGACCCGCAGTCCCGCGTCCCCGAACAGCCGATGCTGCTCGGTCTCCGGCTCATACGAAACAGCCGCCGTAGCGAGCAGCTTTTTCTGCATCGCATGGCCTTCCTCGACGAGCAGCTCGGTGAAGCTCTTCCACGTGGAGCGCTTGGCCGCCTTCGTGTTGCGGATGACGCGCGTGCCCCGGCCGCTGCTCGGCTCCAGGTAGCCTTCCTGCACGAGTTCCTTGATGGCGCCCCGGACGGTGATCTTGCTCACGCCGAACTCCTCCTCGAGCCGCGGCTCGGGAGGAATGTTCGTGTCGAGCGGATACTGTCCGTGCAGAATCCGGTCCTTAATTATGTTTTTGATCTGTACGTACAAGGGCCGCTTGTTGCGGGACAGATTCACGGTCTCGATCTCTACCTTTCTATGTCGCCTGCCGCCTCCGTCAGGGCGCGGACGATCTCCGCCTCCGACGACATCGGCGTGTCGCCTTGCACCGTATGGGCCAGCATCGCCGCGGCAGCCGCGAAATCGACGGTTCGATCGGACGGCATCCCGGTCAGTTCTCCGTGCAGGATGCCGCTCGCGTACGCGTCGCCTGCTCCAATTCTATCATAGACGGCGAACGTCAGCGTTTTGGAAAAAGCGAATTGCCGGTTTTTGTACAAAAAACCTTGCAAGGCGTGCGTCCCGTCTCCGATGATGGCACGATGGGTACCCGCGATCGCGGCAATGCCGTAAGTGTCGGCAACGGCCGGGATAAGCTCCACGAGCTGATCCCTGCGCACTGCTTGGCTCGTATTCATGCCGAGGATGTGAATCGCGTCCTTCTCGTTCATCAGCGCGAGGTCGGCCAACTTCAGCATCTCGATATAGTGCGGCTTCGCCTTCGCGTAGCCGTCCTCTCCCCAGAGCGTCGGACGGTAGTTGCAGTCGAAGACGACGAGACCGCCCTTTCGCTTGACCGCACGCGCCAACTCAGTCATGTGGCCGCGCACCGTATCGTTCATCGCGAGCGTAATGCCGCAGAAGTGAACGGCGTCCAGCCCCTCCGCGATCGCTTCCCAGTCGTAGGCGCCGGCGGGCGACGTGTTGAAGCTGCTCTCCAGCCGGTTCGTGTACGTGACGCGACTCGGCCTGGCGCCGAAGCCGTTCTCGAGGAAGTAGAGGCCGACGTACTTCCCATCCCGTCGAATGAAGTCCTGGTTCACGCCCAGCTTACGCAAATACGCGACCGCAGCATCGCCCAGCGGGTTTGCCGGCAGCGTCGTGACCAGATAGCCGTCATGCCCGAATCGCGCGAGCGCCGAGACGATGTTGACCCCGGTGCCGGAAAAAGAGTATTTGAGCGTGTCCGCCTGGGTGAGCAGCTCATAGCCTGGCACCTGCAGGCGCATCATCACTTCGCCGAAGGCCGCGATTTTTCTAGGCATGCCGGTCAACCAGCTCCTTCATCGTCGCCAGCAGGCGGCGCACGTCGTCGGTCTTCGTTTTGCCCGTGGCCTTATCGACGATCGAGGAGTAGACATGCGGGATCACCTGCGGCACGCCGGCTTCGAGCGCCATGCGAAGAATCGGCTCGAAGTTGTCCAGGTCGATGCCGCCCGTCGGCTCGAGCGCGAAGCCTTCGGCGGCGCAAGCTTCCACCACGGCTTTGTACTCGTCTTCGCGGCTCAGGCCGTTCATCGGAAAATACTTCAGCGCGTTGCCGCCCATGTCGCGCACGAGCGCGATGGCCGCGCGGACGGGCAGGATCGCTTGCTCGGCCGCAGCCGCGCTGACGGGCCCCGTCGACACGTTGACATAGCCGACCCGGCCTGTCGGTGAGACGAGGCTGTTAATCCAGCTGTCCTGGCCGTCCAAGTTCGCGCGCGTCGCGCCGACTGCGGGAAACACTTGATTGATATGGCTGCCCGGATAGTGCCTCGCGATCCGCGCGACCACCGCGGCCTGCCGGTTGTCGCCGGCGCCGAGGCCGATCGATACCGCGTCGTCGATCGCGCGGCCGTATTCCTTCATCGCCTCCACTGCAGCCGCAACGGTCGGATAGTCCTTGGACAGCACGCCGACCAGCACATGCCCTTCGGCCGCATCGAACACTTCCTTCGCGTTCTCCACGCTGTTCGCCAGAACGTTTAACGCCGCCCGCTCTTTGTACAGTCTCTTCGTCAAACCGCTCGTCATCTCATTGCCCTCCTGCCAGCTCGCGAATGCGCGACGCGATAATGTGAATGTCGTCGCCCTGAAGCGGGCGCGGGTCGATATCGAAGTAGCCTTGGCGGACGCCGTAATCGCGGGTATAGATGGCGATGTCGCCCTCCTGCAGCGCCTTCGCGAGTCGCACGGCTGTCGTCCCTGCGAGGGCGGGATCGATCCGGACGCGTCCGCGGTAGATGGCGCGGCCCGCTTCGTCCTGCACGATCGACACTTGCACGCCCGCTAGATCATTCAAGGGCGCGAGCGCCTGCAGCGATTCCTTTTCCCGCTCGCTCGTATCTTCCTTGACCATATACTCGTCCAGCGCCTGAAGCAAGCCGAACGTCGTCTCCTTGCCCACCTTCATGCTGCGTCCGATGCCATGCAGCTGTACTTTCAGCCATTCGACATACGCCCGCTTGCCGCCGACGATGCCCGAGGTGGGGCCTTCGATCGCCTTGGAGCCGCTGTAGATCGCCAGGTCCGCGCACTTCACGTACTTCCGGATATCCTCCTCGGCCGCGGCGTCCACGATGAGCGGTACCCCGCGCCGCTGGGCGATTTCCCAAGCTTCCTCGACGGAGATCATGTTTTTCTGGACGGCATGATGAGACTTTACGTATAAAATGGCCGCCGTCCGCTCGCCGATCGCGTCCTCGATGTGCTCCGCCTTGCCCTCATTAGCATAGCCGGCCTCCACGACCTTGCCGCCGCCTAGGTACACCATCGTCTCCACGGGCGCGCCGTACTGCACGTTGTGCCCTTTCAGCATGACGATCTCGTTCTTCGCGATCGGCTCCTGGTGCAGCCGTTCGCTGAGGCGCCGGTTGCCCTGCGTGACGATCGCGGCCACCGACAGCGCGATGCCGCTCGACGCGGAATTGACCACGACCGCCGCCTCCGAACCCAAAATGCCCGCGATCCGGTCGCCGGCCTTGTCGACGAGATCCGCGATCTCCACATACTGCTGCCCGCCTTGCTTCATCGCTTCCATGACGGTGTCCGTCGGCGCGGACACGCCGAGGATGCTCATCCTTCCGCTCGCATTGATGACGCGCTTAAGCCCGTACTTCGCATGCCATGAATTCGCCATTTGCCACGACTCCCCTCGGTACGATTCGTTGATTGGCTCTGCGTTCGATCCCCTCGGAATCCAAGAGGGACACCGACTCCTCGGAGACTTCGAATATCGTCAGATGCGCGCGGTCCCCCGCTTGTATCCGCCCGAGCTCGGGTCTTCTAAGCCACTGCGCCGCGGTGGACGCGACCGCCGCGACGACTTCCTGCAAGGAATAGCCTAGATAAAGGAACTTGCTCATCACGTTCGCCAGACTGTGCACCGGACCGTTCAGACGATTGCCCCGGTAGATGTCGGAGCTGATCGTATGCAGCCCGATGCCGTGCCGCTTCGCCGCTTCGGCGACCTTGAACGAGAAGCTCGCCGTACCATGCCCGACATCCAGCCGCACGCCGCGGTCGAGCGCGTCCAGCAGCGCGGGGATCGGCCGGCCTTCGGCGTCGAACAAGTTGTTGGGTTTGCCGTTGAGATAGTGCGTGACGATATCCCCTTCCCTCAGGTGGGCGAGCACCTCCTCGATGGCCGGCGGCGCCGAGCCGATATGGACCATTAACGGCAATCCGGTCGCGGTCGACAGCTCCCGGGCGATACGCAGCGGCGCGATGCCGCTGTCGCCCACGACGCTGCGGCTGATGCGCGCCTTCAAGCCAACGATCAAGTCGGGATAACGGGCGACGGCTTCGCCGACCCGCTCCCCGTCGAGCCATGCCAGCTGCGACAGCTCGTCGATCCGGCTCAGCCCGATGCGCGAGATGTTCAGAAATGCCAGCAGGTTCGTCTTCGCGCTCCCGCCGCTCGCCGCCAGCTCCCCGATCCGGTCCGCCCCGCAGCTGCCCGCGTCGACGATCGTCGCCACGCCCTGCTTGACGCCGATCTCGTCGATCTCGTCCCCGTACGGATCGAACGCCGGGAAGGCATGCACGTGCATGTCGATCCAGCCGCTCGAGACGTAGGCCCCGCCGCATTCGATCTCGCGGACCCCCTCGCGATCAAGCGGTCCGTCCGCGATCCCCGCCCCGCCCGATGGGTCGATCACCCGGCTTATTCGGCCCTCCGCGATCTCGATGTCTACCGGGCTGCCGTCCAGAAGCTTCAGATTGCGAAGCAAGTAACCATTGCTCAATTCTCTTCACCCGCTTATTCTTGGATAACGGCGGCTATTGCCTAAACCTATCCCTTAAGATAGCATAGAAAATAAAAAATACAATATATCGTTATAATGTTTGTATGCATCAATCCACCACCGATCATCACATCGAGAGGGGCACGAGTTATGACCCTATGGTTCAAGCAATCGCTCAAGAGCAAGTTGTCCCTGCTGATCCTGATCGCCGTGATCACCCCGCTCCTCGCCACGGGCGTCGTCTCCTACCGCATCGCCTCCAATCTGACGGAGAAGATCGAAAAGGAATCCGGCATGAACACGCTCCGCCAGGTGTCCGACAAGCTGGGCTTCCTCATCAACGACGTGGAGACGATGTCCGTATTCATCATCGGGCAGAAGGACATCCAGTCGTACCTCGACCGCAGCGATGCGGATTATGCCTTGTATTCGCAAAACGTGGCTTTCCTGATGAATCTGGCTTCCTCCAAGACGTACATTTCCAATATTACGATCACCTCGTCCCGCGGCCATCCCGCCTTGTATAACACGACCGTACTGCGCTCCGGGCTTCCCGAGCTGCAGAAGTCCGGCGAGAACGGCAGCAACGCCGACGTCAAATGGTGGACCCCGCCGTACGAGAACAAGACGACCGACGACGGGATCGCCAAGGTGTTCTCCCTCGTGCGCCCCATCCGCGACATGAGCAAGTTCAAGCGCATCGGCGAGCTGGCGATCAGCGTCGACATCTCCGAGGTGCGGCGCATGCTGCAGGACGCGGGCTGGAACGCGAGCGGGCAGCTCTGGCTCGTCAATCAGGACAATCAGGTCGTCGCTTCGCCTTCCGGCGAGGACGGAGCGGCGCTGCAGGACCTGTCCATTCCCAACGTTTCCCGGCTGAGTCATCCCGAAGGCGTGATGAATATCAAGGACGGCCGGGAGAGCAACACGCTGCTCTACTACACGCTGCCTGCGCTCGGTTGGAAGCTCGTCGGCATCATCCCCACCCAGATCTACACCGCCCAGAACAAATACGTGCTCACGCTCACCGCCTACGCCATCGGACTGGCCGCGCTGCTCGCCGTCGTGCTCGTGCTTTATTTCATCACCTGGGTCACCCGGCCCCTGGCCAAGATCTCCAAGAAGCTCAAGGACATCAATCCCGAAGAGCCCGTGATGCGCATCGAGGTCAAGAGCTCGGACGAGATCGGCATGCTGCTCCATAGCTACAACAAGCTGGGCGACCGCATCCAGCGGCTCAAGAGCCAGCTTCAGGCGCACGAGGCCAAAAAGAAAGAAGTCGACATCCAGGCGCTCCAGGCGCAGATTCACCCGCATTTTTTGTACAACACGCTATCTTCGATCCAGTGGAACGCGCTCATGAACAAAGACCGCCAGACGGCGGAGATGGTCGGGGCGCTAAGCGATTTCCTGCGGTTCAGCCTGAACGACGGCAAGGAGTTCTGCACCGTCCAGCAAGAGGTCTCTCACGCCCAGAACTACATTCGGATCATGTCCCGGCGGTTCCAGGACAAGTTCGATTCCGCGTTCTTCGTCGATCCGGCGCTTCATAGCCATTCCATACTGAAGCTGCTCTTGCAGCCGCTCATCGAGAACAGCATCATGCACGGTCTTCAGAAGCAGAAGAAAAAGGGCAGCCTGTTCGTGTTCGGCGAGTGCCGCGACGGCGCGATGACGTTCGTCGTGGAGGATACGGGTATCGGCATCGAGGCGGACAAGCTGGTGAAGCTGCGCCGGCATCTGGCCGCGCCGGACGACGCCGAGGACGACCGCGCGGCCGCCGGCAAATCGGGCTACGGCCTTCGCAGCGTGCATCGCCGGCTCCAGCTCCACTACGGCGCGGGAACGGGCCTGCAGATCGATAGCGATCCGGGCATCCGCACGCGCATTTCCTTCCAAATCCCGATCCAGGAGGCAAACGCATGAAAATATTGATCGTAGACGACGAGGTCATCATCCGGACGGGACTGTGCACGGTCATCGACTGGGAAGGGCTCGGCATGACGCTCCTGCCGCCGGCCGAATCCGCAGAGGAAGCGCTGGAGCGCCTGGCCGACGAGCAGCCGGACATCGTCCTGACCGACATCCGCATGCCCGGCATGGACGGCATCGAGCTGGCCAAGGAGATCAAGGCGCGGCGGCCGGACACGGAGATCGTCATTCTGACCGGCTACGACGACTTCGGCTACGCCCGTCAGGCGCTGCGCGAGGGGGTTACCGATTACCTGCTCAAGACAAGCGGTCCGGAAGAGATCATGATGGCGGCCATGAAGGCGAAGCAGAATCTGCTCGGCAAGTGGGAGACGATGAAGCAGGAGGCCGCCCAAGGCGCCGCGCTGCGCAATCAGGGGCTGGAGGAGCTGCTGTCCGCGGGAGGCAAAAGGCCCGCGGGCGGCGGCACGGCCGCGGACCCGGCGCGCAGGTGGCTGGAGCAAGCCGGCGTGGCGAAGGCCGGGCCGGACGGCGGCCTGCTGCCGATGCGCGTCCTGCTCGTCGGCGCGTCGGGCTGGGACGACGACCGGTTCGCGGGGCTCATGCTCGGCGCTGCCGAGAGCAAGCTGCTCGAGCTGCTGCCGTGCGTCGCGCTGCGCAAGAGCGACAGGATCATCGTCGTCTCGCAGGCCGGCGAGGGCTGGTCCGATACGAGCCGGCTCGCCGCCGCCGTCGCCCGTGTCCGCGAGGCGCTTAAGTGCGACATTTTCGCCGCGGCCGGAGAGCCGGTCACGGCATGGGCGGAGCTTGGACGCTCCTATGAGGAAGCGGAAGCGGCGTACGCCTATCGCCTGCTGCTAGGGGACAACGGCCTCGTGGAAGCGAAGGACGTCCTCGCGCGCAGGGGCGGGCGTACGGTCTGCTCCGCGAAGGAGGAGAACGAGCTGTCAGCGCTGCTGATGAACAGCGATGCGACGCAGCTGCGGAACTGGACCAACGGCATTGTGAACGAACAGCTGAGCGACCCGCAGGCGACGCCGGCCACGCTGCAGGCTTATCTTCAGTCGGTCGTCATCGCCGCCCATCGTTGGCTGGATCGCGCCCGGGACAGCGGCGCCGAGGCTCCCGCTTCCGCGCCGGTCATTCCCTTTCATGTAGGCATCCGTCTCGCGGACGAGCTGTTCAAGCTGCTCCTGTCCGTCCTGAACGCCTTCCACGACCGGGTGAGCGCCGGACGCTACGCCTATATCCATCGGGCGATCGCCTTCATTCAGCATCATCTCGACCGGCATCTGACCCTGCAGCAGGTCGCCGGCTTCGTCCACGTCAATCCGAACCATTTCAGCGAGATGTTCAAGAAGGAGACGGGACAGAGCTTCACGGAGTACGTCACGCGGGAGCGCATGCTGCGCGCGGCCAACATCCTGATGACGACGCGCATGAAGATCAGCGAGGTGGCCGGCGAAGCCGGATACGAGGACATCAAGTACTTCAGCCAGCAGTTTAAAAAGGTAATGGGCTGCACACCGTCCGAATATCGCCAAATGTCAGTTTAGCTGACATAAACATGCCGTTTTTCCGAACGAAATTCCGAAAACGGATTCACAACCTGAAAATCGTCTACCCTAACACCGGAACTTCTCCCCCGCGACCCGACGGTCCGGGCGCCTATACTTAATTTACATTCACGCAGGAGGGGTTCAAATGAAAAAGAAACCTGTATCCTTAACCGCCCTGGCGCTCGCGGCGACCACGCTGCTCGCGGCATGCGGCAACGACGCATCCAACAATGCCGCCTCGAGCAACGCAGCTTCCAGCGCGCCCGCTTCGGGCTCGTCCGGCGCATCCGCAAGCGCGCCGGCTTCCGGCGAGAAGGTCAAGCTGTCGATCTGGCACAACTTCTCCGGCGACGACCTGCGGGCCCAAGCCGTGCGCGCGCAGATCGACAAGTTCAAGGCCGCGCATCCGGAGATCGAGCTGGACGCCCAGGCGATCCCGCCGGACGGCTATCGCCAGCGTCTCAAGACGGTCGCGGCCGCCGGCGAGATGCCCGACGTGTTCTTCACGCAGTCCGGCACTTCGATCCAGGAATTCTACGACGGCGGTCTGATCCAGCCGATCACGCCGCTGCTCGACAAGTACCCCGAATGGAAGAACAACTTCATGGAAGGCGCGCTCGATCGGCTCTCGTTCGACGGCCAAGCGTATGCTACGCCGCTGAGCGGATCTGCCACCTCCCTGTTCTTCTACAATAAATCGCTCTTCGACAAGTACCAGGTCAAGGTGCCGACGACGTGGGACGAGCTGATGACGGCGATCAAGACGTTCAACGACAACAAGATCACGCCGATCTCGCTCGGCAACAAGGCGGCCTGGCTGGCGCAGTCCAGCATCCTCTCGTCCCTGGCCGACCGCGTGACCGGCACGGATTGGTTCCTGAAGGCGGCGAGCCAGGACGGCGCGTCGTTCACCGATCCCGAGTTCGTCCAGGCGCTGCAGCTGTTCAAGGATCTCTCCGAAGCCAAGGCGTTCCAAACTGGCGCCAATAGCTTGGACAACACGCAGATGGAGCAATACTTCGTCGAAGGCAAAGCCGCGATGATGATCGACGGCTCCTGGGCGCTGACGAACATGGCGGCCACGGGCACGCCGGAGCAGCTCGACCAGGTCGAAGTGACCGTGCTGCCCTCCTTACCGGGCGGCAAGGGCGATCCGAACTCCATCTCCGGCGGATCGGGCGGCGGCATGGCGCTCAGTAAGACTGTCACGGGCGCCAAGCTCGACGCCGCGCTCGAGCTGATCTACGCGATCGGCGGGCCGGAAGGCATGCAGGCGATCGTCAACAGCAACTCCGTCGTCAACTACAAGGTCGAGCCCGACCAAGCCGTCGTGACGCCGCTGTTCTACAAGGCGTTCACCCTGTTCAAATCGGTCAAGCTGACGCCGGTATACGACGCCTATCTGACGTCGGCTGCCGCAGACGTCATCAACAACGGCCTGCAGGATCTGCTGCTGACCGGCAAGCCGGAGGCCGTCGCCAAGAAGCTCCAGGACGCGCAAGCGCAGGCGCTCGGCAAGTAAATCTGGCGGCGGGCGGCGGGACGGACGCGCGCTTCCCGGCGAACGCCGGGGAGACGGAGCCCGTCCCCCGCCTTCCCTTTCTCCAAGCTGCACGTTTAAGCACAAGCGTCAAACGAAAGGAGGCCGGTCATGACGAATTCCGGCCGTCTCAGAGCTTTTATCGCGGTAGGGCTGCTGCCTACCCTGTTCATCTATGCGGTGTTCGTGCTGGTGCCGATCGTCTGGTCCGCCTATTACGGCTTCTTCGACTGGAAAGGCATCGGCGCGTCCAAGTTCATCGGCTTCGACAACTACGCCGAAGCGCTCGGGGATCCGATCTTCTGGAAGGCGTTCAAGAATAATCTGATCATCGTAGCCGCCTCGATCTTCGGGCAGCTGCCGATCGCGCTCGTCCTGTCGCTTATTTTGCGCAAGAGCACCTTTTTCCAACGCTTCGTCCGGTCCGCCGTGTTCATGCCCATGGTCGTGGCCAGCGTCGTGATCGGCATGATCTGGGGCTACATTTATCACCCGCAGATCGGCATCCTGAACTTCCTGCTTGAACAGTTCGGCCTCGGCTCCTGGATTCGCGACTGGCTCGGCGATCCGAGCATCAACATGTACGCCGTCAGCGCGCCGGTCATCTGGGCGAATATCGGACCGTATCTCGTGCTCTTCATCGCCGCTATCCAGAACATCTCCTCCGAAGTCGAAGACGCCGCCAAGATCGACGGCGCCGTGAAGTCCAAGTGGCTCTACATGATCGTCGTGCCGATGATCTGGGATACGATCAAGGTCGCCATCGTGCTGTGCATCTCCGGCAGCCTCAAAGCCTTCGACCTGATCTATATCATGACGGGCGGGGGCCCCGCGCAATCGACGGAGCTGCTCGCGACGTACATGTACAACAATACATTCGAAGTTTTCCGCTATGGCTACGGCTCGGCGGTTTCCACATTGATCATCCTCATCAGCATGGTCCTCGTGCTCGGCAGCCAGCTGCTGATGAGACGCAAGTAATATTCAAGCCGCGCATTCGCGCCTTAGAAAGAGAGGACAGCTATGAAGATGACAACGGACGGCAGCCTGGCGCACAAGGCCGGCCCGGCGCAAAACGCCGGACGTCCCGCTCTCTCCCGGCCGTTCAAGCCGAAGTGGGCGTGGCTCTCCAATCTCGTGCTGCTGATCTACGCGCTGCTCACGCTATACCCGCTCCTGTGGCTGTTCCTCAGCTCGTTCAAGACGAACCAGGAGTTCTTCGGCAAGCCGTTCGCGCTGCCGTCGACGTGGCACTTCGACAATTACAAGCGGGCATGGGAGATCGCCGGCATCGGCCCCGCCTTCCTCAACTCGGTCATCGTTACCATTAGCGCCATCGTGCTGACGCTGTTCCTCGGCACGCTGACGGCGTACGTCGTTTCCCGCATGAACTTCCGCTTCAAGGGGCTCGTCATGTCGCTGTTTGTCGCCGGGATGCTGATCCCGATTCACAGCACGCTCGTGCCGCTGTTCATCATGATGAACAAGATCGGCATCCTCGACACGTACGCGTCGCTGATCCTGCCCTACGCGGCGTTCGAGCTGCCCGTCGCCATCTTCGTCGTAGGGGCTTACCTGACTTCAGTCCCGAAGGACCTCGAAGAGGCGTCGATGATCGACGGCAACGGATACTGGGGAACGTTTTTCCGCGTCGTCGCGCCGCTCGCGGTGCCGGCCATGGCGACGATCTTCATTCTCGGGTTCCTCCGGTTCTGGAACGACTTCGCCTTCGCGCTCGTCTTCATCAACAACCAGGCGCTCAAGACGCTGCCGCTCAGCCTGTCCGTCTTCTCCGACGGCTACGGCACCGACTACAGCCTGACGACGGCGGCCATGTCGATCGCGGTCATCCCGACGATCGTCATCTATTTGATCTTTCAGGAGCAGATCATGAAGGGCATGGTGGCGGGTTCGGTGAAGGGGTAAGGCGAATAGGATTTTGAAAATAAAAAGAAGACAAGAAAAGAGGGCGCGAGCCCTCTTTTTTGTGGTTATTATCGCCGATGTCCGGTCAGGCGACCGTCTAGTTTTATAAGCTATGTCGCCGGCGAGCGCCTGTCCCACGCATACAACACGAGTGTCAGGCCAAGTCCGACCAGCGACATGACCACGCCGAACCAAGGAAGATGCGCCAGCCCGATATGCGTGATGACCAGGCCGCCGAGCCATGCTCCTCCTGCATTGCCGAGGTTGAGCGCCGAGTGATTCGAGGTCGAGGCGAGCGCCGGCGCGTCCTTGGCCAGCGTCATGATGCGGATCTGCAGCCCCGGCAGCAGGCCGAAGGAGGCGATTCCCCAGACGAACACGGTGACGACGGCGGCGACGGGTATGCGAAGGTCGGCTGCCAACAATGCGAGGATGATCGCGAGCAGCAGGAAGCTGCCGATCATCGTCTGCATGAGCTTCCAGTCGGCCAGCTTGCCGCCGAGAATGTTGCCGGCCGTCACGCCAAAGCCGAAGAGCACGAGCACCCACGGCACGCCCGCTTCGGAGATGCCGGTCACGTCCTGCAGAAGCGGCGCGATATAGGTGAACACGCCGAACAGGCTGCTGCAGCCTAGCGCGCCGGTGAGCAGAAGCAAGAGCAGCTTCGGCTGCGCGAGCGCCCGCACCTGCCGGACGATGCTGACGGCATCCTCCTGCTTAAGCGCGGGAATGAGCCGGATGATGGCGACGAGCGTGACGAGGCCCATCAGCACGACCGCGCCGAACGATGCTCGCCAGCCCAGATGCTGGCCGATAAAAGTGCCGAACGGGACGCCCGCGATGTTCGCCACGGTGAGTCCGGTCATCATGACCGAGACCGCGCCGGCCTTGCGCCCCGTCGGGACGAGGCTGGCGGCGATGACCGCGCCGACGCCGAAGAACGTACCGTGCGCGAGCGCGGTGAACAGGCGCGCACCCATCAGTATCTCGTAGGTTGGTGCCAGCGCCGCCGCGCCGTTGCCGACGATAAACAGTACCATGAGCAGGCATAGCAGCAGCTTCTGCGGCAGCCTGTAGGTCAAGATTGCAAGCAGTGGCGCGCCGATCGCCACCCCGAGCGCGTAGCCGGTGATGAGCTGGCCCGCCTTCGGGATCGACACCTGCAAATCCGCAGCCACGTTCGGCAGCAGACCCATGATGACGAACTCCGTCATGCCGATGGCGAAAGCCCCCGCGGTCAGCGACAGCAGCGCGGCCGGATAACGGCTCGCCGGGCGGTCTACCGCCGACGCGGCGATCGCCTCCGCATGCGGTGCCGCCCCCGCGTGCTCTCCGGCCGGTACGCGCGTCTTCACCGCTGCGCCTGCCGATACAGGTTGTGGTTTCATCCTATCCGGGACCTACTTTCTCTCTATTCTCTCAAATCGACTCATTATACCAGGGAATGCTGCCGGTTCAACCGATGGCGTTCAAAAAACGCGCCGTCCCATGCAAAAGGCGGCCCCGAAGGCCGCCTGCACAATTCCGTATCCGTATGCGATTATGCGATTAGAGACTGCCGCCTCCAAGACCTGGCAGGCCCAGCTGGCTCAATTGATCCTCGGTCAGCACGTCTTCGGCCTTCGGCTCGCCCGACAGCTTCACGTCTCCGTTGATGTCGGTCAGCTCCTGAACGACCTTGATCGTGCCGCTTGCCGACTGGCCTTCCTCCGAACCCGCGAAAGCGATCTTCGCGTCGGTGTAGCTGGCGTAGCCCTTGCCGTCGATGCCGATATTGGAGAGGATATCGAGCGTCTGCACGCTCTTTTTGAACTCCTCGAGATCCTTCGAGATATCGTTGTCCTTGGATTCGGCCAGGCTCTTCTTAGCTTCGTCCAGGTCGGATTGCTCGATTTTGAGCAGCTTGCGGTATTCTTCGTTCTTGGAGAGCAGGTCGATGACCTCCGGCGCGATATCGTTCACGACCGTCTGGATGAGCGGCTCGACTTGGTCCTTCGTCACATGCGTCTGCACGACCTTGTCTACGCCGTCCGCCGTGATGCCCGCGTCCTTAGCGGAAACGTCCTTCAGGTAGGTGTCCTCGTCGATGTGCTTGAATACGATCGCCGACACGTCGTTCACGAGCTTCTGCGTCGTGCCGATGTCGAGCGATTGAAGATCCTCGCCCTGCTGCTCGGCAAGCTTCTTCAGGTCGACCTCGATATACTTGCCGACGATCTCGGCAGGCAGTCCGAGCATCGGGATGTTCGGCACCTTCACCCACAATTTTTCTTTGTTCATGAGGATCGGCACGGTGACGGTCATCGCGAGATCGCCCTTGATGGCGACTTGCAGGTTGATCTCGGCGAGCATCGGATCCTTGCGGTATCCGCCTGTCCAGGACAGCTCCGCGTTGCTCAGGAAGCTGCTGGCCATGCTCGTATACCCGCCATCATCGGCAGATTCGGGCAGCTTCAGATCGGAAATTTGCAGGCTTCCCTTCATGCTATAGGAATCGATTTGGGATGATTTCTTCAGCGCGTCTTGAAGCGTCTCTTCGGCCGACTTGGAACCCGTGCAGCCTGCCAGCAGGATGAGAACGAGCAGCGCGGCGACGGCGGCCAGTACTCTTTTTTGGTTAAGCAAAATAACGAAAGCCCCCTTGAATTCTGGATGATGGCTTCTAAAAATAGAAGCAGCCTCCATTTTAGTCCATCGAGGACCAAGATGGAAGCTATTTTTGCTAAAGAATAGATTAATGCAAAATGTATCCGTTTTCCGGTTAATGGATATCTTTTTTGCGGAAACGTCCGCCCTTGACGTCATGGATGTTGCCGACGGCGAGGAAGGCGACGGGGTCGAGCTCGTTGACGATCAGCTTGAGCTTCGCTTCCTCCAGACGGGTGATGACGCAGAAGATGACTTGCTTGGCATTGCCCGAATAGCCGCCTTCTCCGTTCAGATAGGTGACGCCCCGGCCGAGACGGCTGACGATGGCATCGCCGATGTCGCGGTAGTTCTCGCTGATGATCCAGACGGATTTGGACTCGTCGAAGCCTTCGATCGTCAGATCGATGACTTTGAACGCTATATAATAGGCGATCAGGGAGAACATGGCGTTGTCCCACCCGAATACCAGGCCTGCGCTTCCTAAGATGAATACGTTGATGAACATGACCATTTGGCCGACGGAAAAAGGACTGCGCTTGCTGAACAGGATCGCGACGATCTCGGTCCCGTCCGTCGTGCCGCCGAAGCGGATGACGATGCCGACGCCGACGCCGAGGAAGATCCCTCCGAAGATGGCGGCCAGCAGGGTTTGATCTGTAAAGGGCTCTACGTGGTGAAGCGCCTGTGTCGTGATAGCCAGCGTGACGACGCCGAGCAACGTAGACAGCGCGAAGGTCTTGCCGATTTGCTTGTAGCCGATGATGAGAAAGGGAATGTTGAACAGGAAAAGGAAGATACCGATCGGCCACGTAGTAAGATAGGCGACCATGATCGAGATGCCGGTGATGCCGCCGTCGATGATGGAGTTCGGAACCAGAAATACCTCAAGCGCCGCGCCGACGAGTACGGCGCCGACGATGATGGCGATGACGCGCTTGGCGACCTCAAGGAACGGGAGACCCGTATGCTGCGCTTTCTTGGCGGGAGCTCGGACCGCCGCTTGGCCTTGAGCTTGGGGGGACTTGAATTCGGATTTCTTCGACCTGGTCATAAGCACCTCCTGCTGGACAGTTTCTGATTCTATTATAACAGTCTAAAGTATGCGGAGAAAAGACACAGTATTAAAAATTCGGGCATTTTTCAGCGAAAATGACCGTTTTAGACGCAAATAAGCGATTCAGGCCACCCAGTGGCGGCATAAATCGCTCAATGTTCGCAAAAGTAGCCGTTACGGCCGCGCACAGGTATGGCTTCGCGCCTTTAACCCGTACCCGACCGCGACGGAGTGCGTTAACCCTGCGGATTATTGTGGCTTACATGATTGCGGTTTTTGACCTTTTTGGAGCCGGACAACGGCTCCTGGCCGCCGCGATGGCCCGGACTGCGCTCGTCTCGCTCTTCCTGCGGATTCGCCTCCGGCACCGGCTGCGATTTGGGCTTGCTCATAGAAAACGATCCCTCCGCTCGTTAGTCGTGATGCTTCAGCGTCTTGTCGTTGACCGGTTGGTCGTGGTTCATCGAATCCTGGTGACGGCGATCGTTATGCTGCTGATTGAGCTGCTGGGCGTGGTGCGCGTTTACTTTTTCCTCCGCGAGATCCTCCACGACGTTGCTCAGGTTTTTATCCGCCATCCCGTTGTCATTGGCCATTTCGTTCACCCCTAAGCATGCGTGTAAGGCTGCAGCGTCTGCGCGCATTCGTGCAGATGTCTGCGATAGTCGACGATAAGCTCCTGCAGCACGTCGCTGCGCTCGTCCACCGCTTGGCCGTCGCGTTCGACGTCGGAGAGACCGACCTCGATCTCGCGGCTGTCCACGTATCGGACGGAGAAGTCGAACTCAAGATTTTGCCGTCCGGCACTGCGGATCTGAACGAGCAGACCGTCCGGGTTCGCTTCGTCCGCGCGCACTTCGGCCTGGTCGCCGCCGTGCAGATGTTGCTGGAGCTCGCTTTGCCAGTGCTGCACAAGCTCGGATTGCGATATCGTGAGTTTATCTTCGGTTGACATGGCTGTTGCACCTCCGCCCCGTTAGATTGGCCTGTGATGGCGCAGTTCATGCAGGAAAAGTGGGATGATGTCCACGACGCCAGAGCTCTTAGGAAATGCACAAAGCCGGCGCGCACGTCGTGCGAACCAGCCAATTTTGTATAACCAAGCAAAAAACCGATCCCCTTTCGGGAATCGGCCCTGTTTTTTACTTGTGGCGGAGAGAGTGGGATTCGCTCCGTCGCAGCCGTGGACACACCTGTCGGTGTAGCCACGGCCAAAGCGACTATCACGCCGGGGCCTACGAACATGCCTTAGGGCATGTTCGCTTAACGGCCCGTTCTCATCCCACTTGCGCCATACGCAAAAAACGATTCCCTCGCGGGAATCGGCTTGTTTTTTGCGTATGGCGGAGAGAGTGGGATTCGAACCCACGTGGGCTTGCACCCTAACGGTTTTCAAGACCGCCCCTAGGTGTAAACGCCCGCCATCCCTTGTCATGACTGAGTTTATGACACTTTATTGTTGAACCGCCACAGCGGTCTGAGTCAAATGTTCAATTTGGTACGTGACCGTTGAATAGCTTCATTCTATTAATATGGAAAGAGCAAGTCAAGGTTAAAGAAAATGGAACATTTTAAGATTAGCTTGGCCTCCGCTGTTTATATGAAGATAATTCCAAATTGCCGAAAAATGATGTATGATGACAAAAGTAGGACTTTAAACTCACTTTTGGGCAAAGTATGGGAAACCACTGTCAAGTTTTACAATGAAGGAGGATGAATTATGAGACTAGTCAATTTTAGTGTTATCAACTATAAGGTCTTTAAAGAGAAATTTACAATCGGTTTTTCAAACAACTCAATTGTTATTCTTACCGGAAGAAATAATACGGGTAAGTCGACTATATTAGAAGCTATAAACTGTTTCTTTCAGAGAGAAAGCAAAACCAAGACTATTCCAAATGACTGTTTCTCGCTACGCGGCACAGATATCATACTCGAAGCAGTATTTGAGTCTGAGGAAGAAAGAATAATAATCAAAAAGAAATACAAAGAAGAAAATGCTCCAACTTTTTGGGATGATACAGGAAAAGAAATTAAGAAAACACATATTCTTTCAGAGAAATTAGAGGAAATCTTAAATAACAAACCTTTTTACATAACACCATCAATGTTACCGGATGATATTAACGATTTGATTCAAAATATATATTCAGAAATCATTAAAAATGACCTCTTGAAGCTCGAAAGTTTCGATGGGGATTCGCAAGAAGATCAAGCTACACTCGAATTGGCTAAGGAATACTCAAGCCTTAAAAAAGCTTATCCTGCATTTTTGAGAAAAATTAAGCAAAATACTGATAGTATACTTTCACAGGTAAGTAAAGACGTTTCCGATAACTTAAGAGTTCTTTTTTCTAATAATCACTTATCATTAAGCGTAATCGGCGGTGAGAGTACAGGCTTCTCTTCATCTGACTTATTAAAATCTACAAATTCAAGCGTTCATATTGATAGTAGCAAACAATCTAGAATGCCATTAGCAAACCAAGGCACTGGCCTCCAAAGAATGAGTCTAATATATCTTATTCAAAATATGATTGAGAAAAAGCTATTAGGTGAAAATGATAATAAATTATTGCTCATTGATGAACCCGAAGCATTTTTGCATCCCGAAGCAGTTCGTGCATTAAGTCGTTCTCTTTATCAAATAGGTAAAAAAATGCCTTTGATGATTTCCACTCATTCCCCCATACTCATAGACTTATCCGAACAACATACTTCTATTCAAGTATTCCGAGTTGGTGAGAAAGAGGCTGTTCAATTATATAAGACTATTAGTGACCAATTCGATGAAGATGATATAGCAAATATGAAAATTTTAAATTACGTAGATTCTTATGTAAACGAATTTTTCTTTGCTGATAAAGTAATAATTGTGGAAGGTGATACTGAGTATATTGCTTTTAAGCATCTTGCTAGAGAAAAAGGCTATAACATTCATATAATTCGTGCAAGAGGTAAGGCCACCATCGTAACTTTAATGAAGATTCTTAATCAATTCAATGCTACTTACGATGTACTACATGATGTAGATAATCATGATAAGCATTCCTCCACTACTCTTAAAGCGCAATTAACGAATTGCAAAAACATTTACGAGTACAAAAAAAGCGAAAACATAAGATTATTTTGTTCAGTATCTCATTTTGAAAAAGCCATTGGTATCGGGGATGTCTCAAATGACAAAAAAACTAAATTAATTTATCAAGTTTTACATAATCAACAAGCAACAGAAAAATCCGATTATAGTGAAGCTAGAAGTTTGATTGAAAATATGTTTGAACAAATTATTAGTCGTGATAAAGAACCATCATTGAGTAATGGATTCAAAAAAATCGTAAGTTCTGAAGATTACGAAAAATTATTTATCGGTTTAATTCAGCAAAAAATTCAAGAAGAACTAGCGAATGCAAAGAATGAAAAAAAAGACGACGCACTGACAGTGTGAGTTTAAACAAAAATCAGTAACCGAAATAACTGCTCACATTAGACTCTGTTTCAAATAGCAGAAAGCAATCAACCACAATGGCAAACTCTATAGCAACAGCTTTCGAGTCGACTTCTCAAGAAGAATTTGGAGACAAGTAGAGCGTGGGGAAAGAACATTGCACTATCTAACTTGGCAAAGATAGCTGATACGTTGGATGTGGGGTTTAACAGCTATTAAGCTCGCTTTTACGAAATGGAATCGTTAAGAAGATGTCCCTGCTTCTTTGGAAGCTACATAAAAGTAGCGTGGCAAATAGACTCTCTACACTGGAGAATGCTGCCGTTGTACGCACACTCCTTTTCAAAAAAATTTGGTACAGGTATCATGCAGGTAAACTCCAACGGATTAACAAAAACCAAATCATTCGGTACCGGGGGGCTTTACTGATCCTATAAGCCCTGTAGACTTCAATAAAAGAGCCGCCCGTTGAGGATGGCTCTTTGCTCTTAACTGTCGATATCAGCCTATGAGCGCCCTATAATCAACTTGTCTAGTCGTGCCTTTAATAATGCCTCCTGTGCAGCTATATCCACTTCTTTCTTCGGTTTATGAGGCTTCGGTAGAGGAACGTTTCGTTGGGGGCTTCCATCTGAAAGAAAATCTATCAACAGTTTGGTAAGACCATCAATCTTTCCCTCAATCCTGTTAAGATGATCTCTGACACCATTATTCATTTATTGTTCCAACCCCCTCGCTTTCTATTTCTTTTTAAGTAATTTGAGTGTCTTATAGTTAATAACTGCGGTGATAGTCATTAGGACAATACAAATTGTTGATACGATAATTGTAATAACATCCATTTCGCTACCCCCATAAATGAGTTATGTCAGAAGAGTATCATACCGCCTTTTATTTGTCAAAATATGGTATTTACAATATGGTATTTCTATTGTATAACCAAGTTCCTTGTTCTACTGAATTGTGCGGGAAAGCACTTTTCAAAAATAAATTTTACGGAGCAAACGAGAGTAAACTCTGCCACATACACTTAAAACAATTCATTCGGCACTGGGTAGGGTCAATTTATAAACCCCCTAAAAGCTTCTGTAGAGCATTAAAAAAAGCCACACCTCTGTGGATGGGCTCTGCTCATATCAGTTCATATAAAAGCCCGCAGCGGCTCTCAGACTGTCTCTTATGTTGCGTCCCGCTTCCTCCGATTAAGTTCGCGATACAACGAGCCTTTTGTAACTCCCGTTAATTCTTCGATCTCGCTGACGCTATGAGTCTTGCCTTCGTACAACTTAATCGCCTTATCAAGCTTCTTGGCGTCTGTCCTAGGACGCCCGCCGTTTCTTCCCCGAGCTCTAGCAGCTTCTAGCCCCGCTACTGTACGTTCCCGGATAATGTCCCGCTCAAACTCCGCGAATACCGCCATCATACCGAAAAGCGCCTTTCCTGCGGCAGTAGACGTGTCTATCTTGTCGGATAGGCTTACGAACTCGACTTCGTTCTTTTTCAACTGGAATAGAATGTCGAATAGCTTTTGAGTCGATCGCGCCAAACGATCGAGCTTATAGACTATGAACGTATCGCCTTCACGAAGATTGTCCAACGCCTTAGCAAGTTCAGCGCGATCGTCCTTACCGCCGCTTGCCTTCTCAGTGTAAATCTTATCAAAACCGAAAGCCTTCAATGCATCTAACTGAAGATCAAGCGATTGGTCTGCGGTCGAAACCCGCGCATAGGCGATTTTCATTTGAACCGTTCCTTCGTATGTATTGTTTTATCTATCATACCATAAACGTACCTTTTCGTTAATATGATTTTGATACGGGTATCGTACCGAATTTGAAGCGGAATAGGGAACATATCAAGCTATTATGGAATCGTTTCATAAATAATCGTTTTCGTACCAAAATTAATTTACCAAAAAGAAGCGAAGCGCCCCCCTGACCGCCGTAGGCGTGTCAGAGGATTCTTTGCTTTTTATAGGTTCTTTAAGTTCTTTTAATAAACCCAAAGTATTAATTATATATACAAGTTCATCCCCTGCACTTTAGTCATTCCATAAGTGCAAACAATGCACCCGAAAAAGAAACAAGTGCAGATTCTGCACTTTATTAGGGGCAGATACTGCACTTATTTTGATGCCAACTGATATTTTACAACGCCCTCGTAAAGGTCATTCCAAAACATCGTACACAGTTGACTGTAGTCTTGGTTGGGATTTGACAACATGGATTCCACGTACTTCATGTAAATTCCTTTGTCTGCGACCGTTCTGCTGAAGCATTCAACAAACTTCTTCCGCCATTCAGTAATACTTTGCTCCCCTTTGATAATCCAGTTCAATGTGCAGATTTCGTTTGGGGCGGTTGAATCTGATTCCTTCATTTCTTTACAGTCTTGTATTTCCTCAGTTACCTGCACTTCTTCCCATTCGAGGGAACGAAGATTACCTTTATAGTAATTGCGTTCCGCGAATGCGTGAGCCATTTCAGAGAGGATAATGTACGGGTTGAAGTCTAGCTTCTGAATAGTGTAAACATTATTTCTCTTCTTCTTCGACACACTAATGAAGCCTTTAGATTTCAGGGAGTTAGTCTTACCAGTCATTTTGTTCTTGACTGTTCGTAAAGGAATCCCTGTCTTAATTGCTATCAAGCCCTGTTCAACTTGTGCTATTCCCTCAGTATTCATCCAAGAGTATAATTCGACAAGGATGTTTATTTCATCACTATCAAGGAAGTAACACCTTCTGATAACCTGCGGCAAGTTGATGTAATACGATGAATTGGGGCTTAGTATACTATCCCCAAAGATAAATCCATCCTCCGTAACTGAATGGTGATTAGCCATGCTGTTTATCATTGCATTTCTCTTCTTCATTACGCTCTCTTGACTGAACATTATATTTTCCGCCCCCTTCTGTGAATGTACTCTTTAACTGCTGAGCGGCTTATCATATAAGAGCAGGTCTTGCCGTCACCAATTTTCACAGCGTCAAGCTGACGGGCTTGTATCGCCCTCAGAATCGTTCTAGGGCTAACCCCTGCAATCTTAGCGGCTTCTTTGCGACTCAATATTTCATTCATGCCCTGTCCCCCTTTGGAGTTGGTCTAAGTTAGTGACAGTGAAGGGTAAAAAAATAACCTTCCCATTTTAGTAATCGTTGCAACAGATCGTTCAGTTGCAGGAGAATGTGCCTATAATGTAGACACGTCCTTATTCTCCGCCCCTGCCATGACTCAGCAGGGGCTTTCTTTGTATCCGGTCGGGGCGGCTACTCGGCGTTCGGAACGATAAGCGTAATATCGTAACCCTTTTCTTGCAGAACTTTGACTAGGTGGGCTTCCTCAACCAAGTAAGGGTAACGACCATACCCTCGCTTGTTGTTGGGTACTCGCTCTGCTTTTAATGTGCCGCTTCTCACCCATGACATTACCGTATCTTCACTTACGAACCGTCCGCGATTAGAAGCCGACAGTTTATGAGCAATAGTTGCGAGTGTGTACATTCTTTCCACGATTAACGTCTCCCCTCGTTGATTGATTGCTCTACGAAGGCTCTTAAATCGGCTTCTCGAACTCGCCATAGCGTCCCGGCTAACTTCATTGCCTTAATGCGCCCCTCACCAAGCCACTTGTAGCAAGTTACCATTTCAATGTTCAACATCTTGGCTACATCATCAGCGGAGTAAAGGCGACCGAGGTACGTCTTCATATCTTCCATGATTTACTGACCTCCGTTCGTGTTATTGAGTATGAAATGCCTTAGCGATTCTTGTGGAATCCTAATTGAGCCGCCCACTTTGACGCTTGGCAATGTCCCATTGTGGGTCATTGCATATACTGTGGTGTAAGATAGTTGCAGAATGTCCATGACATCCTTGATTGTGTATAGCCGCTCCATGAGCAACAAACCCCTTCCTGTATTGGAATCGTTACAGTTCCAATATAAGAAGGGGTTTATAAATTTTTAACATTCAGTTGTAACAATAGATAAATCTCGATATTTTCCGATATTCTTTGAAATTCATGAATCCTCTTTCTTTGGTCAGACGGAAGGACAACGAAGCTAACCTTTTTGAACATAAAACAGGAAGTTTCCGCATTAATAATCGGACACAATCACAAGATAGCATCTGTTCAGAACCGGATATTGTTAAATACCCTTGAACGTTCATTTAGTGATATGTCCCCTGCCTTACGCACTAAGAATACTTGATCGTTCCTTTCTCAAACGCCCAATTTTGGCTTTTATGGCTTCTTTACGCTCTGCCGTGGTATCTTATGCCCGAACTCCAAGACAAGCTTACAATGCCTTCTCGCGATTTCTACAAGCCTTTGAGCAACATCTTCATCCTCCATAGCCAACCATACCTTCCGTGTCGTCACCATTGCTCAGTCCCCCCGTTCATGAACTTCTCGTATTGCTCACGAACATCGGCAACATCTTGATTAACATAACGGTTGACCATCTCCATTGAGGAATGCCCAAGCAGTCGACGTAATGAAAACGGGTCACCAGTTGCCTTTATATAGCGAGTCGCAAACGTATGACGGAAAGTGTGGGGGCTTATGCGAACGCCTGAAATCTTTGCTCTTTTACCGATAAAACTAATACACCTTGTTGCCCAATTCATATCTAACGCCCGTCCGAATTCATTGAGAAATAAATTGGGGGCTTGTCCGTTCTTCTCGTGCCAAGCGAGGTAAATAACCAATAGCTCTTGTGTCCTTGCTCCGAAATACACCGTCCGTGCTTTTCTAGTTTTAGCTGATTCAGCACGAACAGAAGCAGAACGACTCTGTAAGTCAACTTCTTCTACAAAAATCCTCATGCACTCACCTATGCGAACCCCTGTATCAAGCAGGAAGGACATTAATAAGGCATCACGCAGTCCAGTAAAAGTAGTCAGTTCACAGCAATTGAATAGCTTTCGTTCCTGTGCCTTTGAGATAACCTGAAAGTCTTCTTCCGGTACTTTTAACAATTCTACATTTTCGAACGGAGACTCTTTAATGATTCCCTCACTCATAGCCCAATTAAACATTGCTTTAATTGTTCTCAATCTGATGTTTATTGTGGAGGGCTTCAACCTCTGAACCGTCAACATAGATGAAATCCATGTACGAATAACATCTCGATTAGGTACAAAGTTATCAAGACCGCTGTACTCGGATGCCAAGAAACAACAAAACCATTTCATGTGTTTTCTGTAGTCTTCTAAGGTCCGCTCTGCCGCCCCTGCCGCTTGCCGTGCGGCATAGTAGCGGTTAAATAGCTTATTCAGTGTCAGCGTCTCAAGACAAGGTTTCTCGGCTTCTTGAAGGGTGGAGCGGGGCGTTTCCAAGACCGAAGGAGTAAGGCGGTCTAATAACCGCTGTGGAATGTCCAAATGATTCTTTCTTTGCCCGCGCTTATGCGGCGTTTTTCCTGTACTTTTGCTCATATTCAGTTCCTCCCGTTAGGTTTTCCTCCAACGGTCACGAACACAAAAAAACGCACCCGACCGCTGTTCAACGGTTAAGTGCGTTTCAGTCATCATCGCCGCAAAGCCTTATGCGGCGGGGGATTTTACAAGTATGGCGGAGAGAGTGGGATTCGAACCCACGTGGGCTTGCACCCTAACGGTTTTCAAGACCGCCCCGTTATGACCGCTTCGGTATCTCTCCAAGATCAGAGCGCATTGGACTCCTCGCGTGAGGTCGGCCAACCCGCTCCGTAATCATATCATACGCCCGAGAGCGCGATCAACCCCTGCGAGGCGCGATGACTTCGAGCCCGCCCATGTACGGGCGCAGCGCCTCGGGTACGACGACCGTGCCGTCCGCCTGCTGATAGTTCTCGAGGATCGCGGCGACGGTGCGGCCGAGCGCGAGACCCGAGCCGTTCAGCGTATGCACGTGCTCCGGCTTCGCGCCTGTCTCGCGGCGGAAGCGGATGCCCGCGCGTCGCGCCTGAAAGTCCTCGAAGTTCGTGCAGGACGAGATCTCGCGGTAGGTCGCCATGCTCGGCAGCCACACTTCGAGATCGTAAGTCTTCGCCGAACCGAAGCCCATGTCGCCCGTGCAGAGCGCGAGCACGCGGTACGGCAGGCCAAGCAGCTGCAAGACGCGTTCGGCTTCGTTCGTCAGCGACTCCAGCGCGTCGTACGACGTCTCGGGATCGACGAGCTTGACCAGCTCGACCTTGTTGAACTGATGCTGGCGGATCAGACCGCGCGTATCGCGACCCGCCGCTCCCGCCTCGGAGCGAAAGCAGGCGCTGAACGCCACGAGCTTGCGCGGCAGCTGTTCCTTCGCCAAGATCTCCTCGCGGTGAAGGTTCGTGACGGGCACCTCTGCCGTCGGGATCAGGTAATACTCCGTGCCGGCGATCTTGAACAGGTCCTCTTCGAACTTGGGCAGTTGGCCCGTGCCGACGAGGCTGTCGCGATTGACGATATACGGCGGCAGAATCTCTTCGTAGCCGTGCTGATCCGCGTGCAGATCCATCATGAAGTTGATGAGCGCGCGCTCAAGACGTGCACCGAGGCCCTTGTAGAAAACGAAGCGCGAGCCCGTGACCTTCGCCGCAGACTCGAAGTCGAGGATGCCGAGTCCCTCGGCAATCTCCCAGTGCGCCTTCGGCTCGAAGCCGAGGCTCGTCTGCTCGCCGACGCGGCGGATCTCGACGTTGTCCGCTTCGCTCGCGCCGACCGGCACGCTCTCGTGCGGGATATTCGGCACCGCGAGCAGCAGCGCGTCGGACTCGGCCTCAAGACCGCGAAGCTCCTCGTCGATCTGCTTGATCCGGTCGCCGACGTCCTTCATCTCGGCGATCAGTCCCTCGGCGTCGCCGCCGCTCTTTTTGAGCTTGGCCACTTCTTGGGAGACGACGTTGCGCCGATTTTTAAGATTGTCGCTTTCGGTCTGCAGCTCGCGGCGTCGGGCGTCGATCGCCGGAAACGCGGCGATCAGCTCCTCCGAAGCGCCCCGCTTCTTCAGCGCGTCCGCTACCTTGCCGTAGTCGGTGCGCAGCAACTTGATATCGATCATCGGTAGGTGATCCTCCTGACCCTGCGAAGGGAAGTATGCGTTGGCGTAGGCGCGTGCCTTAGCCTATGCTTGTGCGTTTATGCTTGTCCTTGGCCTGGGCCCGCGGCCTCGCGCGCCATGTCGATGAACAGGCCGTGCAGGCGGTAATCGTCCGTCAACTCGGGGTGGTACGAGGCCGCGAGCAGATGCCCCTGTCTGGCTGTGACGATCTCGTCCTTGTAGACGGACAGCACCTCGACGTTCGGCCCGACCTCTGTGATGAGAGGCGCGCGAATGAACACCGCGCGCAGCGGAGACTCGATGCCCTTGACAGGCAGGTCGGTCTCGAAGCTCTCGCGCTGGCGTCCGAACGCATTGCGCGCGACCGTTATGTCCATCAGCTGCAGATGCGGCTCCTCGTCGCCCGTCAGGCGCTCCGCCAACACGATGAGGCCGGCGCAGGTGCCGAATACGGGCTTGCCTGCGGCGGCGTAGCCGCGTACCGCTTCGATGAATCCGTATTTGCGCATCAGCTTGCCGATCGTCGTGCTCTCCCCGCCGGGGATGATGAGGCCGTCGATCTCCTCCAGCTGCTCCGTGCGCTTGACCGCGACGCCTTCGCCGCCGGCGAGCTCGATGCTGCGGATATGCTCCGCTACCGCGCCTTGCAGCGCCAGAACTCCGATTTTCATGGATGTACGACCTTCCTTCGTGTTCAGCCTTCTAAACCAATCGGGGCGGCCTCGCGGCCGGCGGTATGCCGGGGCGAGACCGCCCGAATCTGTGGCTTGCCGCAGCGAATCGCGTCCGCCGGTTCAAGCGATGAGCCGCCCGAAAAGGCGGCAGCGGCGATTAGATGCCGCGGTCCTGCATGCGCTGGGACAGCTCCAGCTTGGAGATCTCGATACCCTTCATCGGCGTGCCGAGGTTCTTGGAGACGCGGGCGATCAGCTCGTAGTCCTCGTAGTGCGTCGTCGCTTCGACGATCGCGCGAGCGAACTTCTCGGGGCTGTCGGACTTGAAGATGCCGGAGCCGACGAATACGCCGTCGGAGCCCAGGTGCATCATCAGCGCGGCGTCCGAAGGCGTCGCGATGCCGCCGGCAGCGAAGTTGACGACCGGAAGGCGGCCCGTCTCGTGTACGCCCAGCAGCAGCTCGTACGGTACGCCCAGCGTCTTGGCTTCGTGGTACAGCTCGTCCTTCGCCAGGTTCTGAACCTTGCGGATCTGGCCCGTGATCAGGCGCATATGGCGTACGGCTTCGACGATGTTGCCCGTGCCCGGCTCGCCCTTCGTGCGAAGCATGGACGCGCCTTCTTGAATGCGGCGCAGCGCCTCGCCCAGGTCCTTGGCGCCGCAGACGAACGGCACCGTGAAGTCGCCCTTGCTGATATGGAATACGTCGTCGGCCGGCGTCAGGACTTCGCTCTCGTCGATGTAGTCGACGCCGAGGGATTCAAGCACTTTGGCTTCGACGTAGTGACCGATCCGCGCCTTCGCCATGACCGGGATACTGACGACCTTCATGACTTCCTCTACGATCGTCGGATCCGCCATGCGGGCTACGCCGCCGGCCGCCCGGATATCGGACGGTACGCGCTCGAGCGCCATGACCGCCGTGGCGCCTGCCGCTTCGGCGATCTTCGCTTGCTCGGCGTTCATGACGTCCATGATGACGCCGCCCTTTTGCATCTCTGCCATGCCGCGCTTAACTCTCGATGTGCCTGTCTCCATTTTACCCACGCCTCCAATACATTCTAAGCATTTATTTTACAGGAATGGCCAAGGATAGACAACCCGTACGGTCGGGATTCTGCCGATCAAAACAGATTGACGATCCCCTTGAATAGACCGCTGAAAAATGCGCCGATCGCCCGCAGCATGAGCTTGAACCAGCCGGCCTTGTTCACGTCCTCGGTCGCGACCAGATCGACGGTGACCGACTTGTCTTCCTGCGTGACGGGATCCTTGTATGTGTAGGTGGCCTTACCCACCTTATCCCCTTGCTTCAACGGCGCGACCAGCGGATCGCTCGTCGGCACGACTTCCTTGAGCTGCGCTTCGACCTTGCTCGTCTTCGGCAGCATGACGGTGACATCCTGTCCGGTGACGACTTGTACCGTCTTCTTGCCGCCTTTCTTAACCTTCAGCGTTTCGTGCTCGGCGATCGCTGTCTTGGGCTGCACGAGCGTTTTCTTCTCGAAGCTGCCGAAGCCATAGTCGAACAGCTTGGCCGTCTCGAGGAATCGCTTGCCGTCGTTCGAATTGCCCGGTACGCCCATGACGACCGCGATCAGACGCGTGCCGTTCTGAAGCGCCGTGCCGGTGAAGCAGTTGCCCGCATTGGAAGTATGACCCGTTTTCAGGCCGTCAACGCCAGGGTAGGCGAATTTCTTGAAATTCTGCACGTTCTTGTTCGATTCGAGCATCCAGTCCCAGTTGATCATCGGCTGCTCATCGCGCTCGCGGAACTTGTAGGATTGAATCTTGGAGTACTCCAGAAACTCCGGGTAATCCTTCAATATATGGTAAGCCAACAGCGCCGAATCGTGCGCTGACATCACCGTCTCGCCTTCGATCGACGTCGGGCGATAAGCCTCCGGCATATCCGCGCGGTCAAGACCCGTCGAGTTGATAAAATGCGAGTCGTTCATGCCAAGCTGCTTCGCCGTCTCGTTCATGAGCTTAGCGAACGCTTCTTCTGAGCCGCCGACCGTCTCGGCCAGCTGCGCCGTGGCGTCATTCGCGGAACCGACGGCCATCGCGATGTACAGCTCTCTTACCGTATGCTTGTCGCCTACGGCCAGGAACACCCGGCTGCCGATCTGCTTGGCCGCATTCTCTTGAACGGTGATCTCCTGGTCCCAGCTGATCTTGCCGTCCTGAATGGCCTTAAAAACGAGATACTCCGTCATCATCTTAGTCATGCTGGCAGGCGGCAACGCTTCGTCCGCATTGTTCTGGTACAGCACTTGGCCGGTATCCGCGTCCATCAAGAAGGCTGACTTTACATTTAATTGAAGACCGCTGATATCGTTCGAGGCGGCCGAAGAGCGCGGCAGCAGCATCGCTTGCAGCAAGGCGGCTAGAAGTAGGATGGCTAGAAGCTTAAACATGACAGCGCGGGATTGCTTCGCATAGCGAACATAAGCTTGATTCAACACGCGACTCTCCTTTTTTCCTAACTTATTTATGAGTCGGACGAGGCCGTGAACTCCGTCTGTTATTGTAACATACCGCATCCAAAGGCAAAAGCCGCAAGGCGACGTTCGCTCGCCCTGCGGCTCTTCATTTTCGATCGTTTGCGGAATGCCGTTTACATCGAATAGTTCGGCGCTTCCTTCGTGATCTGCACGTCGTGCGGATGGCTCTCACGCAAGCCGGCGCCCGTGATGCGGACAAACTCGGTATCGTTCTTCAGCTCATCCAGCGTCGCCGTTCCGCAATACCCCATGCCGGAGCGCAGGCCGCCGAGCAACTGGTGCAGCGTGTCGCGCAGCGGCCCCTTGTAAGGCAAGCGGCCTTCGATGCCTTCCGGCACCAGCTTGGAGTCGTCCTCTTGGAAGTAACGGTCCTTGGACCCTTCCTTCATCGCGCCGATCGAGCCCATGCCCCGGTAAGACTTGTACCGGCGGCCTTGGTAAATCTCCGACTCGCCCGGGCTTTCTTCGGTGCCGGCGAACAGACTGCCGAGCATGACCGCGCTCGCGCCCGCCGCGATGGCCTTCGTGATCTCGCCCGAATACTTGATGCCCCCGTCCGCGATGATCGGGACATTGTACTCGCGAGCGACAGTCGCGCAATCGTAGATGGCCGTGATCTGCGGCACCCCGATACCCGCGATCACGCGCGTCGTGCAGATCGAGCCCGGCCCGATGCCGACTTTGACGACCGAAGCGCCGGCTTCGATCAGGTCCCGCGTCGCTTCGCCCGTCGCCACGTTGCCGGCTACGATCGTCAGCTCTGGGAACCGCTCGCGCAGCTTGCGGACCATGGTAACGATATCGATGTGGTGACCGTGCGCCGAATCGACGACGAGCACGTCGACGCTAGACTTCACCAGCGCGTCAGCGCGTTCGAACGTATCTTTGGACACGCCGACGGCTGCCCCAGCCAGCAGCCGGCCGTGCTTGTCTTTAGCCGCGTTCGGGAACTGGATCGCCTTCTCGATATCCTTAATCGTGATGAGACCCTTCAGCGTGTTGGAGTCGTCCACGAGCGGCAGCTTCTCGATCTTGTGCTTCTGAAGCAGCAGCTCCGCCTCTTGCAGCGTCGTGCCTACCGGCGCGGTCACCAGATTCTCGCTGGTCATCACGTCTTTGATCTTGATGGAGTAGTCATGAACGAAGCGCAGGTCGCGGTTCGTCAAGATGCCGACCAGCTTGCCGCCGTCGTCCGTGATCGGTACGCCGGAGATCCGGTACTTGCCCATCAGCTCCTCGGCATCGTAGACATGGTGCTCCGGCGTGAGCGAGAACGGATTCGTGATGACCCCGCTCTCCGAGCGCTTGACGCGGTCGACTTCCTCGGCTTGCTGGGCGACGGACATGTTCTTATGAATGATGCCGATGCCGCCTTCGCGAGCGATGGCGATCGCCAGAGCCGACTCCGTGACCGTGTCCATTCCGGCGCTGATCAACGGAATATTCAGCTTCACGGAAGGGCTGAGCGCCGTCTGGACGCTGACGTCCCTCGGCAGGATCGACGACTTGCGCGGGATGAGCAGGACATCGTCGAACGTCAAGCCTTCCTTGGCGAATTTATTTTGCCACACGAACATTTTCCTCCTTTGGAAATGCGTTTTTTTTGGATTTTCCGAATTGAATTATAGGCAATCTTAGCAGAGGCACTAGGGGCTGTCAAGGCGCACTAGATGCCGTATCTGGCAGTCTCTAGATTAACGCCGGACCGTTACTCCCGGTGCGCTTGCGATGCCGCCGATTGCTTGCTGAGACGTGCTTCGAATCCATCCAGCAGCACGCTGAGACCAAAGTCGAACTCGCTGTCCCAATCTACGGATGTCGTATATTTGGCGAGCCCAATCAGATACGGATAGCGTTCTTGCGACAGCGACTCGAACTTTTCTTGCTGACGCCGCCCATGCTCATTCTGGCTCAAGGCGGCCTCTTTCGCTTGTGAAAGCAAGCGGCTTTCCTCTTCGACATAGCCGTAAATATAACTTTTAAGCATCGATGCCAGCCAAGGCGTTTGTGCGCCCGCAAATCCCGCCTTAATCAAGGTTCGATATAGAAACTCGATGTGCGCGAGCCGGCCGGGACTCGCCGCGAACGTAGCATTCATAATCGGCACGGCGTCAGGGTACCGGCGGAGCGCCAGCCGGAAATGCCCGGCCCATTCTTTCAGCTGTTCCCGCCAGGAGCGCGATTCGTCCGGCATCGGTATGTCGACGCTAATGCGTTCCGCCAGCCAGTGCAGGAGCTGCTCCTTGTCCTTGACGTGATAATACAAAGCCGGCGCCTTCACGCCAAGCACATCCGCGATCTTGCGCATGCTCAGACTATCCAGCCCGCCGTCCCGCAGCATGCCCAAGACCACGTTCTCGATGCGGGTCCGGTCGAGCGGCGTATGAAGCGCGTCGTTTCCTACTGGACCCGACTCCGATGTCGGAGGTCGGACTCGCCTTCTCGCCATAGTTAACCTCCGATTTGTTTTGACAATTATAGCACATTGGTTTATTGTAACAGTGTTAAATTATAATTTATCAGTGTTAAATAAAGAAAAGGAGTTGTTAGGTATGATGAAGAATGAGCATCCGATCCAATCGCTTGCGGAAGCACTTCAAGAGATTTTAAACATCAGCTGGAAAGAGGTATGGATTCAGGGGGAGCAAGAATTAACAAGTTTGTTCGAACAACACGGAGACCGCGCCTACGGATTCTGGATCCATAAGTTTATGGCACCCGTATGCGAACGAATCGTACAGGAAGGCTATGATGTTAAATCCGGATTTAATCTGAAGAACTCCATCGAAAGGTGGGGACCTCCGGAGGAACGGGAGAGATGCGCTTGGTATGTCGTAAGCGATAAGGAGGGACTGTCTCTATGTACGTTGGTTTTGCAGGTTTATCACTCTCATGCCGCTTTTCATATCCCTCGGCCTCCGCGGCTTTTCACGCTGGAAGCTACAGACCGGCAAGATATTATTCAAGCGCTCTCCCAGGCTTCCGTTCGCGTCCGCTGGGATCTTCCCCAACAACGCCTGCCGGATGCGCCTTCAAACCGTGAAGGAATCGCGAACAGCTGGGAATACGCAACCGACGTAACGGTCCGCGATTGTCTGGCGCCCGGCCGAGACGCCTCCCTGTCCAACTGGTATCTGGACGAATCGTTTTCCCATTGGGGAAGGCATGGCTGGGAGCTCGTGAATATCATCAACGTAGATAGCGGCACTGTTGCGTTTTTTAAGAGACCCTCAAGCGCCTAAGCCTTCGAAATTCCGTTCTGTTATTCCGTCGCTTCTGCGCTTGCCGACCCGTCCTCGCTCTGATCGTCAGCCCCATCCCTCGACCCGTCGTGATCCGCGAGCGCAGCGATGCTCCACATCCATTGTTCCGTCTGCAGCTTTGCGCTGGACGTCGAAGCCTGCGCGCCGTTACCCCAAAACGCGCCTCCGATGCTTATAGCGAGCGCAAGCGTACTAGCCGCAATGATCTTGGACATCTGATGTTCCGCCTTTCCATGATTCTTATTTATCGTTATGTCCTTATTTTAACCCTGGTTTTTGAACTGAATATGAAATCCGGCTTAAGGATTACTGAATTATAACGATTAAAACTAAAGTTTCTGTACTCTTTTACCCGCGCGTATGCCGAATTATAACTGGCTTTGCGGACTATCTTTCTGTTATTTCGCCTAAATTGCAAAAACCAACGAAAAAACCACCTTCCGAAGAAGGTGGTTCTCTTTTTACTGCATTTAGCCTGGCGACGTCCTACTCTCCCAGGACCCTGCGGTCCAAGTACCATTGGCGCTGGAGGGCTTAACGGTCGTGTTCGAGATGGGTACGCGTGGGACCCCTCCGCCATTACCGCCAGACCTACTGTTTGGCATTTGCCAACCAGCTTTGCAGCTTACAGAGCTTGCGCCCTGAAAACCGGATGCGAAACGAACCTGCGCTAGAAATTCTCTTGCCTGTGCGGCTTGGCCGTTGGTCTGCTTTGAAAAGCAAACCGTAGGATAAGCCCTCGACCGATTAGTACTCGTCAGCTACACCCATTACTGAGCTTACACCCCGAGCCTATCAACCTCGTGTTCTCCAAGG
>NZ_FOKE01000019.1 GCF_900112065.1 Cohnella sp. OV330
GCCTTTGCGGAGCAGCAAGTTGTTAGACAAGAGCATTTTGACTTGCTTTTCGAAGAAGTCAGGGGCAGCATATAACAATGTATTCACGCTTCGGGACCTACGGTCTCTCGGTCCGCCAGTTGGATTTCGGGGAAGTGGAATCAGGCGGACACACCTGCGAGGCTAAGTCCTGTCGGACCCGGCAGCTTCGATGCCTTAAGCCTATCGGCGTCGTGAATACGGAAACGTTAATTCTAATACCGGCAATGCTTATTTGAAGGTTAATTCAATGACGATGTTAAGTGCTTTTCACATTTGGTGTATACTAAGAAGTAAAGAAATGGAGGCGATTAAATGAGTTTGGAAGAAAAATTGCTCCAAGACTTTTTGTCATTACCCCAAGAAAAACAAATCGAGGTCATGGATTTCGTGGAATTTCTAAAATCAAAAAACAAATCTAAAATCGAGAACGTCATGGATGATATTATTAATGAAAACATAGAAGCGCTGAGGGAGTTGGCCAAATGATAACCATCACTTTTGACCAACTCCTTCATTTTCATCAGAAAATCATGGAAAGTACCGGTGGGTCTGCCGGAGTAAGGGAACGAAGTGTATTGGAAAGTACTCTTGGCAAAGCAGAAATAACATTTGATGGACAGGAACTTTATCCAGGGTTAACTAGAAAGATATCGGTTATTACCTATTCACTTATTAAAAACCATGGTTTTGTAGATGGGAATAAGCGAATCGGAGTTGCAGTGATGCTGTTGTTACTACGAATTAATGGTTTAAAGGTCTCATATAGCCAAGATGAATTAGTTCAATTAGGTCTAGGGACGGCAGAAGGAAGATACAAAGAACAGGATATAGAAGACTGGATAATCAGACATCAGGCATAGAACCTTGGTGTCTTTTGTTTTTTATGATTGTTCACTCGAAGAAGGCCCGTACTACATCTAACAATGTATTCATGCTTCAGGGCCTTCGGCCCCTCGGTCCGCCAGATGGTTTTCGAGGGAGCGTACTCAGGCAGACACACCTGCGAGGCTGACTGCGCTGACGCTCAGCCGGCCGCTTTGCGACCTTAAGCCTCTCAACGTCGTGAATACAAAGGCTATAAGTCCTCAAAAGGAGCGATTATCATTCTGGTGCATAGATTTACGCAAAAACTTTTAACAGATATGAAAGTGGTCCCGCAGGAATTAGATGATGTTAATTCTTTATTCAGCTGGCATGTTAATATACTCCAATTGCGAAGGAAGCATATCATATTTGTAAATGACTTGAGTCGGTTATGCATCATTATGGACGGGATTCGAAGCAGTCAGCTTGGTAAACTCCAACAAAAGTTTGTAACTGAATTCAAGGGATATTTAAAGCTACAGGGAGTAAAAAACAGCCATATCGATCAATATCTCCTTGAATCAGGAGAAATAATCATTGGCAAAACGACTGATCGAAGTGTATTAGGAACGATGAAAGAAATGACTCTTTACTGTGAAGGCGTTGAGTTTGATCATCTGATGGATCTTAGTGTATGGCTTAACAAGCTGATATATAAACCGATCGAGTACGAAAAACCAATCCAAGTTTTTATGAAAACATTAAAAGAGAGGTACTCCGAATAAGATGTTAAACATGGACAACATTTTGCTTATTACCGACATACCCGGTTATTCACCCCAGGTTGGTCGTCTGCTTTCAATGATGAATTATGCAAGATATACAACCTTGGAGGCCACTAAAAATTTAACGACTGAACAGCTGGATTATCTAATCGATTCTGAAAGTAATTCGATCGGCGCGTTGTTGCTGCATTTTGCAGCGGTAGAATTCGCATATCAATTGGAAACGTTTGAGAAGCGGGATCTGAACGAGGATGAAATGTCGGTCTGGCGTGCAGCCTTGGACCTCGGCGAAGAAGGACGGCAAGTGATACGGGGAAATGATCTGAAGTATTATGTAGATAAGCTGAATGAAGTCAGAGCAAGGACGTATGAACTTTTCAAAACTGTCGATGATGATTGGTTGCACCAAGAGGAGAAGTTCTGGTATGGGAAACAAGCGAATCATTATTTTATGTGGTTCCACGTTTTTGAAGATGAAATTAATCATAGAGGCCAGATCCGAATGATTAAGAAGAGAATGAAATGACAAACGCGATAATCACAATTTTGAAAGGATATGTACAATGAAAAGAGTGGATGTCACGTATTGCATAATAAAGGACCCCTCAAAATCAAAGATTCTTATCGTTAATAACACGGGAAATTCAAGCTGGTCGCTTCCCGGCGGAGCCGTCGAAGTGGATAAAACATTAGAGCAAGCTGCAATTAGAGAAGTAAAAGAAGAAACCGGTTTGGATGTAAAGGTTTTCGGAATCGTTGCAATTAGTGAGTGCAAGTTTAGAAAATCGGGAAATCACGCGATGTTTTTTATTTTCAGAGCTGAGATCGTCGGGGGAGAAATTGCGATTCAACGGCCGGAAGAAATCTCTGAAATTAAATGGGTTGATATAGAGAAGGCAGATGAATACATGCCATTTTATAATGGTGAATTCAAGAAAATGATTAACGAGGTTGAGGTGGCCTACACGAATGAAGGAATCAAGTGAGCCGCAACGGGAGAATTCCTGTTGAACCAAAGGAGCAGTACAATGTCTGAATTTTTTTGGGACAACCAGATCGAATATCTGGAACGAACACGAGGTTTGTATTATAACGATGACTATCTTGAATTTTTGATTCAAAAGGTTTGGAGAATTAATGAGCCTGTTAAAATTATTGATTACGGATGTGGGTACGGCTATCTCGGACTTAAATTGCTCCCTATGCTTCCAAGTGGCTCAAGTTATACAGGCGTGGATAAAGGAGAAGCTTTGATTCATAAAGCAAAAGCGGTTTTTTCTTCTCTCCCGTATCCAACGGAGTTTATATGGGGGGACGTCGAGGAGCTCCCTATCGTAAATGAATATGACATCGCGATGTGCCATGCGTTTTTGTTGCATCTGAATAAACCGGAAAATATTATTCAGAAGATGATACAAAGCGTCAAGCATCAAGGACGAATTATTTGTTTTGAACCCCATTGGATTGCCAACATGGCCAACTATCGATTCGAAGGGCTTGCTCAATCTCAAATTATTCCATTAGGCATATTGCAAAAATTGTTTGAAAAGGACTGCGATCAACGCGGCAAAGACGGCAATATCGGAATTCTTGTCCCGGCTCTGTTAAGTCAATTAGGCTTAAAAAATATTGAGTGCAGAGTGAGCGATAAAGTTAATTTTTTAGACTCAAATGTCGACACTGCTGCTAAGAATGAACTTTACAACGCGTTAAGGGCTGAAGGAATCGGTCAATTGCCGGGAGAGATGACGGAAACTTTGAGCCAACTCATGCAAAGAGGATTGACGGCCGATGAAGCAAAAAGCCAGTATGAGGCCGAACGATTACTCTCAGAAGAGTTCAACATGCAATCCATGTTAACCTATGCGCCAAACATGAAGATATCATTTGGAACAGTCGTCAAATAAGTGGAGAAGCGACATAAGTCGCAAATAATAAGGAGTGCGTATATTGGATTCATTTACGAAGAAGCGGGTCGAAAAAATCCTTGATAACTATATCGATAGGAAGATTCCCAATCACTTAAAACATGAAGTTCAAATGAAGTATAAGTTCAGGGGCGATACAGTAATGTTGTCACAGGAGAAGCCTGCTTATATGCCAGGGCACCGCGTAGAATATCCGATCGCTCAATTCAGGTTTGAGGATAGCTATTGGAAAGTATATTGGAAAGACAGCAAGAAAAATGGCATTTTATCGATGATATTGAGCCAGATACGAACTTTGAAGAGCAATTAAGAGCAATGGATGAAAATGGGATATTTTGGGTTTAGATGAAGCGCGCAATTTTAAAGCAAAACACTCAGTTGAGACCCTTACCCAATACACTCAAATTCAGAATTCGCCTAGGAACTAGATTTACAAAAATGAGTATGTTAATTGTGGCGAGCGAATAAGAAGATTATTTTAATACAGACAGGCCTAGTGGCAAAAGGTAGTTATAAAGAATGGAAGAATTCATTTATCACTTCCAATGGCATCAGTTTAGTTTATTTAGTCTACACCTTCTATGACAGAAGAAATAAGCATAGAAATGTATATGTGCTTTCATCCAGTACCGACGCCAAAGACGAAGTTACTGTGTTTTATAATGAAGATGACAGTATTGTGCTCGAGTATTTACCTGGTAGACCGCATTTCAAAGATAATGAAATCAAAGAATAGAGAACTTAATATAAGGGGGTAAAAGATGAATCCGCCAAAACATATCGTATCTGCAGCAGCAATCGTAATAAACGATAAAAACGAATTGTTGCTCATTAAAGGCCCCAGAAGAGGATGGGAAATGCCTGGAGGGCAAGTTGAAGTTGGGGAATCTTTGAGTCAGGCTGCCATTCGAGAAACAAAGGAAGAGTCAGGAATAGACATAGAAGTCATCAAATTTTGCGGGATTTTTCAGAATGTCGGCAATTCGATCTGTAATACTTTATTTTTAGCCAGACCCATTGGCGGAGACTTGATACAAACGAATGAAAGTCTAGATTCGGGATGGTTTCCACTCGAAGAAGCGTTGGAAAAGGTGAAGTGGAAAAATTTTAGAGCAAGAATCGAGCTTTGTTTAATACCTGAAGCCCAGCCCTTCTGTATAGAATTTACCGATGTAAATAACACATGAAAGAATGTAACTACACAGGTGCGCCAACATAAAATAATAGGCAATACATAAATACCACTACCAATATTTAGGTGTAGTGGTATATTTATTTTACGAATGATTATTTCTCGCGGAGACTTAAAGGCTGAATATTTGTCGTTCCTCGTGAGCGTAATTCATGCTCCTTTATTTTACGTTAGGGGCAATCACGATTCTGATTATAAAAGTGAATCCGCCTGAAGGTTGTCAGTGCATTGAAGATAAAGTCATTTCATTTAAAAACTATCGGTTCATGGGACTTGGCGAAAGTCACAGATACAGCATCGGTGAAAATCAATACTCTGAAAGACAAATGAAGTGAAAATCTCCAAATTAGTGGGAATCTACCGCCGATAATTGCAAGTTAGGAGAATAATAGTGATAGATATTCAAAGTGTCCTCCCGCACCGATATCCGTTTTTAATGATTGATCGAATCATTGAAGTAGAGCAAGGGAAATGGGCAAAGGGGTATAAGAATGTCTCCCATAACGAATGGTTTGTTGCTGAACCTCTCTATTGCATGCCAGGCATGATGATCGTAGAAGCGCTAGCCCAGTTAGGCGCGTTGGCGACTATGGCCGGAGAAAACAGTCTAGGTTTCCTGTCTTCTTTAAAAGGGATTGAGTTTTTAGATGGTGCTCGTCCTGGTGATAAACTCGATTTGTACTACGAAGTTGTCAGGAACAGAAGAGGATTTGTAGTGGGTAAAGGAGAGGCGACTGTGAGTGGCCGGACAATTGTTAAAGCAGAGGAAATTATGATTTATATCCAGGGCTCTTAAGGAATGCTTTTTAAAGTAGATCCTGAATTGGAGGCATACCAGGATGGATAGGACGATGTAATTCAAAATTTGAAAGGATCGCCGATGGTGAATAAATTAAATTCAAAGACTTTATCAGCGTTGCTTCAACTTGAAAGTGAGTTAGAAGCGCATTTTAATTTTAGCCTGGAAGAGAATATGGGAATTATGATCCGGCACGAAGAAGGTCAGAAATACGATTGTACGCCCGACGATGCTAAAGTATTTGCATTTACAGGCGTTGATGGCGATCACTTTGCTTTTAGTACTGAAAATGGAACGATCACAGACTTGGACAATGCGCCTATTTTGTTTATCCAACCGATGTGTTTTGAAGATTCAGTCAAAGCTGTGGCGAGAAATATTCGCGATTTTTTGTCCCTATTTCTATCGTTAAAAGAGTTATACATTCTAGAGAGATTCGATTGGTATACAAGTATAGAAGACATGTTAGTTGATATTGAAGACCATTACGAAGAGAGTATAAATGAACGTGCAGGTGCGATTAAGTTCCTAACTGAAAGGCTCGAAGAGCATCTCCAAATTAAAGCTATGGAGAATGTATTTGACTACGTTATGAGTGTAAGAAAAGGAGCCGCCTCGCATGACGATGTCTGACTATTATAAAAACTTGAGGGACAAAGTTGGTAAGGACTTCATTTTTATGCCGGCTGTTGTTGCCATCATTCGAAACGATGAGAATAAGCTATTATTTGGAAGAAAGCACGGGGAACAAGGATGGGGGCTCATCGCAGGAGCCATTGAACTTGGCGAGACGCCAGCCGAAGCAGTCTGTCGCGAAGCGTTGGAGGAGACTGGTCTAACTGTTTCTCCGGAACGAATCATTGGCGTCTTTGGCGGAGACAACCACAGATTTACGTATAGTAACGGCCACAAGGTTGAATACTTGACGATTGTATTTGAATGCAAAATAACGGGTGGAAGTTTAAGTCCCGATAACGATGAAATGAAAGATTTAAAGTATTTTAAAGAAAGCGAAATTCCGGAAATAGCAAACTCTTTTCCAGTCGAAATATTTCAGAGAAGTAAACGCGAGGCTATATTTGAATGAGTTCAGAAGTGACCATCCATACATTTATATATTTAGTAAGACATGCAGAATCGCCTTTTATTGAAGGCATGGAAAGAACGCGTGGATTGTCAGGCAAAGGAAAAGCAGACGCCGCAAAAATCAGATCCCTTTTATATAAGATTGGAATCGATTTTTTTATTTCTAGCCCGTACGAGAGAGCGATACAGACGATAAAACCGCTGGCCGATCGTTGCAAGAAGGGCATCATTCTCATGGAAGACTTGAGAGAAAGACAAATTGGACAATTCAGGGAATTCACTTTTAAAGATGCGAAACGCAAGGTATACAGTGATTTTAGTTATGCATTTACAGAAGGCGAATCGAGCTATGATGCCCAAAAAAGAGCGATCAATCCGATCAAACAAGTATTAAATCAGTACGCCGGAAAAAGGATTGTCCTAGGGACGCACGGAGATATTATGACTTTGATCTTGAACCATTTTAATAAAGAATACGATTTTGAATTTTGGGAATCTACGACGATGCCGGATATTTACGAGTTGATGTTTGATGGGACGCAAATCGTGCAAGTAGCAAGAAAATGGGAATAGCCTGGAGAATTTTTATGGCAGGGGCTGCGATTATGAACATAAAATCAGCTACGAAATTGGATGCTGAAATTATCGCTGAATTGAATTTTCAACTGATTCAAGACGAAGGCAGTAACAACCCAATGAATCTGGTTCAGTTGCAAGATAGGATATTGGATTGGCTCGGAAGTGGATGGAGCATTGACTTGTTGCTCGCGGAAGAAAAAATAATCGGCTACGCGGTATACAAGCTTCAGCCCGCTCCTTTTGAAGAAACCGAATTAGAAGTATACATTAGACAGTTTTATATTGACCGGAATGAGAGAAACAAAGGATATGGCCGTGGAGGAATAAACATTTTAAAGGAAAGGCGATTCGGGAATGTAAGTACAATGATAATCGACGTGTTGGAGACGAATCCTGAGGGACGGCGTTTTTGGGAAAAGGTTGGATTTGTACCTTATTATACGAACATGAGGAAACCTCTGCATTGAAAAAGGAGGATTTCGATGAGAAGGCGTATGACAATCCTTGCTTTTGCTTCCTTTGTTTTATTATCCGCTTGCAGCTCAAAACCGTATTCTATCGAAAAAGCCAGTGAACGCGGTGACGTAGTAGACGAGCATGGCGAGGTAAAGAACGCAGAAAGGCTCGATACGTTTTACCGCAACACGCTTGCCAAGAAGAAAGATAAAGTTAGAGTCACGCAATTAACGACCGAAGGAGACCCTATATTTAACGATTTAGAATTTAACGGCAAGGAAATTAAGTATAAGTACGATAATTCAGAAGATAAGTTCGGAAAACCGAATATCAGAAAAACGACTTGCAAAGCACTTGTAAGATCTCAAGCGGGAGCGGCCATGCAATATAAACTTGAAGGATGTTATGGAGCGAATAAAGAGTACGGCAATCGGTTTATGATCGCAGTTGATCAAGAAACGGAGGTAACCTCATGATTATTCGATTTCACCATGCGCAGATTACGGTTCCAAAGGGCCAAGAAGAGCAAGCTAGGGCGTTCTATTGCGGCGTATTACAACTGAAGGAGATTCAAAAACCTGAATCGCTGCTCGGCAGAGGAGGATTTTGGGTCCAAGTGGGCGATCAACAATTGCATATCGGAACGGAAAACGGGGTTGATCGTCTTCTGACCAAGGCGCATCTGGCCTATGAAGTAGAGGATTTGAACGCAATTGAAGCGGTCTTAAGGGAAAACGGGATCGAGGCGCTGGAATCGGTGCCGATAGAAGGCTTTGAACGATTCGAGTTCAGAGATCCTTTCGGAAACCGGGTGGAGTGCATAAAAGCACTTGACAGCAAATGAACTACAGTTATGAGGAATTTCTTCAGGATTTAAGTATTGGCCGTGAAATTCATTTTATTTATAAAGAAACAGATTATTATATCGGTTGTGGCACTGGTCGGTATATGTTCTATAAGGCTTACGATGATTCAAGTGAAGTTATGGGTGACAATGTTGATGATTTGCTAAGGAAAGTAGAGCTTCATGGTAACTCAATAAAAGAAGTGTGGAACGATATTAAGATTGATATTATTTTTTGATGTAGTTGATATAGCGAAGGCATTTATCCATGCCATCTAACTAAGGAGCGCACATCCATATGTACGAACTTAAAACGAAAGTAACGGATGTTAGCGTGATTGAGTTTATCGAAAGCGTGGATCATCCCAAGAAGAGGGAAGACGCCTATCGGTTGCTGGATATTTATACGGAAACGACCGGGCAAGAGGCGAAAATGTGGGGGACGAGTATTATCGGCTTTGGATCCTATCATTATAAATACGCATCCGGTCATGAAGGCGACGCGCCGCTCGCGGGCTATTCGCCTAGGAAAGCGAAAATCAGTCTTTATCTATCGATGAACGAAAACAAACGAGAGCTTTTGTTAAACCAATTAGGCAAGCATACGGCCGGGAAGGGCTGTGTGTACATTAATAAGATTGCCGACATTGACCTTGGTGTCTTAAAGTCATGCATTCGCGAGTCCGTTAGCTTTTTACAAAGCCAGGAAGATCACTCAACGTCAAATGAAGGCTAGGAGGACGTCCATGAAGCTCATTTCCGCGACAACGGATTTAGGCGGCGTACGCATTCACTACCTGGATTCTCGGCTTGAATCGGATGTTTCATTGGTACCCATCCTCGTCTGCCCCGGACTATCGGAGACGGCGGAGGAATACGAGGACTTTATAGGCGAAATGCTGCCTAGAAGAACGATCGTTCTTTCCTTCAGGGGCAGAGGTCGAAGCGATACGCCGCTCTCGGGCTACGATCTGCAGGATCATGTGAAGGATATCGAATCCGTCGTACAGCAGCTTCAATTGAGGCGATTCCACCTCTACGGCTATTCTCGGGGCGTATCGTATGCGCTTGCGTATGCTAGTCTGCATCCTGAGCGGGTCGCATCGCTAATCGTGCAGGACTACCCTGCCGAGCATAAAGCGATGACTGCCGAGTGGACCGGATCGTATATCGACGATTACTTAATTCCCACGAACCGGCTGACGACCAATATCCGCGCGGAGGCCGTTCATGGGATTCATAGGGATTCTACCGCTTGTGACATCGGATTCTCCTTCGGGAAGCCCGTGCTCGTCATGCGGGGACTATTGGCGGATTCGTTAATCTCCGACGAACAATTGCGGTCCTACAAGCAGCATTTCCGCAATCTGCGTATCGAAGCGTTCAGCGAGAGCGGACATAACATACGCGGGTCGGAAAAAGAGAAGTTGGATCGGACGATTGAAGATTTCTTGAACGAATCCGAAAAGGGAGGGAAGATTGAATGACGTTCAGCGCGTCTTCGGCGATCGCCCAGGTCGTCGTCTTGGGGGTATTGGTTCTGATCGTATATGGTCTATACCGTGTCAGCAAGAGGAAAAACCATTGAAGCCCATCCGAAACAGAAATTCACGTTAGGAATTGTTCATCTCCCTCTCATTTTAAAAGCGCCAATCTTAATTTTAAAACGCCTCCAATCGGTTAAATAGAAGTTGTGAACGAATAAATCATAACTATACCGATCAGGAGGCTGAGGATAATGGCAAACCAACTGAACAACAGTGAGAATCGGCATGTCGTAGGCGTTTTTGATTCGGAGCAAGCGGTTATCTCTGCGATTGAGGATTTGAAGGCGCTCGGCTACGGCTCGGATCAAATCTCGGTCGTCAGCAAAAATAAAAAAGAACTAAAGGACATCCACGAGGAGACGGGCACGAAGGCGCCCCAAGGCATCGCGACCGGCGCGGCGACCGGCGGCGTGCTGGGCGGCGTGACGGGTCTGCTCGCAGGCATTGGCCTGCTGGCTGTACCGGGCATCGGTCCGCTGCTGGCGGCCGGACCGATCGCGGCCACCCTCTCGGGCGCGGCGATCGGGGCGGGAGCAGGCGGTCTTGTGGGCGGCCTGATCGGCCTCGGCATTCCGAAGGAAGAGGCGGAGCGGTACAACGAGTATGTCAACGATCACAAGCTGCTCGTCATCGTCGACGCCGATACGTCTCGCCAAGGCCGCGTGTACGATATTTTCCGCCGCTACGGCTCGCTGAACGCGGATACCTACGCGAACCTTGAAGGCGAATCGCGCGACGATCTGGTCAGCGCCGCTTCCGGCGCGTCGACTTCGTCCGTCGCGGACAATGTCCAGGACGCTGATACGCTCAGACTGCACGAGGAGCGGCTCAACGTGGATAAAGAGCGCGTTCGCACCGGCGAAGTTTCCGTGCATAAGGACGTCATCGAGGAACGGCAGACGATCGACGTTCCCGTCCAGCGCGAGGAGGTTGTCATTGAGCGCCACGCGATTCAGGGCGAGGCGACGGACGGCGCGGCGATCGGGAAAGACGAGACGATTCGCATTCCGGTGAGCGAGGAGCGCGTGGAAGTGACCAAGCGGCCGGTCGCGACCGAAGAGATCTCGATCGGCAAGCGGGTCGTGCAGGATACCGAGCATGTATCCGAGACCGTGCGGAAGGAACGTGCGGATCTCGATCGCTCCGGTCATCCTGCCGTGGAAAACGAAGATCTGTTCAGCACGCCGAATACGCGTCGATAAGCTGCATAAGGAGCATGCGCGAGCATGTCGAAAAGCCGGGGCCCTCAGACCCCGGCTTTTTTGCGTGCAAAACGGCTTAGTGCCGCAGCTTTCGGACGCCGAGCAGAAGCGCCAAGAGCACCGCTAGACGCTTCGCAGAAGGCAGCGCCGAGCCGAAGCGATTGAACGGCCGGGTCATCATCTGCAGGGCCGCCGACCGCTGCTTGGCATGAGCGAGCGCGATCGAGTATTCCAGGACGGTCTGCTGATATTTTTTAACGAGCAGCCGCCGCTGCGCCGAAGTCAGGCGTTCGCCGAACACGTGAATCATGTAGGCGAGCCCCTCGAACTTGCTCTTCACGTTTTCCAACCGCTTGGCGGTCTGCTGTCCCGAATGGACCCGGCTAGAACCCAGATAGTCGGTCAGAAAATAGCCGCTGAGCCCTCGTGCGCCAAGCGCCAGCATCAGCATATAATCCGGTACCAGGCCGCCGCTCGGCTGGAAAAATCCGACCAATTCGAGCTCGCCTCTTCGGAAAAGGCTGACCTGCAGCGAAAATACGCATGCATGGTTGCGAAGCGTGCGGGACAGCACATCCTCGTAGGGCTGGCTGCTCATCGCGGATCGCCCGCAATAGTCGGCAAAATCCCGGCTCCGCTGCACGAGCCTGCGCCCCGAATCATCCATGAAATAATGATTGCTCGACACGAACGCGCATTCCGGATGGGAGAGCAGCGCCGCCGCGGCGGACTCCAAAAATTGCGGCTCCCAGACGTCGTCGTCGTCGAGCATCGCCACGAAATCTCCGGTGGTCGCGCGGAATGCCTGCTGCCTGTTTTTCAGTTGGCCGATCCGAATGTCGTCCGAAATGCTGGCGATATGCTTGAATGCGATCTCCGGATACATCGCCCGAACCTCTTTAACGGTCTCGAAGGTGGGTCCGTCCCTGCCGTCCTCGCTGACGACGATCTCGTCGGGCACGCGGGTTTGCGCGCAGATGGACAGCAGCGTCTCTTTTAAATACTGCGCACGCTTGTGCGTAGGTACGGCTACGCTGATCTTCACGGACATCGTCAGACGCTCCTTGATCATGATACGATATGTATCATCATAACACGAGCTTTCTTATCTGCCAATGCACGCCTGCCGAAGCCGGCAGGAGAACGCGAATCCGGACCTCGCTCGGCGCATCGGCTTCGCGGTCGAGCGGGCTGTCGGTCTGCTGACGCGGTTTCGGGTGACGGAATGGAAATAGCAAGAAGCCGCGGCCCAAGGCCGCGGCTTCTTCTCATATTAGCTAAGATCCTGCGCTCCGAGCTTCGCCGCCAGCTCCGCTTCCTTCCTGCGGAGGGCCGCCGAAGCCGGCCTGAAGTAGCCGAATGCCGAGGCCGCGACCAGCGCCGCGACGGCGACGCCGGCAGCGCCGATCCAACTGACCGCGGCGAGCGACGACTGCTCGACGATGACGCCGCCGATGCCGGCGCCGGCGGCCATTGCCAGCTGCAGCACGGAGCTGTTCAGGCTCAGCATGATGCTGGAAGCTTCCGGCGCGAGCGTGATGAGATGATACTGCTGCGTCGGACCCGAAGACCAAGCCGCGAACGCCCAGAGCATGAGCAGCGGAATGACGAAAGCGGGCGAATGAGCCAGCAGCGAAATGAGAACGAGGATGATCGCGTGAAGCGCCATGCCGCCTACGAGCGTGCGGCGGAAACCCCACTTGTCGGTGCTGAAGCCGCCGAGCTTGGAGCCGATGAGGCTGGCGACGCCGAGCGCGAACAGGCCGATGCTGACCCACCGTTCGCTAAGTCCGGTAATGTCTAACAGGAACGGGGAGATGTACGTGTACGTAATCGAGTAACCGCCGATCCAGAACAGCGTGATGAGCAGCGCGACGGCGATCTTCGGATTGGCCAGCAGCCGGACTTGATCGCGAAGCGGGATCGGGCGCTCGCTCTCCGTCTGCGGTACCGTATAGGCGACTAGCGCGATGCCCAGCACGCCGAGGAGTCCGATGGCGCCGAATACGAGCTGCCAGTTATACAGCGAGGAGATGAGCCTGCCCAGCGGGACGCCGACGATCAGCGCGGTGCTGAAGCCCATGACGAGCGTGGCGATTGCGCTGCCCTGCTTTTCAGGCGGGGCGAGCTTGGCGGCGACCGTGAGCGCCGTCACGACGAATACGCCGCTGCTGAGCGCCAGGATGACGCGGGACACGATCAGGAAGCCGTAGCCTGAAAACGCGAGCGCGGCGAAATTGCCGACGACGAATACGGCAAGCGAGTAGATCAGCAGCCTCTTTCGGTCGACCTTGGCGGTCGCGGCCATTAAGAAGGGCGTGCCGAAGGCGTAAGCCAGCGAATAGACGGTGATCAATTGCCCCGCTGCCGCCAGCGAGACGCCGATATCGGCGGCGACCTGGTCCAGGATGCCCGCGATGATGAATTCAGACGTGCCGACGAGGAAACTTACGATTGCCAACATGTAGATTTTCCAAGCGTTGCTCATACTCCCCAGCTCCCTTAAACAATTTGTTTTTATATTTCTAAATTTATCGAAATAAAGGGCGAAAGACGGCCTGCCGTGCCGAATCCCGGCTAACCCAGCAGGTATGGCGCGTATTTGCGCGCGATGTCTTTGTTGACGCTGTAATAGATGTAGGTGCCGTCCTTGCGGAGCTGGAGCAGTCCGCTCTCCGTCAGCTGCTTCAGATGATGGGACAGCGTAGAGCCTGCGACCGATTCGAGCTTGCTGTTAATGTCGGAGCAACAGAGCGTCTGTTCTTCCGTGAGCAGCATCGCGATCTTGATGCGGGTCGGTTCGCCGAGTGCTTTGTATACTTTCACCGCTTGTTTGACTTCCTCGTTGTCCGGGACCATCGCTTGCTCACCGCCTTATTCATCGTAATTTCTAAAATTATAGAAATAACGTACCACGCCGAAATTCATTTGTAAAGCACCCGATTTAAGAAAAACTTAAAGGCGGTCATCCGATTAAATTTAAAAACGGGCGTTAAGATGTTGGCAAAGCCAAGATGGGAGCGAGCCACATGACACCAAGACACGCTGAGAACCTGGCCCCCGCGATGCGATTCGGCGCAGCCATGCTGCTGATCTGCTATTTGTACGCGCTGGTCAAAGTCATTTTATTCAAATTCGGGGAGGTGAGCGTTCCGTTTCTCGGACGGCAGCTGCTCGGCGCGCTCGAACGGCCCGGCAACATGCTGTACCGGTGGCATGCCGCCAACCTGACGCCGTTCAAATCGATCTCCATGTATCTCGACCGCTTATCCGAGCCCTACGATATCGTCAACTTGTTCGGCAATATCGCGCTGTTCGTGCCGCTCGGCGTATTCGTCGCGCTGCTGACCCGATGCGGCTGGACAGGCGCGGCCGTTCGCGCCTTCGGCGTGAGCCTGGCGCTGGAATGCGCGCAGATCGTCTTTATGATGGGCAGCTTCGACGTGGACGACTTGATCCTGAACACGCTCGGGGGCCTGATCGGCTATGGGCTGTGTCGCATGCTGCCGCGCGATCGGCCTCGCGATTCTCGCAGGAACTCGCATAAAGACGCTATCTTAGACGGCGCTCCAGGAAAAGGGTAAACTAGTTGCGAAGCGAGAAGCCATGCGGCTTAATGGAAACGAGGCGATCCGGCATGCAACGACAAAAGTGGTGGAAAGAAACCGTCGTGTACCAAATTTACCCGAGAAGCTTCCAGGACAGCGACGGCGACGGCGTCGGCGACCTGCCGGGAATTATCTCTAGGCTCGATTATCTGGCGGAGCTCGGCATCGGCGCGATCTGGCTGTCCCCGGTGTGCAAGTCCCCGCAGGACGACAACGGGTACGACATCTCGGACTATCGGGACATCGATCCGATGTTCGGTACGCTCGCGGACATGGAGCGGTTGATCGAAGAGGCCGGCCGGCGAGGGATCAAGATCGTCATGGACCTCGTGCTCAATCATTCCTCCGACGAGCATCCCTGGTTCGTCGAGGCGAAGAAGAGCAGGGACAATCCTTACCACGATTACTACGTATGGCGCGACGGCGGTCCTGAATCTCCGCCGAACGGTCTGGGCAGCATCTTCGGGGGCTCCGCCTGGCAATGGGTGCCGGAGGTCGGCCAATATTACTTGCACTTATTTTCCGTCAAACAGCCGGATCTGAACTGGGAGAATCCCCGCGTTCGCCAAGAGATCTACGACATGATCAATTGGTGGATCGACAAGGGCGTCGGCGGCTTTCGCCTGGACGTCATCGACCTGATCGCCAAGGAGCCGGATCGCATGATCACCGGCAACGGGCCCAAGCTGCACGATTATATCCGCGAGCTCAGCGAGCGGACGTTCAGTCGCGCGGACCTGCTCACCGTGGGAGAGACATGGGGAGCGACGCCGGACATGGCGAAGCTGTACAGCAATCCGGACGGCAGCGAGCTGTCGATGGTGTTCCAGTTCGAGCATATCGGACTCGACGAGAAGGAAGGCTGGAGCAAATGGGACCTCGCGCCGCTCGATTTTCTGAGGCTCAAGGCGGTGCTGTCCAAGTGGCAGACGGAGCTGAAGGGCGAAGCCTGGAACAGCCTGTTCTGGAACAACCACGACTTGCCGCGCATCGTCTCCCGCTGGGGCAACGACGGCGCGTACAGAGTGCAGTCCGCCAAGATGCTGGCTACGCTGCTCCATGGCATGCAAGGGACGCCGTACGTGTACCAAGGCGAGGAGCTCGGCATGACCAACGTGCGATATCCGATCGAGGAATACAGGGACATCGAGCTCCTCAATCTCTACAAGGAACGGACGGAGCGGGGCTATCCGCACGACGAGGTGATGGCTTCGATCTATGCGAAAGGGCGGGACAACGCGCGCACGCCGATGCAGTGGGACGCGTCGCCGCAGGCGGGCTTCACTTCGGGTGAACCGTGGATCAGGGTGAATCCGAACTATACGGACATTAACGCGGACGCGCAGCGGGACGACTCGGACTCGATTTTCAGCCATTACCGGCAGCTGATCGCGCTTCGGAAGGCGCACAAGGTGTTCGTTTACGGCGATTACGAGCTGCTGCTGCCCGAGCATCGCGACGTGTTCGCGTATACGCGCAAGCTAGAAGGGGAGACGCTGCTCGTGCTGTGCAATTTTTACGGCGCGGACGTCGCGTTCGAGCTGCCGGAGGCGCTCTCTGGCGACATGTCGCTGCTGATCGCCAATTATGCGGACGAACCGCGGCGAGGGACGCTGCGTCCGTACGAGGCGCGGATGTATCGGAGTCAAAGCTAATCGCGAACGGCCTTATGGCCGGCAAAGGAATGTCCCGCTCCCTTCGGACATACAGTGAAGGAGGAGAGGGGGTTCTGCGCATGGTCATTCAAGTCAGCGTCGCGGTCGCCGCGATCGCTTTTGCCGGACTAGCTGCATATCTGATTTTAACGCTGCGCAAGGGCATGACGACGCTCGCGGAGACGAACAAGACGCTCGCCGAGGTGAGGAGCGCCGTCCATGGCTTGACCCAGGAGGCTTCCGGGCTCATTCGGAACGCCAATCAGGTCACCCGCGACGTCAAAGGGAAGATGCAAACGATCGACCCGCTGTTCGAATCCGCGCACGACGTCGGAGAGGTCATCCAGACGGTGACCGAATCGGTCAAAAGAGCCGCGGGCATCCAGACCGCGCCGGAGCGGATCGCTGCCGGAACGTCATCGCCGCCCCAGCTTCGCGTCAAGGTTAAATAGCCTGCCGCGATTACGCGCTTGAAGCCCGTTTCTCCTTCAATTAGGGGGGACGGGCTCTTTCGCGTCGCGAACCGCGCAACATTTTTTTTCGTAAATCATAAAACCTTTTGTTTCGGAAGACGTATGTATTGTCATCGCTATTGTAACTCATGAAATGGAAAAGGTGATGAATTTTGGATAATGGAATGACGGTTGTCCTGCTTGAGAAGCTGTCTGACGGTCAATTGCGCAAGATCGACGAACGGCCGTGGACGCGCGACATGATGAACGCCCTCCACCACGTCAACTATTTGACCGTCGGCGCGAAGGAATACGAGACGATCGAAGGCAGGCTCAACGTCGAGCAGGGCGCCGTCGAGCTGCTGCTCGTGCCCGTTCGCAAAGAAAAGCAACCTATCTTACTGTAAAGGGGGTGCGATTAATGAACGCATCATCCAATGAACGGGGGACCGGTCCGGCAGACTCCGGTTCCCAAGCAGGCGGTTCACGCCGCGGCGTATTTGGAGAACGCAAGGGACCAAAGGTGCTGTCCACGGCGCTCGGCATCGCCTTGCTCGCGGGAAGCGCGCTGCCGCCCGGCGCCTCGGCTGCGCCGACCTCGGCATCTGCGTCCCCTTCGCCTACGCCGTCTTCGGCCGCCGCGCCTTCTCCCGTGCTAAGCGAATGGTCCGCCGAGGCGGTCAAAGCTTTTTACGATCCCGCGCTCGATTGGAATCTCCCCTACCTCGAAGAGCCGTCCGAGGAAGCGTCCGCCACGCCGGATTCTTCCGGTAGCGGGGGCGGAGGCGGAGGCGGAGGCGTGTCGGGCGGCGGAAAAGGATCGGGGAGCGGAGGCTTATCCGGCGGCGAGGGCGCGACGGTCGTGCATTCGAGCTTCGGCTGGGACGATCTTATGCTGTACCATCTGATCTGGGGCCGCGGCGGCAGTTACTCGTCCGGCGCTTGGGGCGCGTCCCACCCGGCATACAACGCCGCGACCGGCGCGGCCTATGCGCGTCCGAGCTACGATGCGAACCGCTTCCAGAACCGGCCGACGACCGGTTCTACGGTACGGCCCGCGACCTCCTCCGACAGCGGCAGCATTACCCGGCGGTCGACCTCCGCTTCGAAGGGCAGCATCGGCGGCACCTCGAGCGGATTTTCCTCCTCGGGCAAGTCTAGCGGCGGCGGAGGATTCGGCGGATGAGCCTGCTTCGCGTACTCGATCGCCGTCCGCTCGACCGCGCAGCCACCGTCAAGGCGCTCGCCGACCGGGGCTTCGGCTGGGCCGATCTGGACGGCGAGCCTTACTGGCTGGACGAGGTCGTAGCCATGGATCCGTATCTGTACTTTGAACTGAAGCGCGCCGCCGCCGGGCTGTGGCGGGTGTTCGACCGCGCGGTCCGCTATGCGCACGGACGCCGCGAGCTGTACGCGCTGTGCGGCATTCCGTCGCTGCTCTGGAACATGCTCGACGCGCTGCCGCTGCCGCCCGAGGGCGAGATCAGCCGGTACGCCCGGTTCGACTTTGCCGTCACGCCGGAGGGCGGGATTCGCCTGCTCGAGCTGAACGCGGACACGCCGACGGGCTACGCCGAAGCGGCCGCCGCGACGCCATGGCTGTGCAGCCAAGCCGGGCTCCAATCGCCGAACGAAGGGATGGCTGCGCTCCTTAAGCGGGCCTGGGCCAAAGAGCGGCCCGATTCGGTCGCCTGCGCGGCTTACGGCGCGCATGCCGAGGATTCGGGCACGATCGACCTGCTGGCCGCGCATAGCGGACTCTCGCCAGAATGCGTAGACCTGCTCGAGCTGTCCGTCGACGAAGGTATCGTCAAGGACGGCGGCGGTCGCGAGATCAGCCGTCTGTTCGCGCTGTATCCGAAGGAATGGATGGCGCTGGACGATGGCGGCGAAGCGCTGGCCTATGCGATCGAGCGGGGGCATCTGGCGCTGTTCAACTCGCCGCACGCGATTATGCTCCAATCGAAGGGACTGCAGGCGTTGATATGGGGGCTTTACGAGCTGGATTTCCTTTACGACGATCAAGAGCGTTCGTGGATTCACCGCTACATGCTGCCGACGTATACGAAGCCGCTGTTCGACGGGGCGTACGTATCCAAGTCGATGTTCGGCAGGGAAGGCGGCTCCGTGAAGCTGTACGACGACGCGGGAGGCGTCGAGGAAGAGGATCGCGAGGGCTTCGACACGAGCGTCTTTTTCCCCGTCGTCTACCAGCATCGCGCGGACCTGCCCGCGATGCGGTTCGGCGGGCGCCAGCTTCACCTGCTAACCGGCCTGTTCGTGCTGGACGGTCAGCCTTGCGGCCTGCTCGGCAGAGCCGGCGGCAGAATCACGGGCAACGCAAGTCATTTCGTGCCGATCGGGGTGAACGGTCATGTATAGCAGACGGCCATCGACGCCGGCCGGTCAGGTTATCGCCGTGGTCATCGGCGTCTTCCTTTTTATTACGATCGTCGCGCAGTGCGCGGACAACGGATCTACCGGCAGCAGCGTGTTCAACGTCAACTCCGGCACCAGCTATTCGTACGGCTATACGGAATATTCGCCATCAGGCAGCGGGACATCCGTTACATCGAGCGGCACGACGATCTCGACCGTACCCTGGGATTACCGGGTCATAGAAGGAACGGTCGGCGATCTGATCGGCGGAGACATGACGATCGAGCCGGACAACCAGCTCATGGCCAACGACAAAAACTATGCGACCGGGGATAAGGTATGGGTGCTGCAGCATATGAGCGCCACGCTGACCGAGGACGCGCAGGGGCGCGCGCAAACCGTGCTCTCCACCTGGAGGCCGATCAAGTCGTATAAAATTCAATCCGACGCCGAGGCGGATCTGAATCGGCTCAAGGTGAAGCTCAAGACGAAGGCCGATCTGATCGGCGTCTACAAGACGACGCTTGGCGACAAGACGCGGGAGTTCGCCGTCGTGGAGCTGCCGTCGGGACAGCAGGTCAAGCAGCCGATCGACGACGAGCGCTACGCGCAGTTCAAGACCGCCAAGGAAGCGGACATTTTCCTGGAAGAAGTGCACGATTATGCCGCATACGATCTCGTATACAGCAAGTTCCGGGGGTGGGCCTCATCGTAGCCGTTAATCTCATCGTCAGCATCGTGATTCTCGTCGCGCTCCAGTGGATCGGCATGCTCGTTTTCAGCCGGTTGACGCCTTTTAACGATCTGGAGGAGCTGCGCAAAGGCAACGTCGCGGTCGGCCTGGCGCTCTCCGGCAAGTTTCTCGGAACCGCGCTGCTGCTCGGAGTGGCCGCCTATACGAACAGCTCGATCTGGCATCTCGCGCTTTGGTTCGCGGTCGGATACGCCTGCCTGCTGCTCGCCTATTGGGTGTTCGAATGGGCGACGCCGAAGCTGACGATATCTGCCGAGCTTCAGAAGGGCAACGTCGCGGTGGGACTTCTGCTCGCGGCCGTGTACGTCGGCACCGCGTTTGCCGTCAGCAGCTTGATTATTTAAAGCTTCGCATCCTATCAAAGGTCCTCTCCCGTTCGGGAGCAGGACTTTTTTTAATGTCGGCCGCGTGCCGGCGATAGAACGATTTGATGATTTTCGCCGTCCGATCCTACGATTTGGTGATTATGCGCGCGCGAGCCAAAGCGATGGTCCGCCCGGTGTTATAATGAGGTCACTACTCGGCGCAAAGGGGTCGCTCATCATGCGGGGCTTGCTGTCACATCTCGTTCCCCATAAGCTCAAGTACCGGCTGTTCGCCGCGTTCGTGCTTGTCATTTTGCTCCCGTTCAGCATTTTGAACATATACAATTACCAGAAGATCGAATCGCTCGTGCAGAAAAAGGTCAGCGAGCAGAGCCACGAGCAGCTGGACAATCTGCATCGCTCCCTCGAGGATCAACTCAGCATCGCGTTCAAGACGCTCATTTTCCTCGAGCAGGACACGGAGGTGCGGCAGATTCTTCAGCAGCCGGACCGGCTCTCCGTCCTGGACAACAAGGATCTGATGGAGGACAAGTTCAAAGGCTTGAACAACAGCTTTTTCCTGTACAATCCGTCCGTGTACTTCACGCTGCTCGACGATCACGGTCATGTCTATACGTCCTATCAGCCGAGAAGGCCGCTCGACTACGACGCGATCGCTTCAAACGCATCGTTCGCCGCCATGCGCGAGACGAAGGCGTCCTACCTCTGGGTGCCCGACGACGAAAATTACGTGTCGCGCGACATCTCCAAGAGCCCGATGCTGCTGTCGCTTTACGCCGAACTGCGGGACCGCAGCAACCGAACGTACGGGCTGGCAAGGATCAGCATCGACTTTTCCTTCTGGTTCCAATCCATGCTGCAAAAGTCGGAGAGCGACCAGGCCTACTTTATCATGGCGAGAAAGGGGGAGACGATCGCCAGATCCATCCCCGGCTCGGAGCTGTCGAAGGAAGCGGTCGAAGCCGTCTCGCGCGCGCCGGACAACGGATTTTGGACCGACAAGCGCGGTGACGCGCTGGTCAATTACAGCTACCTCTCTTCGCTGGACTGGTATCTGGTGGACCGCATTCCGCTGCAGGTGCTGTTCAACGAGATCGAGAGCCTGAAGCAGCAATATTTCGTCACTTTTTATATCATCACCGCGGTCTTCGTCGCCGTCGCTTTTATGCTCGCCTACACGTTTACGCGCCCTCTTTCCCGCATGCAGTCGAAGATGAGGGAGGCCGTGCGCAAGGATCTGCGGATTCGGCTGCCCGAAAAAAACTACAAGGGCGAAATTCTCGAGCTGACCCGCACCTTCAACACGATGATGGTCGACATGAACGGGCTCATTCAGCGCCTGCGGGTGGAGGAGCGGCAGAAGGATGCGGTGCATTTCCAGATGCTGCTCGCCCAGATGAACCCGCACTTCCTGCTCAATACGCTCAATACGCTCAAATGGATCGGCCTGCGCGGGGGCAGCGAAGAGACGGTCGAGATCTGCCTGTCTCTCGGCAAGCTGCTGGAGACGAGCCTGAACTCGGACGTGGATCTGATCTACTTAAAGGACGAGATTGAGCTGACCCGCGCGTTTCTGTACATTCAGCAGGTAAGGTACGGCAACCGCTTCGAGATCGAATTCAGCTACGACGAGGAACTCGTCTACGCGCTCGTCCCCAAGCTGAGTCTTCAGCCGCTCGTCGACAACGCGATCCGGCACGGCATCGCCAACATGCAGGAGGGCGGGCGCATTCTGATCCGCATGGACAGGGATGCCGAATACCCGGACAGGCTGGCGCTCGAGGTCGAGGACAACGGCGTCGGGCTCGAGCAGTCGAAGCGCAGCCGAGAGGAAGGGCGCAAGCGGCCGGGCATCGGGCTGGACAACGTCCGGGAGCGGCTTCGGCTGCTGTTCAAGGACAAGGGCGAGCTTGACATCGTGCCGCTTCCGCGCGGCACGTTGTGCCGGATGCGCTTGCCGCTGCTGCTGTCCCAGCCGTACGAGAGCGGACTGCACGCCATCGACCCTCAAGAAGAGAAGGAGGTTTAAGCGATGTACAAGGTGCTGCTGGTCGAGGACGAGACGTTCGTCCGGGAATCGGTCAAGGAGATCATCCGCTGGGAAGAGATGGGCTTTATGCTGGCCGGCGAAGCGAGCAACGGCGTCGAAGCGCTGGAGATCATCAAGCGCGATCCGCCCGACCTGGTCCTGTGCGACATCGTCATGCCGCAGATGGACGGCTTGGCGCTGCTGAAGGAGACGCGGAGCGCCGGCATCGGCTCCAAGTTCGTCATGCTGACCTGTATCGGCGACTTCGAGGCGATGCGGCAAGCGATGGAGTACGGCGCATCCAACTATATCCTAAAGCTATCGATGAGCGTGAAGGACTTGCGGGAGACGCTGGCCAAGGTGAGCCGGGAGCTGTCGGGCGGCTCGGCGGCCGCAGCGGCGCGGACCGGCGCGGCGCTTCAGCCGTCGGCATCGCTTCAGCCATCGGCTTCGCGACCGCCGATCGCGGAGAGAGAGCGGATCACGCATCCCGAGGTGAACAAGATCATTCAATACATCGAGCAGCATTACGATCAGGACATCACGCTGGGATCGCTGTCCCGCTACGTCATGATGGGGGAAAACTACGTCAGCGCGCTTTTCAAAAAGAAAACCGGAGAGACGCTGATCCACTATCTGCACCGCACGCGCGTGGACAAGGCGATCGAGCTGCTGATGAATACCGACCTGCCGGTCAACCGGATCGGCCAGCGCGTCGGCTTTATGAACGACAACTACTTTATCAAGATTTTCAAGCGCATGACCGGGACGACGCCGAGCCAATACCGGAACCATAGAACGATTTGATCGTCACAGGCAGGCAGGACAGCCGCCGGATTGTGTATATCTGTTCCATCGAGATCATGAATCTGTTACTTATGGACCGCCTTGCCGTCCTGCTATCCTTGATTTGCACACAACAATACCGGTTCATTCGGGGAGGGCGTCTCTGTTGAGAAAAAAAGGCTGGCTGGCAGGCATCGCTTCGCTGGCGCTCGTAACGGGCGCAATGGCAGGCTGCGGCAACAACGATAACGGCGGGAACGCGAGTCCCGAGGCAAGCGGCAAATCGGAAGCGTCTTCATCGGCATCGGCCGGCTCGAAGCCGAGCGGCGGCACGGTGAAGCTGAAGATGTGGGGCGGGGTGCCTCCGGAGTCCGGACCGCAGGAGGTCATGGACAATTGGAACAAAGCGCATCCGGACATCCAGATCGAATACGTGCGCTACGTCAATGACGACGAGGGCAACCTCAAGCTCGACACGGCGATGATGACCGGACAAGACGTCGACCTATACGTCAACTATACGCTGTCCCAAACGGCCAAGCGGGTCGAATCCGGCTTTGCGGCGGACCTCAGCCAATATACCGATTATAATATCGACGAAAAGATGGGAGCCGACGCCGCAGGCTGGAAGATCGACGGCAAGTTCTACGGCATGCCCACGACGAAAAGCTCGTACTTCGTGGCGCTGAACAAGGACGCGCTGGACGCGGCAGGCCTCGCGGTGCCGAAGGACTGGACCTGGGACGAGATGCGCGAATACGCCAAGAAGCTCAAAAAGGGCGACGGTTACGGTTTTATCCAGAACACCGAGCCGTACGTCGATCCGATCGACGCCGTGCTGTCGCAGGACGGCTACACGAAGGCCGACGGCACCTCGAACCTGGATCACCCGCTCGTCCGCAAGTGGCTCGAATCGCTGAACGGCATGATGAAGGACGACAAGACGACGCCGCCGCTCGGCGAGCAGTTGACGAGCAAGATGCCGGTCGAGCAGATGTTCCTGAGCGGCGAGGTGCCGATGCTGAACATCGGCGCTTGGCTGCTCCGCAGCTCCAACAACTTCACGGATTACCCGCGCGACTTCAAGATCGCGTTCGCGCCGGTGCCGCGCTTGCAGGACGAGGCCGAAGGCTTCATGACGAGAGGCGGCATCGGCGACTACATCTCGATCAACGCCAAGTCCAAAAACCAGGCTGCCGCCTGGGAGTTCCTGAAGTGGTACGCGGACGGCGGCATGGCGCCGATGGCCGCGGGCGGACGTCTGCCGGCTTCCAAGGACGCCGATCAGGACGCGGCGCTCGCGAGCATGCTTGGCGACAAGGCCGACACGTACGACAAGGACTCGCTCATGTACGTCGTCTTCGACAACAAGACGCCGACCTTCGTCCGCTCCGTGCCGCAGGAGGTCATGGACCTTCGCTCGCAGGAATACGAGAAGTACTTCCTCGGCGCGCAGGACCTCGATGCGACGATCGCCGCGATGGTGAGCCGGCACAACGAGTTTTTGAAGAAGTCAAAATAAGTTTTAAACCGGGATTGCCGTCCGAGACGGCAGTCCTTTTGCCTGTTCATATACCGAATCATCAGGAGGAATTCGCATGATCGCATGGCAATCAGAGCTCCATAACGTTGAAGAATTGGTCGAGATACCCGGCAGGCCTGGCTTATTGCTGCAGCGCGTGCCGGAGGAGGTGCGCGAAGGCTTGACCGAGGAAGGGCAGCGGCACATTCGCCGAGCAGCGCTGACCGAGATCCGGTTCGTCGCGGAGGCGGGCGAAACGCAGGTGACGCTGGCGAGCTACGTTGCGCCAAGCCGCGTTCAAATCTATTATGGAGACTACTGGGTGGAAGACCGGACGATCGGCGAGCAGCCGGAGACGCTGACGCTGGCGGCGCGGGATCCTCGCTTTCAGTTCGATTCGCCTTGGCGGGAGGGCGTGCCGAGACGATCTTTCGGCCCGGTATGGCGGATCCTCGTCCACGGCGGCGAAGTCCATCTTCTCGAGCTCAGCGGCGCGTCGCTGCGGCCGCCGCGCGAGGAGGAGAAGCCGGCGCTGCGCTATCTCGCTTACGGCACGTCGATCACGTTCGGCGGCTCGGTATCTTCGCCGGACGCGACCTACGTCGCGCAGGCCGCCTGGCGGCTCGGCCTCGATCCGCTCAATCTCGGCGTGCCGGGAGCCGCGCACTGCGAGCCGGCGATCGCCGCGCATATCGCCGGACGGCAAGATTGGGATATCGCGACGCTGTGCCTGTCGGTAAACATGCTGAATCAGGGCGTGACCGCGGAAGAATTCGAGGCACGCGCCGGGGCAATGGTCCGCGAGATCGCGTCCGCGCACCCGGGCAAGCCGGTGCTGTGCATCGGGTTGTTCTCCGGGTTTCCGGACCTGGGCTATACGTGGCCAGGCCGCGACGTACGCGCGACGAGCGAGGCGTACAGGCGGACGCTGCGGGCGATCGCGCAGGATCCCGCTTTCCCGAATGTCGGTTATGCGGACGGCAGCGAGCTGCTGGACGACTGGCGCGGACTTTCCCACGACCTGCTGCATCCTGGCACGCATGGGATGGTTCGCATCGGCGAGCGCCTGGCCGAACGCATGCGTCCGATGCTGCCGCAAGCGCGCGAGCGATAAGAGGCGTTGTCGACGCGACCGCAAGCGACTAGATGCGCTCGATTGTCCGCCCGCCTTGCATACGAATCGCGCCGCCGCGGGTAAAGAAGGGCATACGGATCAAAAAACGGGCGATTCGTCCGCAAGCGCTTCGTATGCGGGCGAATCCCGTCACAGGAGGTGCGGCCGTCATGAAGAAGACACGTACACTGGCGATCAGCGACATCCACGGCTGTGCGGAGCAGTTAAAGCGGCTGCTCGTCAGGTGCGGCTTCGACGCGCAACGCGACCAACTCGTCCTGCTGGGCGATTACGTGGACCGCGGCCCCAGGAGCAGGCAAGCCGTCGCTCTCGTACGGCGGCTTGTGAGAGAGTCCGGCGCGATTGCGCTGCAGGGCAATCACGATCGGCGTTTCGTTCGGGTGATACAGGGCCGAGCGCATCCGGAGGAGCTTCGCAAGTTTTTCGAAAAGGGAGGCGCCGAGGCGATCGGCAGCTATCTGGGCAAGGAATATAGATCGAAAATCGTGCCCGAACGAGTCGACGAGTATCGCGCGCGTATTCTCTCATGCTGCGAGGAGCATATTCGATTCCTGGAGCATCTGCCCTATTACTACGAGGACGATCGCTTCATATACGTGCATGCCGGTCTGAATCCGGATATCCGGGATTGGCGGCAGCAGAGCGTCATGGATTACTTGTTCATCCGCGAGGCGTTCTACAAGCATCCGGTAAAGGCCGGCAAGACGGTCGTATTCGGCCATACGAAGGCGATCGAACTGCACGATACGCCCGACGTATGGTTCGGCGGCGACAAGATCGGCATCGACGGCGGATGCTCGTACGGCTATCAACTTAACGCGCTGGAGATCGTGGACGGCGCCGTGACCCAAGTCTACGTCGAGCCGGCAACGAGGGCGAGCCCGCAGACCGCCGGCCGCAGCTCCCAGTGAATATCGCGATGAGCCGAGAAGGAGGAAAATCCGCGGAAAATAGGGAAATGTTATTGTCGAACGCTTAACGGCCTCACGACTCTCGAATGCCGCAATTCATATGAATTTACGAATGATCAGGGGGAACCAGATGTGAGGGACGGACAAAAGCAAGAGGGTTGGGGGGCCGGGAGCGGCGGCGAGACCGTGGATCATATCCCATTGATCTGGGAGCGCCCGATGTCCGGCGCGGGTCGGGATCTGGTTGTTTGGCTGCCGGGACTAACGGGGAGTAAGGACAAGCTGCGCGAGCATCTGCGTCTGTTCGCGGATGCCGGATTCACGGCCGTCTCCTACGATCCTTACGAGCACGGGGACCGGATGCGGGAGACACCGGAGGCGTTCCGGCAAAAGCTCGGCGCCAACAAACGACGGTACTTTTGGCCGATGATCGCCCTCACGGCCGAAGAATACCCGCGCGTTATCGATTGGGCGTTCGAGCGCTTCGGTCTGGACGGCGCAGTAATGGCGGGCGGGATATCGATGGGCGGCGACATCGCGGTGACGGCGGCGGGCCTGGACCGCCGCATCCGGGCGGTGGCGGCTTGCATCTCCACGCCGGACTGGCTTCGTCCTGGATCTGACGAGGCGCCGAGCGAGCCCGATACGTATGCCTGGAATTGCTATCGGCGATGCAATCCGCTGACGAACGCCGCGCTGTACGCTCACGCGCCGGCGATCCGCTTCCTGAATGGCGCGCAGGACGGTCACGTGCCGCCTGACGGCGCCCGACGGTTCCGCGCGGCGCTGGCGGATGCATACGCGCCGTGCCCGGAGCGCTTCGTCGCGACCGAGTACGAAGGCGTCGGCCATACGTTCACGGAGACGATGCTGCAGGACGCGCTGTCCTGGTTCGCAGCCCATCGCAGCGACGGTTAAAAGGACGAAAAAAGGGATAAACAGCGCCGCCCGAATAGAACATTTTGATGTTTTCCGCCTCTCGAAGCCGCCCCCCGGGCGGCTTTTTTTGCATGGATATGTGCGATGAAGACGATGGATTTGTTCCTTATGGGATCGGCGCGCGGTTGGTAGACTGGAGCTATTCATTCGAGAAGCGAGGTTAACGCGCATGTACAACAACTGGATGAGAAGGCAGCGCCTGCTCGGCTACGTGTTCATCGGCCCCAGCATGCTCGGGGTGCTGGTGTTTTTCCTGATCCCGGCCGTCTATTCGTTCGGCCTCATGTTCACGAATTACAAGTTCATGAGCCCGAACGTCGAATTTGTCGGTCTTGACAACATCGTCCGGATGCTGCACGACGACCTGTTCTATCTGTCTCTGCGCAACACGGTCGTTTTCCTGCTCGCGGTGCCGGTGTCCATCGGGCTCGGCTTTGTCGTCGCGGTCATTTTGAACCAGAAAATTTATTTGAAAAAACTGCTGCGGGGCTTGTACTTCATGCCTTACATCACGAGCGGGGTCGCGGTCGCGTTCGTCTGGATGCTGCTGTTCCAGCCGAAGCAGGGGCCGATCAACGGGTTTCTGCGCAGCGTCGGCATCGAGCACCCGCCGGGCTGGTTGTCGACCACGACGTCCTCGATGTACGCGATCGACATCATCTGGGTATGGTTTTTGCTTGGCTACAACATGATCATCTACCTGGCCGCGCTGCAGGAGGTATCGTCCGAGCTGCTCGAAGCCGCCAAGATCGACGGCGCGAGGCCGACGCAAATTTTGCGCAAAATCATCTGGCCGCTCGTTAGTCCCACGACGTTCCTGCTGCTGATCACCGGCCTCATCATGACGATCAAGACGTTCGGCATCATCCAGGCGACGACGCAGGGCGGACCGGGCAACAGCACGACGATCCTGTCGCTTTACGTTTACCAGAACGCGTTCCGCTACTACGACATGGGCTATGCCGCCACGATCTCCTGGGCGCTGTTCGCGATCATTCTGCTCATCACGCTCCTGCAGTGGCTGGGTCAAAAAAGATGGGTTCACTATTAAGCCGCCGAGGAGGGCATCAGCGATGGAGCTTAAACGCAGTTTGACGTCCGGCGCGGCCGGAAGGCTGCTCGTCACGGTCATCATGCTGGCGCTCGCGATCGTCATGATCATTCCTTTCCTGTGGATGATCAGCACGTCGCTCAAGACGCCGGCCGAAGTATTCAAGTATCCGATCGAATGGATTCCGTCGCATCCGACGTGGGCGCATCATCACAAGGTATGGACCGGGCCGAAGAGCTTCGGCACGTATTATCTCAACTCGCTCAAAATCTCGATTATCGGCATGGTCGGCGCCACGTTTCTGTCGGCGTTCGCTGCTTACGGCTTTGCCCGAATCGAGTTCAAGGGGCGCAATGCGCTGTTCATGATCTACCTGTCGATGATGATGGTGCCGCCGCAGGTGCTGTTCGTGCCGAAGTTCATCATGTTCGAGTGGGCGGGCATCTACAATACGCATCTGGCGCTTATTCTGCCGGGCCTGTTCACGATTTTCGGGGTGTTCATGCTGCGCCAGTTTTTCTTATCGATCCCGCACGAGATTTCCGAATCGGCGTTTCTCGACGGGGCCGGCCACTTCCGCATCTTTTTCCGGCTCGTCCTGCCGTTGGCCAAGCCCGCGCTCGCGACGCTCGCGATCATCGACTTCTCCTGGCAGTGGAACGACTACGAGAACGCGCTCGTGTTTTTGATCGACGAGAAGCTGTACACGGTCCCGTTGGGCCTGCAAAACTTCATTTTGGAAAACACGGTCGACTATAACGGCATGATGGCCGCGGCGTCGGCCGGCATCCTCCCGATGATCGCGGTCTTCGTCATCGGCCAGCGCTTCATTATTCAAGGCTTGACCAATTCTGCGGTAAAAGGGTGAATCGGCATATGCGCACGGAAACGATAAGCAGCGATATTACGGTCGTCGGCGGGGGGCTATCGGGCATCTGCGCCGCCATCGCCGCGGCCAGGCTCGGACGCAAGGTCGCGCTCGTGCACAACCGGCCCGTGCTCGGCGGCAATTCGAGCAGCGAGGTGCGCGTGTGGGTGTGCGGCGCGACCGCGCACGGCACGAACCGGTACGCACGCGAGACGGGCATCATGGGCGAGCTGTTCGTCGAGAACCAGTACCGCAACCCCGACGGCAACCCGTACATGTGGGATCTGGTGCTGCTGGAGGCGGTGCGGGCGGAGACGAACATCACGCTGCTTCTGAATACCGACGTGCACGAGGTGGAGGCGGAAGGCGGCGAGGAGGACCGGGCGATTAGGTCGGTCACCGGCTGGATGATGGGCTCGGAGCGGCGGATCCGCTTCGAGAGTCCGATTTTTCTCGACTGTACGGGGGACGGGCTGATCGGCTTCCTGGCAGGCGCACGTTACCGGCTCGGCCGGGAAGCGCGAAGCGAATTTAATGAGGAGTGGGCACCGGAAGTCGCGGACGACATCACGCTCGGCAGCACGCTGCTGTTCTATACGAAGGACGCGGGCCGGCCGGTACGGTTCGTGCCGCCGAGCTTCGCCAAGGACATCGCGCAGACGCTGATCCCGATTCGGAGAGTGATCAAGAGCGGCGATTCGGGCTGCCATTACTGGTGGATCGAATGGGGCGGCGAGCTGGATACGGTGCATGACAACGAGCGGATCCGCGATGAGCTGTGGTCGGTTATTTACGGCATCTGGGATTATATCAAGAACTCGGGGCAGTTCGACGCGGAGACGATGACGCTGGAGTGGGTCGGTTCGATGCCGGGCAAAAGAGAGTACAGGCGCTTCGTCGGGGATTATGTGCTGAACCAGAACGATATCATCGCGCAGGAGCCGTTCGATGACCGGATAGGATTCGGCGGCTGGTCGATCGACCTGCATCCGCCGCAGGGCATGTATGCCGAGGAGAGCGGCTCCAAGCATATGCACGCGGACGGCGTCTACCATATTCCGTACCGCTCGCTGTATTCGGTCAACGTGCGCAATCTGCTGTTCGCGGGGCGCAACGTCAGCGCCTCGCACGTCGCGTTCGGCACGACGCGGGTGATGGCGACGTGCGCGGTCATGGGCGAAGCGGCGGGGACCGCGGCGGCGCTGTGCGCGGAGAAAGGCGCGACGCCGCGCGACGTATATTTGGCTCATCTGGCGGAGCTGCAGCAGACGCTGCTGCGCCAGGACGCGGCGATCGTGGGCGTTGCCTGCGAAGACCCGGACGATCTGGCGCCGCAGGCTGCGGTGAGCGCTTCGTCGCAGCGGACGCGGATCGCGGTCGAAGAGGCCGTGACCGTGTATCCGCTCGTGCGCGATGCGGGCATTCTGTTTCCGGTGAATCCGTCGATGCGGGGGCTGGAGCTGCTCGTATCGGCGGATGCGGATACGGAGCTGACCGTCGAGCTGTGGGACACGGGCCGGGCTGAAAACTATGTGCCGGCCGGTCTGATCGGCACTGCGATCGCCGCCGTGCCGCACGGCGAGCTGCAGTGGACGGCGTTCGATTTGCCGTGGACGCCGTCCCGGCCGCAGAATGCGTTTCTCGTCGTGCGGCGCAACGCGGCGGTCAGGCTTCATCAGGCCGCGGAGCCGCTCACGGGCGTGCTGGCGTTCGAACATGGCGCCGCGCCGCATGCCGTGGCGACGCTCGAGGACCATGACGAGACGCAGCCCGTCGTCGCGTGGAGCATGAAAAAGCTCGTCCGGCGGCCGTTCTGCTTCCGCGTGCTCGGCGAGACGACAGCTTATTCGCCGGCGCAGGCCGTCGGCGGCTACAAGCGTCCATACGGCGGACCGAACCTATGGGCATCCGAGCCGCTTGACGACTGCGAAGCCTGGCTCTCGCTCGAGTGGGAGCAGCCGATCTCAGCCCGCGAGGTGCGCCTCACCTGGAACGACGACGTGAACGAGGACCTGATCAACCTGCATCATCACCGCACGCCGTTCGAAGTCATCCCCGAGCTTGTGGAGGCGTACCGCGTCGAAGCCCGTATGGGCGGCGAATGGACGGTCGTTGCAGCGGTTACCGGCAATCGGCGCCGCGCCAACCGCGTGCAACTGCCATCAGCGCTGGCGGCGGATGCCGTCCGCATCGTCGTCGAGCGCACGAACGGCGCCGCCTGTGCGGAGCTGGTGGAGATTCGCGTATACGCATAATAAGGAAAAAAAGCATCGACGCGAGTTCCATAGAGGCGCTGGCGTCGATGCTTTTTAGCGGGCTTCCGGGATAGCTGCTAAAGAACAGTTATTAGTGGCGTTATTGAGCTGTCCTTGTGAAATAGTTGTCAAAAGGCATTTATTCCGAGCGCCAACGGGACTTTTGCGGATTTTATCAGCAATTAACTACCTTTTAGCCACTATCCGATTGCCGGATCACACTAGCGATGAATTAGTGGCCTTTTGACAACTATTTGTCCTCCCCGCTAACCGCTCGGAATCGCGCTTACTTGGCGTAGTAGCCGCCGTCGATCAGCAGCTCGACGCCGGTAATATACGACGATTCGTCCGACGCCAGGAACAGGACGCCGCGCGCGATGTCCTCGGGCTTGCCGAGCCGCTGGAGCGGCGTCTGTGAGAGCGCCCACTGGGTCATGCGGTCGTCGTTGAAAAGGCCGGCCGTCATCGGCGTTTCGATATAGCCGGGGTGGACGGAGTTCGCCCGGATGCCGAACTGCGCGTAGTCTACGGCCGTCGCCTTGGTGAGCATGCGCACCGCGCCTTTGCTCGCGGTGTATGGGCCCGTGCCGCTGCCGCCCGTGAGGTCGGCGATCGACGAAATGTTGACGATCGAGCCGCCGCCGGCTTCGATCATGTGCGGGATGACTTGCTTCTGGCCGTAGAACACGCTCGATACGTTGATCGACATCGGCTTGTCCCAGCTCTCGGCCGTCATCTCGAGGAACGGCGTCGCATTGGAGATGCCCGCATTGTTAACCAGAATGTCGATTTTGCCGAACGCCTTGACGACCTCCGCCACGATATGGATCCAGTCCTCCTCGGACGCGACGTTGTGCTTGAAGCCGATCGCGGTGCCGCCGGCCGCTTCGATCTCCTTGACGACCGCCTGAAGCTTTTCCTCCTGCAGGTCCGTAATCGCGACCTTCGCGCCTTCCTGCGCGAACAGCAGCGCGTCCGCTTTTCCCATGCCGCCTGCAGCTCCCGTGACGATCGCGACCTTGTTTTCCAGTCTTCCCATGATCGATAACCTCCCGTTATATTTTCGTCTGCAAATGCGCCGACATTTTGCGGTACGCCTCGATGAGCAGATCCATTTCCGCGTCCGAAAAACCGTCCCACATTCCGCTCGTCAGTTCCTTGTACTTGTCCAGCATGCGCTTCTCGAAAGCCCGGCCCGCATCGGTGATTTTAAGAAAAACCTGCCTGCGGTCTTCCTCGGACACGACCCGTTTCGCATATCCTTTGCTCACCAGCTTGCCGCTCAGATTCGTCACGGCGGGCAGCGATACGGCGAGCAAGCTCGCGAATTGCGATACGGTCATCCGGTCTTCCCGCGCCAGTGTCTGAAGCATGTAGTACTGGGGCGCCGTCATCTGGCTCTCCAGCAGCTTGGCGTAGCTCGCGACGACCGTCAGCATCTGGTTCGCGAACAACGTAGACAGCGTCTCCTGCTTGTCCAGTCCCATCACCTCGTTAAGATTTATTGTTCAATCTATTTAATTATTCACTGGCGAATAGTTAATATCTTTTAACTATTTTGGTGTAGCCAACTTCAGCGTCCCCGTCAACCCTCTATGGCGGATGGGATACCGCACAATCAAATCAAACGCGAACACATATACAGTAGGGATTCGACCGCATCCATCCAAAGGGGGGTTCGCGTGAAACGCGCCGTACGGTATCAAATATCGCCCCGATTGATTCGAGAAGCGTTCAAGCAATCCAAAAAAGCCAAAGTCGTCGGCGTAGACGGGCAGACGATCGGCGACTACAAGCGGAATTTAACGAAGCATTTGCGCGAACAACGCGAGCAATTGACCGCCGGAACGTACCGGCCTTCTCCGGTCCGAAGGGTGTTCATCCCGAAGCGCAAGGGGGGATTGCGAGCGATCGGCATTCCCACGGTCAAGGATTTTATCGTGCAAACGATGCTGAAAAACGAATTGTACCCGCGGCTGGACGCGCTGTTCCACCCGAATTCGTACGGCCACAAGCAAAAGCAGCATGCGCGCGAAGAAGCCATCCGGGTCGCAGGCAAGCGATGTCTGCGATACGACTGGACCGTCGTACTGGACATTCAAAGCTTCGGGGACAGCGTGGATCATCGACTGCTCATGAATATGCTCAGGCGGCATATCCGGAACAAGTGGGTATTGCTCTACACGCAGCGCACGATCAAGGCGCCCGAAAAAACGAAATCCGGGACCTTGATCCAAAAGAAGAAGGGACTCGCGCAGGGCAACAAATTAAACTTTTTGCTCGGCAATTTTTATTTGCACGGCATTTTCGATGCATGGATGCAAAAGAATCATCCCGATGTGCCTTTCGAACGATACACCGACGACATCGTCTGCCATTGCAGAAGCGAAGCGGAAGCCAAGGCGCTGTTAAAGCAAATCCGCGGACGGTTGAAGGCGCACGGGCTGACCGCTCATCCCGATAAAACGAAAATCGTGTACTGCAAGGACGGAACGCGCAAAGGCAGCTATCCGAACGTGTCGTTCGAATACTTAGGCTCGTCCTTTCGATCCCGCCGCGTGAAAAACGCCTCCGGCAAAACGACGACCCGATTTGCGCCGGAATAATCCCTTTACTATAAATTCGACGCGAAAAGCACGTTCCCTGGAGCGTGCTTTTTAACTTGCCATTAATCAAGTAGGGTTGCAAATGAAGTAAAAAAGCGGTACTTTAAGAGAAGAGTGTTAGTGACCACTAACTATCAATGGAAGGGGGGGCGAACGTATCGCGCAGGACGAGAACGACAGCAGAGAAAAGCTCATGCAAGCGGCCATCGACCTGATGGCCGACAAAGGCTTCAAGGGCGTATCGACCAAAGAAATCGCGGCGGCGGCAGGCGTCTCCGAGATGACGTTGTTCCGGCGCTTCGGGACGAAGCTGACGCTGCTCGAGCAGGCGGTGGAGCGGTACCATTATGCGGTCGAGATGACGAGCGCGTTCGAGGAGAAAATCGTCTGGGACTTGGGCGAGGACCTGAGGTCGATCGGCCGCGTCTATCACGAGATCATGGCGCGCAACCGCAAGCTGTACTTGATCGTGCTGAAGGACGACGCACTCGCCGGAGTGCGGGAGAAGGCGCAGCGCCATCCGAAGAAGATGCTCGAGCTGCTGACGGACTATTTAAACGAGATGCGGTTGAAAGGCAAGCTTGTCGAGACGGATACGCAAATGCAGGCGATGACGTTTATGTGGATGCATTTCGGCGCGTTCATTTCGCGCTTGTACGGAGGAGATCCGCTGTCCGAAGCGTCCATGGCGGACGTCATCGAATCAAGCGCGGACTTGTTCGATCGGGCGTTGGCGCCTCAATATGCCGAGTGGGGGAGTGACGGGGAAATGGACAAAACGTCGGGTCGCGAAGAGAGGAGCGCGGTCGGCAAAACGAAGGATGCCGGCTATCAGATCGGCGTACGCAGGACGGTACCGGTCACGGTGGAGGCAGCCTGGCGCTTTTTGACCGGCACTGAAGGTCTGAGGGCCTGGCTCGGGGAAGCCGAAGACATCGTCGTTCGCGAGGGGGAGAACTTCGCGACGCGGGATGGAGACTCGGGAAGGTTCACGGTCGTCAAGCCCTTGTCCCACGTGCGGCTGCAATGGATGAAAAGCGATTGGGAAGCGCCGTCGACGCTGCAGATCCGGGTGCTCCCGGCCAAGCAAGGCGCCACGATCAGCATCCATCAGGAGAAGCTGTCCGGTCCGGCCGCCCGCGAGCAGATGAAGGCGCACTGGGAAGGCGTACAGGAAGCGATTCGAATGGGCTTGGAGGGCGGTTCCCGCTAAAGTGCGACTCAAATGCCGATCAAGGCATATGGCGATCATCGAATGATGGTCTCTATATGCGCTTGATCGGCGTTTTTTTATGCCTTTTCGCGTCCCATTCGCGATGCGATCGCCTATCGGCCGGTCCGGGGGCTTGGACGGGGCGCGGGAAAAGCCCGCCTAGCATATAATGCATTTCCTTCGCGTATCCGGGCGATGCGATGCTGCGCACGGAGCTTGACCTAAGCTCGCAGCGCCTGAGGAGGAGGCTGTTCGCCCACCACACGAATAGCGCAAAATTGCGCTATTCTCGCCCGCGAATGACCAACGCTCGCTCCGCCGCCATGCTGCCCATGGAATAGCGCAAAATTGCGCTATTTTCGCCCACGAGCGACCAACGCTCGCTCTATCGCTGCCATGCTGCCCATGGAATAGCGCAAAATTGCGCTATTTTCGCCCACGAGCGACCAACGCTCGCTCCATCGCTGCCATGCTGCCCATGGAATAGCGCAAAATTGCGCTATTCCCGTCTCGTTCCAAAATCAAAGGGAGGCCATCAACATGTTCAAGCCGAAAAGACCCGTCCTGCTGCTGCTCGCCGCGCTGCTGCTGGCATTCGCGGCGTCGTGCGGCAGCGCGAACGAAAAGCCCGCGAGCCCGAGCGCCGAGCCCGCATCGTCCGCATCCCCCTCGCCGTCCGCCGCCGATCCAAGCCCGAACGCGTCCGATGCGCCGAAGGAGATCGTGACGATCAAATTTTCCGAAGTCATCCGCTCGATCTTCTATGCGCCGTATTATGCCGCGATCAGCCAAGGCTACTTCGAAAAAGAGGGCCTGAAGCTGGACATGAACACGGCCCAGGGCTCCGACAAGGGCGCGGCCGCGCTCATCGCGGGGACGGCGGACATCTCGCTCGTCGGACCGGAGACAGCCATCTATATTTACAACCAGCAGGGCGACAAGAAGCTTAAGATTTTTCACCAGTTGACGATGAAGGACGGCTCGTTCCTGCTGTCCCGCGACAAGGCAGACGCCTTCGACTGGCACGCGCTCACAGGCAAGAAAATCATCGGCTGGCGTCCCGGCAGCGCGCCCCAGATGGTGATGGCTTCGACGCTCAAAGCCCAGGGCGCAGAAGGGGCGAACGTCGTCACGAACATCGCCGCGCCGGCGATGGCAGGCGCATTCGCGAGCGGGCAGGGCGATTATATCCAGCTGTTCGAGCCGGTCGCCTCCACGCTCATCGCGGAAGGAAAGGCCTATTACGTCGCTTCGCTCGGCGAGACGTTCGGCGACTTCCCGGAAACGTCGTTCGTCGCGACCTCGGACTATATCGATAAGCATCCGCAGATCGTCCAAGGCTTCGTGAACGCCGTCGCCAAGGCGACCGCCTGGCTCGCGAGCGCGTCCGACGACGAGATCGCGACGGCGCTATCGCCGTATTTCGAGGGGACGCCGAAGGAACGGATCGTCGAATCGGTTCGCCACTACCAGCAACAAGACACGTGGCCGGCTACGCCGGTGCTGACCGCCGAAGCGTTCGACAAGCTGCAGACCGTGCTGATCGACAACGGCGTGCTGAAGGCCGAGGATAAGATCGCCGATATTAACGCGATCGTCGACATGCGCTTCGTCCAGCGGATCGGAGAGGCGGGATGAACCGATGGCGCAAATCGAGCTGCAGGGCGTCGGGCTGAGTTATTTTACGCTGAAGCAGGAAACCGAGGCGCTGAGCGACATCCGCGCGTCGATCGAACGCGGGGAATTCATCAGCGTCGTCGGACCGAGCGGCTGCGGAAAAAGCACCTTGCTCTCCCTCGTATCGGGCATGCAGAAGCCGACGAAGGGTAAGGTGCTGATCGACGGGGCGGAGGTGCGCGGCGCCTCCCCCAAGGTGGGCTACATGCTTCAGCACGACCACCTGTTCGAATGGCGGGACCTGCTTAGCAATCTGCTCGTCGGCGCCGAGATCCGGCGCATGGACATGAAGAAGGCGAAGCGCAAGGCGCTCGAGCTGCTCGAGCGCTACGGTCTCGGCGGGTTCGCGGGGCACAACCCGGCCCAGCTGTCGGGCGGCATGCGGCAGCGGGTGGCGCTCATCCGCACGCTTGTGACGGAGCCGGACATTTTGCTGCTCGACGAGCCCTTTTCCGCGCTCGACTACCAGACGCGTTTGACGTTGGCCGACGAGGTTTTTCACATCATCAAGGATCAAGGCAAGACGGCCGTGCTCGTGACGCACGACATCTCCGAGGCGATCGGCATGGCCGACCGCGTGATGGTCATGTCGAAGCGGCCGGGCACGATCGCCAGCGTCCACGACATTCGTTTCGACGAGGGCGAAGGGCTGTCTCCATGGAAAAAGCGTGAAGCGAGCCGTTACCATTCTTATTTTAACGCGATATGGAAGGAGCTGGACGGTCATGTCGTCGAACGGGGATAACGAAATGCCGGATGCGCAGGACCGTCAAACCGTCTCCTCCGCCGGTCCCGCTTCCCCGCAGTACAGGAAGTACTTGCGCGCGCAGCGACGCTTGCGCTTGGCCGTCTGGCTCGCCAGATTCGCGCTGCTCGCGGCGTTCCTCGGCGTCTGGGAGCTGGCCGCGGACCGCAAATGGGTCGACGCCATGCTGACGAGCCGTCCGTCGCAGCTGGTAACGGCATTCAGAAGCCTGGCCCTCGAAGGCAGGCTGTGGCATCACGCCTGGGTCACGACGTCGGAGACCGTCATCGGCCTGGCGCTGTCGATGGCGCTCGGCACGGCGATCGCGGTCGCTCTCTGGTGGTCCGCATACGCGTCGAAGGTGCTCGAGCCGTATATGGTCGTGCTGAACGCGCTGCCCAAGGTAGCGCTCGGGCCGATCTTCTATATTTGGCTCGGGGACGGCTATTCGGTGTACGGCATGGCGATCGCCATCTCGGTCATCGTCACGATCATGATGCTCGAGTCGGGCTTCAAGGAGATCGGCCAGTCGAAGCTGAAGCTGATGGAGTCGTTCGGCGCGACCAAGTTGCAGACGCTGCGGATGGTGCTGCTGCCCGCAAGCGTCCCGAATCTCATCGCGACGCTGAAGGTCAACGTGGGTCTGACGCTCGTCGGCGTCATCATGGGCGAGTTTTTGTCGTCGAAAGCCGGTCTCGGCTACATGATCATCTACGGAGGCCAAGTGTTCCAGATGGACATGGTCATGGTCGCCATCGCGATGCTCGCGGTGCTTTCCATGGCGTTGTACGGGGTCGTCGCGGTCGTCGGCAGGTTCGCTCTACGGCGCCATCACTATGAGTAAACGGCATGCCGCCGCGCCGCCGTCGCAAGCCGGCGGCGCGGCGGATGAAGGCGATGCCGCGCATTGTTGCCGAGATCGCGCCCTAAGCGATATACTCGGAGCGAACGGCAGCCTTGAAAGCCGCCGGTATCCTTCTCGTACATAAGGAGACGTTGCCTGTATGAGCCAAGCCGAAGCCCAATCCCAGTATTCATCAATTATGATCTCGATTCACGGCACAGCCGCCAAGGCGATCGCCGTCACCTTCGACGACGGGCCGAACCCCGAATTTACTCCGCAGATGCTGGACATTTTTCGCGAGGAAGGAGGCCGGGCGACATTCTATATGACCGGCGACCAAATCGCGCGTTATCCTGATACGGCGCGACTCGTGCAGGCCGAAGGCCATGAGATCGGCAATCATTCCTACACGCATCCGAATCTGACCGAGTTGGACGAGGGAGCCGTCAGGGCGGAGCTTGTCCGCACCGGCGACTTGATCCGCGAGACGGTGGGCGTGCAGCCTGCGACGTTTCGCCCGCCCTATCTGGCGACGGACGCCAAGGTCGAACGCATCGCGCGCGAACTCGGCTACGCGGTCATCGGCGGCGTGAACGGCGCTGCGCGGGACTGGGAAATGCCCGGGGCCGATCATATTTTAGAAGTCTCTCTCGCCGTCGCGAAGCCGGGCAGCTTCCTACTCTTCCACGACGGCTATGGCGACCGGTCCCAGACCGTGGAGGCAGTGCGAGTGCTCGTGAAGACGCTGAAAAAGGAAGGTTATATGTTCGTCACGGCTAGCGAGCTGCTTGCTATGAAGTAACCCATCCAAAAAGCCCAGCAGGATACGGCGTCGGAGCGGACACTCCGCTTCGATCCGTATCCTGCTGGGCTTATTTGCAGCCGGGAGAAGTCTCAATCGGAAACAACGTTTGCGCCGAGCCAACCTTCCACGCAAAAGTAGTCCTGACTAGAATCAATTCTATTCACGCCTCGACCCTACTTAACAAGGAAGTCTCAATCGGATATAAATGAAACTCTCGCGACAGTCTCCTGAAAAAAGAAGTTCTGACCAGGAACAATCCCAACCTTGTCTCAATTACGCTCGATAAGGAAGTCCCAACCGGAAACAGCGCTTGCGCTGAGCCGGCCCTCCATGCAAGAGGCGCAAGCTCCCGTCACACGCCCGAATACGCCATGAAGCCGCCGTCCACCGGGATGAATGCGCCGGTCACGAAGCCCGACGCCGCGTCGTCGACGAGCCATAGCAGCGTGCCGAGCAGATCCTCCGGTTGGCCGAACCTGCGCATCGGCGTGTGCGCGATGATCTTGCCGGACCGCTCCGTCAGCGAGCCGTCCGCGTTTTTGAGCAAGGCGCGGTTCTGCTCGGTCAGGAAAAAGCCCGGCGCCAGCGCGTTTACGCGGATGCCCGATTCGGCGAGATGCACGGCGAGCCACTGCGTCCAGTTGTTGATGGCCGCTTTGGCCGCGCTATATGCGGGCACCTTCGTCATCGGCGACGGGGCGCTCATCGAGGAGACGTTGACGATGACGCCGCTGCCCCGCTCGGCCATCGAACGGCTGAATATCTGGGATGGGATGAGCGTCCCCATGAAGTTCAGGTCGAGCACGCCGCGGAAGCCGGCGGCGCTCAGGTCGAAGAAGGTGGTTACGCCTTCTTGCCCGAGATCTTCGGGGCGGAAAATCTCGTTGGTCGTGTTGGCGCTCGGATGATTGCCGCCCGCGCCGTTAATCAGGATGTCGCAGGGCCCCAGCTCTCGCGATACGACGGCCTCGGCCGCGCGGACGCTGTCCGCGTCGGTGGCGTCGCAGGCGACGGCGATCGCCGTGCCGCCTGCCGCGCGAATCTCGCCGGCGACTTGTTCGCCCTTCTCCACCGTCCGGTTAAGGACGGCGACCTTGGCGCCTTGGCGGCCGAGCTCCTTGGCCATCACGCGGCACAGGACGCCGGAGCCGCCGGTGATGACGGCGACCTTGCCCGCGAGCGATTCGTGGATCGGAAGGAGATTCCCGCTCATACGGCAGCCTCCTTGGTCTTGGCGTCCGCGGCCGCGCGAACGGCCGCGTCCCACAGTCCCCACAGGTACATGATGCCGAGCGCGCGGTCGTAGAGCCCGTAACCCGGACGGCATACTTCGCCCCACAGATGGCGGCCGTGGTCCGGACGCGCATAGCCCGCGAAGCCGACGTCATGGTACGCCTTCACGATGCCGGCGATGTCGACCGAACCGTCCTGCGTCCGGTGGGAGGTCTCGATGAAGTCGCCGTTTTCGTATACGCGCACGTTCCGGATATGCGCGAACGGGATGCGGTCCGCGAACTCGTGGATCATGGACACGATATCGTTGGCCGGATTGGCGCCGAGCGAGCCGCTGCACAGCGTGATGCCGTTGTACGGACTGTCGTGCAGCGCGAGGAACCGGCGGAAGTTGGCCTGGCTCGTCATGATGCGGGGAAGACCGAAGATCGGCCACGGCGGATCGTCCGGGTGGATCGCCATCTTGATGCCGCACCGGGCGGCGACGGGGATGACCTCGTCCAGGAAGTATCGCACGTTTTCCCAGAGATCCTCTTCGGTAACGCCTTTATAAGCCTCGAACAAAGCGGTCAAATGCGCGAGCCGCTCCGGCTCCCAGCCCGGCATCGTGAGCTCCGAGTTTTCGTTGATCTGCCGGACCAGCTCGAACGGGTCGATGTTGTCGATCCGGCTTTTTTCGTAGAACAGGGCGGTGGACCCGTCCTCCATCTCCTTGTGCAGCTCGGTCCGCAGCCAGTCGAACACGGGCATGAAGTTGTAGCAGACGACCTTGACGCCGACTTGGCCCAGCTTCTCCAGCGTTCGCTTGTAATTCTCGATGTAGGCGTCCCTGCTCGGAAGTCCGAGCTTGATGTCCTCGTGGATGTTCACGCTTTCAACCACGTCGATGTTGAGTCCGGCTGCGTGCGCCTCGTCCCGTAAAGCCAGAATCTTCTCCATCGGCCACTCTTCGCCTGCGGGCATGTCGTGCAGCGACCATACGATCCCCTCGACGCCCGGGATCTGCCGAATCTGCTCAAGCGAGATCGTGTCGTTGCCCGTGCCGAACCAGCGGAACGTCATTCTCATGGCTTGCCGTCTCCTCCCGATATGAAATAATGCGGGTACTTGTCCATCAGATGCGCCAGATCGCGAACGCCGAGCAGCAGATGCTCCTGCATGACGCGTTCCGCCCGGTCGGCATCGCCGGCCTTGACGGCCCGAAAGATGGTGTCGTGCTGCTCGTACAGATGCTGCCAATGGCGGTCCGCCACGAGTCGCAGCATCCGGCTGCGGTTCAAATGGACGTTCATCTGCCCGATGGCGCGCCACGTATTGAGCTTCCCGCAGCCGTCGAACAAAATCCGGTGATAGGCTTCGTCCAGCTCGAACAGCCTGCGGTCGTCCTCGCGCTCGATGCTCTTCAGCTGCAGGGCGAGATTGTCCTCCAGCGCGTGCAGATGCGCGTCGGGAAAATGCGCGCAGGCGAGCCTGACGACGGCCCGCTCGAGATGCTCGCGCATGAACCGGGCTTCCTCGACCAACGCGGGATCGATGAGCGAGACGAACGTCCCCCGCTGCGGCAGCACCTGCACGAGGCCCTCCTGGGCGAGACGCACGAAGCTCTCGCGAACCGGCGTCCGGCTGACGCCCAGCACGAGCGAGGATTCCTTCTCGGACAGGGCGGTGCCGGGGGCCAGCTCCAGATTCAGAATCTGTTCCTTCAGCTTCGCGTAGACTGTCTCCCGCGCCGAGGGCTCCTGTGCGCGTCCGTTCGTATACATGGCAGCATGACTCCTTCCGGGCTTTCATCAGTATCCTACCATACTTGTATGGTAGTGTGGTAGGTGTTTTATGAAACCGGATATAAAACGGGATTTATGGGAGTCTGCTTAACCAAATCTGAAAGCCAGATCAACCAAATCTGAAAGCCTGCTCAACCGCATTGATAAAAAACCTGCTAATTTGCAGGCTTTAAATGCCTATTAGAGACGCTGCATTGAATGCCTGCGGATATGCAGGCTTTTCGGCATGTCAGTCCCAGATGAAGCGTACCGAATTAGAAAAGATGCATAAACGCGGGAATTTAGCGGTAAACAGGAAGTTGTCACTGAAAAGCCTGCATATTCGCAGGTTTCTCATAACAAACACTTCTTAGTTGAGTGCGCCTTTTCGCTGATACGCCAAGATTCGCCGCACCAACATGCACTAGCACCAAATCGCCGCCCGCACAAACACGCCACCCGCACAAACACGCCGCCCGCACCAACACGCCACCCGCACCAACACGCCACCCGCACCAACACTGCCGCGTCAACATGTTGTCCACACGAACCCGCCCACAATCCAGCAATTGACGAACTAAGTTACGCCCCATCGAAGCTATCTCTCACAGCAGCCTCACAGCAGCCGGATTCATTTCATACCTCACGATATGTTTGCCTTGAGCGCCCGACAACGGCGCGAACAGTCCTTTTTCGCTCAGCGAACGGAGCGTCCGGACGGCGATGCGATGGTTGACCTTCAAATGCTCGGCTACGTCGATTGGACGAAGCGGCCTGGATAGACTGCATGCAAGGCGGATCGTTTCCCGTTCCGCAAGTCCGTCGAGACCGACGGGAGCGGCCTCGGCTTGGTAGCGGCTGATGAACATACGCAGCAGCGTAACGCACAGATCCGGCCGGGCTACCACGTCGTCATAGGAGAAGGAGACAACCTGATAGCCCATTGCGCCGAGAAACGTTTCCCGATTCAACTCATTGCAATACTTTTGCCGGTCCATGTCACGAACATGCGAACCGAAGCCTTTGATCTCGATAACGAATTTGAAGGTCAGAAAAATCCAGACGAAGTCGCAGAAATAGGATATGCCCCGCCAATCCATCACCTCGTACTCGGGATGCAGCCCTTCGAAATTGCCGCGAAGCCGCCACCATACGTTTTTACAAAATAACTTTTCCGCCTCCCGGTGACCGCGTTCTAGTCGGCCCCTGCGTTCACCGGTACGACGGGCCAAATGAGCTTCAATAAACTCGGCATGCGCTTGTTCAAAAGACATCGCTTGTCAACCCTCCTAAAATAGAAAACGCCCCTTCTGCATTCGCTTGGAATGAAGAGGGACGTGCTTCGTCTCATACGTTGAATTATAGCAGCTATGCGGCATTCGTCCATATGCAAAACATAACCCGCTCATAATTCAATCCGCCCCCGGGCACCGTAAGCCGGTTGGAAAAGACGGCCACTTAACGGGAGCGTAAGCGAACATGCCGCAAAACGATCGGGCTTCGCAAGAAAAAGACAAGCTGAAGTGGTGGCAGCTCAGCTTGCTGGGCGTGGCCTGCACGGTAGGCACCGGCTTCTTTTTGGCGTCCAGAATCGCGATCGAGGTGGGCGGTCCGGCGATTTTGCTGGATTACCTGCTGGCCGCGCTCGGCGCTTATTTCGTATTCGACAAGCTGGCGCGCATGACGGCGCAGGCGCCGCTCGAGGGCTCGTTCCGATCGTATGCGAAAAAGGCATTCGGGAGATGGGCGGGCTTCAGCAGCGGATGGATCTATTGGTCGTCGGAGCTGCTGATCATGGGCAGCCAGCTCACGGCGCTGTCGCTGTTTTCGCAGTTTTGGTTTCCGCAAGTGCCGATGTGGTGCTTCGCCGCGGGATTCGGCGCGTTAGGGCTGCTCATTATCTTCTGGGGAACGAAGGGCTTCGAGCGGATGGAAAACGCGTTCGCCGTCACGAAGCTCGCGGCGGTCGTCATGTTCCTGGTCATCGCGATTCTCGTGCTGTCCGGCGTCATTACGACGGACAAGCACGGACCCGCGATGCCCGCCGCTTGGTTTCCCGTCGGCGCGATGGGGGTTTGGTCCGCGCTCATTTTCGCCTTTTACAGCTTCGGCGGGCTGGAAGTGGTGGGGCTGATGGCAGTGCGGCTTAAAAAGCCCGAGGATGCGCCCAAAGCGGGCACGGTCATGCTGCTGCTCCTGGCCTTTCTTTACGTGGCGTCGCTCGCGTTCGTGCTCGTGCTCGAGCCTTGGAAGTCGTTCACCGGCGATAAGAGCCCGTTCGTCATCGCGCTGGCCGATTACCGGCTTCCGTTCGTCCCGCATCTGTTCAATGCGATCCTCATCGTAGCCGGCTTTTCGACGATGACCGCCTCGATGTTCGCCGTCACGGCGATGGTCGTCACACTCGCCAAAGACCGGGATGCGCCGCCTGCGTTCGAAGCCAAGGAAGAGAAAGGGAGGAAGGGCCGCCTGCCGGCGATCGGCCTCACGGCCGCCGGGATGACGGCGTCGGTCGTGTTCGCTCTGCTCATGCCGAAGAGCGTCTACGAATACGTGACGACCGCAGCGGGCTTGATGCTGCTGTACAACTGGCTATTCATCCTGGTGACGTCGGGCAGGCTGTTGAAGACAGGCATTTGGGGCAAAGTCAAGCAGTATGCGGGTATCGGATTGATCGCGCTTGCAGTATCGGGCACCTGGTTTCACCGCGTGAGCCGCCCGGGTTTTTGGATCAGCTTGGGCTTCGTCGCCGTCATCGGGGGCGTCACGCTGATCATGCAGCGGCAGTGGAACAAGCAGGACAACGGGCAGAAGGCTCAGGGCAAAAATAATCTATCCGAACAGGGCGTCATACGCTTCGAGCCCGAAGTATACGCCGAAGCCGATCAGCGACAGGCCCGACGCGACCGATATCGCGGCAAGGAGCCCGGGCGTTAGCAGACGGCGGAAGGAGCTCGAGAGCAGCGCCATAAACACGTCCCATAGCATGATGCCCGTCAGCACGGCGGCGCTGTACAACAGCACCTCGCGGGCTTCGTACTTGGCGATCATATCGGCGAGCATCGAGCCGTAGATGCCGAGCCAGAACAAGATCGAGAGCGGATTAAAAAGAGACATGAAGAAGCCGGCCGCGAGCGATTTGACGGCGGCTTCTTTGTGCGCATGCAGACGAACGGCCGTCCGTCTGGCGTTCAGAATGCTCTCGACGCCGATGTAAGTCAGCACGAAAAAGCCGAACAGCCACAAAAACGTCTGCATGAACGGAATCCCCAAAAAGTGGATGACGCCGAAGTAAACGAGCAGCATGAAGATGCCGTCCGCGCATAATGCGCCAAGACCCAGCAGCCACGCGTGAAAAAAACCGCTGCGGATGCCCCGCTCCATTTGTGCCGCGTTGATCGGTCCGATCGGCGCGGCAAGCGACAGCCCCAGCAGCATATGACTGAGCAAAACATTCATCATTTTCGCCTCCAGCGCGAAGTACTTGTCTACCTCGTACAACCTATGACGCAGACGGACGCGCTAGCACGCATGGATAAATATCGCATTCCCCCTAAAAAGCTAAGATATGCACATTGCGATTTGCGAGCCTCGAGGGTATGCTTTTCTGACGAATGTCCGCATTTTACTAAAGCGGGTTCATGGGAAAGGGGAGACCCTCGTGCTGGCGCTGATCGTGGACGACGAACTGGAGATTAGGGAAGGACTACGAACGCAAATTCCCTGGGCCGACTACGGGGTAGAGGAGACGATGGTCGCGGACGACGGCGACACGGCGCTGGTGATCGCCAGGGCGCGGTTGCCCGACCTCGTCGTCACGGATATCCGGATGAACCGCATGTCGGGACTCGAACTCCTCGAGCGCCTGTCCGCCGAGCGTCCCCAAGGGTGGAAGGGGATCGTCGTCAGCGGATACGACGATTTCGACATCGTTCGGACGGCCATGAAGCTGGGCGCGATGGACTATATATTGAAGCCGATCAATGCCGACGAATTGGGCGAGATCGTCACCCGGACGATCGGACAGCTGCGCAAGGAGCGCATCGAGCGCGAACGCCAGAGCCGGCTGCAGAGCCATCTGACCTCTGCCTTGCCCAAGATGCGGGACGAGGTCGTGCGCGAGCTGATCGAGGTGCCGTACGATCCGTACCGGGAGACGCGGATCCTGCACAGGCTGCGGACGCTGGAGCTCGATTGGCTGCTGGCCGGCCATCTGGCGCTCCTGCTCGTCGAAGTGGACGACCTGAAGTCGATCGGGACGCGGGAGGGCTCGCCGCTGGAGAAGGAGCTGATCCTGTTCGGCATCGGCAACGTCGCCAAGCAGACGCTCGAGGAGGACATGCCGCATCACGCCGTCCTCGTACCCGACCGGAAGAACCGGTGGGCGATCGTGCTGTCATGTCCCGAGAACGGGTGGCTCGAGGCTTGCAAGGAGCTGGCCGGGCTGTTGATTCGGCGCGCGAACCAATACGTGAAGGTGAACGTGAGCGTCGCGATCAGCTCGGGATGCGGCGATACGAAGCGTTTGCATGCGCTGTACCAGGAAGCGGAGGACATTCTGATGCAAAAAGCCGTCTACGGCGGCAACCGCATGCTGACGAGTCTCGGCTGGGAAAACGAAGCGGAGCGTGACGTGCCTTCGATCGCGCAGACGGACGAGGTGCTCGACTTGGTCCGGTACGGCACGGACGAGGATATCCGGACGGCGATGGACCGCTTCGTCGAGATGGTGCAGCATTGGGGCGCGGGCCATATCCGCGATACGCAGCAGCGGATTTTCGAATGGCTGCTGAGCCTGTTCAAAAAGGCGGCCGCGCTCGGCTGGAGCGACCGGTCCTGGGAGCGCAACCCGGTGATCGTCTGGGAGCGGCTCGAGAAGTTCGACACGCTGGAGTCGCTGCGGGAGCAGTCCGAGCAATTCCTGCTCGCCATGGCCGTCGACTTCCGCAGCCATGCGGCGCCGCCGAGCCAGATCATCCAGGAGGCGGACAAGTTCATCCGCGCGCACTACGCGGAGAGCCTTACGCTGCCGAGCGTGGCGGCCGAGGTGCACGTGACGCCGGTATGGCTGAGCAAGCTGTTCAAAAAGGAAATGCACAAAACGTTTCTCGAGCATCTGACCGACATTCGCATGGAGAAGGCGAAGCGGATGCTTTCGGACGTGCAATACAAAATTTACGAGATATCCGCGCAGGTCGGATACAAGGATCCCGTCCATTTCACCAAGGTGTTCAAAAGGCAGACGGGGCTGACGCCGAAGGAATACCGAAGGCTGCAGGGCATCGCGGATGAATAAAGGGATCTCGCTGCGGTTGGCCTCGTCGCTCCGCAACCGGATGATATTGATCTTCTTCATGATCATTGTCGTCCCTTTTTTATGGTTCGCCTATTACGCGCACGTCAAATCGATAGAAGGCATCTCGAACGCGAACCTGTCGATGACCAACAACTACTTGCTGCAGGTGCGCACCAACTTTCAAAACTACCTGAGCGCGCTGAACGATCAGGTCAACGACCTGATCGGCGACAAGCGCCTGCAGGATTTGCTCGAGCCGGCCGGCGGGGGCGCGGCCAACGAGGAATCGTTTACGGTCGATTTGCTGACTTGGCTGTACCAGCGCACCTCGGCCGTCGACGCCTTCCGGGTCAGCGTGTATCCCATCGATCCCGGTCGTTATGCCGATTACCTCAGCACGATCGGCGAACCGAACGTCGGCGCGCAGGCATGGTTCCGTCAATCCGCGGCGCAAGTCAGTCCTTCCTGGTACCTGAGGCTGCCGGAGAAGGGCAGGCTGGAGCGTCCGCTCCTTTCTTACGTCAAGCGTTTCTCGGGCTTGTACGATCAGACCCCGCGGGGCATTATCGCCACGGACGTGTCCGAGGACCAGCTCAAGCGGTTTTTCTCGCCCAGCGGGCAGATGATCGAGCAGCGGCTTCTGCTGCTGCGGGACGACGACGGCGTCGTGCTGTACGATTCGTTCGAAAACGACTGGACCGGCACGGCGTTCCCCTCGTCCGGCTTCGTGGAGCAGTTCCGCAAGGACAGCGAAGGGGAGAAAACGATCGAGGTCGGGGGAAGCAAGTATTTGGCGAGCTTCGTCCGGACGGACAACGAGCCCTGGGCGATCGTCAGCCTGACGCCGCTCAAGGATCTGACCGGCACGATCGACGAGATCAATCGGGCGACCGTCTATTTTCTGATCGGCTATTTGCTTTGCTGCGTCGGCGTCGTGCTGTATATTACAGCTTCCTTTACCCAGCCTATCGTGCGCCTGGTCCGTTATATGCGCAAGCTTGAGTCGGGCGATTACCAGCAGCAGATCCCGCCGTCCCGAAGACAGGACGAGGTCGGATGGCTGTACCGGGGCTTCGGCAGCCTCATCCGCAAGATCGAAGGCTTGATCAACGAAGCCTCGCGCGCGGAGCGCGACAAAAAAGAGCTGGAGTTCCAGGTGCTGAGCCATCAGATCAATCCGCACTTTTTGTACAATACGCTCGAGTCGATCCGCTGGAAGGCCGAGAAGCACGGCGCGGGCGAGGTCGCGCAAATGGTCGCCGCGCTCGGCAACCTGCTGCGGCTCAGTCTGAACCAGGGCAAGGAGATCACGACGCTCAGCAGGGAGCTGGAGCAGGTCCGAGCCTACGTCCAGATCGAGCAGGCGAGGATGGGACGGCCGATCCGGATCCTGTACGGCGTCGACGACGGGTTGAAAGAGCTGCCGTTCTTGCGGCTGCTGCTCCAGCCGTTGGTCGAGAACGCGATCCAGCACAGCATCCGCAACGACTTCGAGAGCGGGAAGATCCTGATCTCGGCCAGCCGGGAGGGCGGCGATATCGCGATCGATATTATCGACAACGGCGGCGGGATCCCGCCCGAAGCGCTCGCGAAGCTCGATATGGAGGAGCCGCCAGGCGGCCGCAGCTCGGAGAGCGCGAAGGGCGTCGGCCTGCGCAACGTCAACAATCGGCTGAAGCTATACTTCGGCGACGGCTACCGCCTGCGCATCGAGACAGGGCCGGATTTCGGCACGAAGATCGCGCTTCGGCACCCGATATTGGACAAAGAAGACAAGAGCCGGCCCGACTAGGGCGGCTCTTTTTTTGACCCGCGGCGCCCCCGTCCGAACAGGATAGGCAGGGACCGCAAAGGATAAGATCCGCTCATGGAACGTCGAACGGCCCCCCCTTATCATAAAGGTATCACGATAACAGAAAGGAACATCGCGCATGAAACGCCGAAACGGACTGGTCCGGGACCTCGCGCAAAACCATCAACTCCTCGTCATGTTCCTGCCCGTCGCGACGCTGCTGTTTTTGTTTTGCTACCTGCCGCTGTCCGGCCTGATCATCCCGTTCAAGGACTTCGACTTCCAGAAAGGCATCTTCGGGAGCGACTGGATGCACCCGCTGTTCAACAACTTCGACTACCTGCTGTCCTCCGACGCCGCCTTCCGCGCGGTCCGCAACACGATCTTGCTGAACGTGCTCTTTATCGCAGTCGGACTGGTCTTCGAGGTCGGCTTCGCGCTCATGCTGAACGAGCTGCGGAACAAATATTTCAAGCGCGTCACGCAATCGCTCACCTTCCTCCCGTTTTTTATCTCCTGGATCGTCGTCGGGGTGTTCACGTACAACCTGCTCAACTACGAGACGGGCGCGGTCAACCGGTTCCTCGAATGGATCGGCGCGGGGCCCGTCGACTTCTACAGCGAAGCGGGCTTGTGGCCGCTCATCCTGACCATCGCGATCCGGTGGAAAGTGACGGGCTACGGCACGATCATCTACCTGGCCGCTCTCACCTCCATCGATAACTCGTATTATGAAGCCGCTTCGATCGACGGCGCCTCGCGATGGCAGCAGATCCGTTACATCAGCCTGCCGATGCTGAGACCCACCGTCGTCATCCTGACGCTGCTCGCGATCGGACGGATCATGAACGCGGACTTCGGGATGTTCTACGCCATGGTCGGCGACGCGACGCTGCTCTTCCCGACGACCGACGTCATCGACACGCTCGTCTACCGCAGTCTTCGCCAATCCGGCGATATCGGCATGGCCTCCGCGGCCGGCTTCCTCCAGTCCGTCGTCGCTTTCGTGCTCGTGCTGTCCAGCAACTACGCCGCCCGCAGGATCGACAGAGACTCGGCGATTTTCTGATCCCGGTCCGACCGTCAGCTACGCGTGCAACTACTACCGCAATTTAGGCAAGGAGGCTGATACCGATGCTTACCCGAAGATTTTCGCTCAGTCAGGCGGCGATCGGCACGATCGTCCTGCTGTTCAGCCTGGCGTGCCTGTTCCCCTTCATCATGGTCGTCTCCGGCTCGCTCAGCACCGAGAACGACATCGTCAACTACGGCTACGCGCTCATTCCGCGCCATGTCACGCTGAGCTCCTACAAGATCCTGCTGCTCGGCTCGAGCCGGATCGTCGACGCTTATATCATCAGCATTCTCGTCACGGTTATCGGTACCGCGCTGTCCATCATCGTGAACGGCATGGGCGGATACGTCATGGCGAGGCGATCTTTCAAATACCGCAACGTACTGTCCATCTACGTCATCATCACGATGCTGTTCAGCGGGGGGCTCGTGCCCTGGTACATCATTTGCGTCCGGTATCTTGATCTGAAGGACACGCTGTGGGCGATGATTCTGCCGCCGCTCGCGAACGCCTTCAATATGTTCCTGGTCCGCAACTTCATGATGGCGATCCCGGAGGACCTGTACGAATCGGCGAAAATGGACGGCGCCAGCGAATACCGGATTTTCTTCCGCCTCATCGCGCCGCTGTCCGTGCCGGTGCTCGCCACCGTCGGCTTGTTCGTCGCCCTTGGCTACTGGAACGACTGGTTCCTCGGGCTGATGTTCATCGACAAGCAGGAGCTTCAGCCGCTCCAGCTGCTGCTGCGGACGCTGGTCTCCAACGTCGAGTTCCTGAAGAGTTCCAGCAACGCCGCAGCCATGCAGCAGATCTCGGCGACGATCCCGTCCGAATCGATCAAGATGGCGCTCACCGTCATCACGATCGGGCCGATTATCTTCCTGTATCCGTTCGTCCAACGCTACTTCGTGAAGGGCCTCATGGTAGGCGCAGTTAAAGGTTGACTATACCGGCTTCCGCCGTGATAGTATATATCTCACAATTAAGGGGAGAGGTTCACATGCGCAAGGGGAAATCGACTACCGCGGTACTCGCCGGCGTCATGCTGCTCGGCGCGATGCTGTCGGCCTGCGGAGGCAATAACAACAACGGCACGGCAAGTCCGTCGGGTACGGCGACGGCAGGCTCGAGCTCAAGCGCCAGCGGAGCGGCGAGTCCAAGCTCTACGGCAAAGGCGGAGGACGAGGTCACGCTCAAGTTCTACTTCGGAGGCGACAAAAAGGCGGCTACCGACGAGGTATGGTCCAAGATCAGCGACTATGTCAAAGACAAGGGCCTGAACGTCAAGTTCGACATCAACTTCATCCCGTTCAACGACTTCAAGGATAAGATGCTCGTCATGGCGGCTTCCGGCGACAACTGGGACCTGAACTTCGACGGCGACTGGCTGTCCTACAACCAGATGGCGGCCAAAGGCTCCTATATGGCGCTGAACGACCTGCTGCCGCAGTATGCGCCGAACCTGTACAAGAAATACGAGGAGCAGGGCACCCTCTCCGCGGCGACGATCGACGGCAATATCGTCGGCCTGCCGTGGACGATGAAGATGAACCAGCGGCAGTTCGTCACCTGGCGCTCGGATCTGACCGAGAAGGCGGGCATCAACGTCGCCAAGGACTCGGTCAAGACGCTCGAGGATACGGAAAACCTGCTGCGCGAGCTGCGCAAAGCGTACCCGAACATGAAGCTTAATCGTACGGGGCCGCTGACGCTGATCAAGATCCGCGAAGAGTGGATCGATCTGAACCAACATGGACTAGGCTACTATCTGAGCGATCCGGCGATGAAGATCCAGCCGATCGAGCAGCAGCCGTTCTACAAAGAAGCCGCGGTCAAGGCGCGCCAATGGTACGACGAGAAGCTGATCAACCGCGACGCGATGATCGACAAGACGGACGGCGCGGCCGAATGGCGCAACGGCAAAGCGGTGTTCACGCTCACCTCGCACGAATGGGTCAACGCCGATCCTGGCTTCTCCGATCCGTCGTTTAAGCTGGATTCGTCGCTCATCTATCCGGACAAGAAACAGGTGAACCGCACGCCGCTCGCCAACGTCGCCGCGATCAACCGCAACTCTAAGCATCCGGACCGCGTGCTGCGCTTCCTCGACATGATCGAGACGGACCGCACGCTGTACGATCTGGTGCAATACGGCATCGAGGGCAAGACGTACAAGCTCGACGGCGATACGGCCGTCTATCCCGACGGCATGAGCACGACGACGAGCAACTATATGGAGTGGGGCGGCCAATGGGCGTTCTGGAAGCCGCAGTTCATGCGTCCGACGTCGACCTATCCGAAGGATTTCTGGCTGCACGAGGCGGAGTTCGCCAGCGAGCCGATCAACGTCAACTCTCCGCTCGACGGCCTGTTCGTGTCCGAGGAGCCGATGAAGAACGAGCTGGCCAAGCGCGACCAGGCGATCGAGGAGTTCAACAAGCCGATCGAATTCGGTACGGTGAAGGATCCGGAAAAAGCGGTCGACGACTATATCGAAAAGCAAAAGAAAAACGGCCTCGACAAGATTATCGCGGAAACGCAAAAACAGGTCGACGCCTTCCTCGCAGCCAAGAAGTAATACGCATATGAACGGCGGGAGCCCGCCTCGAACTCATCATAGCTGTCGATGATTCGCGAGGGGGCTTCCTTTTCTTTTGTCCAAAACAGGCATTGGAGGGGTAAAATAATGCGATTGGATACGAAAAAAGCATGGCGGACATGGGTATCTGGCTTGATAGCCGTCCTGCTGCTGATCGGCAGCTGGCCGGGGCAGTCGCCTGCTCGGGCGAGCGCGGCCGAGGTTTTGGCTGGGAATGAAAGCGTTAGCATTGAGCTTGGGACCGTGCCGGCGGAGCATGGAATAGCTGCCAGACCCGGAGACGGGGCGCCGGAAGGACTCGTCACGGGCGAGTCTGGCGGCCGCGCGTACTGGCAAACCAACCGGTCCGCGGACGACGAGAGCAAACGAATCCTGTATTTTTACATGAACGTTGAAGATGGCTATTCCGTAAACATGGCGGCGTACGACGTCGAGGTGACGGTCGATTATTACGACGCGGGCAACGGCAAGCTCGTGCTGCAGTATGACGCGCAGGGCCAAGACAACGGCTTCAAGGATGCGCCGCTCCTTAGCTACGGCGATACGGGTGCATGGAAGTCGCACACGTTCAAGCTGAACGATGCCAACTTCGCGAACCGGACGGGCGGCGCGGACTTCCGTCTCGGCATCGAAGGCGGCGGCGCGAGCTGGCAGACCAATGCGGAGCTGAAGCTCGCGCGGGTCGTCGTGACCAAGACGCTGAAGGCGACCGCATCCGACGAGGCGAGCATCGCCCTCGGAGAGACGGCTGTCGAGCGCGGCATCGCGGGCCGGGGCGGGGATAACGAATCCGGTCTCGTGAAGGGCGCGCTGGACGGCAAGGGCTACTGGAAAACGAATCGCGGCGCGCCGGGCGACCGCACGCTTTACTTGTACATGAACGTAGACGATGCCTATTTGTATGACAATGCGGACAAGGACGTTTATGTGACCGTGGAATACTTGGACCAGGGCAGCGGCAGCTTCGTGCTTCAGTACGATGCGCTCTCGGCTGCGTTCAAGGATTCGCCGCTATTCACGTACGGTAACAGCGGGCAATGGAAAACGAAGACGTTTAAGCTGATCGACGCCAAGTTCGCCAACCGGACGAACGGCTCGGACTTCCGCATCGGCATCAGCGGCGGCGGCAATCCGGAAAACAATCCGGATCTTACCGTGGCGCGCGTGTCGGTGAAAAAAGTCGCGCGCACGTCGACGGCGACGCAGACGAAGGTGTACGATACGCAGTTCGCCACGGATGACGTCGCGATCGCGGACTTCAGCGTGCTCGACTTCGGCGCGCAGGCCGACGGTACGAGCGACGATACCGCCGCGTTTCAGGCGGCGCTCGATGCGGCCGGCGGCAACGGAGGCGGCGTCGTGTTCGCGCCGGCAGGCACCTACCGGCTGAATGGCCATCTGAACGTGCCGACCGGGGTAACGCTGCGCGGCGACTGGATGAGTCCGGGCGAGGCGGGCGGCCTCGTGAAGGGAACCGTTCTGGCGACGTACGGCGGACGGGGGCAGGCTGACGGCGAGAGCTTCATCCAGCTGCAGCCGGTGAGCGGCGTCACGAATCTGTCGGTGTGGTATCCCGAGCAGTCGCTCTCGGATCCTGCGGCGTACCCTTGGACGTTCGAGCAGCTGCCGGGCGACAGCGCGACGATGGAGAACATCACGCTGGTCAACAGCTACGGCGGCATCAAGATCGGACCGGAGTGGAACGAGCTTCACTACGTGAAAAATCTGTATGGCACCGTGCTTCATACCGGTATCTTCCTCGACTTTACGACCGATATCGGAAGGCTCGAGGGTATTCGGTTGTCGCCTTCTTACTGGGCGGCGTCGGGGCTTGCGGGCGCGCCGGACGCCGGGCAGCTGCGCGCCTACACGACGACGCATGCCGAAGGCATCGTGATGGGCCGTTCCGACTGGGAATACATGTCGGACATCCGCTTGTCGGGCTTCGATAACGGCATGCGGGTGACGACGCGCACCGGCTCCGCCGAGACGGCGAACGCGCAGCTGTACGACGTTCATGTGAGCGACAGCCGGATCGGACTAAAGATCGAGGGCGTCAACGATTACGGATTGCTTGTGACGCGCAGCAGCTTTGCGGCGGGCGTCGGCGAGTCTCCGGCCGCGATCTATGCGACCGCGGGCTTCCACTCGATCGCGCAGTTTCAGGACGTGCAAGTCGACGGCAGCGGCGGCAACGCGGTCGTCAGCGAGGGCAGCGGCGTGCTGTCGTTCGAAAATGCGGCGTTCGCAGGCTGGGACGAAGCGTCCGGCCGCTATGCGGTCGAGCTGGGCGGCGGATCGCTGATCCTAGGCCAGTCGAGCTTCGCCAAGGCGGCAAACCAGGTGAAGCTGACTGGCGCCGTACAATCGCTGAACGCGGTGAACTCGGGCCTGGACGGCAGTCTGCAGGTGACTGACGAGAGTCAGGCGGCAGAGGTTAACGTCACGCAGAACGCCAATTATGCGCTGGAGCGGCTGCCGGACGAGATCGCGACGGACGCCGTGGAAAGACCAAAACCGGCCAACCGGCAGCTGTTCGACGCCACCGTGGCGCCGTATTTGGCAGACCGGGGCGGTGTCGTGGATGCATCGGCCGCGATCCAACAGGCGCTCGACGCGGCGGGCGACGCAGGCGGCGGCACCGTATACTTGCCTGCGGGCATTTACCGCGTCGATTCGCCGATCTCGGTGCCAGGGGGCGTCGAGCTGCGCGGCTCCTGGGACGTGCCGCATCATACGATCGGCGGCGGGACCGTGCTGTTCACCCGCTACGGACAAGGCGCGCCGGAGGGCGCGACCGCGCTGATCACGCTGGCGGCTTCGTCGGGCGTGCGCGGATTGTCCGTCTACTATGACGAGCAGGACTGGAACAACGTCAAGCCGTACGCCTGGACGATTCGCGGCGAAGGGCACGGGGTTTACGCGATCGATACGACCTTGATCAACGCCTATCAGGGCATCGACTTCGGCACTTACGATACGAGCGGCCATTATATCGATTACGTGGCGGGTTCTCCGCTCATGGAAGGCATCTATCTCGGCGGCGGGGCCGAGGGCGGCATCATGCGCAACGTGCAGTTCAACCCGCATTACTACGGTCGCAACAACTACCCGAATCATCCGTCCACGGACGCCGATTTCGACAAAGTCTGGAGCTATCAAAAGGAGCATCTGGACGCGTTCCGCATCGGACATGTCGCGAGGGAAACCATTTTCAACACGTTCGTCTACGGTTCGCAGTACGGCATCCACTTCGCTGCGGAGAGCGGCGGAGGTCCGGTCGCGACCGTGCTCGGGCACGGCACGGACGGCAGCAAGAAGGGCGTGTACCTGGAGGGCGCAGGCGAAGGGGGGCTGACGTTCGTCAATACGGAGCTGGTATCGATGAGCTCCACGGACAAAGTTTACATCACCCTCGAGGACGGCTTTGAAGCTGAAGCGCGGTTTTTCAACACCTCGATGTGGGGCGATACTTCGCGCTCGGTCGATATCCGCTCGGGACGGCTGCGGATGCAGCAGAGCAATTTTACGACGGTCGGAGAAAAGGGGATCAACGCGCTCGGCGGCGACGTCGCGCTGTACGATTCGTACTTCCAACAGCCGCGAACGACGCATGTGTACGCCGGACCTGACATCGAGCGAATGACGATCACGAACAATCTGTTCAAGGGCGGTCTACAGCTCGTCAACGAGGCGGGCGTCAAGGTCGGCGGCTCGAACCTCGTGCCGGTCGCGCTGCGCCTGGAGAAGACCGGGCTCGATACCGCGCACAAGGAGCGGACGAACGCTCGGCTCGTGCTGGCCAATGCAACCGATGCGGAGGCGCTGTCCGGCAAGATCGAGCTGGTGCAGCCCTCGGCGTATGCGGGACTGCTGAAGCCGATTCGGTTTGCGGGCATCGCCTATGGGGAAAGCGTCGAGATCGACCTGCCGTACCTGGCGGCCGCTTCGCTGAAGTTCAAGGTGACGCTGGACGACGGCAGAACGTATCTGTCCTCGGTAAAGCTCGGGCAGACGATCGCCGGGCCGGTCGCTGCGGGGGAAGCGGAAGCAGAGGCGGATGCGCCTCGCATCGATCTGTCCGCGCAGGACGAATACGCCGGCGGCGGATGGTCCGGTGCGGCCGATCTGAGTGCCGATGCCGGCGTCGCTTGGGATAGCGACAAGCTGTACTTTGACATTGTTGTCCGCGACGATATCCACGACCAGTCCTTCGGGGGCGTCGATATTTGGCAGGGAGACAGCATCCAGCTCGGCATCGACCTGAATCGCGGAGCGGGCGCGGGGAGCAAGCAAGTGAGCGAACTCGGCTTTGCTCTGCGCGATGACGGCAGCGTCGTCAAGTGGCGCTGGAAGGCGCCGGAAGGCTTGCAGACCGGCACGCTCGGCGCGGGCGTCGAGGCAACGGTGACCCGTGACGAGGAAGCCGGCGTGACGCGGTATGCGATCGCGATTCCGCTGGATCAGCTGCATGGCGCGGGCTATGACTTCAACCCGCAGGAAACGCTCGGATTCACGCTGCTCATGAACGAGAACGACGGCAGCGGCCGCGAAGGCTACATGGAATACAACCAGGGCATCGGCGCGAGCAAGGACTTCACGCTGTTCGGCGACCTGTACTTGCTGGACGGAAGCTTCCTCGATTGGTCGCTGTCCTCGGCCCAGGCGGCCGTCGCTGCGGCGAAGCTGGAGAAGACCGATACGTCGATCGATGCGGCGCGCAACTTTGTGGTCCTGCTGCCCGACGGCGCGGATAAGGCGGCGCTTGCGGGGGAGCTGGATGCGCTGGAGGAAGGCGGCGGGGAGCCGACGCCATCGCCGTCTCCGACGTCTACGCCAACTCCGACGCCGGTGCAGAACGGGCCGGCGCCTACGCCGACACCGATGCCTGTAGCCGGAACGTTCACGCTTACGCCTGTAGCCTCGCTTGATTCGGCGAGCGGTCTCGTCCGTGCATCGGTCGGCGATGCAGCGCTTGCTGAGGCCTATGCCAAGGAAGGCGTTAAAACCGTTAAGATCGTATTGTCCTCGGTCGCGGGGGCGAACGGTTACGCGGTCGAATTGCCTGCGGGCGCGCTTGCCGGCGGCGGAGCCGACCGCCGGCTGGAGTTGTCCACGCCGCTTGGCACAGTTGCAGTGACAGGCGATATGCTGAGCGATGTGGGATCGAAGGGAGTCGTGGGAGGAAAGGTGACGTTGGTCTTGCAGGTAGCCGATAAGAAGGCTTGGAGCGAAGCGTCGAGGGAGCTCGTCGGCGAACATCCGGCCATTGACGTGTCCTTGATGTCGGGCGGCGTCCCGATCGATTGGCGCAATGGCGAGTCGCCGGCCGTTATCTCCGTGCCTTACTCGCCGGACGCGAACGAAGCGGACCATCCCGAAAAGCTGACGATCCGCTATATCGACGCGCAGGGGATGGCGCATCCGATCGTCAGCGGGCGTTATGACGCGAAACGCGGCGTCGTGACCTTCCGGACGACGCATTTCAGCCAGTACGCGGTAGCCTTCGTCGACCGGCGCTTCGCCGATCTCGGCCAGACGCCGTGGGCGCGCGATGCCGTCGAGGCGCTGGCTGCCCGCGGCATCGTGGAGGGCCGCGACGACGTCAGTTACGACCCGGGCGCGCCGGTTAGCCGGGCCGACTTCCTGCTCCTGCTCGTGCGGATGCTCGAGCTGAATGCGAACACGGGCGGCGCGGACTCGGGCTTCGCGGACGTGCAGGCAGGTCAGAATGATGGGGCTGCCAAGTTTGCGGACGTGGCAGCAGATGCGTACTATGCCGACGCCGTTCGCGTCGGCGTGGCGCTCGGCATCGCCGGCGGCTCCGGCGACGGCCGGTTCCGGCCAGGCAAGGCGATCAGCCGCCAGGAAGCGGCGGCGTTGGTCGCCCGCGCGCTGCGCAGCGCAGGCGCGGGGCTGCCCGAGGGCGACGCCGCGGCGCTTGCGGCGTTCGCCGACGCATCCGCAGCGGGCGCGTACGCGCGGCCGGATCTCGCGGCGCTCGTCGGCGCCAGGCTGCTGCAGGGCGCCGGCGGCAAGCTGCGGCCGCAGGGCCAGCTGACCCGCGCGGAGGCGGCGGTTCTGTTGTACCGCGTATACGAACGCGGACGATAAAAAGGGAGGGGTGTCGCCTCTCGTCCAGCAGGCGATGCCCCAAAGTCCAAGCGTGGTAGGCCAATCGCCAATCGTATAGCAGGCGATGGTTCAAAGTCCAAGCGTGGTAGGCCAATCGCCTCTCCTAGAGCAGGCGATGGACCCGATTCGGCTCACGCCGAACCAATCGCCTCTCCTGGAGCAGGCGATGCGCCTGATTTGGCTTGCACCAAGCCAATCGCCTCTCCTGGAGCAGGCGATGCCCCGAATCTCGCGCACGCCAATCCAAACGCCTCTCGTAGTGGAGGCGATGGTCCCGACCCGGCTCGCGCCAAGCCAATCGCATCCCCTAGCTTGCGATTCGCCAAATCCGCTGCTCCAAACGCAAAAAGACGCTCCCGCTCCGGCAATTTGCCGGAAGAAGGAGCGTCTCTTTTTCAACCTACGACACCGCTCAGCGCGAAGCCGCCGTCTCGGGCACCGTGCCCATCGGCTCGAGCAGCGCCGTTCTCCAGCTCAAGTACGCCGCGTGCGCTTCGCCGCCGTCGAGCAGCGCCTTGCAGGCGTATAGCCCCTGTTCGACCGACTCGGCTTTGCCCGCCAGCTGCAGCCGGACGGCGCCGTTGAACAGCGCCTGGTTCGTGTACGCCAGATCGGCATCGCCCCGCAGCACCGCCTCCGCGACGGCCAGCTGATCGGCCGGCGTCCATGTCCGCTCCGGTGGCTCGGCCTCGATGCCGTACGTCTCGGGATCGAAGATTTGCAGGCGGAACTCGCCGTTTTCCACCAGATAAGCCCGGGTCGGGCGATTAATGTACAAATCCTCGGAACCCTCCGCTCCCTGCACGATGAGCGCCTGCTCATAGCCGAGCTTGATGAACAGCCTCGCGAGCCTGTCGAACACGGTGTTATGGTAGACGCCGAACACGATGCGCGGCGAGGCGGCGAGGTCCAGCAGCTTTTCCGCGCTGTTGAGCACCGTTCGCATGCCGAGCTCCTCGCGAATCTGGCGAAGCCGGCCCAGCGGCGGGCACCATTGCTCGGTCGACGCGAAAAACACGCCGGACCGCTCGAAGGCGCGCAGCGTCCGCTCGGGCGTCAAGTCGGCCGCCGCAATGCCGACGGACTCGACGATGTCCTGCAGCGTGATGCCCCATTTGGGCGGGAGGGAGGCGGTGCCGTGCAGCGCGTTCGGCAGGCCGGCGGCCGCGAGCAGGAAGGCCGTGGGAAACGTCGCGTAAAAGGACGTTTTTCGACCGTCGTAAGGCCCTGCGCAATCCAGGCCGATGCCGAGTCCCTCGGCGCGACGGGCATGCTTGCGCGATACCCGGACGAACGCTTCGAGCTCGTCTACGCTTTCCATCTTAATGCGTTCCGCGATAAAAAAGGCGCCGGTCTGCGCCTGCGTCGCTTCTTGCGTCAGGATGGCTTCCGCCGCCAGGACGGCTTCGTCGTAGGTTAGATCGCGGGCGCCGCGCTTGCCGCGGGCGACTTCCTTGAGCAGCTGGATCATCGCTTCGTCCTCCCTTGTTTTTGCTCTTGCAGCAGGTTGTAAACATTGACGATGGAGGCCGCGACGTCGACCAGCCGCTTGCGTTCGTTCATCGCTTGCTTGCGCAAAATGTCGTAAGCCTCGGTCTCCGTAATGTTTTTCACTTCGCACAGGATGCCCTTGGCCATGTCGATCCACTTGCGCTCTTCGATCTTGGCGAGCAGCTGCCGGCGTTCGAGATGCCATTGCTGGCGCTCGAAGCATTGCTTGGCCCCGAACTGCAGCGTCCAATGAATCTCGGTCGGCAGCATCGATGCGCTGAGCACGCCGTCGGCCATCACGCCGTCCTCGCAGGCTTCGACGGACAGCGTCGCGGTCGCTTCGCTGCACCACCACAGGATCGGCACGACCTTCCAATCGAGAACGCTTCGGCTCCACGCTTCGATTTCCGGGATGGGCAAATCGAGGATCAAGGCGTCGGCTTCCGCGATGCGCTGGCGCGCCTGTTCTTCCCCCCGCGCCGTCGCTACGGTATAACCGGCCGCACGCATGACCGACTCCGGAAGCTGATGCTTGGAAGCAACGGCTTCGAGCCGTTCGGCGGCTGTCAGATGGTTATGAACAACGAGCAATGAACGCATCGACGCCCTCCTCTCCAATCGGTTCGCCCTTCTTAATGAAGGCGACACTTTTTCTCCGTTACTTTTTATAACACAAAAGAAAGCGGAGTGTCGAGCGAAAAGATATTTCATTTTTTCGTGTTATATATATTGACATGACTTTGATTTCATAATATATTCGGGTTAATCAATCGCGAATACAATGGCGTATTCGGGTGAAGCGGCAATGGTGCCTGCTTTCGTATCATGGGAGATTATCGTTTCCCGTGCTGCGAGGCAGGCTTTTTGAGTTTCTAACGAAATATCCGAAACGGGGGAGACGCGAACATGGCGGACAAAAAGAAACTGGTGATGATCGGCAACGGAATGGCGGGCGTGCGGGCATTGGAGCACCTGTTGAAGCTGGCCCCTGAGTTGTACGAGATCACGATCTTCGGCGCCGAGCCCTATCCGAATTATAATCGCATCATGCTGTCGTCCGTGCTGGCCGGCGGCACGGAGCTTAAGGATATCGTCATTAACGACTGGGACTGGTATTCGGAAAACCGCATCACGCTGCATGTCGGGCATACGGTGAACCGGATCGATACGGATGCGCGCAAAGTATATTCGGATCAAGGCGCGGAAGCCGCTTACGACACGCTCATCATGGCGACGGGATCGCGGCCGTTCATGCTGCCGCTGCCGGGTGCCGACAAAGAAGGCGTCATCGGCTTCCGCGACATCGCGGACTGCGAGACGATGTTCGAAGCGTCGCGATCGTACAAGAACGCCGTCGTCATCGGCGGCGGCCTGCTCGGCCTTGAAGCGGCGCGCGGCCTGCTGAACCTCGGCATGAACGTATCGGTCGTCCACATCAGCCCGAATCTGATGAATCGGCAGTTGGATGAACCGGCATCGAAGATGCTGCAGAAGGAATTGGAAGCGCAAGGGATGAAGTTCTTGCTCCGCAAGCAGTCCGAGCTGATCTACGGCAAAAAGCGCGTGAAGGGCCTTCGCTTCACGGACGGCAGCGAAGTGGAAGCGGACCTGATCGTCATGGCCGTCGGCATCAAGCCGAACGTGTCGCTCGCGAAGTCTGCCGGACTCGCGGTCAACCGGGGTATCGTCGTTAATGATTACATGGAGACGAACGTGCCGAACGTCTATGCCGTCGGGGAATGCGCGGAGCACAGAGGTATCGCATACGGACTTGTCGCGCCGCTGTACGATCAGGGCGCGGTGCTGGCGAAAAGGCTGGCGGGCGTAGATACGGCCGGCTACGAAGGATCGATGACCTCGACCAAGCTTAAGGTATCGGGCGTCGACGTGTTCTCGGCCGGCCAGTACGAGGAGACGCCGGGCACGCGCGCGCTGCGTTACCAGGACGAACTGGACGGCGTTTACAAGAAAATCGTGATTCAGGACGACAAGCTCGTCGGCGCCGTGCTTTTCGGGGACACGACCGACGGCGCATCCCTGTTTTCGATCATGAAAAAGGGCGAGTCGATCAAAGGCAAGGAAAAAGAGCTGCTGCTCGGCTTCGCTCCCGGCGGCGGCGCCGTTTCTCCGGCAAGTCGGCTTGAAAGCATGGCCGACGACGAGATCGTCTGCGGCTGCAACGGCGTCTCCAAGGGCTCGATCAAGGACGCGATCGAGACGAAGGGCTGCGCCACGGTCGGCGAGATCAAAGCGTGCAACAAAGCGACCGGGTCCTGCGGCGGCTGCAAGCCGCTCGTCGAAGGATTGCTCAGCCTCTATGCGGGAGAACGCGCCGGCGAAGCCGTCAAAGAGGGCATCTGCGGCTGCACCTCCCTGGACCGCGACGAGATCGTCGCCGGGCTCCGTCGCCTTGAGCCGGCAACGGTCAAAGAAGCGATGGTCGCGCTCGAATGGAAGCAGCCGGAAGGGTGCACGAAGTGCCGGCCTTCCTTGAACTACTATATGGGCATGCTGTGGCCCGAGCGCTACAAGGACGAGAAGGAATCCCGCTTCACCAACGAGCGCTATCACGCCAACATTCAAAAGGATGGCACCTATTCGGTCGTGCCGCGGATCTACGGCGGCGTCACCACGCCAACGGAGCTGAAGAAAATCGCGGAGGTCGCGGAGAAGTACGACGTTCCGCTGGTCAAGTTCACGGGCGGACAGCGGCTCGACCTCTTTGGCGTCAAGAAGGAAGACCTGCCGAGCATGTGGGAGGATCTCGATATGCCGTCGGGCCACGCTTACGGTAAAATGCTGCGCACCGTCAAAACTTGCGTCGGCAATACGTTTTGCCGGTTCGGCACGCAGGACGCCATCGGAATGGGCATCCGGCTCGAAAAGGAGTTCGAGCGGATGAACGCGCCGGCCAAGGTGAAATTCGCCGTATCCGGCTGCCCCCGCAACTGCGCCGAGGCGACGATCAAGGATTACGGCATCGTCGCGATCGACGGCGGCTGGGAGCTGCACGTCGGCGGCAACGGCGGCGTGCATGTCCGGGCGACCGACCTGCTGTGCGTCGTGAAGACGGAGGACGAAGTCGTCGAGTGGGGCGGCGCGTTCCTTCAATATTATAGAGAAAACGCGACGTGGGGCGAGCGGACTTCCGTGTGGGTGGAACGCGTCGGCGTGGAAGCCATCAAGGCCGTGCTGGAGGATCCGGAGGAACGCAAAGCGCTTCACGGACGAATCAAGACCTCGCTCAGCTACATCAACGATCCTTGGAAAGAGATCATCCAGGACAAAGAGCTGCGCAAAAACTTCGAAGCGCTCGCGGTGCCCGCGCCGCTGAACTAAGGACTGGGAGGCGGAGAACATGACAAAAATGCTGGTCGCACACGTTGCCGATATCGATGCCAAAGGGTCTCGTACGTACCGCCACGAAGAGCTGGAGATCGCCATCTTCAAATTGTCCGACGGTCAGATCCGCGCCGTCGAGAATCGCTGCCCGCACAAAGGCGGCAAGCTGTCGGAGGGAATGGTGTGCGGTACCGCGATCCATTGTCCGCTGCACGACTGGAAGATCGATCTAAAGACGGGAAAAGTGTATGAGCCGGACGAAGGGTGCGTGACGTCCTACGAGACCGAGGTAGATGCCGCAGGCTCGATCTATATCACCATTTAGACCATTTTCGCAGCAGGGAGATGAGCGCATGGATTTCGTTAAACCGAAGGATGTATTGAAGGCGATGATCGAGGGCGGCGCCGCCAAGGCGGAGATGAGCGCTTCGCAGATGCTGGTTCGGGGTTTTCTTGGCGGAGCGATCCTCGCCTTCGCCACGACGCTGGCGTATACGGCCGTCGCGCAGACGAAGATCGGGATGGCGGGCGCCGTCATCTTCCCGGTAGGCTTCGTCATGATCGTCCTGCTGGGCCTGGAGCTCGTGACCGGCAGCTTCGCGCTCATCCCCCTAAGCGTGCTGCAAAAGAAAACGACCATAGGCAAGATGCTCAAAAATTATGGCTGGGTCATCGCGGGACATCTGATCGGGTGCTTCGTCTATGCCGTTCTGTACGATCTGACGACGACAAAGATGGGCTCCGACATGGCGAGCCCGCTGGCCCAGACGCTGATCACCGCGGCGGAAACGAAAACGATAGGCTACAAGCATATGGGCGCGGACGGGATCGTCCTTGTCGTCATAAAGGCGATTCTTTGCAACTGGATGGTGACGCTCGGCGTCGTCATGGCGATGACCTCGACTTCGACGCTTGGCAAGATCGTCGCGATGTGGCTGCCGATCGTGACGTTTTTCGGGCAAGGCTTCGAGCACGCGGTCGTCAACATGTTCGTCATTCCGGCGGGCATGCTGCTTGGCGCGGACGTCAGCTTCGGGGACTGGTGGCTGTGGAACCAGATTCCCGTTCTGATCGGCAACTTCGTCGGCGGCGCCGTGTTTACGGGCATTCTTTTCTACCTGTCGCAAAAGGGAATCGGACTGCCGGCCGGGACGCTGTCCGCGCTGGATTCGCCCAAGACGCTGCACGCGGAGCGGCGCGCATGAGGCCCGCGCCGGTTTACCTCGTCGGCGCCGGTCCGGGCGACCCGGAGCTCGTCACCCTGAAGGCGATTCGCCGCATCCGGGAAGCGGACGTCATCCTGTACGATCGCTTGGTGAGCGAGGAGCTGCTTGATTATGCCAAGCCGGGCGCCACGCTGCTCTACTGCGGCAAAAGCCCGGGGCAGCACGCGATGCCTCAGCGGGAGATCGAAGCGCTTCTGATCGAGCATGCGCTCGGCGGCCGGACGGTCGTCCGGCTTAAGGGCGGCGATCCGCTCGTGTTCGGCAGGGGAGGCGAGGAGGCGCTCGCGCTCGCGGAGCACGGCATTCCCTGCGAGATCGTGCCCGGGGTCACGTCGGCGATCGGCGCCGCGGCTTCGAGCCGGATCCCGCTCACGCATCGCGACCTGGCCGCTTCGTTCGCCGTCGTCACGGGCAATCGCTGCCGGGAGGACGCGGCTCCGATTCGCTGGGACCTTCTGGCGCATGGCGTCGACACGCTTGTCGTATACATGGGCATCGGACGGCTAGAAGAGATCCGGGCGGAGCTGCTCCGCCACGGCAAACCGCCTTCGACGCCGGTCGCCCTGATCGAACGGGGCACGACCGACCGGCAGCGCGTCGTCACGGGGGAGCTTCTGCATATTCACAAGCTCGCCGAGGCGATGAAAATCGGCAATCCCGCGCTGATCGTGATCGGCGAAGTGGTGCTGGTGCGGGAACAGCTCCTGCTGCTGGAGGCGCAGGCAAGGCTCGCGATCGGGTAGAGAGCTGCGCTTATGCGGCGGCGAATCATTTATATAGAAGTAAAGCAGTTGAGCGAACGAAGCGCGCCGAGCGCTTCGTTTTTCTGTTTATGCGAGAGTCTCGAATCGGATAAGATCGCCGACTTAAGTTTGTCATCGTCTCATTAAGCGCTGCGTACAGGTGAAGTAGAATGAGGCTTGCATGGGGCTAACTGAAGGAGGCGAGCGAGTTAATGGCGAAAATCACCGGCGTAACGTGCATACGGACGAGGAAAAACGGAACCTGGACTATCGTGAAGGTGACGACGGACCAGGATGGCCTGTACGGCTTGGGCTCGGCGACCGATCTCTTCAATCCGGAAGCGGTCGTGCAGATCGTCGATCAGCTGCTGGGACCGCTGCTGATCGGCCGGGATGCGGCCAACATCGAGGACCTGTGGCAGCTCATGCACCATAGCGGCTATTGGCGCAGCGGCGCGTTGCTCAACACCGCGATCGGCGGCATCGACATGGCGCTCTGGGATATTAAAGGCAAGGAAGCAGGACTCCCCGTGTACCAGCTGCTCGGCGGAGCCGCCCGATCCGCCGTCGCTTGCTATGGCCACGCGGGAGGCAGGGACGCCGCGGAGCTCAAGGAGGACGTCGCCCGCTTTATCGAGGAAGGCTATACGGTGCTGCGCGTTCAGATGGGCGGCTACGGCGGAGGCGGCTTCGTCGGCGCGGATCGCGCCAACGTTCCCCGGGGCGCCGATATCCGCGGCCATGTATTCGACGAGCACCTGTACGCGAACGCCATCCCCGCCATGTTCGAGTCGCTCAGAATCGCATTCGGAGACGATGTCCAGTTTACGCACGACGTGCACGAGCATTTGTCTCCGATTCATGCGGTGCGTCTGGCGCGGCGGCTCGAGCCGTACGGCCTGTTTTTCCTCGAAGACGCGCTTCCGCCGGATCAGGCCGGCTGGTACCGACAGCTTCGGCAGCAATGCGCGACCCCGCAGGCCGTTGGCGAGCTGTTCACGAATCCGCAGGAGTGGGTGCCGCTCATTTCGGAGCGTCTGATCGACTTCATTCGCGTCCGCGTATCCAAAGCCGGCGGCATCAGCGCGTGCCGCAAGATCGCGGCGCTGGCCGAAGCGTTCGGCGTGCGCACCGCCTGGCAGGAGGGCGGGGAGAACGATCCCGTCAACCAGGCGGCCGCCGTGCATCTGGACATGGCGATCTGGAACTTCGGCATTCAGGAGGTGAATCACTTCCGGCCGGAGGAATTGGAGGCATTTCCCGGACATATCGAACGAGTCGGCGGTTATCTGTATCCGTCGGCCAAGCCCGGGCTGGGCATCGACATCGACGAGGCGATGGTCGCTGCGCTGACGGGCGACGGGTGGTCGCGCCAAAGCTATCATTCGCCGTACACGCTGGACCGCAAAGCCGACGGCACGATCGTTCGGCCATGAGAGAGGAGCGAATTCGCATGCGCACGATCGCGGTTACCGGAGGCAGCGGGAAGCTGGGGCGATATGTCATCGAGGAGCTGCGCCGGCAAGGCTATCAAGTCGTGTCGCTTGACCACCGCATGGCCGAAGGGCTTCCCTGCCGGCAGATCCGCGTGGACATGAGCGATCTCGGACAAGTGGCGGGTGGATTAAAGGGGGCGGATGCGATCATTCATCTGGCGGCGATCCCGGCGCCGGTCGGATATCCGCACCATACGATTTTTGCGAACAACGTACTGGGGAGCTTTAATGTGCTTGAGGCTGCGGACTTGCTCGGCATCCGGCGCATCGTGATGGGGTCGAGCACGTCCTGCTATGGATTCGCTTGGGCTTCCAAGCCCTTTGCGCCTGCATTCCTGCCCGTTGACGAAACGCATCCGCATCTTCCCCAGGAGGGCTACGGGCTGTCCAAGACCGTGGGAGAATTATCGGCTGCCATGTTCGCGCGCAGAAGCGGCCTGGAAATCGCGAACCTGCGCTTCTCGCTGATCGCGGCGCCCGAAGAGTACGAGAGAATGGCGGAGGATGCGCGTCATCCCGAGCGACTCGTCAAAATTTTGTGGAGCTACATCGATATTCGGGATGCGGCAACCGCGTGCGCGGCTGCGTTAACGGCGCCGCTGGAAGGCGGGTCGATATCGCTGAACATCACGGGTGACGAAGCGCTGAGCGAAAGGGATACGGCTGCCTTGATCGCCGAGTATTACCCGGAAGTGACGGACATTCGCGCGGATTTCCGCGGGACGGCGCCGTTATTCGCCAACGCGCTCGCCAAGGAGACGCTGAATTGGCGTCCGGTTCACAAGTGGCGTTGAGTGAGGAATGCATGAATAAATTTCAAAAAGCATCGGTACGAGCGTCGGGATCTGAGGCGCTGGCGTCGATGTTTTTTGCGTTCGGCGGGATTGACCGGCAGGTTTTCATTCGATATAGTAAAAGAACTAACTTAGTAAATTACTAATTTACTAAATCAGAAGTGAGGGCTATCCGTTGAAAATCCCGACATCGCTCAAGCACAAACCTGTCATCGTCTCGGAAAACTACGAAAACGTGGACGGCCGATACGCCGGCCATACGGACGCCAAGGGCCTCTCGCTCGGCCTCGCGCAGTGGAACGACCGCGGCAAGGTCGATATCTCGGCGAAGGTATGGCGATATACGGGGGAAAAGTGGTCCCGCCAATCGGAGGAGCTGCCGCTTCACCGCGTGCTCGATCTTGCGATATTGGTGGCGCGCAGCCTCGGACATTTTCGCGAAGCATACCGGTACGAAGAGTTGTACGATCCGGACAACCCGGTCATAGATCGAATCGGTCTGCAGGGAGACGCGATGACGGTGGCGGTATGCACGGACAACGAACGCATCCGCGAGGATATCAAACTGTTCGGGGCCGCGCTTGAAGGAGACGGCGAGCTGATCGGCGAACGGCTGAAGACGCTGGCGGTCATTTTGAAGGAGATGGGGTATTGACGATGGACAAACAGCGCAAAAAGCAGTTGTCAGAAGCCTACGCGCAATCTTTTCGCGCGATGGGCGTCTATCAGATCCGCAACGCGGAAAACGGAAAGGTGCTCGTGCGCTCCTCGATGGATCTGGACGGCGCCCGCAACCGGTTTGAATTCATGAGGCAAATGAACAACAACACGCTGCCGGAGCTGAAGGCGGACTGGGATCGTTACGGGGGGAAGGTTTTCGAGTTTTCGGAGCTGGATCGGATCAAGCCGAAGGAAGAGACGGTAACCGACCGCGCCGAGCTGAAAAAATACCAGGAAGAGGTGGATGCCCTCGCCGAGCTGTGGGTCGAAAAGCTGCAGCCGTTCGGGGAACGCGGATATAACAGACCGCAGAGCTAACGCGGGTATGAAAAAACGCGGGCTTAGATCAGCCCGCGTCTCTTGAACTTACGTACGGAATACCTGATCGTGAAGGAGGTCGAGCGCTTGCTCGATCTCCTTCAGCTTTTCGTCGGATAAAGTCCCGATGCGCCCCTCGAGCTGCGACAGCATATGGCCGAAAATGCCGTTCATCAGCTGCTGGCCCTTTTCCGAGAGACGAATGAGCTGCTTTCTCCGATCGTCCGCGTCCGCCACTTTTTCGCAAAGCCCTTTTTGCATCAGCTTCTTGATCTCGCGGCTCGTATTGGGCAAGGACATATGAATGCAGTCGCCGATGCTGCTGAGCGTGACGGGCTGGCTGACCGCGACATATTCGAGCATCTTATATTGAACGGGCGTAACGTCTTCAAGCTTCGCGCCTTTAGTGAAAGCATGCGTCGTCTGATGGACGGACGTTATAAAATCGAAAAATTTTAAAAACAGAACCTGTTTGTCCATACGATCACCTCGTACGCTTTACGATATCAAAATCATTATCAAATAAAAATGATCATTTGACAACTAATTGGCGTCGTGCTATTTTATAGTTATCATATGATAATTATTTAGGAGGCGCGGCCATGAAGCTGCTCGTCATCTACGCCCATCCGAATCATCGAAGCTTGAATTACGCGTTTTTACAGGAGATCGTACGCGGGAGCGGAGAGAATGCCGCGATCGAGGAGATCGAGGTGCTCGATTTGTATGCGGAGGGCTTCGACCCGGTGCTCGTATTCAACGAGGAAAAGAGGAGAAGGGACATGCACGCCGACCCCGAGCTCAAGCGATACCGGGCGCAGATCAAGCGGGCCGACAAGCTCGTCTTCGTCTATCCGATCTGGTGGGGGAGGCCGCCCGCGATGCTGCTCGGCTTTATCGACCGGATGTTCGCTTCGGGGTTCGCCTATCGGGACAATGGCAAAATGCTGCCGGAAGGCTTACTGAAGGGCAAGACCGCCGTATGCGTGTCGACGATGAAGGGGCCTGCCGCGTATATGCCGCTCTGGCTGTACAACGCGCACAAGACGCTCATGCGCAAGGCGCTGCTGCGGTACGTCGGCTTCGGCAAGGTGAAGTTTTTCGAGTTCGGCAGCATGGAAAGCCCGCGGGGCAAGCAGAAGGAGAAGCTGGAGAAGGTTTACCGCTACTTCAGGACGATGACCGCCTGACAGAGGCTGACCGCGCAAAACGGATGACGCAAAAAAGAGGCCCGCGGCGGCCTCTTTTATTTGAAGAAAAGGAAATTCGTCGCCAGGCGCCGAAGCTGCCCGTCGGACGGACTGTTGACGACCCGGCCCTTGAATACGAGGGTAGAAGAGCCGCCGCCGTCCAGGTTGTAACCGTCGATCGTCCCGAAGCGGGAAAGCAGGATCTGGAGCTCTTCGAGCGTGGCGCCCGAGCTGCCGTCTTCGCCGCGTCCGTCTATGACGATCATCAGGACCTGATTGTCCTTGTAATTCGCGATGACCGTACGCGGCGCGCGAAGCGGGCTCGTCCGCCACTTGGCGGGGATAGGCAGATTGACGCCGTTTTTGCGAAGCACGGGCACGAAGGAGGCGCCGAACTTCGGCTTTTCCTTGTCCAGCTGCGATTTGTTGCTGTATTTGCCGCCGATGAGCTTCAGGTCCTCGTTCAAGCCGACGAAAAACAGATCGTTGAAGCTCGGCTCGAAGCCGGTGACGTACTCGCCGCCGACGACGGTCGTGCTGAGGGGATAACGCTTGCCTCCCTGGTCCGCGAAGCCGCCGGCATTGACGCCCGCGATCGCCCCGGTCCGCTTGACGGCCGCGAGCGTCGTCTCCGAGCTGCCCGGCTTGCCGCCGGCCAGCGCCATCGACATCGCCTTGTCGCTCTTGAGCTTGACCTTGAGCGCGTATCCGCTGAAGTACTGCGCGCGGATCGTGTAGAGCTGAGCCGTCAATTTGTCCGATTGCACGGAGTCGCGCGGGTAGCCAAGCTTAATGGAGATACGCCTGTCGTAGATCGCCGCGGGCCGCCCGACCTGCGCCTTGACGGTGGACATCATCGCGCTCATGCTCATATTCGTCTTCGTGTACAGCTCGGATACGCGTTTGACGGAGGCCGATATATCCTTGGCGATGGCGCCGGCCCGGACGAGCGATTCGATCTGCGGCTCCGCGTAGCCGGCGAGCGAAGGACCTGGCGTCTGCACGGGCGGGCCGATGTCAGGCGCCTCCGGCTTGACGCCCGCCGCGATGAGCCAGATCAACATGCCGAGAAACGGCGCGCAAGCGAGCAGCACGGTTCGGTTCAATTGCTGGACGCCCGTTCTCATTTGAGCACGTCCAGTTCTTTTTTCAGCTGGTCCAGCTGCTTTTTCAATTCGCTGATCTGCGTATACAGCTTGTTGCTGTTGTCGGTCTTGTCGCTGGCGTTGTCCTGCGTGAAGGTGAGCAGCTCGTTCAGCGCGTCGACCTTCGAAGAGAGCTGCGCCATCTGGGCGGCATAGTCGCTCTCGAGCTTGTCCAATCTGGCGCGGTAATCCTGCTGCATCGCCGCGATCTGGCTCGCGGTCTGCTGCTGGAGCTGCGCGGATACCTGCTCCCGCTGCTGTCCCGTGTACCAGATCGTGCCGGCGACGCCGGCGCCGATCAGCAAAAGCCATAAAAATATGAACGGCACGACGGATCTTCTCGCCGCTCTCCTCGGGGGTCTTTCCGTGCTGCCGATCTGCGCTCTCGTGTCCGTCAGAGGGGAAGAATTCATCATTGCAGTTTGTCACCTCGTAATTCGGCCATACCGATATTGAATGTCCATTGTAGCATAATCCTAAAAAAATTGGGCAAACTATACTGCTTTTTTACCTTCGTATGGATAAATAAGAAACGTCATACAGATTCGCCTCAAACCTGACTCGCCTATCTGGCCTTACGTGCGCCGCCTCTCGGTCTGTGCTATACTGTATACACCATATACAATTATTTTTTCGGAAAAGAGGCATGCGCGATGAGCGGCGACGATACGATGGACGAGGACAGCTTGAACAGCTTGCCGCACGGCGCGCAGCTTGCCTGGGGACTGGTGAAGCCGTCGACGAGAGGCCCCAAGGGAGAGCTTAGCGTCGGCAAGATCGTGGAGACCGCAGTCGGCATCGCGGATCGGGAAGGGCTGCCGGCGGTGTCGATGAACCGGGTGGCGAGCTCGCTAGGTTTTACGACGATGTCGTTGTACCGGTATATCAAGAGCAAAGACGACCTGCTGATGCTCATGACCGAAGCCGTCTGCGATATACAGGTCCCGGAGGAGAGCGAAGGGAAGGGGTGGCGGGATCAGCTTAGAGAATACGTGGAGATCTGCATTCGGATCATGCGCGCGCATCCGTGGTTCACGGACATTCCGATCATGGGCGTGCCGATCACGCCGAACAACTTGAAGATGGTGGATTGGCCGCTGCGCATTCTGCAGAATCTGCCGCTTAGCGAGTACGAAAAAATGTCCACGGTGCTGCTGATGAGCGGTTATTCCCGATTTTACGGCGTCATCATGCGGGATATGGACCGGGCGATCGAGGCGGGCGCGAACCCGGACAGCTTTTCCGGTCTCATGTACGGCGAGGCGCTGAGGCAGTTGGTCACGCCCGAGGCGTATCCCGCCTTATATCCCATCGTAGCGGCGGGCGTCTATACCGAGGACGACGGCAACAAGGACGAGGCCCAGAACGACTTCGACTTCGGGCTGGAGCGCATCCTTGACGGCATCGAGCTGCACGTGTCCCGGGCGAGAGCGTAGCGAAGAGACGTCGCCTAACGAAAGAGAGCATGACCAGGGTCGTTTAGACCCTGGTCATGCTCTTTTTCGTTCAGATAAGACCGCTTATCTCCGTCCGGCGCGCTTCTTGAAGGCGATGCCGCACCAGACGAGCGCGATCAGGATGAGCCCCGCGCACCATGCGGCGCCGATCCAGGCATGGTCTCCGATCGGCGTGCCGAGGAGCAGCCCGCGAATCGTCTCGATTAGAGGCGTGATCGGCTGATGGCTCGCGACGCCGCGGAGCCAATGCGGCATCGTGTCGATCGGCACGAATGCGCTGGAGAGGTAGGGCAGGAACAGCAGGATGAAGCCGTAACCGCTCGCTGCCGAAGGACTGCCGGCGACAAGGCCGATCGCGGCGTAGAGCCAAGTTAGCGTGAGAATAAACAGGACGATGACGCCAAGCGCGGCGATCCATTCGAGGAAGGAACCGTTCGGCCGGAAGCCGACGAGCAGCGCCACGCCGATGACGACGCCTGTCGCGACCAGATTGCGCGCGAGGCTCGCGGCGACATGGCCCGTGACGACCGACAAGCTGCGGATCGGCATCGTGCGGAAGCGGTCGATGATGCCGTTCGTCATGTCCGTGGACACGTCGACCGCCGTCGTCGCTGCGCCGTAACCCGCGCACAGCAGGATGATGCCCGGCACGACGTAGTTGGCGTAGTCGCCTCCCGGCGCGATGGCGCCGCCGAATACGTACGTGAACAGCAGCATGAGCATGACCGGCAAAATGATGGACATCATGAGCGACTCGGTATTGCGAAGGCTGAGAGTCAGGCTGCGGCGGATAAAGACGGCATTGGTCGCGGCATAAGAAGGCGGAGCAAGCGGGGAGAGAGATTTGTTCACGATACGGACACCTCCGAAGGTTGATGGGTGAGCGCGATAAAGACATCGTCCATGCTCGGCCTGCGAATGGTCACCTGGGTGTCCGGCGGCAGCGAGGCGGCGAGACCGTTCAGGATTCGTCCGATATCCTGCGCCGAACCGGTCGTTGCTACCGTGCGGCTCCACTGCTCCCGCTCGTTGGTCAGCTCGATGACTTCGCCGCCGATGCGGGCTTTCAATTCCGCGGCCGTGCCCTCGGCGACGAGGCGTCCGCCGTTAATTACGCCGATCCGGTCCGCCAGTTGGTCCGCCTCCTCCAGATATTGCGTCGTCAGGAAAATCGTCATGCCCGACGCCTTCAGCCGCTCGATGATGTCCCACAGCGCGCGCCGGCTCACCGTATCGAGTCCGGTCGTCGGCTCGTCGAGGAACAGCACCGGACGGCTCGCCACGAGGCTGATCGCCAGGTCAACCCGTCTGCGCATTCCGCCCGAGTACGTCTTGACCCGTTTGCGAGCCGCCGCGGTCAGATCGAACTGCTGCAGAAGCTCGGCCGTCCGCCGCTTGGCTTCGGCGCTCTTCATGCCCGAGAGCCTGCACATCATTTGCAAATTCTCTTCGGCCGTCAGCATCTCGTCGACGGCGGCGAACTGTCCCGTCAGGCTGATCGATTGCTTGACCTTGCCGCTCTCGGCGGCGACGTCGTAGCCCGCGATCCGGGCGCTGCCGCCGTCCGCCGCGACGAGCGTCGTCAGGATGTTGATGAGCGTCGTCTTGCCTGCGCCGTTCGGGCCGAGCAGCGCGTAGATCTGGCCTTCGGGAACGACGATGTCGACGCCGTTTAGCACCTTTTGTTCGCCGAAGCTTTTGCGCAAGTCCTTGACTTCGATCGCGAATTTCATAAGGAAAGCTCCTCTCGCTTCTTTAACTGTTTATTATATAAACAGTGTATTATATAAACAGTATATATGCAACACTGTTTTTGGATATTCCTGATTTTCATTGGCGGGCTGCCGGCATATCGCTATAATTGGAAGATAAACGATAACGGAAAAGAGTGATCATCTTCATGCAAGCGGACGGATTCGTGCCTTACCACGAACGCAATATCGTGCTGATCGGGTTCATGGGCGCGGGCAAGACGACGATCGGCAAAGTCCTCGCGGCCAAGCTGTCCCGCGAGTTCATCGATGTGGACGAGCTCATATCGACGGATCGCGGGATGCCGGTTACCGAGATTTTCAGGACGCTTGGCGAAGAAGCGTTTCGCCGGATGGAAAAAGAGTATATTCGCGATCTGTGCCTTCAGAAGCGGGACGCGGTTCTGTCGCTCGGAGGCGGGGCCTTCCTCCAGGAAGAGATCCGCGATTTGTGCATGGCGAACGCGGCCGTCTTTTTAATGGATATTCCTTGGGAGCAATGGAAGACGAGACTGCCGCTTATCCGCGACAGCCGACCGATTCTGCAGAACAAGACGGACGAGGAGATTCGAGCGCTTTATGCGTCGCGCCAGGCGATCTACGAGCGGCATCACTTCAAGGTGGACGCCGGCAGCCAGACGCCGGAGGCGGCCGCGCAGGAGATCGTCGGTTGGCTGGCGGAACGGCAATGAACGAAAAAGCGCTGCTCGGGCATTTCGCGCCCGGGCAGCGCTTTTTTGACCTATCATCACGGAGCAATGCAGGATTTACTAATACAGCACGGCGTAAATCATCAATCGATCAACAGCAAAGAAGGCATATCAGGGCTATCTCGCAAAAGTACAGGATCGAGAGCCGCACCCGTTCGTCGTTCCGCCTATCGCGCAAAAGCTCCAAGGCCCCCTAATCAAATTGGAGTCCTACCCCCCAATCAATTAAACTGGGGATAAGGGAGATGATCGGGATGGGCGGTAAGAAGTGGAACGAAGAAATACGGCTTAAAATTGTAAAGGAAGCACTAGCTGGCGTTAAGGTTGGGGTGCTTGCTCGCATGTACGACATTCACCCCGAAACCATTCGTACATGGATAAGAGAGCATCGCGATTTCATTCCGCCTGAGGACATTCCCGCAGCAGACGAGCACCTTCAAGAGATCCGTCGGTTGCAGGAAGTCGAGCAGCGATATGACAGAGCGGTGAAGTCGCTTGGAGAAAAAGAACTTGAAATTGAAATTCTCCGTGAACTGTTAAAAAAACAACCCCCGCTTATCCGAGAAATTCGAAGTAGCGGAACCATTTATTAAGCGGGGGGAGCCTATTGCACGGGTTCTGCGTATTCTCGGACTGAATGAGTCTACCTATTATGAGCGGCGCAAACGCGCTTCTCAGCCGGCTACGGAACCGCGCAACACGGTCCGCAGGGGACGCCCTGTGCCCGGATACTCCTACAACGAATCAGGCCAGAAAGTCTGCGACGAGCAAATCCAGGAATGGTTGCTCACGCTGCTCGAGGGCGAAGAGCACGTCTACGGCTATAAGCTGCTCGCGCGCTGTATTCGCAACCAGCATGGCGTGATACTGAATAAGAAAAAGGCTCATCGACTGTGCAAGGAGCTTGGCATTCTTCAAAACGCGCGGAAGCGCCTGCAGACGCATCCGCGGCGATTGCCGAGAAATCGCACCATCACCGCATCGAATCAACTCTGGCAGATGGATATTAAATACGGCTATGCGCCCGGGCAAAGACGCTTCTTTTTCGTACTCAGCATCATCGACGTATTCGACCGCGTCATCGTCGGGCAGTACCGAGGCCCTGTTTGCGAGGCCAAACACGCCGTACAGACGCTGGGAATCGCCCTGCAGCACCGCATTCAGCCAGGCGAAGCGATGCCCGTCATCCGTACGGACAACGGCCCGCAGTTCGTCAGCAAGCTGTTCGGGGACATGTGCGAGAGCTGGGAGATGGTCCACGAACGGATCCCGCCACGAACCCCGAATATGAATGCTTACATTGAGTCGTTTCATAGCATACTCGAGCTTAAGCTGTTTCGCATTCACGAGTTCACGACGCTCGAGGAAGCTTACGATGCGCTCGACCGTTTCATGGACTTTTACAACAACCGCAAGATGCACGGCAGCTTAAAGCACATGCCGCCAACGATATTTTCGGCGTGGGTCAGGACGCTGGAAGATGCTTCAGATTTCTACAGGGCAGTGTAATCCCTCGAAATAACGAGCTATGCTGCGAAAATGGAATCACTGTGGGGGATGACTCCAGTTTTAGGGGGCCTAGCCGAAAGTGCAGGATTTTTACCCGAAACACGCGTGTTCATGCTTAAAGAGACGGGCTACCGTGCACTTTTGCGCGATAGATCGCAAAAACCAGCTAATGTTTGTCAACCCTATGTGGTTGGATTGCGGCATCGTTATTGCTATACTGTTTTTGAACTAACACAAAGAAGCCTCCGTTGGCGCGGATGCTTCTGGGTGAATATGGAATTTAGGCTTTGTAGGGCTCGCCTTTTACGAGGATGGCATGGACGTGATGCAAAAGCTTGTTGGCGCAAGCGATCACGACTACCTTGTAGGGCTTGCCCTCTTTCCTTTTCTTGTCGTAATAGGCTTTTAGCCGTTCGTTTACACCCTTTCTAAGCCCGCACTGCACAGCGACATACAGCGCTCTGCGTAAGCGTTTGGAACCCCTTTTCGAAATAC
>NZ_FOKE01000018.1 GCF_900112065.1 Cohnella sp. OV330
CGAAAGGCTTCAGCGTCCGTTTGTTTTAACGCTCGATGTTCAGTTTTCAAGGAGCAATCTCGTTCGTCGCTCGCGACATTGCCTCGCAACGGCGACTTTTATAATATATCACAGCGGGCCCAGACCTTGCAACTTGTAAGATATGTAAATCATCTTATTCTTTGCCGCAAGCGCTTGTCCGCTCTCCCCTTCAGGAGGGGCGTTAGATAATTTATCACATTCCGTCGTAAATCGTCAACCCTTAATTTCGCTATCTTTTAATCTTTATTTCGCCGCGTTGATGGCCCTTCAAGAGCGTTGATTGCGAAGCCCCGACGCATACCTGGACAGCTCCCTCGGCGCCGCGATCCTCGCATACATTCTAAAGATCGTCTTGTACCTCTTAAAGATCGCTTCCTTCACGGGACCTTCCATTCTCCGGTCTCCCAGATCAAGCAGCATCTCGTCGAGTTCCTTGCGAAGCATATAGTCAAGCTCTCTGCATTCCTTGTCGTTGAACATCATTCCCAGCATACTACCGTAGGCCTCCTGTGCAATCCCAGCATCGCGTGCGGCGGTCCGCCTTTAAGCGTTTTACTGTTATGCACCAATTCAGCCTGATTTATGACAGAGAACTACGCAAAAAATCAGGACTTCACCAGATAAAGCGTCAGCGTGCTCTCGATCGCCGCCGCCGCAAGCAGCAAAAGCGCCACCACGACATAGATCGCTACCGAGCCTTTCATCGCTTCGGCGAATCTTGCCCAAGGCGTTGGCTTGCCCGTCAAGGAACGTCCGATGCCCTGCAGCAGCCGAACGCCAAGCAAAATGCCGTATGCACCCGCGAGAAATACGGCCGGCAGCTCCAGTATGCCGTGCGGCAATATTCCTTTCACGATCAACGACCAAAGGTCGGCACCTTCATTCGCCAACTGTCCGAACAGATAGCCCATGACCAATCCGTTTAACGCCAGCGTAAACAACGGCATGATGCATACCGCAATCCCGAGGTACATCGCGAATGCCGTAGCAACGAGATTGTTGACAAGAATCAGCCAGAACATCGAAAGGCTCACATTGTCGGATTCATTAGCCTGCTTGGCGATTTTGCTTATGCCTTCGAGCTGTCTATCCAGCCAGCCGATGTCTCCGTTCGACATGGCGCCGACGAACAGGCCGGCCAAAAAGATGACGGCTGCCGCCCAGAAGTAAGGCTTGACGTCGGTCCACGCTTGCAGAAGCGTTTTTTTGATCAAATTGAATCTCCCCTTCGCGACCGTATCATAACTTGCCATGGGTCAAGCATACATTGCAATTAGAACAAGCTGTAGCGTCCAAGCCTTATTCTAACTTCTAATCGAGAGGGGATCGGAATCATGAACTACTTTTTCGTATGGAGCGGCCGCCGCATCAAGCGGTACTTTTTCCTCACGCTCGCCGTATTGCTGTCCGCGGGGGTGATCTGGACCGAAAGGGACAATATCAGCGTATTCGCCCCGCATCCGCCGGCTGCCGTATACAGCGTGCCGACGGACCGCAAAATCGTCGCGCTGACGTTCGATATTAGCTGGGGCGATAAAAGAGCGCAGCCGATTTTGGACATCCTTAAAGAGAAGAACGTGAAAAACGTGACGTTTTTCCTCTCTTCGCCTTGGAGCAAGACGCATCCGGACATCGTCCAGAACATCGTGGACGGCGGCTATGAGATCGGCAGTCACGGCCATAAGCACGTGAATTACAGCCAACTGAGCGACGATGAGATCCGCAAGCAGATCCAAACCGCGCACGGCATGCTTTCCGACCAAACCGGCAAAAGCCCGAATCTGATCCGGATGCCGAACGGCGACTTCGACAAGCGGGTATTAAGAATCGCGGAGGACATGAATTACAAAGTCATTCAATGGGATACGGATTCGCTGGACTGGAAAAACCCCGGCGTCAACACGATCGTGCAGCGCGTCGTGACCAAAGCCCACCCCGGGGACATCATTCTGCTGCATGCCAGCGATTCCTGCCTCCAAACGCATGAAGCGCTGCCGCAAATCATCGATCAATTGCGAGCCAAAGGGTATGAATTCGTCACGGTCTCCCAGTTGATGAGCCAGACGGACACCAAAGGACACACGGTTCAAGACAAGCAGACGTGGAACCAAGTCGCCTAATTGCCGATGAGCCGCTAGTGGCTTCCCGCTTCGGTCTTGACCTTCTGCGCCGTGCCCGGCACGGTCAATATATGGTGCAGACGCAGAATCTGATACGCGTTGCAGACGAAGATCGGTACCAACGTAAACGTCAGCTGCGTCCACAGTCCCCCTGACCTGAAGCCGGGCAAGCCCTCGATCGTCGTGACGGCGATCATGAAAAACAGGGTCGGGATCCAAGCGCCCGCCGTCGTCTCCTTCGCCTTGCGCCAGGCGACCGCGAGCGCCCCGGCCGACAGCAGAAGCGGCACGATCCAAAACGCATGGGGCGGAAACTCGCTGTCATGCGTCCAGTATACGATCTCCGCCAGCACGAATAACGCCACGAAGCCTTGAAGCGCCACCCACAGATACGGACGCTTGATAATACTTCGGGCAATGTAGTTAAGCATTAGGTACGCAAAAAAGCCCATATGCGCGAAAGCGCCGAACGAAAGGCCCGCCAGCGCCATCATAATCAAATTAAACGCCCAGCCTCGCGCGCCGCCGATTTGAAAATCCGGGTCGCATACCATCATCACGACGCCGGTAATCAAAGCGGCTCCGCCGCCGATGAGGATCGTCGTGCCGAACAAGGTCATCCATTTACGCAAATTCAATTGTATTCCTCCCCCGTCAGTACACAAACATTTTACCATGTCCGCCCCAAAAAGCCATGAAGTCTTCCTTATAATCGGCCTCCGGAAGTCGCATACTACGATCAAATTACCGGAAAGGGTGATGATCGCATTATGCGGCTTCGCTTGTGGTGGACCGGCCTCGCCCTCACGGCCGTCATCCTGCTCTCTTCCTGCGGTCCGGAATCCAGCGCCAGCAGCGAGCAGATGAGCTATAAAGACGTCAAATCGATGGTGATCGACATCCTGGGCTCCCAGGAAGCGCAAGAAGCACTGGATAAAGCATCGACGGAAAAGTACGGAACCAGCTCCCTGCACGCGCAATCCTTGACGCCTTCCGACCAGGAACAGATCCGGACGGCCGTGAAGGACGTGCTGACCTCTTCCAATTATTCGAAGGTGCTACGCGAGATCATGACCGACACGAAGTTCGCGGGCGAATTCGCCAAGGCCGTCAGTAAGGACAACAAGCAGATCCACAAAGAACTGCTCAAGGATCCGACATATCAACAGGAGCTCGTGAGCGTATTTAAAACGGGCGACATGAAAACCGTGCTGTTCGAGACGACCAAGACGGCCGAATACCGCAAGCAAATGATGAGCGCGGTCGGCGAAGCGATTCAAAATCCGGTGTTCAAGCTTGAGCTCATGAAGATCCTGCAGGACGTCGTCAAGGAAGAACTGACGCCGAAGCCTGAAGATTCTAAAGGCGGATCGTCATCAGGCGGCGGGGAAAGCGGCGGCCAAAGCGGCGGCGGCGAAGGCGGCGACCAACAGTCCGAAAGCGGCGGCGGCCAATAACTTGTACGCATGAAGAACGAGGAACGCTGCAAAAAAACAACCGTCGGCGCAAGATGCGCCGGCGGTTGTTCTTGTTTTATTTGCCGCAGCGGGCAATGACTTCGTCCGCGAGGGCTAAATATTCACGGCCAGTCGGATGGTCGGCTTTGTATACGGACGGCGAGTAATCCGGCTCAGAAGGATGATTGTCCGGCGCGCCCAGCGGAAATTGCGCAAGCAGCGACGTATGCAGCGTATCGGCCAGCATGCCGCCGCCGCCTCTTCCGAACACATAATCGCGCTCGCCGTTTTTCTCGTACCAAGCCATGTTTTCGACGACGCCGATGATTTCGTGCTCGGTCTTGATCGCCATCGCGCCGGCTCGCGCAGCGACGAAGGCCGCGGTCGCATGTGGCGTCGTCACGATGATCTCCTTGCTCTTCGGCAGCATCTGATGCACATCCAGCGCGATATCGCCCGTCCCCGGCGGCAGATCGAGCAGCAGGTAATCGAGCTCGCCCCAGTCGATATCGGCAAAGAAGTTGCGAAGCATCTTCCCGAGCATCGGTCCGCGCCAGACGATCGGGCTGTTGTCCTCGACAAAAAAGCCCATCGACATAATCTTGACGCCGAACCGTTCGATCGGCTTGATCTTGTCGCCGACCTGCTCCGGCCGCTCTTCGATGCCCATCATGTCCGGCACGCTGAAGCCGTAAATATCGCCGTCGATCAATCCGACGCGCTTGCCGCGGCGTGATAGCGCGACGGCCAGGTTCACCGTCACCGTAGACTTGCCTACGCCGCCCTTGCCGCTCGCAATGGCGATGGAGACGACATCGCTGTCCGGTCTCAGCAGCGGATTGTGCTCCAGTCCCGCGCTGTGTCCCTTGACCGGCGCCGCCGCCTCTTTCTTCGCCCCGGCCGCTGCCGCAGCCTCTGCTTGTCCGCCCTCGCGGCGCGAATGCGCCTCGCTCTGCTCATGCTCCGTCATCGTCCGAATCCGCACATGAGGCTTGCCCGCATGGATGGCGGCTAATGCCGCCGCGATCTCGGACTCGAGACGCGCCGCCTCCGCGATGCTGTCCGGATGGAGCACGGCCGTCAGCGAGATGCCGGTGTCGCGGACGACGATATCCCTGAGCAAGCCCAACCGGGCAAGAGGCTGCTTCAAGGATGGATCTTCTAGCCCCTTTAGCGCCTCGATTACTTCTTCTCTCGTTGCCATTCGCGTTTCCAACCTCCAACCGTTGCGCGTTATCTTGAGTGTCCATTATAGCACAATCGCGCGCGGCGAATGTGTGTCCGAGCGCTGCGTCTTCGTATCGAAATTTCTAATCGACGGCCTTAGACGGTGCCGACTTGCCCTCTCCCTCGGCGTATCTGAGAATGCCTCTATAGAGGGCTGCCGCTACCTTCGTCTGATACGCTTTACCGGCAAGCAGGCGCGATTCCTCGGGATTGGACAAAAAGCCGACTTCGACGAGTGCCGCCGGCATCTTCAACGCCTTCAAGAGATATACGTTGTCCTTGGTCAGCGCCACGCGATTCGTGTTGCCCACGGACTCCCGGATCTCGGCTTGCACTAATGTCGCGAGTCGAGCGCCTTCCGCGTTGGACGGATAATAAAACGTCTGCGCGCCGGACCACTTGGCCGAAGGTACGCTATTCATATGGATCGTGAGGGCAAGATACGGATTTTTCCCGTTAATCGTCGCGGTCCGATTAATCAGATCCTGGGTTTTCCGCTTCGAATAGCCCTTAACTTCGGACCCCGCCAGATCATGATCGCCCTCGCGCGTTAAATAGACGACCGCTCCCGCTTGTTGAAGGTAATCGCGCAGCTGCAGCACGAGCGCCATGTTGATATCTTTCTCGATCAAGCCGTCGCGGCTCACCGCGCCTCCGTCCACGCCGCCGTGTCCGGCGTCCAGCACGACCGTCTTGCCCGTGAGCGGCGTCTTCAAATAGCTCTGACCTCCGGTCTCCAGCGCAGGAATCTCCGCCCATAGCAGAGCGCTAAGAAGCGCGACAAGCCCTGCCACGGCCCCGAGACGTACGGCTCCTTTGCGGGTGATCCATACGATGATTCTCATGGGATGTTTGTTGCGCGAATAACGGTGCCGCTCGATTTGCCGCATTATAAAAACCACCCTGTCCATTTGATGTACGATACATCTTATGGGACAGGGTGGTTATTTATGATCGGACTTAACGGGCAGCCGTCTCGGCGGACGCCGACATGCCTTCGATCAGGATCTGAGCGACTTCGGGTCTCGAGAACTCAGGCGGCGGGCAAATGCCGTCGCGCAGCAAAGCGCGAACCTTCGTGCCGGACAGCGTCAGATGCTCTTCTTTGTCGTGCGGGCACGTTTTGCTCGAAGCCATGTTGCCGCATTTCTTGCAGAAGAAGCTGTGCTCGAAAAACAGCGGCGTAATGCCGAGCTCGTCTGCCGCAAAGGATTTGAGCAGATCTTGCGCTTCATACGTACCGTAGTAATCGCCAACGCCGGCGTGGTCGCGACCGACGATGAAGTGCGTGCAGCCGTAGTTTTTGCGGACCATGGCATGGAAAATGGCCTCGCGGGGACCCGCATAGCGCATCGCCGCCGGGAAGACGCCCAGGAAGACGCGATCTTTCGGATAGTAGTTCTCGAGCAAGGCCACGTAAGAGCGCATGCGAACGTTAGCCGGTACGTCGTCGGACTTGGTCTCGCCCACGAGCGGGTTCAGGAAGAGCGCGTCGACGATCTCCATCGCGCACTTCTGGATGTACTCGTGCGCGCGGTGAACCGGATTGCGCGTCTGGAAGCCGACGACCGTGCGCCAGCCCTTCTCCGCGAAGATCCGACGCGTCTCGGCCGGGTCGAAGTAGTATTCGCCGAACTTCTCCGGCTGCGGACGGTTCAGCACCTGAATCGGGCCGCCGACGTAGACGTTCGGACGCTCCATCAGCTTGACGACGCCCGGATGAGCCAGATCGTCGGTCTTGAACACTTGTAGCGCTTCGTGCTTCTTGTCCGGCGTAAAGATGCTCTCGATATCGATGATGCCGTACACGATGCCATCTTGATCTCCGACGAGCGCAACGCGATCGCCGACCGCGAGGTCGCCTGCCTGCTCCTCGTTCACCGTCAGCGTGATTGGAATGCTCCATACCGTGCCGTCAGCGAGACGCATACGGTCGACGACGCTCTTGTAATCCTGCTCGTTCAAAAAGCCTGTCAGCGGACTGAATGCGCCGACGCCGATGAGATCGAGGTCAGAGATCGTCCAAGCATTGACGGGGATCGACTTGAGACTGCCGGCTTGCGCGAGCAGTTGCTCTCTCGTAGCACCTTCAAGCACGCGGTTGACCAATACGCCGCCGTGCGGCTGAATCGTACTCATTAGAATGTTGCTGCTCCTTTCGAAAGCCTTTTATTTGTGCAGACCGCATTCGGTCTTCTCTTGACCGGCCCAGCGTCCGGCGCGCGGATCTTCGCCGGGCATGACCTGGCGCGTGCAATATTCGCATCCGATGCTCGGATAGTGGTTGTCGTGAAGTGCATTATAGATAATATTGTTGGAACGGATGTAGTTCCATACGTCGTCGCTCGTCCACGAGGCGATCGGATTGAACTTCACCAGGCCGAACTTGGTGTCGTATTCGACCTTCTTAGCGTTGGCGCGCGTAGGCGCCTGATCGCGGCGAATACCCGTGATCCAAGCTTCGTATTGGCCCAGAATGCGGGTCAGCGGCTCGACCTTCCGGATATTGCAGCAGGCATTGGCGTCAGCCTTCCAGAGTTCGGGACCATGCTGCTCGGCCTGCTCTTCAGGCGTGATGAGCGGACTGACGCGGACGAACTCCAGGTTATAATAAGCCGCGAGCTTGTCGCGAGTCTCGTACGTTTCTTTGAAGTGAAAATCGGTGTCCAGGTAAAAAATATCGGTCTTCGGACTGATCTTCTGCAGCATATCGACCAGTACGACGTCCTCCGCGCCGAAGCTGCAGGCGAACGTGATGTTCGGGAACGTCTCGACCGCCCAACGGATAACCGTCTCCGGAGAAGCATGCTCGAATTCTTCCGCTTTTTCGCGGATGAGCGCTTCTTTTTCAAGCAAATTCATTTTCACTACCCCCTGTTGACAAGTAGGTGATGCAATTCGATGCTTTAGTCTAAAAAATTATACGCTTCCTGATCGGAATATACAAGAATAAAATCGGCATAAAAAAGCCTCGACGAGCGTCCGAAGACGCCGCAGAGGCTTGAAGAGCAAGGATTAACGCTTGGAGAACTGAGGCGCACGGCGTGCAGCCTTGAGTCCGTACTTCTTACGTTCCTTCATGCGCGGATCGCGCGTCAGGAAGCCGGCCTTCTTCAGCGAGCCGCGAAGCTCTGGATCGGCCTTCAGAAGAGCGCGGGAAATGCCGTGACGGATCGCGCCGGCTTGACCGGCGATGCCGCCGCCGTTGGCCAATACGATGATGTCGTATTTGCCGGTGGTCTCGGTCAGGTTCAGCGGTTGCTTAACGATCAGCTTCAGCGTCTCCAGACCGAAGTACTCGTTGATGTCGCGCTTGTTGATCACGATGCGGCCTTCGCCGGGCACGAGACGTACGCGCGCTACCGAATGCTTGCGTCGGCCAGTTCCGATGTATTGCACTTGAGCCATTGGTAGGTCCTCCCTCTCGATTAACCGCGAAGTTCGTAAACTTCAGGTTGTTGTGCTTGGTGCGGGTGCTCAGGGCCAGCGTATACCTTCAGCTTCGTCTGAAGCTGGTGACCGAGCTTGTTCTTCGGCAGCATGCCGTAAACGGCAAGCTCGATGATGCGAGCCGGCTTCTTGGCGATCATGTCGCCGGCCGTCGTCGTCTTGAGGCCACCCGGGTAGTGCGAGTGCGTGTAGTACTTCTTTTGTTGAAGCTTCTTGCCCGTGAGGACAATCTTCTCGGCGTTGACGACGATGACGAAATCGCCCGTATCGACATGCGGCGTGAACTCCGGCTTGTGCTTGCCGCGGATCAGCGATGCCGCTTCGGTAGCCAGACGACCCAGCGTCTTGCCTTCAGCGTCGATGACATGCCACTTGCGTTCAACTTCGTTCGTCTTCGCCATGTACGTTGTGCGCATGTTACTTCCTCCTTCAATCCTGCTCTTATCCGTGATCGGCCTTCAGGCCTCATCGATTGCGTATCTTCGGGAAATGCTAATGTTCACGATGTCCGCTTCTGCGTCTCCATCTTCGGGAAGGAGCGCGCGCGGCGCGAGACCGGCCGCTTCGCGTATTCTTCATCGGGGCCGTGGGAAGCCATGAAGAACACACAATGACTATTGTACATGATATCCCTGGGCGCCGCAATACTAAATCATGCAATTTAACGCATTAATTATAAGGCGGCTTCCAGTTCAATCCCCACTCGGGTCCGTACTCGACGCTGCACATCGTTAGACCGTACGGTACGGCCGTGGGACCGCTCCTTGCTCGGTTCTTGGCGGAGAGAATGTCGGCGATCTCTTCCGGCCTTCGCTTGCCTTCCCCGACCTGCAGGATCGTCCCCGCGATGATTCGCACCATATTATACAGAAATCCGTTTCCCGAAACCGTAATATGCGCGACCCCTCTACCGGCCTCCTCGCTGCCCGCCGAATCCGTTTCGACGCTTAACGAAGCCTCGTAAAGCGTACGGACATGGTGCGGCTTCGTGGAGAGCGGCGAGGTGAAGGACGTAAAATCGTGTTCGCCCAGCAAATGCTTCAGCCCCTCCCGCATCGCCTGAAAATTCAGCGGCGCAGGATGGTGGAAGACGCGATGCCTGGCGAATACGTCCGGGAAGCGGAATGAATTGATGGAGTAGCGGTAGGTTTTGCGAACGGCGCAGCGTCGGGCGTGAAAATCGGCCGCCACTTCGACGGCGGCATGAACGACGATATCGTTCGGCAGCCGCGAATTTAGCGCGACGGCCCATCGCTCGGCCGGGATGCTGGACGTCGTATAGAAATTGGCGACTTGCCCTAGCGCATGAACGCCTGCATCGGTACGCCCGGAGCCCGTCAACTTGACGCGCTCGCCGGAGAGCATACGAATCGCCTCTTCCAACTTGTCCTGCACCGTATTCCCGCCGGGCTGGCTCTGGAAGCCATAATAACCGGCCCCGTCGTAGCTGATTAGCAGCGCGATGTTGCGCATGCGCCATTCCTCCTCGTGACACAAAAAAAGGATGTGCCGAAAGGGTAGCATTCGGTCCATCCTTTTTTGAATTCTAAGCCTATTCATGCCGAAGCATCGTCAGCCTGGAATTCTCGGCGTGAACGGACAATCGCCTCCCGAAGGAGGGCGAAGCCGTTTACGTTCGCGCAACGGCTTCTCGTCTGAACGAGAGAGGTCGAAACCGAAGCGCTTGCCGCCGCAGAATTTACGCGCGGTCGACGAGCTCGAGGTACACCATCGGAGCGGAGTCGCCCCGGCGAGGTCCCAGCTTCAGGATGCGCGTATAGCCGCCTGCGCGCTCCGCGTAACGCGGCGCGAGATCGGAGAACAGCTTTTGAATCGCGTCCTGCTCGCCGTTCAGCGTCTCGCGACGCACAAATGCAGCCACTTGGCGACGGGCATGCAGGTCGCCGCGCTTAGCCAGCGTGATCAGCTTCTCGGCGATGGAGCGAACTTCCTTCGCCTTCGCTTCCGTCGTTTGGATACGTTCATAGAGGAACAGGTCGGTGACCAGGTCACGGAAGAGCGCCTTCCGCGAGCTCGAATCACGACTCAGTTTCTGGTATGCCATCTGTTATTCCCTCCTTGTCGCTTGATGCGGTCTTGTCAGGTCTTCTATTCTTCGAAGCGAAGACCCAGACCGAGTTCTTCGAGCTTCTCTTGCACTTCCTCCAAAGACTTGCGGCCCAGGTTGCGGACCTTCATCATGTCTTCTTCGGTCTTGGTGATCAGCTCTTGAACCGTGTTGATACCGGCGCGCTTCAGGCAGTTGTAGGAGCGAACGGAGAGATCGAGCTCTTCGATGGTCATCTCGAGCACTTTCTCCTTCTTATCCTCTTCCTTTTCCTTCATCGTCTCGGTGTCCTTGGCTTCGTCCGTAAGGCCGACGAACAGCGACAAGTGATCCGTCAGGATCTTGGCGCCCAGACTGACCGCTTCTTCGGGCCGGATGCTGCCGTCGGTCCATACTTCAAGCGTGAGCTTGTCGTAGTTGGTAACTTGACCGACGCGGGTATTCTCGACCTTATAGTTAACGCGGGTAATCGGCGTGTAGATCGAATCGATCGGAATGACCCCGATCGGCTGATCTTCCTTCTTGTTGCGATCCGCCGGGACGTAGCCGCGTCCCTGTCTGGCGAAGATGCGCATGTGAAGGCGCGCACCGGAAGCCAGCGTGGCGATATGCAGATCCGGATTAAGGATCTCCACGTCGCTGTCTGCCCGAATATCTCCGGCCGTGATGATGCCCTCGCCTTCAGCGTCGATCTCCAGCACCTTCTCCTCGTCGGAGTGAATCTTCAGGGAGAGGCGCTTGAGATTGAGGATGATCTCGGTGACGTCCTCAATCACGCCAGGAATGGTGGAGAATTCATGAAGCACGCCATCGATTTGAACCGAAGTGACGGCGGCGCCTGGCAGAGACGACAGCAGAATCCGGCGAAGGGAGTTGCCGAGCGTCATGCCATAGCCGCGTTCGAGCGGTTCCACGACGAAGCGTCCGTACCTCTTGTCTTCTTGAATCTCCACCGATTCGATCTTTGGCTTCTCGATCACAATCACAACCAAACCCTCCTTCAAAACGTCGCTGCGTTGCTGACGTTGCCGTTTGTTCGCCCCGTCCGGTCATCCGGGATGACGCACAGTCCCTCAACCAGTATAACCGAATTGGGCAAACCATGTAGTATGCCTAACCATTACAACCATTATTCACAAGTTGTTTTTGTTTGATACCACATAGTGGCGCATATTATACGCGGCGACGCTTCGGAGGACGGCAGCCGTTGTGAGGGATCGGCGTTACGTCTTTGATCATGCTGACTTCAAGACCAGCGGCTTGCAGGGAACGGATCGCGGCTTCGCGGCCGGCGCCAGGGCCCTTGACCATGACTTCGACGGCGCGCATGCCGTGTTCCATCGCTGCGCGGGCAGCAGTCTCGGCTGCCATTTGCGCGGCGAACGGCGTGCTCTTGCGCGAGCCTTTGAAGCCCATGTTGCCGGAGCTGGCCCAGGAGATCGCGTTGCCGTGCGGATCCGTGATCGTAACGATCGTGTTGTTGAACGTCGAGCGGACGTGCGCGACGCCGGACTCGATATTTTTCCGATCGCGGCGTTTCGTGCGGACAACCTTCTTGCCTTTTTGTGCCATGCTGATTTATCCTCCCTTCTTACTTCTTCTTGTTCGCTACCGTACGACGCGGACCTTTGCGCGTGCGGGCGTTCGTTTTCGTACGTTGGCCGCGGACAGGCAGGCCGCGACGGTGACGGACACCGCGGTAGCAGCCGATTTCGATCAGGCGCTTGATGTTCAGCGCGATCTCGCGGCGCAGGTCGCCCTCGACCTTTTGCGTCTTGTCGATCGCATCGCGCAGACGAGCGAGCTCGTCTTCGGTCAGGTCGCGAACGCGAGTGTCGGGGTTGATTTCTGCCGTAGCAAGAAGCTTCTGGGACGTCGTCTTGCCGATCCCGAAGATGTACGTCAGGGCGATTTCCACGCGCTTGTCGCGCGGGAGGTCAACACCACTAATACGTGCCATATGTTAGGAGCACCTCCTCTTAGCCTTGTTTTTGTTTGTGCTTCGGATTTTCGCAGATAACCATTACGTTACCCTTGCGGCGAATAACTTTGCATTTTTCGCAAATGGGTTTGACCGATGGTCTCACCTTCATGGTAATAGCCTCCTAAAGTGTGCGGCGGCGCTGACGCTTGATGCATCATGCTGCCGTCACGTGTGGTTCGGTAGACCGGAAGAACTATTTGCGGTAAGTGATGCGGCCTCGCGTCAGATCATACGGCGAGAGCTGGATCACGACCTTGTCGCCCGTCAGGATCCGGATGAAGTGCATCCGGAGCTTGCCGGAGACATGAGCCAGAATCTCATGGCCGTTCTCTAGCTTCACCCTGAACATCGCGTTCGGCAGCGGTTCGACGACCACGCCTTCCACTTCGATTACGTCCTCTTTGGCCACCGTCATTCTCCTTTCTCTTCAGCATGCGCTTCGAGCCGCCTCATGGCAGTGACGACGGCGTGCTTGAGCTTGCCGTTGGTCACGCGTCCGGTGTCCCGAATGCTGCTTGCGACTTCGTCGCTCACGATGCCGACCGATTCGAGATGCAGCACGTTTTTGCGCTTCGGCCGGTCGAACCGGCGCTTGTCGCCGTCCGCGACGATGGCGAACCGTTCGTCGGCTAGGGCGATGACCACCGCCAGCTGACCTTCGTCTTTGCCGCGGCGGCTCCTCACGACTTCCCCTGGCGACAGCGATGGCGTCTCCGTCATGGCTGTCGCCTAGTCTTCCGCACGGGTCAGAATCTCGAACCCGTCCTCGGTTACGGCGATGGTGTGCTCAAAGTGCGCGCACAGCGAGCCGTCCACCGTCACGACCGTCCAGTTGTCCGAGAGGGTCCGCACGTAGCGCGAGCCCAGGTTCACCATCGGTTCGATGGCGAGCACCATGCCCGGCTTGAGGCGCGGCCCTCGGTCGGGCACGCCGTAGTTGGGAATCTGCGGTTCTTCGTGAAGTTCGCGTCCGACGCCGTGTCCGACGTATTCCCGCACGACCGACATGCCCGCCTCTTCGATCACCTTCTGGATGCCGTGTGACACCGTGAACAGCCTGACATCCGGCTTCACTAGCGCAAGGCCTGCGTACAGCGAAGCTTCGGTCACCTCGAGCAGACGCTGCGCGTCCGCTGAGATGGTACCGACGCCGTAGGTCCAGGCGGAGTCGCCATGGTAGCCCTTGTACTGCGCGCCGATGTCGATGCTGATGATATCGCCCTCTTGAAGCACCCGGGGACCGGGGAAGCCGTGCACCAGCTCTTCGTTGACCGATGCGCAAATGCTGGATGGAAAACCGTTATAGCCTTTGAAAGACGGAACCGCGTCCTGGCTGCGGATGTACGCGTCGGCGATCCGGTCAAGCTCGGCGGTCGTCACGCCCGGGCGCACAGCTTCTTTCATGAGCTGATGCGTCTTCGCGACGATCTCTCCGGCCCGTCTCATCAAGTTCAGTTCCGATTCGGACTTGCACACGATCATGGCCGGTTACCCTCTGAGGAGGGAGGAAATATCGGCCGTAACCGCGTCGATGTCCTTCTCCCCGTCCACTTCTCGGAGCAGCCCTTTGCCTTCGTAGTAGGCAAGCAGCGGAGCCGTCTTGCTCGTGTATTCATCCAGCCGGGTGCCGACCTTCTCCTCCGTATCGTCGGAGCGCTGATACAGCTCTCCGCCGTCCTTGTCGCACACGCCTTCGACTTTGGGCGGATTGAACAGGACGTGATACGTAGCGCCGCAGGTCCGGCAGATCCGCCTGCCCGTCAGGCGCGCGAGCAGACGATCGCGGTCCACCTTCAGGTTCACGACATGATCGATCTTCTTGCCGAGTCCGGCGAGAATCTCGTCAAGCGCTTCGGCCTGCGCCAGCGTGCGGGGGAAGCCGTCGAGCAGGAATCCCTTGTCGCAGTCGGCCAGGGACAAACGGTCCTTGACGATGCCGTTGGTGACTTCGTCCGGCACGAGGAGGCCTTGATCCACGTACTTCTTGGCTTCGACGCCAAGCGCGGTGCCTTCCTTCATCGCCAGACGGAATGCGTCGCCGGTCGAGATGTGCGGCACGCTAAACGAATCGACGATGCGCTCCGCCTGCGTGCCTTTGCCGGCCCCAGGAGGACCCATAAACAGGATGTTCATTGCCGTACCTCCTGAATGTCCCTCATTTTGAAGCAGCTTACTTATTGATGAACCCCTTGTAGTGACGCTTGATCAGGTTGCTCTCGACCTGCTTCATCGTCTCGAGCGCGACGCCGATGACGATCAGCAGCGACGTGCCGCCCAGCTGAACCGACTTCGGAAGACCGAAGGCAGAGCCGAAGATGACGGGAAGGATCGAGATGACAGCCAGGAACAGCGCCCCGGCGAGGGTGATGCGGGTGATGACTCTCATCAGGTAGCCTGCCGTCGGCTTGCCCGGGCGAATGCCTGGGATATAACCGCCGTTCTTCTTCATGTTGTCCGCGAGCTGTTGCGGGTTGAACTGCACGAACGTGTAGAAGAAGGTGAACCCGACAATCAGCAAGATATAGAATACCATACCGAGCGGCTTGTCGTAGTACAGGTGGCTAATGATCCAGTTGGCCCAAGTGTGACCGGCCCAGAATTGGGCGATCGTGATCGGGAACATCAGGAGCGACGAAGCGAAGATGACGGGAATGACGCCCGCGCCGTTAACCTTAAGCGGGATATGCGTCGACTGGCCGCCGTACATCTTCTGTCCGACTACGCGCTTGGCGTATTGGACCGGAATCTTGCGTACGCCCTGCTGGACGAAGATAACGCCGACGATGATCAGCAGGATCACGATCAGGATGATGACCATCTTCAGGACGGCCCAGAAGATCTGGTCGCCGTTCACGAATTGGTCCTGATAGATCTCTTGGATATACGTCGGAATTCGGGAGACGATCGCCGCGAACATCAGAATCGAGATGCCGTTGCCGATGCCCTTCTCGTTGATCTGCTCGCCGAGCCACATCAGGAAGGCCGTACCGGCCGTAAGCACGATGGCGATCAGGATATAGGTCGCCGGCGACGGATCGATGACCATCTTCGCGCTGTAGATACGGTTAAAGCCGATCGAGGTCGCGAAAGCTTGGATCAAACCGAGGACAATCGTAAGGTAACGGGTCAACTGCGCCGACTTGCGCTTGCCGATCTCGCCTTCCTTCGCCCACTCCGCGAGCTTCGGAATAACGTCCATGGAGAGGAGCTGCACGATGATCGATGCCGTAATGTACGGCATGATCCCGAGCGCGAAGATCGAGAAATGGAACAGCGCGCCGCCCGAGAACGTATTGAGCAGGCCGAACAGCTCATTGCTTTGCTGATTGGCCTGTTCGAGCACGCTCTTGTCGATGTTCGGCACCGGGATAAAGGAGCCGACGCGATAGACGAGCAGTATGAAAAGCGTGAATAGGATCCTCTTGCGAAGGTCCTCGACCTTCCAGATGTTGCTCACGGTAGCGAACATTAGATCACCTCGGAGTTACCGCCGGCGGCCTGGATTTTTTCAGCAGCGGATTTGGAGAACTTGTGGGCTTTAACGGAGATAGCTGCAGTCAGCTCGCCGTTGCCCAGAATCTTGATGCCGTCCTTAGGGTTCTTTACGATCCCTTCGGAGAGCAGCAGTTCCGGCGTTACTTCCGTGCCGGCTGCGAATCCGCTCAGTTGATCCAGGTTAACAATCGCGTATTCCGTAGCAAAACGGTCGTTGTTGAAGCCGCGCTTCGGGAGTCTGCGGTACAACGGGTTTTGACCGCCTTCGAAGCCGGGGCGTACGCCGCCGCCGGAACGAGCGTTCTGGCCTTTGTGGCCGCGCGTGGACGTCTTGCCCATGCCGCTGCCGATGCCGCGACCGACGCGTTTGCGGCTGAACTTGGATCCAGTTGCAGGAGAAAGTTCATGCAATTTCATCGTTCGTCGCACCTCCTTGATTGATTTTTATTGCGATTGGCTATATAGCCTTATACTTCTTCGACGGTGATCAGGTGGCTAACAGTGTTAACCATGCCGCGGATCGCCGCGTTGTCTTCTTTTACGACCGTCGAGTTCACTTTGCCGAGGCCCAGCGACTTGACGGTTTGGCGTTGGTTCTCAGGACGGCCGATCAAGCTGCGCTTGAGGGTGATCTGCAATTTCGCCATTTTAACCCCTCCTTAACCCAACAGCTCTTCCACGGTTTTGCCGCGGAGCTTGGCTACGTCTTCGGCGCGCTTCAGGCGGGACAGACCTTCCAACGTCGCGTTGATCATGTTCATCGAGTTGGAGGAACCCAGCGATTTCGTCAAAATATCGCCGACGCCGGCCAGTTCGAGTACAGCGCGGACAGGACCGCCCGCGATGACGCCCGTACCTTCGGATGCCGGCTTCAGCAGCACTTTGCCGGCGCCGAAGTGACCCGTAACGGCGTGCGGAATCGTCTTGCCGACAAGCGGAATGAAAATCAAGTTCTTCTTAGCGTCATCGACGCCTTTGCGGATTGCGTCCGGCACTTCGCTGGCTTTGCCGATGCCTGCGCCAACCCAACCTTTGCCGTCGCCTACGACGACAAGTGCGCTGAAGCTGAAGCGACGGCCGCCCTTGACGACTTTGGAAACGCGGTTGATCTGGACCATTTTTTCGGTAAGTTCCAGGGTATTAGGATCTACACGCAAGTCGTTAACCTCCTTGTTTGCGTAATATTAGAACTGAAGACCGGCTTCGCGAGCCGCGTCCGCCAGTGCTTGAATGCGTCCGTGGTACAGGTAACCGCCGCGGTCGAATACGATGTTCTCGTATCCTTTCGCCTTAGCGCGTTCTGCTACCAGTTGACCGACCTTAGCAGCCGCTTCGACGCTGCCGCCGTTGCCGATCTCGCCGATTTCCTTATCCAGCGTGGATGCCGATGCCAGGGTCACGCCCTTGACGTCGTCGATCAGCTGCGCATAGATATGCTTGGAAGAACGGAACACGGAGAGGCGCGGACGTTCGTTCGTGCCGCTGATCTTCTTGCGCACGCGCAGGTGACGCTTCAGACGGGCCTTGTTCTTGTCGCCTTTGGTAATCATTCCGGGGTTCACTCCCTTCTCGCTTCGCTATCCGACCGGGGTCAGGCAACGGATCGCCGTGTGCCGGCCGAGTGCCATATCCTAAGCGGCCTGATGCCGCCTCTCTTTACTTCTTCTTGCCGGCTTTGCCTTCCTTGCGGATAATGCGTTCGCCTTCGTACTTGATGCCTTTGCCCTTGTATGGCTCCGGCGGACGGACTTCGCGGATCTTCGCTGCGATCGCGCCGACCGCTTCCTTGTCGATGCCGCGAACCGTGATACGGTTCTGAGCCGGCACGTCGAACTCGATGCCGCCTGCTGCCAGGAATTCGACCGGGTGCGAGTAGCCGACGTTCAGGACGAGCTTCTCGCCTTGCTTGCTGGCACGGTAACCGACGCCGACAAGCTCAAGGTTTTTAGCGAAGCCTTCGGTAACGCCGCTTACCATGTTGGCGACGACGGAGCGCGTCGTGCCGTGCAGGGCGCGGTGTTCTTTGTTGTCGGAAGGTCGTTCGACGTTGATGACGCCTTCTTCGACGACCAGCTTCATGTCTTTATGCAGTTCGCGGCTCAGCGTGCCCTTGGGGCCCTTTACCGTGATGACGTTGTTGTCCAGGTTCACGTTCACGCCGTTTGGCACCTGGATGGGTTTGCGTCCGATACGGGACATTGGTACACCTCCTAACTTGTCGCTTTAAATTACCAGACGTAGCAAAGGACTTCGCCGCCGGCTTTCCCTTGACGGGCTTCCTTGTCGGTGATGATGCCTTTGGACGTCGAGATGATCGCGATGCCGAGGCCGCCGAGTACGCGCGGTACTTCGTTCGACTTCGTGTAGACGCGCAGGCCGGGCTTGCTGATACGCTTCAGGCCCGTGATGACGCGCTCGTTGTTCGGTCCGTACTTCAAGAAGATGCGGATCAAACCTTGCTTGTTGTCTTCGACGTATTCGGCGTCGCGGATAAAGCCTTCGCGCTTCAGGATCTCAGCAATTTGCTTTTTGACCGTAGACGCAGGCAGCTCCACCGATTCGTGGCGGACGAGATTCGCGTTGCGAATGCGCGTCAGCATATCTGCAATGGGATCAGACATAACCATGGGGTAAACCTCCTTCCCGAACTAGGCTGATTACCAGCTCGCTTTTTTAACGCCAGGAATCTGGCCTTTGTATGCCAACTCGCGGAAACAAATCCGGCAAATTTTAAACTTTTGCAGCACGGAGTGCGGACGTCCGCAGCGCTCGCACCGCGTGTAAGCCCGAACTTGGAACTTCGGCGGACGTTGCTGCTTGATTTTCATCGACGTTTTTGCCACTTTGCTTTCACACCTCCCGTAGGGTACCTTGGCTTGATAGCCAGGCTCGGCGGAGTTACTTCACGAACGGTGCGCCCAGTTGGGTCAGCAGTTCGCGCGCTTCTTCGTCCGTATTCGCCGTCGTGACGATGACGATATCCATCCCGCGGACCTTATCGATCTTGTCGTATTCGATCTCGGGGAAGATCAGTTGCTCCTTCAAGCCGAGCGTGTAGTTGCCGCGACCGTCGAACGATTTGCTCGAGATGCCGCGGAAGTCACGTACGCGAGGAAGCGAGATGTTGAACAGCTTGTCGAGGAAGTAGTACATGCGGTCGCCGCGCAGCGTGACCTTTACGCCGATCGGCGCGTTTTCACGAAGGCGGAAGCCTGCGATAGACTTCTTCGCACGGGTAATGACCGGCTTTTGACCGGCGATCTTTTGCAGATCTTCGACCGCTGCGTCCAGAACCTTGGAGTTCGAGACCGCTTCGCCGACGCCCATGTTGATGACGACCTTCTCGATCTTCGGCACTTGCATGACCGATTTGTAGCTGAACTTCTGCACCAGTGCAGGCGCGATTTCAGCGTTGTAACGTTCTTTCATTCTTGCTGCCATGTGTCACAGTGACCTCCTTTCTTTCGGGGATCGTATTAGTCGATTTCTTGGCCGGACTTTTTCGCGACGCGGACTTTCGTGCCGTTGTCCAGCACCTTGTAGCCGATACGCGTAGGCTTGCCGCTCTTCGGATCCACGTGCATGACGTTGGATACGTGAATCGGCGCTTCCTGCTCGATGATGCCGCCTTGCGGGTTGGTCTGGGAAGGACGCGTGTGCTTCTTCACCAGGTTGACGCCTTCGATCAGAACGCGGTTTTGACGCGGGTAAGCGGCGATTACGCGCCCCTTCTTGCCCTTGTCCTTGCCGGTGATGACGATGACGTTGTCGTCTTTTTTGACGTGAAGCTTATTGTTGTGCGATTCCAGCACTTTTTTCAAACGGGGCATGGGTACACCTCCTTGAGTGTTTCTCCATGGACATCGGCCGGATTACAGCACTTCCGGTGCCAGAGAAATGATTTTCATGAAATCACGTTCGCGAAGCTCGCGGGCGACTGGTCCGAAGATACGGGTACCGCGCGGGCTCTTGTCTTCCTTGACGATGACGGCTGCGTTCTCGTCGAACGCGATGTAGGAACCGTCCTTGCGGCGTACCGAACGCTTCGTGCGTACGATTACGCATTTAACGACATCGCCCTTCTTGACAACGCCGCCTGGTGTTGCTTGTTTGACGGATGCGACGATCAGATCGCCGATGTGACCGACGCGACGTCCCGTGCCTCCAAGCACGCGGATGCACATCAGTTCCTTCGCGCCCGAGTTGTCGGCAACGCGCAATCTCGTAAACGGTTGAATCATCGTGAGGTCCTCCTTTCGGTGCTAAGGTGGCGTTTCTTACAGAATAACGGCTTTCTCGGTGATCTCGACCAGGCGCCAGTTCTTGTCCTTGGACAGCTTGCGGGTCTCCATGATCTTCACGGTGTCGCCGATTTGCGCTTCGTTGTTCTCGTCGTGCGCCTTGAATTTCTTCGTGTACTTGATCCGCTTATGGTACAGGCTGTGCTTCTTGTGCGTTTCGACAGCCACTACGATCGTTTTGTCCATCTTGTCGCTGACGACTTTGCCGATCTGAACCTTACGGTTGTTGCGTTCGCTCATGGTAATACTCCTTCCCGGAGGCGTCTAGGAATCGAATCAGCAATTAGCTGATGATGCCCAGTTCACGCTCGCGCAAAATGGTTTTGGCCCGGGCAATTTCTTTCCGCAGCTCGCTGATGCGGTGCGGGTTGTCCAGTTGGCCGGTAGCCAGTTGGAAACGAAGGTTGAACAGCTCTTCCTTGAAGCCGGAAACCTTCTGTTCGATTTCAACCGAAGTGAGGTTACGGAATTCACTGGCCTTCATTTGCTTCACCACCCAGTTCTTCGCGTTTCACGAACTTCGTCTTGATCGGCAGCTTGTGCGCGGCCAGACGCATCGCTTCGCGTGCGATTTCCTCAGGGACGCCGGCGAGCTCGAACAAGATCTTGCCCGGCTTAACAACGGCAACCCACTTCTCGACGTTACCTTTACCGCTACCCATCCGCACCTCGAGAGGCTTTTGGGTGATCGGCTTGGACGGGAAGATCTTGATCCATACCTTACCGCCACGCTTGATATAACGGGTCATCGCGATACGCGCAGATTCGATCTGGCGGTTCGTTACCCACGAAGGCTCCAGTGCTTGCAAGCCGAATTCGCCGAAGCTCACTTCCGTGCCGCCCTTGGCACGGCCCTTCATCTTCCCGCGGTGCTGCTTGCGGTGTTTGACGCGTTTAGGGACCAACATGCTTAGTTGCCTCCTTCCTCAGCTACTACTCTCTTCTTCTTGGCTGGAAGGACTTCGCCGCGGTAGATCCAGACTTTAACGCCGATGCGACCGTAGGTCGTGTGCGCTTCAGCCGTACCGTAGTCGATGTCGGCGCGCAGCGTGTGAAGCGGAACCGTTCCTTCGCTGTAGCCTTCCGTACGTGCGATTTCGGCGCCGCCCAGACGTCCGCTAACGAGGGTCTTGATACCCTTCGCGCCCATACGCAGCGTGCGCTGCATCGATTGCTTCATGGCGCGGCGGAACGAGATACGGCGTTCGAGTTGTTGCGCGATGCTCTCGGCGACGAGGATGGCATCCATTTCCGGCGTCTTGATCTCGGAGATGTTGATGTGCACCTTCTTGCCGTTCGTCAGCTTCGTCAGCTGACCGCGGATCACTTCTACTTCGGAACCGCCCTTGCCGATGACCATGCCAGGCTTGGCAGTATGAATCGTTACGTTGACGCGGTTCGCAGCGCGTTCGATCTCGAAGCGCGATACCGATGCGTCCTTAAGCTTGGCCTTGAGGAATTCGCGGATTTTGACATCTTCCATAAGAAGCGTGCCGAAGTCCTTGTCGGCGTACCACTTGGATTCCCAATCGCGGATGACGCCGATGCGAAGACCGACCGGATTTACTTTCTGACCCACACGTTATCCCTCCTTATTTCTCGGATACGACCAGCGTGATGTGGCTGGAGCGCTTGAAGATGCTGAACGCGCGGCCCTGCGAACGGGGTTGGAACCGTTTGAGGGTCGGACCTTCGTTGACGAATGCTTCGCTGATAACCAGCTTGTTGACGTCGAGCTGATAGTTGTGCTCTGCGTTAGCCACTGCGGAGTTCAGGAGCTTCTCCAGGATTGGGGAAGCCGAACGCGGCGTGTGGCGCAGAATGGCGATTGCGTCGCCTACCTTCTTGCCGCGGATCAGATCTGCGACCAGACGGACTTTGCGGGCCGGGATACGAATGTATCGCGCTACGGCCTTGGCTTCTTGTGCCATCGATGTACCTCCTCCCGTGTTGCGTTCGCCGGACGAAGCCGGCGCTTAGGATTTATCGTTTGCCGGTCTTCTTGTCGTCGGCGGTATGGCCTTTGTACGTGCGCGTAGGCGCGAATTCACCAAGCTTGTGACCGACCATGTCTTCCGATACGTATACCGGCACATGCTTGCGGCCATCGTAGACGGCGAACGTGTGACCTACGAATTGCGGGAAAATCGTCGAACGACGCGACCACGTCTTGATGACGACTTTCTTGCTGGACTCGTTCATCACTTCGACTTTCTTCAACAGATAGCCGTCGATGAACGGGCCTTTCTTTAAGCTGCGACCCATGGGTAAATCCTCCCTTCAGCCCGGAATGGACTCGCCTTTACTTGCGGCGGCGTACGATATATTGGCTCGAGGCCTTCTTCTTCTTGCGCGTCTTGTAACCGAGCGTCGGCTTGCCCCATGGGGACAGAGGAGACTTGCGGCCGATTGGAGCGCGACCTTCGCCACCGCCGTGCGGGTGATCGACCGGGTTCATGACGACACCACGGACAACCGGGCGCTTGCCGAGGTTGCGGGAACGACCAGCTTTACCGATGTTGATCAGCTCGTGGTCTTGGTTGCCGACGGAACCGATCGTAGCGCGGCATTGCTTGAGGATGCGGCGAATCTCGCCGGAAGCCAGGCGGATCGTGACATAAGTCTCTTCCTTACCCAGCAGTTGAGCTTCGGTACCTGCAGCGCGAACCAGTTGTCCGCCCTTGCCAGGCTTCAGCTCGATGTTGTGGATAACCGTACCGACCGGGATGTTCTCCAGCGGAAGGGCGTTGCCCACCTTGATGTCGGCGTCAGGCCCGGAGACGATTTGGTCGCCGACCTTCAAGCCTTTAGGAGCGACGATGTAGCTCTTTGCGCCGTCCAGATAGTGGATCAGGGCGATATAAGAGGTACGGTTCGGATCATACTCGATCTGAGCGACCTTTCCTGGTACGCCGTCCTTGTTGCGCTTGAAGTCGATGATACGGTACTTGCGCTTGTGTCCGCCGCCTTGGTGACGAACCGTAATCTTACCTTGATGGTTACGGCCGCCGCGCTTCGACAGCGGTGCAAGCAAGGATTTCTCCGGTACGTTCGTGGTGACTTCCTCGAACGTCGACATCGTCATTTCGCGACGGCTAGGCGATGTCGGATTAAACTTTTTGACTGGCACTTGGTTTCCCTCCTTGCTTTACGAAGATGTTAGACCGATGCTTCGAAAAATTCGAGCGGCTTGCTGTCCGCGGACAGCTGCACGATGGCCTTCTTCCATTCGGAAGTGTAGCCGGAGTGGCGGCCGTAGCGGCGCGGCTTCGGCGGTACGCGCATCGTGTTGACGCTGACGACCTTCACCTTGAAGATCGCTTCGATCGCTTGCTTGATTTCCGTCTTGTTCGTACGAAGATCGACTTCGAAGACGTACTTCAGCTGATCGATGAATTCGCTTGTGCGTTCCGTGATGACGGGGCGCTTGATAATATCGCGAGGGTCTTTCATTACGCGAATACCTCCTCGACTTTAGCGACCGCGTCCTTCGTGATGATGAGCTTGTCATGAACAAGTACATCGAGCACGTTGATTCCGTTGGCGGAGACGAACTTGACGCCAGGAATGTTGCGTGCGGACAGGGCCACATTGTTCTCATAATCGGCAGTGACGACGAGCGCCTTGCGGCCGACCTTGAGGTTGTTCAGAATGCCTTGGAATTCCTTCGTCTTAGGCGTTGCCAGGCTCAGTTGATCCAGGACGATGATGTCGCTGGCGATAACTTTGCTGGACAGCGCGGACTTGATCGCCAGACGGCGAACCTTGCGAGGAAGCTTGAAGCCGTAGCTGCGGGGAGTCGGTCCGAAAACGATACCGCCGCCCTTCCATTGCGGGGAACGGATCGAGCCCTGACGAGCGCGGCCTGTACCCTTTTGCTTCCATGGCTTGCGGCCGCCCCCGCGTACTTCGGAGCGTCCTTTGGTTTTGTGAGTGCCTTGGCGCACGGCTGCTTGCTGCAGCACGACCGCGCTGTGCATGACCGCTGCGTGCGGGTTAACGCCGAAGATCAGGTCAGACAGCTCGATCTCGCCGACCGCGCTGCCGCTCACGTTGTATACAGATACTTTAGGCATGTGGTAGTCCTCCTTTCTTGTTAAATCGGATTATTTCTTCACCGACGAGCGGAGTTTGAGGTAGCTGTTGCGAGCGCCCGGCACGGAACCCTTGATCAGGATAACGTTGCGTTCAACGTCGATCTTGACGACTTCGAGGTTTTGAACCGTGATCGTCTCGGAGCCGAGACGGCCGTGCATCTTCTTGCCCTTCGGTACGCGGTTCGCGTCGCGAATCGTAGCAAGCGAGCCGTTACCGCGGTGGTACTTCGAACCGTGCGTCATCTTGCCGCGTTGGAAGCCCCAACGTTTGATGGCGCCTGCCGTTCCCTTACCCTTCGAAATACCCGTCACGTCAACAAATTGCCCTTCGGCAAATACGTCAACTTTAACTTCAGCGCCGACTTCGAGTTCCGAAGATCCGCTAACTTCGCGGATGAAGCGCTTGGGCGCCGTACCGGCCTTCTTTGCATGGCCCGTTTCCGGCTTGTTTGCGAGCTTTTCGCGCTTATCGGCAAAGCCGAGTTGCACAGCTTCATATCCGTCGTTGTCGGAAGTTTTCTTCTGCAGCACGACGTTTGGCGTTGCTTCGATGACAGTGACCGGCACGACGCTTCCGTCAGCCGCGAACACTTGCGTCATACCGAGCTTACGTCCCAAGATTCCTGGCATGTTGACACCTCTCTTCTACATCTTATTCACATCTGGATAAGTCTTCGTTTTGCTTATTACAGCTTGATCTCGATGTCAACGCCGGACGGCAGGTCCAGACGCATCAACGCGTCGACCGTTTGCGGCGTCGGATTGACGATGTCGATCAGGCGCTTGTGCGTACGCATTTCGAACTGCTCACGCGAATCCTTGTATTTGTGGACCGCGCGCAGGATCGTGATGATCTGCTTTTCGGTCGGCAGCGGGATCGGACCGGATACGCCGGCACCCGTGCGCTTTGCCGTTTCTACGATCTTCTCCGCGGATTGATCAAGAATGCGGTGGTCGTAGGCTTTCAAACGGATACGGATTTTTTGCTTTGCCATAGAAAATTCCCTCCTTCATTCGTCCAATTTTGGAATCGGACATACTCCGTGAGAATACCCCGACATCATCCCTATCGCCACCCTATGGCAAAGGGGCCGGGTGTGTCGGCAACCTCTCACATCATCGCACGGTCGCAGACCAACATTTATTATTATAGCGATTCGCCTAGACCAATGCAACAAATTTTTAGACAAAAATGAAAAGTAATCAGGAGCCGCATCACGGCAATCTGTTCTTGGCATCAGATCAAGCGGTCGTTTACCGTGTTTCTTCTATATATATAGGAACGACATAGAGCAATAAGAAAAAGCCGATCGCACATGCGTCGGCTTTTCCTAAGTTTAGCTATCGCTTGGTTAAACGCGGAAACGGCTGACCGCTTCGTTCAATTCCGCCGCCAGCGACCTAAGTTGCTCGGCAGAGCCTGCGATCTCCTGAACGGAGGCAAGCTGCTCTTCGGATGCCGCCGCGACCTGCTGCGACTCTTCCGAGGAAAGCTTGGCTACGCGCTCCAGTTCTTCAATCGACGCAGCTACCTGCTGACTGCCCGCCGACATCTGCTGCGAAGCGGCGGATACATCTTGCACTTGGTCGGATACTTGCCTGACCGATTGAAGAATCGTGCGGAACGACTCTCCCGTACGCGCCGCGAGTTCCGTGCCCGCGCGCGCCTCTTCCGCCGATCGCGATAAGGTCGCCGCCGCTGCGGACGTCTTGTCGCCTACTGCATGGAGAATCGTCGCGATCGCTTCGGAAGACTCCTTAGAGCGTTCGGCCAGCTTGCGAATTTCCTGCGCGACAACGGCAAACCCCTTACCTTGCTCGCCGGCGCGCGCCGCTTCGATCGAAGCATTGAGCGCAAGCAGGTTCGTCTGGTTCGCGACTTCTGCAATCATGGCGACGATCTCCTGTATCTTCGCGCTTGAAGCTTGCAGCTCGCTCATCGTATCGCTGGCACCGAACACGTTTTGCTCGATTTGACGCATCTGACGCGTCGTATCCTCAAGCGTATGCTCGCCTGCCGTCGCCAGCTCGGCCGTTCCCCCTGCGAGCTCGGACAATGTAGCCGACGATTCTGCGATACGTCCGATACCGATCGCGATCTCGGACATCGCCCGTTGGCATTCCTGCGAGCTCGTCAACTGCGTCTCGGCACCGGAGGCAACGGTTTGAATCGACTCCGTAATCTCTCCGGTGGCCACAGCCGCTTGCGCGGAAGTATCCTTCAGCGTGCGCGATGCGGCGGACACTTCATCCGCCGTTCGCTTGATGCTGCCCGTCAATTCCCTTAAGCTTCGAACCATATCGTTAAACGACGCTGCCGCCTGACCGATTTCATTTCCCGAATTCACCGGCACTTGAACGGTCAAATCTCCCTTTGCCGCCTCTTGCGCGATTGCAGCCAGCCTTTTTAACGGACGAAGCGCATACCTTACAAAAAGGACGAGCAGCAGAATCGCGACCGCCGCGGCTGCGATGCCGATCCATATCGTGCTGACAAGCATGCCGTCGATCCGGGCCTGCACTTTATCGTAGTCGTAATCCAGGCCGAGAATCGCGACGACTTCGCCTTCGCCGTCCGTAACCGGTCCCTGATAGGATATCCAACTTCCGACGTTATCTGTATAGGGTTTGCTGAGCGACGACTTTCCGACCAACGCATCAGTATAGGCACGCTTAAAATCTCCGGAAAGCCCATAGTCGTCGCCCGCATGATTGCCTGCCCCGTCAAGCGCCTGATTCACTTGAAGCAACACGACGTTAGTGGCGCCTTCAGCCTCTTTCGAGAACGTGGAGAAGTAGTATGAATTCACCATCATGTCGCCATCCGTCATGGCATCCAACAGTTTGCGCAGAATCGCCTGGCTTTCCGGATCCGGCGCTTCTCCGTTTTTAAAGGCGTCAGCTACGGGCCGAAGCAAATTCGTATTGGCCGAAGCCTGGGCGGCAAGCCGATCGCCGATGGACATGAACTCCCTATATGCCGCATCCCGCTGTGCGCTATATTGAAGCCAGGACATAATCCCGATAAGCAGAATAAATAAAACGGACAAAACAAGACTAATCGTAAAAACCAGGCTTTTGCGAACTTGAAGTTTAGACAGATAGATGCACCTCGCCCTTGGATTTGCTTCTATTATAAGGGAGAAATGCTAGAAATACATGTCATTTCTTGTCGAATATAAACTAAATTTGTCGTTTCCGATGCAGATCCTATTCACTAAGACAAAAATAAGACCTTACCGAGCGATTAAGCCCGATAAGGTCTTCTTTAAGTAAATCGAAATTACTTTTGGATGGAAGCAACAGCGCCGGCGCCAACCGTACGGCCGCCTTCGCGGATGGAGAAGCGAGTGCCTTCTTCAACGGCGATCGGAGCGATCAGTTGAACGGTAACGGTGATGTTGTCGCCAGGCATAACCATCTCAGTGCCTTCCGGCAGGTTGATGATACCCGTAACGTCAGTTGTACGGAAGTAGAACTGAGGACGGTAGCCCGTGAAGAAAGGCTTGTGACGGCCGCCTTCTTCTTTGGTCAGGACGTAGATTTGAGCCGTGAATTCCGTGTGCGGCTTAACCGAACCCGGCTTAGCGATAACTTGGCCGCGCTCGATGTCCTTACGGTCAACACCGCGAAGCAGTGCGCCGACGTTGTCGCCCGCTTGAGCGGAATCGAGCAACTTACGGAACATTTCAACGCCGGTAACGACGGATTTGCGGGAATCTTCAACCAGACCGATGATTTCAACTTCATCGCCGATTTTGATCGTACCACGCTCAACACGGCCCGTAGCAACGGTACCGCGACCCGTGATCGTGAACACGTCCTCGACAGGCATCAGGAAAGGCTTAGCCGTGTCGCGCTCTGGTTGCGGGATGTAGGTGTCGACTTGTTCGAACAGCTCAACGATCTTGTCAGCCCAAGGGCCGTCAGGATTTTGCAGAGCTTCACGAGCAGCGCCGCGGATGATCGGCGTGTCGTCGCCCGGGAACTCGTACTCGTTCAGCAGGTCGCGAACTTCCATTTCAACCAGCTCGAGGAGCTCTTCGTCTTCCACCATGTCGCACTTGTTCAGGAATACGACGATGTAAGGAACGCCTACTTGCTTGGAGAGCAGGATGTGTTCGCGCGTTTGCGGCATAGGGCCGTCAGCAGCGGATACAACCAGGATCGCGCCGTCCATTTGAGCAGCGCCGGTGATCATGTTCTTGACATAGTCGGCGTGTCCAGGGCAGTCAACGTGTGCATAGTGACGGTTAGGCGTTTCGTATTCAACGTGAGCCGTGGAGATCGTGATACCGCGCTCGCGCTCTTCAGGAGCTTTGTCGATTTGGTCGAACGCAACAGCTGCGCCGCCGTACTTCTTGGACAGAACCGTCGTGATGGCAGCCGTCAGCGTCGTTTTGCCGTGGTCGACGTGGCCGATCGTACCGATGTTAACGTGCGGTTTGTTACGTTCAAATTTAGCCTTTGCCATGGATCTTTTCTCCTCCTTGTTAGTAAAGCCATTTTATAGGGAGGACGAAGCCGGAGACCTCAGGTCCCACAGCTCGTCCGAATGCCCGTTTAATTAAGCGCCTTTGCTCTTGGAGACGATCTCTTCGGAGATCGACTTCGGCACTTCTTCGTAGTGCGACAGTTCCATGGAGAATACGCCACGGCCCTGCGTACCGGAACGAAGAACGGTCGAGTAGCCGAACATCTCAGCCAGCGGCACCTTGGCGCGCACGATGAGCGCACCGTGACGGGTGTCGCTGCCTTCGATGCGTCCGCGGCGGGAGCTGAGCATGCCCATGACATCGCCCATATACTCTTCCGGAACGGTTACTTCGACCTTCATGATCGGCTCGAGCAGGATCGGGTTACACTTATCCTTGGCAGCTTTAAGCGCCATCGAGCCGGCGATCTTGAACGCCATTTCGTTCGAGTCGACGTCGTGGTACGATCCGTCGAAGATCGTCGCTTTGATATCGACGAGCGGGAAGCCGGCGAGTACGCCGTTCTTCATCGACTCTTCGATACCGGCTTGTACCGGCGCGATGTATTCGCGAGGTACTACGCCGCCGACAACCTTGTTCTCGAACACGAACCCGGAGCCTGCTTCAAGCGGTTCGAACTCGACCCAGCAATGGCCGTATTGGCCGCGTCCGCCGGATTGGCGAACGAACTTGCCTTCGACCTTCGCTGCAGTCTTGAACGTCTCGCGGTAAGCAACTTGCGGCTTGCCCACGTTCGTCTCGACCTTGAATTCGCGAAGCATGCGGTCAACGAGAATTTCCAGGTGAAGTTCGCCCATGCCGGCGATGATCGTCTGGCCAGTCTCTTCGTCCGTATGCGCACGGAATGTCGGATCCTCTTCGGAGAGCTTCTGAAGCGCGATACCCATCTTGTCTTGGTCAGCCTTGGTCTTAGGCTCAACCGCAAGCTGGATAACCGGCTCAGGGAAGTTCATCGATTCGAGGATAACCGGATTCTTCTCGTCGCACAGCGTATCGCCAGTCGTCGTGTCCTTCAGGCCGACTGCCGCGGCGATGTCGCCGGAGTAGACGATGCTGATTTCTTGACGGCTGTTCGCGTGCATCTGCAGAATACGGCCGATACGTTCGCGCTTGTTCTTCGTCGCATTGATGACGTACGAACCGGAGTTCAGAACGCCGGAGTATACGCGGAAGAACGTCAGCTTGCCGACAAACGGGTCGGTCATGATCTTAAACGCCAGCGCCGAGAACGGCTCCGAGTCGGAAGAATGACGAACCGTCTCTTCGCCGTCTTCGGTCGTGCCCTTGATAGCAGGGACATCGATCGGAGCCGGGAGGAAGTCGACGACAGCATCCAGCATCGGCTGAACGCCCTTATTGCGGTAGGAAGAACCGCAGACGACCGGGAAGATGCGAACTTCCACGACGCCCTTGCGAAGAGCTGCCTTGATCTCAGCGACCGACAGTTCTTCCCCTTCAAGATACTTCGCCATGAGATCGTCGTCAAGCTCGGCAACCTTCTCGACGAGCTCAAGACGGAGCTCTTCGGCTTGGTCGGCCAAGTCGGCCGGAATCTCAACGGTCTTCGGATCTTTACCGAGATCGTCCTCGTATACATAAGCGACTCGTTCGATCAAGTCGATCATGCCTACGAATCCGTTCTCCGCACCGATCGGAAGCTGGATGGCAACAGCATTGGCTTGCAGACGCAAGCGCATGTCGCGGACAACGTTCAAGAAGTCTGCGCCGATGATGTCCATCTTGTTGACGTAAGCAATACGCGGAACGCCGTAACGGTCGGCTTGACGCCATACCGTTTCGGATTGAGGTTCTACGCCTTCTTTGGCGCTAAATACGCCGACAGCCCCGTCCAATACGCGCAGCGAGCGCTCGACCTCGACCGTAAAGTCAACGTGTCCCGGTGTGTCGATAATATTGATGCGGTGACCTTTCCATTGAGCGGTCGTCGCGGCAGACGTGATCGTGATGCCGCGCTCTTGCTCTTGCTCCATCCAGTCCATCGTAGCGGCGCCTTCGTGCACTTCGCCGATCTTGTGGACACGGCCGGTATAGAACAGGATTCGCTCGGTCGTAGTCGTCTTGCCTGCATCAATATGCGCCATGATGCCGATGTTGCGCGTATTTTGCAAGGAGAACTCTCTAGCCATGCAATTGTCTCCTTTCGTTCCCTAGTGTCCGCGGGATTACCAGCGGTAGTGGGCGTACGCTTTGTTGGCTTCAGCCATTTTGTGCGTGTCTTCGCGCTTCTTGACGGCAGCGCCGGTGTTGTTCGAAGCGTCGAGAATCTCGGCCGCCAGACGCTCTTCCATCGTCTTCTCGCCGCGGTTGCGGGAGTAGTTAACGAGCCAGCGCAGTCCAAGGGACGTGCGACGCTCCGGCTTAACTTCGATCGGAACTTGGTAGTTGGCGCCGCCTACGCGGCGAGCCTTGACTTCGAGCACGGGCATGATGTTCTTGATGGCAGCTTCGAAAACTTCCATCGGATCCTTGCCGGAACGCTCTTGAATCAGCGTGAACGCATTGTAAAGCAGCTGCTGGGCTACGCCCTTCTTGCCGTCGATCATGATGCGGTTGACGAGGCGAGTGACGAGCTTGCTGTTGTAGACCGGATCCGGGAGCACGTCCCGCTTCGGTACTGGTCCTTTACGTGGCATTTGAGTTCCTCCTTTCCCTTATCAATGATAAAGCCGAAATGTTCCGGCAGAATTATCTTACTTCTTCACCTTAGCGCGCTTCGTACCGTACTTGGAACGAGCTTGCTTGCGGTTGTTGACGCCTGCGGTATCGAGCGCGCCGCGAACGATGTGATAACGTACGCCCGGAAGGTCCTTGACCCGGCCGCCGCGAATCAGAACGACGCTGTGCTCTTGCAGGTTGTGACCGATACCCGGAATGTAAGCCGTGACTTCTACGCGGTTCGTCAGACGTACACGCGCGTACTTTCGAAGTGCGGAGTTCGGTTTTTTCGGCGTCATCGTGCCTACGCGCGTGCATACGCCGCGCTTTTGAGGAGCGCTCAGGTCGGTCTCGATGCGCTTCAGGGCGTTGAATCCCTTTTGCAGTGCAGGAGACTTGGACTTGACCACCTTAGGCTCGCGACCTTTGCGAACGAGCTGGTTAATTGTTGGCATGTTGCCACCCCCTTCCCATGATTGCCTTGCATAAAACTAACGGCTACCGGTTCCCGCGGCGCGAAGCCCACAGATCCAGGCGGTTCATTTTGAGATAAACGAAAGGGTCCGTCCGCTGTACTCCCCATACGAGAAGTGCGGTAAGGTCCCGGTTCATGCTCTCTCTACTACCACGGCCATCGCCGTGCCGACATCGATCCCGCACTGTCTGCCGAGCTCGCGCATGGTGCTCACCTCGGTTAAGGGAACGCCACGCTGCTGGCATAACTGCGCGATGCGGCCGATCAGGCGCGAATCTGCATCTTGCGCGACATAGACGCCGATGGCCTTGCCTTGTTCTACCATCTTGGTCGTCTGCTTGGTGCCGACTTTGACGTTGTTCGCAAGATGATGAGCCATCAAGTCCATCATAACAACTCCTACGGAACGATCAAAATCCACCACGTCGGGCACACACATAGGCTATCTTAACACCTCGAATAGGCAGTGTCAAGAAACCATTGTCTTCCGCTTTTATTCAAGCTGCTCCCGTTCGCCAGGTTCTTTTCCTCTACTATAGAAACATCCCGTCTATATCGACGGGATGCGCATTTTCAAGCTTTCTTTAAAAGAAGATAGACGAAATACGGCGCGCCGATAAATGAAACGACGATGCCCGCAGCGATCCCTTCAGGATCCGCTACGTTCCGTCCGATCGTGTCGGCCAACAGAAGCAGAAAGCCGCCGATGAGCACCGATACCGGCACGAAGCGTTGGAACCTGGGGCCGACCAGCGACTTCGCGATATGCGGCGCCATCAAGCCGACGAACGCGATGCCGCCCGTGACGGCGACGGCGGACGCCGCGAGCGCCACCGCCGCGAGAAGCAGAAGGCCGCGATCGCGAGAAATCCGGACGCCGCTGCCGACGGCGGTCGCGTCATTCAACGAGAGCAGGTTCAACGCGTCTGATTTGTACAGCGCATACGGCAGAATCACGAGAAGCCATGGCAGCTGCGCCCACAGGAAGGACCAATCCGTCCCCCATACATTGCCGGCCAGCCAACGCGAGATAAAGTCGACCTTGTAAATATCGACTGCGGACGTTATGAATACCATCAGCCCTGCGAAGGCGAGCGAAAAGCCGATGCCCGTTAAGACGAGCCGCATGGGATGAAGCCCGGATTCACGGCTGTAGGAAAAAGCATACAGGAGTACGGCCGTAAAAAGCGCCCCGATAAAAGCGGATACCGGGATAACGTAGACGAAAGCGCCCGGCTCGGCAGGAATGAGCAAGAAGCTAATCGCTACGCCGAGTCCCGCCCCCGAGTTGATGCCCAGGATTCCGGGGTCGGCCAGATCGTTGTTCGTGACTCCCTGCAGGATGGCGCCCGACAGGGCCAGCGACATGCCTGCCGCCAGTACGATGCATATGCGGGGCAGACGGAGATCGAACAGGACGAACTTTTCCTTGAACTCCCCGTGTCCGAGCAAGGTGGGCAGGATTCGTCCGTAAGAAACGGAAGACGAGCCCAAACCCAAGCTTATGATGACGGTCAATAGGATGAGCGCGGCCAGCGCCACGAGCAGGAGTCGCTGCTTGCGAATCGAACGGGCGTCGGTCATGGGGTGGTTTTCACTCCTTTGCGCACGATAAACAGGAAGAACGGCAGCCCTATGATCGCGATGACCGATGCCATAGGCAGCTCATGATCACCGATCGCCGTACGCGAAATCGTATCTGCGGCCAGTATAAAAATGGAGCCGATGATCGCCGACATCGGAACGACCTTGCGGTAATCCGTTCCGACAACCATCCTAACGATATGCGGAATCATCAGGCCGACGAACGCCATGTTGCCGATAAGCGCGACGGAGGCGCCCGTCAACACAATGACCGCTGCGTACAGAACGAACTTGATCTGCGCGGTGCGCAGCCCTAAACCGATGGCAGCCTCTTCGTTGGCGCTGAGCAAGGTCAGCGCCTTGCCGAGCACGATCGCCGCGATAATGCCAATCGCGATAAAAGGCGAAATCGTCTGCACTTGCCCCCAGGTCGTGCCGATGAGACCGCCTGCCGTCCACATCGATACGCTTTTGGAAATTTTAAAAGCAAGGCCGATGCCTTCCGCTACGGCATACAAAAACAAGGACACGGCCGAACCCGCGAGCACCATCCGGATCGGAGACATCCCTCCCCTGCGGGAGGCGCCGATGCCTAGCACCAGGCAAGCGCCGACCGCCGCTCCGATGAAGCATGCGACCATCGTGCCGAAGTAGCCGACGGCAGGCATCATCGCCATCGTGAACGCCAGCGCCGCATTAGCGCCCGAGGACAAGCCGATCAATCCGGGATCGGCAAGCGGGTTGCGCGTGAGCCCTTGCATGACGGCGCCGGCGACGCCGAGCGCGGCGCCGACGATCATGCCGGCCGTCTCGCGAGGAAGGCGAAGCTCGCGCAGCACGGTGAGCTGGTCGCCTACGGCATGGGTCGTCAGCGCGAGCCATACGTCGCGAAGCGTCGTATCTTTGGCCCCGAATACCATCGAGATCGTGAACATGCACGCGAGCGCGATCAGCCCCACGACGATGGCCAGGGTGAAATTCATTTTCTTATTCGAATTCATCAGCCGCTCCGCTTTCTATATAAAAATAGGAAAGGGAACTTCGCGGGTTCGCGAAATTCCCGTTGTAAACGGGGATCGTTAGTTAGCGAGGAACTTATCCTTAAAGAATTCCAGCTGCCATTCCAGCGTCATGGCGTCGTTAAAGTAGAACGTCCGCGAATCGACTTCGTACACGCGATTGTTTTTTACCGCCGGAATATTTTTGTATGTAGCGGTCTGTTGGAAGGAAGTGTCGGCTCCCGGGTCCTTGCTGAGAATGACGTAATCGCCGGCGTAATCGGGCAGCACCTCCGCCGAGAGGGTGAAGTAGCCGTCTTTTGCAGTCGCTTCCTTGACCTTTGGCTGCATGTTGAGGCCCATCAGCTGGAACAAAATTTCGGTTCCCCGTCCCCATGCGTCGCCGAACGTGTATACTTCCTTGTCGTACGCTTCGATGACCGAGACGGTAGCGTCGGCTCCGATCTTCGCCTTGATTTGCTCGCCTGCTTCTGCCGCCCGTTTCTTGAAATCGTCGATCCAGGCTTGCGCTTCCTTCTCCTTGTTCAGCGCCTTGCCGATCTCCAGATGCTGCGTCAGGTAGTCGACCTTGTTGTACGTATAGGTGACGAGCGGCGCGATCTGCTTCAGCTTATCCTGATTTTTGCTGTCGGAGGATCCAATGATAAGATCAGGAGACAGCTCGATGATTTTTTCCACGTCTTCGTCGGACACTTCGGTCACGCCTTGCAGCTTCTCTGCGAAACGCGGATTGTTCATCGACCACGAATCGACGCCCACCAGCGGCACGCCCAGCTGGAGCACATCGCCCGTATAGCCGGACAGGACGACGACGCGCTGCGGATTGGCGGGCACTTCGATCGGGCCGGCCTCGGACTGGTACGTAACCGTACCGGTCTGAGCCACTGCAGAAGAGTTTGCGGAAGAGCTCGCGGATGCGCTCTCCGACGCGCTAGCCGTCGCTGCTGCGGAGCTGCTCGCGGCAGGGGAAGCGTTGCCTCCCTTATTGTTGTTGCCGCATGCGGCCAGCGCGAACGCGGCGACCATGAACAACGCGAACATGAGTAGACCTCTGCCAAGCTTAGTACCGTTTAAACGAGCGTTTGCCTGTCTTTTCATTTTTCTACCCCTAACTATTAATGATAATCATTATCATTGATAACGTTTATCATTACTTTAGGGGTTTACGCTTATTTTGTCAATGAAAATAGGCTCGAATTCTGTCCCTATGGCTAAAATCTTTTACGCGCCGCCCGAGCGACAAAGCTTCCGCACAACAGCACCGCATAAGCAAGCGCATACATAAATGCGCGTATCGTCAACCACGCCTTGTCGTGCCCTAACCGGGTCAGCACCTCCGACAATATGCCGGCTGGCGGCAGCAGCCAGCGTATGAACGCTATGCGGTCGGGGAGCGGTGCGACTGCCTTGGCTGAAGCAAGCGACAACACGAGGACGCCGATCAAAGCCGGGAGCGAAGCCGCGGTCCTGCCGAATCCGCGGTCAGTGAACCAGAGCGCGATTCCCATGCCTAACAGAAACATAGCGATATGGAAGCAGGCAGCCGCTAGCCATTCTTCCGGGGCAGGCCATCGCTCCAGCTTCCCCGCGAGCGCCGGGTACAAGACGGCAAACGAGGCGAGCAGCATGCCCACGGCAGCCATCAGCAGCAGCTTGGATAGATGATAGGCGACGGCGCTGCCCGCCTGAAGGGCGGTCACTGATTGCTGCGTTTCCGGTTCCAGGTCGGCAAAGCCCCAGACGATCCATGTCGATACGACGTACAACCAGACGGATGAGAACGCATAGCTCTCCATGACCGGATTCGGCGATATCGTGTAGACGAACAACAGGAAGCCGACGTATGCGATCAACGGGGCTAAGTATCGGTAAGATCTCGTATAGTAGGATAAATGATATCGAGTCAACGGCAGCACGCTTTACACCATCCTCCCCGAACCTATCGTGACCGAATCGACGGAGGCTCCGGCCTCCAACAGTTCCCTCAGCAGCGCATCGCTGCTCGCAGGCTCGATCCAGTAAACGGCATGCCGTCGTTCCTTCCGGTATTGCATTATCCCCGGCCAACTTGCGAACGCCTTCGCGACCTCGCCTCGTCCCTCCGGCCATTGGCAGACGATTCGGCGCCAGCGCTTCCCAACCATCGCGTCAGCCGTCGCCGCGATCGATTGGATCCGTCCTTCCGAGATCGTCACGACGCGCTCCGCCCATGGGCCGATCATCGCTTTCTCGTGGCTCGCCGCGACGATGGCCGTCCCTTTCTGCTTCAAGCTCAGCAGCATCGAAGCAAGCGCGCCTTGCGCTTCTTCGTCCAGACCGCCGATCGGCTCGTCCAACAAGAGCAGCTCGGGATCGCCCAGCAGCGCTTGCACGAGATTCACTTTTTGCAGCATGCCCTTCGAGAAAAACCTCATCTGCTGCCCCGTCCTGTCCCGCAGGTCGACCAGTTGGAGCAGCTCCTCGATTCTCCTCGTCCGCGTCGCAGCCTCCAGCCCTCGAAGGGCGCCCATATGGTTCAAATATTCGCGAGCCGTGAATTTGAGCTTTGGTAGATGGTCGGGCGCATAACCGATGACGAGGCTGCCGCCTTCGCCCGATCCGATCGTTTCTCGCTTGCCGGACGAGAGCGCGGAGAGCCCCGCCATCATTTTAAGCAACGTGCTTTTGCCAGAGCCGTTCGGCCCGGTAACCGCCACCGTCTCTCCCCTGCTCATCTCCAAGGAAATGCGGTTCAGCACCGTTTTACCTTTATACTGCTTGCTCGCCTGCACGAGACGGAGGATGACGTCCGGATTCATGGCCCTTCACTCCCGTTCTTTAACGGACATTTATATTAATACTATTAAAATTAAAGTCCGTTTCACAATGCGATTATTCACAATCGAGGCGAGTTTATCCCGAGCTTGTGGGCAGTTTGGGGAAATAATGGCGTTATTTCATGCTATTCTCACTTATTCACAGGCGAATAGCGCGGCAACTCGCTATCCCCCCGTGGACAATTCGCACGAACTAGCGCTATCCACATGTGGACAAGCGGTTTGCACGCCAAAAAGCCCGTCCTCTCGCTTCATAAACAAGGAGCGGACAGGTCTTAAAGGACGATAAAGCGAAACGAGCGACGCACAATCTCTTGCGGCGTTTAGAAAGCGTCGAGAAAAAAGGTGACGTAGACGGCGACCAGCACCCAAATCACCGGGACGAAGCCCCACCACAGCGCTCCTTTGAACTTGCGTTTGTGATAGAGCACCCAACTTACGGCAATGCTGACGATCAAAGCGATCGGATAAGCCCAGACGAAGACGATGATCGCGATCGGCCAAGCGGCCATAACGGAGTCCGGGGAATCGAAGATCATAAAGGACGTTAAAGCGACGATCAGCCAGGGAATGACAAGCAGAACAAAAATGAGCTGGCTAACGAGCAGCACCGCGGCTGCCTTCGGATTTTTCATGGCACCATCGGCCCCCTTAGTCCCCGCCTGCAAAACGCCGGCTTAGTCGGCTTCACTTCTTCCAACGCAGGGCTTTTCTAGAGTTTACCCGTTTTATTCGGTTTTCGTAAACACCGGGGCATTGGATCGGCCTGCTGCGAGGGAAAATACCGAATGCCTGCTCAAAATAGAAAAACTGCCGGGCAGCGTGCCCGGCAGTTGGCAATCCATGGCTTAAATGAAGCGTTCGGCCGATCGGAGGTACATTACTCCGCCGATACCGGCTCCAGCTCGGCTTCGTCCTCGTAACCTTCTTCGGTCGGATCGACGACGCGGATGTTGCGGTAGCGCGACATCCCCGTACCCGCCGGAATGAGCTTGCCGATAATGACATTCTCCTTCAGGCCGAGCAGGCGGTCGACCTTGCCCTTGATGGCTGCGTCGGTAAGGACGCGGGTCGTCTCTTGGAAGGACGCGGCCGAGAGGAACGAGTCGGTCTCGAGCGACGCCTTCGTGATGCCGAGCAGGACCGGACGCGCGACCGCAGGCTCGTTGCCTGCGAAGATCGCTTCGCGGTTCGCGGCTTCGTATTCGTGCACGTCGACGAAGGAGCCAGGCAGCAGCGTCGTGTCGCCCGGATCGACGATCCGGATTTTGCGAAGCATTTGCTTGATCATGACTTCGACGTGCTTGTCGTTGATTTCAACGCCTTGGTTCCGGTATACGCGTTGTACTTCTTGCAGAATGTAGTTCTGCACGCCGCGTACGCCCTTGATCCGGAGCATTTCCTTCGGATCGATCGAACCGTCGGTGAGCTCGTCGCCGGCTTCGATGTGAAGACCTTCGTAGACGCGGATACGGGAGCCGTAGGTGACGGGATATACCTTGGTCTCGGCATCCCCTTGCACTTCGATCTCGCGGCGATCCTTGGTCTCGCGAATTTCCTTGACGACGCCGTCGATCTCGGAGATGACCGCCTGGCCCTTCGGGTTCCGGGCTTCGAAAAGCTCCTGGATACGCGGAAGACCCTGGGTGATATCGTCTCCGGCAACGCCGCCGGTGTGGAATGTACGCATCGTCAGCTGGGTGCCCGGCTCGCCGATCGATTGGGCGGCGATGATGCCGACCGCTTCGCCGATCTCGACCTTCTTGCCCGTAGCCAGGTTGCGGCCATAGCACATCTTGCACACGCCGTGGCGCGCTCGGCAGCTCAGCACGGAGCGGATCTGCAGCTTCTGCACGCCGGCGCGGATCAGTTCTTCCGCCTTCGGCGTATCGATCAGATCGTTGCGGCCGACGATGATCTCGCCGGTCTCCGGATGACGGATCGTCTCGAACGCATAGCGTCCTTCGATCCGGTCGAACAGTTCCTCGATGACTTCCTTGCCGTCCTCGATGCGGCTGACGATGATGCCCTTGTCCGTGCCGCAATCTTCTTCGCGGACGATGACGTCCTGCGCGACGTCGACGAGACGGCGGGTCAGGTAGCCCGAGTCGGCGGTACGAAGCGCCGTATCGGCCAGACCTTTACGCGCGCCGTGCGTCGAGATGAAGTACTCGAGGACCGTCAGGCCTTCGCGGAAGTTCGACTTGATCGGGAGCTCGAAGATCCGGCCCGACGGCGTCGCCATCAGACCCCGCATACCGCCCAGCTGGGTGATCTGCGATTTGTTGCCCCGCGCCTTGGAGTCGACCATGAGCATGATGGAGTTGTAGCGATCCATCGACTTCATGAGCACTTCCGTGATCTCGTCCTTCGTCTTCGACCAGATGTCGATGACGCGGTCGTAGCGTTCGCTGTCCGTGATCAGGCCGCGGCGATACTGCGTCGTGATCGTCTTGACGGCTTCGTCGGACTTCTTCAGGATCTCGACCTTCTCGACAGGTACCGTAACGTCGGATACGGCAACCGTGATGCCGGCGCGAGTCGAGTAGGTAAAGCCGAGCTGCTTGATGTCGTCGAGAATGATCGACGTCTTCATCGTATGGTAGATGCGGAAGCACTCGCCGATGATATGGCCAAGATATTCTTTGCCTACTGCGCCAGGCGTCGGGATATCCTGCATGATCTGATCGAGATCCGCGCCCTTGTCATAAATGAAGTACTTCTCCGGCGTGCCCTTCAACAGATTGTCCTTGGTCGCCTCGTTGATGTACGGGAACGTATCCGGGAAAATCTCGTTGAAAATGATCTTGCCGATCGTCGTCACGAGCAGAGCGCCTTGCTGCTTCTCGTTAAACGTCTTCTTGTTCAATGCCTTGACCGGAATAACGACGCGCGCATGAAGGTCCGCTGCGCCGCGTTGGTACGCGGACACGGCTTCGTTCACTTCGGAGATGCGCATGCCTGCGCCGTGCGCGTCCTTGTTGTCCATCGTCAGGTAGTAGCAGCCGAGAACCATATCCTGCGAAGGCGTGACGACAGGCTTGCCGTCCTTCGGGTTCAGGATGTTGCCGGACGCCAGCATCAGCAAGCGAGCTTCGGCTTGAGCTTCGGCAGACAGCGGTACGTGCACGGCCATCTGGTCGCCGTCGAAGTCGGCGTTGTAAGCCGTACAGACGAGCGGGTGCAGCTTGATCGCGCGGCCTTCGACCAGGATCGGTTCGAATGCCTGGATGCCGAGTCGGTGAAGCGTAGGCGCACGGTTCAGCAGAACCGGGTGCTCCTTGATGACTTCTTCGAGCACGTCCCAGACTTCCGGGCTGACGCGTTCGACTTTGCGCTTCGCGCTCTTGATGTTGTGCGCCTGGCCCTTGAGCACGAGCTCCTTCATGACGAACGGCTTGAACAGCTCGAGCGCCATTTCCTTCGGCAGACCGCATTGGAACATCTTAAGGCTCGGACCTACGACGATAACCGAACGGCCCGAGTAGTCGACGCGCTTGCCGAGCAAGTTCTGACGGAAGCGGCCTTGCTTGCCCTTCAGCATATGGCTGAGGGACTTGAGCGGACGGTTGCCGGGACCCGTAACCGGACGGCCGCGGCGGCCGTTGTCGATCAGGGCGTCGACGGCTTCCTGGAGCATCCGCTTTTCGTTCTGGACGATGATGTCCGGCGCGCCCAGGTCGAGCAGACGCTTCAGACGGTTGTTCCGGTTGATGACGCGGCGGTACAGGTCGTTGAGGTCGGAGGTCGCGAAGCGGCCGCCGTCGAGCTGTACCATCGGACGAAGCTCCGGCGGGATGACCGGCAGCACGTCGAGGATCATCCAATCCGGCAGGTTGCCGGAATTGCGGAACGACTCGATGACTTCAAGGCGCTTGATCGCGCGGTTGCGGCGCTGGCCTTGAGCCGTGCGAAGCTCTTCCTTCAGCATGTCGAGTTCGCGGTCGAGATCGATGTCTTGCAGCAGCTTCTTCACCGCTTCGGCGCCCATGCCGGCGCTGAACGCGTAGCCGTACTTCTCGCGGTAGCTGCGGTATTCCTTCTCGGACAGGAGCTGCTTCTTTTCAAGCGGCGTGTCTCCCGGATCCGTCACGACGTACGACGCGAAGTAGATGATCTCTTCGAGCGAACGCGGCGACATGTCGAGGGCGAGACCCATGCGGCTCGGGATGCCTTTGAAGTACCAGATATGCGAAACCGGAGCGGCGAGCTCGATATGGCCCATGCGCTCGCGGCGGACCTTGGCGCGGGTGACTTCGACGCCGCAGCGGTCGCACACGACGCCCTTGTAACGGACGCGCTTGTACTTGCCGCAGTGGCATTCCCAGTCCTTGGTCGGCCCGAAAATCTTTTCGCAGAACAGGCCTTCCTTCTCCGGCTTCAAGGTACGGTAGTTAATCGTCTCGGGCTTCTTGACTTCGCCTCTGGACCAAGAACGGATCTTGTCCGGGGAAGCCAGCCCGATCTTCATAAACTCAAAATTGTTAACGTCTAACAAGGAGCAAGCCCTCCTTCATCGTGGCTCGGATTACGTTGCGATTGACGAACGGTCGTGATGATATTCAAGTATCCACGTCGGCGATGCGCCGGCCGGAAGCCGCGCGCCCAGCGCGCGTTCCGGTCGGGTGCACGACGATCTTACTCGGCGCTGACTTCGGAGCCTTCCAGGTTCAAGTTCAGCTTGTCGCCGGTCGTATCGTCCTCGTCGTCGATCTCTTTCATCTCGATCTCCTGCTCGTCGCCCGACAGAATCTTCACGTCCATGCCAAGGCTCTGAAGCTCCTTGATCAAGACCTTGAACGATTCCGGCACGCCCGGCTCAGGGACATTCTCGCCCTTGACGATCGATTCGTACGTCTTCACGCGGCCGACGACGTCGTCGGACTTCACGGTCAGAATTTCTTGGAGCGTATAAGCGGCGCCGTAAGCTTCGAGCGCCCAAACTTCCATTTCCCCGAAGCGCTGGCCGCCGAATTGGGCTTTACCGCCCAACGGCTGCTGCGTGACGAGCGAGTACGGGCCCGTGGAGCGCGCATGGATCTTGTCGTCGACCATGTGCGCGAGCTTGATCATGTACAGAACGCCGACGGTGACTTCGCGCTCGAACGGTTCGCCCGTGCGGCCGTCGTACAGCTTCGTCTTGCCGTTGCGCTGCATGCCGGCTTCTTCCATCGTGTCGAACACGTCGTGCTCGCGCGCGCCGTCGAATACCGGCGTCGCGGCGCGAATGCCAAGGTAACGGCAAGCCATGCCGAGGTGAACCTCGAGCACTTGGCCGATGTTCATCCGCGATGGTACGCCCAGCGGGTTCAGAACGACCTGAACCGGCGTGCCGTCCGGCAGGAACGGCATGTCTTCCTCAGGCAGGATGCGCGCGATAACGCCCTTGTTGCCATGGCGTCCGGCCATTTTGTCGCCTTCGGAGATCTTCCGCTTTTGCGCGATATAAGCGCGCACCAGCTGGTTGACGCCCGGCGGCAACTCGTCGCCGTTTTCCCGCGTGAACACTTTGACGTCGACGACGATGCCGTCGGTACCATGCGGTACGCGGAGCGAAGTGTCGCGCACTTCGCGCGCCTTCTCGCCGAAGATTGCGTGCAGGAGTCGCTCTTCCGCGGTCAGCTCGGTGACGCCCTTCGGCGTGACCTTGCCGACGAGGATGTCGCCCGCGCTGATCTCGGCGCCGACGCGGATGATGCCGCGCTCGTCGAGATTGCGTAGCGCGTCTTCGCCGACGTTCGGGATGTCGCGCGTGATCTCTTCCGGCCCGAGCTTCGTATCGCGCGCTTCGGACTCGTATTCCTCAATATGAATCGAGGTGTAGACGTCTTCTCTCACGAGCTTCTCGGAGAGCAGGATCGCATCCTCGTAGTTGTAGCCTTCCCACGTCATGAACGCGACGACGACGTTGCGTCCGAGCGCCAATTCGCCGGTATCCGTGGACGGACCGTCGGCAAGGATGTCGCCCTTCTTGACGATGTCGCCCTTGCGGCAGATCGGGCGCTGGTTGATGCAAGTGCCTTGGTTCGAACGCATGAACTTCTGCAGCTTGAACTTGATGACGTCGCCCTTGACTTCCTTGCCGTCGAGCAGCTCGATGCGGCGCAGCCAGATCTCGTTGGCCGTGACGCGCTCGATGACGCCGTCGTGCTTGGAGACGATGCATACGCCCGAGTCCTTGGCAGCCTTGTGCTCCATGCCCGTGCCGACGTACGGCGAATCCGGCACGAGCAGCGGCACCGCTTGACGCTGCATGTTCGAACCCATCAGCGCGCGGTTGGAGTCATCGTTCTCGAGGAACGGAATCATCGCGGTCGCGACGGATACGACTTGCTTCGGCGAAACGTCCATGTAGTCGACCCGATCGCTCGGCATCGTCAGGATGTTGTCCGCCTGCTTGTTGTAACGAACGATGACCATATCGTCGGCGAACTTGCCCTCTTCGGTGAGCTGGGCGTTCGCTTGGGCGATGATGTAGTTGTCCTCTTCGTCGGCCGTCATATAGACGATCTCTTCGGTAACGATGCCCGTGCTGTGATCGACCTTGCGGTACGGAGCCTCGATGAAGCCGTACTCGTTGATCCGCGCGAACGTGGACAGCGAGTTGATCAGACCGATGTTCGGACCTTCGGGCGTCTCGATCGGACACATGCGGCCGTAGTGGGACGGATGAACGTCGCGCACTTCGAAGCCCGCGCGTTCCCGCGTCAGACCGCCCGGGCCGAGCGCGGACAGACGGCGCTTGTGCGTCAGCTCTGCAAGCGGGTTCGTCTGGTCCATAAACTGCGACAGCTGGGACGAGCCGAAGAACTCTTTGATCGCCGCGATGACCGGACGAATGTTGATCAGCGCCTGCGGCGTGATCGCGTTCTGGTCCTGGATCGACATCCGCTCGCGCACGACGCGCTCCATCCGGGACAAGCCGATGCGGAACTGGTTCTGCAGCAGTTCGCCGACCGAACGCAGACGACGGTTGCCCAAGTGGTCGATATCGTCGGTGCTGCCGATGCCGTGCAGCAGATCGATGAAGTAGTTAATGGACGAAATGATGTCCGCCGGCGTGATGTGCTTCACCGACTTGTCGATGATGCCGTTGGAAATGATCTTGACGACCTTGCCTTCCTCGACCGGCGAGTGTACGAGAATGCTCTGCAGCGGGATGTCTTCAGCTTCGTTGACGCCCGTTACGCGGTAGTTCTTGAAGCCGACGTTCTTCTCTAGCATCGGGAGGATCTGGTCGAGCAGACGGCGATCGATGACCTGTCCCGATTCGGCGATAATCTCGCCGGTCGACGGATCGACGAGCGTCTCCGCGAGACGCTGGTTGAACAGACGGTTTTTAATATGAAGCTTCTTGTTGATCTTGTAGCGGCCGACGTTAGCCAGATCGTAGCGCTTCGGATCGAAGAAGCGGGCGATAAGCAGGCTGCGCGCATTTTCCAGCGTCGGGGGTTCGCCCGGACGCAGGCGCTCGTAGATCTCGATCAACGCCTTCTCGGTGGAGTCGGTGTTGTCCTTCTCGAGCGTATTGCGGATGAACTCGTCCTGACCGAGCAAGTCCAGAATCTCGGCGTCCATGCCGAATCCGAGTGCGCGAAGCAGCACGGTTACCGGAATCTTGCGCGTGCGGTCGATACGTACGTAGATGATGTCCTTGGCGTCCGTCTCGAGCTCGAGCCAAGCGCCGCGGTTCGGAATGACCGTCGCGGTATACGTCTTCTTGCCGTTCTTGTCGATCTTGGTGCTGTAGTAGACGCTAGGCGAACGCACCAATTGGCTGACGATGACGCGCTCTGCGCCGTTGATGATGAAGGTACCGGTCTCCGTCATAAGCGGGAAGTCGCCCATGAACACTTCCTGTTCCTTGACTTCGCCCGTCTCCTTGTTGAGAAGGCGAACCTTGACGCGCAGCGGAGCCGCGTAAGTCACGTCGCGCTCCTTGGAATCGTCAACCGAATACTTCGGCTCTCCAAGGCTGTAATCGACGAACTCGAGCACGAGGTTGCCCGTGAAGTCCGAGATCGGAGAAATGTCCTGGAAGATCTCGCGCAGCCCGTCGTCCAGAAACTTCTGGTACGATTGCTGCTGGATCTCGATCAGGTTCGGAATGTCCAGCACCTCATGAATGCGGGCATAACTGCGCCTGGTGCGGCGACCATACTGAACAAGATGTCCTGCCAACTTATCCTCACCCCTTCAGTCTACTGTGAAGCATATGGTAGCGGAGCGAGATCCTCTCTCCAGCACTAGCAGAGGCAGCCGTCCCGCGGGGAACCCTACGGTATGATAAAACGCGGAAAGTGGGTAAAATAGCAGCGGGAGGACGCAATAAGCGCAATGTGCATGCAAAATCACAGCGGCAAACAAATAAAAGCCCCTATGCCCCAAACGGAGGCACAATGGCACTCGTATCCAGCCCATTCACCCAATATACGCCAATCGGCGTATTTTTATTCCTCTGAATGGCGCTAATCGAATAACTTCTCCACATACAGACAACTAGCCCATCTTAAATCTGACATCTTCTTATAGTAACACAAGCGCCTATGTAGGTCAAACGCCATTTTCAGAAGATGAAAAGATACTTGCGACGCGCGCTTAGGCACTTACTACGGCAGCGGCCATGCTTCGTCGCGAAGGCCGCTTTACCGTCTTACGCCTTGATCGCCCGGTACACGCGATAGCCTTTATCCTTACCGGCTTCGGTCACCTGATCTTCGCCGAAGCAGGCTTCGAGCTTGGCTCTCGCGCTCGGCGCGCCTTGCTTGGTCTGAATGACGATCCAGAGCGATCCGCCGGGATTCAAGTGCGAGACCGCTTCTTCGAGAATGCGGTGCACGACCGCCTTGCCTGCCCGAATCGGCGGATTGGACAAGATGACATCGAACGTCCGGCCGCCTACCGCCTCGTATAGATCGCTGACTTGAATGTCCACGTTGCCGATGCCGTTGAGCGCGGCATTTTCGCGGCTCAGCGCAACGGCCCGTTCGTTCACGTCCAGCATCGTTACATGTCCTCGCGGCACCAGGCGGGCCGCCGTCAGTCCGATCGGGCCGTAGCCGCAGCCGACGTCAAGCACGCGGTCTTGCTGCCCCAGCTCGATATGCTCGACGAGCACTCGGCTGCCGTAGTCCACCCCGTCCCGCGAGAACACGCCGGAGTCGGAGACGAACTGAAGCTTCTGCCCCCGCAGCTCGGCCTCGATTTTTTTGCGGTCGCTGCGCGCGCTGGGCTGCTGCGAATAGTAATGATCAGCCATCTCCTCGTCCCCTCTCATGCACAAACATGCACAAACCCCTCGAAGGCAAGCTTCAAGGGGTTCGCGATTCGATTGTTAAGCCAAATTACTTAACTTCGACCTTAGCGCCGGCTTCTTCGAGCTTAGCCTTAACAGCGTCAGCTTCGTCCTTAGCCACTTTTTCTTTAACAGCTTTAGGAGCGTTGTCAACAACGTCCTTCGCTTCCTTCAGGCCGAGACCCGTGATTTCGCGAACAACCTTGATGACGTTGATCTTGGAAGCGCCAGCTTCGAGCAGGATAACGTCGAATTCAGTTTGCTCTTCAACTTCAGCTACTGCAACTGCGCCAGCTGCAACAGGTGCAGCGGCAGTTACGCCGAATTCTTCTTCGATTGCCTTGACCAGGTCGTTCAGTTCCAGGACGCTCATGCCTTTGATGGCTTCCAAGATGGACTCTTTGCTCATGGTAGTACCTCCGTTAAATTAGATGATTTGTTGGTGAAAATTCAATTCGCGCGCCCCGAGGAACGAGGCGTTCGACTTATGCGCTTGCTTCGTTCTTTTCCGCGACTGCCTTGACGGCGAGCGCGAAGTTGCGGATCGGCGCTTGCAGGACGCTGAGGAGCATGGAGAGCAAACCTTCGCGGGAAGGCAGGTCAGCCAGCGCCTTGACTTGAACGGCGTCGATAAAGCGACCTTCGATAACGCCGCCTTTCAGCTTAAGCGCATCGTTCTTCTTCGCGAAGTCGTTCAGGATCTTCGCGGCGGCAACGACGTCCGTAGAGCTGAACGCTACAGCGGTAGGACCCGTCAGAACGGCATCCAGCTCGCTAAGCTCGACGCTAGCCGCAGCGCGGCTGACAAGCGAGTTCTTCAATACTTGGAACTCGATGCCGGCTTCGCGCAGACGCTTGCGCAGTTCGGTGACTTGAGCGACGTTCAGGCCGCGGTAATCGGCAACAACCGTGCTCGCGCTGGACTTCAGCTTGGCAGCGATCGCTTCGACTTCCTGCTGCTTGGCTTCGATAATCTTTGCATTTGCCATTTGGTACACCTCCTGGTCGTAGGACTTCACCGTATCGATCGTCTATAAGGCTTATCGCCTTCACGAAGGCATTAAAAATGCCCCCACAGACATCGCGGAGGCATGACGTTACATTAATCTTACGCATCCCTGCCAGGCAAGGACGGTAACGAATGTATGCACACACCTCGGTAGGAAATTAAGCCTCGCGGCACCTACGGTCTACGGTATCAATATTCAACTTGATTAAAGTAACACGTCCATACTCAGTCTGTCAACCGCCAGAAGCTGGCGATTAGAGACGGTACGCCGAAACGTTCAGACGCGCGCCTGGGCCCATCGTCGAGGAGATCGAGATGTTCTTCAGGTATACGCCTTTCGCAGCGGATGGCTTGGCGCGGTTCAGCGCGTCGACCAGGGCCTTCAGGTTGTCGGCGAGCTTCGCCGAATCGAAGGATACCTTGCCGATCGGAGCGTGAATCTGACCTGCCTTGTCCAGACGGTACTCGATCTTACCGGCCTTGATCTCTTGGACGGCTTTGGTCACGTCGTTCGTAACCGTGCCGGCCTTCGGGTTAGGCATGAGGCCCTTACCGCCGAGGATACGGCCGAGCTTGCCGACTTCGCTCATCATATCCGGCGTCGCTACGCAGACGTCGAATTCGAACCAGCCCTGCTGGATCTTGTTGATGAGGTCCGTGTCGCCGACATAGTCAGCGCCAGCGGCTTCGGCTTCTTTGAGCTTGTCGCCCTTGGCGAATACAAGCACGCGCTGGGTCTTGCCCGTGCCGTGAGGCAGGACGACGACGCCGCGTACGCTCTGGTCTTGCTTTCTCGGATCGACGCCGAGACGGACGGCTACTTCGACGGACTCGTCGAACTTAGCCTTGGCCGCTTGCTTCACAAGCTCGATCGCTTCGGCAGCTTCATAAGTTGCGTCGCGGTCGATCAGCTTAGCGGCTTCTTGGTACTTCTTGCCGTGCTTAGCCATGTAATTCTCCTCCTTGTGTGGTAGTAACGGAAGTCTCCTCCCACTTCGCCCTTCGTCCCAAGGACGGTCCGAAGCGCGATCGCGATCCCTATATCAGGTCCGCTGTAATTAGTCTTCGATGACGACGCCCATGCTGCGCGCCGTACCTTCGACCATACGCATAGCCGCTTCGACGGAAGCCGCGTTGAGATCCTGCATCTTCTGCTCGGCGATCTCGCGAACCTTCGCGCGCTTAACGGTAGCGACCTTCTTCTTGTTCGGCTCGCCGGATCCCTTCGGGATGCCAGCAGCGACGCGAAGCAATACTGCCGCAGGCGGCGTCTTCGTCTCGAACGTGAAGGAACGGTCTTCGAATACGGTGATGACGACCGGAATGATCAGGCCGGCTTGGTCAGCCGTACGCGCGTTGAATTCCTTACAGAAGGCCATGATATTAACGCCTGCTTGACCCAGTGCGGGACCGATAGGCGGCGCAGGGTTAGCCTTGCCGGCCGGCACCTGCAGCTTGACCATTTTAATGACCTTTTTTGCCATGTTTGTTGCACCTCCAGCTCAAAATGCGGTATAACGGGATGCTTGGTCCCTCCCGCTCAAATCCAGAAACCTGCGAGCGGCGGCGCGAACGCCCCCATTCGCCAGACTATTATATCTTCTCCACCTGAGTGTAATCCAGCTCAAGCGGGGTTTCTCTGCCGAACATGTTGACGTGCACCTTCAGCTTGCTCTTGTCGTGAAGGATCTCTTCGACCGACCCGACGAAGTTCGCGAAGGGGCCGACCTTGACGCGGACATTCTCCTTCAATTCGAAGTCGATGACCGGCTTCGGTTCCTCCATGCCCATGTGTTTCAGAATCTGATCCACTTCTTCGGGCAGCAGGGCCGTAGGCTTCGATCCCGATCCGGTCGATCCGACAAACCCGGTGACGCCGGGCGTATTGCGGACCACGTACCAGGAATCGTCCGTCTGAACCATCTCGACGAGGACGTAGCCCGGATACACCTTGCGCATCACGGTCTTTTTCTTGCCGTCCTTGTTGACGAGTTCTTCCTCCATGGGCACGAGCACGCGAAAAATCTTGTCCTGCATGCCCATCGATTCCACGCGCTTCTCCAGGTTCGTCTTAACCTTGTTCTCGTAACCGGAGTACGTGTGTACTACATACCATCTTTTTTCCATCGGAAAAGCCACCTTTGGGTTCCGCGTTAAATGACGAGGTCGATCAAGCGCGAAATGATGACGTCCAGCACCCAGAAGTAAATAGTTACGATCACGACTGTCACGATCACGACGAGCGTGTAGCTGATCAACTCTTTACGTTTGGGCCAGCGGACCTTCTTCAGTTCACTCCAACTATCGGCAAAGAACGAAGTAAAGGACCCAAAGCTCTGTTTCATTTTGGCCAGGAAAGTCACGTCCCAAAACCTCCTAGAGCTTAGCGCGTTTCGCGATGAGCCGTGTGCTCATTGCAGAACTTGCAGAACTTCTTCAGTTCGATGCGATCGGAGTGCGTGCGCTTGTTCTTGGTCGTCGCATAATTCCGCTGCTTGCAGTTCGTGCAAGCGAGAGTGATGATTACCCGCATCTGTTCCACCTCCCGGGCTGTGCCAGATCACAAAAAAAAAGACATTGAATCCGGGTTAATACGCCTAAGCCGTTACGTACGACAACGACACCTGGCGTATCACACCATATTCAGGGCTGCGCATAAAACTCCACCTTAAGGTTACTAAAGTAATTTATCATAGCCCATAGGCAATGTCAACGAGAAAGCTTGACAATCGTGTACGGGCGCCAGGCTCGGGACGTTATTAAGACTCTGCGGCCACAGAGCTCTCTACTATTCTAGCCAAGCGTGTACGTCCTCTAAACCCGGCGTGCGCATCGACCGTAAAAACGAAAAAAGCAGCCTGCCCTCCGGCGCTGCCTCTGTACGCTCCTATATGTAGCTGACGGCTTCGGTCAATCTACAGACCGATATCTCTGACCTCCAGGTATCGCTCCAGCTTGCGCTTCACGCGCTGAAGCGCATTGTCGATGGACTTGACGTGGCGGTCGAGATCGACGGCGATCTCCTGGTAGGAGCGCCCGTCCAAATAGAGCATCAGTACCTTGCGCTCCAGATCGCTCAGAATCTCGGACATCTTGTCCTCGAGACCGTAGAACTCCTCCTGGTTGATGATCATCTCCTCGGGATCGCAGACGCGCGAGCCGCAGATGACGTCCAGCAGCGTACGGTCGGAGTCCTCGTCGTAGATCGGCTTGTCCAGGGATACGTAGGAGTTGAGCGGGATATGCTTCTGCCGGGTCGCGGTCTTGATCGCGGTGATGATCTGGCGCGTGATGCACAGCTCCGCGAACGCCTTGAAGGAGGCCAGCTTGTCCCCCTTGAAGTCGCGGATCGACTTGTAAAGGCCGATCATGCCCTCTTGCACGATGTCCTCGCGCTCCGCGCCGATCAAAAAATAAGAACGGGCCTTCGCCCGGACGAAATTGCGATACTTATTGATCAGATACTCCAGTGCATCGGAATCGCCCGCGCGTACCGACTCTACGATATCCTCGTCGGTCTTGAAGTCGTAATCATATGTTGCAAGCTCGTTCACGTCGACGCTCACGGGTTCATCCCTCCGGCTTCAAGACATTCCAGGATACGCACTGGATCTACCTACCAAACTATTACCAATATACTTGATGTACCCCATAGCGTCAATGAAGAAAACCCTTATAATTCAAGGCTTCCGGGGAATGCGGACATTTGTTTGCCTTTTGGCGAACGGACTTGCAGCCTATATCGGGCGCAACGATCGCCCGGGCGGCGGCGGGAGACTGGTCCCGCTTGACTCCCGGCCTAGGACTTGCCGCCCGAATCGTCGGACGCACGCTCGCCCCGGCGCCACTGCTCCAAGACCCGCGCCACGTCGTCGCTCAGCACCCCACCCAGCGGATTGCGCTTGGGCGGCGGCGCCTTGCGGATCGTCTTGCCGATCTCGCGCCGGCTCTCTTCCACCGCGAGCAGCAGCTCGCGCGCGGACAGCCGCAGCGCGCCGCGCCCGAACGCCACGTGCTGCTCGGTCTGGTCGGAAGTGGCGACGTAGACGTCCCTCCGCACCGACGTCACCTCGCCGACGAGCCGCTCGATGCATTCGTCGGCCGTTTCTTTCTCTCGGGTGTACACGACGCCGAGCCGATGCTGCTTGAGCTTCGCGCCGGCGCCGGGCACGCGGAACGCGTCGAATACGACGACGACCTTCAGTCCCAGATAACCCTGGTAATCCGCCAGCATGTCGAGCAGCCTGTCCCGCGCGTCCTCGAGCCGGGTCGCCTTCAAGCGGTCCAACTCGGGCCACGCGCCGATCATGTTATAGCCGTCGACGATGAGGACGTCCTCACGGCGAAGCATGGCCGCCCTTGCCCGGACCGCCGCCGCGCTTCGCGAGCCGCTGACGCACGGCTTCGTAGAGGATGATGCCCGCGGCGACCGAAGCGTTGAGCGAGTTAAGCTTGCCGAACATCGGCAGGGAGATCAGAAAATCGCATTTCTCGCGGATCAGGCGGGACAAGCCCTTGCCCTCGCTGCCGATGACGATCGCGATCGGTCCGGTCAGGTCCGTCGCGTAGACGTCGGCCTTCGCCTCGCCCGCCGCGCCGGCGATCCAGACGCCGGCTTCCTTCAGCCGGTCGATCGTCTGCGCCAGGTTGGACACCCGCGCGACGGGCACGTACTCGACCGCGCCTGCGCTCGTCTTGGCGACGACGGCCGTAAGGCTCGCGCTGCGACGCTTAGGCACGATGACGCCATGGGCGCCCGTGCAGTCGACCGACCGCAGGATAGAGCCGAGATTGTGCGGATCTTCGACCTCGTCGAGCAGCACGATGAGCGGCGCCTCGCCGCGCTCGGCCGCCCGGGCGAGCAGCTCTTCCGGCTCGGCGTACGATACCGCCGCCGCCTGCGCCACCACCCCCTGGTGCTGAATGCCGGGCGCCAGGCTGTCCAGCTTGCGCTTGTCGGCATACTGCACGACGACGCCGCGGCCCTTGGCTTCCTCCAGAATCGGCTGAACGAGATTTTTCTGCGCCTGGTTCGAGAGCCAGATCTTGTTCAGCGCGCGGCCCGCCTTAAGCGCCTCGAGCACCGGATGCTTGCCGGCCAGGTACTGCTCGCCTTCGTCGTCCGCCTCGTCCGCAGACAAGGCATCGGCCGCTTCGTCCTCAAATGCCGAGACGCGCGCACGCGTCTCGCGCTCGGCTGCATCGGCTTCATGCCGGCGGGCTTGCACCGGCTGTCCGGCTCCGCCCCTGCGGTCCGCCGCGAAGCCGGGCTTGTAGCCGCCTCCGGCGGGCTTGCGCCCGCCCCCCGCAGACGGCCTGTCCGCTGCGCGCCGATCGGCCGGCCGCCCTTCGTCCCGCCCGATCGAGCGGCCTTCCGCCTGTCGGCGTCCGTCCCGTCCCACTGCGCCCGTCCCGCCGTAAGCGGTCGGCCCGCCGGCGCCCCGCCCCGGACGTTCCGCTTTCCCCGGTCCTCCCGGGCGATTGCCGCGATTGCTGCTCATGTCGTCTCTTCCTTTCGCCCGGGTCAAGCCGACCCCTCCGGCTTCGTTTCTTCAGGTTCGAAGGCCAGCCCGATTAACTTCTCGAGCCGTTCCCGCTCCCCTCGGTAATACAAATAGCCGACCAGCGACTCCAAACCGGTCGCGTGGCGGTAATCGCCCGGATCCGCATTGCGCGGAGGCGATCCCGACTTCGCGTTGCGGCCGCGCCTCGCGATGTCGGCCTCTTCCTCCGTCAGCAGCGGCGCCCAGCGAGCCAGCAGCCGCGCCTGCGCGGCGGCAGACACGTACCGGGTAGCGGCCTTATGCAGCTCGTGCGGCTTGCGCGACGCGGAAGCGATCAGCCGCTGGCGGATATACACCTCGAACACCGCGTCGCCGACGTAAGCGAGCACGATCGGATTAAGCAGGTTGACCGGCTGGTCCGGCGGCAGCTCCGGCGCGATGACCGGAGGCGGCGGCACGTTCGTGCGAAGCTCCGTCATTTCCGGCGCCACCGCATCCCTTGGGCCGTATCCTCGAGGACGATCCCCTTGTCCGCCAACAGGTCGCGAATCTCGTCCGCCCTCGCGAAGTCGCGACGCTTGCGCGCGTCGGCGCGCTCGGCGATCAGGCTGTCGATCTCCCCGTCCAGCAGCTCCGCGCCCGCCTCCGGCGGCAGCAGTCCGAGTACCCGGTCGAACTCCGCGATGAGTTCCAAATACGCGTGAATGTCCGCCGCGCAGGCCGCGTCGCGCTTCAGGTAAGTATTGGCGTCGGACACCGTCTGGAACCACACCGTGATCGCGTCGGCCGTATTGAAGTCGTCGTCCATCTTGGCGTCGAACGACGCCCGGAACTGCGCGAGCCGCGGCGCCACCGAAGGATCGGCCGGCACGAGCTCGGAGACGGAGGACAGGCGATGCTTCAGGTTGTCCCGAGCGTTGGCGAGGCGCTGCACGCTGTTTTCGCCTTGGGCGACCGATTCCTCGCTGAAATTGATCGGGCTCCGGTAGTGGCCGGTCAGCATGATATAACGGATCGCCTGGGCGCTCGTCTTCTGCAGCAGCTCGCGCGGGTTGACCACGTTGCCGATGGATTTTGACATCTTTTCGTTGTCGATGTTGACGAAGCCGTTGTGCATCCAATAGCGCGCCAGCGGCTTGCCCGTCAGCGCCTCCGACTGCGCGATCTCGCACTCGTGGTGCGGGAACTGCAGATCGTTGCCGCCGCCGTGGATGTCGAGCGTCTCGCCCGCGTACTTGAGCACCATCGCCGAGCACTCGATGTGCCAGCCCGGACGTCCTTCGCCCCACGGGCTGCTCCAGCTGATCTCGCCGGGCTTGGCCGCCTTCCAGAGGACGAAGTCCTGCGGCGCTTCCTTGCGCTCGTCGACCTCGATCCGGATGCCGTACTGCAGATCCGCGAGGTTTTTGTGCGACAGCTTGCCGTAGTCGGGGAATCGCGCGGTCCGGTAATAGACGTCTCCGCCGCTCTCGTAGGCGTAGCCTTTTTCCTCAAGCGTCCGGATAAAAGAAATAATCTCCGGAATCGTGTCCGTCACCCGCGGATTCTGCGTGGCCGGAACGACGCCAAGGGCGGTCGTATCCTCGATGAACGCCTGAATAAAGCGCTCGCCGAGCTCGGGTACCGTGATGCCCATCTCATCGGCGCGCCGGATCATTTTGTCGTCGACGTCGGTGAAGTTGGTCAGGTAATTGACCTTGTAGCCGATATGCTCCATGTAGCGGCGCACGACGTCGAAGAAGATGACGGGGCGCGCGTTCCCGATATGAATATACCCGTATACGGTCGGTCCGCATACGTACATCGTGACTTGGCCGGGCTGCTGGGGCACGAATTCTTCGGCCTCGCGGGTCAGCGTATTGTAAATGCGAAGGGTCATGGTCGATTATGGCTCCTTTGAGGTTCTTGAACGGGCGGAAGAATAAACGGGTTCTGCTTGGCGCTCGCGGTCTTCCCCCGGGGCGGCATCGCCTTCGGGCGGCTCGCCGTCGCCGCTGTCGGCGGACGAGTCGCATTTGGCTTTGAGCTCGAGCGGCGGCGGATCGAAGTAACCGCTGCGTTCCCGCTTCAGGTGCTCCAGCTCGCCTTTGAGATCGTCGATCTCCTTTTGCATGAAGCGGAACGTCTCGATGACCGGGTCCGGCAGGTTCGTATGGTCGAGGCGATCGCCGATCCGCTGGCCGCCCCGCTTCACGACGCGTCCCGGAATGCCGACGACCGTGCTGTCCGGCGGCACCTCGCGGAGCACGACCGAGTTCGCGCCTATATTGGAATTGTCGCCCACTTTGAACGAACCCAATACTTTGGCGCCCGAAGCGATGACGACGCGGTTGCCGATCGTCGGGTGGCGCTTGCCTTTTTCCTTGCCGGTCCCGCCGAGCGTCACGCCTTGGTAGATGACGACCTCGTCCCCGATCTCGCAGGTCTCCCCGATGACGACGCCCATCCCGTGGTCGATGAACAGCTTGCGGCCGATCTTCGCGCCGGGGTGGATCTCGATGCCGGTCATGAACCGGCTCACTTGCGAGATGACGCGCGCCGCGGTGAACCATCTTCTCTTGAAAAAGCCGTGCGCGATTTTGTGCGCCCAGATGGCGTGCAGCCCCGAATACGTGAAGATGACCTCGAACCGGCTCCGGGCCGCCGGATCGTTTTCGAACACCGCTTCTACGTCGGAACGCACCGTCTCCCAGAAGCCCATGTTCTTCCCCCCTTGAAGTGTGCTGCCATAATTACAGAAGGATGCGAATCGTTCGCGGGAGCTGCGCGGCGACATGCCTTACGCAAAAAAGACGCCTCGGCAGCTCTCGCTGCAGAGGCGTCTTCGGACGCGGTCCCACTCTGCTTGGGCGACCGGCGCTCTTGCTCTTCCAGCAAGGCGCGGCGAATCGCCCGTCTCATTCGGCCGTTAACGGGGCCCCCCGGCAACGCCTAACGCAAGCTAGCCAGCCGGCCGATTCGACGGGATCGAATCGGCGACGTCCGGCGCTTCGCTCGGCGCTGCGGCTCCCAGGCGCATTTCCCCCACGTCGGATACGAGACTGCTCTCACCCTAGACAGTCCTCTCTGGCCGATCCTTGTCGTGGCGTACTCTCCTGTTCGTCGCTATTACAGCAAGTATAGTGCAACGTCCGGCAGGTGGCAAGGGGCTCGGGCGGGCTAAGGCGGAAGGTTTGTCTGTCGGGCGAGAAGACGGCAAAAAACGGCCGATGTCTAATTGGGGAACAGAATGGCGGTGAAGGCCTCTATTCCTCCAGCGCGCGCTTTCCCAGCACAAATAACGGCGCAGATGACCTTTATTCCTCCAGCATGCGCTCTCCCGAGATAAATAACGGCGGTGAAGACCGCTGTTCCTCCAGCGAGCGCTCTTCCAGCACAAATAACGGCGCAAATGACCGTTATTCCTCCAGCATGCGCTCTTCCACCACAAATAACGGCAGTGGCGACCGTTATCCCCCGCCGCCGCACGCTCCCAAACCAAATAGCGGCCCGTCGGGCCGCTATTGTTTGTCACGCTATTTCACCATAATCGCGCCTTCTATCTGCACGCAGAACTCTCTTCCCCGCGCCCCACCTGCCCCGTTCCAGGGCTCAGCCGAGCGAAGCGGCCGTCTCCCGCAGCCGCGAGAGCACGCGGTCGCGCCCGAGCAGCCAGATCGTGCCGTTCAGGTCCGGCCCGTGCATCTGGCCGGTCAGCGCCACCCGGATCGGCATGAACAGGCCTTTGCCCTTGGCGCCGGTCTCCGTCTGCACCGCCTTGATGAGCGCCTTCATACCTTCAACCGTGAAGCCCTCTTCGCCGGCGGCTTCGATCTGTCCCGCGAACGCGTTCAGCACCGTCGGCACCTGCGGATCTGCCAGCACTTCGCGCGCCTCGTCGTCGACTTCGATCCGCTCGCGGACGAACAGCTCGGACAGCGGCACGATCTCCGCGCCATAGCGCAGATGCTCGCGCAGCAGCGTCACGAGCGCCGCAGCCCAAGTCATCTCCCGCTCGTCAGGCTGCTCGGCGATGCGGCCCGCCTTTTTCAGGTGCGGCAGGCACAGCTCGAGCAGACGCTCGGGCGATACGCTTTTCAGATAATGCTGGTTGATCCAGTTGAGCTTCACCGTATCGAACACGGCCGGGCTCTTGGACAGCCGCTCCGCCTTGAAGATCTCGATGAACTGCTCGCGGGTGAAGATCTCCTCTTCGCCTTCCGGCGACCAGCCCAGCAGCGTGATGAAGTTAAACAGCGCCTCCGGCAAGTAGCCGAGACCGTCGTACTGCTCGATGAACTGGACGATCGACTCGTCGCGCTTGGACAGCTTCTTGCGGCTCTCGTTAACGATGAGAGTCATATGGCCGAACACCGGCGGTTCCCAGTCGAACGCCTCGTAGATCATGAGCTGGCGCGGCGTGTTCGTGATGTGGTCCTCGCCCCGCAGCACGTGGCTGATCGCCATCAGGTGATCGTCCACCGCTACAGCGTAGTTGTACGTCGGGATGCCGTCGCGCTTGACGATGACGAAGTCGCCGAAATCCTCGGAACGGAACGTGATCTCGCCTTTGACCAGATCGTCGAAGGTATACGTGCGGCCTTCCGGCACGCGAAAACGAATCGCCGGAATGCGCCCCTCCGCGATCAGCCGCTCCTCGTGCTCCTTCGTAATATCGCGGTACTTGCCCGAGTACGCCGGCGTCTCGCCGCGCGCCAACTGCTCCTCGCGCTCCGCTTCGAGCTCTTCCTCGGTCGCGTAGCAGCGGTAAGCGAGTCCGCGCTCCAGCAGCTGCTTGGTATACGCGTCGTAAATGTGCAGACGTTCGGTCTGCCGGTACGGCCCGTAATCCCCGTTATCCCCATGCCGGTCCACGCTCTCGTCCCAATCGACGCCGAGCCACTTGAGATAGGTCAGCTGGCTCTCCTCGCCGCCCGCGACGTTGCGCTTGACGTCGGTGTCCTCGATGCGGATGATGAAGTCCCCGCCGTGATGGCGAGCGAATAAGTAATTGAAAATAGCGGTGCGCGCGTTGCCGATATGCAGATGCCCCGTCGGGCTCGGCGCGTAGCGAACCCTGACCTTGCCGGATTGTCCGTTGCTCATGTCCATGCTCCTCCCGTTCCCGTCCTTATGCTTCCTTCGCGAGCAAGACGACCGCTTGCGCGGCGATGCCCTCTCCCCGGCCCGTGAAGCCGAGCCGCTCCGAGGTCGTCGCCTTCACGTTCACTTGATCGGCATTCGCGCCGAGCGCGCGCGCGATCACGTCGACCATCGCGGGAATATGCGGCGCCATCTTGGGCGCCTGGGCGATGATCGTCGCGTCTACGTTGCCGAGCCGGTAGCCGCGCTCCGTCGCGAGCGCCCATACCCGTTCGAGCAGCACGACGCTGTCCGCGTCCTTGAAGGCCTCGTCCGTGTCGGGAAAATGCTTGCCGATGTCGCCGAGCGCCAACGCCCCGAGCACCGCGTCGCTGATCGCATGCAGCAGCACGTCGGCGTCGGAATGGCCCAGCAGTCCCTTTTCATATGGAATGTTCACGCCGCCGATGATGCATGCGCGCCCTTCCGTCAACTGATGCACGTCAAAGCCTTGTCCGACTCTAATCATCCGTTTCGCTCCAATCCGTCGCGCCGGCGCCGTGCCAGCAGCAATTCAGCGATGGGCAGGTCCTCCGGCGTCGTTATTTTCAAGTTGGAATAATCGCTCTCCACGATGGCCACCTGGCGGCCGAGCCGCTCCAGCAGCATCGCGTCGTCCGTCGCCTGCGCGCCTTCGCGGCGCGCGCGCTCGTGGGCGTCCATCAGCTCCGCGCGGCGGAACGCCTGCGGCGTCTGGACCGCCCACAGCAGGCTCCGCTCCGGCGTCGACACGATCATGCCGCCGCCGTCCGACAGCTTGATCGTGTCCTTGACCGGCACCGCCAGCGCCGCTGCGCCGCTCGCCTCCGCCGCGGCGCAGCAGGCCGCGATCCGCTCCGGCGTCACGAGCGGCCGCGCCGCGTCGTGGACGAGCGCGCCTTCGGCACGCAGCGCGGCCAGGCCGGCGTACACGCTGTCCTGCCGCTCGGCGCCGCCGGGGATGACGGCCGTCAGCTTGCGGATGCCGTGCTCGCGCGCGAGCGCCTCGGCCAGCGCTTCTTCGCCGGCAGCCGCCACGATCACGATCTCGCTCACCGCGGCGCAAGCTTCGAACGCCCCGAGCGTATGCGCCAGCACCGGACGCCCGTCCAGCGGCAGATACGCCTTGTTCATGCCGGCGCCCATGCGCTTGCCGCTTCCCGCCGCGACGATGACCGCTCCCCAATCCATGTCCATGCCCTCTTTCGCCTTGGCATGATCGCGGACAAGCGTCCCCAAAAAACGCCGTCCGCAATCGTGAAGAAGGACGGGACCCCAGCGGGTCCCGCCCGTATACCCTTCCATCATACCCGGTCGGCGTTCATTTTCCAAGAGGGCGTGACAAGCCCTCCCATTTTACAAAGCCCGCTCCAGCAGCTTCGGCTTCGCGAAGATCATCCGTCCCGCAGACGTCTGCAGCACGCTCGTGACGAGCACCTCCATCGTCGTGCCGATGAAGTCGCGCCCGCCCTCCACCACGATCATCGTGCCGTCGTCGAGGTACGCGACGCCTTGCCCGTGCTCCTTGCCGTCCTTGATGACCTGCACGACGATCTCCTCGCCCGGCAGCACGACCGGCTTCACGGCGTTCGCCAGATCGTTGATGTTCAATACGGATACGCCCTGCAGCTCGCAAACCTTGTTCAAGTTGAAGTCGTTGGTGACGACCTTGCCGCGCATCGCCTTCGCGAGCTTCACCAGGCGGCTGTCGACCTCGCCGGTCTCGTCGCCCGGATCCTCGTAGATGAGCACCTTCACGTCCAGTTCCTTTTGAATCTTGTTCAGGATGTCGAGCCCCCGGCGGCCGCGGTTGCGCTTGAGCAGATCGGACGAATCCGCGATATGCTGAAGCTCTTCCAGCACGAACTCGGGAATGACCAGCGTGCCTTCGATGAAGCCCGTCTTGCAGATGTCGGCGATGCGGCCGTCTATAATGACGCTCGTATCCAAAATCTTATGCTCCTCGAACCTCGGCGCGTCTTCCGCCGCCGGCTCCGGCTTGCGCCGGTCGGCGCCCCAGCCCGCCACTTCCTCCTGCTTGCGCAGGCCGATATGCGTCCCGGCGTACGCGAACGCCAGCGCCGTCGCCGCGGAGAGCAGCGCGCCTACGCGCGGCACCGCGCCGAGATAAGGCATAAGCAGCATCGCAAGGACGAGACCCGTGCCGCCGCCCGCCAGCCCGGCGATCAGCTGCGTGGCGGGCATCCCCGCGAGCCGGTCGACGCTCCTGCGCAGCAGCTCCGAGAGCGGTCCCGCGCAAGCCGTCGCGACGAGCAGCCCCAACGCGGCGCCGATCCAAGTCGCGTATGCGCCGATTCCGCCGCCGTAAGCCGCCGTGCCGAGCGCGTCGCCCATCCAGGACGCGCGGCCGCCGCCGGACGCGCCCGCGGAAGACGCGAATCCTTGTCCGATCGCTAGCCCGGCGAGCAGCCCGAAGGCTTGTATCAATCGTTTCATCAACATAAGTATCACTCCCAAGAATAACCTGATTTGCTACCAGTATGGTCCAATTCCGGCCGGCTTAATCCTGTCCCGGGCGAACTTGAGAGGGAGAAAAACGTAATTTTAAAGTTCATGCTCCGTTCATCGTCGCGAGGTAAGCTGGCGCTGATTATCTCCTTGCAAGACCTCTGGATTCAAGCATGAAAGGACTTATATATTATTCAGAGGAGCGTGCCCTTTGAACAGGGGCGAAAGGCGCGGTCGCGGCGGTCGCGGAAGCCGGTCTTATGGAAGGCAGGGATAATCATTCGTTCGACGCGAAGGCGGGCCTGACCCGCGGGGAGCGCTGACCTGGTCGTCCGTCTTCCGGACATTCTGAAAAAGGCTTAATTCTCCTGACGCAACGCTTTGTAATACCCGTGCCCTTGCTCTATAATGAGTTCTAAGCAACGCCAATACGGGCAACCGAGGTGGATGGAATGAGCGCGCCAACACTGCAGGAATTTCAGGAGCAGGTGTCTGAGCTTTTGCTACGTCACCGCAGCTTGCTGGATGTCATGACCAAGTACAGTCAGTCGAACGCTTCGGTCAACCGGGCTGTGTCCAAGTCCATCACCGAATGCGGATGCATCGAGCTGAGCGCCAAGCAACAGGGCTTCTCCCCCGATCTGGAACTGGACGAGGCCAAGCGCCAGACCAAGTCCCACATGACGGGCGAGCTCTGCGAGCAATGCGCCGACATCATTCGTTCCGAGATGGGCAAGAACCTGTTCTATCTGTCCGCTTATTGCAATCTGCTTGGCGTCAACCTGGACGAAGTCGTTACCAAGGAATCGGAAAAGTGCAGCACGCTCGGCTGGTTTAACCTGACCTAGTTCAGGACGAACGTCGCGTCAAACTAAAAAAGCCGTCCCGACGCCGATATGGCGAAGGACGGCTTTTGTGTCGTCGGTAAGAGATTAAGCTTCAGCGAGCGAACGCCGCCGAACCGCTGCGGAACGCTTACGCGCCGCGACGCGGTCGTTCCTCGTTCTTGCGCCGTTTGCGGCGCAGACGCTTGTAGGCGCCGGAGAACAGGCGCTCAACGTTTTTTTTTAGGCCCCAAAGCGCGTAGAGGAGCAGCATCACGAGGATGAAGTTCGGGATCGCGCGCGGGAACATGAACGCCAGGATCACCGCGGCGACGACGACAAGCGGCACGGCCCAGATCGCGGCCTTCGGCAGCCCGAGCTTCTTGAAGTTCGGGTACTTCAGGCTGCTGACCATGAGGAAGGACAGCGCCAATGTCGCGACGAGCAGCAAGTACACGTGCAAATCGTTGTGGAACAGGGCGAGCGTAGCCAGCACGCCGCCGGCCGCCGGAATCGGCAGTCCGATGAAGTAGCCGGGAATGCCCTCGATCACGTTGAAGCGGGCGAGCCGCAAGGCGCCGCAGATCGGGAAGATCGCGGTGATGATCCACGCGAGCGCCGGATTGACGTCGGTGAAGGCAGCCTGGTACATGATGAAGGCCGGCGCGACGCCGAACGAGATGACGTCCGACAGCGAATCCAGCTCCTTGCCGAACTCGCTCTGGACGTTCAGCGCCCGGGCCACCCGGCCGTCGAGGCCGTCGAGCAGCATGGCGATGATCACGAGCAAGGCCGCGCCGTCCGCGCGGTCGTTGAACGCCAATATAATCGATAATACGCCTAAAAATAAATTGCCTATGGTGAACAGGTTCGGCAATGACTTTGTAAACATTGGACTTCACCTCTACTTTACTATACCCGATCGAGCCGATCGCCAACGCTTGAGACGAAATGGCCCAGGCGGGCTAGTCTAAGAGCCGACTGCAAGCGGATGCAGATATCGTCTCCGCAGGCAACATTCCCCATTGTATGATGCCTATATCTGTCTGTCAATGAACACCTGATCCCGGATTCGCTTCAGTCCGTCGCGGATCGCGCGGGCGCGGACTTCTCCGATGCCGTCTACTTCGTCCAGGTCCTCGATCGACGCTTGGGCGATATGCGTCAGCGCGCCGAAGCGATCGACGAGATTGTGGATGATGACGGCCGGCAGCCGCGAGACTTTCCCCAGGATCCGATAGCCGCGGGACGGCAGTCCCTCCTCGGCCACGGCGCTCAGCGACACGTAGCCCAGCAGCCGGATGATCAGCACCGAATCCAGCAGTTCGTCGGAGCTCAGCTTCTTGAGCGCGTGCTGAATCTCGCGGATGCGCTCCTCGGAGGCATCCTTCGCGTAATCCTTGAGCAGCAGGCGAGCCTCTTCTTCGGCATGGCCGACCAGCTCCTCCAGCTGCATGTTGATCAAACGGCCTTCGTTGCCCAGCTCGAGCACGTACCGCTTGATCTCCATCCGGATGCGCAGCACCATCTCGGCTCGCTGCAGGGCATAGACGACTTCGTGCATCGTCACCTGATTCTCGAACTCCAGCGCCGACAGGTCCGTCAGCGTCTGCGTGTAGACCGCCCGGTACCGCTCCAGCGTCTGGATCGCCTGGTTCGCCTTCGTCAAGATGACCGCCATGTCTTTGAGCGCATAGCGCAGTTGGCCTTGGTACAGGGTGATGATATTGCGCCGTTGGGAAATGGAGACGACGAGCTGCCCGGTCTGCTTGGCCACCCGCTCCGCGGTGCGGTGCCGGATGCCCGTCTCGATCGAGGAGATCGACGGATCGGGAATCAGCTGCGTATTGGCGTACAAGATCCGCTTGGCGTCCTCGCTCAGGATGATCGCGCCGTCCATCTTGGCGAGCTCGTACAGATAGTTCGGGCTGAAGTCGCAGTTGATGGAAAAGCCGCCGTCGACGACCTCCATCACCTCCGGCCCATAGCCCACGACGATGAGCGCGCCGGTCTTGGCGCGCAGCACGTTCTCGAGTCCGTCGCGCAGCGGCGTGCCCGGCGCGACCATCCGCAGCAGCTGGTTCATGACGTCCTGCTGCTCGCGTTCTTTGTCTTTGATCTCCTTCGTCACGCGATCCGTTCCCCCTATTCCAATGCCGCCTTGAGCGCTTCGGCCACAGATTTGACGGGTACCAGCCGGATGCCCGCGGGCGGCTGCCAGCCCTTCATGCTCGCTTCGGGCAGGATGACCCGCTTGAAGCCGAGCTTGAGCGCTTCCTTGACGCGCGTCTCGGCGCGCGAGACCCCCCGTACCTCTCCCGTAAGCCCCACCTCTCCGAAGACGACGTCGTCGGGCTTGGTAGCCAGGTCGCGAAAGCTCGACGCCAGGCTGACCGCGGCGGCCAGATCCGCCGCCGGCTCATCCAGCTTGATGCCGCCGGCGACGTTCACGTAGGCATCCTGATTTTGAAAAAACATCCCCATGCGCTTCTCGAGCACCGCGATCACGAGCGATATCCGATGATGGTCGAGTCCGGAGGACATGCGTCGGGGCGACGGGAAGTGCGTCGGCGCGACGAGCGCCTGCAGCTCGACCATCACGGGCCGCGTCCCCTCCATGCTCGCGACGACCGTCGAGCCGGACACGCCGAGCGGACGCTCGGTGAGGAACAGCTCGGACGGGTTCGACACCTCGCGCAAGCCGTCCTCCGACATGTCGAAGATGCCGATCTCGTTGGTCGAGCCGAAGCGGTTCTTGACCGCGCGAAGCAGCCGGTAAGAATGATGGCGTTCGCCCTCGAAGTAGAGCACGCAGTCAACCATGTGCTCGAGCAGCCGCGGGCCGGCGATCGCGCCTTCCTTGGTGACGTGGCCGACGAGCACGGTCGCGACGCCGCCCTGCTTGGAGATGCGCATGAACTGGGCCGTGCACTCGCGCACCTGCGCGACGCTGCCCGGCGCGGACGGCACGTCGGGACGGTAAACGGTCTGAATCGAATCGATGACGAGAAAGTCCGGCTTCACTTCCTCGATGGACTGCTCGACGAGGTCCAGGTTCGTCTCGCACAGCACGAACAGACGCTCGCTAAGCGCGCCCAGCCGGTCGGCGCGAAGCTTGGTCTGCCGGACGGATTCTTCCCCGGACACGTACAACACGGTCAGGCCTTGGCCGGCGAGCGCGTTCGACGTCTGCAGCAGCAGCGTCGACTTGCCGATGCCGGGGTCGCCGCCGACGAGCAGGAGCGAGCCCGGCACGAGCCCGCCGCCCAGCACGCGGTTGAGCTCCCCGTTTCCCGTCGGGATCCGCGGTTCCTTGCCGCTTTCTATGTGTATGATGGACTGGGCCTTTTCTTTCGTCCGGGTCAGCTCGCTGCTGCGGCCGACGTTCGCCTTGACGACCGGCTCGGCTTCTTCTACCATCGTGTTCCATGCGCCGCACCCCGGGCACTTGCCCATCCACTTGGGCGATTCGGTGCCGCATTCGGTGCAGACGAACTTGATTTTCAGCTTGGCCATGGGATTCCCTTCATTAATTCGCTAGTTACAAGAAGTGTATCATACTTGCTCTCCCCGGTTAAAGTCCGGACCCTGCCCCGACGCAAAGATCCGCCGCCGGGACGGACCCAGGCGACGGATTGGGGAGTGGCGATCGTACTTAGACGAAGGTTCTCGTATCGTTGTTGCGGCTGAAGCGGAAGATCGCGATCGCCGCGAAAGCGGCGGCGAAGGCGGCCAGCACCAGCAGATTCATATACAGGCTGCCGAAGCTGTCGCCGTGCTGCAGCCGGTTCACTGTGTCGAGCAGCCAGTGCTGCGGGAGGAACGCGCCGACCTTGCGGATGGCGTCAGGCATGATATCCATCGGGAAGTAGCAGCCGGCAAGCACGCATGTCGGCGTGATGATGAGATTTTGCAGCGCGCTCGACTGGCCCTTGGACTTGGAAAGCGAGACGATCAGCAGCGACAGCGCGATCGCGCCGAGGCCGAACAGCACCAGGACCAGCGCGAGCTGCATGACCGGTACGCCCGAGTCGATATGCAGCACCGCTCGCATGAAAGTCAGCGTCAGGGCGATCTGGCACACCATCGCGACGATATTGACCGCCACGTTCGCCGCGACGTACGACCGGGCGGTAACCGGCGAGGAGAGCAGGCGCAGGAACGTGCGATTTTCTTTCTCGCGCAGGATCATCTCCGACATGTTGACGGACGAGAACATGATGAAGGCGACCAGGAAGCCGAGCGATTGGTACGTCGTGTCTTTGACGTTGGATGCGTCGTTCAATTGCTCGCGGCTCACCTTGAAGCCGCCCTGCGAATACTCGCCGTAGATTTGCTCGAAGCGCGCCTTGTCTCCCTTCGTTTCCGCGGCGATCGAAGCGACGTTGTTCAGGTAGCCGTCCAGCATCGCCTGTACGTAAGCCGTCACCTGCGCGCCCTTGACGGACAGCAGCTCGAGCTGCTCGGGCGTACCTGTCTTGAGCGTCTCCCCGAACCCCGCGGGGATGACGATGCCCGCGTCCAGCTTGCCCGCCGCGATCTGGTCCTTCAATTCGGCATCCGACGTATCCGTTATCTTGACGCCGTCCAGCGCCCCGATGAAGGCGGCGACGTCGCGGCCGACGACGTCCGCCCCGTCCTGCTGCACGATGCCGATGCGGAGGCCCGTGCCGCCGGCATTGCCGTAGAGAGCGGCGGATATCAGGACGCCGGCGACGGGCAGCAGGAACAAAATCATGTTCGAGCGTTTGCGGAAGGTGTTGCGGAAAGTATGGGCCATGAGCCAGAGGATCGTTTTCACGGTTAGATCGTCTCCCTTCTGCGGATAAAGAACATGCATACGGCGAGCAGGATGACGGCGCCCGCGAGATTATAGCCTGCGGCCATCAAAGCGGGGGCGGTGTCCCCGCCGAACACCGTCTCGATGACGCCGGCGTTGTTCCAGCGCAGCGGCGAGTAGTAGGATACGGCGCCGATAAAGCCGGTAAAGTCATTCACCGGAAAGTATGCGCCGCCTACGAACGAGGCGATCTGGATGAAGATGAGCAAGAACGAATGCGACGCTTTGCTGCGGAAGATCATGCCGACCGCGAGGCCGAAGCCGATGGCCATGAGCACCTCCGTGATCAGAACGAGCAGGACGTGCACCGGATGATCGCCCCAGTTCGCGCCGAAGGCGAAATGGCTGATCAGCATGACGGCGACGATGAAGATGGCGTTGATGACGGTGCTGCCAAGCACCTTGCCGGCGAATATCTCCGCTTTGGACACCGGCGCTGCCGCCAGCCGGACGATCGTGTGGCGGGTCCGTTCGGTCTCGATGAGCGCGGAGGCGCTAAGCGCCGCGTACAAGGCGATCATCGTCGTCATGGCGACCGCATAGTAGTCCATAGAATTCGGTTGGCTGTCCGCCGTAAGCGACGTAGCCTTCACCAGCTGAGCGGGCGAATGGCCGATGCCGTTCGATTGAGAGGATGCGCCTGCGCTCGCGAAGGCGGCCTCCAGATTGTAGCGGTCCGCGAAAGATCTCAGCATGCCCTGCAGGATGTTGCTCTCGATCGTGCTCCGGCTGTTGTCGTAGTAGGCGATGCCCTTGTCGGAGACGTCGGCGAAGGCTGCGAATTGGGCTTCCTTGACGGCCTGCTTGCCGTCCTGGCCGGGAGGAAGCGGCTCGATCGAGACCCCGCTGTCTTCGGCCGCCTTGGCGAAGCTCTCCCAGCCTGCGGCCAGCGCGGGGCTCGCTTGGTCGATCTTGTACGCCAGTTTCACGTCGCTGATCTCGATGCTGCCGGAGAAGGCGTTCGACAGCGCCAGCCCCAGGATGAGCATAAGCGCGATCGGAAAGGCGAGCATGAAGAGAAAGGTGGACTTGTTGCGCAGCGCCGATACGATTTCTTTTTTTGCGATATGCAGCGTGTTCACGCTCTCGTCCCCCTTAGTCTCTCAGATTGCGGCCGGTCAGCGTCAGGAATACCGTCTCAAGGTTCGGCGCCTGCTCCTCGACCGCGCGGATCTCCATGCCGTCGCGGATGAGCTGTTGAACGATGTCGTTCAGGTTGGCGATCTCGGCGCGAGACTGGATCTTGATCCGCTGCTCTTCGATTCGGACGCTCAGGACGCCGCGGATCTCTTTAAGCCGCTCTTGATTCAGGCCTTCGACGCTCTTCACGTCGATCCAGATCTCCTTGGAGTCCGTGATGATCGCCTTGAGCTGTTCCCTGGTGCCGTCCGCGATGATCTTGCCGTGGTCGACGATCGCGATCCGCGTGCAGATCTCTTCGACTTCTTCCATGTAGTGGCTCGTGTAGAGGATCGTGCAGCCCATCCGGTTAAGCTCTTTGACCGATTGTAAAATGTAATTGCGCGAGTGAGGATCGATGCCGACCGTCGGTTCGTCCATGATGATCAGCTTCGGGCGGTGCGCGATGGCGCAGGCGATGTTGAGCCGGCGCTTCATGCCGCCCGAGAAGTTTTTGGGCATCTCCTTGTGCTTGTCGCCGAGTCCGACGAAGCTGAGCGCCTCCTCGACCCGCGCCTTCAGCTCGTTTCCGCGAAAGCCGTACAGCCCGGCGAAAAATCTCACGTTTTCGAAGGCGGTCATGTCCTCGTAGATGGCCAGATCCTGCGGCACGATGCCGATGTTCATTTTGGCGAAGTGCGCGTGCTTGGCGATGTTTTTGCCGAGAAACTTGATCTCGCCCTTCGTCGGACGGAGCAGCGAGGCGATCATGCTGATCGTCGTGCTCTTGCCCGCGCCGTTGGCGCCTAGGAAGCCGAAGATCTCTCCTTCCTTCAAAGTGAGAGACATATTGTCCACCGCCGCGAAGTCCCCGAACTTCTTGGTCAGTCCGCCGATCTCGATAATGTTCATCGCTCATTCGCTCCCGTCGTTCATTTGTTGATCTAATCATAAAAAAAAGGACGCCCTTATGTCAGTGCATAAGTTCATCCTTTGGCATGAGAAATCTCATATGAATCGCTCATGAGAATTTCATGAGCCCGCGCGCACGGGCAGCAGCGTCGTCACGCTGAAGCCGCGCGAGCCGTCGACGATGATCGTGCCGCCCTCCGACGCCGCGCGCTCCTCCATCCCGACGATGCCGAGTCCCTTGACCACCTTGTCCGCCCCGCGGCCGTCGTCGCGCACGACCGCCTTGACGAATTTGTTCAGGACGAGCACTTCGACCGCGATCGAATCGGCGCCGCTGTATTTAAGCGAATTGGTGACGGCCTCGGTAACGTTCGCCTGAATGATACGCCACTGAAGCTGAGTGATCGTATCGAGATCCCCGGCGTAGTTCAGCGTCGCCCGAATGTCCTGCTTCGCCGACAGCTCGTCCACGAACAACTGCAGGCGCCCGATGCCGAGCTGTTCGGCAGGCGGCTTCGACTGCTTCAGCGTCAGTCGGATGCGCTCCAGCCCTTCCTTGGAGATGACGATCGCATTGCCCAGCAGTTCCTCGGCCTTCGCCCGGTTCGTATCGAGCAGCCGCCTCGCCGCCTCCATCTGAATGAGCGCGCCGGCCATCGAGTGGCCGATCTCGTCGTGGATCTGCTGCGACAGCCTTCCCCGCTCCTCGAGGATAATCGTGTACTCGGACTGACGCGCATACTCCTCGTTGTCCGCGAGCGCGCGGGTCAGCCTGCGCGCGTCGTCCTGGAGCTTGTCCCGCTCCTCCTCGCGAAGGGCAAGCCGCGCGTGCAGCCTGCAGGTCGAGATGTAGAGCATGAGGCATAGCGCCGCCGCCAGCCCATAGATCGGCCGGTCCTGCGCCGGCAGCAGCCCGGCGGCCGCTGCCAGCACGACGGCGGACTGCCAGTTGGCGGCGCCGAGGCCCGAAGCGGCTTCGTAAAGGTTCGGTACGGCGAGCAGCAGGAACAGCGGGTGCAGCTCCAGCGCGCCGTAGACCGCAAGGGCGGCGGACAGCGCCGACACCGCGAGCGACGCCGTCTTCATGCGCCTGAGGGGCGGGATGCCGAAGCTAAGGCACGTATAGATCAACAGGACGAGCATATAAGCGGGCCGGAACGATTCGTCGTGAGGCGTCCCGTACAACATGTAACCGATAAACAGCAGCAGAGCGGATTTGCTCCCGAGCAGCCACAGCTCCATCGGCTTCTCCTACTCCTCTTCCGGCACGCGGGCTTCGCCCGTGAGATAGTAGATCGCGATCTGCGTGCGGTGCTCGAGGCCCGTCTTGTTCAAGATCGACGTAATATAGTTCGCCGTCGTGCCTTCGGAGATGAACAGCTTGCGCGAGATCTCCTTGTTCGACAAGCCGCGGGCGATCTGCTCCATGATGTCGAGCTCGCGCTCGGTGAACAGGCTCCTGTCGATCGCTTCGCCCCGCTTGGCCGACGGAGCGGGTGACGGCGCCTGGGGTTGAGGAGACGCGCCCTGCGCGAGCTGCGCCTTGATCTTATCCAGCACGACGTCCTGGAGCACGTCGTGGTTGTTATGCACGCTTTTGATGGCGTCGCGAATCCGCTCCGGATCGTTATTTTTCAGCAGGTAGCCTCTGGCCCCCGCCTTGATCGCTTCGAGAATATACTCCTCGTCGTCGAAGGTCGTCAAAATGAGCGGCTTGGTCTTCGTGTTGGCCGCGATGAGCCGCGCCGCCTCCACGCCGTTCATGTTCGGCATGCGCACGTCAAGCAGAGCGACGTCAGGCGCATGCGCCTCGCAGAAAGCAGCGGCTTGCGCGCCGTCCTCGACCGTCCCCACCACCTCGAATTCCTCGAAGCTGGTCAGGATGATTTTCATGCCTTCGCGGATAAATGAGTTGTCGTCGGCGATCAGCACTTTGATCGGCAAAGCCTTCCACCTCGCTTTATGTCTATGTTGATCATAAGCGCTGCGGGGTCGGGGCGCAATCGACATTGTGAATGGCGGACGCTCTGCATAAGCATATCAACGCAAAAACGCCGGCGGGACGACTCTGACGAGTGTCCCGCCGGCGCGGATGCGGACGGCGATCGGCTTAGCTATTGTTCTTGACCGCTTCGCTCTCTTCGGGAGACGACGGCTTGGTGTTGTTCACGACCAGCGCGCCATCCTTCTCGTCGATCTCGAGCGAGTCGCCCTTCGAGATCTTGCCGAGCAGCAGCTCCTCGGACAGACGATCCTCGATATGCTTCTGAATCGCCCGGCGCAGCGGACGCGCGCCATAAGCCGGATCGAAGCCTTCCTTGGCGAGGAAGCTCTTGGCCGCTTCGGTCAGCTCGAACTTGACGTCGTGCTCGACGAGGCGCTTCTTGAGATCGTCGGCCATGAGCGTGACGATCTGCGCGATGTGCTCTTCGGCGAGAGGGTGAAAGACGATCGTCTCGTCGATCCGGTTCAGGAACTCGGGGCGGAACGACTTCTTCAGCTCGCCCAGCACCTTATCCTTCATGTTGTTGTAGTCCTTGCCCGCATCCTGCACGGCGGTGAAGCCGAGCGAGGAATTGCGCTTGATCTGGTCGGCGCCGACGTTCGACGTCATGATGATCAGCGTGTTGCGGAAGTCTACCGTGCGGCCCTTCGAGTCGGTCAGACGGCCGTCCTCGAGCACCTGCAGCAGCACGTTGAACACTTCGGGATGCGCCTTCTCGATCTCGTCAAGCAGGACGACCGAATACGGCTTGCGGCGGACCTTCTCGGTCAGCTGGCCGCCCTCGTCGTAGCCGACATATCCGGGAGGCGCGCCGACGAGACGGGACGTGGAGTGCTTCTCCATGTACTCCGACATGTCGATGCGGATGACCGCGTTCTCGTCGCCGAACATCGCTTCGGCCAGGGCGCGGGCGAGCTCGGTCTTGCCGACGCCGGTCGGGCCGAGGAAAATGAACGAGCCGATCGGACGCTTCGGATCCTTGAGGCCCGCGCGGGAGCGACGTACGGCGCGGGCGACAGCCTTGACGGCTTCTTCCTGGCCGATGACGCGGTCGTGCAGAATGCTCTCCAGCTTGAGCAGACGCTCGGTCTCTTCCTCGGCCAGCTTGACGACCGGAATGCCGGTCCAGCTCGCGACGACCTGGGCGATATCGTCTGGCGTCACCTCGGAGTCCGTACGGCCTTGCTTTTCTTTCCAGGTATTCTTGGTAGAATCCAGCTCTTCGCGGATCTTCTGCTCGGTGTCGCGCAGCGCGGCAGCCTTCTCGAACTCCTGGCTTTGAACGGCGGCGTCTTTTTCCTTGCGGATATCCTCCAGACGCGCCTCAAGCTGCTTGAGATTCGGCGGTACCGTGTACGAGCGCAGTCTCACCTTGGAGCTGGCTTCGTCGATCAGGTCGATCGCCTTGTCCGGCAGGAAACGGTCCGTGATGTAGCGATCGGACAGCTTGACCGCGGCTTCGATCGCATCGTCCGTGATCTTGACCCGGTGATGCGCCTCGTAGCGGTCGCGAAGGCCGTTCAGGATCTGGATCGCTTCTTCAGGCGACGGCTGGTCGACCGTGATCGGCTGGAAGCGGCGCTCGAGCGCGGCGTCCTTCTCGATATACTTGCGGTACTCGTCGAGCGTCGTCGCGCCGATGCACTGCAGCTCGCCTCTCGCGAGGGCCGGCTTCAGGATATTGGACGCGTCGATCGCGCCTTCCGCGCCGCCCGCGCCGATCAGCGTGTGCAGCTCGTCGATGAACAGGATGACATTGCCGGCTTGGCGAATCTCGTCCATGATCTTCTTCAGGCGGTCTTCGAATTCGCCGCGGTACTTGGTGCCGGCGACGACGGAGCCCATGTCGAGCGTCATGACGCGCTTGTCGCGGAGCGTCTCGGGAATCTCGTTGTTCACGATGCGCTGCGCCAGGCCCTCGGCGATCGCCGTCTTGCCGACGCCGGGCTCGCCGATGAGTACCGGGTTGTTCTTGGTCCGGCGGGAGAGCACCTGGATGACGCGTTCGATCTCCTTGGCGCGCCCGATGACCGGATCGATATTGTTGTCGCGTGCGCTCGCCGTCAGGTCGCGGGCCAGGCCGTCGAGTGTAGGCGTGCTCACGTTGTTAGAAGGCCCGTGATTTTGCGATACGCTCTCGCTGCTGCCAAGGAGCTGCAGCACTTGCTGGCGCGCTTTGTTCAGGCTGATGCCGAGGTTGTTCAGCACGCGCGCCGCCACGCCCTCGCCTTCGCGAATCAGGCCGAGCAGGATATGCTCCGTGCCGACGTACGTATGGCCGAGCTTGCGCGCTTCGTCCATCGACAGCTCGATGACCTTTTTCGCGCGAGGGGTGTAGGCGATGTTGGTGGGCTGCTCCTGGCCGCGTCCGATGAGGGATTCGACTTCGTCCTGGATCTTCTCGAGTCCGAGGCCCAGCGCGATCAGCGCCTTGGCGGCGATGGACTCGCCTTCGCGGATAAGACCGAGCAAAATGTGCTCCGTGCCGATATTGTTGTGTCCCAAGCGCACCGCTTCTTCCTGTGCCAATGCAAGAACCTTCTGTGCGCGTTCGGTGAATCGTCCGAACATCATGAGACAGCACCTCCTCCGTATAATATAAGAATAGATGATTTAGACATGAGTTGCCAGTCTGGACGAGATCATTTGGGCGCGGGTCATGTCCCGCTGCTCCGGACTCAGCGCTTCGCCGTACGCCTGCTGCAAGTATCCGGGCTGAATCGAGACGAGCAGCTCATTAAGCGTGCCCTCGTCCACGCCGGGCAGCAGGCCCAGATGAACGCCGAGCCGCAGGTCCGACAGACGCTGGGAAGCTTCCTTCGCGTCGATGACGGCCGCATAGCTCAGAATGCCGAACGATCTCTTAATCCGGTCCTCGACCTTTATTCTCGACTCGCCCATCAGCTTCGCCCGCGCCGCCTTCTCGTGCTCGATGATCTGCCTGGCGACGGCATGCAAATGCTCGATGATCTCGGTCTCGGACTGGCCGAGCGTGATCTGGTTGGACACCTGGAACAGGTTGCCCGTCGCTTCGCTGCCCTCGCCGTACATGCCCCTGACCGCAAGGCCGACCTGCGTGACCGCAGACAGGATCCGGTTGATCTGACCCGTCATGACGAGCGCGGGCAGATGCATCATGACCGATGCGCGAATGCCCGTGCCGACGTTGGTCGGACAGCTGGTCAGGAAGCCGTACTTCTCGTCGAAGGCATAGTCGACGGCCTCCTCGAAGATATCGTCGATCTTGCTCGCGGTATCCCAAGTCTCCTTCAATTGAAATCCCGCATGGAGACATTGAATGCGCAAATGGTCCTCTTCGTTCACCATCAGGCTGACGTCTTCGCCCGGGCCGAGCATCAGCGCCGCATGCTGGGCCTGGTTCGCCAGCGCCGGACTGATCAGATGCTTTTCCACGAGCACCTGCTTCTCCAGCTCGCTCAGCTCGGACAGTCGCACGCTGCTGACTTCCCCAAGACCGTTCAGCCTGCCGCTCTCGTTCACGAGGAGCAGCCGATCCATCGCCTCCGACGCCTGGGCGGCGCTGGCCATCATCGGAAACGGCAGATGCCGCAGATTCCGGGCGATGCGAACTCGGCTGCTGAGTACGACGTCGCGATCCGGCGCGTCCTCCTTCATCCAGGGGCTCAGCGCCTCCGCGGTATATTTCCGATTACCCATGTGCCGTGCCCCCTAACCGTTCTGGACTTCGCGCTCGAGCTCGCGGATGCGGTCGCGCAGATCGGCGGCGGACTCGAAGTCCTCGCCCTCGATCCGGGTCTGCATCTCCCGCTTCAAGCCGTCGATCTCGCGGCGCAGCCTGACCAGTCCGCCGGCCCGCTTCGGCACTTTGCCGACATGGACCGTGTTCCCGTGCACGCGCTTCAGCAGCGGGTCGAGCCGTTCCGCGAACTGCTTGTAGCAGCGGGCGCAGCCAAACCGGCCGAGCTTGCTGAATTGACCGTACGTCATCCCGCAGCCCTCGCAGCGCTGCTGATGGACTTGCGCTTTGGCGCCGGACAGTCCGACGGGATCGAAGTCCATGAGGCCGGAGAGCAGATTGTGGATGGAAAAGCCGGACGACGTGCCGGGGATGAGCTCGCCCTTCTCCCTGGCGCATGCCTCGCATATATGCAGCTCCGTCTTTTCTCCGTTGACGTACTTCGAGAAATGAAGCGTAGCCGGCCGCTGGCCGCACTCCTGGCATAACAACTTGATCTCCTCCCCACGGCTTAAAGGTTCGCGAACTTGGACAATGGCCGATTCTAACGCGCGAGAAGCGCCAACAGCATGACCCGCATCAGGTTGGACCTCAGCTCGTCCTGCAGCGGTTGCTTGAGCGGCAATGCCTCCGTCGAAAGCGCCGTACGCATCAGATGCGCCTCCCGGGCAGTGACGATCCCTGCTTCTTCAAGCTGATAGATCAAGCCGTTGGCTTTGTTCTCGTCGATCCGACTGCCTGCGCTCTGATGCAGCAGACGCTGAACGGCTTCCAGCGAAGGAAGGTCCACGCGCTGAATGCGGATGTAGCCCCCGCCTCCCCGTTTACTCTCTACGCTATACCCTTTTTCGAGCGTAAACCGCGTGCTGATGACGTAGTTGATCTGAGAAGGCACGCAAGAGAACTTCTCCGCCAGATCTCCCCGCTGGATCTCGATCGAGCCTGCGCTGGTCTGCAAGATCTGCTTCAGATAGTGCTCGATCAGATCGGATATGTTGCGCATAGCAAGAGCCTAACCCCCTTTCCGGAGAACGGCTTCGACTTCTGACTTTGACTTTCTTTGACTATAACCATATTATACGCGCTTTATAATAAAATGCAACCCCGCAAGCTGTTCCGGTCGGCAACCGGGCTATCGGTCGCTCTCCTCCTCAGTATGCACCGATTCGGCCCTGTTTAACGATCGCAGATTGCGTCTTTTCTCTATCCGGCGATCTGGTTATCATTTACATTATAATCATCAACGGAAAGCGGTGATCTGATGACTATCGTAAATACGATTCTGCTCGTTGCCGTGATCGTTCTCTTGCTGCGCATCAATTCGAAGCTGCCGGGCAAGGATCCGGTCCAGGAGGCGGTCGACCGGTACGAAGCCGCCAAGAAACAAAAACCGTAGCGAAAGGCGCATCGCAGCCGCCTGTCGGCAGATGGCGATGCGCCTTCCTCGATCTTTCAGAAAAAGTCCATCAGGAACGTCTCGTATCTCGGCACGCGCCGTTCGAGCAGACCGACGAGCTCCGAATCGCCACCCAGTCTACCTGCCTCGGCCAATAGCCCCGGACGTCGCCCGCCCAACAGCAGCGCGGTCAGCGTCTGAATGTCCAGCGTGACCGATGCCGTGGATTCCTCTTCCGCGCGAGCCAGCGTTGCCTTGCCGTCCGTCCCGATCGCCAGACGGAACGTGCCGTCGTTCCAGGGCGCATGCGCATCCTGCAGTCGAATCAGCAGCGTCTCTTCAGGTCCGGACGCGAACCGGTATTGGGACACGAACGCTTCAGCATCGACGATGCGCGACATAAAGTACGGATGCGTCTCCTGCTTAAAGCGGGGATCGGCGACCAGAAACGGCAGCGGATCGTCCATAGGCACCGTCATCAGAAGGCGGTCGATCATGGAGTCGTGGTTTCCGACGAAATCCCATAGGCCGATGCGGGCGCCTTCCGTAAAGGATACCCATTCAAGCACCGTCATGACCCGATTTTCCACCTGATAATGAAGATAGCCTTCGGGTTCGCCCGATTCGTTGCGATACAAGGCGAGCAGGCCCGGCGTTATCCAGCGCTTGCGCGTCCACCATTCCTCGCTCCTGTCCAGCATGCCGGTATACCGGGATGCGGCTTTGGCGTACAGGTCAGCGACAGCCGCCGTATTAGGCGCGATTCGCTCGACGCTTCCGGGCGAATTCCGTTTCGTCGGAAAATGACGCGGCTCAAGCTCGTATTTTTTGCGCTCGCAGGTCATCTCCCAACCGAATTTGCGGTAAAAGGGAAAAGCGAACGGATGCAACATGCTGATGGTCTGCCCTTGTTCGCGCATTTTCGCCAGCGATGCATGCAAAAGGCGGGACACGCAGCCATGCCGACGCGCTTCCGGCCAGGTCGCCACGCCCGCGATGCCGCCCATTTCCATGCTGATTCCGTTCACCCATACGCGAAACGGAAGCAGGATCAGCGCCGACAGCAGCTTGCCTTGTTCGTCAAAGGCGCCTAGATGCTCCTCCGGCCGGAAGTAACGCAGCTCCGTCGCCCGTCGGTCCGGCGGCAGCTTAAATTGAAAGGCGAATTCGGATAATGCGATCCGCTCGTCGAAATCCTCGAGCGTCAAATGACGAATGTCCATGCGATTGCCCAACCTCCCTTATGCTACCACTATAGCTTAAGGGCGTTCCGCTTGCACGGCCGAGGCGAGCACAGGCTTCGCGCTTCTGCCGCGGAGGTAGAGGTAGGCGCAGCCGATCGACAGCAGTACGACGACTGCCAGCCCCCAGTAGATGTTGCTGTACGCTTCATGCAGCGGCAGGCTCTTCTGCCAATCGATCGCGCTCGCGGACAGCGCCACGCCGAATGCGCCGCTCACGAACTGAAGGAGTTGGAACAGCCCCATCCCGGAGCCGATCTGCGAGGCCGGCAGCAGCCGCGACATCTCGTTGGAGATGCTGCTGGTCATGAAGGTGAAGCCAAGGCTTAGCAGCATGTAGATCAACAGGATCGACACGTACGACGTACCGGACAGCAGCGCGAACAAAGCGACGGAGAGCAGAATAAGCACCGGGATGTAACGGATAATCGCCGCGTTGCCGCTGCGGTCGATGATGCCGCCGACCTTGCGAGACATCAGGAGCGCGAGCAGCGAGCCTGGGAAGATCACGAGTCCGGACTCGATCGCGCTGAGACCGTGCAGATGAACGAGTATTTGCGGAAGCAGGAACAATGTCGCGAAGCTGGATAGATACGCCGCGACGCCGACCGCGCTAAGCAGCAGGTATTTGCGATTCGCGAAAAGCGCCGGCAGCACGAACGGATATCGAGCCGTACGGATGCGGGCGGCGAACAGAATGAGCGCCAGCGCGCCGCCGGCGAGCATGTACCACTGGTGGTTCGTCAAAAATAACAGCAGGCCTGTCGTGCTCACCGCGGCCAACAGCGCGCCAGGCAGGTCGAGCGATCCAGCTCCCTTGTTTTCTCTCGGCAGTACGATCGCCAGCACGGGCACGAGGATCAGCGTCAAGGCGCTGACGGCAAACAAGAAGTGCCAACCGAGATATTGCACGACGGCTCCGCCTACAACAGGGCCCAAGCCCAGGCCGAGCGATGCGGCGGACATGATGATCGCCATCGCGGCGCCTCTGCGCTCCACCGGCACGTACCGGCTGATAAGCACCAGCGAGAGCGAGGGAATCGCGCCTGCGCCTGTCGCCTGCACGATCCGTACGATCAGCAGCATCAGGAAGCTGTTTGCGAACAGGCCGATGATCGCGGCAAGACCGAAGAGCAGCAGACTAATCACGACAAGTCGCCTGATCGGCACGTAATCCGACAGACGGCTGTACGTAATCGAGGCTATCGCGAATACGATGGAATAACCGGTCACGATCCAGGATGCGCTTGACGGCGACAGCGCGAAGTCATGCGTAACATCCGGCAGCGCGAGATTGAACATCATCGTATTCATAATAACGAGTACCATGGCAAGTCCAAGGATGAGCGTCGCGACCTTTTCCGATTTAAAGGACGGTGCCTCCGTCATCGCAGCTGCGCCGCTAATCGCGTTTTTTGCGTTCATTTGGTTCATCTCCATTCCATTATTTCAATGTTTTATTGTTCTATGATCATCGAACAATAGAAATATAACATCCCTTATGATAAAATGCAATTACGAACTTAAACAAGGAGGGCTCCGCCTCATGAAGCCGCTTTTCCACCCAGATACAGCGGATATTCAGCTCTCTTCCGTTTTATATGCGCTAAGCGACCCGGTTCGCTTGATGATGGTCTACAAGCTGAGACAGAACGGCGAACGCGCCTGCGGCGATATCGAGCTGCCGATCGCCAAGTCCACCGTCTCTCACCATAGCCGTACGCTGCGCGAAGCGGGCGTCGTGCGCACGCGAATGCACGGTACCCAGCGCCTGTTGTCCCTTCGCGAAGAGGATCTGGAGACGCGCTTTCCGGGTCTGCTGAATTCGATCCTAGCTTCTTACGAAGAAACCGATGAGCTCTGAGCTCTCGGTTTTTTTGCATCGATGACAAGACTTGTCACGATTAACGGGTAAGCTGGCTTTGAGGACGCCGGATGGGTGACCCAATAAAAGCCAAGGAGCTGATCCCAATGAGCATTCATTTTGTTCCCTTTATCCAGCTAGACGGCCGCGCCAAGGAAGCCATCGATTTTTATGTCGAAGCGCTTGGCGCAGAAGTAACGTTCAGCCAGACTTTCGGCGCCGGCCCCGGCGCGTCGGACGGCTCGATGCCGGAAGCGCTTAAGGAACGGATCGCGCACAGCGAATTAAAAATCGGAGAGGCCCAACTTATGGTCTCCGATTCTGAGCCGGGAAAAAGCCCGCGTGAAGGAGACCTGCTCACGGTCTGCATCACGACCCCAGACGCCGAGCAGGCTACGCGCATGTATCATGCGCTTCGTGAAGGCGGCGAGGTGATCACGCCGCTTAGCGCCTTTCACTTCAGCCCTGCCTATGGCGTCGTGAAGGACAAGTTCGGCGTCACGTTCCAATGCTTCACCTCGAGACGGCGGAGCTAGTTTGATCGCAGGCCGATAGCTGCCCTGCCCGCTAACCTACGTTATCTGACGTCTGCAAGCGGACTCAAGATCCGTTATTTCCGCCAAGTCCGCCTTTTATCGCTTCGTTGCGGACCATGCAAAAAAACCACCTTCCGAAGAAGGTGGTTTTCTTTTGCTGCGTTTAGCCTGGCGACGTCCTACTCTCCCAGGACCCTGCGGTCCAAGTACCATTGGCGCTGGAGGGCTTAACGGTCGTGTTCGAGATGGGTACGCGTGGGACCCCTCCGCCATTACCACCAGACCTACTGTTTGGCATTTGCCATACAGCGTTGCAGCTTACAGAGCTTGCGCCCTGAAAACCGGATGCGAAACGAACCTGCGCTAGAAATTCTCTTGCCTGTGCGGCTTGGCCGTTGGTCTGCTTTGAAAAGCAAACCGTAGGATAAGCCCTCGACCGATTAGTACTCGTCAGCTACACCCATTACTGAGCTTACACCCCGAGCCTATCAACCTCGTGTTCTCCA
>NZ_FOKE01000022.1 GCF_900112065.1 Cohnella sp. OV330
TTATGGTGCTGATGAAGGGATTCGAACCCCCGACCTACGCATTACGAATGCATGGAATAACTATTCCGCTGTATTCCCATTCGATCCGGATGCTGTTAGATAGCGACTTATATCCACTTATCTATTCCCCTAATTACCCACTGAATCCACATGACCTTAGAAGATTTCTTAGAAACTCTTGTCATTCCTTAGCCCCTTAAGATACCTCGGGAATATAAATAAAGACCTGGCGATTTCTCGTCAGGTCTGTTTAAAGCTGCAATGGGTACTTTGCAAAACGTTCTTTGTATCCAGGCCATGGGATGTGTACCTGCTCAATTAAGGAAGAATAATCTTCGACCCGCTCGACCATGTACGACCTAAGTGTCGCCCGCTCGATCTCGTAGGTCCCGCGACGGCCAGCGATGCTGTATGTAAATCGGAGCGTTAATCCTTCCCGCTCCGGGTCATTCTTGATCCAGATCCTTCTTGATTTTAGCAGTTCTGATGATCGCTCAAATTCGCCCTGCAAGAAGCTTCCTACGATCTTAATAATCGCTGCGCGAACGCCGCTTGTCTCCTCGAGCTGCTGGCGTGCAAGCTCCGCAAGGGTCATGATCTCGACGTGCTTCTGAATCACCTTTAGGTCGTCGCTCTCATTCATCGATATTCACGCTCCCGAGCTGGCCGCCAATCGAGAATACCGTCAAGCTGCAATGTGCGCGGTGCATGCTTTCCACGATCAAAAACCATGGCCCTTCCCTGCTGAACTGCCTGGATCGTGACTTCCCGCTTCGTGATCGCGCCGCGCCGGTCCTGATAAATCATCACGACATCACGGCCGATATGCTTATTTATGTCCATCTCCAGGGCGCTCCTTTACGAGATGTATGGTTCTCGGACCGTTCGGTTTTTTTCCAACCAATCCGCATTTAATAAGGCGATCCAAATGTCCATGAGTCGTCCCGACGGATATACCCGAAGCCTCGGCGATTTCCCGGACTGATGGCGGATATCCTAGCTTATCTGTGAGGGTTGCGATGGCCGACATTACTTTATCTTTGGTTTTCATGTTGCACGCCTCCAATCGAACGTTTGTTCTTATATTAATACGAACATGCGTTCTTTGTCGAGCATAAAAAATACCCCGGCGATTATTCGCTGGGGCCTTCGGTGCTATTGTTTTTTGCTGATTAATTCAGTAACGTCATCCCGAAATGCTTCGCTGTATTGTTGGAAAAGAGCTGTATCGAATCCTTCGTCTGTTGTATTGGCCTTTGGAGGATTTTGCTTTAAGTGTTCATATAACTTATCAATCTCCCCCGAAAGCTTGGTCCAGACCGATTTAATGTCTGCGTATTCTTCTCCCAAGCCGTTAATATACTCGTCGTATTCTTTCTTCTGTTCCATTGACTTGGCCAGACGTTCCATTGTGAAATCAATATCAAGAGTTTCCCCCGTGCTGCCTGTTCCCCTACGAATGAAGTTGGAAACATCAATAAATCCGGAATTCCAAATATCACTCGTTACAAAGTTGCGGATATCGCCCAACTTGTCCTCCGGCGATCCCTCTTCGACAACGTTTGCGTTAGAAGCTAGCGATTTCAACATTGCCTCCGCCGCTTTTTCTTCGTCGCTCTTTCCTTTACCGCAACCAGCTACCAGCAAAGCAAAGACGAAGGTTAATAGAATTAAGACTTTCCCTTTTGCCATCTTGTAATAAACCCCTTTTCCTTTTTTTAAATCTTATTATAGATTTCCAGCTTTTTCAATTTGTTTCGACAAACAAAAAAGCCCAAGAGCCGAAGCTCCCGGGCTGATTCTTTCCTTACTTTACAGGTACGGTCACATTGACCGTCTTCGTCTTTGGGTCCCAGCCGTCCACCTGTCCGCCAAGTGCGGTCGTGACGGCACGAACGGGCAGATAGGTTATCCCCTTCTTCGGATCGTACAGCGCGCCGGTGGCGACCCTCTTGCCATTTACGATGGCGATTGCATCTTCCATCTCTTCTTCCCCTCCGATAATAGCTAATTTGATAAACAACGCATTCATTTGTGCGACGGTCGGCCGACGGCCAAGCCTGTACTGCTGGATCGTTATTCCGAACGTGAATTGAAAATGGGGAAGGTCTTGGAAGCTGCGCCAATCGCCTCCCCACTCGAAGCCGATCAGCTTGGCCTCTTCGACGACCTCGGACCAATCCGGCAAACTGTCTTTGTCGTCGTCGCGCAGCGTGTTCCAGCTCACCTGTCGTCCATCTGCAAGAAGTAGAGCGAAGTCGATCGCAACGCCGAAGTTATGGAAGCTGTAACCGCCTTGCGCATTCGTGACGATCTGACCCGGTTTACTGCGCCCCTGATCGTATAGTTCGTTCTGTTCTGAATAGGAACGAAAGCCATGGGTGATCAGGATCTGAACGCCACGCTGATAGCAACGTTCAATCAACTTTTCTGCTGCCGCCCGTACGACGGGGAGCAGCTGCGCGAGCTTGGTGGCAGACTTAGCTTTTACTTGTTCCAGTGCCAGCACCTGCATCCTCTCCCTTCTCGTTGAGCTGCTCGAGCCTTTTCGTAATAACGCCGGGCAACGTCACGCCCAGGATGCCGAAGTTCTCGATCAGGCTTAGACCTTCACGGCCGGCATAGTAGTAGATCGCGGCAGTCCGGAAGATGGGCGCGGCTGGTTGAAACCAGGCGTCCAATTGTCCTGCAAGAGCGATCACGGCGAGCACGACGAACTTTCGAATGCCTCCCCAGTAAAGCGTATCGGAGTTGAGTTTATGGTTCTTGATCGCTCCCGCAACGCCGCTGATGTAGTCAAGCACGATCAACGTCAACAGGACTTCAAGCGCCTTATCCCAACCTCCGAGAACCGCTGAAACGGCGATTCCGATAGCTGCCACCCATCCGCCGGCGATCGCTTCCTTGCCGCCAGCAGCGGACGCATACCAGACATTCCAAGCCAATAACTTGATCTGTTCCATCTTGACCCCTCCCGAAAATAAAGGCCCCGCCTTTGGCGGAGCCCGTTTTATTTAATCGCCTTGTTTTGGCGTTGTTTTCCAAATTCCCAGGCGCTTAGGAATTTGGATCTCATAAATGCGTGATTCATTCCGACTTTACTCTACAGTTGGTGAAGCTCCAGCCGTAACGCCAAGGTTCCATACAGGCCTATTTTCCATATCCGGATTCAGTGCGAATACCTCGTCGTATTGCGTTTCCGTGATCTTTTCGGCGTCCAGCGCTTGCTGGATGTCCTCAATGTAGTACGTCGCAGCTGCGTGTTCCTTGACTCCCTGCTTCTGAGAATCCGGCACGCTGTTGAGCGTCCGTGTCAAATCGAGAAAAACCGCTTTTGCATATTGCCGGGTGATTGCCGTAATCGTTGCCATGTCCTTTTCCCCCTATTCGGATTTAAGCAGGATTAACTTCCTCGTACAGGTCTAGCAGGAGCGAAGTCGTGTCGGCGCTGTCGGTGCGCAGCTGTGTGACGTCCGCCTGCAAGGCGGCGACCTTGGATTCGACCGAAGGCTCGGGTTTTTCCGGCTGCGGCATCGGCTCCAGGTCGGGCACGTCTACAAAGGTTTCTTCGCCGGTCTGTGCGTCGTAAACTAGGTGCTTCACTCAGAATACACCTCCACGGTTGTACCATTGGCGATATATAAGTTCGTGTTGTAAAAAGCGAGGTCCAATGACGGGAACGGCCAGCTGGTCGCTGTCGATTGCTGGGAGCTTCTGACCTCTACCGCCGACGCTTGTGCAGCGTCTCCATAAAAGACCGCATAGCTGCCATCGATCGTCTTGCGCCTGTGACTGCCGTCGAAGATCGCGGTCAGGAAGCAGCCAAGTGCGCCAGCCCGCCCGATGCTGAATAATGCCGCCGACGTCGGATTAGGGAAAAGGTCGCCCGACTTCGTCCAGGTCGACGGAATAATCGAGACGCCCTGCGCCTTGTCGTCCAGGCTGGAATACACCATAGCCCGAATTCGGCATTTCGTGATCGTCCCCAGCCCTGTGATCGTCGCCGTCTTGATCGTCGCGACCTGAAAAACCAGCTTCGTGACGTTGGCCGTGCTGGTGATCGCGACGGCCGAACCGCCCGACGTCGTCGATATTTGAAATGTGTTGGCCGTGGCGTTAATGACAAAGTAGTGCGCCTGCGTGATCCCTGTCGGGTACGCCGCCCCAAGGCTGAAGATCGAAAAGTCCTTCGACGGGAAGATGACCTGGCCGTTCGCGAATCCGTGCCCTTGCGCTGTGAACGTCCCCGTCGCCGTGTCGACCGATTGCATGACGGCCTGCGGGTTGCCGGTGTATGTGTAGCTGGCGAGCTGCGTTGAACCGCCCCCACCGCCTCCGCTTGGTGCTGCGATCCAGCCCGCATCGAAGTCCGCTCCGCTTATCTTTGCGAGGACCTGACCAGTCGTGCCTCCAGCAGGTACGCCGACGCCGGCCGCGCCCGTCGCCCCCGTAGCGCCTGGGTCGCCTTTATCGCCCTTGTCTCCCTTCAGCCCCTGCGGACCTTGCAGCCCCGTGTCGCCCTTGGGTCCTGGGTCGCCTTGCAGCCCCTGCGGACCCTGCAGGCCCGGGTCCCCTTTATCGCCTTTAGCGCCTGGGGCTCCCTGCGGCCCCGTACCACCCTGTAAGCCTTGGGGGCCTGTATCGCCCTTGGCCCCAGGCGCGCCGTCAGCGCCGGCCGGTCCTTGCGGCCCGGGGTCGCCCTTCGGACCTTTCAGCGAGGCAATCCACTGGCTTTCTGTGCCGAGGAACCCGTCCGCGACAGCGAGTTCATACGCGGATTTTCCGTTCGCGCTACCCCCTGTACCGTCCCCAGGGTCTCCCTTGTCGCCCTTGGGTCCCTTAAGAGACGCCAGCCATTCGGTTATCGTGCCCGTGAAGCCTTCAGCGACGGCGAGTTCGTAGGCGTCTGCGCCCGGGTCGCCCTTCTCGCCGCGCGGACCAGGGGTGCCCGATCCGTTGCCCCCAGGGAAGACCTCGATCGGCGTTGGCTCCGGTCCCGGTGTTATGATGATATTAATGTCCGTCATGGCGTTTCGCTCCCCTCGACAGGGATCAGCATGGTCAGGGAATACGCCGTCTCGCCGTTTACCGTGCGCTTGATATCCGTCCGCAGCAGGCCGGGCTGCCATCCGCGCGTGTCGCGTACAACGAATCGAAACGTATTAGGGTCGCCCGTCGCTTCGATCTCGACGTCCGACATTTTGGTCCCCGACGCCGTGTTAACCTGGGACGTGAACTCCTCCAGCTGTGCGCCTGGACAAGTCGCGGTATACGAGAACGTCTGACCGCGCTTAATTCCCGGCAGGGTGATCGTCTCAAGTGGCATGGTCTGCCCTCCTTACGCTGGGGCGTTTGCTTCGTAGAGTTCCAGAAGGAGCAGCGTCATGTCGGCGCTGTCGCCTTTAACCTGGTTAAGTTCCGCCCGCAGCTGCGCGTTCTCGGCCTTCAGCCCGTCGACCTCGGCGGACAGCGGCGGGCGGTACTCGGGCGGCTGTCCGGGCTCCTGCGGATCGGGGTACGAAAAAAGCAGCGACGGCTGCTCGCTGCTTACATCGACCCTATAGCCGTTCGTTAACATAAAGTCCTGCGCGTGTTGCCCGTACTCCAGCTGGAGGACTCCGACCGTATTCGGTACGCGATCTTTCAGCGCTTGGAAAGACTCAAAGTCCTGGTCGCGGGTCGTTTCGATAACGCCGCCCTCTCGTTCGCCCGTGTCGACGATGACATTTCCGGTTGCTTTGTCATAGTAAATTTTCCGCCCTATTTGCATATTCGCCAACTCCTTCCTTTTATTCCCATGCGTACCAGCTCCAGCCCGTCGTCGACGGCGAGTTTATAGAAAACCCGCCGAGATAAACGTTAAAGTTCACCGAGTATTGACTGTCCAAGACTACAGGGTACGTACCGTAGCCTAAGTTATTAAAGCGAGGATCGCCGTCAGGCGGTTCAAAATAGATGTAGCGTCCGAAGTTAGTGCTACCATCATGCGGGTCTTCCATCAAAATTATACGAGGCTTGAACGTGAGACCATTCACGGCCCGGAAGCCTCCGGTCTTTGGGAGAACGCCCTTGGCGTATTGCTTTGCAGTGCCCGCTAAACCGAAAACTGTCCCGCGAATATTGCCGGCGATAAAATTAGGGTCATTTAAGACGACTTCCGGGAACTGCCCACCTGTCCCTGGACTCCCTTCTGTGTATAGGCCCCTGAAAAGCCGCACGTATATATGCGTCGGGTCGCCTACATAATTTGCGACGTTGCCATAACTCGGCTGGATTGTCACGCTCAACGCCACGACGCTGTCCCAGAAACCGCCGTTCGCCTGGACGATCGCGTCCATCGTCGCCTTGTCCGGTTCCTTCCCGGGCCCGAAGGAGTCGGTCAGGTCGATCAGCATAAACCCGTCATAATGCGCGCTGACGTCGCGGCCGTCTCCCCATACGCCTACTTGCGGCGTAAGAGTCGCGCCCATAGCGGACGTCGTCGTTACGATACGACTAGCGAACTGCCATTGATTTTTGACTGCTTGATTGCCGGTTATCCAGTAGGGGTTCCCTGGCCCGTCGATGAGACATGCAAAAAGGTCGTAGGCGCCGGTTTGAAAGTACGCCCAGCCGCAAAAGTAATACTGTCGGCCTGATACTATAGGAATTGCGTTCCCTTGGTAGGTGCCATTTGCCAGCCCTTGCCAAATCGCGCCGCTGCCTCCGTATAAATTCCACCCAGTATCTAAATTCATGTTCGCGGTCGATCCCTTGGCGGTCCACCCCGCAAGCCCATTCGAGAACGCGCCGTTATAAATCAGGTTCGGTACCTTCGGGATGAGGGTTCCCGTCGCGTTGTAGTTCGTCCCCGCGCTGAACTTCTTCGGGTACAGGACCTGCCCCGGGACCGCGTCACCAGGAAAATAAAATTGCGCCACCGATTACACCCCCACAATAGACGCGGATATTTTGACGGCGTTTGCGACCGAAGACGAAGCGTTAACTAATATCGTAGAATTCGGCGCCGCAGCGATGAAGACGGGCAAAAGCGTATAGCTTTGTACTGCTGCTCCTTGTGGGGCGGCTACGACGAGCGTCTGCGCGCCCGTTGCATCCGTATACTGGACGGTCACGTTAATGTTGGTTACAGCTGTGACCCGCATATAAATCAGAATCTGATAGTTACCCAGCGACACCGACGCCGAGGCTATGGTCATACCCGTCGAACTTGATATAGGAATCTCTGTGACGGACGTCAGCTTCCCCGCCTTTGTGCCTATCGTCTGAATAAAGTTGTCGGCCGTGAACCCGCCGACCATTTTCGCATTCAGGTTTTCGACCAGCGTCGGGGAAGCTATAACAAGAGGCGCGGTTCCTGGTGGGACGTTCGAAACGAAACGAGACGCGGTCACGGTGCCGGCAAAGGTACCGCTCGCTATATCCGCAAAAGTAATAGCCGTCGTACCAAGCGTCACAGATGTTGTGTTGCTCATGACGAATGTCTTTCCGCCGCCGGCCGCACCATCGCGTACAAATACGCTGATACCGGCCGCGACCTTCGCCGTCGTATCGGCGTCCGCCGCGCGCGCCCAGGCTCCGGAGGCAGCAACGTAAATGCCGTTCTGACTACCCGTGGTCTGGTTCTTCACGAGCACCCGGTCACCTGCGGCCAGCACGACGCCGTCGACCGTCTGGAGGCCGGACAGCGTGATGTTCGCCGTCGTCGCGACGCGAACGTCGCCGTCGACCGCCTGCAGCGCCATGGCGGCGTCAATTTTATCCCAGTTATCGTTCAGCATCGTTTGGATGTTAAACGTGTCCGTTGTCGGATCGACTCCCACCACTTTCTTAAGCAGATTCAAAACCGCTGTAAATGCTGGCATCGTATTCCTCCATTAATTTAAGAATGGGGCGAATTCCGAAAGCGGATGGCTTTCAAGCTGCGACAACGTCATCGCCTCTACCTCGCCGATAGTCAGATATCGATAAGCGATTGCAATCGCGAGGTGCGCAGGCCGGATCTCCTCCAAACTGGCTTGTACATCATCCATATTGCTCGGAAGGCCGATGATGTCCTGAAAGTTGACCGTGATTGTCCCTGAAGCAAACGAAAGGCTTACTGTCCCGCCAGTCCAGCTGCTCACGACCAATTTTAAAAGCGTTGCATCGATTTTCCCCGACCCGCGCATCTTGGACTTCACAAGAGCGCGTCGATCCGCTAGGGTCTTGCTTACATCGGTTTGAATGCCCAATTCCGCTTCGTAATACGCCAGCCCCCATGTCGCCGTATCTACAGCATATTGAAGCTGCAGATCGGCCAGCGCGGCGGTTCTCGCCGACAGCTGCGCCCCATCCGCTTCAAAGATCGACTGATATACTCCGGACCTCCGCATGAACGGCGGAAGTCTCGCCAACAACTCCGAGGCTAATTCAGACATTGACCGTCACCGTCCCGAGAACCGCCACCTGATTGCTACTAATTGCAATGTTGGCTGTCCCGCCATTGACAGTGAGTCCCGAGTAATCCGCCACACCTTCACTGGTGAGGATGGCCGCGCCGATACGAGCAACACTGACGATATTCTCGACGAAGGCGATATTCTTCAGCAAAGCTGTCAGGGATGAGGTGATTGCGGTCTTCGCCTGCGTCACACTGTACCCGGGCGTCAGGTGTATGGTGGCCGTCACATTGATCGCCAGCCCAGCAGCACTGACTACCGTTGCAAACGCGCCAATGGGTGCCTGACCGTCTCCAAGGCCAGAAATGCCTGGGTCGATATAGTTCTGCACTTCATCGACGACTCCAGCACTCGCTGGCGTCTTATCGCTGTCGATCAGGACGATTTTCACCGTGTTCGGTCCGTTCCAAAGGGGAATGACCCGCGCATCTCCAACACCGGCGATCTCTTTCGCCCAATTGAGATAATGCGCTTTGTTCCCGCTGGTTGCCGGCGTTCGAATGCGTTCATAGTAGCGAACAATCAGATCCGCGTCGGACTCTTGATCAAAGCCGTCCTCCGTAGGACTCGCATTCGTTACCGCGCTAAATCCGGCCAAGGTAACGGGAAATAGGGTAATCGCCCCGGCGGGTACGACGCCCGCGCTGCCCGCGATCACAGCTTCGACTTGTACATTTCCCGTGATGGTTATAGCCGCATTTTCGCTCGCCTTAAACTGAACACCTCCAGCCGTTTCGAAGAGATCGCCGGCTACAATCGTCCCGGTGCCCGTCAAGGTAACGACGCCGGTCGCTCGAGTGGCTGCTTTTCGCTCCATCCCTGTTCGTTCTCGAACTCGCTCGGTGAGCTCGTCGCTGGTCAGATTGTCGATAACCAGTTTGGTCTGTGCGCTAGCGATCTGCTCGTCGGTGTCCGCCAGCCTCTCGGCAACGGGGGCGAGCGCGTCATAAATAAAACTTCCGGGGCGCTTGTCCAAGCTGTCGCTGACCGTTAAAAGCATGGCAGACAAAATTTCTTCCTTAGCCATCAGACCGTCACCGCCTCTAAAATGGAGCCGTAAATACTTGTAACTCCGAAGGAAATCGTCAATCTCGCATTATGCTGCGAGAAGTTAAAGTCGCCGACCTGTGTGATCGCGTCATTCGTAAGCAGCGCTTCCTGAATCATCCGCTCGTATTCGGCTTGCGAAAAGGCCGGATGCAGATTTTGTCCGATGAGCAAATGATGTTCGCTGCCATAGCCGGTATCGGCGTAGATCAAGACGTTCTTCGTGGTCATCAATGCCTTCTGAATCCAGACCCGGAGATATTCAATTCCCGAGATCTCGACCGTCTTCCCGTCCACTTGCGCGAAGTCGCCGGACTCGAAGTCCCAGGCGAACGACTTATGAACGACACCCGATGACGTATCGGGAACCGTATCCATCTCCAGTTGCGCAACCTCTGGAAGAGACATCGTCGACAGCACCTCCGTTGTTAAAGATCAAATACAAACCACTCTTTCAGCTGATCGCCTGGCGCAATGACTACCTCGTCACCGACCATGAAAGACTTCTTCCAAAGAATCGTATCCTCGACCATGTTGCCGCCAGCATCCATCCAGCGATTGGGGATCATAACGCCCTCCCGATAAACCTTCGGCAGATGCATCTTGTCTTCGGTAATCAGGATACGATCGCCCCAGCGAATGACCAAAGGATCGGTCTCCACCACAACGCCGATACGTGGAACCGTGCTTACGGGATTCCGGTTGTCCTTATGCAGGTCGGCAAGTTTCCTGGCCAGCCTGTCAATCGCGTCCGTCATGCCGCCCCTCCTCTACTTGACCTGATCCGGAAGTACGAGCTCCAGCTCCATCGTATGCAGGTTATTGACTAGGCTGTGCTTAGCTGTCTGGATGATGAACCGGCCTTTCATGCCGGTCAACGGTTCTGATACGTCCAGCAGCCGGCCGGCCTTGAATGACGAGTCACCCATCAGTTTCATGCTGTTGGTCTCCTGGATGCGCGACAACCGCTGCAGCAGAATCCGACTGACCTCCCGCGCCTTGGCGGCATCCTCGACATCGATCTTGTAGACTTCTTCGAGAAGGCCATACTTCGCAATCAGTTTGTCATCTGCTGCCATGGCAGCGACTTCATAGGTTGTCTGCCCGCCGTCCTTCCCTTCGCGCTCGAGCAGAATCTTCACCCGATTCCTTAAAGCATCTATGGACCGGGTCCGGCCAGCTCCGAGAGGATTGGCCATGACATCCGTTTTAGGAAGATTGTCCGCCAGCCGAAACGTCCCTGTGATGACCAGGTTCTTCATCTCTTCGAAGTAAATCTTGCCTTGGCGCATCTCGACATTAAACCGTTTGTTCGCCCGAACCTCTTCTCGCTTATAAATGTCCTCGATGATCTCGGCCGGGCTCTTCTCCAGGAAGATGTCATCGATCAGCGTGTTCATCGGCGGAATATGTCCGATCAGCATGCCGAAGTCGGTTAAGATGCGTTCAATTGCCTTAGAGGCTGACACCTTATTGAACTGGTACACGGTCTTGGACTTGCCCAGGTACCAAGCATAGTCATAGACCGTGTACTTGATTGCCTGGCGGTCCGTTCGCCCCTCTGTGACCAAGACGCCTCTGTATATCTCCTGGCCATCCTCGATAAGGAAAACGACGTCTCCTAGGTCGCACGGGTTTTTCGGGAACAGGCCGGTGTCGCTCCAGACTAATTCGAACTCCATCACCGTCATCAGGGACAAATTGGAGTCCCAAGTTACATTTCCAACCAACGGAGTGATGTCATAAGCGAGCTTCCCGTCATTCTTCACCAGCTGCAGCTTGAACAAGCTATCTCACCGCCTCGAAAGCAAAATCAAAGGGAACTCCGTCATTCTCAGGCTGAACTGGATGTCTCCATCTTCCTTCATGCCATGTTCAAATTCGTCAATACTTACTGCCATGTTGACATTCTGCTGACCGTTCGAGTCGACGATCACAAGCCGAATCGGAATTCGCTTCTCGCGCCAACGCTCGATCGTCTGCACGTATTCCATGCCCCACTTGTCCCGGCTTTGCAAGAATGGGTAGTCATGTTCGCGAATGGGGAAGAAACTGCTGATCTCGATCGACCGCAGCCCCCGGATTCCGATTCGGTTCAGCGACTGCTGCAGGCCGTCAATCTGATCGTTCTTCCACGGCTTCGGAACCGTGAACTCCTTTGGAGGCACCGGAAGCTGAAGAACCTCTTGGTTGTTGTTGATGCTAAAGAAGACTTGGATCATCCTGCAGTCACCGCCTACATTGTGTCATAGAGATGCCGCTCGATCCGGGACAATAGGGAATCCGCGATGTCCGTCGCCGATCGGTTGCCTGTGAGCGTGGCCTTTGTATTTGAGTTTGTGGCCGAGGTGTTATCTCCAGTAGCCGAGCTGTTTTGATTCAGCGCATTCGTGTTTTCCTTGAGCGCATTTTTGAGCTCCTGATCGCTCTTGCTTTGCTTCTTGTCCCGCTCCTTCTGCGCCTTTGTCGTTTGGGTCATAATTTTATCGTCGCTGAACTTGGCGGAACTAAAGTTAACCTTCGGAAAAACGTTAAAGTCGCTGTCCCATTTCGGCTTCTCGGCTTTTACGGCCGCGCCGCCAAAATCGACTTTATTGATGCCGCCAAAAGTCATCTCGTCCATAACGCTTCCTAGCCCGACGCTCTTGGAAGCCTTGTTCGCTCCACGGATAAGGGTATTTATTCCGTCCAGCGATTTCTCGATCATGCTGTTAATTAGCCCGATAAATCCGTTTACGCCTGCTTCACCAGCACTCAGAATCCCGTTCCAGATGCTTTTGCCGGCGAACTCAATGCTGTCCCAAGCAAACTTATAGACCTTAAGCATGAAATTAGCGTATGCGAAGTACGCATTCACAGCCCATTCAGCCGCGCCCACGACGACGTTCCACGTCCGCATGCCGGCCAGCTTTACGGTCTCCCAGTTATTGACGACATACGTCCCTGCAGCAACTAACATACCAAGCAGCACAATGATCGTGCCGACTGGGTTTGCCCGCATTGCCGCATTCAGCAGGCGTTGCGCCCCCGCCATGATGCTGATCTCTCCGGAGGCCACCAGGGAGGCCGTGCCATAAACCGTCGTTCGAATAGCCGCGAAGGTGACGTTGCGACCGAGTACCACCGTCCAAAGTGAGGCGAAAAAGGTCGCTGACTTGTAAGCCGCAATCGCTGCGGCAACACCATAAACGATTGGACTGATCATCGGCCAGTTATCCCGAAAAAAACGAAACGTGCCGACCGCTGAATTGTAGACGCTCACTAGATTGTCGCCCCACCGCTTAAATGTCCCATCCTCGGCAAGGCGCGTCATGGCGTCGCCGGCCTCTTTGGCCTGCTTCTTGATCTCCTCGAACAAGCTGCCCTTCCGGATCTCGCCAGATGCGTTAACACCCATAATCTCAGCGATTCCCATCTTCCAGGTGCCCGTGACGGTCGACATCAGCCCCTTGAATGTTTGGGCCTGCTTCTCCATGCCGCCCTTGAAACGATCATCCATGAGGGCAAACAGCGCTTGGTTAAACCGCTGTTGGTCGACGATCTGACCTTTGTTATTGATTGTGGTCTGGCCACGGAACATCTGATCGGCTTTCTTCTGGATCATGGCCTTCGTGATGCCGAACTCTTTCATACGTTCCAGCTCGCCAGTCTGTGCGTCCGCAACGGCTTCGATGGCCTGCATCAGATCTTTGTTCATGACCGCTGCCATATCGCCGATCGATCGCATCGACGTCTGCGCGTTAATGCCGTACGCCTGCAGCCGAACCGTTCCCTCGACAACCTCATCCGTATCGAACGGCGTGATGTTCGCGAACTGGGTTGCCCACTGCATGATCTCGCCGGCTTTCTTGGTATCCTTCATGACGGTATTAAGCGTCATCCGGTATCCTTCCAGTTCGCTCGCTGCATGCGTACCAAAGCCGATCGTCGACGATGCCCCGGCCACGCCCAAGATCGCGGATACCGCCCCCACCGCTGACGACTTGATCGATTCCAGCCCGCTTCGAACGGATGTCCAGGTCTTGCTGCCAACTTCCCGCAAGTCCCGAAGGCTCTTCTTGTACTGCACCGTGCCTGCATTGATTTTTCGGAGAGTCGGCGTGACGCCATCTCTCAGCGTCATCGTTTTGGAGATGTCTTTAACGCCCATGTTCCTCACCTTCCAAGGGGAAAGAGGGCCGGCTTAGAACCGACCCTCTAATCGTTTGGCCTCCTCTTCGTAATGCAGCAGCATTGACACTTTCATGAATCGTTTTTCGGCCGGGCTTGCGTTCAAGAGTTCCGACAGCGCTCGGCCCTTCTGCAGATAATGATGCAGCATGTAAAAATCGCTGTCGGTCTTAATTAGTTTTTTAAGTCGTCATTGATCTTGTCTTCGATCTTGCTGACTCCGCTCCCGTAGCCGGCCAGCTGCAGGGCATGCCCGGCGATGGCTCCGATCTCGCCGGGCAGGAAGATCATTCCCACGATATCGATCGGCTCTTTGCATCCGAACGCCTTCTGCAGCTCCGCATCTTTCAGGTTCGGTTCGACCACACACTGATAGATAATATGAGGGTCGGCCAGATCGCTTTTCATATCGTCGCTCGCCATCTCCATCGCTTCCAGCGCAAGCGCCCGCGATGGTTCTTCGATGACGATCGAGGCGTTCAGCGAATCCACGCGAAGACGGATCGAACGTTTCTTCCGCTGCTTCAGCGTCTCTTTCCGCTCGAGCAGCTGTTCAATGGTTAATGGTTGGGTCATGATAGTTTATCCTCCTTAGATCTTGTCGACCATTTCATAATCACTGAAGGCAAACGGGATTTCCTCGCTGCCCAGCTTCTTCGTCTCGAACTGCAGCAGGAAGAATTCGCCGATCGTGACGTCGTGCAACGCGACCCGTTCGCCGCCATACGCATCCGGATCATTGACAGCGCCCATGATTTCGAAGCGCGGATAAATGCCTTTCCTGACGCTATCGGCCATGGCCCGCTGTACCCGCGAGTAAATTTTCTTGACCGTCATGCTGCCTTCGCCCGTCCAGCCCGTCGCCTTTTTGAACGTAGCGCCAGATCCCGCAAAGCTGACGTCCTCATAGTTGACGCTGACCTTTGCTTCGAATTTGTCCACTTCGGCCCACAGCTCGCCGCCCACCCAAACCCGGCCATACACGCCGTTGATAATTCGCTTTGCCTCTTCCACTCGGTTCGCCACCCTTTACACAGAAATATTGAAATCGAGATCCTCGATCGCATCCAGGAACTTCAGAGAACCGGAAATGAAGACCTTCGATCCGAACGAAGTCTCCTTCACTTTCTTGTCGTCCCAGTCACTCGTATCCGTGCCGATCGCTTCCCAGGCCAGACGCTGCGCTTCGAGGTTGACGCCCACCGTATTGCTGCCGGAAGGGTCGAGCACTTCGCCCTGCAAGCCTCGGATATAGGCATTGGCTGCCGTGATGAACAGCGCCTGGTTGTCATAGCTGTTGTTGACCTTGCCGACGTATTCGTCTTTGAACGTTCGCGTGATGTCATCTGCGACGAGGTCGTGACCTTCGATGATCTTGATTTTCTGGAAATCTGCGCTCTTTCCCGTCAGGGTCGTAAGCGAATTGACGCCGCGACCGATCTTGATTTTCCCGTCGTCGCTGATCAGAATCAGCTTGCCGTCATCGATATCGCCGTCCGGATCGTCGCTTTCGGTAATTGCGCTGACTTCCGAGAGCTCGTAGTACGTTGCGCTCCGTGTCAGCGGCATTCCTGCGAGTAGCCCGGCGATCCGCGCCGTATACTGGGACGCTGTGTAGGTCGTTGCGCCGACGACGATGCCCTCCGTCGCGAAGTTAATGATGCTTTCATGGTCGCTGACGCTGTTCGGAAGTACGGCCTTGAACGTCTTCTTATTCGTGCGCCACGTCTTGATCTGCGTAGCGACCGTCGCCGCGTCGGCGCTTTGAATGCCAGGGGCGGCAAGGTAATTCCACCGCTTGCCGGCAAGACGGGTCAGCGCGGCGTTGTAATCGGAGGCGTCGGCATCCAGGCGCTCGACAATCACCTTGGAAGGGATGCCGAGGAAGGCCAGTTTGATCAGCGCCAGGTTCGCCGCTGTCCAATCGTTCGCCTTCACGTCCGCGACCGACTTATATTCCACCGAATCGAACGTGCTGGTGTCGTCCTTCAAGATGAGCGCGACAACGCCGCGCCCGCTGCGCGTAATGGCCGATACAGCCAGCGAAGCAAAATTGATATTGATTTCGGGCAAGCCCATTGCATTCACCCTTTCTTAAATTACAATTTGTCCATGATGCGATCGAATTCCCGCTCGAGGATCTCATCCCATTGATCGGCAATCTCGTTTGCGGCTTTGTCGAATACATGATAGCCCCGTGCAAAACCGTGCTCGTTGCCTGCCTTGTCCACGATTCGGTGCCCGTACTCGATCAGGTGGCCGTGGGGCGAACGCGTGTAGACCCGCACTTTGTACCAGCCAGCACCTTCGTCGATCCACACCTTGCCGCGTTTAATCGACCTCAGATAGTTGCCCGTAACCTTATGGACGAGCTGTTTGGCCTTTCGTGAGATAATCGCCCGCGCCTTCGTGCCCGATCGCAGCATGATCTGCCGAGCCTCTTTCGGATAATGCTGCTGCAGCTTCGCGAGTTCCCTTGAAAAGACGTCGATCTCGCGATCGTCGATCTCGAAGTCAGGCATCGTACTCCAACACCTCCATGACTGGCGCTAGCTCATCGCCTGCCACTCCATCGTCGTAGAACGAGAAGTCGAAGTCATAATGAACCACGCGATCAACGATGTCCGTGACCGCGCTGTCGATGGTGATCGTTCGTCCCTCTACTGAGAGATTAAGACCAAACGCACTTTCAAGGTGGTCCTGCACGTTGTAGGCCTCTTCTTTATACCGATTGCGGTCGGAGGGGAAGAAGAGGATTCGGCAGGTCAGTTCTCGGTATACGTTGACTCGCATGTTCTCGGTGCGGTTCGTTTCGATCCGCACGAAAAAGGAAGGCCGGTTAAAGCCTTCCTCGACGTCGCTACTTAGGATCTCGATTCCCGGAAACAGTTCCTTAATGCGTTCGTTGATCGCCTTGTTGAGCTGCGCCCGCGTCAGCATCAGGGCGTCACCTTCTCCACGGATAGAATCAGCGTTTCGTGCCGGTCGAAAGGATCTTCCATATAGCGAATATCGTGGCGCACGCCGCCGATCATCAAGAACATGGCCGGCGTGAGGCCAGCGCGGTAACGGATCGTGACCGTGAGGTCGTTCGTGGTCTCCGTTATGCCGTCCGACTCCGAGGCACCGCCGCCCTTGTAGGCGATCTGTGCCGGCACGGTACACAACCGCTCAGGCGCGACCGTTTTCTCGCTCATGCTGTTTTCCGTTATCGCGTTATGCCATATCTCCACGACGCTGCGCATTTGGGACAGATTCGTCTGCACGTCGCTAACCGGCCCGCAGACGAGCTCCATCGTTCGATCCTTCGTTTCAAATGTGCGGATGACCTCATAATACGTACCGTTATGGCGAAGCCGGCTTTCCCCCTGGTACTCAGCGGCCCATACAACGAAAGTTGCCGTCGGCCGCAGTGCGTTCCCGATTGCCTGGTAATATTCAGATTGCCGAACAGCTCTTCGCTCGGCGAACGTCTCGCGAGGCGATTGTTCGACGATGGTGTCGGTGTCGCCTGTCGTAACGTACGAGAGGCCAATCAGCTCGACGACGTCGCTGAATCTCATGGCGCATCTGGCTCCTTGCTGGCTGCTAGCTGCGTGATGAGCATGTGAAAGACCGGCGAGAACTTGATTTCTCCGCTGTTCAGCTGCCAGAGATCCGTCACGCCGATCACGATGATGCCGACCGCCCGGTCATCTGCCATTAGCGATTGGGCGACCCCCGCTCCGCGCATATAACCTTTGACCGTCCGAATCTTTTGGATCAGGTTGCCATCAAAGGCAGAGCTCATCACGGGAATGTCGAGCCCAATCTTGCACTCGACGAGCAGCTGATCGTCAGTCATTGACCTCGCCGCCGCCCGCATTCGCCGCTTCGGCTCCTGGCGCCTCGGTTCCGTCCGGCTCCGCTTCCGGTTCTGGTTCAGGCTCCTGTGCCGGCTCAGTGCTGATCTCGGCAACGACCGAGAACGGGACGAGCAGAATGCGGACGCCTGCCCGCTCCTGCTCTTGCCTCAGCTTGGCCGACAGTTGCTGATGCTCTTCGACCGACAGCGGCATCGTCGCTTTCCAGAGGACGACGGTTTCCTCTGCTTCGTTCTTCATTTCAGCGCCCTCGATTGGCGCTGCCTTTGCTTTTCTAGCCATGCCCTTCATCCTCCCGGAAAAGGGGCCTCACGGCCCCTATGATTTAGCTTGCTGCGCCCTTCTTCACGATGACGACGCCGTTCGGGTCGATCAGCTTGCCGTCGGCGATCAGGATCGCCTTATCGACCCACTCGTTCGTATCGTGGTCGTAGTAACGGAACATCGTCATCTGCATGTTGCTGTTGAACCCGTAGTTCTTCAGGTTGCAGTAGATGGCGACGACATCGCCCGTAGCAGCATCCGGGAACGGCGCGATAACGTCGTCCTCGACTTCGATGACCTCCTTGCCGCCAAAGCGACCTTGCGGGCCTTCCGTAATGCCGTAGTTGGTGCGGCCGATCGGCTGGCCATTATCATCGACCATGCCGTTGATGTAGCCTTCGAATGTTCCGGAAGCCATGAGGAACGTTGCGCCTGCCTTATAGGCGAGCGGCATCTTCGCGAAGACCATTTTCGACCATTGCTCCCAGTCCGCGAACTGGGCAGGCGTCATCGTGACGATCTGAGCTGCAGGAACGCGGCTGTCGGTCGTGATGCCCTTCGCCTTGCCGACGCCGTCTCCCTTGATGACGGACAGGTCGATGGCCTTGACCATGGCTTCAACGATCAGATCGATGATCGTCGTCTCGAAGCCATCGAGCGAAACCGTGTCGGCCAGCAGCGAGACGGCGACCTTGCACTCCAGGCCGAAGTACGTGAACGACAGCTTCGTGTTGGCCTGGACCTTCTGCTTGTCCGAAGGCGTCGTCTCCCCGATCCAGGTCGCAATCGGCTTGAGCGAGAGAATCGGAATGTCTACGCCGCCCTTCACGTTGAGCTTGCGGACGCGGCTGAACACCTGGCCATAAACCGTGATCTTGCGGATCACTTCGTTCAGGATCGTCGTCGGGATGACGGCCGACACGTCCGTCGTCGTGGTCGTCGCATTCGCCCGCAGCTCCGGCTTGATCTCGCCCGTCTTGGCGAACGCCATGAACGCGCTGCGATATTCCCTCGTTGCGAAGTAATCCTCCGGTTCGGCCGAGCGTTGTTGCTGGCCTGGTTGGCCGCCGCTCATGCCATAAGAGCCCATGACCTGCGCAAGGCCCGGATGTTGCTGGCGCTGCTCAGGCGGTTGTGCTGCACCGAGAGGAGCAGCGCCCGGCGTCGGAACACCGCCCGGTTGCTGACTGCGTTGTTCTTCATCTTCGATGGCCGTGATCATGCCCGATAGCTCAGTGATCTCGCCGTTCAGCGTCTCCATCTCACCGTTAATGCTCCGCAGCTCCGCAACATCCGTTGCGGCTTGGGACCGTGCGACCAGTTCCGCCTTGCGCGCTTGCTTGGCTTGAAGCATTTTCTTGAGCTTTTCTTTCATGTTGAATCACCTTAACCCTTCGCTAAAATTTGTGTTTTGAGACGCAAAACTTCGAGCTCGTTTTTCGAGTTATCCAACTGAGACCGGGCATTTTCCAATGCCGCCTCGGCGTTATCCAACGCCGCCTGGTCGCGAGCATTTATGTCAGTTCCCGAATAGGCCGGGAAGTTGACAGCGCTGACTTCGATGACGCGAGAGATCCGGGTAATGCGACGGGTCGGCATCTTCGAGTCGAGATTCTCCCACTTCTGATCGCCGATGAAAAAAATAAAAGACATCCCGTCGATGTCTCCCCGATTCACTGCGCTATATAAAGACTTGGAATCCGAATTGTTCTCGATGTCGAGGTTCGCCTTAATGTAAAGGCCAACGTCGTCCGTCCGCAGCAACATGGTCGAGTTACCGTTATTACGTCGACTGCGTGCGAGTGGAATCTTCTGCAGATCGTGATTGGTCGAAAACAGCACGTCGTCGAAGTTACAGCCATCGAATGCGCCGCGCTCGATGACCTCATAAAACCAATCGCCGATGGTCGTCTGCTGATCGTATACGGCGGCGTGGCCTTCGATGTACGTACCATCCTCGACGGCGCGAATGTCCGCGATCCCGAAACTTCGCTTGACCGCGCCTGGCGGCAGCTTGAGTTTATCCGTCATCCGGATTGTCTCCTTTCGTGGTGGCTTTGGTTTTCCCGGCCATCTGATAGGCGTTGACCAGGCGCACGTCGGCGTAGTTAAGCGATTGCGTCCGCCGGTCGCCGTCCTCGAGCGGCGGATATCCGAGAAGCGCAAGCTTTTGGTTGTCCGTCAGCAGCCCTTGTTCCCCCGCCGTCTTCAGCAGGTTTAACTTGGCCGTCGTCGACAGGTACATCATGTCCTTCTGGTAGAACACAAGCTCATTGCCGACGTCGAGCTCGCGTTCGGTGAAGATGGCCACGCTAAACGCCTGGCCTAGCGCAAGAACGATCGGCTCGAGCGTCCGCTCATAGAACGCTTGGTACTGCTCGTCCGTATAGTCGCCGTTGATGATCGGCAACGATACGCCGTACCAACGCAGAATCTTGGAATCCAGAAAGTTCAGCGTTTCCTTGTCGACCATTTTTGGATCCAAACTCAGCGGCACGTATTCGCCCTTCAGGTCGGTCGCGATGATACCCGACTTCCCCTCGTCGATCGACTTCTCGAACCTGGTGCGCTCCGCCTTCTGCGCATCCGTGTCCATCATGGTGTTGATCTTGAGCAGGCCGCGAATGGACATGCTCGTTTTGACGCCCATCTCCAACCCTTGCAGTACCGCGTCATTGATCTGCAGAACCTTAAGCAGCGCCTTATGATCCGGCTGGCCATTCGCGCCGCCGCCCATCAGGTCGTTCAAGCTGAATTTTCGACGAATATGAATCACGTCCGCATAACGAAGCGTGAAGTTCGTCCCCGACCCGAAGAAGAATTGAATCAGCAGCTCACCTGCTTCGCTCTGCAGAAAATCGACCCGCGTCGGGTTGAGCGGATAGAACGCACGGTAATACCGCTTGGTCATCCCATCGCCGACCTGGTAGACGTCGTAAATCGGATAGATAAATGCATTCTCGTTCAGGTAGAGCAACCAGATGATCTTCTCGAGGAAATCCTTGGTCGTCATCAGCTCATTCGGCGCGAATTTGAACAGACGATTGAGCGGCCCGTTCGGCTGCGACTGCATGCCGTTGCTGTCCGTCCGAATATGCTTGGGCTGAAGCTTGCTGATCTCGGTCGCGATCGCGTGAATGCAGTTCTGCACAACGTCCGAAGCATAGATGTCCTGGCCGAACTGGCTAAAGATCGGAATATAGCCGTTCAACATCTTGGCGAGCGTCGAACCCTTCGGCCGGCCGGCGAATCCCTTGATCGCACTGAGTAAACCCATGTCATCACCTCGCTTTACGCGACGAGCTGCAGAAACTCCGTCCGGTTGTCGATGTAGACCCGATAGACGAAGATGAGCGTCAGCGTTCCGTCGATTTTCTTATCTTCCTTGCCTTGGATCTTGACGGGGCGGATCTCCATCTTCCCATTCATCTCTACGGCTGTGTTTTCAAGGCACATGCGATCGATTGGGTGCTGATTGTAGTTGATCAGCTTGCTTTGCAGATCCGTCCGTACAAGCTTCATCGGCTCGGACAAACTGCCCCAGTCCTGACTGATTCGGACCATGTCGAAGCCGTGCTCTTCCATCTCCTTGACCCAGTAGACCGCCGACCATTTGTCATAGCCGATCTTGAAGAAGCGAATGCCATAATCCTTGTACAGCTTCACGAACCAAGCCGTGACATGCCGGAAGTCGTTCTCGTTGCCTTCCGAGACCGTGACCAGGTCGTTCGCAACCCATTCCTCGTATTTCGTCCGCTCTTCCTTCGACAGCGTCGGGATTTTCGCGGCCGGTATGAAATAACGCTGATAGGTGTACTTCTTGCCGCCCCGCATGAACATGGCCCGCGCCGATGCAAGGTCTCCCGTTCTGGCCAAGTCGACGCCGCCGATCGCGAACGCGCCGCGAAACTCTTCGAGGTCGAAGACGTCTTCGCTTCGCATATCCTCCTCGGTTAGCCACGCCGCTGCGTTGTTCTGCTTGACGTTGAAGTCTTTGGCCAGTACGAACGCCCGCATCTCTTGATTACTCCGCGCCTCTTCGATCATGCGGCGCAGGAAGCTCCGCTTTTTGATCGTCCCGAGTCCCGGGTTACTCTTCGTCCAGGAGTTCTCGTCCTGCCAAACTTCCTTTTCGCTGTCCTGCGTGTACAGCCAAATGAGCCAACGCGGTCGCTCGAGTTCCCCGTTCAGCACCTGCCGGGCTTCGACCATGCGGCTGTCGAGATATCCATCGTTCGTGAAGCCCTCCGTCGTGAGTTCAAAATAAAGAGGCTCGTCCTGGGTGGACAGAGCCTGACGGATCGGCATGACCGACGTATTGTCTTTCATCTCGTGCGCTTCGTCGACAGATCCGACGCCGATGTTCCGGCCTTCCTTCGCCCCAGTCTTAGCCGAGATCTTCCGGATGCTCCCTTTGTTGCGGAAGCTGAACTTTCCGGTGTGCGTCGGGCGCTTACGGTTGCCGAAGTAGATGCCCTTGATGTTGACCCGCGTGACGCGTTCGAGGGACGGTGACTCTTCGCGCATGGCGTTGATCGCCTGGAACATCAGGTCTGCCTGCTCATAGTCGTTGCTCGAGCACAGCAGCTTGACGCCTTCCGGCCCGCAAAAGAATTCGGCCAGGTTGATCGCGCCGATCAGCGGCGTCTTGCCGTTCTTCCTGCCAACGACGTACAGCACATCCTGGTAGAGGCGAACCCAGCGCCCGACCTCTTCGTCATAGATCTTGAACGAGTAGATCGTTTCGATGAAGGCTTTCTGGAAGAGCATCAGCTGGAACGGCTTGCCCGAGAACGGGGCCTCGTAGTGCTTGCACTTATTCTCGATGAACTTAATGCGTTTGTGCCCGTCTTCGGGTTCGAACCGGATCTCCGGATCTTCCAGGTTCGCAGTCAGGATGTCGAACATCTGCAGGAGTTCCTGGCCGACGACGATCTCGCCTGAGCGGCATTGCCTCATGTATTCAAGCAGGAACGATTCGGTCATTCGTACTCACTCATGTCGTCGAGGTCGTCGTTCGTATTCTTGCTAAGTACGCTGTTCAGCGTCTTGATGATGACCGCATAGCTGTTCGCGTTCTTAAGGTACTGGCGCGCCGCCTCGACCGGCTGCTGCAGTGTCGGCTTGGTCGGGTGGATTTTGACCATTCCCGTGATGTCGAGCGTACGGCGCAGCGCCATCTGCTCGGCGCGGAGGAAGGCCGCGTCATCGAGCAAGCCCTCGACGAGCTTCTTTTTGGACGGGTCCACATCTGCGAAGATCTCGTCCAGCTTCTCGCGTTCTCGGCGTAACACTTCGCTTTTTTCCAACGCTTTTTTCCTCCGATCCGATTTCGAATTTTGGGGCGTGTGTGCAAAAAGGGTCCCCAGTACGGTCATGCTCTGGTTAAAAAATGACGGCACCCGGGGGGGCGTCAGTCCAAGGCGCTCGGGTACTTAGCGAAGTGCGATCGCGTCAGCACTGTCTTGCAGTAACGGCAGTTCTTACCTCGCGACTCGCGACTGCAATTGAAGCAGTAATAGGCATCCCGTTGAGGCTTGGAAGCCCCCAACAATGCCCTCCACCATCTTCGCATGCTCTCTTTCTTGTGGACCTTGCGCCGGTATTCCTGGATCGTGGCGTCCAATACCCGGAGATACTTTTCATCTCTTACATCGTAGGTCGCCATCCGGTAATGATGTTCAATCAGCGCATTGCAGATGATCCTGTCCTTATGCATTCAACACACCTCCTATTCCCTGTACTGGTCGAACCATTTGTCGATATACCTCTGCCACTCATCCTTACGGTACCGCAGGTTCTCGTCGGCTTCGAGGCGGCGAAGGCATTCCTCTTGACTCGCCTTACAGTAAACCAGCTCGGCCCCGAGATCTTCCGCCAGCCGTTCGCGCTTGAACTTATCCGCATAGCCGCCAACAATCCAGGCGTTCGCCCATTTTCCCAGGCGCGTGCGAATTTGATCGAGCAGCAGGTTCTGCACAGCGATGACGTTGCTGAACAGACCGTCCGGCTTATCGTAGTAAGGTAGACCCGACACTGCCCCGTACAATCGATCGATGTCGACAATGAGATCGCCGCGCTTGGCGCGCTGCCTGAGCAGTGTCGACTTGCCGGATAGCGGAGGACCGTATACGAGGAAGACTTCTTTTATATGCTGATATCCGAAGCGCTTGTGCTCCATGTTATGACATTCCGCGCAGATCAACTCGACGCGATCCGGATTCAGACTGATCGAATGGTCATGCACATTCTCAGGCGTCAGCTCGATCTTGTGATGCCCGATCAGTTCGATCGACTTGGCCACCAGGCGTCCGCATGCTTGGCAGCGCGGGCCGCGTTCCAGGATCAGCCCCGTGCGAAAGTTCCGCCAGAGATCAGAAGCATAGAAGGTATTCAAGATTGCGTACTTGGCCATATCACCATTCCTTTGCTTCGAGGATTCGAAGCTCGGCCTTCATCTTGTCGATGCGAACGCGTTGCTCCTCTTCGCCTAGCATCCGTGCTTCGATCTTACAGAGAAGGTCGACGAGCTTGGCCTTCTTGTCCTGCACCCGAGTCAGCGCCTCTTCGATCGCTAAGATACGCTCGAGCTTGCTCGTCTTCTTGACGGTACGATCGACCTCTTCCGGCCCGAACCCCATAACAGGAATGAACTCGAGCATGCCGTCTTCGTCAAAGGCCGGTTTCTCGCCGAACTTCTTTCGAATGAACTCGTACTTGCTGACGACATCCGGGTCATCCCAGCCGTTCATGATGTCGGCCCGAAGCTTTAGCATCCGGCGTTCGCGCAGCTCCAAGAGGCGGATCTCGTTCTCGACCTGCTTGATCGGGTCGGTCTCGACGGCCATCAGCCTGATCTGCTCTTCCGGCTCCAAGGCATCCATCCAGATCGTCTCATACTGCCCATGCGTCAGGGCGTTCTTGTTTCGCTCAGGAGCGCCGCCGCCCTTGTTGCCGATGGCGTTCTTGTTGCCCTTCGGAGCTCCCCGACGTTTCGGCCCTGGATCGGGTCGTTCCTCCCAATTGTCGATATGCTTCCACTTGCGAACCAGGCTGGACTGAATCCCTAGCTCTTTGGCGATGGAGGACAGCTTTCGCGTCCGATTGCCTTCGCACCAGAGTTTGAACGCCTGTTCCCTCAGCGGGCTTTTCTCTCGGCTCATGGCATCTCACCGCACCCCCTACGAAGTATTTGAATGGCATCGAATCCGCCGTTCACGGAGGAATTGAGTTTGTTTTCACACTTTTTCCCACCATTTCCCAAGTGTTACTAATGGACGATGGTCATCCGCCCGTCAACGAACCTCATTTTCTCCTAACTTCTGGCTATTGAGTGTTACACAACCCTAATTCTGTTGCACTCATGGACAGACGAAAACTTGATGAAATCAAGCTTTTTCTCTTCCCCATTTCCCGAGTGTAACAACGGCCGGATTATGTATAACTCAGCTCCATAATTGCGGTGTCCATCTCGTCTTGCGTGAGGCCCAAATACAGCAACGTGGTCGTCATATCCTCATGTCCGAACATCTGCATTAGTAACGCTAGGTTGCGCGGATTGGCTTGGTATAGATGGTAGCCCCACGTCTTCCGCAAGGTGTGACAACCGATCTGTTTGACCCCGTGCATCCGTCCGACTTTGTTCAGCATGCGATAGGCCGTAACCCGACTGATCGGTTCCCCGACAGCCCCGGTCAACGTCTTTCGCTGCCGGCCGGCGAACAGGTAATCGTCATCGTCCATTCCCTGGATGTAACTTTGGAGGTCGGCTGCTATCGAGTGATGGATGATGAACTTCTTCTGCTTTCTCTTTTTCCTTCTGGCGTTCCGTGTCTTCTGCGCGACATAGTCGACATGCAGGTTGTCTCGAACCGTCCCAGCTTGAAGGTTAAGCAGATCCGATACCCGAAGGCCTGAATAGAAGCCAAGGCCTGCGAACAGATAATCCCGCGTGTTCGTCATCTTCAGGTAGGAAATGATCGCTTCGACCGTCGTTTTGTCCCGAATGGGCTGCATTTCGTTCATGCGTCGTTCACCGGCCCCGACTCCTCTCTGCATCAGGTACGCAAAAAGGACGCCCCGACGGGACGTCCTCTCGCGATTCGATATGGTGTTTTATGGGTAATTACTTACGATAACGATAATATCACGTTTTTACGATCTCGGTGTTGCACGATTGTATCATCGTCTTCTTCATATTGCTGTGTACCCTGCGGATATGAATGTACGAGTACCCCGTTTCAATCGCAATTTGCTGCAAGGACAAGCCCTCGATTTCTTGCATATAGGCAATTTTGTGATGCAAGCCAGTGAATTGGCTCAAACGTTCACGGATTTTTTTTACTAGCTCCCTTTTGAGTTCGAGCTCCGTCTCTAACGCTTCGATCCGTTCGCGAAGGTTGTCGTACCGGACCAATGCTTTATCTAGCGGCATTTCATGGCCAACGATTTCTTTTGCTCTGTTCCGCATCAGCTGGCGCTGGACGTCACCCAGTAGCCATTCGAGCAGCTCGATCTCTCCGAGCAAGTCTTTATACGATTCCACGATCATACACCGGCACCCCGCCTGTTTATGTTATAATATGGGTACAGGTGTTTGGTTCTGATCATCCCCCGGGCCGTTCCAGCGGCTTACCGGGGGATTTTTTATTCTTTACTAGATTGCTGACGCTGCTTCCGAACTTTTCGTCATAATTTCGCCATTATAGAACTTTCGCCGGCCCACGTCTTTCGGAAACAGGCCTGTTCGATCGTACAGCGGAATATAGCGATGCTTCTTATCTGTTGTGCCAGTCCCAGCAGCTGCCGCATAACGGAATGCCGCTGGCACCGCGTGCTCATGATGGATAATCGGGACGCCAAGCTCTTTGCTCCTGGACCGCGTCAATAGTATCGCGAACTCGTACGGCATCTTCGTCCATCGTTCGGAGGCCGGGATGTAATACGGCAGGCCCGATTCAATGACTTCCTCTTTCGTATACCATCCCTTTTCATTCGGCATTTCTACTTCCCCTTTCTTTGACGTATTTCTCCGACCATGATCCTTCATATGAGCTCCTCAGAGGAGCTACCACGGCTTCTCGCTCCATTCCTTCCAAGGTTCGAAGGTCTCGAACGTTGTAAGGAGACATAGCGCAGGCAGGATCGAATTCAATAACGTTGCGACCACTTCGATTCACGCGACGCCTTGCAGGAACGGCATCGTGCGCCCAGGCTGTACCGTCACGAACCTGGGACACGATGACTTTGTTTCCTTGCTTCAGTCCGATTTTTACTTCGCATACCGAACCCGGCTTTATGGACAGTTCATCTTGAAAGAAAAAGAAGAACATCTTGATCTCCCCTGAAGGGTTAGCTTATGCCCTTCGCCATTCTCTTTTGCCGCGATCGTTCTGCTTGTTCCTTTGCGGTCAGGCCGCGCCAATATACAACGCATTTGCCTCCCGGTCGCTTCTCAAGCCGGGCAGCATATTTCTTGAGCTTGTCCTCAAGAATGGCCTTCCCCATTGATTCCGAAAGTTCGAGGGAAGCGAACTCTCCGCTTTCAAGTGCCATGGCTAGACCTCCTTAGAGCTTCCCCTTCATTTTGTCGATCGTCTTCTTAACACCGTCGCGGTATTTTGCGGCCTCTTCCGGATTTTCCTTACCGACTTCTTCGATGACGCTGAGCAAGTCGTTAAAGTCTGAAATCAGGACATTGAAGCAGATCTCAAACCGGATCGCATACTTGTTGTCATTCTTGGCCAGCTGTTGCTGTTGCTCGATGACCTGGCGCTTCAGCTCTTCCATCTCGAGCTTCATGGCTTCCGGAATGACTTCCTTGACCTCGACCTTCGGCACGTCGATCGGCTTGGATTTAAGCTGAGCTTCTAGCTCTTTAACCTTGGCCTTTGCTTCGGCGAGTGCGTCCTTCGATTTTTGGAGATCCGCTTTCGCTTTTTCTGCAGACTTATCGTCCTTAGCTGCAAGCGCAAGCTCTAGATCCGCCTTCATCTTCTCGGCTAGTTCCTCATGCTGCTTCGACTTGGCGGCGAGTTGCTCGTTCGCCTGCTCCAGCTTCTCGCGGGCCTTGCGTTCGGCTGCTTCTTTTTCCTGCGCTTCCTTCGCCAGGCGCTGGGCTTCTTCTCGCTCTTTGATCGCCTTTTCCAGGTCCCGAGTCGAGATATTTTCGATGTCGACTTCGACCGCGAACTGCTCTCGATCTTCTTCCGGCAATGCCAGCAGCGCGACTGCCTGGGTGACGCCGATATTCCCAAGCGCCTGCGTTTTTCCGCCGTATTCCGTCGCCAGCTTCATGAGGTTCTGAGCCTTGGACTGAGAATAGTTGACTGAATCGGCCAGCCACTTTCCCCATTCGCCGTGCTTGAGCTGCCCTTTGGCTTCGATCAAGCGCTCGCCGACTTGTATCGCGCTATGGAGCACATAATTCCGGGTTTGCTCCGTAATGATGTTGATCTCGCTGGTGATGGTTTCGATCGTGCGAAGCTCTGCTACTTGCTGGGTCATGGAAATACCTCCGCCGTGTGCGCCGGCCGCTGATTATATGGCAATGCCCTGTTGGGCTTTAACCGTGATTCTTGTTTGTTTATTGAGTCGCGCATTCTCAAAGGCGGCGACGAAAAGCTTCACTTCATCTGTCGTTGCGCAATTACGGAAGCCCCGGGTTTGAATGATCTCACCTTTCTGGATCTCCATCGTGAAGAACGGCTTGTCCGGCTCCAACTTTCGGCGAATGACCAGGATGTCGGTCTTTCCGTTGGCATATCGGTCGATGTAATTGCCGACGCAGTGCTGGAGCTTCTTTCCCTCCTCCACGAGTTCATCGGAGCTCGCGGCGGCGCGGATGGTCAAAGGCCCAAGTTCAAAAGCATATCGTTCAAGCCGTTGTTTGCGATCGGCGATTTTCTGGTTCAGTAACTCAGATGCCTTCGCCTTAACTAGGCCGATCGTATTTTGATGCGCGGCATGGAGGTAGCCAGGAAAAAGAATACGTTCGTCCGAGAGATCCATGCCGAGGTTTTCGCAATCGGCGATGTAGTCTTTCCAATGAATCAGGACCTCTTCGAGTCGATGGAAATGTTCTTTGCGTGGTTGCTTGGTGAATTGCCTGAGTAGGTAGGCGTTCGCTCGTCGGATGTTCGTGTATTTCAAAGCTTTTTTTAAATCGCTGAATCGATGTTCGAACCGTTTCGCGATCTCGTTGAGTTCGTCAAGCGATAGCTTTGAATTGTCCTTCTTCGAGATCTGCATCAGGCGAATTGTGAGGGCGGATATGCCCGATCGGTCCTTAATGCTCGTCAGTTCCCTGAATTGCTGGCCATCAAGCTTAAGTACATCTCGAATATTTGTTGCTTTCCAATCGATCGCTCCGAAGGTTAATCCGCCATAGAGCTTCGCCGATACAAAATACTTCATCTTCATTTTTGTCAGCAGTTCAATGCAAGGATGCTTGCTATATAGTGCGAAATACTTTGTCCAATCGTATTCGTCGTACGCCTTCCATTCCGAATATTGGAATGGTGTCCCCTTGACTGCTTTTTCGATACTTTCTTTTGAGCATTCGCGAATCGCCCAAGATGCATACTGCGGAAACTCTGAACGGATGTCTTCGCCCTCGCGTTTGTACCAACTAGCCCAGTGCTTCTCGTACATGATGCTGCCATTCATTCGAAACAAGAACATGGCCGTTGTCTCGCACCTTGTCTCGACCGTTCGGAAGTCTCCTGTATAATCGCGGCAGACGTAGATTCCGCGAGCCACGATCGCCTGGGGATCAATGGCGGATTTCTCGTAATAAACGAGATAGCCGTTATTCTTCAGTTTCGATCGGGATACCCCCGTCGCTCTAACATGGCACTCCGAACGGCACTGCACGCATTTGGCAATCATTCCGTGTTTCAGCGCCCCGTCCGTCATATGATTGCTTTTGCAGTGCGTACAATGTGCGAATTGGATGCCCTTCACCTTCGGGTTGATGAACAAGTACCGACTATCGATCAAGACGACGTTGGTCGCATAGTCCCGTATCTCCTTACTTATCTCCGGGTCGAAGTGCTGCGAGAAGAGACGGAACTCCGCGCTCTCTTTTGCCATGACCTACACCCCCAGCACGTCATTTAGCGATAAACTGAGGCCCTTCTCTTCCCTGGCCGGCTTGTCCTCAATGCCGAAGTATTGCAGCACCGCCGCATATCCCTGCTCGGGCGTCAGCATGGCGAAATTGCCCTTCTTCTTCTTTTCCGCCACCTTGCGCATCGCCTCGAGGCTGCCGGTGATCGTCTTCCCGTTCGCGTTCAGTTTCTCGGCATCATCAGGATGCTTGGCCAGACGATCCAGCAGGTATTGGCCAATGACCTGAACGTACTCATTTTCTTTGTTGCCCGTCATCTCGGCCTTCAGCTTGGCCATCGCTTCGTATTTCATTCTTCTGCTTCCCCTTTCTTGATTTTGCTCATAGCCATTGATTCATGGATTCGATTCGATAGACCCCATTTGCGGACATAACCACAAAGCGTACTGTAAGCGACACCTTGCCGCTCGGCGATCTGCACCCGATTCATCCCTTCAACACGCATCCGCAGGTACATTGCCTTCGTGAGTTTGTTTTGCTGGGGCCTCCCGCGTAGCGATCCGAGCCCGGGCTTGTCCGGTTGGCTTTCGGACTTTGGTTTCGGTCGGTTTGCGTATGGTCCTTCGTGGATTCGGACCATCGATTTCGGTTTGTCGATTCGGACCGGATTTCCCAAATTCATGCCGGGAACGTAGTTCGCGACTTGTTCGGGCGTTAGCTGATAGACCTTGATGTCTGATATCATGGCGTTCCCTCCAACTTCAAGCGCTCGGATGCATTCGGCTCTCGCCATCCGACAAACCCGTTTGGCCGGTCGTGGATTGCTCCGAGCAGCTGGCGGTCGATGACAAGCATGATCACTTCGGACAGCGGACGTTCGGCAAGCTTGGCGATAATCTCGACACTCAGTCCGCTTTTCCACAATTCATCCACACGATGCACATCCCCGAGGTCCCATGTGAAATCTAGATCCTCGCATGCTGTGTAGATATTCCGACGTCGGTGTTTGCAATCGGAATGTATGAACATGGCAACCTCCTTCAAAGCGATATCCTGGCCAGCAAATTGGCAACGACCTTTGCATGCGGCGCCAGGTATCGACGCTTCACATCCTCGAACTCTTCATGCGAATCGTATGCGCAGCGCTCGTCCAGCATCGCCGTGAACTTGTAGCCGGTCGTCGAATACTTCAACATCACGCCTGCGCTTCGGATCACCCAAAAGAACTTGAGTAGCTCGAAGCCTAAGTGCTTGTCCGCCATCCCATGCGTCTGGCGGAACAGATCGTCCCACAACATGGAATCCAACAAGTCGGGGCGCGGATCTTCAAGCAGGAAGGTTAAGTCCTCCATGTCTCTCAGCTCCGATCCAAGTTTTGGGCCAATTCTCGCAGCTTCTTGCGTTCATCGTCGGATAGCTGCTTCGGCGGCGCTTCCGTCTTCACGACGTCAAGCTTGGGCTTCGATGGACCCGATCTGCCGGCAGACCATCCGCGATCGCCTGTTCTACGGCTACCGCTCGACGGCGCGCTGCCCGGCTCGGGTATCTGAAAAACGTCAGAAGCCTTGGTGAAACCCTGGGCGATCCAAGTATTAAGCGTCCGCTTGGCGTAGTTTACAGACTTTCCCTCACCGACCTTCAACGCTCTTTCGATCAAGTCGGGCGCGACGACGCCAATGTACGAGAGAATGTCGTGTAACCCCATAACGCCGCCTTGGATCTTCATTTCGTTGAACAATGTCGTCAGACGATCCTTAATTCTTTCTTTCTCTTCAGGTCTTAAAGCTTTAAGGTCAAGATCTTTAAGATCTAAATCATTAATTAATGCCGCACCTTTTACCTCAATGTTTACCGCATGTTTTACCTCACGGTTTACCTCACGTTTCACCTCATGATCTACCTCAATATTTGAGGTAGAATGTGCGGTAAATGGAATAATCCGATACTTGCCTGCCTTCTGCTTGCCCTGGGAACGGTACTCGATCCGCCCGCGCTGCTGAAGAATGTTTCGATGCTTGCTCAAGGTGTTCTCTGTAACGCCAACCTTTGCCATTAATAGGGGATTGATCACGAGGAACCACTCTGGCCATCCGCTCTTTTTTGCAAGTGCCATTAAATGCACCCACAAGGTCTGTGCTGATGCGTCCAACGGATTCGTTTCCAACCAATCGTGGAAGGCGTTGAGTTCTTGTTCAAAGTTCATTGCAGGCTGATCACCCCCTTGCTGCCCTTGAAGAGGGCGACGCCCTCAGCGATGATTAATCGTAGTCGTAGTACGTATCGATTCTGTTTTCATCGATGATCAAACGGCTTCCATGCGCGTAAATCTTGAATAGGTCATTTCCGATCCCATGAAGACCCCACATGATCGTTTTCGTCTTAATTTCCTCGTCGCCGATCCGCAATGCCGACAGCGTTCCATCTTCGCGAACGAGAACCTTATAATCGCATTCATATTTGTCCTTGCCTGGCTCCGGATCGAAATGAATCCAAGTAGAAGAATAGCTCGTACCATCGTTGTGATAAGAGAAGTTTTCGCCGTCGTGTTCACGATCTTCGTTCGCGTCTGCCTTCCATTTGTTGATGAGTTCGGACAACTTGTATTCCGGCTTAACGTCAGCTAGCAAGCGATCCATTTCTTCTTTGATCCGTTCGGTACCTTGGATGTGTGTAACCTGATCGAGCTTTTCTTTAACTGCCTTGAGAACGAGGGTGTTATACGAGGGGATACCGAGCTTGTCCAGGTTAACGGCAAAGAGCTCCTTCAGCTGTGTTTTGAGAGACTTGGCGAAGTCGCTGTAAGAACCGAGGACATCGCTCACGGTGGATTCCACCGTCTTCTCGACATGCTTGCGGACGATCTGCGCGAATGTTCCGTCATTGTGGATCTGCTCGAGAGCAGCGTTTGCCAATTTGTTAAGATCCATGAATATAGTCCTCCCGACCGCCAATATGGTATAATGACGGTGTCATGTATTTTTTGAAGCGACTCTCCGGGGCCTAAGCCGAAGGGTCTTTTTTATGCAGCGTCTTGGTGGACGCTGTCAAGCTCCTGCAGGTCTTGTTTGTGCTCCGCGATAGAGCTGGACAGCCAATCAATCGCGGCGTCGCGCAGATCCGGGTCGGCGGTCGGCTCCTTTGAAAGTCGATGACGCATGACGACAAGCTCGCCGATCCGCAGCAAAAGCTCGGTTCGCTTCGACATTGGCTATCTCTCCCCCCGTTTAACTTGCTGTTCATGCTCGGTTGCGAGCTCGTCCCGATCGAGACCGAACTCCTCCTCTAAAACGCCCTGAAGCACGGCGGCGTGTTCCATAACATCGCGGATTTCATGCCAAACGCGTTCAGCGCTTTCCTTACGTTTTTGTTTATCGATATGCTTGGCCAAACTAAGACCTCCTAACGCTTCCTCGAGGTCGTCGACTTCCTTCAACATTTGTTCTTTGAGCGCGGCTGGATGAAGATCCAGAGTTGGCACATCGCCAAGCAAATTGCTGAAATAGCCATTCGTCCGTTCGTCAGCGATTTCAAGAGCCAGCTTCCAACTATGCCGGGCCATAGAAGCTTCGTACACGGCCGGAAGCTCACGCTCCCCGTTCTCTATCTTCGAAAGCGTTGTGCGATCAATCTGTACATGCTGCGCATATGCTTGTTGAGTCAGTTGGCGTCCAACGCGATCGGCCCGAATTGCATCTCCGATCGACAAATGCTCCGACCTCCAATATTTGAGGCAAATTGCCACATAAACGGAATTGAATTGTGGCGAGCCTTGGAATTAGAATAAGTTCATACCCCGCCTGACTTGCCCGCCGATCCGGTGGGCTCTCTTTTTAGAAAGGGGATTGTTCATAAGCGTCTCGAGCCTCGCCGATCGTCTTGAAGTCGTACATACCATGAATGGCCCGAGTCAAATTGCGAATCTGTTCGTGACTGAGGCCGATCTTCTCAGCGGCTAGGATCGCGTAACCGAGGCAAGCGTTATTGGACCACTCGGCGGACTGGAAGGTTTCTCCCGTTTTGATGCCGTGGCGATATGCGGAGGCTGCGAGTTGGCCGACGAAGTCGATCATGGCGATCTGTTCTCCAGGGATACCGTCCGGGAAGAACTTGCTTTGAAAGTCATGGCGAGCTTGCAAGTCAACAGATACGCTGTCAATACGGGTTGTCTTCATGATGTAAGTCATTGGGCAATTCCTCCTTTGTTTTTGCGGAGCCAGTCAAGGGCGTCGGTCCAGATGATGCGCGCTCCGCGGCCTCCGAGATTGAGCACCGGAAAGCCCGGTTCGGAAGCGAGGTCGTAAGCGGAGCGCCTTCGAATTTTGAGGCGCTTGGACAATTCAACAATTGTGATGACTTCAGGGGATGGAATGGAAACTGGGGGCTCTTGCGTACTCACATCTACTCCTCCTTATGCGGTGTGATTCGCATTAACTTCGCGTATCGCGTAGCGACTGGGCAAAAAAATTTCATCTTTGCTTTTTTTATATACCTTCGCTATTGCTTCTGCTCGTTCCGGACTGACATGACGTTTGCCGTTCTCAATCTCGGAAAGATAGCCTTGAGGAATGCCGATTTCTTTTGCGGCTTCCACGATTGTTAGTCCTGCATTTAATCTCGCGTCACGTAATGCGCTCATTTCCCACCTCCCATAACTTCGCGATACGCGATGTCATGAGATGAATATACTACGCATAATGCGATGTGTCAACGCATATTGCGAAGTTTTCTATTTTAATTATCATTGTTCGCATTTCGCGAAGTATAATCAAGGGAGGTGGTGATTAGTTTGTTTCCGAAAAGACTACGGGAACTGAGGAAAAGACAAGGACTAACTGCAAAAGAATTTGGTTCGCGCTTTTCATTGGCTGAATCGACCATCTCGGGATATGAAACTGGCGCAAGAAAGCCTGACCTAGAATTGATTGAAAAATTTGCCGACTATTTCGAGGTTTCGGTTGACTACCTACTAGGACGTTCCAATTCTTATATAGATCAACCAGGGTACTCCAATGATAAGAATGTAAGCAACGAACCTGAAGTGCAGTTTATAATGAGGGCAAAGCAAGAAATGTCCCCAAAGGCATATGCTAAGTTTTTAAAGTTGGTCGAACAGGCCAAAGAAGCATTCGATGATGAAGAAGACTAACTGGAGCGATCGAGATGATTCCTTTTCCAAGACTTCTACACCCTCGCTTCACTCTAGCCGCACGATCTGCACAGGCTGTCCTGCGTGAACTCGGTAATCCGGAGCCGCCAATTAATATAGAGCCTTATCTTAAAAAAATGAAATGGCGATTGAAGTACGAGGAACTCCACGGTCCGGATGGGTATATGATCAAACTGGTGAAAGGCGGAAAGGTGCGCTACACCATCTATCTAGCCACCGATTCCGATCCAGATTCCCCGTATGACGTGGAGACAATACAGAAGAGGCAATTTTTCACCGCTGTGCATGAACTTGGTCATATCCTGCTGCATGGAAACTTTCTGTTGAACAGTCATGAAAGCATGAATGCCATCCCCGAGGAACTGGCCGGCATATTGGAAGTCGAGGCGCATTGGTTCGCGAGCAAGCTATTGATGCCGAACTATGTATTCCGCCAACCATCGGACCTTATTCCCGAGATCCTCGCCAAAAAATGCGGCGTCAATATAACGCCTGCGATTAAGCGATTATCCAAACTGGATAACAACATACGCGAAAGCCTGACCACGAGCTTTCGTCTCGATAAGTACGAGAAGCTGCCCACCTGGATTGACGATCCGCACAGCATTTATTGCGCGTCGCTTAAGTGGGACTCCATTCACCAGGCCTTAAATGCCAGCAAGCGACGCCGTTATATCTGCCCGAAGTGCGGATTATTCCACGGCGATCATAACATATGGGGACCTTATTGCATTGAATGCGAAGAGCCGGTCAGACTGGTAAAGTTCCCGCAAGAGCGTTATTATTTTTTTACATAAATACCGAACATACGTTCCTTTTGGAGGTCGATCATATGCGAGGCACCGTTACGAAGAAGGGAAAAAAATACTATATCGTCTTCACGGTTAAGGACGAAGACACTGGCAAGTGGAAGGCAAAATGGATGCCTGGAGGCTACGACTTAAAAAAAGACGCCCAGAAGGCCCTTCCTGACCTTCTGAGCGCGTTAATGAAGGGGACCTATGAGGAACCTGTTCGTTTAGATCGGAACGTTGAGGAGCTCATGACAGAGTTTTTAAAAGACAAGCGCAAGCAAGTGAAGCACGGAACGTGGTTGGCTTACGATTGGCTGGTCCGAAAGCATATCGTTCCGCACCTTGGCTCCATGAAGGTCCGGAAGCTTCATCCGGACGATCTACACGCCCTTTATCACAATACCCTGTATAAAGAGCTAGCGGCTGCATCGATTAAGAAGGCTAATGTAATTTTGAATGAAGCCCTGAAACGAGCGCCGGAATGGTCAATTGAAAAACGCGAAAAAGCTTCATTTTTGAAGCTGCCGCAGGGTAAAAAAAGCAAATTCAAGGTTTGGAACGAGAAGCAGCTGCGTCTCTTTATGAAAGCTGCGGAGTCTGATCAATATTCGATCGTGTTCGAGCTAGCTGCAAACACCGGCATGAGGCAAAGTGAAATTCTCGGCCTTCAATGGGACGATGTCGATCTGGAGGGTCAAACGATTTCGGTTAGGCAGGCATACACGAAAGCCGAAGTCGGGCATGACATGGATGACACGAAGAACGATTCTAGCGAACGGTCGATTGCACTGTTCCCGCAGACGGTGGCCTTACTTCGAAGGCACAGAGAAAAGCAAATTCAGGAGATGCAGGATAACCAGGCCTTCTATCAGGATCATGGCCTAGTGGTGCAAACAAGCGTCGGAACCCCTCTAGGGCCGCGCAACCTGGCGCGGAACTATTATGCCATACTCGACCGCATCGAGCGGAAGCAAACGGAGAGAAAAGAAGCTGGCCGGCCATTTATCGACTTCAAGCGTATTCGATTCCATGACATCCGCCATACGCATGCAACCATTTTGTTAAAGCGCGGCGTGCACCCTAAGATCGTGCAGGAAAGACTTGGCCACTCCAGCATAACCGTGACGCTCGACACCTATTCACATGTGCTCCCTAATCTTCAGGCGAGTGTTCTTAGAAGCCTCGGCCCTTCAATCTTGGGCGTATCTAAAAAGAAGTCACCGAAGGATGCAAAAAACAAAGACGAAAACCCCACCTTAGAAAAATCTTAGAAAAACGATCTTCGGGCATGAAAAAGGCGCGGCCCCGAATCCCGGGAAGCCGCGCCGTTACTGGATTGTTTATGGTGCTGATGAAGGGATTCGAACCCCCGACCTACGCATTACGAATGC
>NZ_FOKE01000023.1 GCF_900112065.1 Cohnella sp. OV330
GCTGAGTAGAAGCATGGTCTTGAATATTCATGAAGGGCTGGATGCCAAAGAGCTCTGTTATACGTTTATGAAAAATTCATTAGCGTTCATGATTCAAAATAAAGACTGGTTTCTCTTCTTGGAACAATTCACGACATCGCCATTTATGAACAAGTTTTATGAAGATGACGATACTGCGCTTATGTTCAAATCCTTGATTCGTTACTTTGAAAAGGGCATACAGAATGGGAAGTTAAAGCAAGTCGAAGCAAAGCTATTGATTTCATATTGTTATCACCCAATTGTTCAACTTGCAAAAGCCTATCATAATAACCATCTGACTGCAGTTGATAAAGAATTTGAGCTATATTTTCTATTAAGCTGGGATGCCATTAAAAAATAATGGCATTAATCAAGCAAAAAGGTAAAACAACCGTCCAAAAATAAAAAGGATGAAACGATCGTCATTGGCAATGCCCAGTCATTTCTATTCTATTAGCTAGATGTACGGGCGCCGATTAAATCTAACGTAAGGGAAGGAAATCACAATGTCTGAAACTTCACTTATCACCACGCCATTTGATGCCTCGTCCACTGCCAGCGATGTTGTTGCGGGTATAGATCTCACCAACCGAAGAGCCATCGTTACCGGCGGAGCGTCCGGAATAGGCATTGAGACCGCCCGCGCACTAGCCGAGGCGGGTGCCCATGTAACGCTGGCTGTTCGCGACCTCGACGCTGGAAAGCGCGTCGCCGAAGATATTGCTGCAACTACCGGCAACCAGCTCGTTGAGGTGGCTCTGCTAAACCTTATCGATCGGTCGTCGGTGGCCTCGTTCGTGGCGTCGTGGGATGGACCGCTTCACATATTGATCAACAACGCCGGTATCATGGCAACGCCAGAAACGCGAACGCCTGAAGGCTGGGAACTTCAGTTCGCCACCAATCATCTAGGGCATTTCGCGCTGGCTAATGGCCTTCATGACGCATTGAAGGCGGCCGGTAGTGCCCGCGTCGTATCGGTTAGCTCCGCAGGCCACCTCCGTACACCGGTCGTGTTCGACGATATTAACTTCCTACGTCGTCCCTACGATCAATTTCTTGCTTATGGGCAATCCAAAACTGCTAACATACTATTCGCCGTTGAAGCTTCAAAACGCTGGGCCGACGATGGCATCACAGTTAACGCGTTGATGCCAGGTGCCATTCATACTCCAGGGGTTGCCGGCTTACAAATCACCGCCGAGCAGAGGGCGAGCGGCCAGGAATTCGTATGGAAGACACCCCAACAAGGAGCAGCAACCTCCGTACTGTTGGCAACCTCGCCTCTGCTCGACGGTATCGGTGGCCGATATTTCGAGGACTGTAACGAGGCCGAACCCCATGTGTCCGGAACTCGAAACGGGGTCGCTTCTTACGCCCTTGATCCCGAAGCGGCCGCGCATTTGTGGCAGGTGTCAATCGACGCGCTATCCTAACCATTGTTCGACACACTAAAGTAAGGAACGAGGAGGCAGACATTTCATGGGAGGAACGAATGTATGGGATGCGGAGTGGGAGGTTAACGAAGAGCAGGCGCGGACGCTGATCGGCAGACAATTCCCTCAGCTGTCATCGAAGCAAGTGAAGCGATTGGGCTGGGGCTGACGGCCATATAAAATAACAGAGAATACTGACCCACTCTTTACTGATCTATTTTTGCAAGCCCGGTATCAAATAGAAAATGAATATCCTTTTACAGATCGAACGAAGATGTTTTTCCATAACTTCCGTGAAAGTAAAAAATGGAAAGCTGCTATTGCTGCATTCGTTAGAAATAACGATGATAATGAGAAAACTGGTGTTCCAAGTGGATAACCTAGCGAGTGCTGTCTGGTGACAAGAACATATATCGTTAACCGATTTAGGACAAGAACTTGAAATATTAGTCTTAGTTGAAACGGGAATGGGGATCAAGTTCTTGTCATCCGACAACTAACGTACGTTCTATTCCGGAATAAATTAATGTCATTAAATACTTCGCAGTATTGTGATACAACGAACTAATATTGGGCTATGGGGTAGTTATAACACGAGTTAACCTTGGGATCAGAGTGAACGCAAAGCATTCTATCGTTATACGTACATTATTTGGTAATATTAGTGTATAGCGTTGGCCTCAACTCAGCCGAAATAGCAATATTGTTAGGGGGATGAACAATTGCGTCTGTTTGGAAAGAGAGTTAGCGAGCTAGGCTCTGAAGATTTTGTTCGTATCAAGGAAAATAAGGTAGCCGAATCTCTCGTACTAGAGTACAAGCTAGAGCTACATAAGCCAAATAATGAAGGAAAGAAAGAACTGCTCGCCGATGTTTCGGCAATGGCCAATACAAGTGGTGGAATACTTCTCTTTGGCATAAAAGAGGCAACGGAAGACGGCCACAATGCCGGTTACCCTGAAGAAATAGTCGGTATAATGGGCCGAGATGGAGCTGCCATTAATTTCGAACAATTAAAGCAGTGGCTAGACAGCACGATTCGAGATGGCATTGACCCACGAATTCAAGGTATCGAGTACCAAGATTATGAGCATGATGGTAAACACCTCTTTGCTATTGCTGTGCCGCGGAGCTTACAGGCTCCCCACATAGTAAAGTTCGAAGGTGCTTCTCGGTTTTACGGACGGGGGAATACAGGTAAATTTCAAATGGATGTGAGACAAATTAGAGACGCATTTAATCGCACGAACGACTGGCGAGAAAACGCTGAAAAATTCCGGACTGAACGAATTCGTTTGCATTTTGAAAAGTTCGGTGGAATCCCCGGCTTGTTGTTGCATGTTGTTCCTTTAGGAGACCGCGAGGCCATTGAGTTAAAAGGGAAAGCGTCGCAGATTGCAAGCATATTTCCTTCTTTTGGTCACTACGGGCATAGTGCCGGATATAATTTGGATGGCGTGATCAAATGGACATCAGTTTCGCCAGAAAACATTCAAATTTTTAGAGACGGGGGAATGGAGTATTTTCACCCAATTATGGATGAACGCAATGAAAAGGGAGAATTTCAAATTTTCCTTGCAGAGATTCCAATTTTCACACTAAAGTATTTGCACCATTATATGCTTATTGCACAACAATTTGGGGTCACTCCGCCTTATGCTGTTTTTCTAAGTGCCGTTGGTATGAAAGGAGCCTATTTTAAAGCCGGTTTTGGGGATAGGAAGACTTTCGCAGAGGGTAGGAATGAACTACTTCTTCCAGGCACTCTAATCGATGATTCCGATACCACCATCATTCAAGAAGCAATGCATGGAACATTCGATATATTATATCAAGCATGTAGGCTTGCGGGTTGCGATCTATATTCTGCAGAGGGAGCGTTCACAGAAGATTACCTTGAAGGATAAGCGACTTTTTTCTTCTATAATAGGAAACCTCAATAAGAAACTTCGTCAGAGGAAAACCGCACCAAAAAACGGAATAAGGAGCAGACGTCTGCTCCTTTTCTAATTCAATGAATTGTATTCTGCAAAGTAATATAAATGCTCATCTTCATCACATCATCAAATCAAAAATGTCAGAGGACAAGAACATATATCGTATCTGATCCGCGTCTAACGCGGATTTTTTGTTGTAACGATGCAAGAATGCTGTAGTGTTCATATCCTAGAACACATGGCTTAAGGGGCGGGGCAGGTAGTGGGACGCCAATGACGACATTATATCGATTATGACAACACTGATGATGCTGTGAGGAGGTAACATGGAACGTTTTACGTCGCTTTGTCATTCTCCTGTATATTCTGCTTACCTGCATACCAAACTGAATATAAATCCTGATTATCCTAGTCCTTCTCATCATAATTTCGCGAAAACCTAGTCAGCGGTAATCTTTTGGTCCTACCGTAATCGATGACATTCCGATTACGGCCGTCACTGGCCTCCTAACATGGGCGAACTTTATGCTAATGAAGCATAATTCGAACATCGTGAGGAGGCTTTATATAATGAATGGAAGCAAAAAGGTGCTGGCTCTGGCGGCGGCGCTGTCGCTCACGCTCGGCGGCTGGTCTGCGGGCGCCGCTCCGGCCGGCGTCGGCGGGAAGTCCGAGGGAACGGCGACGCCGGGCGTGGCGGTGGCCGTTCCCCGAGCGACGACGAAGCCGAGGCTGCCCGACGTTACGCCACCCGGCGAAGCCCTGGGCTTGACGGCTGCGTATGCGAACGGAGAGATCCTGCTGAGCTGGCGGCTGCCGACGGACAAGGATTACGATCATGCGAACCTGTACGTGAAGGAGCCTGGCGCGCCGGATTTTGAGCTGCACGAAGCCGGTATTGCCTCTGAGCCAGCCGACGGGGATTTGCCGACGAGCTTTTCGGCAAGCTCCGTCGGCAGCGGCAGTACAGGCTTGATGCAGACGTACGCGCTGGCGGCGCCGCTGACAGGTTTGTACGAGGTGAAGCTGACGAGCATGGACCGGACGGGCAACGAATCCGCCGGTACGCTGGCGTCGGCGCAGGCGGCGCCCGATGCCCAAGGGCAGGCGGCGGTGACGGACGCCGATGCGACGGCGCAGGCCGCGGACTTCATCGTGACATGGACCGATCCTGCCGATCCCGGATTCCGGCGCGTGCAAGTGCGAATCGAAGCCGCCGAGGGAGGCGCCTACGACCGCAGCTTCCTTGTCGGGAAGGGAGAGCAGCGTCTGATTGTGTCGGGCTTGACTGCCGGTGAATACACAGTCGAATTAACGGCGTACGATGCGTTCGAACGGGCATCTCCGACCGTGCGTTTCTCGGCTTCGAGCGTGGATGTGACGCCGCCTGCGGAGTCGGGAGCGCTGCGGGCCGAGGATCTGGCGGGGACGGCGCAGCTGACCTGGGCGCCGCCCTCGGAGGATGGAGACTACGCGAGCAGCCGGCTCTATGTCCGATATCCGGGACAGGCCGAGTATACGCGCTTGGCATCCGACCTTGCGGCCGGAAGTTATGAGGTTCCCGGCCTGAGAGCCGGCGCGCACCAGTTCAAACTGACGTCCGTCGACCCGGCGGGCAATGAATCCGCGGGCGCGATCGTCGCGCTGGCGATCGGCGATTATGAAGCGCCGCAGCCCGTATCCGCCGCCACCGTCGCCCTGCAGGGTCCCCGGGTCGAGCTCGCCTGGACGGACCCGTCCGATCCGGATCTGGCGCAGGTCCGGATTCGCATCCGCTCCTCGGACGGCGCTGCGTACGACCGTTCCTTCGACTTGCAAAAGGGCGTCCAGCGGCTGCGGTCCGAAGCGCTGCCCGAAGGCGACTACGAGATTTCGCTAACCGCTCTCGATGCGGCGTCCAACGCTTCGTCCGCCGTGCGCTTGTCGGCGCATGCGCTGGCCGACGCCACCGAGCCCAACGGTTCCGTCGCTGAAGCGAAGCTGCTCGCTCTTCCCGATTTTTCCGTTCAGGCTTCGCTGAGCGACGCGCAGGACACCGACTATTATGTCCTGCCGCTTAAGACGCCGTCCAAGATCAGCCTGACCCTGCGCAACGAAGCAGCGTCCGAGATGGAGCTGCGGCTGTCGGACAGGAGCGGCATGCGCGTCTACCGCAAGGCAGCAGTGGCTGCGGGGACTGTGGCGCAGGAGGAGGTCACGCTCGGCGCGGGCTACTATTACGTCAAGATCAGCGGAGGCGCGGCCACGGGCACGCCTGCTTATTACGAGCTTGAGGGCGGCACGGGGGATTTCTACGAACCCAATAATGCCAGAGAGCAGGCGACCGTGCTATCCGCCAACGCCCTCCGTACCATCAGCACGATCGATCGTCCGGGAGACGTGGACTGGTACCGCATCGACGCAGACCGTACCGGTCCCATGTCCGTCCAGCTGCGCAACCTCCCGATGGGTACGAATTACGACCTGTACCTGACGGACGATGCGGGCACGGCACTTGGCGAATCGCGCTCGCTGATCGGCTCGCAGGAGACCATTACGTTCAACGCCACCGCCTCGCGGCATTATTATGTCTACGTGCAATCCGCCTCGGGCTATTCTCTGTTCCCCTATACGCTGGAGACGACCAATCGCGAGCCCGATGCGCTGGAGCCGAACGACACGCCCGCGAGTGCGACCCCCGTTTATGAGCCTTATGCAATTGAGCTGCAGAAGCACGGCAGCATCCACTACGGCGGCGATTCGGATTATTACCGGTTCGAGGTCGCCAAGGCGGCCGAACCGTTCTCGTTCACCGCTCCTGCGAACGTGAGCCTACAGCTGCTGGATGCCGAAGCGAGTCCGTATGGCGTCCAGCCCGTCCTTTACGAACAGAACCAAGTGATCTCCACTAAATTGAACCCGGGTACCTACTATGTGAGAGTATACGCTTCGAGCCTTGTTACGGAACCGGTCCCCTATGATCTGACCTTCCGGTTTCCCGCAGGCTCGCTGCCCCGTCCGGTCTATACCGTCAGCGAGCGAGAGCAGAAGCTTGTCGCCTACTGGGCACCCGATTTCATGCAGGACATCGTGTCGGTACGGCAGGGCGGATACAGCGACATGTTCACCGACTACTTCTTCGACGGTCAGACCAATCCGAGCTACAAATGGTTTAATTTTAAAAGCGGCTGGTACAACAGACCTTCCGTCGTCTACCACTCATACCAGGAGACAGACACGCATTGCTTCATCGGCTACTATCTGTATTATCCGTCCATGGGCTTCACCGGCGTAATGCTGGTTATTTACAAGGACGGCAGCGAATATGGCAAGCTTCAACTTGTACGGACCAAGGACAAAGCGTACTCGGACAACAGTCAAATATCCGATCTGGAGGGCGGCATCTTTAGGGCGGGCCATCGTCCGGTGCTCAGCGTCACCGGTATGCAGCAAAGCACCGGCTGGGGCGGAAGCGGTCCCGATACGCCCACGATCACGATGTTCGAGGGGGATCTTCGGGACCAGCCGCCCGGGGGCACCGGCATCAAGTATTTTCACGGCGGTACTGCAATGGAAGTCACGGACATCAACAATTGGGCGGCTTATTCGTACCGGCTGCTGCCGATGAAGGAGCTGTTCGACAATGAGGCGGTGCTGGACTACGAGTTTAAAGGGGTATGGGGCCTCTATCCGAGTTCGTTCGGATTCGTCCGTGGCGCCTTCCCATGGAAATACGAGCAAGACATGCTGAGCGATCCGGCGTTTTACGTAGACAGAAAGCACGACTATATGGGCGGATTCTCGCACAAATACATCGATAACGCCTATTACCACATCGGCGTTCAATATATGTCCGTCGCCGGTCTGGAAGATTTGGATTCTTTCCCGGATAACCCGAAGAGCGATCTTATCGTCATCGGGGACGGCATCAACAAAAATTATTGGAAGAAGAATAACGTGACGAAGGATCAGTTCTACCCGATTTTCTTTGGCGAAGACGACGCCCAGGAGGATATGGATTTCGTGACTCCGCTGTCCACCCGTTATCTGGCGAAGCCGAGCTATGCCCGGGGCGTGCATGTCGAGGTAGCCGATCTTGAAGACGCACACGCGAACAGCGCATGGGAGACGATGGGGACGTTCGATTACCCGCTCCAGCCGGGCGAGCAGGCGACCTGGATCGGCAAGCCGCTGTCGATGGTGGATGGCAAAGTGCTGGCCCGGATCACCTTCCGCGCATGGCGGGTCAAGTGAGGAGGAGCGCTATGCGCAAAATGGTGACGAAACTCTCCGCCCTGCTGCTCGCTCTGCTCCTGGCCGTGCCGCCGTATGCATCCGGCAAGCCCATATCCGGCGGTACTGGCGGCGGGGGCCAGGATATTACGCCTCCGCACGAAGCGGCGGGCTTTGCGGCCGCGGAGACGGATGACGGCATCCGGCTGACCTGGCGGCCGCCGCTCGATGGGGACCTGGACCACTTCAATCTGTACATTCGCCGCACCGGCGCGGCAGACTACGAGATGTATGTCCCGATTCTCTATCCGTCAACCGCGTCATCTGGCGGCGTGTCGTCGCTGTCCGGCGCGAACGTCGATGCGAACGTCGGCACACGTTCCTATACGGCTGAAGGACTCGAGAGAGGAAGGTACGACTTCAAGCTGACAACCGTCGACCGGAATGGCAATGAATCCGCAGGAGCGACGGCTTCGGCCAGCGTAGGAGACACCGCGGCTCCCGGCCCCGTCACCGGGGTCCAGGTCGTCGCGCAGGGTTCCCGTCTCGCGGTCGTCTGGCACGATCCGACGGATGCGGACCTGGCCGGCGTGCGCGTGAGCGTAAGGCGAGCGGGCGACGAGGACGGACGCACGGTAGAGGTGGCAGCGGGCGCAGGCGCCTACACGACGGACGGTCTGAAGGACGGCAGCTATGAAATCGCAATCGTCGCTTACGATGCGGCGGGCAATGCGTCGGAGCCCGTACGGGCGACGGCGTCTACGGATCCGGATGCGCACGAGCCGAACGATGGCACGGGGACGGCATTCCTCTTGCCGCTGCCGCAGATCCAGGTCAGAGGCATCCTCGAGACCGAGGCCGACAGCGACTATTATGCGCTGCGGCTCCAGGCGCCGTCGCGCATCCGGCTCGCGCTGCGCGACGAGTCCCGCAGCGCCGCCTTCTCCTACAAGCTGTCCGATCTCGGCGGGCAACGCGTGTACAGACAGGGGACGGCGGAGGCGAACGGGGATACGGCGGTCGAGGTCACGCTGGGCACGGGCGTGTACTACCTGAGAATATACGGGGGCAGCGCGGCCGAGTCGATACCTTATACGATTCTGGGAGGCACAGGGGATTACTACGAGTCCAACGATACGATCGATACGGCGACGCCGCTGCGGTCCGACGCGCCGGTGCCCTTCGGGACGATCGACCGCACGGAGGACGTCGACTGGTATCGATTGACGCCTGTGCAGGCCGGCAATTCCATGATCCAGTTGCGTGGCCTGCCACCGGGCGTGGAGTACGAGCTCGTGCTGACCGACGACGCCGGCACGCCGATCGCCCGGGCGACAGGAAGCTCCGGCCGGGAAGCGACAATCGTCCGGGAGCTGGGCGCGCTTCGCACCTACTACGTCTATGTGCGCAAGGTCTCCGGCGTATCCGGCGAGCCTTACACGCTTGAGTGGAGCGAGCTTATGCCGGATCGGCTCGAGCCGAACGACACGATGGGCCAGGCGGTCCCGATTGTCGCGCCGCAGAACTTCAGCTATCGGGGGACGATTCACGCAGCGGGCGATGAGGATTTCTACCGTTTCAAGATCGAGCAGACTTCATCGGTCAACCTGACGCTTGCCGACATTCCCGGATTCCGCAATTACGATATGCAGCTATGGAACGACCGCGGGGAGATCGTAGCCGCTTCCGTCTCGCCGGCCGAGGCAGAGGAAAAGATCAAATTGCCGCTGAATCCGGGGACTTATTATGTTCGCGTGTACGCCTCCCAAGGCTTTTCCGGGCGTGAATATACGCTCGGGTTCAGCGTGCGGACGATCCCGGTCATTCTTGTGCCTGGTCTCGGCGGGACGACGCTGTACACCAAGAAAAGATCGAACGGGCAGCTGGAGAGGACCTGGATGACCCAGATTCAGAACCGCTGGGCGACGTCGAAGCTGCTGCCCAGCAATCCGGACTACGAGGTAGTCGTAGACCGGGTGGACAATGGCCTGACCGCGATCGACAACCTGTACCCCGAGGGCCACATCGATCCTGTACAATACAGATTCCTCGGCTTGATTAGCGATCTGAAGAAAAGGGGATACCGGTCGGGGATGACGCTGTTCGGCTTCCCCTACGATTGGCGCATGAGCCATGCGGATCAGGTCGCTCCGCTGAAGGAAGCGGTCGATCGCGCATTGGCGGCCAGCGGAGCCGAACAGGCGATTGTCATCTCGGAGGGAAGCGGCGGTCTTATCGTCAAGCAACTGGCCCACGATTATCCCGCTTACAAGGCGAAGCTGAATCGCTGGATCGGCATCTCGACGCCGAACCTGGGCACGCCCGAGATGTTCAAGGTTTATTTGAGCGGCGGGCATTACGGCTATCGTGTAGATCCGACCACTTTTCAGCAGCTGGCGATGCAGTCTCCCGGTTTTTATGAGCTGCTGCCTTCGCCCGGTTGGTTCGCGTATTTAAAAAAGATTTACGAGCATTCGCGGCTGTATACCGATTACCGGGAGGACGACACGATCACGACCGTCGAGTCGTGGGATCAGATGACGGACTTGCTCGCAACGCTCTACATGAACCCGAAAATGAAGTTTGAGCAATCGTATGCCCAAAGGGCGCTCGAGCTGCACAAGGAGATATGGGATCGACCGCTTGAGGGCGTGGCGCATGACGAGATAGCGGGCTCGGGCAGGCCGACCGCCTTTTCCTACTATTGGGGCGATTGGAGCCCGATGAACCACCTCGATCAGCTACACAGCGATCCGCTTGGCTTTCTGGAATTGTTATTTGGCGGAAACGACCACGAGCCCTCTGAACTGTACCACACCGGGGATTCCGTCGTCCCGCTGCTCAGCCAATTCGGAGCGATAGGGACGCAGGAGAAGCGGTACTTCGTGAAAGGGGCTTCGTTCGCATCCTCCTTAAACGACTTCGATATCCGCAAGCAGATCGCGGATTTGATGGATGGAAGGGAGGTGCCCGTCACCGCCCGGATCAGCACAGAGACACCCGATTACGAAGTCGACTGCGCGGAGTACGGAGATTATTGCATAGCACCTCTCAAGCCGAGTTTTCAGTTTCCGATGCTTAAACTGCCGACATCCGGTCCAAAGCTTCCATTCTTTCCATGATAAAAGCAGCCAATGCTATTATGAGAAAAACCGCAGCATGTCTGTGGTTTTTTTCATTGTCTGATTGTTTATGTACTTCTGCCTAAAATACCTCAACAATTCATTTCGTTCGTGGCTTATTTGGAAGATGGGGAAGGTACGGATACAACTATGTCGAAAGAATTATACAGGGAAATATACAGCTTCTACAATTATGCCAGCATTTGTTGAACATCGACAATGGCCAGACACCGAAGCGGATAAATCACTTTCAGTTGATATAAATCTTAGTGTGAGAAATGGAGACCCGTCGGAAGTCAAAAACATTGTCCCATTAAATGCCGCAGCATTCGCGGCTTTTTTGTTTTGAAAGGGATAATTATTCTGTCAAAATCCCGAATTTGTATATAAAGGGGGGATTAATATGGGGGGCATTATTCTGTCACTGGTGTCAGAGGACAAGAACATATATCGTACCTGATCCGCGTATAACGCGGATTTTTTGTTGTAACGATACATGTTCTTGTTCATTGAGATAGACAAGAACATGTATCGTTAGCCGAAAAAGTCAAGAACATATATTGTTAGCCGAAGATGCCAAATTTAAATTAATGCAGGCCTCTGCCGTTCAGGTTCGCAGAGAGGGCCATTGATTAAAATGTTTTGCCTGTTCTCCGTAAAAGTGATGCATGAAAAGGTCGATGAAGCCCTTAGAAGCGGGAGCATTCTACACACTATTCCCCACTTAGCTTTTTACAAGTAAGAAATTTCTTGAAAATAATTCCTATCAAATGGTTAAATCTTAATGGGACTAATGGTATAATCAGGGATATAAAAGGAGGAGGACTATTTGACTATAGGCAATATAATTACGTTAGGAATAATGGCATTCGTACTTATTGTTGGCATCATTTTCATGGTGAGTCATTTCAAAAATCATCAACGCGAGGAAGGGATTGCTGATTTAATCATCATGTTTGGAACTGAGGTTATTTCTACGTCGTTCGGAACATTAGATGATAAGATTTTTGCTTTTCTTAGCAACCAAAATGTAGATACGAATTATGCTCAATTAATTTCTGGATTTATATTGATTGGAATTGGATTATTCCTAATGATGCACAGTAGAAACAAGATGTACATCCTAAATCTCAATGGGATGTTTCATGATCGTAGAATTGATAACCATCATAAAGAAGTGGGCCTGAGTCCTTTTCAGTTCAAAGAAAAGGAAGTTGATTTTGTTCGGTTGTACAAAAAAGCAATGACCTCTGAGGTAGCCGGTGAGATCGTTGAAGAAATCAAGCACAAGGTTGAAGTATATAAACAAGAAAGCAAAGATAAGAAACGAGGCTATACGGGGATTGCGTCGATTCCATTTGTCTTAATTGCCGGAAAATACTTTGAACGTTCTGTCATGAATGAGTATTTCGAGTATGATAAGTTCCAGCAAGTATACTACCGACTTACTTCCAAAAGTCGATTCCCAAGATTAACGCTAACCCAAAATAATGCCATTACGCGTCTTCAATCTACACAATGTGAGGAAATTGCTATCGCAATCAGCATTACAGCTTCAATTAGCAGTGAGCAATTAACCCAGTTCACTTGTCCTCACATCTATTTATCTGTATCTAATCCTGATGATAATCTAATTAAATATAAAGAACAATTACTGTCGTATGTGAAGGCTACACATGACGTATTGAAAGATACACATGGTAAACTGTCACATCTGAAAAAAATCCATCTCATTATTTCATCTCAGAGTTGTTTTGCTTTTGAACTTGGTCAGTTGATTGATGATACTCGAATGCCTGTAGTGATAAGTTATCAATATAACGCCCAATCATCACCGAAATATCCGTGGGGCATTATTATTAATGGCAACCGAAAAGGGAATTTTGTACATTCATAGTATAGGGGGGACATAAGTGATGTCCACAAGTATGTACAATGTAAGTTCAAAGTTTAATACATTCTACACCGGACATGTTGTGCTTTCAGCAACAGAACAAACTAATTTGCGACAGAAGAAAGATCTCAATATTGAACGGTTGGAGTCTGGTTTATCCGAATATAATACGGATTACAATACGAATTATAAGTTAATCGATCATAAAGTTCAGGGCAGTATGGCAATGAGCACAATTATACAAAACGAGGAAAATGAATATGATATTGATGTAGCCATTATTTTTAACAAAGATAATCTTCCTGACGGAACCATAGCAACAAAAAATATGGTAGCCGATGCATTAAAGAGAAAATGCAAGAGGTTTAAAACTGAACCGGAAGCAAAGACCAATTGTGTTCGTGTAGATTATGCGGATGGTTACCACATTGACTTTGCGGTTTACCGTAAATCACAAGATGAAGATGGAAACGATGTCTACGAACATTGCGGAAGTAACTGGAGAAAGCGGGATCCAGAAGTTATTACGAATTGGTTCAATAAAAGCAACAAAGACAATGATGGAAATATTCGTACTGTTGTTCGATTGCTTAAAATGTTTTGTAAATCAAGAAGCGGATGGTCTATGCCAGGAGGACTCATTCAATCTGTACTTGCTGAAGAGTGCATTCAGTCAAAAGACAGAATCGATGAAACCTTTTACTATACAATTAAAAAGATACGGGATCGGCTCGAAGAAAATAAAGAAGTGTACAATCCGAAAGATACCGAAACAAGTTTGCTATTGAATGCCAAAGATCATCAGAAAGTTAAAAATCTGCATACCAGATTAAAAAGCTACATCAGTAAGTTGGATGTATTATTTAATAGCGACTGTAATGAAAACCAAGCCTTATCAGCTTGGAAAGAATTCTTTAATCATTCCTATTGGGGAGAACTTGTTACTGAGTCTACTGAGAATCGAACAATACTTGCAAAGAGTATGTATGGTAACTATTCTGTAGAAATTGTTACAATGGTTGAATGGCATCCAGACGAATATATTCCACTCAACGAAGTGTTGGGTCCTATTCCAAAAGGTAAGAGAATACGTTTCACGGCCAAGTCCAACTTCTTCGATTTTTCAAAGATTGAGTGGGAAGTAAGCAATAATGGTGATGAGTGCGTGGAAGTGGACGATCGTGGGCATTTTTCAGAGGGAGTTAGTGTAATAGAAAACACTGCTTACAGAGGTGTTCATAAAATGACTTGTCGTGTTTATCGTCAGGGCGTTATTGTATGCGAAGACGATGTAAGAATACAAATTAAATAAGCTCTCTTTTTACATAGTTTGTCCCATCTGTTCATCATATCAGTCACCATACAAGCGATTGCCTGTTGTTAAACTAAAAAATGGAAGCATCTTGAATGATCCTACTAACTTTTGGTTATTGTGTCAGAAACACGATCTTTAAAAATGGATCTACAAAACAACATCTGAGAGGTATCAGACGTATTGGTAATTATTTAATTTAGTCAGATTATTTGGTTGAAAATTTTGGAGGTCTTTAGTCATGAAGCAACTTTTCTCTACATATTTTAGCCCAACCGACGACGAGTATAAAGAGCTCTGGCAAAAATGTATTTTTGTATTCGATGCAAATGTCCTATTAAATTTATATAGATATAGTAACAATACTACCGATATTTTTTTGGATATCATAACCCGCCTTTCTGAGCGAATCTGGGTTCCACATCAAGTAGCTCTTGAATATAATGCAAATCGAATAGGTGTAATTTATGAACAATTAGATGCTTACGCTAGAGTCAGACAAATTATTAGCAAAGCATCAGTAGATTTTTTTAATCATTTAGAAGAAAATCTGAAATCCTATAAAAGAAGGCACCCAGTAATCGATGTAAGTACGATTACTTCCAGATTAGATGGTTTTATCAAGTCAATTAACGGAGAGCTTGAGAAACAAGAAGAAAGCCATCCAAATTACTTACAAAGTGATTCAATAAGAAGTAGACTCGAGGTTCTACTTGAAAACAAGATTGGACTACCGTTCAATGAAAATGAGTTACAGTCAATTTACGATGAAGGCGACAAGAGATATAAACAGAAACGCCCGCCAGGATTTAGAGACTCTGCAGATAAAAAGGATAAAGTCAAATATTATCGTGGCCTTGTTATTCAAGATCAATATGGAGATTTGATTGTTTGGAAACAAATTCTTAATAAAGCAAAGGATGAGCAAGTACCTGTAATTTTTATAACTGACGATGCTAAAGATGATTGGTGGCAGAGACAACATGGTAAAACTATTGGTCCAAGAATGGAACTTGTAGATGAGTTTTCGCACTATACTGATCAAAAATTTCTAATGTATGAATCGTATCGATTTATTGAGTACGCTCAAGGTTTTCTTAATCAACAAGTCGATAAAGAAGCAATTAATGAAGCACATCAATTGAAACGATCAAAAGAAGTAGATACAAATCATGAAATGATGAATGAAGTTTATCAGTACAATAAGCTTCTAAAAAGTGGAAAGTTGAATTCTCGCATTGTTAAGCCTATAGTGAATTACACTGTTGGCGAGAAAGTTATACATGCAAAATGGGGAGTTGGAATTATAGAATCCATTCATGGATCCGGTAAGAATCAGGAAATTAGAATAAATTTTCCCCAGCCAGCCGGAAAGAAAAGATTGTTGGCATATTTTGCACCTCTTCAAAAGTTTACACCATTCGACGACAACGACGATCTTGAAGAAGCAATTTATGAATTATATGATGAGGAATTTTTAGAAGAACTTACGTCGGTTGCCGAAGTGGATGATTATGAAGATGAATAATACTAAATTAACTAATACTGTCTGGGGATGACTCGCCAAGGAGAAGAGTCACATTTAAAATAACATGAATTATAATCGCTTCGCGCAGCACCAAAATCATAGGAAGAATTGCCCTGCATCCTGGATGTGGGGATTTTCTTTGTTTATGGCCAGGCGCGCGGAGTGCGCCACTTTGAAGCATGGTAAAATAAGTGTATATTTTAGAAGATAGGGGGAACGGGCATGAGCGATCCTAACAATAAATCCAAGAAATTACAATGGCCAATGCGTTTCAGTCCATCGGCAGTCAGCTTCAGCAAATGACTCAGATGTCTCAGGCATTTTATAATACAATCGGATTTACCATAAAGCAGAGCGGCGTCCTGGAGATGCAGCGCCAGATTCATGAGATGCTTAGGCATCCTGGCTTTCGGGCGGCGCAGGAAAGCCTGAGTCAGTTGGTAGCCCAGTCGGCGATCGCTGCCTCTTCCATAAGCCAACTTCAGCATCAAGTTGGAGCTGCAGTTCAAGGCATTGTAGGGCAACTGGATGCGTATGCCTTTAGCGCTGCTGCGGTTCAGAGACAAATCATATCGATGGTTGATGGCATCGACTGGGAAGCGCTAATCGAGGCGACCGAGGAAGAGGAACGCGCACAATTGGCTGAAGAGACAAACAAGATTAGGGAGTTGTTTTCCCGAGATTATCTAAACCTTAATGCACTTGTGCTACAGGTGAAGGATTTCATTGCATCCTTGAATATAAAGAATCCGGCTATTTATTTATTGGTGACAGTGTTCATTTTGCAGGTGCGAGAACGATCATCACTCAGGCATATCAAACTACTTTTAATCATAAGGATGTGCGGCCAAAGACGATCCGGAACGAGGCGGCAGCGGCACTTAGCGGTGTCGAGCCTTTATTTGTTGATGCTATCCGCATCGTGCTTAAGTCAGAACTTGAGCTCCGCATGCAAGCTACCAGACAAAGCAAAGTCATTGTAACGCTCGCTCTTGGGCAAAAGGTGCGTTTTATTGTTACTAAAGGTGACTGGACTAAAATTGAATCCTATGATGCAGCTACCGATACACATCATCACTATCCGTAAAAGTTTAAAAACGCGTATTCTTTTTCACAAAACCCGTATTTTATACATATGTCCGTAGATCGATCTGATCCCTTATATCATCTAAGTCATCGACATCATGAAAATGTTTCTTTGTCAGGATTCCTTCATTTAAAGGGGCGATATCTAGAATGCAAGTGATCCAATCATTTTCATAAATAATATTGGCTTCGATCTCTTTATTGGCTAATTGACAACCTAGACATGTACTCTGGGGCATTTTCCTTCCTCCTGTTAGTTATTAATAAGTTAGAAGGCCTATTTTGTTTATTTGGCTACCTCGGCATCTTTATATGCCTAACGTCCTCCGATAGCTGAATAATCTTAATGCATTTCAATGTCTATACACCGTAATGTTCTTTTACCTTTAACCATGTCTCAAACCAAAAAGTTCTCGACTTTATTGGCTCTACGACTTCCGTGATAGCACCATTATGGTTTATGTACACGATGCTGTCAGTAACCTCAAGCGTATCACCGAACCCGAATACGATTTCAAGGGTATCGCGCTTAAACTGTTCCTCTCTTGTGTTCGACCACTCAGCCTTATCGACTGAAGACCTTTTCCTCACTTGCTTATTTCCCCCTTGTTCTGCTCTTCTTCCCGTTAGTTTTAACAGCCGACCCAATCACGCAGGCAGGCTGTTTAATTCAAGTAACGTTTCCCGATAGCGTAATAAAGGAGATCACGCTATCTATTTATTTTTTTAATTGATTACCCCTTCTTTATTCTTCAAAGAAAAATTCCCAGGCTCCCAACCCTCTAAATGACCGTATCCACCAATAATATCTTCATTAACTTGATAAATGGTAGCGTATATTTTCTTTCCTGTTTTTTGTTTTTCTTTCAGCAAGTAGTATGTCATATAAACTTCTTTATAGGGCTTCAAATCAACACCTGCGATTTTTGCATCCCCATCCAAAATCTTCTTAGTATCTAGCGTTCCTTCACTAACTTTTTCCTCAATATGCCAACCAAACGACTCAAGGTATTCAAAAGGGTTAACATTCTTCTGCTCAGTTGTTTCTTTACTGCAACCAATCAGGAACAAGATACTAAAAAAAGTGAATAAAACAATAATTTTCTTAATCGAAATCCACTCCCGTAATTTTCCATTTAGATATGAGACGTGAAGACCCACATGAAGGTTGCAGTGTTTCAACTTTCCTGCCTTTTAGCTTAACAAAAACGGCAGCCGATCTTTTGACCTGCTGCCGCTGCGTATGATTGTGCTCTCGTTCTCCGATAGCTTAATGCCTATACCTACAATGTTGTTTTTAACAACAGGATAATATTAATTCTGAGGCTGTACTTGTACTGTAATACTGCCGAATAAAAGATTTCCGATATAGGCGTTAACTCGCCACATCCCCTCTTCAGGAAAAACCATCGACGTAGGAGTACGAGAATCTTGGGTGTTCCAAGGACCGGTGAATGTTCTAAAAATGTCGATTTCTCGATTTGTGCCTTCCTTTAGAGCCATTATGCTTAATCCACCTGTCAGTTCTTCTTTTGTTCCCCAAAAGAACCACATGTATTTATTCCTTTTGCCGGCGATAATAGGTTGTTTGTCGAGCAGTTCGCCATTTTCGTTCTGATATGGGCCGATTAAGAAGCCGACTTTACCTTCTTCGCCTATTAATACGTACTTATGAGAAAGACCATCGACTCCCTCGTACGGAAGATCAAAAGTTCCGGATTCCGTCCAAGGAGCAGGCTCTTTGATCTTCAACACGAAGTCGCCGTAGAATCGTTCGTTTAAGTCGACCTCGAATCTCCATGTGCCACCGAAAGGGAGGCCGAATCGGGTTACGAATCGATCCAAGCTTTTGTACCCCGGGCTAGGCTCGGTAATCTTAACGGGCGCTACGACGGTCACTTGTTTTCCCACCCCCAGATGATATGCCCTGATTGAAATAGATTTACCGGAAAAAGTTTCAAACGGCTGCGTGAAATGGATCATATAGCCGTATTGAGCTCCTGCAATCAATGCAGGATCAGGAAAGACTTGAAATAATGCTTTGCCTTTTACCTTATATTCGGTTCGAACCGCTTCGGTCTGAAAAGAAATTCTCGGAGCGAGCTCGTCGTTTCTTTTTGTAAATATTGCCGCGCTGTCCGTAATGAAAAGCGTGCCGACACAAATGATAATAAGGGCAATGATCGCTCGGAAACGATATCCGTAAAACTTTGAAACCGGTTTTTCTTTGGATTTGCAAATAATCTCTTTCTTCAAACGTTCGTTGAAACGTGGCTGCATAAAAGGGGATTGCCCGAGTAGTTCTTCCCATTGTTTGTGCTTATTCAATCGTCGATCCCCCCTTCCGGTTCAAGCTGCAACAAAGTCGATAATCTCTTGCGCGCGCGATGCAGTCGCGATTTGATTGTTCCTTCGGCGACATTCAGCATTTTGGCCATTTCTTGTATGCTCAGTTGATAATGTATTTCCAATAACAGAACTTCCCGATACCGAAGCGGCAATTTCATCACGTTTATCCAAATATGACGAGTTTCCATCCTATCGAACATTTCCGCCTCCGCGGATCGGGAAGTTCCTTTTAAAGCGGCGTTGTTTACTAGGACGACTCTAGAAAAGTATGCATTTCTCCTGTACTTGTAGGTTTTGTTTCTCGTGATAGTGAGAAGCCAACTTTTAATGTGGGATTCGCCGCGGAAAGTATGAAGCTTCTCATACAAGGTCAAGAAAACTTCCTGGCAGATATCATCCGCATAATCAGATCGTCGGATAAGATAAAAAGCAAAGTTCCATACGTCGTTTCCATATTTATTCATTAATTCATTCAATACGACATCGCGATCTACTCCGCTTGTCAAATATTTTAGATAATCCAGATCCACGGCCTCACCCCACTACACAAGTAGACCCCTTAGCTATACAAAAGTTCCCAAGTAAGAAAAATAATACAGCAAAGAGGACCACCGAGGCATTTTCCGCCAACTAAACAAATTAGCCGGTCGGGATAATCGGTTGTCATGGATGCTTTATGCAGAAATTATATTAAGCTTAAGCTATCCTGCCCGTTCGTATTATGAGGTCACCAGATGTTTCTGGTCGACCTCATTTTCATGTGGTCGTAAGATAGCGGTAGCCGGGGATCGAACGTTTCTGCCCGTGGGACTCGGATCCCGAGAGCTATTCCGTTCATCCCCCCTACTTGTTACACCATGCTTAGGCTAGTTGGGGCTCGACCCCGAATCACATGCGATGATGTGGACGACAAGAAGGTTAGGGGCTGCCGGCGAATTCGTAGTGAGGAGTGGTTATATGAATCCGGTCATTGGACTGGATGTATCCAAAGGAGAAAGTCACGCGCAAGCCTTTGCCGAACGGGGCATGCCGCATGGTAATACGTTTCGGTTTGAGCATAATCTTGAGGGGCTAGCCTCGTTCCTGACCTATGTACAAGCCCTCGAATCGTTTACCGGAAAGCGGCCGGCCATTGTTCTTGAAGCAACAGGTCACTACCATAGCCCAATCGTTCAGTTTCTGGACAAGCATCAATATTTGTATATCGTCATCAATCCGTTAATCTCACATCAGGCGAAAAAGACAAGTCTTCGTAAAGTAAAGACAGATGCAGCGGATGCCTACCAGCTGGGGGAATTGTTCTACAAGGAAGAACTTGAACCGTATAAGCGGCGAGGACAATTCTTGATGAATTTACGCTATCTGACCCGGCAGCGCGAATCATTAACGGATATGTATGTGCTGGCCAAGCTGCAATTCCAGGCCGTTCT
>NZ_FOKE01000020.1 GCF_900112065.1 Cohnella sp. OV330
TTTGCAACTAGAATACAAAGTGGACACCTCTTAAGCTCATGAGATAATAAACAAAAATCACGTGAGGTGTCCTACATGGGCGAGATGCGGAAACATTACAGCGAAGCGTTCATCGAACAAACGGTAAAGTTCATTCAGGAACAGACGAAGTCGATTCCCCAGATCGCAGAGGAACTTGACATCCCCGCCGGCACGCTGAGGAAGTGGATGACCAAGCATCGTAAGTTTGAAAATGAGCCCCTCATGGATCGGGAAACGATTCGTCAGAAGGAAAAACAGATTGCTTCTCAAGAGCGTGAGATCGAAGATCTCAAGGAAGAGATCGCCATCTTAAAAAAAGCCATGCACATCTTCAGCAAAGAAAGGAACTAAGGTTCCAGTTTGTCGAAGATCACCGCTCCGAGTTTCGACTGGAGAAGATGTGCGCCGTACTGAATGTCTCTCGGAGCGGTTTTTACAAATGGATGAATGAAAAACTCAAGGAGACGAACTACCAAAAACGCCGGAGAGCGCTTCTGCTGCGTATCACTTGGATTTTTACCGACTCCTATTGCCGTTATGGCAGCCCTAAAATCACGAGGATCTTGCGCAACGAAGGCTGGATCGTCTCCGAGCGTCTGGTGGGACAGATCATGAGTGAGCATGGCCTCAGATCCTGCGTATCCAGGAAGTTTCGTGTAAACACGACGGACTCCAACCATGACCTGGCGATTGCGCCTAACGTGCTGAATCAGCAGTTTAAGACGACATTACCGAATGAAGTATGGATGGCCGACATCACCTACATCCCTTGCCGGGAAGGCCGTCTGTATCTGGCCAGCATCATGGACCTGTACACCCGCCGCATCGTCGGCTGGAAGCTCTCAGACCGCATGACGACGGACCTGGTGCTGGCTGCACTCGAACAGGCTCACGCGTCCGAGCAACCTTCCGAGAGCGTACTGCATCATTCGGACCGAGGCTCTCAGTATGCTTCCGATGCGTATCGAGGTCGTCTAGAACAACTTGGCATGCAAGCGAGCATGAGCCGCAAGGGAAATTGTTACGATAATGCCTGCATTGAATCCTTCCACAGCGTGCTGAAAAAGGAGTTTATTTACTGTACGAAATTCAGGACCAAGGCGCAGGCGCAGCAAGCGATGTTTGAGTACATTGAGCTCTTCTACAACCGTAAAAGAATTCATGGCTCTTTGGATTACCTATCTCCAGAACAATTCAGAACCCAGTTTTATAACAAGAAGGACAAGTGAGCTTAGAGAGCGTCTACTTTATTGACAGAGGTCCAATTCTGCTGCTTCAGCACCGCCTCGGCCCCACTATCACGCTGTAACCGTGCATCTTGCGGTTACTGCTTTTCTGCCTCGCTCCAGCCGCTTTTTTTCGCCCGCGCTTTCCCCGCAGGCGGACGCTTCATCACCTCAATTCACAATAAACCGCGCGCGGACGTGCGAGAACGCGATAATGCAAGAGCCGCTTGCTTGTAACCGCTCTCTTGGCGCGCTAACCGGCCGCCGCGCTGTTTCATCTCCTTCCGCGGCAGTTTACATGAAGATGGAACGTGACGTATGATTCATTTCGTGATTCAACATCCTAATCGCTGAATCCCGCGAGAGCGGGAACGGGGGAACCAACCGGGTGCCGCGCATGCGCGCCCAGGGGTGAATCGCTTGGCCATGCCAGGCGTAGGGCTGCTTGCCGAGCCCGAATCCGACAGCTAACCTCGCAAGCGTCCGGAAGAGGAACCTGCGCCGCTATTCGCCTAAGAATAAGCTGCGGGAGATCCTTTCCTGCGGCTTTTTTTGATGCGCCTGTGCGGCGTCGGAACAGCAAAGGAGATAACCCCATGGTCAGCAAAGTAAAACGATTACTGATCGGCAGGCCCATGAAGAGCGCGGAAATCGAAGGCGCCAAGCTCGGCAAGTTCAAAGCGCTCGCCGTACTGTCGTCGGACGCCCTGTCGTCGGTAGCGTACGGCACGGAACAGATCCTGCTCGTGCTCATGGCGGCGGGATTCGCGGCCGTCTGGTATTCGGTGCCGATCTCGCTGGCGGTGCTCGGACTTTTGTTCATACTCATCCTGTCTTATCGCCAGACCATCTACGCCTATCCGGCAGGCGGCGGCGCCTACATCGTGGCCAAGGACAATCTCGGCGTCTCGACGGGACTCCTGGCCGGCGGCTCGCTGCTGGTCGACTATATATTGACCGTCGCGGTCAGCTCGTCCGCCGGGACGGACGCGATCACGTCGGCTTTCCCGTCGCTGCATGAGCATAGGGTCTTGATCGCGCTCATCATCATACTGATCCTGACCGTCATGAATCTTCGAGGCGTGACCGAGTCGGCTTCCGTACTGGCCACGCCGATCTACCTGTTCGTCGTCGCGATTTTCGTGCTCATCGCCGCGGGCATCGTCAAGTACGCGACGGGCGGCGCGGACGCCCACGCGCCCGAGTTCGGCGCCGCCGTGTCCAACGTCAGCCTTTTCCTGTTGCTCAAAGCGTTCAGCTCAGGCTGCTCGGCGCTTACGGGCGTCGAGGCCGTATCCAACGCCATCCCCAACTTTAAAAAGCCGGCCGAGCGCAACGCCGCAGCCACGCTGATCATGATGGGGACGATTCTGGGCGCGATGTTTATCGGCATCAGCTTGCTCGCTTACTGGTACGGCGTAGCGCCGGACGAAAAGCAGACGGTCGTCTCGCAAATCGCCGAATCGACCTTCGGTCGGGGCACGATTTATTACGTCATTCAGGCGCTGACCGCGCTGATCCTGGTTCTGGCGGCGAACACGGCGTACTCCGCGTTCCCGCTGCTGGCCTTCATGCTGGCTAAGGACAAATACATGCCGCACGCCTTCATGGTTCGCGGCGACCGGCTCGGTTACTCCAACGGCATCATTTTTCTTGGCGTATTTTCCGCGCTGCTCGTCATTCTTTTCCACGGCAATACGGAGAATCTGATCCCGCTGTACGCGGTCGGCGTCTTCATCCCGTTCACGCTGTCGCAGCTCGGCATGATGGTGCGCTGGATCCGGCTGCGCCCGCAGGGCTGGGCGATGCGTCTCGCGGTCAATACGATCGGCATGCTCACCACGCTGAGCATCACGCTCATCTTCATTTTCACCAAGTTTACGCACGTATGGATGGTATTCGTTTTCCTGCCGATCGTTATGTGGACCTTCTTCGCCATCGCGCGCCACTATCGGAATACGGCCGACGAGCTCCGCATCGATCCGACGAAGGAAAAGCCGTGCATCAAGGGTAGCACGATCGTCGTGCCGGTCGCGGGCGTCACCCGCGTCGTCATGAACTCGCTCAGCTACGCCAAGTCGCTGACCGACAACGTCGTCGCCGTCTACGTCGGCTTCGACGACGAGGAGATCGAGCGCATGGAGAAAAGATGGGCCGATTGGGATCCCGGCGTCCGGCTCATCACGCTGAGATCGAGCTATCGCAGCATCATCCGGCCGATCATGAAGTTCATCGATACGATCGAGTGGAAAACCGCCGAGACCGACCATATCACCGTCCTCATCCCGCAGTTCATCGCCAAGCACTGGTGGCAGCATATTTTGCACAACCAGTCGAGCCTGCTGCTCCGCGCTTATCTTTACAATCAGAAGGACGTCATCATCGCGACCGTGCCTTACCATTTGCGGCGTTAACGTTCATGCTGAGCTTTACGATCGTCTCGTCCGCGATTCGCGGGCGAGGCTTTTTTTGTATCGTAATTCCGCACACACATCCCATAGGAATGTACATCGTCGGCCGGTTTGTAAGCGCTTATAATTTGAAAGGAAGCATCATCCATATCCGGGAGGAGGAGGTTCGCAGAGCCGTTGACTTTAACAGGGTCACTGATCAGCCGCTTAAGTCGGAAGGGACCGGAAAATCGAGTTATCCATCTAAAAGGAGGCAGATGAGGTTTATGCAACTGCATACGGGGAAACGGAAGCCGTGGACGGCTTCTTTGCTGGCGCTCGCGCTGATGGCCGGACTGCTCGCCAACCTGGCCGGACTGCCGGCGTCCAAAGTTTATGCGGACGGTCCGAATCTGGCGGGTAACAAACCTGTGACCGCAAGCTCGTACGCGGACGTGTACCAAGCGGGCAATGCCGTGGACGGCAACGCCGGCACCTACTGGGAGAGCGCGAACAACGCATGGCCGCAGTGGATCCGAGTCGACCTGGGCGCAGCTTCGGCGGTAAATCAGGTCGTGCTGAAGCTGCCGTCAGGATGGGGAACGCGCTCCCAGACGCTGTCCGTGCAGGGCAGCCTGAACGATTCGAACTACAGCACGCTCGCGGCTTCCGCGTCTTATTCGTTTAACCCGGCGACCGGCAACGCGGTGACGATCAGCTTCGCCGCCGCCAGCGCGCGCTACGTCAAGGTCAACTTCACGGCCAACAGCGCTTGGCCGGCCGGTCAGGTGTCCGAACTCGAGGTGTACGGAACCGTCGCGCCGCCGGCCAACAACGTCTACGAGGCCGAGGCCGCGGCGTTGTCCGGCGGGGCAAAGGTGAACACGGACCACGCCGGTTATACGGGGACGGGATTCGTGGACGGCTATTGGACGCAAGGGGCGCAGACGCAGTTTACCGTCAATGCTGCAGCCGCCGGCAACTACGCGGTCGCGCTGAAGTACGGCAACGCGAACGGCGCGGCCAGAACGCTGAGCGTCTATGTGAACGGCACCAAGGTCAAACAGACGACGCTCGCCAATCTCGCCAACTGGGATGCATGGGGAACGCAATCCGAGACGTTCGCGCTGAACGCGGGCAGCAACACGATTGCCTATAAATACGACGCGACCGATTCCGGCAACGTTAACTTGGACCAAATCGCCCTGACCGCAGTGTCCGCGACGCCGACGCCGACGGCAACGCCGACCGCGACGCCGACGGCAACGCCAACGGCAACGCCGACAGCAACGCCGACAGCAACGCCGACAGCGACGCCAACGGCAACGCCGACCGCAACACCAACGGCTACGCCAACCGCTACGCCGACCTCTACGCCTCCGCCGTCCGGCTCCAACTTGGCGCAGGGCAAGCCGATCACTGCTTCTTCCGTCAACTGGACTTATGTTGCTACCAACGCCAACGATGGCAATACGGCTACCTACTGGGAAAGCAATGCGAACAGCTACCCCGCCACGCTGACCGTCTCGCTCGGCTCGAATGCCAGCATCTCCGCCATCGTGCTGAAGCTCAATCCGGACAACGCCTGGGCGACGCGCACGCAGACGATCCAGGTGCTGGGCCGCGATCAGAACGCGACTGCATTCAACAACCTGGTCTCGTCCGCGCAGTACGCGTTTAACCCGGCGACCGGCAATACGGTCACCATCCCCGTGAGCGCTACGGCCAGCGGCGTGCAGCTGAAGTTCACGGCGAACACGGGCGCGACGGGCGGCCAGGTGGCAGAGTTCCAGGTCATCGGCGTACCCGCGCCGAATCCGGATCTGACCGTGACGGGCTTGTCCTGGACGCCGTCCGCGCCGGTCGAGACGGACAGCGTCAACCTGACGGCGACCGTCAAAAACGCCGGCACGCTGGCATCCGCAGCGACGACCGTCAACTTCTATTTGGGCACGACCAAAGCTGGCACGGCGAACGTGGGCGCGCTCGCGGCCGGCGCCCAGGCTAACATCACCGCCAGCATCGGCGCCAAGGACGCAGGCAGTTATGCCGTCTCTGCCAAGATCGACGAAGACAACGCCGTCATCGAGCAGAACGAAAACAACAACAGCTACGCTGCCGCTTCCAACCTGACGATCAGCCCGGTTCAGAGCTCGGACCTGGTCGCAACGTCGGTCAGCTGGAGCCCGAGCAATCCGGCTGCGGGCAATACGACGAATTTTTCCGTCATCCTGAAAAATCAAGGCACGATCGCTTCGGCCGCCGGCGCGCACGCCGTCACGCTGACGCTGACGGACGCCACGACCAATGCGGTGCTTAAGACGCTAACCGCCAGCTACACCGGCACGCTCGCCGCAGGCGCATCCAGCCCGTCGATCGCGCTCGGCAGTTGGACCGCATCGAACGGCAAGTACAACGTCAAGGTCCAGATCGCCGCCGACGGCAACGAATTGTCCGTCAAGCAAGCGAACAACGTCTCCACGCAGCCGCTGTTCGTCGGACGCGGCGCGAACATGCCGTTCGACATGTACGAGGCCGAGGACGGCACGATCGGCGGCGGCGCGGCCGTCGTCGGGCCGAACCGCAACATCGGCGATCTCGCCGGCGAAGCGTCCGGCCGCAAGGCGGTCACGCTGAACGCCACCGGCAGCTACGTGCAGTTCACGACCAAGGCGAGCACCAACACGCTAGTCGCCCGCTTCTCCATCCCGGACGCGCCGGGCGGCGACGGCATCGACGCGACGCTGAACGTCTACGTCAACGGCACGTTCGCCAAGGCCATCGACCTGACGTCCAGGTATGCCTGGCTGTACGGCTCCGAAACCGCGCCGGGCAACAGCCCGGGCTCCGGCTCGCCGCGTCACATTTATGACGAAGCGAATCTTATGTTCGACACGACGATCCCGGCGGGCAGCACGATCCGCCTGCAGAAGGACGCGGCCAACGCGACGAACTACGCCATCGACTTCGTCAGCCTCGAGCAGGCGTCGCCGATCGCGAATCCCGACCCGGCCAAGTACGTCGTGCCGACGGGCTTCACGCACCAGGACGTGCAAAACGCGCTCGACAAAGTGCGGATGGACACGACCGGGACCTACGTGGGCGTCTACCTGCCGGCGGGCACGTACACGACGTCGAACAAGTTCCAGGTGTACGGCAAACCGATCAAGGTGATCGGCGCCGGTCCATGGTACACGCGCTTCGTCGCGCCGTCGAACCAGGCCAACACCGACATCGGCTTCTCGGCGACGTCCACGGCGAACGGCTCCACCTTTGCCAACTTCGCCTACTTCGGCAACTACACGTCCCGGATCGACGGACCGGGCAAAGTGTTCGACTTTTCCAACGTCGCCAACATGACGATCGACAACATCTGGACCGAACACATGGTGTGCATGTATTGGGGCGCCAACACGGACTACGTGACGATCAAAAACTCGCGCATCCGTAATACGTTCGCCGACGGCATCAACATGACGAACGGCAGCACGAACAACCTGATCTCCAACAACGAAGCGCGCGCGACCGGCGACGACAGCTTCGCGCTGTTCTCGGCGATCGACGCGGGCGGAGCAGACGAGAAGGACAACATTTTCGAAAACCTGACGTCCATCCTCACCTGGCGCGCGGCTGGCCTGGCGGTATACGGCGGGTACGCCAACACGTTCCGCAACATTTACATCGCGGATACGCTCTGCTACTCGGGTATTACGATCAGCTCGCTCGATTTCGGCTACCCGATGAACGGCTTCGGCGCAAGCCCTACCACGAATCTGCAAAATATCTCGATCGTGCGTGCGGGCGGCCACTTCTGGGGGCAGCAGACGTTCCCGGCGATCTGGGTGTTCTCGGCGTCCAAGGTGTTCCAGGGCATTCGCGTGAGCGACGTCGATATCGTCGATCCGACGTATCACGGCATCATGTTCCAGACGAAGTACAACGGCACGCAACCGGAAAATCCGGTGACCGATACGATCTTCACCAACATCAGCATCTCCGGCGCACAGAAGAGCGGCGATGCGTTCGACGCGAAGAGCGGCGTCGGCATCTGGGCGAACGAAATGCCGGAACCGGGCCAAGGTCCGGCGGTCGGCTCGGTTACGTTTAACAATCTGAAGTTCAACAACGTCGTGACGCCGATCAAGAATACGACCTCGACCTTTACGATCAACGTCAATCCTTAAATCAAGGCCGACCAACAGTCCGTTCGCCCTCCGGCGGGCGGGCTGTTTGCATGAGCGGCATTAAGGATTAACGGCGTATTCCTTTAACCGAATTAACTTTCGATAATCGTATCGTCCTGCCGGCCTCCCTTAAAATAGCGGCAGAAGCCGGACTGCGCGCCGGCAAGCGAGGAGGAATTCAAGTTGAGACGCAAATTGAGCATGCTGATGTGTCTGGCGCTGCTTCTGGGGCTCATTCCGATATACGGCGGGAACGCCGACGCAGCCGCGCCGGGCAATGAACCTCAGCTGGTCGCGGGGTATTACCACAATGTCGGGTTGACGACGAACGGGAGCGTATGGGGATGGGGCGGCAATGAAAAAGGCGGATTGGCCGACGGAACCAACGTGAATCGCAGCATCCCGGTAGCGGCACAGGGCATGACCGGCGTCGCGTCGATCGCGGCGGGAGTCAGACAATCGTTCGCGATCAAGAAGGACGGGACGGTATGGGCCTGGGGCTCCAACAACTACGGGCAGTTGGGAGACGGCACGAAGACGGACAGATGGCTGCCCGTGCAAATCGCGATCGGCGACGTGGCTTCGCTGTCGGGCGGCATCGGCTACCATACGCTTGCCTTGAAGAAGGACGGGACCGTGTGGGCGTGGGGAGACAACGGCAACGGAGAGCTTGGGGACGGCACATTGACAGACCGCTCCGTACCTGCCGAAATCCCCGGTCTCGCGAACATGATCGCGGTATCGGCCGGCGGCTACCATAGCATCGCCCTGAAGGCCGACGGGACGGTATGGGCTTGGGGACTCAATTCTTCGGGCGAGATGGGGAACGGTACGGAGTCGGTCGCTCAGACGACGCCGGTGCGAGTATCGGGGCTGGATCATGTGGTCGCGATCTCGGCCGGCAACTATCACAATCTCGCGCTGAAGGAGAACGGGACGGTATGGGCGTGGGGCGACAACGACTGGGGCGCGCTGGGCGACGGGACGACGACCAAGCGGATCGTGCCGGTCCAGGTGAACGGACTGAGCGGCGTTAAGGCAGTGTCCGCAGGCGGCTGGCACAGCATCGCGCTGAAGACGGACGGCACGGTATGGACCTGGGGCTACAATAAGTACGGGCAGGTGGGCGACGGCACGCTAACGAATCGAAACGCGCCCGTGCAGTTAAGCGGTCTTTCCGAATTCGTGCAGATCGCGGCCGGCGCCTTTCACTCGGCAGCCTTGCGCAAAGACGGTTCTGTCTGGAGCTGGGGGCTCGGCAGCTACGGGCAGCACGGCAACGCGAGCAGTGCCGATACCGCCGTTCCCGTTCAAAGCAAAGCATGGCTCGACGGCACGACGCCGGACGTCGCCTCCGGCACGATCGCGGCTTCGGGGGTTACGACGAACAGCGCTACGTTGACGTGGGCGAAGGCGACCGACAACATGACCGAGCAGTCCGGCTTGCAATATCGCGTTTATCGTTCCTTTAAAAGCAATATTCAGTCGGTCGCGGATATCGAATCCAAAGGCATCGTCGTCAACGCGTATACGGCCGATATCGACAGCTTGGCACTGACGGGCCTGCTCGACGGCATGCCTTACTACTTTAACGTGATCGTCAAGGATAAGGCCGGCAATAAGACCGCTTATGGGATGCAGCAGGTCGTGACGGTCGCCATCCCTACGTATAGCGTCATCTATAGAGGGAACGGAAGTACCGGGGGCACCGTGCCGGTGGACGACTACACTTACTATGAGGGTGAAGAGGCCGAGGTTCTCGGCAATGCCGGAGGGCTGGTCAGAGCCGCATACACGTTCGCGAATTGGAACACGAAAGCCGACGGAACCGGCGAGGCTTATGCGGAAGGCGATTTGGCGCCCATCGGGCATGAGGACCTCGTGCTCTACGCGCAATGGACGAAGAACCCGCCCTACAAGGTAATCTACGAAGGCAACGGGGAAACGGGCGGCCCGGGTCCGAACGACGACGAGGAATACGGGCCCGGCGCGGCTGCGATCGTCATGGGCAATGCCGGCGGCTTCGTCAAAAGCGGCTATGCCTTTGCCGGCTGGAATACCAAGCCGGACGGCGGCGGCACGCCGTATTCGGCAGGGGAGACGCTGACCATCGGCGCTGACGACGTGACGCTGTATGCGCAGTGGACGGCGATCACGACGTATCGCGTGACGTACGAGGCAGGCGATACCGATAGCGGCAGCGTACCCGTGGATGCAGGCGCGTATGAAGAAGGCGCCGAAGTGACGGTGCGAGGCAATCCGGGTAATCTGGCGAAAGCCGGCTTTGACTTCGTCGGTTGGACGTTGTCGGCCGAGGGCACCGGAACGGTGTACAAGAATGGCGACAAGCTGACGATGGGCGCGTCCGACTTGACGCTGTACGCCAAGTGGGAGATCGATGCGGGCCCGGGCCCCGATCCTGTAGCTGCGCCGAAGCTATCGTCGCTCCATCTATCGGCGGGCGTTTGGAGCACGGCCTTTGCTTCGGACACGACGGCGTACACGATCACCCTGCCGGAGGAAGTCCCTTCGGTCGACATAACGTCGGCAGCCGCGAACGAACGCCAATCCGTTACGGCCAGCGTTTACGACGGGGAAGGCCTGCGGATCGTCGGCCCGGTCGAGCTCGGCGCAGAATCCGAGCGCGTCTCGCTTATCGCCTCCGCAGCCTCCTTGCAGATCGCGGTCGTTGCCGAAGACGGCAGGGCATTGAAGTACACGCTGCAAATCAAAAGAGAAAAGGCGCAGGATCCGGCGACGCCAACGCCGATACCGACGCCTTCGCCAACGCCGACTCCGCCTCCATTCAAGCTGACGATCGGGGGAGCGGAGCAGTCCCTTATCGGAGCGGCGACCATGAACGCGCACGATCTCGACGTGCAGCTGCGATCATCGGCGCTGACGACCGGCTTGACGGATGCGGCTGAGGGGACTTCGATCGCGATCACGGCGCCAGACGACGCGTTGAGCCTGACCGTGCGGTTCGACGCAGCGGCGCTTAACGCCATGAAGGAGAAACGAGCGTTGCTCCAGCTCGTGACGGCCCAAGGAAGCTATACGCTTCCGATCACCGACCTTCCTCCTGTCGAAGCGGCTGCCGGCGCGACATACAGCTTGACCGTGGGCCGAGGGGGAGAAGGGACCGCCCTGCAGCTGTCCCAGGCGGCAACGGATGCGGGATATGCCATCATCGGTTCGCCAGTATCGTTCGAATTAAAGGTAGACGATGCGGGCCGAGCGACGGTCGTCGACAGCTTCAAGTCCTTTGTAAAAAGAGAGCTGCCGCTGCCGGCTGGGGCCGATCCGACAGGCGTGACGGCCGTCGCGGTCGAACCCGACGGCACGCTTCGGCCGGTTCCGACGGAGATCGTGGCCCGCGACGGCCGGTATTACGCAGTCGTCCGCAGTCTGACGAACAGCGCCTACGCGCTCGTCCGATCGACGGCGCAGGACTTCGCGGATCTGAGCGGGCACTGGGCACGGGAAGCGATCGCCGACATGGCGGCTCGGCTGATCGTGTACGGCTATTCGGGCGGCGAATTCCGCCCGAACGCCGCCGTCAGCCGCGCGGAATTCGCTGCCATGCTCATTCGAGCGCTGGGACTGCCGCAAACGGCGAACGGAACGAACGCGTTCGCGGATATAAAGGCTGGGGCCTGGTACGGCGGAGCCGTCGAACAAGCGGCGGCGTACAGCCTGCTGCTCGGCGGCAGCGACGGCCGATTCCGGCCGGACGAGACGATCACCCGCGAGGAAGCGTTCGCGGTAATCGCGCGCGCTGCGAAGCTCGCCGGCATTCAAGCCACGGCGGCAACCGGGGATGCGGACCGCATCCTGCTTGCATTCGCCGATGGCGACGCGATTCACGGATGGGCGCGCGAGGACGTAGCGGGCGCCGTGCAGGAGGGCCTCGTTCAAGGCGCAGGAGGCCGGCTTGATCCGACGGGATCGGTGACCCGCGCCGAGACGGCTACTATGCTTCGCCGCTTGCTCGTGCAGGCAGGCTTGATCCAAGATTAACGTTTTTACAGAGAGGGACAACCCGGGCGGTCTGCCTGAACCGTCCTTCTCTTTTTTTATCGGCGCTCGATTAATTGCCTGCAATTCCCGTCAATTTGGTACAATAAGAAACGGTCAAGCGCAAGAAGAGTTACCGGCAGTCAAGGAGGCATCGGAATGGAAAATACGGCGCAGGACGTGGCGGACTGGATGGTTAGCGAGATTCGCCATCGGGGAATGTTGAAGCAGGAGGAAGCGGTCGCTTATATCCGCGAGCAGTTCGGCGAACGATTCGTGTTCGTGAACGAACGCGGCCATACAGCGCTCGACCGCGAGGTGGTCAAGGCGTTTCGCAAGCTCCACGGGGGCCGCGTCGCTTGGGATCGCGACGGTTTTTTCTGGGGATGGACCTGAAGCGGCCGGTTGAACGCGCGGATGCGCAGCGATATAGATAGATCATGACAAGGAGCGTGCAAGCATGCTGAGCTTTGAGCAAAAGCTGGCGATCGCCGACGAATTCAAAGAGCTGACGCGCAAGGACGTATCGCTCGGCCGCGTCAATTATCAATTCGAAGGCAGCGCCTTCGACAAGAAAAACGTCATTTATCATTTGCACCGCAGCGGCAACGGCTTCGTATATGCGGGGAGGCTTGACGGGTACGATACGGACGATAAAGGCTTCGCCAATATCGCCGAGTTTTCGGAGGAACAGCTGCGGACGATCGTCGCGGCATCCATCGATTCGCTCAGAGGCGAAGCGGGCGCAGCATCCGAGCCGGCCCTAGAAGAAATCTGGCGGAACGAGAAGCGGCAGACGCTGGAATTGAAGTACGACGACGAAGATGCGATGTGGTACGTCTATGCGGGGCTTAACTTGGACGGCGCATTCGACTCCTACGACGAAGCCGCGGCCTACTTGAAGGAAGAAGGGTTCGCCAAGGCTTAAATCGTGCTTTGAAAAGGGGCGGAAATCCGCTTAAGGACCATTTTGGATTTGCCATCCGTTCTTTTATGGGCTATGATGGATATAATGCATGTACGTGGAGAATCATATATCGTCAAGGTTCCATGGCAGTTAGCGAAGCCTTGTCGAGTATATGATTTTTTAGTTTTGACGGTTCGAGGCTGCTTGTGTTACGCCCAATACAAGGAACAAGGCTAAGCCTTGGAGAGGAGCGCTCCATGTACAATTCCCGCAAAAAACCGGTCGAAGAGGTCCCCCTCGAGCCGACTTCCGTATGGTCCTGCGCCAGCGATAGCTGCAACGGATGGATTCGCGAAAATTTTGCGTTTTCGGACGAACCGGCTTGCACGCTCTGCGGATCGCCGATGGAAAAGACCGAGCGCATGCTTCCCGCCCTCGTGAACACGAGCCTGTCGATGTCGAGCCGCAGCTGAGGCTGGCCGCCGCATCGAACTTGGATACCCGTGATCGCGCCCGATGCCGTATCTCCTTATGGAGAGCGGCATCTTTGCATCTGAGGGGGAGATTCGATATTTCCAAAAAAAAGTTGTGCGACCCTGTTTAAGATCTCCCGTATTTGGTTAACCTATATATGAGCGACGCTTTACCCTGCCGAGGGGAGTGAAGCCGGCAAGGAAGAGCGTTTTATTGTTCTGCCTTACATGGACCATTTCTGCATTTGCGTTCCTGGACAAGATATGATAAGATGAATCTAATCTAAATCTTGACCTGAGTTCGCATATTGTAGAGGGTTATTATTTTAGAAGCTTTAATAACCTTGTACAATATGTGAATTTTATTTTCTACGCAAAATAAAGGTCATGTAGAAAAAACATTTTTTGGAGGTAATACCAAATGGCTCAACAAGGTACAGTTAAGTGGTTCAACGCAGAAAAAGGCTTCGGTTTCATCGAAGTTGAAGGCGGCAACGACGTATTCGTTCACTTCTCCGCAATCGTCGGCGAAGGCTTCAAGACGCTTGACGAAGGCCAACGCGTTGAATTCAACGTTGTTCAAGGCAACCGCGGTCCTCAAGCTGAGAACGTTGTAAAGCTGTAATAGGATTTTAAGCGGCGGCAACGCCCTTAAATAGCAAAGCCCGGCCTATGGCCGGGCTTTTGTGCGTGTATGAACCTGAATTCGGTTTCTTGCTTCTGCCTTTTGGGCGTTCATGCCGCGGCCAAAAACGACGCGCGTGCGATCGCCTCCGAGATTTTCTGCTCGAGCGCGTATTGATTTTGCTTGGCTTCGTTGATCTGGCCGGCTATCTTGAGCAGGCTCGCAAGCGCGCTGGAGGCGTCTCCAGGGGCATTCTTTTTCGCGGCTGCATTAAAGCTGCTCCAGAGCGTCTTGCCTGCCTGCTTTGCGGCGGAAGCGGCCCGTTTTTCCGCTTGAATACGCGTCTTCAACCCGTCGATCGCTTCCAGCGGCTCCTTGGCTCGCTTCGACTTCGCGGTGGCGGCGCTTTTGGCGAGCTTGAGCTTGTCTTGCTTGGCTCGAATATCGTCGCGAGCGAGTTGAACCGTCACTTTCATGATATCGGCTTGAAGCTTGAGCGCCGCGTTCAGCTCTTTGTTTTTTAACATGCGTGCCGCTTCGATCCGCTTGTTGAGCGCCGTATAACCTTCGAAGAGCGGCTTGTACTTGGCCTGCGCAGCCTTGACCTGTCCGTCCAGCTTGGCGATATCGACGGCGTCGATGTCTTTGATCCGCTGCTTGGCCGTCTTCAACTGCAGCTCGTTGCGATCGTGCAGGGCGGCGGTCGCTTCGTCCGTCTGATCGCCCTTGGCCTCCAGCGATACGAGCGCGTCGTGTTGAGACGCGATCTTGGTGCGCAGCGCCGGCTCCGTCGCCGCATACATCTTGTCGTAAGCGGTCTTGGCCGCCGCGGAGAAGGTGAACGCAGCGGCCTCCGACACCCCCGGCAACATCGCAAACCACGTCAGTACCGCCGCAAGCACGACTTTAAATCCCCATCGCATAACGAATTTCCTCCCCGAAAAGGTTGATTGGACAGCAAAAAAGCACCAGCAAGCAAGGCTGTGGCCTTGACTCACGGGTGCTTCCCCTGTCGGATGATAAGTATTCTGTTCGTTCAATATACACGGAAACGATGTTGGAAGTCAATCCCTTTTTGGGAACGTATATTCCCGTCCTAAAAGGGCGAATGGTTACTTTTGGATAAGCACCAGCGTTTTGCTCGGAATCTCGTCGTACAGCCAACGGATGTCTTTATTGTGCAGGCGTATGCAGCCGGCGGATACGTATTTGCCGATCGATTTCTCATTGTTGGTGCCGTGGATGCCGTAAGCGTAGGAGACGTCGCCGTTTTTCAGCGTCACCTTGAGGCCGAGCCAGCGATCGCCAAGCGGATTTTTAGGATCGCCGCCTTTGATTTTTTCCTTGTAGTAGGGGCGATTTTTAATTTTCTCCTGAATGACAAAAAGACCTTCGGGGGTGTACGAAGGTTTGGCGCCGGTCGCGACCGGGAACGTTTTGACGAGCTTGCCTTCCTTGAAGTACGCCAGCTTATTGAGCGATTTGTCGATTACGATGAAGTTCTCGTAGCCGCTGTACTTCGCGTCCAGCTTGATCTGGGCGGCTGATGCCGCGGATGCGGTACCTAAGGGAATCAGGCCAATCATGCAGATGAACAGACCGAGCAACACCGAAAAAGCTTTTTTCAATGGAATCGCCTCCTTGCGCTGTTCCCCATGGATATGCGCGAGAGGAGGCGAATATGGTTGGATAAGCTCAGGTTTTCCGCTTCAGCTCGAAAAATTCGCAGTCCCGCCTATTGTGATAGGCCAGTTCGCTGACGCTGGTCTGAATGACGACGGTGTTGTCGTCGAAGCGAAGAATGACGCCGCCGCTGTCCACGATATGATCGTTTTTGAAAACGCGCATGCGGAGCTGACGCTCCATCGCCTCTTGGAAATCCGCGTCCGTAAACAGTCTGCGGTTGATTGACATAAGGGTACCCCTTTCTTGGCCCGGTTCCGCTAACGTCCGAGACAGGGCGGTCGGGAGTCATAGAAGAACGGCTCTATCCATCATAATGCCGCGGAAGGCGCAAATCCAGGGCTGTCATCCGTTTGTTTCAGCAAAGGCACAACTCTTGTGCTGATTGGCGTAGCTCTGCGCTTGTGGTTGGCCGATCGGTACGGCGGGTTCCTCTCCGATCACGGTTGTCCCACTTGTGGGTTTCCGCCGGAAAGGCGCTGTTACTCCTTTGGATGTTCTGGCTGCTATGGCAGGATTTGCGGCGACAGAGACAGAGATGAAGGGGATGATAGGATGGGCTTTGGGGTGGTGTAGTTGCTTTTTTGGTTATGACTGCTGAACCTGTTCGAGGGGGATACCGTGTAAACGTACGAAAGGGAAGCTCCGGCCCTTGCACCGGGACGAACGCCCGCCCGCCTCTCCGCATACGATGTAGCAGTCTTCGGGGAGAGGCAGAGGGTGATGACTTTGGAGATAGCCCTGACATCCTTGCATTGGGTGTACCTGGCTTTTATTTTATTTATCATGGCGATGCTCGTAATGCGCCGCGATACGATGCTGGTGTGCGTGTTCGGCATTCTTGCGCTGGGCTTGATCGCGACGGACAGTCTCGGCAGCTCGGTATCGGGCATATTCAACAGCTTCATTTATGCGATTAAAGAGCTCATCGGCACGATCCTCATCATTTCGATCATCGTTTCGATGAGCCGGATTTTGATTCGGACGGGGATCAACGAAGTAATGGTCGCGCCGCTGACGCGGTTCATTCGGACGCCCGCGATGGCTTACTGGGGCATCGGCATCATCATGATGGTCGCGTCGTGGTTTTTCTGGCCATCGCCGGGCGTCGCGCTGATCGGCGCGGTGCTGCTCCCGGTCGCCGTGCGGGTCGGACTGCCGGCGCTCGGGGCCGCGATGGCGATGAATTTGTTCGGACATGGCATCGCGCTGTCCGGAGACTACATCATTCAGGGCGCGCCGAAGCTGACGGCGGACGCGGCGGGTCTGCCCGTGTCGCAGGTCATGGAGGCAAGCATACCGCTCGTGGCGGTGATGGGCATCGTCACGACGGCGACGGCGTTTTGGCTGATGCGGAGGGACTTGAAGCGCGGCGCCTTCCGCGACGGCTTGGTCGCGGAGGCGCCCGCAGGTGACGCCGGCGGGAAGAACGATGCGATTCCGATGGCGCCCGTGCTCAAGCGGGTGCTTGCCGCGGTTATTCCGCTGCTGTTCCTGGCCGATGTCGGCGCCATGATCGCGTTCAAGCTGCAAGGCGGCGACGCCACGGCGCTCATCGGCGGCACGGCCGTGCTCATCCTTATCGCAGTGACGCTGCTGGCTCATGGCGATCGGGGGCTCGAGGCGACGACGGATTACCTCATCGAGGGGCTGCAGTTCGGCTTCCGCGTATTCGGCCCCGTCATTCCGATCGCCGCCTTCTTCTATCTCGGAGATTCGGCATTCGGGGACCTCATCGGCAAGCTGCCGGAAGGCTCGCACGGCATCGTGAACGATCTTGGCGTCGCGCTTTCGAACACGGTGCCGCTGAACGGCGCGGTGAGCTCCGTGACGCTGACCGTCGTGGGCGCCATTACCGGGCTCGACGGCTCGGGCTTTTCCGGCATCTCGCTGGCGGGCTCCATCGCGAATATGTTCGGCGCTTCGGTCGGCGGCACCGACACGTTGACGGCGCTCGGTCAAGTCGCGGCCATCTGGGTGGGGGGCGGCACGCTGATCCCGTGGGCGCTCATCCCCGCGGCGGCCATTTGCGGCGTCAGCCCGTTCGAACTGGCCCGGCGCAATTTGCTGCCGGTGCTGATCGGACTCGCGGTGACGACCGTCGTCGCGATGTTCCTGATCTGACGCTTCGCGCGGGGGGCGTCTTGATGCCCGAGGATATCGTCTAAAGCCAAAACAAGGGGAGGCCGTCTAACGGCTTCCCCTTGCATGCGTTTATGACTTTCGGTACTGGTTCGGCGACAGCCCCGTGAGTTTTTTGAACACCTTGCTGAAATACTTTTCATCCTGGTAGCCGACCATCTCGGCGACCTGCGAGATTTTAAAGTGCGGATTCTCGAGCAGCAGCTTCGCCTTGTCGATGCGAATGCGGCCGAGGAAGTCGATGAGGTTTTCCCCGGTCTCCTGCTTGAACCGGCGGGAGATATACTCCCGGCTCAAATAAAATCGGCTCGCGATGTCCTGCAGGGTGAGCTCCTTGTTGTAATGCTGCTCGATGTAGCGGACGACGGCGGGAATCGCGCTCTGGGCTTGTTGGCCGGCGGCCGAGCGGCTGCGGGCATAAGCGGTCAGAAAATCGCGCAGCATCGCTTCAAGGCGGTCGAGGTCGAGTCGTCCGTGCGCGTCCATAGGGAAGACGCCGGTCGGAGCCGGGTCTTCGTCCGCCTCTCCGGAGCGAGCGCGTCCATCGCCCGGGACGTCCGCCCGCGTGCCTTTCGTCTCCCGCCATCGCCTCAGCATTTCGCCGAAATCGTTTCGCCACCGCTGCAGCTGCTCGCCGCTGATTCGGGGCATGCGGCGCACTTCCGCCATCCAGCGGCCGACGGCCTCCCCGATCTGCCGGTCGGAGCCGCCAAGCACGGCGAGGCGAAGGCCTTCCTCGTACGCGTCCAGACGCGGCGGGGCGAAGGAGGGGCGGGCTCCCGCTGCCTCGGGCCGGTAATGATAGGTCCGCTCCGCAAGGAGGTTCCGTTCGTGCAGCGCGGCCCGGGCAGACTGATAAGAGATCGCGGCGCCTTGGGGAAAGGGCTGTACGGTGCCGATGCCGAAGTCGAAGCGGCACTTGAGCGTCAGGAAGCAGCCGTCGTTGATCGCGGACAGCGTCTCCTCCAGCGTCGCTTCAGGCCGCGCAGCGCGGGGATCCGCCCAGACAAAAAGGAGGATCTCGCTTTCCGCGCGAAGATTGCGGCAGGCGATGCCGCGTTCGCCTCGCCGCAGCACTTCGTCCGCGATGTTCGTCAGCGTAAAGTAGAGCAGGTCCCGATGGCGGGCGTACCGGTCCGCCACTTCGGGCGAGGCCGAATCGACGTCCAGGACGGCGACGAGGCACGAAGACGGATGCGGGGCGCCGGACTCGTTCAGCAGGACGGTTTGCGCGTTGCCGTAGGGATCGCCGCCGAGCAAGTCGGAAAACATGCGATCGCGCATGACCGGGCGCAGTTGGTTGATCTCCATATTCCGCGCCAGCTCGTGCTTGCGGGACCGATCCTGTTCGTTCCACCTCGCAACAGCGCGTGCTAGCGCGCCGGTCAGCTGCTCGGGATCGATCGGCTTGAGCAGGTAATCCTGCCCGCCGTGCTGCATCGTGCCGCGCACGAGATGGAAATCGTCGTGACCGCTGATGACGATCTTCTGAATCTCGGGATTGTTCGCTTGCAGCCAAGCCAGCAGGTCGAGGCCGCCCCGAACCGGCATCATCATGTCGGTGACGACGATGCCCGGGCGCACGCGCTCGATAAGCGCGGCCGCTTCCTCGCCGTTGGCCGCTTCGTGAATCTCCCGTATGCCGAGCGTCTCCCAATCGACGAGCAGCCGGACGGCCTCCCGTACGTGGCGCTCGTCGTCTACGATGACGACCTTCATCTCGTCCCCTCCCTATCGTCGCCCGCTTCGCGCGCTTGCGCGCCGGCCGGCATCTCTTCCGCGGCCGGCGTCTGCCGCAGCGGAATCCGGAGCGCGGCCTTGAATCCGCCGCCCGGCGAAGCGTCCACCGCCATGCCCGCCTCTTCGCCGAAATACAAACGAAGCCGCATGCGGACGTTGGCCAGGCCGATTTGGCCGCCCATGCCGTCCTCCGCCGCCGCGCGGTTCAGGCGGGCGCGAAGGCTCTCCAACGGTCCCGGCTCCATGCCCTTGCCGTTGTCCGCGATCTCGACGCGCAGCCATTCGCGCTCGCCCTCCAGCCAAGCGCGAACGTACAGCTTGGCGCCCGCCTGACCTGCGGCGCCAGCCGCGCCCGTTCCGCCCGCTTCGGCTATTCCCGCTTCTTTTTCAACGCTACCGCCGCCCGCGCCGCCGTCCCCCGAGCCGCCCCCCGTCCCCGGCTCGTAGCCGTGCTTGAAGTAATTTTCGACGAGCGGCTGAAGCAGCATCTTCGGAACCGCGACATCCATCGTCTCCGGATCGATCTCGTAGAACGCGTCCAGATCCTCGCCGAACCGCTGCTTCTGCAGTTCCAGGTAAGCCTTGGCGTGGGAGAGCTCCGCGGACAGCGGCACGACGCTCTCCTCGGTGTTCATGCTGTAGCGCATCATCCGGGCCATGGCCGCGACGAGCCCATAAACCTTGGGCGCGTTCGACTGCAGTGCGAGCGTCCCGATGGACTGCAGCGCGTTGTTCAGGAAATGGGGGTTGATCTGGGCTTGCATCGCCTTCAGCTGGTTCGTCTTGTTCGCGAGCGCCAGCTTGTACTCCCGGTTGATCAGCTCCTCGATCGTCGATACCATCGTGCCGAAGCGCCGCTCCAGGACGCCGAATTCGTCGCTGCTCCGCACGAGGCGGGCGTCCGCGCCCGCGCTCCATTTGCCGGCTTGAACCAGGTTCATGCGCGCGATCAGCTTCTTGATGGGGCTCGTGAACTGCACGGACACGACGAGCGTCGCGATGACGGCGACGATGAGCGACAGCGAGATGATCAGCGAGTTGATCATTCGGATGCCCTGCGCGTTCTGGTACAGATAGTCGTAAGGCAGCTGCTTCACGACGACCCAGTCCATGAACTGCGTCTGCAGCGTATCGTAGACGACATAGCCGGAAAAGGATGAATCCGACCACTTGAAATCGCCGGTGCCGCCCGTATCCGTCAGCAGCTTGCGCGTCCAGCCGGTATTTTTAAGCAGATCGCCGTCCTCCGGCTTCGCGCCGCATACGACGTTGCCTCCGCGGTCGAGCACGTACAGCTTCTCCTCCTCCGAAAGCGCGAGCCGCCCGCAGATGTCGCCCAGCTCGGTCAGCAGGACGTCGATCGACAAGTAGCCGATGACCTGGTCGCTCGGCGTGCGAATGATCGGCCGCCTGAGCGTGATCACGTCCCGGGCGGACACGGATCGCCGCGAATCTAGCGCGTAGCTCGCGCTCTTGTGGGCCGGCTCCATGAACGGCGCCGGGTCGTCCGCCCGCCCGGCGGGCCAGCCGCCTTGGGCTTCATATCCGCTGCGGAACAGGCCGCGCGCCAATAGATAGGACCAGCTATCCTCGCCCCGTCCGATCTGCAGATGGATCTGATGAATTTCTTTGTTCGACTGGTACATGTTCAAGAGATGCTGGTAGATCGTCGTGCGATAGGCGAGATCCGCGGCCTCCGCATCCGCGCCGGGCGCCGTGAAGCGCTCGATGATGGCGTACAGGGAAGTCGGCGAATTAATCGAGTTGTAGACGCTTAACGAGTTCCGGTTGAGCGTGTTCATATAATTCAGGATATTGTCTTTTCCGACCTCGAGGAGGCTGCGGTTTTCCGCGATCGCCTTGCCCGTCACCTGGTTTTTGATATAAAAATCCGAGATGACCATGGACAGCGCCATCGGGACGATGGTGGCCGCGAGGAGCAGCGCCATCAACTTGGTGCGGATGCTTTTTTTCAAGGCGGTTCCCCCGAGGTCAATATATTACACCAAACCCATCATATCTATCGGTGGTCGATGCCGCAATATGGCTTTATATTTTACATAACGGAAAGGGAGTGTGCCTCATGACCAAACGCGGCGGTAAATCCGGAGAGTGGCTGCAGCAGCTCGTATTCGTGGGACCCGGCCTGATCGCTTTCTCGATCATCGTGCTCGTGCCGTTCTTGCTCGGCTTTTATTATTCGTTCACCGAGTGGAACGGCCTAGACCTGAACAAGGCGCATTGGACGGGCATGGACAATTTGAACCGCATTTTCATGCGCGACGACAAATTCTGGGCCGCCTTCGGCTTCACGCTCCGCTTCACGGCGGTCACGGTGCTGGCGTCGAACCTGCTGGCGTTCCTGCTGGCGCTGATGCTGACGCGGGCGCTGAAGACGCGCAATTTGCTGCGGACGGTCTTCTTCGTGCCGAACGTGATCGGAGGCATCCTGCTCGGCTATATCTGGCAGTTCATCTTCACCAAGGGCTTCAAGACGATCGGGGAAATGACCGGCTGGTCCTTCTTCGAGCAGCCCTGGCTCGGCACGGCGGGCACCGGCTTCTGGGGGCTCGTCATCGTGTTCGTCTGGCAGTCGGCAGGCTACATGATGGTCATCTACATCGCGGCGCTGACCGGCGTCCCGAAGGACATGCTCGAGGCCGCGACCATCGACGGAGCGGGCTACTGGCAGAGCATTCGCAAGGTTACGCTTCCGCTCATCATGCCGGCCATTACCGTATGCTTGTTTCTCACCATCTCCAACGCCTTCAAGATGTTCGACCTGAACCTGTCGCTCACCAAGGGCGGCCCTGGCACGTCGACGCAGTCGCTCGCCTACAACATTTACGCGGAAGCGCTGGTCAATAACCGCTACGGCCTCGGCACGGCGAAGGCGATGCTGTTCTTCCTGGCCGTCTCGCTCATCGCGGTGACGCAGGTGTGGCTCACCAAGCGCAAGGAGGTGGAGGCCTGATGAACCGCGACCGCTCGCTTCGCTACCGGCTCGCCGGAATCGAGATATTCGCGATCTTGCTGGCGCTGCTGTTTCTCGCTCCGTTTTACTTCGTGCTGGTGAATTCGCTTAAGACGCTGGGCGAGATCCTCGTCGACGCGGCCTCGCTGCCGGAAGCCTACAAGTTTACGAACTACTCGCGGGTATGGGACATGATCCGCTTCCCGACCGCGCTTCGCAACTCCATCGTCATCACGGCGATCAGCGTCGCCGGCATCGTGACGATCAGTTCGATGACCGCTTACCGGCTCGTTCGCAGGCCGACGCGCTTCAACAATCTGCTGTTTCTCGCGTTCATCTCGTCGATGATCATCCCGTTCCAGTCGGTCATGCTGCAGCTCGTGCGCGTGACGAGCATTCTGGAGCTGCGCGGGGACCTGCTCGGCATCGTCGTATGCTATCTCGGCTTCGGTCTCGCGCTGTCGGTGTTCCTGTTCCACGGCTTCATCAAAGGCGTGCCGCTCGAGATCGAGGAGGCCGCGGTCATGGACGGATGCTCGCCTTATGGCGTGTTCTGGCGGATCGTATTTCCGCTGCTCAAGCCGATCGCCGTCACGGTCGTCATTCTGAACACGCTGTGGATCTGGAACGACTACCTGCTGCCTGTGCTCATCATCGGCTCGAACAAAGACCTGACGACGATTCCGCTCGCGGTCACGCGGTTTTTCGGGCAGTATACGAAGCAGTGGGATCTAGCGCTTGCCGGTCTTGCCATGAGCGTCACGCCGATCGTCGTGCTGTTCCTGCTGCTGCAGAAGCACATCGTCGAAGGGATCGCCTCAGGTTCGGTCAAAGGTTAGGCAGGATCAATATGTTACACTTTTGACAACAACATCGTCGGTTTTGTGCAAACGTTTTCTCCACTATACTCGACACTGTAGCCAGATGATTGAATACATGGGAGGTCATTACATGAAACGCATCTCCGCAGGCATCTTGATCGCATCGCTCCTAACGGTCGCCGCAGGCTGCGGCAACAACAACGGCAACGCTTCGCCGGCATCTTCGGAAGCCGCTTCGGGCGCCGCGTCGTCCGCGCCGGCATCGTCCGCTGCCGCATCTTCCGACGCGCCCAAGAAGAACGTCACGATCAAAGTGTTCCAGTTCAAGGTCGAGATCGCCGACGCCTTGAACAAGATGGCCGAAGCCTATGAAAAGGAAACCGGCGTCAAGGTCGACGTCGAAACGCACGGCGGCGGCGAGGACTACAATGCGCTCCTGAAGGCCGAGATCGCTTCGGGCTCCGAGCCCGAGATCTTCAACTCCGAAGGCTATGCGGCGCTCGAGCCCTACTACGACCGCGCGACGGATCTCTCGGGCGAATCCTGGGCTGCCGACGTCGTCAACTCGGCTGCCGCTCCGGCCCAGGTGGACGGCAAGCTGCTGGGCATGCCGATGAATATCGAGGGCTACGGCATCATTTACAACAAGGACTTGTTCGCCAAGGCGGGCATCACAGAGCTCCCGAAGACGCTGACCGAGCTCGAGGCCGCGGCCAAGAAGCTGCAGGACGCCGGCATCACGCCGTTCTCCACGACGAACGAATGGTGGTCGATCGGCCATCACACGATCAATATCGGTCTCTCCGAGCAGCCCGATCCCGTCAAGTTTATCGAGGACAATAAAGCGGGCACCGCTTCCTTCAAGGGCAACGAAGTGTTCGGCAAGTGGATCAACTATGTCGATCTCGTCTTCAAGTATTCCCAGAAGGATAAGCTGACGACCGACTACGCGACCCAAGTCGCTACGTTCGCCAGCGGCAAAGCGGCCATGATCCAGCAAGGCAACTGGATCCAAGGCGATGTCGACAAGGTCGCCAAGCTGAATCTGGGCATGATGCCGGTCCCGATCGACGATAGCGGCAAGGCGCACATCTACACCGGCCCGGCGAACTTCTGGATCGTCAACAGCAAGTCCAAGAACGCCGAAGAAGCGAAAAAGTTCCTGGCGTGGATGGTCGCCTCCGAGACGGGCAAGAGCTACATGACCAAGGAGTTCAAGTTTATCCCGGCGTTCGTCACGATCCCCGCGACCGAGGCGGACATCGGTCAGCTCGGCGCGGCCGTATCCGAGCAAGCGAAGGAAGCGGGCGGCTGGAACTGGGGCCGGTATCCTGACGGCGTCATCCAGGGCTGGGGCGCGGCCATGCAGGAATATCAAGGCGGCTCCATCGACAAGGACCAACTGTTCGACAAGTTCGACAAGGCCGTCAAAGATATCGTGAGTAAATAAGACTACTTTATATATAGTAGAAACAGGTGCGAACGAAGATCAGGGCTTCATGAGAGGAATGCCTCTCATGAAGCCTTTTTCGGCTTGTGCAAGTGCAGGCAGAGGGCATCGGACTCAGGGGACGCTATTTCGTAAAAAACGGTACAATGGCGATAGGATTCGGACTGGAGGGGCGTTATAGACCCCGAATTTGGCTAAAAAAGACCGGCAATCCCGCAATAGCGGCCTCTATGTCCGCGAGCGGGCCGCAAATAGCGATATGAACAAGAATAACGGATCCTCGGTCGGTCATCTACGCGTTAATGCACAAACAAAAAGGCCGCAGGGGGCTTTTCTTATTTGAGCGAATATAGATTTCTGGATAATTATACTATTGTTTAATGAAATATCTCTCTTCGTGTTAACTTTTGCGGATAAATTTAATTTTTTCCATTGCCATTCTCGCATTCTAGCTGATAAAATGAGTGCTGACTAGAACGCAGGGGGTTATTCATGTTGAGAAAGTTGACATCTATTATATTGACTGTCGCGCTGGCGGTCGGCCTGTCCGCATGCGGCGCGAAGGAGTCGTCCAATGCGAACGCGGGCGGAGCTGCATCGGCGGACGCTGGCAAAGTCACGCTGAAGTTCGCGACCGACGCGAGCTATGCGCCGATGGAGAGCATGGACAAGGATAAGATCGTCGGCTTCGACGTCGACTTTCTGGATGCCGTCATGAAGGAAGCCGGCTACGACTACAAGCTGGACAATACCGGCTGGGATCCGCTGTTCGCGGACCTGGGGAGCGGCAACCACAAGTACGACGGGGGCATTTCGTCGATTTCCATCACCGACGAGCGCAAGCAGTCGTTCGATTTTTCCATTCCTTATTTTGAATCGGTGAACATGATCCTGACGAAAGAAGACAAGCCGGTCAAGGACGCCCTAGAGCTGAAGGGCAAGAAGGTCGCCGTTCAGGGCGGCACCACCGCCGAGATTTTGATGAAGGGCATCATGGGCGATAACAATCCGAACCTGAAACGCTTCGACAGCAACACGCTGGCGCTGATGGAGCTGGAGAGCAACGGCGTCGACGCCGTCGTCGCGGATTTTGCCGTCGTCCAATCCTACGTGCAGAGCAACCCGGACAAGAAGCTCAACGCGATCTACGACCGTACGAACTTCGCGTCCGAATACTACGGCATCCTGTTTCCGAAGGGGACGGACGAGACCGTGAAGTCGGACATCGACGCAGCCGTCGAAAAAGTGCGCGCGAGCGACGCGTATAAAGAAATCTACAAAAAGTGGATCGGCGTCGAGCCGGACACGAGCAACTTGGTTACGGCGAAGTAAATGCGGGTATAATCAAGCAAAGTTAGGAAGCAGAGGGCATGCGGCCCGGGGCAGACCGGACGCATGCTCTCTTTGATGAGAGAGGGTGCGGGCGTGTATTACGCGTTTAGATTCGATATCATCCAGGAATATTTGCCCTTACTGTTAAAAGGGACGCTGCTGACGATCGGTATCTCCCTTGCGGCCATCGCCAACGGCTTAATTCTGGGACTGTTCATCGGTTTCGGCAAAATGGCCGGGTTCTGGCCGCTCCGCTGGCTGATGAGCGGTTATATCAACCTTTTTCGAGGAACGCCGCTTATCCTGCAGGTGCTGATCATCCATTTCGGCGTCATTCCACCGATCCTGGGCACCACGAACGGCGTCGTGGCCGCCATCGTAGCGTTGGGCCTCAACTGCGCCGCGTATTCGGCCGAGATCTACCGGGCGGGCATCCAGTCGATCGACGCGGGGCAGCGGGAGGCTGCCTATTCGCTCGGCATGACGCACGCGCAGACGCTGCGCCACATTATCGTGCCGCAGGCGGTGCGCCGCATGATCCCCGCCTTCGGCAACGAATTCATCGTCCTCGTGAAGGATTCATCGTTCGTCGCCTGGATCGCAGTGCCCGAGATCATGTATTGGGCCAATGCGGCCAAGAGTCAGTACTACCACATATGGGAGCCATACCTGGCCGCGGCCGTAATTTATTTCGTGCTCACTTACACGCTTAGCAAGCTGCTGCAGTGGATCGAGAGGAGGGTGAAGTGATGGAGCCGATCATTCGAATGAGCGGGGTCGCCAAGTCCTTCGGCAAAAACAAGGTACTTCACGACATTAACCTGGACGTCGCGCCTCGCGAGGTGGTCGTCGTCATCGGTCCTTCCGGTTCAGGCAAGTCCACGATGCTGCGCTGCATCAACCTGCTCGAGCGGCCGGACGAAGGCGAGGTCGTCATCGACGGGCATTCGCTCATGGCCAAGGGCACCAATATCGCGGATATCCGCACCGAAGCGGGCATGGTGTTCCAGCGCTTCAACCTGTTTCCTCATATGAAGGTAGTGGATAATGTGACGCTGGCACAGGTGCAGGTGCGCGGACGCAGGCCCGAAGAAGCCAAGGAAAGGGCGATATCGCTGCTGCGCAAAGTGGGGCTCGCGGACAAAGCCGACGCCTATCCGGACTCGTTGTCCGGCGGACAGGCCCAGCGCGTCGCGATCGCGCGCGCGCTCGCCATGGACCCGAAGATCATGCTGTTCGACGAGCCGACCTCGGCGCTCGATCCCGAGATGGTCGGCGAGGTGCTCGCCGTCATGAAGGAGCTGGCCGCGGAAGGGATGACGATGGTCGTCGTGACGCACGAGATGGGGTTCGCGCGCGAGGTCGGAGACCGGATCCTGTTCATGGAGTCGGGGACGATCGTCGAGGAAGGCCCGCCCGAGCAGCTGTTCGAACGCCCGCGCACGGAGCGGACCCGGCTGTTCCTTTCCAAAGTGCTGTGAAAAAACGACGCTCTCTCCACGGCCGCGGCGGCCAAGGAGGGAGCTTTTTTAATGAGGAATCGCTTGGCAAGCCGAAGTTTGTCTGCGTTTAACTACATTTAAGGAAGCGATACGGAACCATGTCCATCCGTGCTTCGTTTAAGGTAGAGGAGCGTAAGTAAGGGTAAGGACCTATTTATTCCAGACCTTTTCAATTTATTCCCATCCAATGCGGTCATATCGGCCCGATTTGGCCGGCAGGAACGCTTAAGAAGCCGGATTTTCAGCTTTTTTCGCGGCTTATGTCTTTTGACATGCGGCTGCATTCGAGGCATAATTAGAAACGTTGTTTACAGAACGATTACAAAAAGAGATAGAGATTGCGTGCATGGATGCTGTCTGAAAATAAGGCTATGCTGCAAGAAGGAGAGTGCTGAAGATGCGACTTTGGAATGCGATTAAATCCAAGCCGATCCTATGGTTTACATTGATATTGCTCTTAAAAGGCGCGTTGGCTTGGTTCGTCATCTTCGACGACGGCCCGTCCTGGATGACGGTGCTGACCGAGATTCCGTTCATTCTGATCGTCTTCTGTCTGATCGAGTGGTTCGCGTCCAAGCGCAAGCTGCTCTACTACATGATCGTCAATCTGTCGATCACGCTGCTCTACTTCGCCGTACTCATGTATTACAAATACTACGGCGTCATCGTCACGTACCATGCGCTAGAGCAAGCAGACAAGGTGACGAAGGTCGGAGAGAGCACCTACTCGCTGCTTGATCCGTACTATCTGCTGATCTTTATCGATATCGTCATTTTCGCGTTCTATATGGTTCGCCCGAAGTATATCGCCCGCTTCACGAGCATCGGCATGCGCAAGGTGAACCGCACTGCGCTGCTCGCGACGTTCATCGTGTCCGCCGCGCTCTGCATCTTCAACATCTGGCCGAATCACGCCAGCATGAACGAGAATAAAAAGGCAGAGGGCATGGGCATTCTCAACTACGAGGTTTACACGATTTTCGCCGACAGCACGGAGCACGAAGAAGTCATCGACATGAAGGAGATCAACCAACAGTCGATCGACGCGCTCAAGGGCGGAGAGCAGTCCGTCGATCCGGCGCTCTGGGCTGCGGCCAAGGGCAAGAACCTGATCGTCGTGCAGATGGAGTCGTTCCAAAACTTCCTGATCGGCCTTACGATCGACGGCCAGGAGATCACGCCTAACATCAACAAGCTGGCGGCCGGCGATTTTTACTTCAACAACTTCTATACCAACGTCGGCCAGGGCACGACGTCCGACGCCGAATTCGTCGTCAACACGTCGCTCTACGTGCCGCATCACGAGGCCGCCACGTCTTCGGACTACATGGATAAGACGCTCCCGAGCCTGCCGCGGCTCATGTCGTCGAACGGCTACAACACGGCGACGTTCCATACGAACAGCGTAGAGTTCTGGAATCGTACGTTGCTGTACAAAGCGATCGGCTTCGACAAGTATTACGACCAAGCGTTCTACGGCGACGACGACCACATCGCGTTCGGCGCTTCCGACGAAGTGCTGTATGCCAAGACGGTGCCGGAGCTGGCCAAGATGGACGCGGAGGATAAGCCGTTTTACTCGATGGTCATCTCGATGAGCGCGCACCATCCATACCGGATACCTGAGGCGAAGGACCAGATCAAGCTGCCCGCCGAGTACGACGGCACGCTAGTCGGCAATTACATTCTGGCTCAGAACTATGCCGATTATGCCATGGGGCAGTTCCTGGAGCAGTTGAAGTCCAGCGGCCTGTGGGACGACAGCGTCATCGTGTTCTACGGCGATCACCAGGGCCTGCCGCTGTATTCGCTGGACAACAAGGAAAAGGGACTGATGCAAGGCATATTCGGCCGGGAGTACGGCTACACGGATATGTTCAACATTCCTTTCATCGTCCACGTGCCTGGCGTCTCGTACGGCAAGACCTTCGAGCAAACCGGCGGACAGATCGACATTCTGCCGACGGTCGCCAACCTGTTGGGCGTGTCCACGAAGGACCAGATCCACTTCGGCGAGGATCTCATGAACCACACGAGCAACCTGCTGCCGATGCGGCACTTCCTGCCGACCGGCTCGTTCGTCAACGACACTTCGGTGTTCCTGCCGGGCGTCGGGTTCGAGGATGGCACCAACTACGATGTCAAAGACAACAGCATCAGCGCGGGCGGATCGACGGAGGCGCAGTACAACGGGGCCCTTCGCCTGCTGAACATGTCGGACAGCTACGTCGAGCAACTGCCCGAGCTGCCGCTGGACGGCGGCCCCGTATCGGGCGCCGATTCCAAGTGAGCATAGCATGCGCGATGACGGACGGAGAAGTCGGGTGAATCCCGCACTTCCCCGTCCGTTCTCTTTTTGGGTATCATATAGACATAGAATATCGAAGCTGAAGGAGTCTACCGAACATGCCCGGACAAGCTAAGCATACGGCCGCCATTTCTCTTGGCGTCATGGGGGCGGGATTTCTGGCCACGTTCCCCTTCGGAGGCTGGGGAGGCGCGCTGCTCCACGGCGGCTTCGAAGCCGGGCTCGTCGGCGGGCTCGCCGACTGGTTCGCGGTCACCGCCCTGTTCCGCCATCCGCTCGGCATTCCGATCCCGCACACGGCGCTGCTGCCGCGCAACCGGGACAAGGTCGTCCGTTCGCTTATCCAGGCGATCGAGACCGAGCTGCTTACCAAGGAGAGCATCGTCACCAAGACGGCCGAGTTCAAGATCGGGGAGCGGCTGCTCGACCTGCTGGAGACGCATCGCGAGGATGCGGCCGCCGTGGCCGTCCGCGTGAGCGAATTCGCGCTGGAGCGGCTGCCGATGGACCGGATCGTCCCGATGCTCGCCCGCGCGCTCGAGTCGAAGCTGCGCGAGCTCGATACCGCCGGCCTGCTGCGCAAGATCAGCGACGAAGCGCTGGCGAGAGGCTACGAGGAGAAGGCGTTAGCCTTCCTGATCGACAAGGCGGGCGGTCTCGCTTCCCGAGAGGAGACGCGGCGGCAGCTCGGCATCATCGGCGCGGCGGCGCTGCAGAATTTGCAGGTCGGCGGCCTGATGGGCTTTGCCGTGAACGCGTTCATCTCTTTCATGGATGAAGAAAAGATCGGCGGTCTGCTGCAGAACGCGATCGTCGGCACGCTGGCGGAGATGCAGCAGCGAGAGGATCATCCGCTGCGCGAGATGCTCCTGGCGTCGCTGCGGAACGCGATCCGCAATCTGCCGGAATCGCCTTCCGTATTGGCCGAGCTCGAAGGCTGGAAAGCGCGGCTGGCGGACGGCGGCGCGATCGAGCGCCAGATTGCCGGCTGGCTGGAGGATCTGCGCGTCAAGGCGCTGGCCTTCGTGCGCGAGCCCCGTTTCACCGATGATTACGTACTGCCGGCTCTATCGGGCCTGCTCGCCAGCCTCCGGGCAAACCCGCAGGTAATCGAGCTGTTCCAGACGTGGGTGCAGGAGCGGATCACCGGCTTCGTCGAGCGCAATCACTGGAAGATCGGCAAGCTCGTCAAGGAAAATATCGACAAGCTGGACAACGATGCCCTGATCGAGATGATGGAGGACAAGATCGGCGGCGATCTGCAGTGGATCCGCGTCAATGGCGCGGTCTGCGGCTTCCTCATCGGGCTGGCGCTGGAAGGCATCAATCTGCTCGCATAGGACCATTTTGAGGTCACGGTAGGCGCGATCGCATGCGATCGCGCTTATTTGCGGTTGAAGAAGGAGACTCGCTGTAGCATATCTGCAGAAAAGTCGTTCTCATGCGTGCAGAGAGGATCGATTTGTTATAATGGAAGCAAGCTCCCAAGAGGCGGTGCACCGTGAACGATATCACTTCTTTTTTACGTATCTTTTTTATCAACGTCAGCACGATGCTGACGCTCCTCTATCTGGCCAGCCTGCTTTATAAATACGTCGTCTACAAATGGAGCCCCGCTTGGAAAGAAACGCTGTTCATCGTACTTGCGATCGTGTGCGGATGGACGACGATTCGGTTCGGGTTCCGTTTTTCGGAGACGGTCATGTTCGACATGCGCTACCTGGCCGTCATCGTGGCGCCGCTGTTCGTGCGGAACAAGCTGTCGATCTTGGTGATCGGGCTCGGCATCGGTCTTGCGCGCTTGTCCCTAGGATTGAGTCATGCGGCGCTCGTCGGGTGCCTGAACGTCGTGGCGATGAGTCTGCTCGTGCTCTTCATTCTGTGGCTGGCGCGTCGCAGGCGTTGGCCGGAGCTTCGCAAGATGGCCACGATCGTCATCTCGGTCAATATGGGCAACGTGCTGTTCATCGCGCTGTTCGGCATCATTCCCCGCCGGCATTACCTGGTCGACATCGCGCCGGGTACCTTTCTCGTCAGTTTGTTTTTGTGCTTCGCCTTCATGTTCATCCTGCGGGAGTTCATGACGGAGGACAAGCGTTCGCACAAGCTGAAGATCTATACGGCGCGTCTGGAAAAGCAATACCGGATCTCGGAGGAAAAGGGGCGGTCGCTCGAGCAGGCGAAGCAGGAGCTGGAGACGATGTACGACCAGGTTCAATCGGCCTCGCGTTATAAGACCGAATTTCTCGCCAACATGTCCCATGAGCTCCGAACGCCGCTTAATTCGGTGCTCGTGCTGGCGCAGCTGCTCGAGGAGAACGTCGACAGCCGGCTCAGCGAGGAGGAGGTCGGCTACGCCCGCATCATCCATCATTCCGGCAAAGAGCTGCTCGGCCTCATCAACGACGTGCTGGACTTGTCGAAAATCGAGGCGGGCCGCCTGGAACTCGACCGCTCGGTGTTCAGCGTACGCGAGCTGCTGGGCCATATGGACGAGCTGTTCCGCCCGATCGCGTCGCGCAAGCGGCTGTCGTTCACGCTGCGCAGCGAGCCGGACGTGCCCGAATATTTGCACACGGACGAGCAGCGGCTGAAGCAGATCATCAATAATCTGCTGTCGAACGCCTTGAAGTTCACGCATGAAGGCCATGTGCGCTTCGTCGTCTCGCGCGTGCCCGAAGGCGGGCCGCTGGCAGAAGGCGGATTGGCCTTCGAAGTGGAGGACACCGGCATCGGGATCGCGGCGGACAAACAGGAGGCTATTTTCGACGCTTTCTTCCAGGCCGACGGCTCGATCAGCCGATCCTACGGCGGGACCGGGCTCGGCCTGTCCATCGCGAAGCAATTCGCGATGCTGCTGGGCGGCGATATCCGGCTCGAGAGCGAGCTCGGCGGCGGCAGCCGGTTCACGCTGCTCCTGCCGTGGCCGGCGCTGGTCACTTCGGCGGAGGGCTCGCAGGCGCCGTTGGGGCGGGATCCGGCGGCGATGGAAGAGGCGGCGTCCCTGGAAGCGCCTTGGAGGCAGGGGGCGGGGCGTCTTGCGGTCGCCGTGCCGGCTTCCATTGTGCCTGCGACGCATCGTCTGCTGATCGTGGACGACGACGAGCACAATGTCTATTCGCTGCGGGTCGCGCTCGCGGCGAAGGGCTTCGGCGTCGTGACCGCCTCCTCCGGGGGCGAGGCGCTGGGCCTGCTGTCGGGAAACGCGACCATCGATCTCGTGCTGATGGACATCATGATGCCCGGCATGAGCGGTCTCGAGGCGATCGGGCGCATTCGGGAGATGCCCGGACGCCGGGAGCTGCCGATCATCGCCCTCACGGCGAAGGCGTTCGCCGAGGACGGCGATGAATGCCTGCGCGCGGGAGCGGACGGCTACATGACCAAGCCGGTGAACGTGAACGACCTCGTCCGCGAGATCGGCGTTCGCATACGCGAAGGACGGGCGAAGGGGAAGGCGTGAACAGGCAGGGCGAAAGGGAAGGCGTAAAGGTAGAAGGCTGGGCGAGAGGGAAGGAATTACTAAAGGTAAGCATGAGAGAGGCAAGGCCTGGAGAGGGAAAAGAGATTGGAGTGGCACGCAGTCATGGGGAAGATGGGCATAGGGATATCGGAGGCGCTGTTGGCGCAAGTCGGGGAAGCTGCGGCAGCAGTCGAACGCGACGGCAGATTGCCGGCGGACATCCTGGAGCGGATCTACGAGGAGCGGCTGTTCAAGCTGTTCGTGCCGGATGAGCTGGGCGGGCGCATGACGCCGCTGCCGGATGCCGCGCGTATTTTCGAGCAGGCAGCCTACGCTGACGGCAGCTTCGGCTGGCTGGTGACGATCGGCTCGGGCGGCGGCTTTTTCGCGGCCACGCTGCCGGCGGAGACGGCCGAGACGTTGTTCATGGACCGGCGCGCAGTCATTGCAGGCAGCGGCCATCCGACGGGCATCGCGAAGGCGGTGCCGGGCGGCTACCAGGTGAACGGCAGCTGGAAATATTGCAGCGGGTCCGGCTATGCCAGCTTTTACACCGCGAATTGCATCGTGGAGCGGGGCGAGGAAGCGGGCAGTGATAACGAGGGTACTGTTAATGATCGCGCACCTGAGATCCGTTCGTTCGCCTTCCTGCCCGATCAAGTGGAGATCGTCCGGGATTGGAACGCGATGGGGCTCCAAGCGACGGAAAGCCATACGATCCGCGTCGCGAACGCATTCGTGCCGGAAGCGCGGACCTTCGATATCACGTCTGAGCCGCGTTACGACGATCCGATTTACCGCTATCCGTTTTTGCCGTTCGCGCAGGTTTCGTTTGCGGCGGTCGTTCTGGGGCTGGGACGCCGATTCCTTGATGAGGCCGCGGCGCTCGCCGACGAGAAGCGAGGCGAGTGGGATCGCGCTTATGCGAGCAGACACGGGAAGGTTTCGGATGCGATCGCGGGGCAACGACTGCTACTGGATGCGGCTTCCGACCAATTTTATCTGGAGACCGAGTCGTCTTGGCGAACGTTTGCCGACCTGCGCGTGTTGTCGGACGAGGCGAAGGGTCGCGTTGGTAGCGCCTGCGTCGAAGCCGCGCGATCGGCCGTAGCGGCCGCGCATGCGATATGGCCGATGCTTGGCATGACCGCGCTGATGCAGCGGGAGACGGTCAATCGCGCTTGGCGCGATCTGCATACGGCCGCGCAGCACGGCGTGCTGAATATGTAGCTTTGCAGGCGGAAAGGGGAGAGGCAGCATGCTGCTGATGAACGAAAAAATAAAAGCCTCCGAAGTTGCGCTGACTGGACTGCACGGAGAGGATCTAGGGATCGTCGGACGGGAGGAAGCGCTCGCGATGGCAAGAGAAGCGAAGGCGGATCTCGTCTGCGCGTCGCTGCTCAGCAGTCCGCCGCCGTGCAAGCTCGTCGCGCGAGGCGCCGCCAAGCAGACGGCCGCGCAGGAAAAGAAGGCGGAGCGCATCCAGGGAGGCGCGGTCAAGACCAAAGAACTTCGGCTGACCGCGCAAATCGAGGAGCACGACTACGAAACCAAGCTGCGCCAGGCCGAGAAGCTGCTGACCTCGGGGCACGCCGTCCAGCTCACGGTCAAGCTGGCGGGCGCCAAAGAAGGCGAGCGCGCCAAGGCGCTCATTGAACGCATGCTGAAGGAGCTCGCTCCGCACGGTACGCGAGAGACCGGAATCCAAGTCAGCGGTAAACAGGCCGCCGTGAAGGTTAATCCGGCCTGAAGCTGTAGGGGGCGGTCCGCGGGGGCGTGGATATCGCCTATGCGAGGAGCGGCAATGGAGCGGATCGCAGCCGCGAAAGGGGAGATCGCCCTTACTACAGAAGGCGATGATGCTCATACCCGCGCGAAAGAACCGATCGCCTTCTCTACAGAAGGCGATGACGCTCGCAGCCGCGCAAAAGTACCGATCGCCTTCTCTACAGAAGGCGATGACGCTCGCAGCCGCGCGAAAGTACCGATCGCCTTCTCTACAGAAGGCGATGGTGTTCGCAGCCGGGCGAAAGTACCAATCGCCTTCTCTACAGAAGGCGATGGTGTTCGTAGCCGGGCGAAAGAACCGATCGCCTTCTCAATAGGAGGCGATGATGCTCATACCCGCGCGAAAGAACCGATCGCCTTCACTACAGAAGGCGATGATGCTCGCTCCAGCAAGCCCCATAAAACAACGAACAACGCTCCTCCCCGAGGAGCGTTGTTCGCTTTGCGCGGCTCGGTACGCGATGTCGTATGTTACCCGCACCTCGCGTCACGCCGCCTGCCTACTTTCCCGTTATTCGCACCATTCAGCCGCCTGTCTATTTTCCCGTTACCCCGCACCTCGCGTCCCGCCGCCGCTTATTTCCCCGTCAGCTGGTCGAACAAGCCGCCGTCGGCGAATTGGACGCTGTTGAGGTCCTCCCAGCCCGAGAGGTTGTCGTCGACCGTGAGCACGGTCGTCTCCGGGAACTGCGACGCGAACTGCTCGGCGATGGAAGCGAACCGGGGGCGGTAATAGTGCTCCGCGGCGATCTGCTGCGCCGGCTCGGTGAAGAGGAAGTCCGCGTAGCCGTTGGCCGCTTCGCGCGTGCCCGCTTCGGACGCGTTTTTGTCGACGACGGACACGATCGGCTCGACGGCGAGCGTGACTGGGGGCACGACGACTTCGATCTTGCCCTGCGCTTCGCCGGCGGCCAATGCCAGCGCCCGCGCTTCAGTCGTGAGCCAGACATCGCCGTCTCCGCCTAGGAAACGCGCCTGCGCAGCCGCTTCGTCGGCATCCAGCGCGCCGGCGTTCGCGTACACGCTTTTTACGAACGTCTTGGCGGCTTCCTCGTCGGCCGCTTGGTCGAACGCGTACGCCCAAGCCCCCGTATAGGTCCACCTGGCATCGCTGTACGTCTTCGGATCCGCCGCCACGAGCTTCACGCCCGGCGCGGCGATGTCGTCCCACGTCTTGATGCCCTTCGGATTGCCGGTTCGAACGGCGAACGCCACGGTGGTATAAAAGGGAGAGCTGTTGTAGTCGTAGCGCTGCTGCCAGCCTTCCTCGACCAACCCTGCGGCTTGGATCGCATCGATGTCGGTGCCGACGCCGAGCACGGTCAGGTCGGCTTTGAGCGTACCGCCATTCACGGCGTCTTTCTCCACGGAAGAAGGACCGGTCGTTTGCTTGATCGACACGTCTTGCCCGGTCTTGGACTTCCAGTCGCCAGCGAACGCGTCGTTCAATGCGACGAACAACGACTCCGTCCCGTCCGGCGAGACGCCGCTGAGCGTGAGCGCCTTGCCGTAGTCCGAGCTGGCGGACGGCGATGCGTCCGCAGCAGCCGCATCCATCGGCTGGCCGTCGCCCGAAGCGCAGGCAGACAAGGCCAATGCGGACGAGATCAGCATCGCGGCGGTTAGGACGGGATGTCCTTTTCTTTTTCTTTTAACGATCATCGGAATGACGCCCCTTCAAACCCTAATGTTAATTCCAATTGGAAAAATAGGTTTAACGGAGCGATTGTAGCAACTTCGGCTGAAAAGTGTCAATAGATAATTGTAAAATAAAGTTTATAAAACCTAGTTGACAGGTTGGAATAATGAATTGTATGATCGATCCAAGAAATGGATTCACCTACCGGACGACCGGAGGCCCGATATGCATTTCTCCGCCGCAGACCGAGACGCCTAGAGACGTCAGGCTGCATCCCTTGATCATGCTGGCTGGCCGCTCATGCCGCCGCATCGCCGATCAAAAAGGGGACGAGGACGAAAGGACGCGACTTCGCGTACTTCATCCTCGTGCGGAGAAGCGGATCGCGGCCTCTTTGTTTTCCGATAAAAAAACCAAATGGGGACAAAGGGAGAATGCAAAGATGAAAAGAAGCCTGCAAATCGCCATGTTCGTAATTCTGGCGTTCGCGCTGACGACTTCCAGCGCGTTCGCGGCCGTATCGAAGAAGAACGAAAAGAAAAGCATCACCCTGCTGAACGTATCCTACGATCCGACCCGCGAGCTTTACGTGGACTACAATGCGGCATTCGCGAAGTATTGGAAAAAGAAAACCGGCCAGAGCGTCACCGTCAAGCAATCCCACGGCGGCTCCGGCGCCCAGGCCCGCTCCGTCATCGACGGCCTCGAAGCCGACGTCGTCACGCTGGCGCTGGAATACGACGTCTCGGCGATCGAGCAGAAGGGCCTGATCAGCAAAGGCTGGCAGAGCCGTCTGGCCAACAATAGCGCGCCGTACAAGTCGACGATCGTCTTCCTCGTGCGCAAGGGCAATCCGAAGGGCATCAAGGACTGGGACGATCTCGTGAAAAACGACGTGAAGGTCATCACGCCGAATCCGAAGACTTCCGGCGGGGCGCGTTGGAACTACCTCGCGGCCTGGGCTTACGCGCTCAAGCATAACAACAACAGCGACGACAAAGCCAAGGCTTTCGTCAAGGATCTTTTCACGCACGTTCCCGTACTCGACACCGGCGCGCGCGGCTCGACGACGACGTTCGTAGAGAAGGGCATCGGCGACGTGCTCCTCGCGTGGGAGAACGAAGCGTTTCTCGCGAAAAAGGAGTACGGCGACAAGTTCGAGATCGTCACGCCGTCGCTCAGCATTCTCGCCGAACCGACCGTAGCCGTCGTTACGAAAAACGTGCAAAAGCACGATACGCGCCAAGTCGCTACCGCCTATCTGGACTACCTGTATACGGAGGAAGGCCAACGCATCGCGGCCCGCAACTTCTACCGCCCGATCAATCCGAAGGTCGCGCTCGAGTATTCGAAGCAATTCCCGAAGCTCAATCTGGTCACGATCAAGGATTTCGGCGGATGGGATAAGGCGCAGAAGACGCACTTCTCGGACGGCGGCACGTTCGACCAGATCTATCTGAAGAAATAAGCCGGCGCGAATAACCAGGCTCGACACGCAGTCATCTTCCAAATATGAAGGGGTAAACGACATGTCCCATAGCCGCAGCATCCAAAAACGCATCGCCAAAACCGCGCTCGCCGTCGCCATCGGCGCGCAAGCGCTCGCCTTCGCCGCCGTGCCGGGCGCCTTCGCGGCGCCTGCCGCGAAGCCTTATGTGTCGGTGGACGGCACGAGCCAGCAGTCTCTCTGGGCCCCCGTCACGAAAAACGGCGCGACCTACGGCCCGCTCGCGGGCGTCTCGGCCGCTCTGGGCGCCGCGGGCAAGTACGATGCCAAGACGAACACGATCTCGATCAAGAAAGGCAACCGCCTGATCATCCTGCAGCCCGAATCGAAGACGGCGAAGGTGAACGGCGCGAAAAGCGCGATCGTCGCGGCGCCGATCCTCATCGGGGGCGTGCCTTACGTACCGCTTCGCTTCGTCGCCGAATCGCTCGGCGCTTCGCTCTCGTGGAACGCATCGACCGGCGCCTATGAAGTGACCACGCGGCTGCATCCGTTCACCAAGGACGGCAACACTGCGTTCGTCAACGTCTACGGGGAATCCGTGATCGGCGCAACCTACGGCATCGCGAGCGCGTTCAGCGGCGGCCTGTCGGTGCTGCAGCAAGGCGATGCGTTCGGCTACGAGGATCGCAGCGGCAAGATCGCGATTCCGGTGCAATACAGCAGCGCGTACGACTTCTCCGACGGCTTGGCGCTCGTCGCTTCGAAGGACGGCACGCAGAGCTACATCGACAAGTCCGGCCAAGTCGTGCTGAGCCCTGCTTACGACGAGCTGTTCGACTTCTCCGAGGGACTGGCGGCGGTTCGCAGCGGCGACAGCTTCGGCTACATCGACAAGACGGGCAAGCTCGTCATTCCCGCGCAGTACGAGGACGCCTTCTACTTCAGCGGCGGTCTCGCGGCCGTGCAGATCGACGGCAGCTACGGCTTTATCGACAAGACGGGCAAGCTGGTCATTCCGGCAAAGTACCAGTCGGTATCGGACTTCAAGGGGGGCCTGGCGCTCGCCTCGACGCTCGTGAGCACGGAGACTGACGGCGTCGAGCAATCGACCGGCGTATTCGGCTACCTGAACGCGAAGGGCGAATGGGCGATTCCCGCGCAATACGAGGAAGGCTACGCCTTCAGCGACGGGCTCGCGGCGGTCGTTAAAGACGGCGCCGTCCAATTTATCGACAAGACCGGCAAGACGGTATTGGAAACGGACTACGACGACGTCGGAGACTTCAGCGAAGGCCTGGCGGCGTTCGAGCAGGACGGCAAGTACGGCTATATTAACAAAAAGGGCGCGGTCGTCATCGAGCCGGCGTTCGATCAGGCGGATGCCTTCAAGGACGGACTGGCGTACGCGATCAAGGGCGATTGGGAAGGCTTGATCAACGCGAAGGGCGCGTTCGTCGTGAAGAAGGCATACGCGGCGCCAGCGGAAGCCGAGGATGCTGCGGCCAAGTAATGCTTAAGAAAAGTCTCGTCCCAGGCGAATTTATTTCGCGGGATGAGGCTTTTTCATTTTGGCGGCTCGTATTCAAGGGCGCAGAAAGTCGTTACTTTTTTCGCCTGCTCGGCGATGCGAACCAGGCTGGGGCCGCTTTCTCCGGGGTTGAAAATCGAACCTTCGAGACGGCGGCTTCGCTCGCTGCGGGAGGCTGCCGGAGGGAGGAGGACGGTCGAGTTACGTTAAGATTGCGCGCGATCTCCCATGCGAGACGCTGCAGCTCGTCCAACGACTCGGCGATCCGGGCCGCGGCGATGGCGGCGTCGGCGAGCGGTTTGGCGCTCGGCGGCATTCCGGCACCGCTTGGTACGCCCTCCGCCATTTTGCGCGTGCAAATTTGCATGTGAAGGGCAGCGGCCCGGATGAACCCGGCCATCGCCTCTTCCTGACACGTGACGGCTTGCCGCAACGTCTCTTCGAGGAGCGAACGCAGCTCTTGGCTTGGCGTTTCTGTCGTCATGCCGACACCTGCTTTCCCTCGCCGTGCCTAATGGACGCGACTGTGCTTGCTTGAGCCTATGAGGAGCGCACCTTCCGTTAGAACCAATCAACGTCGAGCAATCTTGCTATGGTCCGCGCGCATGGCAAACGGGCACCCGCAGGGGCGCCCGTCTTTAACTTCATCAATGTTTAATAGGATTCATCTTTTACATCGTCATCTGCACGATCTTCTTTTGGTTGTCGTACGAGACGACCTTCCAGCCCAGCAGCGTGCCGATGTCGCGGAGCGGGACGACGACGCGTCCGCTCTTGACCGTCAGCTTGGCGGCGAGCGTCTTTTCTTCGCCGTTGAACACGTACTTGTCGGAGCCGATCGTGAACGTGTACGTATCCTTGTTGTTGCTCTTCTTCATGTAGATCGTCTTCTTGCCGTCGTAGTTGATGCGCGCGCCGGACTTCTCGGCGATGACCGCGAACGGCACGAACGTGACGCCGTTCTGGATGTATGGCGTCGTGTCGAGCGTCTCGACGCTGTCGTCGATCCCGACGTTGTAGTTGCCGACCTGGAACCACAGCTTCGTGGGCATCGCCGTTTCCTCCGCATATGCGGCGGCACCCGTAGCGGACATCGCGATGGCGGCGCCGAGCATAAGCGCGGCTGTTTTCTTCATGGACTTTTTCATGAGAGATCACTCCTTAGTAGGATGATATGTAATACGCCAGAGTTAATGGCGAATATTTCATGAATTTTATACCCCGAAGTTTGAATTTGCAATCAATACGGGACAACAAATATTGGATTAAATGTTTAGCAGCTCGCGAATCTCGTCTTCGGTCATGGCGGAGAGGCTCTCTTCGCCCGGCTGGATGACCTCGGCGATGAGGTCGCGCTTGCGCTGCTGCAGCTCGACCATCTTTTCTTCGATGGTCCCCTCCGCGACGAGTTTGATGACCTGCACGACGTTTTTTTGCCCGATCCGGTGCGCCCGGTCCGCCGCTTGCTGCTCGACTGCCGGGTTCCACCACAGGTCGTACAGGATGACCGTATCGGCGCCGGTCAGGTTCAGGCCCGTGCCGCCCGCGCGCAGCGAGATCAGGAAGATATCGTGCTCGCCCTCGTTGAACCGGGTGCACAGCTCGACGCGTTCCGCCGCCGGCGTCTGGCCGTCCAGGTAGAAGTAGGGCAGGCCGCGCAGCGACAGCTCGTCGCGGATGATCGCGAGCATGGACGTGAACTGGGAAAACAGCAGAATTCGCTTGCCCGCGTCCAGCGCGTCCCCGACGATCTCAAGCAGTTGGTCCAGCTTGCCGGAACTGCCTTCATAGCCTTCGACGAACAGCGCCGGATGGCAGCACAGCTGCCGAAGCCGCGTGAGACCGGCCAGAATGCGCATGCGGCTCTTCTGAAAGCCGTCATGCTCAAGCTGCTGCAGCGTCTCGGTTTGGAGTCTGGACAAATAAGCGACGTACAGCTTCTTCTGATCGTCGGTCAGCTCCGAATGCTGCAGCGTCTCGATCTTGTCCGGCAGCTCCTTCAGCACGTCCCGCTTCATCCGGCGCAGCAGGAAGGGCCGCACGCGCTTCGCGACGAGTTCGCGGGAGAGGGAGGCGAATTCCCGCCGGCTGCCGAACAGCTCGGGAAAGACGGCGTCGTACAGCGACCACAGCTCGTCGAGCGAGTTTTCGATCGGCGTGCCGGTCAGCGCGAAGCGAATGCCCGCCTGGATGCGTCCCACGGCCTGCGCGGTCTGGGTCGCATGGTTCTTGATCGCCTGCGCTTCGTCGAGGAAAAGGCAGTAGAACTTCAGCTCCCCGTACAGCTCCATGTCGCGGCGCAGCAGCGGATAGGAGGTGATCACGACGTCGGCGTCCTCCATGCCGGAGAGCGTGTCGGCACGCTCCTGCTTGTCGCCGGCAGCCATGCGGACGCGAAGACCTGGCGCGAAGCGGGAGAGCTCGTGCTTCCAGTTGAAGATGAGCGAGGCCGGAGACACGATCAGCGCGGGACGCCCGGAGGCGCGGATCTCCTCTACGACGGACGCGATGAAGGCGATCCCCTGGAGCGTCTTCCCGAGGCCCATATCGTCCGCGAGCACGCCGCCGAACCGGTAGTGCGCGAGCGTGCGCATCCACTGGTAGCCGAATTTCTGATAGTCGCGGAGCGTCGCCGTCAGGCTGTCCGGAATCGGGAAATCGAGATTGTCCGGATTGCGCATGTTGTCGAGCAGCTCGCGCAGCGCCCGCGTGAGCCTGACGCTGCCGCCGCGAACGTCGGCGTCCATGAGCGGCAGGCCTCGCACGGCTGCGAGATCGAGCCGCGAGCCCTTGATCTCGGATTTGCGGATGCCCATCTCGTCCATGAGCCGGGAGATCTCGGCATAGCCGGCGTCCTCAAGCGATAGCAGGCCGCCGCCGGACAGGCGGTAATAAGGCTTCTTTTCGACGAGGTTGCGCAGGATGTCGCGGATCTCGTCGTCGTCGATGCCCTCGACGTCGAAGCGCACCTCGAGCCAGGAGGCATGCGCGTCATAGTCGATCGTCATGCGCGGCGCAGGCGGCAGGTCCTGGATGAGCCGCCGCATCGGCGCCGTCGCGTTGACCTGGACGAGCCGCTCGAGCTCGGGCAGCAGCCGGTACTGGAATCGGTAGATGTGGTCTTCTTCCTCCAGATACAGCTCGCTGCCGTTGTACTTGAACGAAGCGCGCTCGATCAAGGCCATGATCCGGTGCTCGGCGTCGACGTCGCGTACGAGGATGGCGTCATTGTCGATGGCGTCGCGCCGCAGCGGGCTGTCCGCCTGCAGGGCGTTGATCTCCTTGTCGCCGTACCGGTAAGTGAGTCGCGCGAGCAGCCTGCCGTTCAGCCAGTCGAGGTCAAGCCGCGCCGCGAGAGGCGGGCTGACGATGCGGTCCGCGATCGGCTGCGCGATGTCGACCCGCCCGATCCGCTTGAGGGAAGGGACGACGCGATCCAGGAAAGATTCCATCTGGGCGGGCGCGATCAACGCTTGCTTGGCCGGCTTGTAGGCGAACATGCGCTTGAGCTCTTCAAGACGCCGGATCGCGGCATCGCCCGTGCGGTGGAGCGTGCCGTCCGCGAGCACGAAACCGTAGTTTTCCAGGATGACGAGCTTCTCGAGGCCGCGGATGTCGAGCCGATAGCCTTCGAGGTCCTCGGCGCTGTCCAGCTCGAAGACGAGGGGCAGCGGCTCCTCGGTCACGACGACGGCGTCGGCGGTCCGCATGCCGTACTCGAAGCGGACGCTCGCGCGCGCGAACAGCGGCAGCAGGTCCTCCCAGGCGAGCGGCGGCAGGATGAGCAGCCGGTCCATCGCGAAGGCCGTGCCGCCGGGAGCCGCGCGGAAGGCGTCGCGATAGGCGGCCTCGCTGCGCGCGATGACGATGAGCTTGTCGACGATCGCGCGGTCCTCGGGCTTGAAGACGTGGACGGCGGGATCGTAGACGAAGTGCTTGGCGAAAACGTACGATTGCCCAAGCTCGATCCGTTCGAGGAACTCCTTGAGCTTGGGTACGACGTACAGCCGCTTCGGGCCGACCTTCATCTCGATCGCGAGCAGCGGGGAGCGGGTGTTTTCCGTCACGGCCTTGCAGATGAACTCGACGTCGAGCGGGACGATCTCGCCGGCCTCGGTCCCGGTATCTTCGATCGCGTCGGCCGCTCCGACAGGGCCGTCGAACAGCGATATCAGTCCTTTGGTGAAAAGCAGGTCGCGAGTCGGGATCAACGCTTCCCGCTTGAACGAAGGCGTCGCGGGAAAAGGACGCTCCTCCGGCTCGGGGGCACGCTCTTCGTGGAGATGGATCAACGCGGCGGCGATATGCTCGCAGTAATATTGCGAATGCGCGGCCGAGCAATCGCAGCGGGCGTCGACGATGCCGGAGTCGCCCAGGTCGATGCGCACGCTCCGGCGCCCTTCGGCGCCCCATACGTACGCTTCGTACCGGCGTTCGTCCTTCTGCTCGTCGGCGGCCATCGCCTTGCCCGCTTTATCCAGTTTCATGCCGCGCTCGTACGCGGTTTGCCCGCACAGCAGCTTGATCTGCTGGAGGGACGGATGATAAATCATTTGTAAGCTTCCTCCCCGCGGCAGCGCGCGCGAATGGTAATATTTCATTATACCACAGCCCTGCGCGCTTTTAGACGGCCGGCCGCGTTCGGACAAACGCAAAAAGCCCTTCGCGCCCGGCACGGGCGAAGGGCCGCTGCGGCCGCATTGGCGTCAGGCCTTTTCCCTGAGGCCCACGATATGAACGAGCTGCGGCGTCGAGACGACCTTGATGACATGATGCGCCTTGTCGTACTCGACGCTGCCGGAGCCCGCGCTCGCAGATTTTTCCGCGCCCAGTACATAGAAGAGGTCGTCGGCCAGCGTGCGGATGCACACATCCTTCTCGGCCTGGGTCAAGTCCGCCCACTCCTGCGCCTCCATCTCGAACGTATCGTAGCAGTCCGGGATGGTCGCCAGCGCCTCGGAGAGCTCATCCAGAATCTCGTCGTAGGGTCTTGTATACCGAATGGCCACGTTCGCTCACTTCCTTTCGTATGTCCACATTATAGCTTATTTTTCCCAAGCGCGAAGCGTGCGGCAGGCCCGATTCCGGCGGCGGCTGGCAATTGCATGCATCGCTTTATTTGAAGGCGGCAAAGGACTATAATGATGAAGTTGATTTTGGTTGGTCCGGTTAACTTGCAGTTTACATGAATCGGCATCTTAGGCGAGCTTTTTTACATTTAAATAGAGGGACGGTCTTGTATTATATGATGGCATGGCAGCGGGTACGGTTTTGGCTTACGAAGCCGTTTGTGCTTTTTTCCCTCCTGATGATTCTGAAAATGTACCTGGCGGGGTACGTCATCTTCGAGGGCTGGCGGCTGTGGCTGCCGCTCGCGACGGGGCTGCCGTCCGTGTGGGTCGTCTTCTGCCTGATCGAGCTGCTCGCGCCTAGGCGCAAGCTCGGCTTGTATTTGACGGCGAACGGCGTTTTGACGTCGGTCTATTTTGCCGTGATTATGTATTATAAATATTTCGGCGTCATCGTCACCTATCACGCGCTTCAGCAGGTCAACCAGGTGACGGAGGTCAAGGGGAGCGTCTTCTCGCTGCTCCATCCGTATTTTCTGCTCATCTATACGGACTTCGTCGCGCTGCTGCTCCTGCTGTGCCTGAGCAAGTCGTTCCGGGCCTGGGGGCGCGGGCTTAAGGTGCGCGAGCGGCGCAGCGTGCTGTCCGTCATCGGGGTGCTGGCGCTGGCCGCGTGCATCTTCACCGTCTGGCCGTACCGGCACAGCATGAACGAGGTCGTGCAGGCGGAGAAAATGGGCATCATCAACTACGAAGTCTATGCCGCGTTCGCGCCTTCCAAAGACCAGCGCGTCGACGTCTCGGGCATGACGCAAGCGCAGATCGACCAGCTTAAAGGCTATACGCCGCCGTCCGGCACGCCGCTCTATTGGGGAAAGGCGAGCGGGAAAAACGTGCTGGTCGTCCAAATGGAGGCGCTGCAGAACTTCTTGATCGGCAAGTCCGTGGACGGCCAGGTCATCACGCCGAACCTGAACGCGCTGGTCGGCGATAGCCTTTACTTCGACCGATTCTATCAGCAGGTCGGTCAGGGCAACACTGCGGACGCCGAGTTCGTCGTGAATACCTCGATGTTCGTGCCGAGCCACGGCGCGGCTTCGCAGGAATACGCGGGCAAGGAGCTGCCGAGCATGCCGCGCTTGTTCGGCGCGAACGGGTACGATACCGCCACGTTCCATACGAACGACGCCGTGTTCTGGAACCGCACCGAGCTGTATCCGGCGCTCGGCTGGCAGGCGTATTACGATAAAAAGCTGTTCGGCGACGAAGACACGGTCATGTTCGGCGCCTCGGACGAAGTGCTGTACGCCAAGTCCGCCGCAAAGCTGGCCGAGATGACTGCGAGCGGCAAGCCGTTCTACGCGCAGCTGATCTCCATGTCCGGCCATCATCCGTACAAGATTCCGTCGCGCAAGTACAAGATGGAGCTGCCGGACCGCTTCAAAGGCACGCTCGTCGGCGACTACATCCGCGCGCAGAACTACGCGGACTACGCGCTCGGCGTGCTGATCGCCGATCTGAAGGCGCGCGGGCTTTGGGACGACACCACGGTCGTGCTGTACGGCGACCATCAAGGTCTGCCGATCTACTCGCTGACGGCCGGCGAGAAGAAGCTCATGAAGGAGCTGCTCGGCCGCGATTACGAGCTGACCGACATGCTTAATATTCCGCTGCTCGTCAAGCTGCCTGCAGGGGCGGCGGAGCACCGCACGATCGGCACGCTGGGCGGGCAATCCGATATTTTCCCGATGATCGCGAATCTCGCGGGCCTGTCGATGGCCGATCATCTTCATTTTGGCCAAGATCTGCTCAATTCAACCGGGAATATGCTGCCGGAACGCTATTATTTGCCGACTGGCTCCTATATCGACGACAGCGGCATGTTTATCTCCGGCACGGGCTTCGAGGACGGGCGCACGCTCGGCTTCAAGGACGGGGGAGAGACGCCGGGCGGCGACAGCCGCGCGAACTACGACAATGCGATGAAGCTGCTCAGCATGTCCGACGGGTACGTGCGATCCCTGCCGGACCGCAAGTAGCCGTCGCGAGGAGGGGATCTGCATGAAAACAAATTGGATGGCGTACTTCAAGCGCTTCGCGCCGCTGCTCGCCATGCTCGTATTCCCGGTGCTCGGCATGATCTACGCGGCCGTGAACCGGGGGGGCGGACGCGTCTGGCATCTGGCGACGCCGTTGGACCAGGCCGTTCCGTTCGTCAAATGGTTCGCCCTTCCTTATTCCGTTTGGATCGTGTATATCTACGTGTGCGTGCTGTTCTTTTTCGTCAAAGACGTTAGGACGTTTTACCGCGCCATCGCGACATATACGATCTGCGCGCTCGTCTGCTACTTCGTCTATAGCGTCTTCCAGACGACCGTGCCGCGGCCGGAGCTCGTCGGACACGACCCGCTGACCCGGCTTGTCGCCTTTATTTATCATCGGGATCAGCCGTTCAACTGCTTTCCGAGCATCCACTGCTTCTCGAGCTACATGGTGTTCCGGATCCTCGCGAGCAGCAGCTTCAAGACGCGCCGCAGCCTGACGCTGGTCGGCATCGGCTCGGGGCTGATCATCCTGTCGACGCAGTTCATCAAGCAGCACGTCCTGCTTGACGTCGTCGCCGCGATCGCGCTCGTCGAGCTGGCGCTGCCCGCGGTCATGCTGGCCGAGCGCTGGATGGCCGGCAAGGCGTCGGTCGCCGGACGCTCCAAAGGAACGATGTACAGCTCTTAAGCAGGAAATAAAGAAGCAAACGCGAATCCAAAGGGATTGGCGTTTTTTTTAACTTCATTTAGATAACGCTTACATTTGAAGGGCGGGTCAAATTAAGATAGTTATTTGACAGAAAACATAACATAAAATTATCATTATACTCATATCGAGGCAGGAGAAGACCAGGAAGGGGGAGGAAATGTGACATTAATTCAATCGTATAGCATTCCGCGGGAGAAGACGAATTTGGACCGACGGTTTCCGATTTTTATCGAGGATACGGTAGGGGTGGACTCGGGATATCAGCGCATGCATTGGCACGACGCGCTGGAGATCAATATGATCAAGTCCGGCACCGGTTACTACATCATCAACGGCGAGCGGTTCGAATTCCGGCAAGGCGATATCCTGCTCATCAACTCGAACGATCTCCACTGCGCCTACGAGACCCGCGATCTGGTTCTTCAAGTCGTGTCCTTCGACGGTGCCTGGCTGACGGGCACGCTTCGGTATGACCCCGAGATTCTGGCTCCCTTCAAAGAGATGGGCGTCAGCTTCTCGAACTTGCTCGACCGCGCTCATCCCCGTATTGGCAAGCTCCGCTCGCTGCTCCTGGAGATGCAGGCGGAGCATATCGGCGCGCAGCGCTCGCATACTTCGCTTGTGTACGCCTGCCTCCATCAGTTCCTTGCTTACGTAAACCGCGACTTCCGCGCTCCCCGCCAAGGCGGGAATGCGGCGCTCGGCGCGGGCAAGCTGGAGAAGATCCGCCGCGTCATCCATGCGATGGAGAGCGATCTGGCCCATCCCTGGACCCTTCAAGAGATGGCCGACCGCGTATATCTCAGCCCGTCCCGCTTCTGCGACGTTTTCCGCCGGACGGTCGGCGTGCCTCCGCAGGTATATCTCATTCAGCTGCGGCTCGAGCAGGCCGTCCATCTGCTCGAATCTACCGATCGCAAAATCCTTGATATTGCCATGGAATGCGGGTTTCGTACGCTCTCCAATTTCAACCGCTTGTTCATCCGCCAATACGGCAGCTCCCCTCGGACCGTCCGCCGCAAGATGTCCTGATCCCCTTCTCATTTGCAAAACAGTAAGATAGAGTCAGTATTCGGTCGATTTAGCGCAGAGGCGCCGCCCCCCGGCAGGTAAGATAAAGGAAATTACCGACGGGGGGCGATAATGGCATATGGCGCTTACCGACATCCGCAAGGCGCGACAGGATGGGGAACTCAAGCCGTCCGGGCCGACACGGTTTCTCCGGCAGTGGGACATTCAACTGATGGTATTGCCGGGCCTGATTTTTTTGCTGGTATTCAGCTACATCCCCATGTATGGCGTGCTCATGGCCTTTCAAGACTACAGCTTGTTCAAAGGCTTCTTCGGGAGCCCGTGGGTCGGCTTCAAGCACTTTGAGATGTTCTTTGGGGCTCCCGAATTCTGGACGGTCATCCGCAATACAGTCGTCATCAGCATGCTGAAGCTGCTGATCGGATTCCCGGCGCCGATCCTGCTGGCGCTCATGCTGAACGAGATCCGCGGACGCGTCTTCAAGCGGACGATTCAGACGATCAGCTATCTGCCTCACTTCCTTTCCTGGGTCATCGTCTCCGGTCTAGTCGCATCCCTGCTGTCGACGGAGAACGGCAGCCTCAATATGCTTCTCCAGCGGCTCGACCTCATCGGCGAGCCGATCAACTTCCTGTCCTTGCCCGAATACTTCTGGTCGATCCTCGTCGTCACCGACGTGTGGAAGGAGATCGGCTTCTCCTCGATCGTCTATCTGGCGGCGATCGCCGGCGTCGATCCGCATCTGCACGAGGCAGCCGCGGTGGACGGCGCGAGCCGGCTGCGCCAGATGTTCTCGATCACGCTGCCGGCGATTCTGCCGGTCATCGTCGTCTTCCTCATTCTCGCCATCGGCAATCTGCTGAACGCGGGCTTCGAAAATATTCTGCTGCTCGCCTCGAATCCCGTCCTGCGGGATGTCAGCGACGTCCTGGACACCTACGTCTACCGGATCGGCATCCAGAATTCTCGCTACTCCTACGCGACTGCGGCTGGTCTGTTCAAGGCGTTGATCAGCGTCGGGCTGCTCGTGGCGGCCAATCAACTGGCTCGACGGTCGGGGAACAGCTTATGGTAGGGCGAGGAGGTACGTCATGCTTAAACTAACCGCAGGGGACCGTGCGCTGCTTGCCGTCATTTACGCGCTGCTGGCCGCACTGGGCTTCGCCGCCTTCTATCCGTTTTGGAATGCGGCGGTTATCTCCTTTAACGAAGGCATCGACACGGTGAAGGGCGGGGTGACGTTCTGGCCGCGCGAATTCACGCTCGCGAATTACCGGATCGTGTTCGAAGACGCCCGCCTGGTCAACGCCTTTCTGATCTCTATTCTGCGGACTGCGGTCGGTACCTTCTGCGGCATGCTGGCAACGGCGATTTTCGCATACGGCATGACGAGGCGCGAGCTGATCGGCCGGAAGTACTACATGGTGTTCTGCATCGTCACGATGTATTTCAGCGGCGGTCTGATTCCTTCGTTTCTGCTTATTCGGGAGCTCGGCATGTTCAACTCGTTTTGGGTCATGGTGGTGCCGGGACTGATCAGCGTGTGGGACATGATTATCTTCCGGACCTTCTTCCTCGGGCTGCCGCCCGGGCTGGAGGAGTCAGCCAAGGTCGACGGCAGCTCGAACTGGGGCGTGCTGTTCCGCATCGTGCTGCCCCTGTCCGGTCCCGTCATCGCGACGCTGTCGCTGTTCACGGCCGTTTACCATTGGAACGACTGGTTCACGCCGAGCATCTATATCAGCAATGCGGACTTGCTGCCGATCCAGACCAAGCTGCAGCAGATCCTGAATTCGAACATCATGAGCGAGCAGATGTCGCAGTTGAATTCGGCCGCCCAGGGACGGCTGAACAAGATGCGGACGGTCACCACCAAGTCGCTCTCGATGGCGACGATGATGGTGGCGACGCTCCCGATTCTGTGCGTGTACCCGTTCGTGCAGAAGTACTTCGTCAAGGGCGTGCTGGTCGGCTCGCTGAAGGAATAGCGCGCCGCTTCGAGAGGGTTGACGGCGCCAAGGCGCCTGGACCGCGATCCCGCCTCCCGGCGGGTGCCGCATAGATCAAATGTTCGAAGGGAGAGGGAAAAATGATGAGTCTCAACAAACGAGCTTCGCTCGTATGGTCCGGCTTGCTGGCCGCCGCGCTGATCGCATCGGGGTGCTCTTCCGGCAACGGGGAGACGTCGTCTCCGTCCGGCAGTGTTTCCGAGGGAGGGACGGCTTCCGCGAAAGCGGCGGGCGGCGCCTACAATCTGGGCGAGAAGCCTTTGTCGTTTTCCTTTTACGGTCACTACGATTGGTACACGATGCCGAATTGGGGCGAAGACGAAGCTTCCAAGTGGATCAAGGCGAATAAAAAGGTCGACGTGGTGCCCGTCAGTTCGGGAGGCAACGCGGCGCAGAAGCTGAGCACCATGATCGTCTCGGGCGAATTGCCGGACGTCATTTGGATGGAGCGGGGAGCCGACGTGGAGAAGCTGCGCGAGGCCGGGATGCTCGTCGCGTTCGACGATTACTTCGAGAAGTACCCGAATCTCAAAAAATGGGCGGGCGAGTCGACGCTTGAGATGCTCCGTTCTCCGGACGGCAAGATCTATCAGTTCCCGAACTGGTATACGACGCAGCCGAACGGCAACGCGGGTTACCTGGTCAACAAGAAAATTTACAACGACCTGGGCGCGCCCAAGCTGGAGACGACGGAGGATCTCTACAGTTATCTGAAGCTCGTCAAGGAAAAGTACCCGAATGTCATCCCGTTCGAAGGCGGCCAGAAGGCCGAGGCGATAACCGTGCTGTCCTCGGCGTTCGCGGAGAACCATCCGTACGACTTCAGCAGCGTGGCCATGCTGGCCTCGCCCAAGGGCGACAAGCTGGCGTCGGTGTTTGAAGACGAAGCGTTCAGGGAGGGCGTCGCGTTCGGCTCCAGGCTGTACCGCGAGAAACTGATGAGCGCGGACACCTTCACGCAGCCGCTCGATCAGGTCGAGCAGAATATCGTTACCGGCAAGGTGGCGGTGTACGCCGCGTCGAGTCCGACCGAATTCGGCGCCATCGGCAACTCCCTGCTGAAGGCGGAAGATCCGGATGCCGGGTACATCATGATCTGGCCCGTGCACAAGGAAGGTCTGGACAAGAACAAAATTTTCACGGGCTCCTACAACCAGCTCGGCTGGAACGTGAGCGTCATCACCAAGAAGGCCAAGGACCCGGAAGCGATCTTCGCCTTCCTCGATTGGATGACGGGGCCCGAAGGCCAGCGCGTCATCATGTGGGGTCCGCCCGGGCTTTACTGGGACGGCACGGACGAGGAGGAGAAGCCTAAGTTCACCGACAAGTTCACGAGCGATACGAAGGGCCGCGACAAGCTGATGAACGACACGGTCAATCTCCAATGGGTAGGCAACACCGTGTACGTGGACAACGCGAAGATGAAGTTCGAGTCGACGCTGCCCGAGGATCTCAAGAGCTGGGAGACCAAGTGGCAGTCCGAGATCACATGGAAGACGCAGTTCAATACGACCGCATACGTCAATCTCGATCCTGCCGGCGATTCCCCGGAAGGCATCGTGGCGCAGAGCGTGAAGGAGATTTACGAAAAGGCCTTCGCGCAGGCGATTCTGAACGGAAAAAGCGACGAAGACGTATATGCGATCCTGGACAAGGCGAATGCAGACGCAAAGTCTGTGGGCTACGACAAGCTGCTCGCGTTCAAAACGAAAAAGTGGCAGGAAAACCAGAGCAAGCTGCAAAAATAACGCGGTTAAATTGAGAGGCGACGGAATCGGCGCCGCGATCCGCTCGCGGAAGCCGGGGACCGACCGCCGTCAGGGGAGAGAAAAGCTTGAAGTACTTTTTAGGCGTCGACGGCGGCGGCAGCAAGACGCTCGCCGTCGTCAGCGACGAGCGGGGCCGGATCGTCGGCCGCGGCTACGGCGGATGCGGCAATCATCAGCTGGGCCCGGAGCCGGCCCAGGCGAATATACGCGCAGCCGTAGACGAAGCGCTGGCCCGCGCGAACCTATCGCGCGGCGAGGTGGCGTATGCCGTCTACGGGCTCGCGGGCGCCGACAGGGAAGCGGACTTCCGCATTCTGCGTCCGTTGATGGCCGATCTGGGACTCAATGCGCACGATATCGTATGCGATACGGTCATCGGCCTTCGCGCGGGCACCCGGCAGCCGGACGGCATTGTGCTCGTATGCGGCAGCGGTACGAACTGCTACGGGATCAACAAGCAGGGAGCGTCGTTCCAATGCGGGGGCTTCGGCTATGCCTATGGCGATTTCGGCGGCGGCGGCGAGCTGGCCGTCGAGGCGTTCCGCGCGGCGATCCGGGCCTGGGAGGGCAGGGGGGAGCCGACGCTGCTCGCGGAAGCGGTGCCGGCCGCGCTCGGCTACGCCTCCGTCGAAGCGATGTTCCACGATTTTCTCGATCGCGACGCGCGCATCCCGCGCGATCTTGTCAAAGTGCTGTTCGAGGTCGCGGATCGCGACGAGACGGCGCGGGCCATTCTGCGGCACCAAGGCGTCGAGCTCGGCTTGTCTGCCGAGACGACGATCCGCCGGCTCGGCATGGAGGAGGACCGCTTCGATGTCGTGCTGGTCGGCAGCGTGCTGACACGCGGGGACAGCCGCTATGTGGTGCCCTATATCGAAACTGCCGCCCTGGCGGCGGCGCCGGGGTGCAGCCTGCGCGTGCTCACGATCGAGCCGGCGGGCGGCGCGCTCCTGCTGGCTATGGATCGGGCCGGGTTCGGGATCGGGCCGGAGGTATACGATAATCTGGCGCAGGCATTGCCCGTTCAGGCGGTCGGACAAGGAGGGGTGGAGGAATGAAGGTGGCGGTGATCGGCGGAGGCTCGTCCTATACGCCGGAGTTAATTGAAGGATTCATCGACAATTACGAGCGGTTGCCGGTCCGGGAGATCGTCCTGGTCGACGTTCCGGAAGGGCAGTGGAAGCTGGACATCGTCGGGTGCCTGGCCCGGCGGATGGTGGCGCGTTCGGGGCTGCCGATCCAAGTCCGGTTGACCCTGGACCGGCGCGCGGCGCTCGACGGCGCGGACTTCGTATCCACGCAGATGCGGGTCGGACTGCTGGAGGCCCGCGCATGGGACGAGACGATACCGCTCCGTTACGGGATGATCGGGCAGGAGACGACTGGGCCCGGCGGCATGATGAAGGCGCTGCGGACGATTCCCGTGCTGCTCGATATCGCGCGCGACATGGAGGCGCTGTGCCCGGATGCCTGGCTGCTCAATTTCACCAACCCGGCCGGGATGGTGACCGAAGCGATCTTGAAGCATTCCCGTATCCGCTCGGTCGGTCTGTGCAATTCCCCGATCGGCGCCTACAAGTGGCTGTCCGGCCTCTACGGCGTGCCCGCGGATCGGATTCATTGCGAATTCGTAGGGCTCAACCATCTGCACTGGATCAGCGACATCGAGGTTGACGGCGTCCCGAAGCTGTCCGAGCTGCTTGGCGACCGCGATGGCTATTCCGCCAAAAACGTGCCGCAATTCAATTGGAACGCGTCATTGCTTCGCTCGCTCGGGGCGATTCCCTCGTATTATCTAAAGTATTTTTATCTTCACCGGGAGCTGCTGGCCGAGCAGCAGGCTGCCGCCGCCAAGGGGGAGACGCGGGCAGAGACGGTCAAGCGGCTGGAGAGCGAGTTGTTCGAGATTTACCGCGACGAGCGTCTGGCGGAGAAGCCGAAGCAGCTCGAGCAGCGCGGGGGCGCCTATTATTCCGAGGCGGCGGTCAAGCTCATGGTCTCCCTGCACAACGACGCCAGGGACGTGCAGACGTTGAACGTACGCAATGACGGCATCCTCGACTTCCTGCCGGACGACGCCTGCATCGAGGTCAACTGCGTCGTCGGCGCCGAGGGGCCTGTGCCCGTGCCGCTCAGGACCGTGCCTCATGCGGTCGTCGGCCTGATCCACGCGGTGAAAACCTACGAGCGGCTCGCGATCGAGGCGGCGGTCGAAGGCGACAAGGGCAAGGCGCTGCTCGCCCTGGCCCATCATCCGCTCGTGCCGTCCGCGAACGACGCGGAACGCATGCTCGACGAGATGATCGAGCGGAACCGGGCGTACCTGCCTTTGTTTTTTCGCTGAACGGATAAATGAAAAGCGGACGGCGCGGATCTCACTGCGCCGTCCGCTTTGCGTTGCGGACCATGCTTATCGGGCGAACAGCCCCTGGTACCGGTCCACGATCTCCTGGACGCCGAGACCGAGCGACTCTCGCATATGAATCACCCCGGCCGGCTGGAGAGAGCAGAGCAAGATATGCGCTTGGGCGGCGCACCTTGCGCGCAGGCCGTCGTCGGTTTCGGCGGCTGCCGGGGATACTGCGGCCGCTTGGCCCGCGCGGCGGGCGCGTTCGGCCTCCTCGTACAGGCCGGCGATCAGGTTCAGCAAATGCCGGTACATCGGCGACCGGAAAAACACGGACTCGTCCTCGCAATCGTGAACCGTATGGATCGGGAGCAAAAGCTGAAATTTATCGTCGATGAACTGAATAATGTATTGAAGGACGCCGCCGATCCTTTCGCAGGCCGGCAGATGTTGGTTCTTCGCAAGAAAATCCTCCAACTGCTTCACCGTATCCATGCCCACTTGCTCGGCGATGGCGGCGCACAGCTCTCCCTTATGGGCGTAACAGCGATAGAGCGTGCCTTGGCCGACCCCGGCCGTCTTGGCGATCTGATGCATGCTGACCGTCTGGACGCCTTGCTCCGCGAACAGCTTCTTCGCGGTCTGCAGGATCAGGCGGCAATTCTCGGCGGCGTCGCTGCGCTTGCGTGGCTTGATCATCGAGGGACGCTCCTTCCAATGATTAGAACTTCGCGTTGACAAACGGACAATTGTCCGGTAACATGGCATTGAAAAGCGGACAATTGTCCGCTTAAAGAAGCCGCGGTCCTTTATAGCCTTGAATGAATCTATTGTACGTTGAAGCCAAGCGGCGGTCAACGGCGCGATAGGTCGAAGAGAGGCGCGGGGGCGAGCGGCTACTCAAGGGAGAGTGGAGCGCTACAATGCAAGCCAATGCTGCATCGCCAGGTCAGCCGACATCCATCCGGGATGTATTCGCGCCGCTGATCGCCATCATCGTCGGCATATTCATGGTCATCCTGGACGGGACGGCCGTGAACGTCGCCCTGCCCCAACTGATGGTCGAGTTCAAACAGAACAGCCTGTCGCTCGTCCAATGGACGGTCACCGGCTACGCGCTGGCTCAAGCCGCCGTCATCCCGCTCGCGGGCTGGCTGTCCGACCGCTTCGGCGCCAAGCGGGTGTTCCTGATCGCGATCGGATTGTTCACGATCGGATCGATCTTGTGCGCGCTGTCCAATTCGGTCGAGATGCTCATCGCTTTCCGCATCCTTCAAGGTCTTGGCGGCGGCGTCGTAAGCCCGATCGCCATGGCGTTTATCTACAGACTGTCGCCTCCGGGCAAAGTCGGGCAGGTCATGGGCATGCTCGGCATCCCGATTCTGCTCGCTCCTGCGCTCGGCCCGGTCATCGCCGGCTGGCTCGTCGAATACGCGAGCTGGGAATGGATCTTCCTGCTGAACCTGCCGATCGGCATTATCGGCATCCTGCTCGGCATCCGCACGCTGCCGAAGATGGAGCGCCAATCCGTCGCTTCGCTTGACATGCTCGGCATCATCCTGGCGCCGATCGCCTTCGCCGCGCTCGTCTACGGCGTGTCCGAGGGCGGCAAGACGGTCGCCACGGGCAACAACTGGACGGCGTCCACGACGCTGACCGGCATCGGCATCGGCGTCGTCGCGCTCATCCTGTTCATCATCGTCGAGCTTAGGCGCCGCGATCCGCTGCTCGAGCTGCGGGTATTCCGCTCCAGCACGTTCACCCGCGGCATCATCGTCCAGTGGGTATCGCAAATCGCTCTGTTCGGCACGATGTTCCTCGTCCCGATCTTCCTGCAGCAGGCTAAGGGATACTCGCCGTTCGAGACCGGTCTGATCATGATTCCCCAGGCGCTCGCCTCGGCGATCATGATGCCGATCGGCGGCAAGCTGAGCGACAAGTTCGGCGCCCGCCCGCTCGTGCTCGCCGGCATGATCGTCACGACGGCATCCGCCTTCCTGCTGTCCGGCATCTCCGCCGACGCCGGCGTGAGCGCGATTATCCTGCCGCTGGCTTTGCTCGGCGCAGGAATGGGATTGTTCATGATGCCGCTCAACACGTACCTGATCCAATCCGCTCCGCAAAATCTCGTCGGCCGCGTGACCTCGCTCACGAACGCCGCTCAGCAGGTCATGATGTCGTTCGCGGTAGCGGGTCTCACGACGCTGTCCGCATCGCGAATGAAGGATATCATGGTCGACAAGCAGTTGCAGGCACCCGATCTGCACACGTACGCGGATGCGTTCGGTTTTACGTTCCTCGTGCTGACGGGCGTCGCCGTCGTGGGACTCGTGCTCGGCGTACTGCTTTCCAAGCCGAAAAACCCGCTGCCCGAAGGGGAAGCCGGCGCCGAGATGCACATGATCGTCGGCTAATGCAAGTCTGTCCGCGTTCGCGCGCGGACAGATTCCGGCACAATTGGACGACCCCCGCAGGGTACCTGCGGGGGTCTGATTTTTAATGCGATGCTATTGAACTAGCCATACAAGCGAAACCGCGCAATTTTTCCTGTAAATCACATGCACGAAAGCAACGAAAGCCCTGCCTCTCAGTCGTTCTTGCGGCTCCAATGACCGCGCCAGTCTTGAATTCGTGTCCTTCCAGCAGCCTTGGTAAAAAGGAATGATGTGGGGGAACGGGAGGGGGTCGACCCCTATTGAGAGGAAAAATAAGAGGGTTAACACTTGTCTAATATATTATAATACATGAAGGCAATATATATTGTCAATGTCGAATGCCAGGCCGGGGATTGACCGCGAATCGCAGATTCGTTAGAATAACATTGTAAACACGTGTTTACAGCCCGGATTCGCATTCAAAAGGGTGGCTATACATGAAGAAAACAGAAATCAACTCGGTCGAGATCGCAAGGCTCGCCGGCGTGTCCCGGAGCACGGTCAGCCGCGTCATCAACAATTACGCCAACGTGCCGCCCGAGACGCGCAGGAAGGTCATGGAAGTGATCGACGCCTATAACTACGTGCCGAACCTGTCGGCGCAGGTGCTTGCCGGCAAGGGCACGAGGACGATCGGCCTGTTCGTCATCGAAGCCGGCCGCGTTTCCGGCGATATGCTCACGAACCTGCTGCTGGCGAGCGTCGTCGAGCATGCGTCCGCGCGCGGTTACTACGTGCTGACCTATATTATCCGCAACACGTCGGACGCGGACAACGTGCGGGGCGTCAAGGACGCTTTTTACCAGCGGCGGGTGGACGGGGGCATCTTCATCGGCGCGGCCAACGAGGAGCCCCTCATCGAGGAGCTGATCGGGGAAGGCTTCGCGATCGGCGTCGTGGACCAGCACTTGCCGGACAGGAACGAAGGCAACCGGATCGTCGCCAACTTCGACAATGCCTATGGCATGAGTCTGGCGGTGGGCTATCTCAGCGAGCTCGGACATCGCGACATCGGCATCGTGAACGGCGACATGAACCGCTACTCCGGCGTCGACAAGTACAACGGCTTCCTGGACGCGATGCGCGAGCACGGCTTGGCGGTGCACGAGCCTTGGGTGCGGCCGGGATCCTTCCATGAAGAGGCAGGCTACCAGTCGGCGCGCAAGCTGCTGGAAGAAGAGAAGCGGCTGCCCACGGCGATGATCATGGCCAACGACAGCGTGGCGTTCGGCGCGATCCGCGCCTTTCAGGAGGCGGGCCTGTCGGTGCCGGCGGATATGTCGGTCATCGGCTTCGACGACCACGCGCTGAGCGCCAGGTACAAGCCGGCCTTGACGACGGTGGCGATCGATTTCGGCGAGATGATGAGCAGCCTGACGGACTACGTGATCGGCCATATCGAAGGCGCCGAAGGCACGGCGATTCGTTATATGTCTAGATCCAAGCTTATTCGGCGGGAGTCCTGCCGTCCGATCGGCCAATAAGCGACAGCAATTAAGCGGCAGAAAACAAGCGACAGAGGAGCGAATGAACGTGGAGAAAAACTTGCTGGGCAACAAAACGATTACGCAAATCGGTCTGGTCGTCCGCGACATCGAGAAAACCTCGCAAGCGTACGCCGGCTTCTTCGGCGTCGACAAGCCCGCCTGGTTCTGGACGGATGCGCCAGAGGTCGCGCGCACCGAATACGGCGGACAGCCTTCGCAGGCGCGGGCGAAGCTGGCGTTTTTCGACATGGGCTCGCTTCAGCTCGAGCTCATCGAACCCGACGAACACCCGAGCACCTGGCGCGAGTCGCTCGAGCGCGACGGCGAGGGCTTCCACCATATCGCCTTCGTCATCGAAGGCATGCAGCAAAAAATCGAGCTGCTCGGCCGCCACGGCCACAAGCTGCTGCAGAAGGGCGAGTATACGGGCGGGCGATACGCCTATATGGATACGTCGTCCGAGCTGAAGCTGCTGGTCGAGCTGTTGGAGAACGACCGATGAACCTGCTCATCACAGGAGCTGCGCGCGGCCTCGGATACGAGCTCGCCAAGCTCGCGGCGGCCCGCGGCCATGCGGTGGCGGCCTGCGTGCGCGACGCCGGCCGCGCGGGAGAAGGGCTTGCGCAGCTCGCGGACCGCTACCCGGGCTTGGTGCGCATCGAGGCGCTCGACGTAGCGGACGAGTCGCAGGCGCGCGCGCTCGCCGCGAAGCTGCGGGACGAAGGCTTCGTCCTGGATGCGCTCGTGAACAACGCGGGCATCCTGCTCGGCCGAAGCGGCGGCATCGCCTCGCTGGAGATGGACGATCTGAAGCGTACGTTCGAGGTGAATCTTTACGGTCCTTTGATCGTGGCCAAGCATCTGACGCCGCTCATGCGGGAGAGCATGTCGGGCGCGGAGCTCGTCGTGCACGTCGCCTCCGACGCAGGCAGCTTCGCGGGGGCGTACGGCGGCGATTATCCGTACGCGCTGTCCAAGATCGCGCTGTCGATGTTCACGAAGCAGTTGAACGAAGAGCTGAAGCCGCGAGGTATCCGAGCGCTCGCCGTTCACCCCGGCTGGATGCGCACGGACATGGGCGGGCAGTCGGCGCCGCTGTCGCCGGCGGAGAGCGCGCTAGGCATCATCGACCTCATCGAGGGTACGACCGAAGTGCCGGCCGAGACTTGGTTCGTCGATTATACGGGCAGGGCAATGCCGGTTTGACCGTCGACAATGACATATCGCATAAGTGAGGACGCGCTTTTCCGGCATCGGCAGCCGGCGGAGCGCGTCTTTTTGTCCAGCGGGCAAGGCAAGGTCGCATCTTTACCCCATAACTCTAAATCTGAAACGGCATAGCCGAAGGCGGCGTATACAAAGGTGGCGGCCATCGACTTGAACGATCGTTCGAATGGATTTGAACGCGAACTGCTTCACTTTTGGGGAAAGTAAGAATAACGTTGCTCGCTCGCGTGAATTGACATTTGAACGCTCGTTCGATAGGATGGCAACAGAAGCGCGCGGATGCAGCGTTGCGGGAATGAGGGCATGCGGTGTCTGAGCGGATAAAGAGATCAAAGGAGCGGAGTGCATGAGGAGCATCATCGGATTTTCGTTGAAAAACAAATTCGCCGTCTGGATGATTACCATTATCGTCCTCGTGGCCGGTTTGTATTCGGGTCTGAACATGAAGCAGGAAAGTCTGCCTAACTTGTCGTTTCCGTATTTGAGCGTCACGACGGTCATGCCGGGCGCTGCCCCGCAGGGCGTCATCGAGCAAGTGACGGAGCCGCTGGAGCAGCGCCTGCAGAGCGTCGAAAACGTTAAGAACGTGACGTCGACGTCGATGTCGAACGTATCCAACATCAATCTGGAATTCGACTTCGGCCAAAATATGGACAAGGCGATGAGCGACGTCCGCGAAGCGATCGCGGCGACGAAGCTGCCCGAAGGCGCGCAGACGCCTACGATTTCCAAGTTCTCGATCAATACGTTCCCGGTCATGTCGCTTAGCGCGTCGGGCGAAGGCAGCCTGGAAGACTTGACCAAGACGGTGAGCGACGTCGTGCAACCTGCGCTCGAGGATATCGCGGGCGTGGCTTCCGTGCAGATCTCGGGCCAATCGGTCAAAGAGGTCAAGCTGGCTTTCGATCAAGCCAAGCTCGCGCAATACGGCATGACCGAAGCGTCGGTCGAGCAAATGATCCAAGCGTCCGCCGTCGAAGTGCCGCTCGGCATTTTCACGATGGGCAAGTCGGAAAAGTCGATCCTCGTGGACGGAGGCGTCGTCACGCTGGACGACCTGAAGAACCTCGCGATCCCGGCGGTGCCCGCTTCGGCGGGCGCAGGCGCAATGGGCGCAGGCCAAGCCGGTCAAGGCGGCGGAGCTCCGGGCGGCACGGGTGCGAACGGTGCAGCTGGCACCGGTAACGCGGCCGGCGGCGCAGCGACGGGCATTCCGACCGTCAAGCTGAGCGAGCTGGCTACCGTAGAGCTCGTATCCCAATCCGAATCGGTGTCCCGCACCAACGGCAAGGACTCCATCGGCATCCAGATCGTCAAGTCGAACGACGCCAACACGGTCGATGTCGTCAACGCCGTCAAGGACAAGGCCGAAGAACTGAAGGCCGACCATCCGGAATTGTCGCTGACGACGCTGCTCGACCAGGGCAAGCCGATCGAAAAGTCGGTCGAGACGATGCTGAGCAAGGCGCTGTTCGGCGCGCTTTTCGCGGTCATCATCATCCTGCTTTTCCTGCGCAACATCCGCACCACGCTGATCTCCATTCTGTCGATCCCGCTGTCGCTCATCATCGGCGTGCTGCTGCTCAAGCAGTTCGACATCACGCTTAACATCATGACGCTGGGCGCGATGACGGTCGCGATCGGCCGGGTCGTGGACGACTCGATCGTCGTCATAGAAAATATATACCGGCGCATGTCGCTTACGGGCGAAAAACTGAGAGGCAAGGAACTCGTGCTGGAAGCGACGCGCGAGATGTTCATGCCGATTATGTCGTCGACGATCGTCACGATCGCCGTCTTCCTGCCGCTCGGAACCGTCAGCGGAATGGTCGGTCAGCTGTTCCTGCCTTTCGCGCTCACGATCGTGTTCGCCCTGCTCGCCTCGCTGCTCGTGGCGATCACCGTCGTGCCGATGCTGGCGCACACCTTGTTCAAGAACGGCGTGAAGCCGGGCAAAGGGCATGACCACGAGGACAAGCCGGGCAAGATGGCGCTGGGCTACCGCCGGATTCTGTCCGCCGCGCTCCGTCACAAGGTGATCACGGTCGTCATCTCGGTCGTCATCCTCGTCGCGAGCCTGTTCCTGATCCCGGTCATCGGCGCGAGCTTCCTCCCCGAAGAGGAAGAGAAGTATACGATGATCACTTACTCGCCGGAACCGGGCGCACTGCTGTCCGACGTCGAGGCGCGCGCGCTTAAGGTCGAAGAGGCGCTGCTCAAGGATTCGGACATCACGAATATGCAGTACTCGATCGGAGGCAGCAACCCGCTGTCGCCGGGCCCTTCCAAGGGCGGACTGTTCTACCTGCAGTTCAAGAACGAGACGAAGCACTTCGCCGACAAAAAAGAAAAGCTCGTGACCGACCTGCAGAAGCTCGTACCGGAGGGCACTTGGTCCGAGATGGACTTCTCCGGCGGCGTCGGCGGCAGCACGTTCAGCATGAGCATCTACGGCGACGACCTGACGGCTGTCGGTACGGCTGCGAATCAAGTCGCCGAGCTGATGAACAAGGACAGCAACTTCAAGAAGGTCGATACGAGCTTGTCCAAGACGTACGAGCAGTATACGTTGGCGGCGAATCAGCAGAAGCTGAGCCAATACGGCCTGACGGCCGGCCAAGTCGCGATGGCGCTCATGCCGCAGCAGCAATCCCAGGCGCTCGCCCGGATCCAGGAGGACGGCAAGAAGTACGACGTCTTCGTGGAAAAGGAAACGGCGACCTACGGCGGCATCGAGGATATCGGCAACGTCAAGCTGCAATCCCCGCTCGGCACTCAGGTGCCGATCAAGGACGTCGTCGACGTCCAGGAAGGCACGGCGCCGAATTCGATCGCGCGGGAGAACGGGCGTCTGGTCGCGACGGTAAGCGCCGAGATCACGGCGTCCAACGTCGCCAAAGCTTCGTCCGACCTGCAAGACAAGGTCGACGAGCTGAAGCTGCCTGAAGGCGTCGATATTAGCTACGGCGGCGTCACGGAGCAGATCAACGAGACATTCACGCAGCTCGGCCTGGCCATGGCCGCGGCGATCGCGATCGTTTACCTGGTGCTCGTGCTTACGTTCGGCGGCGGTCTGGCGCCGTTCGCGATCATGTTCTCGCTGCCGTTCGCCATCATCGGCGGCCTGGTCGCGCTGTGGCTGACCGGCGAGACGCTCAGCGTATCCGCGCTCATGGGCGCGCTCATGCTGATCGGCATCGTCGTCACCAATGCGATCGTCCTGATCGACCGGGTCATTCACAAGGAGCAAGAAGGCCTCTCCACGCGGGAAGCCATCCTGGAGGCGGCGGGCACGCGTCTGCGACCGATCCTCATGACGGCGCTAGCCACGATCGGCGCGCTGCTGCCGCTGGCGTTCGGCTTCGAGAGCGCGGGCATCATTTCCAAGGGACTCGGCGTCACCGTCATCGGCGGTCTGGTCAGCTCCACGCTGCTCACGCTGCTGATCGTGCCGATCGCCTACGAGACGCTGATGAAGCTGCGCGCGAAGCTGAGCCGCAAGTCCAAGCCGAGCGTTTAAGGTTGAAGCAAGCTTCTTCCGCAAGGGAGGGTTCGATATGAGCGCACGCAAGCATCAGATTATCGAGGCGGCCATGCGCTGCTTTGCGCGGAAGGGATTCCACGCGACGTCCATCCAGGAGATCGTCGACGAGCTCGGGATGGCGAAGGGGTCGATTTACTTTTACTTCAAGGGCAAGGAAGAGCTGCTGCTGGCCGTCATCTGGCACTTCGTCGAGCGGATGATGGCAGAGCTCGCCGTGCTGCCGGATGAGCGGCAGCTCGGCCCGCGCGAGCAGTTCAGACTGCAGCTCGTCCGGCACTTCGATTACTTCCAGAACAATTGGGAGTTCCTCATGATGCTGATGCAGGAGCCGCAGGTCAATATCGGGCAGGAGCAGAAGTCCAAGCTGCTTCACGAGCTGCGCAATCGGCTGCTGATGTGGAAGCGTCAGTATATCGTGGCGATCTACGGCGAAGCCGTCGCCGCATACGGCCAAGACGGCGCGCACCTGCTCAGCGGCATGCTGAACGAGGTCATGCACACCTGTCTGCTGGATAAGCGGAAAATGAAAGGCGAGCGGGTCGGGGACTATCTGCTGGAACGGCTCGACGACGTGATGGCCGGGTTTGTCGGAAGAGGCTCCGCGCCGCTCATGGACGACGAGGAGACGAAGCGCGGTCTGGACGGCGAGTACGGCGCCGCGCTGCTCGAATTCGTCCGTACCGTCGAACAAAGCGGTCCGGAGGAGCTCGAGCCCGAACGCCGATCCGATCTTCTCGAGGCGGCGGGCAGATTGATCGAAGAGATCGGCCAGCCGATCCCCGATCGCATCCTCGCGCGCAGCCTGTACGCGTACCTCAAGGCGCTTTGCCTGCCGGCATGGCGCGCCCGTCTTGAGGCGGCGGGCGCCATGCTCAAGCTCGAACCATAAAAAAGCGGCCTGCCGTCATCGTCATCCCTTCGGATGGCGAGGCGCGTCAGGCCGCTTTTCGTTGCGGGCTCAGGCTCGCGGGTTTCGGATGATCAGGCTTCGGTCTCGATCGTGAAGTCGGCGTCCAGGCTGTCGCCGGGCGGCACGAGGATGAGGCCTTCTTTGCGGTTCAACGCCTCGTTCAACGCGGTCCAAGGCTCGACGCAGACGAAGGGCTTGCCTTCGACGGACCAGAGCACGACCACGCCGAATACGTCGCTGTAGCTCAGCTTGATCTTGCGGCCGGACGGCGACGGAAAGGAGATCTCGGGCGTCTTCGGATCGAGGAGCGCGACCGATTCGACCAGGCTGCCGAGGTCGAACGTACCTTCGAATGGCTTGACTTGACCGTCGTTGTAGTCGAGCACCTTGGTTGCATCGGATATGTAGGTGAGCTGCTTGTCAGCCGATATAAAATAAGGATGGAACCCGGCCTGTACCGGCATGTCCCGCTCGGACAGGTTGTTGTAGGACTGCTCGATGTAGAGCTTGCCCGCCTTAAGACGATAAGTGAAATGAAGTTCGAACTCGAAAGGATACGATGCGAGCGTCTCCTCGTTGCTGTGAAGCTCGAGCGTCAGCGCGGCTTCGTCTTCGTCCGCGTACGCATTCACGACTTCCCAGGCGGCCGTGCGGGCAACCCCGTGGTTTCGCATGCGGTAGGTTTGTCCTTCCCACTCGTAGGCTCCGCCTTGAAGCTGGCCGCAGATGGGGAACAGCACGGGAATCCCGCCCCGAATGTTCGCAGCCGGGTCAATGAAGGTGTCTCGGTCGAGATAGAGCAGCTCCTCGCCGTTCAGGCGGCAGCCGAGGACGATGCCCCCGCGCTGCGGGCATACGGTCACTTTGGAATCCGTCGCGCTGTCGGTCAGTTCGTAGACGACATATGTATCGGTACGGTTTGTTATTCCGTAGGCTTTCGTTTTCGTGTTCTCGCTCATTGAGCAGGCCTCCGATCCGATGTGCCGCAGTGGTCCTGCATGGCGGCTTTCGGTCCATTATAACAAGTTCGTTCGCCTTATGGTAACCGAATATGACGGCAAATGCGAAGGTTGAACGACAATTTAAGCTGTCATTTCCTGGGCAATGATGTCGGATGCCGGCGGGAGGGTCATGCTGCATACCCAATTTGACGGGAAATGCAACTCTCTGCGCTGACAAATCGTCTAATTCGTTAGTTTTGACAACAGACAGGAGCGTGTCATCATTCCCAATCCTCATTTGTCGTCACCCGAAGGTGCCCCTGGCGGGCGAACTCGGGCGGAGGTTTATGCCAACAAGTCTGCGCGGGCGGCTTCAGGCCAGCGCCGCAAGAAAAATAAAGCCTGGCGGCGTTTCGTCGCGTTTTTTTGGACGATGGTCATTCTCGCGCTGGCGTTTGCCGTTTGGTTTTTCGTGACGCCTTCGGGCACTTCGGTTCGCTACCGACTGGCGGATGCGATCATCACGACGCAGCATCGCGATTACGCGAAGTACCTGATCGGCAAAGAAGGGCTCGAAGCCCGGGTGGCCGCTTATGCCGAGCAGTTTAAAGACATGGGGGAAGAAAAGGATACCCATGAGATCGCGCTTCCCGCGGACGCGCCGCACGAAGACGAGACGACGGCTTCGGAGCCGCTCACGTCGATCGAAGAAGTGGACGGCAAGGGCTATCACGGCTACTTGCTGACCGTATCGGATCCGACCAAGATTCGGCTCGTCGTGCCGGAGAAGGCGGGCAAAGGCGAGAAGGTGCCGAGCATGGTCAAGCGGACCGGCGCGATCGCGGGCGTCAATGCCGGCGGCTTCGCGGATCCGAACTGGCAGGGCAACGGCTTCCAGCCGATCGGCCTCGTCATCACGCAGGGCAAGATCTATTACAACGGGCTCGGCAAGAACAGCAGCACGCAGATCGTAGGGCTCGACAACAACGGCAAAATGATCGCAGGGCATTATTCGATCAAAGAATTGATGGATCTCGGCATCTCCGAAGCGGTGAGCTTCGAGCCGCGTATCATCGTCAACGGCAAAGGGCTGATCAAAAACCACGCGAACGGCTGGGGGATCGCGCCGCGGACGGTCATGGGCCAGCGGGCGGACGGCAAGATTCTGTTCCTCATCATCGACGGCAGGCAGATCGGCTACAGCATCGGCGCGGACTTGTACGATTGCCAGCAGATCATGCTGGAGCACGGGGCGGTCATCGCGGCCAACCTCGACGGCGGCTCGTCCACCGTGCTGGTCAAGGAAGGCGGCGAGCTCGTGAATAAGCCGTCGTCCAAGGGCGAAGGCGGGCGTTACTTGCCGACGGCGTTCCTGGTATTCAACGACCCGGCGTCGGTAGACGTGCCGAACGTCTGGGCGGGGCTGACGTCGAAGGACATCGATCCGAGCAAATGGTAAAAGCGATGGCGCGTTGAAGCCTCGTGAAGTTTGGGCCGGCTTGAGCGTGGTAAAGGATGGCCGGAAAAAACATGGTCGGAAAAGCACGGCCGGAAAAAGCAGGACCTCAAAAGCATGGCCGGAAAAAGCATAAAGGAAGGCTGCCGAACCGCATTCCGCGGCGAAGGCGGCCTTCCTTTTTTCGCGGTCGGATGTCGTGCCGGCCGGCCTCAATACATCATCGCGCCGAGCGGTCCGTCCTCGTCGATGATGTCCTGAATGGCGTATACGGAAATCGGGAAGTAGGGAAAACCCCACGCGTAAGGGACCAGATCGTAGAGCTGGAAGTAAATGACGAGCGCTTTGTCCGCGATGTAGTAATCCTGGTCCGGCGCGATGCCGGGATAGGAGGACAGCAACGGGAGCTTCCGCGCCTTGATCTGGGCCTCGATGAGCGCATTGAGCTTCTTTTCGTAATCGGCGCCCTTCTTAAACAGGTCGTTAAGCTTGTAAGAGCGGCCCGTGTCCGCGTCGAAGGTCAGCGACTTCTGGATCGTATTGCCGTGCGCGCCGCCTGTGAACACATAGTTAAGCAGGGACAGGCTAAGAACGCCGCGCTGGTTCGTCTTCACCTCGAACGTGCCGTCCATCTCCTGCACGTCGGGGGATGGATAGCCTTGGATCGACATCAGCGACGCCTCTTCGCGCTTGATCGCTTCGTTCATGGTCTTGCGGGCCTCCTCGCCCGTGCCGCCCGTGATGACGGGCGTACTGAGCTTTAGCGGAGGCTTCTCGGTCCGCTCGATCGAGATCGGGAGCATCAAGGTCTGTACGTTCATTTTCATTCCCCTTTGGCTGCGCTAGGCGATTGTCATCACAGCTTATGCGCGGGGGGAGAAGGGGGTGCCGGGCATAGATGTACGAGGGGGCGGCGGATATTGAAGAAGTGCGGCGGATGTCGTTAGAAAAGCGCCAACTGCACGGGCTGGCACGGCGAAGCGCCGGCGTCGCTTGAAAACGGCGATTCGACCGTCGGGCTGGTGGGCGAAGCAGCATGAGCGCTGGCAGGTGCTGAACCCAAGGCATAAGCGGCATCGCCCTTCGGTATCTCCATGGCGCCGATCTCGGAAAGCCCATAGCGCTTCATCTGCGCTGCGATTCGGGCGTAGACCGGCCGGCGGTAGCTGTCCGGGAGTCGCGCAGAATGCCAGTAAAGCTTGCCGTAGGCTTCGGCGAGTTCGGGGTAGGCTGCACGCAGCACCGAGAAAAACCAGCTCTTGACCTCCGGCGTCGACAACCGAAGGAACGACGACATCATGTGGCGAATGCCGGCGTTCGCGAGCGCTTCGACGAGCGCCTCGGTGTCGGCTTCGCCGTCGGTGAGCAGCGGCAGGATCGGCGCGGCGAAGGCATGCACGCGAATGCCGGCCTCGGTCAGCGTGCGCGCGCATTCGAGCCGCCGCGCGGGCGAAGGCGTCGATGGCTCGAACGTCCGCCAGATCCGGGCGTCCAGCGTATGGAGGCTAATATTCACCGAGGCGCCAGGCAGCGAGCGCAGCAGGTCGAGATCCCGCAGCACGAGCGGCGAGCGGGTGGTGATGCTGACGCCTACTCCGAATTCGGCGAGCGTCTCCAGGCAGCCGCGCGTCAGCTTGGCCTTGGCCTCGAGCTGCTGGTACGGGTCCGTCGCGGTGCCGATCGCCACGTGCGAAGGGAGCTTGCCCCGCGCGCGCATGCGCTGCAGCTGGGCGCGCAATATGGCCGGCGCATCGTCCTTATAGAAAATTCGATGCTGAAACGTGTCGTCAGCTGCCTCGCCCAGATATGCGTGCGTGCTGCGTGCATAGCAGAAGCTGCATCCGTGCTGGCAGCCCCGGTACGGATTAATGGACCAGTCGAAGGGCATCGACGATGCGTTTACTGCGTTCAGGATCGTCTTGGCCCGCATAGGCAAATATTGAGTCGGATTCATCCTGGGGACCTCCTCCGAAGAAGTGTAAAATAAAAGGGAACATTTGTTCTGTTTTATTAGCATATCAAACTTCAGGAGTGGAGTAAAGGCGGGATGGTTTCCAGCCGGAGATTGCGGGAGCGGGGGAGGGAGGTAGGGTGCTGTCGCGGAGCAGCACATCCGACAGGAGCGGATCGGCCGGCGGCAAAGTGCTTTCGATGGAAAGCGCATTTGGCCGGATCGGACCGATGAATCGCAAAGTACTGTCGAGGGATAGCACATCCCGCCGGAGAGGGCTGGCGAGACGCCAAGTGTTGCCGTGGGAAAGCACATCCAGCCGGAGTGAGCTGGTGAGACGCAAAGTGCTGCCGTGGAAAAGCACATATGGCCCGATCGGATCGATGGATCGGACGGAGCGGGAGCCGGAAAAGCGGGTGCTGTCGCCGGACAGTACCAAGTTGGCGTCGTTGCTTTAAGACGCCTCTTTTTCTGGCTCCTCGCCCGCCACGCGCCGGGAGGCAAGGCGGATGATCCATCTTAGCAGCGGCGGCACGGCGAAGAAGATGAAGAAGGTTCGGAACAGCTGGTACCCCGCCACGGTCGACAGGTCTGCGCCGATCTCGTGAGCGACCAAGCCCATCTGATCCATGCCGCCGGGCGCAAGGCTGAGCAAGGCCGTAGGCAGCGACAGCGGATGAATCTTGGTCAGCAGGAAGCTTAAGCCGATCGCGCAGACGAGCAAACCGATGCCGCTTAACGCCGCGAGCGAGAGGGTACGCAGCTTGCGTTCGAGCTGGGCGGGCTTTAACAGCAAGCCGACGTAGGTCCCGATGGCAAGCTGCGCCGCATCGATGATCGGCGCCGGCAGCGCCGGGCCGTGCAGGCCGGACGCTTGGAGCAGTGCCGCACCGAGCGCGGGAGCGAGCAAGAAAGCCGTGGGGAAGCGGATTTTATTGCCCAAAATCGCAAATAGCGTGCACGCGACAGCGTAAATCGGAAGCGCCGGCCAGAGCCCGGCCCAGTCGGCGTGCCCCGTCGAAGTGGCGGCCGCCTTCACGGCTTCGCCGACATGATACCCGAATATAGGGCTAAAGATTAGCAGCGGAATGCAGATCACGATCAGCATCAGACGTACGACCTGGATGATCGTGACGACGGTCAGGTTGACGCCTTTCGTTTCCTCCGCCAAAATGAGAACCTGCGTCAGTCCGCCCGGTATGCTACCCATCAGCGCGGTGAGATAGGGGATGCCGCCCAGCTTGGCGACGACGGCGGCGAGCGTCGCGCACAGCAGGAGCAGCAGCGCGGTCATCAATAGCATCGTAGGCAGCTGCGCGCCCATCTCCCGCAGCGCGGCGCCGGTGAGCGACAGGCCGATCGTATAGCCGACGGCGATCATGCCCGCGTTACGCACGGGGCTCGGCCAGTGATACTTGCCTTTCCATATCGAAGAACCGATCAATACGCCGATCATCGGACCGAGTAACCAAGGCAGCGGCCACCCTAACAGATGCATCAGGGTACCGCCCGCAAGCGCGGTGATCAGCGCGACGAGCCCCCGAGCCGAGCGGCAGGGGGCAAAACTTGGAACATTCGCGTTCATGATGTTGGATGTCCTTTCTTGAACGAATGCGGGGCTGCCGCAGCGCGATTGCGCTCAGCCGCCCGCCATCTCCTTCAGCCAAATGACCGCCTGCGTGCGATCGTTCGTCCCGATTTTGTCGTAGATGGTACTTACGTAATTTTTAACGGTGCCTTCGCTCATGAACAGCTGGCCGGCGATCTCCCTGTTCGTTCGGCCCTCGACCATCAGCGCGATGATGCTGAGCTCGCGGTCCGTGAACTTAAGGCCGTCGGTCCGGCCGCGCGCGCGCAAGCCCGTCGGCTTGCCTGCATGCGGAGAGGCGAGGCGGGCAGCCAGCTTGGCCGCGATGCCGGCGGGCAGCATCATCTCGCCGCGGGCGGCGTCCCGGATCGCCTGAAGCAGCTTGTCGCTCTGGATGTCCTTGAGCAGAAACCCGACGGCGCCGCTCGCGAGCGCTTCGATAATATAATCGTCCTCGTCGAACGTGGTCAGCATGAGCACTCTGACGCCAGGGGCGTCCTGCCGGAGCTTTTTGACCGCCTCGATGCCGTTCATCACGGGCATGCGGATGTCCATGAGCACCAAGTCCGGCTTGTGCCGAATCGCGAGCGCGCACGCATCCTCCCCGTTCTCGGCGGTCCCGACGACCTCCATGTCGTCTTCGAGCTGTATTATCGTCTGCAGACCGTCCCGCATAAGCGTCTGGTCGTCGGCGATCAGAATCCTATACACCCGCGTTCACTCCTTTGGCCTCATTATAAGGCACTTTCCGTCCTTATCGAACCCCCATGAAGGAATATCAAAAAAAAATGAAAAAAGGCTTGACTCTGGGGGGCGAATTCGGTATTCTGTAAAAGTGTTCGCTGATGTAGCTCAGCTGGTAGAGCAACGCATTCGTAATGCGTAGGTCGGGGGTTCGAATCCCTTCATCAGCACCATAAACAATCCAGTAACGGCGCGGCTTCCCGGGATTCGGGGCCGCGCC